>JAZJZY010000009.1:0-1402 GCA_040389405.1 Pseudomonadota bacterium | reverse complement strand
GCATTGACGGCGGCATCCAGTGATGAGGCCCGTCGCGCTTACATGGCGCGCGGGGATATTGCTGGGATGACAAAACTACAGGAGGACCGGGCCAAGATCGCACAGAGGCTCGGCGGCGCGGTGGACAAGGGCGGCAACCCGATCCAATCCGCGTATTCGCCGGAGGCAATCGAGTCCTACGCGGATATGTACAACAAGGGTGGCATCAAATACTTGCCGAAGGGATCACTGCGCGATCCGCAGTATCAGGCCGATATTCGGGCCATCCAACAGCGCGCCGACGAAAAATACCGTGAGTCAGGTCGCAACCCAGGTGAGCGGGCGGAGGCATGGCAGAGGTTTGAGGCTTCCAAAGTAGCGGTTCAACGCTTCTTGAGCGGGCCGCAGTCCAATACGATCCGTTCACTTGGCGTGATGATTGATCATCTTTCCACGCTTGAGAAATTGAACACGGCGCTGGATAACGGAGATTACACGCAGTTCAACAGGATTGCGCAGGGATGGTCGGCGCAGACTGGAAATGAAGCGCCCACAAATTTTGATACCGCCAAACGGATCATCGGGGCGGAAGTCATCAAGTCGATTGTCGCCAATGGCGGAACCGGGAAGGATCGCGACGAGGCCGCGGACAGTTTCAATCGCGCAATGTCGCCGAAGCAAGTTGAGGGAGCAATCCGCACGGTGAAGCGCTTGATGGCCGGACAACTCGATGGGCTGTACCGGGATTTCAAGGTTGCGACCAAGGGCACCGCCTACACGAAAGAAGACTTCTTCGAAAAACTTGGAGAGGCGGCGCGCGGTGAATTGGAGGGCCTACAGGGCGGCGGTGCTGCGCCTGCTGCCCCCGGCGCTCCTGCGGCGCCTGCTGCCGCCCCGGCGGCCCCCTCCGGCCAGGACAAGGCCGCCCTTGATTGGGCGACAGCCAATCCGAACGACCCGCGCGCAAAGGCGATCAAGCAACGGCTCGGTATCCAGTAATGGCAGAGCAATTCGACCCGGATGCCTATTTGGCCGCCCCACCGGCCGCAGCCGCTCCAGCAGCAGCTCCGACATTTGATCCGGATGCATATCTGGCCACCCCGGCGGCGGCGAAGGAGCCTGCTGTGGGTGCCGGGAGTTCCGGAGGGCTCTATGGGCAGGTGGCTCCGCTGGCGTACGAGGCGGCCAAGAATTTTCCAAAGAGCGCCGGCAAGTTTGCGCACGACTTGGTGCAGCCGATTATCCATCCGATCGACACCGCGACCAGCCTGAAGAACCTTGGCCTTGGCATCTTGCAGAAGGTCGCACCTTTGGATAGCGGCCTGCAGAAGTTGCTCAAGGGCGGTGACTACGAGAAGTACGCTGATGCGGCCGGGCAATTTCTGGTCGACCGCTATGGCAGCGCGGAGGCGGTCAGAAAATC
>JAZJZY010000008.1:0-67216 GCA_040389405.1 Pseudomonadota bacterium | reverse complement strand
AGCCGTCCATCTCGACCAGCAACTGGTTGAGGGTCTGTTCGCGCTCGTCATTGCCACCGCCCAGGCCGGCGCCGCGATGGCGGCCGACCGCATCGATTTCGTCGATGAAGACGATGCAAGGCGAATTCTTCTTGGCCTGCTCGAACATGTCGCGCACACGGCTGGCGCCGACGCCCACGAACATTTCGACAAAGTCCGAACCGGAGATGGTGAAGAACGGCACATTGGCTTCGCCCGCGATGGCGCGCGCCAGCAAGGTCTTGCCGGTGCCCGGCGGGCCGACCAGCAGCACGCCCTTGGGAATGCGGCCGCCCAGACGCTGGAATTTCTGCGGGTCGCGCAGGAAGTCCACAATTTCCTTCAGATCGTCCTTGGCCTCGTCCACGCCGGCCACGTCTTCAAACGTGACGCGGCCCTGGCGCTCGGTCAAAAGCTTGGCGCGCGATTTGCCGAAGCCCATCGCCTTGCCGCCGCCCGACTGCATCTGGCGCAGGAAGAACACCCAGACGCCGATCAACAGCAGCATGGGGAACCAGTTGACGAAAATGCCGACCAGCGACGGCATGCCTTCGTCGGCCGCCGTCACGGCGGTATCGACATTGTGCGCCTTCAAGGTCGGCCACAGAGTGGTGTCGTTGGAGGGAACGGTGGTGGTGAAGGCCTGGCCGGAAATCAGCTCGCCTTTGACCTGCTCGCCCTGGAAGGTGACCTTGCGAACCTGGTTCTGCACGACTTGTTCGGTGAATTTGGAATAGCTGAGCGCGCTGGCCGTCGCGTGCGTACCCGTGCCCTGGAACAGATTGAACAGGAACACCAGCAGGACTGCGATCAAGATCCACAAACCGAGATTGCGCAAATTGTTCAAGACCTAAGTCCTTTCAACTCATTCAGCCTTTCGGCTGGTCAACTAAATACTGGTCCAACGGCAGCGGACAACACCCCGCATGCGCACGCCGGCCAGCTTATTAGATAGGGCGTTTCTAGCGCATTGCCAGCCAGCAAAACGTTAAGAGTTTCGGGCGCCTTCCGCAATGCGGGCCGCGTGAGCCGGTTAACGGGCTTTTTGTCCGCTCCGGGAACTTTCCCGCACAAGGACTAGTGTTTTGCCGCCGAAAACCTGAACCGCGCGGGGTGCCGGAAACAAGCGGCAGCCATGCAAAGTTGCGCCCTTCCCCAATTTTCCAGAGCCGATGCTGTCAAAAAGCCGCTCCAGGGCTTCGAACCGCGGCCTGTAGCTTTCACCCGACACCGCCATCAAAAGCGCCGCCAAGGCGCGCAAGCCCACTTCGCGCGGGGCCGCCAGCAAGGCCTGCGCATCCAGCAACACCCGATCGCCCGCCGTTTTGGCCGCGCGTGCCAGCACTGCCTCGGTGGCCAGTTCCAGCGCCGCCCGGGCGCGGGCCAGATGGGCCGCCGCATCGGCGATACGCAGGGGCGAAAGTCCCGCCGCTTCCAATGCAGGCATCAGGCCCCGGATCCGGCTTCGTGCGAAACGTGCTTCGCTGTTCATGGGATCTTCCAGCCAGCTCTGTCCCGCCTGCTTGAGAAAATCGCGGAGGCCTGCGCGTGGGAAGCGCAACAAGGGGCGCGCCAGATTGAGATCTGCAAGATCGGGAACGGGAAATGGCGCCAGGCCGCGCATCGCCGACAGTCCGTCCAATCCGCTGCCCCGCCCCAGGCGCAGCAGAAAAGTTTCCGCCTGATCATCCAGGGTATGGCCCACATAAAGCGTGGTTAGGCCATGCCGATGCAGCCAGTCACCCATCAGGCCATAGCGGGCGTCGCGGGCAGCCGCTTCGATGCCCGAGCAGGGCGCCGGACCTTTGCGGGTGAGGATATGCGCGACCAGACCGGCCTTGCGGGCAAAGCCCGCCGCCTTGCGCGCCTCGGCGGCCGCTTCCTTGCGCAACGCATGATCCACGATCAACGCGACAGGCGGCGCCAGGCCCTGCGCCCTGGCCCATCCCGACAGCAAATGCATCAAGGCAAGCGAGTCGCCGCCGCCGGACAAGGCGACCGCGCCAGGCCAAGGCGCGCCAAGACTATCCATAGCCTTGGCAAAAGCGAGACCGATGGCCGTCTGTTTTGTTTGTCCGGGGCGCTTAGCGGCAGGCTGCTTTGCGCGCACCGGCAGCCGCCGCGAGCGTGGCGGGGGCTGCTTTGGGGTATTTGGTTTTGAGCGCGCCAAGGGTGGTGCATCCTCCGCTGGTCTGGCCTTGCGCGATCAACGCCTGACCCAGCTTCAGCATACTGTCCGGGCTGCGGATGCTGTCCGGATATTTCTTGATCTGCTCGGCAAAGGCGCGTGTCGCGTCGGGATAGTTTTTCTGCACATAAGCGATGTTGCCGATCCAATAGATCGCCTGGGCAGACAGATCGGTGTCATTGGGATTGGCATCGGCATAACCGCGAAAAGCAGCGCTGGCTTCGGTATATTGCGCCTTGGCCAGATAATTCATGGCGCGATCATACTGCGCCGTTCCGCCGCTTGCGCCGGACGGTCCGACCGGCGCCGCGGCACGAGGCGGCATATTCATCGCGCCATTTGCCGGTCCGCCGTTCTGGGGTCCGCTATTCATCGGCAAAGTGCCCAGCGTGCCGGGCGGACGGCCCAGTTGCTGCGGCGCGCCGGATGAGGGAGCCCCATTGAATCCTTGGCCGTTGAAGCCCTGGTCGCCGCCACTGATCGGAGGCAGCGCCGTGCCGGGGGCGAAGTTGGAAGGCGGCGGATTCATGCTGCCGGCGGGGGCCGCGCCGACGGCGCCGCAATTCAAACCCTGCTCATTGCCGTCCGCACCCAGCTGCTGTGCCGACACCATGCAGAGGCGATAGGCAAAATCTTTCTGCTGGGCGTCGATCTTCTGGCGCAGATCCTGGATCTGGTGCGCCAGCTCTTCATTCGCGCCGGTGGCGTTGGACAGGCTCTGGGTGAGACCTCTCACCCGGTCTTCCAATTGCTGGACCCGACCGGAGAGTTGATTGACCTGGTTGTCCTGGCCGTCTTCATGGGCCTGGCGTGCCGCTTTCTCTTCGTCGCTTTCGCCGAAAAGCTGGGCATGGGCGGGCAGTGCGGTGATCGCGGCGCCCGACAGCATCAGGCTGAGCGAAAAAATGGCTGCGCGGGTGTTCATGGCCTGTCCTCGAAGCTGACAGAACTATTGATTGGCAGAACTATACTGCAAAGAAAAAGGGCGCGAGTGCGACCACCCGCGCCCTTTCGATACTTTTAGACGGCGATCACGAGCTCACGCCACCGGTGATGACGCTGACGCCGCGACGATTCTGCGACCAGCAATCTTCGCCGGATTCGCTGCAGATCGGACGTTCCTTGCCGTAGGACACCGTTTCCATACGACCGGCGGCGACGCCTTGCGCAACCAGGAATTCCTTGACGGCGTTGGCGCGACGGGCACCGAGCGCAAGGTTATATTCGCGGGTGCCGCGTTCGTCGGCATGACCTTCGACGGTCAAGCGAACCGCCGGATAGCGCGTGAGCCAGGCGGCCTGCTTGGACAGCGTGCCCTTGTCGGCCTCTTCGATGTTGTACTGGTTGAGGGCGAAATGGACGGTATCGCCGACATTGACCTTAAAGTCCTGGGCGCTGCCCGGCAGGATGCCGGACTGGACAGGGGCTGCCATCGACGGCGGCGGCGGCGCAGCCGGCGGCGGCGCGGTGTTGACGGCTTCCTGTTTGTGGGTGCAGGCGCCGAGCAGCAACGCGGCCGCCAAGGCGGCAAATTTCAACGTGCTGGAAAATGTTTTCATCGCAATGGGTCTCCCGAGATAGTGAAGGCGGCAGGGGGTGGCGCCTGAGTTCCAAATTTTACGCATCCGAAGGCAAAACGTACAAAGCGGCAAAAAGAGCCAAAATTTTGGCGGATATGGCCCTCGAATCACTAAGGTGAAGTTTAGGGTTCCATGGGCTTTTGCCAATGCCGCCCCCTGGAAAGATAGGCCAGTTCACGCAATTTTCATGCGTCCGCGTCCGGAAATCTGTATGTTTCCGGCGAAAACACCCTGACAGAATAAATACTTACTGAATCAGAGGCGACCAAGCCGGGTCGGACGCGTCGCCCGGGGTCATCACCCGCTGTTCGTTGCGGCCTGTCACATCCACGGACCAAATCTGCGAACCGCGATTGTTTGACGCTTCCCGGCTGAACATCAGCACCCGGCCGTTGGGAGCCCAGGTCGGACCTTCGTCATGATAGGCGTTGGTGATCATCCGCTCACCCGAACCATCCGCCCGCATCACCCCGATGGTGAAATGCGAACCCTGCTGCTTGGTAAAGGCGATCAGGTCGCCGCGCGGGCTCCAGACCGGGGTGCCGTTTTCGCCGGCACCGAAGCTGATGCGATGCTGGCCGGTACCGTCCGTGTTCATCACGTAGATCTGTTTGGAGCCGCCGCGATCGGATTCGAACGTGATCTGCCGTCCGTCCGGCGAGAAGGACGGCGCGCTGTCGATCGCCGGGTCATTGGTCAAGCGCTGCACAGAGCGCGAACGCAGATCCATCACATACACATCGGAGTTGCCGCCATTCTCCAGCACCAGCGCGACGCGATTGCCGTCGGGCGAGAAGCGCGGCGAAAACGTCATGTTGGGGAAATTGCCCAACTCTTCCTGGCGGCCCGTTTCCAGATCGAACAGATAGATGTGCGGCTTGGTGGCGATATAGGACATGTAGGCGATCATCTGCGCCGTGGGATTGAAGCGCGGCGTCAACACCATGTAGTCGCCCCGGGTGAGGAAGATGGGATTGGCGCCATCCTCATCCATCACCGCCAGGCGCTTGACCCGCTTGAGCGGGGGGCCCGATTCCGAAACGAACACGATGCGCGTGTCGAAATAGCCTTTCTCGCCCGTGATGCGCTCATAGATCGCGTCCGAAACCAGATGCGCCACGCGCCGCCAGTTTTCCGGCTGGGTGAAGAATTGCTGCCCCAGCATCTGGCTTTCGCCATAAACGTCCCAGAGGCGGAATTCGACTTTCAGGCGGCCATCCGGCTGGACAGTCACCTGCCCCGCCACCAGGCCCTGCGCGTTGATCGCGCGCCAGCTGGCGAAGGTGGGCGCCACGTTGATGTTGGTGATGTGCTCGACAAAGGCCTTCGGATCGATCGACTTGAACAGCCCGGAGCGGTTGAGATCGGCCCGCACCACGCCCGCGATATTGGCGCCCATCTGCGCCTGGGTGGGATCGGCGGAGATCATGTCGGGAATGGCGATGGGCAGCGGCTGCGCGTTGCCCTGGGTCACGTCCACGGACAGCGCGGCGGCCGCCGGCAAGGGCGCCAGCGCGGCCAGGAACAGAGCGCCAATCAGAAGAAATCTCTTCATGCCATTCTCCAAAGACAGTTCGCGCAAACTGGTTCCCGAAGCGGGCCTTTTTTGGGCGTCATTGATTCATCATCTGGCGCGGATCGAACCGCAGCGGATTGATCTCGCGCCATTGACTGTAGCGATCTTGCGGCAACCTGTAAGGCTGGCATTGATAGATGGCGCGGCGGGCCGCTTCGGCGGCGGCGCGGGTATAAGGATTTCCGGACGACATTGCATCGGATGTCGCGTGCGCCGCAGTGCCGTCCGGGTTCAGGGCCAGATCGAAATCCACCACCAGATCGGCGGCATTGGGCGCGCCCACCGGCGGGCTCCAGCATTGATAGATCTGGCTCTTGAGCGCATCGGCCAGATCCGCCGTCATCGCATTGGCGGCGCCGATGCCCTGCACCACGCGCGGGCCGACCTTGGCATTGGGCGGGGTCTTGGGCGTCGCCGTCAGTTTGTTGAGCAGCGCAGCAAAATCCTGGCTGTTCTGCTTCTTGGGCGGCTGGTCCGGCGGCTTGGGCGTGTCCTCGACCTTCTTCGGCTCCGGTTTGATCTTGATGTCCGGCATCGGCGGTTCGGGCGCCGGCTCCACATCCATCAGCTGCGGCGGCGGCACTTCGATGGTGGGTTGCGGGATATCGATCTTGGGCGGTTCGGGCGGCGGCGGCGGTGCCATCGCCGCGACATTGGTCTGTTCGGTGATGGTGATGAGATCGACCGGCACCGCGTGACTTTCCGGCGACGTGTCCAGCATCCGCGCCCAGGTGAAATAGGTCGCGCCGATCAGCGCGGCATGCAGCAGCAGCGACAAAACCACGCCCGCGCGCGGACCGCGCTCGGTCGTGGGGCGCGAGGGCCGCTGCGGCAACAGCCGCCTAGTGCTGCTCTGGCTTCGGCTTTGCGACATCGGTTACCAGTCCGATATGAGTGAAGCCCGCGCTTGCCAGCAGGCCCATCACCACCATCACCCGGTCATAAGCCACGGTCTTGTCGCCGCGTACGAAAATGCGTTGGTCGTAACCGTTTTGCGAAATCGCCTGCAGCTTCGGCACCAGGCCATCCTGGGTCACGACTTCCTTCTGCAGATAGATTTTGCCGTCCTTGGACACGGTGATCGACAGCGGCTCCTTGTCCTGGCCCAGCGCCGGGGCGCGGGTCTTAGGCAGGTCCACCGGCACACCAACCGTGAGCAACGGCGCCGTCACCATGAAAACGATCAGCAGCACCAGCATCACGTCCACGAAGGGCGTCACGTTGATTTCGGACATGGCGGGGCTGCGCCTGCGTTTGCCCCGCGATCCGACGTGATGCATCACCGACGGCATCAGCGCACCTTTTCTTCCAGCTGGCGCGACAGGATGGCGGAAAATTCTTCCGCGAATGCATCCAGGCGGGTGGCATAGCGGCCGATCTCATTGATGAAGCGGTTGTAGAAAATCACCGCCGGTATCGCCGCGAACAGACCCAGCGCGGTGGCGAACAGGGCTTCGGCAATGCCGGGCGCGACCACGGCCAAGGTGGTGTCGTGGCGCGCCGCGATGGCGGTGAAGGAATTCATGATGCCCCAGACCGTGCCGAACAGGCCGATAAAGGGCGCGACCGATCCCACGGTGGCGAGAAAGCCCAGCTGGCGCTCGATCCCATCGGTCTCGCGCATGATGGTGACGTTCATCGCCTTTTCGATGCGCTCCTTGATGCCGTTGATCTGGCTTTCCTTGGGCGCACCCGCTTCGAAGGCGCGGCGCCATTCGCGCAGCGCCGCCACGAACATCGCCGCCATGGGATGGTCATTGTGTGCGGAGAATTGCTGATAAAGCTCGTCCAGCGACTGGCCCGACCAGAAAATCTTTTCGAATTTGGACGCCTTGCGCTTCAATCCACCAAGGGCAATCCCCTTGTTGATGATGATGGCCCAGGACCAGAGCGAGGCCAGCAGCAACAGCGCCATCACGGTTTTGACGATGATGTCGGCGCGCAGAAAACTTTCTACGATGGAGAAATTTCCGCCGCTGCCGCCGATCTGCGCCAAACCGGTGGCGTCGACGGTCGTGGTGGGCGCCGCGGATGGCGCACCCAGTTCTTGCGTGGTGGCGGGCTCGCCCGTGGGCGCCGCGATCGGTCCGCGCTGCGCCAGAGCGGGCGACGTCAGCGCGGGCAGCGCGAGGCACGCGAATATGACAAAAAATACAGAGACGAGTACGCGCTTAAATGTCATGGGAACAACCTTGTTCGCGCTGGCCACGCGCGCGTCGCAGATGCGCATTCAAAATTGGCCGAAGTAGGGCGGCTTCAAACCGAATCAGTCTCAAGTATCTGTTTCTACTAGAAAAGGTGTCAACAAATCCCGCAGCGATTTCGGCAGGCGCCGCGGACGTCCCGTTAACGTGATGATGCAGGCTTCGATCCAGCCATCCATCAGCAAATTGTCGTCCGCGTAAATCTTCTGCACCGCTTCGATGCGCGCGCCCGAGATGGCGGTGAGTATGGTCTTGACCGTCAGCGTATCGTCGACCCGCGCGGGACGCAGATAGCTGGCCCGGACATTGCGGATCGCCCAGGCGGTGGGCTCGTCACTATCGAGATCCGCCATCTTGGTCACGCCCGCCAGGCGGAAGAATTCGGTGCGGGCCCGTTCCATATAGCGCAGGTAATTCGCGTGATAGACCACGCCCGACAGGTCGGTGTCCTCGTAATAGACGCGCACCGGCAGGATATGAACCTTGCCGTCGAAATGACCCAATCCCGAAATTGTCAGACCCGCGACGCTCATGCGCCGCTCTCGTCGGAGAACAGACCGGCCTGGGCCGGATCGCGAGGGGGAGCGCTCAGTCCCAGATGACCATAGGCCTGGCCGGTCAGGAGCCGGCCGCGCGGCGTGCGCTGCACGAAACCCTGCTGCATCAGATAAGGCTCGACGATCTCCTCGATGGCGTCGCGCGCTTCGCCCAGCGCCGCTGCGATGGTCTCGATCCCCACCGGGCCGCCGCCGAAATTCTCCGCGATCAGAGTCAGATAGCGCTTGTCGAAACCGTCCAGCCCCCGGTGATCCACTTCCAGCCGGGTCAGTGCCGCGTCCGCGATGCGGGCATCGACGGTGGGGTGCTTGCCCACCGAGGCGAAGTCGCGCACCCGCTTGAGCAGACGGCCGGCGATGCGCGGCGTGCCCCTGGCGCGGCTGGCGATCTCGCGCGCGCCTTCGTCGGTCAGATCGAAGCCCAGCACGCGGGCGCCCCGCGCCACGATCGAGCAGAGTTCGTCGGTGGTATAGAAATTCAGCCGCACCGGAATGCCGAAACGGTCGCGCAGCGGCGTGGTGATCAGGCCCGAACGGGTGGTCGCCCCGACAAGCGTAAAGGGCGCCAGCTGGATTTTCACAGAACGCGCCGAAGGCCCCTCACCGATCACCAGATCGAGTTCGAAATCCTCCATCGCGGGATAAAGAATTTCTTCGACCGCCGGATTGAGGCGATGGATTTCATCGATGAACAGAACGTCGCGCGGTTCCAGATTGGTGAGAATGGCGGCCAGATCGCCTGCCTTTGCCAGCACCGGGCCCGAGGTGGAGCGAAAATTCACCCCCAGCTCGCGCGCCACGATCTGCGCCAAGGTGGTTTTTCCCAGGCCCGGCGGGCCGGAAAACATGACATGATCCAGTGCCTCGCCCCGCGCCTTGGCGGCTTCGATGAAGACTTTCAGATTTTCCCGTGCCTGTTGCTGGCCGACGAAATCGGACAGCGTCTTGGGCCGCAGCGACGATTCCAATGAATCGTCCTCGGTGCGCTGCGGCGTGGTGATGCGGTTGTCTTCGTGCTTTGAAGCCTTGGCCATCAGCGCCCCATGCCTCTCAGCGCTTCGCGGATCAGGCCACCGGCTTCGGCATCGTCGCCCAGATCATTCGTGGCCCGCGCCACCGCTTCGGCCGCCTGACCTTCGGAATAGCCCAGCTTCAATAGTGCCGCGACAGCGTCAGCAGCGGGACCGCGCGGCGCGGCAACCGGCGTATGCATGTCATCATCGCCGCGCAGCATCATGGCTGGTGCCTTGTCTTTCAATTCCGTGGCGATGCGCAGCGCCAGCTTGGGCCCGACGCCGGAGGCACGCCCGATCATCGCTTTGTCACCCAGCGCCAGCGCCCGCTGCAATTCGCGCGGCGACAGGGTCGAGAGCACCGACAGCGCCACTTTGGAACCCACATTCTGCACCGTCTGCAGCAGCCGGAACCATTCGCGTTCCTCGGCGCTGGCAAAACCGTAAAGCCGGATCGCGTCGTCGCTGACTTTCATTTCGATCATCAGCGAGGCATGCGCGCCTGCTACCAGCCGCGACATGGTGGTGGAAGGGCATTGCACCAGATAGCCCACGCCGCCGACATCCAGGATCACCGCATCCTCGGCAATCGAATCCACGATGCCTGTTAATTTTCCGATCATGGCAACTTGCCGATCATCGCACTGCTTCCATCATGCGCGCGCGCGTGCCCGACAGATGCGCATGGGTGATCGCGGCGGCCAGCGCATCGGCAGCGTCGGCCTGTTTGACGCCGCACGTGGGCAGCAGACGTTTGACCATGAACTGCACCTGGTCCTTGCCGGCATGCCCCGCGCCCACCACGCATTTCTTGATGTGGTTGGGAGAATATTCGGCGATCTCAAGCCCTGCTTCCGCCGCCGCCAGCAGCGCCACGGCGCGGGCATGGCCCAGCTTCAGCGCCGCGGACGGATCGCGCGCCACGAAGGCCAGTTCGACCGCGATGGCCTGAGGCGCCAGCCGCGCGATCACGGTCGTCAGTTCGCGGTGAAGGGCCAACAGCCGCAGCCCCAGTCCAAGGGCCGGTTTGGTGGCGATGACACCATGTTCGATATGGGAAAGCCGGGTGCCGTCGAGCGAAATCACACCCCAGCCCATCGCGCTAAGGCCGGGATCAAGCCCAAGAATTCGAATCGCGGTGGCAGCCATAAGGGCCTTTGTGCCCCTTCTGTTCGCCTGCTTCAATCCGTAGGACCGCCAAAAACCGGGCTAAGCACCCAGCTTGGCCATCAGTGCGTCCGAGAGCTCATAATTGCCATAGACGTTCTGGATGTCGTCGTGATCGTCCAGGATTTCGATCAGCTTCATCAGGGTTTCGCCCGCATCGTCCGGAACGGCGACAGTGTTCTTGGGCCGCCAGGTGATGGCGGCGGAAGCGGGCGCCCCCAGCTTGGCCTCCAGCGCATCGCGCACCTGGGCGAAGCCATCAATGCTGGCAAGGAATTCATGGCCTTCGGCGGTGGTGACGCATTCGTCCGCGCCGGTTTCCAGCGCCACTTCCAGCATCTGGTCTTCGCTGCCCTTGTCGCTGGGATACGAGATCACGCCGACATGATCGAACATGAAGGAGACCGAGCCGGTCTCGGCCATCGCGCCACCATATTTCGAGAAGGTGGAGCGCACGTCCGCCGACGTGCGGTTGCGGTTGTCGGTCATCGCTTCGACGATGATGGCGACGCCGCCGGGACCACGGCCCTCATAGCGGATCTCGTCGTAATTCTCCGCATCGCTGCCGCCCGCTTTCTTGATGGCGCGCTCGATATTGTCCTTGGGCATCGATTCCGCCTTGGCGGCGATGATCGCGGTGCGCAGGCGTGCGTTGAGGGCTGGGTCGGGCAGGCCGGCCTTGGCGGCGACGGTGATTTCGCGGGCGAGCTTGGAGAAGAGCTTGGAGCGCTCCTTATCCTGGCGTCCCTTGCGGAACATGATGTTCTTGAACTGACTATGGCCGGCCATGGATGCACCGCGTTTTAAAGCGCGCGGCCGGATGGAAAACCACTTTCCCGGCCGCGCTTTTGGCGGGCCAGATAGCCGCCCCATCCCCGGTCTTTCAAGCCCTGCGCGGTATCTTATTGGAGCCACGTCTCGGTGCTTGCTTGGCGTGGCTGCCCGGGATGTGATCTCTTCCCGTACGGGTCTCGCATCCATGGCGTTTCTGCTCTCCCGGCCAGCTATGGACCGGGGGAGGGTCGCAGATATATCGGAAGCTCGTATAAATATCTGAAATTGAACGAATTTATTCATACCTATTTATAATAGGTAGTTGATGCCTAGTGATAATAGGTATACAGATCGCACTATGACCACGAACCCCTCTTTCATGTCGGGCGTGCCCGAACTTCTGGTCCTGCGGCTGCTGCAGGACCGGGAGATGTATGGCTATGAGATCGTCGCGGCCGTCGCCGCCGCCACCGGTCAAGTGGTCGCCCCGAAAGAGGGGGTGATCTATCCGCTACTGCACGATCTGGAGAAAGAAGGACTGCTTCGGGCCCAGCGGCGTCCGGCCGGTGGCCGCACCCGGGTCTATTACACCCTGACCTCCAAAGGGGTCCGGCGCCTGTTCGATCTTAGCGATGAGTGGACCCGTATGACTCGAGCCATCCAGCATGTCCTCAAGGGACCGTCCCATGCCGTTTGAAGAATTGCGCGAGCGGTTGCTCAGGGCCGGGATCGCGCCCCGCCATGTGCGGCGGTATCTGGCCGAACTGAACGATCATCTGGATGATCTGATTCAGACCCAGCGCGACGCCGGCTATGACGCGCAGAACGCCGCGATCCGAGCCCGCGCCAGGCTTGGGGACGATGATGATCTGGCCATCGCCATGCTGGCCCGGCCTGCGCTTTACTCGTTGCCGGCGCGTGCGCCCTGGCTGGTGTTCGGCCTCTTTCCCCTCGCTGCGCTGATCGCCTTGTGCGCGGTGCCGATAGCGTTTCTGGCCGCCGCTGCCAGCTGGCATGTCCATTCGAACGGGTCTCCGGCCGCCCCGGCCTGGTTCCAGGACCTGGCTTTGAGCTTGGTCTTCCTGGGCAACTGGATACTCACGCCATTGATTGCGGGCCTGTTCGCTCTGCTCGCCTCCCGCCAAAGACTGCCGGCCCGCTGGCCCTTGATCGCCGGTATCGTGCTGGCCGCGATCGGCTTTCACATGCAGGCCAGTTTCCCTGGCCCGCACCAGCACGGCGGATCGCTGGGCATTGGTCTGTCCTTTCCCGGCGGACAGGACGGCATGGGCTGGTCAGGGTGGCTGGCGGTGACGCTTCTCACCATCGCGCCCGCCATGCTGTACCGGGTCTGGCGTGGACGATCGGATTTCTCCATCCGCTGACGGCATTCCCGCATGAAAAACACAGCGCCGCGGCTGACCGGTTTCTGCCTGGCGCTGATGATTCAGGTGGGATTTGTCGCGATGTTGATCTGGTCGCGGCCGGTCTTTGTGAAAAGCGCGCCGGCGGCGCACGAATTGATGTTGATGCTGCCGCATCTTCCACTCCTTCCTGCGCGGCCCGCTTCGCGCACGGTGCGCAACATCACACCATCGGAACCGGCGGCAAAAACACCCCCATCACAAAATGCGCCATCCAATACGCCACCACGCGCCGCCCTTGAGGGTTTCGGCCAAGCACTGAATGGATGCGCCCCGGAAACCTATGACCGGCTGCCACCGGAACAACGCGCCGCCTGCGCCAGCCGGACACAGGAGATGGCGGCATTTCCATCCCGCGAACCCAATCTGATGGGCGCGCCATCGCGCGTGAAAAACGAAGCGATTTGGCAAGCCGAACTCGCACGCGCCCACTCACCCGCTCTGTTGCCATGCCTGGGCGGCCTGGATGTGATGTGCATGCTGATGAAGATGGCCGATGGCTCGCTGTCGGATTTCGGCGATCCGAAAACCTGGCCCATCTACCAGACCAAGCAGCTGCCGCCGGAAGATTTCTACAAGATCGAGCAGGCCTATTCCGAATGGCACAAGGATCATCCAGCGCAGTAATCAGACGTCCGGGAGAGCCTGCGAAAGACGTCCACCCACCCGCACCGGATCGATGCGGATGGCAAGACCTTTTGCGCCTGTTTCGACAAAAACACCGCAGACCGTGGCCGGACCGGTCGCGGGTGAGAAACGTGTACTGGAAATCTTGCGCGTGAACCGCTGCAAAGGTTCGGCCTTGTCCATGCCGATCACCGAATCGTAATCGCAGCAGGCACCCGCATCGCTTTGATAGGCCGTGCCGCCGGGCAGAATCTGTGCGTCCGCTGTCGGCACGTGCGTGTGGGTGCCTACCACCAGGCTGGCGCGCCCATCGCAGAAATGACCCATCGCCATTTTCTCGGATGTGGTTTCGGCATGCATGTCCACCACGATGGCATCGGCGGCTTCGCCCAACGGACAGGCGGATAGTTCGCCATCGACCGCCGCGAAGGGATCGTCCAGCGCATCCATATAGACGCGGCCCATCACATTGATCACCAGCACGCTGCCGGCTGGTGTCTGGTAAAGATTGGCGCCGCGCCCCGGCGTGCCACGCGGATAATTTTGCGGCCGCAGGATGCGGTCTTCCTTGTCGATGTAAGTAAGGATTTCCTTCTGGTCGGCCCAATGATTGCCGGTGGAAATCACATCGATGCCCATGCCGAAAAACTCTTCCGCGATGACGCGGGTGAGGCCGAAGCCATGGGCCGCATTCTCGCCATTGGCGATGACAAGGTCGGGCTGAAGCCGCGCTTTCAATCTGGGCAGTTCCGCCGCCACCGCGTCACGGCCCGGCTTGCCGATGATGTCGCCCAGGAAAAGAATCTTCATCGCGGGAATTCTGTCAGGCCATTTTCGGTCAGGACGGCGTCGAGGCGGCAGTCATGCGCGTCACGGGGCAGAATGTCCACCCGCTGTCCCGCATAGGCGATGCCGATGGCGCGCGCGCGCGGCAGCGCCGCCAAGCTGCGGTCGTAATAGCCGCCGCCATAACCCAGACGATACCCGTCATCGTCAAAGGCCAGCAGCGGCACCAGCAGCACATCCGGCGCGACCATGGGCCAATGCGCCAATGGTTCGTGGATGCCGAACATGCCGGGCTGCAGCACTTCGCCGTCGGGTATCCGATGAAATTCCAGCGCCGCGTCTTTTGCGATCACGCGGGGAAAGGCGATATGCACGCCCCGCTTCGCCAGCGCCTGCAGCAACAAGGCGGGATCGGCTTCGTCGCGATGGGCGTGATAGCCGGCGACGATGGCACCCGCCGGGATTTTGAGAAGCCCGGCATGCGCGACAAGCGTCGCGGCAAAACCATCCGTCCGCAGATCCGCGCGGCGGCGGCGCGCGGCGTCTCTGATTTCCGCTTTAGAAGGCAAGGTGGACGGTACCGCGTTCGCCGTTGGTGTGTGGATCCTCATGGGCCTGCTTTGCAGGTGGGCGCCATATGCCCAAGACCAGGGTCCTGGGCAGGGACAGCTCCCGATGAGTAACATTAAGGCCCCTGGGCATCGCGAACCTGACGCACGAGGCAGTACCGTCCGTTGCCACTATACAGCATTTCCGATGAAAAGGATTTTTGATTTTCGGTGCCTGAATAAGGCCGAAATCACGCGGCAGACAGTTCCGCAGCGAGCTTTTCCAACCGTGCCGAAGATTTATCCATCGCCGCGGCATGATCTTCTTCCGCCAACCTTGCCTTGGCATCCAGCTCCGCCCGCAGGGCCTGATGCTCAGCGTGATGGTCGTGTGTGTCCGTTTTGCCGCCATGATGCTCGTCGGCGATCAACAGCGCTGCCATCAAAAGAAGACGCGTGTCGCCGACCTGGCCCACGGAACTGAGAACTTCGCGGGTCTTGGCGTCCACCGTGGCGGCCAGCTGGCGCAGATGGTCTTCCTCGCCATCGTCGCAGGCGATGGTATAGGCCCGGCTGTTCACCATGACATTGACCAGGGGCATGACCGTCCTCCTATTGCCGGGCCAGCGCGGCGCGGATTTCGCCGATGGCGCCGTCGAGACGGCCTTCGACGTCCTGGGTGATGCTGGACAGCGCCGCCAGCTCGTCTTCCAGATGGGCGATGCGGGCCTGCAGCCGTTCGCGTTCCCCGGTCAGGGCAGCAATACGGGCTTCCGCCGCCGACGCAGTTTTCCCCCGCTTCGCAGACAGTTCCGCGGCCTTTTCCAGGCTTTCCAGCGCCTGGGTGAGGCGTTTCTGGGCCAATTCCAGCCGGCTCATACCCATATCATCGCTTGAGTCGCGCTGTGACCTTAGTGCGCGAGGCAGCTCAGGGAAAGCCAAATTGGCCTGTATTCAAAAGGGTTTCCGTGGAAAAACCATCAACCATATGCGTTAGCTCTCTATAACGGCCTCTTGACGGCGGCAGACCCCCCTCGCTAAGGCCTCACCACCCTCCCGGGAACCGAACATGACCAGCACATCCGCTCCGCCGGAGCAGGCCAAAATCCGCAGCCTTGCCAATGTCATCCGCATGCTTTCCTTGGATGCGGTGGAGAAGGCCAAATCGGGCCATCCCGGCCTGCCCATGGGCATGGCGGACGCCGCCACGGTGCTGTTCTCCCGCTTCCTGAAATTCGACCCCGCCAATCCCCATTGGCCGGATCGCGACCGCTTCGTGCTGTCGGCCGGCCATGGCTCGATGCTGCTCTATTCTCTGCTCTATCTCACCGGCTATCCGGAGATGACCCTGGATGAGCTGAAGAACTTTCGTCAGGTCGGCAGCCGCACCGCCGGCCATCCCGAATATGGCCACGCCCCCGGGATCGAGACCACCACCGGACCGCTCGGCCAGGGCATCGCCAATGCCGTGGGCATGGCGCTGGCCGAAGCCCATCTCAATGCCCGCTTCGGCGACGACCTGGTCGACCACAAGACTTATGTCATCGCCAGCGACGGCGATCTGGAAGAAGGCATCAGCCATGAAGCGATCTCGCTGGCGGGCCATCTGAAGCTGAAAAAGCTGATCGTGCTGTGGGACCACAACAACATCACCATCGACGGCGCGACGTCCTTGTCGGAATCCACCGACATGATCGAGCGCTTCAAGGCGGCGGGCTGGACCACGGACAGCTGCAACGGTCACGAAGCGGCGGATGTTTTCCGCGCGCTGAGCGCAGCGCAGAATTCCAACGCACCGGTCTTGATCGCCTGCCGCACCATCATCGGCTTCGGCATGCCGAACCGCCAGGGCACGCAAAAAGCCCATTCCGACGCCCCGGGCGCGGAAGAAGTCGCCGCGACCCGCAAGGAGTTGGGCTGGAATTTCGCGCCTTTCGTGGTGCCGGACGATCTGTTCCATCAATGGCGCGCCATCGGCGCCCAGGGCAAGGCGACATGGGAAGATTGGATGCGGCGCAAGAATGCGCACGCCAAGGCGCATGAATTCGACGCCACCAACGCCGACGCGCTTCCTGAGGCCGTCACGCAAGGCCTGGTCGCCCTGAAAGAAAAGATGAGCGCGGAGAAGCCGGTCGCCGGCACCCGCAAACATTCCGAGAAAGCACTGGAAGTCATCAATGGCGCCACGCCGCTCACCATCGGCGGCTCGGCGGATCTGACGCCGTCCAACAACACCAAGACCAAGAATATCGATCCGATCGCGCCAGGCGATTTCGCCGGACGCTACATCCATTACGGCATCCGCGAGCATGGCATGGCGGCGGCGATGAACGGCATGGCGCTGCATGGCGGCGTCATTCCGTATGGCGGCACCTTCATGGTGTTCTCCGATTACGCCCGCCCCGCGATCCGCCTCGCCGCTCTGATGGGCGTGCGCACCATCTTCGTGATGACGCATGATTCCATCGGCGTGGGCGAAGATGGACCGACCCATCAGCCGGTCGAGCATCTGGCCGCGCTGCGCGCCATTCCCAATCTGATGGTGATGCGTCCCGCCGACGGCGTGGAGACGGCGGAGTGCTGGCAGATCGCACTGGAACATTCCAAGCGGCCCAGCCTTCTGGCCTTCTCGCGCCAGGATGTGCCCACCGTCCGCACCACCCACATCGCTGAAAATCTGTCAGCCAAAGGTGCCTATGAGCTGATCGGCGACGCCAATGCCAAAGTCACCTTCCTGGCCACCGGCTCGGAAGTCGGCATGGCCGTTCAGGCCCGCGACATGTTGGCCAAAGAGGGCATCGGTGCGCGCATAGTCTCCATGCCTTGCTGGGCCTTGTTCGAGGAACAGGACGAGCAATATCGTAAAGACGTGTTGGGACCTGGCACTGTGAAAATTGCTATCGAAGCGGCCGTGCAACAGGGCTGGGACCGCTATATCGGCGCCACCGGCCGCTTCATCGGCATGCATTCTTTCGGGTCCAGCGGACCTGCCAAAGACGTTTACCGTCATTTCCACATCTCGCCCGAAGCCGCCGTAGAAGCGGCTAAGAAGGCGCTCAGCAAGAGTTAGGGAGTTCAAGATGGTTCGGGTTGCTATCAACGGCTTTGGCCGCATCGGCCGGCTGGTTCTCAGGGCGATTGTCGAAAGCGGCCGCCGCGATATCGAGATCGTGGCCGTCAACGATCTGGGGCCTATCGAAACCAACGCCCATCTGCTGCGCTATGACAGCGTGCATGGCCGCTTCCCCGCCACTGTGACGGTCGATGGCGACATCATGACCGCCGCCGGTCACAAGATCAAAGTCACCGCCGTCCGCGAGCCCGGCAAGCTTCCGCACAAGGAACTGGGCGTCGACATCGCGCTGGAATGCACCGGCATCTTCACCGCCCGCGATAAAGCCGCGCTGCATCTGGAAGCCGGCGCCAAGCGCGTCTTGGTCTCCGCACCCGCCGACGGCGCCGACATCACCGTGGTCTATGGCGTCAATCACGACCAGCTCACCAAGGATCACATCATCGTTTCCAACGCCTCCTGCACCACCAACTGCCTGGTGCCGGTGGCCAAAATTCTGAACGACCTGATCGGCATCGAAAAAGGCATGATGACGACGGTGCATTCCTACACCAACGACCAGCCATCGCTGGATCAGATGCACAAGGACCTTTATCGCGGCCGCGCTGCCGCGCTGTCCATCATTCCGACTTCGACTGGTGCGGCCAAGGCCGTCGGCCTGGTGCTGCCGGAATTGAAAGGCAAGCTGGACGGCGTTTCGGTGCGCGTGCCCACGCCGAACGTCTCACTCGTTGATTTGAAGTTCCTCGCCAAGCGCAACACCACAGCCGAAGAAATCAACAAGGCGATGATCGCCGCCGCTGCCAGCGGCCCGCTGAAGGGCATCCTGGAAGTGGTGCATGACAAGCTGGTGTCGGTGGATTTCAACCACCAGCCCGCCTCGTCCAGCTTCGCGCTGGACCAGACCAAGGTGATGGACGGCAACTTCGTCTCGATCATGACCTGGTACGACAATGAATGGGGCTTCTCCAACCGCATGGGCGACACCGCCGTTGCGATGGGCAAGCTTCTCTAGGCCTCAAATAGCGCAGCGATAGGCCAATCTAAGCCTCCATTAGAAGGCCAACGGGGACGCCATGGACTACAACACGCTCGACGGTCTGGCGGTGAAGGGAAAGCGCGTCCTGGTCCGCGCTGATCTCAATGTGCCGCTGAAGGATGGCGTCGTCACCGATGCCACCCGCATCGAACGTCAAGCTCCCACCATCCGCGAACTGGCGGACAAGGGCGCCAAGGTCATTGTGCTGTCCCACTTCGACCGTCCCAAGGGCAAGGTCGTGCCGTCCATGTCGCTGAAGCCGGTGGTGGCGCCGCTCGCCAAGGCCGTGGGCCGCGATGTCGCGTTCGCCGAAGACTGTATGGGCGAGAAAGCCGATGCCGCCGTAAAGGCGATGAGAGACGGCGACGTCCTGCTCCTGGAAAACACCCGCTTTCATGCCGGCGAAGAAAAGAACGATCCCGATTTCACCAAACAGATCGCGGCGCTGGGCGATATCTTCGTCAATGACGCTTTCTCGGCGGCACATCGCGCGCATGCCACCACCACGGGCCTGGCCACTCTGCTGCCATCCGCAGCAGGCCGCTCGATGGAGCAGGAACTCACGCATCTGCAGAAGGCGCTGGGCAATCCAGAACGGCCGCTGCTGGCCGTGGTGGGCGGCGCCAAAGTCTCCACCAAGATCGAACTTTTGCAGAATCTGGTCGGCCGGGTTGAAGTGCTGGTGATCGGCGGCGCCATGGCCAACACGTTTCTCGCCGCCCAAGGCATCGCCATCGGCAAATCGCTCCATGAACCCGATCATCTGGATACGGCCCGCAAGGTCGTCCATATGGCGACCGAAAGCGGCGCCGTCATCCTCTTGCCCACCGATGTCGTGGTGGCCAAGGAATTCAAGATCGACGCTGCGCACCGCACCGTGCCGGTGGACCAGATCGCCGCCGATGAGATGGTGCTGGATGTCGGCCCCGCCAGCATCCAGGCTTTCAAGAACCGGCTGGTGACCACCAAGACCCTGGTTTGGAACGGCCCGTTCGGCGCCTTCGAGACCCGCCCCTTCGACGCGGGAACCGTTGCGGCAGCCCAGGCCGTGGCCGAGGCGACCCGGGCCGGGAACCTTTTGTCCGTGGCGGGGGGCGGCGACACCGTGGCCGCCCTGGCCCATGCCGGTGTTGACGATGATTTCTCTTACGTCTCGACTGCGGGCGGTGCATTCCTAGAATGGCTGGAAGGCAAGGACCTTCCGGGCGTGGAAGCGCTGAAGGCTGCCAAAGCAAGAGGATGACGATGAACCTGAACGAACTGAACGCGATCGCCAAAAAGATGGTCGCGCCCGGCAAGGGCATTCTGGCCGCCGACGAATCCACCGGCACGATCCAGAAACGCTTCGACAAGATCAATGTGCAGAACACCGAAGACAATCGCCGCGACTATCGCGAGATGATGTTCCGCACCGGCACGGCGATGAAGGACCACATCTCCGGCGTCATCCTGTTCGACGAAACCATTCGCCAGAAGGCCAAGGACGGCACTTCGCTGGTCAAGCTGATCGAAGCGGCTGGTTCGATTCCCGGCATCAAGGTCGATGCCGGCGCCAAACCGCTGGCCGGCTCGCCGGGCGAAACCGTCACCGAAGGCCTGGACGGTCTGCGTGAACGCTTCCAGGAATACCACAAGCTGGGCGCACGCTTCGCCAAATGGCGGGCCGTGATCGATATCGGCGCGAATATTCCCAGCCACAATTGCATCAACGCCAACGCCCACGCCCTGGCCCGTTATGCCGCGCTGGCGCAGGAAAACGGAATCGTCCCCATCGTCGAGCCGGAAGTGTTGATGGACGGCGATCACACCATCGAACGCTGCGAGCAGGTCACCACTTGGATCCTGAAGGAAACTTTCCAGCAGCTTTACTTCGCCGGCGTGGCGCTGGAAGGCATCGTGCTCAAGCCCAACATGATCGTGCCGGGCAAGAAATGCGCGAAGCAGAACTCGATTGAAGACGTCGCCCGCGCCACCGTGCGCGTGCTGAAGGACTGCGTGCCGTCGGCGGTGCCGGGCATCGCCTTCCTGTCGGGCGGCCAATCCGACGAGGAAGCCACCGCGCATCTCGACGCCATCAACCGCATCGGCAATCTGCCCTGGAACGTGACCTTCTCGTATGGCCGCGCTTTGCAAGCCGCGCCCCAGGCCGCCTGGAGCGGCAAGACTGAGAATGTCAGCAAGGGCCAGGCCGCCTTCGCCCATCGCGCTCTGATGAACAGTCAGGCGGCATTGGGCAAATGGTCCAAGGCGAACGAAGGCAAAGCAGCGTAAGCTTCTTCTGAAACAAGCACAGGCCCGCCTCCCCTGCGCGCGCAAAGCGCGCTAGTAGGGGAGGTGGCCTTAGCTGGCCTCGGCCAGCTAAGGCCGGAGGGGTGAGTAACATGAGTGATTGCCGTCTTTATCTGATTTCTCCGCCGCATCTGTCGGCGAAGAATTTCATCATCCCCTTGCGCGAAGCGTTGGACGGCGGCGATGTCGCCAGCTTTCAGCTGCGCCTGAAGAATGTCGATGACGACGCCATCCGTCGCGCCACCGATCTGCTGCGGCCCATCGTGCAGGCGGCAGGCACGGCCTTCATTCTCAACGACCGGCCCGACCTCGCCGCGGAGTTGGGATGTGACGGCGTTCATGTCGGCCAGGAAGACGCATCTTACGCAGACGCTCGCAAGGCGGTCGGTCCCAAAGGCATTGTCGGCGTCACCTGCCACGACAGCCGCCATCTGGCGATCAACGCAGCGGAAGCGGGCGCCGATTATGTCGCCTTCGGCGCCTTCTTCCCTACCAAGACCAAAGAGCCCAAGACCCAGGCCGATATCGAGTTGTTGCGCGCCTGGAGCGAAGCCACGGTGGTGCCGTGCGTCGCCATCGGCGGCATCACGGTCCAGAACGCTCCCGCCTTAATCGAAGCCGGTGCCGATTTTCTCGCCGTGGCTGCGGGGGTTTGGGAACATCCGGACGGCCCAGAAGCGGCTGTGAAGGCGTTTAACGCCCTCTTTTAATGTCATCTCCGGCGAGCGCGAGCGGTAGCGAGTGCTAGGGAAGGGGATCCAGGTCTTGAAAGTGGGACGGTTTGGATAGCTGGATCCCCTTCCCCTCGCGACAGCTACGCCGTCACTCGGCCGGGGATGACAATTCAGGCTTACGTTGCTAGAACCCGCCCGCTCTTTGAACCTGCTGACCTCAATCCCGCGCCCCGCTTTCCTGAAGCGGCGGCCGATCTCCAGAAGGCGTGTTTGCCATGTCGAAAATTGCCGGTAACGAAATCCGCCCGGGCGCGATGGTCGAGCATCAGGGCGCGCTCTGGATTGCGGTCAAGACCCAGGCGGTCAAGCCGGGCAAAGGCGGCGCCTACAACCAGGTCGAACTCAAGAATATCGAAACCGGCACCAAGCTGAACGAACGCTTCCGCTCGTCCGAGATGGTGGAAGAAATCCATCTCGACAAGAAAGATTTCCAGTTCCTCTTCGCCAGTGACGACATGCTCACCTTCATGGACATGGAGAGCTTTGATCAGATCGAACTGGCCGCGGATTTTGTCGGCGACCAGGCGCAGTTCCTGTCCGACGGCATGAAAGTGATGCTGCGACTGCATGAAGGCCGCCCGCTTTCCATTCAGCTGCCCAACCAGGTCACGGTGACGGTGGCGGAAGCCGACCCGGTGATGCGCGGCGGCACTGCCGCCCCGTCCTTCAAGAATGCCGTGCTGGAAAATGGCCTGAAGATCCAGGTGCCGCCCTTCATCGATGCGGGCGAAAAGATTGTGGTCAACACCGAAGACGGCTCTTATGTTCGTCGGGCGGAAGTCTGATGGCTTATTTGTCCCCTGCCTTGAATGTGATGATTGCCGCCGCCCGCAAGGCTGGCCGTCCCCTGATCCGCGATTTCGGCGAGCTGGAAAATCTCCAGGTCTCGATGAAAGGTCCCGCTGATTTCGTCACCAGCGCCGACAAGCGTACCGAAGGCATCCTGATCGAGGAACTGACCAAGGCCCGTCCGGGCTATGGCTTCCTGGGCGAGGAAGGCGGCGTCACCGCGGGCAAGGACAAGACCCATCGTTTCATCATCGATCCGATCGACGGCACCACCAATTTCATGCATGGCATTCCCCAGTTCGCCATTTCCATCGGGCTGGAGCGCGAAGGACAGATGGTTTCGGCGCTGGTTTACAATCCCGTCACCGACGATCTCTTCACCGCCGAGAAGGGCCATGGCGCCTTCCTCAACAACAAGCGATTGCGCGTGGCGGCCCGCAAGGATTTGGGCTCCAGCGTGATCGCCACCGGCCTTCCCTTCATGGGCAAGGAAGGCCACGCCCGCGCTTCTGCCGAAATGGCGGCCGTGATGAATGTCACAGCCGGCATCCGCCGCATGGGTGCGGCCTCGCTCGATCTGGCCTATGTCGCGGCAGGGCGTTTCGATGGCTTCTGGGAACATGGCCTGCAGGCCTGGGACATGGCGGCAGGCATCCTGCTGGTCAAGGAAGCGGGCGGCGTCATCACGGACATGCATGGCGGCGAGCAGATGATGACCAACGGCCAGGTTCTTTGTGCCAACGAAAACCTGCATCCGCAGCTGATGAAGCTGCTGAAGACAGCCAGGCTTGAGGCCAACGCCTAGAACTCGATCACCGTCCGGATGCTTGTCCCCGAATGCATCAGGTCGAAGGCTTCGTTGATCCGCTCCAGCGGTAGCTTGTGCGTAATCAAGGGGTCGATTTCGATCTTCTTGTCCATGTACCAATCAACAATGCCAGGCACTTCGGTGCGGCCGCGGACGCCGCCAAAGGCCGTGCCTTTCCACACCCGGCCCGTCACCAGCTGAAACGGCCTTGTCTTGATCTCCTGGCCCGCGCCCGCCACGCCGACAATCACGCTGACGCCCCAGCCGCGATGGGTGCATTCCAGCGCCTGGCGCATCAGATCGACGCTGCCCACGCATTCGAAGGAATAATCCGCGCCGCCGCCGATCAGTTCGACCAGATGCGCCACCAGATCGCCCTTCACGTCTTTCGGATTGACGAAGTGGGTGAGGCCAAACTGCCGCGCCAGAGCTTCGCGCGCCGGATTGAGATCGACGCCCACGATCATGTTGGCGCCCGCCAGCCGCGCGCCCTGCACGACATTGAGGCCGATGCCGCCCAGCCCGAAGATCACCACATTGGCGCCGGGCTCGACCTTGGCGGTCTTGATCACCGCACCGATTCCGGTGGTGACGCCGCAGCCGATGTAGCAGGCCTTGTCGAACGGCGCGTCGCGCCGGATTTTCGCCAATGCAATCTCAGGCAGCACGGTGAAATTCGAGAAGGTCGAGCAGCCCATATAGTGATGGATGGGCTGGCCCTTGATGGAAAAGCGGCTGGTGCCGTCCGGCATCAGGCCCTTGCCTTGGGTGGCGCGGATCGAGGTGCAGAGGTTGGTCTTGTGCGAGGTGCAGCTTTTGCACTGGCGGCATTCGGGCGTGTAAAGCGGGATCACATGATCGCCCGGCTTCACGCTGGTAACACCGGCACCGACCTCGCGCACGATACCCGCGCCTTCGTGACCCAGAATGGCGGGGAACAATCCTTCCGGATCGGCACCGGAACGGGTGAATTCATCGGTGTGGCAGACGCCCGTGGCCTTGATCTCGACCAGCACTTCGCCGGCGCGGGGCCCTTCCAGATCGACCTCTTCGATCACCAGGGGCTTGCCGGGACCATAGGCAACAGCGGCACGCGTTTTCATAAAGAACCTCCGATGGAAAACACGGAATGTCTTCCCCCGTGCGGCAAAGCCGCTGACGGGGGAAGATGTCTGCTAGCGGGCTTGCCCGCGTAGCAGACAGATGGGGGTACATAAAACCACAATCCTTGCAAAGCGTTAGATTGAGGCTAGGCTGGATTCAGGGTAAAGATTTGTCGAAGCTCGGGCCGGTTCCATGCGTCTGAAAACCGCTACAGTATTGGCGAGCGTCTGGCTTGCTGGATCCGGTGTGGCTTTTGGCCAGGCCGTGGATCGCGGCACCGAAGTGACCGTCAATCCGGTCATGGGCGGGCGCAACGGGCTGCTGCTCTATCCCGGCGATCGATATATGCGACGGGTACAGCCGGCTCTGGAGCCCGGCGAAACCGTAAGGGATACTGGGCCGATCCAGCTCCATATGCCGACGCGACGCCGAACGGTCCGCAAGGCACCCACCACCCAGACCGCATCCGCCGAGCAGGCACCCGCCGTAGCGCCCAAACCTGCACCGGAGAAACCCCAAGCCAAACCGAAGCCACAGCCCAAAACCATGGCTTCCGCCACGCCGTTGCCACCGCCCGCTTACAATCCCGGCTTTGGCAGCTTCGATCAGGGCGCTGCGGGCCTGAGCCTGGCGCCCGCCGCGCCGACCGCCGCAGCACCGCCCACCCGCATGGCCAAGGCCAATCCGCCCCCCGCCAATGTGACGCCTCCGCCCACCACCGGCGGCGAAACACCCGGTCTGTCGAAACGCAGTGTGATCCTGTTCGCACCCCAGGCCGCCGATCCGGCAGAATCCGCGTTGGGCGCGATCAAATTCCTGGCCGGTGATCTGAACTCCGCCATGGTCAGCGCGTCGTCGCGGGTGCAGATCCAGGCCTATGGCGGCAATCGCGGTGACAAGGGCTCCGATGCCAGGCGGCTTTCGCTCAAGCGGGCTTTGGCGATCCGCCAGGTCCTGATCGATGACGGCGTTCCTGCCGAGCGCATCGACGTTCGCGCCATGGGCGGCGTGGACGACAAGGGCCCGGCCGATAGGGTGGATGTTTTCGTAAAAGCCTGAGACGAATCTCAGGTCATTTCCACGTCCTTGGCTTCCGGACTGAACTTCATGCAGAGCGCGATCACCAGACAGGCGCAGATCGATACGGACGCCAGCGCGACGGCGTAATTGCCACCGCTGCGTTCGGCCACGGTGGTCTGCAGCACCGCATTCACCGAAGCGATCAGATTGCCCAGCTGATAGACCGTTCCGGGAAACGTGCCCCGTGCATCGGACGGCGACAATTCGTTGAGATGCGCCGGCACCACACCCCAGGCGCCCTGCACCAGGAACTGCATCATGATGGCGCCAAGGCCCAAAAGCGCCGCGGTGGGCGAAAAGGCCCAGAGGAACGCCACCGGAATTGCAATCAGGGCGGCCGTCATGGACGCCCTGCGGCGGCCGAAACGCTGGCTGAGAATGCCGAACGTCAACCCGCCCATAATGGCCGCGATATTGTAGAGCACCGCAATCAGCGAAACCATTCCCTTGCCGAAGCCATGCTGCTTCTGCAGGAAGGTGGGGTAGATGTCTTGCGTGCCATGGCTGAAGAAATTGAAGGCGGTCATCATCACCACCGCAAACAGCAACAGCCGCCAATGCTTGCGCACGAAGGCCGAGACGAAATAGGCGATCACAGCGGCTGCAGGCACGATCACCGCAACGCCATACCAGCCGAAATTCGGATAGAGAATCCGCGAGGCCAGAAGGTAGGTCAGGAAACCCGCAACCAAGATCCCCGCCACCTGCGTGGCCAGCATCGGCATGGTGATCTGGGCGGCCTTTTCGTGTTTATGAACGGGCGATTCCTTCACCGTCATCCAGATATAGGCGATCAAAACTGCCGCCGGCGCCAAACCCAGAATGAACAACCCGCGCCATCCCAGCATGGAATAAAACAGATAGAAGACCACCGACGCGAACAGATAGCCGGTGGCATAACCCGATTGCAGCAAGCCCGAGACAAAGCCGCGCTTCTCGCTCTTGACGGTTTCGAACGCCAGCGAAGCGCCGATGCCCCAGATGCCGCCCATCGCCACCCCGAACAGAGAACGGATGACATAGAAACCAATGAGACTGGGGGCGAAGGCGGTGAGGAATCCGAACAGCGAATAAAGAGCAATGTTGATCATCAGCACGGGCCGGCGCCCGAACCGGTCAGCCAGGCGCCCGAAAATGAATGCGCCCAGGGGCCGAAAGCCCAGGGTCAGGGTGAGCGCCCAGGCCACGCCGGAAATCGGCACCTGAAAGCTGGCCGCGACATCGCTGAGCACGAAGACCAGGACAAAGAAATCGAAAGCGTCCAGGGACCAGGCCAGAAAGGCCGCGCTCACCGCGTGCCGCTCGCGCGGTGTCCAGCCCGTCAGAATCGCCATCCCGTCTCTCCCCCGTTTTGTGCAGCATTTCAGGTGGCGGGCGGCTTGGGAACCCCTACAAATTCCCAACTGGGTCCATGGCGCATTTGCGACGGCAGGTTTCCGGGCTAGAAAGCCTTTGAAACAACTCGTGGATTTTCATGCGCGCGATCCTTGCTGGCTCGATCCTGGTGGCTATCGCCACGCCTGCCCTGGCCAGCGGAATCGAAAGCGCCGGCACCGGTGTGGCAATCGCCTTGCCATTGGTGGCCGGCGGCATCAGCCTCTACAAAGACGACCGCACGGGGCTTGCCCAACTCACCGTGGACACCGTGGCCACAGTGGGCACGGCCTACGCCCTCAAGCAATTCGTGCGCGAACAGCGGCCGGACAAAAGCGATTTCGAGTCCTTCCCGTCCGATACCTCGGCTCTGGCTTTTGCTCCGGCGCAATATCTCTGGGATCGCTATGGCTGGCAGTACGGCCTTCCTGCCTATGCCGCCGCCACTTTCGTGGGCTACAGCCGCATCGATGCCAAAAAACATCATTGGTACGACGTGGCCGCCAGCGCCGGTTTCGCCTTTACCTTCTCGAAAATCTTTACCACCCGCTACCGCGCGCCGGGATTGCGCTATGGCGCGGCGATCTCGCCGGATGGCGGCCAGTTCAGCCTTACATATAACTTCTAGGACACGGCGGCGACGTCAGTGAATTTGTCGACACTGCGCAGCGGCGGAAACAATTTCGCCCAGATTGCCACCACCAGCAACGTGCCGATGCCGCCCACCACCACAGCGGGGACCGTGCCCAGCAAGGCCGCCGTGGTGCCGGATTCGAATTCGCCCAATTCATTGGACGCGCCGATGAACAGCATGTTGACCGAGGATACGCGCCCCCGCATCGCGTCCGGCGTCGCCAGCTGAATCAGCGACGAGCGGATATTGACGCTGATCATGTCGCTGGCGCCCATCACGAACAACGCCAGCAACGAGAGCGGAAACCAGGTGGAAACGCCGAAGACGATGGTGGAAACGCCGAATATCGCGACCGAGGCGAACATCTTGGCACCGACGCGATGGGCGATCTGATAGCGGGTCAGATAAAACGCGACCGCAAAAGCCCCCGCCGCCGGCGCGCTTCTCAGAAAGCCGAAACCAATTGGACCGGCATGCAGGATGTCGCGGGCGAAAACCGGCAACAGCGCGGTCGCGCCACCCAGCAGCACCGCGAAAAGATCTAGCGAAATTGCGCCCAGCATCACCGGCCGCGACCGCACGAAACGAACGCCTTCGGCGACCCGCTCGAAGCCGGATGCGTGGCTATGTTCCGCAATAAAATGCCGCCCGCCCAGCCGCGATACGATAAGCGCGGCTGTCGCAAAACCCGCGATGCAAAGCAGATAAACTGCCGGCGGTCCCAGCGCATAGAGAAAGCCGCCCAGCGCGGGTCCGGCGATCACCGCCGCCGTGAAAGCCGACGAATTGATGGAGATGGCGCGCGGCAACCGCGCCTGGTCCACCAGGAAGGGCAGCAGCGATTGTCCCGACGGACCGGAAAGACCGCGCGCCGCACCGAACAGGATCAGGACCAGATAGAAGGGCCATGCCGTGTGCGGCACCAGCAAGGTGAGGGCGAGAAAAAGTGCCGAGCAGGCCGCTTGCAGGCCACCCGCCAGCGCGGAGATGCGGCGCTGGTTGAATCGATCGGCGATATCGCCGGCCGGCAATGTCAGAAGAAACATGGGCACGAACTGGCAAAGCCCCACCAGGCCCAGCGCCATGGGCGTGCGCACCATGTCGTAGATCTGCCAGCCGATCGCCACCGACTGAACTTGCATGGCGCAGGCGGAAATGAAACGCGAGCCCACGAACAGGGACAGATCGCGGCGGCGATACAGAAAGGGCGGGATGTCGCTCACGGCCGCCGCATGTGCACCAAAGTGCCCGGCAAGACAATGCCGGATGATGCAATCCAGACTCTCGCAAAGCCTGCCAAGGCCCGCCTCCCCCGCGCATGCGAAGCATGCTGGCGGGGGAGGTGCCCGTAGCAGCGCTTATTGCGTGACGGCATCAGCCGGCACGCAAAAGTAAGCTGCGTAGGGCGGAGGGGGAAAGAAAAATTACTTTGCAGCCAATACCGAAACGCCGCTGCGCAAATGCAAGATTTGACTCTGCTCTCCGGCATGCAGCGTAAATTTGACTTTGGAAAACTGCGGCTTGCTCAGAACCGGCCGGGCATCGCGGGAAAAGCCATATGGCTCCAGCGGCAGGCCTAACCAGGTCAGGTCCATTTTGTCGTTGCTGTTGATGTCCTGATAGGTCTCGATCGCATAGGTGCCCGGCGGCACATCGCGCAAGGTGATCACGGTCTCGCCCTCAACCGCCGGAACATCGGCGAAGGCGACCGGCTTGGCGTCCTCGGTGCGATAGCCGACCTGGTCGTAAAGCCCCAGCCGCACCAGACCGCCGGCATGCACATCCGCGACATGAATGATCAGGGTCGCAACAGGCGCCGGTTCGTCGGCCCGCGCGGGCTGTGCCGGGACAATCGCCAGCCAGACCAGCAGCGCGCCCACCGAAGCCAGCCCCAGCCGGGCTGCCTTTGCGAACTTATTCATTTGCGGCGCCCCCAGGCTCCAATTGTCGTCATTTGTATCAAACTGTCTCAGTTAGGGGTTGGCAAGTGCAAAAACGCCTTCGGACCGGGGTATTTCCGGCCCGAAGGCGCGATATAGGTATCAAATAAGGCTTTAAAAGCCCGTAACTGGGGCTTTTCAGGTCAACTTCGGTTCCAGTTTCTTGCAGGCCTCGATCAGGCCTTTGACGGCGTCGGCCGATTTCACCAGGGCAGCCTTTTCGTCGGCGGTCAGTTCCAGTTCCACGACGCGCTCAACACCCTTCTCGCCGATCACCACGGGAAGGCCGACATAGAGATCCTTGATGCCATAAGCGCCATCGACATAGGTGGCGCAGGGCAGGATGCGCTTCTGGTCCTTGAGATAGCTTTCCGCCATCGCGATGCCGGCGGTGGCCGGCGCGTAATAGGCCGAGCCGGTCTTGAGCAGGCCGACAATTTCGGCGCCGCCGTCGCGGGTGCGTTGGATGATCTGGTCCAGACGGTCCTGCTTGATCCAGCCCATCTTCACCAGTTCCGGCAAGGCAATGCCCGCCACCGTGGAGAAACGCGGCATCGGCACCATGGTGTCGCCATGGCCGCCCAGCACGAAAGCGGAAACATCTTCCACCGAGACATTCAGCTCATCGGCTAGGAAGTGCCGGAAACGGGCCGAATCCAGCACGCCCGCCATGCCGACGATCTTGTTGTGCGGCACGCCGGAGAATTGGCGCAGCGCCCACACCATCGCATCCAGCGGGTTGGTGATGCAGATGATGAACGCATCCGGCGCGTTGGCCTTGATGCCCTCGCCCACCGCCGCCATCACTTTCAGGTTGATGCCGATGAGATCGTCGCGGCTCATGCCCGGCTTGCGCGGCACGCCGGCGGTGACGATCACCACATCGGCGCCCTTGATGTCGGCGTAATCGTTGGTGCCCTTGAGCTTGGCGTTGAAGCCGTCGATCGGGCCGGCCTGGGACAGGTCCAGCGTCTTGCCCTGGGGCAGGCCTTCGGCGATGTCGAACATCACCACATCGCCCAGTTCCTTGAGAGCGACGAGATGGGCGAGCGTGCCGCCGATTTGTCCGCCGCCGATCAGGGCGATTTTCTTGCGCGCCATGGGAAGATCCTTTTGCCGAGAAGAGTGAAAAACCGGGCGCTACCTAGCCTTTGGCAGGGGCGTGGGCAAGGTGACAAGGAGCACCGGCCAGGAAAAGTGCGCAGGGCCGCTGGCCCGGAGCGGTTTTCCGGGCGGCGCCGGAGGCGCCAATCAATAAATTGGGCGCGTTCGCGCCCGGGCCGTGCGACCCCAAAAAAGCTAATCCGCAATCACCCTGACAAAGGCCATCGCGCCATGGGCGCCGCCGCCATAGGGCTCGGTTGGCGAGGACGGCGTGAAATCAAAGGCATAGAGGCCGCCCAGGCCGAACTTCCAATTCTCCGCCAGGCGCCAGTCATGGATGCCGCCGAAAGATACTTTTCCGGCATTGCGAACCGCTGGTCCGGGAACCAGTTCGTCGCTGCCGATGGTTTCCGCCCGCCCGAACAGGGTCCAGGCGTTGTCGGGCCGCCATTCCGCTTCCAGCAGCCCCGCGCTTTCATCGATGCCGTCCGACAGATGCTTGTTGCCGAACGCCAAAGTGGCGGCAACGGCACCGAACGAAAACCGATTGAAATAGGTGGCGCTGGCGGTGAGCCGGCGCTCGTCGATCTCCGCCTCCAGCGCTTCCGGGCTTTTCAAGGTGCCGCCGGAAATCTGCAGCGACCAGTTTGAATTGGGATTGAAGGAAAGCCGCGCCGATGTGGAATCGAAACGCGCGGGATCGAAATTGAACCGGAACTGGTCCGGCTCGCGTCCCGTGAATTGCGAGACTTCCAGCTTCCAATCGTCATGCACCCAGCCCAACGTCACCACGCCGAAACTGACATGGGTGGAATCCAACCAGTGATGGCTGATCGGCGTTTCGGGAATGTCCTCGCCGGAAACACGATGCATGTAGGCCGACGGCCCCAAGGCCGGCTCGCCCGGATAACCGGCATAGACGAATAAACTGTCCGTCTCGGTGAGGCGGTGACTGAAGCTGGCCGCAAGCTCCATAAAAAGATCGTGCGGATGCTGGCGGTCCACCAGATGGGTCACGCCATCGGCGGTTTCACCGCTGGCGAGAAGCAACGGATAACCGCGCCGTCCCATGAAGGGATCGATGCTTATCATCGCATGCAGGCCCAGCGTATCGTTGCTGCCAAACGATTTTGTCGCCATGCCCATCAGCATGCCGGCGGCGAATGTCTGCGTGCCGCCGCGCGGGCCACTCTGGCTGTCCGCAACGCCCAGGATGCGAGCATGCAACATCGTCATCCAGTCGCCGCTCATATCCATGATGCCGTTCATCGGCGCGGCATCGGGTTGCCAGCTTGTGCCGGAAGATTCGCGCGTCATGCCGTAAGCGCCGAGCGCGCCGGTCATGCTCATGCCGCCCATGTCCTGTGCGGCGGCAGGTGCGGCGAGAAGAAGCATCGATGCAAGCAGGAAAAACCGCGACATCCTGCAAGACTAGCGCGCGATGAAAAAAGAAAAAGGCCGGATGCAGTGCATCCGGCCTTTTCTTCGTTCGAAAAAACGATCGGTTAGATCGCTTCCTTCAGTTCCTTGGAGGCGCGGAACGCGACCTTCTTGGACGCCTTGATCTTGATCGCTTCGCCCGTCGCGGGGTTGCGGCCCATGCGCGGACCGCGCTTGCGCACGACCAGGATGCCCAGACCATTCAGACGGATGCGAGCACCCTTCTTGAGGTGCTTGGTGACCAGCGCGATGATGTCTTCCAGCATGGCGTTGGCGCTCTTCTGCGAGAGCTCATGCTTCTCGGCGAGCTGGCTGGCGAGCTGGCGGGTGGAAACGGTTTCGACTTTAGCGGCGGCAGTTTTGGTGGTTGCGGCTTTGGTTGCCATGGGATTGTCCCTCTTAACGAATCAACGATGCGCCCAGTTTTACTGCATTTTCCGCATATCCAAGTAGCCCAATAGCAAAAAAGCCCCGGAAAACCGGAGCTTTTCGCATATTTCTTACCGGAAGTTGTGGAAAGCCCGTATTTTCGGGCTTTTTCGGCACTCAAGCCGTGGTGTCGGGACCCACATTTTCGACGCGCTCGGAGATACGCGCCGACTTGCCGGTGCGGCCGCGCAGATAATAGAGCTTGGCGCGGCGCACCTTGCCCTTGCGCACCACCACAACCGAATCCACCAGCGGCGAATAGATCGGGAAGACGCGTTCCACGCCTTCGCCATACGAAATCTTGCGGACGGTGAAGGCCTCGTTCAGGCCGCCGCCCTGGCGGGCGATGCAGACGCCTTCAAACGCCTGGATGCGTTCGCGGGTCTTGTTCTGCTTCGTCTTCTCGTCAAAGGTGACGTCCACCACCTTGACGTTGACCTTGAGCGTGTCGCCCGGACGGAAAGCCGGCAGCGGCTTGGCGCGGACGGTCGACATCTGCTCGGCTTCGAGCGTCTGCAAAAGGTTCATGGCGGCAATCTCCGTACGGCTTTCAGGCCAAAGTGAAGGCGCGGCGTATAGCCTAGCGCTTGGGCTTTTCATAGAGGGTCCAAAGGTCCGGACGCCGGGTCTTGGTCAAGTCTTCTGCCCGGGCACGCCGCCATTTGGCAATTTCCTTGTGATTTCCTTGGGTTAGGACATCTGGGATGGGCCGGTCTTCAAACAATTGCGGCCGGGTGAATTGCGGATATTCCAACAGGCCTGCGGCGAAGCTTTCCTCCTCGGTTGAAGCATGGTCGCCCAGCACCCCGGGGATCAGCCGGACCGAGGCCTCGATCAGGGCCATGGCGGCGATTTCGCCCCCGGCCAGCACAAAATCGCCCAGGGAAATTTCTTCGATCTGGCGGGCTTCGATCACCCGTTCGTCCAGACCCTCGAACCGGCCGCAGAGCAGCACCGCGCCGGGGCCGGACGCCAACGCGCGCACCCGAGCCTGGGTGAGCGGGGCGCCGCGCGGCGACAGATAGATCAGGGGCCGCCCGCCAGGGTCCACCGCATCGATGGCGGCTGCGGCCACGTCGGCCCGCATCACCATGCCGGGACCGCCACCTGCCGGCGTGTCGTCCACCGTGCGGTGCTTGCCCAGCCCATGATCGCGAATATCGCGCACCTCGAGCGACCAGAGATTGTTCGTCATCGCCTTGCCCAAGAGCGATGTGCCCAGCGGTCCGGGAAACATTTCGGGGAAGAGAGTCAAGATTGTCGCGCGCCAACTCGACATCAGATTTGCGCCACCCTCGCGGGCCAAACGACGCTGACGCTATGGCCCGCTCGGCGATGAGGATACCGATCATTCGACATGATCGGTATCCTCATCGTCTTCAGGAACAGCCACCAGAATGCGCCCACCTGCAATATCGATGGTGGGCACGGTCTCCCGGGTGAAGGCGAGCAGGACATTGTCGCCATCGGCGCGCTGAATATCGATCACATCGCCCGCGCCGTAATTATAGATCGCCGCGATCTTGCCCAGGACGCGGCCTTCGCTGTCATGCGCTTCCAGGCCGATCAGGTCGGCATGGTAGAATTCTTCTTCTGCGGGTGCAGGCAGCGCGGCCCGGTCCACAAACAGCTCGACGCCTTTCAGCGCTTCGGCGGCATTACGGTCAACGATACCGGAAAATGAAATCACCGCCTCGCCCGGTTTTGCGGCACGAAAAGCGGTGATCTCGTAACGTTGGCCTTGGCTGTCGCGGAGCGGTCCGTAAGACGGCAGCGCTTCGGGCGTCTCGGTGAAGAGCTTGACCTTCACCGCACCCTTCAGGCCCTGCGCGCCGATAATGGCGGCGAGAAGAACCTCGCGCGCCAAATCAGGCAGCCGGAGCTTCTTCAGCGGCCTTGGCGGCAGCAGCAGCGCGTTCCTGCGCCTTCTTCTTCGGTACGGCCTTCTGCGGATTGTTGTGCACGCGGGCCTTCACCAGACCAGCCTTGGCGAGAAATTTGTGCACGCGATCCGACGCCACCGCGCCCTTGGCGATCCAGCCCTTGGCGGAATCGAGATCCAGCTTCAGGCGGTCGGCGTGATCCGACGGCAGCAGCGGATTGTAGAAGCCGATCTTCTCGATGAAGCGGCCATCGCGCGGCGAACGCGAATCCGAGATCACGATATTGTAGTGCGGACGTTTCTTGGTGCCGGCGCGAGCCAGACGAATGCGAAGAGCCATTTCAGTTTTCCTTGCAGTTAAACGGTTAAATCCAGTTTGTTACTCATTGGCGCTCCCGCTCGCGCGGACGCGCTAAATTCAGCGTCGCGGAAACATGCCGGGCGGCAATCCACCGGGCATTCCGCCACCACCACCCATTCCACCTTGGCCAGGCATCATCGGCATGCGGCCGCCCTTGCCCATCTTCTTCATCATGTCCGCCATCTGGCGATGCATTTTCAGCAGCTTGTTCACTTCCGAAACATCCACGCCCGCACCCGCGGCGATGCGTTTCCTGCGCGAGCCGTTGATCACATCGGGATCGTTGCGCTCGACTTTCGTCATCGACTGGATGATGGCTTCCTGGCGAGTGAGGATCTTGTCATCCAGGCCCGCCGCTTCCAGCTGGCCCTTGATCTTGCCCACGCCCGGCAGCATGCCCAGCACGCCCTTCATGCCGCCCAGCTTTTTCATCTGGTTCAGCTGGGAAGCCAGGTCGTTCATGTCGAACTGACCCTTTTTCATTTTGGCGGCGAGTTTTTCCGCTTCCGCCTTGTCGAGAGTCTCGGATGCCTTCTCGACCAGCGAGACCACGTCGCCCATGTCGAGGATGCGCGAGGCGACGCGTTCGGGATGGAAGGCCTCCAGCGCGTCCAGCTTTTCGCCCGCGCCCAGGAACTTGATCGGCGCACCGGTGACGCTGCGCATCGACAGCGCCGCGCCGCCGCGGGCATCGCCGTCCACGCGGGTCAGGATGATGCCCGACAGCTGCAGACGGTCGTTGAAGTTCTTGGCGATATGGACCGCGTCCTGGCCGGTCAGGCTGTCGGCGACCAGCAGGGTTTCATGCGGATTGGTTGCGGCCTTGATCGCGGCGACTTCCGCCATCAGCTGCTCGTCGATCGACTGGCGGCCGGCGGTGTCGAGAATGAGAACGTCATAGCCGCCGACCTTGGCCGAAGCCAAAGCGCGCTTGGCAATGGTTACCGGCTCCTGACCCGCAACGATGGGAAGGGTTGCGACGCCCGCCTGTTCGCCCAGCACGCGCAACTGTTCCATGGCGGCGGGCCGGTTGACGTCCAGCGACGCCATCAGCACGCGCTTCTTTTCGCGGGTCTGCAGCATCAGGCCCAGTTTGGCTGATGTGGTGGTCTTGCCCGAACCCTGCAGACCGACCATCAGGATCGGCGCGGGCGGGCTGCCCAGCGACAGGGCGGCATTTTGCGCGCCTAGGGTTTCCACCAGCACGTCATGGACGATCTTGATGACCTGCTGGCCGGGCGTGACCGAGCGGATGACATTTTCGCCGATGGCGCGGGGGCGCACCTTCTCGATGAAATCCTTCACCACCGGCAAGGCGACATCGGCCTCGGTCAGAGCGGTGCGCACTTCGGCCAATGCGGCATCGACGTCAGCTTCGGTGAGCGACCCGCGCCCACGAAGCTTGTCGAATACGCCGCCAAGGCGGGATTGAAGTGACTCAAACAATTCCAAATTCTCCAAACAGTTTCGCCCCAGGGGGCGCAACGCGCTGCCTGGGGGCGATCCCCCGCGCCAGGCGGGGGACCGGAAAGGCCTGTGGTCTTTCCGGAAACGGGCGGGTTTTAGTCCCCGGACCCCTGAAAAGTCAAATTTGGCAGGCTTTCTAGGATTTCAGCCCCAGCTTTTCCGCCAGATAGACAAAGCTCAGCCCCCACATCTCCGCCGCCTGCTTGTGATCGGCGGCGGCGGAATGGCCGCCGTCGGTATTCTCATAGAACAGGACCTCATGGCCCTGCTCTTCCATCCGCGCCGCCATCTTGCGGGCATGCACGGGCGTGACGCGGTCGTCGCTGGTGGCGGTGACGAAGAAGACCGGCGGATATTTCACGCCCTGTTTCACATTCTGGTACGGCGAGTAGGAAAGGATATAGCGGCGCTCGTCGGGCTTGGCGGGATCGCCATATTCGCCCTCCCAGCTCGCGCCCGCGCCGATATGGGTATAGGCCAGCATGTCGATCAGCGGCACCTGGCACACCACCGCGCCGAACAATTCCGGCCGCTGCACCATCACGGTCGAGACCAGCAAGCCCCCATTGGAGCCGCCCATGATGCCCAACTGTTTGGCCGTGGTGAGGCCGCGCTTTTCCAGATCCTCTGCCACGGCCGCGAAATCATCAAAGGCGCGCTGGCGGTTTTCCTTGACCGCTGCCTCATGCCAGGCAGGCCCGAATTCGCCGCCGCCACGGATATTGGCCACGACATAGATGCCGCCATGGGTGAGCCATTGCCGCCCGAAATTGGCGGAATAGCCCGGCGTCAGCGAAATCTCGAAGCCGCCATAGCCATACAGCACCGTGGGCGCCGGCCCGTTCAACTGTTTGGGCCGGGTCACGAAATAGGGAATTCGGGTGCCGTCCTTGGATGTCGCTTCGAACTGCTCGGTGACAAGGCCTGACGCGTCGAACCGCGCCGGCAAGGATTTGATGGCATGCGGCTGCTCCTCGCCATTGGTGGCGAACACCGTGGGCGGGGTGAGATAGCTCTGGAAGCTGAACATCGCTTCAGGCCCGAAATCATTGACCGAAACAATATCGACGGCGCCGCCGCGCGGCAGGATCACGCCCCGGTCGACCCAGCCACCGGGACCGTGCCGGAACGCATGCACCGAGCCGATCACGTTATCCGTGATGGCGGCATAGATTGCGTCGCGCCCCACCCCGACACTCTCGACACTGGCGCGCGCCTCCGGCTCAAAAAGACTTTGCACGCCGTCGTCGCGGAAAAGCACCAGCGAGCCCTTGCGGAAATGCGAGCCGTCGGCATCGGTGTAATCCTTGCGCAGAGTGGCAACCCAGGCGGAATCGATCATGCCCTTGACGTCGGCCGACAAGGGCAGCGGCAGTTTCTTCACCGCGCCATTTGCGGCATCGACGGCGTAATATTCATTTTCGAAGAAACTGACGGCGCGGATCACCAGCGCGAAGTTTCCTTCTTTTGTGTGGAAGGTCGCGGGCGAGGCCAGCACATCTTCCACCTTGCCTTCGTAAAGCGTCTTGGCTCCCGTCACGGACGTGCCGCGCTTCCACAATTTGACGATGCGGGCATAACCGGAATTGGTGAGACTGCCTTTGCCGAAATCGGTAGCGAACAGGACGGTGTCATCATCCAGATAGGACGCGTCGCTCTTCGCTTCCGTCAGGGAAAACCCGTCTGTGGCGAGTTTCCCGGCTTTCAGATCATATTCGCGCACCACCACGGCATCACCGCCGCCCCGCGACAGGCGGATCAGGCAGCGCGTTTCCTTGGGCGCGCATTCGGCGCCCTCAAACACCCAATTTTCCTTTTCATTTTTCGCCAGCGCATCCACATCCAGCAGGATGTCCCAATTGGGGGCGGGATTGGCATAATCGGCGATGGCGGTGCGCCGCCACACGCCCTTGGGATTTTTCACGTCCTGCCAGAAATTATAGACAAAGCCATGGCGAAGGCTGCCGGAGGGAATACGGTCGGGCGCGTCCAGGACCTGAAGAATGCTGTCGTAATTTTTCTGGTAGCGTGGATCGGCCTTGAGGACGCCCAGCGATTTTTTGTTTCGCTCCGCCGCCCAGGCCAGCGGCTTGGCGCCATGCACATCCTCAAGCCAGGCATAGGGATCGGATTTGTCCGAAGGGGTCACGGCGATGGCTCCGATGCTCAAAAACGACAAAAAAGAAAGGAACGTCAGGCTCAAGCGCAGAGACATGGCGGCTCCCGGGATTGGAGAGGCAGCTTTGCGATTTTGCGTGTCTCCGGCAATGGCAAAAGCGGCGCGCGCGCCCTATAAGGCGCCCCATGATCCCCTTTCGCAAAATGCAGGGCCTGGGCAACGATTTTGTCGTGTTCGACGCGCGCGAAAAGCCCGTCCTCATGACAACATCCCGGGCCCGCGCGATTGCCGACCGCCATTTCGGCGTGGGCTGCGACACGTTGGTGCTGATCACGCCGGGGAACGAAGGCGCCGATGCCGTTTTGCGGTTCTTCAATGCCGATGGCGGCGAAGTGGAATCCTGCGGCAATGCCACGCGCTGCATCGCACGCCTGCTGATGGACGAGAGCGGGCGGCCCGAGATCCGGCTCGACAGCAAAGGCGGCTTTCTGGTTTGCAGCGACGCCGGCAACGGTTTGGTGACGGTGGATCTGGGCGTCCCCGGGCTGGACTGGAAAGACATACCGGTCGCTCATGCGGTGGACACCAATTCATTCACCATTCCCCTTGAAGGAATGGACGTCACCGCTTCGGCCGTGCTGATGGGCAATCCCCATTGCATCCTGTTCGTGAACGATGCCGAGCGCGCACCGGTAACCGAGCAGGGCCCCAAGCTTGAAACCCATGCCTTTTTCCCCACTCGCATCAACGTAGAATTCGCCCAGGTCAAAGACCGTCATCACATCCGCATGCGGGTGTGGGAGCGCGGCGTTGGTGTCACCTTGGCCTGCGGCACCGGCGCCTGCGCCACGGCCATAGCGGCAATCCGCCGGGGACTGGCCGACCGCAAGGTCGAAGTGGAACTCGACGGCGGAAAATTGCAGCTGGAATGGCGGCAGAGCGACAGCCATATGCTGATGACCGGTCCGGGGACTACCGTGTTCCTGGGCCAGCTCGATCTGGATGCCTATGGCCATTGACGTCGTCACCTTCGGCTGCCGTCTCAACGCCTATGAGAGCGAGGCGATCAAGGCGCGTGCGGGCGAGGCGCAATTGCAGAATGCCGTGGTGGTCAACACCTGCGCGGTGACCGGCGAAGCCGTGCGCCAGTCGCGCCAGGCAATCCGCAAGCTGAAGCGCGAGCGGCCAGGTGTGCGCATCATTGTCACCGGCTGCGCCGCCCAGACCGAACCCGAAACCTATGCCGCCATGCCGGAAGTCGATGCCGTGCTTGGCAACCAAGAAAAGCTCAGCGCCGCCGCCTATGCCGATTTCGGCCAAGGCGCCTCCGAGCGCGTGCGCGTCAACGACATCATGAGCGTGACAGAGACCGCGCCCCAGATGGTCGATCATTTCGAAGGCCGGGCCCGCGCTTTTCTGCAAGTGCAGAATGGCTGCGACCATCGGTGTACCTTTTGCATCATTCCGTATGGCCGGGGCAATTCGCGGTCCGTGCCGATGGGTTCGGTGGTGGAGGAAGCGCGCCGCCTGGTCGAAAATGGCTTCGTGGAAATTGTTCTCACTGGCGTGGATCTCACTTCCTACGGCGCGGATCTGCCGGGTGCTCCGACCTTGGGTCAGCTGGTGGCCAAGCTGCTGAAGCTGGTGCCGGACTTGAGGCGCCTGCGCCTGTCTTCCATCGATTCCATCGAAGCCGATCCCGCCCTAATGCGCGCCATCGCCGACGAAGAGCGGCTGATGCCGCATTTCCATCTGTCCGCCCAGTCCGGCGACGATCTGATCCTCAAGCGCATGAAGCGCCGCCACAGCCGCGCCGATACGATTGCGTTTTGCGACGAGGTGCGGCGGCTCCGCCCCGAAGCGGCCTTCGGCGCCGATCTCATCACCGGCTTTCCCACCGAAAGCGAAGCGATGTTCGAGAATAGCCTCAAGCTGGTGGATGATGCCGGGCTGACGCAGCTGCATGTCTTTCCCTTTTCACCCCGCAAAGGCACGCCTGCCGCGCGCATGCCCCAGCTGGGTGCCCATCTGGCCAAGGAACGCGGCGCACGCCTGCGGGCCAAGGGCGAAGCCGCCCGCAATGCCCGTTTTCACAGCATGATCGGCAGCACCCATTCCGTGCTGGTGGAAAAACCGGGCTTCGGGCACAGCGCCTGTTTTGCACCTGTTGCCTTTGAGGGTGCGGCCATCACCGGCAGCATCGTAACGGTCACGATCGCCGGGGCGGATGGAAGCCGCTTGACGGCCGTAGCGACCGGAAGCGCCGCATGAGGACCTTTGGCGAAGCCCCGCCGGAAGAGACCGGTCTGTTCGCGCGACTGAAAAAAGGCCTGGCCAAATCCAGTGCGGGCCTGACCGACAGCATCACCGGCCTCTTCACCAAGAAGAAGCTGGATGCAGAGACCGTGGCCGCCCTGGAAGAGGCGTTGATCCGGGCGGATATGGGCATGACCGAGGCCAGGCGCCTGGCCGGCGCGGTCGCCAAGAACCGCTACGACAGCGAAATCACGGATGCCGAAGTGCGCGCCATCCTGTCCAGGGAGATCGCCGCCGCCCTCGCCCCCCTGCAAAAGCCGCTGGCCATCGACGGTACCAAGAGGCCCTTCGTGATCCTTGTCGCGGGGGTCAACGGCACCGGCAAGACCACCACTATCGGCAAGCTGGCCCGCCGCCTGACCGGGGAGGGCAAGAAAGTGATCTTGGCCGCTGGCGACACGTTCCGCGCCGCCGCGATCGAGCAGCTGGGCGTCTGGGCATCGCGTGCGGGCGCCGGTTTTGTCTCCGGCAAGGCGGGCGGCGACGCAGCGGGACTGGCCTTCGAGGCACTTGAAAAAGCGCAGCGCGAAAATGCCGATATTCTTCTCATCGACACGGCCGGACGTTTGTCGAACAAGACCGCACTGATGGCCGAACTGGAAAAAATCGCGCGCGTCATCAAGAAGCGTGACCCAAGCGCGCCGCATGCGGTTCTGCTTGTTCTGGATGCGACCACAGGCCAGAACGCCATCACGCAGGTCGAAGCTTTCACAGCGGCGGTGCCGCTCACCGGCCTCATCATGACCAAGCTGGACGGCACCGCCAAGGGCGGCATCCTGGTGGCGCTGGCAGCACGTTCGGCCCTGCCGGTGCACTTCATCGGGGTGGGCGAAGGTGAAGCCGATCTGCAGCCCTTCGACGCGGAAAAGTTCGCGCAAGCTCTTATAGGAACAGGATGAATCCGCAGCTCCGCAAACTGGCCCTGGACATGGGGCCGCTGTTCATTTTCTTCGTCGCTTTCGAATTTGCCGGCATATTTTTCGCCACCGGCATCTTCATGATCGCGGCACTGACATCAGTCGCGCTGGGCTGGCATTTTGAAAAAAAACTCTCACCCATTCCATTGATCACAGCCATTCTGGTTCTGATCGCGGGAGGATTGACGCTCTATCTGCGCAACGATGTCTTCATCAAGATGAAGCCCACCGGCCTCTACATCATCTTCGGCGCCACGTTGCTGGGTGGACTGCGCTTCAATCGTCTTTTCATAAAATATGTTTTCGGCGAAGCCTTCGACCTCACCGAAAAAGGTTGGCGCGGACTGACCCTGCGCTGGGGTCTTTTCTTTCTCGCATTGGCTGCGATCAATGAAACGGTCTGGCGCAACACATCGACAGCGACCTGGGTCTCGTTCAAGGTTTGGGGCATCACCGGTCTGATATTTCTCTTCGCCCTGGCACAAACCCCGTTCCTGCTCAAGCACAACGCCGATCCGGAACAATAGCGGACCCCAATCTCTGTTCACGGACGATTGATCCCAAGGGTCGCAATAGATGTGCGCGCGCGTGGCAGACATACAACGCTTTGTGTCTTTTCGAGACTTAGCAATATGATAGCGAAATTCATCCGCGCGTTATCGTTGCCGACCCGGAAAGAAAATACCGCGCATCCGAAAAATTGCGATGGACTCCTTCCGACAAATTCTTTTTAAGACTGGCGCACCGTCGCGCATTGCTGTTTAGTGCGCGCCTCACCTTCCGGTCCTGGCACCCATCTTCGCTTCGATCGGAATTTTCGTCCGCGCTGTTCTGGGGGTCATTTCATGTTGAAGGGTCAGCGCAAGGCGAATGGAGGCTTTGAATTATCGGAAGCCCCTTCGCATCTGATCCGCCGTTGTCAGCAATTCTACGGCGACCTTTATGCGCGCGAGGCGGGCACGCGCGAACTCACCAAACAACAATTCACCTTGCTCTGCGCGCTGGAGCATAATGACGGCGCCAGCCAAACCACCTTGGTGGAGATCACCGGCATCGACCGTTCGACGTTGGCCGAGATGGTGCGCCGGATGCTGGAGCGCGGTTTGCTGTCGCGCGAACGCACCGAGGAAGATCAGCGCGCCAATGCGGTCGCGATCTCGCCGTCGGGTCGCAAGGCGCTACGTTCGGCACGCAATGCCGCCGACCGGGCCGAGCGCGCATTGCTGGATGCCCTGCCCGCGCCGGAGCGGCTGAAATTCGTCAAGTCGCTTTCCCAGATTGCCTCGGCCGCAGAGGCCTATGCCGCCAATGGTGCGACCAAGGCCCATAAGCTGGCAGCCCGCCGCGGCAGCAAGCGCCTCTAGCTTTCAGACTTTGATATCGATCATCGCGCCCGGCCTTGCATACGGGGTCGCTGCCGGCTGCGCGGTTTGAGATTCCCGCACAGGCGCCGCCTGTTTCAGAGGCAAGGGCGCAAAGCCTTCGGTCTTTTCCAAAGCGGCCGAAAAACCCGGGGCCGGACGGGGCTGAACGGCTACCGCCTGCTGACTGGCAAAAGCCTGCTGGCTGGCGAGAAGGGTCTGGGCGCTGATCTGCATGCCCCACCCTAGGAAATCAGGGTTAGGAAGACCTTAAGAGCATCGACCAGGAAAAGTGCGTAGCGAAGCGGAGCGGTTTTCCGAGCGGCGCCGGAGGCGCCCATCAACGCATTGGGCGCGTCCGCGCCCCGGGGCGTGCGACCAAATTAAGACGCCAACTTGGCCTTTTCGATCTCGGGCAGGAGCTGTTCGGTCATCGCCTTTGCCGTCAGCTGGCCCACCAGCTTGAAACGCACGACACCCTTGCCGTCCACCACATAGGTCTCCGGCACGCCATAAACGCCCCAGTTGATACCGGTGGTGCCCTTTGTATCGGCGACGATGCGCGAAAAGGGATTGCCTTCCTCATCGAGAAAGGCGCGGCCCGCGCCGGGCTTACGCTCCTGATAATCGATGCCATAGAGCGTGATGCCGGGCATCTTGGACAACGCCATCAGCTGCGCACTTTCCATCCGGCAGGGCACGCACCAGCTGGCGAAGAAATTGACCACTGTGACATGGCCCGCCGCGAGATCGGCGCGGGTGAAGCCAGGCGTGACGTCATCCATTGCCGCCAGATTGATTTCCGGCGCCGGTTTGTTGATCAGCGCCGAGGGCAGAAGATCCGGGGGACGACCGAACAGGCTGTGGAAGAGGACAATGGCCAGTATCAGGAAGCCGGCGACCGGCACGGCATAGATCCAGCGATTCATGCGCCGTCCCGTTCCAGCGCGTCGAGCTTCTTCTTGGCCGCGCGCCAGGCCGCCCAGCTCTGCCAGACAATTCCGATCAGCGCCAAGACTGAAACGCCATAGGCGGGCCAGATGAAAGCGCCATAACCGCCCATGGCGAGAAAATCGCTCATCCTGCCCTCTGCATCAAACTGCGGGCGCGCCGGTTCACGATCTCGGTGCGGATGCGGACCATCCAGAGCGACGCGAACAGCAGCATATAGCCCAGCGCCATGAACAACAGCGGCCATAGAAAGATCGATGCGATCTGGCCGGATATGATGCTCTCGCCCTGGTGCAATGTGTTCCACCAATCGACCGAGAATTTGATGATGGGCAGATTTACGGCGCCAACCAGCGCCAGGATGGCGGCGGCACGGGCGGCACGCGCCTCATCCTCGATCGCATTCCACAGCGCGATGTAACCCAGATAGAGAAACAGCAGCAGCAGGAAACTGGTGAGACGCGCATCCCACACCCAGTATGCGCCCCACATCGGCCGGCCCCACAAAGATCCCGTGACCAGACCCAGCGCCGTGAACACCGCGCCCAAAGGGGCGGCGGCGCGCGCGGCGGTGTCCGCCAGGGGGTGACGCCAGACCAGCGAGAACAAGGATGCGATGGCGATGGCGCCATAGGCCATTTCCGCCACGATGGCGGCCGGTACATGCACGAACATGATCGTGACCGTCATGCCCTGCTGATAGTCGGGCGGAACATGGAAGCCCTGCCAAAGCCCCACGGCCAGCGCGATCACCGCCGCGCCCGAGACCCAGGGCAGCAGCGCGCCGGACAGACGCATGAACACGGCAGGATTGGCGTAACGGAACATGGTTCTGGTCTAGCGTATTTTACAGGAGCATTCCCAGGGAAAGTGGACACCGCTTTCCCGTCCGGGAATGCGACAAACAAACACCCCTACCCTGCGAGATTTAGTCTTACGCATGCTGCGGCCGCGAAGGGCGATAATAACACGGCGGCCAAGGAAAAAGCCGACAAAAGCCCCAGCGCGCCGTTGGAAAGATGGTCCAGTGCCGCCGTCACCGCCCCGGCGCCGAAGATCACGGCGGGCGCCAACAAGGGCAGGATGATCAGGGGCAGGATCAGGCCGCCCCGTTTCAGGGACAGCGTGAGGCTGGCGCCAATCGCGCCCACCGCGCTGACGGCTGGGGTGCCGATCAGGAGGGAAAGGAAAAGCGCCCAGGTGCCTGGAGCGGGAAGCCCGAACAACAGCGCCAGCAACGGCGACAGGAGCGTGAGGGGCAATCCGGTGGAGAACCAGTGTGCCAAGAGCTTGGCCAGTGCCACCTGCTCCAGGGACAAGGGCGACAAGGCAATCAAATCCAGGCTGCCGTCATCGAAATCACCCTGATAGAGACGGTCCAGCGACAGCAGGGCCGCCAGCACCGCGCCGACCCACAACACGCCGCCTGCGATGCGGGCCAGCAAGCGCAGGTCCGCGCCCACGCCCAGCGGCACCAAAGTCGCGACAAGCGCAAAAAAGGCCAGCGCCAGCGCAGCGCTGCCGCCGGACCTGGCCGCCAATCGCAGATCGCGCATCAGCAGACTGACAAAAGGTCCGCTCATGCCGCTTCCAGTCTCAGCGCGCGCGCATCGAGGCCCAAAGGATCATGCGTGGCGGCGATGACGACGCCGCCGGCGCTGCAATGCGACCGCATCAGGTCCGCGGCCAATGCGCGCCCGGCGGTATCCAATGCGGCGAATGGTTCGTCCAGCAGCCACAGTCCGCGTCCCGACAACAACAGCCGCGCCAGACCCAGCCGCTTCTTCTGGCCTGCGGAGAGATAACGGCAGGGCAGTTCGCGCTGACGTGCGATCCCCACCCGATCCAGCACCGGTCTGACGTCATCGCGCACGCCATACAGACGCGCGAAGAATTCCAGCTGCTCGCCCACGTTCAATTGCGGCTTGATGGCGTCCTGGTGACCCAGCCAACCGGTATAACGGCCGCGCTCCTCGCCATCATTGATCGCGCCTTTGTCGGTGTTCAAGACAATGTCGCCGGATGCAGGCGTCAAAAAACCTGCGATCAGGCGCAGCAGCGACGTCTTGCCCGCGCCATTGGCCCCTTCCACCACCAGCGCCTCGCCCGCCGCGACATGGAAGTCGAGATCCGTGAACACGCGCTTGTCCCCGCGCACGCAAGCAAGCTTTTCGGCGGTAAGAGACGTAATCATCGGCACGAACTAGCACGAAATCCAGGCGCGAGGAATTTTGTGACCTGAGCAGGAGCGTCGCACGGAGCGGCCGTATGGCCGTGAGTACGCGCGACGAACTCAGGGCGCAAAAGGACCGCGCCGTTATTGGACTCAATACATATGTTGACCGCCGTTGATCGAGATGGTCGAACCGGTGATGAAGCCGGCATCATCGGCCACCAGAAACAGCACACCGCGCGCGATTTCATGGGCCTGGCCCAGCCGCTTGACGGGAATGCGGGCGACGATCTTTTCCAGCACATCGGCCGGCACCGCCGCCACCATGTCGGTGTCGATATAGCCCGGTGCAATGGCGTTGACGGTGATGCCCTTGGAAGCGCCTTCCTGGCCCAGCGCCTTGGTGAAGCCATGGATGCCGGATTTCGCCGCGGCGTAATTGACCTGGCCATACTGACCGGCCTGGCCGTTTATCGAGCCGATATTGACGATGCGGCCGAAGCTGCGGTTCAGCATGCCATCCCACGCGGCTTTGCACATGTTGAAGCAGCCGCCGAGATTGGTGTCGAGTACTTCGTCCCAGGAGCCGCGATTCATTTTTTTCATGGTGGCGTCGCGGGTGATGCCGGCATTGTTGACGATGATTTCGATGGGGCCAAAAGCCGCTTCGACCTTGGCCATGCCCGCCGCGCATTCGTCAAAGGATGAAACATCCCATTTGAAGGCCGCGATGCCGGTCTTGTCGGTGAACGCCTTGGCACGTTCGTCATTGCCGCCGTAATTGGCGGCGACCTTGTAACCTGCATCCTTCAATGCGACCGAGATCGCTTCGCCGATACCGCGCGTACCGCCCGTCACCACTGCAACCCGTGCCATTGCCCACTCCCTGTTTTTTTGCGCCGGTCAGACGCTGCCCTTCTTTTCCACTACCAGAATCCGTGCCGCACCGACAGGATGGGCGACATGTTCGTCGCCGGTTTCGGCGGCCATGATGTCTCCCGGGCCCAGGCGCTGTATCGTCTGTGTCCCGTCCCTGCGGACATGCATGTCCACCGCCCCATCGAGCACGACAAAGACTTCGCTGCCGTCATTGACGTGCCAGATGTAAGGCTGGTCGGTCCAATGCAGACGCACGCTGGCGCCTTCGATCTCGGCGATATCGCGCGCGCCCCAGGCTTTGGGGGCGGTAAAGCTCTTCGTATCGAGATGAAATCTCATCTCAATGACAGTTTAGCGCTCGACACGGCATTTTTGGGCGCGTTTCACTAGCGTTCAACGCACATGGCGATACCCATGCCGCCGCCGATGCAAAGCGTGGCGAGGCCCTTCTTGGCGTCGCGTTTGCCCATTTCGTGCAGCAGCGTGATCAACACGCGGGCGCCAGACGCCCCGATGGGATGACCGATGGCGATGGCACCGCCATTCACGTTCACTTTGTCCAAGTCCCAGCCCATGTCCTTGTTGACGGCACAGGCCTGGGCGGCGAAGGCTTCATTGGCTTCGATCAGGTCGAGATCCTGGGCCTGCCAGCCTGCCTTTTCCAGCGCCTTGCGGGAGGCAGGGATGGGACCGGAGCCCATAACCTTGGGATCGACGCCGGCCTGCGCCCAGCTGGCGATGCGGGCCAGCGGCGTCAACCCACGGGCGGCGGCATCCTTGGCGCTCATCAGCACCAGTGCGGCGGCGCCGTCATTGATGCCGGATGCATTGCCAGCGGTGACGGTGCCGTCCTTGGAGAAAGCCGGACGCAGACCCGCCATCCCCTCATAGGTGGCGCCGTCGCGGATATATTCGTCGGTATCGACAATCGTTTCACCCTTGCGGGTCTTCACCGTGACCGGCGCGATCTCATCCTTGAAGCGGCCGGCCTTCTTCGCCGCTTCCGCCTTGTTCTGCGAGGCGGCGGCGAACTTGTCCTGCTGCTCGCGCGTGATCTGCCACTGCTGGGCGACATTCTCCGCCGTGGTGCCCATGTGATAGCCGTTGAAGGCATCCCACAGCCCGTCCTTGATCATGGTGTCGATGAAATTGAGGTCGCCCATCTTCTGGCCGGCACGCAGATAGGCGGCATGGGTGGAGAGGCTCATGGATTCCTGACCGCCCGCCACCACGATGCGGCTGTCGCCATTCTTGATGGCCTGAGCGCCCAGTGCGACCGCACGCAGTCCCGAGCCGCAGACCATGTTGATGCCCCAGGCCGGTACGCCGATCGGCAGCCCCGCCGCGATAGCGGCCTGGCGTGCCGGGTTCTGCCCCTGCGCGGCCGTCAACACCTGGCCCAGGATCACTTCGCTGATTTCCTCGGCTGCAACTTTGGCGCGTGCCAGCGCCGCTTCGATCGCCACTTTTCCCAACTGATGCGCTGGCAAAGTCGCAAAAGCTCCGTTGAACGCGCCCACCGCGGTGCGCGCGCCCGCTACAATCACGACTTCTTCCACGGAATCCTCCAGCACTGACGACCTGTCTTCCTGCAAAATGCCGCGAATGCGAGGCGTGGTAAACCACAATGAATTTCATCATTGGAAACAAGGAATTACCAAGTAATTCCTGGGTCACAAGATGTTGCATTTGCTAAAATGGTGCTGGACGGACCCATCCGCATGATGTTGTCTTTGCCGCAAGCCGCGCGGTGGCGGCACAGAAAAGGTGGGGATTCGTGTCGGAAGATAAAGCCAAGGACGGGCCGGTCGTCATCAAGAAGTATGCGAACCGCCGCCTCTACAATACCCAGACCTCCAGCTATGTGACCCTCGATCACCTGGCGGGGATGGTGAAGGATGGCGTCGAATTCGAAGTGCAGGACGCGCGCAGCGGCGACGACATCACGCGTTCGGTGCTCACCCAGATCATTTTCGAGGAAGAAGCCAAAGGCCAGAATCTGCTGCCGATCAAGTTTCTGCGCCAGCTGATCCGTTTCTATGGCGACAGCCTGCAGGCCTTCGTGCCCGGTTATCTGGACATGAGCATGGACAGCTTCACCAAGAACCAGGGCGCGATGCGCGACCGCATCGCCGAGGCGATGGGCGGCGGCAATACGATGATCGAAAATATGACGCGGCAGAATCTCGCAATCTTCGAGCGCGCCACCCAGATGTTTTCGCCGTTCAACGCCGCCACGGCAGGCCGCAAACCCGAGGAACCGGCGGAAGAAAAACCGCCCTCCAGCGATGTCGATGCCTTGAAACGCGAAATGGAAGCGATGCGGCGTCAGTTGTCGGAACTCAGCCAGCGCAAATAGTTCCATGCGGCGGCAAAAGTTCCATCGCATCGCCTGACGGTAAATCCGTATTCATTACAATGACCGAGGCGTGGCGCGATAAAGGCGCCCGTCACGGCATTTGCAGATAATTTTAAGCAAACAAGACACAATCAAGCGGCGCTTTTGAATCGAAGTGGAGCGAAATTGCACACCCCGCATTGTCTTCCACACGGGAGAAGGTGCAATGCAGGACGAGTTAGTTTCAAATTTAGCGAAAGCTTTCAGGAGCGCGCAAACCCTCCCCTTCATGCTGGCCCGGTCGTTGAACGAGACCGCGTACCGATGATTTTCCGGGCCATATTCTGGATTGGACTTGTGTCGCTGCTGATGCCGCGCGCGCCCGATCTTGGGCTCGGGCGTCCAGGCGCCGGCACATCGCCTCCTTCCGCCGTGACATCCTGGGCCGCTACTAGTCTCTCGCGCCCAGGAAAAGTTTGCGCGGATCATGCGGCGGCGTGTGCCGGCGGCTTGGCGCTTTTCGATTCGTTCCAGAGCGATGCGATACGCGGACTGGCGGCGGTGAAAGCGGATATAGAAGCCGATCGCAAGGCCCGCGCGGCCCGCCACATCTGAAGCCCCGATCCGTCAGCGTTTGGCGCCCGCCTATTCGCGGTTGAGCGCGACTTTGATTTTCCTGGGCGTGCGCGTGCGGCGATCCTGGCCCCGCCAGGGACGCTCCTTGGCGCGGCGGTCGGGACCGAAGAAATCGGCCGCGGCGATGAAGGGGCGGGGCGCCGCCAGAGCGACCCGCAATTTGTCCGCGATGGTCTTGGGGCTGACGGGACGGCAGATCACGTCGGTGATGCCGTCATCGCGCTCCTTTTCCACATCGCGGCGGCGCGCCCCGCTATAAACGGAAAAAATCGGGATCATGGGGTTGAGCGCCAGATTGCTGCGCCGTGCGGCCAGGGCGAAAGAGGTTTCGTCGAGCCTGGTCGCGGCTTCCACGAAAACCACTTCGAACGGTTCGGTGCAAAGCAACTCGAGTGCGCGGCGCGGTTCATCGACCAGGGTTATTTTGCTCAGACCCGCCGCCGCCAGAATGGTGCGCATCAACGGGCCGGCCTGCCCCTTGGCACCCACCACCAGAACACGGACGGATGCCAGAGAGAACGCTGCCATGAAGCCCCGGAAATAAGGCTCATTCTGGCCGTTCTCGCCTTAAGGGCCGGTAAAGGCTAGGGTTCGCGTCATGACACAACCGCGACTTTTTACGCGCCTGGCCGCATTGGCCGTCATCATGGCGCTTTTCGGATGCGAGAGCGCCGCCGACCGTGCGCTCAAGAAGACCCCGGATTTCAAGGCAGGCTATTCCGACGGCTGCTCCAGCGCGGGCACCCAGGGCGCCAATATGCGCGACACCGCACCGATGCGCGACGAAGAAGCGTATCGCAGCAACCGGGCCTACCGCTCGGGCTGGGGCACCGGATTCAACGCCTGCCGCACCTATCAGCCGAGCGGCAACATGCCGCCGCCGCCAGGCCAGGGGCCCATCGCGGACCCATACTCCCGCCGGTTCTGAGGCTTCGCGAAAGCTTCACGCGAAGATTAATGCAGCTTTAACCAATGGCGCGCAAGCTGATCCGACAGTCCGTGTACGGTTCTTTTTGGAGCGGTCACAGCGATGTTGGGTCACCTGGTTTCCAATGCTTTTCCGCACGGCATGGATCGCCCTTCGGGGGGCCTGCTGCAACGGCTGTGGAAGTTTTTCTTCCGGCGCTAGAATGTTTTGTCGCGGTCAGCTCTTGGCGGCGAATGGACGGGGCGGCATGGCCTGGACATTCTCCTGCTCGAAGAAAAGCGGCCATGGCGTGCGGGGTTTTCCTTCCAGCGCCGCATCGATATCGCGAATGCCTTCGCGCAGCTGGCGAAGCGCCTGATCGATGTCGACCTTCTGGCGCTCCAGAACCAAAATCCGCTCTTCGAATTTTTTGCGCGCATGCGTCATCTGCGCCTGCTCGCCATCCTTGCCGTCATACATGTCCAGCACTTCGCGGATTTCCGCCAGGCTGAAGCCCAGCCTGCGGCCGCGCAGGATCAGGATGATGCGGGCACGATCGCGCGAACTGTAGAGACGGGTCTGGCCGCGGCGTCCCGGCGCGATCAGCTTTTCATCTTCATAGAACCGCAAGGTCCGCGCCGTGACGCAGAATTCTTTCGTCAGCTGGCGAATGGTGTAGATACGGTTGCTCATGGCACGTCCATGTCGCTTGATCGCCGGTGACGATGACCGTTCTTTACCTTGACGTCAACCGTTCACGCGCCTGCAGACTTCGTGATCGCGAATTGAAACTGCGCACGCTTCGCCGCAGAGCCATCGCGGCGAAGCGTGCGCGGAAAAATAAAAACCGAAAAAGATGATTTCCGTTTCGCGTGCCGGGACTATTCGGCGGCTGCGCGCACCGCTTCGCTTTCGCGCGACAAATTCTGCGCCGCATAATCCCAGTTGAGGATATTGGCCAGCACGGTCTCCAGATATTTGGGCCGCGCATTCTGATAGTCCAGGTAATAGGCGTGTTCCCAGACATCGACGGTGAGAAGGCAATTGACCCCTTCGGCCATCGGCGTCATCGCATTGGCGGTCTTGGTGACGGAAAGTTTTCCGCCCTTGGACACCAGCCAGGCCCAGCCGGAACCGAACTGGGTCTTGCCCGCTTCGGCCAGTTGCGCAATCAGTTCCGCGGGCGAGCCGAAATCGCGCGTGATGGCGCTTGCCAATTCCGCCGACGGCTTGGTCTTGTTCGCCGAAAGGCTGCGCCAGTAGAAATCGTGATTCCAAACCTGACCCGCATTGTTGAAAATCTTTTTTTCCTTGTCGTCGGACGATTTCGCCGTCGCCTGCACGATCTGTTCCAGCTTCATGTCCGCGAAGGGGGTTTTCTCCACCAGCGTATTGAGCATGTCCACATAGGCCTGGTGATGCTTGTAATAATGAAACGAGATGGTGCGCGCGGAAATGGTGGGCTCCAGCGCGGCATCATCCCATGGCAGCGGAGCAAGTTTGAACGGACCAGTCATGTAAAACCTCCAAGGCGGAAAACGGCGATCTAAGAGCCTGCGGCCTTCCCGTCAACGCGCGAATGCGCACAACGATCCACGCTTAACTCCATAAAATTATTGTTGTTATCGCGCTCGCGAAGAAAAGGTATTTTGAGAAAATTCGTGATCTTGATGAACACGATTGTCACTCGACTTTCGCATCGCTGTCGCGCAAAACAGAAACACGCGGGGTAAGAGACGACCAAAAATCGGGAGGCAGCGATGCCCGCTTATGAGATCTGCTATCTGGATGATGACGGCGCCCTCACCTACAAATTCCTCGCCAATTGCGAGGATGATGGCCGCGCCAAGGTTCTCGCCCACGCGATGAAACTGCCCAGCGCCAAGCGCCTGGAAGTCTGGAGCGGCGAAGCTCTGATCTATGCCCGCCCGTCGGATATCGCACAGGCCGCGCTGCTCAAGGCTAGCTAAAACAACTTCTCCCGCTTCGCCCAGTCCGCCGTCGCGTCCAATGCGCGGGTGAGGCGGTCGAACAGCTCGTCGATCTCGGCTTCGCTGATGATCAAAGGCGGGCAGAGCGCGATGCGGTCGGTGGGCAACGGGCGCACGATCAGGCCTTCGTCTTCTGCGAAGTTCACCGCCACCTGCGCCACTTGCCGATCGGCCGGAAAATGCGCCTTGGTCTTCTTGTCCGCGACCAGTTCAAGACCGGCGATGAGGCCGACACCCCGGGCTTCGCCCACCAGCGGATGATCTTCGAGCCGCTTCAACCGATTCAAAAAGACCGGGGCGACATGGCGCACATGCCCGACAATATCGCGGCGCTGATAGATCTCGATGGCTTTGAGCGCCACCGCCGTTGTCACCGGATGCCCACCATACGTGAGACCATGGCCCAGGACACCGATGCGCTTGGATTCCCGGTCGATGATCTCGGTCAGTTCCGGCGACAGCAACACGGCGGAAACCGGCAGATAGGCGCTCGACAATCCCTTGGCCACCGAAACGCTGTCGGGCTCGAAGCCATACTTGGCGCAGCCGAACCATTCGCCGGTGCGGCCGAAGCCGGTGATGATCTCGTCGCTGATCAACGGAATGGCATGACGGGTCAGGACTTTTGTGATGGCGTCGAAATAGCCGTCCGGCGGCACGATCGCCCCGCCCGCGCCCATCACCGGCTCCACGATCATGGCGGCGATGGTGTCGGCGCCTTCACGTTCGATCAGCGCCTCCAGATTGGCGGCCAGGCGCGCGGAATAATCCATCTCACTTTCGCCCGGTTCGGCGCCGCGATAATGATGCGGCAAGTCGGCATGAATGGCGAAGTCGAACGGCGCATCGAAGCCTTGATGGATGCTGGGAATGCCGGTGAGGCTGGCCGCAGCCAAAGTCACGCCGTGATAGCCCATCCGGCGGGAAATGATTTTCTTCTTTCTGGTCTGCCCCCGCGCATTCGCCGCATACCAGGCAAAGCGAACCTGGGTGTCATTGGCTTCGGAGCCGGAGCAGCCGAAGAACACTTTCCCAACCGGGAAAGGTGAAATCTCCTTCAGCTTCTCCGCCAGCGCCGCAGCGGGCTCATGGCTCTTGCCACCAAAGACATGGCCGTAGGATAGCTTGCGCATCTGTTCGGCGGCGGCTTCGACCAATTCGTTGTCGCCCCAGCCCAGTGCGGTGCACCAAAGGCCCGACATGCCTTCGATATAGTCACGGCCGGCGGTGTCGAAGACCCGCACGCCTTGGCCGCGCTCGATGATCAGAGGCCCGCGCTCCGCCAGAACCTTCAGATTGGTGAGCGGATGCAGCAAGACATTGAGATCGCGGGTCTGGGCATTGGAGAGGGGCATGACGGGCCTTTCAAAAGCGCCGCGACTTTAGCCTTTTGCACCGCCACCGCCACGTTCTTGTGGCAAGCTGCCCGCACAAAAAAGAGGAGCAGCCATGCGTGGATTGATGCAGGACTGGCCCATGCGCGTGCACCGTTTCATCGACCATGCGGCGCTGTATCACCCGGGTGCCCGCATCGTCAGCCGCACTGTCGAAGGCGGTATTCATCGCACCAACTATGCCGAGATCCGCACCCGGTCGCGCAAACTCTCGGGCGTCCTGTCGCGCCGCGGATTCAAATCCGGCGACCGCATTGCCACCCTTGCCTGGAACACCCATCGCCATATCGAAGCCTGGTATGGCATCGCGGGTATTGGCGCGGTCTATCACACCTTGAACCCGCGCTTGTTTCCCGAACAACTTGCCTGGATCGCCAATCATGGCGGAGCGCGGATGCTGATGTTCGATACCTGTTTCGCCCCGATCCTGGAACAGATCGCATCCCGGCTGAAGCATGTGGAAACGTATGTCGCGCTCTGCGAACGGACGCACCTGCCCAAATTGAAACTCCCCGGCAAGCTGATCGCCTATGAAGACCTGATCGCCGGCAAGGAAAGTGAATGGGCCGATGTGCATGAGAATGACGCCTGCGGGCTCTGCTACACTTCGGGCACCACCGGCAATCCCAAGGGTGTGCTCTATTCCCATCGCTCCAACACCTTGCACGCGTTGATGGCCGGACAAAGCCCCGGCCTGGGCATGGGCGCAAGCGATGTGGTGATGCCCATCGTGCCGATGTTTCATGCCAATGGCTGGGGTGTTCCCTTCATCGCGCCGATGGCGGGTGCCAGCTTGATCATGCCGGGACCGAAACTGGACGGCGCTTCGCTTTACGAATTGATGGAAAGCGAACGCGTCACCGCCACCGCCGGCGTCCCCACCGTCTGGCTGGGACTGTTACAATATCTGGAGACCAATAATCTCACCTTGCATCATCTGAAGCGGGTGCTGATCGGCGGCGCCGCGGTTCCCCGCGCGATGATTGAGGCTTTCGAGGATCGCGGCATCGCCGTCACCCATGCCTGGGGCATGACGGAAATGAGTCCGTCCGGCAGCATGAGCGCGATCAAGCCGCCTTTGGAGGAATTGCCCCGGGCGCGCCAGATCGATGCCTTGTGCAAGCAGGGCTATCCCCTGTTCGGGGTGGAAATGAAGATCACCGACGACAAGGGCCGCGAACGTTCCCGTGATGGCAAGAGCGTCGGGCGGCTGAAAGTGAAAGGCCCCGCCGTGGCGCGGGCCTATTTCAAGGGCGAAGGCCGCGAAGCCTTCGACCGCGACGGCTGGTTTGATACCGGCGATGTCGCCAGCCTGGACGCGGACGGCTTCATGCAGATCACCGACCGCTCCAAGGATGTGATCAAGTCGGGCGGCGAATGGATCTCCACCATCGAGATCGAAAACCTGGCTGTCGGCCATCCCGATGTCGCCGAAGCTGCCGCGATCGGCGTGCCGCATCCCAAATGGGGCGAGCGGCCGCTGCTGATCGTGGTGGCCAAGCCGGGGTCCAACCCCACTGCCGACATGCTGCTTGCCCATTTGCAAGGCAAGATCGCCAAATGGTGGCTGCCCGACGCGGTGGTGATGGTGGACGAAATACCTCACACGGCAGCGGGAAAAATTCTCAAAACGCAATTGCGCCGTCAGTTCGCGGATTTTAGGTTGGCCTGACCGCCCTTTTTTGAGTCGTTGATGATTTTCCCGGTTCTTGCTGCCCGCCTGGCGTTGGCCGTCCTCACGCCCGCCGCCGCCATCGCCGCTGCGGCGGTGATCGCCGTGCGTGCGGGAATGATATCTTTCGCCACCGGCCTGGAAGCGATGACGGCATCGGTGGCATTGGCGGCGATCGCATTGCTGCTGTCCTTGATCTGGCTGGCCTGGGCGCTCAGGCACAATCGCGGTGACGTCAAACGTGTGGGCATGATCGCATTTTTCGGTTCGCTGCTGCTGCTCTATGCGCCCCTACACACCGTCTATCAGGGATTGGTGGCGCCACCGATCCATGACGCCACCACCGATCCCGAAGATCCGCCGCGCTTTGTCGCGCTGGCCAAGCGCCCTTCCGGCGAAAATGCAACGGCCTTCGATCCATCCGAAAAGATCCGCTATCGCGGCGAGTACAATACGGTCAGCTACATGCTGCACACCTATTATACGGAACTGACCAAGCCGCTGGCCCTGATCATGCCACCGCCCAAGATGTTCTGGCGCTGCTTCAACGCCGCCAAGCGGATGGGCTGGAACATCGTCGATTACAGCGAGACGGAAGGCCGCATCGAAGCGACGGCCACCAGCTTCTGGTTCGGCCAGGTCTCCGACATCGTGATCCGGGTGCGGCCGGCCGGCACCTTGGGCGCGCGCTTCGATATGCGGGCGGAGAGCGAGACCGGCGCGCGCGATTTCGGCCGCAATCTCGGATTGCTGAAGGCCTATCGCAGCCAGCTCAGCTCCTGATCAATTCCTGAGATAGCGTCCGTCCGCCAGCGCCGTTACGCGCCCATCTTCGACCATGTGCTTCAGATGCGCCTGTACCGTCAGGGCGGCGGCGCGCTGCAGCGCCGGCGCCAGGCCAACGTAAAGCGTCTCGACCAACGCCGGCACCGTGTCGCGGCCCCGCTGCAAGGCCCGCCCGATCTGGTTTTCGCGCATGCGCCGGTGCGAAAGATAGGCACGCAGGAACGGACCGGGCCGGACGATCGGCGAACCATGTGTGGGATAAAGGATCTTGTCGGAGCGGGCGATCAGCTTTTCCAGGCTGCGTATATAGTCGCCCATATTGCCGTCGGGCGGCGCCACCACGGTGGTCGACCAGCCCATCACATGATCGCCAGTGAACAGCGCCTCCTCTTCGTCCAGCGCGTAACACATATGGTTGGAGGTATGTCCCGGCGTGAAAACGCACTGAAAGCGACGGCCGCCGCTTTCAACGATGTCACCGTCACATCGGGCAGGAAATCGCGATCGCCGCCTTCTTCAACCACATTCTCATCGCGCCCAGGCCCACCTCCCCCGTGCGCGTCAGCGCTGACGGGGGAGGTGGCCGTAGCAGCGCTTGCGATGCGAAGGCCGGAGGGGGAATAGAAGACATGCGGACCGAAGCCATACGTCTTCGCACCAGTCGCCCGTTTCAGCGCCGCGGCGGCGGGGGAATGATCGCGGTGGGTATGGGTGATAAGAATATGGGTGACATTCCGTGTGCCGATCGCCGCCAGCAACGACGCAACATGCTGGGGGTCGTTCGGTCCCGGATCGATCACCACCACACTCTTCGCGTCGCCCACCAGATAAACGCCGGTGCCGCGGAACGTGAAGGGACTGGGGTTGTGCGCCAACAGCCGGCCGACGCGCGGCGACAGGCGTTGTTCCACGCCATAGACGGCGGGCAAGGATTGATCGAAGTGCAGAGCCGTCCTGGTCATCAATAGGCTTTGTCGTCCAGCAGGCGGATGAAGCCGCGCAGCAAACGCCAATAATACCAGAAACAGGTCAGCACGACGCCGAGAAAAACCAGCCCCAGCATCAGGGTGCTGTGATAAAGAGCAAAGCCGGTGCCGGATCGCAGCAACGTGAAGGCGATTCCCGCAAACCCCGCGATCGTCACGGCCGCCGCGACGAACGCCACCGTCATCCAGACCCAGAACACCAGGATCAGGTTGCGGTAATGGCTTTCATGATAACTGCCGCGCGCGGCATCCAGGCGCAGATGCGCCAGGACAACGCCGATCAATGCCGTTATGCCGCCGGACGCGGGCGCGATCAGGAACAGGCCATAGGCGGCCAGCGCCCAGTTTCGCTCCTCGTTCACGGCCATTTCGCGCATGGATTTTCTTGACTCCGGTACAAGAAACGGGTCGCGGGCTTGCAACCCAAGGTCTACATCGTAAGGCAATATTCATCAAATCGGCCCAGACTTTGGGCCCTGTTGCCGCCCGTTATTTGGTGTTGCCTTGGCCGTCGATCGCATTGTTCGTTTTCTCTGTTCGCTGGACGGCGCCTCCACCAGCCGTGTCCTGAATCTGCGGCACATAGCCCGTCTCAATGCCGGGAATCCGGAACACGCGGGCAACCCGCTGTTTCTTTCGCCCGTCATCAACACCGCCTTCATCCTCAAGCAGCGCATCCGCCCGGACGAAACCTACATGTTTCCCACGGCGCGTTCGGCGGGAACCAAGATCATCGTGCCGGTGGACCCTTCGGATCTGCGTGCGGGTGGGCGCTCCATCTTCATCGATCAGCGCGGCTTTCTCGAAACCCTGCGCGAGGCGGGGCATTACAGCGACGAAAAGCTGGAACGCGACATGGGCGTCCTGCGCCTACTCAACGCCATTCCATCGCTCGATCCCTTCCTGCTGCGCGAACATCTGCGCGCCAACAACATCGAAGTGGCGGCCTGCTATTTCGCGATCTCGGCGAGCGACCAGGAGCGGATGCATCAATTCGTCTCCAAGGAATTGTCACAACTGGTCAAGCTGGCCAATGGCGACAATGACGACGGCTCGACCGGGCGCATGGTGACGGCGATGCTGTCCGGCCAGGTCAACGAGAAGCTGGAGCCGTTGCGGATGACCCTGGGCCTGAGCGATCAGGATTTCCGCGAGGGCGCCTTCGGCTGGCGCGGCCTGCTCTATTACAAATGGGCGACCCAGGATTTCTGGCCAGGCGTGATGGGCGTATTGCGGGAAATCAAGGAGATCATTCCCCAGGGCGCGATCAGCGAACAGCAGCGCATTTTCCTGGTGAACACCAAGCGCGCCATCATCGAGATGGTACGCGACAACAATCAGCACATCTCAAAGGTGCTGGATATCTACGACGAGTCCTTTACCGAACTGGTCGCCAGCAATTCCCCCAATACCTTCCGTGGCTTTTTGCTGTCCGCATCCTCCATGTTCCTGGATCTGGGCGAAAAGATGGGCGCGATCTCTCATATCGTCAGCTTCTGGCGCTACCGTTTTCCCAAGGGCCAGCCTGTCCTGATTGATGCCGAAGAGCTGAGCATCATCTTCCAGGATTTCACCAGCGGCTTTGCCGAGCGCACCCGGGATGTCAGCTCCCCGATCCAGCGGCCCAAGGTCATCCAGGCCTGACGCCGGGCAGCCCGCGTAAGCCAATATTCATCAAATGCGGTCAAACTGATCCGGCATTCCAAACTTTTGCGTCGGGAGCATTTGTGGCCGGCGATCGCACCATCCGCTTACTGGCTTCGCTTGACGGCGCATCGACCAGCCGCGTCCTCAATCTGAGCCAGATCGCGCGCGCCTGGTCGGGTGACCCGGAATATCACGAGAAACCGCTGTTTCTCTCCCCCATCATCAACACCGCCTTCATTCTCAAGCATCGCACGCGATCGGATGAATCCTATCTCTTCGCTTCACCGCGCTCGGTATCGACCAAGATCATCGTCCCCTTTGATCGCGCTGATATGCGAGCGGGCGGGCGCTCCTTTTTCATCGATCAGCGGGGTTTCATCGAGAATCTGCGCGAAGCGGGACATTACAAAGACGAGAAGCTGGAGCGTGACGCGGTGGTGCTCCGCCTTCTCAATGCCATCCCGTCGCTGGATCCCTTCCTGCTGCGCGAGCATCTGCGCAACAACAGCATCGATGTCGCGGCCTGCTATTTCGCCATTTCGCCTGGCGACCAGGAACGCATGCACGCCTTCGTGTCCGACGAACTCTGGCAGCTGGTGCAGCTTGCCGGTGGCGGCGACCAGAACGGCTCGACCGGCCGCATGGTCACGGCCATGCTGTCCAGCCAGGTGGATGAGAAGCTGGAGCCGCTGCGATTGACCTTGGGGCTTGGCGCCGATGATTTCCGGGAAGGCGCTTTCAGCTGGCGCGGCTTTCTCTATTACAAATGGGCGATGCAGAATTTCTGGCCCGACGTGATGGGCATTCTGCGCGAGATCAAGGAAATTCGCCCGACCGGCCCGATCGATGTCGAGCAGCGGGCCTATCAGACCCAGGCCCGGCGCAGCATCATCGAAATGGTGCGCGACCATGGCCAGCATGTTTCCAAGGTTCTGAATGTCTATGACGCATCTTTCGCCAGTCTTGTGGCCAGCCAGTCCCCCAAGACGTTCCGCGATTTCCTGCTGTCCGCGCCGCACATGTTCCTGGAATTGGGCGAGAAGATGGGCGCCATCTCTCATATCGTGAGCTTCTGGCGCTACCGCTTCCCAAAAGACCGCCCCGCAATGGTCGATGCCGAGGAGCTCAGCACCATCTTCCAGGATTTCACCAGCGGTTTCGCGGAACGCAGCCGGGAGCAGGCCTCGCCTTTTCCCAGGCCCGAACTGATCCGGATCGACAACTAGAATCTTTGTTTTGTCGCGCGATCCCTCGGAAAACCGCGGCACACTTTTCCGGATCGCGCTCCCGCCAGGGAACTTTTTCCCGCTTGGCTGGTTTGAATGGCAACCTCCATTTGAAGGATGCCTACCATGAAGACCCTATTTCCCAAGCTGGCCGCGGCGTCCGCCCTGGCCCTCGTTATTTTCGCCGCGCCCGCCCAAGCTGCCGGCGACAAGGCCGAAGTGCTCGCCAACGCCGATCGCACGGTCACGCATTTGAAGCATGATCCGGCCTTCGCCACCGCCGCCCGCATGATGGACGGCGCAAGAGCTGTCTATATCGTTCCCAAACTGGTCAAGGGCGGCTTTATCTTCGGCGCTGAAGGCGGCGAAGGCGTTCTGATCCGCCGCACCGGCAAAGGCTGGGGCGAACCGAAATTCTATGACATGGGCTCGGCGTCCTTTGGCCTTCAGGCCGGCCTGGAACAGGCAGAGCTGGTCTTCATCATCAACAGCGACCGCGCCTTGTCCGGCATCGAGCACGGCAACTTCAAGCTGGGCGCGGGCGCCGGCCTGACGGTCGTCAATCTGTCGTCGGGTGCGGAAGGCGCCACCACCGCCCATGGTGGTGACATCGTGGTGTGGACGTCCGGTACGGGCGCCTATGCCGGCCTGACCTTCAACGGTTCGGTGATCAGCCCCGACAAGGACATGAACTCCACGCCGACCATGGGCCCGGAAGCGCAGAAGCTGCGCGCCAACCTGGCCTCGGTCCGCTAGAAAAGAAGTTGTTGGTTTGAACGGGACGCGCGGATACCCTCCGCGCGTCCTTTTCTTTGGAGATTTCCATGAAACACTTTTTGCTTTCCGCCCTGACGGGCGCCAGCCTTCTGATCGCCGGCACCGCACTGGCTGCCGATCTGGGTGCCGAAATCACCAACGCGCAAACCCATGCCAATCTCGCCGCCCAATCCGGCACCATCAATGCCGTGCATATGCATATGCATCACGCGCTGAACTGCCTGGTGGGACCGGGCGCCGAAGGCTTTGACGACAAGCAGATGAATCCTTGTGCCAAGGTCGGGGCCGGCGCCATTCCCGACTCCACCGATGCGGGCCAGAAGACCAAGCTGGAAGCTGCCAAGGCAACGCTGGTCCAGGGCATCGCCGCCTCCGATTTGAAAGTGGCCCAGGATGCGGCCAACAGCGCCCAGGCCGCCATCGCCAGCGCGAAATAAGCTTCGGCCCTTATCGCGATGCTTTGGCCGGTGCCGAAGCATCGCGAAGGTGGCCTACGCTATCCTCCTCGCGTTCCTGAAGGAGATGACGCATGGCCGCGACCATAATCTGCCATATCCAATATCAGATCGACCCGTTTCAGCTTGCCGCATTCGAGCAATATTCCAGGAACTGGCTCACCATCATTCCGGCTTGCGGCGGCGATCTGATGGGCTATTTTCTGCCGCATGAAGGCAGCAACGATATTGCCCATGCCATGATCGGCTTTGAAAGCCTGGCCGCCTATGAGGCTTATCGGGCACGGTTGAAGCAGGACCCGGCCGGTAAAGCCAATTTCGAATTCGCCCAGCGGCAGAAATTCATCCTGCGCGAAACCCGTGAATGGGTAAAAATGGTGACACCATGATCGCCGTGATCTTCGAAGTCTGGCCCGCGGACCGGGATCGCTATCTCGAGATTGCCGCCGATCTGCACCCATTGCTGGAGAAGATTAACGGCTTTATTTCCATCGAACGCTTCGGATCCCTGATCGAACCGGAAAAAATCCTGTCGCTGTCCTTCTGGCGGGACGAAGAGGCGGTAAAGGCTTGGCGCACCCAGCCGGAACATGGGCTGGCGCAGCAGGCTGGACGCCACGGCGTGTTCCGGGATTATCGCCTCAAGGTGGCGGATGTGCTGCGCGATTACGGCATGAACGACCGCAAAGAAGTGCCGGCCGACCTACAAAAAAACGGCTGAGCCGCTATATTGAAGCCATGGCGCATAACAACGGCATGGTTCCCCGGTCCAAGGGCAAGGCCCGGACTGCGAAGGGTTCGGAAAACACTGCGAAATTCGCGGCGGCGGTAGCGGCCGGACCCAGTCTGGCGGAAGCCGCCACCATGGATCCCGCCGATCTGGCGCCGCCGCTGGCGGCGATGACGCCGGGCGGCACCTTTGTGCCGCACCGACCGGCGCGGCCGGAAAAATCCGAAGGCGGCAAGAAGTTCAAGCTGGTGAGCGAATATCAGCCTGCGGGCGACCAGCCCACCGCCATCGCCGAGCTGGTGAAGGGCGTGGAGGCACTGGACCGCGATCAGGTGCTCTTGGGCGTCACCGGATCGGGCAAGACCTACACCATGGCCCAGGTGATCGAGCGCACCCAGCGTCCGGCGCTGATCCTGGCACCGAACAAGACCCTGGCAGCCCAGCTCTATTCCGAGTTCAAGCAATTCTTCCCGGAAAACGCGGTCGAGTATTTCGTCAGCTATTACGATTACTACCAGCCGGAAGCCTATATCCCCCGCACCGACACCTATATCGAGAAGGATTCGTCGATCAACGAAGAGATCGACCGCATGCGCCATTCCGCGACGCGGGCGATCCTGGAGCGCGACGATGTGATCATCGTGGCGTCGGTATCGTGCATCTACGGCATCGGTTCGGTCGAGACCTATTCGGGCACCGCCGTTTCCATTGCCAAGGGCGACAAGGTGGACCGCAATGCCGCCATCGGCGGCCTGGTGGCGCTGCAATACCGGCGCAACGACGACAATTTCACCCGCGGTGCGTTCCGGGTGCGGGGCGATACCATCGACATCTTCCCGGCGCATTATGAAGACCGCGCCTGGCGGGTCGAACTGTTCGGCGATGTGGTGGACAGCATCACGGAATTCGATCCCCTCACCGGGCATCGCGCCGGCACGCTGGAATCGATCAAGGTCTATGCCAACTCGCATTATGTGACGCCGCGCCCGACCCTGCAGCAGGCCATGAAAGGCATCAAAGCCGAACTGATCGCACGGCTGGCCGACTTCCGCGCCAACGGCAAATTGTTGGAAGCCCAGCGACTGGAGCAGCGCACCACCTTCGATCTGGAAATGATCGAAGCCACCGGATCCTGCGCCGGGATCGAGAACTATTCCCGCTGGCTCACCGGCCGCCTGCCGGGCGAGCCACCGCCGACCCTGTTCGAATATTTGCCGGACAATGCCTTGGTTTTTGCCGACGAAAGCCATGTGACCGTGCCGCAGATCGGCGCCATGTATAAAGGCGATTATCGCCGCAAATTCACCTTGTCGGATTACGGCTTCCGGCTGCCCTCCTGCATCGACAACCGCCCGCTGAAATTCGAGGAATGGGACGCGATGCGGCCCCAGTCGGTCTATGTCTCGGCGACACCGGGACCTTGGGAGATGGAGCGCACCGACGGCATCTTCGCCGAGCAGGTGATCCGGCCCACTGGGCTGATCGATCCCCCGGTCGAAATCCGGCCCGTAGAAACCCAAGTCGACGATCTGATCGCCGAATGCCGCGAGGTCGCCTTGCGCGGCTATCGCATCCTGGTCACCACCTTGACCAAGAAGATGGCGGAAGACCTCACCGAATATATGCACGAGCAGGGCATCCGCGTCCGCTATATGCATTCGGATGTGGAGACGCTCGAACGCATCGAGATCATCCGCGATCTGCGCCTGGGCGCTTTCGACGTGCTGATCGGCATCAATCTCTTGCGCGAAGGGTTGGACATTCCCGAATGCGCCCTGGTCGCGATCCTGGACGCCGACAAGGAAGGGTTCCTGCGCAGCGAAACCTCGCTGATCCAGACCATCGGCCGCGCCGCCCGTAACGTGGACGGCAAAGTGATCCTCTATGCCGACAGGATCACCGGCTCGATGGAACGCGCCATGGCGGAGACCAACCGCCGCCGCGCCAAGCAGGAGGCCTATAATACCGAACACGGCATCACGCCGCTCAGCATCAAGAAGAACATCTCCGACATCATGGGTTCGATGTATGAGCGCGACCATGTGATGGTGGATGCGGGCGTGCTGGAAGCGGCGGATGGCGAACGCGCCTTTGTCGGCCACAACATCAAGGCCATCATCGCCGATCTGGAAAAACAGATGCGGGTGGCCGCCGCCGACCTGGAATTCGAGACCGCCGCGCGGCTGCGCGACGAACTCAAGCGGCTGCAGACCGTGGCGCTTACCATCAGCGATGACCCCTTCGCCCGCCAGTCGGCGGTCGAGCGCGCCGCCTTCGATGCCGAGATTTCGCTATCGGACGAAACCAGTCCGTCCAGGCCATCGAAAGCCGGCGGTGGTCGTAAGCGCCTGCAGCGTGCCGGCCGCCCAAATGTGCCGAAAACCTTTGGCTCAAGAGCCAGGTAACAGGATGGCTTGGCGGGTGGCGGCTCCCTGAGGCCCGGCGCAACCGTTAACGGCTTCGATAAATTTTTACTTTTGGTTAAGACCATAAGGGGAACGAGTTCCCGCCCCCTGATGCATCGATGCCATAGCGGGGAAAACACAAGCAAATACAATGATTTAATGTGTCTTTCGGGTCACGAATCCGTGACACATTAACGTCTTTGCGCACCGCCGGACTCTTGCTTTAGTCCGCCCGGGCTGAATGTGGGTTCCGAAAGGTTCCACCACTGCATGTCCGACAATGCCGCCGGTGGGGCCTCGCCCGCATCGGCATGTACCTGCAAGCAAAGCCGGAGCGCAGCCCTTGACCATCGTAATACGTATGACTTTGCCCTTGGTTGCGATGCTGCTGGCATTGGTACCGCTTTCGGCCAAGGCCAATATCCGGTTCGTGGACAACAATCCGCTGCTGACCAGCGCGCTGGTTGATCGCGGCGATGGCCATTTCCCCATTGTCGCGCCGGGCAGCATCACCAAGCTGATCGAATTGACGGAACTTTCGATGCCTACCCTGCCGACCATCTCGGTGGCGGAAGTGCCCCAGCCCTCGATCGAAACGCCCCTGCACAGATTGTTCTGCGTCGAATATGCCCGCGCCCGTTCGGGGTTGGCGGTCTTCGGCGATGCCAAATTCTGGTGGTCGCGCGCCAAAAATCTCTATGCCCGCGCCGCCGCGCCGATGGAAGATGCGGTGATGGTGTTTTCCGGCTCCAAGCGCCTGAAGCGGGGCCATGTCGCGGTGGTGACCCATATCGTTTCCAAGCGCGAAATCCGGGTGGATCAGGCCAATTGGCAGAACCATGGCGAGATCGATCTGGCCACGCCGGTTCTAGACGTCAGCACCAAGAACGACTGGAGCAAGGTGCGCGTATGGGACATGCGTTCCAATGGTTTCGGCGCCCATGTCTATGCCGTCTCGGGCTTCATCGCCAAAGAGCTGGTCAAGCGGGCGTCGAACGACTGAGTTCGCCGATAGGCTGTCCTTTGCGGACGGCATCAGCTTGAAATTCCCATGACCAATGGCGTTGCCGGCGCGATTCTATTCGCGGCAGCTTTGCATGCGGCCTGGAACGCGCTGATCAAGCGTGGCGACCAGGACGCCTTGATGGCGACCATCGGGATCGCCACCAGCGCTGCGTTAATATCCTTGTGCCTTTTGCCATTCGTTCCGGCGCCGGCATTCGCCAGCTGGCCGTTTTTGGCCGCATCGACCTTGCCGCAGATCGCCTATTACATCCTGATCGCCAAAATCTATCGAACGTCCGATCTGGGCCTGGCCTATCCAGTGATGCGGGGAACGGCGCCGCTGTTCGTGACCGCCGCGAATGCGATCCTGTTTGGCGAAATCCTGTCGCCGCTGGGATTGCTGGGAGTGGCCTGCATCTGCGGCGGCGTGTTGCTGATCGCGGGCGGGCGATTCCAGCGTTCGGATGCCGGCGTGACTGTAGCGATGGCCATTGGAACAGCGCTGGTCATCGCGTCCTACACGGTGCTCGACGGAATCGGTGTGCGGCTGTCGGGGGCGCCGGTCGGCTATACGCTGTGGATATTCCTTTTGACCGGCCTGCCGATGGCCGGCTGGGGCATGCTCCGGCACCGCGCGCAATTGCTGCAATCGGTGCGGGCCAGACCTTGGATACCGCTCGGTGGGGGCGGCGCATCTTTGCTGTCTTACGGCATCGCGGTATGGGCGATGACCCGGGCGCCAGTCGCAGCCGTGGCGGCCCTGCGCGAGACATCGATCCTGTTCGCAGCCCTGATTTCGGTGGTTTTGCTGCGCGAAAAACTGACCTGGAATCGCATCGCCGCGGCAGTACTGCTCACAGCCGGCGCGGTGGCGAGCCGGCTGTCCTGAGCCCGGAAAAAACAAAAGCCCCGCCGGATTTCTCCGGCGGGGCTTTTTTGAATTGTGTTGGCGGGTTTTGACATCTCTTCTGCCCTTGGCAGACCTGGCAGCGTTCTACTCTCCCGCGGCTTGAGCCGCAGTACCATGGACGCAGAAGGCTTTGACGGCCGAGTTCGGAATGGGATCGGGTAGAATTCCTTCGCTATGACCACCAGGTCGGCAAAGGGCAGAAAAGATCATCCATCTCACGATGGACGGCACAATACGACACTTGGAGACCGATATTCTAATTGTATGGAATCATTGTCTGGCTTTGTTTCCAGACATGAAACGGTGCTGCTTGCGATCAAGCCAATCGAGCGATTAGTACCAGTAAGCTCAACGCGTTGCCGCGCTTACACACCTGGCCTATCGACGGGGTAGTCTTCCCCGGCTCTCAAGCGAAACCTGGTTTTGAGGTAAGTTTCCCGCTTAGATGCTTTCAGCGGTTATCTTGTCCGTATTTAGCTACTCGGCTATGCCACTGGCGTGACAACCGATCCACCAGAGATACGTTCTTTCCGGTCCTCTCGTACTAGGAAAAAGTCCTCTCAAGTTTCGAACACCCACGGCAGATAGGGACCGAACTGTCTCACGACGTTCTAAACCCAGCTCAC
>JAZJZY010000007.1:269124-279578 GCA_040389405.1 Pseudomonadota bacterium | reverse complement strand
GTTCGACCCGAACGGTGGCTACTATTATGGCCGTGTGACCTTGAACTTCTAAGCCGGCGTGAACGGCTTTTGAAACAACCCGCCCGTTTCCAGTCCCCTGGAACGGGCGGTTTTTTTATGCCTCGCGCGTCACATGCTGCCTGATGCTTTGGTGCTAACGATGAGCATCCTAAAGATAATTCCTCTAACCATGCGCGATCCTTAGCCTGTCACAAGCTATTGAGCCGTCGCCCGGTAAACGGGCGGCTTTCGCTGATCTCGGATTTTGTTATGTCCGATTTCGGTTCAGTGCCGGCAGGGGGGGGTCCAAGCCGCCATCGACGCAAGACGCCATGCCGAGAATTAATCGGTGCGCATAAGCGCATCACATCGCCAAAACAGGCCATTTAGGGGAGCCATATGCGCACATCGTTGAATTTCAAGCACTCGCTGCTGCTCGGAACATCCATCGCCACATTTGCATGGGCGGCCACGCCCGCGCTGGCGCAGAACAACAATAACAACGGCAACGAGACCGTGATCGTGACCGGCACGCGCGTGCAGGGCATGACGGCTGCCGACAGCGCCGCACCCATCACTGTGCTGGGCTCCGATTCTCTGACCCGTGGCGCGGGCTCGGGCGACCTTCGCGCCGCTCTCGGCCAGACCGTTCCGTCCTTTGTGGCCGACTCGTTCGGCGGCGATACGGCCAACCTGACGCTTTCCGCCGCCCTTCGCGGCCTGTCGCCCAACGACACCTTGGTGCTGGTGAACGGCAAGCGCCGTCACGGCACCGGCAACCTCAACGTCAATGGCGGTTCGTCCGGCGGCGGCGCGGCAGCCGATATCTCGCTGATCCCCACCGCGGCGATCGATCATGTCGAAGTGCTGCTGGATGGTGCTGCCGCGCAATACGGCACGGACGCCATCGCCGGCGTTGTGAACTTCATCCTCAAGAAGAAATCGGCTGGCGGCCAGCTGCAGGTTTCCGGCGGCCAGAACTACAATGCCCGCGGTGACACATATAACGTGTCCTTCAACATCGGCTTGCCGTTGTTCGACAAGGGCTATGTCAACCTGACGGTCGACAAGAAGTTCCATGCCTTTACCCATAATGGGGGCAACGATACCCGCCTCTTCGGCCCCACCGGGATCGAAGCGCAGGAAGGCACCATCGGCGTCGGCGGCACGCCCACGACCCGGACCGCCGTTGCCAATGCCGCTGGCGTCGTGCCTTGCACCGCCGGCATCTGCGTGCCGTTGGCCAATCGCCAGGCGATGCCGGAATATGGCCGCGCCAATCTGATCAATTCCGACCCCGAATATCAGCTGTTCAGCTCCTTCGCGAACGCCGGTTATGACTTCAGCGACGATGTCCAGCTCTATGCGTTCGGCAGCTGGGCGCATCGCTTCGCCAAGGGCATGGAAAATGTCCGCATGCCGTCGCAGGTCATCGCGGCGCCAGGCTCCAACCAGCCCTGCTCGGCGGCCAATCCGCAAGGTTACAACACGGCAGTCCGCGCCGACCTCGTGACCCCCGCTTGCGCCATCGGCGTCAGCACGACGGGCGCGCCGAGCGGCGCAGGCGTTCAACCATTGGGCAATAACGGCCTCTTTGCCAATGGCACGGTGATCTCGACCGGTCAGGCCGGCACCTTCTACACGCCCGGCGAATTGGTTCTCTATCCGAACGGCTTCTCGCCTCAGGAAGTGCTGCGGGAAGACGATTATCAGTACAATATGGGCATGAAGTTCAATGTCGCGGGCTGGGATCTGGATGCCAATGTCGGTTACGGCAAGGACATCGACAGCATCTATACCTGGCGTTCGGCGAACCGCACCTTGTTCATCGATACCCACACCACCCCGACCGATTTCTATGACGGTACCTTCACCGCCAGCGAATTTGTCGGCACGCTCGATGCGACCCATCCCTTCAATGTCGGTATGGCCTCGCCTCTGACCGTGGCGGTCGGTGTCGAAGCGCGCGAGAATTTCTACAGCATCGACCAGGGCGATGCAGCCTCGCGCTACAAGGAAGGCGGCCAGTCCTATCCGGGCTTCCAGCCGACCGACGCCGGCAAACACAGCCGCAAGAATTACGGCGTGTATCTCGACTTCGCGCTGGCGCCGATTGAGGCCCTTCAACTCGACGTTGCCGGCCGCGCCGAACATTACTCCGACTTCGGCGACGCCCAGATCGGCAAGATCACGGCCCGTTACGACTTCAACCCGCAAATCGCCATCCGCGGCACGATCTCGACCGGTTTCCGCGCCCCGAATTTGGGTGAAGAGTTCTACTCGGCCACCCAGGTCTCGCCAATCGCCGCAACTGTGCAGCTGCCGGCCAACTCGGCCGCTGCCAAAGTCCTGGGCCTGCCAAACCTGAAGCCGGAAATCTCGACTCAGTACAGCGTGGGTATCGTCGCCCATCCGTTCGAAGATCTGAGCGTCACCCTCGACGCCTACAGCGTCACCCTGGGCGACCGCATCGTTCGTTCGGGCACGGTCAACAGCCTTGGCGGCGCGGTCAACTCGGCGCTGGTCAACGTCGCGATCGCGGCCCATGGCAATATCCTGGACCCGACCGCGACCCAGAATGGTGTCACGGCCTTCTTGAACGGGTTGGACACGCTGACCCAGGGTGTCGACCTCACGGTCAATTACCCCACCGACTTCGGTGACATGGGCCTGATCGACTGGACCTTGGCGGGCAACTACAACTCCACTGCCTTGTCCTCTGTGCTGCCGCCGCCGGCTGTGCTGGTAGCTTCCAACCCGGCAGCGACCTTCTTCCAGCCCTACACGCTGTTCAACTTCGTGCACAGCGCGCCGCAGGAAAAGGTCGGTCTGACGGCGAACTGGTCCCTGGACGAGTTCGGCGTCACCTTCCGCGAAACCTATTACGGTCCGCAGAAGCAGCTCACCACACCCAATGGCGGTCTGCCTTACTACAACGCCAGCCAGGCGGGCGTGGGCCTGACGGACATCGAAGCGCGGTACAACGTCACCGAAGGCTTCCAGGTCTCGTTTGGCGGCAACAACGTCTTCAACATCCGTCGCGATGTCGTCGGCTTCACCACCACACCGCTTAATGCCAATGGCGGCACCAACTCCGCCAGCGGCGGCTCGGTGCAGAACGCTCCCGTCGGGGCGGCGTTCGACCCGAACGGTGGCTACTATTATGGCCGTGTGACCTTGAACTTCTAAGCCAGCCTGAACGGCTTTTGAAACAACCCGCCCGTTTCCAGGGGACTGGAAACGGGCGGTTTTTTTATGCGCTCTCAAAGAACGTAATTGATCGCCACCGCGGGCGTGACTGAAGCCGGCGTGTGATGCCCCTTGGGAATGATGCGGACACCGGCCAGCACGCCGATATTGGGCGTCCAGCTGAATTCGACCGCGGGGGCAAAGCCCAGGCTGTCGCTTGTGCCGGAATTCAGGACAACCGACTGGCCGCCTTGGGTGCCGCGCGTGACGCTGTTGTTGTTGTGATTGTAGATGACATCCAGAGCCAGCACCCAGCTGCGCGTCAGGCTGTATTCGAACGCCGCATCCGCCGAGAAATTATTTCCCGGCCTGGCATGGCCGCGAAATCCCGCGCTGGTGCCATAGACGCTCACATCCGTTACGGATGCGCGGCTGGATATCCCCTGGGACAAATCGAGCCGCGTGCGGAGCAGCCGCCCATTGGGCATCCAGAACACCATCTGCGAATAAAGCGCCAAGGCGGTCGAATACGCGCCGCCGCCGAAGCCGTCGCTGGGCCGTGTGCCCAGTCGGTCATATTTTCCCGTGGGCATGGTCTGGATCAGGGCGATAGCCAGATCCGGTACGCCGCGCGCAGCATCCAGCGATGTGATGGCATATTGGCCGCGAAGCTGAGTGTCGCCCAGTTGGACGCCGGAACTGTCCGAACCGCCGCGAACCGAATTATAGCCCGCCGTCGGCACCAGCCCGAGCGTAAGCCGGTCGGTGACGCCATAGAGCAGATAGGTGAGAGAATTGACGCTGTTGGCCGGCCCGGAGATTGCGTCATAGAGATAAGATTCGATCAGCATGTTACCTTTGGGCATGGTGTGAGCGGAGTTGGCCAGCATCGGTCCTGTCCACCAGGCATCGTCCAATGATTGAGGTGCTGTGGATTGTGCGAAAGCCGCGTCGCTCCCGGCGGCGATCAAAAAGCCGGCAAGAACCGTTGAATAAATCCAGCGCGATGACATTTGAAATCTCCTTTGCGATATCGGCGCACTGAACATGCGGTGATGGCGGTCAGCACTCTGCTTCTTGCGCTGCAATCACTGCAGATGCGGGAGACGGGCCGCTATCAAGATCTTTAGGGAGATCGCTCCGTTTCTTGCGGCGCAATCGGTTCTGCGCGAGGATCGCGGCAAGGCTCAGCAATTTTCGCCGTCCGAGCCTTGTGCGAGGTCCGCGATGAAAATCTTTCTGGCAAGCTGGCAATTCTGGGCACTGTCGTCGGCAGGCTTTGCCGCACTGACGGCGATCTTCGGAAAGATCGGCGTGGAAAATATCGATTCCAACTTCGCCACCCTGATCCGGACCTGTGTAATTCTGGTGGTGGCGGCGCTGTTCGTGGTGACGTTGCGGTCGGCCCAGCCGCTTTCCGCAATCGCGCCGCGCACCTGGCTCTTCCTGATCCTGTCGGGCATCGCCACGGGCGCGTCATGGCTTTGTTATTACAGGGCCTTGCAGCTGGGCCCGGCGGCCAGGGTCGCGCCCGTCGACAAGTTGAGCGTGGTGCTGGTGGCTCTGCTGGGTGTGGCGCTGCTGGGCGAAAATCTCGCACCGAAAAGCTGGCTGGGTATCGCGCTGATCGCGGGCGGAGCTATGCTGGTGGCCCTGGAAGCCTGAAGATTACGGTTCAGTCATCAGCGTTGTTGCTGTCTACGCCGCGCAGGAAGAATTGCACCGGTCGGCCAGCGAAGGCGGAGGGCTTAACAGCCATGACATCCGATGGTCGATGCCAATGACAGCGCGTAGACCGTTTCGGGATAGCGCGCGCGCAACGTCTTGTCCGCAGTTTCCGCTTGCCGCACGCATTGATTGAAAGCTTCGCCCCGCACCGACCAACCCTGCTTCATGTCGGGGCCGCCGCGCAGGGGATGGATCTGGTATGTTCTGGAAGCGGCGAAGCAGCTGGCAGCAGCTTGCGCGCAAAGTGTGGCGGACAAGACAAAACAAACGACAAGGCCCGCGATCATTGGTGTCGATCCGTATCTGTTCATGGCACCGACTTCCCGGAAATATCTGTTTTTTATAAGCCATTTATCGTGCCCGGTACCGTGCTCCATTGCTTTTCCATGACAAGATGTCGGAATTCCATGCGGAAAAAGTTGCTACAAATTGAGACGTTTTGCTTGCGGGAGCGGCAATCTGTAGCCTTCCGTTTGCCTGTGAAATGTGCAGACATCGCGCCTTGTGGACTGGAATTATCTTTTGAACATGGCGACCAGCAAAACCGAAAAAGATCTCGAGTTGCTGCAAGGCATCTGGGAGCAGGTCGGCGTCGAAGCCGACGGCGTCACCAACCCCGCCGACGAGTACAGCGCCTCAGGAACCTTGACCGTTTTCGACCGCGATGGATTCTCGGTGGTCAGTGCGCAAGGCAATGTGTTGCTGAAGGGAAAATTCCGCCTCGACGCCACCACCATTCCGCGTCAGGCGACCTGGGTCGATGAGACCGGACCGGATGCGGGCAAACATCTTCCGGGCATCTATAATCTGTCCGGCGATAATTTTGTCTTCGTCGCCGCTGGCGATGACGCTGTTTCCAAGCCGACCGATTTTCGCACCGAGCCCGGCCAGACCTTGCGCCGTTTCGTGCGCCGGTCGCGCCACGGCTAACGCCGTTACTTGTCCCGTCTCAGGGCTTTTTGACGATCGCCTTCGGTGCGCTCATCCAGCGGGATGATGCGTGCCTTGCCGTCCAGTTCGATGCCGGGCGGCGAATCGGAATGCACCGCCATCTTCGCGTGATGCCCGCCCTGTCGGCCTTCCGGATCTGCCGGACGGGCAGGCCCGCCGGCTCGCCCCTGACCTTGCTGGGATTTTGGCATGGCTGCGGGGTTCTGCGATTCCTTGTTCGGATCCTTGGTGCTTTGCGAGGTCATGCCGTTTTTCTTCCTCCTGGAAGAGCGGAAACGCGCCAAAGGCGGCGTCGTTTCCGGGCGACTTGACACCGTCCCGGCCTTGGGGCGTTTGACAGTTCAATGTCATCGCAATCTTTGGGAAATACCGGCGACCCGCCGGTGCTGGTCGTGGGAGCGGGTCCGTCCGGCCTGGTGCTGGCGCTGGAACTGGCGCGCCGGAACATCCAGGTCCGGATTATCGAGGCCGCACCCGGTCCGCTTCTGGCCTCCAAGGCCAAGGGCCTGCAGCCACGCACCCTGGAGATTTTCGAAGATCTGGGCCTGATCGATCCGATTCAGGAAGATGGTGGCGAGTTCCCCCGCTGGCGCTCTTATGACGGCTCCAAATTGTTGTGGGAAAAAGCGATCTGGGAGCTTTTGGGCCGCGGCAAGCCCGTGACGACCCCGGCCAGGCCCTATCCCGCCACCTGGATGATCCCGCAATGGCGCACCGAAGACATCTTGCGCAACGCGCTTCTGGATCACGGAATCGAGGTGGAGTTCGGCACCGAATTTCTCTGGTCGGAGGAAGGAACGGACAGGGTCACCGCCACTGTCCGGATCGGCGGCCGGGAAGAAACCATCGAATGCCAATATCTGGTGGGCGCCGACGGGGCAAAAAGCGCGGTGCGCAAGGCGCTGGGCATTGCCTATTCCGGCGAGATCTCTGCCGACGAACTTTATATCGTGGCCGACGTCAAGGCGGGCGCGCTGGAGTCCGGCTACTGGATGAACTGGGCCCCGGGCGGCGACAAAAGCCGGCGTCTTTCGCTTTGCCCCTTGCCGCATAGCGACTATTTCCAGCTCGTCGCGCTGCTGCCGCCCGGCGAGCCCGTGCCCGAGCTTGCGCTGGAAACTCTGCAGGCACTGTTCGACGAGCGCACCGGACGCAGCGATATTCGCCTCTCGGATGCGCGCTGGATCATCGCCCACCGCCCCAATACCCGCCTGGCGGATGCGATGCGCGACGGCCGGGTTTTTCTGGTGGGAGATGCGGTCCATTCGCCGCCCACCTCGCCGGGGCAGGGTCTCAATATCAGCGTCCAGGACTCATATAATCTGGGCTGGAAGCTGGCGGCCGTGGTTCAGGGCGCCGATCCGGCATTGCTGGACACCTATGAGGAAGAGCGGCGGCCCATCGCGGCGGGGGTGTTGGGCGTGCTCGCCCAAAGCCTGATCGAAAAAGGCGTGCCGGCGGAAGAAGCGGCGGACCGCCAGCGCCGCATCCAGGACGACATCTTCCATCTCGATCACAATTATCGCGGCGCTTCGCTCAGCATCGACCGGCGCGGCGACAGCGCGGTGCAAGCCGGCGACCGTGCCCCGGACGGACCGGTGACCGGAATGTCGGGCCGCCCGGTCCGGCTGTTCGAGTTGCTGCGCGGCACGCATGTGATGGTGCTGAATTTTGTCTCCGGCACCAACGATCTGGCGTCGGCGCTGGTGCCCCAACTGGGTTTGCGGGTGGTGGTGATACCGCCAACCGCCGCCAACCATGCGATCCGCCGGGCCTATGGTGTCACCGATAGCGGCCCCACACTGTTTCTGATCCGGCCGGACGGTTATGTCGGCGTCAGGAGCGACAGGTCCGAGGATCTGCAGGCCTGGCTTCATCGCGTTTTCGGCTGATCGGCCTTACGGTTTTCTTTTGCCGGGTTGACCGGCATGATCGCGCCGAACAAAGGCGGGGACGCAAATGCTGGCAGGATTGGTGTTGGCCGCGAATCTGGCGGTGGCCGCGGCGCCTGCAATGACGGTGCCGGAAGGTTTCACCTTCGCCGCCGGCGGCGACATGATCGGGCCGTATCACGATTTTCCCAAGCCGCAGGATCCGGGATTTGCGCAGGTCATGGCCCTGTTTCGTGGTGCCGATCTGGGCTACGCCAACCAGGAAGGCTCGATCTTCGATATCAAGGATTTTCGCGGCTATCCCGCGGCGGAGAATGGCGGCGGCTATCCGCTGCAGCGTTCCGCCTTCGCCGGCGATCTCAAATCGATGGGCATTTCGCTGGTGTCCAAGGCCAACAATCATGCCACCGACTGGGGCAGCGAAGGCCTGGCTGCAACCTTGGGCTGGCTGGCAGCGGCAGGCGTGACGCAAGCCGGTGCGGGCGAGGGGCTGGAGGCCGCCCGTGCGCCCGCCTATCTGCAGACCGTCAAAGGCAGGGTGGCGCTGGTCTCGACGGCGTCCACTTTCCCGCCGATGGCCGTGGCGGGGCCGCCGGTCAAGCGCTTCGACATCGACTCGCGGGCGCGTGTGGGCATCAGCGCCCTGCATGTGCGCGAAGTGGGCGTGGTGACGCCGCAGCAATTGCAGACCCTTCGCCAGATCGCGGGTCCGCTGGATTTCGGTGGCTCGCCGCAATCAAACGAAGTGCGTCTGGGCGACCAGGTCTTCCGGGCGGGAACCACGCCCGGCACGGTATGGGAAGCGAGCAAGGATGACCGGGACGCCATCCTTGCCTCGGTAAAGGCGGCGCGCGCGAAAGCCAAATTTGTTGTTTTCTCCATCCATGCGCACCAGACCGCAGGGCACGCGGATGCGGGCGGTGCGCCTTATGAACCGATGATGCTGCATTGGGCGAATGAAGCGGCATCGTCCGAAGATCCGCGCCCCGCCAATTTCGAACCCGCCCTGTTCCATGCCGCCATCGATGCCGGCGCCGACGCGGTGGTGCGCACCGGGCCGCATGTTCTGGGCGGGATCGAGATCTATAAAGGCAAGCCGATCTTTTACAGCCTGGGCAGCCTGTTCTTCGATTTTCGTGGTAAGCGCACTTACACCACGCCGACCGGCCAAGTGATGAAATTCCCCGACGGCTATTTCCAGACCGTGATTCCCGTGACGCGCTATGCCCATGGCAAAATGGACGAGATCCGGCTTTATCCCTTCGCCATCGAAGTCGGTGGCCCGCTCGGCGGCATGCCATATCCCGCATCGCCGGACGAAGCGCGCCGAATCCTGGCGAATCTCAAATCCATGTCCGCTGTTTACGGTACCAAAATCAGCATCCAGAACGGCATCGGCATCATCCGCGGTTCTTGAGAAATGTGCGGTTGGCGGGGTTTCCAACGTGCATTAACCACACACCCCGCTATTCGTTGAAGTTGCACTTTTCCCGCATAGCTTCTCCCACGTGCATCACGTCGGGCCAGCTTAATCATGACGTTGAACGATCATCAGGAGACGATACTGGCGGCGTTGCGTTCTGTCTGCCGCACCGCCTTGCGTGACGAAAACGGAGCCTGGCGCGATATCGCGACGGCATCGGACCGTCTCGCCGATCCGGGCGGACCCGATCGCAAGGCGCGGCTGGACCGGTATATCTACGATCTGGGCCTGATCTATGCCCACCAGACCGGCGCGATGCCGGGCTTCACCAACAGCGAAAGCGAAACCCGCTTCGAACGCTTTGTCGCGGCGATTCCCTTGGCCGCGGAATGGAAAGTGACACGCAATCTGATCAAGGCCTGCATCCGCCGCATCGATGCCAAGCGCAATCCTGAGTTCGCGCGCGATCTGGAAAACAAGGGTCGCGAAAATGCGGCGGAATAAGTTCTAATTCTGCAGTTCGGCAATGAGATACGGAATCTTGCCGGCTTCGATATCGGCCATCGGCATTTTGTGCGTGCCATAACCGAGCTGGCTTTTGGCGCTTTGCGCCCACGCATCCGCCACCATGTCCCGCAGCATCGAAGCGCCCTCAGCCAGCCTTTCGGCGACGAAGGCCTTGGCCTCTGGTGAGCCCTGGTCGAAGGCTTGTGCCTGATCCAGCTGGTATGTCATCTCCACATGGGTCGCGGTGGCCAGCAAATAATTGGTGGTGTGGTCCTGGATCGTGCCCTCGAATGGCCGGTACGCGCCCAATAGCGGGGTCAAGTCTTTCTCCTTGAGATGGGCATTGATGAAATCCGTTTCGAAGCGCGCGTGCAGATTGGCGCCGACATAATTGTGCGGATTGGGAAAGGTGCCCCAGCCATTGTAATGCACCGTGACATGCAAAGGCTGGCTGCCGTCGCTGACGAAATGCGCCCAATAACCCAGGTCGCGCAATGTCAGCATCTCGCGTCGCTTGCGGTCCGCCAGCAGCCATTTGCGCGCAACCGGATCTTTGGTGAATTTGAGGGCCGCCACATCGGCACGCCACAAAGCGAAATCCTTCACCAGCTGCTGCCAGCCATCGATGATGGAATAGGGCAGCCATCCCGCCTTGCTGGCGTTGGTGTTCGCCGCCCGGAGCGCAGTGTCGTAATCCAGCCGGTTCGCGGGCAGAGCGTCGAGCCGGGGACGCGGTTCCACGCTCTGCTCGAGGCATTTCACGC
>JAZJZY010000007.1:250716-269114 GCA_040389405.1 Pseudomonadota bacterium | reverse complement strand
CGGTGCCGTCGTCCGACAGATCCACGAAATGGGCAGGATCCAGATCCGCATCGTGCGGGTTGCCGGCATCACGCGAACGGTCGGGCTCGCGGGAGAATTCGCCGATGGTGGCGATCGCATCGGGCGTGCGCAGAAAAGCGGGTAGATTTTTGGGGAAATGACGCGCCGCCGCTTCGCCAATGATGCGATGGCCCGACGCACCCCATGCCAGTACCGGTTCGCTCGCACAGAGCGTGAGACAGGCGGACAAGGACAGGCACAGGATGCGTTGATGCATGGCGCGAAACCTCAGTAGCGTGCGATCAGGGTCACCTGGAAAGATTGCGGCGAGCCGACATAGGCGGTGGGATAGTTGGTGCAGCCATTGAATCCCGACACCGGCTGCCAGCAGGTCTGTGTGCCGAGGCTGCTGAAATAATGCTTGTTCAGCAGATTGTCGGCGTTGAAGCGCAGGCTGGAATTGGGCAGCCCGAGCATGTCCAGGGCAAAGGTGACATCCAGGCCGACAGTGTAATAATCCGGCACAAAAGCGTTGTTGTCTTCGGTCTGGGGGCGACTGCCGACATATTTGCTCTCGATCCCCGCCCGCAGATAGTCGGTGAAGCGGTAATCGGCGCGGCCAGATACCGTCCATTTCGGCACTTCGGACAGCTGCTTATTGTAAGTGTTGGCCGCGCCGCCACCCACCGGAATGCTCGAAGTGATGCGGGCGCGGTCGTAACCGGCATTGGCATAAAGCGTCAGTTCGTCCGTGGCCTTCCAATTGCCTTCGAAATCCACACCCCAGAAATTGATGCCCGGGACATTGTGATCGAAATAGGCATTGGTGACCTGGTCGAAGGAACTGACGATGCGGTTCTTGACCTGCGAATTCCACAGCACCACCGAACCCTGGATATCTTGCGTGAGATAGCGATAGCCCAGCTGCGTGGTGGTCGAGGTTTCCGGCCGCGTATTGAGGAAGGTTGAAAAGGTGCCGTTGGCGTCCTTCTGGCTCTGGTAGAGATTGTCGGTGCGCGGCGCCGCGATTTCCTGGGTATAGGAGCCGAAGAACTGATGCTCGTCGCCGAACGGCAGATAGGTCAGGCCCAGATGCGGCAGGAAGCGGTTGTAACGCTTGGTGGCATGGCCGGGCGGTGAATAATGATTGGTGTTGCCGACGAATGAAACCGTGCCATCGCTGTTGGTGATGGTGGGAACCGCGGTGGTGCAATAGGCCGTGCTGCTGCCCGCCTGGGTGTAGCAGAACTGGTTGAGGTCGCGCTCCAGGAAGGGCAGGCGAAAACCCAGCGAAGCGCGCAGCGAGTCTTCGAAATAATGGCCTTCATAATCGAACGCCGCCTGGTTGAGGATGGCCTTGGATTTGCGGTCGCGGAAGCGCAGCGCCGCGCCGTCCGGGCCGACCACCGCATGCGCGGGATCGGTGATGGCGCCAAAGGCGGTATAGGGGCCGCCCACCGGATCGACGAAGGAGGCAGCACCCGTTTGGCGGTGCAAGCCATAGTCCAGCGTATAGGCAGCCTGGACGGTGTTGTTGTCATCGATGGCATAGATCAAAGAAGTGTTGAAACCCCAGCGGCGGGTGTTGGTGACGCTAGGCTGGTAAAGCCCCACCGTGTCCAGCACATCGCCGTCGCCATTGAGATCGCAGCCCACGCCGGGAATACAGCCCAGCGCGCTGGTGGTGGTGCCCGTGCCGCCGGTGGTCTTGCCGATCAATTGGCGCGCCGTATTGGCGGCCGAGGCGTTGGTCCCGGCAGCGGCGACGGATTCCGGGAAAGTGAAAAAGGTGGAGCCGCCCGTCGCCAGCACATATTGCAGATTGGCATCCGCCGTCAGCGTCAGGTCCTGGGTGAGATGCCACAGCGACTGGAAGCGGATATTGCCGGTGTCGGACGGGTTGATGCGCGGCCGGTACCAGAAGCTGCAGGTGGTCATGGTGTAGTCCGTGCGTCCGGCCAAGGGCGATCCGGTGACGGTGCCTGCATTGTTGTTGCTACCCGTGCGGTTGAAGGCGCAGCTTGGCGCAAAATCGCGATCCAGGCCTGTGCTGTTCAAGGTGGCGGTGGCGTTGTTGAACGCCGGATTGCCGATATAGCCGCTACCATTGGGATTCTTGATCACATCGGCGGTCTGGGCCAGCGTGCCGGAGAAATTGTTGGTGTTGGGCACATAATCCACCGCATAAAGCGAATAGTTGCGGTTGCTGTTCCAATGGCCTGCCAGCGAGAACCAGCCAACCGCGCCCATGTCCTGATAGAGCTTCACATTGCCCTGAATCTTGCGCTGATAGCCGAAGCCCTTGAACTTGTCGTTGCTGGCGTAGGAAAGGGTGCCATACATCTTGGTGCCCCAGGGGCCGATCTCACCCGAGTCGATGCGGGCAAAATAGCGCTGCTCGTTGAAGGAGCCATTGGAGATCACCGCTTCACCGCCGAAAATATCGTGCGGCTTGTCCGAGACGATGGCGATGACGCCACCGGTGGCCGCCGCAGTGGGGCTGTCCACGTCGGTCGAGCCCTGACTGGCGCTGATACGGTCAACGATTTCGGCATCAGGCATCTGATTGGTGTAGATGGCGTAATTGCCGGTGTCGTTCAGCGGCATGCCGTCGAATGTGAGAGAAATATGATTGCCGTCCTGGCCGTGCATGCGGATATTGCCGCCGCTGGAGCCATAGGGATCGTTGTTGGTGAAATTCACCCCGGGCATGAAATTCAGCGCCTGAAACACGGTCTGACCCGCCGCCTGGGTTTGAAGGAATTCGCTGGTGACGACGGATTGTTCCTTGGAGACCGGCTTGGCGTTCATCAGGCCGTTGGTGTTGGCGACCTGCGCCGTGACGGTGACTGTTTCGATGGCCTGGGTGCCGGTGGACTGGGCGAAGGCAGGGCCCGCCGCCAACAGGAGAATAGCCGGGCTGGCGCCCGCCAAAAGAATTTTTCCGAGATTTTTCATGACGTGATCCCCACTCTGTTTGACCGTGCCGTGGGGACGCAGCGCCGCAGGTTCGAAAAGCATCGGGCTTTTCAAATTTCGCGTGCGTGCATGTCGTGATCGGTGCGGCCTGCGCCCCATCCGGCGGCGTCTTATTCGCCGAGTTGCGCGACCGTCTTGTAGCGGAAGTAAGAAATTACTGTTTTACCGTGATTACGATTCCGTAGCGGCACGGATTCGGTTCGATGACAAAATCCGCAAAATGTCGTGGCGATACATTTTCACAGTACATAATTGATCGAAACGACGATCATCGCGGTTTCCGATTTGCGCGGCCCAGGCACGCGAACAGGAAAACGGCATCACCCGCTGTCGGAATCCTTGGCGGCAGACCTGCCACGCGCGGAGCTGCCGCCCGCCGTCTCCAGATTTACCTGCCCGCTATTGCGTGAGCGGCAGGTCGATGAAGCTGCCTTGCGGGCCCGCCACGGTGATGCTCTGCGTCGCCGCTTTGTAGTCCGATGGCTTGGCGAAGAAGATGTTGGGCACGAAAGTTTGCGGATTGCGGTCATAGAGCGGGAACCAGCTCGACTGCACCTGCACCATGATGCGGTGGCCGGGCAGGAAGACATGGTCCGCGTTCGGCAATTCGAACTGATAAGCGAGGGGCGTGTTAGGGGCGATCGCTTTGGGATCGGACAGCGATTCCCGATAGCGGCCCCGGAAAATATCCATGCCCACTGCCAGCTGATAGCCGCCCATGGCGTGATCGGCCGGCACCTGGTCGGGATAGACGTCGATTAGCTTCACCACCCAGTCGGCATCGCTGCCGGTGGTGGCGGCCGTCAGATGCACGACGGGCTGGCCGCGCACGGTGACGGGTTTGGTCAACACATCGGTGGTGAAGCTCACCACATCAGGACGGCCCGAGGCTTCGCGCTGATCGTCGGTGAGCCAGCAGGCCCATTGCGCGCAGGTGTCATAGCCGGAAGTCTTGATCGGCCGGGCGCGATAGGGCACCGGTTTGGCGGGGTCGGAAATGTAATCGACGGTGGCGACTGGACCGCTTGTGGGCTCGAAGCCCAGCGCGCCGTTCGCTTTCAGATAGAGCGGCGTGGTTTTGGCGTTCGCTGCCGGCCAGTTCGGAAAATTGCGCCATTCGTTGGTGCCGGTCTCGAAGGCGGTGACGGTCGCCACATCCAGCGGCGGCGCTTCATCCTTCAGGTAATGGGCCAGGGTGGGTGCCAGCACATGGCGGCGCCACCATTTCGACGTGTCCATGCCGAATTTGACGGCGCCCAGTGAACTGCCTTCCTCGATGCCTTGGCCGTGATACCAAGGACCGATCGACATGCGGACCAGATTATTCGTGTCCTTGGGCTTCAGCGCTTTCCACATCGCCATGTAGCCGTAGATATCCTCGGCATCCCACAGACTTCCCACCAACAGGATCGGCACGTTGATAGGCTGCTTGGCCAGGATCTGGTCCATCGCCTGGGCCTGCCAGAAACTGTCATAGGCAGGATGGGCGATCACTTTATTCCAGAAGCCCATCTGGGTCAGGCCGTGGGCTTCGCCCAATGCGCCCGCCGAAACGCCGCGAATATAGAAGTCGTAATCGTCCTGCTCGGACTGCCACCATTTGGCGGAATTGTCGTTGGTGCCGTCCTGCTCGTAAATGTAGGGCAGGTTCTGCTGGCGGAAGGCGCCATTGTGGAACCAGTCGTCGCCTCGCCAGCCATCAACCATGGGATTCATCGGCACCGCGACCTTCAACGCCGGATGCGGATTGATCAGCGCCATCAGAGGCGTGAAGCCGTCATAGGAAATGCCGATGATGCCGACCTTGCCGTTGGATTCCGGCACATGCTTCACCAGCCACTCGATGGTGTCATAGGCGTCGGTGGAATCGTCTGTCTTGCTTGGGTTCAGCGCGGTGCCCGCGAGCGGCGGGTTCATCATGTAGATGCCCTTGGAGCCGTACTTGCCCCGCACATCCTGCACCACCCGGATATAGCCGCCCTCGATGATGGTGTCGTTGGCGTTGTCATAGCCGTCCAGGATCATGTTCATGTGACCGCTCTGGGCATAGCCGGTCTGTTCGTCGGCGCTGTAGGGCGTGCGAGTGAGAATCATGGCCGCATGCGCCGCGCTGCGGGGGATCAGGATGACGGTGTGCAGGGTAACGCCGTCGCGCATCTTGATCTCTTCGACCCGGCGGATGTAGTCGAAACTGCCTTCAGGGCGCACGACTTTCTTGGGCGACTCGTTGAGGTCCGCGGCAAAGGCTGAAACGCCCAGCGCCGGCATCAGGCACAGGCCGGCAATTGTCAGGATTTTCCGCATGATGTTCCCCCGCATTGTTCTTGCAGGAACTATGGCACAGGTCCGTGCCGGCCGGAATTGCGCCTAGAGAAAAATCGCCCTTCACGGAATCGCGATTTTTCTCTAGGCCGTTATATTGTCGCGCGATCTTTCGGAGTTGGTAGCGGCAGCGTACCAACGCTACACACTTTTCCGGATCGCGCTCTAGCGGGACGAATTCCCCCGGGCCAGCCAGGCCGCGCAGTCCGGGCCCAGTTCGGCCAGGGCTTTGGCCCCATAGGTTGTGATGTCGTCGGGCGTGAGCGTGTCGCGCCAGCGTCCATTGGTGCCCTTGTTGATGAAGGTCTTGGCGCCGCCGTTCCAGAGCGCACCGTTCAGGGGCGCCATCTTCTCGGCATTCGTCTTCATATAGTCGAAGCTGCAATGTTCGACGATGGCGGGGAAAATCTTCTCGTCGATGGGAGTATCCAGGAAAGCGGCGATGTCGCGGATCGAACCGGCCAGGTCTTTCTTGAGGTCGCCGAAATGCACCAGCTTGACGTTTGGCAGGTTGCGAATGGCCCACCAGGACCGGACATTTTCCCAGAACGGCCAGAAGGGATAGCCATCCTCGGCCAGCCAGCGGCGGAAATAGTCGTGCACGGAATCGGTCGGCGGATCGATCGGCGGCCCGACCCGGCCGGGCGTGTTGTTCAGCGCATCATAGAATGCGTCGTTGGCGTTGAGGTGGTGATTATACATGCTCCACAGCATGTCGCGCCCGTCCCGGCCTATGTAGATGTATTTGGCGCGTGGCGAGAAGACCAGCGCATCGACCGGCAGATGTGTCTTGACGAAGCGGCGATGGGGCAAATGCTCCAGTCCCGCGATAGCCTCGGGCGGCATCACCCGCAAATCGACCCAGGGCGATAACGCGGCAACATCCTGGCCTTCGGCGCCGTTGAAGATCAGCTGCGCCAGGATCTGTTGCATCCAGGTTGTGCCGGACTTGGCATAGGTGGAGACGATGATGTCGTCGTCGCGGAACTTGAAATCGTTCCAGACGGCCGAGTTCATGTGATGATTGTGAAGCTCGCGTGTCTTCACCGGCCAGACGATATCGGATGCTTCGGCCATAAGCCCCCCAATGGACCTGCGCGGCACCGTTTCCGGCGCGCGCGCAGAGACTAGCGGGGTGGGTGGATGCTCCGCAATGGAAGCGCGCTATTTTCCTGCCTGCATGATGTCGGTGATGGCGATGGTCACCTGCAATCCGATGGCTTCTTGAAGTCGGCTGGCTTCGATCCCACCCAGATCGACGATCTCGGTCCAGCCGATATCGCACAACAGCCCCGCAACGCTCGCTTTTGCACCTGCGTCGTTGCCGGCCATCGCCGCAATGGCGGGAGCAGCGCCTTTCCCGACGGGATCGGCCATCAATGCCGCCGTGGCGGTGTTGAGGGTCTTCACCACATGCGCTGTGGGCGCCCAGGCTTGCACCGTCTGTCCCATCGAGCGGTCGGTGAAAGCCAGTCTCGGCTTCGCCCCAAATTCGATGTTGTTGCTGACGTCCAGCAACGGCTTGCCGGAGAGCGAAGTGCCCAGCGATTTCAAGACGCTTTCGATCTCAGTCCAGGGATTGATCGCAAGAATTAACGCCGCGCCGAATGCGGCGGCATCGGCGAGAGAGCTGGTGGTGCCGCCGGACTGTTTCCTCCACTGCGCCAGGCGTTCGGAATCCGGATTGCGGCTTCCGATCCTGACCGCGTGCCCCTTTGCGGCGAGCGCGCCGCCCAAAGCCTGGGCTACATTGCCTGCGCCGAGTATGCCAATATTCATGGTCTCTCCGAATGATGTGATGTCAGCGGAGCGACGCTAGCGCGCGAAACGATCAGCGAAAATATCGCACTATTTTGTCACCTGCTTACCTTGAGGTAACCGATGCCGAAACCCGGCAAGAAGAAAATCCTCGATCCCAAGGCACCATGTCCCAGCGATGGATTGCTGCCCCACCTCACCGGCAAATGGACCATCCAGACCATCATGCTGTTGACCGAAGCACCGGATCATCGTTTGCGGTTCGGCGAAATCCAGGCCGCGCTGACGGGTGTCTCGCAAAAAGTGCTGACCCAGACTTTGCGGACCCTGGAGCGCGACGGGCTGGTGCGGCGGCATGTGTTTGCCGATGTGCCGCCGCGCGTCGAGTATGAACTTTCCGAAACCGGGTGCGGCTTCATGGCTTCGCTGTCGGGCCTGATGGACTGGATGGCGCAAAGCTGGCCATCGGTGCGCCAGGCGCGGGCCCGCTTCGACGCGGCACGAATTTAATTCAGATCGATATTGAAGCCCGTATCCATCGACAAGGCGTAGTTCGAGAGTCCCCGCATCACGAGTGGCTCGTACCGGCCGATCACATGGAATTCGTACCCGTTGCCGAAGGCGAATGAAAAGCCGGTGCCCGCGCGCCAGTCGAATTCGTTGCCGTGGAGCAGGGTAGTTGCCACGCGCGTCGTCTTGGCGACATTGTCCTGGGTATAGCCTTTATGCGTGAAGCTGCTGGCGCCGAAATTGGTTTCGCTCAGACCGGCCGTCACCAGCAGGTTCAGCATTCCGCCCAGCGGCACATAGCTGATGCCGTCACCGGTGAGGCGATTGAAGCGCAAATCCGTGTCCTGAAACGTCTTGCGTGTGGTGCTGTAGCCGAGCTCGACTGCCCCAAACGCGAAGTGATCGCCCAGATGAATCCCGGGCCCAATTGTGGATTCCGAATAATTTTCGGATGCCGTGTTTTTCATATCGACGGAATCCAGGAGGAGATCCGCCCCGGCATAGACCGCGGCCTGCGCCGCAGACAAAGGCGCCAGGATCAGCAAGGCGGCAAGAAGAATCTGCTTGTTCATGGTTGGACTTGCGAAATGGATTTGCGGCCTTGAACCTAGTCGCCGCACCGGGCGCACGACAGCATTTTCCAGCGGCGCGGCATCAACCTTGCCTATGTTTCATCCGGCAACGCCAATTGCATCCAAACTGTATCAGGGTGTCGCGCGTTCGGCCCAGAGGCGGTGGATCATCGCCCGCATATCGTCGGAAAAGACGTAATCGTCGGTCAGCGTTCCGCCTTCCTCCAGCACATCGTCGAAGCCGCCCGCCTTCAGGCAGATCGGGCAGACCACGATGTCATTATTCGCCGACAGGCCCAGCCGCAGCAGCGGGGCGGCGCAATGCGTGCATTTGGTGGCGAGAAAGGCGTGGAATGTCTCCATGGCGATATCCCCCGGCTCGATTGGCTGCTGTGCGTGAAGCTCCGTGAAAGATCAGCGATGCGATGCGTTGAAACCGTCCAGCGCCTTGGCACCGGGGCAAAGCTCTTTCTCCCCCAGCCCATTTAGCGGCGTATCAATGGTATTGAGATTGGCGTGCATGTCGGTGGCGTGATTGTCCATATAGATGAGGCCCGTCACCAGCTCGCCCTTGGCCGCTTTGGCCTGCAGGTAAGCCATCGCCATGATGCGGTCGTGGGGATCGTAATTGGCGTCCAGCTTGGTCAGCCGGAGCGACGAGCCGTCATGCAGCGCCACCTCCTCGGTGGTGCCGGGGGCATATTCCACGGTGATGGGATCGCGAGGCTCCATGATGTCCAGATTGTTCACCGCTTCGTTATGGGCGCGGACGAAATCGTAGGCCTTGGTCGAACCCGCATGATTGTTGAAGGCCACGCAGGGGCTGATGATGTCGATGAAGCAGGGGCCGGGATGGCGCATCGCCGCCATGATCAAGGGCACCATCTGCTCCTTGTCGCCGGAAAAGCTGCGGCCAACGAAACTGGCGCCCACCATCATCGCCATGCTGACCAGGTCGAGCGGGGTGTCCATGTTGCTGGCTCCCCCCTTGCTCTTGGAGCCCTTGTCGGCGGTGGCGGAGAACTGCCCTTTGGTGAGGCCATACACGCCGTTATTCTCGGTGATATAGACCATGTTCACGCCGCGCCGCACGCAATGCACGAACTGGCCGAGCCCGATGGAGGCGCTGTCGCCGTCGCCCGAGACGCCCAGATAAATCAGATCCTTGTTGGCGAGGTTGGCGCCGGTCAGCACCGACGGCATGCGGCCATGCACCGAATTGAAGCCATGGCTCTGGCCCAGGAAATAGGTGGGCGTCTTGGACGAGCAGCCGATGCCGGACAGTTTGGCGACGCGATGCGGCTCGATGGCAAGTTCGAAGCAGGCCTGGATGATGGCGGCGGAGATCGAGTCATGGCCGCAGCCGGCGCAGAGCGTCGAAACGGTGCCTTCGTAATCGCGGTGGGTGAAGCCCAGCTTGTTCACCGGGATGGCGGGATGGCGCAGCTTCGGCTTGACGATATAGGTCATTCGGCGGCTTCCCTCGATGTCATGGTCATGCGCCCGGCGATGGCTGCGTTGATGAACCGCGCCGTGATCGGGGTGCCGTCGTAATTCAGGACGGAAATGAAGCGGGCCGGGTCGGCGCCGCATTCGTTGACCAGCAGCATGCGCATCTGGGCATCGCGGTTCTGCTCCACCAAAAAGATCTGGTCATGGGTGTTGATGAATTCGCTGACCGCCTCGGAGAAGGGGAAGGCGCGGAGCCTTAGCGTGTCCAGGTGAAGGCCATCGGCCTCCAGCGTCGCCAGCGCTTCGTCCATGGCGGGCGCGGTCGAACCGAAATAGATCGCGCCGAAGCGGGTCTTTTCTTTTGCCTGCCGGATCACCGGCGCAGGCACCAGGGATTTCGCGGTCTCGAATTTGCGAAGCAGCCGCTGCATCACTTCCTGGTAGGCGTCGCCTTCCTCCGTGTATTTGGCCATCTTGTCGTGGCTTGAGCCGCGGGTGAAATAGGCGCCCCTGCTGGGATGAACGCCGGGAAGCGTGCGATATGGAATGGCGTCGCCATCCACATCCAGATAGCGGCCGAATAATTTTCCGGATTCCAGATCGTCGGCGGTCATGATCTTGCCGCGGTCATATTTGCGTGCGTCGTCCCAGGTGAAGGGTTCGCACAGCCATTCGTTCATGCCGATGTCCAAATCTTCCATCACGAAGATCGGCGTCTGCAGCCGCTCCGCCAGGTCGAAGGCCTCAGCCGCGAATTCGAACAATTCCCTGGGATCCTGCGGGAACAGCATCACATGTTTGGTGTCGCCATGGCTGGCATAGGCGGCCAGTATCAGATCGGCCTGCTGGGTCCGCGTGGGCATGCCGGTGGACGGTCCGCCCCGCTGCACATCGATCAACACCACGGGGATTTCCGCGAAATAGGCCAGACCCAGGAATTCCTGCATCAGCGAGACACCGGGGCCGGAGGTGGCGGTAAAAGACCGCGCCCCGTTCCAGGCCGCGCCGATCACCGCGCCGATGGCGGAAATTTCGTCTTCCGCCTGGACGATGGCGTATTTGTTTTTACCCGTTGCGGGATCGACCCGGAATTTCTTGCAGTGTTTGGCGAAGGCTTCGGCCACCGAGGTGGAGGGCGTGATGGGATACCAGGCCGCCACCGTGGCGCCGCCATAGACGCAGCCCAGCCCTGCCGCGTCATTGCCATTGACGAAGATGCGATCCTTGACCGCATCCGAACGTTCAACCTTCAGGCCGCACACGCCCGCCAGATTGTCGCGCGCATAATCATGGCCCATATGCAGGGCCTGGTGATTGGGCGCGATCAGGGCGGGTTTGCTCTTATATTGCTCGCCGATCAGGGTTTCGAGCACATCCGGCTCGATACCCAGCAACTGCGCCAGCGCGCCGATATAGATGATGTTCTTGAACAACTGACGCTGACGCGGATCGCTATAGGCGGCGTTGCAGATTTCCGTCAGCGGCATGCGGATGATGTTGATGTCGTCGCGGAATTTCGACAGCGGAATGGGCCGCGAGGAATCGTAGAATAGATAGCCGCCGGGATCGACGGACGCGACATCCTTGTCCCAGGTCTGCGGGTTCATCGCCACCATCAGATCGACGCCACCGCGCCGCCCCAACCAGCCATGACCGGATACCCGCACTTCATACCAGGTGGGCAGGCCCTGGATGTTGGAGGGGAAAATGTTGCGCGAGGCCACCGGCACGCCCATCCGTAGCAGGGCGCGGGCGAACATTTCGTTGGCGGAAGCCGAACCGGAGCCGTTCACATTGGCGAATTTGACGACGAAGTCGTTGACGGATTTTACCGGTGTTGGCATGCGTACTCCGTCTTGGGCGCTTCCAGCAGGAATTTCTGCATGTCCCAGGCGCCGGTCGGGCAGCGCTCGGCACACAGCCCGCAATGCAGGCAAAGGTCTTCATCCTTGGCCATGATGCGGCCGGTCTTGAGCGCGGACGAGATGTAGAGATCCTGATCGGGATGCAATGCCGGCGCGGTCAGATGCAGGCGCAGGTCCTGTTCCTCGTCATTGCCGGTGAATGTGATGCAGTCCATCGGGCAGATGTCGACACAGGCGTCGCACTCGATGCATTTGGGCGTATCGAACACGGTCTGGATATCGCAGTTCAGGCAACGCTGCGCTTCCAGGAAGGCCTGCTTGACGTCGAAGCCCAGTTCGACCTCCATCTTCACATTCTTCAACGTCTTTTCGATGGGTGCGTGGGGCACCTTGTAGCGATTGTCGTTGGAGATATCGTTGTCATAGCTCCATTCGTGAATGCCCATCTTCTGGCTGGACAGATTGACCATCGGCGGCGGGCGCAGGCTGGTCGGCTTGCCCTGGCAGAGCAGGTCGATGGAGATGGCGGCATCATGACCATGCGCCACCGCCCAGATGATGTTCTTGGGGCCGAAGGCGGCATCGCCCCCGAAAAAGACTTTCGGATTGGTCGATTGCATGGTGACGGGGTCGACCACCGGCATGTCCCATTTGTCGAATTCCAGGCCGATGTCGCGCTCGATCCAGGGGAAGGCGTTTTCCTGTCCCACCGCCACCAGCACATCGTCGCATTGCAGGATGGTGTCGGGCTCGCCCGAGGGCACCAGACTGCGGCGGCCTTTGGCGTCACGCTCGGCCTTCACTTTTTCAAAGCGTACGCCGGTCAGCTTGCCGTTCTCGTGGATGAATTCCTTGGGCACCAGGAAATTGTGGATCGGGATGCCTTCATGCATCGCGTCTTCTTTTTCCCAGGGCGAGGCTTTCATTTCCTCAAAGCCGGAGCGCACCACAACGGTGACTTCGTCGCCGCCCAGGCGCCGTGAGGTGCGGCAGCAATCCATCGCGGTGTTGCCGCCGCCCAGCACGATGACGCGTTTTCCGATCTTGTCGGTATGGCCGAACGAGACGGAGGCCAGCCAGTCGATGCCGATATGGACATTGGCGCCGGCTTCCTTGCGGCCGGGGATCTCCAGCTCGCGGCCGCGCGGGGCGCCGCAACCGACAAAGATGGCGTCATAATCTTCCGACAGAAGGCCTTTGAGCGAATTGATCTTCTGGCCCAGTTTCAGGTCCGGCTCCAGGTCGAGGATGTAATCGACTTCCTCGTTCAGCACGGTTTCGGGCAGGCGGAATTTCGGGATCTGGGTGCGCATCATCCCGCCGGCCGACGCATCGCCGTCATAGAGGACCACGGTGTAGCCCAGGGGCAGCAGATCGCGCGCCACGGTGAGAGAGGCAGGTCCCGCGCCGATCAGCGCCACGCGCTTGCCGTTCTTCTGCGCCGCGGGGCGCGGCATGCGCGCGTGCACATCGCCCTTATTGTCCGCCGCGACGCGCTTGAGACGGCAAATCGCTACCGGCTGGGGCGCGGCGTTGACTTCTTCCACACGGCCGCGGCGGCAGGCCGGCTCGCAGGGTCGGTCGCAGGTGCGGCCCAGCACGCCCGGAAAGACATTGGAGTGCCAGTTGACCATGTAGGCGTCGGAGTAGCGCCCCGCCGCGATCATGCGGATATATTCGGGCACCGGCGTGTGAGCCGGACACGCCCACTGGCAATCGACGACCTTGTGGAAATAGTCCGGATTCTTGATGTCGGTGGGCGGCATGCCCGCCTGTGACGACAATTTCGCACCCGCGCCCGGCATCTGCCGCGACGGTTCACTCACCGTTGGACTACTCATGTCGCCGACCGTTTCCCCAATGACCTGCCTCTAAGAGACCAACGTCTGATGGTGCACGCGCTACTGATTCATGTCCGTTGGTCTGGTGCTCTTTATTTTCCTTGTTCGGGCTGCATCCTTCGGGAAACATCCGGGATGGGTCCTAATCCCGCGATCCTAGCGGGAAGAGGGGTTGAGCAAAAGGGCGTAACTGCTCTCTTCACCCTGTAATGTGGCCGCCGCAATGCTATTTTGCATTGCGGCGAAGGTGTTCGAAAGGAACATGGACTCAATGCGTTATCGTGCGGGAAAAGCGTGTGCAGCGGCGTTATTTTTTGCTGCGCTGCCGCTTGGCGCGGTCGCGCAAGCGCCGCTCGTGGAGACGTGGGGGACCCCGGAAGTCGTGGAAGTGCAGGCCGCGCCGGGGCCTGCGGTGTGGCACCTGACGCGCGGGGATTCCGAGGTCTGGATCCTGGGAACCGTCGGCGGCATGCCGGACGGGCTCAAATGGAACAAGGAATATCTCGCCGAATTGCTGGACGGCGCGCAGGCTATCCTGCTGCCGCCGCGCCCGTCGGTCGGCGTGTTTGAAGGCGCCTGGTTCCTGCTCAACAATGGATCGAAGCTCAGCCTGCCGCGCGGCCAGTCGCTGGAGCCGTCGCTCTCGCCCGAGTTGCGGGCGCGCTTTATCGCCACCCGCGAACATCTCGACCAAAAGGAAAGTCGCTACAGCACCGACACGCCGTTGCGCGCGGCGCTGCGCCTGTTCCAGGATTTGCAGGACAAGCTGGATCTCACCCGCGAAGAGCCGCGCGATACCATATCCAGCCTGGCGCGCAGCAAGCACGTGCCGTCGAAGCCCATCGCGCGCTATGAAGTGCTGGACGCGGCGGAGGATGTCCTCAAGCTCAATCTCGACCAGCAGCGCGTCTGCCTGGCCCAGTCGGTGGACGATGTCGACCGCCAGCTCTTGCATGCCATTCCAGCGGCGCAGGCCTGGGCGATCGGCGACATCCGCGATGTGAAAGCCAATTATGCGGAGTCGCGTCTGGCGGATTGCGTCATTGCGGCGGTGCATTCCGTCGCCGGGATCAACGAACGCAACGTGGCGGACTATACCGCCGCCATTAATGCGGCCCTGGACAAGCCGGGCAAGACCATCGCCGTGATCGATATCGGCCCGCTGCTGCGGCGGGGCGGCGTGCTGGAACGGCTGGGCGCCCTCAACGCCGCCATCGAAGGGCCCGCCGAATAGGATTGTTTCTTCGTAACCTTTCCCGACGGTCCACATGCTTCGCTAACCAATATTTCCGGCGGGAGCGCGGAATTCCCGGTTTGGCGCGCATTTGGCATGTCGTTCCCCGGGCAATCATCCTCAGCGAAACAAGGAAAAATTTACGCAAATTGCCGGGTTTCCCCTAACGCGGCCGCACCAATGCCAATGTCATTGTGAAAGTGAGGGGGCGTGTGTGATTGGCGCCCTGTGGGCTATTCGATGAAACCGGGCGCGACGCGACTGCGCAGAGTTCCAGAAACGGCTGAGGAGCTTGCCGAAATGCCGGCGCGCGCCTCCGTGGATTCGTCGGTGGCATCGCGGGCTATCCCCATCGATCTGCGCCCGGTGATCTCGGCCTATCGCAAGCGCGGCCGCTTCCAGCTGCGCATCGAGAAGTTGCCGCAATCGGCGCGCTTCTCGGCCGGACAGAATAACGGCGACGGTTCCTGGTCGCTGCTGCTCGATGAGCTGGAAGACCTGGTCTATTTCGCGCCCAAGACGATCGCCGGCGATCACACCTTGGCGATCCGTCTGATTGCCAAGGACGAGACCGAGGCCTTTACCATCGCCTTGATTGACTATCGCGTGCGCGGCGATGCACCGGACGCCCAGCCTTCGTCGCCGGTGAGCGCGCCCTTGCCCGACGATGTGCGCAACGAACTGCACAAGCTCAAGGCATTGCTCGAAGCGCGGGAATCCGAACTGACCCAGTTGCGCGAATCCGCCGAGCGAATGGGCGTGATGCTGCAGCAGAAGCTCGATGCGGCGGTGACGGAAGCGCAAGCCAATTGGAAGCGCGAGGAAGCAGCAAAGCTGCTGGCCGAAAAGATCCGCCTGGAAGAGCAATTCGGCAACCGGCTGGCGGAGCGCGAGATGCGGGCCCAGGCCTTGGCGGAAATCGCCAGCGAGCAACAGGCTTCGGCGCTCAGGATGATGCGCCAGGAATTCGCCGCAACCCGGGAGGCATTGGCGGCGCGCGACAGCGAACTTGCCGCGTCCCGCACGCAGATGGAACGCCTGCGCAAGGATTGGGAAGCGGAGATCGCCTCCACAAAAGCCACCGTGCAGGCCAAGGCCGCTGAAGCGCTGAAGATCAGTGAGGCGGAATGGGCGGCGCGTCTGGACAAGGCGTCCGCCGAACTCAAATCCGCGCAGGAAGCTGCCTCCACCGGCACCGTCAAGATCCGTGCCGACAGCGAAGCGGAACTGATCGCGCTGCGGGCGCAGATCGAAAACCTGCGCACCCAGTCGCAGGCGGAGCTGGCCGCGGCCAAGGCCGCGCTGGAAAGCACGGTGGCGGAGGCCATCAAGACCGCCCAGGCCGGTGCGCGCACCGAACATGACGGCGAAATGTCGCGGCTGCGGGCGGAGCTGGAGCGTCAGCATCAGCAGGCGCAAACCGAGATCGCCGCCGCCAATACCAGGGCGTCCGAGCGGCTGAAGGTCGCCGAAGCCGAATGGCAGGCGCAGTCGGACAAGGCGTTGGCGGAGCTGGCGGCCAAACAGGCAGCCAGTCAGGACGCAGCTGCGACGGATCTTCGGGCGCATCGCGACAATCGCGTGATGGAACTAGGCGCCGAACTGGAACGCCTCAAGCGGCAAATGGAAACGGACGTTGCCGCTGCCCGAGCCGAAGCCGAGGTCAAGGCGGCGGAACGGCTCAACGCCGCCGAGGCCGAATGGAAAACGCAATCGGACAAGGCGCTGGCGGCGGCGCGTCAGGCGCCCGCGGACCTTCGGGCCAACCGAGATAATCGTCTCGAACTGGTCGGCGAATTGGAGCGTCAGCGGGAGCAAACGCAAAAAGAGATCGCCGACATCAAGGCAGCTGCCGAAACCAGAATGGCCGAGATGTTGAAGGCCGCCGAAGTGCAATGGCAGAAGCGCAGCGACGACGCATTGTTGATCATGACGGCCCGGCTTCAGGCGGCAGATGCAGCCCTGGCGGCCAGCGCGGCAGCGTCGGATCGCGACGAGGAAGTCAGGACCCTGCAGGGCCAGATCGAATATCTGCAGAAATGGTCGGAAGCGGAAATCTCCGCGCTCCAGGTGCAGAGCGAGGCACGCGAAGTGCAACTGCTGAAGGATGCTCGGGCGACATGGCAGGCGCAAGCCGACGCAACGCTGGCATTGGCGATGGCGCGCTGCGAAACGGCGGAGGCTGCGCTGGCTGCGGCCGATGCCCAAGCGGATGCCCGGGCGGATGTCGATGCACAGATCGCCGAACGCGACGCGGAAATCGGCCATCTCCGCATGGAGATCGAACGGCAGGCAAAAACGGCGGAGGCGAACATGGCAGCGGCGACAGCGGCAGCGAACGTTGCGGCCGGCGAGAAGCTGAAGGCGGCTCAAGTGATCTGGGAGCAGGAGACCGCCGGCGCCCTGACCAAGGCCAATGCGCGCTTCGACGCTGCAGAAGCGGCGCTGGTCGTGGAACGCCGCGCGGCGGCAGACCGGCTCAATGACGACGAATATGTCCATTCGCTGGAACGGGAGATCAAGACCCTGCGCGCCACGCTCGTCGACCGCGAGGCGGCGATGGTGCAGACGCAGGCGACGCAGGAGCATATGCGGCTCGGCACCCTGCGCGAGGGCCCGGCCACGCGTTGGCAGCCGCTGACCAATACCCGTCCGGTGGGCGACGAGCCCCGGCAGTCGCTGATGGACAGGTCCAACAGCAGGTTGCTGCGCGACGTCGGCGTGGTGGTGATGGCCGCGGCCGCCGCCGTGCTTCTGCTCCCCAAGCTGGAGGCCATGCTGCCCAACACTGTCCGTTGGCAGATCGAAACCGTGGGCGGCTTGTTTGTACCTGCTGAAATCGCGCCCGCGCACGCGGTCCAGGCGCCTGCCGCCGCGACCCAGCCGAAAGCGGACCATCCCGTCAAATATGCGGCGCGCTCCATCAATGTGCGCGTCCAGCCTTCCACCACTGCCGCCGTCGCAACCAATCTCAAGCGCGGCGCCGCCGTCTCCATCCTGGAAACGCGTGGCAGTTGGGATCGGGTGGAGATTGCCGCGTCGCAAGGCCCGGCAATACAGGGATGGATATTCAACAGCTATCTGGCCGATGCCGATCCGACCGCAGCGGCACCGGCGGCGCCACCTGCACAGGTATCCGCGCCGATGCCGGCATCAGTATCCGCTCCGGCTCCAGACGTTTCGGTGTCCGCGCCTGCAACGCCCATAGCTGCTGCGGCGGAACCAGCACCCCCGCCAGCAGAAACGGCTGCGCCGGCGTCGCAGTGATGTCCTAGTGCAGGCGATCCTGGATTTTCGCCAGGCCCGCCTTGGCACAGGATTCATCCTGCGCGCCCGAGGAGGCACCGCCCACAGCGAAAGCGCCTGCAATCTCGCCGCCCATCATCACAGGAAGCCCACCTTGATAGGGCGCGCCGGCATAGGGGTCGGCCATCAGCGTTGCGAGAAAGGCAGGATCCGTCTTGGCGCGCGCTTGCGCTTCGGTGCTGGTCATTTTCGTTTTCAGCGCAACTCGCGCCTTGCTGGCTACCAGTCTTTCCGTCAGCACGCCGCCATCGGCCGAGACCAGCGCGATGGGAACGCCCTCGCTGTCGATCATCAAGGCCGTAACTTTCGCGCCCTGGCTGGTGCAGGCGGCGAGTGCGGCTTGCACGGCTTCGATCGCCAGATCGGTGGAGACACCATGACCATGCGGCGGGCGCGGAGCCTTGAAATCTTCCATCGCGGGCGGCGTGTTGATCACTTGCGCGACGGCCGGTACGGCAAGCGCAAAACTCGCGACGGCCAGCAGAATTTTTTTCATGATCTTTCCTTTTACGGCGTCGGCGTCACCACATCGAAGGTAATGCTCTGGATTTTACCATCA
>JAZJZY010000007.1:234503-250706 GCA_040389405.1 Pseudomonadota bacterium | reverse complement strand
TTGGGCGGGGCCAGCAGCAGGCGTCCCCGCAGCTTGGCGCGCTGGCACGACCATTCGAAAGTCCCGGTCTGCGCGCCCAACGCATTGATCGGCGCTGTGGTGTCGCAATCGCCGGTCTGTGATTTCAGCCGCGCGAATTCGAGTTTCCAGTTCGCCGCTGTGCGGTCCATGAAGAAGTTCACGGCCGCCATCGGTGCAACCGGCGTGATCGCACCACCCTGCCAGGATTGGTCCACCGCCGCATAGGCTTTCGCCAGATCGGCGCTGATCGGAATCGGTCGTGCATTCAGCATGCCCGCCGCTTTCAACTGCAAGGCCGCCGCCCACATGGTGGGGCTGGGACCGGCGTAGGTGCGGTTGGTGAAGACGAACAGGCCCACGCCTGCATCCGGGAACATCAGCACCGACGAGCCATAGCCGGGATAGCCGCCATTATGCGTGATCGCCCAGGGCAGATCGCAATCGTTCACGACATAAAGCGCCATGCCATACACTTCCGCCTGGCGGCAGGGATTGGGGCGCTTGTCGCCGGGACGCGTCACGCCCAGCGGGAAATCCGACCCCTTGGCGAGTTCGCGCATTGTCCTGCGCGGTACCGGGCCGGTATCGGCATCGCTGCGTGGCGGCCAGGCCGAGAGAAGATAAGCCACCCATTTGGCATAATCGTTGGCGCTGGTCTGCAACCCGCCGATGGAGGTGAAGGCGCCCTCGCCAAGATCCGGTTCGCGCGCCCAGGCATTGTTCTCCCAGCGATAGCCGATGGCGCGCCGCTCCATGGGCGAATTGGCGATGTTGAAGCCGCTTGAGGTCATGCCCAACGGTTTCAACAACAGATCGCCCGCCACCGCGCTATAGGGCCGCTTCTCCACATTCTGGATCACGCGGCCCACCATCGCGAAGCCGAGATTGGAATAGGCGAAAGCCGTTTCCGGCGGATGATCGAAGGTGATGCCTTTTTTCAGGATGGCGGTGAATTCGGATTCCGGAATCGGGGTCTGGCGGTCGCCCCAGGGATCGTCCGTGACGAAGCCGGGCGTATGACCCAGAATGTCGATCACCTTGATGCGGGGCGAGTCCGTCGTGGGATAGGCCCAGTCTCGCATTTCGGGAATGTAATCTTCGACATTGGCCAGCAGCGAAACCTTGCCTTGGTCGCGCAGATGCAAAAGCGTCAGCGCCGTGAAGGCCTTGGTCATGGAAGCGATGCGGAACAGGCTGTCCGGCGTCACGGGGCGCTTGGCGTCCATGTCCTGGATGCCGAACGGCTTCACATATTCCAGCTTGCCATGCGCGACGATGCCGTAAACCAAGCCGGGAACATGATTGTCGGCCATGAATTGGGTGAAGATCCGGTCCAGTTGCGGCGTCAGGCGCTGCAGGGCAGGCGGTGTTTCGGGAGCAGGGGCTTGCGCGGCCGCGGGAAGGGCGAGTGCGGCGACGCCCGCCATCGCGGCGATCAAGACGCGGCTGGTTTCACGAAGCATTGGCACCCCCCATGGTCTCGCGCTAAAACCCATCGCGCTGTGGGACAGATTACAGACCCGCCGGCCGGTGTGAAGCCCATGATGGCAGCCCGGCGGCTCAAATAACTGAGGATTGTCGCATGGCGGAAACCGAGAAGCGCAAGCTGGTCCTGATCAACAAGGCGGCGCTGGACGAACTGGTTTCATTGCAAGACGCCATCGCCATCGTGGATTCGGCGATGCGGGAATATTCCGCCGGGCAGGTGGGCTCGCCGCAGCGCGCGGTTCTCGCCGTCAATCCCGCCACCAAAATGGGACTGATGCCGGGGACTATGCCGGGGCTGGGGCGCTTCGGTCTGAAAGTGGTCAGCCTGTCGTCCGACGCGCCGAAATTCGGTCTCTATAGCCACCAAGGCATGATGCTGCTGTTCGACGACGCCACGGGCCAGCCGCTTTGCATGGTGGAGTGCCATGCCCTGACACGTTTGCGCACGGCAGCGGCCAGCGCGGTGGCGACGCGGGCCTTGTCGCGAGCCGACAGCAAAGTGCTCACCATCATCGGCAATGGCGATCTGGCCGGACCGCATATCGATGCGATTTCCGCCGTGCGTCCCATCGAGCAGGTAATTGTCTGGGGCCGCCAGCGCGGCAAGGTCGAGGCTTTCGTGCAAAGCCTGCCGCCCTTCCTCAATCAGAACATCACTATCACCAGCGATATCCGTCAGGCGGTCGGCTTAGCGGACATCATCTGCACCGTCACATCGTCCCAAGAGCCACTGGTGCATGGCGAGTGGTTGAAGCCCGGCCAGCATCTCAATCTGGTCGGCTCCAGCGTGAAGGGTCCCCGCGAGGTGGATGACGAGGTGGTCGCGCGGGGATACTACATCGCGGACTCCAGGCCTCATGCGCTGTTGCAAGCGGCCGAACTTTGCCATGCAATCGAGCAGGGCCGGGTGAAGGAAGATCATCTCAAGGGCGAGATTGGCGAAGTTTTGGCTGGATCGGTGCCCGGGCGCGCGAACAGCGAGCAGATCACCATCTATAAGTCCCTGGGCCATACAGCGCAGGATATTTCGGTGGCGAACGCCGCTCTCAGCCGCGCGGCCGAATCTGATAATGTCGTTGCCATCGACTGGTAATGAACAAGAACAAACGGGGGTAGCGATGGATTTGTCTCGCCGTGCGCTGATTGGAAGCATGGGTGTTGCCTCGGCCGCGTTGCCGCTTGCCGCCAAGGCTGCGATGTCTTCGTCTCTGCCGGATAAAAGCAATTACGATTTTCACGGCACCTTCCTCAATGCCGCCTATGCCCATCCGCTCAATCGCATCGTACGCAAGGCCGGCAATGACTTCCTGCTGTCGCGCGCCGACAAGGATGTGACGCGCGCCTGGCCCCGGGACAATCCGCGCAACGCGGCGGTGGCGAAATTCGCCGCCCTGATCAATGCCGATCCTGCGGATATCGCAGTCGTGCCCAGCACCATGGAAGGCGAAAACCATGTCGCGGCCGCGCTGGGTCTGAACGCCAATGCCGGCGTGGTGACGGACATTTATCATTATGATGCGTCGCTGGCGATGTATGGCGAGCTGGCCAAACAAGGCGTGCCGGTGATGTGCCTCAGATCGAAAGACAATCGCATCCCGCTCGAGGATGTGGAACACGCCATCACCGGCCAGACCAAGCTTGTCGCCGTGTCTCATGTCGCCAGCGATACCGGTCATCAGTACGATCTGAAAGCGCTTTGCGATGTCGCGCATAAAAAGGGCGCGCTGGTCTATGCCGATATCGTGCAGTCTGCCGGAGCGATACCGCTCGACGTGAAGGCCAGCGGCGTCGATTTCGCCTGCAGCGGCGCTTACAAATGGCTGATGGGAGAATTCGGCGCGGCGTTTCTCTATGTCCGGCCGGACCGGCTCTCGCAATTGAAGCGCACGGCGGTGGGGTGGCGCAGCCTGGCGAGCAATCACAGCCACGCCTATCCCTTCGATCCGCCGGGCCCCGCGCTGGGCGATTGGACCACCCGCGACAATGCCGCGGGATTGTTTGAAGTCAGCACGCCGTCCTGGGTGAGCCTGGCGATGCTGGCGGTGTCCATCGATCATGTGATGGGGATCGGCGTCGCCAATATCGCGGCGCATCGCAAACCATTGATTGCGCGCTTGCGCGACGAGTTGCCCAGGCGAGGGTTCGCGCCCATGACGGCGCCGGAGACCGAAGGGCCGATCATCACTTTCGCCTATAGGGACGCGCAGAAAAAGCTTGAGCCCCTGCTGCTCGCCGCGAATATCAAGGTGACATTGGGCGACAATCGCATGCGGGTTTCGCCCTCGGTCTATAACGACATGGGCGACATCGAAAAGCTGCTCCGGGTGTTGCCGAAGGCGTGATGTCCGATCTTGCAGCCATGCTCGCAGGTTTTCCCCGGTTGGGGCTGGCGCAATTGCCGACGCCGCTGGAGCCGCTCAAGCGGCTGACGGCGCATCTGGGCGGGCCGACGATCTGGATCAAGCGTGATGATGCCACCGGCCTGGGTCTGGGCGACAACAAATTGCGCAAGCTTGATTTCGTTCTGGCCGAAGCTGTGGCGATGAAAGCCGATATCCTGGTATCGGGCGGCGTGGTGCAATCCAACAGCCAGCGCCAAGTCGCCGCCGCCGCTGCCAAGCTGGGACTGGAATGCCATCTGGCGGTCTATCAGGGCCGGGTCGCGCCGCCGTCGCGCGCGTATGAGCGTTCCGGCAACGCCTTCCTCAATCGCCTGTTCGGCGCGCATCTGCATGACGTGCCCTGGACTGGCGACCGCAACGCCGCGATCCAGGGTTTGGCGGTGAAGCTTCGCGGACAAGGCGGGAATGTCTTCGTGGTGCCCTATGGCGTTTCCAATGCGCTGGGTGCGGTGGGATATGCTTCGGCGATCGCGGAAATCGCGTATCAATCGCGCGCGGCCGGTTTTAATCCCGCTGCCATCGTTCACAGTTCCGGTAGCGGCGGTACCCAGGCGGGCCTTTGTGTCGGCGCATCCGTCGCGCTGAACGATACGCGCATCGTCGGCATTGATATCGATGCCGAACCGGCGCGGGTGCGGGCCGAGGTCTCGTCCTGTGCGAAGGCTGCCTGCGATCTGCTGGGGGTGCCATTTTCCGAAGCCGCAATCGAAGTCATCGCGGGGCATGCTGGCCCCGCCTATGGTGTGCCGCACGCCGCCACCATCGAAGCGATCAAGCTGGCCGGTGCGCTGGAAGGTCTGGTGCTCGATCCGGTCTATACCGGAAAGGGACTGGCGGGATTGATCGCACTGGTGCGCGGAGGGCGTTGGCGCGCCGACGAGCATATCATATTCCTGCATACCGGCGGCGTGCCGGCCTTGTTCGCGTATGAAAGCGTGCTGGGAATTTAGAGGCGGATGCGATGGCGCTTGAAAAAGATGATGAAATGGTACGCGGTGCGCTGACGCGGGCGATTGCCCGGCTCGGCCATGCGCCTGGCCTGGACGTTCTTGCCGCCGAATTATCGCGAACGCCATCCCAAGTCGCACGCTCCTTGCAGCGCCTTGCCGATGCGCACGCCCTGCTGCTGCATCCGGGCACCACCAGTCCCTGGGTGGTGCATCCCTTTGCACTTTCGGCAGGCAGTTGCTGGGTGGAGACGGCGCGCGGCGGCTATTGGGCCAATTGTCTTTATTGTGCCTGCGGGATTGCGGCGGCGTTGTCCTGCGACGCCCATATCCATACCCGTTATGGCGGCGAAGCGGAGCCGGTGGTTTTCCGTGTCGCCGATGGCGCGCTGGTCGATACCGGTGACGTGTTTCACTTGTCCATACCGGCCGCGCGCTGGTGGGACAATGTGATTTCCGCTTGCGCCTCTTTCCAGCCTTTCCATTCGACAGAGGCGGTCGATGACTGGTGCCGGCGCCACGCGCTGCCCAGGGGCGCGGTGTTGTCCCTGCCGCAGCTCTGGGGTTTTGCCCGGGATTGGTATGGCAATTATCTGATGGAGCCATGGCGCAAACGGTCGGTGGAAGAGGCGCAGCAGCTGTTTCATCGGCACGCCCTGACCGGCCCGTTCTGGGATCTCGGCTAGGCATCCGTCACGGGGCAGCTACGCTTGGTGCTCATAACCGAACCCATTGCGGGCGGAAGGCGTCCCGTATCTGCTTTGACCATGACGTTCGATACCTTCATCGCCGTGCTGGTCTTCTCCATCGTGATGGGATTCACGCCCGGCCCCAACAATGTGATGCTGGCTTCGTCGGGCGCCACCCATGGCATCCGCCGGACCTGGCCGCATCTGATGGGCGTCGCGCTGGGATTCCCGGCGATGATCCTGCTGATCGGACTTGGGTTGGCGAGCATCCTGCTGGCATCCAGCAATCTGCAGTTGGGCATGAAAATCGTCAGTTGCCTTTATCTGGTTTGGCTTGCTTTCCAGATCGGGCGCAGTTCTTCAGTCGCCGGCAATGCCGCCAAGGCGCGCCCGCTGACATTTCTTCAGGCAGCTGCATTCCAATGGGTCAATCCCAAGGCCTGGTTGATCGCGGTGGGCGCGATCTCGGCCTATACCGCGGGCGCCGGCACGCATCTTTATGTGCAGGTGGCGATCATCGCGGCGATGAGCGTTGCGGTGTCCTTTTCCAGCAGCCTGACCTGGGCGGCATGCGGCGCTGCAATCGGTCGCTGGCTGCGCGCGCCCTTGGCATTGCGGCTGTTTAATCTTTTGATGGCGGCGCTGTTGCTGGCCTCCGTGGTGCCGATCCTGGGCGAGATCTGGACCGAGTTGCGTCGCTAGGTCTTTGTTTGGTCGCGCGATCTCTCGAAAAACCGCACACACTTTTTCGGATCGCGCTCCAAGGCCTTCTCCGAACGCCTGTCAGGTTGTAGGACTGTCGCGCCGCCGGCAGCGATGCACTGCCGCGCCATCAAGGGGATTATCCGTGCCGAAAAACGACAAGCCGCCTGTCAGCCGCCGTTCGCTTCTGAAATTCATCGGCGCCACCGGCGGCGGCGCGCTGATGTACGACACCATGGTGGCGATGGGATACACTGGAACCTCGGACTTCAGCGGCCCGATCAAATTGCCGGGCGATGCGAAAGGCGCGTCGGTTCTCGTTCTGGGCGCAGGCCTTGCGGGCATGACCGCGGCGTATGAATTGCGCAAGGCCGGCTACAAGGTGCAAGTGTTGGAGTATAATGGGCGTCCCGGCGGCCGGAACTGGTCGATGTATGGCGGCGACACCTATACCGATATCGGCGGCGTCACCCAGAATGTGAAATTCGGGCAGGGACTCTATTTCAATCCCGGCCCCTGGCGTCTGCCGCACCATCACCACGCCATTCTCTACTATTGCAGGCTCTTCAACGTGGCGTTGGAGACTTTCACCATGACAAATTACAACGCCTATATTCATTCGACCAAAGCGTTCGGCGGCAAGCCGGTCCGCCGCCGCGAGATCGATATGGACTTCAGCGGCTATGTCGCCGAGTTGCTGGCCAAAGCGACCACCAAGGACAAGCTGGATGTCGCGCTGGGCAAAGACGAGAAAGACGGCTTGCTGCAGATTCTGAAATTCTGGGGCGCGCTGGACAAGAATTACGAATACAGGAAAGGGCCAACCGCCAGCGAGATTCGCGGCTATGCCGTCGAGCCGGGCGGCGGACTCTCGCCCGCACCGGTGGACTCCGATCCGTTGCCGATGAAGCAATTGTTCACGTCGAACATGTGGACATTTCTGGAAGGCCGCTCCTACGATTACCAGACCCAGCTGTTCGAGCCCGTCGGCGGCATGGGCATGATCGGCAAGGCGTTCGGCCAGCAGCTTACCGGTCTGATCAAATACAATTGCAAGATCACGAATATCCAGCAGGACGGAAAAGGCGTCACCGCCACCTATATCGATTCCCGGAAAGGCGGCGCCCCGCAAACCGCGCATGCCGATTGGTGCGTCTGCACCATTCCCGCGTCGGTCCTGGGGCAGATTCCCATGAATGTGGGCGCCCCGATGAAGAATGCGATCAATTCATTGTCTTATGAATCGTCATTCAAGGTGGGGCTGCAGTTCAAGCGTCGCTTCTGGGAGGAGGATGACGGCATCTATGGCGGCATCAGCTATACCGACCAGCCCATCACCAATATCAGCTATCCTTCGACCGGTTTCTTCAAGAACGGCCCGGCGGTACTGCTGGGTGGCTATGGTTATGGCAACAGCCTGACCGATTTCAGCTTCGCCGCCATGACGCCCGAGAATCAGGTCAAGGCCGCAGTCGAGCAGGGCGCCAAGCTTCATCCGCAATATAAGAAGGAGTTCCAGAACGGCGTGGCGGTCGCCTGGCACAAGGTGCCCTTCACCCTGGGATGTGCCGGCAGCTGGACAGAAGAAGGCCGCGCCAAGCACTACAATAATATGTGTGCCCTGGACGGTCGGATTGTATTGGCTGGCGAACACTGTTCGCGGTTACCAGCCTGGCAGGAAGGGGCCGTCCTATCGTCCCTGGATGCAATAAAGCGGCTTCACAAGCGGGTTTTGACGGCCTGACGATGATTTACGTCTAAACGATAGGCATTTTTGCACAATAAATGTGCCTAAATCGCTATGTGGCATGACTGCATCATTGTGGACCAATATGCAGCGGTGGGCGTGGTTAAAGTCCATATGTACTTCTTTTGACGGTCACTCTCAGGCTAGGTTTGCCCGACTTCCCGGTTATTCGGCCGCCTTCGGGCCGCGCTTCTTAATTATGAAAACAAACAAAAAAGGGGATTACATGCTCAATTCGTCCAAGTTCAACCTGAAGCACGCGTTGCTTCTCGGCTCGTCTGTTGCGGCCTTCGCATGGACCACCGCGCCCGCCATGGCGCAAAACAACAACGGTAGCAGCAATGAAACCGTGATCGTCACCGGCACGCGCGTGCAAGGCATGACGGCTGCAGACAGCGCCGCGCCTATCACCGTGCTGGGCAGCGATGCGCTGACCAAAGGTATCGGCTCGACCGACTTGCGCCAGGCTCTCGGCCAGACGGTTCCGTCCTTCTCGGCGCAACAGTTCGGTGGCGATACCGCCAACCTGACTCTGTCCGCTTCGCTCCGCGGTCTGTCGCCCAACGACACCCTGGTGCTCGTGAACGGCAAGCGCCGTCACTATACCGGCAACCTGCACGTTCTTTCGGGCGACTTCGCGGCCGGCAGCTCGGCTCCCGATATTTCGCTGATCCCTTCGGCTTCGATCGACCATGTCGAAGTGCTGCTGGACGGCGCCGCCGCCCAATACGGCACGGACGCCATCTCCGGCGTCGTGAACTTCATTCTGAAAAAGAAGTCCTCGGGTGGCACCTTGTCGGTCACGGCTGGCCAATATTACGACAGCACGGGCACAGCGCCTCCGGGCGAGAGTGCGGACGTTTCCTTCAACATGGGCCTGCCCCTGTTCGACAAGGGTTTTGTCAACGTCACGGTGCAGAAGACCTATAACAACTACACGCAATATGGCGATTGCGATAAGCGCGTCTGCAATCCGGATGGCTCGCTGATCACTGGTGCGGTCGGTGGCGTGCCGAATGCCGTGCTCAGGCAGATGACAAACTATCCCTTCATCAACCCCATTCTGGGCAATCCGGAAACCAACCTGACCGTCGCGGCGGTCAATGCCGGCTACGATGTTTCGGACAGTGTTTCGATCTATGCCACCGGCACGATCGGTCATCGTGTTGGGCGGTCGTATGAAAACGTCCGCATGCCGAGCCGCGTTTTGGCTACGCCGGGTTCCAGCCAGCCTTATTCGGCCACCAATACGAACGGCTATCTGGTCGGTAGCACCACCGCTGACGGCTTGAACGCTGCTCCGGGCGGCACCTTTGCCATTGCCGGTTCGGTCGCTCCGGGCACGCCGGGCGCGGGTCTGAATTCCAGAGGCCAGGTCATCTTCTCGGGCGCTTCCGGCAGCTACGGCGCGCCTGGTGAGTTGATTTTCGCGCCGACCGGTTTCCGTCCCCAGGAAGCCCTGAAGGAAGACGACTATCAGTACAATATCGGCACCAAATTCAACCTGCTGGGTTGGGATGTGGATGCGAATGTCGGTTACGGCAAGGACATCGACAATATCTACACGCTCGATTCCGGTAACGGTTCTCTGTTCCTGGATACGCACCAGTCGCCGACCAATTTCTATGACGGCTCCTTCACCGCCAGCCAGTTCACCGGCACGATCGATGCGACGCATCCGTTTAATGTCGGCATGGCGTCGCCCCTGACCGTCGCGGTGGGTATCGAAGCGCGTGAAGACCTGTACGGCATTTCCGAAGGCGACGCCCCGTCACAGTACAAGGAAGGCGGCAGTTCGTTCCCCGGCTTCCTGCACTCCGACGCCGGCGTCCATAGCCGCAAGAACTATGCGGTCTATCTTGACCTGGCTTTGGCGCCGATCGAAGCGCTTCAGATCGACATCGCGGGCCGTGCCGAACATTACACCGATTTCGGCGATGCACAGATCGGCAAGATCACGGCGCGTTATGACTTCAGCCCGGAATTCGGTATCCGTGGCACCTTGGCGACCGGCTTCCGCGCTCCGACCATTGCGGAAGAATTCTATACCGCGACCAACGTGTCCCCGACCTCTTCGACCATCCAGCTGCCCGCCAACTCGGCAGCCTCGAAGATCCTGGGCCTCAACAACCTGAAGCCGGAAGTCTCGACCAGCTACAGCGCTGGCATTGTCGCGCATCCGTTTGCCGATCTGTCCGTCACCTTGGATGCCTACAGCGTGGCGCTCAGCAACCGCATCGTGACATCCTCTACGGTGTACAGCCTCGGCCCCCCGGGCTCGATCACGTCGCCGCTAGTCAATGTTGCGATCGCCGCTACCGGCCGCGCCATCGACCCGACGGTCACCCAGATCGGCGTCAGCTCGTTCCTCAACGGTTTGGCGACTCTGACCCAGGGCGTCGATCTGACGGTCAATTATCCGACCGACTTCGGCGATATGGGCCTGATCGACTGGACCCTGGCGGGCAACTACAACACAACCGCAATCTCCCGTGTTGCTCCCACCCCGCCCGTGTTCGGCGGTTCGGCTGTGACATTCTTCTCGCAAAGCGATTTGTTCAACTTCGTGCACAACGCGCCGGCTGAAAAGGTCTCTTTGACGGCCAACTGGTCCTTGGATGAGTTTGGTTTGACTTTCCGCGAGACTTATTGGGGACCGCAGAAGAACCTGACCACTCCGACTGGCGCCGCGCCCTTCTATCCTGACGGACAGGCGGGTATTGGTCTGACGGACATCGAAGCCCGTTATAACATCACCGAGCAGCTGCAGTTCGCTCTCGGCGGTAACAACATCTTCGACATGCGTCCCAGCACCGTGCCTTACGCGCCGAATGCGTATGGACCGGGCCAGGGCGACGTGGCCAGCGCGAGCAACATCATCAATCCGCCCGCTGGTGCAGCCTTCAACCCGAATGGCGGCTACTATTACGGCCGTATCACCTTCAACTTCTAAAGTCTGAAGATTCGAGACAACCCGCTCATCTCCGGCAAGGAGGTGGGCGGGTTTTTCTTTGTCTCATGCGCAAAATCCAAACGCGCTGGGTGATTGCGTCGCCTCTTTGTTGTGCAGCGCAGCATGGTGGTTGCAATTTTTTGCGACAAATTCATTACGGCGGGGTGAGGTCTTTTTACGGCGGCTCGTCTCCTCCCTAGGGCCCCGAAAACAGGTGGCCCGTTTCAGGGGGAGTTCCGATGCGTAAATCCTATCTGCTCGCGGCGTCGTCCATGATGGCGATGGCGGCTTTTTCGTCGGCTTTTGCCCAGACGGCTCCCGCTTCGAGCGAGCCCGAAGAAATCATCGTCAGCGCCTCGCGCCTCAACATCGCCGGTTACCAGGCCCCCACGCCGGTGACTGTGGTCGGCGCTGATCAACTCTTGCGCGACGCCCATACCGATATCGGCGATGTCATCCGCCAGCTCCCGGCCTTTGGTACGTCCTCAGGCCCCAACAATTCCAGCTCCGCCAACTTCATCGTCTCGTCCACCCCTGGCATTGACGTGGTCAATCTGCGCCAGTTGGGCGTGCTGCGTACCCTGGTGCTGTTCGACGGCCAGCGCGTGGTCGCGTCCAGTGTTTCGGGCGGCGTCGACCTCTCGACCATGCCGTCCAGCCTGGTGCAGCGCATCGACGTGGTGACCGGCGGCGCTTCGGCCGCCTGGGGTTCCGACGCGGTGGCCGGTGTGGTCAACGTGATCCTGAACAAGAATTTCGACGGCTTTGCCGCCAATATTGAAGGCGGCGATTCCTGGAAGGACGACCATCGCTCCTACAAGGGCGAAGTGTCCTTCGGCACCGACTTTGACGGCGACCGCGGTCACCTTATTCTCAGCGCGTCCTATCTGGGCAGCCCGGATACGTTCTTCATCAACCAGCGCGGCTGGTTCAAGAATACCCGCCTGGTCAACAATCCCGCTTATAATGGCGGCGCCAACGGTCAGCCACGCCTGATCCATGCTGATAATGTCGGCCAGTCCCAGGCCACTCAGGGCGGTTTGATCACCTACAGCCCCGACGCGGGCAATGCACTTCGTGGCATTCAGTTCGTGGGCGCCAGCGCCACCCCGTCGCCATTCAATTTCGGCAATGTCTCCGGCGCCTTCTGCAACAGCTGCAGCGGCGAGACCGCACAGTCGGATCTGGATCATCTGACCATTCCGCTGCACACCACAACCTTGTTCAGCCACACCCGCTACAAGATCACCAACGACATCAGCGCGTCCTTGGAGCTGAATTACGGCAAGTCATTCTCCAAGAATAACAGCTATGTCTACAATCGCTACGGCAGCGCCAACGGTTCGAACAGCACCGCCATCTCCGGCGGTCTGCGCATCAATCGCGACAACGCGTTCCTGGATCCCACCATTGGTGCACGGATGGATCAGTTGGGAGACGCCTACTTCCTGCTCGGCACCAATAACATGAACAATATGGGCACTACGGGCGCCCATCTGGTGGACAACAGCTTATCCAACGAAAACGCGTCGCTCGGTATTCCTGTCTCGACAAACCGCCGGCAGCTTTTCCGCGGCGTGTTCAGCCTGGACGGCAGCCTCGGCGACAATTGGTCGTGGAACGCCTATGCCCAGCACGGCTTGGCCCGGGTGCGCACGGTCGTCACGAACAACGTCTTGAAGCAGAATTACGCCAATGCTGCAGATGCGGTGCGCGTCACCACTGGCAATGTGGGTACCTCCGGCTTGGCGGTGGGCTCAATCGCCTGCCGTAGCACTCTGGCCAACCCCACCAATGGTTGCCAGCCGCTCAACGTGTTCGGCATCGGCAATGCCTCGCAGGCCGCGATCAACTACATCACCGGCCCCGCCCGCAATGGCGGCAATTGGGCCCAGTCGGTCCTCAATGAAGACGTGTTTGCTGCATCGATGCAGGGTCAGCTGCCGGAAGAATGGTCGCTGGGCGCCGGTCCCATCGCGGTTTCATTTGGCGGTGAGTATCGTCAGGAAGGCGCCCGCGTGACCGCCGACGCCAATGCGTTGGCGGTGGGTTGGAGCGTCGGAAACTTCTCGGCATTCTCCGGCCATTACAGTGTCGCGGAAGGCTTCGGAGAAGTGAACGTGCCGCTTCTCAAGGACAACATCGTTCAGTCCCTGGACTTCAACACCGCCGGCCGCATCACCAGCTATTCCACCAGCGGTTTGGTCGAAACCTGGAAGTTGGGCCTCACCAGCCAGATCAATGAAGATATCCGTGTGCGCGGCACATGGTCGTTCGATATTCGTGCCCCCAATCTGCAGGAACTGTTCTCCACCGGATTTTCGATCCTGGGTACTTTTATAGATCCCAAGAGCGGCCAAAGCGTCAGCGCCTACTCGCTGCAGGGTGGCAATCCCGCTCTGAAGCCGGAACAGTCCACCACCATCTCGGGCGGCGTGGTTCTCACCCCGCACTGGGTCGAAGGGCTGAGCCTGTCGGCGGACTGGTATTCGATCGAACTGCGCAAGGCGATCGCGACCATTTCCACCGACGTGATCTTGCGGCAGTGCGGCGCCGGCGTGCAGCTGTTCTGCAATCAGTTGACCTATACCAACGGCCAGCTGACTCAGATCGCTACCCAGCCGATCAATGCCAACAGCCAGAGCGTTTCAGGCCTCGATTTCCAGGCGGACTACACCACACAGTTCTTGTCCGGCGATATCAACCTGCGGGCGATCGGAAACTATATGGACCAGCAGACCCAGACGGCTGCGGGCATCACCACCGACTATGCCGGCGCCATCGGTTCCGATGCATCGCCGCGCGGTATTCCCAAATTCCGCTCCACGGTGTCGGCGACCTATCTCGAAGGCCCGTGGCAGGGCACGGTCCAAGGTCGCGTGATCGGCTCTGCCAAGCTCAACAACGCCTGGGGCCCCCTGGACGTCGACAACAACGCCATTCCGGCGGTCGCTTATCTCGACCTGCGCGGATCCTACAAGTGGAACGACAACATGACGTTCTATGGCGCGATCGACAACGTCATCAACACGCCGCCGCCGATCCCCGCCGCCAGCGCGGCCGTGCTCAACTTCTACGACCAGTCCACGCGGGACGACATCTACGACGCGATTGGCCGCAGTTTCCGTATTGGCGTCCGTCTAAAGTACTGATTCGGCTGATCCCCGGCCTGAATCATCCTGGCGCCTCCTCTGAAAATAGAGGAGGCGCCTTTTCTTTTTTCGGGGTAAAACAGTTTCAAATATAAAGGGTGGAGGAAGCGCTTATGGACACGACCCGCAGGGATGCTCTCGGGCTGATGGGGGCTGCGGCCGCCGCGGCTGCCATTGGCGGTCCCACCATGGCGCAAGGCGCACGCAACCTGGGCAGCAAGACCAAGACTCTGTTCTGGGTCGCAAGCTGCACGCCCTGCGACAAGAACCTCAAATTCGATCCCGCCGCTTTCAAGGATGTGCTGGCCTGGTTCAAGCATAACGGCGCCGATGGCGTGGTGGTGCTGGGCACCACAGGCGAATACCCGTCCTTCGGTACCGCCGAGCGCAAGGCCGTGATGGAAGTCGCCGGCAAGAACAAGGACGGCATGAACATCATCTGCAGTTCGGGCACGTCCAACTTCACCGAGACGATCGAACTGTCCAAGCATGCCGCCGATCATGGCGCTGAAGGCCTGCTGGTGATCCCGCCCTTCTATTACAAGAAGCCCGAACTGGCCGGCCTGGTGAAATACTATTCGCTGCTGTTCGATGCGGTGCCGCAGAGCCTGGCCGTCAATCTCTATCACATCCCGTCCAACAGCGCCGTGCCGATCTCGCATGATCTGCTGAAGGCGCTGAAGCATTATCCCAATCTGGCCGGCATCAAGGATTCCGAAGAGGATATGCCGGAATACAAGCAGTTCGTGGCGGCGTTTCCCGACCTCAACATGCGCACCGGCACCGACACCAAGCTGGAATTCGCGCTGTCCAAGGGCATGGGCGCGATCCTGGCGGAAGGCAATCTTTTCTGCCGCCAGATCGCCGACACTTTCGCGGCCTTCCGCGCCGGCAAGGATAGCCATACGCCGTTCATGAAGTTCCAGACACAACAGACCTTGATGCGCAAGCTGGGTGGCAACATCGATTCCTACGGCGCGATGAAATACGCGCTCAGCCAGCAGATGGGCATACCGCAATTCTATCAGCGCCCGCCGAATGTCGATGTCACGGATGCGCAAAAGGCAGCGATCCGCAAGGGTCTGGCACAGATCAAGGAAATGGGCTGATTTCTCTGCGGCGATCCGGGGGCGGATCGCCGAAAGCCAATAAGAAAATCAACTGGGAGCGATTATGAAAAACAAATTGTTGGCCGGCGCGGCGTTGATGCTGCTGGCGGGACCGGCCCTGGCGCAGACCGGGCAGAATGTCGACTGGCCGCTGTATCTGGGCGATGCCCATGGCAGCAAGTTCAAGCCGATCGATCAGATCAATGCGTCCAACTTCTCCAAGCTCGAAGTGGCCTGGCGTTTCAAGACCGACTACATGGGCAACCGTCCGGAATACAAGCTGGAAGGCACGCCCATTGAAGTCGGCGGCGTGCTGTATGCCACCGCCGGTTCGCGCCGCGCCGTGGTGGCTCTGGACGCGGTGACCGGTGAGCTGCTCTGGGTCCATGGCGAGAAGGAAGGCGCGCGCGGCGCCGCCGCACCGCGCCAGCTTTCCGGTCGCGGTCCCGCCTATTGGACCGATGGCAAGGAAGCCCGCATCCTTTATGTCACGCCCGGCTATCAGCTGGTCGCGCTGGACGCCAAGACCGGCATGCGCGTGCCAGGCTTCGGCACCAATGGCGCGGTGGATCTGAAAGCTGACGACAGCCAGAAAATCTTGCCGGATCTGACCACCGGCGAAATCGGCTGGCAGTCCGCACCCACCGTTGCGGGCGACGTCGTTCTGGTCGGATCGGCCTTCCGCGAAGGTTTCACCCCCACCACTTTCAAGAACAACAAGGGTTCGGCGCGCGGCTTCGATGTGCGTACCGGCAAGCGTCTCTGGCAGTTCATCACCATTCCGCAAAAGGGCCAGCCCGGCGCGGAAACCTGGCTGGATGGCTCCAACGCGACCAACGGCAATACCGGTATCTGGACTCAGATGACGGCCGATGTGGAAGCCGGCCTGGCTTATCTGCCGGTCGAGCAGCCGACTTCGGATTTCTATGGCGGCCATCGTCCGGGCAATGGCCTTTACGGCAACAGCATCGTGGCGGTCGATCTGAAGACCGG
>JAZJZY010000007.1:0-234493 GCA_040389405.1 Pseudomonadota bacterium | reverse complement strand
CTCATCCATCATGAGGTCTGGGATTACGACATGTCGTCGGCACCGTTGCTGATGGATATCAATGTCGCCGGCAAGCCGATCAAGGCCGTTGCTGTGCCCTCGAAGATGGGTTTCCTCTATGTCTTCGATCGCATCACCGGCAAGCCGGTGTGGCCGATCCCGGAAAAGAAGGTCGAAAAGGGTGATGCGCCGGGCGAGTGGTATTCGCCGACCCAGCCCATTCCGTCCAAGCCCGCAGCCTATGCCCGCACCGGCGTTTCGATCGACGATCTGATCGATTTCACGCCGGAGTTGCGCAAGAAGGCGATCGACCAGGTAAAGAACTACAAGCTGGGTCCGATCTACACCCCGCCTGTGGTCAGCAAGCAGCCGGGCCCGCTTGCCACGCTCAGCCTGGGTGCCGCGAATGGCGGTACGAACTGGCCGGGCGGCTCCTTCAATCCGGAAAACCACACGGCCTATCTCTTTGCCTGCAATTCCTGCTTGCAGCCGATGGGGTTGGTGCCGCCGCCGCCGGGCTTCTCCGACATTCGTTATGTCGAAGGCCGCGCGGGACAGAAGGTGGAGATGGTCAATGCCGCTGGTGCCGATCAAGGCGCCGACGCGGCTCCGGCCGCCAAAAAGCCAGCCGCATCTGCGCCTGTAGCGGACTCCGACGATTTCGGCCTGACGGTAAACGGATTGTCGTTGATCAAGCCGCCTTATGCGACCATCACCGCCATCAACCTGGACAAGGGCGATATCGTCTGGCAGGTCGCGCATGGCGACACGCCCAACAATGTCCGCAACAGCCCGGCGCTCAAGGGGCTCACGATCCCGCGCACCGGACAGACCACCTACAATATCGGCACCTTGGTGACGAAGAATCTCGTCATCGCGGGCGACGGTCAGGTCACCACCACGCCGGAACATCCGCGCGGTGCACCGCTGCGTGCGTATGATCAGGCGACCGGCAAGGAAGTCGGCAATGTGCTGATGCCCGCCGGCCAGTCGGGCTCGCCGATGACCTATATGGTCAACGGCAAGCAATACATCGTGGTCGCGGTGTCAGGCGGCAATTATTCCGGCGAATATATCGCTTACACGCTGCCGGATAACTGATAATTACGACTGAATGCAAAAACCCTCAGGCGCCGTCAGGTGCCTGAGGGTTTTTTGTTGTCCGGCCTTTACGGTTCGACGCGGGCGCTTTCAAAAGTGCGGACATGGGCTTCCCGGTCCATATGCAGTTCCGCGTCGCGATCCGGGTAGAGATATCGGCCGCCCTCGGTCACGGCGGAAAGCGAGATGCGGGCGCCGTCAAAACTGCGCGCCTTGCAGGCGAAATCCACGCTGCGCAACCGGCTGTCGCTGTCCGGAAAGGTGATGGTCTGGCGCTGATCCTTCAGCAACACACCGGAAAAAACATCGTGCGAGGTGCCGTCGCGATAATTGATGGTGATGTGATCGCAATCCACCGCGTCATTGTCGGGCACGAAACTCAACCGCTCTACCGGCCCGTCGAAACGCGTCCAACTCACCTGGGTATAGTGATCGGCCGAGACATTGACCGCCCCCAGCTGGTGCACGTCGGCGGCCGCGGGCAGGGCTACTCCCACACACAAAGCGGCACCAAGGCCCAAAAGGGAGGATTTGAAGATAGACGCACGCATGGAGCTCTCCATTCCACCGCGCCTTTTGGGTGCGGATTTGTGATTGCGCAGCCCCAACAGAAAAACGGTGCAGACCGCCAAATCGTTCCTGCCTGCCAAGTTCCCGAGATTATCTTTATAAAACAAATACTTGATCTGGGCGCCGCGGCGCGGCGAAGCCATCAAAACGTCATTGTACAGAATCAAATCCGCCTCCTAGTCTGCTGCCGGTTCTTGCGGGGGAAGCCAATGACGGACATCGGGCGTCGTGATTTTCTGCAATCGGCGGCGGTCGCATCTGCGATATCCGCGATCGGGGCTCCAGCGGCCGAGGCCGCGGTCCAGGGCAAAGCGCCCGGAAAACTGGCCGACATCGATCACTTCATTATCCTCATGAAGGAGAACCGCTCCTTCGACCATTATTTCGGCACCTTGCGCGGGGTGCGCGGTTTTGATGATCCCGGTGCCACGCGTCCCGATGGCAGTTCGGTTTTCCGCCAGCCAGATCCTTTGTCGCCGAACGGCCATGTGCTTCCTTTCCGTCTCAACACGCTCAAGACCAATGCGCAGCGCTATCACGCGCTCGATCACGGCTGGGGTCCGTTGCATGCGTCCTGGAATGGAGGCGCGATGGACAATTGGGTTCCCTCGCACCGCGAGTCCGATGGCGAGATCGGACCCATGACGATGGGACATCTGGCCCGCGAAGACCTGCCTTACTATTTCGCGCTGGCCGACAATTTCACCATCTGCGACGCCTATCACTGCTCGGTGTTCGGCCCCACCCATCCCAATCGCTATTATCTGATGACGGGGACGATCGACCCCAATGCACTGAAAGGCGGGCCGGCGCTGGACAATAACGGCACGGTCTATTCCTGGGAGACCTATCCCGAGCGGCTGGAACGCGCGGGCATTTCCTGGCGCGTCTATCATGAAGAAGACGATTACGGCTGCAACATGCTGAAGTATTTCAGCCAGTTCCAGAAGGCGCCGCGCACGTCCCCGCTTTACGAGAACGCACTGCGCGATCGGCCCTTCTATGAATTGTTGTGGGACATTCGCCATGGCAAGATCCCGCAAGTGACCTGGATCGTGCCGCCGTCGCATCTGTCCGAGCATGGCGATTACCTGCCCGCCGCCGGCGAGGATCACACCAATCAGATTCTGCAGGCCTTGTGGGCGAATCCAAAATTGTGGGCGAAGACCGCACTGATCCTGAATTACGACGAGAATGACGGACTGTTCGATCATGTCGCCCCACCGGTGCCGCCGCCGGATGCGCCGGACGAATATGTGAATGGCCTTCCCATCGGCCTGGGCTTCCGGGTGCCCTGCATGGTGATCTCGCCCTTCAGCCATGGCGGCTATGTCTCGAGCCGGGTGTTCGATCATACCTCGGTGCTCAGGCTGCTGGAGACGCGGTTCGGCGTGGAAATTCCCAATCTCAGCAAATGGCGGCGCGAAACCTGCGGCGACCTGGCCGACGCCTTTGGCTTCGGCGCCCCGGCGCGTTTCGACATTCCCAAGATGCCCCGGACCGAGCATCCGTTGCGGATGGCGGAAGAGCGCGCGATGGGCCTGAAGCCGCCGGTCATCCCGGTCAAGCAGACGATGCCGCGGCAGGAAACCGGATCACGTCCTCGCCGGGCGTAATCACGCGACAGCACGTGTGTTGCGCCATGCGGGAGCTTATGCTTCCACTGCGGGGGCAAGGATGTAAGACCCATGCCGGCCCGATTTCGTCTGACAGATCTGCCGCCTGAAGACGGATTACCGCCTTCGCTTCTGGCGCTGAACAATGCCTTCGCGCAGGAACTGTCCTATCTCAGTCCGGAAAAAGCCGCCCATCTGGTGCGCCAGGCGGCGATGGCATGTCATATCGGGGAGGCGGACGCTCTGTTGCTCGCTTTCGACCAGGATGCGGCCTATGAGAATCCCAACTTCGAATGGTTCCGCGACCGCTATGAACGGTTCATCTATATCGACCGGGTGGTGGTGGCGCCCGCGATGCGGGGACGGGGATTGGCGCGCGAACTTTACAAGGCGCTGTTCGGCCGCGCCGCGTCTCTGCAGCACTCGCAAGTGGTCTGCGAAATCAACCTGGATCCGCCCAATCCCGCCTCGGACGCTTTTCATGTGTCGCTGGGGTTCGAACAGGTCGGGCTGGCGGTCCTGCCGCGCGCGGGCAAGACCGTCCGCTATTTCTCCCGCAAGATTGGCTGATCACGGGTCAGTGGCTACCGGGCGCCTTTTTAAGATTGGCGATGAAATCGGCGCGGGAATTTTCCGACGGATAGGGTTCGGCGGGCACGGGCAGGCTCAGGAACTTGCACAGCGGCTCCCAGCCATCGCCCACCGTATAAACCAGCAACCGCTCGGCCGGAATGGTGCGCTTCACCTCTTCGGTATGGCGGCGGAAGTAATCCGTCATGAAGGCGCGGTCATGCAGATGCTCGCCGAAGGCGCCGATAAAAGTCGCGAAGAAAGGCGAAAAAGGCCCCGGCTTGGAGGTCGGTCCGTCGGGGGCAAAGATGGTGGCCTGGGTCGATTCAAACCATTGGTCGGGATCACGCACCGTGTGCAGTATTTTCGCGTCCGGATAATAGGCTGCGAGCGCGCGCCAGTGATAGGCGCCGGGATAATCCACCACCGACTGATAGCCGGCAAAGATCGCATCCCAGTCCGGCTTGCCAGCGGCGGCATCAATCCAGAGGAAGCGGCTTTCCGGATGGGCGAAGACCTCGACCATGTGATGGCAGGGACCGACGCCCAGCATGTTCAGGGCCGTTTGCATCGATTTGGTGCCGGTACGGCCCAGGCCCGACCCTACGACTTTCAACGCCATGACATCCCCCGGAATCGCTGTGGGGGCGACGCTAACACATCAAAAGCGTCCCACCCATCTCCGGGAGGCCCAGCTTTGGAATGGACTGGAGATGGGTGGGTTGGGCCGGGCGCGTGACCGGCGCCATGACACTAGCCTCCTGAAGTGCCGGATGCTTCGGCCAGTTCCGTAGCGATCGGCCGGGACGATTCTGAACCGCGCGGCTAACGTCGCGCGATGTCGCCATTGCGCGCGGCCTGAGATGAACCCGCTCGATCGGGTCGCCTGCTTTCGAGGAGACGATAATGAAGGACGCAAGAATGGGGCGCCGGGGATTCCTGGGCGCTCTGGCCGTGACGGGCGGCGCGCTGTTGTCCGGAGCTGCCGCCGGTGCTGAAAGCGCGGCGGAGAATCTCGCGCCAGGACCGAATATGCCTTGGCAGGATTTTCGCAAGCTGTTCGCGCTTCGGCCTGACCGGATTCACATGGCCGGCATGGTGCTCACATCGCACCCCGCACCGGTCGCGCGGGCCATCGACATGCATCGCGCGGAATTGCAACGCGATCCGGTCCGCTATCTTGACGAGCAACGCTGGCGCCTGGAGCGTGAAGTCTCTAAGGCCGCATCGCATTATCTGGATGTGAGGCCCGACGATATCGCGCTGACCGACAGCACTTCGATGGGAACGTCTTTTCTTTATACCGGCATGAAACTGAAGCCGGGCGAGGAAGTCCTCACCACCACGCATGATCATTTCTCCACCGAAATGGCGCTTGCCGAATGCGCGGCGCGAACCGGTTGCATCGTGCGTCGTGTGGCAATGTTTGATGATCCCGCGGCGGCAAGCGAAGAGAGGATTATCGCCTCCATTCGCCGGGCCATTACTGCCAAAACCCGGGTCGTGGCGGTGACCTGGGTGCATTCCTCGACCGGGGTGAAGATTCCCGTCCGCAAGATAGGAGATGTCATTCAGGAAGCGAACCGCAAACGAAACGAGAATGACCGCATCTATTACTGCGTCGATGGCGTTCACGCGCTGGGGATCGAGGACTTCACCATCCCCGATCTCAATTGCGATTTCTGGATTGCCGGTACCCACAAATGGCTGTTCGGCCCCCGCGGTACCGGCGTCATGTGGGGCAAGGCGGAAAGCTGGAAGATCACCCGCCCCACCATTCACACCTGGGACCCAGATTCCCTTCACGCCTGGATCGGATGGACACCGGAGGTTCCGGTGGGTGGGGGACGCATGATGACCCGCGGCGGCTATCATTCTTTCGAACATCAATGGGCCTTATCGGAGGCTTTCCTGCTGCACGAAAAAATCGGCAAGCGGCGGGTGCAGGACCGCATCCATGTCCTGAACCGCCAGCTCAAGGAAGGCCTGCGCAAGATCAACAATGTGCGGCTCATCACGCCGGTCAGCGAGCAATTGTCCGCCGGGATCACATGTTTCACGGTGGGCTCGTTGCCCGCGCAAACCGTGGTGGATCGGCTGTTCGAGCGCAAGATCGTCGGCAGCGTGACGCCGTACAAGGCATCCTATGCCCGGCTGACGCCGGGTCTGATGAATTCCGAGGCCGAAGTGGACAAGGCCCTGGAAGCAGTCCGGGCGATTGCGTCGGCGTGATCGCGGAACGGAGACTGCGGCCCTGTTGCGGGCCGCAGTCTCTGCCGGTTAGAGCAGCGTGAATTGGGTCCGTTCGCGCTTGGACAGAAGCGCAAGCGCCTGGCCTGCGATAAGGGCCTGAAAATAGCTGCTGGCCTGATGCGCTTTGGAGGCCGCTTCATCCACGAACAATTCGTAGAAGAGGAATTGTGCCGGATCGTCCTTGGCCCGGGCGATGAGGAAGAGTTTCACGCCAGGGTCACTCTGCGCCTGCGGCAGATAGCGGCGCAGGATATCCGCCACTGCATCCGCCTGGCCCTCTTTGGCTTCCCATTGTGCGACGATCAGATAACCGCCGGTCCCTGCGATTGCGGACTGGGCAATGGCCGGCGTAGCGAGGAATTCGGTCGCGGCCAAGCTCCCGGCAAGCGCGGCAAACGCGGTTCTGCGGGTCAGCGATGAGCCGGCCATGGGACTGTGATCGGGCATGGTGGTGGTTTCCTTTTTTGCGGCTGAAGGGAGCCTGACCATAGGCCGGGGATGCCGCCGGTCGCTTCGGCCGGGGCCGAAGTATCGCTTGGCGGGATGCCGCTATAGTCCCGCAATGTCTCTCAACCCGAATATTGCGGAAATCGCCGCCCTGGTCGGTGATCCGGCGCGGACGAATATCCTGGCTGCCCTGATGGATGGGCGTGCGCTCACGGCCACGGAATTGGCCTATGTCGCCCGGGTGTCCCCGCAGACCACCAGCGGGCATCTGGCAAAACTTACAACGGCCAATCTTCTGACGGTCGAAAAGCAGGGCCGGCACCGCTATTACCGCATCGCGTCGCCCCTGATCGGACAGATGCTGGAAAGCATCATGGTGGTGGCCGGAAATCACGTTGCGCTGCGGCCACCGCGCTCATCCCGTCTCGATGACGACATGCGGATGGCCCGTACTTGTTACGACCATCTGGCGGGCCGCCTTGGCGTGGCATTGGCCGATACGCTTCTCGGGCTGGGGCATGTCGCCTTCGTACAGGATGGCGGCGAGGTCACGGAATCCGGATTCGCGTTTTTCTCCGGACTTGGAATTGCCTTGAACCACCGCGAAAAGATGAATCGCGTGTTCTGCCGCCCGTGCCTGGACTGGAGCGAGCGGCGGCCTCACATCGCGGGCGCTGTCGGCGCCCGGCTGTGCGAACACTATCTGGAACAGGGTTGGATTCGCCGGCTCGACAGTACCCGCGCCTTGAACATCACGCCCTTGGGCCGCCGTGGTTTTGCCGAGCGGTTTGGATTCGATTTCCTCCGCACTCCGGAAGGCTGGACCGCTCAGGCGCTCTCGATGCAATAGACGCTTGCCGGCTGCCGCGGTCGGTTGGCGGGCAGGGTCAGGGCCAATCCCGCTCCGGTTTGCTCGAACGTCACCGGCGCATCGGCGCCCAAAAGGTGCACCCGCTTGACCACCCGGTCCGGCCGGATGCTGGTGATCAGCGCCCGGCCATTCTCCGGCTCGGCCAGTTGGATGGCGAAGAGCGTGCCGCCTCGGGTGGTGAAGCGGAAGTCCCGTGCCGTATAAGGCTTGGATTTGCTTTCCGCGAAGGTGCCGTTCGCGGTTTCGGTGGGGCCTTCGCCGAACGCGGTCCAGGGCCTTGTGCCATAGATGGCTTCGCCATTGACCTTCAGCCAGGCGCCAACCGCCAGCAGGGTGTCGCGCGCGGCGTCGGGAATCCGTCCATCGCCGTGCGGGCCGACATTCAAGAGAAGATTGCCATTCTTGGAGACGACATCGGCCAGCAGATGCACGATCTGGTCGACGCTCTTGTAGGTGTCGTTCTCGATATAGCCCCAGGACTTGTCGCTGATCGAGGTGCAGGTTTGCCAGACATCTGGGCGGATGCCCGGCGCTTGGCCGCGCTCGATGTCCAGCACGCCCGCACCGTCGGCGAATTCGCCCAGCTTGTAATTGACGATGGCCGAGCCGTTGGTGCGCGCCGCCTTGTTGTAATAATAGGCCAGGAAGGTCGGCAGCGTGTTGCGGAATGACGGCTGGCCGATCCACCAGTCGAAATAGACCAGCTCGGGTTCATAGCGCGCCACCAGTTCGGCCTGACGGGCCAGCCAGTCGTCCAGCCAGAATTGCGAGACATATGTATAATCGCTGAAAAGGTCGTCGCTGTTCGGCCCCACGATGCGCGATTGCGCGGGTCCATAAAGCCCGGCATGGGCGGGATCGGAGACATCGGACGGGAATTTGCGCCCGCCATCGAAGAACCAGTCATGCTCCGCCCGATGCGAGGACAGACAGAAACGCAGATCGTGTTTCAGCGCCGCCGCCTTCACTGCGCCGACGATGTCGCGCTTTGGGCCCATCTTCACCGTGCTGTAGTCGGATAGCTGGGTCTCGTACATCGAAAAGCCGTCATGATGTTCGGCCACCGGCACGACATAGCGCGCACCCGCATCGCGAAACAGCGCCATCCACGCCATCGGGTCGAAATGTTCGGCCGTGAATTTTGGAATGAAATCCTTGTAGCCGAAGCGCGTGTGCGGGCCATAGGTCTGGATATGATGGGTGTATTCGGGGCTGCCCTCGATATACATATTGCGCGAATACCATTCGCTGCCGAAGGCGGGCAGAGAATAAAGCCCCCAATGAATGAAGATGCCGAACTTGGCATCGCCATACCAGGCGGGGGTCTTGTGGCCCTGTAGCGACGCCCAGTCGGGGCGGAACGGACCGTCAGTTTTTCCGCTGTTTACGGTCGCCAGAAGTCGGGCGCGTTCGGACGCATATTTCTGGGTCGCCGCTACCCATTCCCGGTCCCGCTCCGTCGGTGTGCTGCGGTCGGGGGTCTGCGCGCCGGCCTTTTGGGCCAATGCGAGACTCAACCCGGCACCGGCGGTTGCGGCCAGCCACGCACGGCGCGACATCGCGGGAGGCATGTTCATGTCACTTTCCTGATCCTGCAAGGACATATTAACCGGTTTGCGGCGGCCTGGCAGGCCACTCGCCGAATAAAAGGGTCCAATTGCACATTCATGCGTTTCCATCCCGAGCGCCAAAGGTTAGCTGCGTCCCGCAGCTTCCATCCAAGGCGCGCACTCAAGAAAAGACAGGATCGGTTTGCGATCCCCACGCCTTTGATTGAGCAGGATTCCATCATGAAAAACCTATTCGGCGTTTCGATTATCGCGCTCGCATTTGCGGGCGGCATGCTTGGCGCGGCCTCGCCGGCCAGCGCCCGGGATGAAGTGCGTGTTCATGTCGGCGATTCCGGTCTCGGCTTCACCGTCGGTAATGGCCATTACTATGACCGCCATCACCGCCGCCAGAATTACAGTTATCCGTCGGATTGGCGCAGCTACCATCACGATCGGTCATGGTATCGCAGCCACTCGCGCTGGAATGATCGCGATCACCGCGACTTCTATCGCAACTAGGCCAGTTCTCGCGGCCAATTCCGCCCGGCCTCGCGCGATAGCGCGGGCCGGGCGGCAATTTTTTCCATCAAGGGAGATCTGACATGACAAAGCTCGTCAGGCTGGCGCCTGTTTTCATTGCCGCGACGCTGATACTGGGCGGTTGCATGACCCGGGATCACGGCTTTCGCGGTCGCGATCGGGTCGGCGTATCCATAAGCGGCGACAATTATAACGGCTATTACGACGGCTCCTACGGCGCCTTCAACGACGGTTATTGGGGCAGGGATGGCGCTTTCCGCTATTCCGACAGCAGCAACAATTGGCATCGCGATGACGGGCGTCATTTCCGTCGCGACCGTGGTGATAGCGGGAACTGGGACCGCGTCCAGGGCAGAGGCCATTCTATCGATAATTGATCGGGCATTTTAAACGTGCCCGGCCATCCTCCCCCGGCTCCCCAATGATGGTCGGGCGAGAGGGCCTCGCTGGTTATGCCCAGCGAGGCCTTTCGCATTCCGGGGCTTTGCCCGTTTCGCCCAGTGCTCTATGGATGGGGTGCCGGTAACGGGAGACTGACATGCACGATCGCAATGCGCTGGAGCGGGGCCTGGAAATGCTCCTGTTTCGCTCGCGCTGGTTGATGGCGCCTTTCTATCTGGGGATGGTGGTGGCGCTGGTGATGCTGCTGGCCGCGTTCGTTCAGGAACTCGTCCATGCCTTACCCAATCTGCTGAATTCCGACCCCGAGCATGTGATCCTTACCGTGCTGTCGCTGATCGATCTGTCCCTGGCGGGAAATCTGGTCGTGATCGTGATCTTTTCCGGTTACGAGAATTTCGTCTCCAAGATCCAGACCGATAATCACGAGGACCGGCCCAACTGGATGGGCACCCTGGATTTCTCCGGCCTGAAGATGAAGCTGATCGGCTCCATCGTCGCGATCTCGGCAATCTCGCTGCTGCGCGCCTTTATGACGTTGACCGAACCGGAGGCGCCGCTCGACGAAGCGCGCATTCGCTGGCTGGTGCTGCTGCACCTGACCTTTGTGGGCTCGGGCCTGCTGTTCGCCGCCATGGACTGGGTCGCCAATCGGGCCGAGAACAAGGAAGGCGGTCACTGAGACGGCATGTCCAGCCCATAGGCCGTCATGGACAATGATCCCATCGCATAGCCGTCGGTGAGAATCTGTGCGGGCAACCCCGCTTCGGCTGCCAATCCGGCCAGATAGACCAGGGGCAGGAAATGCTCAGGCGTCGGCACCGAACGCAGGAAATCCGGGTGTTCCTGGAGTTTAAGAATCTCGGCAGGCGCAGAGGTCATCACAGCTTCACCTCTGTATCGAAGCGCTGGTTCCAGTCGAAGGCGGTATCGGGTTGGCGCCAATCGATCAGGCGCAGATTGTGCACCACATTACCGCTGCCCACGATCAGTATGCCGCGCTCGCGCAAGCGGGCCAGCCGCGCACCCAGCTCCAGATGATACGCAAATGGCTGCAGCGCATGGATAGACAGCTGTACCACCGGAATATCGGCTTTTGGAAAAACATGGCAAAGCACCGACCAGGTGCCGTGGTCCAGGCCCCAGCCTGTGCCATCCAGATCGACTATATCGGGTTTCACCGCTTCCGCGATTTCCGCCGCCACGTCCGGAGCGCCCGGCGCGGGATATTGCATCGCGAACAATTCCTGCGGAAAGCCGCGAAAGTCGTGAATGGTGCGCGGCCATGCCATCGCGGTCACCGCGGTGGCGTTGATGAACCAGTGCGCCGATATCACCAGGATCGCGCGGGGTTTCGGAATCGCAGCGCCAAAGGCGCGCCACGATTCCGTGTAGCGATTGCGCTCCAGTGCGTTCATCGGGCTGCCATGCCCGATGAACGCTGCCGGCATCGGTTTGATAATCTCGCTCAAGACCCGATCCTTCTTAAACCGAATCCACCAGCACGATCTCGGAATCCTCCAGCGCGGTGATCTTTACGTTTTCGACATCGGCGATGGCTGCCCCGTCGCGGGTGTTGACGCGCACGCCATTGACTTCGACCGCGCCCAAAGCGGGCACCAGATAACCATGGCGCTTGGCCCCGATGGCGTATTCGACGCTTTCGCCCGCCTTCAAGGTGGCGCCCAGCACGCGGGCGTCGGCGCGGATCGGCAGGCCGTCATTGTCGTTGGCAAAACCACTGGCCAGGGTGACGAAGCGTCCCGAACGGTCGGCTTTGGGAAACGGCTTGGCGCCCCAGGCCGGCTGGCCGCCCGCCTTGGTGGGGTGAATCCAGATCTGGAAGATCCGGGTGGGTTCGGATTCCAGATTATATTCCGAATGGCGGATGCCGCTGCCCGCGCTCATCACCTGGACGTCGCCGGCCTCGGTGCGGCCCTTGTTGCCCATGCTGTCCTGATGGGTGATCGCGCCTTCGCGCACATAGGTGATGATCTCCATGTCGGCATGAGGATGCGGGGGGAAGCCCGTGTTGGGCGCGATCTCGTCATCGTTCCAGACGCGCAGCGCGCCCCATTCGACCCGCTTGGGATCGAAATAATTGGCGAACGAGAAATGGTGGCGGGCATTGAGCCAGCCATGGTTGGCATGGCCAAGGCTGTTGAAGGGGCGAACGTCGATCATGGGTCTCTCCTTTGGCGGTCTTTCCGCCGCGATTTCGAGAGCCATAGATATTCCCGAGTGCATGGCTTATAAATAGAAACAATCGAAACGCATTGTTTCTGGAATTGATCGATGTCCAACCTGCCCGATCTTGAAGGCTTGGCGATTTTCGCCCGGGTGGCCGAACTGCGGTCCTTTTCCCGGGCCGCCGACGAATTGAAGCTGTCCAAGGCGACCGTGTCCAAGGCGGTGAGCCGGATCGAGGCGCGGCTGGGGGCGCGGCTGTTCAACCGGACCTCGCGGCGTCTGGCGCTGACGGACGCGGGTCAGAATTTGGCGGTCCGCGCCGCCGCCATGCTGGCGCAAGGCGAGGTGGCAGAGAGTGAAGCGATGTCCCAGTCGGCGGCGCCACGCGGCCTGGTGCGGTTGGCAGCGCCCATGTCGTTCGGCGTTCTGTATATCGCGCCTCTGCTGCCGGACTTCTTCCGAACCTTTCCCGGCATCTCCATCGATCTGCACCTCAGCGACGCGCAGGTGGATTTGATCGGTGACGGCTTCGATGCGGCCATCCGTATCGCGTCCTTGCCGGATTCCTCGCTGATGGCGCGGCGGTTGTGCGACATGCCCCTCCATCTGGTCGCGGCGCCAGCTTATCTGAAAGAACGCGGACGCCCTCGACATCCCTTGCAACTCGCCGAGCATGCCGGGCTGAGCTATTCCTATCAGCTCACCCAGGACACTTGGCGCTTTCGCCGCAAAGACGGCGAAACGGCCACGGTGCGTCCGTCGGGACCTTTGCGGGTCAATAATGGCGAAGCGATGCTGCCCAGCCTGATCGCGGGCATGGGCATCGGCGTCTTGCCGCAATTCATCGTCCGCGACGCGTTGAGCAAAAAGCAGTTGGAGATCGTGCTGCCGGATTGGTCGCTGCCCGCAAGTTCGGTGCATTGGCTGACGCCGCCCGGCGGGCCCAGGCCCAAGCGCGTGGAAGCCCTGGCAGATTTCTTTGCGGCGCGATTGGCGAAGAAGCCGGGATCGAAAAACAAGGTTTGATGCCGGCGCGCCAGCTTTCTGGAGTCTGGAGGATTTCGAGCCTCAGTGGACTATGACCCGGCACCTTCCCGGTGCCGGGGTTATTCCGTTCTATTTGAGATTGAGGAAGGGCAGCGCATTGCCCGGTACCATGGTGGTCGGCAGTACGCCATTCCATTTCTCGGCGGCGACCAGGGTCGGCAAGCCGGGATTATCGCGCAGTGCATCGCCCCGCGCCTTGATCGCCCTGGCTTCGGCCTGGCCCTGGATTTCGATCTGGTGCGCTTTGGCATCCGCCGCCGCCTTGACTTCATAGGCCGAGGCGTCGGCATCGATGATGCGCTTCTGCTTGTCCGCTTCGGCCTGCTGTTGCTTGACGATGGCCTGCATGCGGGCCTCCACGGCGCCCTCATATTGCGAGGAAAAAGTGATGTCTTCGATCTGAACGCTGTCGATGGTCACCGGCCCGCTCACGGATTTTCGGATCGCGGCGAACACTTCTGCATTCAACAATGCCCGCTTCTGGATGGCATCGGCGGCATCGAACTGGCCGAAGACGTTTTTCAACTGTTCATAGGCGCGCGAATTGATAACGCGCGACTTCATGTTCGTCAGCGAGCCGTATTGCGAATAGACGGCCGAGGCATCGGTAACGTGATAATTCACCGCCATCGCGATTGTGGCGGGTTGCTGATCCCGCGAATAGGCCTGGAGCCGGGTATCGCCGGCGGATGTCTTCTCGAAAGCCTCTTTCTGAATCTGCACGGAAATCTTTTCGATGCTGGTGATGATCGGCATCTTGAAATGCAGGCCAGGTTCGGCTTCGCCGACGACCGCACCATTGTGCAGGACGACGCCGCGCTCGCCCTGGTCGATGGTAAAATAGGTCGAGAACAGGACAAACAAAGCTACAATAATCAGGGCACCGATGCCGAAAATCCCGGAAGGCAGCTTGGGCAGATTCAACGGGCGCAGATTGCTCGGCGGACTCCAGGGTGTACTCACAGCAACCACCACGACAAATTGACGGCGGCTGTTCCGAGGCAATTTCTCATCGTGCGTGTCCTCATGTTCGATGCCTTCCGCTCTGCGGCTCTCGCCGCCATGAAAGGCGAGGCGCCATGATAGCGGTTCCCCCGGTAAATAGATGGCGCGGATCGGCGTATATATTTTTTTGCCGGCGCCGATTGCACGAGAGGTCCGGTTTAAGTCTTTGTTTTTTCTGGTGATGATGGGCGCGACAAGGATTGAACCTGTGACCCCTCCCGTGTGAGGGTACCTGACAGCTGGGGAGTTCTGGGCTTCTTGTTGCGGTACCGTTCGGCAAGTGTTCTCACCGCATTGCGCTGAAAACATGAGCGAATTAGCCAAAAACGCCGTTGAGCGATACGTTCCCAAGGTTAGGGTCTTTTAGCGCCTGGGGTTGGCTGCCCGAGACATCATTCATTAGGGCTGGCCAAAAAAATGGGGAACCACTTGATGAAAATCGCATCGAATCCCGCGGTTGAGAACAAGCCGGGGGAGGAACCCCATCTTGCGCGCAACCTGACCAACCGACATCTGCAGCTCATCGCCATCGGCGGCGCGATCGGCACCGGCCTATTCATGGGATCGGGCAAGACGATCTCGCTTGCCGGCCCGTCCATCCTGCTGGTCTACACGGTCATCGGCTTCATGCTGTTCTTCGTCATGCGCGCGCTGGGCGAGCTTCTTCTGTCGAATCTCGAATACCGCTCCTTCGCCGATTTCGCGGGCGACTATCTCGGCCCCTGGGCGCAGTTCTTCACCGGCTGGACCTATTGGCTGTGCTGGATCGTGACCGGCATCGCCGATGTGGTGGCAGTATCCGGCTACATAGCCTTTTGGTGGCCAGGGCTCGCGCCCTGGATACCGGCGTTCGGCCTGATAGGAGTGCTGCTGCTCCTCAACCTGCCTACCGTCCGAAACTTCGGTGAGATCGAATTCTGGTTCGCTCTGATCAAGATCATCGCCATCGTGGCCCTGATCATTGCCGGCGTGGTCATGCTTTCGTCCGGATACGTCTTGCCGAACGGAACAAAGGCGTCGGTTTCCCATCTGTGGGCGAACGGCGGCTTTTTTCCCAACGGCTTCTTGGGCTTCGTGGCCGGCTTCCAGATTGCGGTCTTCGCCTTTGTCGGCATCGAGCTGGTCGGCACCGCCGCGGCGGAGACTGAGAACCCGTTGCGCAACCTCCCCAAGGCCATCAACTCGATCCCGATCCGCGTCGTGCTCTTCTATGTCGGCGCGCTCTTCGTCATCATCACCGTGATTCCGTGGAACCAGGTCGATCCGGGCAAGAGCCCGTTCGTTTCCATGTTCACACTCGCGGGCCTCGGTATTGCGGCGCATGTGGTGAACTTCGTTGTGCTGACCTCGGCCACCTCGAGCGCCAATTCCGGCATCTACTCCACCTCGCGCATGATTTTCGGGTTGGCGACGTCACGACTTGCACCCAGCGCGCTCGGCAAGCTGAACAACCGCAGGGTTCCCGTCAACGCGCTGTTCTTCTCTTGCGTGTTCCTGCTTTCAAGCGTCGTGCTGCTTTATGCGGGCCAGAGCATCATCGAGGCCTTCACCATCGTTACGACCATCTCGGCACTGCTCTTCATGTTCATCTGGTCCATCATCCTGGCATCTTATGTCCAGTACCGCCGCAAGCGCCCCGACTTGCATGAAAAGTCCACCTTCAAGATGCCTGGCGGCCACGCCGCAGTCGTGATGGTCTTTGCTTTTTTTGCCTTCATCCTGTGGGCGCTGGCGCAGAAGCCCGACACGGCGGTCGCGCTGAAGGTCACGCCGGTCTGGTTCGCCCTTCTCGGAATTGCCTATCTGGTGATCAAGGCCAAGCGCGCGGACGCACCCCCAGCCATTAGCTCCTAACCAGAAACGATCGAGGAGGCGGTCACGCGCTGCATTCTGTCCGCGCCTTACCGTTGTGTGTGGGTAGCCCGAGAAAAGTGAGTGCACGGATTTTGCACAGATCTAGGCGTGCAAAGGCTCCGATTGCTTCCGATTAACTCCGATTTGGAGAACGGATGCGAACGGGGAAATCGAGCTTTTCTGCAGAAAATATGGTGGGCGCGACAGGGATTGAACCTGTGACCCCTCCCGTGTGAAGGGAGTGCTCTCCCGCTGAGCTACGCGCCCTTTATCCAAGGGGAGCATCGCCTTAAGGACCGCTCCGGCCCCTGTCAAGACCGTCTGGGAAACAGGGTTTAAGGCGGGCCGCCCCCGGCACCCATGCCGCAAACAAGGGTTTGGCGGCCTGACAGGTCCTTGGGCGAAGATTCTGAAGATTCTGGAGCGATATGTCGGAAGACGGAGGGTTGCCGCGTCCTTGGGGTGCCGATCCGGTCGCGAGCCCGCGGCCCTGAGAAAAGGATAAGTCAGATGCGCAAGATCATTGTCAGTGAATTTCTGTCGCTCGATGGCGTGATGGAAGCGCCGGGTCCTTCCCACGATTTCAAACATGCGGGCTGGACCATGCCGTTCAGGAACGAAACGGTCGGGGCCTTCAAGCGCGACGAACTGTTCAGCGCTGGTGCGCTGCTGCTGGGCCGCAAGACCTATGACGGGTTCGCCGAAGCGTGGCCCAAAATGAAAGACGAGCAGGGATTTGCCGACCGGATGAACGGCCTTCCCAAACACGTCGCATCGACCACATTGAAAAATCCGGCCTGGAACAATTCGCATGTCCTTTCCGCTCCGTTGGCGGACAGCGTGCGGGCGCTAAAGGGGCAGCCCGGCGGCGACATTGTGATGTACGGCAGTGGCCGGCTCGCCGGCGCCTTGTTGCAACAAGGCCTGGTGGATGAACTGCGCTTTCTGGTTTTTCCGGTCGTGCTGGGTTCAGGGCAGCGTTTCTTCGAAAAGGCGCCCCATCTCACGCTCGAAGCAGTCGAGAGCCGCGACATGGACCGCGGCGTGACGTTGCTGCGATACGCAGTTCAGCGATAGGCCATCTAAAATCTTTGGCCGCTTCAAGCGGCCAAAGGCAGGTCCAGCCAGAAACGGGTCTGGCGACCTGGAATGCTTTCGAAATCGATCCGGCCGCCCTGTTTTTCCGCCAGCAGCCGGGCCATCGAGAGGCCCAATCCTGCGCCCGGAACGGTCCGCCCGCCGCTGTCGGGCCCGAAGGGGCTGAACATCGCTTCGCGCTCGCGCAGGGGAATGCCTGGTCCGGTATTCATGATCTCGATCCGCCCGAAACCATCGCCGATACGCGAGGCCCGCACGCGGATGGGCGAGTCATTGTCGCCATATTTGTAGGAATTGGCGATCAGGTGATTGATGATCTGCGCCAGCCGTTCGGGATCGGCCTGGACGCTGAGGTCATCCTCAATCTCGCTGAGCAGCACCGGCTTGCCACCCAGCGCCGCATCCAACCTGATCGATCCAATGCAGTTCTTGAGCGTCTGTCCGACGGGCACCTTTTCGCGCCGAATGGCGAGCGTCCGGGCATCGCCATGGGAAAGATCGAGCAGGTCGGCATAAAGCCGCTGCAGCAATTCGCCGTTATGCGCCACCACATGGGCGAATTCCTGGGCGCGGTCTGGTGACAATCTGCCGGATTCCAGCACGGTGGAAATCCCGATGATCGCCGACAAGGGTCCCCGCGCTTCCTTGCCGACATGGGAGAGAAGCTGGCTCTTGAAGCGCGAAGCGCGCACCGCCCCGCGACGCCGCCCTTCGATCAAGGCCAGATGCACATCGCGTTCGTTGAGCAGCATCGCGGCGCGCGTGCTGATCAAACTGGTGACGGCCAGGAATATCTGCAGCATCTCGATACGCTCGACATATTCGTGCGAGGTACCCAGGCCCAGATTCGATGTCAGCATGATCACCAGCACCAAGGTCATCGCCAGGCCCGCACCCAGCATGCGGAAGCGCACCGTGGCCGCCAGCGCAATCGGCAGTATGATGAAAGGCATGGGGTGGGACTGCCAGCGTATGGCGAAAAGACTGACCAGGGTCAGGCCCGCAAATACCAGCAGGACTTCCAGACGGCGCTCGGACAATTTCAGTTTGGCGAATTTGCGCCAGGAGATCGCCAGTCCGACCGGCAGCAGAATGCAGAAGCCCAGGAAGTTGGCGGCGAACCAGTGACGGCTGTCCGCGACCCAATCCGGATCGCCGACCGCGATCATCACGCACGCCGCCAGAATTGCGCCCACCAGTGCGGGTGCCACGATCGCGGCGGCCAGAAACCGCAACCCGCTCCGCAAGTCGCCAAAACGCACGAATCCGAAGCGCCGTACCGCGAACACCGCACCAATCACTTCCACCAGGCTGACGACACCGAAGCCCAGGGTCGCCAGAGCCGGTGCCTGCATCGCGAGATTGATGCCCACTTCGGCGATCGCGATCGCGACCAGCATGGCGAAGTCCTGGCGCCGCGATCGCGACAGACGCACGATCATGCAGACCGCAAAGGCGGTCGCGGGCCAGATCAGGGCAATCATGCGCCCATGTCCGGTCAGCTGGATGCCGCCATAGCCGAGAAGAAAGAAACCGATGCCGGTGATCAGGGATTGCCACAGCAGGCGCGAAGTCTCGTTCCGCTTTGCAACCTGCATCATGGAATGCCCCCGCCGCGCCGTGATTCGCGCGCACTCTAGGCCGATTTCCTGCAACCGTCAGCAGGTGGCGGATACAACCGTGAGGTTTATGCGAGCCTCACAGAGACAGCAGAGGCGCCGCCGGCATGAGAGGAGCATTTTCCGCGACGACGACGCGAAGATTCTTCTTCCGGGCTTTGGCCTTGCGCGTCGGGCTGACGGTACGGGTGGGCTTCGCCACAGTTTTCCGGGCCGGTTTTCGGGCGGCGGTCTTGCGCCTGGCTTTTGGCTTGGCTTTGGCGGGCGCCGCAGCTTTCTTTTTCGTTTTCTTTTTCGCTTTTTTGCGCGTCGGCGCAGATTTCCCGGACAGCAAGCCCTTCAGCGCGTCTTCGAGCGCCTGAATGCGCGCGATCACCTTATTCCATTTCTTGGCCATGCTTTGCCTCCCGGGACAGAACACCATAATCCGACTGTGTCTCAATGAACCAGTCCGGAAACGGAATTGTGACAGTGAGCCGCGACCGCATAGCGGGCGAAATGGTCCGGCGGACCATTTCGAGCGGCGAACGCCGCGAGCCCGAGCGAGCGGCCGGTCAGAAGGGAAGTCGCGGGATCGCGTCGATCAGTTGCGAAAAATGATCCAGCACGGCGTCGGCGCCCAGCGATGCGGCCGGCACCGGCGTATAGCCGTACGACATCAGGATGCATGGCACATTCGAAGCCCGGGCGGTCTGAAGGTCGGTCACGGAATCCCCGATCATCACGCCGTATCCGCCATGGCCTTTGCCGCCGGACAATTCGTCGACCACATCATGAAAGATGCGCGGATCGGGTTTTACGTATCCCCGCGAGCCGGCCCCGTAGATGATCGGGAAAAACCGCGCCAGATCGAGCTGTTCCAGCAAGGGCCTCGCCAGCACATGCGGCTTGTTGGTCAGGACCGCCATTTGGGCGCCTTCATACTTCAGCCGCATCAGGGTTTCTTCCACCCCGGGGAAAGGCCGGCTGAAATCGGCCAGATGCTCCCGGTAATGATCCAGGAAGATCGTTTCCAGGGCGGGCATTTCCTCGGCCCTGGCTTCCTCGCCAGTGGCGCTGAAGGCCTGGGCGATCAGGGAACGGGCCCCGAAACCGATCATGTGATGCAGGGTGGCGGGGTCGATGGCGGGGCGGTCCCGGGCCGCCAGGACGGCATTAGCGGCGGCCAACAGGTCCGGGGCGGTATCCACAAGGGTACCGTCCAGATCAAAGATAAGCGTGGGGGGAGGTATTGGGGGCATTGGGAGCAGTAATAAGGTGTAAATCGCGGGCAATATAGTGTCGCAAATCGTCACTTCCTCTTTTTCAGGCCGGGACTTACCGGGAACCATGACCAGAGCCGCAATCATATTAGCAGCAGGACAGGGCACGCGGATGAAGTCCGCCACCGCCAAGGTCCTTCACAAAGTCGCGGGCCTGCCCATGCTGGGGCATGTCATCGCCGGACTGAAGGCGGCGGGCGTGTCGCGCATCGTGGTGGTGATCGCTCCTGGCGCCGATGCCGTGCGAGACTATGCCCAGGCGCAAGGCTGCCAGAGCGCCGTGCAGGACAAGCAACTGGGCACCGGCCATGCCGCCGCCGCGGCCGGAGAAGCGCTGAAGGATTTCGACGGCGAACTGATGATCGCCTATGGCGACATGCCGCTGATGACGGCCGCAACCTTCGAGGCCTCGTTCAAGGCGCGGGGGCAGGGGCTGGCGATTGTTGCATTCCGCGCCGCCGATCCGGGCGCCTATGGCCGTGTGATTGTGAACGGCGACGGCACCTTGGACCGCATCGTGGAATTCAAGGATGCCAGCGAGGCCGAGCGCAAAACCGATCTCTGCAACGCCGGCGTGCTGGCGGCGGATGCGAAGAAATTCTTCGCCTGGGCCAAGAATCTCGACAACAAGAATGCGCAAGGCGAATTCTATCTCACCGATGTGCCGGCGCTGGCCAAACGCGACGGTGCGGCCTGTGCGGTCGCCACCGTGTCCGAGGACGACGCCCTGGGCGTCAACAGCCGCGCCGAACTGGCGGAGGCCGAGCGCCGCATTCAGAACCGCTTGCGGGCGAAGGCGTTGGCGGCGGGCGTGGGCATGATCGCGCCGGAAACGGTGTTCCTGTCCCATGACACGGTGCTGGAAGCCGATGTCGCCATCGAACCTTTTGTGGTGATCGGGCCGGATGTACGCATCCGTTCGGGTGCGCAGATCAAAAGTCACAGCCATCTGGAAGGCGCCGATGTCGCGGCCGGCGCCGTGATCGGCCCTTTCGCGCGTCTGCGGCCGGGGGCGGCGATTGGCGAAGGCGCCCATATCGGCAATTTCGTGGAAGTGAAGAACAGCAAAATCGGCGCCGGGACCAAGGCCAACCATCTTGCTTATCTGGGCGATGCGACGGTCGGCGCGAAAGCCAATATCGGCGCGGGCACCATCACCTGCAACTATAACGGCTATGACAAATCGCGGACCGAAATCGGCGACGGCGCCTTCATCGGTTCGGACACCGCACTGGTGGCGCCTGTGAAAGTGGGCGCGGGCGCGATCACGGCGGCCGGTTCGGTCATTACCAGGGATGTCGCGCCGGATGCTCTGGCGGTGGCGCGCGGTCAACAAGTCGAAAAGTCCGGTTGGGCGAAAGCCTTCCGCGACAAGAAGCAGAAAGAGAAACGCTAATGTGTGGCATTGTCGGCATCGCAGGCACGGGCGAGGCAGCGCCTGTCATCCTGGAAGCGCTGAAGCGTCTGGAATATCGCGGCTATGATTCCGCGGGCATTGCCACTCTGGTCGGCGGGCAGATCGAACGCCGCCGCTCGCCCGGAAAATTGTCGAAGCTGGAAGCGGTGTTGCGCGATGCACCGCTCGGCGGGCGCACGGGTATCGGCCACACGCGTTGGGCCACCCATGGCGCACCCACCGAATCCAACGCCCATCCCCATGCCACGGCCCGTGTCGCCATTGTTCACAACGGCATCATCGAGAATTTCCGCGAGTTGCGTGAGGAATTGATCGGGCGCGGCCACAAATTCGAATCCCAGACGGACAGCGAAGTCGCTGCCCATCTGATCACCGACAATCTGGACAAGGGCATGGCGCCCGACGCGGCCGCCAAAGCGGCGGTGGCGCGCCTCACCGGCGCCTATTCCATCGCCATGATCTTCAAGGATCACGAAGGCCTTCTGATCGGCGCCCGCAAGGGCGCGCCGATGGCGGTGGGTTATGCCGAACGCGAAGCCTATCTGGGCTCGGATGCTTTCGCGCTGGCGCCCTTCACAAACCGCGTCGCCTATCTGGAAGACGGCGATGTGGCGGTGATCCAGGGGGCAGACGTCGCCATCTTCGACGAAGCGGGCCGGCCCGCCAATCGCGAGATCAAGATCACCTCGGCGTCCGCTGCACTGGTGGACAAGGGCGGCCACGATCATTTCATGGCCAAGGAAATCCATGAGCAGCCGGAAGTGGTGGGCCACACCCTGGCTCATTATCTCGATCCAGCGGGCCCCAATGTGCGCCATCGCGGCGTCGGTTTGCGCGCGGCGCTGGCCAAGGCTTCGCGTCTTACCATCTCGGCCTGCGGCACGGCCTATTATGCGGGCCTGGTCGGCAAATACTGGTTCGAGAAGCTGGGCGGGCTGGCGGTGGAATCCGATGTCGCTTCGGAATTGCGCTATCGCGATCCGGTCTATCCGATAGACGGCGCGGCCCTGTTCGTGTCGCAATCAGGCGAGACGGCGGACACGTTGGCCGCATTGCGTGACGCCAAGGCCAAAGGCCAGACCACCATCGCGGTGGTGAATGTGGCTGAAAGCTCCATCGCCCGCGAAGCCGATATCGTGCTGCCCACCTATGCCGGTCCGGAAATCGGCGTCGCTTCGACCAAGGCGTTCACCTGTCAGCTGGCGGCGCTGGCCGCGTTTGCGATTGCAGCCGGCGTCGCGCGCGGCAAACTCAGCGAAGCCGAAGAAAAGCGTCTCTGCGCCGCGCTGCTGGAAGCACCACGCCACATCGCCGAATTCCTCAAGCAGGAAGACAAGGTGGCTGTGCTGGGTCAGGCAATCGCCAAGGCCAGCGACGTTCTCTATATGGGCCGCGGCCAGAGCTTTCCGCTGGCGATGGAAGGGGCGCTCAAGCTCAAAGAAATTTCCTACATCCATGCCGAAGGCTATGCCGCCGGCGAGATGAAACACGGTCCCATCGCCCTGATCGACGAGAATGTGCCGATCATCGTGATCGCGCCCCATGATGCGCTGTATGAAAAGACCATTTCCAACATGCAGGAAGTGATGGCGCGGGGCGGTAAGATTCTGCTGATTTCCGATGCACGTGGCGTCGTCGAGGCGGGTCCGGTCTGGGCCAGCATCACGGTGCCCGACGCCGATCCCTTCCTGGCGCCGCTGATCTACGCGATCCCGGTGCAGCTGCTGGCCTATTATGCGGCCGTTGCCAAAGGCACGGACGTAGATCAGCCCCGCAATCTGGCGAAGTCCGTCACGGTTGAATAAGCCTGTTGAATAGGACGCGATACGCTTGGCGTTGTCATGGGCCATCGGTATGGTTCGCCCATGACCGATTTCACCTCGTTGAAGCGTGCCGCCGCCGCCAAGGCCCTTGAGTATGTCGCGGACGGCATGAAGCTGGGGCTTGGCTCCGGCTCGACCGCCGAATTGTTCGTGGAGATGCTGGCGCCCCGGGTGCGGGGCGGCCAAAAGCTGCTCTGCGTGCCCACCTCCGAGCGCACTGCAACCCTGGCCCGCAAGCTGGGGCTGACCCTGTCCACCCTCGACGATCTGGCGCCGCTGGATTTGACGGTGGACGGCGCCGACGAGGCGGACCGCAATCTGGATCTGATCAAGGGCGGCGGCGGCATGCTGCTTCGGGAAAAGATCGTCGCGGCCTCATCGAAGAAGATGATCGTCATCGCCGACGAGACCAAGCTGGTGCCGCGCCTGGGCAAATTTCCTTTGCCGGTCGAAGTGGTGGAGTTCGGTCACAGGGCAATCGCGGCGCGGCTGCAAATCGCGATCGACAGCCTGGGATACAAGGATGTGAAGATCGCGCTGCGTCAGAAGGACGGCGCGCCGTTCAAGACCGACAGCGGCAATCTGATTTACGACTGCCAGATGGGGGCGATCCAGAGCGCCGCCAAACTGGGAAAGCTCATCAACGACGTGCCGGGCGTGGTCGAACATGGATTATTTGTGGGCATCGCCACCACCTTGATCATTGCCGGTCCGGGTGAAGTCGAGGTCATCGATCTCGCATGACCCAGTATGATTTCGACCTGTTCGTGATCGGCGGCGGCTCGGGCGGCGTGCGCGCGGCGCGGATGGCGGCGCTGGCCGGTGCGCGCGTGGCGCTGGCGGAAGAGTACCGCATGGGCGGCACCTGCGTGATCCGCGGCTGCATCCCCAAAAAGCTGATGGTCTATGCCAGCCAGTTCTCCGAGAATTTCCTGGACGCACCCGGCTATGGCTGGACCATTCCCGGTACCCCAACCTTCGACTGGCCCACCTTCATCGCCAACAAAGACAGGGAGATCGACCGGCTGGAAGGTCTTTACACAAAGAATGTAAAGGCCGCCGGCGTCACCATCTTTTCCGACCGCGCCGTGTTCGAGGACGAGCACACCCTGCTGCTTCTGAATGCCCAGAAGAAAGTAACGGCGGAAAAAATCTTGATCGCCACCGGCAACAGACCGACCCGCGAGATGGGCACCACCCACATCATTCCTGGCGGCGATCTCTGCATCACCTCCAATGAAGCGTTTCATCTGAAGGAAATGCCCAAGCGCGTCCTGGTGGCGGGCGGCGGTTATATCGCGCTGGAATTCGCGCATATCTTTCACGGGCTGGGCGCGCATGTCTCGCTGGTCTATCGCGGCGACAAGCCGTTGCGCGGTTTCGACAATGACATGCGCGACGCACTGGTGGACTCGATGAGCAGCCGGGGCCTGGACGTGATGCTGGGCTGCGAATTTACCAAGGTGGAGAAACGCGGCGGCAGCCTGCATGCCGAGACCAACAAGGGCGGGGTGATCGAATGCGACCAGATCCTGCTCGCCATCGGCCGCCAGCCCAACACCGATGCCCTGCACGTCGAAAAGGCCGGTGTGGAATTGGGCAAGAAGGGCGAGGTGGTGGTGGATGAATATTCCCGCACCAGCGCGCCGCACATCTATGCCGTGGGCGATGTCACCAACCGACTGCAGCTGACCCCGGTGGCGATCCACGAAGCCATGTGTTTCGTGGAGACTGCGTTCAAGAACAATCCCACCCGGCCCGACCATGAGCATGTCGCCAGCGCCGTCTTCACCACGCCGGAACTGGCAGTGGTGGGCATGTCGGAAGAAAAAGCGCTGCTCACCGGCCATTCCATCGATGTCTACAAATCCACGTTCCGTCCATTGCTGCACACATTGGGCGGCCGGCCGGTGCGCACCTCGATGAAGATGGTGGTGGATTCCAGGAATGACAAGGTCCTGGGCGTGCACATCTTCGGCGATCATGCCGCCGAAATCATCCAGGTTGCCGCCGTGGCGCTGCGGATGGGCGCGACAAAGAAAGACTTCGACCACACCATCGCATTACATCCGACGGCCGCCGAGGAATTGGTGACGATGCGGACCAAGAGCTATTCCAAAGCGCCCGACTGAACATTCATGGCGCACAGCTTCACGCGGTGTTCAACTCCAGTCCTGGCGAGGCGCGATCATTGTGAATCTCTCGTAATCGTTTTCTGCCATAGGGGCGAAAACATTTCGCCGAAGTAATTTCCGCATCACTTGGATTTTCCGTTTCCCCGCATAGTCTACCACCTGCAACTCGGGCTCGGGGGCCTTGTCGCATGCCGTTCAAAACATCGTTCATGCTGGCGGCTGTTTGCATCGCAGCCTTGGCGTCTTCGGCACTTGCCGACACGACCGTCACCATCACCAGCAACAGCGTGGATTGCAAAGTATCACCGCCCGAAGAGGTTGCGCCGCCTGCGACACCCAGTGCCGCCGGCGGCGTCGCCGCAGAAAAGAACCACAATTACGCGCTGGCTCGCGCCAACTTCAAACCATTGGCAGAGCGGGGCGATGTGGAAGGTGAGCGTCGGTACGGCGCGCTTTTGATGGAAAAATGCACCGGCATCCAAGACAAGGAGGCTGGTGCGATATGGTTGGTAAAATCGGCGGATAGCGGCGATCGCGATGCCGAGGAGTTCTTGGCCAAGGCCTACATGAATGGTGAAGGCGTGGCGCAGGATGACGCGCAAGCGTTTGTCTGGCTTTCCAAGGCCGCGGCCGCCGGGCAGCCGGGCGCGGAAGTCGATCTGGGGTACTTCTATCTTGCAGGTCGTGGCGTTGCATCCGATCCATATCAAGGCATGGTCTGGACGGTGAAGGCAGCAGAGCAGGGCATGCCTGCCGCGCTGTTCAATATCTCCAATAGCTATTTCAGGGGACGGGCGCTGCCGCAGGACACTGAGAAGGCGGCTTACTACATGGCGGCCGCCAACCAGCGCTCCACCCCCGCTCTGCGCGCCAGGTTCGCCGAGAACATCAACAATGTCAGCCGGGCTCTCAGTGCCAACGACCTGGTGCGGGCCGCTGGGCAGGCGCGGCGCTGGTCGCCTGGGCCCGGCAGCCTGAGCGACGTGCTTGACGATGCCAGACGCGCCCAGGCAAGGGCCGAAAAAAATTAGCTTTTTTGGGGATTTTTCCCCGTTTTCCGCCCCTTCTGGTAATAGAAGGGCGCTTCCCCTATATCCGAAAGCCGATTTCGAAGGAGGGACGCGTGGCCCAACCCTGGACCCCGCAAAGCTGGCAGGCCAAGCCGATCCGTCAGGTGCCGGAATATCCGGACCAGGCGGCGCTGGATCGTGCCCTGACGCAGCTCAAGACCCATCCCCCGCTGGTGTTCGCGGGCGAGGCGCGCAACCTGATGGCCCAGCTGGGCCAGGTTGCCGACGGCAAGGCTTTCCTGCTGCAGGGCGGGGACTGCGCCGAAAGTTTCGCCGAATTCCACCCCGACAATATCCGCGACACGTTCCGCGTGCTGCTGCAGATGGCGGTGGTGCTGACATTTGCTGCCGGTGTACCGGTGGTGAAGGTGGGCCGCATCGCCGGTCAATATGCCAAGCCGCGCTCCGACGATTTCGAGACCCAGAACGGCGTCACCCTGCCGTCCTATCGCGGCGACAATATCAACGGCAGCGAATTCACGCCGGAAGCGCGCATTCCCGATCCGCAACGCATGATCCAGGGCAATGCCCATTCGGCGGCGACGCTCAATCTTCTGCGCGCCTTTGCCTCGGGCGGTTATGCCGATCTGCATAATGTCCATCGCTGGATGCTGGGCTTCATCGCCGACAGTCCGGCGGGCGAACAATATAAGGGTCTGGCCGGACGCATTTCCGAAACCCTGAATTTCATGGCGGCGTGCGGGATCAATTCGGATTCGGTGCCGCAGCTGCGCACCACCGATTTCTACACGTCGCACGAGGCGCTGTTGCTGGCCTATGAGCAGGCGATGACGCGCGTCGATTCCACCAGCGGCGATTGGTACGACACTTCGGCGCATATGGTCTGGATCGGCGACCGCACCCGCCAGCTCGACGGCGCCCATGTCGAATTCTGCCGCGGCATCAAGAATCCCATCGGCTTGAAATGCGGTCCATCGCTGGATCCGGACGAGTTGCTGCGCCTGATCGCCATCCTCAACCCCGCCAATATTCCCGGCCGTCTGACCCTGATCGCGCGGTTCGGGGCCGACAAGGTGGCGGAAAAGCTGCCGCCTTTGGTGCGCGCCGTGAAACGCGAAGGGGCCAAAGTGGTGTGGTCGTCCGATCCCATGCATGGCAACACCATCAAGCTCAAATCCGGCTACAAGACCCGTCCGGTGGACCGCATTCTGGAAGAGGTGCGCAGCTTCTTCGCCGTGCATCGGGCTGAAGGCACCCATGCCGGCGGCGTCCATTTCGAGATGACCGGGCAGGACGTGACGGAATGCCTGGGCGGCGCTCAGGCGATCAAGGAGCTCGATCTGTCATCGCGCTACCAGACCGCCTGCGATCCGCGCCTCAATGCCAGCCAGGCATTGGAGCTGGCCTTTCTGATCGCCGAAGGCATTCGCGACGAACGCATCAAAGGCGCAAGCCTAGCGGCCTCTGCTTAAAGGGTGCCATGGGAATAGCGCGATTACTGGCGAAAGGTTGGATCCTCTTTTGCCTGGTCGCGGGCGCGCATGCCTTGCGCATTGCGATCGCCAGCGGCGCGCCACTCAATTCCTCGCTTCCCGCCATCGGCATCTGCGTGATCCTGTTCATGGCGATGGGGCTGTTGTTCGCGGGCGGCTTCGGGGTGTCGGCAGGTCTGCCGGGCACGCCGCTGAAGGCGCGGCTGGGACTGGGGCATTTTCTTCCCGGCTTTAATGAGATCGTGTTCCTGCTGTTCATCTGCCTGGCCTTTGCCAACCAGGTCTGGTTCGCGCCCAATTATCTCTACGGCAACCCCGTGACGCCGCTGGAGCATGCGGTCTATTTCGCGGTACCGGGCCAGCGCGCGCTGGTCGGGGCGCTGGACCAGTGCAGCCTGGATGGCGGACGGATCTTCTCCTCCGCCTTCACCTGGACATTGGCGGTGGTCTATCTGGCGTCGGCCTGTTCGCGGCTGCGGCTGCAAGCGGGCATCATCCGGCTGGAGCGCAACACCCGGCCCGAAGGACTGGGCCCCTCGATCCGAGCCTTCTGCCTGGGGCTGGTGGCGGTGGTAGGGGTGCAATTCCTGTTCGTGGGTTCCGCCTATCCCTGGTTCCCTTGCAACGCTTTTGCGGACATTGCGGGCGCCCTTCTGATCGGGCTGGCGCCGTTGATGCTGACCTATGTGGTGGTTGCTGCCCTTGCCACCCTGCTGGCGAGTTCCCCTGAAGTTTGAGCTCTCTAAATAGTTAACGCGCTGATTTTGCTGACTTATTTCAGAGCAGTAACAAGCCGAAACATCTTATGAGTCGCCCTGGAGACTCCCCGCGCGCTTAAAGATGCCTGGGTTGATAACCAAGGGCTGTGAATGTTCATCCGCCGTCGCGTTCCGGAACAGGGGCCGCTCAAGGCTGCCGTCATTGGCGTCGGCGCCTTTGGCCGTCACCATTGCGCCAAGTATCAGGCCATCCCAGGCGTGGAACTGTTCGCGGTTGCCGACACCAGCCCTGAGATCCGCCATATCGCCGCCGCCCAGTATGGCGTGCTGGCCGTCGCCGACTGGCGTGAGCTTCTGGGCAAGGTCGACCTGGTTTCGATCTGCTCGCCCGCCGTTACCCATGCCACCATTGTGCGCGCCTTTCTCAACGCCGGCGCGCATGTGCTGGTGGAAAAGCCTATCGCCACCACCATGGCCGAAGCCGACGAGCTGGTCGCCCTGGCGCGGCGTACCGGCCTGACCCTGACGGTCGGCCATCAGGAACGCTTTGTCTTCGCCCGCACGGGTCTGCTGGACCAGGACGTGCAGCCGCTGGAAATCCAATGCTGGCGCCGTGGTCCCTGGACCGGCCGCGGCGACGATGTCAGCGCCGTGCTGGATCTTATGATTCACGATCTCGACCTGGTGCACACCCTGGTCGACAGCCCGGTCGCCAATGTCACGGCCCGTGGCACCACGCAATATGGCCCGCATGCCGATGAGGTCGCCGCCGAAGTGACCTTCGCCAACGGCACCGTGGCCTATCTGGACACCAGCCGCATCGCCGACAGCCGTAAGCGGGGTTTCCGCGCCGTCTATGCCGATGGCGTGGTCGAAATCGATTTCCTCACTCGCGAGATCATCAACACCACGCCGCGGCCCCTGGCCGAGCTGGAAATGGGCGATCCCCTGGGCGATGCCGTGTCGTCCTTCGTCGCCGCCGCGCGGGGCGAAGCCGCGCCGCTGGTGCTGCCGGAACAAGCCGCCCGGGCCGTGGAAACCGCGCTTCTGATCGAGGAAGCCGCCGACGCCACCATTCCGGCGATCGCGCGCACACGGTATGGCCAGCTTGCCGCCACGGCCTGACTTATCGATTTGAAGAGGCGGTACTTTTTCTTTTCGTCTCCAACAGTCTAAACAACGGCAATGACCGGCCGCTTCCGCATTGCTCTGGCGCAACTCAATCCCGTGATGGGCGACATCGCGGGAAATCTGAAGCGCGCCCGCGAAGCCCGCATGAAAGTGCCGGACGCCGACGTCATTCTCTTCTCCGAACTTTTTATTGTCGGCTATCCGCCCGAGGATCTGGTGCTGAAAGGCGCGCTGCAGGCCGATGCCCGCGAAGCGATCGAGGCATTGGCGGCGGACACCGCCACCGGTCCTGCCATCTTGATCGGCGCGCCCTGGATGGAAGACGGCAAGCTCTATAACGCCGTGCTGCTGCTGGATCGCGGTCAGGTGGCGGGCCGCACTTTCAAGCATGATTTGCCCAACTACGGCGTGTTCGACGAGAAGCGGGTTTTTGCCGCCGGGCCGCTGCCGGGTCCGCTCAATGTGCGCGGCGTGCGCATCGGTGTGCCGGTGTGCGAGGACATCTGGACCCAGGATGTCACGGAATGTTTGAGCGAGACGGGCGCGGAAATCCTGGCAGTGCCCAACGGCTCGCCATTCGAAGCCGGCAAGGAAGATGTGCGCCTGCAGCTGGCGGCGGCCCGGGTCAGCGAAACCGGATTGCCGCTGATCTATCTCAACCAGCTGGGCGGCCAAGATGAGCTGGTGTTTGACGGCGCGTCCTTTGTGCTCAACGCCGACAATTCCGTGGCGCTGGCGATGCCGGGCTGGCGCGAGGATGTAACGGTCAGCGACTGGACGCGCGATGCACACGGCAAATGGATCTGCGCGCCGGGCGAGCGGGTAGGCGAGGAGAGCCGCGAAAGCGCCACCTATCACGCCATGATGCTGGGCCTGCGCGATTATGTGAACAAGAACCGTTTCAAAGGCGTGGTGCTGGGACTGTCGGGCGGCATCGATTCCGCTCTGTCCGCAGCGGTGGCGGTGGACGCGCTGGGCGCGGAGCGGGTGCGCTGCGTGATGATGCCGTCGCGCTATACCAGCAAGGACAGTTTGGACGATGCGGATGAATGCGCCCGCCGCCTGGGCGTGCCGTATGAAACCATCGAGATCGAGCGCGCCGTCGCGGCCCTGGGCGAAACCCTGGCGCCGATCTTTGCGGGGCAGAATGCCGACACCACCGAAGAGAATGTTCAGTCGCGCATCCGCGGCCTCATTCTGATGGCGATCTCCAATAAGTTTGGGCCCATGGTGCTTACCACCGGCAACAAGAGCGAGATGAGCGTGGGCTATGCCACCCTCTATGGCGACATGTGCGGCGGCTATAATGTGCTGAAGGACGTCTACAAGACGGAAGTGTTTGCCCTATCGCATTGGCGCAATGCCCATTCCCCGGACGGCGCGCTGGGCCCGGATGGCGCGGTCATTCCCGAGCGCATCATCGCCAAGCCGCCCACGGCAGAGCTGCGCGCCAATCAGACAGACCAGGATTCCCTGCCGCCTTACGAAATATTGGACGGCATATTGAAATGTCTGGTCGAGCAGGAAATGAGTTTCGACGACACCGTGGCCAAGGGCTTCGATGCCGCCACCGTCAAGCGGGTGGAACAGTTGCTGTATGTTTCCGAGTATAAGCGTCGCCAGGCGCCGCCGGGGGTGAAGATCTCGTCCCGCAATTTCGGCCGCGACCGTCGCTATCCCATCACCAATGCTTTCCGGGACGCACGATGACCGATGTGATTGTCCGCGTCGCGCCGTCGCCCACCGGCTATCTGCATGTCGGCAATGCCCGCGCGGCGCTGCTGAACTATCTGTTCGCGCATCATGCCGGCGGCAAATTCATGCTGCGGATTGACGACACCGACGACACGCGCTCCAAGCCGGAATTCGAAGCGGCGATCCTGGAAGATTTGAAATGGCTTGGATTGACGCATGACATCTTCGCCCGCCAGTCCGACCGGGCGGACCGCTACCGCGAAGCCGCGGAGCGGCTGAAGACGGCGGGACGGCTCTACCCCTGTTATGAAACGGCCGCCGAACTGGATCGCCGCCGCAAGCGTCAGATGGCGGCGGGTAAGCCGCCGGTTTATGACCGCGCCGCGCTGAATCTCACCACGGAGCAGCGCGATGCCTTCGAAGCGGAAGGCCGCAAGCCTCATTGGCGCTTCAAGCTCAGTCACGACAAGGTGCGCTGGAACGATTTGATCCGGGGACCGGTGGAAATCGACACCGCCACCCTGTCCGATCCGGTGCTGATCCGCGAGGACGGGCGCTTTCTCTATACCCTGCCGTCGGTGGTCGATGATGCTGAGTTCGCCGTCAGCCATATCCTGCGCGGCGAGGATCATGTCACCAACAGCGCGCCGCAAATCGAAATCTTTGAAGCGCTTGGTGCGCCTGTACCGCGCTTTGCCCATTTCGCCTTGTTCGTGGCGGCGGGCGGCGAAGTTCTTTCCAAGCGCGAAGGATCGTTATCGCTGCGCACCTTGCGCGACGAAGGCATCGAGGCACTGGCGCTCAACGCCTATCTCGCCCGCATCGGCACCTCCGACAGCATCGAGCCGGCGCTGTCGCTGCATGAACTGGCCGGCGGCTTTGCGTTCGAGAAGATGGGCCGCGCGCTGGCGCATTTCGACATGGCCGAACTGACGGCGCTGAACGCCAAGACGCTCCATGCGATGCCCTACGACATCGTGGCGTCGCGCCTGATGGCGATGGGCGTGGAGGCGGCGGTGTGGGAGGCAGTGAAGCCGAACGTTATCCGTCTCGCAGATGCCAGCGAATTGCAGAAACTGGTGACGGGACCGGTGACGCCGGTGATCGAGGATAAAGGCTTTGCGACCCGCGCGTTGGCATTGCTGCCGCCCGAGCCTTGGGACGAAAGCACCTGGGGCGCATGGACAAAGGCGGTGGCGGCGGAGACCGGCGCCAAGGGCAGGGCGCTGTTTCATCCGCTGCGCCTGGCGCTGACCGGGCTGGAGCATGGACCGGAACTCAAAAAGCTGTTACCCCTGATCGGGCGGGCCAGGACCCTGGCGCGCCTGGAAGGAAAAACCGCGTGACGGCCATCTGCCGCATTATTCGGATTTCGATTTGCAGCTAACGCTGCAAAAACCCTTCTGCTCGCCCTCACAATTTGCCAAGTTCAACACCTTCCCGGTGGACGTCCATGACTCTGCGCCTGTTCAATACCCTGACCAAGACCAAGGACGATTTCGTCCCCTTGGATGCGAAGAATGTCCGCATGTATGTCTGCGGGCCGACGGTCTATGACTTCGCCCATATCGGCAATGCGCGCCCGGCGATCGTGTTCGATCAGCTGTTCCGGCTGCTGCGCCACGAATTCGGCGACGCGCATGTCACCTATGTCCGCAACATCACCGACGTGGACGACAAGATCAACGCCCGCGCCGCCGAGCGCGGCATCTCGATCCGTGAGCTGACGGAAGAAACCGCGCGCATCTACGCCGAGGATGTCGGAGCGCTGGGTTGCCTGACGCCAAGCGTAACGCCGCGCGCCACCGAACATATTGCCGAGATGGTGGCGATCATCGAACAGTTGATCGCGGCGGGCCATGCCTATGCTGCCGATGATCATGTGCTGTTCGACGTGTCATCGAAAAATGATTACGGCAAGTTGTCGCGTCGTTCGCTGGACGAGATGATTGCCGGCGCCCGGGTGGAAGTGGCGCCTTACAAAAAGGGTGCGATGGATTTCGTGCTGTGGAAGCCGTCAGCTGCGAGCGAACCAGGCTGGACCTCGCCCTGGGGCCGGGGTCGGCCCGGCTGGCACATCGAATGCTCGGCTATGGCGGGAAAATACCTGGGCGAGACATTCGATATCCATGGCGGTGGCATCGATCTGATGTTTCCCCATCACGAGAATGAAATCGCCCAGAGCGAAGGCGCTCATCACGATCATCCGCTGGCGAAAGTCTGGATGCATAACGGCTTTCTGCAGGTGGAAGGCGAGAAGATGTCCAAATCGGCGGGCAATTTCTTCACCATCCGTGATCTTCTGGCGGACTGGCCGGGCGAGGTGCTGCGCTTCAACATGCTGCGCAGCCATTACCGCCAGCCGATCGACTTCACCTTGGATGGTCTGCGTGAAAGCTGGAAGACCCTCGAACGCTGGTACGAGATCACCGAGCCACTGGCAAATCCGTCGCCCGGTGCGGATTTCCTCGCGGCCCTGCGCGATGATCTCAATACGCCTGCCGCCATTGCATCATTGCATCAGGCGGAGCCGTCGGCGCTGGCGGGCGGATTGGGTTTTCTGGGTTTCTCCAATGTGCAGATGAAGATTTCAGCGAAAGCGAAAGTCGATGAAGTCGCCATCGCCGACGCCATCGCCGCCCGCAAGGCGGCGCGCACCGCCAAGAATTTCGCCGAAAGCGACCGCATCCGTGACGATCTGCTCGCCAAGGGCATCGTGTTGAAGGACGGGCTGCAAGGCACGACCTGGGAAGTGAAAAGATGACCCGCGAACGCCTCTATCTCTTCGACACGACCTTGCGCGACGGGGCGCAGACCCAGGGCGTGGATTTCTCGGTCGAGGACAAGCGCCAGATCGCGCTGGCACTCGATGGTCTGGGTATCGATTACATCGAAGGTGGCTGGCCCGGCGCCAATCCCACCGACACGGCTTTCTTTGCAGAACGTCCGCCCCTGAAGCGCGCCCGCTTCACCTCTTTCGGTATGACCAAGCGGTCGGGCCGCAGTGCCGCCAACGATCCGGCGCTGGCGCCGGTGATCGACGCACCGGTCGATGCGGTCTGCCTGGTGGGCAAGAGCTGGGACTATCAGGTCGATGTCGCGCTGGAGATTCCCCGCGAAGAGAATATCGATAATATCGCCCGCTCCATCGAAGCGGTGGTGGCCAAGAAGCGCGAGCCCATGCTCGATGCAGAACATTTCTTCGACGGCTACAAGGCAAATCCCGACTACGCCATGGCCTGCATCACGGCCGCGCATGATGCGGGCGCGCGCTGGATCGTGCTGTGCGACACCAATGGCGGCACCTTGCCGGAAGATGTTTATCGCATCGTCTCCGACGTAAAAGCGAAACTGCCGGGCGCGGCGCTGGGGATCCATGCGCATGACGATACCGGGCAGGGCGTGGCGGTCAGTCTGGCGGCTTTACGCGGTGGCGTGCGCCAGATCCAGGGCACGCTCAATGGTTTGGGCGAACGCTGCGGCAACGCAAACCTCTGCTCCCTGATCCCGACCTTGCTTTTGAAAGAGCCTTACGCCTCCCAATTCGAGACCGGCGTCAGCCGGGAGCAGCTCGGACACATCACCCAGGTTTCGCGGTTGCTGGATGAAATTCTCAACCGCGCGCCCGGGCGGCACGCACCCTATGTCGGCCTCTCGGCGTTCGCACACAAGGGCGGGCTTCATTCCTCTGCCGTGCTGAAGGATCCGCGCACCTATGAGCATGTGCCACCAGAGACGGTGGGCAACCAGCGCGTCATTCCGGTTTCGGATCAGTCGGGCCGCTCCAATGTGCTGGCACGCCTGCAGGAAATCGGTATCGAGATCGACGCCAAGGATACGCGGGTCTCCCGCCTGCTCGACGAAGTGAAGCAGCGCGAATATCTGGGCTACGCCTATGACGGCGCCGATGCCTCATTCGAACTGATGGCGCGGCGCGCCTTGGGGCAGGTGCCGGATTATTTCACGGTCGAGAGTTTTCGCGTCAGCGTCGAGCGCCGCCGCAATTCGCGGGGCGAGCTTGTCAGCGTCTCCGAAGGCGTGGTCCGGCTGGATGTGGCGGGCGAGGAGATTCACAGCGTCGCCACCGGTAACGGTCCGGTCAATGCGCTGGACGCGGCGCTGCGCAAGGATTTCGGGAAATATTCCTCGGCGATCGGTGATCTCAGGTTGGTGGATTTCAAAGTGCGCATCCTCACCAGCGGCACCGAAGCGGTGACCCGTGTGATGATCGAAAGCATCGACGGCAAGGGCCAGCGCTGGTCCACTGTGGGGGTGTCGGCCAACATCGTGGATGCCTCTTTCGAGGCCTTGACCGATTCCATCACTTACAAGCTCTACAAAGAGGGCATTGTCCCGTAACCGGCGCTTCGTCGGCGGGGCCGATCCGGTTACACGCCGCGTACCGATCTTTCTGACATAGTCTTGAGACTTTTCGGCGATTTTCCACGGTCGCGCGGGGAATTACGAGTAACTCCCCGCTTCCGGCGGTCACATAAACGCGCTATTGTCCGCGCCGATCCAGGGCCCCCTGGGGAGAATGAATTCAAGGGAGAAAACAAATGAAGGGTTTATTGACGATGGCTGCCGCTGTGGCGCTGACGGCATCGTTTGCCAGCGTTGCGACAGCACAAGGCATGAAGTCCAAGGAAGACCAGATCAAGACCGCGACGTCGGCGCTGCCGGCCGCGCTGCGCGATGGCGCGACGGTTATCGCTTATGACAGCAAAGGCCTGCCGCAGGTTCTGCGCGAAGGCAACAACAACATCTTCTGCGCCGATCTTTCCACTGCCGAAGGCTTTAATGTGAGCTGCCGTGGCAACGCCTTGCGCGCTGCTTCCGACTTCTCAGCGAAGGAAAAGGCCGAAGGCAAGGACGCCAAGGCAATTGGCGCCGACACCGATGCGGCCTATGCCTCGGGCAAGCTCACGCGCGCTCCGGCCGGCACCACCATCTATGGTCGCAGCGGCAAGACGATGGCCGAAGCCCGCTCGATGTGGGTCGTGTTGATGCCGAATGTGAAGGGCGAAGATCTCGGCCTTCCCACCAAGCGCATGAACACCTCGTCGCCCTGGATGATGCGTTCGGGTCAGCCCGGCGCGCACATCATGATGCCGCAGACGGCGTCGATGGACGACATGCCGCCGCCGCCGCCGAAGCCCATGTAAAGTTTCAGTCTCACGACTGTGACACCAGACACGGCGCCCCTCAAAAGGCGCCGTGTTTTGTTTTTGGGTGGACGGGAAACTTTCCTCTTCCTGGCGAATAGGCCGGCTTCCGCTTTCCGAGGCTTTGCGGATGCGTTATGATTATCCGTCAAAATACCAAAAAACGACTCGAGGAGGAGATACGGGAATGAAACACGTATTCATGATTTCGGCGGCTTTGCTGCTGGGCGCGACCGGCGCCATGGCGCAAACCCTGTCCAAGGACGAACAGATCGCGCAAGCCGTGAAGGCGGCACCCGAAGCGTTGCGCGCGGGGGCCACCGTGGTGAATTACGACGCCAAGGGCGAACCGATGGTGTTGCGCGAAGGCAATAACGGCATCGTCTGCACCCCCAACCAGCAGACCACCAGCTTCTCGGTGAATTGCTATGGCGCGGCGTTGCGCGCCCAGCGCGATTTCCAGGCCAAGGAAAAGGCCGATGGCAAGGACGCCAAGGCCCAGGCCGCCGATATGGCCGACGCCATGAAGTCCGGCAAGCTGAAGCCACCGCCGACCGGCACCGCGATGTATTCGCTGTCCGGCAAGACCGAAGCCAGCGCCCGCGGCATGTGGGTTGTGCTGGTTCCGAACATGACCGCCGAGGCGACGGGCCTTCCCACCCAGCCGACCGAAAAGGGCACCCCATGGCTGATGCGCGCCGGCACACCTGCCGCGCATATCCACATCCCGCAGGCCGCGCCCGCGGGCTGAAGATCGCTTCTGTTTGAAGAACGGACACGGCGCTCGAAAGGGCGCCGTTTTCGTTGGAGCGCAGCCAGAAAAAGTGTGAAGCGGTTTTCCCTCCGGCTGCGCGACCAATAAAAAGCTAGAACATCCGCCCGCCATTGGGGACGGGCAGGGTCGGGTGCAGCAGCACCACTTCGCCGGTTTCGTCCGGCACGCCCAGAGTCAGCACCTGCGACATGAAGGGGCCGATCTGGCGGGGCGGAAAATTCACCACCGCCACCACCTGTTTGCCCACCAGGGCGTCGGGCGCGTAGTAGCGCGTGATCTGGGCGGAGGAACGGCGCGTGCCGATCTCGGGCCCGAAATCGATGGTGAGCTTGATCGCGGGCTTGCGCGCCTCGGGAAACGGTTCGGCGGCGATGACGGTGCCGACGCGGATATCGACCTTCAAGAAATCATCGAAGGCGATCGGGCCGGATGTTGTGCCTTCAGGCATTGAGGCGGCCCTCCAGGATCTTCAACGCAGCCTCCGGCCCGTCCGCCAGGTAATAGAGCTTCAGGATTTTGTCGCGCGCCAATCCGGCCTCGACCGTGGCATGCAGCATGGCATCGAGGGCGTTGTAATAGCCATTCACATTGACCACCACGATGGGCTTCTCATGCACGCCCAGTTGGGCTTCGACCGCAACCTCGAAGAATTCGTCGAAGGTGCCCAAACCGCCCGGCAACACCACGAACGCATCGGACATCTGCAGCATCAGGGTTTTGCGCTCCTGCATGTGCGGGGTCACGATCAGCTGCTCCTCGGGCGATATCGGGGGCTCCAGCGCCTGGAGAAAGGCCGGAATGATTCCCTGCACCGCCGCGCCGCCTGCCTGTGCCGCGCGGGCAACATCGCCCATCAATCCATTGCCGCCGCCGCCGAATACCATCGACCAGCCGGCCATCGCGATTCCCGTGCCGATCGTGCGGGCCGCGTCGCGGAAGGCAGGATCGTTGCCATAGGAGGAGCCGCAGAATACGCAAATGGCAGGTTTTCGCTTGGGGTCCATGTCGCCATTGGGGTTGCGTGGGGGGCGGCATCTTCCTAAACAGGTTCGGCCCTTAAACCAAGACCGGCCTATTGCGTTTGCAAGGGGCGACCACCAGATGTTCGTTGCCGGGGAAGGCGCGACATTCCTGTTACGGAGATTTTCGTGCCGCGCTGGCTTCTGATTCTGAGTGCGATCGCTCTGATCGCTCTTGTCGCGGGTTACGTCACTTTCGGTGGCGCCAATATGGGACGCTAGATGGCACATTCGGCCGTGGAAGAAGGTGACGGCGCGCCATCCTTCCGGCCGCTATGGCGGCTGATGCCGTATCTTTGGCCCAAGAACCGGCCGGACCTGCGGACGCGGGTGCTTGTCTCCATCGTCTTTCTGGTGCTGGCCACGGGCTTTACCAGCATCTCGCCTCTGATCTTCGGCTGGGCCGTGGACCAGCTTCGGCCCACCCCCGCCAACATCGCCATCGGATCGGTGCTGTCGCTGATCGCATCCTATGCGATCTCGCGTATCATGTTGGCCGCTTTCGCCCAGCTGCGTGACGGCGTCTTCGCCAAGGTTCAGTATCACGCCATGCGCGAAGTGGCGGTGGAGACCTTCGCCCACGTCCATACTTTATCATTGCGCTTTCACCTGGAACGCAAGACCGGCGGCCTGTCGCGGGTGATCGAGCGTGGCACCAAGGGCATCGACACATTGTTGTCTTTTGCCCTGTTCAGCATCTTTCCCACCATCCTGCTGATGGCGTTCTACAGCGCCATCCTGCTGGTCGAATTGAATGCCTGGGTGGCGATCAGCACGGTGGTGATGGTGGTTGCCTATATCTGGTTCACCTTCTGGATCACCCGCTGGCGCATCCAGTATCGGCGCGAAATGAACCAGTCGGATACCGACGCCAACACCAAGGCGGTGGATAGCCTGCTGAATTTCGAGACTGTCAAATATTTCAACAACGAAACGCACGAGACCAAACGCTACGACGTCTCGATGGAGAAATTCTCCAAGGCCTCGATCCAGTCGCAGATCTCGCTATCCGTTCTCAATACCGGCCAGGCCGCCATCATGGCGCTCGGCCTGGGCGCGGTGATGGCGCTGACGGCGCTGGGAATTTCGCGCGGGCAATTCTCCATAGGTCTGTTCGTGGCCGGCAACGCCATCCTGATCCAGCTCTATCAGCCGCTGAACCTGCTGGGCACGGTCTATCGCGAGATCACGCAAGGATTGGTGGACATGGAAGCGATGTTCCGCCTCCTCAACCGGCCTCAGGAAGTCACCGACAGGCCGGGCGCCAAGCCGCTGATCGTCCGCGGCGGCGAGATCCGCTTCGAGAACGTGGTGTTCAACTACGATCCCGAACGCACCGTGTTGAAGGGGGTCAGCTTCACCGTGCCCGCCGGCAAGACGGTGGCGGTGGTAGGCCCGTCGGGTGCGGGAAAATCCACCCTCAGCCGCATTCTGTATCGGTTCTATGATATCCGCGAAGGCAAAGTGACCATCGATGGCCAGGACGTGCGCGATGTGACCCAGGCATCCTTGCGCGCCGCCATCGGCATCGTTCCCCAGGATACGGTGCTGTTCAACGATACGGTGCGCTACAACATCGCCTATGGCCGCATCGGTGCCGGCGAAGCAGATATCCGCGAAGCGGCACGGCTGGCCCAGATCGACAAATTCATCGTCGAGCTGCCGCAGGGTTATGATGCCATGGTGGGCGAGCGTGGCCTGAAGCTGTCGGGCGGCGAGAAACAGCGTGTCGCAATCGCCCGCACCATTCTCAAGAATCCGCCGATCCTGCTCCTGGACGAAGCCACCAGCGCGCTGGACACCGGCACGGAACGGGAAATCCAGGGCGCGCTCAGCGATGTTTCACGCGGCCGCACCACTTTGGTGATCGCACACCGTCTCTCAACCGTAATCGATGCCGATGAAATTCTGGTGCTGGACCATGGCCAGATCATCGAACGGGGCCGCCATTCCGCACTGCTGTCGATGAACGGCCATTATGCTTCGATGTGGAACAAGCAACGCGAAGCCGCTGCCGCGCGCGAGAAACTGAAGGAAGTCGAGAACGATCCAGACGTCGCGCCAGGCATCGCCAAGGCCGTTCCGGCTTAGGCGCCTACTGTCATCTCCGGCGAGCGAGATGCAAGCATCGAGCGAGGGAAGGGGATCCAGGCGCCTGTTATAAACACCTGGATTCCCTTCCCCTCGCGATAGCGCCATTGCGCGATCGCTCGGCCGGGAATGACAAATGCTTTCTAGATGATCTCGACTCTATCCACTTCGACGCCCTTGTTGCCCTGGCGGGTCGAATAGCGGATGCGCTGATCCGGCTCGACAGCCTGCACGCCCGAACGGCGCAGCGCACTGGCATGCAGATAAATGTCGCCCGAACCGGCATCCGGCATCACAAAGCCAAAGCCTTTCTGGTCGTTGAAGAACTTGACCTTGCCTTCGACCATGGGGCCGGACGGTGCGTTGTTGTCGCGATAGCCGCCACTGCGTCCGCCGCCGCCAAACCGGTCGCCACCGCCGAAGCGGTCGCCGCCACCAAAACGGTCACCGCCGCCGAAACGATCGCCACCGCCACCGAACCGGTCGCCGCCGCCAAACTCCCGGCGCGGACCGCGCGGGGACGACGCCTCCGCCGTGGAGAGATCGACGCTGTGGACATTGACCACCTGCAGACCGCGCTGGGAATCCGCCAAGTCGCAGACGATGGTGGCGCCTTGCGGCACCTCGCTGTGCCCGACCGCCTGCAGCGCGGACGCATGACAGAACGCGTCACCGCCATCATTCAGGGTTATGAAGCCATACCCTTTGGTTGCGTTGAACCACTTAACCTTGCCCGTCGCAGAGGTCTGCGCGAGGGCTTTGGAGCCTTCGTTGTCGTAATGAGCCATATGAACCGACGCCACACCCAAGCCGGTTGATAACAGATCGCCCCCACGTCCGGCTGCGAGCAGGGCGCAATCCCGTATGATGACTACAGAAACACGAAACCCGCAAGCGAGGTTAAGAGAAGGTTGCAGCCGCCAAAAGCCTGGGTTTTTTGCTGCAATGCGAAATTTACTTGACTTTAAAGGACTTGGCGCAGATATACCCCACATCCCCGTGCGACCGCACAAAGGCCTTTGGGCCGTCATCGCCGGGATTATTTCGAACCTCCGTTCCCTCCAGTGTGCGTGGAAGACGGCAACAGCCGTTCCCCCTGTGCGTTGCCCATTTGATTTTGGCGCGTGCGGACTTCCGGTTTTTAAGGACTATCTGTGACTGACGTAACTTTCGCTTCGCTTGGCGTTGCCGAGCCGATCCTCCGCGCCCTGGCCGCGGAAAACTATACCCACCCCACCCCCATCCAGGCCCGCGCCATCCCGGCGTTGCTGGCGGGCCGCGACCTTCTGGGCATCGCCCAGACCGGTACCGGCAAGACCGCCGCGTTCGGCCTGCCGCTGCTGCAGAAGCTTTCCATCGGCCATGTGCCGCCCCGTCCGCGCGAAGCCAAGGCTCTGATCCTGGCGCCGACCCGCGAACTGGCCGTGCAGATCGAGGACAGCCTGCGCATCTACGGAAAATTCCTCAACCTCAAGCGGGCCGTCATCCTGGGCGGCGTCAGCCAGAATTCCCAGGTCAATGCCATGAAGAATGGCGTCGACATCTTGGTGTCGACACCGGGCCGTCTGCTCGACCTGGTGCAGCAGAAGCACATCAAGCTCGATGCCGTGCAGGTCTTCATCGTCGATGAAGCCGACCGCATGCTGGACATGGGCTTCATCCGCGACGTCCGCAAGATCGTGGCGCATCTGCCACGCGAGCGGCAGTCGATGCTGTTCTCCGCCACCATGCCGGACGACATCGTCAAGCTGGTGGGCGACATGCTGAAATCGCCCGAGCGCATCGAAGTCACGCCGCAGGGCAAGACCGCCGACCGCATCGAGCAGAAGCTTTATTACGTGCCGATGCCGCAGAAGCGCCAGCTGCTCAGTGCCCTGTTGAAGGACGAGGCGATGAACCGCGTCATCGTCTTCACCCGCACCAAGCATGGTGCCAACCGCGTCGCCGAGCATCTCAGCAAGACCGGCGTGGTGGCCGAAGCCATTCACGGCAACAAGAGCCAGAATGCACGCCAGCGCGCCCTGGAACTGTTCCGCACCGGCAAGGCCCGCGTGCTGGTGGCGACCGACATTGCAGCCCGCGGCATCGACATCGACGACATCTCGCATGTGATCAATTTCGAGTTGCCCAACGAGCCGGAAAGCTATGTCCACCGCATCGGCCGCACCGCGCGCGCCGGTGGCGAAGGTATTGCGATCTCGTTCTGCGATTCGTCGGAGCGTGAGTATCTGCGCGACATCGAACGGCTGATCCACACCAAGATTCCCGCGCTACCGCACGACCTGCCGGATTTGACCGACGCGCAGAAGGCCGCCGCCGAAGAGCCGCGCCGTCCGCCGCACGGGCATCGCCATGGCAAGCCGGGCCACAAGCCCGGTGGTCACAAGCCCGGCGGCTACAAGGCCGACGGCGCCGCCCCGGCCAAGAAGCGCAACGGCTCGCGGGCCCATTGGAACCGCAAGCGGGATGCCGCCTGATAAGTCATGACGGCGATCTTTGTTGATGGCGACGCCTGTCCGGTGAAAGCCGAGATTGAAAAAGTTGCCACCCGGCACGGATTGCCGGTCACCATCGTCAGCAACGGCGGATTGCGCCCATCGGCCAATCCGCTGGTCTGCCATGTGATGGTGCCCGACGGCGCCGACGTTGCGGACGACTGGATCGTCGAACATATCGGCGCGAAAGACATCGCCATCACCGCCGATATTCCGCTGGCGTCGCGCTGCCTGGAGAAAGGCGCGCGCGTCATCAGTCCCAACGGCAAGCCCTTCACCCCTGACAATGTGGGAATGGCATTGGGAATGCGCGAGCTGAACCGCCATCTGCGCGAGGTCACGGGCGGTCAGACCTATCATTCCGGTTTTTCGAAACAGGACCGTTCGCGCTTTCTGGGCGAACTGGAAAATTGCATCCAGGCCTTGAAGCGCGCAGGCTAGGGCGATGTCGGAAGCCAAATCCAAATCCTTCGGCCTGGCGCTGGAAAATCATTACGCCCGGCTGCCGGGTGAATTTTATACCCAGATGCCGGCGGAGCGGGTGGGCGAACGTCCCGTCCTGCTGCATGCCAATCCCAAAGCGGCCGCCTTGATCGGACTCGATCCGGCTGTCTTTTCCGATCCGGATTTCGTGCGTACCTTTTCCGGTCATGCACCGCTGGGCGATTTTTCGCCGTTGGCGATGGTCTATTCCGGACACCAGTTCGGCGCGTGGGCCGGGCAGTTGGGCGATGGCCGTGCCTTGCTGATCGGGCAAGTGCGCAACCCATCCGGTGAATTGTGGGACATACAGCTCAAGGGCGCCGGAATGACGCCCTATTCGCGTTTCGGTGATGGGCGCGCCGTGATGCGCTCCACCATTCGCGAATATCTCGGCAGCGAAGCCATTGCCGGTCTGGGCATCCCCACCAGCCGCGCCTTGTCCATCATCGCCACTGGTGAGACCGTGATGCGCGAACAACCGGAGCCGGGCGCGGTTCTCACCCGCCTGGCCCGCAGTCATGTCCGCTTCGGCCATTTCGAGCATTTCCATCATCGCGGCAAGCAGGAACAGGTTCGCCTGCTGGCCGATCATGTGATCGGCGAATATTTCCCGGAATATATCGGCAATCATGCCGGCTGGTTCGGCGAAGTGGTGAAACGCACCGCCGAACTGATGGCTGAGTGGCAGGCGGTCGGTTTCGCCCATGGCGTGATGAACACCGACAATATGTCCATCCTGGGCCTGACATTGGATTATGGGCCGTACGGCTTTCTTGACGCCTATGATCCTGATTTCATCTGCAACCATACCGACGAGGGCGGGCGCTATTCCTTTTCCAACCAGCCCGGCATCGGGCATTGGAATCTGCGAGCATTGGCGGTGGCACTGTCCAGCCTGATCGACAGCGATACGCTGGTCGAAAAACTGAACGCCTATGAATCGTTTTTCGTCGTTCGCTTCCGCGCCTTGATGCGCGCCAAGGTTGGGTTCGCCCGCACCGAAGATGGCGATGACGAGTTGATCCGTTCACTGCTGCAATTGATGGCCAAGACCCGCGCCGACTACAGCCTGACGTTCCGGGGTCTCACCGTGACCGATGAGGACTGGCTGTTCCTGTTCGGTCTGGCCCGGGACGAAGCGTTGCAGTGGCGCGAACGCTATCGCGCCCGCATGGATGGGGAAGGCGACCGGCGCGCCGCCATGGACGCCGTCAACCCAAAATATGTCTTGCGCAACTGGGTGGCGGAAACCGCCATCCGGGCGGTCGAGGACCGGGGCGATTCTGGGCCGCTGGGCCGCATTCTGACCCTGATGCAAAGCCCCTATGCCGAGCATGCGGGGGAAGACGCTCTGGCCCAGCCCCCGGCCCCCGAATTTTCGGGCCTTTCGGTCTCCTGCTCCTCATAAAAGCGCGGTTTTGCCACGCGAAAAACGGGTGGCAGGACGGGGGCCGAACCATTATGGTCCGGCCGCCATGGAACCCTTCAAAAAGCTGGACGGCATCGCCGCCCCCCTGAATATGATCAATGTCGACACCGACATGATCATTCCCAAGCAATTCCTCAAAACCATCCGCCGCACCGGACTAGGCAAAGCCCTGTTCGACGAGATGCGCTACAAGACGGACGGCAGCGAGAATCCGGACTTCGTGCTGAACAAGCCGGCCTATCGCCAGGCGCAGATCCTGGTGACGGGTGAGAATTTCGGCTGCGGTTCGTCGCGCGAGCATGCGCCCTGGGCGCTCTTGGATTTCGGCATCCGCTGCGTCATCGCACCCAGCTTCGCGGATATTTTCTACAACAATTGTTTCAAGAACGGCATTCTGCCGATCCGCTTGCCCCAGGAGACCGTCAACAAGCTGATGGACGATGCCGAGCGTGGCTCCAACGCTCGCATCTCGGTCGATCTGGAAACGCTGGAGATCCGCGGCCCCGATGGCGGCATGGTCAAGTTCGAAGTCGATGAATTCCGCCGGCAGTGCCTGCTCAATGGCTGGGACGATATCGGCCTGACCCTGCGCGATGAGGACAAGATCACGTCGTATGAAGCGCGGCACAAAGCCGACGCGCCCTGGATTTAAGAGGACGACATGCACAATATTCTTCTGACGCCGGGCGACGGCATCGGTCCCGAAGTGATGGACGCAACCCAGCGGGTGCTGGGCTGGTATGGCCAGAACCGCAATTTCGGCTACACGGTGGAAGAAGGCCTGATCGGCGGCACGGCGTTCGAGAAGGTTGGCCGTTCCGATCCCGACGACACGATTGAAAAAGCCAAAAAGGCCGACGCCATCCTGTTCGGCGCCGTGGGCGGCCCGCAATGGGATAATTTGCCTTTCGCGCAGAAGCCGGAGCGCGGCCTCCTGCGCCTGCGCAAGGACCTGGAGCTGTTCGCCAATCTGCGCCCGGCGCTGTGTTTCGATGCCTTGAAGGATGCTTCCAGTCTGAAGCCGGAAATCGTATCGGGCCTCGATATTTTGATCGTGCGCGAACTGACCGGCGGCGTCTATTTCGGCGAGCCCAAGGAAACCACCATTTTGCCCGACGGCCAGAAGCGCGCCGTCGATACCCAGGTCTATACGACCTCGGAAATCGCCCGCATCGCCCGCGTTGCGTTCGAGCTGGCGAGGCTGCGAGACAACCGCGTCGCTTCGGCGGAAAAATCCAATGTGATGGTGACCGGCGTCTTATGGCGCGAAGTCGTCACCAAAGTGCACAAGGACGAATTCCCCGACGTGCAGCTTTCGCACGTGCTGGCCGACAATTGCGCCATGCAGCTGGTGCGCAATCCCAAACAATATGACGTGATCGTCACCGACAATCTGTTCGGCGATGTGCTGTCGGACGAAGCGGCACAACTCACCGGCTCGATCGGCATGCTGCCATCCGCCTCGCTGGGCGCGAAAATCAATGGCAAGCAGGCGGCGCTTTATGAGCCCATCCATGGCAGCGCGCCCGATATCGCCGGCAAGGGCCAGGCCAATCCCATTGCCTCCATCCTCTCCTTCGCCATGTGCCTGCGCTATTCCTTCGGCCGGGTCGAAGACGCGGTGCTGCTGGAAAAGGCGGTGGAGCAGGTGTTGGCCGATGGCTATCGCACCGGCGACATCATGCAGCCTGGCATGAACCAGGTGGGCACGGCCGCGATGACGGATGCGATCCTCAAGGCGCTGGCGAAACTGTCTGCCTAGGGTTTGGACCAGAGCCGGGTGAGGTTCTGGGAGACCACGTCCATCCGCACGCGGCTGACATAGTCCATCTTCAGCCCTTCGATCGCCATGACGTCCTTGATTTCGGCCAGCATGTTGCGTTCCCGCTCGTCGGGGATCAGGCTTTCGATGAAGGTGATCGAGACTAGGCGGGTGCCCGATTTTACCGGCCGCACCTCATGCAGCAGGGTCGAAGGATAGACAAAGGCTTCGCCGGGCGCTCCTTTGACCATGACCGGCAGGGTTCCCATATGCAGGGTCAGTTCGCCGCCGTCATAGGTGGCCGGATCGCTGAGAAAAATCGTGCAGGATAGGTCCGAGCGCAACTGATACGCCCCGGCCTGGGCGTTGATGCCCATGAACGCCGTGTCGGCATGGGCGCCATATTTCATGCCGGCCTCATAACGGCTGAGAAGCGGCGGGGCGATGCGTTTGGGAAAGGCGAAGTCCCGGAACGGGCGGCAGCGCTGGAATGCCTCCACCACGATCTGAGCGGATTCGAGATAGCGCGGGTCGCTTTGGTCGGCCTGCAAATTGAGCTTGGTGGTGTTGTTGGGGTTGGAAAGCCGGCCCTCGACGAAATTCAACTGGCTCGACAGCTGGACAAGGCGCGCGACTTCCGCCGGATTCAGGAACTCGCTTATCTCTTGGAACATGAAACCCCCATTACAATGCGGAAAGCATAGCAAACCGATGCATGCCTGCCCATGCGTTTGGCGCAACACCCTGACTTTCACAAAAACCCTTCGCAAACATGGGCAAAACGTAATTGTCCTGACCATTTGTGCGCGGACTTGGCGACAATTGTGAGCGACTTCGCGGCTAGAAAAATTGTGCGCCGCAAAGGAGCATTCCCGAGTGCGGCCGGTTGTTGTTGACGGTGACAAGCAAACCGAAAGCAACGGCCAGTCGCAATCCGGATTGGGCCGCGACGCACCGTTTCATGCGTCCAATCTTTAAGGCCCGGTGCAAATGTCGGTCAGTGAATTTCTCCCCACCGCGGTCGGCAAGAACAAGACGTCCGGCGGCCGAATCTCCTCACGGGCGCGCCTGTTGTTGATCGGTCTTGGCATTCTCCTGCTGGTGGCTCTGCTGTGGTTCGGCATCAAATATCTGTTCCCCGCCAAACCTCACATCGCGTCGCCTGCACCTGTGCGCACGGCGCATGCGACGAAGAAAGACGTCAGCGTGGTGCAGACTACTATCGGCACGGTGGTGTCGCCCGCTATGGTGCAGGTTACTGCCCAGGTGCAGGGCAAGCTCCTCCAAGCCAATTTTCAGGAAGGCCAGCTGGTGCACAAGGGCGACCCGTTGTTCCTGATCGATCCGGCGCCGTTCCAGAACGCGCTGGAGCAATCGCGCGCGCAACTGGCAAAGGACACCGCCACGGCGCAGGCGGCGTTGAATGATCAAAAACGCTACACGTCGCTCTATGCCCAGAATGCGATCTCCCAACAGCAGCGCGACCAGGCGGTGGCGACGGCTCAGGCCGATGCCGCCACGGTCGAAGCCGACAAGGCGGCCGTGAATATCGCGGCCGAAAATCTAGGATATACGCGTATTCTTTCACCCATCGACGGCAAGACCGGGCCGATTTTGATTCAGCCCGGCAATCTGATCACCGTGGCGGGCGCCACGCCGCTTGTCAGCATCACGCAGATTCAGCCGATCAAATTGTCGATCTTCCTGCCGCAAGGCCAACTCACCCAGATCCAGAACCAGCTGGCGGCGGGCAAGCTTTCAGCGGTGGTGCCGATGCCTGGCGCGCCGGGCGACAAGGAAGAGGCGAAAGTCGATTTCATTTCCAACGCTGTGGTTGCCAACACCGGCACCATCGAGTTGCGCGCCACATTCCAGAATGCGGACCAGCGACTGGTTCCGGGACAAAGCGTCAATGTCGGCGTCACATTGAACCAGATCGCGGGCGCCACCGTGGTGCCGCGCGATGCGGTCAATGTCGGACCGGACACCAGCTATGTCTATGTGGTCGACAAGGACAATGTCGTGTCGTCCAAGACCGTCAGGGTGCTGAACGATGACGGCACCATCGATGCCATCCAGGGCGATGTGAAGCCCGGCGATCAGGTGGTGGTGGAAGGCCAGCTGCGCATTGTGCCCGGCGCCAAGGTCGCTATCCGCAATAACGGGCGAACGCGGTCGTCCCAGCCGGCGTCCGACATGCCGTCATGAATATCTCCAAGGTTTTCATCGAAAGGCCGGTCCTCACCACGCTGATCATGGCGGCGCTGGTGATTTTCGGCTTGTTCGGCTATTCGAATTTGCCGGTCAGCGAATTGCCGGCGGTGGATTTCCCAACGATCCAAGTGTCCGCCAGCCTGCCGGGCGCGGATCCGGAAACCATCGCCTCCGCCGTGGCGACTCCGTTGGAGAGTCAGTTCTCCACCATTCCCGGCGTCAGTTCGATGACGTCGTCCAGTTCGTCGGGCCGTACCTCCATCACCATCCAGTTCGATCTGGACCGCGACATCGACGGTGCGGCGGAAGACGTGCTGGCGGCGATCCAACAGGCGGCCCGGCAATTGCCGGTCAACATGCCGTCGCCGCCCACGCTCAGGAAAGTGAACCCGGCCGACGCGCCGATCCTGTTCCTGGCGATGCAATCGGATTCCATGCCGCTCTACCAGCTCGACAAGCTGGCGGAGAATCTGCTGGCCCGGCAGCTTTCCACCCTGCAGGGCGTTGCCCAGGTCAATGTGATGGGCGCGGCCGCCTTTGCGGTGCGCCTGCAGATGGATCCCACCGCGCTGGCGTCGCGCAATATCGGCATCGACCAGGTGGCGAGCGCGGTGCAGGGCGCAAACGTCAACATTTCCACCGGCCAGTTGAATGGTCCCAGCCAGGCGACCCTGATCCATGTCAATGGTCAGCTGGCGGACGCGGCGCACTGGAACAAGCAGATCATCGCCTATCGCAATGGCGCCCCGGTCCGCATTCAAGATGTTGGCCGCGCTGTTGACGGCTATCAGAACATACTCGCGGCCAGCTGGTACAACGGCAAACGGTCCATCGTTCTGACGGTGCAGCGCCAGCCCGGCTCCAACACGATTCAGATCGTGGATTCGATCAACAAGGTCATTCCCCGGTTTATTCAGTCGATGCCCAAATCGGCGCATCTGACCGTACTGTATGACCGCAGCCAGTCGATCCGCGCTTCGGTTGCCGACGTGCAGACCACTTTGCTGATCGCCGCGGCGCTGGTGGTGGCTGTGATCTTTCTGTTTCTACGCACCCTGTCGGCCACGGTCATTCCGTCGCTGGCGCTGCCCATCGCCGTGATCGGAACCTTTGCAGCGATGTCGCTGCTGGGCTACAGCCTGGACAACCTCTCGCTGATGGCGCTGACCCTGTCCGTGGGCTTCATTGTCGATGATGCCATCGTGATGCTGGAGAATATCGTCCGCCATGTGGAAGAGGGCGAGGAGCCGCGCGCGGCCGCCTTTAAGGGCTCCTCCGAAATTGCCTTCACCATTCTGTCCATGACTGTCTCCCTGGCGGCGGTATTTATTCCCGTCGTGTTCATGGGCGGCATCATCGGCCGGCTGCTGCACGAATTTGCCGTCACCATCGTGATGGCGATTCTGATTTCAGGCATCATCTCGGTGACCCTGACGCCGATGCTGTGCTCGCGCTTCATCAATCCGGGCAAGGGCGCCGAACACGGCAAATTCTACAAATGGACCGAAGACGCTTTTAACAGCGTGCAGTCCGGTTACGAACGCTCTCTGACCTGGGCGATGAATCATGGCCGCTTCATCATGGGCCTGTTCGCGCTCAGCCTGGTGGCGACGGTGGCGTTGTTCATGACCATCCAGACCGATTTCATTCCGTCCGAAGACACCGGCCAGATCAACGTCAACACCGAGTCAGCGGACCGCACCTCCTTTGCACAGATGGTGAAATACCAGAAGCAATTGGCCGATATCGCCGCCAGGGATCCCAATGTCGAAGGCGTGATGTCATCGGTCGGCGGCGGCGGTGCGCGCACCGGCACCAACACCGGCAACATGCTGTTCAAGCTCAAGCCGCCCAGCGAACGCAGCCTGACTGCCGACCAGATCATCCAGGAACTGCGGCCCAAGCTGGGTCGGGTGATGGGCGTTAACGCCTTCATGCAGAACCCGCCCGCCATTCGCGTCGGCGGCCAGCAATCCAAGTCGATGTACCAATACACGTTGCAGGACACCAACCAGGACGAACTGCAGAAGAACGCCACCAAATTGCTGGGCGCGCTTCAGCATGTTCCCGGCTTTGCCGACGTCACCAGCGACATGGATTTCGCCAGTCCGTCGGTCAATGTCGATATCGACCGCGACCAGGCCGCCAGCCATGGCGTCTCGATTTCGTCGATCGAAACTGCATTGGGTGCCAGCTTCGGCGGTCAGCAGATTTCCACCATCTACGCCACCGACGCGGAATATTGGGTGATGCTGGAATTGCTGCCGCAATACCAGAACGACATCAACGATATCGGCCAGCTTTATATTTCCTCCAGCATGGGCGGCAGCGGGACGTCGTCCGGCACGTCCGCCGGCATTGCGCCCAATGGCGGCACGACTTCTTCGTCGGCCGGAACAGTCAATACCCTCGTGCCGTTGAGCGCGGTGACGAAGCTGACGCCCGGGACAATGCCGCTGGCGGTCAATCATCTGGGCCAGCTTCCGGCGATCACCATTTCGTTCAATCTGACATCGGGCTATGCGCTGTCCGATGCCGTGACGGCGATCAACCAGACGCGAGACCGGATCGGCATGCCGGACACGGTACTGGGCCAGTTCCAGGGCCAGGCTCAGGCATTCCAAAGTTCGATGGGCAATATGGGTTTGCTGCTCACCATCGCCATCATCACGGTCTATATCATCCTGGGCATTCTCTATGAGAGCTTCGTCCATCCGCTGACCATTCTCTCCGGCCTACCATCGGCAGCGGTGGGCGCGCTGATCACGTTGTGGTTGTTTGGATTGCCGCTCAGCCTTTACGCTTTTGTCGGCATGATCATGCTGATCGGAATCGTGAAAAAGAACGCCATCATGATGATCGATTTCGCGCTCCATCGTGAGCGTGGGGAAGAAAAAGCCGAACCGCGCGTCGCCATCTACGAAGCCGCCATCGTACGTTTCCGTCCCATCATGATGACCACGATGGCGGCCCTGATGGGCACCTTGCCGGTGGCAATCGGCATGGGGGCGGGGTCCGAAGCGCGGCGTCCGCTGGGCCTGGCGGTGGTGGGCGGCTTGATCCTGTCCCAGGCGCTGACGCTCTACATCACGCCCGTGATCTATGTGTATCTCGATACGGCGGGGAAAAAGCTGGCGAACTGGCATCCCTTCGGCGGCAAGCCCAGGCCGCAGAGCCCGGGGCGTTCCGGCGGTCCCGAACCGCATCCGATGCCGGCTGAGTAGGTAATGGGCGAATAGCGGAACATCCCGCGGCCGGATAACGTTTCCGGTCGATGGCCCTCAAATTTACCGATCTGCTGAAGCCTGTCGAAGCGGGGCTTTATTGTCCGCCGGGCGATTTTTATATCGATCCGGTGACGCCTGTAGATCGGGCGGTGATCACGCATGGCCATGGCGACCATGCCCGCAGCGGCCATGGCAGCGTGCTGGCGACGCCCCAGACATTGGCGATCATGGCTTCGCGGTATGGCGAAGATTTCGCGGGCGCGTGCGAGGCGGCGGCTTACGGCAAGCCGGTAACCCGCAACGGCGTCGAAGTCGCCTTGGTCCCCGCTGGCCACATATTGGGTTCGGCGCAGGTGGTGTTGCGCTGGAAAGGCATGACCATTGTGGTCTCCGGCGATTACAAGCGCCGCCGCGATCCCACTTGCGCTTGCTTCGAGCCGGTGCCTTGCGATGTCTTTGTCAGCGAAGCGACCTTCGGGTTGCCGGTTTTCCGCCATCCGGATGATGCGGGCGAGGTCCAGAAGCTTCTGCGGTCGCTGAAGCAATTTCCCGAACGCACCCATCTGGTCGGGGCCTATGCGTTGGGCAAAGCGCAGCGGTTGATCACGCTGCTGCGCGAAGCCGGATATGTCGAGACGATCTATGTTCATGGGGCGATGGTGACGCTGAACGCGCTGTATGAATCATTGGGCGTAAAACTGGGTGCGCTGGCGCCTGCCACCATCGACAAGCGCGCCGGCAAACATGATCGCCTGGAAGGCAGGATCGTGATCGCGCCGCCGTCTGCTGTCGCCGACAAATGGTCGCGGCGCTTTGCCGATCCCATTCCCGCCTTTGCCAGCGGCTGGATGCGCGTGCGGGCGCGGGCGCGTCAACGTCATGTCGAACTGCCGCTGATCCTGTCCGATCACGGCGATTGGGATGAGCTCACCGGTACCATCGGCGAGCTGAAGCCGCAGGAATTGTGGGTCACCCATGGCAGCGAGGATGCGCTGCTGCGTTGGGCCGGATTGAACGGCATCACCGCACGGGCGCTGGAACTGGTCGGCTATGAAGACGAGGAAGGGGCATGAAAGCCTTTGCCCGCCTGCTGGACCGATTGTCTTTTTCTCCGGCTCGCAACGTCAAGCTCACGCTCCTGCACGATTATCTGAGCAACGCACCCGATCCCGAGCGTGGCTGGGCACTGGCCAGTCTTACGGGTGAACTCAGCTTCGACGAAGCCAAGCCTGCAATGATCCGCAAGGCCATCGAAGCGCGGATGGATCCGCAGCTGTTCGCGCTGTCCTATGATTTTGTCGGCGACCTGGCGGAAACGGTGGCGCTGGCCTGGCCGTCCAAGCCCGGCGCCAATGCCGAACCGGAACTGCCGGAAGTGGTCGAGACCCTGCGGGGCGCCGCCCGCCGCGAGGTGCCGCAGTTGCTGGAACGCTGGCTGGACGCGCTGGATGCCGACGGACGCTGGGCTCTGTTGAAGCTTCTTACTGGCGGTTTGCGCGTTGGCGTCTCCGCGCGGTTGGCGAAACAGGCGCTGGCCAATCTGGGCGGCGTCGAAGTTTCCGAGATAGAGGAACTCTGGCACGGACAGTCGCCACCCTATGAAGATCTCTTTGCCTGGCTGGAGAAGCGGGGCGAGCGTCCCAATGTGGAGACCCCGGCGCGCTTCCGCCCGGTCATGCTGGCCCAGGCCGTGGATGAAGTGAATGATTTTGCCAAGCTGGATGCCGCCGACTATGCCGCCGAATGGAAATGGGACGGCATCCGCGTCCAGGCGGTCAATGAAGGCGGCCAACGCAAGCTCTATAGCCGCACAGGCGACGATATCGGAAAATCTTTCCCCGACGTGCTGGAAGCACTGAATTTCGAAGGTGTGCTGGACGGCGAACTTCTCGTCCTGCGCGACGGCCGGATCGGCAGCTTCGGCGAATTGCAACAGCGGCTGAACCGCAAGACCGCCAGCCCCGATCTGATCGCGAAATTCCCCGCCGGCATCCGCGCCTATGATCTTCTGCTGGACGGCCGGGATGACATTCGCCGTCTACCTTTCATCGAGAGGCGGCAAAGGCTTGAAGCGTTTGTGGCGAAACTCCACTCCTCCCATATCGATCTTTCGCCGCTCCAGCCTTTCGCAAGCTGGCAGGAACTGACGCAGCTGCGTGCCAATCCGCCACCGGGCGATGCGGCGCGCGCCGAGGGTCTGATGCTGAAACGGCGCGATTCCATTTACGAAGCGGGCCGTCCCAAGGGCCCCTGGTTCAAGTGGAAACGCGATCCGCATCTGATCGATGCGGTGCTGATGTACGCCCAGCGGGGGCATGGCAAACGCTCCGGCTTCTATTCCGACTTCACCTTCGGGGTCTGGCGAACGGACGGGAACGGCACGCCCGCCCTCGCTCCTGTGGGCAAGGCCTATTTCGGCTTCACGGACGAGGAACTGGGAAAGCTGGACAAGTTCGTCCGGGACAACACCCTGGAGCGGTTCGGGCCGGTCCGCAGCGTCCGGGCGGATCGCGATTTCGGCTTGGTGCTGGAGATCGCCTTTGAGGGCCTGCAGCGTTCCACCCGGCACAAATCCGGGGTGGCGATGCGCTTTCCCCGGATCAATCGAATCCGCTGGGACAAGCCCGCGCGGGAGGCCGACACCTTGCCGGAACTGGAGAAAATCCTGGCCCGGGACGAGGGCGGGCCGGCCCCAAAAACCATAAAAAACACTATGGGTTAGGTGAATCTCACCGGGGCGTTGCGTTGCCTACGCAGTTGCAACATAAAGCTTCGTCCATTTTCCCACGCCCGCGTATGCCAGGCTCAAAGATGTCAGTGCCCTTTCGCCGCCTTCTGGTGGCCAATCGTTCCGAGATCGCGATCCGCGTGTTCCGTGCGGCGACAGAGCTCGGCATCTCCACCATCGCGGTCTATGCGGAAGAGGACAAACTCTCCCTCCATCGCTTCAAGGCCGACGAGGCCTATCAGATCGGCAAGGGCAAGGGCCCAGTCGAAGCCTATCTGTCCATCGACGAGATTCTGCGGGTCGCCAAGGAAGCGAAGGCCGACGCCATCCATCCCGGTTACGGTCTGTTGTCGGAGAGCCCGGAATTCGCCGATGCCTGCGCGGCGGCGGGCATCATCTTCATCGGGCCTTCGCCCAAGACGCTTCGCACCTTGGGCAACAAGGTGGATGCCCGCAATCTGGCCGTCGCGATGGGGGTGCCGGTCATGCCCGCCAGCCCGCCTTTGCCCAATGACGCAGAAAAAGTGAAGGCACTGGCCCGCGAGGTCGGTTATCCGGTGATGCTGAAGGCATCCTGGGGCGGTGGCGGACGCGGCATGCGTCCCATCGAAAGCGAAGAGGGTCTGCTCGACGCCGTCTTCACCGCCAAGCGTGAAGCCAAGGCCGCCTTCGGCAAGGACGAAGTCTATCTCGAAAAACTCGTGCGCCGCGCCCGCCATGTCGAAGTCCAGGTGCTGGGCGACAGCCATGGCACGCTGGTGCATCTTTATGAGCGCGATTGCTCCATCCAGCGCCGCAACCAGAAAGTAATCGAGCGGGCGCCGGCGCCCTATCTCGATGCGGCCACGCGCCAGGAGCTATGCGCGGCGGCGCTCAAGATTGCGGGCGGCACCGATTATGTCGGCGCCGGCACCGTCGAATTCCTGATGGATGTCGACAGCGGAAAATTCTATTTCATCGAGGTCAATCCGCGCATCCAGGTCGAGCACACCGTCACCGAAGTGATTTGCGATCTCGATATCGTGAAGGCCCAGATCCGCATCGCCGAAGGCAAGCGCATCGGTGTCGCCACCGAAGATGGCGGTTATGAAACGGGCATCCCACCGCAGGAGCTGATTTTACCTCGCGGCCATGCCATGCAATGCCGCATCACCACCGAGAATCCGGAAAACAATTTCATTCCCGATTACGGCCGCATCATCGCCTATCGCGGCGCCACCGGCTTCGGCATCCGTATCGATGGCGGCACGGCCTATTCCGGCGCCGTGGTGACGCGCTGGTATGACCCGCTGCTGGAGAAAGTCACGGCCTGGGCTTCGACCCCAGCGGAAACCATCGCCCGCATGGAGCGGGCCTTGCGCGAATACCGCATCCGGGGCGTGGCGACCAATCTTCCGTTCCTGGAAGCGGTGTTGAGTCATCCCAAATTTCGCTCCAACCAATATACCACGCGCTTCATCGACGAAACGCCGGAGCTGTTCCACTTGCCGCCCCGCCGCGACCGCGCCACCAAGCTTCTCACCTACATCGCCGACGTGACGGTGAACGGCCATCCGGAGACGCGCGGACGCACCTTGCCGCCGGCCGATGCCCGCAGGCCCGAAGCCCCTGTGTTCCGCCAGGATCCGGTGCCCGGCACCAAGCAGCGTCTCGACCAGCTGGGGCCGGAGAAATTCGCCGCCTGGATGAAAGACCAGAAACAGGTCCTGATCACCGACACCACCATGCGCGATGCGCACCAGTCGCTGCTGGCGACCCGCATGCGTACCTACGACATTGCGGGCGCGGCATCGGCCTATGCAAAAGGTTTGCCGCAACTCCTGTCGCTGGAATGCTGGGGCGGCGCCACCTTCGATGTGGCGATGCGATTCCTGGGTGAAGATCCATGGGAACGGCTGGCGCGGATCCGCGAAGCCTCGCCCAACATTCTCACCCAGATGCTGCTGCGCGGCGCCAATGGTGTCGGCTACACCAACTATCCCGACAATGTGGTCAAGCAATTCGTCCGCCGCACCGCCGACGCGGGTATGGACCTATTCCGCATCTTCGACTGCCTCAACTGGGTGGAGAATATGCGCGTCGCCATCGATGCGGTGCGCGAGACAGGGAAGCTGGCGGAAGGCGCGGTTTGCTATACCGGCGACATCTTCGATCCGGCGCGTTCCAAGTATGACCTGGCCTACTACATCCGCATGGCCAAGGAGCTGGAGAAAGCCGGCTGCAATATCCTGGCAATCAAAGATATGGCGGGACTGCTCAAGCCCGCCCAGGCGCGGGTGCTGGTCGCGGCGCTGAAGAATGAAATCGGCCTGCCGATCCACCTGCACACCCACGACACCTCGGGTATCGCCGGCGCCACCATTCTGGCGGCGGTGGATGCGGGCATCGATGCCGTGGACGGCGCGATGGATGCAATGTCGGGCAACACCTCGCAGCCCTGCCTGGGTTCGGTGGTCGAAGCCTTGCGGCACACGCCCCGCGATCCGGGCCTGGATCCCGAAGCCATCCGTCAGATCAGTTTTTATTGGGAAGCGGTGCGCACTCAATATGCCGCGTTCGAAAGCGACCTGAAGGCGGGCGCTTCGGAAGTTTATCTGCACGAAATGCCGGGCGGTCAGTTCACCAATCTGAAGGAACAGGCCCGCTCGCTGGGACTGGAAACGCGCTGGCATGACGTGGCCAAGGCCTATCGCGCCGCAAACGATCTGTTCGGCGACATCGTGAAGGTCACGCCGTCCTCCAAGGTGGTTGGCGACATGGCGTTGATGATGGTGTCGCAGAATCTGTCCAGCGCCGACGTGCTGGACCCCAAGACCGACATGGCGTTCCCCGCATCGGTGGTGGAGATGCTGCGCGGCGATCTGGGGCAGCCCCTTGGCGGTTGGCCGAAGGCGCTGCAGGACAAGGCGCTGAAGGACATCAAGCCGACCACCGCGCGGCCGGGATCATTGCTGCCTGCCACTGACTTGGAAGCGGCAAAGACCGAAGCCGAGACCAAGATCGGCCGTCCGCTGGAAGGCGATGAGCTGATGTCCTACCTGATGTATCCCAAGGTCTTCACCGACTACGCCGCGATGCAGGGCAAATACGGCCCGGTCTCGGTTTTGCCCACGCCGGTTTTCTTCTACGGCATGAAGCTGGGCGAGGAGATCGCGATCGAGCTGGAGCGGGGCAAGTCGCTGGTGCTCCGTCTACAGACGATTGGCGAGACCGACGAAGAGGGCAAGGTGCGCGTCTTCTTCGAACTTAATGGCCAGCCCCGCATCGTCAAGGTGCCAAACCGCACCGCCAAGGCGACGGTGGAAGTGCGGCGCAAGGCGGAAGAGGGCAACGACACCCATGTCGCCGCGCCGATGCCTGGCGCCGTCTCCACCGTCTCGGTGAAAAGGGGCGAAGCGGTCAAGGCTGGCGATGTGTTGCTCACCATCGAAGCGATGAAGATGGAAACCGCGCTGCACGCGCCGCGCGACGGGACCGTCACCGAATTGCTGGTGACGCCGGGCGCCCAGATCGATGCCAAGGATTTGTTAGTGGTTCTGAGTTAGGCGAACCGGGCGCGAGAGGGTTCACCGCGCCCGGCTCTGACCCTTAGCGACCTTTCGGGCCGAATATGGGCTTGGCCTATGTTTCCATTCGGGCACGGCGTTTCAATTCTTTGCTGCGCGGATGGTTAAGGCGCGCGGCCCTATGACAGGAACCGAGCCGGCGTGTAGATAAGCGGGATGAGCGCAGCGATCCATGCCGCCTGCGACGCGGGAAATGCCGTACATCCGGTGGCCCATCCCGTGCGCCATCCCAGTTGGATTCTTGCCGCCACAATTCTGGCCTCCAGCCTCGCTTTCATCGATGGCTCGGTGGTCAATGTCGGGCTGGCCGCCATCGGCGCCGACCTCAAGGCCGGCGCCGGCGACCTGCCATGGGTGATCAATGCGTATCTGTTGCCCCTGGGCGCGTTGCTGCTCTTGGGCGGGGCGGCGGGCGACCGTTATGGCCGCATGCGGCTTCTGGTGGCCGGCACCATTCTGTTTGGTCTGGCGTCCATCGCCTGCGCCCTGGCGCCCAGCCTGCCCTGGCTGTTGGCGGGGCGGGCGGTCCAGGGCGTGGGCGCGGCGATGCTGCTGCCCAACAGCCTGGCGATCCTGGGGGCGTCTTTTTCGGGCGCAGCACGGGGGAAGGCGGTCGGAACCTGGGCGGCAATGGGGTCGGTGATGGGCGCTGCCGGGCCGGTGCTGGGCGGCTGGCTGATCGATACCATGGGCTGGCGCGCCATCTTTCTGATCAATTTGCCACTGGTCCTGGGAGCCGTTCTGCTGGCGCTCATCTTCGTCAAGGACGTGGCGGAACCGGACGCCCCGGCGCTGGACCTGCCGGGCGGTTTGTTGGCCACGGCAGGTCTGGGCGCCATCACCTGGGGATTGACCATCGGCGTCGGGCCGGCGGGCTGGACCCTTCTGGCCATCGCCCTGACGGGCACTGGATCGCTTCTGATGCTGGGCTTCCTGGCTGTGGAAAAAATGCGGGGCGAGCAGGCGATGATGCCGCTGGCCCTGTTCGGCGCACCCAGCTTCATCGGGCTCACGCTTTTCACCTGGCTGCTATGGGGCGCCCTCGGTGCGCTGATAACGTTGGTTCCCTATATGCTCATCAAAGCCGGCGGTTATTCCGGCACTGGCGCGGGCGCGGCGCTGGTGCCGTTCGCCATCGTGCTGACGGTGGGCTCGCCGCTGATGGGCGGTGTGGCGGGACGGATGGGACCGCGCCTGCCCCTGACGATCGGCGCACTGGTGACCGCCGCCGGATTTTTGTTGCTGCTGCGGATGGGCCCGTCCGCCGATTATTGGACCGATGTCTTTCCGGGCATCCTGGTGATCGCCATCGGCATGTCGGGCGCGGTGGCGCCCCTGACCACGGCGGTTCTGTCATCGGTGGACAGCGCCCATACCGGTTCGGCGTCCGGTCTCAACAGCGCGGTGGCGCGGATCGCGGGCATGGTGGCGGTGGCGCTGCTGGGCGGCGTGCTGGGGACCTCGGGTCAGGTTCTGACAAGCGGATTTGATACTGGAATGATTGCCTGCGCCGTCGCCGCGCTGGTTGGGGCGGCCTGTGCCTTCTTTCTTATCCGCATCGACGGCGCGAAAACTCAGGCCAATTCGCCATAACCCCGCGCCATGGCGGCGGCGAATGCCAGCAGGAGCGGAAACAGGATCATCTGCGCCCAAAGAAAGCGTCGCACCGATGCTATCTGCGTCGCATCGGGTACGCATCGGTCGCGGCGCCAGCGCAGAAAGCTGATGGTGGGCAGGGCCGAGAGCGCACCGATCAGCGCGAAGGTTCCGATCTTCGCCCAGAAGAACGCATTATGGGAATAATAATCCCACCCCTTGGCCGCGAAGATGGCGCGCGCAAAGCCGATCACGATGATCAAGCCCGCCATGATGCCGTACCACAGATCGGTGGCGGCGACGCGGTTCACCGTCACCTGATCCATGCCGGGGCGCACCAGGACGAATTCGGCGAACAGCACGCCGAATATTCCGAAGATCAAGATATGATGCGCAACCGCCAGGATCAGATCGGACATGGTCCTCTTATTATTTCTCGAACGGCGTTCCGTTTTCGACCGCCACCCAGGCCTTGGCCATGCGTTCAGTCGGCAGCCAGACGGTGGGCTCTTCCGGCATCTTGGCGCCTGCCACGACCGGCGCGATCGTATGCTTGGCCAGATCGCCCTGCCAACCCTTGGTGGAATCCATCGCGCCCAGCTTGCCGCCCGACATCATGCCAATTCGTGTCGGCAGGACATCGTCGAAGAACATGCGAGACATTTCGTCGGAACGGCCGACCGCGTGCGGCGTGTTGGGCTCCTGCACCAGGGCCCAGATCGCCCCCGGGCGCCGGTTCATCGAGAAGATGCCGGTGACGGCGGTGACGCGATATTGCAGATCGTCATTGCCCACGAACAACAGGGCAGGCACGGCGCGCGTCGCCTTGGAAGCGATGCCGGTGTAATAGAAATTGCCCTTGTTCACGACAAAGGCCGCGATGCGCTCCGGCTTCCAGGCCGCCAGCTCGTAATTGACTTCGCCGCCCGCCGACATGCCCCACAACACCAGCGGCGCGTTGGTCAGTTCCGGATGCTTGGAGCGTTTGGCGAAGGCGTTGATCGCATTGAACAAGGCTGGGCCGCTGCCTTTGCTCATATCGGCATAATCTTCGACGAAGGACGGCACCTTGTCGGTGAAATGCGTTCCGATCACGGCCAGCTTGTGGGTTGCCGCCCATTGCCGCCACACCGGATCGGACGCCATCTGGCGCCCTTCGCCGTTCGAGCCGGGATTGAGCACCAGGATGCCGTCCAGCTTGGCGACGCCTTCGGGCGCCCAGAAACGGAATTCTGCCTTGTCATAATTTGCGCCCGCGGGCGCGGCCTCATCCAGGGTGCTGGGATCGGGTTGCAGCGGCGGCTCGCTGCGCGGGGCTTGCGCCTGCGCCAAACCCGTGAAGGCAACAAGGACAATGCCCACGGAAATTCGCTTGAAAACCTTCGCCATGTCCCATCCCCTGTTTTTCAAGATTCTTGTTGGCGGCATCCTAGGGAGCGGGCTTCGCGCTTCCAAGGGTTAAATCCGAAGTCATGTCGGCCCGGCCATGTTGCAACCGCGAAACTTCGACACGAATGTTTGTTCCAAATTCATTAGACACGTCCGCATAACAGCCTTTGAATCGATACCTGCAACGGGGGTTGATCGAAGGAGATGTCCTTGGACGCCTATGAGATTCGCATCGTGAAAAAGCAGAAAATTTCGCCCGTGATCTATGCCTGTTCGCAGGCCAGCGATCATGCCGCGATCCGGCGTGCCAAAAGCCTGATCGAGGATGGCGATCTGGTCGAGGTATGGCGTGGTCTGGATTGCGTATACGCGACGGGCATGCCCCCATCCCACCAATGACGATAAGAGCTCGCGCGGTCCTTCTGGGCGACCGCTTGATTCCGGATCGCGCGGCCCAGGCGCGCGTGGTGTCCACGGCGCCCTTCGCTTTTCGCAAGGGCGACGGTTTCGTCGTCGCATTCCGCTATGGCGCGGCGGTGCTGATCGGCCTCAGCCTGGCCGAGGAGGAAGAAAGTCTTTCGCTTCTGTCCGGTCCGGTGGCGCAAACTGGCGCACGGGAAGAAGAGCGCATCGGGCTGGAATTTGGCCAGGAAGAAGGTCTGACCGCTGCCGGTACGTTGCAGGTGAAAGATCTGAGCCCGGCCCATGCGCTGGTGCTGGCCGATATCCTGGGCAAAAGCGTCGCCTTGGCGCAGTACGAGAAAGAAATCGCCTCGGTCCTCGATGCGATAGAGCCGGCGGCCAGTGCGCTGGCAACCGCCGGGCGCATCCCCAGTGCCCGCAAAGACCTGTTGAAGCTGGTGGGCTCTGCGCTGCTGACACAGCATCGCGTTTCCGGCCGCATCGCATTTGCGGAGAAACCCGACATCTTGTGGGAGCATCCCGAGTTGGAGCGCTTTTATGCCCGGCTGGAAGATGAGTATGAAATCGTGGAGCGCGGCACCTTGCTCAACGGCAAGATGACCGTCATCGCCACGGCGGCGCAGACCTTCGCCGACATGATGGACACCGCGCGTTCGGCACGGCTGGAACTTCTGATCGTGATTTTAATTTTGGCCGAACTGGTGATCGCGGCGGCGACCTTGTTTCATCCCTGGTGATATGCCGTTCGGTGGCTATTGCGCCGTCCAGCCGCCATCGATGGGAATGATCGCGCCGGTGATCGAGCGCGCGCTGGCGGAGGCCAGATAAACCGCCAGATCAGCCACTTCGTCCACGGTGACAAACTGCTTGGTGGGTTGGGCGTGCAGCAGCACGTCATCGATGACCTGCTCTTTGGTCAGGTTTCGTGCGGCCATGGTGTCGGGAATCTGCTTTTCCACCAGCGGCGTCCAGACATAGCCGGGACAGATTGCGTTGGCGGTGATGCCGAAGGTGGCGGTTTCAAGTGCCACCGTTTTGGTCAGGCCCGCAATGCCATGCTTGGCAGATACGTAAGCCGACTTGAACGGCGAAGCGACCAGGGCATGGGCCGATGCCGTGTTGATGATGCGGCCCCACTTCTTCGCTTTCATTCCCGGCACCGCGGCGCGGATGGCATGAAAGGCGGCGGACAAATTGATGGCGATGATCTGGTTCCACTTCTCGACCGGAAAATCCTCGACCGGGGAAACGAACTGGATGCCGGCATTGTTGACCAGGATATCGACGCCGCCCAGCTTCGCCTGGGCTTCGGCCACCATGGCGGCTATTTCATCGCCCTTGCTCATGTCGGCGCCGGAATAATGCGCGCGCACGCCGAATTCGCTTTCGATCCCGGCACGCTCTTTTTCGATGGCATCCTTGTCGCCGAAACCGTTGATCACGATGTCGGCCCCCTGTTTGGCATAGGCGCGCGCGATGGCGAGGCCAATACCGCTGGTCGAGCCGGTGACGAGGGCGACTTTGCCTTTGAGCATGGCGAACATCCTTGGCTGGAAACGGAGCAGTTATACCACGGCTCTGAACCGCGAAGCCGATACTTTAACGACAGTTTATTTTTGAACCGTGAATGTCACGGGAATTTTAACTCGTCTGGCCTAAACTTGCGGCATGGACAGCAAACCCATTGAAGTAGAGGGCGGCAATATGCCCGGCTGGCGGCCGGAACGCTGCGGCCGTGTAGCGCTAGTATTGCAGGGCGGTGGTGCGCTGGGCGCGTATCAGGCCGGTGTTTTTCAGGCCATGCATGAAGCCGGGCTGGAACCCGACTGGGTGTCTGGCGTCTCCATCGGCGCGGTGAACGCCGCCATCATTGCGGGCAACAAGCCTGAAAAGCGTCTCGAACGCCTCACCGAATTCTGGAGCCGCATTACAGATCGTACGGTCTGGCTGCACACGCCGGACGGCGACATTTTCCGCCAGATGCGCAACGCCACTTCGGCCTTCTACACGATGGCGATGGGGCAGCCCGGTTTCTTTGCGCCGCAGAAGCTCAATCCCTGGTTCAGCCCGGCAGGCGCTCAGACGGCCACCAGCTATTACGATAGTTCACCGTTGCGCGAGACCTTGCTGGAGCTGGTCGATTTCGATCTTCTGAACAATGGGGGTTGCCGCTTTTCGGTGGGCGCGGTCAATGTGACGACCGGAAATTTCATCTTTTTCGACAATGCCAAGCACAAGATCGTGCCGGAGCACATCATGGCGTCCGGCGCACTGCCGCCGGCTTTTGCACCGGTGCAGATCGGCACGGATTATTTCTGGGATGGCGGCATCGTCTCCAACACGCCGCTCCAGCATCTGCTGGCGCAGGACGACGACATCAATTCCCTGGTGTTCCAGGTCGACCTCTTCAGCGCCACGGGCGCTTTGCCGCGCAACATGCAGGACGTGATGAGCCGCGAGAAGGATATCGCTTATTCCTCCCGCACCCGTCAGGTCACCGACATGTTCCAGCGCCTGCAACGCTGGAAGACCCGCGCCTATCGCGCCCTGCTGAAAATCCCGGAAGCGGATCTGACGAAGGAGGAGCGCGCAATGCGCGACAAGCTCGCCACGCTTCCGGCGCTCACCGTGCTGCAGCTGATCTATCAGCAGAAGAGCTATGAGGGGAACGCCAAGGATTACGAATTCTCACGCACCTCGATGCGCGAGCATTGGCAAAGCGGTCACGTGGACACCAAGCGGACCCTGACCCACAAGCACTGGTTGGAGATGCCGCCGGAGAATACCGGCATCCTCACCCATGACATCCATCGCGACCGCGAAGAAGCCGTCTGGTAATTCCCGTCAGCCGCCCGGCTTCAGCACATTGTTGGCCCGATTGCTGTCCGGCACCACGTGATCCGGATCGACGGTGACTGACACGACAGGTTTGGTGCTGTCCAACTGGAGCTCAACTTCCGTCTTTTGAATCCAGGTTTCGGCGGGCAGGGCGATGCGCCGCTTTTCGCCATCGGCAAAAGCGATCTCCACTGTCGAAGGCATCACCAGCCGGTCGAGGTTGGCGATGGTCACCACCGCGCCCTTGTCCCAGCCTTCCTTGGCGGGGACCGCGCTGGTCACGCCCAGATCCAGATTCCAGTTGTTGAAATACCAGCCCCGCCAGAACCAGGAGAGATCCTCGCCGCCCGCGCTGTTCATGGCGCGGAAGAAATCCGAAGGCGTGGGATGCTTGAAGGACCAGTCGGCGATGAATTTCCGGAAAGCAAAGTCGAACCGCTCCGGTCCCAATATCTGCTCGCGCAGCAACACCAATCCCAGCGCCGATTTGAAATAGCTTGACGGGTGACGGTATTTCTCCCGCACCTGATCGGAGCGCGTCATCATGCTGGGCGCTTCGTGGTCCGCCAGCAATGGCAGGATTTCGTCCACCGGATTGCCTTTCTTGGGCGCGTATTCGCCGTCGCGCTTGGGGCCGAATTCCTTGAAATCGTCGGACTCGAAGATGTCGATAAAAGTGTTGAAGCCTTCGTCCATCCACTGGTCGCGCCGCTCGTTGAAGCCCACCACCATGGGAAACCAGGTGTGGCCGATCTCATGCGCGGTGATCCAGAACAGTTGCGGATCGACATCCTTGTAGCTGTCGAAAGCGACGCCGGGATATTCCATGCCGTCGATCGGGCCGCCCAGGCTGGATGCAACGGGCCAGGGATAGACCGACCAGCGGCGCGAGAAATTCTCGACCGCATGCTTGAGATACTCTGTCGAGCGACCCCAGCCCTTGGGCACCGCGCCTTCGACCGGATAAAGCGACTGCGCCAGCGCGGTCTTGCCGCCGGGCAAATTCATCCGGGCCGCATCCCAGATGAAGGCTTTGCTGGCACTGAAGGCGACGTCGCGGCTATCGGCCATATGGAAGCGCCAGGTCAGCGTGCCGTCCTGCTTCGGGCGGCTGGCGGGATCGTTGATTTCGGCGGCGGTACGGATCATCACCGTCTTGTCGCTCTGCCGCGCCTGCGCCATCCGATCCTGCTGGGTCTTCGTGAGAACCTCCTGCGGATTGACCAGCTCGCCCGAGCCCGCCACCAGCATGTCCCAGGGCACTGTCATGGCGATATCGAAGTCGCCGTATTCCAGATAAAATTCCGACGCCATGTAAGGCAGCGTGTCCCAGCCGCGCAGATCGTCGAACACCGCCATGCGCGGATACCATTGGGCCAGGTCGAAGATCTCGCCATCCTTGGCCTTGTCATGGCCGGTGCGTCCGGCGCTGCCTTTGGGCACGGTGTAGTGATAGGCGATGTGCAGCTTGATCTGCCCGCCTTTGGCTTTCAGCGCTTGCGGCAGGCGCACTTGCATGCGGGTGTCGCTGACGACAGTCTCGACCTTCACCGCCTGGCTGCCTTCGCCGATCTCCACCGCGTCCAGTATAAAGCCGTCGGTGAATTGCGGTGCGGCCCGGCGCGAAGCGCCGGCGGCGGTGCGGGCGCGGGCATCCTTCTTGTAGATATTTTCATCCAGTTGCACCCACAGCGCGGTCAGCGCCGTGGGGCTGTTGTTGGTGTAGGTGATGGTCTCGTCGCCCGTGAGGGTGGCATTCATCGGATCGAGGGTGGCGGCGATTTTATAATCTGCCCGGTTCTGCCAATAGTCCGGCCCGGGCGCGCCATCACCTGCGCGATAGCTGTTGACGGGCGTGGGCAGAGCGAGCGGTGCAAAGGCCCGGCGCGGATCGTAGCGGCCCTGTGCGGCCTGTTTATCGGCGGGACGGTCGCAACCCGTCAGCGCAAGCGCCGAAATTGCCAGCAATCCGACCGCAATGCCACGTGCCATCGTCATGAGAATCCCCGCTTCGTTCCCCGTCACATCCGATGATGTGGCATTTTCCTAGGGAGTGGAAGGGTTCGGGGCCAGCGTTGCCGCAACCCTGCGTAGCGCCCACTGCGTGACAAGAAACGCGGTGACGGCGCAGGCGGCGATGCCGAACACCATCGGCTGAGGGCTGCCGTTGGCGAAGATGCCGGCCAGCGCCATGACCGTCGAGCCGATGATCATCTGCAGCGCGCCCATCAGCGCCGAAGCCGTGCCTGCGATGGCGCCGTGATGCTCCAGCGCCAGGACGGCGGTGGTGGGGATCACAAGGCCCAGAAAGCCATATCCGATGAAGAGAGGCGCCATTAGGGCAAAGAGATTGTCGATGCCCATGGCGAACACCAGCGCCAGCACCACCATGGCAAGAGCAAAACCGGCCGCGGCGACGCGCACCACCTGGGGCAGGCCGAAGCGCTGGGTGAGCGTGCCGGTGAGTTGGCTGAAGCCAAAGAAGGATGCGGCGTTCAAGGCAAAGCAGAGGCTGAACAGTTTGGGCGTGAGACCGTAATGATTGATCAGCACGAAGGAGGCGCTGCCCAGATAGACGAAGAAGGACGACACACCCAGCGCACCGACCAGCACCAGGCCGATGAATTCGCCGTCGCGCAGCAAGAGGCCATAGGCGCTGAAGGCGCCGCGCCAGGTGCTGTCGGCCCGATGGTGATCTTCGCGGGTCTCTTTCAGCTGCGTCACGGCCAGGATCAGGGCGAGGACAGCTGCGATGGTAAGCACCACGAAGACGCCCCGCCAGCCAAAGGCGGCGATCACGAAGCTGCCGGTGAGTGGCGCCAGGATCGGCGAGATGCTGACGGTCAGCATCAACAGCGACATCAGCCGCGTGGCGTCATGGCCGGTATAGAGGTCGCGCACGATGGCGCGGGGGATCACCATGCCCGCGCAAGCGCCGAACGCCTGCACCACCCGAAAACCGATCAGGACTTCGATGGTGGGTGCCATGGCGCAGCCGATGCTGCCCACGGTAAAGATCGCCAATCCGCCATAAATGGGCAGCTTGCGTCCCACGATATCGCTGAGCGGGCCGTAGAAAAGCTGGCAGATGCCGATGACGATGAAATACGCCATCAGGCTCATCTGTACGGCGCCCGGGCCGGCGCCCAGGGTCTTGCCCATCGACGGCAACGCAGGAAGATACATGTCGATGGCGAAAGGCCCGACCGCAGTGATGAGGCCGAGTACGATCGCCATGCCCAGAAAGCGTCGCGTCACGAGATTGTCCGTTCCGAAGGGCCGGCGGTTATAGGATCATCGCTTGGTCGCCACCAGCGCAAAATATGCGCCCAGGCTATCCATGCACTGCAAGATCCACATCGGACCCGGCACTTCCGCCGGTCCCATCAGGATCTTGCCGCCCGCGGCCTTGACCCGTTCGGCGGCGGCATCGATGGCGTCGACGTTGAAATAATAGCCCCAGTTCGGCACAGGAATAGCGTCCGGCTTGGTCATCATGCCGCCCACCGGTTCCGCGCCGGTGGCGAAGAGTTGATAGGTGCCCATCGGTCCCATCTCGAAAGCTTCGGCTTTGGTCCAGCCGAACAGTTTTTCGTAGAAGGCGAAGGCGGATTTCCATTCGCCCGCCATCAATTCGCGCCAGCCGATGGCGCCCAGCGTGCGGGACGAGACGGGCGGGAAGGATTCGCTGTTCAAGCCCTTGGCCAGCAGGAAGCCCGCGCCTTGCGGATCGGAGACCACGGCGAAGCGGATGATTCCGGGCACGTCCATAGGCGGACGGTGGATTTTGCCGCCTTCCTGCTCGAGGCGCTTGCACATCGCATCGACATCGTCGGCCCAGATATAACCCAGCCAGGCAGGCGGCATGCCCTTGGCTTCGGCGGGCAAAGGCATCAGCCCGGCCACCGGCACGCCATTGGCGGTGAAGAGGGTGTAGCTCATGTCACCGGTGCTGGCGTCTGTCGTGCCCCAGCCGACCACGGCGCCATAAAAAGCGGCGGCGGCCTTGGTATCGGTGGTCACGACGTCATACCAGAAGAATTGACCTTGCTTCATCGTCGTCTCCCTTGATGGTCATTACTCAACTTGACTTGATAAGTTGAAGTCAACATAATTGTTTCGTGACAGATGTTCCTTTCGAGACGACCTTGCTGGTGCGCGACACCTGCCTGTGCCTGGCGACCCAGCGTGCGGCGCGGGCATTGGCGCGCCGTTTCGACGATGCCTTCCGCTCGCTCGATCTCACCAATGGACAGTTTTCGCTGCTGATGGCGCTGAACCGGCCAAAGCCGCCCACCATCGCGCCACTGGCGGAGTTTCTGGCGATGGATCGCACCACGCTCACCGCCGCCCTCAAACCGCTGGAGCGGCGTGGATTGATTCTGATTTCGGTCGATCCCGACGACCACCGCAGCCGTCTGCTGCGGCTCACCGCCAAGGGACGGGGATTGCTGGCCAGGGCGCTGCCAATCTGGAAAGAACATCACGCCTTGCTGGAACGGGAAACCGGGCCCGCCGACAGCTTGCGCAAGAGCCTCACCTTGCTGGCCCGCGGCAAGCCCAATGTGGATGCGCCGCCGCGCGATGCCGCGCGTGCCAGGTCGCCTTTGCCCTGCGATTAGCGACTGCGCGGGAGGAAGGATCAGCGGGCCGGCGCCACTTGCGCAAGCTGTGCCTGATCCATCGCCGTAACCACGATATTGGCGTTCTGATCGTAACCCAGCGCCGAAGCGACAAGGGTAATTGTGTGCCCGCCGGTCAATGCGATATCGGCCTGCACAGGTTTGCCTTTCGCGTCTGTCGTTACCCGCACCAGCGAGCCGACCGCGACGCCCTTCGGGTCTACGACTTTTGCGCCCGTTATCTTGGGCGGCACTGCGGCGATGCTGTTGAGCGCCATGGGCGCGAGATCGTCGGCCATCGCCTGAAGCGGGACCATCAGGAGACTAAAGGCGATAGCGAGCGGGATTCGCATGCGCACCACGTAAAAGGCAGCATCACGAAAACGGACTGGGACGCGGTCCGTTCCAGATCGCCGAAGCCGGCAAAGCCTCCGCCCGGCCGATGCCGGGCGAACGCTATGTCTGGAACTTTACAAACCGCGCGGATAGCTCTGTCCGGCCGGGACCGGGCCAGAGGTTAGCACGCCAGTTTCAACGACAAATAAAGCGGCTGCGCCCAACAGAAGGGCGATGACGACCCACGCTACAATTCTCGACTCTTTGCTCGGCGCTTCTTCGGTATGGTGAAACTGTCCTAAACCGCTCATCCTTACCTCCTAGGTTCGCCCGTGTTGGGCGGTTTGTTTCGCGCTGCATTCTCCGTCGGTGTTGAGCTTCCGGCTTCTGTCGGAAGCGGCGTGATGCAATCATAACACCAAAAAGCCTCTTTCCGAGCGGAACTCTTACGAAATTTACATGTCGCACCATGTTCGTGCTGCGCCGCAAAAACCGAAGCATAAAGCCTGAAAAGCCGGCGATGCCCTTTTGAACCCTGCATCGCTTCGTGATGTGATGGACGGGCAACAGGAGATGGCCGTGAAGATTCGCCATTCAGTATCTGCCGCAACTTTTGTCTTGGCGCTTTTACCGCTCGCAGCGGCCGCGCAACCCGCTGCGCCTCTCACCAATCAGTGTTTCTTTACAAATCAGTTTGAGCAGTGGCGCGCTTCGGATGCACGCACCGTCAATATCCGCGTGCGCGGCAATCATTATTATCGCCTCGGGCTGGGCAGCGAATGTCATGCCTTGCTCGATCCGGGCGCATTTCTTGTCACCACGTTTCGCGGCACCAGCACCGTATGCTCGCCGTTGGATTGGGATCTCAAGGTCAGTTCCGGGATCGGCAGCCCGCCGCTCCCCTGCTTTGTCAGGACGATGACGCCATTGTCGCCGGCAGAGGCAAAGGCGTTGACCGCCAAGGAACGGCCCTGACAAGAAACGATTCGGAATCGCAGAACGCTCAAGGCGTGGCGGACGTATCCTGTGATGCCGCCGGCGGCGTGACGGGCGATCCGCCCAGCGCCAGATAGAGCTGCACCGTGTCCATGAGACGTTGCGCTCTGGCGCGTGCCAGACCCAGTTGTGCTTGCGCGTTGCGCCGCTCGGCATCGATCACGTCCAGGATTCCGGAATTGCCCGCTTCAAAGCTGCGGCGAGCCAGGTCGAGAGAGCGCGACGCCGTGTCCGCCGCCGCCGCCTGGGCATGCAGGCGGTCGGCATCGTTCGAAAGTGCCTGCAGCCGGTCGGCGATATCACCGAAAGCGGTGAGGATGGTCTGGCGATAGGTCGCCAGCGACGCCTTGTAATTCTCGATCGCGGCGCGGCGTTCGGCGCTGAGCCGCCCGCCGCTGAAGATCGGCTGGGTGAGGTTGGCAGCCAGCGCATAGGCATTGTTGATGCTGTTGAACAGCCCGCCAGGGGTGAGCGCCTGCTGCGTCACATTCGCGGTGAGATTCAGGTTCGGATAAAGATTGGCGGTGGCAATGCCGATGGCGGCGCTGGCGGCATGCAATTGCGATTCCGCCGCGCGGATGTCGGGACGGCGGCGCACCAGCTCCGATGGGAGATCGACGGGCAATTCGCCCGGCAAGGTGAAATCGGACAGCGCGAATTCGGGTGGGCTCCATTCCGCGGGCGCCTTGCCCACCAGGATCGACAGGGCATGGCGCGCCACGGCTTCCTGCTGGCGCAGATCCGGCAGAAGGGCCCGGTCTTCGGCCAATTGGCTTTGCGCGCTGACCAGTTGCACTTGGGTGCCCGAACCGCCCGTGATAGCCGATTGCACCAGTCCGACATTGCGTTCGTCGTCGACGATGATCCCGTTCAGCGCATCGATCTGGGCGCGCGCGGAGGCAAGCGCCAGCGCCTCGGCCGCGACATGGGCTGTCAGGGACTGATAGGCGGCATCGAGTTCGAAGCCCTGATATTCCAGCAATGCCTTTTGCTGCTCGACCTTGCGTCTTTCGCCGCCGAACAGGTCCAGCGGAAAGCTGACCGTAGGGCCCACCGTGTAATAGGCGAAGGGCGGCACGGTGAAATTAAGCGGTCCAAACAGGGAGCGGCCATATTTCTGGTAGCCGGCAGTTCCCGCCAGCGAGACCTGGGGCAAAAGCGCGCCCTGGGCAACGTTCACCCGTTCTTCGGCTTCCGCCATGCGATGACGGGCGGCCTCGACATCCTGATTGCCGGCCAAAGCTTCCCTGATCACGCCATCCAGCGATGGTGACTGGAAACCGGCCCACCAGTCGCCCTGGATGCGCTGGCCCAGCGCGATGCGCTGATCGTCCGGAGGACCGGCATCGGTCTTGGCATTGTAGCCGGTCACGGCGGGCGGCGCGGGGACCAGGAAATCCGGCCCCAAAGTGCAGGACGACAGCAGCAGCACCGAAAGAAGAGAAAGCGAAATATGTTTCATCAGTCCAGCACCGCATGGCTGCCGGCGGCCGGCTGCGTTTTCTTGATCAGGAACAGGAAGGGAATGGTCGCCAATGTCAGGATCATCATCAGCTGGAAATCGTCGATATAGGCGATCATCGCGGCCTGGTTGAAGATGGTTCCGTCCAGCCCGGCCAGTCCCCGCATGCCGCTGCCATTGAATGCCGCCGCCGCGCTGTTGCCGATGAAATTGTAGGGCGTGATGTGCTCTGCCATCGAGGCATGGACGCGCTGGGTATTCTGGGTGAACAGGAAGAACACCACAGAGATACCGATGGAGCTGCCGACGTTTCGCAGCAGATTGAAGAAGGCGGTCCCTTCGTTCCGCAGATGGGCCGGCAAGGTGGTGAAGGCGACTGCCGACAGCGGCACCCAGACCAGTCCGACGCCGAAGCCCTGGATGACGCCCGAAATGATGATCGGCCAGGTGTTCATCTGCAGCGAGAATTGCGTCATCTGCCACAGCGAAAAGGCGGTGAGGGCCAGGCCCGTGGCGATAATCATGCGGGGATCGAAACGCGACACCAGGCGCCCGACCACGATCATCGCGATCATGGTGCCGGCGCCGCGCGGCGCAGTCACCAGACCGGTCAGGATCACGGGATAGCGCATCTCGGTCTGCAGCATGGGTGGCACCAGAGCCAGGGTGGCGAACAACACCACGCCCACCACGAAAATGAAGATGTTGGAGGCGACAAAATTGCGGTCCTGGAACAAATGCGGATTGAGGAAGGGTTTGGAATACGAAAATGTGTGGACCAGGAACAGATAGAAGGCCACGCCCGCCACGATCGCTTCTGTCATGATCTCGCGCGAAGAAAACCAATCCAGCAATTGGCCGCGGTCCATCATCAGCTGCAGGGCGGTGATGAAAATGCTCAAGGTGGTGAAGCCGAAAAAGTCGAACTTCGATCCTTGCGCGTTTCGGTTTTCCGGCAAGGTGAAATAGAGGCCGATAAAGGTCAGCACGCCGATGGGCAGGTTGATGTAGAAGACCCAGCGCCATGAATAATTCTCGGTCAGCCAGCCGCCCAGCGCCGGACCCAGGATCGGGCCCATGGTGACGCCGATACCCCAGATCGCCATGGCGCGGCCGAAATCCTTGGGCGGGTTGATGTCGAACAGAACCGCCTGGGACAGCGGCACCAGCGCCGCGCCGCCCACACCTTGCAGAAAACGGAACAGCACGATCTGCGGCAGCGATTCCGCCAGGCCGCACAGGGCCGACGCCACCGTGAAGACGAAGACCGAAATCAGGAATACCCGGCGGCGCCCGAACTGGCCGGCCAGCCAGCCGGTGAGCGGAATGGTGATGGCCGCGGCCACGATATAGGAAGTGAGAACCCAGCCCATCTCGTCTTGCGTGGCCGACAGGGTGCCTTGCATGCGGGGCAGGGCGACATTGGCGATGGTGGTATCCAGCGCCTGCATGATGGTGGCGGCCATGACGGACAGCGTAATCAGGCCGTGGAAGCGCACCTTTGTCGGCGCAGGCGGCGGAAGTGGCGTCGCGGTCGCGCCGACACCGGCGGTTTCTGCGGCTCCTTCCAAAGCATTTTCCTGCGGCTTGTCAGCCATGCGGTTCAGTTCCAGAACGCCAGCGAGCGGTGATGTTCGGTGTCCACCTCGGCATTCACGCTCATGCCCGCCGCCAGCGGCAGGTGATTGTGATCTTCGATGGACAGGCGCACGGGCAGGCGCTGCACCACTTTCACCCAATTGCCGGACGCGTTTTCCGGCGGCAGCAGCGAAAAGCTCGATCCCGTGCCGGGGCTGGTCGACGTGACGGTGCCCGTGAATTTCTCGCCTGGGAAGGCATCCAGCGTGAAGGTTGCCTTCTGGCCCGGCCGTACATGGGCAAGATCGGTTTCCTTGAAATTGGCTTCCACCCACAAATTGTTGTCGCTCAGAAGCGCGAAGAGCGGCGTGGCGGAATTGATGTGATCGCCGACCTGGATCTGATCGACCTTGGCGACCACGCCGTCCATCGGCGCGCGCACAACCGTATAAGACAGTTCCAGAAGTGCGCGATCGAGAGTGGACTGCGCCTGGCGAACGACCGGCAGATCCTTGGCGGCGGCGTCGGCTTTGCCGCCCAGATCGGCTAATGCGCTGGCGGTCTGTTGCTGGGCGGCGGCCAGCTGCTGTTTCGCGGAATCGAATGCATTGCGGGTTTGATCGAGCTGGGCACGCGAGGAGATGCCTTGCGATTGAAGGTCAGTCTGGCGGGCCAGTTCGCGCTGCTGATAGGCCAAAGTGTTGCGCGCCGAGGCTTCGTCCGCCAGGCGCTGGCGATAATCGGCTTCAAGCGCGGGAACCTTGATCATGGCGGCGGCCAGCTGGGCGCGCGCATCGTCGACCGCGATCTGGAAGCGGGGCGTGTCGAGGCGGAACAGGATATCGCCTTTTTTGACATGCTGATTGTCGCGAACGGCGACCTCAAGGATACGGCCGGACACTTCGGTGCTGATATCGACCCGCGCGGATTGGACATAGGCGTCGTCGGTGGAAACATAGCGGCCGCCCGTCAGGTAGAAGAACGCCACCGCCAGCAGGACGAGTACCGGCCCGCCGATCAGCAGGACGCGGCGGTTGCGGCCGATCCAGCTTTTGGGTTGCGGGTCGGTATTGGCGTTCGTCATGGGATGTCCGGAAGGGTATCTGATCTGCCGTATAGCGGTTTGGCTGACAATCAGCCAGCCCATGCGAAGCTGATGCTGGCGTCAGCATTGCTTTGGTACGCCGGAGCTCTTTGCTCGGGGATTGCGCGCGCCGCGCCGGCTGCTTGATCCAAGCTGCGATGCATCGTTCCCGAGGCCGGTTTTCAAGTATTTGCGATGGACTAGGTTTGCGGTTGGAGCCAGCCAGGCTTGCCTCGCTCGTTGCTCAGGCCGGCGAGCCATCCCGATATCGCGTAGCTGCCCTGTCGCCAGGCGCCGGCTTTGGCATATTTGATTGCGATGTGCAGCAGCGACAATGGCACGGCAACGGGCAGAAGCGCGGGATAAAGATCGCGTGTCAAAAGGATACGATTGCGCTCCATCAGATACACGGCCAGCTTCGACTGCGTTCGCAACGTCCCGCCGGAGCCGGTCGCAGTGCCTTGCGCGTGGCGAACGATCGCGCCCTGCGCATAACCCAGTTTTTCCCCCAGACGGACGGCGCGCAGACACCATTCCACTTCTTCGCAATAAAGAAAGTAGTCTTCGCGCATCTTGCCGACGCGCCGGTAGAATTCCCGGGTAACCAGGAGCGACGCGCCGGTGATGTAGTTGATCCGGCCTTCCAGCCCGGCGATATCATCAATCGGCTGCCAGGGCTTGCCCTTGTCCAGCGAAATGGCGCGCGCACTCCATTTCAGCCAGAGCCCGCCGCGAGAACCAAGCTGCCCGTCGCTGTTCAGCAGATCATGCCCAATCGCCGAACAGCCGCCCTGCGCCAGTCGCGACAGCATGGCGTTCAGAGCGTCAGGGTCCGGCTGGGTATCAGGATTCAATATCCAATAGGCGTCGACCGGCGCAGTGCGGTCGATGGCAAAGTTGATCCCGCCGGCATAACCGGGGTTGTCGGGTGCCGACAGCAATTCGATCGGCTGACCAGCTTCCAGTCGCGGGGGCAGGCTATCGCGAAGCTTTTGATAGGCTTGGTCGCCGCCATTCTCGCAGATCACGACACGGAACCGGCGCCAAGTCGATTTTTCCAGTGCGGCGAGGCAACGGACGATGTCGGGCAGGCTGTGAAACGAGACAATGATGACGGCCACATCTGTCTGCGGCGCGGGGTCAGACGGAAGAAGCGGGTGCATCAAGGGGGCCGATTCTCTTTGGATGCCGGGCCGGCAAGATGTCTCCGGTCCACACGCCGCGCAACCCGCCCGCCGAGGCCTGAAAAGCGAAAAGGCCGCCCGAAGGCGGCCTTTTGCTGCAGTCTATGGGGACCGGCAATCAGGCGGTGGCTTTGAGGCCCAGGTCCCGGCGCTTGCCGTTGCGGAGCATGAAGCCGATGCCGCCAAAACCCAGCAGCATCATGGCCCAGGTGGTGGGTTCGGGAACGCCGCTCGCCAGAGCGCCAATATTGTCGAACTCGAACGAGTTTTCGCCCGATGTGAACACGATCTGATTCACCTGATCGGTGGGATTGAACGAGAAGTAGAAACGGCGATTGTTGTCGCCATTCGACTGGTTGCCTTCGGCCGGGGTGAACAAAGCCGAACCCAGGAAGGTCTGGCTAAAGCCGCCGATGCCCTTGAAGGTGATGGAATTGGTCGGATCCAGCGAACCGATATACAGGCTCAGAGTCTGGAGAAGCGGGGTATTAAGCGTGGCGACCTGGCCGGTCTGCAGCGCCATGTAGAGCGAGGTGTCGCCGAAGGGCGGCGCGGCGATGTTGACGTGTTCCCCATCGGCGCCGTTATAGATCAGTCCGGCCGTGGATCCCGCGAAGGTATAACCGGCGGCATTCGGGCTGTCGAAATTCACGACCGACGTCTGGCCAGCGGCCAGGGCGGCGTCAAAGGCGGTCGAGCCATCGAGCGTAACAGCGGCGTTTGCCGAGGTCGCCAAGAGGGCCAGGGTCGCGGCGGTCAGGCCAAGCTGGATAAGGCGTTTCATCTTCAATCCCCACAGAAACTTCGTTGCGTTTACGGCACCATCGCAGGATCAAAACCCGACCTGCGCAGCCATATTAACACGGTCCCCGGCGTTTGGTGCCGTCGCTGTAAACAAATTTTTTACCATAGTTAATTCCAAAGTTCCGTCCGATTCGATCAACGGCTTGTGCCTGTTAACCATGTTTCTGCAATAGATTGGTGGCAGATATTGCTTCTCCAACTGAGCTACGATCCGATAGGGACGCCTTTCAGCCAGCCCCCGAGAAGTTCGGCCTTGGGCATGGGTGTTCGGAGAAACGAATTTGAGAGCCGGATTGTTGTTTGGCGTGTTCAATTTGGAAAATAGACCTTGAGCAATGGTACTGATTTGAAACCCGTCTTTGTCACGCAGCCGGATTTGCCTTCGCTGGATGAATTTCTGCCCTATCTGGAGAGGATATGGGAAAAGAAATGGCTCACGAACGCCGGAGAGTTTCATCAGCGTTTTGAAGTTGAACTGGCCAAATATCTGGGGGTCGGGCAGCTGGCGCTCGTCTCCAACGGCACGCTGGGGCTGGTCATTGGGCTGCAGGCGCTCGGGATTACCGGCGAAGTCATCACGACGCCTTATTCCTTTGTCGCCACGGCCCATTCCCTTCTGTGGAACAATCTCGAGCCTGTCTTTGTGGATATCGACCCCGCCACCTGCAATCTCGATGCGGAGAAAATAGAAGCGGCCATCACGCCCCGGACCACTGCGATTCTTCCGGTGCACTGCTACGGCATGCCCTGCGATGTCGACCGCATTCAGCAAATCGCGGACAAGCATGGTTTGAAAGTGATTTATGACGCCGCCCATGCCTTCGGCGTCCGAACGGCGAATAGCAGTATTCTCGATCGTGGCGGGCTTTCAGTATTGAGCTTTCACGCTACGAAAGTGTTCAACACGTTCGAGGGCGGTGCGATCGTTTGTCCGGATCCCGAAATGAAGCAGCATATAGATCATCTGAAGAATTTCGGATTTGTCGACGAGGTCACTGTCACTGCGGCAGGCATTAACGGAAAGATGAACGAATTCCAGGCGGGGCTGGGCCTGTTACAACTCAAACATGTTGATGCCGCGATTGCCCGCAGGAAGGTCATAGCCGAAACGTATCAACACGCATTGCGGGATGTGCGCGGGCTGTCTTTTCTTCGCGCCGCGCCGGACGTGCAGCAGAATTATTCCTATTTTCCGATATTTATAAATGCCGAGTATCCCATTGCGCGCGACGCGCTTTATGCGCAATTGCGCGAGCAGGGCATTTATTCGCGGCGATATTTTTATCCGCTTATCAGCACGATGCCGATGTACGGAAATTTTCCGTCATCGGATCCTGCAAATCTTCCGGTTGCAACGCGAATGGCGGAACAAGTGTTATGTCTCCCCATCTATCCAAATCTCTCTGATATGGATTTGGAACGGGTGATCGGCGCAGTTCGATCGCCAAAGGCCTGATGCGGCGGGATGGCGTTCCTGACGCAGCGGCAAGTGACGGGTCTGGGACTTAAGCGTCGGGCATGACGTGAAGTCGTCGGACAGGGCGTAAATTTTATCGTTCATACCGGGGATAGAAATCGTAGCCGCTCAGCATGGTGGCGATTTTACGCCGGGCCGATCGCCAGAATATGGGAAAGACCAGCAAGACGCTCTGAATGAATATCAAACCAAATCGGTCATGACACTCTGTTCGGATTCTGGTTGTCCAGTGGCGAGCATAGGACATCCTGTTTTTCCTGACGGAATTGTAGAGGATGTAAGCATAGAAGTGGATTTGCGCGCTTAGCCTGCTCGTCTCGAATTTTGGTGCGATTTCGGGATCGGTGATGGTCTCCCAGTACATATCGTTCACCTTAAAGGGGATGTTTTTTATGGTTGAGGTGGGTGTCCCGGAGCGATAGGCGACCAGATCCTTGTTGATATAACCCAACTTTCCGTGTCCCGAGAGTCGCAGGTGAATATGGTAGTCGATGAAATTTCCCGATAAATTGAGAATTATATTTTTGAATTCGGCACGATAGAGCATTGAGCTGTGGTTTAGAAAATTGCCCCGGCGCAATAGATAATCCGTATCGAATGTCTCGGGTTGCGCATTGTTGAATATGCCGATTAACCGGCCGGCATCATCGATGATATGCGCATTTGAATAGGCGGCGACGCATTCCGGATTGCTCCGGAAATGCACCATTTGTGCTGTCAACTTGCCCGGCATCCAGTAATCGTCACCATCGATATGTGCGATGTAGTCGCCGGTAGCTCGCCGTATCATGTCCTGATAGTTCTGGCTGGCCCCGAGATTGGAACTGCGGATCGGGACCGTGAGGCGACCCGGATGCATTGCCCCGACTTCCGAAATGATAGCGGCCGTTTGGTCCGTGGAGCAGTCATCTCCAACGATGATTTCAACCTCGCCGTCATAATCCTGCATCAGGATGCTCAAGAGGCAATCCTTGATATACGCTTCCTGATTATACGTGGCCACGCAGACCGAGATTTTCGGTTTCGGCAAGCTCATGAGCGGTTACTCCGCATCGGCGTCCGGGAAACCCCGATCAGGGCCAACACTCTGGTGCGGATCGTAGCGGAGGCAGCGCCCGCGATCAGCAGCAGTATCACGCCCGTACCGATGATTGCGGCAAACTCCAACCAACGGCCAAGATGCTGTGGAAGCAACGCGGAAAACAGCCAGGCCGCGGCCATGACCGGGACGCCGATGGACAGGATATCTTCCAAAACCCATTTCCAATGATTTCCGGGGAAAAACCGGGCGTGGACGATGGGTACGTAGATCAGAAAGAACAATCCGTTCGCCAGGGCCCAGACTGCCCCCGTCCCGATTGGGCCGTAACGCTCCGCGGCCAGAAAAATCAACGGAACGAGAAACAGCAGCTGGATCGTGTTGCCGATAAGATGCAGGCGCAGATTGCCCTTGGCGTATTGCAGGTAATAAGGAAACGAAGAGAGCCAGGCCAGACCGTTTCCAATGGCATAGAGACGAAGGATCGGCGCGGCCTCATGGGCGACGGAAAGTCTGCCCGTCCATGTTGCAAGAACCGGATTGGCGAAGAAGGCCAGAATGCCCACCACAGGCGCCGCGATCACGCAAGCTGTCTGAGTGGCATCGCGGTAAAGCCTTGTCATGCCCGCCGTGTCACTCTCGGCGGCGAACTTTGTCAGGCGTGGCAAGATTGCCTGGCCCAGCGCGCCGTTGAGCGCGCTTACGGTCGCCGCCGCGACGATGGCGATGGAGAATACGCCATAGGCGGATAGAGTGAGGGTCTTGGAGAGAACCATCCGATCGGTCTGAATAAGAGCGAGCCAGACCGTTGCCGTGAACGCGATAGTCAGGGAAAAGGCCAGATTGGCCTTGAACGGCCCCCATGAAAAATCTTCCCGTGCTACCGCGCCGCGTCGGACAAGCCGGTATGTCATCCATGTGAGGCCGCCAAGCTCGATTGCGGCCAAGACCAATTGGTAGGCAAAGAAGTTTTCTGGCGTTGCGCCCAGTATTGCGAAAATGCCCAGGACTCCGATGAAACGAAGCGTGGCTATCGCGATATTGTAGCCACCCAGCCAGACCTGCCGCTCGAAACCGTTCACCACGCCGCGATAGAGGCCGGCGATAAAGCGCAGGGGAATGGCCAGACCCATCAAGACAACAGCTTGTGCAACTTCCTCGACGGGGAGGTGTTCAACTTTCAGCCAATGGGTCGCTACTTCTTTTGAAAGAAAAACGATCGCGGCACCGCCGGCGATCGACACCGCGCCAAAAAAGACCTCCAGCGCCCGCAGCATGGAACGCAGAGTGTTTACGCTGATGGCGCCACCGCGAAATCGTGCGGTCTCGCGAACCAGAGCGGGTGTCAGACCGATATCGAGCAGCTGAAACCAGGCACTCATGACCGTGAAGAAACCGATCAGGCCGTAAGCTTCCTGCCCCATATACGAGAGGTAGACAGGCGCCATGACGACGCCTACGCCCATCACATAGAGCTGCGACGAATAATTCGCGATGAGGTTGTGCTTGATGGAAAAGCGCATGGATGCGTTGGATTCCGATCCCCGAACGGCAGATTTCAAATTATCCAGTCTAAACGGTGCGAGTAGAATTGCGGTTTTGGGAGCGCGCGTTCCGAGTTGGCGTCAAGGCGACTTCTTGTGTTCGGTATCTCCACAGCAATGCGACCAGCATGCCCAGTACCATGAAAATGATGGGGTGATTGTCCGATTGAGCAAAAACGGATTTTATGACCAAGAAGTTGGCTAGTGCGATCCCGACCGGAATCAGCAATGAAGCCTCGCCTTCCAGCGGCTTGGGCGAGAGGGTTTTTTTGCCGACCAGATAGAGCGCAAAAACGAACATTCCATAATATACGACGAAGCCGAGGATCCCATATTCCAGGCCAATCAACAGATAATAATTGTCGATGGTGCTGAAACCGCCCGCATCCGCAAAACCCAGAGATTCATTGCCCTTGCCGATGCCGTAACCCCATGGATGGGTCAGAATCTTGGGAATGCCCAGCTTCCACTGCTCGATGCGGCTCTGGTCGCTGAATTGCTGAGGGCCATTGCCCCATACGCGTGCATGGATGCGCCCGATAAAAAAAGTGGAAGCCACGATAAGTGACGCGATGACCGGGTAGGCGACCAAAATTCCCGTCCAGAAAGGATTATGTCTGTCTGCGATCCTTCGCCGATAGGCCGCGATCATAATGGCGGCCAGAAGAGATACCAAGCTTCCTACTAGTCCCAAGCGCGATTGGCTGACCACGATTACAAATACGAAGGTCGGAATACTCACCAACGCGGCGAGGCGCAGTTTCCAATTGAATTCCGGGCGGACGAAATGCAGCACAAAAGGGATCGACAGGGCGAGAAATTCGGACAATCCCAGGCTGGTGGAGAAGGTGGCCGCCACTCTGTGAGTGCCGAGCGCGCTGCGCTGCGTTCCGGCCAAAGCTCTTTGGACGGCAGGATCGTCAATCTGGAAAATACTGGGAATATGATCACGCCACGGCACATAGCCGAGGCGGTATTCCCAGATGCCCATAGCGCAGATCCAGACCGCGGCGGCCCATATGAGAAACAACCACCGGGTCGGAGCCCCCGGCTTCAGGAAAATATAGCAGGAGGCGAAGAAGATCGCGGTCCATTCGGTTTGAGCGACAATCAGCTTGCTCAGGGAGAAGGGCAGGTCGTTGGAGAAACCGACGGACAGGGTTTCGATGACGGCGAGCGCGGCGATTGCTTTCCAGATCAGCGGAGTACCGTTCAGTGCCGAGCTCAAGGTCTTCCGGAATTCCTGCGAAACCGAGATGCTGTAAAGCAGCAGCAGAACAAGAGGGAACACGGTGAGGCGCTTGACCGATATCCACGGCAAACCCGGCAGCGCGATTGAAATATAGTTCGGCCATATAATCATGCCGACAAAAAAGGCGAAGAAGAAAAAGCTCATGACCTTGACCGGCGCGACTGCGTCCGGCATCGCCCAGATGATCAGCAGAAGCAGCAGGACGAGGGGAATTGCGAAGGGCACCACGATAAAGGGTGCGAGCACCGCGAATGCGAAGCCGTAGATCAAGCAAAAGAACAGAAGCAGGGGCGCAAGAAACCAGGCGCGCCCGGGCACGTACCAGCGGCGTTTGAGCTGCGCGAAGGGCTTGAGAATACCTAACCGTTTCTCCCCGCCAGGCCGGCGGCGCCAGAGCTTGAGGCCGGGCCAGCCGGCAGACCGCTCGACAATGTGGTGCTGCGCGCCAGTCACTCTTCCATCCATGATCGGGGAAACCGGAAAAGTTCCTTTTTCAGGCGATGATTTGACATAGCTATAGACCGCTTCCCCAATGTCTCAAAGCACTTAGCGCCGCAGAATCGGAGGGGGTAGATCATATCTCGCTTCGTGTTCCGACTTTTTCATTTTTGGCCAAGATACTTGCCAGGTGCCCGATCAGCCGGGCGGGGTTGGTGGTCGCCAGGATCGGCGCGCGGAGGCGACTTTCCTTCAGGGCCTGGGCCAGTTCTTCCAGATTGTTGGCGGTCGATACCAGGCCGCGCGCGGCAAAGGCGTTGGTGATTTCCTTCTGGTGATTGTCGTAATGCTCGCCTTTTTCGAAAAGCCGCGGCATCACGATAGTCCGGCACCCTTCGCGCAACGCCGTGATCAGCGAACCGGTGCCCCCATGACATATGACGATATCGGCGTCCCGCAGATAGGACAGCATGCTGTCGAAGGGCAGGGTCTCGTACGCTTCAAGCCCGGGGGGCATCAGACCGCCGATGCCAGTCTGGATGACGAGATCTTCGTGTATTTCGCCGCTGGCTTTGAGCTGGGAGACCGTCTCGACCATGCGATCAAAGGACAGCGTCGCGCCGACAGTCGCAAACACCAATGATTTTTTTTGCGGACGCTGACCGTCGAGAATTTCGAACGGATCGAAGCACACCGCATCGGGCACTTTCTCTGCCAATAGCGAAGACTGCACGATCTTGTGATGGGCAAAAGGGGCCGCGGCACGGCCGAAGGCGGAGGGCTTGTCGAAGCGGGCAAAGCTCTCGATCAGGATGAATTTCGCGCCCAGCAACCGGGCCCAGAGAACCGCGAAGAACACCGCGCCGGCGCCCGTACTGATGATGATGTCGGGCCGCTCGCGAAAGATGATGCGGGCCGATTGCAGGAAATTCCGCAAGGCCGCTGCCAGCATCTTGAACGGCGCGCCGAGCCGGGCCTGGCCGAGCGCGAAATGGTCGACATAGAAAACCGGATGCGATAGCGCCAGGCTTTGGGAGAGGGGGGTCTTTTCCGAGAGGAAGAAATAGTCGTAAGGCCGCCAGGCCTTTTCCAGATCCAGCAGCTGGCGCACATGGCCGCCGCCTGACGCGGCCAGGCATATGCGCAAGGCCCCGCGCGGCCGATCGACAGCCGTCTTTTCCGGCGGCATTGATAAGTTAATGTTCATGCCCGGCGATCATGTCTGAAGCAATCGGATACCTAAATTCTATGTCGTTTGGACAGTGAGCCCTATCCGGAAACGTGGTAAAAGCAGCGGCCCGTTAGCCAATATCGCACGTTAACGGGTTCCTTCCGTTTATCTTCCCACGGCCTTATGCTAGTTCCCCGTACGGCAACCAAACCAACCTAGCGGTAACTCTTGGGATTTTTTAAGGCACGGCATCTGTTCATACCGGCGATCGCGCTGGTGGTGAGCGCTTGTAATTTCGGTTCGTCGGCGCCGAAGGCCCCGACAGGCCAGGTGGTCGCCACGGTCGGCGGCCAGGAGATCACGGTCCGCCAACTGAACGCCGAACTGAGCGGTGCGGCGCCTGTCGCGCCCGCGGCGCAGAAGGAACAGAAGCGGGCCGCGCTCAATTTCATGATCGAACGTACTGTGCTGGCAAACGAGGCCAGGAAGCAGGGGGTCGACAAGGATCCGGACTTTATTCTTCTCAGCCAGCGGACGATGGATGCGCTCCTCGCACAGCAGCTCCAATCCAAGATTGCCGCCACGGTTCCAGCGATTACCTTGGAAGAGGCCACACGCTTCGAAAATGCCAATCCCAATATTTTTGCCGAACGAAAGATTTTCGAAGTCGATCAAATTCGGATGAATCAACCGTCCGACCGTACCGTTCTCGCAAGGCTGCAACCGCTCAAGACGCTCGACGAAGTTGCGAAGCTGCTCACGGAGAACAATTTGCCGTTCCAGCGCGGTACCACCGCCATAGACGCGGTCGGCCAGAATCCACAGCTCATCAATGCGATCGTTGCTCTGCCACCCCAGGAAGTTTTCGTGTTCCCGGCCGGTAACCAGATCATGATCAACCAGGTCCGCAGCGCCCGTACTGATCCTTTTACCGGCGATCCTGCCAACAAATATGCGATGAATGTGTTGCGGCTGGAGCGGACCCAGACGGCCGTGCGCAGGCAGATGACGGCGGTTCTGGCCAAGGCCAAAAACACGATCGTAGTGAGCAAGGATTATATGCCGCCCAAGGCGGCGCCGACGCCGGCCAAGGCGACCACGGCAAAGACCGGCGGCTGAGTTCCTGGAACAGCAGGGACCGAAAATTGTCCGGCCCCGCATTCTCGCCTCAAATTTGTTCAGATGTCGCGAATAAGGTAAGCCAGCCTATTGGCTGATTTGGCCTTATCAGGGGGTTAGAATGCGGATTGAGAAGGCGCTCCTTTTAGCGGCAGCTGCCCTAATCGTTAATGCGATGCCGGCCCTGGCGGCCGGGGTGGCTATTCCGGGGACCGATGCCCCGCTGGTGAATCTCCAGCTTGGGATCCGGTACGACAGCAATGTGGCGGCCTCGAACGGAACCTTTGCGACGGCTCGCGGGTTAACCCGGTCGGATGAGATTTTCAGCCCCGCTATAGCGGTCAATTATTCCAAGCAAATGGGATTTCTGGGCTTTTTCGTGCAAGGCACAGGCGGATACGATTTTTACGCAAGCAATACGATCCTGAACCGGGAGCGTATCGGGGTGCTGGGCGGCGTCCAGGCGCAAATGAGCGGCTGCCAGCTGACGCCCCGGGTGTCCTACATGCGTCGCCAAAGCGATCTGGAGGATCTGAATGTCCAGATTACCCAGAACACCCAAGAAGATATTTCGGTCGGTATGGACGTGGTCTGCAACGGTTTCGGGCGCCTGGTTCCGTCGGCCTCGGTTCAGCAGACCTGGGCTGATAACAGTTCAAACACGTTGACATCGTCCGATTATCAGAGCTTTTCCGCAAATGCCGGACTGGCCTATCAGGCAGGCAGCTTCGGCACCATCTCGCTGGTTGGACAATATGCCGACACCCAGTATCAAAACCGCTTCATTCCCTTGCTCGCGACGTCCCAGCGGGATGGGTACAAGGTTTATTCCGCCGGCCTGCATTATGAAAAGCCGATCGGCGCCACCATCGAAGTCGGGGCGTCCATCTACCAGACCACCCTGTCTTATGATGGCTTAGGCCTGAATTTCTCGGGCGTTACCTATGACGGGACCGTGACGTACCGTCCGGATTCCCGGTTTGACGTCACGGCCCATTTCGGCCGCCAGACCAGCCCGACCAATTTCCTTAACGCAGCCTATTCGATCGACCAGATCCTGCAGGCCGATGCACATTACAAGCTGACCAGCCGGCTCACGGCGGGGGTGGGCGCCTACAACAAGCAGCAGAATTTCGCAGGTTCCAGCCTGAATCCCGCCACAGACCTGACAAAACAAACCGTTACGGCCTTCTACGGCTCGCTCGGTTTTAACGTTACGAGCAGGATGAATTTGGCTTTTGTTGCCAGGAACACGCAAAGACATGCAGACTTGGCGGCATACAGCTATGCTGACAACCAGATCGGCCTGACCTTGTCACAGGCGTTCTAAACAGGACCATGGGCGTATGAAGAGAGTTCGCGATATTGTTGCCGGCCTCGGGCTGGTCATCATGTGCGCGATCACATCGCCGGCGAGCGCGCAAACTCCGCCTGTTCTTCCGCCGCCCCGCCCTGTGCCGACCACGATTGCGCCGGCGCCCAACGACATACCGGCGCCGACCTATATTCTGGGTCCGCAGGATGTCATCCAGGTTGACGCGCTCGGTCGTAACGATTTCAGCACCAAGGCCCGCATCGGTGCGGATGGCACCCTGCAATTGCCGTTCCTGGGTGCGTTCCCCGCTGCGGACCGCACGGTGGTGCAGCTGCGCGACGACATCGCCGCGGCTCTGCAGAAAGGCGGCTTCTTCGCCAAGCCGATCATCCAAGTCGAAGTCATTTCCTTCGCCAGCCGCTATGTCACGGTGCTGGGCGCTGTCGGCTCGCCTGGACTGATCCCGGTGGAACGGCCTTACCGGCTTTCCGAAATTCTCGCCCGGGTAGGCGGCGTTCGTGGGGACGGTGCAGATTATGTCGTCCTGAGATCGGCCAAGGGACCGGAGCGGAATTTACCGGTGAAGGATCTGGCGACTGGCGACGAGACCACCGACCCCTATGTCCAGCCCGGTGACAAAATATTCATTCCGACGGCTGAGATTTTCTATGTCAAAGGACAGGTGAAGGCGCCTGGCAGTTATCCCATCACCACCAACATGACGCTGGTGATGGCGCTGGCGCGGGGCGGCGGGATCACGGACCTGGGCAGCGACAGCCACATCAAGATCGTCCGTAAGAATGTCACGATCAGCCCCAAAGACCTCAACATCAAGATCGAGCCAAACGACGTCATCGATGTTGGTGAAGGTTTCTTTTAACGCTAGTCCCTTGCGGAGCTTGTCATGAGCCTAATTCAGTTCTGGAGGATATTGAGCGCGCGCTGGTTGCTGATCGTGGCCACCACGGTTTTCTCGCTGGCAGGCGGCATTCTTGCCGTTCAGCTGTTGGCGCCCCGTTGGGACGCGGAAGCGCATGTCTTGCTCAATCTTCTCAAGCCGGATCCGGTGACGGGCGAAATGCTGGGTGGCGGCGCCAGCCGGGCCTATATCGGCACGCAGGTCGGGCTGATCACGGACTACAGCGTCATCGGGCAGGCCGTCGACAAGTTGGGCTGGCTGTCGGATCCCAACCTGATTCAGCAATATCAATCCCGGTCAAAGACCGACACGCGGGATTTCCGGCGTTGGGCGGCTCAGATCATCATTGACCGTACCCGCGTCACTGCCGCCGAAAACAGCAGCATCCTGAACATCATTTATACCGGCAGCGATCCGGATTCCGCCAAGGCCGTGGCCAATGCGGTGACCCAGTCCTATATCGAAAACGGTCTGGCGGTCCGGCGCGCCGAGGCGCTCAAAAACGCGGATTGGTACGGGCTGCAGGCCCAGAAGGGGAAAAAAGCCCTGGAGCTGGCCCAGGCTACCGAGACCAAATTCGAACGGGATAATAACGTCGTCATGACGCAGGACGAACGCACCGATGTGGACAGCGCGCGCCTGACCGCCCTGGCGCAGACCAATGTGATCGAAACGGGCGCCGGTGGGGGATCCTCGCTGGCCGAGATCGATGCCCAGATCAAGAACGCTTCCGCCACTCTTGGACCAAATCATCCCGATCTGATCGCGCTGAAGGCCAAACGCATTGCTATCGCATCGGCGCTTCAGCAGGGCATGGGGCGCGGCGCCCAATCGGCTCACGGCTCGCGGGTTGATCAGCAGAAGGCGTTGATCATCGCCGAACGGGACAAGCTGTCCAAGCTCCGGAATTTGCACACCGAAGTCGAGTTGCAGCGGGACTTTTACAACAAGACCGCCCAGAAGGAGATCGATTTCCGCCAGCAAGCCGCAGCGACGGACGCCGGCGTTACCGCTTTGGGAAATGCCTCCGCGCCGCTGACACCATCCTATCCGAAGATCCCGCTGATCGTTGGCGGCTCGTTCGGTCTTGGTTTTGGTCTCGGCATTTTGCTGGCCCTGCTGATCGAATTGCTCAATCGCCGTGTTCGGGGCGCCGAAGATCTGCAGTCCCTTCTTGGCGTTCCTCTCCTGACGGTTCTGGAAGCGGCGCGCTAATTTATGTCTGGAAATACCTTGCTCATGGATGATCGGGTCGCGCCGCGCAGAGCCTTCGATACCAGGGCGCTGGTGACGCTCTCCAGCCAGGCCTCGGAAACGGCCGAAGCCATTCGCGGTTTGCGCACCCACATTATGGCGCGGCATGTCCGCGAAGGTCATCGTGCCCTGGCGATCTGCGCCGCCAGCGAAGGCGTGGGTTGTTCTTTCGTCGCTACGAACTTGGCAGTCTCGCTCTCCCAGATCGGGGTCAACACCCTGTTGATCGACGCCAATATGCGCAATCCTTCCATCGCTGCGATCTTCGGCCATAAGGAGCACGGCGCCGACATCCGCGCCGCGCTGGCATCCGACCTGGATTTCGACGCCTGCATTGACGCGGACATCCTGCCCTCCCTATCGGTGCTGTTTTCGATGGGCAGCGCCGCCAACGCCCAGGAACTGCTCGCCAGCAACCGCTTCGAAGCGCTGATGCATTTCTGTCTGCGCGAATATGATGCGACCATCATCGACACGCCGCCTGCCAATGTCTGTTCGGATGTGCGGCGGGTGAGCACGGTCGTGGGCTACAGCCTGATTGTCACACGCCGGAATAAGAGCCTCGTCAATGACGTGAAAATACTGACGGAGCAACTCAGGGGCGATCACGCGGAAGTTATCGGTTCGGTCCTGAACGAGGCCTGAGCGATGACGATGGCAACGCCGAGCCGCGAAACATCGCCCCGCGAGGCGATCGCGGGTACCTTTGCTTCTTCCTGGCCGTTGATCCTGGGTGCCTGTGCACTGGCGATCCCAACTTTCCTCATCCTGGCCACCAACAATTGGTCGCGCGAGGAAGGCGCCCATGGCCCGCTGGTTCTTGCGACCGCCATATGGCTTTTGTGGCTGCAATGGCCGGCGATTCGAAAAACGGGTGTGGCGGGTAAAGGTTGGGTCGTCGCGTTCCTCATGGGATTCGCGCTTTTTTTCTATATCGCCGGGCAGGCGTTCGATCTCATTACCTTGAGCACAGCGGGGCTTTACGGCGTCGGCGTCGCAATTTTTTATTCAAAATTTGGCGCCCGCGCCGTGGTCCGCAATTGGTTCATATTTTTCTATCTCCTGTTCGTGGTGCCGCCGCCGCGCATGTGGCTCGATCGACTGACCTTTCCGCTCAAGCAATTCGTTTCGACTGCTGCAACGGAGTTGCTGCAACCGCTGGGTATTCCGGTCGCCCATGAAGGTGTCGTCATCTATGTGGCGCAATATCAACTCCTGGTGGAAGACGCCTGTGCGGGCATGAATTCCATCTTCGGATTGCTGGCGATCAGCCTTTTCTACATCTACCTGATGCGTGGCGGCTCCTGGTGGTATTCGCTGATTCTGGGACTGCTTTCCGTTCCCATCGCAATCCTGGCCAATATCATCCGGATCGTCATTCTCATTCTTCTCACTTATTACGCGGGTGACGATGTCGCGCAGGGGTTCCTTCATATGGCGGCGGGTGTCGTCGTTTTCGCCACCGCGCTGGTCCTGATGTTCTTGGTCGATACGGCATTGTCGCGAATCTTGCTGCCATCGGCGAGGCAGGCCGCATGATCGCCCGTCGTGATTTTTTGATCGGCGCAGCCTGCTGTCTGGGCTCCGGTGCAGCCTATGCGCTCAAGCCGCGGCGCCAGACCACCTTGATGGACGGCGGCAAGAAGCTGAACGAAATATTGCCACCCTCGATCGAGGGATGGACGTCACGCGATGTCAGCGATCTGGTGGCGCCGGAAACGCCTGACAGCCTGGCGGCGCGCCTTTATGGCGAAACCGTGGGGCGGATCTACCATCAGCAATCGACTGGCGACCAGGTCATCATGCTGATGGCGCATGGCGATGTCGAAAACAACGAGTTGCAGTTGCACCGCCCGGAAGTCTGCTACCCCGCTTTCGGGTTCGCCATTGCAGAAAACACGCCTGTTTCGCTGGCTTTTCCCAAGGGCGTCACAGTCCCGTGCCGAAGGTTGATCGCCACGTCCAGCGAGCGAGACGAGACGATCCTTTACTGGACCCGGCTGGGAGAGGCCTTTCCCACTACGGTTGGCGAACAGCGGATTGAACGCCTGCGGACGGCCATGCACCGCTATATCCCCGATGGGCTGCTGGCGCGTTTTTCCGTCGTCGGCTCGGACAAGGCGAGATCTCTTGCCATCATGGAAAAGTTTGTTCCAAACCTTGTCATGCATGTCGCGGCCAATCAGCGCAAAGCGCTGATTGGAACCGCGCGGGCCTCTACTTTGTCGGCGACAAGCTGATTGACGGACGGTCAGCGTTTTCCAAATGGATGCAGGAAGAACAGGATGTATCCGACCACGGCGATGGTCAACGCGATCGCCACCACCCGCTGGTCATGGTTGCCAAGGTAATTGGCGATGGCACAGCCCAGCGCCGGAGGAGCGTAATGATAGATATTGTCCTGCTTTTCCTCGGGCGCCATCGAGCGGTTGAGAAAGAGTACGACCAGGCCGGAAAACACGGCCATGGTGACCCAATCGAAAATAGTTTGCATGTGTCCGGGTTCCGGGGCTGGAAATTCAGTTCGTGGCGGGGTGAGAATTGCGCGGCGCAGGGATCACGTTACCATATCTCGATTTCTTGACCACTCACAGACACGATTGGGTATGCGGTTCGGCCATGAAAGTTAGCGTGATCATTCCACACTATAACGATCTGGCAGCCCTCGATGTGTGCCTGTCGGCATTGGGCCGCCAAAGCTTTCCCGCTGCGGACACCGAAATCATCGTGGCGGACAATGGCTCGCCCCAGGGCGAAGACGCCGTCGCGAAAATCATCGCCGGCCGGGCCCGTCTGGTCCTGGCGCGGGAGAGGGGGGCCGGACCGGCGCGCAACGGCGGCGCCGCTGCGGCCAAAGGAGAAATCCTGGCATTCATCGATTCGGACTGCGTGCCGCATACGCGCTGGCTGGAGAGCGGCATAGCGGCGCTCGCGCATTGCGATTTCGCGGGGGGCGGTATCGAAGTGCTGACTCGCGACGATGGATGGATGAGTTCGACCGAGGCATTCGAGCGGGTCTTTGCCTTCGACGCGCGAAGCTATGTCCTCGAGAAGAAGTTCGCGCCGTCCGGCAACCTCTTTTGTCCGCGCACGGTATTTGAAGCCGTGAACGGGTTCGGCAATGGCGTCTCCGAGGATGTCGAATGGTCTCGCCGCGCCCTCGCACTCAACTTCCGCCTGGGGTATGCGCCGGACGCGCTGGTCGGCCACCCCGCGCGCCGCACATGGGACGAGATCCGCAAGAAATGGGTCCGCATCAATGCGGAAAGTTTCGCGCTGATGTCTCGGGAGCGGGGAGGGCGGTTGAAATGGCTGCTGCGGACCTTGGCGCTCCCGCTGTCAGCGGTGGCCCATTCGGGAAAGGTGCTTCGTTCGCGGCAGATCGGGGGAATCCGACAGAGAAGCGGGGCTCTGGCCATCCTTTATCGCTTGCGTCTGTGGCGCATGCTTCACGCTTTCGGCCTGCTTCTGAGGCGAGGGACGTGAACAACGCCCGGCGCTTTGGCACTTTTTTGCCATAGAGACGTTGCATAGTGGGCGGGCTGAACCCGAAAGGATCGGCCAAACACTGTTCGGGCTGATCATATTAACTTTACGGCTATCAATTAGAATTCCCGAATCGAAAAGTCCTAGGTTTTCTTTGGCAAGGATTGCTATCCTTCGGCCCTTCGGCATAGCAGTGCGAAATTAGTATGGTGCAGTGCAAAAATGGATAGAGTACTGCTATGACATTCATGGAAAAACTGGGCCGTTTGGTCCCTTGGGGCAGGTCTGAAGCCGAGCCCGTGTCGCAGCGGCCCGAGCCACCCTCCAGCCGCCTCGCCCCCCCGCCCCCCAGCAATGCACCGCGCAAAGCCGTGTCCTTGGCCGAGGTGTTTCCCCGGTTCCGGGCCAACGCCAACGACCACGTAAATCCTCAGGCCATCGATGCCCAGGCGCGCGCGCGCATGAAATTGCTGGAGGCCTTCACGCCCTCCCAGCCCGTCGGCGACAGGAAGCGTTTTGCCGGCCGCACCGAAATCCTCACCCATCTTATCCGCGCCATCGAAGAGCAGCGGTTGCACACCGTCCTGTACGGGTCGCGAGGCCTGGGCAAGACTTCCGTTCTGCATGTCCTGGCCCAGGCGGCGCGCGATGCGCGCTATTTGGTGGTTTACGTTTCCTGCGGTTCGGATTCCAATTTCGATGAAGTGTTCCGGACCGTGGCAGCCAGCATTCCGATGCTGTTCCACAGTACGGTGGGACCGACTTCGGAAGAAGTCGAGAAGGGCCAGACCCTGGCCGACATCCTGCCCGAAACACCGATCTCCGCTCGTATTGCGAGTGATTTTCTGGCCAAGATCGTGGGCACCCGGGTGGTCATCGTGCTCGACGAATTCGACCGCAGCGAATCCGCGCTTTTCCGCCGCGACGTCGCCGAACTGATCAAGAATCTGTCCGACCGGCTGGTCCGCGTCCAACTCGTCATCGCCGGCGTCGCCGCCAATCTGGTAGAGTTGATCGAGCACACGCCATCGATCCAGCGTAACATCTACGCCCTGCAGGTGCCGTGGATGACGGTGTCCGAGATCCGTCTCCTGATCAAGAATGGTGAAGAGCTGGGTGGCGTTCGTTTCGACGAGAATGCGACCCGCGCCATCGTGGTGGCCGCGCATGGTTCGCCCTATATCGCCAGCCTGATCAGTCTCAACGCGGGCCTTTATGCCCTGGAGGCTGGCCGCTCGAATGTCACGGGCGAGAATGCCGCCGCCGCGATCAAGATGGCGGTGCGTGAATTCAAGGCCAGATTGTCCAACCGGTGCCAGGGCCTGCTCTGGAAAACCGTGCGGGAAGGTCAGACACGGGCGCTGGGCGCGTTGGCGGGCACGGCGCTTTTGGGCGGCGGCAGTTTCCGCAAGGAAGATATCCGCACCGCAATGGCCAATTCGGACACCATCCGCCGCTGCGAGGAGTTGATCGCACAACTGGTTGCCAGCGATCTTCTGATCGAAATGCCGTCGGAAGATTCGGTGATCTACCGGTTTGTGGAAGACAGCATCGCGCCTTATCTCTGGCTGCTCAGCACGCATATGGGCGACGGCAAGGTCACCGATATCGCATCCGATCCCGATCTGGTGCAGAACCTTCCTGCCGAGCAGACAGTTCGGAATTAGCGAGCTGACCGGAAGGCCGGCTCTTAGTTTCCTGCACGTATGATTTTCGCCGGCGACCGCTTCAATAGGCGGTGCGGTGGAACGGCGCGCTGACCGCCGTCAGGAACAGGATGCGCAGATCCATCGCCAGCGACCAGTTCTCGATATATTCGAGGTCGCATCCGATGCGTTCTTCCATGTGATGGATGTCGCGCACTTCGCCGCGAAATCCGCGGATCTGTGCCAAGCCGGTAATGCCGGGCTTGCTGTAAAAGCGCATCTCGTAGTTTGGGACCGTCTGCGAATAATATTTGTCATGCGCGACGGCATGCGGCCGCGGCCCAACCAGTGACATGTCGCCCTTGAGCACATTCAGCAATTGCGGCAATTCGTCGATGCTGGAGCGGCGCAGGAAACGGCCCACGGCCGTGGTGCGGCCGTCATTACGCGTGGCTTGAACGACGTGATTGCCGTCCTCCAGCACATGCATGGTCCGGAATTTATAGATGACGAACACATTGCCATCGCGACCGGACCGGCGTTGACGGAACAGGATCGGACCGTTGCTCTCCATCACGATGGCGAGCGCGATCAGCGCCAGGAAAGGGAGAAGGACAAGAAAGCCTATCGCGGCCCCCAGAAAGTCCAGGAGGCGCTTGAGCGAGGATTGGCGGATGCGAAGTGCGCCCTCGTAAAAAGATGCCGGTGCGGAGGAAATGCTGACCCCATTAAGCTCATCGGCCGGACCCTGGCCTGCCCAGTCGATCTGTTGAATCACGTCCGGCATTCAATCCCCGAAAAACGAGAGACCAGCTACGCGGCAATCCGCCACCCAACTATATTGGCACGGTGAAAACTTCGCGACAAAGGCCTGTTTCGCGTTCGACCCTATAGTGGTTCCCCGGGCCGGAAAAGAATAGGAATTTCTGCGGTTAACCATATAGCGGGTCATGACCTTTCCGTAAAAAAACGAACATTTAGGTACAGGTTATTCGTCCGGTAATCCGCGAAACCTTCGGCGCAGCCTCAAGAACGCGCCACTTTCAAATAAGTTCTCCGCCCTTGACGGAAATTCCCGCCTTAACACTTTTGGGAGTCTGCTTTCAGAATTTGGCGCTTCCATGGCATATCCGCCCGATAACGCGTCACTTATTGCGAACCGGCCAGGTTCGGGGCGGTATCGGCGATTTCCATGAGATACTGACCATAGCCGGTTTTCTCCAGCGCCAGGCCCAGCGCGCGGACAGCTTGGCGGTCGATGAAGCCCATGCGGTAGGCAATCTCTTCGGGGCATCCGACCTTCAAGCCCTGGCGTGCCTCCACCGTACGCACAAACTCTCCGGCCTGCAGAAGGGAATCGTGTGTTCCGGTATCAAGCCAGGCATGGCCGCGGCCGAGAATTTCCACCACCAGGTCCTTTTGCGCCAGATAGAGATTGTTGAGCGCGGTGATTTCCAACTCTCCGCGCGCGGAAGGCTTCAGGGATCGGGCGAATTGCGAAGCCCGCCCGTCATAAAAGTATAAACCTGTCACGGCATAGTTCGATTTCGGACGTTCCGGTTTTTCTTCAATGCTGATCGCCCGCCAATTGTCGTCGAACTCCACCACGCCATAGCGCTCGGGATCTTTTACCCGATAGCCGAACACCGTCGCGCCCTTGGATCTTTTCGCGGCTCTGTCGAGCTGCTCGGGCAAGCCGTGGCCGAAATAAAGATTGTCGCCAAGGATGAGAGCGCTGGGTTCACCGCCGACAAAGTCCTCGCCGATGATATAAGCCTGGGCCAAACCTTCCGGCTTGGGCTGGATTGCATAAGACAGATTGAGACCCCACTTGGCGCCATCGCCCAGCAGGCGCTGGAACGCGGCCCGGTCCTCGGGCGTGGTGATGATCAGGATTTCCCGGATTCCCGCCAGCATCAATGTCGACAACGGATAATAAATCATCGGCTTGTCGTAAATCGGAAGCATTTGCTTGGAGATCGACAGCGTCACCGGATGGAGCCGCGTCCCGGAACCGCCCGCGAGTATGATGCCTTTCATATGCGCTTCTCCTCCATGCCGGTCAGCACCGCGGCGAGAGATGTCTGCCAGGCCGGCGGCTGAATGCCGAATGTCCTGGAAATCTTACCGGTGTCCAGTCGCGAATTGGCCGGGCGCCGTGCGGGGGTCGGGTATTCCGCGGTCCGGATCGGCACGGTTCGGGCCGGCAGCCCCGTTTGCCGGAATATTTCGCGCGCGAAATCGCACCAGCTGGCCTCGCCTGCATCGGCATAATGATATGTCCCGAATGCCGACGAGCCGCCGGCAATCTGCCGCGCGATCGTTATGATCGCTGCCGCAAGGTTGGTGGCGGCGGTTGGCGCCCCATGCTGGTCGTCGACCACGCGGATCTCGTCGTGCTCCTTGCCCAGGCGCAGCATTGTCCGCATGAAATTCTGACCTCGGGCGCTATATATCCAGGAGGTGCGCAAAATGACATGCGTCGGCAGATGGGTGCGGATCATGTCTTCGCCGGCAAGTTTGCTGCGGCCATAGGCATTGATGGGGCCGGTGGGATCGCTTTCCAGATAGGGCCCCGCCTTGCTGCCGTTATAGACGTAGTCGGTCGAGACATGAATCAGGGGCACCCCGCGCAAGCGACAAGCCTTGGCCATGGCTTCCACCGCTTCCGCATTGATGCGGCGAGCAAGCGCCTCTTCCTGCTCTGCCCGATCTACCGCCGTATATGCCACCGCATTGATTACGATATCGAGCTTGCCCGCATCGAGGACAGCCTGCCCGATCCGGGAAGGGTGGTTGAAGTCGGCGGCAGTGCGATCAAGGATGGTGGGACGGATATCGGCCTCTTTTTCCAGAGCCGTTGCCAGTTCGCCTCCGAGCTGACCGCTGCGCCCAAACTGCAGAAGCTCCAGCGCAGCCGCCGTGCCCGTCATTTCGTGCGATCCCAGGCGAAGGGCGTATCGAGCGCGGCCAGTGGAGCGAGGGCGGCATCCTTGGCGGCGACTTGCGCGCCGGCGAAATCCGGCCAGTCGATCGCCAGCGCGGGATCGTTCCACAAGACGCCATTCTCGCAATCGGGCATCCAGAAGTCCGTCACCTTGTAGAAGACCTCGGTGTCCGGCACCAAAGTGCAAAAGCCGTGCGCGAATCCCGCCGGTATATAAAGCTGGCAGCCATCCGTGCCGTCGAGCTCGACGGCAATATGGTTGCCGTAGGTCGGCGAACCTCGCCTTATATCCACTGCCACATCCAGAATGCGGCCGCGCACCACGCGGACGAGCTTGTCCTGCGCATGCGGCGGCCGCTGGAAATGCAGCCCCCGGACCGTGCCTTTGTCCCGGGACAGAGAGTGATTGTCTTGCACAAAGGCCGTTTCGATCCCTGCTTCAGAAAAAGCGCGCGCATTGTAGGTCTCGGAAAAGAAACCGCGCGCATCTTCGAAACGCCGGACCTTGATGAGCAGGGGGCCGGGAATGGGAAAATGTTCGACGCCGACCACGATCAACTCGCGTTCGTGTTGGCGGGTGTTTTTTCGCCCAGGCCCAGACGGCTGCCGGATGTGCCCCGCTCCCGTATGGGTTGCCACCACCAGCGGTTCTCAAGATACCAGGATACGGTGCTGCGGATCCCTTGCTCGGCCGTGGTTTCGGGCTGCCATCCCAGTTCACGTTCGATCTTGGATGCGTCGATCGCATAGCGCAGGTCGTGGCCCGGCCGGTCCGTGACGAAGGTGATCAGCTTTTCGTGGCGGCAATGCGGACTGTCCGGCAGGAGTTCGTCCAGCGCCCCGCACAGAAGTCGAACCAGGTCGATATTCTGTAATTCGTTGCGGCCGCCGACATTATAGGTTTCGCCTACGCGGCCGCCTTCCAGGATCCTTACCAGCGCCCTTGCATGATCCTCGACGAACAGCCAGTCGCGAATATTGGTGCCCGCCCCGTATACCGGGATCGGTTGGCCGCCAAGCGCCGCCAGAATGACAACGGGAATGAGTTTTTCGGGAAACTGATAGGGCCCGTAATTGTTCGAGCAATTGCTGGTGACGACCGGAAGCCCATAGGTGTGATGCCAGGCCCTCACCAGCATGTCGGACGAGGCTTTGCTGGCGGAATAGGGGGAGTTGGGCGCGTATGGCGAAGTCTCGGTGAAAAGGCTGGTTTCATCGAGGGAGCCGAACACTTCGTCGGTCGAAACATGGTGGAAGCGAAACCGTGCTTTCCGGTCGGACGATAGCCCATTGTAATAGGCGCGCGCCGCTTCCAGCAGCGCATAAGTTCCCACGATATTGGTATGGATGAAGTCGGCGGGCCCGTCGATCGACCGGTCGACATGGGATTCCGCCGCCAGATGCATGACGGCATCGGGTTGGTGCTGCGCAAAGATGCGGTCCAGCAACGCGCGGTCCGCGACATCGCCTTGCTCGAAGACATAGCGGTCGCTGGGCAGAACTTCGTCCAGGCTGCGAAGGTCCGAGGCATAAGTCAGCTTGTCGAGATTGACGATCTGATGCGCGGTGTGGCGCAGGCAATGGCGGATCACGCAAGACCCGATAAAACCCGCTCCTCCCGTGATCAATATGCGCATCTGAAATTCCGTTACTGAATGCTGACGGTTTTAGTGAGGGGCGTAATCTTTCGCAATCTGCCGGCCCCATTTGCGCGTTTGGCTTCGTTAAATGCGCCGGTTCACGCGTTACAGCAGATCCTCTGCGGATATGGAGGGGCGCCGTTCGCCAGCCGCAAAATGCCTCGCCGCCAGCCGGTGGATATCTTCCTTGATCTCTTTGTAGGCGGCCAGAAGCTGGTCCGGCGAAGGGTCTTCCAACTTGAATCGGGCCCGCAATGCATCGGCGGAACCCAGGCAGATGACAAACCGCTCCGTGCCCTTTGGATCGGTATGCCGTCCCGCGAATTTGACGCCCTGCGACGCCGGATCGAAGACCGCGATTGAATCGAACGTCAAAGCCAATTCACCCCCCGCAAACGCTAGCGATGGCGTCATAACACGGAACGCCGCTCCTCCCAGACGCAACGCGTCGCAAGGTAAAAGTTTCCTTCCCCTGCTTTCGCGGGATGCCATTGAAAAGAACAGGAAATTCAGACGATCGCGCACGCTGGACCAAGGCGCCTCCAAGGCCTGCACTGCCGTTATTAGCGAGGGATCTTTCCGGCGGGGAAGGGCGTTTATCTAAGGCTGTCGGGTAATGGCCATGCCGGAGCCTGAAAGTCTCAAGGAAGAACGACCCAGATTTCGGCTTTTTTACTTAATATTCATACGGATAGCCCAGGGTTTCGACTTGAGTTCCACCGTAAGTGCTTGGTTTATAACCGTAAGTCTTGAAAATTTCATGGTTAACAAGGGTTTCTCCACTAGCTTGGCCTAATTCGATCCGTTAGAACCGACTCGAGTTTTTAGAGAGGGATATCGCCGATGCTTTCCCGTAAAATCATTTTATCCGCTGTCGTCGCCGCGTTTGCGATGGCACCCTCGATCGCCTCTGCGGCGACCAACCTGCTCACCAACGGTGATTTCAGCGCCGGCAATTCCGGTTTCACGACTGGATACAATTACGTCGCGCCCGCTGCCAACGTCATGTACACCGAAGGCAACATCACCATTGCCGCCAATCCGTTCAGCGTGCATGACCTGTGGGTTCCCATCGCGGGCGTCAACAACATGCTGATCGCCAATGGTGCGGCCAATAGCAATCTCACGATCTGGCAGGAAAGCGCCATCAACGTGGTTGCCGGTGGCAAGTACAATTTCGCGGCCGATGTGATGAACGTCTGCTGCAACGCCAATTTCAACGGCGCGAATTCGCCGTCGTCGTTGATCTTCCAGATCAGCGCTGACAATGGCGTGACCTGGACGGAACTGGTCAGCCACCTGACCAACCCGCCGGGTGATGCCGGCGTCGTCGCGGCCCTTTCCGCGCTGTACACCGCCGGTGCCACAGGCCAGATTAGCCTGCGCGCGATCAACGACATCAATGCCGCCAGCGGCAACGATTTCGCCCTCGACAATCTCAGCTTTGCCTCCGCCGTTCCGGAGCCGGGCACCTGGGCGATGTTGTTCCTGGGCTTCGGCGCCATCGGTCTGATGATGCGTCGCCGCCAGTCGCGCGGTCTGGTGATCGCCGCTTAATACCGGCAAAGTTCGACTTCGGAAAAGGCCGCCTTCGGGCGGCCTTTTTTGTTGCCCGGATCACAGATACGGCATCAATAGCCGGGCTGCGGCATCGCGCAGGCGGATGGGGACGGGCCGGCTGAGCAGATCTGGATAGCTGAGCTTTCGGGCGTGGGCGATTTTCGCATCGATGATGGTGTCGAGCGCGCCGGTCAGGGCAGGATCATAGCATTCCAGATCATATTCGAAGTTGAGCCGGAAACTGCGGGCATCCCAGTTCGAGCTGCCGATCAGCGACCATTCTCCGTCCATCGTCATCAGCTTGGAATGATCGAATGGCGGCGGGCTTAGATAGATGTTCGCGGGGACATGCTTGAAGAAACGCAAATGGCCCAACATCGCCCACTCCATATAAGCGTGGTCGCTGACGGCCGGAAGAACGATGTCCACTTCGACGCCACGCATGCAGGCTTGCGCAATGGCGAACTGCAGGCGCTGATCGGGAAGGAAGTAGGGCGTGACGATGCGGATGCGTTTCCTGGCGAGGGACAGCGCCGCGCCGGCAAGCATTTCTATCTTGTAGATGTCCGCGTCCGGACCGGAACGCAAGCCGCGCGCCTGAACTGTGCCGCTTTCAGGAATTTGCGGCCACCAATAATCCTGATCCAGGGTTTCGTCGGTGGTGAAGATCCAATCGCGGGCGAAGGCATCCATGATCGAGCGTGCCACCGGTCCGTCGATCTGGAAATGAATGTCATCGACATAGGCGCCGCGATTGAGGCGATGGGAATGCTCCGCCGCGATATTCATGCCGCCTGTAAAGGCACGGGCGCCATCCACGATCAGAAGCTTGCGATGATTGCGCATGTTGAGAAACGGCATGCGCCAGGGCACCCAGGTATGGAGAAAGCGGTCGGCGAAAATTCCGGCAGCCTTCAAGCGATACAAAGCGGCAGGGAAGAAATATCCGATGCCGACACTGTCCAGCAACACGCGGACTTCGACGCCGCGATTATGCGCGTCGATCAGCGCTTTGGAAAAAGCCTGCCCGGCGGCGTCATCACGCCAGATATAGGACGCCATCGCGATGCAATGCCTGGCTTCGCCGATTGCTTTGAGCATGGCGTCGTAGGCGGCATCGCCGCCTTGCAACACGCCGATTGCGTTTCCTGCAATCAGTTCGCTTTCGGTAACCCGGCGCCCGACTTCGGCCAAGGTGGCGATATTGGGGCTGGAGAGGGACACCTCGCCATGCGACCCGCGCCTGACCTGGGAATCCTCGAACCGTCTCAATTTCAGTGCCCGGCGCGTCACCCGGTTGATGCCGAACATGTAATAGAGAAGAGAGCCGAAAATCGGCGACAGCCAGGCAGCGGCAATCCAGCCCAGGGCGCCACGCACATCGCTTTTCTTCAAAAGAACATCGATCGAGACCAGGACCGCAAGGAGCAGATAGACAGCGACAACAACCGCTTCTATCACTTGCGTCGGCCAGGTCATGGTGATGGGAAACATATCAACTCCGTCCCGTTACCTTCCAAGCACATACGCGCGCCTGAATCAGAGTTTGCCTTGAAAAATTCATCTTCGTCACCCAATAAGAACAGGATTTTCCGATGCGGTGGTGGCCATGACAGGCCCTAAAGCCCCTTTGACAGCGTGCGATCCTGCAAGCCTCTTTCGCGTGGCAAGCTGGAATCTGCTGCGGCGCATAGGTGCCGAAGCGCACGACGTGGCGAAGTTGATTCACGCCTATCGCCCCGATCTGCTGTTGTTGCAGGAAGCGACGGAAGAAATCGGTGATCTGCCGTCATTGGTGGGGGGCCATTTTTTCCGCCACCCCATGCAGAAGCGGATCTATGGATTGGCGGCCTGGAGTCCCCATCCCTTTCCGCGAACCTCTGCGATGCGCCTGCCCGCGTCGGTGCTGCCGGGCCGGGTGCCGCCAAGGATCGCCCAGATCGTGAAGTTTCGGGGTATCAGTTTTGCCAATGTGCATCTGTCGCATGGCCAGTTCCTGAACCGCTTCCAACTGCATCACATCGCATATGCTCTGGAAGGGCCCGCCATCATCATGGGCGATTTCAATGCGGTGGGGCCCATCCGGGTGCCGGAATTTCGCGATGTCGGACCGCGCCAGCGTACGCATAGGGCCAGCAATATCGTCTCTCTGCGGCTCGACCGCTGCATCGCACGGGATGTGCAGTGCCTGAAGGGGGAGGTTCTCGAGCGGGGGCCTTCCGATCACCATCCCATTCTTTTGGAGCTGGCGATGGCCCCCGCCACGGTGGTGGCCCATACTGTCCGCGTCTAAGCACGACGGATAGTTCTTTTAAAACAAGCTGTTATGAGAAAACGCGTCATTTCGCCCCTTATTTGCGAATGACTCTGAAAAGCACTTGCAACCTGAGCCGCCGATTTATACGGTCCACCCGCAAAGTGAGGGTTTGGGCATGGCCGGGCATGGCGAATTGGACGTTCGCAGGCAGCCGCAAGCCAATCCCAGCTTGCTTCCCCGCGTTCCGGTCTCGGAACTGATGGGCGGCGGGCGCGAAGCGGTCCTGGTGCATGACAGCACCGAGTACCGGCTTCGGCTCACCAGCAACGGCAAGCTGATCCTCACCAAATGACCGGATCGAATGCCGCGCGTACCAAGCCAGCCCCGCCGCCCGTTTGGTGGATGGAAGCCAGCCAGGTTCAACCGAAACCAACGCTGACTTTAAAGGGGATTTTATGTTCGGCCATTTGAATTTGACCAAGACGCGGGCGCTGACCGGAGCATCGCTGGGCGTTCTGACGCTCCTGATCGTGCCCGCACAGGCGCAAAACAATTCCGGCCCGGTCTCCCTGGGTCCGGTCACGGTCCAGAGCGACACCGACAAGAACGCGCTCAATCATGCGCCGCCGGTATCGACCATGCCCAGCGCCACAATCCAGGACACGCCGCAAGCGGTGACCGTGGTGACGGGCGAGACGATGAAGCAGCAGGCCACCACCACACTCAGCGATGCGCTGCGCAACGTGCCGGGCATCACCATCGCGATCGGCGAAGGCGGTACGCTCGCGGGCGACCAGTTCAAGCTCCGGGGCTTCGACGCCAAGGACGATGTCTATCTCGATGGGTTGCGCGATTTCGCGGCCTATAGCCGCGACAGCTTCAATTATGAGGAAGTGCAGGTCCTCAAGGGCCCATCGGGCCTGATGTTCGGCCGTGGTACCGGCGGCGGCGCCATCAACTCCGTGTCCAAGACACCGTTCCTGGGCGAGCGTTATTCACTTGGGCTGGAAGGCGGCAATGGCGATCATGTCCGTGGCACCGCCGATTTGAATTACCAGCTTGGCGATAGCTCCGCGGTGCGGCTCAATTTGATGTTCACCGACACCGGCGTGGTCGATCGCGATCTTGTCCATTCCACGCGATGGGGCATTGCGCCTTCTATCGCGTTGGGTCTGGGCACCGATACCACTTTCACCTTGAGCTATATCCATCAGCAGACCGCCGCGCGCCCGGACTATGGCGTCGTGGTCGCATCTCCGCCGAACTCGGTCTATGCCAAGCCCGCGTCGGAATTTGGCGTTCCGCGCAACAATTACATGGGACTGAAAGCGGATCACGATAAGAATTCCGCAGATCTCGTCACCGCCAGGTTGACGCACAATGTAACGGACTGGCTCACGCTCTCGAACGATACGCGGGTGGCGTCTTATTCGCGCGATTTCCGCTACACCTCGTCGGACGCCTGCGACAACACCATCGGCACCAATTACTGCAACCTGCGCATCTTTGGTATCGCCAACCCGGGCGCGGCCGCGGGCTCCTTCGATCGCACACAAACCTTGGCGCGCACGGGCGGCGGTGGCCCCTATCACCAGAACAGCTGGGGTGTGCAGGATATTGCATCCGCCAGCGCGAATTTCCCGATCGGGCAGTTCCGCAACATGCTGATCGCGGGCGTCGACGTCAGCTATCAGCGGGCGGATCGCACCATCTATGCGTACACTCTGCCACCTGGGCCTTCGACGACGCTCTATCCGCTGGGCGATCACAGTGCATCGCGCGCCAATATCGGCTGGTCGTTGTTCAACCCCACCAATCAGCCGATTCCGGGCTATGACGTGATCCTGCCGACTGCCGCCAACAGCACGGGCGCGAATCTCGGAAAGACCAGCGCTGCAGCCACCACCGTGGTTACCTCGACCGGCGACGCGACCGATCTGGCGGCATTCGCCACGGATCGGCTCTGGTTCACCGAAGAGCTTTCGGTGATCGCAGGCCTGCGCATCGACCAGTATGATGCCACTTACAAGTCGGTCACGGTTGCTGGTGCTTACAGTGAGTTCAAGGCGCCGTCCTTTCTGTTCGATCCCCGCGCCAGTCTGGTGTTCGAGCCCGACCAGACGCAAACCTACTATCTGTCCTGGGGCAAGGCAGCGACGCCGATCGGAACCTCGGTGGTGGGTCAACCTACGCCGATCTCTTCGGCCGCATCTTCTGCGTTGAAACCCGACAAGAGCGAGACGCTGGAAGCCGGCGCCAAGCTCAGCGTTTTCGACAACAAGCTGGGGCTGACCGGTTCGGTCTTCCAGGTGACCAAGTCCAATGCGCTTCAGACCGACCCGGTGAGCGGCACTATCCTGCTTCAGTCCAGTCAGAAGCAGCGGGTTCAGGGTTTCGAAGCTTCCGCCAGCGGCGAGGTGATCGAGCATCTGAGCCTCACCGCCGCCTACACCTATCTCAATCCGGTAATCGCTTCGGACGCGACCACGCCGTTCAATACCGGCAAGCAGATCACTTTCGTGCCCAAGAATGCCGCCTCGATCTGGGGTGATTATGATGCGCGCGATCTGCTGCCCGGCCTGTCGTTCGGCGGCGGTGTCGTTTATCAGAGCCATCTTTACAACGGCTATACCGCGCCCAATGCGGCGACTTATCCGCTGGGCCGTATCGTTCAGATTCCCGAGACGGTGGAGTTGGACGCGGTGGTGGCCTACGACATCGACAAGCTCCATTTCCAGCTCAACATCAATAATCTTGCCGACCGGCTCTATTACTCGCAGTCTTTCGGTAATCGCGGCACGCCGGCGCCGGGACGCACCTTCATCTTCTCGGTGGGGGCCAATCTCTAAATGATGGTCCGGATCCCCGCTCTGCTTTCGCCCGATCAGGTCGCGCAAATGCGCGATCTGATGGGCAAGGCCGAGTGGGTGGACGGGAGAGTGACGGCGGGTGTGCAGTCCGCGGAAGCCAAACAGAATCTGCAGATCCCGGAAAATTCACCCGAGGCGCGGGCATTAGGCGATGTCGTCCTTTCGGCACTGGGTCGCAACGAGTTGTTCACCTCGGCGTCGCTGGCGCTCAGGGTCTTTCCGCCTCTGTTCAATCGCTATGACGGCGGCATGAATTTCGGCAGCCATATCGACAATGCGATCCGTTTCGTGAAGTCGTCGATCGGAAGCGGGGCGCCAATCCGGGTGCGCACCGACATGTCGGCGACGCTCTTCCTCACCGATCCTGCCGACTATGATGGCGGCGAACTGGTGATCGAGGACACGTATGGCGAGCACCGCGTCAAGCTGCCGGCGGGCGACATGATTTTGTATTCCGCCACCAGCCGTCACCATGTGACGCCGGTGATGCGAGGCAGCCGCTGGTCTTCCTTCTTCTGGATCCAGAGCATGGTGCGCGACGAGAGCGCACGCCTGATGCTGTTCGAGATGGACAAGGCCATTCAGGGATTGCGCAAACAGGTCGGCGACAATGACGAAGTCGTCAGCCTGACCGGACTTTACCACAATCTGGTCCGCCGCTGGGCGGATGCATGAGGATGCCATGAGCTTCGCCGGGGTTCGCCGATTGATGTTCCAGGTCCATATGTGGATCGGATTGATCCTTGGGTTGCTGCTCGCAATACTGGGTATTTCGGGAAGCATTCTGGTTTACGACAACGCCATTCTCGACATGATGGCGCCGCGGGCGGCGGCTGTGGGCGCACCATTGCCGCTTGAGAAGATCGCGGAAGTGGCGCGTACCACCGTCGGCCGTGGTCAAATGCAGATCACATTGCCACGTGAGCCGGGTGAAGCGGTTTCGGTGCGCGTGACCCAGCCAAGGGTGGGTGAGGGCGCGCGCGAAGGCCGCAGAGAAGCACGCGCAGAAGGTCGCGCCGAGGGCCCGCGCCGCGCAGCGGAAGGACCACCGGCAGGCCCGCAACGGCAAACTGCGACACAGATTTTCATCGATCCGGTATCCGGTGCTGTGCTGGGCACCCAAAAGGCTGGCCTGCCGCCGGCGCTGATGTTCGTGCACCAGCTTCACGGCAATTTTCTGATGGGCCGTGAAGGACGTCAGTTCGTAGGCTGGCTCGGCGTGGCCATGCTGTTGCTGGGCGTCACCGGCCTGGTTCTGTGGTGGCCCAAACGCGGCCAATGGAAATATGCCTTCCTTGTCCGGCGCACCGCGACGGGGTTGCGCTTTCATCGCGAGCTTCATGCCGCGACGGGCATCTGGATTTTCGTGGTCTTTATGATTGTGAGCTTCTCGGGCGTGGTCATCGCGTTTCCCGCGGCTTTCGGCATGGCCGGCGGCGGTCAGCCGGGCCGGGCGGCGTTCAATTTGCGTGAAGGCCCGGAAATCGCGGCCGTTGCCGGGGCGACAGCGATCAGCGCGGAAGACGCCATTGCGATGGCGCGCAAGGCGCTGCCCAACGCAACCGTCACCGGCATCAGCCTGCCGTCTCGGCCTGACCGCACCGTCATGGTCAATATGGAAGCAAAGGTCGGGGTGGGCGCGACCGTCTATATCGATCCCTGGCGCGGCCGGATCGTGGCGACACGCGATCCGTCGGCAAGCCTCATGGCCTGGCAGCGGCCGCTCCATCAGGGCTCCGGCCTGGGCGTGATCTGGCAGGCGCTGGTGTTCCTCAGCGGCCTGGTCCCCGCCTTGTTCGTGTTCACGGGGGTGGTGATGTGGCTGAAGAAGCGCAAGCGGCACATCCCGATGTCGGTAGCTCTTGCCGAGGAGGTCGTGGGATGACGATGCATCTGGCCAGCAGCACCTTCGACGAGCAGACGGCACATCCGCTGCGCGCCTTGCCGCGCAATGCGGATGACGGACGCAATCACCTGGGTGCATTTCTGGTCACGGTGCTGATTCATGTGGGCGTGGTTCTGGCCTTCATTCTGGCCGTGCGCGTCGCCGCACCAATCAAAGCGCCGCTTGCATTGATGATCCAGCTTGAGCAACCCAAGAAAGAGAAGCTCGACCTGAAGACGCCGCCGCCCGCGCTGATCCGGCCGACGGTGGTGACTGCACTCCCGCCCGATGTGATGATCCAGACCCCGCCGCGCGCCATCCAGGCCGCGCCGCCGGTCGCCGAGCCAGCACCGCCCGCGTTACACGCGCCTGTTGCACAGAATGGCGTGGGCGATGGACAGGGGAGCTTCGAGAGCCGCGTGCTCGCGCATATTAATCGCTTCAAGCAATATCCGCCCGCCGCACGCAAAGCGCATATCGAAGGCGTGGTGATGCTGCATTTTGTGATGGATGCGACCGGTCACGTCACCCAGGCCGATATCCAGAAAAGCTCCGGCCGTCCCATACTGGACAATGAAGCACTGGCGATGATCCAAAGGGCGCAGCCACTGCCGGCGTTACCTGCCGATTATCCCGCTCGTGTTTTGGACGCGGTGGTGTCGATCGAATTTTCGCTGAACAACTAGAGCGGTTCCAGGAAAAGTGTGCAGCGTTGGTACGCCGCCGCTACCAACTCCGTCCGGAACCGCGACAATACATTAGCCGTTATTCACGCCAGGCGCGCGCGTCGACCAGAGCAGGGCGATGAAGAGGCCCTTGGAGCGCGGCAGCAGCACCATCGACAGGCCCGCGAAGAGCGCCGCCCAGGTCGTTACGCCTGCCCAGAAGGGCATGAAGGCGTCCAGGCTGATGAAGAACATCAGCGGCATGAAGACATGGCCCACCACGATGATGGTGCCCCATGGCGCTGCATCGTCGGCGCGAATGCGGCCGAACTCGGCGCCGCAATTGGAGCAGGCCTGGACCTGTTTCAGGTAGCTGGCGAACAGCTTTGTCTTGCCGCAGCTGGGGCACAGACCCAACAGGCCGCGTCTGGCCGCAAGACCCAGGGGGATTTCTGTTTTCATCGCGGTTTGCAGGGGGACCGCCAAAATTCCGCTTTCCACACCAGCCTCCATACATTAGAACATACAATATACGTATATATGGATATTCCGGCCCAAACAATGCCCAAAGCGCCCCATGCGACATTCTGGATGCCCACCCTCGGCCGCGATGCGGGCCCGCTTTACCTGGCGATTGCAGGCGCCATCGCTGCTGATATCGCGGCGGGCCGCCTGAAGCCCGGCATGCGGCTGCCGCCGCAGCGGGCACTAGCCGATGCTCTGGGGATCGATTTCACCACCGTGACCCGCGCTTATGCCGAAGCCGGCAAGCGCGGCCTGGTCGAAGGTCGGGTGGGCCACGGCACCTACATCCGGCTGCGGCAGAGCCAGCCTGCAGCAACTGCGGGCCGCAGTATCGATATCAGCATGAATCTGCCGCCCCGGTTCGAGAATGCCGCGCTGAATGCGCGCATGCGGGCTGGAATCGAAGCCGTATCTGGCGAAGGGCTGGACCTGTTGCTCGCCTACCAGGATCCCGGCGGCGCGGATTGCGATCGTGTGGCCGGCGCGCATTGGCTTCAGTCCCGTCTGCCGGGTGTCACGGCGGAACGGATCGCCGTTTGTCCCGGAACCCAGGGTGCACTGGTGGCGACGCTGACGCTTCTGGCGCGGCGAGGCGATACGGTCTGTGTGGAGGCGCTGGCCTATCCCGGTTTTCTGGCGTTGGCCGCACATCAGGGCATCGATCTTCAGCCCGTAGCGATGGACGAGGACGGCATCTTGCCGGAAAGCTTCGAAGCGGCCTGCAAGACCCATCGTCCCAAGGCCCTCTACTGCACGCCGACCTTCCACAATCCCACCATCGCAACAGTGCCGCTGGCGCGGCGCCGCCGCCTGGTCGAGATCGCTCGTCGCCATGGCGTCGCGATCATCGAGGATGACGCGTATGGCGCGCTGCCGCGCGTGCCCCTGCCGCCGTTGGCGGCAATTGCGCCGGATTGCGTCTATCACATTGCGGGTCTTTCCAAGTGCCTCTCGCCCGCGCTGCGCATCGCCTATCTGGTGTTGCCGGATTTCCGTATTCAGGCGCGAACAGCGGATGGCATTCGCGCTTTTTCGGGCATGGCCTCGCCGGTGAGCGCCGCCATCGTCACGCGCTGGATGGATGATGGCGTCGCCGACGCGATCCTGGCGGCGATCCGCGACGAGACTTCGGCGCGTCAGGCGATCGCGGCGAAGCTTCTGCCGGCGGCGAAGAGCGATCCGGAATGTTTCCACGCCTGGCTGCTACTGCCCAAGGGCTGGACAGCGGGCGCGCTCGCCAGCCGGGCGCGGGTTCACGGCATCGGCTTGGTGACGGCGGATGTCTTTGCCACGGCCAAAGCGCCCGAGGCCGTGCGCATCGGCCTGGGCGCGCCGCGTACGCGCAGCGAGTTGACGCATGGTTTGGAAATTCTTGGCGATCTGCTGCAGCGGGGACCGGGAACCTCTTCGACCATCGTCTGATTTCGAAGCCGCTCTTGTCTTCTTGGTCGCGGGGCCGGACGGAAAACCGCTACACACTTTTCCTGGCCCCGCTTATCCGGGTCAGGTTTTCTTCTGGTCGAATTTTTCCTGCGCCTTGTGAATATCCTTCACATGGCCCTGCGCCCACAATCCCAGCGGTTCCACCGCGGCCCACAAGGAACGGCCCAGCCTGGTCAATTCGTAATCCACGCGCGGCGGAATGGTGGGGAAGATGGTGCGGGTGACCAGGCCGTCGCGCTCCAGCCCGCGCAAGGTCAAGGTGAGCATGCGCTGCGAGATACCGCCCACGGCGCGCTTGATTTCGTTGAAGCGCTTGGGCCCATCACCCAGCATCACGATGATCAGCACGCTCCATTTGTCGCCGACACGCGCCAGCACGCCACTGACCGCGCGGCAGTCGGTCGAGCGGTGGTCGAGTTTCGGGGCAGCCACCTGTTTCGAGACGGTCACTTCGCTGTGCTCCGGTATCAAAATTGTGCCTTCTTGCAGGGTTTAACAGCAGTACTCCATATAGTCTAGGTAACAATTTTATACTTAGGATGGGAACATGACCATACTGCATATCGACGCCAGCATTCGGGGCGCCAATTCGGCCAGCCGGCAGCTTTCCGGTGCGGTGGTGGACCGGCTGCGCAAAGCCGGTCCCGGCGCGAATGTGATCTATCGCGATCTGGCGGCTGAGCCGCTGGCGCATCTGTCGGGCGAACATCTGGCCGCGCGCCAAGGGGCGGTGCCGGAATCTCTCGCCATGCAGAAAGAGATCGCCGACAGCGACGCCGTGCTGCAGGAGTTTCTGGATGCCGACACGGTGGTGATCGGCGCGCCGATGTACAATTTCGGCATTCCCAGCCAGCTCAAGGCCTGGATCGATCGCATTCTGGTGGCGGGAAAAACATTCCGTTATGGCGCTGGTGGCGTAGAAGGCTTGGCCGGCAAAAAGCAGGTCATCATCGCGATTTCGCGCGGCGGCTTTTACGGGCCTGGAACGGCTGCCGCTTCGATGGAACATCTGGAAACTTATCTGCGGGGCACCTTCGGCTTCATTGGCGTCACGGCTCCGGAAATCATTGTGGCGGAAGGATTGCAGACGGGCCCCGAGCAACGTGAGAAGGCGATGCGCGATGCCTTGCGCGCTGCGACGGCCCTCGAGGCCGCCTGACGCCGCTACGCCTCGCTGTCAGGCTGATAGCGAGGCGATGCGGGCCAGGGCGTCTTCGGCCAAAGCCAAGGTGAGGTCTTTCGCTGGCAAATGTTTCGCCAGTCTCGCCGCCTGTCCCGACCAGAGATTGCTGAAATCGCCGACACCTGCCGCTTCGGCTTTTGTCTTGAGCGGCGCCAGCGCGCGCGACGCCTGGGGAAACGCCGGAGCATCCGGTGACAATGGGCCAATCTCCCGCATCAGGCGCGTGACGATGCCGCGCGCAGGGCGGCCGGTGAAGACATTGGTGACTTCCGTATCTTCGTCTGTCGCTGTAGCTAGCGCGCGGGCATGCACGGCGCTGAGCTTGGCTTCCGGCGAAAAGAGATAGGCGGTGCCGATCTGCACCGCGCTGGCGCCCAGCGCGAGCGCGGCGGCGATGCCGCGCCCATCGCCAATGCCGCCCGCCGCGATCACCGGCACCTTCACGGCGTCGGCAATCTGCGGCACCAGCGCAAAGGTCCCAACCTGGCGTGCCATGTCATGGCTGAGGAAATTACCGCGATGGCCGCCCGCTTCCACGCCCATGGCAATGACGGCGTCGCAGCCATGTGCTTCCAGCCATCGCGCCTCCGCGACAGTGGTGGCGGACGACATCACTTTCGCACCCGTCGCTTTGACACGCGCCACCAGACGTGGGTCGGGCAGACCGAAATGAAAGCTCACCACTTCGGGCCTGAGTTCCTCGACCAGTGCACGGGCGGTATCGTCGAAGGGCAGGCGCGAAACGCTGGGCACGGTTGTCGCCGGATCCAGACCCGCTTCGCGATAATAGGGCGCAAGTCTGGCGCGCCACGTTGCTTCGCGTGTCGGATCTTCGGCGGGTGGCGTGTGGCAAAAGAAGTTCAGGTTGATGGGGCGCGATGCCGCCGCCCGGATCGCGGTTGTCGCAGCGCGGATCTGGTCGGCATTGAGTGAGGCACAAGCCAGAGAGCCCAGGCCTCCTGCCAACGCCGCACCGATCGCCATCTCCGGCGTGCCGAAATTTGCCATCGGCGCCTGGACGATCGGCAGCGCGATGCCGAACAGGTCGAGAATTCTGCGGTCGGTCCAGGCCATGGGTCCTTCGTCGAGGGAAAGATGCGCGTTCATGATGGGGCGCAGACATCCGGATGTCAGGAAAAGGCTCTGGAATTCAAGCCGATTTTACTTGGTTGACTATTCAACTAAGTAAGATCAGTGTGCCTCACCCTCTGGATGCGGATGTCATGGACAGCGCGCCTTCCACTGCCGACCGGCTGGTTTTCGCGGCCATGAAGCTGTTCCTGGAAAAGGGCTATGGCTCGACCAGCGTGCAGGACATTCTGCGCGAGGCGAAGGCCAATGCCGGCAGCCTCTATCACGCCTTTCCCACCAAGCAGGACGTGCTCCTGGCCGTGCTGGACATGTACCGCCAAGGCCTCGTCCCCATGCTGCTGGCGCCGGCCTGGAACGGCGTGGACGATCCCATCGAACGCATCTTTGCTCTGCTGGGCGCTTATCGCCGGGCGCTTGAGATGACCGACTGCACCTATGGCTGCCCCATCGGCAGCTTGGCGCTGGAACTGCACGAACCCGATCCGTCGGTGCGCGAGCTTCTGGCCGTCAATTTCGATGGCTGGGTCGATGCCGTGAAAGGTTGCCTGGACGCGGCCAAGGATCGCCTGCCGCCCGGCGCCGACACCCATGCCTTGGGACAGTTCATCCTGACGGTGATGGAAGGCGGCGTGATGCAATCGCGCACCCACCGCACCTTGGCTGCATTCGATGCCTCCGTGGCGGGACTGCGCGATTATCTGAACCGGCTTCAAGCGGATGCGAAACCCAGCAACAGAAAGTAGGGAGGAAACATGCACAATCTCATGATGACGGCCGTGGTGGGCATGATGGCGATGTCGGGCAGCACGCAGCTTCCGGCAGGCGTCAAGGACACGTCGTTCAAGGAACCGAATGGCGACCGGGTGCTGCAGCAATCCATCGACATCGCGGCGGCGCCCGCCTGCATCTGGCGTTCGCTGACCGATGAAGCCGGCATCAAGGCGTTTGGCCTGCCGCTGGCGCATGTCGAGCTGAAGAATGGCGGCGTGATCGAGGAAGGGTTCTCGCCCAATGCCAAGCTGGGAGGGAACGAGACCATCCGCCACCGCATCATTGTCTATCTGCCCGAGCGGCTGCTGGTGCTGCGCAACGAGGCGACGCCGCCCGGACCGCCGCACGCCGAACTCTATCGCAATGTGGTCCAGGTGATTGGGATCGAACCGCGCGAGAGCGGCCAGACCCGCTTCACCATCTCGCATACCGGCTATGGCGCGGGCGGGGACTATGATCAGCTCTATGATTTCTTCAGCAAGGGAAATCCCAGCTACCTGACCGGGATGAAGAAGCTCTGCGAAGCAAAGAATGCGCCGCCGTCAAACCGTTAGGTTGAAATGCGCAGCATGTCCCGTAATTGCGGCCTCTCGCGCAATAGCCGACACGGGCTTGGGGGGAATGAAAATTTAAACTGGAGAATTTGTCAGCCCCGTTGCTGACGGGCACGTCATGACCTAAGCAGCATGCATGCTGCTGTCGCGTTTCTTCATCGATCGGCCGGTTTTCGCCTGGGTCATCGCGATCGTCATCATGCTGGCCGGGGGCATTTCCGTCTTCCAGCTGCCGGTGGCGCAATACCCCACCATCGCGCCCCCCGCGGTGCAGGTGAACGCCGTCTATCCCGGCGCCGACGCCACGACCTTGCAGAATTCCGTCACCCAGGTGATCGAGCAGCAGCTCACCGGCCTGGACAATCTTCTGTATTTCGCGTCGACCTCCAATGCGGACGGCACGGTGGCGATCACCGCCACCTTCGCGCCGGGCACCGACCCCGACATCGCCCAGGTGCAGGTTCAGAACAAGGTGCAGCAGGCAATCGCCCAGTTGCCCACCCAGGTGCAGCAGCTTGGTGTCACGGTGGCCAAGGCGCAGGCGAACTTCCTGCTGCTGGTGGCGATGTATGACGAGTCCGACCGCACCACCGGCCGCGATGTGGCCGACTTCATCATTTCCAAGATGCAGGACAGCTTGCTGCGCGTGCCCGGCGTCGGGACCGCCATCGTGTTCGGCTCGCCCTATGCGATGCGGATCTGGCTGGATCCCTATAAACTGCACGATTACAGCCTGCAGCCGTCCGACATCCGGGCCGCGATCCAGGCGCAGAATGTGCAGGTCTCCGCCGGCTCGATTGGCGCACAGCCTGCCGTGACGGGTACGGCGCTCAACGCCTCCGTTACTGCCCAGTCCCAGCTCCAGACCCCCGAGCAATTCCGCAAGATCATCGTCAAGGCCACACCCGATGGAGCGGTGGTGCATCTGTCCGATGTGGCCCGCGTCGAACTTGGTACCGACAATTACGGCATCGTTGGCCGCATGAACGGCCATCCCGGCGCGGGTATCGCGATCACGCCCGCGCCCGGCACCAATGCGCTCAAGCTGGTGGATGCGATCAAGGAGCGTGCCCGCGCGCTGGAGCCGACCTTCCCGCCCGGCTACAAGCTGGTTTTCCCAGTCGACAATACCGAGTTCATCCGGCTTTCGATCCGCGACGTGGTCAAGACCCTGGCGGAAGCGATCGCGCTGGTGATCCTGGTGATGTTCATCTTCCTGCAGAACTGGCGCACCACTCTGGTGCCCGCCGTGGCGGTGCCGGTGGTGCTGCTTGGCACCTTCGGGATCATGTCGATGGTCGGCTTCTCGATCAACACACTGACCCTGTTCGCGCTGGTGCTGGTGATCGGCCTTCTGGTCGACGATGCCATCGTGGTGGTGGAGAATGTCGAGCGCATCATGCGCGAGGAAGGTTTGTCGCCGCGCGATGCGACCTTGCGGTCTATGCAGGAAATCACCGGCGCGCTGATCGGCATCGGCCTGGTGCTGACGGCGGTGTTCTTGCCCATGGCTTTCTTCGGCGGCTCGACCGGCGTGATCTATCGCCAATTCTCCGTCACGATCGTTTCGGCGATGCTGCTGTCGATCATGTGCGCCCTGGTGTTGACGCCTGCGCTTTGCGCCACGCTGCTGAAACCCATTGAGGGTGGTCATCTGCATCACGGCAGCGGTCCGATGGGGCGCTTCTTCATCTGGTTCAACAACAATTTCGAAATGACCCGCGAATGGTATCGCCAGACGTTGGAGAAGGTGCTTGACCGAACCAAGACCGTAATGCTGGCCTATGTCGTGGTGCTGGTGGCGCTGGGCGGATTGTTTGTTTATCTGCCCACCGGTTTCCTGCCCGACGAAGACCAGGGTGTGCTGGTCAATCTGATCAGCCTTCCATCGGGTTCGACGCAGCAGGCCACTTTGGCGGTGGCCCAGAAAGTCGCGGACCATTATCTCAAGGACGAAGGCAAGAATGTCGATTTCGCTTTCGCCATTGCAGGCTTCAGCTTCCTGGGTGTGGGGCAGAATACCGGCATCGCCTTCGTCAAGTTGAGCGATTGGGGCAAGCGGCCCGGCGCGAAAAACGAGTCGCCTGCACTGGCCCGCCGCGCCATGCTGCTGTTCCGACGCACCATCAACGAAGCGCAGGTCTTTCCGCTGGTTCCGCCGGCAGTGCGTGAACTGGGCGTGTCCACCGGCTTCGATCTGCAGCTGGAGGATCGCGGCAATCTGGGGCATGAGCGCATGATCCAGGCCCGCAACCAGTTGCTGGCGCTTGCTGCGCGCAATTCCAAACTTCAGTCCGTGCGGCCCGCCAGCCTGGACGACGCCCAGCAACTTCACATCAATGTCGATCAGCAGAAAGCCAACGCATTGGGCGTTGCCACCATCGACATCAATTCAACTTTGTCCGCGGCTTGGGGCGGCACCTTCGTGAACAATTTCATCGACCGCGCTCGCGTCAAGCGCGTCTATATGCAGGGCGACGCGCCTTATCGCATGTCACCAGAAGATCTGAACCGCTGGTATGTGCGCGGCAAGTCGGGGACCATGACGCCTTTCTCGTCCTTCGCGCGCGCGATCTGGACATTGGGGCCCGCTTCGCTCACCCGCTATAACGGGTTTCCTTCCATCGAAATTCAGGGGCAGGGCGCCCCCGGCGTCAGCTCCGGTACCGCGCTGGCGGAGATGGACAAGCTGATCAAGCAATTGCCGAGCGGGATCAGCTATGAACTGACCGGACTGTCCTTCCAGGAACAGCAGTCCGGTGCCCAGGCGCCCGCACTCTATGCGCTGTCGATCCTGATCATCTATCTCTGCCTGGCCGCGCTTTATGAAAGCTGGGCAATTCCGCTGTCCGTCATTCTGGTCATTCCCCTGGGTGTAATCGGGGCCGTGGCGGCGGCGAGCGCGCGCGGTCTCTTCAACGACATTTATTTTCAGGTGGGATTGCTCGCCACCATCGGCCTTTCCGCCAAGAACGCGATCCTGATCGTGGAATTCGCCGTGGATGCCGAAAAGCGTGGTCTCAAGGCGCGGGACGCCGCGCTGGAAGCGGCGCGCTTAAGGCTGCGCCCCATCCTGATGACATCCATCGCCTTCATCGCCGGCGTTTCCCCGTTGGCGATCGCTACCGGCGCGGGCGCCCATAGCCAGAACGACATCGGCACGGGCGTAATCGGCGGCATGCTGACGGCAACGGTCCTGGCGATCTTCTTCGTCCCGGTCTTCTTTCAGCTCATCAACCGGGGCATGCAGCACCACGAATAGGCCGCCGCTGGCGGGAACCATGTCTGGGCCAGCCGCCAAATGGCCAAAAATCATATGGATCAACCGCCCGCAGGCAGTCGCGTGATCCGTCTTTACAATAATTTTACAGTAACATCAGGGACATTGCCCGTGCACACGGTCGTGTCTAATCCTACTCTACCGGCCATCCAAAAGCCGGAACGGGGAAGGACCCATATGAAAACGCTTGTTGCCGCTTTGCTTCTGTCGATTGCCGTCACGCCTGCACTTGCGGGGGAATCTGCCGGTTTGATGTTGCCGCCGGGCTTTCACGCCACCGTCGTCGCCGATGAGCTGGGTGCGGGCGCCCGCCACGTCGTCGTGCGCGCCAATGGCGATCTGTATATTTCCACCCGCAAGGGACGCGATGATCCCAAGTCCGCGGGCGTGATCGCAGTGAAGGTCGGCAAGGACCAGAAGGCGGTGGAGACGACGCATTTCACCGAGGTCGAAGGCGGCACCGGGATGCAAATCTATAAAAACGCGCTCTATGTCGCTGGCAACGATGCGATTTACCGCTTCAAGTTTCAGGGCAATGAATTGGTGCCGTCCGCCGCGCCGGAGGTTGTCGTTGGCGATCTGCCCAAGGGCAATATGGGTGTGGCTTTCGACGACAAGGGCGGCCTTTACCTGACGGTCAGAGCCGCGGGCAATATCTGCGTCGATCCCAAAGCGCCCAAGGATCAAAAGCCTGTCGGTATCAAGCCTTGCCCGCTGCTCAATGACGGCGGCGGCGTATGGCGCTTCAATGCGGACAAGGCGGGGCAGAAATTTCCCGCCGATGGCGAGCAGATCGTGACCGGCATGCGCGACATGATGGCGGTGGCCTGGTCCAAAGATGCCAAAGGCATGTATGGCGTCATGCAGGGCCGCAACGGCACCGCCAAGCTGGTGCCCGGCATGCCCGAAGAGGCCGACACGGTTTCCGAAGAAATGCATCGCCTGGACAAGGGCACCGATATGGGTTGGCCCTACACCTATTACGACACGGCATTGAAGGCCCGGGTGCTGGCGCCTGAATATGGCGGCGACGGCAAGATGCCGGCGACCGAAGGCAACTACGCCACGCCGGTCGTGGCGTTCGCGTCGCATCAATCGCCGGTCGATCTGCAATTCTATGACGGCAAGCAGTTCCCGCAAAAATATCGCGGCGGCGCTTTCGTGGCCTTCCAGGGCGGCTCGGGACAGGTGATGCTGCCGGGTGGGCGCACCGGCTACAATGTGACTTTCGTGCCATTCGACAAGTCGGGCAAAGCGGGCACGCCGGAAATCTTCGCCGACAATTTTGCAGGACCCAATCCGTCCGACCGCAACAGCGGCAAGGCGGCGTTCCGTCCCAGCGGCATCGCGGTGGCGCCGGACGGCTCAATGTATGTGGTGGACACGATCAAGGGCCGTCTCTGGCACATCACCTACGACGGCAAGAACTAAGCCGGCAGTTCCGTATTGTTTCGAACCACCCACTCCGTAACCCGGAATGGGTGGTTCTTTTTTTGTCCGTTCGCCGCTAATCTGCTGCCTTATTTTTAGGGTGGATCCCATGAAACTGCGTCTCGCGATTTCGGTGATGGCGATTTCAACGGCGGCGATTATGGCGCCGACCATGGTGGCGGAGGCTGCCGGTGTGGACATGACGGCGATCGACAAGTCGGTGGCACCGGGCGACGACTTCTACGCCTACGCCAACGGAAGCTGGCTGAAGCGCACGGAGATTCCGGCGGATCAGTCGCGCTGGGGTTCCTTCAACATCCTCAATCTGGAAGCCCAGACCCGCACCCGCGCCCTGATCGAAGATGCGATCAAGACAAGCGCGCCAGGCAGTGAGGCTCGCAAGGTCGGTGATTTTTACGCCAGCTTCATGGACGAGGCCGGTATAGAGGCCAAGGGCACCGGGCCACTGAAGGACCAGCTCGGAGCTATCGCCGCCATCGGCGACAAGAAGGCATTGGCACAGGCGTTGGGCGCGGCGTTGCGGGCCGACGTCGATCCCCTGAACAACACCAATTTCCAGACGGAAAATCTGTTCGGCATCTGGGTGGCGCCCGGCTTTACCGACAGCGAGCATTACACGCCGTATCTACTGCAAGGCGGGCTGGGCATTCCCAGCCGCGATTATTATCTCGGCAGCGATGCGAAGATGAAAACGGTGCAGGCCGCTTACAGGATCTATGTCGCGACCGCCCTTAAGCTTGCGGGTGTCGCCGATGGCGACAAGAAGGCCGCGGCGATTTTCGATCTCGAAGCGCGCATCGCCAAGGCCCAGGCGAGCATCGTTGACAGCCAGGATGTGGTGAAGGCCAACAATGTATGGGCGCGGGGCGATTTTGCCGCCAAGGCGCCCGGTCTGGACTGGGACCAGTTTTTCCAGAGCGCCGGGCTTGCACAGACCAAAAGCTTCATCGTTTGGCAACCTGGCGCCTTTGCGGGCTTGTCCAAGCTGGTCGCCGATACGTCGCTCGAGACCTGGAAAGCCTGGCTGACGTTTCATCGCATCAATCATTTTGCGCCCGAACTGCCCAAGGCTTTTGTCGACGCGCGATTTGAATTCTATGGCAAGGCATTGTCGGGCACGCCGAAACAGCAGGACCGCTGGAAACGCGCCGTCAACCTGACCAATGACGCGCTGGGCGACGGCGTGGGAAAATTATACGCCGCGAAATATTTCCCGCCGGCTTCGAAAGCCAAGGCGCAGGAGATGGTCAAGAACATCATTGCCGCCTGGGGACGGCGTATCGATGCCTTGACCTGGATGACGCCGGCGACCAAAGCGAAGGCCAAGGAAAAACTGTTCGGGCTTTATGTCGGCATCGGCTATCCGGAAAAATGGCGGGATTATTCCGGGCTCCAGGTGGCGAAAGGTGATGCCCTGGGCAACCAGGCCCGATCCGATTTGTTCGATTATCACTACAGCATCGATCGCATCGGCAAGCCGGTTGACCGTCATGAATGGTCGATGACGCCGCAGACCGTCAATGCCGTCAATCTGCCGCTGCAGAACGCGCTGAATTTCCCGGCTGCGATTCTGGAGCGGCCGTTCTTCGATGCCAAGGCGCATGACGCGTTCAATTATGGCGCCATCGGATCGGTGATCGGTCATGAGATCAGCCATACCTTCGACGACCAGGGCGCGGCTTTCGATGTAAAGGGGCGGCTGCACAATTGGTGGACCAAGGAAGACTTCGCCCATTTCAAGCAATCGGGGCAGGCGCTGGTCGCGCAGTATAATGCGTACAAGCTGTTCCCCGATCTGGCGGTGAACGGTCAGCAGACCCTGGGCGAGAATATCGCCGACAATGCGGGTCTGGCGGCGGCCTATGACGCCTGGCATGTCTCGCTGGGCGGCAAGCCCGCGCCGGTAGATCAAGGCCTGACGGGCGAGCAGGAATTTTTCCTGGGTTTCGCCCAGGAATGGGCCACCAAGACCCGCGAAGCCGCGGCGCGCCAGCAAGTTCTTGTGGATGTGCATGCCCCCGGGCAATTCCGGGCCCGGCAAGTGCGTAACCTCGACGGCTGGTATCCGGCCTTTCAGGTCCAGCCGGGGCAGAAATTATATCTGCCGCCCGCCGAGCGCCTGCACGTCTGGTAGAGCAGGCGCCGCAGACCCTATTGCACAGCCCTGCGACCGTAAAACTCTTGCCAGCGCCAAACTATGAGCATATACGCCCATAATAGAGGCATATGCCCATTTCGACCGCTGTGCAGGGGAATCCATCCATGAAAATGTTCGCCGCTGTTTCGCTTCTGGCGCTGGCCACTTCGCCCGTTTTTGCGGCACAGCCTGACGGTCTGGTCCTGCCCCGGGGCTTTCACGCCACTGTCGTCGCCGAAGGTGTCGGCCTGGGCCGCCATCTGGCGATCCGGCAAAATGGCGACATCTTCGTTTCGACCAACACCGCCCGCGACGGCGCGCCGACCGGGATCGTCGCTCTGCGCCTGGACCGCGATCACAAAGCGGTGGAAACCAAGAATTTCGGCACCGTCGCCAATGGCACCAGCATCCGCTTCTACAAAAATGCGCTGTATGCGGCGTCTCCCACCACAGTCTACCGCTTCGATTTTGCCGGCCACGAATTGGTGCCGACCGCGCCGGCGCAAATCGTTCTTGATGGGCTGCCGTCAAAAGGCTTTCCCAGCCGCGGCATGGCGTTCGATGCAAAGGGCGGTCTCTATATCGAGGCTGGCGCCTCTTCGAACATCTGCCTGGATCCGGCGGTGGCCAAAGACGCCAAGCCGGTGGGCCTGCGCCCCTGTCCGTCGCTGGATGGACGCTCCGGCGTCTGGCGCTTCGATGCGGCCAAGCTCAATCAGAAATTCCCGGACGGCGGCGAGCAGATCGCCACGGGCGTTCGCGACATGATGGCGGTCGACTGGTCGCACCGCCTGAACGGGCTGTACGGCGTCATGCAGGGCCGTAACGACCGCAACGACACGGTCGCGGAGGAGCTGCACCGCATCGATAAGGGCGCCAATCTGGGCTGGCCTTATACCTATTATGACATGGCGCAGAAGGTGCGGCTGACGGCGGCGGAATATGGCGGCGACGGCAAGACCCCGGCGGAAGGCAATTACACCGCGCCACTGGCCGGATTGTCGGCGCATCAATCGCCGCTGGATCTGGTCTTCTATGAGGCCAAGCAATTTCCCAAGGAATATCGCGGCGGCGCATTTGTGGTTTATCACGGCGGCGCCGGTGCCGAAGCGGCCGATGGCCATCGCGGTTATGACGTGGAATTCGTGCCCTTCGACAAGGCGGGCAAGGCCGGGACGGCTGAACGCTTCGCCGAAGGTTTCGCCGGCCCTAACCCGGGTGACCGCAATCCCGCCAAGGCGGCCTATCGCCCGGCCGGCGCGGCGGTGGGACCGGATGGCTCTCTCTATGTCGTGGACAGCAAAAAAGGCCGGGTCTGGCGGATTTATTACGACGGCAAGCCCTGATGGCTTGAATCGCGATCCTCAGTGCGAATCGCGAAATAAAGTTACGGCGTAAAACAAGCGCTGAACCGAATCAGAGAATCGGTCTAAGGATGGTGCGTGGGTCAGGGGGCCTTCGCATGAATATCCAACTCGGACGTCAGGCCATGGCAAAGGCCGAGCTCGAACGCGTGTGCCTGGCTTATCTGCGCATGCTGCCGCGTTGCCAGCACATCACCCGCGTCACCATCGCGCCGCGTCCCGGCGCGCAGCGCAACTGGGTGGTGATCGAAATCGATCCGCCGCTGCCCACCGCCGCCGACAATGACGCGCGCAATGCGCTCACCGAATTGCAGGGCGAATTCCGTCTGGCCGGCTGATTATCGACGTGTCGCTTTGCTGTGCAGCGGCGCTTCTTTTTTCATCGAAAATCGCGCCGGTGCATGTTTGCGAAAGAGGCATTGAACCCTTTGCGCGAAACGGGCAGCCTTTTGCCATCATTCGGATTCCCTGACCATTTCCGCGGAGAGAAGCATGATCGCCACCAAGGGCAAAACGCTCACTGCCTTGCTGTTGTCGGCCGCCATCCTGGCGCCGGTGCCTGGCTTCGCCGCCGCGCCTCTGCCGATGAAGCAGGAGGTGATGGCGAATGTCGATGCCCGCGCCAAGCAGGTGCAAGTGATGGTCGATACCGTGTTCAGCTATGCGGAGCCCGGATTCCAGGAAAAGCGCACCGGGGAATACCTCACTGCTATCCTGGCCAAGAACGGCTTCAAGATTACAAAGGGTGTGGCGGGGATCCCGACCGCCTGGACCGCGACCTGGGGTGAAGGTGGCCCCTTGATCGCGCTGGGCAGCGACGAAGACGATCTGCGTGGCGTTTCGCAGATCCCGGGCGATCCCAAGGTCGAGCCCATCGTCGAAGGCGCGCCGGGACATGGCGAGGGTCATAATTCCGGCATTCCCTTGATCATTGCGGCCGCGCTTTCGGCCAAGGCGACAATGGAGAAAAACCATATCAAGGGCCGGTTGGTGATCTGGCCCGGCATCGCGGAAGAGCTGCTGGGCAGCAAGGCCTTCTATGTGCGCGATGGCCTATTCAAAGGCGTGGATGCTTGCATCTTCGTGCATGTCGCCAGCCAGTTCGATACGGCTTACGGCGATATGGGCGCCAATGGCATGGTCTCGGTGGAATATACTTTTCACGGCAAGACCGCGCATGCCGCGGGCGATCCCTGGGATGGGCACAGCGCACTCGACGCCGTCGAGATCATGGATGTGGCCTGGCAATTCCGGCGCGAGCATCTGGCGCTGGCCCAGCGCTCGCACAATGTGATTTCCAATGGCGGCGGCCAGCCCAATATCGTGCCGGGCATTGCGTCCACCTGGTATTATTTCCGCGAGCATAATTTCAAGTCGCTGCGGGAATTATGGGCCATCGGCAACAAGGTCGCCGACGCCGCCGCGATGGCGACCGACACCACCGTCGAACACAAGGTACTGGGCACGGCGGCCCCCAATTTCGGCAACAAGCCACTGGCGGAAGCAGCCCAGGCCAACATCGAAATGGTCGGCATGCCCAAATGGAGCGCGGACGATCAGGCTTTCACGAAGCTGGTCCAGGAAACGCAAAATCGCAAAGTCCAGCCGTTGCGCGACAAGGTGGGAACGCTCAAGAAATGGCCGCCGGCAGAGGATGAGGACCGCATGCCGACCGGCGGCGGTTCCGACGATATCGGCGACATCATGTGGACAGTGCCGACCATCACCATCCGCTATCCCTCCAACATCCCCAACATGATCGGCCACAACGTCACCTCGGCGATGGCGATGGCGACGCCCATCGCGCACAAGGGCGCGGTGGCCGGTGCCAAGGCCGTGGCGATGACGGTGATGGACATGATGACGTCGCCGGATCTGCTGGTTCAGGCCAAGCAGTATTTCGACACCGATCAGCAGAAATTCGATCACTACGATCCGATGCTGACGGCCGCCGATGTGCCGGCCATTCATCTCAACGATGATCTGATGGACAAGATGCGGCCGCTGATGGAGCCCTATTATTTCGACTCCGGCAAATACGTCTCCTACCTGGATCAACTGGGCATCAAATATCCCAACCCGCCTGTGAATGGCATTCGGCGTCCGGCCATGAAGAGCGGCCAGAAGCCTGGGCTTTAACGGACGTTCAGTTCGCGTTTGAGAAAGGCGATGGTGCGGGCAAGCGCGTCCGCACCATTTTCGCTGTCGATCCGTGAACCAAAGCCGTGCTTTTCACCGGGATAGATCACAAGTTCCGGCTTGCCTTTGAGCGATTTGGCCAGATCGGCCAGTCTTCGTCCCTGCTCGATCGGGATGATAGCATCGGCATCGCCATGCAGGATCAGAAGCGGCGGCAGGTGATCGACCGGCGTCTCGAGCGGGAAGGGCACCGCGCCGTAATAGATCACTGCGGCGGAGATGGCGGGATCGAGTGCTGCCGTGCCGCCAGACAAGGTGCCGCCATTGGAATAACCGACCAGACCGATCTTGCCGTTGGCGTCGGGGCGTTTGCGGATGTCAGCGGCGATATCGCTGATCAGCTTTGTCCAGGATAAGAAGCGCCGCGCGAAAATATCATCGCCGCGGGTGAGGCGCTGCCAGTCGCCGGGGCTGTAGTAAAACACCAGATAGGCATCGAGGCCGGCGTCCGCCAAAGCAGCGGCATACCGATTGTAGTTGGCGATCTGAGAATCGAAACCGTTGGCGCCATGCAACAGAAGCACGGATGGGCGCGGCGCATCGCCACGCGCGCGGAAGAATGTGACGCCGACATTCCGCTCCTGTGTGGGCAATGTCATTTTCTGCCCGGCGATATCGGCGGCGCGCGCGGCGGGCGCAAGCAGAAGCAGCGACAGGGCCATCACGGCGCAGAAGATCTTGGACATGATGGGCTCCACGGCGGGCGATTGTCAGGCCACGAGCTTACATCGGCCCAGGCATTTCACATATTGACGGCGAGGCTGAGCGTGCCGAACTGGTCGAAGCCGGCCTGGGTTCTATATTCCCGCGACCGGATCACGTGAACAAAGGATAGGCGGAAGCGCTCGAAATCCAGTGCGCCGCCGAAGGACATTTCTCCCACGAAATTCTCTTTTTCCACGCTGCGGCTGTCTGCAAAGCTGTTGCCGTCGAGAAAAAGATTGCGGGCGACCGCCCGGCCTTGAAAGCCGGCGAAGATATAAGCGCCCAGGCCCGGCTTGGGATCGTAATAATAGGACGAGGGGCGGCCGGGTTCGATCTGCGGCGGCCCATTGTCGGCCGGCATATTGACACCGATCCGCGCCACGGCGCCGGCGCTGGCATAGTCGAAGACATTGCCGATCGCGCCGCCGGCATTGGCTTTGATGTCGAACGCGAAATCCCCGGGCATCGCCAGGGACACGGCCTGCTGCGTCACATGATACGACACCACCAGACCGGGCTCGTCGCGCAATTGGGTGTGCCATCCCTGAGGCAGCGCAAAGCCACGCAGTCGGTGGACCAGATCCTGGCTGTCGGCCGCCAGGGAGGCGGGACCGATGGCGCCCAATTGAATCCGTAGCTGCTCCTCTGTGCCGGGGCCTATCGAGGTGAGCGCTAGTGCGCCATACAGATATCCCGCATAAGGCCGCTGCGTCAGCGGTGGATCATACGCGGCCGTGTCTTCCGGCGTGAACATCATCTGACCCAGGCTGTAACTCACCCGTGTGGTGTCATGGGGAAGCAGGCTCGGCGCCAGGTCTGCAAGGAATTCCGGAAGCTGCTGCGATGCGCTTCCCGTCGGACTCCAGTTGAACTCTATGCCGTTGGTGTAATCGCGATCGATCCGGAAAAAGAGATCATTCTCGAAAACCGTTGTGAAAGTGCCGGATGTTTCCGCAGCCCGTGCGGGGAGCGCCGGAAACACAAACGCAAAGACCAAGGCGGCGGATACGCGATGAAAAAGTTGCACGATCCGTTGCCTAGCCTTCGGTTCCGGAACGGCCATGCGTTTGCATACCGCGATGAAGGATCCGGTCCGGCGTGACGACCGCATCGGGCGCGATGTCATCCAGATGCTCCAGCCGGTCATACAAAGGCGCGAAATCCGCGTCGGCGGTCTGGTGCAGCAATTCCTGGAAACTGTCGATCACGAAATAGCTCTGTTGATAATCGTCGATGCGATACTGGGTCCGCATCACCCGCTCCAGATCGAACGCGATCCGGTTGGGCGAACGGCTTTCCAGGGCGAACACGGACTCCCCGAAGCTGGAAACGATTCCGGCGCCATAAAGTTTCAGCGCGCCCTGTTCGCGGATCAATCCGAATTCCACCGTGTACCAATAGAGCCGCGCCAGTTTCTGCAGGGAATGGAAGGTAATTGCCCGAAGGCCGCCAAGCCCGTAGGCCTGCATATAGTCGGCGAAGACCGGATCGCTGAGCAGCGGCACATGCCCGAAAAGATCGTGAAAGACATCGGGCTCCTCGAGATAGTCGAGTTGTTCCGGCTTGCGGATGAACCGTCCGGCGACAAAGCGCCGGTTGGCGAGATGTTCGAAAAAAACCTCGTCGGGGACCAGACCCGGAACAGCGACCACGCGCCAGCCGGTCAATTTTTGAAGACGGTCGGACAGTTCCTCAAAATCTGGGATTCCAGAGCGGGACATGCGCAGATTGTCCAGTCCGCGCAGGAACGGCGCACTGGCCCGTCCTTTCAGCAATGCAATCTGCCGGGCGAAAAGCCGGTCCCAGACCGCGTGCTCGCCTGCGGTATAGCTGTCCCAGGCTTGCGGAATGGTCCAGTCGGGAGCGGTGCCGTGCGGGCGGGTTGTGAGGCTGGCGGTCATGGCCGTGTCTCCATGCAATGCATCTTACGCCTGGAGTAGAGGGGAACAAACCCGCGGCGATTGCGTGACAGCGTTAACTGCTGGACATGCCGCCGGTTGCGCTCATTTCGCGCTGGCCAGCAGGAGAGAGGTCTCCGTTGCTGCGATCCCTTCGATCAACCTGATCTGATCCAGCGCCGCGCTGAAATCCGCCAAGGTTGCGGTGTTGATTTCGGCGACAAGGTCCCAGCGACCGTTGGTGGTGTAGATCCGTTCCACCTGCGCGAATCCGTTCAGGGCTTTGATCACCTTGCCCGATTGCTCCCCCTGGATCGCGATGGACATCACCGCGCGGACGCGGCCGGTTTCCAGTTCGGGCGCGGTGCGAACGGTGAAGCCGCTGATGGCGCCCGTGGACAGCATCCTGGTGATGCGGTTTTGCACGGTTCCCCGTGAGATTTTGAGTTTTTTTGCCAGGACGGCCGCAGGCTCGCGAGCATTGGCGCGCAGCAGGGCGAGAAGCTTGCGATCAATTTCGTCTGTCATATCGTCATCTTAATCTGACATAACGCTAATATTCTAGCGAATTCTATCAGAGTGATAGCTTTCCGCTAGCCTCGCACCGCGATCTGATTGCTGAGCGATTCCGGGGATTTGCGATGACCGACCAACCTTTGTTCCTGATGACGGATGCCCGCCATTTCGGAGTGACATATCAAATCAATCCCTGGATGCGGCCGGATGCCTGGAAAGCCGATCCCGCCGTCCTGACCGCCGCCGCCGCGAACAGCGCATCCGCTCTCCGCACGGAATTGGAAAAGACCGGTGCGCGCGTGGAAATAGTTGCCGCGGTCGAAGATCTGCCCGACCTGGTCTTTCCGGCCAATGCGGCCATCGTGCTGGACGGCCGCGCATTGGTGGCGCGCTTTCGCCATCCCGAACGCCAGGGCGAGGAAGCGGTGTTTCGTGATGCCTTCCTGGCGCTCAAAGCGCGGGGACTGCTTCGCGAGGTGATCGAGTTGCCGAACAAGGTCCTGCAGGAGGGGGCGGGTGATTGCATCTGGGACGCGGATCGCGGATTTTTCTGGGCGGGTCATGGACAGCGCTCCACCTGCAATTCTCTTCCCGCCATCGAATCTGCATTCGGGCAGCGCGTGGTGGGGCTTGAACTTGCCACTGACCGTTTCTATCACCTGGACACCTGTTTCTGCCCCCTGGCGGGAGGGCGACTTCTCTACTATCCCCCCGCTTTCACACCGCAGAGCCAGGCCATCATTCGCACCCTCGTGCGCAAGAAAGACCGGATCGAAGCGACGGACGAAGATGCCGCCGCGTTCTGCGTCAATGCCGTCAATATCGGCCGCCACATCGTGATGGCGAAAGCCCCGGATTCCCTACGCGCCAGACTACAGGCGCTGGGATACAGCGTTGCAGAAGTCGATTTGGCGCCGTTCATCCTTTCCGGTGGCGGTGCCTATTGCATGACCTTGCGCCTGGACAGACGCAGTGGAGAAAATGCCGCGATGCGCGCGGCGGAATGAGGACATCATGAATCACTTCGCGCCGCAGACTTTGCAAAGCGCAGGGGATTTTATCGCACGGGAGACCGAGTTCGGTGCGATGAACTACAAGCCCCTGGATGTTGTGCTGCAACGCGGGGAGGGCGTGTATGTCTGGGATGTGGAAGGGCGGCGTTATCTCGATTGCCTGTCGGCTTATTCGGCCGTCAATCAAGGCCATTGCCACCCGCGCATTCTTGCCGCGCTGACCGAACAGGCCTCGCGCCTCACGCTTACCTCGCGTGCCTTCCGCAACGACCAGTTGGCGCCTTTCTATGAGGAACTCTGCGCGCTGACGCGGGCGCACAAGGTGCTGCCGATGAATTCCGGCGCCGAGGCGGTGGAAAGTGCGCTGAAGCTGGCGCGAAAATGGGGTTATGCCGTCAAGGGCGTGCCGGCAGGCCAGGCCGAGATTATCGTCTGCGCCAACAATTTCCACGGCCGCACGATCACAATTGTCGGATTTTCCAGCGATCCGGGTTCGCGCGAAGGCTTCGGTCCGTTTGCCGCTGGCTTCAAGATGGTGCCGTTCGGCGACAGCGCGGCACTGGAAGCGGTGATCGGACCCAACACGGTGGCATTCCTGGTGGAACCCATTCAAGGTGAGGCCGGTGTCATCATTCCTCCGGCGGGGTATCTGAGGGCGGCACGCGATCTCTGCACCCGCGAGAATGTACTCTTTATTCTGGATGAAATTCAGACCGGCCTGGGCCGTACCGGAAAACTTCTGGCCGAAGAGCATGAAGGCGTGGAGGCGGACCTCACCATCATCGGAAAGGCGCTGGCAGGCGGCTTCTATCCGGTCTCGGCAGTGCTTTCCAATTCCGAAGCGATGAGCGTGCTGCATCCGGGCGAACATGGTTCGACTTTCGGCGGCAACCCGCTCGCCTGCGCCGTGGCGCGGATGGCGCTGAGAGTTCTGGTCGAGGAAGGCATGATCGAAAACGCCGCGCGCGTCGGCGTACGGCTGAAACGCAGCTTGGAGGCGATCCGCTCCAATCTGGTGAAAGAAGTGCGCGGCGTCGGGCTGATGCTGGCGGTTGAACTCGATCCCGAAGCAGGTGGGGCACGGCCGGTCTGCGAAGCGTTGCAGGCGCGGGGCCTTCTGGCGAAGGAGACGCACGACCATATTATCAGGATCGCTCCGCCGCTGATCCTGACGGACGGGCAGGCTGATTGGATCGCAGAGCAATTTCACGCTGTCCTGACGTGAATTTGATGGATCGCGTCGCAGCGCGTTCCAGTATAAATACGCCGATGTCTGCGTCTTCCGCCTGGGACCTTCTGGACACTGGAAAATATCGCGACGAGCGCGACGCCATCGCCGCGTTGCTGGCGGCGCAGCCTTTGGCGCCGCAGATGCGGATGGCCGTGCGGGACGCGGGCGTCGATCTGGTCCGCCGGGCCCGGCAGATCACCCGCCGGCAGGGTCTGGTCGAAAGCTTTCTGGCCGAATTTTCCCTCAGCACGCAGGAGGGCCTTGCGTTGATGGGCCTGGCGGAAGCGCTGTTGCGCACGCCGGACACGGCGACCCGCGACCGGCTGATCGCCGAGAAGATCGGCGCGGCTGACTGGGCCGCACATCTGGGGCAATCGGATAATCTGTTCGTGAACGCTTCGACCTGGGGACTGATGCTGACCGGTCGCTGGGTGGAAATCGACGAGACCGCCGACGGACCGGGCGTCATTAGGCGGTTGGTGACCCGTGCGGGCGAACCCATTGTGCGCACCGCCGTGGCGCAGGCGCTCCGCATCATGGGCGAACAATTCGTGCTCGGCCGCACCATTGAAGCGGCGTTGACGCGAGCGGACGAAGAGGGCCATCTGTGCTCTTTCGACATGCTGGGCGAAGGCGCGCGGACACAGGCGGATGCGCTGCGCCATGAACAAGCCTATGCCGCCGCCATTCTGGCCGTAGGCAAGGCCAATACGGGGCATGCCGGACCGGAAAATGGGCACGGTATTTCAGTGAAGCTGTCCGCTTTGTCGCCCCGCTACGAAGCGGTCCAGGAACGGCGCGTCTGGGATGAGCTTTATCCGCGGCTGAGACGGTTGGCCGGTCTCGCCGCGCAGGCCGACATCAATTTTACACTCGACGCCGAAGAAGCCGACCGGCTGGTTCTTTCGCTCAAACTGTTGGAGCGGCTGGCGCGGGATGAAACGCTGGGGGGCTGGCGCGGGCTCGGTCTGGCAGTACAGGCCTATCAGAAGCGCGCACCCGAAGTCATCGCACAGTTGGCGGGGCTGGCGCGCGGCTCCGGTCGCCGCCTGATGGTCCGGCTGGTCAAGGGTGCCTATTGGGACAGCGAAATCAAGCGGGCGCAGGTCTCGGGACAACCGGGCTATGCCGTCTTCACCACCAAGCCCGCAACGGATCTGTCCTATCTGGTCTGCGCCAAGGCGCTGATCGGCGCCAGCCCACACCTCTATGCCCAGTTCGCGACCCACAACGCGCATACACTGGCGGCGGTGCATGCGATGGCGGGGGAAACCGCAATCGAGTATCAGCGGCTGCACGGAATGGGCGAGGTGCTGTACCAGGCGGCGCGCGAGCGTTTCGGTCCACTTTCGCTACGCACCTATGCCCCTGTCGGCGCGCATGAAGATCTGCTCCCTTATCTGGTGCGGCGGTTGCTGGAGAACGGCGCCAACACAAGTTTCGTGCATCTGCTGCTGCACGATGAGACACCACCGGAAAAAGTCGCGACCGATCCGATTTCGTCGGTGGAAGCGCAGCCCGGTCCACATCCGCGCATTCCGGTGCCGCGCCAGATGTATGGTGACCGCTTGAACAGTGCCGGGTTGGATTTGAGCGTGGCGCGGGCGCGCGAACAGCTTGCTTCTGTCCTTGTGGAAAAGCCGGACATGAACGGGCGTCCGATCGTCAGTGGGATTGCCACGGCCGACGCACCTTCGGAGAAAGTGGAAAACCCTTTCGATCTGTCCGAAATCGGCCGATATGCGGAGGCCAGCAGGGCGCAGATCAATGCCGCTTTCGCGGCCGCCGCGCACGCGCAGCCGGGCTGGGACAAGCGCGGCGGCATCGAACGCGCCCATATTCTGCGTGCCATGGCCGATGGTTTGGAAAAGCAGCGCGATCGCCTTGCCGCACTTGCCGTGCGCGAAGCGGGAAAAACCTGGCCGGACGCGATTGGCGAAGTGCGGGAGGCCGCGGATTTCTGCCGCTATTACGCGTTGCTCGCGGAACGAGATTTCGCAGGGCCTTTGACCCTGAAAGGCCCCGTCGGCGAAACCAACAAGTTGGAATTACACGGCCGCGGTGTCTTCGCCTGTATTTCACCCTGGAATTTCCCGCTGGCCATCTTCACCGGCCAGATCGCCGCGGCTCTGGCCGCCGGCAACGCGGTGCTGGCGAAACCCGCAGAGCAGACGCCCTTGATTGCCGCTGAAGCGGTGCGCCTGTTCCGTGCCGCAGGTCTTCCGGCCGAAGTGTTGCATCTATTGCCGGGGCGGGGCGAAACGGTGGGCGCCGCGCTGACGGCGCATCCGATCCTGGGAGGTATCGCCTTCACGGGCGGCACCGACACGGCGCGCCGCATCAATGCCGCGCTGGCGTCACGCAGCGGCGCACTTCTTCCTTTCATTGCCGAGACCGGCGGCCTCAATGCGATGTTTGTCGACACCACCGCGCAACGCGAACAGGTGATCGACGATGTGATCTTGTCCGCTTTCGGGTCCGCCGGGCAGCGCTGCTCGGCATTGCGGCTGCTGTTCCTGCCGGAAGAAACCGCGGACGGGCTCATCGATGGTTTGAAAGGCGCGATGGATGTGTTGACGGTCGGCGATCCGTCCGATTTCGCGACCGATATCGGACCGGTGATCGACATGGCGGCGCGGGCGGCGCTGGATGCACATCTCATGCATCTCAAAACCACCGCAAAGATTCTGAAGGAATTGAAGCCCGCCGTGACCGGCCCACTCCTGTTCGGGCCGGTGATGGCGGAAATTGCATTGTCGCAACTTCTCGACCGCGAAGTGTTCGGCCCGATTTTGCATGTGGTGCGCTATCGCGATGGCGAATTGGAACAGGCGGGCCGCGCTCTGGCCGCGAAAGGCTATGGCCTCACATTGGGCATCCATTCCCGACTGGAAAGTTTCGTGTCCAGGGTGCGGGCGCTGGTTCCGGCCGGCAATATCTACGTCAATCGCTCGATCATCGGTGCGGTTGTGGGCGTGCAGCCATTCGGCGGCGAGGGGCTTTCCGGCACCGGTCCCAAGGCGGGCGGACCCTATGCGCTCCACCGCTATTCCGTCGAGCGCGCGGTGAGCGTGAATATTGCGGCCCAGGGTGGCGATCCGGCCCTGTTAAATCTCTGATCCGTTTCAGCCCGGGATTTCGATCGCCATTGCGGTGGCCTCGCCGCCACCGATGCAAAGGCTGGCGACGCCGCGCCTGAGACCGCGTCTCTGCAGGGCCGCGATCAGTGTGGCGAGAATCCGCGCGCCCGATGCGCCGATGGGATGGCCCAGGGCGCAGGCCCCGCCATGAACATTGATGCGATCCGCCGCGATATCGAGTTCGCGCATCGCGATCAGCGCCACGACTGCGAAAGCCTCGTTGACTTCGAACAGATCCACATCGCTCACACGCCATCCTATGCGGTCGAGCAGTTTGCGGATGGCGAAGACGGGCGCAGTGGTGAACAGCGCCGGCGCCTGGGCATGGGTCGCATGGCCGATGATGCGGGCGGCAGGCGGATTTTTCGCGAGGCTTTCGCGGGTCAAGACCAGCGCCGCGGCACCGTCGGAGATCGAGGCGGAGCTGGCGGCGGTGATGGTGCCGTCCGGCGCGAAGGCGGGCTTGAGTGTGGGGGTTTTCTCTGGCCTGGCGCGGCCGGGCTGTTCGTCGATGCCAACGGTGTCCTTGCCTGTCATTACGGGCACGATTTCGGCATCGAAGGCACCTGAAGCCTGCGCCGCCTTGGCACGTTCGAGTGAACGCAGGGCGTACTCGTCCTGCGCGGCGCGGCTGATCTGATAACTCTTTGCCGTTTCCTCGGCGAAGGCACCCATGGGCTTGCCTTTGTCGTAAGCGTCTTCCAGTCCGTCGAGCAGCATGGAATCCAGCGCCGCGTCATGGCCGAAGCGCGCCCCTTTGCGATGCCGCGCCAAAAGATATGGCGCGTTGGTCATGCTCTCCATCCCGCCCGCGACCAGGCAGTCGGCGCTCCCGGCTTTCAGCATGTCGTGTGCCAGAATTGCCGCCTGCATGCCCGAGCCGCACATCTTGTTGATGGTGGTGGCGGGCACCTCGTCGCCAAGCCCCGCGCTTTTCGAGGCCTGGCGCGCCGGGGCCTGGCCCTGACCCGCCCCCAGCACGCAGCCCATGATGGTCTGGTCGATTTTGGAGGCGCCGGCGCGGTTGACGGCTTCGCGGATGGCGGCGGCCCCCAGTTCGGACGCCTTCACATCCGCGAACACACCCTGCAATCCGCCCATTGGCGTGCGGGCGAAACCGGTGATCACAATAGCGTCGTCGCTCATGCACCATCCCTTTCCAGCGCGCGGGCGATCACCAGCCGTTGAATGTCGGAGGTGCCTTCATAAATCTGGCAGACCCGGACATCGCGATAGATTTTGGCGAGGCCGAATTCCTCCAGATAGCCGTAACCGCCCAAGGTCTGGATTGCGCCGGAACACACCGCTTCCGCGGTTTCCGACGCCACCAGCTTGGCCATCGAGGCTTCGGTGAGGCAGGGGAGATTGGCGTCCCTGCGCGCCGCTGCGTGCAGCACCAGCTGCTCAGCCGCTTTCAGCCGCGCCGACAGATCGGCGAGGCGGAAACCCACGGCCTGATGCTGGATGATTACTTTGCCAAAGCTTTTGCGCTCGCGGGCATAGCGAATGGCGATCTCGAGTGCGGCGCGCGCCATGCCTACGCTCTGCGCCCCAATGCCGATGCGGCCCGCCTCCAGATTGCCCAGCGCGATGGAGTAACCCTGACCTTCCTCGCCAAGCCGAAGATCGCCCTCCAGCGCCAGATTGTCGAAGCGCAGAGCGCAGGTGTCGGAGGCGGCCTGGCCCAGCTTATGTTCCACCTTGTCCACGTGATAACCGGGCCGGTCGGTGGGCACCAGGAAAGCGGTGATGCCGCGTTTGCCCTTGTCGGGATCGGTGACAGCGAAGGTGAGGGTGAGACCCGCGATCTTGCCCGATGTGATGAACTGCTTGGTGCCGTTCAGCACATAGCCATTGCCTTGGCGCGTGGCGCGCGCGCGGATGGCGCCGGCATCCGACCCCGCATCGGCTTCGGTCAGCGCGAAGGCACCTATGGTCTTGCCTGACACCAGATCCGGTAAAAAGCGTTCTTGCTGCGCCGCGCTGCCGCTGCGCACCAGGCCCGACGCGACCAGACTGTTCTGCACGCTCACAATGGTCGAAAGCGGGCCGTCCGCTGCCGCCAATTCGATCAACGACACGGCATAAGAAACGGTGTCGGCGCCGGTGCCGCCCATTTCCTCCGGCACCACCATGCCCATCAGGCCCAGTGCCGCCAGCTCCTCGAACAATTCGCGCGGATAGCCGCCAGCTTTTTCGAATTCCTGTGCCCTGGGCCGCACACGCTCCTGCGCAAAAGCGCGCACGGAATCCTGGATTGCCTGCTGGGTTTCATTCAAGAGCATGAACACCTCACCGCCTCAGCTTAATCCCACTCCCGGGACCGGGGCCATGTCAGATCGGCAGACGCGTCGTGTTCTTCACGCATTTCAAGGCGAAATGGGAATGGACTTCGGCCACACCCGGAAAATGCAGCAGCACTTTCTTCAGCAGGTGCTCATAGGCGTCGATGCTGCCCACCACCATGCGCACGGCGTAATCGCTTTCGCCGCCCATGCTGAAACAATCCACGATTTCCGGCCGCTCCCGCGCCGCCTGTTCAAAGGCGTTCAGCGTGTCCTCGTCATGGGCCTTCAGGCGGATATTGGCCAACACGGTAACACCAAGGCCCATCACCTGGGGGTCCAGGATGACGGCATGTTCGCGGATGGCGCCGCTTTCCTCCAGTTGCTTGACGCGCCGCCAGCAGGGCGTATGCGAAAGGCCCACTTTTTGAGCCAGATCCACCATCGAGATGCCGGGGGTGTCCTGCAGATTTCGCAGAATCTTTAGATCGATCTCATCCATGGAATATCATCCTAAGATTTATTGATCTGGAGAAATGATATCCCAAAATAGCGCGGAAGTCAGCAAAAATAGCAATTTTTATCCCAGCGCTTCGTGACACGTTATTTGGCGCCGTTCGTTTAGACACCAAATGCGTGGGGTGCCGCCGTGTGTCCTTTCGACCTTCATATTCCTGCGCCTTCGACGCGCCCAGGCGACGAGCCCGACTTCAGCCATCTCATCATTCCGCCCGCCGGCGCGGTGCCGCGTCCGGACCCGGATATCAACGCGTCATCGGAAAGCCTTCGCGATACTGCCCAGGGCCTGGTTCGGGTGCTGGACGATCAAGGCCACGCGGTCGGGTCGTGGGCGCCGCAGGTCGAACCTGAAAAGTTGCGCCAAGGCTTGCGCGCTATGATGCTGACCCGGATTTTCGAAGAGCGCATGTTCCGTTCCCATCGCCAGGGCAAGACGAGTTTCTTCATGAAGTCTACCGGTGAAGAGGCCATCGGCGCGGCCCAGTCCATGGTGCTGGGGCCGCGTGACATGTGCTTTCCCACCTATCGCGTGCTGTCTTGGTTGATGGCACGGGGCTATCCGCTGATCGATCTGGTCAACCAGATTTTCTCCAATGAAAAAGACCCACTGAGGGGCCGCCAGTTGCCCATACTTTATTCGGCGCGCAAATACGGCTTCTATTCCATTTCCGGCAACCTTGGCAGCCGCTTCGGTCATGCGGTGGGTTGGGCGATGGCCAGCGCCTATAAAAAAGATGACAGCCTGGCCCTGGCCTATATCGGCGAAGGCTCAACCGCGGAAGGCGATTTTCATGAAGCACTGACGTTTGCGTCAGTCTATCACGCGCCGGTCATTCTCGCCGTCACCAACAATCAATGGGCGATCTCATCCTATGCGGGCATCGCGGGTGCGGACGAAACGACTTTCGCCGCCAAGGCGGCGGGCTATGGCCTGCCGGGACTGCGCGTGGACGGCAACGACTTTCTGGCGGTGTGGGCCGCCACCGAATGGGCCGTAGCGCGCGCCAAGGCCAATCTCGGCGCCACCCTGATCGAATTTTTCACCTATCGCGTCGCTGGACACTCAACCAGCGACGATCCGACCCGCTACCGCCCGGCGAATGAACCCGTCAAATGGCCACTGGGCGATCCTGTCCAACGCTTGAAGACGCATCTGATGGTGATCGGCGAATGGGACGAAGCGCGCCACACCCAGTGCGAGGCAGAGCTGACCGAAGCGGTGCGCGCTGCCGCCAAGGAGGGCGAGGCGGTCGGCACTCTGGGCCAATCCAAGCCGCCGGTCTTTGAAATGTTCGAAGGCGTGTTCGAGAAGCCCGACTGGCGCGTGCGCGAGCAGCGCGACGAGTTGGGAGTCTGACCATGGCGACCATGTCCATGATTCAGGCGTTGAACTCCGCCCTCGACGTCAAGCTGACGGATGATCCGGATGTGCTGACCTTTGGTGAAGATATCGGCTATTTCGGCGGTGTCTTCCGGGTTACCGAAGGTTTGCAGAAGAAGCACGGCGAAAAGCGCTGCTTCGACACACCGATCTCGGAAGGCGGCATCATCGCCGCCGCCATCGGTATGGGCGCCTATGGTCTGCGCCCTGTCGCCGAGATTCAGTTCGCCGATTACATTCTGCCCGCCTTCGACCAACTTGTCTCCGAAGCGGCGCGGCTGCGTTATCGCTCGGGCGGTGAGTTCTGGGCTCCCATCACCGTGCGCGCGCCTTATGGCGGGGGCATTTTCGGCGGCCAGACTCACAGCCAGAGCCCAGAAGCCCTGTTTGCCCATGTCACTGGCCTTTGCACGGTGATCCCGTCCAATCCTTATGACGCCAAGGGCCTGTTGATCGCTGCCATCGAAAGCAACGATCCGGTGATCTTTCTGGAGCCGAAGCGAATTTATAACGGCCCCTTTGACGGCCATCACGATCGTCAGGTGCGGACCTGGGCCGGCCATGCCGCGGCAGAGGTACCCGACGGCCATTACACTGTGCCGTTGGGCAAGGCGGCGATCCTGCGCGAAGGACAGGACATTACCGTCCTGGCCTATGGCACGATGGTGCATGTCGCCGAGGCCGCGATCACGGAGTCGGGCATCGACGCCGAACTGATCGACCTTCGATCCATTGTCCCGCTGGACGTGGACACCATCATCCGGTCCGTGAACAAGACCGGCCGCTGCCTGATCGTGCATGAGGCTTCGCGGTTTGCCGGCTTCGGGGCCGAGCTTTCAGCGCTGGTGCAGGAGCGCTGTTTCTTCCATCTCAAGAGTCCGATCCAGCGCGTGGCAGGCTGGGACACGCCTTATCCGCATGCGTTCGAATGGGACTATTTCCCGGGGCCGGCGCGGGTGGCGAAGGCACTCCGGCGGGCGATGGAGGATTGAAAATGGGCCAGTATCAGTTCTGTCTGCCGGACATCGGCGAGGGTGTCGCCGAAGCGGAAATCACGGCCTGGCATGTCAAGGTCGGTGACCGCATCCGGGAAGACGATCCATTGCTGGACGTGATGACCGATAAGGCGACCGTGGACATGTCTTCGCCGGTCGAAGGTGTGGTGACGGCATTGCATGGCGCGGTGGGCAGCATGGCGCCCGTCGGGTCCGTGCTGGTGGAATTGGACGTCGCGGGTGAAAGCGCTGCACCTGCAGACGTCAAGCCGATTGCGGCGCCGGAAAAAGACGTTGCCCGCAATGCCCGTGCGGGCGAGTCCAAATCGCAGGCCGAACCGGTCAATCCCGATCCCGCCGCCTCGCCGGCCACGCGCCGCCGCGCCAGGGAATGGGGCATCCGGCTGGAGGAGGTGCGTGGCACCGGTCCCAGAGGGCGCATCCTGGTGGAAGATCTGGAACGGCATCGCGGAGCGGGCACCGCGCCGAAACGGGACGCGGTGGAAGAGATCAAACTGGTGGGCATGCGGCGCAAGATTGCGGACAAGATGGCGCAATCCAAGCGGCAGATCCCGCACTTCTCCTATGTCGAGGAGTTCGATCTGACCGAATTGGAAGCCTTGCGGGCCGATCTCAACGCCAGTCGCGGCGAGAGCCGCCCCAAGCTGACATTGCTGCCCTTCTTCATCTGCGCGATGGCCAGGCTGCTGCCCGAATTCCCCAACGTCAACGCGCATTATGACGAAGCGGAGGGCGTGCTGAAGCGCTACGCGGCCATTCACATCGGCGTCGCGACCCAGACCCGGAACGGATTGATGGTGCCGGTCATCCGCCATGCCGAGAGCCGCGATCTGTGGGATTGCGCCCGCGAGCTTGCCCGCGTGACACAAGCCGCGCGGGACGGCCATGCCGCGCGCGAAGAGCTTTCCGGTTCGACCATCACTCTGACCAGTCTGGGGGCCCTGGGCGGCATCGCGGCCACCCCCATCATCAACCACCCCGAAGTCGCCATTATCGGTCCCAACAAATTGACGGAACGGCCGGTGATCGATGGGGCGTTCCTGACCCGGCGCAAGGTCATGAACCTGTCGTCTTCATTCGACCATCGCGTCGTGGACGGCTATGATGCGGCCAGCTTCATCCAGCGCCTCAAGCGGCTGATGGAGCATCCTGCGTTGATCTTCATCGACGGTGCCGTGTGACCAAGCCGCCCGACGAACAGCCCGCTATCCGCGTCACGGCCATGCCGGCCGATGCCAATTTCTATGGCGATATTTTCGGCGGCTGGCTGATGAGCATGATGGACCTGGCAGCGGGCAATGTCGCCTCGCGGCGGAGCGCGGGGCGTGCCGTGACCGCGGCGATCGATGCGGTCGCGTTTCACCATCCGGTGCATATCGGTGACGAAGTTTCGGTCTATGCCACGGTGACATCGGTGGGCCGCACGTCGATGAAGATCGCGGTGGAAGCCTGGCAGCGCGATCGCGACGGCGAGGATAGTGCGAAAGTGACGGAGGCCTGCTTCACATTCGTGGCGATCGATGAGGACCGCAGGCCCCGCCCCGTGCCAAAGGATCATGCGCGATGAGCACACAGCTGGATTTTGGTTTGGGCGAAACCGCAAACATGCTGCGTGAGACTGTGCGCCGTTTCACCTCCGAACAGATCACGCCCTTCGCGGCCGATATCGACGCCACCAACAAATTCCCCCGCCATCTATGGCCCGAAATGGGCGCGTTGGGCCTGCATGGCATCACGGTGGAAGAAGAGTTCGGCGGTTTGGGCCTGGGATATCTCGAACACGCCGTGGCGATGGAAGAGGTTTCGCGCGGCTCGGCCTCGGTCGGTCTCAGCTATGGCGCCCATTCCAATCTCTGCGTGAATCAGATCCGCCGTTGGGCCAATCCCGAGCAAAAGCGCCAATATCTGCCCAAGCTGATTTCAGGCGAGCATGTCGGCTCGCTTGCCATGTCGGAAGCGGGCTCTGGGTCCGACGTTGTCTCCATGCGTCTGAAAGCCGAGAAACGCGGAAACGATCGCTATGTCCTGAACGGCACGAAATTCTGGATCACCAATGCGCCGGAAGCCGATGTGCTGGTGGTTTATGCCAAGACCGACATGAATGCGGGCCCCAAAGGCATCACCGCGTTCCTGGTCGAACGCGACATGAAAGGATTTTCGACCTCTCAGAAGCTGGACAAGATGGGCATGCGCGGCAGCGATACCGGCGAGCTTGTGTTCCAGGATTGCGAAGTGTCGGCGGAGCAGGTGATGGGCGGCGAAGGCAATGGGGTCAAGATTCTGATGTCCGGCCTGGATTATGAACGCGTGGTGCTGGCGGCAGGCCCTCTGGGCATCATGCAAGCCTGTCTCGACGTGGTTCTTCCTTATGTGCGCGAGCGTCAGCAATTCGGCCGGCCCATCGGCAGCTTCCAGCTGATGCAAGGCAAGATCGCCGACATGTATGTGGCGCTCAATTCCGCTCGCGCCTATGTTTATGCGGTGGCGCGCGCCTGTGATGCGGGCCACACCACACGCTTTGATGCCGCGGGCGCGATTCTGCTGGCATCCGAGAATGCGGTGAAGACCTCGCTGGAAGCGATCCAGGCCCTGGGCGGCGCAGGCTATACCCGGGATTGGCCGGTTGAGCGTTTCCTGCGGGACGCCAAGCTTTACGACATCGGCGCCGGCACCAACGAGATTCGCCGCTTCCTGATCGGGCGGGAGTTGATTGGCACATGACGACGCTTTCCTCGCTGGTTGATCGGCAAAGCGAGAGTTTCCGGATCAATGACGCGCATAATCGCGCCTTGATGGACGATTTGCGGGCCCGGACCGCCTTGGCGGCGCTGGGCGGTTCCGAAGCCGCGCGCCAGCGGCATACCTCGCGGGGGAAATTTCTGCCGCGTGAGCGGGTCAATCGCTTGCTGGATGCAGGCTCGCCCTTTTTGGAAATCGGTGCTTTGGCGGCGAACGGTCTCTACAATGACGAGGCGCCCGGTGCCGGTCTCATTTGCGGGGTCGGCCGCGTGATGGGCCGCGAAGTGATGATCGTCGCCAACGACGCCACCGTGAAAGGCGGCGCGTATTTCCCGATGACGGTGAAGAAGCATCTGCGGGCACAAGAGATCGCGCAGCAGAACCGGCTCCCCTGCCTTTATCTGGTGGACAGCGGCGGCGCCAATCTGCCGCATCAGGCGGAAGTGTTCCCCGATCGCGATCATTTCGGCCGCATTTTCTTCAATCAGGCACAAATGTCGGCCGACGGTATCGCGCAAATTGCCTGCGTGATGGGAAGCTGCACCGCGGGCGGCGCCTATGTTCCCGCGATGTCGGACGAAAGCATCATCGTGCGCGGGCAGGGGACGATTTTCCTTGCCGGCCCACCGCTGGTGAAGGCGGCAACTGGGGAGGTCATCTCGGCGGAAGAACTTGGCGGTGCGGACGTCCATGGTCGCAAGTCGGGCGTGGTCGATCATGTCGCGGAAAATGACGAACAGGCGCTGCTGTTGCTGCGTCAGATCGTCGGCACTCTGGGCGGTGCTGACAAGACCGACATCGCTCTATCCGGTGTCCAGCCGCCGAAATTCGATGCGGCCGATCTTTATGGAATTGTGCCGCGCGATGTGCGCGCGCCGTATGACGTGCGCGAAGTGATCGCGCGCATTGTCGACGGATCTGAGATGCACGAGTTCAAGTCGCTGTATGGCACGACCCTGGTTTGCGGCTTTGCCCATATCTGGGGCGTGCCGATTGCGATTCTGGCCAACAATGGCGTGCTGTTTTCCGAAAGCGCCCTCAAGGGGGCGCATTTCATCGAACTGGCATGCCAGAGACGCACACCGTTGCTGTTCCTGCAAAATATTTCGGGTTTCATGGTCGGCGGCAAATATGAAGCGGGGGGCATCGCAAAGGATGGCGCCAAGCTGGTAACGGCCGTGGCAACCGCCAGCGTGCCGAAAATCACCGTATTGATCGGCGGCAGCTTTGGCGCGGGAAATTACGGCATGTGCGGCCGCGCCTATTCGCCCCGGTTTCTTTTCACCTGGCCAAACAGCCGCATCAGTGTGATGGGCGGCGAGCAGGCCGCGTCGGTATTGGCGACCGTGCATCGCGATGCGGATAAGTGGAGCAAGGAAGAGGCCGAGATTTTCAAGGCGCCGGTGCGCCAAAAATACGAAGATGAGGGCAATCCCTATTATGCCACCGCGCGATTATGGGATGACGGCATTATCGATCCGGCCCAGACCCGCGACGTGCTGGGTCTGGCGTTCACCGCGACCCTGAATGCACCCATTCCAGCCGGGCCGCGCTTCGGCCTGTTCCGTATGTGATCCCATGCTCGAAAGCGTGCTGATCGCCAACCGGGGTGAAATCGCCCGCCGCATCATTCGCACGGCCAGGCGGATGGGCGTCCGCACGATCGCGGTATATTCGGATGCCGATGCGTACCTGCCCTTTGTGCGGGAGGCGGACGAGACGGCGCGTCTGGGTCCGGCGCCGGCACGCGAAAGCTATCTCGACGGTACCAAAATCCTGGCGGTCGCGCGCGAAAAGGGTGCAGCGGCAATTCACCCTGGCTATGGATTTCTGTCCGAGAATGCCGACTTCGCCGAGGCCGTCGAGAAAGCCGGCCTGATCTGGATCGGCGCACCGCCCGCGGCAATCCGGGCGATGGGCTTGAAGGACGAAGCGAAGAAACTCATGCAGCGCGCCGGCGTGCCGGTGACGCCGGGCTATCTTGGCGAAATTCAGTCGCCGGAACATCTTCAAGACGAAGCGTCCCGCATTGGCTATCCCGTATTGATCAAGGCCGTGGCGGGCGGTGGCGGGAAGGGAATGCGGCGGGTCGATGGCGCCGCGGGATTCGCGGACGCATTGGCATCCTGCATGCGGGAGGCGGCTGCTTCTTTCGGCGACGACAGGGTGCTGATTGAGAAATATATCCCTGCACCACGCCACATCGAAGTTCAGATCTTCGGCGACCGGCACGGCAATGTGGTGCATCTCTTCGAACGTGACTGCTCGATGCAGCGCCGCCATCAGAAAGTGATCGAAGAAGCGCCCGCCCCGGGCATGGACAAGGTCACGCGTGAGGCGTTGACGGCGGCTGCCGTGAAAGCGGCTCAAGCCGTCAACTATGTCGGGGCCGGCACCATCGAGTTCATTGCGGATGCATCGGACGGCCTGCGGGCGGATCGCATATGGTTCATGGAAATGAATACGCGGCTTCAGGTGGAGCATCCGGTAACGGAGGCAATCACCGGCGAAGATCTGGTGGAATGGCAGTTGCGCGTGGCGTCCGGTGAGGCGTTGCCAAAAAAACAGGACGAATTGTTGATCTCCGGCTGGGCCATGGAAGCGCGACTTTATGCGGAAAACCCGGCTGCCGGCTTTCTACCGTCGACGGGGCCGCTGACACATCTGAATTTGCCGTCCGCAATTCGTGTCGATAGTGGCGTGGAGCAGGGCGATGTCATCACGCCCCATTACGACCCGATGGTTGCCAAACTGATTGTGCACGCGCCATCACGCGCCGACGCCGCCCAGAAATTGGCGAATGCCTGTCGGGCCGTGGAGGTGTGGCCGGTAAAGACCAATGCCGGTTTTCTTGCCCGTGCCAGCGCTCATCCGGCCTTTCTCCGGGGCGGTATCGATACCGGGTTTATCGAGCGCTATGCCGCGCAGATCGTCCCTTCACCGGAACCGGGCCCAGCCGTCCTGGCCGCGACGGCCGCCGCGCTTTTGCCGAAGGATAAACACGATCCCTGGACGGCATTGACGGGATTTCGCGGCGTCGGCAGTCCAGACACTCAGGTCGCGGTGGAAATCCATGGCCAAATCCACATCGCGCAACCCGTCGAAGCTGGCAGCGTGCGAAAGATCGGTGGGGACAGCATTCTGTTTCTGGACGGAGATGCATGGTCCTTCTCGGCGCCAAAGCCACGGTCCAGCGACAATGCCGGACCTGGCGATGGCGCGGTGCTGGCACCCATGCCCGGCATGGTCATCCAGGTCGAGACCGCCAAGGGCAAGCAAGTCCGGCGCGGCGAGCGCCTGCTGGTTTTGGAGGCCATGAAGATGGAATATGTGCTGGTGGCGCCGTTCGACGGCGCCGTGGTGGAATTGACCGCATCGGCAGGATCGCAGGTCGAAGAAGGCGTCTTGTTGGCGCGTATTGAAAAGGCAGATTGATGACCGGGCGCACTTACGAACAATGGACGATCGGCGATCATATTGTCCATGACCTACGCCGCACGGTGACGGAGGCCGACAATCTGCTCATCACCACCCTCACGCACAATTCCCAGCCACTGCATCTGGACGCCAATTACGCCGCGGGCACGGAGTTCGGCCGGATCGTCGTCAACGGTCTTTTCACATTCGCACTGATGGTGGGAATTTCCGTCGCAGACACCACGCTGGGGACGCTGATCGCCAATCTCGGATACGACAAGGTGACCATGCCGAAACCCGTTTTTATCGGAGACACGCTCAGGATCGAGACCGAGGTGATGGAGCTGCGCCCATCGAAGTCACGTCCCAACGCGGGCATCGTCACCTTCCGCCACCGGGCATTCAATCAGCATGGCGATATGGTATGCGAGGCTTTCCGCGCGGCATTGGTGAAGCGGACATGAGAATGCGTTCGCTGCTGTTCGTGCCCGGGGACCGGCCGGATCGGATGGAAAAAGCGCGAAATCTGGATGCGGACATCCTGATCCTGGATCTCGAAGATTCTGTCACCGCGGCTAAAAAGGATTATGCGCGCAAGGCTGTTGCCGATTTTCTTGCCCGGCCGCGCACCAGACCGGTCTTTGTACGGATCAATTCGTCAATTGCGCTGATGGAACGGGATCTCGCGGCGGTGGGGCCGCACCGTCCCGATGGCATCGTTCTGCCCAAGGCAGAAGGTGGGACCTGCATCGCCGATCTGGACCGGCGCCTGGGAGCACTGGGCGACACAAGAGCCTGCATTCTGCCTATCGTTACCGAAACACCTGCTGCCATGTTCACGCTGGGCTCCTATCGCGGCGTCACCCCACGCCTCTGCGGCTTGGCCTGGGGGGCGGAAGATTTGTCCTCTGCCATCGGGGCCTCCACGGCGCGCGAAACGGACGGCCAATTCACGGCTCCTTACGAGATGGTGCGCTCTCTCGCTCTATTCGCGGCGCACGCCGCCGGCGTCGCAGCGATCGAGACGGTTTATCCCGATCTGAAGAATGCCGAAGGTCTTCAGGCCTATGCCACGCGCGCCCGGCGGGACGGCTTTTCGGGCATGCTGGCGATCCATCCCGCACAGCTTGCAATTATTCACGCTGCTTTCGCGCCATCGCAAGAAGAGATTGCCTGGGCCCGGCGGGTCGTTGATGCATTCGCCGCCAATCCCGAGAGCGGGGCATTGCAGATCGATGACAAGATGGTGGATGCGCCGCATTTAAAACAGGCGCATCGTATCCTTGCCGCGATATAAAGTCCGGACGGGCACACGTCTTCCACGGCCGAAAATCGATGGAACGATCCCCTGGGTGCGGCATTGTCTGGTCATCCAACTTGTTGGAGGATCCCATGCATGTCCAGGAGATGATTTCTACGCATCCTTCGGTCAAAGGCGGCGCGAATGACGCGCTTATTCGCTGCATAGAGGCGTGCTACGATTGCGCGCAAGCCTGTACGGCATGCGCCGATGCCTGTCTTGCGGAGGACGGGATCAAAGACCTGGTCCCATGCATCCGTTTCAACCTGGACTGCGCGACGGTGTGCACCGCCAGCGGGACAATTCTCTCCCGTCGCTCGGGCACTGGCGAGGACATTGCCCGCGCCATGCTCGCGGCCTGCCTGAAAGCCTGCCGACTGTGCGGTGCTGAATGCAAACGCCATGCGGCCATGATGGAACATTGCCGTGTATGCGCCGATGCGTGTCAGCGGTGTGGCTCGGCATGCGAGGAAACTTTGCGAGACCTGGGCGGGTGGGTGCAATAGCTCCGGAGTTGGTGGCTCAGGCTGTGCCTGAGCCACCGTCTACGATCTACCGGCGGTGCTTCACTCGTCGAAGTCAGGATGGCTGCCCTTGTCTTCCGGGCGCTGGAAGGTGCTGAGCGGCAGTTTGTTCACTTCGTCGATAACCTTGGCGTAGGCGCGGGTCGCCGCCTGCAGCCCCGTCCATGGAACCGTCTCCGGGGTTTCCCAATCGGTATGGAAGTAGTTGTGATATTCACTGGCGTCGATCGCCGGCGTGAAGCGGTAGAAATAGGAAGCGTCGCTGGCCGGCGGCGTTGGGCTGGGGTCCAACTCCAATGGGACGCCGAATTTCTTGAATGAATCCCACACGATCTTGCGCAATTCGGGGCGGTCCTTGCCACCGGCATACCATTGCATGGGCATATAGGTGTTGCCCCATGCCAGCTCATCGCCCGGATAATAACGCGGCCGCGACTGGGTCGTTATGGTCGAAGGATGCTCGTCATTGATCAATATGGCGGTCTTGGCGAAAAGCTTTTCCTTGTTCTGCGTCAGCCATGTTTTTCCGGCGGCGCCGTCGGGGCCGTTATGATGCCCATCCAGCCCGATGAAGATCATGGTGCGGTGGCGTTTCTCTTTCGGAATCTTCGCATAATATTCTGCAAGGCCGAGCATGGAGGCAACGCCGCCGCCATTGTCTCCGGCACCTTCGAACCAGCCATCCTTATGCGCCGTGATGTAAATGGTCTCGTCGGTGGCACCCGGCAGTGTTCCCCACACCAGCGCCGTTTTGAGGTTGGGCACCTTTTCGACCTCCAGCGTCACCTTGACCTTTGGGGCCGGGCCGTCCTTCGCCGCCTCGATCATTTCCCGGGCGGCCTTGCCGTCGTCATTGCCCAGAACAAGACTGGGCGCCTTGGTATCCGACGGATAAGCGATGTAATGCATGTTGCCGGGCAGCATCGAAACGTCGAACACCACGGCTGCTCCCAGATCGTCGGCGCGCTTGATGGCTCTTTCATTCGCCAGGCCCTGCATGCTGTAAACGAACACGGCCTTGCCCCGGACATCCTTGCCCTTGAAGTCTGCTTCGGTGCCCAGGCCCGCATAAACCGCCTCGACCTCTATGCCGCCCGCCGGCAATCCGTTGGCGTAATAGGCCGGCTGCGCGGAGCCCAGATCGATCGACTTTCCACCGCCGGTCATCGTCACATCCCAGGATTTCGGCATCCATTGCGGCGCGAGATCGAGAGGCTGGATGCGAACATCGGCCAGGCCCAGCGTCTTGAATTTACCCGCGAGCCATTCGTTGGTCTCGTGATCGCTCGATGTGCCAATGATCCGGCCCCAGAATTTGGGATGGCCATTGTCGCGATAGCGGCGGGAAATCTGTGCAAGCTCCTCCACATAGCGGTGCATTTTGCGGCCGTCGATCGAGCGATAGGCTTCTTCACCCTTGGGCAACGGGAATTCGATCAGGCTCTCCTGAATGCGGGAAAGCGGCATGGCCGGAGGGACCAGGGACTGCGCTATCGTGGAGCGGGCCTTCTGCGCCGGTTGCGCAAGAGCGGGGTGGGCGGCGAGCAGCAAGGCTGCCGCAGATGCAGTGCAGAAGATTGCCTTTTTCATGGGATTCCCTCCGGTTTCGTTTTTTTCGCTGCTTTGCAAAAGCGGCGGCATGAATTGCAGTGTCGCCGTTTGCGCCTTGCATGCGCGATTGGTTTCGAAAATCACCCGCATAGTGACGGGTGCCTATCGGTTAACAAGAACAAGTTGGAACAATGGAATGTGCTAATTTGCACATCGAAAGTGCAAGTTTGCCCCCTGTGCGATCCGCTTCCCCAAACGTCGCGTTTTTTCACCCAGTTTTTTGAGGCACCGTTTTACGCGCCCGGCAACTTTTGTGCGATCTGCCGGCGGGGTGACGGGATTTCGCTTCCGGAGCAACAATAAGTCCTGGAGTATCACCTGCGAAAGCCGGGGAACCGTCGGCCATGGATGCCTTGAATCGTGAAGACTTGCTCGGCTTTTTGAACATCATGCTTGAGGCCGAACGGGCGGGGGCCAAAGCGCTTTTGCATATTTCAAGGGATACCGACCGCACCGCCATCGCCGAATTGGCGAAGACAATCCATCACGACGAGGCGCGGTGGTGCGCCATGCTGACAAAGCAGATTCGGATGTTGGATGGTCAACCAAGTGAAAAAACCGGCCAGTTCTACGGGAAGGCGATCGCGATCCCCGACGATGGCGAGCGGCTTGCCTTGGTCAATCGCGGTCAGGACTGGGTGGTGAGAAAATTGCGTGACGCAATTCCAAGGATTGCCGACGCCCAGCTGGCGGGCGAACTTGCCGTCATGCTGACTTCGCATGAAGAAAATATCGCCATCGTGGCGCGTTCAGGTCTGGCCGACGGCCTCAAGGGTCCGAAGTGAATTGTTGCCCCAGGGGCAAAATCTGTCTTTCGATGCATTCACCGCGTCCGAAATATGGCGCCTGACTTCCGTGACCCGGTGGGAGCGATGGGTGTCGGGATGAGAGATCAGCCAATAGCTTCGGACAAATTGCAGGTCCGGCAGAATGCGCCTGAGGTTCGGCACGCATCGGGCAGCGTAATCGTGAAGAATCGCAACACCATTTCCGGCGCGCACAGCCTCCATCTGACCCACAACACTGCCGCACTCGAAGCGGCGCGGCATTCCCGCAGCAAGCTCGCGGCCGTAATCGAGTGCCGGCGTGTGTATCAGATCGTCGACATAAGTGACGAACAGATGCTGCCGCAGATCTTCCACTGCGCGGATTTCGGAACTCTCCTGGAGATATTCTTCCGATGCATACAGGCTGAGCGTGTAATCCGTCAGTTTCTGGATGATGAGATTGCCCTGCACGGGCCGATCCAGCGTGATGACGATATCGGCTTCGCGCCGCGAAAGAGAGAAGGTGCGCGGCAGCGGCACCAGCTGCACCAGCAGGTCCGAATGCCGGGCGGAAAGCTCCGCCAGCTTCGGGGCCAGGAAATAATTGCCCAGCCCGTCCGGCGCGCCAACCCTGACGGTGCCGCGGATCGCGCCGATGGTTCCGGAAAGCGCCGATTCGAGTTGAAGGAACTCCGATTCCACTTTTTCCGCGGAAGCCAGAAGCGCCTCACCGGCGGACGTCAGAGTACAGCCATTGACATGGCGTTCGAGCAGTTTGGTCTGAAGTTCTTCTTCCAGAGCCGTCAATTGCCGCCCGACCGTCGCGTGATTCAGCCCAAGATTTCTTGCAGCGGCCAGCATCTGGCCGCTGCGTGCTACAGCGAGGAAAATCCGGACGCGATCCCATTCCATGGGTAAATGTTATCTTTTGCACATCGAACTCGCAATATTGTCCTTTCCGATGTGATTTTTTGCACATTAGAAGCGCATCTTTGTCGATTGCCTGGCCGAAGGCTTATGAAAATATGCCGCCGGGTTGTTCCGTGCGCGAGAGCCCGCCTGCAGGCCCCGGTCCGGCACCAGGGTCGGAAGTCCCATGTGCTGGCCGCGCCTAGCACAGACACAATCGACCGCCGCCTGGGCGGGTCGATTGAAAATCGAAATTTGCAATCGCAGAGAGGCGCCATGAATACCGTCGAAATTGGGAACGAAGAGACCCTGGTCTGCAACTTTATTGACGGCGGCAGGGTGGCAAGCAGTACGGGCCGGTCGCAGGATGTCTTCAATCCGACGACAGGCCGCCGGTCGCGGCGCGTGACCCTGTCCTCGGCGGCGGATGTCGATGCCGCCGTGAGTGCCGCGAAGGCGGCCTTTCCGGCCTGGGCAAATCTGCCGCCGCTGCGCCGTGCCCGCCTGATGAACAAATATCTGGCGCTGGTGAATGCCCATAAGGACGATTTGGCGCGGGCCATCACGGCCGAGCACGGCAAAGTGTTTTCCGACGCCAGGGGCGAGGTCGAGCGCGGCATCGACATCATCGAATTCGCCTGCGGCATTCCGCAATTGCTGAAGGGCGATTTCACGGATCAGGTTTCGACCAATATCGACAACTGGACTTTGCGCCAGCCGCTCGGTGTCGTTGCAGGTATCACGCCTTTCAATTTTCCGGTGATGGTGCCGGCCTGGATGTATCCGGTCGCACTTGCCGCCGGAAATACCTTTGTGCTCAAGCCCAGCCCGATCGACCCGTCGCCGTCACTTATGGCGGCGGAACTGATGCGCGAAGCGGGTTTTCCGAAGGGCGTGTTCAACGTGGTGCAGGGCGACAAGGAGGCTGTCGACGCTTTGTTGGCGAACAAGGATGTGCAGGCCGTGTCCTTTGTCGGATCAACGCCGATCGCCAATTACATTTATGAGACCGGTGCGCGCGCCGGCAAGCGCGTGCAGGCGCTGGGCGGCGCAAAGAATCATCTGGTGGCGATGCCGGATGCGGATCCCGAGAAAGTCGTCGACGCATTGATGGGGGCCGCTTACGGGTCGGCGGGCGAGCGGTGCATGGCGATTGCAGTGGCCGTCCTGGTGGGTTCGGCTGCCGATGCGGTCATGCCCTTGCTGACAAAGCGCGCCCGGGAACTGAAGATCGGCGATGGAATGGATGATGCGACCGAGATGGGTCCTATCGTGACGAATGCGGCCCGGCAGCGGATCGTGAGCTACATCGACAAAGGTGTCGCGGAAGGCGCAACTTTGCTGCTGGACGGCCGCAATTATGTTGCCCGGGGCCATGAGAGTGGTTTTTTTCTCGGCGCCACGCTGTTCGACTATGTGAAGCCCGATATGACGATATACCGGGAAGAGATTTTCGGCCCCGTCCTTTGCTGTGTGCGCGTGGCCACCATGGAAGAGGCATTGCAACTCATCAACAGCCATGAATTCGCCAATGGCGTGAGCTGTTTTACCCGGGACGGTCATGCCGCGCGAGAATTCGGGCGTCACGTCCAGTGCGGCATGGTTGGCATCAATGTCCCCATTCCGGTACCGATGGCCTGGCATGGGTTCGGCGGATGGAAGCGCAGCCTGTTCGGCGACATGCATGTCTATGGCGAGGAAGGCGTGCGCTTTTACACAAAACAGAAGTCGATAATGCAACGCTGGCCGGATAGTATCGACAAGGGCGCCGAATTTCAGATGCCGACCTCGCGCTGAGTTTCGCCGACATAGATTTGTTCCTGGAGGGGACGATGCAGATGGAAGAGCCTCGCAAGGGGCCTCTCGAAGGGATTACGGTTCTCGATTTCTCGCGCGTTCTGGCGGGGCCTTACTGCACCATGGTTCTGGCCGACCTTGGAGCGCGTGTCATCAAGATCGAGAAGTTCGGAACCGGTGACGATACCCGCGCCTTCGGTCCTTTCGTGGACGGCGAGTCTGCTTATTTCATGTGCTTCAACCGGGGCAAGGAAAGCATCGTTCTCGACATCAAGTCGCCGCGTGATCGCGAGCTGCTGGAACGTCTTTTGAACGAAGCCGATGTGGTGGTGGAAAATTTCCGCCCCGGCGTCATGGACCGGTTGGGATATGGCGCGGAACGCATGGCGAAAACCCACCCCCATATCATCTATGCCTCCGTCTCGGGCTTCGGCCATAGCGGGCCGTTCAGCGATCTGCCGGGCTATGACATGGTCGTGCAGGCAATGGGCGGCATTATGAGCCTGACAGGCTGGCCGGATGGGCCCCCCTCGCGCGTCGGCACCAGTTTCGGCGACCTTGGCGCGGCGCTTTTCGCCACGGTGGGCATCCTCGCCGCGCTTCACAAGAGAAACCAGAATGCGCAAGGCGCCCGGGTCGATATCGGAATGCTCGATTGCCAGGCGGCGCTGATGGAAACGGCTTTGGCGCGCTATGACGCCGAAGGAAAGGTCCCCAATCGCACAGGCGATAGCCATCCCTCCCTGGCGCCGTTCGAGAGTTTCGCGGCCAAAGACGGACGCATCGTCATCGCGGCCGGAAACGACACGCTGTTCGTGTTGATGGCCGATGCGCTGGGTGCGCCGGATCTGGCTTTGCAGGCCCCGTTCGCGACCAACGATCTGCGCTGCCGCAATCGGCCGGAAATGGTGAAGGCGATCGAGGTGGTCACCAAAACGCAGAACGTCCAGCATTGGGTAGACAAGTTGAATGAAGCCGGCGTGCCTTGCTCTCCCATCAACACCATCGACAAATTGTTCGATCACCCTCAGCTTTTGGCGCGCGACATGTTCATAAAGGTGAAAAGTGGCGAAACCGGCCGCGCGGTTCGCACCGCCGGGAACCCGATCCGCATGAGCGGATACAAGGGGAATAATATCGTCGATCCCATCATGGCGCCCAAGCTGAACCAGCACCGCGAGCAGATCCTGCACGAATTCATGGCTTCGCGGGACTCCTATGTTGCGTCTCATGGCGATGACGACTGACAATTCGCGTTCAAATAAAAAATTGAATTCCGCAGTGGCAGGAGAGTTTGATGAGCGACAAGGCGACCGACGGAAAATCGGAAAATCAGCCCCCCGAGGAAGCAAAGGGCAGGAAATTGGAAACCATCCTGGTGGAGCGGCGCGAGCGCGTCGGCCTCATAACCCTGAACCGTCCCAAATCGTTGAATGCCTTGAACCGGCAGCTGGCACAGGAAACGCTCCGGGCCTTGCAGGAGTTCGACGCGGATGATCGCGTCGGAGCGATTGTGATCGCCGGAAGTCCCCGCGCCTTTGCGGCCGGTGCCGACATCGCCGAGATGGCGGAAAAATCCTTCGCCAGTTTCTACATGGACGATTTTCTTGCGCCATGGGACCAAGTCCGGTTGATCGGCAAGCCGATCATCGCGGCGGTCAGCGGATTTGCACTCGGCGGCGGCTGCGAGCTGGCATTGCTGTGCGATTTCATCATCGCTTCGGAAGACGCACAGTTTGGCCAGCCGGAAATAAAATTGGGCATCCTGCCGGGCATTGGCGGATCGCAGCGCCTGACGCGTGCGGTCGGCAAGTCACTCGCCATGGATATGGTCCTGACGGGCCGTTCCATCGGTGCAGCCGAAGCGAAGGCCGCGGGCATGGTCGCCCGCGTCGTCGCCCCGGCGGACCTGTTGCAGACCGCGCTGGAAGCCGCCCACACGATTGCGGCCTACAATTCTCCCGCCGTGAAGATGGCGAAACAGGCCGTCAACCAGGCTTTCGAAAGTTCTCTGGCTGAAGGTTTGCGCCATGAACGCCTGCTGTTCCAGGCGGCCTTTGCCACCGAAGGCCAGAAGGAAGGGATGAACGCGTTCGTCGCCAAGCGGGCACCCGTTTTCCGGAACCGTTGATCGAGGCTCGTTCGTGGATCAGGTTCAATCGCTCGACGGCGAGTATGACTACATCATTGCCGGTGCCGGCTCCGCCGGCTGCGTTGTGGCCAACCGGCTTTCGGCAGATCCGAAGAACCGGGTGCTGCTTCTGGAAGCCGGCGGGCAGGATAACTGGATCTGGTTTCATATTCCGGTCGGGTATCTGTTCGCCATCGGCAATCCACGAAGCGACTGGATGTTCCAGACCGAACCGGAACCCGGCCTGAATGGACGCTCCCTGAAATATCCGCGCGGTAAGGTGATCGGCGGATCGTCGGCGATCAATGCGATGATCTCGATGCGGGGCCAGCGGCAGGATTACGATCACTGGCGGCAATTGGGGCTGGACGGCTGGAGCGCCGACGAAGTCTTCTCCGTTTTCAAGCGCCTGGACAATCATTTTCTGGGCGATACCGAGCATCACGGGACAAAAGGGGAGTGGCGGGTCGAGGAACCGCGGCTGCGCTGGGACATTCTCGATGCCGTTCGCGATGCGGCGGTGCAGATGGGGGTTTCGCGAACGCCGGACTTCAACACGGGGGACAATGAAGGCGTCGGCTATTTCCACGTGAACCAGAAACGGGGCTTGCGCTGGTCGGCTGCGCGAGGATTTCTCAAGCCCGCCTTGCGCCGTCCCAATCTTCGCCTGGAGACACATGCCAGCATCGACAAGCTGGTTTTTGACGGGCGCAGGGCCGCCGGAATTCGCTTCGTCCGCGATGGGAAGATTTATGAAGCGCGGGCGAAGCGCGAAGTCATATTGTGCGCCGGCTCAATCGGTTCCATCGAAATTCTGCAACGATCGGGTGTGGGCGACCCGGCCTTTCTGCGGTCGCTGGGAATCCCGGTGGTGTTGGAACGGGAAGGCGTCGGAAAGAATCTCCAGGATCATCTCCAGCAGCGAATGATCTACAAAGTCTCCGGCGTCAAAACTCTCAACGAGACGTATCACTCGCTGATCGGGCGGGCGATGATGGGTGCGGAATATGCCATGTTCCAGACCGGGCCGCTGACGATGGCGCCGTCGCAACTGGGCATCTTCACCCGCTCGGACAGCCTTCATGACCGCGCCAACATTCAGTTTCACGTTCAACCCCTCTCGCTGGACAAGTTCGGCGACCCCTTGCATCGCTTCCGGGCCGTCACCGTCAGCGCCTGCAATCTGAGACCGACGTCCCGTGGCGTTGTTCACATCCGGTCGGCGGATTTTCGGGACAAGCCGGTCATCAGACCTGGATATTTGTCTACCGACGAAGACAGAAGAGTGGCTGCCGATGCGATCCGTGTGACGCGCAGGTTGATGGGTCAGCAGGCGCTTTCCTGCTATTTGCCGGAAGAATATGTTCCTGGACCTGCCGTCTCGAACGACACGGCGGATCTTGCCAAGGCTGCTGGAGATATCGGCACGACGATTTTCCACCCGGTCGGCACGGCAAAAATGGGATTGTCCAGCGATTCTCTCGCGGTGGTGGACGCCCGGCTGCGTGTCCATGGCGCGCAAGCGCTGCGGGTGGTGGACGCCTCGGTGATGCCCAGCATCACTTCGGGCAATACCAACACACCGACCATCATGATCGCGGAGAAGGGCAGCGGCTATATCCTCGAAGATAGCCGCGCCTAGCGCCCTGTGCCCGGTTTCGCGCGCTCTACGCTGATGGCTGCAATCGTTGGGCGAATATCTGAATGACATAAAGGCCAACGGGCCCGGTTCCGTGGACGGACCGGGTACGGAAAAACTGCGCTTCGCCCGTCATGGGTTCATCGTTGGAAACCGCATCCAGCGGTTCCAGCGCGATGACAGACCCATCCATCTCCAGGGTCGAATGGCAAAGCGCCACGAAGAGGGTTGTGCACGCTTCCGGCAGGATCGGGACCGGGCCATCCGCTGTGACCGGGTGCATGCGGGACACGAACTGGCCGCGCCGGGTCATGATATTGAGGTCTTTTGCCATGCCGCCGCCTTTAATCGCGGCCATGCAGGGAATATCACCGGCGAAGGCGATGGGCCCGTTCCCCGCAGAAAGAGGAATTGCGTCCGCACCGTCGAAGCGGAGGGTGAGCGTGCCTTCGAGGACCGCAAGCGACCTGTCGATGCCCGGGAAATTCGAGAAGGGCCCGCTTTCTTTGACTTCGGCGATGCTGACCCGCCATCCGAAAGTTTCGAGGTCCGCACCGCGCGGAAAGACGGCCAGTTCGCTGGTGAACCCTTTGCCGTTTTTCCAGGCCGATAGCGGGCGGCCTTTTGCCGGATGCAATGTCATCGCCATGACTTCGTCCGACCGGTTTCAGGCAGGATATGATACCCGCGCCACAGGAGGCTGCATCACTCGTTGCCCGTTATGCTGGGTAAATCCAGGTTCATCTCCCGGGCACAGGCGATTGCAATGTCGTACCCTGCATCGGCATGCCGCATGACCCCGCTTGCCGGATCGTTCCAAAGAACTCTTGCCAACCGTTCGGCGGCAGCTTGCGTTCCGTCGGCGACGATCACCATGCCGGCATGCTGGGAATATCCCATCCCGACGCCGCCGCCGTGATGCAGCGAGACCCAGGTTGCGCCGGAAGCGGTGTTGAGCAGGGCATTGAGCATCGGCCAGTCCGAAACCGCATCGGATCCGTCCCGCATCGCCTCGGTTTCGCGGTTGGGGGAAGCGACCGATCCTGAATCCAGATGATCGCGGCCGATCACGATGGGCGCCTTCAGTTCGCCGCGTGCAACCATCTCGTTGAAAGCGAGGCCAAGGCGGTGCCGATCCCCCAGACCGACCCAACAGATGCGGGCGGGAAGGCCCTGGAACTTGATTCTGTTGCGCGCCATGGTCAGCCAATTGTGTAGATGCGCGTTGTCGGGCAACAATTCCTTGACCTTCGCGTCGGTCTTGTAGATGTCCTCGGGGTCGCCTGACAAAGCCACCCACCGGAACGGGCCGATGCCCCTGCAGAAAAGCGGCCGGATGTAAGCCGGAACGAAACCCGGGAAATTGAAGGCGTCGGTAACCCCTTCGTCTTTCGCCATCTGGCGAATATTGTTTCCGTAATCGACCGTCGGCACGCCCCGCTTCTGGAATTCCAGCATCGCCTGGACGTGAAGGGCCATCGATTGTTTTGCCGCTTTCTCGACCGCCTTGGGGTCACGTTCCCGCATGCTCGCCCATTGATCAAGCGTCCAGCCCTTTGGAAGATAGCCATTGATGGGATCGTGTGCGGAGGTCTGATCCGTCAAAAGATCCGGTTTGATACCCTTGAGCAGCAGCTCCGGCAGAATTTCCGCAGCGTTGCCCAAAAGCCCGACCGATGTCGGTGTTCCGGCTTTGCAGGCGCGCCGAATGATCTCCAACGCATGATCCAAATTGGCGGCGACCTGATCGAGATAGCCGGTGCGGATCCGCATATCGATGCGCGACGGTTGGCATTCGATCGCAAGACAGGAGGCGCCCGCCATGACCGCGGCCAAGGGTTGCGCGCCGCCCATTCCCCCGAGCCCGGCTGTCAGAAGCCAGCGGCCGGAAAGATTTCCGGAATAATGCTGGCGGCCCATTTCGGCGAAGGTCTCATACGTGCCCTGCACGATGCCTTGCGCGCCGATATAGATCCAGGAACCCGCCGTCATCTGGCCATACATCGCCAGACCCTTGCGATCCAATTCGTTGAAATGATCCCATGTCGCCCAATGGGGCACCAGGTTGGAATTCGCGATCAGAACGCGCGGAGCATTTGCATGGGTGCGGAATACCCCAACCGGCTTACCCGATTGGACCAGAAGCGTTTCATCGTCCTCCAACCTTTTCAAGGTCGCGACGATGCGGTCGAAACTCTCCCAGTCCCGCGCCGCCCTGCCGATGCCGCCATAGACCACCAGTTCCTCGGGACGCTCGGCGACATCGGGATGAAGATTGTTCATGATCATCCGCAGAGGGGCTTCGGTGAGCCAGCTTTTCGCAGTCAGCTGATCGCCAGTGCTGGGTTTTATGATGCGGCTATTGTCGATCCTGGTCATCGGCATCTCTGCTCTTGCAAAGCGGTGAAGTGAAGGCAGGCATCGAGAAGCTCGGACAGCGTTTTTCGGGCTTTGGCCGCCCGTCTGGTGTCGAAGCCTGTGGGCCAGTTTTCCGGTCTGGGCCCGCCGGCCGGTTCGTCCATATAGGCTCTGCAAGCCAGCTCGATCTGAAGGGTGTGGATTCCTGCCGACGGATTCGCGTAATGCCGCGTCGTCCATCCGCCGCGGAACCTGCCATTGACGACTGTCGTCAGGCCCGAAGCATCACAAATCTTTTCGAGGGATGCCGTCAGTTCCGCAGGGCAAGTCCGTCCATTATCCGTGCCGATATTGAAATGGGGCAAGGTTCCTTTGAATAATCGTGGAATTTTCGACCGTATGGTATGCGCGTCGTAGAGAATCACGGTTTCCCATTGCAGGCGCAAGCGATCGATTTCTTCTGCCAGGGTGTGATGGTAGGGATCGAAATAACGCCGCCGGCGCTCGTCGATTTCGGCGGCGTCGGGCTCGCATCCGGTCCTGTAAATGGCTTCCCCATCGAATGTCGTCAAAGGGCACAGCCCGGTCGTCGCTTGCCCGGGATAAAGCGATGCGCCATCCGGATCGCGGTTCACGTCAACGACCGTGCGCGACATTTCGGTCGCGACGATCGTGATATCGCGTTCACAGGCAAATTCGTAAAGCCGCCGGGCCCACCAGTCCGTATCCTTGCGCGCCAGCCAGGGCGATTGGAGCTTCTGCTCCACGGTCTCTGGGATCCGGGTCCCGGCGTGCGGGATGGCCAGAATGACGGGCATCCCGCCACGGCGCAGGTGCAACCAGCGTTCCTTCATACTGTCACCACCCCCGGCAGCCGGATGCCATCCACGGCCTTGATGACCGATCCGCTGCGCACCAGCCGGTTGGCTTCCTCGAGATCGGGGTACATGTGCCGATCATCGTCCAGCGTCGCGATTTTTGCGCGGACGGCGACGCGGACATTCTCCAGGCACCGGCTGGATTTCAGCCCTTGATGGAAATCGCAGCCCTGCACACCCGCAAGCAACTCGATCCCGATGACGGCGGAGGTGTTCGTGGCCATGTGAATCAACCGGCGTGCGCCGTGCGCGGCCATCGAGACATGGTCTTCCTGGTTTGCGGAAGTTGGAATGGAATCCACGCTCGCGGGATAGGCATATTGCTTGTTCTCCGACACCAATGCCGCGGCGGTGACCTGCGCCATCATGAAACCGGAATTCAGTCCGGGCCGCGGCGTCAGGAATGCCGGCAGACCTGAAAGTGCGGGGTCGATGAGCATGGCGACCCGCCGTTCCGCCAGGGAGCCGATCTCGCACAGGGCCAGCGCGATCATGTCGGCGGCAAACGCAACAGGCTCGGCGTGAAAATTTCCACCCGACAGGGCCTGGTCGCTTTCGGCGAAGATCAGGGGATTGTCGGACACACCATTGGCCTCATCGCGAAGCGTGGCCGCTGCCTGCCGCAAGATTGTGAGAACGGCGCCCATCACTTGAGGCTGGCAGCGCAGGCAGTAAGGGTCCTGCACCCTCGAATCGCCCGACAAATGCGACGCCCGGATAGCCGACCCGGCCATCAGATCCAGCAACGCGGCCGCGGTCTCGATCTGGCCCGCATGGTTGCGGACGCGCTGGATGCGCGGGTCGAATGGCGTATCGGAGCCACGCGCGGCCTCCGTTGCCAGGGCGCCGGTGATGAGAGCGGACCGGTAGGAATTTTCGGCCTCGAAAAGACCCGCCAGCGCGTAGGCGGTCGAGAATTGCGTCCCATTCAGAAGGGCGAGACCCTCCTTGGGACCAAGCGTGATGGGGTCCAGGCCGTTCGATCGGAGAGCCTCGAGCGCCGGCACCTTTGCGGTTCCGATGAAGATCTCACCAATGCCCATCATCGTTGCCGTCATGTGGGCCAGGGGCGCCAGGTCGCCGGAAGCGCCCACCGACCCCTGGCAAGGCACGACTGGCGTCAGACCACGGGTCAGCATCGCATCCAGAAAATCCAACACGATGGGCCGCACACCGGAATAGCCTTGTGCAAGGCTGCATAGCTTCAATGCCATCATCAGGCGCGCGATGTTGGCCGGCATCGGATCGCCGGTCCCCGCCGAATGAGACAGGACAATATTGCGCTGCAATCGCGCGAGATCGGAATCGCCGATGCGTGTGCTGGCCAGTTTTCCAAAGCCGGTGTTGATCCCGTACACGGCATCGCCGGTTTGAAGGATGCGGGAGACTGCCGCGGCGCTTTCCCGAACGGCGGCCATGCAAGACGCGTCCAGCGCCAAGGGGGAGCCGCGATAGATCGCGCACCAATCGGCGAGTGAAACTTTGCCGGGCATCAGCTGCTTGAGAGTCACAAGCCCCTCCAGACGCGAGAATGCAGCGAATTGGAACCCATATTGTAAACCAGCTCGGACAGATCATTGACGGCCCAAATGGCCAGATCGCACCGCTTGCCCGCTTCCAGCGATCCGATTTCGGAAAAATGTCCCAGCGCCCGGGCTGCCTCGCGCGTCATTCCCGCCACGCATTCCTCGATTGTCAGGCCGAACAGTGTCGCCGCCATGTTCATGACGAGGAGGGGAGAGGTAACAGGCGAAGTTCCGGGATTACAGTCGCTGGCAATGGCAATCCTGACGCCCGCGGATCGCAGCAAATCCAGTGGAGGCCGTTTTTTTTCTCTCAGAAAATAGAATGCGCCCGGCAGCAGGACGGCGACCGTTCCCGCTGCAGCCATCGCGGTGGCGCCGTCATTCTCGAGATATTCGAGGTGATCCGCCGATAGCGCCCCGAATTCGGCCGCGAGCGCGGCCCCGCCGGAATTGGACAATTGTTCCGCATGAACCTTGACGGCCAGGCCCGCTTTCTTTGCGGCCGTTAGCACGCGCGCGGATTGCGGGGCCGAAAATCCGATTGCTTCGCAAAACACATCCACGGCGTCGGCCAGGTCTGCCTTTGCGATCCGGGGGATCATGATGTTGCAGACTTCGTTGATATATCCGTCCGGATCGCCAGCAAATTCCGGCGGCAAGGTATGGGCGCCAAGAAAGGTCGTGAATACCTTTATGGGACGGCGGCCTTCCAACAGCCGCGCCACGGAAAGTTGTTTCATCTCGTCCTGCAGGCGAAGGCCATATCCGGACTTTACTTCGATCGTCGTCACCCCTTGGCCCATCATGGTATCGAGACGGCCAAGCGCTTCGGACAGCAATGTTTCCCGGGTTGCGGCCCTGGTCTGGCGGACCGTGGAGGAAATGCCACCGCCGTTGCGAGCGATGTCTTGGTATGAAACGCCTTGGAGTCGCTGTTCGAATTCGGCGTACCGGTTTCCGGCATAGACAAGATGCGTATGACAATCGATCAGGCCGGGGGTCATCCAGCGGCCCTCGCAATCGATGTCTTCATCCGCCCGGAATGTCGGGGCATCCATGGCGGCGCCAGCAAAAATGATCCTGCCGCCCTTGGCGGCAACAAGGCCGTGCTCGACTATTCCAATGCCGGGACGGGAGGCGGCCAATGTGGCCAAGCGTGCATGACGCCATACCCTGTCGCAGCGCATTGTTCCTCCGGGGCCTGTCAGCCCTTGTATGTATAGACATATTGTAAAAAGGGAGGGAATGTCCAGACTTGTACCCGCGAGCGAGTGAACCAATGCCGGCCACGATTTTGCATTTTGAGACGGCGCTTCTGCCTGGCGGGTGGGCGTCAAATGTCGGCATCCGGATGGGCGGCGGCATCATCCGGGAAGTCGTTTGCGATGTGGATGCCGCGCCGGAAGCCGAAAGACACAAGATCGGGTTGCCGGGCATGCCGAATGTGCATAGCCATGCATTCCAGCGCGGGTTCGCGGGTTTGGCCGAGCGGCGCGCCCGCGAGCGCGACAGTTTCTGGACCTGGCGGGAGATCATGTACCGTTTCGTAGATCTCATCTCGCCCGACGATCTGGAAGCGATCACAGCGCTTGCCTTTATGGAAATGCTGGAAAGCGGATTCACCCATGTCGGCGAATTCCATTATCTACATCGGGCGCCCGACGGCGCATTTTATGACGATCGGGCGTTGATGGCGGGCCGCGTTGCCGCTGCCGCCGAAGCGACGGGAATCGGTTTGACGTTGCTGCCGGTATTTTATGCCCATTCCGGATTTGGCGGCATGGCGCCAAAGGCAAGCCAAATACGCTTTATTTCCACGCCGGACGAATTTGGAAAACTGGTGGAAGGCTGTGCCGTTGCGGTCGCTGGACTGACGAACGGGCTTGTCGGAATTGCTCCGCACAGTTTGCGCGCGGTGACGCCGGGCGAACTGACGGAAATACTTTCTCTGGCAAGAAGCTGCCCCATTCACATCCATATCGCCGAGCAGATGCGGGAAGTCGATGAATGCGTGGCATGGTGTGGAAAGCCGCCAATGGCGTGGCTGATGCAAAATGTCCGGGTCGATTCGCGGTGGTGCATGATCCATGCAACTCATATCGATCAGGCGGATATGCGGGCCATCGCGGCTTCTGGGGCGGTGGCGGGCCTGTGCCCCATCACCGAGGCGGATCTGGGAGATGGGATCTTTCCGTTGGGAAAATTCCTCGAATGTTCCGGAAAATTCGGGATTGGCTCGGATTCCAATGTCCTCATCGACGCGGCCCACGAACTCCGGTTGCTGGAATATGGTCAACGGCTCGCCGGCCAGGTCCGGAACGTCGCCGCTTCGACCGCGATTCCATCAACCGGCCGGTTCTTGTTTGAACGGGCCGTGGCGGGTGGTGCGCAAGCTTTGGGCATCAAATCCGGTCTGGACGTCGGCTGCACCGCGGATATCATGGCGCTCGATGCGGATCATGCGGCGCTGGCCTACCGCTCCGGGGATTCCTTGCTGGACAGCTATGTGTTCGCGGGATCCGGCGGTATCATCGCGGATGTTTGGCGTGGGGGAAGAAAACTTGTCAGCAACGGTCGGCATTTGCATAGAGAGGCCATCACCCATCGGTATCGCAAAGTGCTGGAAAGACTTCTTTCGCCTTAGCGGGGCGCTTGCGGCATGAAGGTCGCATCTTCGCTATACGAAAAAATCCGGAAAAACATCGAAGACAAGATCTTGACCGGCGCTTGGGTGCCGGGGCATCGCATTCCCTTCGAGCGGGATTTGATGTCCCAGTATGGCTGCGCGCGCATGACCGTGAACCGGGCCATCGCCAGCCTGGTGGACGCAGGCCTGATCGTGCGACGACGGCGGGTGGGGTCCTTCGTCGCCCAGCCGCATATCCGGTCACTGATACTCGATATCCCGGACATCAAGGCGGATGTGGTTGCCAGAGGCGGCAGTTATGGCCTGCGTTTGCTGTCGCGGAAAGTCCGAAAAGCAGTTCGCGCCGACGAAAAAGCGCTTGCGGGTGAGGGCTCCGTCATCGTTCTTCGCTGTCTTCATCTTGCGAACGGCCGGCCATTCGCGCTTGAGGATCGCATCATCAATTTGAAGGCCGTGCCGGCGGCCGAGGCCGTGGATTTTTCTGTCGATCCCCCTGGTACCTGGCTGCTGGGGCACGTGCCATGGACCGAGGCGGAGCATCGCATAACCGCGATCAATGCGGATGCAGCGACAGCGCGTATTTTGGACGTGCCTTCCGGGGAAGCGTGTCTGATGTTGGAGCGCCGGACGTGGCGCGGAAAAGCCAATATCACCGCCGTCCGGCAAATCTTTTTGGGCGCCACGTATGATCTGATCGCGAGATTTTCTTCCAAAAGTGTCGCGCCGCACCCGCGCGCGCCCGCCTGAAGCAGTCCAACTGCTTCGCTGTTTCTTAAAGATGCATGGCTGCGCCCGTGCTCAACCACATGCCCGGGTGCGGGTGGTTGATTGTCAGTCGTTCGAATCAGCGATCCATGTTGCGGCGCATCAAGCGCTATGAGTGAATTCCCGTCTTGGCAATCGCGCGTCTAATGTCTAGACATATTGCGGATCCGGTCCGGGACACTTGCGATGTCGGCCAAATTTCTGCATTTCGAGAAAGCATTTTTGTTTCACGAATGGGCTGAAAATCCCGCTCGAGGAAATGCCATTCCCGAAATCGTCGCTGATGCCGAAGGCGCAATGCCTAAGGCTGGAACGCGAAGCGCGAACGAGCACTTCGGGCTTATTCAGGCAATCGCAAAGCGGAAAAAAGCGCATTCGTGACGTTCAGCGAAGATTTCCGGGCAGGGGGAAATATGACTATGCGGAATATCTTGACGATGGCCCTGTGTGTCGCAGCAGCCGGCATGGCCTCGGCGCAGAATGCCCCGGTGACGCCGACTTCGGCGCTGGAGGCCGATCATGCAGGAGATTCCAAGCCAGCATACAAGGTGGTGATGGAGGCCAATGTCCGGGTTCCGGTACGCGACGGCATTACCCTGGCCACCGATATTTATCGTCCGGACGCCCCCGGAAAATTTCCCGCCATTCTTCAACGCACGCCCTACAACCGGGCGAACGCGCTGCCTCGGGGCGATGCCAGATGGTACGCCGAGCGCGGATATGTCGTGGTTCTGCAGGATGTTCGCGGTACCTACGATTCCGACGGCGCTTTTTACGCATTCCGAAGCGAGGCCGATGACGGGTACGACACGGACGAATGGCTCGGCAAACAGCCTTGGTTCGACGGCAATCTCGGCACGATGGGCGGATCCTATGTCGGCTATACGCAATGGGCCCAGGCCGTGCGGGGCAGCAGATATCTGAAAGCCATGGCGATGACGGTCACCACGCCGGACATCTATGGAAACTGGATCTATGCGGATGGGGCGTTGCATTACGGGTTCGACCTGCCCTGGGGCGGGATCGAAATGTCCGGCCATGTCATGCAGTCCAGCAACGGTTACGATTGGGCGCGCCTCTATAACCACTTGCCTTTAACCACGGCGGACGACACCGGCCATCACGGCACGCCGCACTATCGTGACTGGCTGGCGCACCCGACGCGCGATTCCTACTGGGACGGCATCAGTTTCGACAATGATTACGACAAGGTTTCCGTGCCGATTCTCTCGATCGACGGCTGGTACGACATTTTCCTCAGGGGTGACCTCAGCGACGACATAAGGATGCGCAAGGAGGGCAAGACGGCCGAGGCGCGCACCGGCAAGCGTCTGATCATCGGTCCTTGGGCGCATGAGACCGGCGGGCGCATTGCACTGCCCGTGGGCGGCATCGGCGCGAACCCGAACCCGATCGATTTTGGCGACAATGCCGCGATCGACAAAAAGCTGTTGCATCTGCGCTGGTTCGATCACTGGCTCAAAGGGGTCAACAACGGCATGAGCGCCGACGCACCCATTTGGATTTTCGTGATGGGCGAAAATGTCTGGCGCAACGAGAAGGAGTGGCCGCTCGCCCGCACGCAATATGTCAATTATTATATACAGAGCGGTGGACGGGCCAATTCGTCCAGTGGAGACGGTGTCTTGACAGCGGAGCGTCCCAGGGGCGCGGCAACGGATTCCTTTACTTACGATCCGGCCGATCCGGTGCCTTCGATGGGCGGCAATGTCTGCTGCAGTACGGTGCCCAGCGGGCCATGGGACCAGCGTTCCGTGGAGGAGCGAAAGGACGTCCTCGTATACACCACGCCGGCCATGAAGGAGCCGACTGAGATCACCGGTCCCATCAAGATGGAATTGTTTGCCGCGACCTCCGCCAAGGACACGGATTGGACGGCGAAACTGGTCGATGTGCAGCCCAATGGGTACGCCCAGAATATCCAGTCCGGCATCGTGCGGGCACGTTACCGCGAAGGTGGCGGCAGGCCCGCTCAGATGATCGAAGCGGGCAGGGTCTATGGCTACACGATCGATCTGTGGGCGACCAGCTATGTGATTCTGCCCGGCCACAAGCTGCGCCTGGAGGTTTCCAGCAGCGACTTTCCCCGTTTCGACCGCAACCTGAATACCGGCGAGGATCCGGCAACGGGCACCGAGATGACGACCGCGAAGCAGACCATCTACCACAGCGCCCGTTATCCTTCGCATGTGGTGTTGCCCCTGATCCCGCAAAAGATTGGGAAATGAACATGCGGTGGAAAACGGGCGCGGCGGCAATGCTTACCGCCGCGTCGACGCTCGCCACGGGGCAGGGCGCGAATGTGCCTGACGTGTCTTAACCCGGCCCGGTCCGGAATTTTGCGGTTCGGACAAATTGGAGGACGGGTGACTATGGTATTGCAGGTCAGGCCGATCCAGGAAGGTCAGAGTCGTGAAAGTTGAAAAGCACAGCATCGGCTTCGTACCGCTCTCCGAACGATATGGCGACGAGCGGCGGCTCTTCACGATCTGGTTCAGTATCAATCTTTCCATAGTCTGCCTGACCGTCGGCACCCTGGGAATTCTCGCGGGCTTGAACCTGCTTTGGACGATATTGGCGCTGGTGCTCGGCAATGCCATCGGTACCGTCTTCATGGCGGCGCATTCCGCCCAGGGTCCCCATCTGGGCATCCCCCAAATGATACAAAGCCGGGCGCAGTTCGGAGTTCTGGGCGCCGCGATTCCGCTGTCGGCGGTCATCGTCACCTATACATTATATATGGCGGCGGACGAGGTCATCGTCAAAGCCACGATTCTTTCTCTTATTCCCGTGAGCGCCAACACCGCGATGATCGGCTTTGGCGCCACCACCCTGGTGGTGGCATTTATCGGTTATGAGCTGATCCATCGTATCGGCGTTTATCTGACGGTTTTTTCCGGTCTTCTTTTTCTTACGACCGGCTTGCTGCTAATTTCGCGAGCCGGGTCGCATTCCGACTCCATTCAGGCCGTCGATCACGGCTTTGTTCTGGCGATCTTCATGGCGACGCTGACACAGGCCACTGCCTGGTCGCTCACCTTCGGTCCCTATGTGGCCGATTATTCGCGCTATCTTCGCCCCGAAATCTCCACGGCACGAACATTCTGGTACACCGCGATGGGCAATTTCCTGGGCGCGACCCTGATTATGTGTCTGGGGGCTTATATGGCAGCTCGCTATGCCCAGATCGCCGCGGATCCCGGCATCGGCATTGCCGGGCTGTTCGGCCCGGCGGGCTTCGCCGTGAAGGTACTCATCACATTCGGTGTTTTTCAGGCTGCCGTGATGAATCTGTACAGCGCCTATATGTCAGTCAGTACCGTCTTCACCGGGTTCCGGAATCACGGCCATGTCAGCAAGTCAGCGAAATTTCTGGTCATGGCGGTTGTCATATTTTTCGCCACGGCAATCGCGATTTTCAGCCAGCATGATTTTCATCATTATTTCGGAGATATGCTGGATATCATGGTCTATGTCCTGGTGCCGTGGAGCGCAATCAATCTCGCGGATTATTATTTCGTCCGAAACGGGTCCTACAGCATCAGAGACATGTTCGACGTCGGCGGCCTTTATGGCCGTTTCAATGGCAGCACGATCGCCATCTATTTTTTGGCAATAGCTGTCCAGATCCCATTCGTTCGGCTGTCATTCTATAGCGGTGCAATTGCACGTATGATCGGGGCAGATACGGCCTGGATTCCGGGATTAATCGTTCCGGCCGCCTTGTATTGTCTCGTGGAGGGACGGCGGGAACGCGCGCGCCTTGCCGCCCTTCCGCTCAAAACAAGCGAAGGCATATGACCGTCATAGTGACCGGAAGTGCAGGCCATCTGGGAGAAGCGCTGATCAGAACGCTGCGCCGGGACGGAAAGGCCTGCCGGGGCATCGACCTGAAGCCTTCGCCCTATACCGATGCCGTGGGTTCCATCCGTGACCGGGAATTCGTGCGCCGGAATCTGAAGGATGGGCGCGCCGTGATCCATGCGGCGACCTTGCACAAGCCTCATATCGGAACGCACGACAATCTGGAATTTGTTGGCACCAATATCGATGGCACCTTGATCCTTCTGGAAGAAGCTGTCGCCGCCGGGATCGGCGCGTTCGTCTACACCAGCACCACCAGCGCCTTTGGTTCCGCGTTGAACCCTGGGGATTGCGAGCCCGCCGCCTGGATTACCGAAGACGTTCCGGCCGTCCCAAAGAACATATATGGAGCGACCAAAACCGCCGCGGAATCACTTTGCGAGATGTTCGCTCGTCGAAAGCGGCTGGCGGCCATCATTCTGCGGACGGCCCGCTTTTTTCCCGAGCCCGATGATGACCCCGAAATTCGCAATGGCTATGAAACCCTGAACGCTCAGGCGAACGAACTCCTCTATCGCCGGGTGGATCTGGAAGACGCTGTCTCGGCGCATCTGCTGGGCGTGGGGAGGGCGGAGACGCTCGGGTTCGGCCGATACATTATTTCCGCGACAACACCCTTCACCCCAGATGACCTCGCATTGCTGCGGGAGCATGCCCCGGAGGTCGTGAGGCGGCGATATCCCGAGTATGCCGATCTCTTTTCGGTACGCCATTGGCGGATGTTTCCCGGCGTCGACCGGGTTTATGTGAACCGCCTGGCGATTCAGGATCTGGGATGGTCGCCCAAATATGATTTTGCTCACGTCCTGGGCTGTCTGCGTTCCGGCGAAGATTTTCGCAGCCCTCTTGCACAACAAGTCGGTCAGAAGGGGTATCACGATGTCGTTTTCGATGACGGGCCTTATCCGCTCGCGCGCAAGTAGCGGTGGCAGGATCAGGCACCCACAAGACGTGTGCCCATGCTTTACATATGTATAGGCATATGAATTAATGGGCATCTGAGTTCGCAATGGGAATCTGGAGATGAAGCGTCTCGCTGCAGCCACGCTCATATCGATCGGCGTATTGGGCCTTAGCATCGTGCGTGCAGGAAGCGCGGAGGAGAAGAATTTTCATTTCTTGAAGCCGGAGGGGCTTCTCAACAACCCTCGCTACAGCCATGTCGTGGAAGTCGACAAAGGCAAGTTGGTCTATCTTGCGGGCCAAATGCCGCTCGATGAAAAAGGGCAGCTGGTCGGCAAGGGAGACTTCAAGTCGCAAGCGGTCAGAACATGGGACAACATTCTCCTGGCACTGAAAGCCGTAGGCCTGGATGTTTCGGATATCATCAAGATCAACAGCTATGTGGTGGACCTTCCGACGAACACTGCTGCTTATTGTGAAGCGCGAGCTCCTTACTTGAAAGAAGGAGCGTCCTTGCCGGCTTCCACGGTAGTGGGCGTAACCTCGCTCGCCGTGGAAGGGCAGCTTATCGAGGTGGAAGTAATCGCAGTCTCACGGCACTAGTTTTCATTCAATGAGTTGGAGGACGCGCCGCATGTACGAAATGCTCATCAGGCCATAATCATAAGTCAGCTCTGCCGGGCCGCGCGGTTTCGTCGGACAGCCTTGGGTTTCCCCGCTTGGCGCAGCAATGGGCCAAGGTTGGTATAGAGCTTGTCAAGCGCTTCGATGGTGTCGCTGAATTCGCGTTGTGAGAAACCGCCAATAGCGGCCGCAAAAATCGGAGCGGTGATCTTGCGAGCCGCAGCAAGCTTCTTTTTTCCGAGCGCCGTCAGAAATACATCGGTAATGCGATAGTCATCGTCTCTCGGAGTGCAGCGCACCAATTGTTTGCGTACCATGCGCTGCACAATCCGGGTCATGGTAGAAAGATTGATGACTGCCGCCTCCGAAATATCGCCGACCCCGCGCGGCGCTTTCTCGCCCAGAATCATCAGGACACGCCAGAAGGGAACGTCCAGATCGATCTTGCGCAACCGTGTCTCGATGATCGAATTGTAGCGGCTGACCAGGCGATTCAGCAGGTAGAACGGGTATTTGCGAACCTGAAAGTCTGCCGTTCCCGGGTCGCCCAGATGGCGTATGTCAGCGCGCATGGTTGTCCACTCCCCCGTGTCTTTGCCGTCTGCCATATTACTTGCATTTGCACGTTATTGGCTTCATATTTTTCAAACTTGTCGAAGCGTTGGCACCATCATTTGGGGATCAGGGCATGACAGCGGATCTTCTCGGCGAACTGGCGGGCGGCATTGCATCCGGAAAAATCCGGATCGTCGACCTGACGCAGACCCTCTCGCCGGATACGCCGACCTTGGTCCTGCCGCCGAATTTCGGGCAATGTTCGCCATTCAAAATCGAAGAAATCTCGCGCTATGACGAGCGCGGTGTTGCCTGGTATTGGAACAATTTCACCGTATGCGAGCACACGGGGACGCATTTCGACGCCCCGGTTCATTGGGTCACCGGCAAGGATCTTGCCAACAACAGCGTGGATACGATTCCGCCACGGAACTTTGTCGCACCCGCTGTGGTCATCGACTGCTCCATAGCCGCTGCTGCCGATCCCGATTTCCTGTTGACCGCTACGGTGATCGAGGCGTGGGAAGCCAGAAACGGCCGTATCGACGCCGGTTCCTGGGTTCTGATGCGAACCGATTGGTCCAAGCGTTCCGTCACCGATTATGTGAACCGGCGCGAAGATGGCGCGCATACGCCAGGCCCTTCTGTCGACGGGGTCCGGCTTCTTGTCGAAGGCCGGCGGGTGCATGGATTCGGCGTGGAAACCATCGGCACCGATGCCGGGCAGGCCCATCTTTTCGATCCGCCTTATCCGGCGCACACTTTATTTCACGGCGCCGGCCTTTATGGCCTGCAGTGTCTGGAAAATCTGGATCAGCTACCGGTGAGAGGGGCGATCATTGTTTCGGCGCCCTTGAAGATCAGGGGCGGTTCCGGCAGCCCGCTCCGCGTCCTGGCTCTGGTGTCGGAATAGTCCGATGGCAGAGCGCTCCTTCAAGGCAGAAGTGGAAAAACTTCGTCTTGGCGCAGGCGCGGATTTCGGCGGCGAAGGCATCCTCGCGGTGACCAAGGCGCTGCTTCAAGCCGGCGTCGCCTATGTGGGAGGGTATCAAGGGTCCCCGATCTCCCATCTCATGGATGTGTTCAGCGACGCCAATGAATTGCTCCAGGAATCTGGTGTGCATTTCGAGGCCAGCGCCAGCGAGGCAGCGGCGGCGGCGATGCTTGCTGCGTCGGTCAATTACCCCTTGCGGGGAGCCGTCGTGTGGAAATCGGTGGTCGGGACGAATGTGGCCTCGGATGCTCTTTCCAATGTCGCGTCGGGCGGAGTCAAGGGCGGCGCCCTGATCATCATCGGCGAGGATTATGGTGAGGGCTCCTCGATCATGCAGGAGCGCACCCATGCCTTCGCCATGAAATCGCAGATATGGCTGCTCGATCCGCGGCCGAACCTGACCACCATCGTCGATATGGTCGAGCGCGGCTTTGAATTATCGGAAGCGTCGAACACGCCTGTTATGCTGGAATTGCGTGTTCGCACCTGCCATCTGCAGGGACATTTCACGGCCAAGGACAATGTCCGGCCGTCCTTCACGGTTTCGGATGCTCTGAACGCCCCCGTGCGCGATATCGACCGCATCGTGCTTCCTCCGGCCAGTTTTCTGCATGAAGTGGAGAAGGTCGAAAAACGCTGGCCGGCTGCACAGCGTTTCATCCGCGAATTCGGTTTGAACGAGTTTCTGGGTGCGGAAGGAGGTGAGGTCGGGATCATCGTTCAAGGCGGCCTGTACAACACGCTCAACCGAGCTCTGGAGCTGAGCGGATTGTCCGATGAATTCGGCAACTCCAGACTGCCGATTTACGTGCTGAACGTGACGTATCCCTTGATCCCGGAGGAGGTGCAAGCGTTCTGTCTGGGCAAGAGCGCGGTTCTGATCGTTGAAGAAGGCCAGCCTGAATTCATCGAACATGAACTCAACACGCTGATACGCAGGGTTGACGGACAAACGCGTGTGGTTGGCAAGGCCGTATTACCGCGCGCCGGCGAATATACCGGGCCGGTGCTGCGCAGCGGGATCGAGAAATTCTTGAAAGAATTTTCTCCCGGCACGCCCATGTTCTCTTCTCATGAGAGCCCGCCTGCGGACGCGCAGTTGGTCGCGGAAGTGCCGCAGCGGCCACCCGGCTTCTGCACCGGGTGTCCCGAACGGCCGATTTTCACGGCGATGAAGATGGTGCAGCGCGAGCTGGGCGATTTTCACGTCTCGTCCGATATCGGCTGCAATCTCTTTTCGATCCTGCCGCCATTCAACATCGGAAATACCACGATGGGGTATGGGCTGAGTTCCGCGGGAGCCTCGGCGTTCAAAGCGGCGCCGGGCGGCAAGCGCGCGATTGCCGTGATGGGCGATGGCGGTTTCTGGCACAATGGCCTGACATCCGGTTTCGGTAACGCCGTATTCAATCAAGACGACAATGTCGTGATCGTGGTCGATAATGGCTATTCGGCCGCGACCGGCGGGCAGGATTTGCTGTCGTCCACCGCGGACAATCTTTTCCGCAGCACCAGAAACCCCATCGAAAAGGCCTTGCGTGGCGTGGGCGTCGATTGGATAAAACCGCTTACGCGCACCTATGACGTCCCCGCCATGCGCGCGACCCTGAAGGAGGCGCTGACCACCCCAACCATGGGTCCCAAAGTCATCGTGGCCCAGTCGGAATGCATGCTGACCAAGCAGCGGCGGATACGGCCGCAGATCCGCAAGGCGATCAAGGCCGGTAAGCGCGTGGTACATGAGCGATTTGGCGTTGATCCCGACACCTGCACCGGAGATCATAGTTGCATCCGGCTGTCGGGTTGCCCATCCCTGTCGGTAAAGCCGAGTACTGATCCCCTGCGAACCGACCCCGTCGCACATGTCGATAATAGTTGTGTCGGGTGCGGCCTGTGCGGCGAAATCAGCCATGCCGCGGTACTCTGTCCGTCTTTCTACCGCGCGCAAATCGTGACGAATCCGACTTGGGCAGATCGCATTGGCGGTGGCATGCGCACATTTCTGATTGGGCTCCTTCAACATCGCGCAGAACGGGCCCTGGCCCGCCGCGCCTATTGAGCGGGGCAGGGATGAGGGAAATTCAGAGTTCATCGCGCCGGCGCATCACGATTGCGATCATGGCGTTGGGTGGTCAGGGCGGCGGCGTATTGGCCGACTGGATCATCGCCATGGCCGGCCGGGAGAATTACATCGCGCAAGGAACATCGGTGCCCGGTGTCGCACAGCGTACGGGCGCCACGATCTATTACATCGAGCTTTTCCCCAAATCCGATCGACCACCTGTGCTGGCGCTTTCACCGATGCCGGGGGATATCGATATTCTCATCGCGGCCGAATTGATGGAGGCCGGGCGCGCGATCCTGCGCGGTTTCGTCGACCGGAGGCGGACGACGTTGATCGCTTCGACGCACCGGATCTATGCGATTTCCGAGAAATCGGCGATGGGCGATGGAATTGCCAATAGCGAGCATGTCCTGCGTTCCGCAACGGAGCGAGCGCGCAAATTCATTGGCTTCGATATGGAGCAGGTTGCCGACCGCATCGGCACCATGATCAGCCCCGTCCTGTTTGGAGCCCTGGCCGCGAGCGGCGCCTTGCCGTTTCGCCGGGAGAGTTTCGAGGCTGCTATCCGCGACAGCGGCATTGCGGTCGATGTAAATCTGAAAGGGTTTGCGGCAGGGCTTGCCGGGGAAAGCGGGATTTCTCTGTCATCGCCGGTGATCCCATCCGGGCCCACGACACCGGCCGGCCGGCGTCTGCACGCGCGCATCCTGGCAGAACTGCCACAACCGGCGCACGCGCTTGCTATCGAGGGGGTGCGGCGGCTTTTCGACTATCAGGACGCCGCCTATGCGGACCTCTATCTCGATCGCCTTCGTGCGATCGCCGCGGCCGACGGTGCGGACGGTGGCCGAGCGCTGACGTCCGAGGCTGCCCGGTATCTTGCCCTCTGGATGTCGTATGAAGACACGATACGCGTCGCAGATCTGAAGACGAGAGCCAGCCGCATTACGCGCGTGCATGCCGAAGTGCGCGCCCTGCCGGAGCAGGTCGTTCATGTGACCGAGTTTATGCACCCGCGTCTTCAGGAGGTTTGCGACACCATGCCGGCATGGGTGGGCCGCCGGATTCGGGACAGCAAAACCTTCTCCACTCTTCTGTCGCCGCTGTTTCGCAACGGCCGACACGTCGCCAGCACCAAGCTCGGCTGGTTTGTGTTTCTGCGCTTCATTGCCGGGCTGCGCCGGTGGCGCCGCGGCACGCTGCGGTTCCAAGAAGAGCAGGCACGGATCGAAGCCTGGCTGGCGCTGGTATGCGACGCTGCAAAATCCGATGGCGTGGCAGCGCTTGAGCTGGTCTTAAGTCAAAGGCTGGTCAAAGGGTATGGCGAAACATTTGCCCGGGGCTTGCGGAATTTCGACCGCATCCTTGCGGCTTACCGGCAAGTCCGAACCCGGCCGGATTGCCCCGCCCTTCTTCGCGAACTTCGAGAAGCCGCGTTGAAGGACGAGGAAGGCCGTGCGCTGTCCGGCGCAATGACGCAATTGGGATTGATGGTCGATGCGGCCTGACGATTCACACCAGCCAGAGCGTGCGCTCCAGATCGTACCAGATCTCCACTTCCATCGTGGAATGATCAAACACGTCCATATGATACGGATCGTGCTTCTTATATTCCGCAAATGGCCCGGGATAATCCTTGCGCCGCTTTTTGTAAGCCTCGAACGCCGCGAGACTTTCATACTCCCACATGATGAAGTGCCGGTCGCTGTCCTGTCCGGCGATCTCCTTCACGAAATAACGCAAGCTTTTCCATTCCGTGAACAGGCTGCGATGCGCCTTCACCCATTCAAGAAACGCCTTCATGGCCTTGTCATGCTCATCCGCTTTGCCTTCGCGCGGGTGCCAGCTCTCAACTTCGAATATGGACATGTCAGCGCACTCCCACGCCGCCGCCGAATTCACCGGCGTATAGGCGCGCGGCCCGCGCCAGTTCCTCCCGCGTCGGGCGTGCCGATGCCAGTCCGGCTGTTTCCAACCGCGACGGCGCCGCTATTCCCGTATCGTTTCCAATCACAATCATGCTTGCAGCCAAGGTGGCTATTCCAAGCGCGTCCCGGCGCGTTCGTGTCTGACGGCTCTGCATTTGTGATATCTCCCCTTATCCGATCGGGAAAGTCTACTAAGACAATCCGCGCGGAGTCAAAGAAATCTCAAATCATATTGCTCAATCGTCGGAGATTGCGATGAGAAAAAGATTCAAAGTGCTGAAAATCATCGTCATGACCTTGATGCTCGGTTTGATTCAAGGTGCGTCGTCGGCATCTGCGGCGGACGATCGAACATCTCCGATCACCGGGCAGATGACTTTTTTCTATTATAATGATTTGCCGCGCGCAGCTGCCTTTTATGAAAAGCTTCTCGCCATCGCACCGGAGCCCACGCCGGCCTGGGTTCGTCTTTACCCTTTGACGGCGACCTCGACCCTTGGTCTAGTGAACGCTACCGATGGGAGCTTGGGTCCCGGCGGTGACAAATCCGCAATGGTGACTATTGTCGTGGATGGCATAGCCGCCGTGGATTCCTGGCATGCGCGTGTGAAATCTCTGGGCATTCCTATTTTCCAGGACCAGAAGGTGACGAAGCTCGACGATCGGCGATCGATCTACGCCTTCATCTTTCACGACACAGAGGGTTACGCGCTGGAAATTCTGACCTGGGTACAGACGGCGAAGCCTTAAAATCTGTCGGCCGGGCCGATCCCGGGGAGGGGATAATTTGAGTGAATCTGCGATTGTCGAGCGCGAACAGGGTTTGCACAAAAGCCTGACCAAGGCGCAGGCCGTCATGATCGGTCTCGGCGGCACCATTGGCACCGGATTATTCATGGGCAGCGGTATAGCGATCGGCTATGCCGGTCCTGCTGCCATCATCAGTTACATGATCGCGGGGTTTGCCGCCCTGATCGTCGTATTCAGCCTGTCGGAAATGGCCGTGGCGCATCCGGCGGCAGGATCGTTCGGCGTCTATGCCGAAGCTTATCTCAACCCCTGGGCTGGTTTCATGGTCCGCTACACCTATTGGCTTGCGCAGGTGATCGCGATCGGCGGCGAGGCGGTCGCCGCGGGCGTCTACATGACCTACTGGTTTCCCGGCATTCCTGTTTGGATTTGGTCCATCGGTTTTGCCGGCGCCCTTTTGTATGTCAATTCGCGATCGGTGGCGAATTTCGGCACGTTTGAATATTGGTTTGCGCTGATCAAGGTCATTGCCATTGTCTTTTTCATCATTCTGGGCGTGTCCGCCATTTTCGGCATCGGATCGGCGCCTGTCGGCCTGCATAACGTGATCGGCCTGCCGGGCGGATTTGTCCCGAACGGTTTCGGTGGCATCTGGATGGCGGTCATTGTCGGTATTTTTTCCTTTTTCGGCATCGAAGTGATTGCGGTCGCCTCCGGTGAAATCAAGGAGCCCGCCAAGGTCATTCCCGCCGCGCTCAGGACGCTGACCCTTCGCCTGTTGCTCTTTTATGTGCTCGGTCTTTCGATCGTGGTGGCTTTCGTGCCCTGGACGATGACGGGTGCAACGGTGGTGTCGCAAAGCCCATTCGTGAAGGTGCTCACGCATTCCGGCGTTCCTTATGCGGCAGGCATCATGAATTTCGTGGTCGTTACCGCGGCCCTGTCCAGCATCAATACGAACATCTATCTGTGTTCACGCATGATTTTCTCGCTCTCGCGCGGCGGCTATGCGCCGGGGCTTTTGGGCAGACTGAACAAGTCCGGCGTTCCGGTGGGCGCAATCCTTGCTTCCGGCGCGGGTATCATGGTCTCAGCCGCGCTCTCCCGGTTGACGCCCATGGCTTACAATTATCTGTTCGGCATCGCCTTGTTCGACGCCATCGTGGTCTGGATGGTCATTCTGGCAAGCCATCTGGTCTTCCGCTACCGCCATGCACATTTGGCATCGACAGTGCGGGCGCCCTTCTTTCCTTATCTGCAGATCATCGGTCTTTTTCTTTTGGGGGCGATCGTAATCACAATGGGCCTTGATCCGGCTTGGAATCTTTCCTGGATCGTCGGCGTGCCATGGCTTCTTCTGATTACTGGAATCTATTTTGTCTGGAAGGTACGACGCGGGCGGCGTACGGCTTGATGACGTAAAGACGAGAAGGAAATTTTGAATGGGTCCTGATTTTGCGGCGCTTCGGAAGGACTTTCCGCTTCTGGAGCGGAAAACCTATCTGAATAGCGGCTCCTATTGTGCGCTGGCCGAAAGCGTAGGCGCCGCGTTCGATGCCTATATGGAAGAGCGCCTGACCGTCGGTGCCAACTGGGACCTCTGGGTGATGAAGAACGAGGCCGTACGCGGGCACATGGCCAGGTTGCTGGGAGCCCAGCCGGACGAGATCGCGATCACTGCATCGGCCTCGGCGGGCCTCAATGCCCTGGCCAGTGCGTTCGACTTTACCGGCCCCCGCAACAAGATCGTCATCAGTGATTTTGAATTCCCGACCAATGCGCAAATCTGGCATGCGCAAGAGCGGCGCGGCGCCAAAGTGGTTCGCGCGCACAAGGCGCAGGATGGCTATATTCCGCTGGAGCATTTCGAGGAACTGATCGACGAAGAAACCAAGCTGGTCGCGATTACACATGTCTGCTATTTGAACGGCGCCCGGCTGGACATACCCGGCATCGTGCGGCTGGCTCATGCCCGGGGCGCCAAGGTCCTGGTCGATTGCTATCAGTCCGTGGGCGCGCTTCGGTTCGACGTCAAGGCCCTGGACGTCGACTTCGCGGCCGGCGGGATGCTCAAATATCTGTTGGGTACCGCGGGAATAGGCTTCCTGTATGTCCGCGATTCCCTGATCCAGGATCTTGTTCCCACCAATACCGGCTGGTTTGCCCAGGCCGATATCGGGGCGATGGATATTTCAGCCAATCGGCCGTCGCCCACCGCACGCCGGTTCGAGGCCGGCACGCCGCCGGTGGTGAATTGTTACGCGGCGGAAGCGGGTTTGAGTTATCTGCTTGGTGTCGGCGGTGAAGCGGTCGAGGCCCGGATTCTGGCGCTGACGGGGCGATGCATGGACCGGTTGGACGAGATCGGCTGGCCCAGTGTCACCCCGAGGCGCGACGACCGACGCGGCCCGACCGTGGCGGTTCCTTCCAGCAACGCCGATCTGCTGACCAGAAAACTGATGGACCGGGGGATTGTCACCTCCCATCGCGGAGGGAATATTCGCGCGGCGTTTCACTTCTATAACAACGACGAAGACATCGAGACCTTTATCGGCGCCATGACGGATCTGCGTGCCGAGTTGCGCGGGTAATCTCTGGCAATTTGCGGTCAATAATTGATGGATGGATTATTGCCGGGATAGATCACACCGACCAGATCCAGACCGCCGGGCGAGATGCATTGTACCGAATGGATCTGTTTGCGCGGCAGGAACAGAACGTCGCCCGGACCGATCGGTGTCTTGACGCTTTCGGTCCAGACCAGGCCATCGCCCTTCAGCACCACGAGCACCTCTTCGTAGAGATGGCGATGCGGTTCGGCCTTGGATTGCGGGATATTGCCGATAAATTGGGTCATGACGTCGGAACCATGTTCGCGATTGATCAGCAGCTGGTAAAAGCGCTCCGCCATGGTCTTGCGCTGCGCGGGATCGATTTCGGCGACACGATCGGGATGTCCGGCATTGAAATTCCCCGGCATTGCATCCAGGAATTCAATTTCGCTGGCACCCGGCCCGTTCCACACAAACAGCTGCAGGCGATTGCTGGAAACGTCGAGCCGGAACGCTTCGTCGGGCTCGATATAGGCGCCAGTCTGCGATCGGATCGGAAAGCGGCGTCCTGAAATCTCGACTTCCCCTTCACCTTCGGTGATGAAAAGCACGGTGTGGCACCCGCGCGATGCCATCACGGGGGATTGGCCGCGCGTCGCCCGGATATAGAATTGCGATTGGAACAGCGCGCCCGATTGCGGTCCGATCACGGTGCAATAGGCAATCGTCCCGCGTTCGGAAAGCACCGCGCGCGCGGGAGAGAAGACGTAGCAGTTTCCGTCCAGCGAAGCCCTGGGGCTGTCTTGCGGCGCGACGGTTGGAATTCGGCGGTTTTCCACGCTGTTGGGGTCGTCGTTGCGATACCCCCCGGGAAGGTTGCTGTGCGTTCCATCGCAGAACGGGCGATCGGACGTATGCTTGCAACCGCAAAAAATGACATCTTCGTCCTTTTCCGCGACGAAGGGGACGGGAAGGAATTCGGTTCCCTTGTGCGACCCATCGCAGAAGGGCTGTTTGGCGGAGCGTCCGCAACTGCACCACAAATATCTTTGGCCGGCTTTGACCTCGAGGCAATATCCTATGTGGTTGGCGATTACCGGCGTTGCCATTTTCAGAAAGACTCCCTCGCCAACCAGATTTGTATAGACATAATATAATGTCAATCCTTGTATGATTTCCCCGATTGCCGGTCAAATCCTTGCGCGAAAATCGGCGCCTCTTTCCAGGACGAAGGTAACGGCATTTCACGGGGCACTCCATGTGCCTCCCATTGCTTCAACCCGCTTGTGAAGGGCCGTCGCCATGACCAGGGCGCGCATTGCCAAATCGGGGGTCAGCTGACCTCCAGAGCCCCTTCCATGATGCTGCGATAAGTCGGGAGATGTTCCGCCGCTGCGGAGATCTTCGTCGATGTGACGACCGGGTGGCTGGGGCCGCAGTCCGGATCGGACCGGTCTCCGGGCTGAAATGCCTGAAAAGCGGCGTTTTGGCCAGATCCCGCTACTTTGGGCGGTTCCGCCGGGGTGGTAAGGGAACTTGTGAAAGGGATCTACATATGGCGCGCCGCCCGTCTGCTAATTCAGCAGCATGGGTAGGAGCTGAATGAGAAGCAGATCGTCTCGGTGATTTAGCAATCGAGAGGGGCGACGTCTGGGGCGAGCGAGTGTGGTGCGACGTTCTGAAGGCCATAAAGACCTTTGATGGATATCAAGCCTCTAGCCCATTGAATTGCCCCCCAGGGTTCGGCCGCTGTGCCTGGAGCCTGGATATTAACCAGCCGAATGGATCGCGCTTTTATACAACCTGACGTTGGTTCAGTTTCCGGCCATAATTTCATCCAGGGCCGGGGCGTTAGATGATCACTCAGAAAAAGCTGCGCAACGCGTGCGTCGGACTTATGGCGATTTCGGCGCCGCTCTTCTGTGCCGAAGCTGCGAACGCGACTGTCTATCTTGACCAGGTCAACAACGCGCTCACACCGTTAAATCAGTTCGAACCGCTACCGGTGAACAATGCGGACCTGTTTGGCCAGAGCTTTACCGTCGGACGGGCCGGCACGTTGGACAGCATCAGGGTGCCCGTCTTCAACTTCGGCGCGCCCGACTTTGACCTCGCCTTTTATCTGTCGCCGATCAAGAACAGCGGAATCAGTTTGCATTCCAAAGTGTATTCCGTTGCCTTCAGTAGCACCGATATTCTGGCGCTGGGGGCGTCGCAGAATATTTCTGACGTGAGTGGGTGGCTCAAGGTCGACTTCTCTTCGTTCAATATCGCGGTCCAACCCGGCGACAGATACGGCCTAGTGTTCGGGGGCAATACCCCATTTGTTACCCCGGGTCCTGATGGCACTGTGAGCTGGCTTCTTTCCCTCGACAATTTCGGGTCAGAGAATTTGCTCGAGTTCGGATTAGGACTCCAAGACTATTCCTACCAAGGTGGATTTTCCCCGTTCCACTCGGCCGGTATCGCGACCTATATATCAGGGGTGCCAGAACCGGATACCTGGGTCATGATGATCGTGGGCTTCGGTGGCATCGGCTTCTTGTTGCGTGGGAGATCTAGAAATTCCTTGGCTCAGGCTGCTTGACGAACAATCAGCAGCCGAGGCGTGTGCCGCTATTGGTAGTTACTAAACTGGTAGCTACGTTTGTTGACACGTTGGGCATCAGCTTTTGCTACGGGTGAGTTGCCAATAGCGGAAAGCTCTCCAATTGGAAGAGTTTGATATCGAGCGATTTGCCCGCCAGATGATACTGGAGCATGGCATTCATGCACGCTCGGAAGCCGTTAAATGGGCAGCAAAAATGCTCGAGCAGCAGGATTATGAAGCGTACTGGTTCTGGGGTCGCGCATGGGCCGCCATTAGGACCGTACAGAGTTCTGCCGACGCGTGACTTATGGTTCGCCTAACCCTTGCCGGTGAGTTTGCCGAAAACCATGCGATCTTTGTTAGCTTGCATAAGCAACGTAAGACCTGAAATCTTCCCGAGATCCAAGCCCTCCGGCCTGCCGGTGTCCGGTTCAGCAGTGATTTTTGAATAGCTCTGGCTGGCAACCTTGTCCCATTTGCCGGCCGGCTTCTTTATTTCCAGGTTGGCCACCGTCGCCTTTAGTACCAAGCGAACGATTGCAGGGTGGGGCGGGGTTGGTTTGGTCAGGCTGGGGGCGCCATCAATCATTTGCCAGCCATTCGCAAGCGCCCAAGCAGTGATTTCGTTTTTTGTCATGCCAGGATTAGAGCAGAGTTCCGATCCGACCGGTAGCTCTTGTACTGCTCGTGACTAGGCTCGTTGGGTGCGAACGGCGCGGCGGATGCCCTCAGGGGACAGGCTGCGGCGCGTAGCGCGCAGATGCAGTTTCGTGCGATGGCGCAACTGGACCATGCGAAGCCGCGCGATCTGTTTGACCGTATGGCGCTCGTGGTAGAGGCCATAGGCCACCACACACATGCCCAGCGCCATGAAGAGCATGGTGATGATGAGTGCAGGGTCACCTTGCGAAGCAGCGGATGAAGTAACCGAGGCTGCGGCAGGTTGAGCGTCGCGCACCATCAGGTTGACCCCTAAAAAGAGAGAGGCAAAGACAGTCGCCGCAGTGTCCGCGAGCCGGATCTTCCGGCGCTGATTCCGCATACAGAACCCCTTCAAATCGACAGCGACTCAACGCTATGCCCTTGAATCTGCGTTGTCATCCGAAATGTGGCGGAACTTTGAAAATTGTGGCGGAACTTAGGCGGCGCGTTTTTCGGGCAACAGTTTCGGCCGTCGCTCCGTGTACGGATATTAATTAAGGAACAATCGGCAAGTCCGGTGCGGTGCGCAGCGATATTGCACGTGCGAAATGACGGGCCGCGTCACGCGAGGGTCACGATAAAAGCGGCGCGACGCCGTCATGCGAAGTTAACTGAGTCTGAAAATGATGCCGCGGTCAGGGGGCGCGCGTCAGAGCCAGCGGCGGACTTTGGATTTGTAGTCCAGGTACGGAGTGCCGAATTTGCGCTCCAGATAGATCTCCTCGCGGGCGATGACGCCGTAGCGCAAGACGAAATAGATCACCACGAGGGCAGCCAGGAACCAGAGGCTGTTGAAGGCGATGGCAGCGCCGGCCATCCCGATCAGCGCAGCGACATAGATGGGATTGCGGCTGTGGGCGAAGGGTCCGGTGGCGACGATGGTGGTCGCGGCCTGGCTGGTCAGAATATTGGTGTGGGCCTTGCGGAAGGTTACCGCCGCCCAGCGGACGATCAGCAGCGCGGCGATCGCCAGAAGTACGCCGAGCTGGATGTGGGGAATGGCGGGCGGCACGAAAGGCAGGGGCCGGAACCAATTCAGCGCGAAGGCCAGGACCAGCGCGATGGCGAGCGCGATGGGTGGATGGATGACCACATCGGGTGCGTCGGGCTTGTCGCTCATTTGCGGGACCCCATGAGAGCGTGCGGCGGGCGATGCCGTGGGGCGCATTGTTTCACCCCGGGCGGGCGGGCGCCAGAGCGGCGGCGGGTTCGATTCTTGAGGCTGACCACCGGGTCGCGTTCTGGCGGTTAGCGGGCGTGCTCCAAAATCCGGCGCTCCCAGAAGAATTTCCAGATAGTGAGGCTGGCCAGGGCAGCGAAGAAGCACCAAACCGAGATAAAGCTTTCGTAGAAAGCCAGGAGCGAGATCGCCAGCCCCGCGATCGCGATGATACCGAACAGCATCAGAGTGCGGCTGGCGGATAATAGCGGCGGGGTGCAGGTGCAGAGGATGTAGATGCCCAGCATCACCGGCGAGATCGGGTGGTTGTTGACATAGGTGAGGGTGTGGCCGACGGGCCAGGCACGGTATGGCCGGGCCAGGAGGATCGCGGCGTAATTGACAGCTACGCCGATGCCGGCGGGCACAAGCAGCAGCACGGCCAGCCGGCGAGGCGCCTCACGCTCGACCAGGGCGATGGCGACGGGGATCAGAAGCGGCCAGACGATCAGACCGATGGTGGTGAAGAACGTGGCCAGCGCGACCGTATGGTCGCGGCCGTCGGGCACGGCCCGCCACAGAAATCCTTCAATCGCCTGCTGGGCCGCAAAAAGCAGCGGTACGCTAGCGAGCGGGAGTTCGCTCAGGCTGCGCACTTTCGTCAGCGCTGCGACGCCAGTCAGGCCCAGGATCGCGGCGGCACCGAAGCTGACGGAAGCTGAAAAGCACATAGACGTCAGGCCTGAGACCCGTGCGGGATCAGCACGATGCGGAAATCGCTGTAACGCTTCTTCAGCGCCATACGGACCACGAAGGGCCACCAGATCAGCATCACCAGAAGACCCATTGCCGCATTAACGTTGGTGCTCAGCACGACGCCCAGGCCCAGACCCAGGCCGATATTGATCACCAGGCCTAGTAGAAAACCAATCAGCATCCCGCCCACCAGGCCGCGCCAGGTCAACAGCCAGACAATACGCAACACCTTGTCCCAGCCGGGCTCGACATCCTGCATGCATTTCCTCGTATCGTTTCGATAACAGTAACTTGGTTTTCTCGGACGACCAAGGGCTGCACTTGCACAGGTGCAGTTCTTTTGTACAAATTTGCACGTCACATCACCCCAGGTTTGTGGCCATGCGCGACCAATCTTCGAAGGCTGAAAACAAACAGTATCGCGTCTCTGCATATCCCCAGAGGTCCCGTCGCCGAGAAAAGGCGAAAGGTGTAGCCACCGCGAAAGAGAACTCTTCCGCCGCTCAATTTCATGAAGCACTCGCCAAACTTATGAACGATCATGGCGATACTTGCGCCGCTCTATTTCGAGCAATTTCAGATGCATCCACCAAAAAACAATTTGGCGCACTTAAGGACTGGCGGGCTGGCCGAAATATACCGCGCCACCAGCAAAGTCTGGCACTCCTGGAAAAGATCGAAGTGCATTACGATTTACCGAAGGGGTATTTTGCTCAAAAACTGGCTGCAAATCATCCCACTTATAAGCGAAATTCGAACTCAGATGTGAATGCGTTTCAGGCTGCGCTAAACCTTCAAATGCGACTGCACAAAGATTCGAGTCCCTCTTTGGCCAGAACAATTGCTAGAAAAGGTGAACCAGAAAAAACAGGCACAATTACAAACTGGAAGACGGGCCGAACCCTTCCGCGAGAGCGAGGTAATTTCGAGATTATCCAGAGAATTGAGCTTCACTATAATTTGTCGCCGGGTTATTTGTCGGATTTAATCGCGAGACCTGAAAGCGCGGCAAAGCAAGCGCTCAAACACGTAAATCCATCGATGCGTAGTATTTTTTGTTGGCATCTGCCGACCGACTTCGAAACTCGTGGTACCGAAGAACAGCAGGAAATAGTCAGTTGGATTTTCAAGAATGTGATCGGTGCGACGACTGAGTATGGTCGATATCACAGCAAAATAACTCAACAAGGATTCTCCATACTTTTTCCCTCGTTGAGTCATCTCGTCCGACGTAGGGCGGGGGAGGGGAGCGTTATTGAGAAAGCTGCCTTCATCGGTAAACCGGGGACATATGGCACCACTGTCGCGCCTGCAAGACTGGCGGCGGAAATGGAGAATTTCATTCACTTCCGGACGTCACTGTTGCCACCTGCAAAATTCCGTCGCCACTACCGCTGGGAACTTGATACGGCTCGAATGGCAATTCGGCATTTCGGCATATTTTTTGGCGCGTTAGCAGCTGCCCCTCAATCATCTGCAGCAGGATTGGGCATTCCTCTTAAGAACCTGACTTTTGCTCTTCTTGCGCACCCACCAATATTTGATTGGTTTCTCTCTTGGCGTCAGCGGCGCAGAGGGTTCTTCACTACCTCGGAGAAAATGTTTCTTTACAGCGCCAAAGCAATACTCCGGAGTTCGTCGGGATGGCTGCGTCAACACCCGGAGCTTGCAAAGAGGGTGCGTCCCATACCCAAGGTGCTCTCCTCTAGAGATATCGCTCGTGCTAACCGGAACTGGAACACATTTTGCGATAGGTCGGTGATCTATATTGCCGATCGAACGGCCGAGTTGCGAAAATCATCGCGGATTCATCGTGATCCATTCGAGGCAATTCTGCCGGTTCTGGAGGCAGATGCCCCTCTCGCCTATTATAAGAAGATCGCGGATGAAATACTGCGGCATGCCCCTGATGACGAACAAGACCCGTTAAACGCCGCTTTAAGCGCGCGATCGTACCTTCTGGTCCGGTTTGCGATGCAGCTGGGAGTAAGACAGAGAAATCTTCGGGAGCTTCTAATCTGTCATCGAGGTCATAAACCGACGAGCGTAAGCGCGCTGGAGAATTTGAAGCGTGGCGAATTGCGATGGAATGAGCGCGAAGGTAGCTGGGAGGTCTTCATTCCCGCTGTGGCATTTAAGAACGCTGGCTCATCATTCTTTCGGGGAAAGCCGTACCGCCTCATTCTCCGCGACTACGATGGATTGTACGCTCGAATTGAGCGCTATCTTGACCGGCATCGCCGATATCTGCTTGCGGGCATGCGAGACCCGGCTACATTCTTTGTCAGGAGCGCGTTGTCCTCTCCGCGAACCGCGTCGTATGACATATTCGGCTTTTACGCGATCTGGAAAGCCATTATCCAAAAGTATGGCATTTACAATCCTTACACCGGAACTGGAGCCATTCCTGGATTGTTGCCGCATGGACCGCATTCCGTCAGAGACATAATCGCGACGCACATTCTTAAGCAGACTGGGTCGTACGAACTGGCGAGTTTCGCTTTGCAAGACACTGTTGAATCTGTCGTGCGGCATTACGCAAGGTTTTTGCCACACGAAAAAGTGGCACGTGCGGCAGAGGTTCTTGATCGGGTGTGGTTATAATCTCCCACACTCAACCATTTACGTTTCGGAACGACATCCCAGCGCGAATTCATTTGATCGCGCCCAAAATGGCGGCCAATCCAAATAGACATGCTGCAAGGCTGAGTTTGATGCTGATGCTTATTTTAATATTCCTCATATGAACCTCATTTTTGCCGCTAACTGGCACTCTAAATTGCCCCGCAAGAAATACAACAATAATTGTATTCCGTAACAACAAAAAGCGCTAAAACATAAGATGACTGTTTTGGCCGAGTATTTCGACTGGACTTCCTATTGAAACGGAGCGTCAGTCCGGTCCTGAAACAAGGCTATTTCGGTATCGTTTGGTATGCCCCGATTACCCAGGACGGCTAACAGGGAAGCAATAGAGTGTGAAATCGAACGTCTGAAATCTCTTGAGCTAGGAAACCTGCGCACTGAGTGGCGAGTGGCATTCAAGCAGGAGGGAAAGGGGTTATCCCGAGACCTTTTGTTCAAAATGCTTGTCTGGAAAACTCAGGAGCGTAGTTTCGGCGGATATGGCACCGCAACTGAAAAGGCCTTGAACCGGTATGTTAAAGGTGGCGGCGATAAAGCCGAAGTCGGAAACGCCAGCCGATGTATTCGTCCGGGTGCGATCCTAGTTCGGGAGTATCAGGGCAGTCGTCATTCAGTGATGGTGGTGGCTGAGGGATTCGTCTGGCGAGAGCGAACCTATTCGAATTTGTCGAAAATCGCGAAAGAAATTACCGGCGTCAACTGGAATGGTCCTCGGTTTTTCGGGTTGCGCCAATCCAAGTTACTGAAGAAGGCGGATCAGCAGGTCTCTGCGTGACGGCGAGAAAGCTTGTCCGCTGCGCCGTCTACACCCGAAAATCAACCGAACATAACCTCGACCTCGAATTCAATTCCTTGGATGCTCAGCGGGAGGCTTGTGAGGCTTATATTAAGAGCCAGATACATGAAGGCTGGGTTCTGATTCCCGATCACTACGACGATGGTGGAATTTCGGGTGGCTCCCTGAATCGACCGGATCTACAGCGGTTGTTATCTGATATTCGAGCAGGGAAGGTCGATACCGTGGTGGTCTACAAGGTAGATCGCCTCACTCGATCGCTAACGGATTTCGCCAAGTTAGTGGAGTTATTCGATGCTCATGTCGTGTCATTCGTCTCCATCACACAGGCTTTCAACACTACCAGCAGCATGGGACGACTAACGTTGAATGTCCTGCTCTCATTCGCTCAATTTGAACGAGAAGTGATCGGAGAGCGGGTTCGGGACAAGATCGCAGCGTCCAAAGCCAAAGGATTGTGGATGGGAGGCAATGCTCCCTTAGGCTATGACAACCGGGAGAAAAAGCTGCTCATTCTTCCCGAGGAAGCTGAGACCGTTCGGCTTATATTTCTGCGATATCTTGAGCTGGGCTCTGTGGGGCTGCTTCTCCAAGATCTTCGCCACCGGGGCATCAAGACCAAGCGGCGGGTATGGGCCTCCGGTAAGACGGTTGGAGGAGTTTGGTTCGGAAAAGGAGCTCTTACCTATCTCCTGAAGAACCCGATCTATATCGGAAAGATATTGCATCGCGAGCAGATCCACATAGGCAACCATGATCCGATAATCGATCAAGAGGTTTTCGGAGCGGTTCAACTTAAGATCAAGAAAAACACGGTCGACCGGAAACTCAAGCTTCGGTCTTCTCCTTATCTCCTGACCGGCGTTTTGTTCGATAGCGCGGGCAATAGGATGTCGCCAAGCCACACGGTCAAGAAGGGCGTCCGGTATCGCTACTACGTATCCCAGGGCCTACTACAGAACCGCGGGGCGACTGAGGTAGGGGAGCTAACTAGGGCGTCGGCTCCTGACTTGGAAGAAACTGTGGCAGCATTTCTGCATCAAGCGATGAAGGTATCGAGGCCACTGGAAGACAGTTTAAAGGGCTTGATTGGTCGGATCACCCTTTTTAAGGCTGGATTGAAGATTGCCCTTCTTGGTCAATCAGATACGCCCGACGCGGCCACTGGGTCGCAAATAGTAATGCTGCCCTGGCATTCCAAAGTAACTCGGATGGAGAAGGGCATCGTCCATGCTCCCTCTTTATCGCCGAGCAGTGACGCAAAGGCTCGAGATACACTCCTAGCGGCAATCGGAATGGCCCGAATTTGGTTGAAGAAATTGGTCGAAGGGGAAACGGTATCGCAGATCGCTACACAAGACGGCCGAAGCGAGCGGCAGATCCGCGTGCTTCTAAATCTTGCATTTCTCCCACCCCGCCATGTTGAAGCCGTTCTCCATGGCTCCGCCGAGATCGATACCGTTACCAATGTCGCGCGAAACGTGCCCATCCTGTGGCCCGAAATGTCTGTAAAGAACACTCAACCGAGCGCTTGAACCTATCGCGGGACTGTACGCTCACTGCTACGGTTCCTATGTCTGCTTTTAGCTGAAAGCGGACATCACTGATTTTCTCAGGCTGACTACCCGACGAGCGAACCCTTCAAGTTAGCGACAGGCAGGTTCGGAGCTTTCACGCTGCGAACTGGCTTTGCGTGGGCTTGGGGCGTCTGCGTCGGGTGACCAGCGGTACGGGCGCTAGCGACCTTCGTCTGAGCAACCGGTGCCTTGGCGATCTGCCGGCGCGTGACACCCCAATTCGGTCCAATCGCGTCGATAATTGATACATTTCCAGCTTTCGGCGGTTCGGCCGAAGCCGCAGCAACACGCGGCGTCGTGGCAGGGGGCACGGCGGGAAGGCGGGCGACTTGCGGTGTGGCAGCCGGTGGTGTGGCGGCCGGAAACGGTGATGGCAGACTCCGATATGTGGTGCCTGCGGCGAGCGGCGCTGAGGGCAGGCTGGCGATCGACCCTTTCAGCACAACTGGACCGTTCTCGCACCGGAACTCGGCAATTTTGGTCCAAGTCCTGCCGTTGCGCACGTGGTCGAGCACTGCGGCCCGCCCGAATTTTCGGCATTCCGACTGGGCGGTGCTGGCAACGTCGTCTGAGGCCAACAGCAGTGGGTCATAATCAATGGTGACGGCCAAGCCTGTGCTCGCCACGATCTTGTGATCGCTCTGCCAAACCGCGATGCAGCCGGTACAAGCCAGGCCTGCAGTCAATAACGTGGCGGCACGAGTCAGGTGATTTGCCATGGGCGAATCATGAGGGCGCCAGTGCGTTCTGGAAAGGCTCTCGACTGTACAATATTGTACTCCTACGCAGAGGGAGGCCACCGGAGTTGGCGATGACTCGCCCTACAGCAGGCGGGACAGTTTGAAGACTTCTATGCCGTCAACGCGGACATTAGGTCGATCTCGTGCGTATGCCGCATTCGTGCCTATTCATGTGCGCAATTCATTTCCCACAGCTCATGGCGATGCCTCCGGCTTCGCACTGGTCGATGTCATGAAGTGATATGTGATGAGATTTTCGTAAGTGCGCCCCGGATCGAGTCGGGCGGTGCCAAACTCCGCTCGGTTTGGTGTATCGGGGAACAGTTGCGGCTCGAGTGCCAGGCCATCGTCCTGCCGGTAGATACGATCGTGCTTGCCCACAACCGATCCATCCAGAAAATTGCCGGAATAAAATTGAAGTCCCGGCTGGGCGGTCGAGACTTCCATAATCCGACCCGAAAGAGGGTCTTCTAGTCGCGCGACGAGACGCGGCTGCGTCGCCGGTTTCCTGCTGATCACCCAATTGTGGTCATAGCCTCGCCCAATGGACAATTGATTATCGCGCCCGTCGCGAATGTCGCGGCCAATTTTCTTGGGCTTGCGAAAATCAAATGGCGTGCCAACAACAGATCGGAATTCTCCCGTCGGTATCTGAGTATCGTCCACTGGGGTATAGGTGTCTGCCGGAATGGTCAGCCGCTGATCCAGGATGCTTTTGCCAGAAGCCTCGCCCGACAAATTCCAGTAGGTGTGATTTGAGATGTTGACGATGGTGGGCTTGTCCGTGGTTGCTCGATATTCTACCGACAACTCATTTCGTTCGTTGAGAGAGTAAGTTGCTGTGGCCGTCAGTTGGCCCGGATAGCCCTGATCCCCGTCCGGGCTCACATAACGTAATGTGACAGAGGCCTCCGGCCCCGATTTCACCTCCGTGACGGTCCACAAAACCTGGCCAAACCCAACTGTTCCGCCATGGAGACTGTTTGCGCCGTTGTTGATAGGAAGCTGATAGGTCGTTCCGTCAAGCGCAAAGCGGCCTTTAGCGATCCGATTGGCAAAGCGGCCGACAGTGGCGCCAAAATAGCTCGTGTTCGTTAGATACCCCTTGAGGTCGGAATAGCCGAGAGCGATGTCGTCAAACTTGCCAGACTGGTCGGGTATTTGAAGCGACTGGAGCGTGGCGCCCAGAGAAATCACCCGTGCTTGAAGTTTGTTGCCATTGAGTAATGTTATGGCCGTGACGGTGCGGCCGTCCGGCATTGTACCGAAGGTCTCTTGACGAGCTTCCGCGGCAATACAAGATGTGGCGGTCAAAACTGAAGCCAAGAAGGAAATGATGGCCACGAGCACTCGGCAAACTCGCATGAGAGGCTCCTACTTTTCCGGCTTGCGCCAGCTTGCTGCGAGCATGGCAACGCCGAACACCAACAGAATACATCCCCAACCGAGATTGACGTTAAAGCCCAGCGAGCGGGCATAGATCGCAGGATCGCTGACCAAGCCATAGACGATCAGGACCAGGGCTAGTGCAGTGAACAGAACGCCAATTGGAATGCGGAGATCAAGTCCCATGCGTCACCAGAAGAGGAGGTTGAGAACGAGAGCGCATCCCAGCACTAGCGGAGCGAGAAGAGTGGGATTGAGATACCAGGTTGCCACCCCTTCATGCTCCCGTTTCGTGAGGGAATAAACCAGCCCTCGCAGTTGTTCCTTGGGGCGCGGGGTTGTTGCCAGGCTGACCAACACAGTCATAACAAAACAGGTAGTCCAGGCCACGATGGCGGTGGAAAAATCCTGGGCCATTTCGCTGGGGTAGGTGTGAATAATAAGGAGCCAACCGCCCTTAACTCCGGGAACCGCGTGTTGCGCGATCGTCAGCCCATGATGAAGCGCCGCTGCTATTGTGCCGCTCAATAGCCCAGCGAAAGCGCCGTGACCCGTCGCACGCTTCCAAAACATGCCGAGCAGAAAGGTCGCAAAAAGCGGCGCGTTGACGAAAGCAAAAACCAGCTGCAACAAGTCCATGATATTGTTGAATTTGGCGGCGATATAGGCGGCCGCAATGGACAACAGCACGCCGACGACCGTAGCGATCCGGCCGACTTGCAGATAATGCCCGTCCGTTGCATTGGGCTTGATATGGGCCTGATAGAGATCATAGGTCCACACCGCATTGAAGGCGGTTACATTTCCCGCCATGCCGGACATGAAGCTGGCCATCAGAGCCGTGATCCCCAGACCAAGAAGGCCGGTCGGGAGATAGCGCGCCAGCATCATGGGCATGGCGAGATCGTAATTGAGTGATCCGTCCGGCTTAAGGGGGAATGAGAGGCCACCAGTGCGGTGGGTCAAGCCGATTGCAATCATGCCCGGAAGAATGACAAGGGCAGGGAATAACAGTTTTGGAATGGCTGCAATGATTGGTGCCTGACGTGCTGCCGAAAGCGAATGAGCGGCCATCGCCCGCTGCACCAGGAGAAAATCCGTGCACCAATAGCCAAAGGACAGGACAAAGCCCAAACCCATGGTGATACTAAACCAGCCCACGCCCAGAGGGTTGCTCGCGGCACTGCCGGAATGGCGCCAGACGGTGGTGAAGGCATCTGCCGCGTACCCGCGCTGCTGTGACACTTCGGCGAGGTTCGCCACAAGACCTGCCCAGCCACCGATGTCAACCAATCCCAAGATTACGACGGGCGCAAAGCCGAAGACGATCAGGAAGAATTGCAGTACCTCATTGTAGATGCTTGAAGTCAGGCCTCCCATGAAAACATAAACTAGGACGACGCCAGCCCAGAGCCAGATACTGAGTTCAAATGGCCATCCCAGAAGTAGGTTGAGCAAAAGGCCCATGGCATACATGGATATGCCCGACGATATGATGGTCATGAAGGCAAAGGTCGCCGCGTTCAGTGCGCGCGTCTTTTCGTCGAAGCGAAGCTTGAGATATTCAGGAACAGAGCGGGCCTGCGAGCCGTAATAAAGTGGCATCATAAAGAGGCCCAGGAATACCATCGCGGGAATCGCGCCGACCCAGTAGAAATGGCTGGTCGCCAGACCATATTTCGCGCCCGATGCGGCCATGCCGACTACCTCTTGCGCGCCCATATTGGCTGACATAAAGGCAAGACCCGCCACCCAAGCTGGAATGGAGCGACCGGATAAGAAGAAATCTTCGCTGGTCTTGGTGCGTCGCCGGAGCACAACACCGATTGCTATCACCGCGAGCACGTAAAGCCCGATGATCAACCCGTCTACAATCGTGAGCCTCATGGAGCTTCCCCGCCCGGCCACTTGTGCTATCATCGTATGATAGGATGTAAAAACATGTCAACGAAGCACGGGCATAAGCTTTCTCCTCATCAGGTTTCCGGGGTCAGTTCTGAAATGAACGGGCGCAGTCTTCTTTGGTCCGTGGTCGAGGAAATTGGTTTGCGCATACTGAACGGGACGTATGCACCGTCGCAGGCACTTCCGATTGAACCCGAACTGATGGCAGAGCTTCGCATTAGCCGCACGGTGCTGCGGGAAGCGATCAAAACCCTAGCGGGTAAGGGCCTTATCGTTTCAAGGCCAAAAAGCGGAACGCAAGTCAGGCCATCGCGATATTGGAATCTTCTCGATCCGGTAATTCTGGATCTGTATTGCCGTGTTTTCGATTATTCCGAATTTGCCCAGAATTTTCAGAAATTGCGTGCGATCATCGAGCCCGAAGCTGCTGCAATGGCCGCTAGCCAGCGCAATGAGCGCCAGCTCCGCGGGCTCGACAACGCTTTTGCAGCTATGAAGTCGGCTCCGGATATAGCGGAATGGACCAGCGCAGACCTGGCATTTCATGAAGCGATTCTCGAAGCGACGGGGAACCCCTTCATGCAGCCGCTGGGCTCGTTGATTCATGCCGCGCTTAGTACTTTGCTGTTCCATTCCGCTGAAACTTCGGCCAATCCCTTCGATTCTCTGCGGGAGCATGAAGCAGTCCTTAACGCAATTCGCCGGCGCGATGCTGCGGCGGCGCGTCAAGCGATGAGCCAGTTACTGGCCGGTACGGGCCTTTCCATCTCGAGAGCGGTCAAGAGCGCACGCCATCAATCGCGGCGAGAGGCGAAACGCGCATGAACGCTATTCGAAAGATTGAGATTTTCTGCGTGCCGCCGCGGTGGCTTTTTGTGCGCGTCGAGACCGGTGACGGAATCGTCGGATGGGGCGAAGCGAGCCTGGAAGGGCACGCCGAAGCTGTTGAAGGCGCTTTCGAATCTCTCCGCGATCGGTTCCTGGGGGCGGACGCTGCGAAAATCGAAGATATCTGGCAGCTTTCCTACCGACTTGGCTTCTATCGGGGTGGCCCGGTACTCATGTCGGCCCTTTCAGGGCTGGATCAGGCGCTGTGGGACATCAAGGGCAAGTCACTCGGTGTACCAATCTGGCAGCTTCTAGGAGGAAAAGTGCGCGACAAGGTCCAGGCCTATGCTTGGATCGGCGGCGACTCGCCTAGCGAAGTAGTCGAGCAGGCGCACCAACGGCGCGCGCAGGGCTTTCGCGCTGTAAAGATGAACGCAACTGCAGAGATGGGGCGCCTCGATAGTCCACGATTGTTGGATGGGGCGGTGGAGCGGGTGAGCCGCGTCCAAGCGACGGGTCTCGATGTCGCCATCGACTTTCATGGCAGAATCCACAAACCTATGGCCCGTCAGCTGGCCGCGCTTCTGGAACCGTTGCGGCCGCTATTTATCGAAGAACCACTTTTGTCAGAGCAGCCGGAAGCGATCCGGCAATTGGCATCCCAAACCTCGATTCCGATTGCGTTGGGCGAGCGCTTGTATAGTCGCTGGGATTTCAAGCCGTTTCTGGAGGGCGCCATCATTGATATTGCCCAGCCCGACCTGGCACATGCGGGCGGCATCTCCGAGTGCCGACGGATCGCCGCTTTCGCCGAAACCTATGACGTCGCGATCGCACCGCACTGTCCCTTGGGGCCAATCGCTCTTGCCGCCTGTGTGCAGGTTGCGCTGGCCACACCCAACTTTGCGATACAGGAAATGTCGCTTGGCATCCATTACAACACCAAGGAGCATGACCTTCTGACTTATCTTCAGGATTCAACACCTTTCGATCTTGAAGAGGGCATGATCAAGACGCTCGAAGCGCCGGGACTAGGAATTATCGTAGACGAAGCGCGCGTGCGGCATGCCGCGACAGCTCCGCATCGCTGGCGCAACCCAGTGTGGCGCGCGCGCGATGGGAGCCTCCGCGAATGGTAGATGTTGAAATCAGCAAAGGACGCTTTCAAAACAGGGTTGTCATTGTGACGGGCGCGGCCGGAGGAATCGGAGCCGCTACGGCGCGACGCTTTGCCAAGGAAGGTGCGGCGCTTGTCCTGGTGGATTTGCCTGCCGCCGCTGGAAAACGGAATGCGGTCGCGGAGGCCTGCAAGGTGGACGGCGCTTCCGATGCTCTTGAGCAAAACTGCGACGTGTCGCGGGAAGAAGAAGTTGCAGCAGTGGTCGAAGCCGCGATGGCGCGCTTTGGCCGGGTCGACGTGATGATCAATGTCGCCGGAAATATGGCCTTCAAATCAATCACAGAATTCAGCGGCGACGAATGGCGTCAACTGATGGACGTGAACTTCATGGGCGCTGTCTATTTCACCCAAGCTGCGCTCCGGGTCATGCAACCGGGAGGCGCGATTGTGAATATCTCTAGCATTCATGCATTCCAGACGACCGCGCGCGTGGCTCCCTATGCGGCGGCCAAAGCCGCATTAGCGTCTCTGACACGTAGTACTGCCATTGAGGGAAAGGCGCTGGGGATCCGTGCCAATGCCGTCGCACCGGGCGCCATCGATACGCAGATGTTTTGGACCAGTCCCACTATTGCGAGCGGAGAGGAGAAAGTGCCGGAAAGCATGCTGGGGCAGCCTGAAAGCATTGCGGCCGTGGTGGCGTTTCTGGCCTCTGCGGATGCTGCATTCATGACAGGCTCAATCGTTACCGCCGATGGCGGACGTCTGAGCGCGCTATAAGGTTGAGATCAGACAATGACGCTTGCGCAAACAGCGTTGATCGGAATTGATTGGGGGACATCCAACAATCGTGCTTTTAGGATCGATATTCGCGGAAATTTGCTGGAAAGCCGGAGCGGGGAGCTTGGCCTGGCAGCGATAAGAGACAGGAACTTTGACGCAGCGCTGGGTTCGCTTATCGGGGACTGGCGAAAGGACACCCCTCGCGACATTCCCGTGTTGATGTCCGGGATGATCGGCAGCCGCAATGGCTGGGCGGAAGCCGCTTATTGCGAATGCCCGTTCGGTGTCGACGCGCTTTCCCGCACCATCATTTCGGTCCCCGGCCGGGGCGGTGCGGCTTATATCGTCGGCGGCGGTTCGACGATGGATGATCAGCATCAACGCGATGTCATGCGGGGTGAGGAGGTCCAAATCCTGGGGCTGGAGGATATGGCCGGCCTCCGTCTGGTAATTGCTCCCGGCACGCACAGCAAATGGGCCGTCCTGGAGAATGGTGAGATCAAAGAGTTTCGGACCTATATGACAGGCGAGATTTTCTCACTCCTGAGAGACCATTCGATCCTGGGTTGGCTCATGCCGGATAGGTCACAAGATGTCCGGGATAAAAAAGCTTATCTGCAAGGCGTTGAGGATGCGGCGGCAGATCCGGATTTACTGCATGGCCTGTTCAATGTCCGTACGCGAGGCCTGTTCCAGCCCGATGAGACTGCAGGGCTTGTCTCTTATCTTTCCGGCCTTCTGATCGGCAGTGAGATACACGGCGCCGTACGGCGGTTCCCCGCGAAGCTGATAACGATCATCGCATGGCCGCAACTTGCGGACCTCTACAATCTCGCCTTGTCCCGTTTGGGAATGATGGACGTGAGCATAGCTGATGTCGGCGCTGTGACGGCGAGGGGCCTATGGCGAACATGGCAAGCACGAGGTACTGTGACGTGAGCCGATCTCGCTGGGAGCATATATTAGGCACGCGACCGCTTATTGCCATTTTGCGCGGCCTGCGTCCCGACGAAGCGGTGGAGATCGGAGAAGCCTTGGTCAGCGCGGGGATTCTTTGCGCCGAAGTGCCCCTCAATTCGCCCAATGCCCCGGACAGCATCGCCCTCCTGAGACGTGCGCATGGCCATAAACTGATGGTGGGCGCCGGCACTGTATTGTCTGTTCAGGAGGTTGCCGTTGTCGCCGCTTGCGGAGCGGAACTTGTGGTGTCGCCCAATATTAACCCCGCCGTCATCGCCGCAGCCAAAGCGGCTGGTCTGTTGTCGATTCCTGGTTTTGCCACGCCTAGCGAAGCATTTGCGGGGCTTGAGGCTGGCGCCGATGCATTGAAAGCTTTTCCCACAGATGTGGTTTCGCCGGGCGCGCTTCGTGCGCTGAGGGAAGTCCTCCCCAGGAACGTGCCCTTGATACCAGTGGGTGGGGTCACGATTGAGAAAATAGGGGAATACAAAAAGGCGGGCGCGGCCGGTTTCGGGATCGGATCGGCGATATACCGTCCGGGAATCGATGCGAGCATCGTGTCGAAAAAAGCGCGAGACTTTGTGGAGGCATTCCATGGCCTCCGTTGAATGCGTCTGGCCAGTCAAGACGAATCTGGGGGAGGGACCGTTCTGGTCCGCGTCGGAAAAGGCCCTGTGGTTCGTCGATATCTTCGGAGAGCAAATTCATCGATTCGAATCCAATGGAGGACGCGGTCAGAGCTGGAAGGCTCCCGCCAAAGCGAGCTTTGTTCTTCCTGAGGCACAGGGAAGCCTTCTGATTGGCTTGCCCGGAGCGGTGGCGCGGTTTCATCCTCACGCAGGCGAATTCGAGATCATTGCCCGCGTGGAGGGCGACTGCCCGCAAAATCGTCTCAACGACGCCTGCATAGATCAGGCGGGGCGGCTGTGGTTCGGCAGCATGGATGAAGATGGTCGAAAAAAGAGTGGCGCTTTTTATCGCTGGAGCGTGGAGCCGGCCCCGGTCCTAGTTGATGCCGGTTATTGCATCTCAAACGGGCCGGCGTTCAGTCCTGATGGCCGAATTTTCTATGCCACGGATACGCTGGATCATGTCCTTTATCGCTTTACCGCGAGCGAGGATGGAAATCTGGAAAACAAGGAGCCTTTCATTCAATTCAGCCCCAAGGACGGGTTTCCCGACGGCACCACCGTTGATGCGGAAGGTTGTTTATGGGTGGCCTTCTATGGTGGGTGGTCCGTTCGGCGTTTTTCGCCTGATGGTAAATTGATTGGGGAGGTGAAGATGCCTTGCGCCAATGTCACGAAGTTGGCTTTTGGCGGAGCCGGGCTGAAGACGGCCTATGTGACCACAGCAAGGCATGGTCTTGAACCGCAAGATATTGTTTCGCAGCCGTTAGCGGGCGGGCTGTTCGCATTCGAGGTTGATGTACCTGGTCTTCCTCAGCCGGTCGCCTGCCGCATCGAGCCGGCCGCCATGCCGTGAGATTGAAGAATGTCAGGAGAGTCTGAGCACATCGTCTGAGCTGGAGTGGTGCAATATTTCCGGGGACTTGATCCATGCATAGCATTTCCATCGCCCAACCTAGTGAATCGTCCGAAGCCGATATCCGGTTGGCATATGTTTGGCTTATCGCTTTTGTTGCCGCTTTTGGTGGTTTCCTGTTCGGCTATGACTGGGTGGTGGTCGGCGGGGCCAAACCTTTCTATGAGGCCTATTTCCACCTGCACAGTCCGCAGGCGGTCGCTTGGGCAAACAGTTCCGCCTTGGTGGGGTGCTTTCTCGGTTCTTTGGTAGCGGGGCGCATCAGCGATCGGTATGGGCGCCGGGTTGCTCTCGCCACCGCAGCGGTGGTGTTCGCCATTTCCTCCATTCTGACCGGTTGGTCTTATAGTTTTGAGGCCTTCATCATCTGGCGCATCCTGGGTGGTGTGGCGATCGGACTGGCGTCCAACATCTCTCCGACTTACATCGCAGAAATCAGTCCGGCTGGCTGGCGGGGACGGCTGGTGAGCCTCAACCAATTGGCGTTGGTGATCGGTATTCTATTGGCCCAAATTGCGAATTGGCGCATCGCGCAGCCCGTACCGCCACAGGCGACGGAAGCCCTCATTGCCGCGTCGTGGAATGGTCAGTTGGGTTGGCGCTGGATGTTTAGCGCAGTTGCGGTTCCCGCCTTCGTCCTGCTGATTTGCGTTCCACTGATTCCCGAAAGCCCTCGTTGGTTGATGGCGCGCGGACGCAAGGAAGACGCCAAGGCCGTTCTGTCGCGCATTGGCGGGCCCGGCTATGGTGAAAGGGAAACGAATGCGATAGGTGCATCCCTTACTGCGTCGCCGCAGGATGGATGGCGGGGATTGCTCTCGCCGCAAATAAGAGGGCTTTTGCTGGTCGGCTTCCTGCTGGCGATCTTGCAGCAGTTCAGCGGCATCAACATCATCTTCAATTACGCGGAAGAGGTCTATCGCAACGCCGGCTACGGGGTCAGCGACATCCTTTTCAATATCGTCATCACTGGCGCGATCAATTTGATCTTCACTTTGGTCGCGATGGGTCTGGTCGACCGGGTAGGGCGGCGGGGCCTAATGATTTTCGGCTGCTTCGGCATCGGGCTGTCCCATGCCGCCGCCAGCTATGCCTACCATATAGGAGCCGGAGGAATAGGCATCCTTGCTCTGACGCTCAGCGCCATCGGATGTTATGCCATGTCGCTGGCGCCGGTCACTTGGGTTTTGATCTCGGAAATATTCCCCAACCGGGTGCGCGCTTCGGCGGTTTCCGCATCCGTGGCGGTGCTTTGGATTGCCTCCTTTGTACTTACTTACACATTCCCCTTCCTCAACACGGCGTTAGGAACGGCGGGAACGTTCCTCATCTATGGCGCCATTTGCCTGGCCGGCGGCGTGTTTGTGATCGTCAAGGTGCCCGAAACCAAAGGTCGATCTTTGGAAGATATGACACCGGTGTCCTCGGTTGCCGGGCTTCAGCAAATGCAAAACCTTTCTTCAGATAGAGCCCCGCTATGAGTATCTCCAAGTTACTTCGCTCCCTTTCTTGTGTGGCGGGCATAGTCGCATTTCCCGCGCTCGCTCACGCAGAGGCGCATTTCGATCCGACTTCACATATGTTTCGGCTCGATGGCGGACAGGTCACCTATGCGTTTGGCGTCAACGCGAACGGCGCGTTGCAGTCGGTCTACTGGGGGCCCCGTCTCGCCGCTTCCGATACACTCAAAGCAGAAGCGCCCCGAGACCATTCGGGCATGGACCCGGCCAGTTCGATCACCCCCCAAGAATATCCTGGCTGGGGCGGTCCCATGTACACCGAGCCCGCGCTCAAGCTCGCCTATCCCAACGGTGTAAGGGATGTGGTGTTGTTTTTCCGCTCCGGCCATGCGGAGGGCAACAATGTCACGGTTGAAATGAGCGATATTCGCCGGCCGTTGCATGTCACGCTGCGTTACAACATCGATCCATCGACCGGGATCGTCGGCCGATCGGCGATCATCCGAAACGATACATCAACGACCGTGCGGATCGATCAAGCGTCATCGGCGGCTTGGTCGCTTCCCACCGGAACTGATTATCGCCTCCATTACTTGACGGGACGCTGGGCCGCGGAATGGTCTCTTCAGAACCGCGACATCACCGAGGGCGCGACGGTCATCGAAAGCCGCCGCGGCTCTACCGGGATGCAGGCCAATCCCTGGTTCGCGATTGACCGCGCCGGTATTTCCGGAGAAGAGAGTGGGCCGGTCTGGTTCGGCGCGCTGGCGTGGAGTGGTTCCTGGCGGATCAGTGTAGATCGCAATCCGCTCGGTGATGTGCGCGTGGTCGGTGGATTCAACCCTTTTGACTTCGCCTATACGCTCAAGCCCGGCGCATTCCTGGAGACACCCGTTTTTTTTGGCGGCTATTCCGGCCAGGGCATGGGCGGTGCGTCTCGCCTTCTGCACCGTTTTGAGATGGCGACCATATTGCCTCAGCACCCAACGCCCCGGCTTAGGCCCATTCTTTATAACAGCTGGGAAGCGACCGAATTCGCTGTCGATGAGAAAGGCCAGATTGCGCTGGCCGAGAAAGCCGCCCGCATCGGCGTGGAGCGATTTGTCATGGATGATGGTTGGTTCGGGGCCCGCAACAATGATCATGCCGGTCTGGGGGACTGGGCCGTCAACCCCGCGAAATTCCCCAATGGGCTGAAACCGTTGATCGACAAGGTGCATGGCCTAGGCATGGAATTCGGACTGTGGGTAGAGCCAGAAATGGTCAATCCGGACAGTAATCTATACCGGACACATCCCGATTGGGTGATGAACTTTCCGACCCGGCCTCGATCGGAAGGCCGTAACCAGTTAGTGCTAAATCTGGCGCGCCGCGATGTTCGCGATTACATACTGAAATCGCTGGACGACTTGCTCTCCAAGAACGACATCCAATTCCTAAAATGGGACTATAATCGGAATTGGTCTGAACCCGGTTGGCCGGAAGTGGATCCGCAGAATCAGCCCGAAATCTATGTGACCTATATCCAAAATCTCTACCAGATCATTGCCGAGTTACGCCGGCGCCATCCCAACCTGGAGATTGAGGATTGTGCCGGCGGAGCTGGCCGAGTCGATCTGGGGATCATGGGCCTGACTGATCAAGTTTGGGCGTCGGACAATACCGACCCGTTCGATCGGTTGAGCATCCAGGACGGCTTCACTCATGCGTATGCGCCGGGGGTGATGATGGACTGGGTTAGCGATTCCCCGCATTGGGTGAACAATCGCGCTACATCTCTCGACTACCGGTTTCTTTCGGCCATGCAAGGTTCGCTTGGTATCGGCGCGAATCTCAACAAATGGGGCGAACAGGACTTTGCTAGTGCGACCAGGATGGTGGCTGCATACAAGCGGATCCGCCAAACGGTACAGCGGGGAGAGCTTTTCCGCCTAATCCGGCCAAACGACGCGTCCGGGCGCGCTTCGACCTTCTATGTTTCACCGGATAAACGCCAAGCGGTTTTATTTGCATTTCTGCATTCCAGCACAAAGCTTGATCGCCAGTCTGCCATTCAGGTGGTTGGACTGGATCCACAAAAGCAATACCGGGTGAAGCCCATTGATGCGGACTCAAATACGACGGGAGAGACGCAAAGCGGCGCTTATTGGATGGGCCACGGCGTGGATGCGTCCATGACCGGCGACTTCCAGGCCAAGGGGCTGGTATTCGAAGTGCGATAGTACCGTTCGATTTCCATCATACTGGCGTTCAAGGAGATGAATTCTGTGACGGACTACACTGCACGACGCATCGCGGAGCCAATTGAAATTGATGGCAACGTCGAAAAGCCGGTTTGGAAAAACGCCAATTGGAGTCGGCGTTTTGTCGATATGGTGACGGGCGCGCCAGGAATGTATGAAACCAGGACGGCGATCCTATGGACGAGCACTCATCTCTATATCGCTTTCCGGGCCGAGGAACCGTTTGTAGAAGCCCGCTTTACCGAGCGCGATAGCTTAATTTTCCTTGAGAACGATCTTGAGGTCTTCATTGATGGCGGCGATTGCTACTATGAGCTGGAGGTCAACGCTGCCAATACGATCTATGAAGTGTTTTTCGTCTGGCGCGATGCATATCGCAAAGGCGGCAAATTCGATTTGCCGCAACTGGATGTTCACGATCCCAGAACCTACACGTTTGGCGGCAACTATGACCGAACCGGAGCCACATTCTGGAGCGGCACACATCCGCGCGGTATACGCTGGGCATTCACGGGTTTCGACCTCCCAGGCCTTAGGACCGCTGTGAAGATCGACGGTACGCTCAATGACAATAGCGATATCGACAGGGGGTGGAGCGTCGAGATCGCTGTCCCTTGGGAAAGCCTAACCCTACTGGCGGCCGGCCGGTCCCTGCCTCCCACCCCCGGCGATACATGGAAGATGTTCTTGGGGCGTTTCCAAAAGCTGATGGTGGCAGGAAAGGAAGTTGACCCGCATCCCGCCATGGCCTTGAACAGCCACGGCGTCGATGACACCCATCAGCCGGATTTCTGGAGCAAAGTGCGCTTTGAAAATTAAGAGAAGCGCCGCAACGAACTCAGCAGGTTTTGGTCCGTCGTCTCACAATTGACGCCATATGTCTGCTTTCATCACAAAGCTGTCATCGTGATCGATGTCGCGGTGCGACAGTCTTCGCAACAAAGCTGACATGGCGCGATGTCGCAGTGCGACAGCTAACCCCACCGACATTGGACCTATGTCATCGAAGGCGCGCTTGGGGTGGACAACAGCGATGGCGCTTCTCGGCATTCCGCCGCTGACTTTGAACCGAAGGTTCGGAACGGAATAGGGCGGTGCGAATTTCAACCAGTCCATGCTATTATCAGCCCTTGGCATCAATGCAACCTCCTGAACGCTCGTGCGGAGTGGGCCGCGTAAATGATGGATTGGGATGATGTTCGCTATTTCTTAGCCGTTGCGCGCGAAGGGTCGGTTCGGGCGGCGGCTGAGCGGCTTGATGTGACTCATTCCACAGTGCTGCGACGCATCGCCCAGCTCGAGGAGCGCCTTGGAGCTCAGATGTTCGAGAAGCTGCCCTCGGGCTATCGTCTGACCAATGCGGGGGCGGAAATTCTCGAATTTGCGGAGCAGATGGAAGCATCATCGAACCGGCTGGAGACGCGTGTCTTTGGTCGCGACCAGAGCGTGCGAGGACGGTTGCGGGTGACGCTGGCGCCGACCCTCGCGACCCACCTGCTCATGCCGGATTTCGCTGAATTCGCGCGTCTCCAGCCTGAGGTCGAGATTGAGATCCTGCCCTCCGGTGAACTAGCAAATCTGACCAACCGAGAGGCCGACGTCGCGATCCGCGTCGTCTACGATCGCAGCACCTTGCCGCTCAATCTTCACGGCCTGAAGGGACCGGAGGTATTTGGTGGTGTCTACGTGTCTCGCGAGCTGCTTGCCGCGTGGAGCACAGCAGCGGCTGATCGCATCCGGTGGATCATCATCAGCCAGGATGGTATCTCGGGCTGGGCGCATGAGGGGGAAGTTCCCGCCGCAGAAGTTCCGTTCAAGACCACGGATGGTGAGACGCAGATCGCCGCGGTACGGCAGGGGCTCGGGATGACGGTGCTTCCTTGCTTCGTCGGAGATGCCGACCCACTGCTGGCAAGAGTGCCGGGCACCGTCCTGCACAAACACGGCACGCTTTGGCTTCTCACGCACGGCGAAACGCGCAAGACAAAGCGCGTGCGGCTTTTCACAGAGTTCTTGGCCCGCAGACTTTCCGCATATGCACCGCTAATCGCGGGACTTGCGGGTCGTGGCGACTGACCCGCGGCAGCGCGATCGCGGAGAAATAGCGCCGTGGCCCGCGGGCGGGCCCATGGACAACCATGCGGCGCAGGGCAATCCAATCGGCTCAATAGCCAGCAGCCCAGCAAGTGGTGCAATTATGCACAACCGATGTCGGGGATTCTGGAATACCGCTCGGTCGTATACTTCCCACATGACTCTCCGACAAAGCGCCGGCCCGTGCAGATAACGCGCTAGCGGACATGGGACAGAGATGCTGTCCGACACGCCAAAGGAGAAGTCATGGGAAAGCTTGAGAGTAAGGTTGCAGTCATTACGGGTGGATCGAGCGGCATGGCACTGGCGAGTGCCAAGCTATTCGTTGAAGAAGGCGCTCATGTTTTCATCACGGGCCGGAAACAAGAGCAACTCGATGAGGCCGTCAAGCTGATCGGCCGGAACGTGACTGGCATCCGCGGCGACGCAGCCAATCTCGATGATCTCGACCGCCTATTTGATACGGTCAAGCGGGTAAAGGGCAAGATCGACATCCTATATGCGAGCGCCGGCACAGGCGAAGCCGTTCCACTGGGCGAGATTACCGAGCAGCATTTCGACACAACCTTCGGCCTGAATGCGCGCGGCACGCTTTTCACGGTCCAAAAGGCGTTACCGCTGTTCAACGATGGCGGATCGATCTTCATGACCGGGTCGGTCGCTTCGATTAAAGGGTTTCCTGGTTACAGCGTGTATGCGGCGAGTAAAGCGACGTTACACGCATTCGCACGAGGATGGCTCAACGAACTCAAGGGTAGGAACATTCGGGTGAACGTGCTGCACCCCGGACCGATTGCCACGCCGATGCAGGACCAAGTTCTCACCCCGGAAGCGAAGCAAATGTTCGAATCCCTAATCCCGCGCGGAAAGATGGGTCGCCCTGAGGAAATTGCGGCTGCCGCGCTGTTTCTTGCTTCGGACGATTCCAGCTTCGTGAATGGGGTGGAGCTGTCTGTCGACGGCGGCTTCTCCGCCATCTGAAATCGGAGGTTTAAATGTACGCCCCTTCTAAGCTTGCTGAGTTACGTCAATTCGCACGAGTTCATGCCGGTTCGACTGTGGTGGATGTTTGGCCAGGCGGTGGAGACTGGACCCGCCTGTTTTCCGACATCGTCGGACCCGGGGGACACGTCCACAGTTTCGTGCCGGCCGAGCTCGCCCACTTCAAGAACGATCCGATCGGCCAGATGCGGGCGCTGGCAAAGGAGCCGGGGCGAGAGAATGTGGAGGTCACTTCGGCGGACCTCGTGGCGCTACCGGAGGATTCGCAATCCCTAGATGTTGTGTGGATGCATCTTTTCTACCACGATCTCCATACCGCCCTTCTCCAGTCCAGAGGCGCAACCCCGGCTAGCTTCAATCGAGCCGTCTATGAGCGGCTGAAGCCAGGCGGGTTCTACATCGTTGTTGATCACGTTGCCGCTACCGGGACGGGGGCAAGTAACGCCGAATCGTTGCACAGGATCGACCCTGCAGCTGTTCGCAAGGAGGTGGAAGCAGCAGGATTTATGCTGGACGCGGAAAGTACTGTGCTGGCTAACAAGGGCGATCCGCACTCCATCAAGGTATTCGACCCCTCGATCAAGGGCGAGACCGATCGCTTCGCCTATCGGTTTGTTAGGCTCTGACAGCAGGCCCCCCAATGGGCAGTGAGATCCGCTCTCGCAAGTGTGAAGGCGTTGCGGTTTCGACGCGGCGGCTGTGTTGGGCGCTCTTTTGAGCAAAGGTTCGGGCGAGTAAGGGCTTGAATGTACAAATCAAGAGTCTAGACCGCTCCCTGCTGCTCAATCGTAGTCATCGCCTTAGCCGCCAGGGGGAGGGGCGCGTCATATGTTGTAAGTGCAATGTCCGTTAATCCGACAAGGCGGACATCCTCCGATGTTCGCTTTCCGACAGGTATCCCTTCAAGGCAGACATGAGGCTAATGTCGCACTGCGACATGACTTGGGGCATTGCAGTCACTCGATTTTCGTGATTGTCGAGAGCGCTTGATACTTATAATCGTATCAGGGAATCCTCTTGACAGCTGGTATGGAACCGATTGAGCCCGAGCTTTTAACTCAAGGTTTCGCCTTCCGGCCCGGCGCTGCCATGCAGGAGTGGCTAGGATCCCGGCGAACCGATTGGGCGCGGTTTGCGGCTAGCTGGAATGACTTGGGTGAGGATCGGCATATGGCTGACGGTGGCCGTTATCGCCGCCGTCGCTATGCTGTATATGACGTAACCAGGGAGGGCATCGACCGCGCGCCGCATCAGCCGCATTTTCAGGCCAAGACCCATAATCGCTTAAACGGCGGCCTTGATCGTTGGTTCGATCCCGTTATGCCGGAGATCGGCGAACATCCCATCGTCAGAACGCTGATTGAACGTCTCGTATCCATTTTCGCCAGCCTACCCACCGCAGAAGCCCGGGCGCCTGGCTGGCACGTCGAGTTGCATCAATTCCGCATCGAGGCTAGCGCCGATGCAACAGGTCTTCCGACACCGGAAGGCACTCATCGTGATGGAGTAGACGGCGCTTTCGTCATGTTAATCAATCGCGAAAATGTCTCGAGTGGTATAACCGACATCTCCAATGCGAATGGAATTTCCCTCGGGCAGTTCACATTGAGTGAACCCTGTGATGCTGTCTTTCTGGATGACGTGCGAGTCTTTCATGGCGTAACGCCAATTGCACCGCTCGATCCAGAAAAGGTGGCGACACGCGATGTGCTGGTTATCACCTTTACGAGAAAGTGATCAGCTACAAGCTGCTGTTCGTCGACGGCGGCCCCTATTTTCGCAATCAGTTGATTGAGAATTTTGATTCAACGTTGCCTACGGCGTTTCCTTCGTCATCTTCGACTTCAATTATTGCCGGTATCTGCCCAGAGGAAGTCCGCAAAGCGGCGCTCGTCATGTCACGAGCACTGGCCTGGGCCTCGCGCTCTACGGAAAGCATGTTGCGACACTCCATGCCTTCTTCGTCAGGCACTAAATGTCTTCCGTCACGGATATGAAAAAAGTAGCGGCTCATGTGCACCCCAAATCAGTCTGCCCTCGAGGAGGGTATCACGTGGGACGAGTCGAAAAAATCAGCTAAATGCGATTAGTTAGTAAGTTACTTCTCTGCTTTAGCCCCGTTAAAACCCTAATTTGGCCTGCTGTGCGACCCATTCGTTTCGTTATTACGTGATGGGCAAGAAACGTAAATGCTTCTGCGGGAGATCGGCGTGTGCGTATCGGCTGGAAGGCGAAGTTAAGACATACCTGTGTATAGACCATATTCCCACCGATGAGGTTGCCCTGTGGCTGGACCCATGGGTGGTCGATCAATTTGAGCCGGGTGCAAAGATCAACAATCGCTAAGTCGAGTTCGGTAAGCGCGCTAGAGCGGCCAAATGTCGTCCGTACACCGACTATATGAAGCGGTATTCGAACATCATTGTTTTCATGCATTCGTAATGCGGCGGATTGTTCTGACGGGCTGTTGCCTAGCAGAGTGTGAGAGACGCCCCATGTCTGCTTTCACAAAAAAGCGGACACGTCTCCCGAGGGAGACCGTGTCTCCGAATGGTGACAGTCTTTATCGAAAAGCTGACATCAGGCGCATGTCGCAGTGCGACAGCGATTGTTTCAAAGCGGACATCTGGCCACGACTGCTGTGAGGCAGTTTCTCCTTCAAAGCGGTCATTTACCTGTCCCGTGTCCCGGCAGTCTCCGTGAGAGTGCTGGTCGGCGTTCTGACCCAGGGGCGTCGGGAACCATGGTGGGCCGACAGTGACCTCTAAAACAGAAAAGAATTTATGGACAGGAGTCGGATCTGGGCCACTCGGCCCGTCCTCAGACTGACAAGGGAAAACGCTCCGCTGTATCCCGTGCTGAGCTACCGCGGCTACGGCTTGGTTTGGTCAAGGGGATAGGAAACGCCATGAGGGCAAATCTGTGCCGTCTCCGCGGCTGACGAGCCAGAGCAATGTGTAAGGGTCCGTGTTCGACAAGTGAAAATAACTAAAGAATTCGACAGCCTAGAATAAGCCTTCAGGTCTATTCCTAGTCGCCATAGAATTTTCAGAGAAAGGCAACGGAATGCGCCAAGATGAATTATTCGGACATAAATTGGTTAGCGTGATCGAAGCTGCAGCGCTGCTTTTAACTACCACGAGTGCGTCTCAGGCTTCGAATCACCTCGATACGCCAACGTCAATTGCCAATCCACAGGCCAACATTGGAGACCTGTATGCATGGACATCGTCGAACGGCCGACAGTTGAATCTCTCCATGGATATCGTGGGCCGCAGTTTTTCGGACAAACTTCAATACGTGTTCCATATCGATAGCGGTACGCAGCTGGGTAAAACCACGTCAACCAGTTCGATTGTCTGTCGGTTCCATACTGCGAATGACATAGAATGCAGGCTCGGGGCTGCAGATGTAGCGCGAGGAGACGCAAGTCATCCGGAGGGTCTCGAAGGACAAAATCACCGGTTTCGAGTTTTTGCCGGATTGCGGGATGACCCATTCTTCAACAATATCAAAGGATCGAATGCCGGTTATCAGGTTGCCATCGCGGCTTTAAAAAAAGGCACCGCGATGGATTGGGCAAATTGCCCGAAGTTCGATACCGCGACATCGGCTGCAATTCTCGATCAATTTCGCCATACAAATGGAGGCCCCCCAATGAATTTTCTTGGCACGTGGACAACATCGGCGATTGTGATTTCGGTCGACCTGGAAGCGGTTAACAAGGGTGGCAAACTTCTGGCCGTCTGGGCAGCCACGGCAACGTCGGATCATCAGGTTGATCGGGCGGGAAGGCCTATGATGAAGAACTCGTTGCTGGGGCTATTTCAATCTGACCAAGCCAGCGATGCTCTGAAGGAGAAATACAACCTGATGTCACCCACACAATCAGTGGAATTCACGCCGGAGATCCAGAAAGGTTTGGAGATTTACGATGGCTTTGATGGCGTGTGTGGCAACGCGGCATTCACCCACTCCTCGGACGACAGCTTCATCCGCTATGGCGTTTCGGCAATGTTGCTCGCTGACGATCGACTTTGGGTCAATAGCGGTTCCAACGTGTGTACCCAGTTATTTGGTGTTGAGCTCTCAGAGCTAGGGGGGCGAAAGGATTTGAGCAATGATTGCGGGGGTAGGGCGCCCAGCTACAATGCGGCAAATGTGTATCGGTCGTTGTTGGTAAACGGCACTGTGGCCGGATTCGATGATGGTCTCAGTCACGATGAGCACCAAACTTCCGACAGTCAATTTCCCTTTCTTGGGCCGCCACAGCCAGGGCCGGCCGGAAATCCCTAGATCGCATCGATATTGTTTCTAAATTCCCTAATGAGACAGACGATCTCGCCTCGTCGTCGCAACGGGGTTTGAAGCGATCATCTGTTCCGGTGATGAGGCGTCAGAACACGTGAAGTCCAAAAGAAGGGAGCTTAAATATGCGATGTCGCCATGTCGAACTCCGTAAATGGTGCTGCACTGGGCTGGCCGTAGTGGGAGGTGCGATAACTTTTATCGCCAGTCCGGCCGAGGCGCATATTGGTACTGGCCTTCCAGGTGGTCTTCTCGCCGGATTTGAACATCCTCTAAGCGGTCTTGACCACCTTCTGGCTATGATTTCTGTGGGCCTTTGGGGCGCGTTTCTGGGGCGGCCACTAATTTATGCTCTTCCAGTTATATTTCCGGTAGTCATGGTGGTTGGTGCTGGAGCAGGGATGCATGAGATCCCCATGCCCTCAGTTGAGATCGGCATCGCACTTTCCGTACTCGTGCTTGGTGGTTGTATTGCGATGTCATTCAACGCACCCAGTTGGGTTGCGATTTCAATAGTCGCGACATTTGCTGTGTTCCATGGCTATGCGCACGGCAGAGAGCTGCCCTCTGCCGCCGATCCCGTCGGGTTCGCCACCGGGTTTGTTTTCGCTACGGGTTTACTTCATGTCGCTGGGATCATTGTAGGCCGTTTGAGGAATCATCACAAAGGAACAGCCACCATCCGGGCTCTCGGAGTGATGATTGCGGGCACAGGTGCCTGGTTTCTGAATCGAGCGATTTGGCCATGAGAGGTGGATTTCTTCCGCCCGCATTGCTTTCGGCGGCCCTTGCGCTTGCGCTAGCCTTTGCGCCCAAGCAGATTAGGGGGGGCTCGGTCGCAATCTTCGCAGCGACTGCTGCAATTATGGCCTTCGTGCCTTTGGCCGCCGATTTGCAAGAACACGTTTATCTAGGATGTTGGCTTAGTATTATCGTCACTGCGGCGATGACTCATTTGCCCGGAGGGCCGCGAGAGAGACTTGCCCTCAGCCTTTCATTCAACGCAGGAGTTTGGGCGGGCCTGGTGATCGCATTTGCGGGATCATGGCTCGATCTATTGAGGGCAATTCCCTGCGTTTTACTTGTCGTGCCAAGCGCATGGTTCGTCACACGAGGAACGCCGATTCCTGTCAAGATTATCTCGAGTTGGCTGATTGCCATAGCTGCGCTGGCTGCATTGCTTCAGTTCTTGCCGGTAACACCAGGCTATATGCCCGATCACTTGGATTAGGAGGGGTGCTTTGGGTCTCTCGTCTTTTTTGGGCCGAACTCAGCTTCGGTTCGCAGCCCGAATAATTCCTGTGATAGCAATCATGGCTGGGTTTAGCTGGGGTGGCCAAGCCGTTGCACATGATTTTTGGATACAGCCGAATGAGTTTCGGTTGACACCAAATGTGGAAATGCCACTTACGTTGCAGGTAGGTCATGGACCAGACCGGCAGAGATCCGCCATTCCCTTAAAAAGGATCACGCGCTTCGAGGCGATCGCGCCGGACGGAACAGGGACCGATTTACGCACCCGTCTGCACTTGGGTGGAACCAGCCGAGACGGTAGCTTTCAATTTCTAAGCTCCGGTGTCTATGTATTGGTGTTTGAGACGGACGATCGAGCGCAAAGCTTTTTGCCCGCAATCCGCTTCAATGACTACCTCAATGTTGAGGGCCTCACACCCGCACTAGAAATTCGTGCAAGAACGCATCGCTCAAATGCAGATGGATCAGAGAATTACAGTCGCCTTGCGAAGTCTATAGTGGAAGTTGGATTGTCTGGCTCAAGTTCGCAGGAGCAGGTTACCAAGCCATCTGGACTCACGCTTGAGATCGTACCGACTGTGAGCCCTTACATTCTGCCACGACCCGCGGTGTTTCCCGTTCGCGTGATCTTCGAGGGGCGGCCTCTCGCTGGTGCGCTCGTCAAACTTACCAATCTCGATCATGACGAAGCGCCGCTCGAAACCCATTTGACCGATGGAACGGGGCAGGCGCGATTCACTATGCCAAAGAACGGAAAATGGCTACTGAATGTGATTTGGACGAAATTGCAGCCCAGTACTCGAGATACCGATTTCGAAACCTACTTTTCGAGTCTGAGTTTTGGATGGCGTGAGAGTCAGTAAGTTTTCGTGAAAGTTAAAGATGCGAGAATGCAGGACTCGAGACGTGCGCACTCTCTACGACCAAAGCGATGGTCCGCCTTGTTGCGCTATTACGTAAAAGCTGACATTGCGGGATGTCCATGTAGCAGTTTCTACTTAAAAGCGGACATAAGCTAAAGACTGCTATTCGTCAGAAATGCGATCAAAGCGTTCGTGTCGCCCGAGAGAGGCCGTGTCTCCGAACGGTGACAGTCTTTGTCGGAAAGCTGATATTACGAGTTACGTCGCACTGCGACAGAAAACACAATCAAAACGGGCATGAGCCTAGGATCGCGAACGACATTGCTCAAAAGTGTCCACGGAAAGAGCGGACGAATGGCTGACGTTTCACCTGGTAGGCAAGCGTTGATAGATGCCTTGAAAGTGGCAGAGGAGGCTTACGAGAAAGTCTCCGATCAGATAGCAGCCGCTCTCGAAGCCGGTGCAATGGTGACGCCCGAGCTGGTATCAGATCATTCGGCAGCAATGCGGGCAGCCGTCAAAGCCCGGACCGCTCTCGCCGATGCTGAAGATAACGACTGACGGATGCTAGATAGGCAAGAAAGTCTAGTTTTAGCGTGGCTTTCGCTTAGGTAACTTCGAGACAGTCGCTGTTCGTTTGGATGGCTGGCTCTTACCTCCCGCGATGCTCCGTTTCAGCGCCTCCATAAGATCTACCACATTGCTTACATCTTCGGGCTCTTTGCTGCGAGTGACCTTGTGGCCGCGCTTCTTCTCGTCGATTAGATCGCGCAAGGCATCCTCGTAGCGGTCTGTGAACTCCTCGGGGTCGAAGTCACCTTCCTTTTGCTCGATAATCTTGCGGGCGATTGTGATCATGCTTTTGTCCGGGTGCCCACGCGGAACATCAACAAGTGCCTCCGCAGTGTTGACGACTTCATCTCGTGTTCTGAGTGTGGTTGCCAGGAGGCCGTTGTCCCGGGGCTCAATCGCAATAAGACGTTCCCGGGTGTGCATCACGACCCGGCCGAGGGCGATCTTATTGGCCTCAACCATGGCTTGCTGAATAACTCCATAAGCCTCCGCCGAACTTTCGTCTCCAGGCACCAGCACATAGGGCGTGTCCCAATACAGCCTATCTATGCTGTCGGCGTCCACGAATCGTTCTATCTCAAGCGTCTTAGTTGTTTCCAGCTTTACCGATTGGAAGTCTTCATCGGTAAACAGCACATATTCGTTCTTTTCGACTGCATAGCCTTTGACGAGGGACGACCGTTCCACGGGCCCGGTATCCGGATCGGTAGTAATCATCTTTATTCTGTTGCCCGTTTCAGGATTGATGAGATTAAAGCTGATGTCTCCGGATGTGGTCGTGGCCTTGTAAAGGCCGACCGCACAGCTCACCAACGAGAGGCGAAGATGGCCCTGCCACGCTGGGCGGGAGGAGAGGCCCGGCGGGGAAAAAGTGCGCGCTTTAGTACGTTGGGCATCACGCCGCTTTATAGAGATCGCCATCGTCCATCACCCATATGTCATTGCGATTCAACATACCTGGAAGTTCCCCGTTCCATCGTCTTGGTTCCCAAGTTCCTAACCTGCCATATGGAGTAGGGATCGCATCACTTTTTCCCCTCGCGCGTTTGGTAAGCAACCGAGGAGGTTCCATGGCTACCAACGCACCATCAGGCGACGGACATCGAAACGGTACTGTCCGCAAGCGTACTCCGCTAAAGACCAAAGTGATGGGCGAGGACCATTTCACTAAGCGTAGCAAAAAAACTGGAGAGTTCATCGCCCAGAAGAAGAACGGAACAAAGTTCAAGGGCATACGCCGCGAACGCACGCACTAGATTGAGCTCAAGCCGAATAGCGCGAAGGAGACAAATAATGGAATTCGACAGGAATTATATCGCGCCAACAAAGGCGGCGCGAAACCAAAAGTATTTGCATTTCGCACTTTTGCCAGGTGACGAGATCCTGATTGATCAACTTTCTCCTGAGCACCAAAAGATCCTCAGATCGGAAGGATCATATGAGAAGCGCGCTGACGAATTTGGCGTAGCGGTCGGGACAATCCGTAGTCGCTTGCATCGCGCGCGCGAAGCGCTATCACGCCTTCGCATCGAGCGCGACACCGATGCGTCGAAAGACGACTTTGGGTTGCATTAGCGTTTCAGGCAGGTGCAGCGTCGATCACGAAAGATGCGAATCGAAAACACGATGGTCGTCAAGCCATACCTCGAACCCCGCACCTCGTGCCATTTTTCTGGCGGATCAGATTGCGGAATTTTCTGAAAGATGAATTTCGAGAGTTAAAAGTAAAGTTCGCCCAGTTAGGCCAAGCACCCGTATTTCATATTCGCGCATAATGGTTCTCCCACTCCGGCGCAAATTCCCGGTGATGATTTAACGGGAATTGCCGCTCAGAACGAGCGCATTTGTGTAAATTTCTATCGCGCCCCCTAGACAAACGCCACCATTTTGTTCTTGGATTGTTCTCATCCCCGGTTACCGGATTTATAGGGGGCAACGGCGCCAGTAATGGCAGCCGGTGAGCGAGCGCGGGTATGACGTATAATGGCGGGAACGCCACGGGCTTTCCGAGCCCGGCAACGATTTATTTGGAAGCCGTCATTGACCTGGCGCAGATTTTGGATCTTCGCCGCCCAAGTCGTTACCCGGTTCGGGTCATGGGCGGGTCTCTTCCTCCCCGGGGCATAGCTGAGCGCGATATTCTGGTGGTGGATAGCGCTCTGGAACGCGCTCATGATCGAGTTTGCGTGGTGATGGCTGCCGGGGAAGTCTTCCTGGCCGTCCTGAGACGTTCGGGCGCTCACTGGAGGCTAGTTCGCGGCAGTGGTGAAGATCTGCCCCTAGCTGACGATACGGAGGTCTGGGGCGTCGTAACCGCTATCGTCCGTGAGTCGATCTGATGTTCGGGCTGATCGACGGCAATTCCTTCTATTGCTCGTGCGAACGAGCCTTTGATCCGAAGCTGCGCGGCGTCCCCCTTATCGTGCTGTCCAACAATGACGGCTGCGCCATCGCCCGAAGCCGGGAAGCGAAGCTGGCAGGCGTGAAGATGGGCGACCCGTGGCACCTGATAAAGGACAAGCCCGGCATAAAGGGCGTCGTGGACTGGCGTTCGTCGAATTACGAGCTGTACGGCGACATGAGCCGCCGCATGTACCAGGTCTTAGAGGGGGGCTTCCCCGCCGTCGAACCGTATTCCATCGACGAAATGTTTCTCGATATGCGCGGCTTGAACGATTTGGTTGGGCGGTCGGTTGCGATCCGGGATGAAGTGCGGCGCGTCGCGAAAATTCCGACCTGTGTCGGCATCGGCCCAACGAAAACCATTGCGAAGCTGGCGAATGGCATAGCGAAGGATTACCACGCCGATACGGGCGTCTGTGATATGTCCACGCCCGAGCAGCGCGCCAAACTCTATCGTGTGACGCCCTTGGGCGAGGTCTGGGGCATGGGCGGGCAGTCGGTGAAGAAGCTCGCCAAGCTGGGTGTGGAAACTATCGCGGATTTCGTGGCGATGCCCGCCGAGGAAGTTAGGAAAAACCTGACCGTCACCGGTATGCGGACCCAGGCCGAACTTCAGGGAAGGTCCTGCCTCCAGATGGCGTTCGCGCCGCCGCCGAAGAAGATGCTGGCCGTAACGCGCAACTTTGGCCGTACGATCACCGACCGCGTGGAGATGCGCCAAGCTGTAGCGACCTATGCCGAGACGGCGGGGAGGCGGTTACGCGCCAGCGGAATGGTCGCCAGCGCCATGCAGGTCTTCTTGATGACCAACAAGTTCAAGCCGATGTGGCCCCAGTACAATCCACAGCAGACCTTCGCGATAGAGGCTACGGCCGACACTATGGCGCTGATCGGCGCGGCGAACCGAGCGATGGAGCACATGTGGCGGGACGGCTTCCGGTACGTCAAAGCGGGGATCATCCTGCTCGATCTTCACCTTCCGTCGGCTTATCCGGATTCGATGTTTCCGACTCGCGATCCGAAGCGGTCAGCGGTCTTGATGAAGATGATGGACACGCTGACGGACCGGCATGGGCGCGGGGCCGTCCGGATCGCATCCACCGCGCCGGAAGGCGGCTGGTCGATGCGGCGGCAAAAGTTATCGCCAAGGTACACGACGAACGCAGATGAGATGCTTGAGGTGCGACCCTAATGACGAAGAATCAACGCTCGCGGCCGAATCTGGAATGTAACCCGGTGCCCAGGGGCTATCCGATAGAACCGATCTGCAGCGGCTGCGGATTGAAAGGGCTGACCGTTATGCGCCCTGGCGGCTTCGGGATAGTCCGTTTTTACGCAATGACGGGCGGATGGCGAGAGCCGCCGCAATACTATTGCGAGAATTGTTTGGAGGGCCACACGGGCCATAAGCCGAATTGCGATTTAGCCCGAGCCAGCTAGATGAAGCGGAAGGCGCGATACGGAGGCCGGATAGATACAGTGGGAGATGCCGCAATGGCGGACCACAATGTTGAAGTCTCATGTACACGCTGCTCGAACAGCCGCCATATGTACGCATATAAGCTGGCGAGTATTGCTAACCGGTGCGCCGACATCCCCTTGGGCGTTCCCGTGCCGGGCTTCTTTTGTAAATGGTGCCGCCAGTCGGTTGAGGCTATTGTGCGGTCAACGGGACCGTTTGCCGGATAAGCTATGCCCAGGAAGACAAGACAGCCAACCCAACAAGAGATCGAGGACTTCAAAACGGAAGGCGATCTCATCAAGGGGATAATCGGCCCCGCCGAACCCGACAATATCAATGTCGCCCAGACGGTTGACCGGACTATAAGCGAACTCGGCTATGACGTCGGCGCGGAATATGCCGACATGCGAGCCGAGTGCGCGCTCCACGAGGAAGATCGGGAGGATTGGAAGGACGTTGCACGCGTGATCCGTGAGCGGAAAGCGGTTACAGAAAAGAAGTGATTGTCTACCTTCAATTCATTATCGCGTTTTGCGGATATACTTTCGGTGCCCAAGAGAACGACGTTTCGCTTGATTTTCTAAGCCTGTAGCCGTGCCGATGAAGAGCCTGGAGTAGTGACTATCACAGGTATCGGTCGCCGCTTTCCGCAACTGCCTCGCGATTCTCAGCATTCCGTGCAGTTCTGAAAATGTCGCTGGTTTTTCCATATCCTAACAACGGTTCGGGGACAAAGCAGTTCGATTCCAAGTCCTGTCGTCATTAAAAAACGCTGCTTTTATTGAGGCCGGGCGCGCCTTATTCGGATAATGCTAACCTGAACGGGGTGTTGGGGGCATGCTATGACTATATCAGTGGCGGAAGTCCCGGGCCTTGTAACGAAGAATTGAAACTGCAGGCGACCACATTCCCCAGGCGGCGAGGAGGTGGAACGTCGCCCGGAGTGCCCTAATTATTTGTGGTCGATGCGACTTCGCGCTGCCATCCCAGGAGAGAACCACCCGAAACGTAACCAGTCGGGCGGATGGTGCCAACCGGCAAGATGTGCCCGTTACGCTTCAAGGCTCCCCAAGGCGGGCGCATACGCAGGGAATTGGGAACTAAGAGTCGAAAGGCTGATCATTGGGAACGGGTTGATCAATAGTGCGTTAAATTGCCACTCTCACGGGGACAGCCCATGAACGGTGTCATCTATCTCGTCGGCCTTGTTGTCGTAGTTATGGCAATCCTATCTTTCTTCGGAATGCGCTAGTGAGCGCCGGCAGCGAGCCCACCGGTTACGGGGGGACCGTTCTTCCGGTCGTGGAGTGGCGCGCAATAGTAGCGGGTGCGACTGTCGCCGCCGGTGTGTCTCTCACACTACATGCGTTTGCTGCGGGGATAGGGCTTTCGATACTCTCCGCCGCACCAACATGGCGCGAATCCTCCAGTTGGCTATGGCTGCTTTCTGGTATCTATCTACTATTCACGGCACTTGCCGCGTTTTCCGTTGGCGGCTACATCGCGGGACGGCTGCGCGCGCGTCTTGGAACCGACGCGGTGGAAATGGAATTCCGGGACGGAATGCACGGGCTGGTGACGTGGGCTCTAGCTGTTGTCCTAGCCGCGGTGATGGCGCTGGGTGTCGCGGCGACTATGATGCACTCCAACCCTCCATCGGGCGGCGGATTGGCCGCGACGGGGGAAAATACCATCTCAACGGAATTGGACCGGCTCTTTCGGACCGACCGTCCAATCACCGATATCGCTTACCGTAGGGCAGAAGCTGCCCGCATATTGCTCAAGGCGGGCGGCCGTACGGGTGTAACTAATCAAGACCGCGATTACCTCGGCAGTATAGTAGCTGCGGTCGCCGATATTCCGCCCGACATCGCCGCGCCGCGCGTGAACCAGGAAATCGCGGCTGCCAAGGATGAGCTTCATCGCGCCCGTGTAGCGGCAGTGTTGGAAGCTTTTTTTGCCGGTGCCGCGCTATTTGCGGGGGCAGCCTTTGCCTGGTTTGCAGCCTGCGAAGGCGGGCGCGACCGGGAGCGCGGGGCGTTTCCTATCTGGAGACGTCGACGTCCCGGCTGAAATCGCGCAGCTTAAATCTGAGTGCAATCGAACGCGCAGTTTTGAATTGGCGCGCTCCGCGACTCAATCAATTAGTTGATGGCGCCCATCAAACTAATCGAGCTAATCGTTCCCCAGGCGGTGAGGGGGGTATAACGCCGCCCAGGGAACGTTAGCGAAATCACTTACAGCAAGCGATCACGTCAATGGACGCAGAGAGACGTCCGCTTGATCAACGATGGTCCTTAATGGATGTTCCGTCGCAAATGCATTATTCCTCGCGCATCCATCGGAGGCTTACCAACACGTCAGGTTTTGTCCGTCATGAATTGCATTAAGCTGAGTTGAAAGGATCCGCTGGCGGAATTACGCTCGATGGATGGAAGTCTTCATCTTCAATGGCGCCGCCGGTGTTCATGCCGCCACGCTCGATAAATTCGGGAAAAATCTTCCTGTACAAGGCGCCCCATGGCGGCCAACCAAGGCAACTCGGCTAGAGGCAGCTATTCCTTTGATTGGGATCAATGTGGTTGCTGCATTAGCCGACATAGCACGTCAGGGATTCCACCTTTATGGGTCCTAGTTTCAATGCTTCGCGCGCGACCCGCCCTAACGCCGCCGCCTAACCCGCGGCCTGGCGATGTTGCGTATGGAGGTTGTTGAGGCACTCTTTTTTCGAGTGAATTTGTCGCGCGATCTAGTGAATGCCACGAAGCATTTCGCGGCCTGAGCTTAAGATGCGGTAGTTTCCCAACAGATTGTAGATCAACTTTAGTTCCATTAGTCGCGTCGCATCATCGACCGAAATTTGGGCGTGCCCAAATCCCGTTCCCACTTCTGCGAGTGACGTCCATTCTGATTTTGAGAGGTATGGATTCGTGACCATACTTGGGGAACGCCTTCAGTGGCCCTTTCGACCCATTCCGTCGATATGAGACTAGCGGTAAAGCGGAAAGCAGTCGTTCACTTCTGTAAAACCCCGCAGTCGTCGCAACAGGATCGAGGGAGGACGGATAGGGGTTAAAGGGAACAACAAACACACCACGCCAGCTGATGTGGAATATCGCGTGGCATGGAATCAGGAGCGCAGGCGGTTCGACGTTTATCGGGGGGCCGCAAGAACTGCATCGTTTTCCCGTCAGCAAGGGATGGCTGTGGGGTCGGCTGTACGGGAAGCCCAGCAAGAGGCGACAGAAACGGGCAAGAAAATCATCGTCACTTCCATGCGTAACGGTAAGCGCGTCATGGAATGGGATGGTATAACTCCGCCGTGGCGCCTCGTCCTCATCCCATCGCCGGTGATGTTGCACAACTTTCGGTGGAACAGGTTTCATCACCATTCGTTGCCGTCTCCAGAGGAGACCCCCATGAAAAATTCCATCCTGCTGCTGTCATGCGTCGCAATTGCAACCGTGACAATTCCTAGGCTTGCGATTGCAGATAGCCCCCGGCATTTCCTGCAAGAAGCCCTTCAAGGCGATAACGCTGAAATAATGCTGGGAGGCCTGGCCGCAGAGCGGGCCAGATCTCCCCGGGTAAAGGAATATGGGCGCATGCTCGCATCTGATCATCATGATGCTCGCGAGGAAGTAATTAGGGTCGGTCAGCGGATGGGAGTACGGCGCAACCGAGATTTGGCGCCTGAGGCAAAGGATGAGCGCGACCGACTCCAGAATTTAGATGGTCGCGAATTCGACCGTGAGTTTATTCGGTACATGATTCAGGATCATCGGAAGGACGTCGCGGACTTTAGGGACGAGGCGAGGGAGGATCACGGCCCTGTGAGTGCTCTTGCAGAGCGCCAACTCCCCACGCTTGAGAAACACCTGGAAATGGCCATGGACTTAGATCGTGGTGGGGACAGGGGCGGCATGGATCGCGCTCGTCGCGACAGTTCAGGGAACGATGATAGATATCGCGACTCTGACCGCGGCCCTGATAGGAATGGCCGGGATATGGACCAACCGACCGGCAATCCCTATGGAAACGACAGGGACAAACCTAATCGGTAGCAGGTGCACCTTAAAAGCGGGGTGGCGGCTATCCTGACTTGCGGCCGGTTTGACATGTACCGGCGCAAGGAACGCACCATTTCATGGTAACGCCAGCAGGGGCCGCCGTAGGTCAAGCCTTCCTGGAAGCGAAGCGACCGAGACCGGGCATAGGATTATTGTGAGTCGATGCGTACCGGGCAGCGGATCATGAATAGGATGGCGAGCATCGGGACTAGCCTCGTTTATCGTCGATAAAAGTCTAGCAAGGAGAAGATCATGGCAGCCAAGAAAAAAGGAAGTTTCGCTTCCGCATCCGCCGCACTGAGCAAGGCCATGCGGAATATGGAAGTAGCAATCTCAAGCATGGTTGGTACCCAACCCAAAGCGAAGAGAAAAGCCAAGAAAAAGAAGGCTAAGAAGTCCCGCCGTAAGGCTTGAGCGCAAGGAGCGCGCCGATCGGGCCGCCCGTTAGCGGTTCTGAGTGGTATACGTCGTCGGTGATGCCCCGATACCAAGCCCGGAGATGTTGCGTAAGAAGGCCGGTGCGCATCATCAGCGGCCCTCTCCCGATCCCATGCGAATGAATAATACCGAGGTCCAAACAGATTTACCAATACGTCAAGTTTGTGCGTTGATTGGTTCCGACCGTGCCTCTAGTCTCACAGGGATGGAAGTCTTCATTTTCAATGGTGCGGTTGGGCTACATGCCGTCGCGCGAGAAAAGTTTGGTAAAAATCTTCCTGAACAGAACGCGCCTTGGAGCCCGGCAGGGCAATTCGACTTGACGCCGCCACACCCCTAATTGGTATCAATGTGGTTGCTGCTTTGGCCGACATAGCGCGACAGGGCTTCCATCTTTATCAATTGTGAGTCCAAGCCGTGACACGCCTTTTTTTGAGGGCGCGATTACGAAGCAGGGACTGAAACATCGCCACCCCGGCGGCCTTCCTCAGCAACGGCACAATGCTCTGGGCAAGGCCTCTCGCTGTCTCTTTGGAGGAACGAGTCGGCCCCCCTCCGAAGCTGCACGTCTTGGCGCCGGGTGACACCCGAATTTGGGCGCCAAGGGAATGGACAGCACGTTTATGTACGGCCGCCACGCAAACAGTGGCCAATTTCGCTGAAACGGGCTCATGTCGAATCCCCCGTAATTAGGGTTACCTAGAGGCCGTAAGCACAGCGCGAGTCAGGTTGATTTATCTTCGCCACGGGGAAATCTGGGCCGGGGCAATGCGCGGGCGCGTTGAAGCCACAGCAAAACAGCAATTGGCTGAATTGCGGCGCGCGCATGAACATTACTTGATGCTTGCGGCCCAATTGAGAGACGGCGCCGACACCGCAATCGATGCTGATCAACAGCGTGCACTGGCTCAGAATGCGAGCCGTATTGCCGAAGCATATAAGAAGAGCATCGATAACAGCCGCGCGCAGATGGATCGAAGATCTACTTCGGATGAAGCTTCTCCTCCGATAGCCCGTCTCGCAGTGATATTGGCCGTAATTGTTTCGATAATCGTCGGTGGAGCGCTGGCAGTAGTGTACCGGCCGACAGTCGTTTCGAACGCGCTAGCGTTTGTCAGCGATGCCACCACCTTCCACCGCAAAATAGCGGCGACGATTGATATTCAACTGGTTTCGCCGCCGGCTTTGAAATCAGCGGTGCCGAGTCCGGCTCGTGAAGACAGGGAAATCTCGCTCCACCCGGCGCCGCTACCAAGTGAGGCCCGGGCTGCAATGAAAGTAACGCCAACTAAACCGAGCAAATCAATCTATCTGCATGCTGAAGCATTAGGCGCCACTGTGGTCGAAGCTAGGAAATCTTCGAATCGAAAATTAATCGCGGGATTGCTTCTGCAGTCGCCCAATGAATTGGCAAACGGGTCGCCTGAAAGCAAAGCGGGCGCTGTTGAGCCAACTTACGCTCTGACGCCAGCAGCACCATCGGAGGTGCAGGTACCAGCTGTAAACACTCGTGACAGTGCACTGTCAGTTGAGCAGGGTATTTCGCAAGTTGAACTTTCGATGACCGATGCTGGCCTAATTACGGAATGCCGTTTAGTCAAATCATCTGGGTCGATGCGCTTGGATGACAGTGCCTGCACTATTGTGCGAAGCAACTGGAGGGCCCCCGTATCGGCGCCAGGTAAAATAACTGCGCCAAGCACGATTACTGTTTCGGTAGTTTGGAATGTCAGACTGTAGAGTTCGATGAGTTAGCAAAGCGGGCCCTGTAATAGTCATCCCGCATGAGATGATTGCTCCGCGGACGCAGTAAAGTTCCGCGCTCCTACGCAAATAAAAAATATTCGCGTGTAGCTTTCACGTTCAGAAAAAAATATACGGGCCACGCACAATGTGAGCATGCATTGCGCCGCCTTGGCCCCGCCGACTTTGTCGTGCGGGGCTCTCTTTTTTATTGGTCACAAGTACGGCAAAAATGAACGAATGAATCTGGTGTAAACAATGTTTGCGCTGGTTTCGACTGAAAGCTGATTCGACGATTGCGGCCAATGTGGTGCGGCAATCGGCCTCGAAAATGTCATACAAATTTTTGGAACTAAATCGTTCCTTCTGGTTAGTGGGTCGATATTTGTTGCTGATCTGCATCACAGAATTCCAATTTAAGCAGATTGGACTGTCCGAAGGACGTATTCGCTTCATCCGAGTGTTTGCAGTGGGATACGTTCCGGCCGCTTCCCGTTACTGGGGCGGCACTGACGCTCAAATTCATAGAAACAAGCCAAGGGGAATTTATGATCAGTTCGTTGAAGTTCGACCTGAAGCATGCGCTGCTTCTGGGAACCTCCATCGCTGCATTTGCTGCTATTTCAACGCCGCTTTTGGCGCAGAATTCCGAAAACGAAACCGTTATCGTGACCGGCACGCGCGTTCAGGGCATGACAGCTGCTGACAGCGCCGCTCCCATTACAGTTTTGGGAAGCGATGCGCTGACCCATACCGGTTCCGCTGACGTGCGCGCCGCCCTTGGCCAAACCGTCCCCTCTTTCACGGCGCAGCAATTCGGCAGCGACACCGCCAACCTGACCCTTTCGGCGACTTTGCGCGGTCTTTCTCCTAACGACACTCTAGTTCTGGTGAACGGTAAACGCCGTCACAACACTGGCAACCTTCACGTTCTGAGCGGCGGCACTTTCGGTGGCGCCGCGTCCCCAGACATCTCGTTGATCCCGAGCGCCTCGATCGACCACGTCGAAGTCCTTCTCGATGGCGCAGCAGCGCAGTACGGCACCGACGCCATCGCTGGCGTCGTCAACTTCATTCTGAAGAAGAAGTCTTCCGGTGGCACAGTCACTGTCCAAGGCGGCCGGAATTATGACCGCGGTGGCGAGACTTTTGACGTCTCGATGAACATGGGTATGCCTCTATTCGACAAGGGCTTCGTCAATCTGACGGTCGACAAGCAATTCCATAATTTCACCCAGCAGGGTGGTGCCGATGCTCGCGTCGTAGATGGTACGCAGCCTGGCGACCCGCTGCTGACCGGCCCGGTCGGTGGCGTTCCCAACTCGGTTATCCGCCGGATGACGGGTTATCCGCGTATCAATCCCATCAATGGCGATGCGCAGTTCAATCTGACACAGGCGTCGGTGAACGCCGGCTATGATTTCTCAGACGATGTTCAGCTCTATGGCTTTGGTACCGTGGCCCACCGGATCGGCAAGGCGTACGAGAATGTCCGCATGCCCGGCCAGGTCAAGGCGACTCCCGGCTCCGCTCAACCGTGCTCCGCGACGAACACCAACGGCTATAGCACTGTGGTCGATGCTACTGGCGCTGCGGCTTGCGCCCCTGGGGTGACCGGCTGGACCGGTGGTGCTGGAACGGCTACCCCGATCCCGGGCTCGGTCGGCCTAACTGGGCTGAATTCGCGGGGCATCATCGTCGCTTCGGGTAATCCGGGTAACTACACAGATCCGAACGAGCTGCTTTTTGCTCCCCTCGGCTTCCGCCCGCAAGAATCCATCAGAGAGGACGATTATCAGTACAACGTCGGCCTGAAGTTCAAAGTGCTCGATTGGGATGTCGATACAAACGTCGGTTACGGCAAGGACATCGACAATATCTACACCTTGAACTCTGCCAACCGTTCGCTGTTCATCGATACCCATACGTCTCCGACGAACTTCTACGACGGGAGCTTCACGGCGTCGCAGCTCACTGGCACCATTGATGCAACTCATTCCTTCAACGTCGGAATGGCCGGACCGCTCAATGTCGCGGTAGGCGCAGAAGCACGCGAAGACTATTATGCCATCGCACAGGGTGATGCCGCCTCCACGTATAAGGAAGGTGCGCAGTCTTATCCGGGGTTCCAGGCCACCGACGCTGGCGCTCATAGCCGCAAGAACTATGCGGTCTATGTTGACCTCGCTCTGGCGCCCATCGAGGCACTTCAGCTCGATATCGCTGGCCGTGCGGAACACTATACCGACTTCGGCGATACTCAGATCGGCAAGATCACGGCTCGTTATGACTTCAGCCCGGAATTTGCGGTCCGTGGTACCATGTCCACCGGTTTCCGTGCTCCGACGCTGGGTGAAGAGTTCTACTCCGCAACAAACGTTTCGCCGACCTCTGCCACCGTCCAGCTTCCGGCCAATTCGGCCGCTGCCAAGGTGCTGGGATTGCCGAACCTCAAGCCAGAAATCTCGACCAACTACAGCGTCGGTATTGTTGCGCATCCCTTCCAGGATCTGGCCGTCACGGTCGATGCCTACAGCATCGCCTTGGGTAGCCGCATCACGGGTTCGTCGACCGTAAATAGCGCCGGCGGCGCGATCAACACGCTGCTGGTAAACGACGCCATCGCGGCGCACGGCAATGTTCTGGATCCGACTGCTACCCAGAATGGCGTGTCGGCGTTCCTCAATGGTCTCAGCACGCTTACTCAGGGCGTCGATCTGACGGTCAGTTATCCGACCGACTTCGGCGATATGGGCTTGATAGACTGGACTTTGGCGGGCAACTACAACACTACCGCGCTGTCCCGCATTGCGCCTCCGCCGGCCATTCTGTTGCAGTCCAATTCAGGTGCGACCTTCTTTAGTCCGGGAACGCTGTTCAATTTTGTGCATAGCGCTCCACAAGAGAAAGTCGGTTTGACGGCAAACTGGTCGTTGGACGCCTGGGGGATCACCTTCCGCGAGACGTATTATGGTCCGCAGAAGAACTTCACGTCCGAGAATGGTGGCGTCGTGCTTTCCGACTTTACGGCGGATAATCAGGCCGGTGTCGGGATCACGGACCTCGAAGTTCGGTATAATCTTACCGAACAGCTGGGTCTGGCGATCGGCGGCAACAATTTGTTCTCTATTCGTCAGAGCACTGTGCCGACAGCCTCGGATGGTTTCCCGGCCGATGGTGGCTTGGTTCTCCATGACCCGGTTGGCGCGGCATTCTCGCCAAATGGCGGTTATTACTACGGCCGCGTCACGTTCAACTTCTGAAGTTAGCAGTTAGCAGGGGCAGCCCGCTCATCTCCGCAGGGAGGTGGGCGGGCTTTTCCTTGTTCATTTGCTCCCGCTTACGCCAACGGCTGATCACCTTTGCTGCAGCGTTGGCCCTGCCCAAACGCTCCTCATGGAAAATCTCCGTTGCAGCGTCGCTCTTGAATGAGAAATCCCAGACTTAAAAGTCCCATCCAACTGTCCCCCGAGGCGCGCATTAAAGGCTTGGCGAAATCGCAGATGGGCATCGTTCTGGTGACCCCTGCGATGTTGAAGACCCTTCCGGCGGCTGGCGTTGCCGACAAGGAGCTTTCGGTGCTGATCGCGGAGTGCGGCTAATCATTGAGCCTCGTCACATGGACAGCCCGCAGAAGAGTTGTCAGATGAGGCGTTAAACGCGCTGCTAGTGAACCCAAAGCACAAGTTGCCCATTTTGGCTTTTACGCGGCTTGCAAGCCGTTACGGCGGCCATTTTGCTGCGAGTGCCACATTGTATAGCCATACCGAAAATCACCGGCGCTGGCCGCTCTAAAAGCCAGCAATTGTGGCCGAACTTCCGGCCACCAAGTGCATACCGAAACCATGTGTTTTCGGTATGCCTTTGGGCCGAGCCGTGTGGCCATCGCGCCTTCGCATTTCGACGAGGGGCGCGCGGCGTTGCCGGTTCAAATCGCGCCGTTGGACCTTTTGCAACTCCGGCATGAGTGAAACCATCGTGACGAAGCCATCAATGGCTGCGCGGATATTCTTTGAAACGGCGACGATAGCTAGACGTGCGCTATAAAAAGGGCGCGCTCCAGCGTCTGGGTTGGGTCTACAAATCTTCCATTATCAATACGGCCTCGAACACCGCTGTACTCATTGAAACGGGTCCGGATTTCCCTGGACGCCAGTGGACGGACAGAGAGGAATCCAAACTTGCGCATGTCCGCTTATAATTGAAAGCTGACATCGGGGCATGCCGCAGTGCGACAGAGGCTGGCCCAGAGCGGACATGCCAGATTGATTAGCAAACAGAGCAGGGCCGACATGGGTTGCGACGCACCAAGGTGCGTGAGCAGGCGGGAACTTTGCGGCCGCGAATAAAATCCCACAGTTTCGGAGGGATGGCTGATTTCCATGGATGCAAGCACTTGCTCGCTAAGGCCCTGCATAGGCCCTATGGTCCGCGGCGAGGATCAACAATCGGCAATATTAGGAAAACGCCAACATGGCCGACGAGCGAAGCGACGAACAATCCGATCAAATCGAGGCACTAGTCGCGACACCGGATTTGGCGGACGCACTGGAGAGCGAACAGTTCCGGCGGTTTCTCGATCAGGTCCCGATTGCGATAATCGTCTCGCAGATGGGCGCAACAGAGCGCATCGTCTATGTCAATCCGGAGTTCGAGCGGATTTCTGGTCAAATCGCGGCGGGCCTTGAAGGAAAAACCTGGAATGTCCTTCAGTCCCGCTCCACTGATCCGACTATGAGTCGTGGCCTGGGCCGTGCCATCGCTGAGGGCAGCGATTTTCTGGGCACGTTCCTAGTGCACGCAGATGGCGGACAGGAAGAGCATGTCGACGCCTACTCCAATATCATCGAAGATGAGCAAGGGGTTCCGGCTTATCGTTTTGCCGCACTCGTTAAGGTGAGCCTTCACAAGCAGGAGGAGCGGGACGAACTCCAAAAGCGTCTCAGAGAGAAGGACGCACTCCTTTCAGAGGTGCAGCACCGCGTTAAGAACAACCTGCAAATGATTACGACCTTGATGCGCATTGAGGCGCGAAATGCGGACGGCTTGATTGATACGGTGCCATTCCAGCGATTGGCCGGGCGGATCGAAGCGATAAAGATCCTCTACACTCTTTTGGACCCTAGCAACGAATCTGGTGAAGTGGACCTGGGTGTGTATCTGAGCGATATCGCGGCTGCGGTGTTGCACGCGCATGCCGTGGAGGGCGTCCGGCTCGAACTCAAAGTGGATGCCTATCCCGTGTCGGTCAACGTTGCCATGCCCGCCGGACTGGTGGTCAACGAACTGCTGACCAACGCCCTGAAACATGCCTTTGTCGGGCGCCCGGGGGGCACTATCACGGTGGAAAGCGTCTCCGACGGCAACGGTTGCAGGGTCACAGTTGCCGACAACGGCGTGGGCCTGCCAGAAGGGCTCGACTGGCCCAAGCGCGGCAAGCTCAGCGCACTAATCGTGCAATCACTCCGGGAAAATGCCAAAGCCCAGGTGCAGGTGGCATCTGCTCCGGGACAAGGCATGCGCGTCACACTGGTTTTCACGCGTGCGGCCGCAGCGGCGCAAACGACTTGATCTAAATGATCGCGTTTGTTGGAAAGCGGACATACTGAATGTCAGCTTTGCGATCAAAGCAGACATGTCTCCCCACAGAGGCCGTGTATCCGAATGGCGACAGTGTTTATTTCAAAGCTGACGTTGGGTGCGCTTTCGCGGTGCGACAGGAAGTAGAAAAGCAGACCTAGTTTGATGTCCACTATCAGTCCAAAGCCGACCTTGTGGGTCAAATTCACATACCGCGCTTTCGCCCCGGCGAACTTTTGACCAATATTCAGATCTTTCGGCTGTCGTAGGCCCAATGCAGGAGGGCTTGGCGCTGACGTGAGCGACAGTGGAGATTGCCGCACTCACAATGGTTTTTCACTTGCGCGACATGCCGGCGGATTGCTTTCCAACGTTTTATTTGCCGCGCATCATCAGAGGTGCGCCGTCCCATGTAATAGCGGCAATACCATTGAAACCAGCCTCTGGGATCTTGGGGGTGGATCCAGCCTTTTTCCTTCCAAACCGATAATGGCTGGCTTGCGTCAATTCCAAAATAATTGAGTTCCTTGTCGCGCTTTGAGGCAAGTTTGGCACCTATGAACCAGTTTTCGGGAAACTCGTTTTTGCAATCGGTCATATATTTGCCACCGAAAACGCCAAGCGACAGCATCTGTTTGGGAGTCAATTCTGGCTTGAATTCTGGATCGAAGCAGCGGCCAACCGGTGCTATCAGCTCGTAACTGTAATGCGGCTGCATTTTATCGTGGACGAGGATGGCCTTTTTTTTCAAAACGTTTCACCCGTTAAAAGGGGCTGAATTGGAGCGCGGTCGAGAAATCCAAAGTTGAAATTGTGTTGCTGCTGGATCAGAAGTGCTGGGCGATACCATAGCCCACTGCCGTCGCCGCGGCGGTGAGAAAGGCGCCCCATCCCATATCTATCAGCGCCAGAGGCAACGTCCAGGCCTTGATGGTGGCGAGGTTGGTGAGGTCGTAGGTCATATAGGCGAGAAAGCCGAAGAGCGCGCCATAGAGGATCGCGGCGCTCAGCGATCCATTGCGCAATCCCAGCGCCAGAGGAAACACCAGTACGCCCAGCGCGTAGACCAGATAGAAAAGAATGGCTGCACTCCAGCGCGGATTATCGAGCAGGATGCCGCCCAGCACGGGGCGGAACATCACGCGGGCGAAATAGCTCAGCCAGAGGGCGTCGCCCACCACCAGCACCAGCAACACACCGATATAACGAAACGCGATGGCCTGCATGGCGGCCTCCTCAGTAAAGCGTACCGGTCAGTCCCTGGATGATACGAGCGGCCAGTCCCGTCAGGCGCATCGGCCCATCCGCGCTGATCAGGCAAAGACATTCCGACTCTTCGGTGACGGCTGGCGTATGGGTGACCGCTTCATCGGTACAGGCGAAATCGCCTTGTGCGTACCGGCCGCTGCTATCCGTAAAGGCGCCCGCCAGCACCTGGGTGAATTCGCGGCCCGAATGGGTATGCTCCGACAGCACGGTGTTGCGGCTGGCATAGACCAGATAGGTCCGCGGCGCGTCTTGCGCCGGCATTTCGACCGGCGCGAACCAGATATTCGGCGTGACCCGGCGGCGGCGGCCGAACTTCTGCGCGGTCAAATGCGCGGGCAGGTCGAAGCGCGCAAGGAAATCCGGAATCGCGTGCCGGACCGCTTGCGGTTCGTCCGCATCCAGCCGCGCCAGCATCCGCTCCAGCGCGCCGTCCGACAATGGGACAGATGCGGATGTCTCCAGCAACGCACCCGCCGCCCCTTCCCACAGCGCCACTTCGCTGCGGCAGATGACGCAGGTTTCGATATGACAGGCCACCACCAGCATCGCCCCGGCATGAAGGGCGCCGCTCGCATATTGAGCCAGAATTTCCGGTGCGGGATGATGCTGGGTCATTGCCGTTCCTCAACCAGCGCGCGAAGGCGCGCCATCGCCAGGCGCACCCGCGATTTGACGGTGCCCAGGGGAATTTTCAAATCGTCGGCGATCTGGCTATGCGGCTTGTCTTCAAAAAAAGAAAGCCGGATCACTTCCGCCTGCTCGGCGGGCAGCGCGGTCAAGGCCTCACGGATACGGCCATCGCGTTCGGCCGACAACATATTGTCGCTAGGTGTCGGTTCATCCGCGCCATCGTAAAGCTCGGCCAGCAGGGCCGGATCGCGCTCGCGCCGCTTCAGATCGATACGCAGATTGCGCGCGACCGTGAAGATCCAAGTCGAGGCGGCGGCACGTTCGGGATCGAAGCGGTCCGCCTTGCGCCAGACCATCAGCATCGTGTCCTGCGCCAGATCTTCGGCTACGCCCGGCGGAACGCCCAGGCGCAGGAAGAAGCTTTTGAGGCGTGGCGCGAAATGCGCGAATAGAGCCGCAAATTGCTGCCGGTCCCGCGTCTTCGCGATGGCGACGATGCATTCAGACCAGTCAGTCACGGAAGAAGCAGCTCCCCAAACGGCGATCGGCCACCCGGCGAACTCCGGCCGCGGGCCGGCGCCAGCCTGCCATGCCGGGTATTTCGAAGCATCAGGAAATTCGCGCAGCTGCATGTGGTTTTTACGGTTCTCGCGCATGGCCGGATCAATCCGCCCGTGCGCGCGGCGGCCAGGGAATAAAAATGCTGGTGCGCCGCACATAATCGGCATAGCCGGGACGGCGGTGTTTGATCGTGTCTTCCATCAAGCCGGCGCCGGAATAATGGATCAGAAGCGCGCTCATCGCGAGGGGACCCAGGATCGTCCACAATGGGCCGCCCGCGGCAATGCCCAGAACGAAGAAACCCCACCAGATCAAAAAGTCGCCGAAATAATTGGGATGCCGCGACCAGGCCCAGACACCACTCTCGAGCACACGGCCACGATTGTCGGGATCGGCGCGAAAACGGGTGAGCTGCGTATCCGCCACGGCTTCGAAGAGAATGCCGGCAGCGATCATCGCGATGGCGGCAAGATCCAGCACGTTCAACGCGCCCTTTCCAGACAGCGCTGCCTGAAGCGGCCAAGAGATCACCCAGAGCAGCAAACCTTGCAGCCAGAAAATCCAGACCAGGCTGGTGAGCGGAAAGTTGGGACCGTTGCGGCGGCGGATTTCAGCATAGCGGTAATCCTCATGTCCCAACTGCCGCCAGCGGGTCCAGATATGGGCGCCCAGGCGCAAAGCCCAGACGGTGATCAGCGCCACCGCGATCCATGCCCGTGCGCCGAGCGGCGGCGCGGCAAAGATGTATGACCAGGCGAGCACCGCGAAAGCAGGTGCCCATAGAATATCGACGATGCTGACATCCCGCAGCCGGACACTAAGCGGCCACAGCGCCGTCATCATGCCGAAGCTCAACCCTAGCGTAATGATGAGATGGGCTATCATCCGTGGCTGACGCTGGTTCCCGGCGGTGCCGGCTTGCGAAAATGGCGAATGCCTTTGAGGAACAGCTTGACCGCCTGGTAATGGATCAGGCCAATCACCTTGAAAGGATAGAGCGGGTTCTTCGCCAGCAGCGTTAGCAAGGCGCTGGCCGACATCGGCTCGGGCCGTCCGCCGACGGCGGTGCGCAGCAGCAGGCCTTCGGCGTCTTCCAGGTCGATGGTGATAGCGATCCGGCCCGAAGTCGCACAGAAACGGAAAGCGTATCGGCCCTCCACACCGATAAAAGGCGAGACATGGAAGACCTTACGGGCATTCAACGTGTCGCTGGGCGTGATGGCGCGATGATCGTCATGGAAGCAGAGATAGGAATGGCGTTCGCCGAATGTGTTGTTCACTTCCGCCAGCACCGCGCGGAGGTTGGCGCCCCGGTCATAGCAAAGCCAGAAGCTGACGGGATTGAAGCCATAGCCCAGCACGCGCGGAAGGGTCATCAATCGTACTTCGCCATCGGCTTCCGTCAGGCGCCAGTCGTCCAGCACCTGCCGGATATAATGCGCGGGCTCCATGCCGGCCCGGCCATAATCCGAGGCTCGCAGGCTGAAGAGATTGGCACGATTGACGGAGAAAAGGCCTTCCCGGCAGGACCGCGCCAGTTGCGAGACGGGAATGAGGCAATAGAAAGCGTGATAGCTGAAGCAATTGCGGCGGGGCTTCATCCGCTCATGGAATATGCTCGCATCTAGCAGTTGGATCATCGCGCCGCCCGCAAGCTGGCCGCGATGGGGACGTCGGCGGGGATAGGCCGATAGCCGGCAGGGACCGGCAGTGCCTTCTCGGCCGGCGCATTCCAAGGCACGGGCGCGCCCAGCGCCTCGGCCACACGCATGGCGCTGACCAGCCCGTCTTCATGGAAACCGTGACCGAGATGGGCGCCGCAGAACCATGTGTTGCGCTGGCCCTGCATCTGGCGAAGCGCGGCTTGTCCTGCCAGTGCGCCGAAATCGAACACGGGGTGATCGAAGACATGGCGGTCGAAAATCTTGTCTTCCGCGATTTCACGGTTGGGGTTGAGGGTCAGGAACAGGGGATAACGCTGATCGATGCCCTGCAAGGTATTCATCCAATAAGTCACCGAGATTTCCGTCTCGTCGCCATCGCCATCGGCGTGATAGACCCAGCTCGCCCAGCAGGGCTTGTTTTTCGGCATCATGCTAGGATCGCTGTGCAGAATGGCGAGATTGCGCTGATAACGGATGGATCCCAACGCTTCGCGCTCTTCGGCATCGGGATCGGCCAGGAGCGCCAGTGCTTCGTCGGCATGGCAGGCGAACACCACTTGATCGAAATTCTGGGTTTCACCTTTGCCGTCGCGAACCTCCACGCCATCCGCCCGCCGCGTGATCCGCACCGCGCCGCAACCCGTATGAAGACGATCCGCGAAAGGCGCGATCAGCCTTTCGACATAGGTCTGCGAGCCGCCTTTCAAGGTCCGCCATTGCCGCTGGCCGGTGAGAGAGAGAAGACAGTGATTGGCGAAGAAACTCACAAACGTCCGCGCCGGAAATTCCAGCATCTGACGCGGTGGGCAACTCCAGATTGCGCCCGCCATCGGCAGAAGGTAATTCCGCTTGAACCATTCGCCCAATTTCATATGGGTGAGAAGCGCGCCCAAGGTCATATCGGGCTCATTCTCGACCGCCGCCTCGACTTGCGCATTAAAGCGCACCACATCGAACACCAACTTGAGGAATTTGGGGCGCAGCAGATTGATGCGCTGGCCGAACACGGCGCTGAGACTCCGGGCGCCCCATTCCAGCTTCCCATTGTCTACCGTGAGGCCGAAACTCATATCGCTGTCTTTGGCGGTCACACCCAGATGACGGAACAGCGCCGTCAGATTGGGGTAATTGGCTTCGTTAAAGACGATGAAGCCGGTATCCACCGCGATGTCGCGGTCGCCATGACGGACCGTCAGGGTGCGGCTATGACCGCCGGGCCGATCCGCCTTTTCATAGACGGTGATGTCATGATGCGCATGGAGAAGATAAGCGGCGGCAAGGCCGGATATCCCCGTTCCGATCACTGCTATCTTTGCCATTCCCCTTCTACGCAACTCTTTGGGCACCGGATCATTCGGATTGCGCAATCTGGACGAGCGACATGATGCAAAAACGATGGAAAACGGGACTTGCCGTGCTGCTAGGCACCTTGCTGGCGGCCTGTTCGCCCATTTCGGTGCTGAATTTGGCCGTGTCCCGGAGCGGTTATCATGTTGTGCACGATCTGGCTTACGGCGTAGATCCGCGCCAGAAGTTGGATCTCTACGTGCCCGATGCACCGCCGCCGAAAATGCCGGTCATCCTGTTCTTCTATGGCGGCTCCTGGGAAAGCGGCAGCAGAAGTCTTTATCTGGCAATGGGCCAGGCTTTTGCCAGCAAAGGCATCATGGTCGCGGTGGCGGATTACCGGCTCTTTCCGCAGGTACGCTATCCCGTTTTCCTGGAAGATGGCGCGCAGGCTTTCGCCTATGTCCGCACCAACGCCACCCAGTATGGCGGAGATCCGGCGCGGCTTTTTCTGGCCGGGCATTCCGCGGGCGCCTACAACGCCATGATGCTGGTGGCGGATGGAAAATATTTGCGGCAGGCCGGCGCGGATGTCGGCCAGGTGTGTGGCGTGATCGGGATCGCGGGTCCTTATAATTTCCTGCCGCTGACGGATATGCACCTGATCACGATCTTTGGCGGCGCCAACCGGCCCGAGACCCAGCCAATCACATACATCGACGGCAAGCGGCCGCCCATGCTGCTCGCGGCGGGCACGGACGACACGACGGTGTCACCGCGTAACAGCTCCGATCTGGCGGAGAAACTGAAAAGCTTCGGCAGCTCGGTCCGCCTCGTCACCTATCCCGGCATCGGCCATATCGGGATCATCTTGTCGTTGGCGCCCGGCTTCCGCGGGCGCACCAGCCTGCGCGACGACGTTGTCGACTTCGTCGAGACGACTGCTCGCGCGTGCAAATGACACAAGGCGGACATAGCTTGATGTCTGCTTTTAACGGAAAGCGGACGTATCTCCCGAGGGAGACCTTGTCTCCAAATGGTGACAGTCTTTGATCCAATGCGGACGTTGAATTGCTTTCTAAATTTGCGCCCAATCTGCTAGCAAAATCGTCCTCTATCTGTAGGATGACGCCCTCGGGGCAGTGCTTAGTCGGGGGATTCTCAGATGGCTCGATTTGTCCTTGTGCATGGCGCTTTCACGGGTGCCTGGATCTGGGGGCCGCTGGCGGAACGTCTCCGCTCTGCCGGGCACGCTGTAGAGGCATTCGACCTACCGGGACTCGGCGATGACGCCACGCTCCCGCAGGATGTAACGCTCGACTCATGTGCGGCCCGTCTAGGAGAGGTGCTAACCGCCGGTGCCGAACCCGCCATTCTCGTCGGCAACAGCATGGGCGGCGTCATTGCCACCCAAGCTGCTGCTCGCCATCCCAGCAGCGTTGCCGCACTGGTCTATGCTACGGCTTTTGTGCCGCGCGACGGACAGTGTCTGCTTGACCTGACTCGCCTTCCGGAAGGTGCAGAGGACCAAGTGCAGGCGAGCATCATTATCGAGCCGCCCGTGGCTACGATGCCCGCGACCGCGTCGCGGAGCGCTCTTTATGGCTCGTGTTCCGAAACCGATGCCGCTTGGGCGATTTCCAAACAACGACCGCAACCGCTTGGGCCGTTCACCGTGCCAGTCTCGATCCCAAAAGGGGCTCTTGACGGGATCAACCGATACTTCGTCCTTTGCAAGCAAGACCGAGCGATACCCGCCGCGCTGCAACGTCGGATGATCGCGGAAAATTCGATCTCCAACGTCATAGAGTTAGATACCGACCACACGCCGCACCTTTCCATGACTGCCGCGCTGGCCGCTGCGTTGCAGGAATTTGCTGGCGATGCGGCAAGGTCGCCACCTGCATGATCGTCTGAATGTCTGCTATTGATGGAAAGCAGACACGTCTCGCGTTGGAGACTGTGTCTCCGAATGGTGACAGCCTTTGTCAGAAAGCTGACATCGCGCTGATGTCGCAGTTCGTGCGCGCGGACCTTATAAATGTCGAACTGCAATGTCCGCTTTTTTGTTGCTTTTCTGCAGAAAGCGGACGTCTCGCTGCGTCCGCCTATCACGCATTTCTGCCGAACAGCGGACATCTGGGCGCGTCCACTTTCGATACAAAGCTGTCAAAGGTGTTGATGCCGTCACCGGCCGCGGGCAATTGCACGAATTACTCCCCTGAGCTCCGAGGCAGAGGCTTTGTCCCATCCATGTTCTATCGCCCACCGGTGGCAGGCGAGGGCATTTGCCCGGATTCTCTCCTTATACAATGGCAAGAAAAGAGTTTGAATTCGGCTCGCGTCACTTGGATGCCCCCATCCAAAAGCTAGCCTCGCTTTGTGCAACTTCATCAAAACGGTCTCAACAGCTGCGCCTTCTTCTGCATCCCCCGATTGAGCAAGAACTTGCTCAGCTTTTAGAGGTGGCTCCGCCGCGGAGGGAAGCGAAGTTCTATTGTCGCCATCATTCGAGTTTGATTTATTTGGAGCATTTCCGTCGCCGTTAAGTTCGCGACTCTTCGAATGCTGTTTCTGGCTTAGTAAAGGTTTACGAAAGGATTTTGTCTGAGCCGCATTCTGCAGTTTGTCGAGTATGTACCAAGCCGACTTCTGAGAGAGCCCCAAGCGTGTTGCCAGTTCCGTGCTACCTACTTGTCCGCGATGCTCACAAAGGTACGCAATTGTGAAGATCCACACCCCGATAGATAACTTCGATTTCTCAAAGATTGTTCCCGTTCTCAGAGAGAAGCGCTTCAAACAGCCCGAACATTTGAAGACTTTCTCGCCCTTCAGCTTATAAACGTGATGGTCATTGCAGTAGAGGCACCGAGGTCCATCAGGCCAGCGCATCTCGATATAATATCTGCGAGCTTGGCTTTCCGTCTGTATTCTTTTTAGTACGCTCTCCAGCGTTACAAGTCTTTCACGCTGCGGATTCATTTTCAAACTTGCTCAACATCTGAAGGCAGTAGGTTAGGTCGTTTTTGCAGCCCCCGGGGAATGCTTATGACCGATACTGGGAGACATAAAGTATGGGTCGTAAACCAAAGCGCTTTTTGAAGTTGGATATGCCGTTTGACGAAGCACTGGAAAGGTTTCTTCAAGTGGATATTTCGGAAATGCCGGGCGGGTCGAATTTGACTAAGCGGCCGGCTGTAAAAGCTAGGAAGCGTGCTCCGAAGACAAAAAAAAGGCGGTAGGCCGGCGAATGCAAAATCGAGTAAGGGCAGCTTAAAAACGACGTGTCCAACATACAGGTGGCCTGCACTGTTTTGCGAGAAAAGCATTCACGAAATCTCTCTAAACCTGGCGGAATAGGTGCCCTTTTGGTTTCGAATTATTTATATACGAGACCGCACCAATGGTACAAGCAGCGTAATAAATAATTTTCCGGTGAAGTGCCTCTGTTTTTGATGTTCGATAGTTTACTTAAGCCCGTTAAATTGGGGCTTAGCTGCGCTTCGCGTCGCTCGATTTGGACGCGAAATTCACCCCCCGTACCCCAGGGTAAAAACCCGGGCAATTCGAGCGTCAAAAAGGCTCTGTCGGTGGGGGTTTTCTCACCGGAATGCTGGGTACAGGTCCGTCGAAACTTGTCTCCAGTTTCGACCGGTAAATACGCGTGAAGTCGGCGGCTAACCAAATGGAGAACGGCCCAGTTCGCATCCCAATTCACCGGTCGAACCCAGTCTCCAATTGCGCTGATGCGGAAGTCAGCAGTTTTGAGATTCAAGAGTGGAGACGAAGGCCGAATAATTGCCTGTTAGGGCTAGGATTTCGGGAACGCGTTGTCTCCGGACGCCATGGATCAGGCAGAAGTCCCCGGTTTCTGGGCATCATTAGGCAGCTTAAAAAATTCAGAGATAGAGCCAAATTGCGGTGGCTGGGGGACTAGGATTC
>JAZJZY010000006.1:0-122669 GCA_040389405.1 Pseudomonadota bacterium | reverse complement strand
TGGCGATGGGGCGCGCGCCCATGGTGAAGACGTCGCGCATGATGCCGCCCACGCCGGTCGCCGCGCCCTGATAAGGCTCGATGAAGGACGGATGATTGTGCGATTCCATCTTGAAAATGCAGGCATCGCCGTCGCCGATATCGATCACGCCGGCATTCTCGCCCGGGCCCTGGATCACCCAGGGCGCCTTGGTGGGCAATGTCTTCAAATGCGCGCGGGTGGATTTGTAGGAACAATGCTCGCTCCACATCACGCTGAAGACGCCCAGCTCGACCAGATTGGCGTCGCGCCCGCCCAGCAAAACCTTGATGCGGGCATATTCTTCGTCCGAGAGGCCATGCTCGCGGATTTGTTCAGGCGTTATATTTTTCATGATAGCGCTTCGATCAAACTCTGGAACAGGGCGCGGCCGTCGGTGCCGCCGGTGGCGGGGTCCACGACGCGCTCGGGATGGGGCATCAGGCCCAGGACGTTGCGTTTTTCGTTGATGATGCCGGCGATGTCGCGGGCCGAGCCGTTGGGATTGTCCCGGTAGCGGAACATCACCCGGCCTTCGCCTTCGAGGCGGTCCAGGGTTTCGCCATCCGCATAGTAATTGCCTTCGCCATGCGCGACCGGGAAGGTGACGCTCTGACCCTTTTCATATTTGCGGGTGAAGGAGGATTGGGTTTCCTCCACCGACAGGGTCACAGGTTTGCATACGAATTTGAGACCCGCATTGCGCATCAGCGCACCGGGCAAGAGGCCCGATTCCGCCAGCACCTGGAAGCCGTTGCAGATGCCAAGCACTGCGCCGCCTTTTGCGGCATGGGCCTTGACCGCTTTCATGATCGAGGATTGGTTGGCCATGGCGCCGCAGCGCAGATAATCGCCATAGGAAAAGCCGCCCGGCAGCACCACCAGATCGACGTCCGGCAATTCGCTGTCCTGATGCCAGACCATGGTGGTCTTGCGGCCCGTCATCTCTTCCAGGGCGGTCGCCGCATCGCGGTCGCAGTTGGCGGCGGGAAAGACAATCACGGCGGATTTCATTGGGACTTCACCTTTTCTGGCCTTTGCCAGCATTCATGTTCGCACGCACTTTTTCCAAAACTCGCGGCGCGACTTGATCGCTCCAGGCTGATGCGAGGTCGATCTCCTGGCTGTCGAGGGCGGCGCGTTCCTTGAAATATTTGGCGCCGATGCCGCTGGAATAGAAGGAAATCAGCTGATCGAGCTCCGCGTCGGTGAAGCGGGTGGCATAGAGCTGCGCGGAGAGCAGCATGAACTGGTCGATCTCTTCCTGAACCTGGCCACGGACCCGGTCGCGGAAGGCATTCCAGAACAGCGCGTTCTGGCCCGGATGCTCACGCTGCTCGGACATCACAACGACATCCAGGACGCTGTCGGCCTTTTTCAGGACATCGGCGCGCGAATCCGACACTTCCAGAAATTTCACCGCCTTGGCGACATGCGGATCGTTCTTCAGCGCGGCCAGCTTTTCCGGCGGCTGGGCCAGCAACTGTTCTGTGGACATCTGCGCAAAGGCCGGGCGCATTGCCGCCAGCATCAGGACCGGAACGATGAGCAGCCGCGCGGCCTTGAGCATAAGGGGCCGCCTATCGGATCTCGATTTCGTATTTCTCGATCACGGTGTTGGCCAGAAGCTTTTCACACATGTCCTTCAGCGAGGCCTTGGCCTTGGTGGCGTCGGTCTCGGCCAGATCGAGGTCGATCACCTTGCCCTGACGCACTTCGCCGACCGAGCCGAAGCCCAACCCGTTCAGGGCATGACCGATGGCCTTGCCCTGCGGGTCCAGCACGCCATTCTTCAACGTCACAAAAACGCGCGCTTTCATTTGACCAGGACCGGACCCTTGTTTTCGCCCTGCACCGATTCCGGCATGATGCCGAGGCGCCGCGCGACTTCGCTATAGGCTTCGACCACGCCGCCCAGATCGCGGCGGAAACGGTCCTTGTCCAGCTTCTCGTTGGTCTGCAGATCCCACAGACGGCAGCTGTCAGGGCTGATCTCGTCGGCCAGCACGATGCGCATGTAGTCGTTTTCCCACAGCCGCCCGAATTCCAATTTGAAATCGACCAGCTTGATGCCGGCGCCCAGGAACAGGCCGGAGAGGAAATCGTTGATGCGGATGGTGAGATTGACGATGTCGTCCAGGTCCTGCGGCGAGGCCCAGCCGAATGCGGTGATGTGCTCTTCGCTCACCCAGGGATCATGCAGGGCGTCATTCTTGTAGTAATATTCGATGATGGAGCGGGGCAGGGCGGTGCCTTCCTCGATCCCCAGCCGCTTGGACATGGAGCCGGCGGCGACATTGCGCACCACCACTTCCAGGGGAATGATCTCGACTTCCTTGATCAACTGCTCGCGCATGTTGAGGCGGCGCACGAAATGGGTCGGCACGCCGATGCCCGCCAGCTGGGTCATCAGATATTCGCTGATGCGGTTGTTGAGGACGCCCTTGCCCTCGATCACCGCTTTTTTCTGGGCGTCGAAGGCGGTGGTGTCGTCCTTGAAGTATTGGATGACCGTGCCCGGCTCGGTTCCTTCGTAAAGGATCTTGGCCTTGCCTTCGTAAATGACGCGCCGACGTTTCATGGGGATGTCCTTGGACGCCTTAATGGTGAGGCGTGATTTGAATTTAGGGACGGGAGGGTCCGGGAGCAATGATTCCTGGGGCCGCAGGGCCGCATAGCGGGTTCCCGTCCACAGGAGGCGATAAATCCCTATGATTTCAACGAACTAGCTTCCGAAAACCCGCTGGAAGATGGTGTCGACCTGCTTCAGGTGGTAGCCGAGATCGAACATGGCCTCCAATTGCGACACTGGTAGCGCCTTGGCCACATCCGGATCAGCCTTGAGCAGGTCCAGCAGGTTGCCTTCATTGTTCCAGGCCCGCATCGCGTTCCGCTGCACCATCCGGTAGCTGTCTTCGCGGGAGACGCCCGCCTGGGTCAGGGCCAGCATCACGCGCTGGCTGTGGACCAGGCCCCGGGTGCGGTCGAGATTCTCCTGCATGCGGGTGGGATAGACCACCAGCTTCTCAATCACGCCGGTCATGCGGGCCAGGGCAAAGTCCAAAGTGATGGTGGCGTCGGGCCCGATGTAACGCTCGACCGAGGAGTGGGAGATGTCCCGCTCATGCCACAGCGCCACATTCTCCATCGCCGGCAGGACATAGGCCCGCACCATCCGGGCCAGGCCCGTGACGTTTTCCGTCAGGACCGGGTTGCGCTTGTGCGGCATGGCGCTGGAACCCTTCTGGCCCGGCGAGAAATATTCCTCGGCTTCCAATACTTCGGTGCGCTGCAGATGGCGGATTTCGACCGCCAGCCGCTCGAGCGACGACGCCACCACGCCCAAAGCCGCGAAATAGGCGGCGTGGCGATCGCGGGGAATGACCTGGGTCGAGACCGGCTCGACGGACAGGCCCATCATCTTGGCGACATGTTCCTCGATGCGCGGATCGATATTGGCAAAGGTGCCGACCGCGCCGGAAATGGCGCACGTGGCGATTTCCGCCCGCGCCGTCACCAGGCGCGCCCGGGCGCGGGTGAATTCCGCGAAATAGGTGGCGAGCTTGACGCCAAAGGTGGTGGGCTCGGCATGGATGCCATGACTGCGGCCGATGGTGGGCGTGGCCTTGTATTCAAAGGCTCGTTTCTTCAGCGCGGCCAGAAGCGCATCGACATCGTCGATCAGCATGTCCGCGGCCCGCATCAGCTGGACATTCAAACACGTGTCCAGCACGTCCGAAGACGTCATGCCCTGATGCACGAAGCGGGCTTCCGGGCCCACGATCTCGGACAGATGGGTGAGAAAGGCGATGACGTCATGCTTGACCTCGCGCTCGATCTCGTCGATCCGCGCCACGTCGAATTGCGCGTCCCGGCCTTTTTCCCAGACTTTCGCCGCGGCTTCCTTCGGCACCACGCCCAGTTCGGCCAGCGCGTCGGTGGCGTGGGCCTCGATCTCGAACCAGATGCGGAACTTGGTCTCGGGCGACCAGATCGAAACCATCTGTTCGCGGGCATAGCGGGGGATCATGGGAATTTCCGTCTGTTGCGGGAGGCTTTTAGACCGTCAAGCCCGCCGCGTGAAGCCGTCTTCGCTCCAGGCTTCACTGCCGACGCCGTGATGAACGGTGAAGAGGCCGTCGGGGTCGTATTTGGCTTTGACCCCCGCCAGCCGGGCGTAATTTCCGCCCCAGAATTCCTGGCGCCAGTTGGCGTTGAAGAAATTGCTTTCCGATACGTAAGAGCCTGCGTCTGGCGCGATGGCGCGGAGGATCGCGGTGGCCCGATCCACGCCCTTGGCATCGCTTGCAGCTTTTGCCGCCTCATCTGGCGGCTTCAGGCCCGGATAGCGCGCTCCCCCGCCGGTGGCGATGATGGCCAGGCAGAATGCATCAATCACCTTTGGATTTGTCGCCGTATCGCGTGCGGCCGCGATGGCTGCGGGTGTCCCGCCGGCCAGCCCTTTGTTGAAATGCAACCGCACGACCATCTCGCGGCTGGCATCGAACAGCGCACGGGCCAGTTCCGCGCGGGCGCCGCTATCGAGTAGCGATTTCGGCAGCCATAGCGAGTCATAGCCATGGAGAAACATTCCCACCTGTTCCTCATCGCCATTCCACCAGCCGTGCGCGGGACTGGAGCCGGGGCGATCGTCGAACATGACGGCATGCGAGCCCGATTTGCGCATCGCCTGGACATCCCAATAGCTGAACGCGTTGTCGGTGCTGATCCGCGGGCTGGCGGAGAAGGCGCCGTCCTGCGCGACCCAATCCAGGAAGGGCTTCCAGACCGCGCGCGCTTCTTCCGTGGTCAAGCCCTGGCACGTCATCGCGATGTCGAGGATGTTCTCGCCAAAGGTGATCCCTTCGCCCCAATGCGGGTTGAAAAGATTGTCGGCATAAAAATCGACGAAGCGCGCCAGCAATCGGCGCAGATATTCCGGCGAATGTGCGGTGATCTTGCATTCGACAAACCCGAAACGGTCCGGCAGGTCGTGCGTCTTCAGCGTCACTTTGGTGACCACCCCCAGGCTTCCGCCACCACCGCCTTTGAGGCCCCAGAACAGATCGGCATCCCGGCGTGCGTTGACGATGCGCAGCTTGCCATCAGCCGTCACGACTTCGGCTTGCAACAGATTTGATGCTGCCGTGCCGTAGCGTTTGGAGAAGGAACCAAAGCCACCGCTCTGGATCAGGCCTGCGACACCCACTGTCATGCAGCCGCCGCCCTGGACGTAGCGATGCGCCTTGGTCGTCACCGCGTCATAGGCATCGACCCACATCGCGCCCGCCTGGATGGTCACGGCGGGCACCGGTGCCTCGCGGCTCCCGTCGGGCACAAACGCATCGTGCAGGGTGATGGCGTGCATCGGCCGGGTCCATACCAGCAGGGAATCGGGCGCGTTGGACGTGCCCTGATAAGAATGGCCGCCGCCTTTGACCACCAAGCGCAGCCGATGGGTGCGGGCGAAATTCACCGCCGCGACCACGTCTTCCGGCCGGTGCGCCGACACCGCATAGGCGCTGGGTTTCGGCGACCAGGCGTTCAGCCATCCCGACACTTGGGTGCCGCCCGCTTGATCGCCGATAAAGAAGGGATTTCCGATTTCCCTGGTGGCCGTGGTGCAATCGGCGCCGCCTGTATCGGTCGCGCATACGGAAAACAAATCGGTCGGCTTGAGCAGATTGCCGCCGAGTTGCGTTTTGAACTGCTCCCAGTCTTGCACGCTGGGCCAGGCGGCATCGCCTGGTCTCACCCGCCGGAACGGCGCGGCCTGCGCCGGCGCGATGAGCGGAAGCGCCGCGATGGCGGCCAAACCTTTAAGAACGCTGCGTCTTTTCATGGATTGCTTTCCCGCCATGGACGCGCGCCGTATAGTGGGCCCGTCCCCGTGATTTCATGAGATTTTCTTGTTCCATTTTCCAAATCCTGCGGCCAAAAAAAAGCACGATGGGACCGGACGGCCATGAAACGGTCTATCCGGCAATGGCTTGGGACGAGCGGCGCGGTCTTGGGGATGAGCGGGCGCGCCCGGCTCACCTTCTTCTATTCCTTCGCCGCCATAGCGGTCCTGGTGGCGGCTGTTAACGCGATCAATGTGATCTCGGCCCAGGAGAACGGCTCTGCCCTGGCCGGTCCTGTGATCTGGGAAGGGTCGAGCTGGCTATCGTTGCTCTTGTTTCTCTGGATTCCCTGGGCGGCCTGGCGTTGGGCGCCGCCGATTGTCCGCCCGCGCTGGAAATTGCTTTTGCATGTCCCTGCGGCTCTCGCCTTTGCGTTCGCCCATGTGAGCGGTTTCGACCTTCTGCGGATCATGGCCTACAGGGTGGCGGGATCGCACTATGCATTCGGGCCGTTCTTCACGCAGCTGGCGTTTGAGATGCGCAAGGACCTCTTGGGATACGCCTTGTTTATAGGGCTGTTTTCCCTCATCGATCATCTGCTGCAGCGGCCGGGCGATATGCCCGCCGCTGCATCCACCTTCGATATCCGCGACGGCGCCAGGCTGACGCGCGTGAAGCTGGATGAAATCCTGGCTGTCACTTCCGCCGGAAATTATGTGGAATTCGTCCTGGCGGATGGACGGCGCCTTCTGATGCGCGCGCCGCTTCGCGGCGTCGAAGACGATCTGGCGCCGCGTGGCTTTGTGCGCACCCATCGGTCTTGGCTGGTGAATGCCAGCAAGGTGACGACCTTGAAGCCGGATGGTTCCGGCGATTACACGGTCGAACTGGGAAAACAGTCCGTTCCCTTGTCGCGACGCTTTCCCGACGCTTTGGCGAAGTTGCGGGCTTCCTGATTGTCGTCGCCCAGTGACTGACAAAGCATCCATTGTGTGCGTTGCCCTGGGGCGGCGACTGGGATATCGAACCAGTGGTTCTGTTCAGCACAGGTGTTTCATGTCCAGCTCACCCGCCACGTCTCCCCGATCCATCCTTGGCAATATCCTTTTTTCCAAAGCGTGGCTTTTCAAGAGCGCGCTTCTCGTGATTGGGGGCAGCCTTGCGCTCACGCTTTCGGCAAAGATTCAGGTTCCCTTCTGGCCGGTGCCGATCACGATGCAAAGCATGGTGGCGTTGCTCATCGGCGTCACTTTCGGAAGCCGCTTGGGCGCGCTGACCATTTTGGCCTATCTCGCGGAAGGTGTTGCGGGCTTGCCGGTTTTCGCGGGCATGGCGGCGGGACCGGCTTATCTTGCCGGTCCGACCGGCGGTTATCTGCTGGGATTCCTTTTGGGCGGCGTTTTCGCCGGATGGGCCGCAGAGCGCGGCTGGGGACGCGATCTGCCCCGCACCGTGCTGGTGATGTTGCTGGGACATTTTCTGATCTTCGCACCCGGCGCGCTCTGGCTGGCGGTGCTGTTCGGATGGAACAAGACGATTGCGTTCGGGATCGCGCCCTTCTTGTTGGCGACCTTGCTCAAGAGCGCCCTGGGCGCCGCCATCGTTTCCACCTTGTGGAAAATGATGGCCGGCCAGCGCGGGACGGAAGGCTGACCAGCAGCCGGATCTTCGCGTGCCTTATCCCGTCCAGAATTTGCGGGCCTTTCTGACCGGACGGTGGCGAATTGCGCGCCGGATCTGCGATGTCCGGCAGGACCTGCTTGGACGGCTCGCGGGATATGCGAATTTCACGGCCGCGCCGCAGGGCCTGATCTATGACGAGGCTGGCCTGCTTCGCTTCGGCGGCTACGAAGGCGAGGCGATGCGCCGCTATCATTTTGCTTTCGATCGGCCCGGCGCCGCTTTTGTGCATCACGCCGATGGCGGTCTGTTCCATCCGCTCGATCTGTCATCCGGAAAGGACAATATCCGCCATCGATGCGCCGAAGATCATTATCGCGGCCGCTACCGGGTTCTGAGTAAGGATGAATTCGTGGTGAGCTGGGACGTTACCGGTCCGCGCAAGCGCTATCGGATAGCGACGTTCTACAGACGCGGCTAGAGCAGCCCCAACGATTTGAAGCTGGCATGGCCGCCGCGCCCGATCACCAGATGATCGTGGATGGTGATTTTCAAAGCTTTCACCGCCGCCGCGATTTCTCGCGTCATTTCGATATCCGCACGGGACGGCGTGGGATCGCCGCTGGGGTGATTGTGCACCAGGATGATCGACGAGGCGCCATGCTCCAGCGCGCGCTTGACGATCTCGCGCGGGTAGACGGGCGTGTGGTCCACCGTACCGCGCGCCTGCACCTCGTCGGCGATCAGAACATTCTTTCGGTCCAGGAACAGGACGCGGAATTCTTCCGCCGGGGCGCGGGCCATGGCCGCCATGCAGTAATCCAGCAATGCCGACCAGGATGACAATACCGATCGACCGATCACCCGATTCTGCGCCAGGCGCGCGGCGGCGGCTTCCACGATCTTGAGTTGGCTGACCACCGCATCGCCGATACCGGGAATTTCCAACAGACGTTCGCGCGGCGCGGCGATCACTTCGGCAAAACTGCCGAACCGCGCCAGCAATGTCTTGGCGAGCGGCTTGGTGTCCTTGCGCGGCACCGCTGCGAACAAGGTGAGTTCCAGCAATTCATAATCGGGCATAGCCGCCGCGCCGCCCTTGACGAAGCGCGCACGCAAGCGCTCGCGATGACCGGCATTGGGATCGGCGGGCGGCGATGTACCGTTCGCCCCGTCAGATATTGTAGGGAGGCTTGTCGAGCCCCTTGGGCGAGAGGGTGAAGATTTCGACCCCATTCTCCGTGACCCCCACCGAATGTTCAAACTGTGCCGACAGCGAGCGGTCGCGCGTCACCGCGGTCCAACCGTCATTCAGCACTTTGACGCCGTAATTGCCCAGATTGATCATCGGCTCGACCGTGAAGAACATACCGGGCTTGAGCACCATGCCGTGTCCAGGCTTGCCGTAATGCACGATGTTGGGCAGGGAATGGAAAATGCGCCCCAAGCCATGGCCGCAGAAATCACGCACCACGGCGCAGCGTTCCCCGCCCTCGGCGTAACTCTGGATCGCGTGACCGACGTCGCCGGTGGTGGCGCCGGGCTTCACGGCCGCGATGCCGCGCATCATCGATTCATAGGTGATATCGATCAGCCGCATCGGCTTCAGTTTGACGTCGCCCACCGGATACATCCGGCTGGTGTCGCCATGCCAGCCATCGAGAATGACGGTGACGTCGATATTCACGATGTCGCCATCGCGTAGCGGCTTGTCGTTGGGAATGCCGTGGCAGACGACATGATTGATCGAGGTACAGACGGTGTGCCGATAGCCGCGATAACCCAGGCAGGCGGGGATCGCGCCATGGGCGACGACATAGTCATAAGCGACCTTGTCCAGCGCCTCTGTGGTGACGCCCGGTTTCACCAGGGGAACCATCAGGTCCAGAACTTCGGCGGCCAGGCGGCCCGCCCGGCGCATGCCTTCGAATTCCGCCGGGCCATGCAGGGTCACGGCGAAATGGGCGTTGCGTGCGGCTTCGAATGTGTCGGTGTCGGGATTTACGGTCATCGGGCTTGAATATAGGCCAAAGCTGGGCTTTTTCTAGGGCCAACTTTTTCTCAGCCCAACACTTTCTCGGCCCAACTTTGGCAGGAAATCCTTTCATGACAGTTTCGACCGCTGCGATGCTGGTGATCGGCGATGAAATCCTGTCGGGCCGCACCCAGGACAGCAACAGCAACTACGTCGCCCGCCAGCTTACAACCCTGGGCATCGATTTGCGGGAAGTCCGGGTGGTTGGGGATATCGAGGACGAAATCGTGGCGGCGCTGAACGCCCTTCGCACTCGGTATGATTTTGTCTTCACCAGCGGTGGCATCGGGCCCACGCATGACGACATCACCGCCGATGCGGTGGCCCGGGCGTTCGGTGTCGGCATCGGCTATCACCCCGAAGCCTATGCACTTCTGGAAGCGCGCTACGAAAAGGGCCAGTTCAACGAGGCACGCAAGCGCATGGCCCGCATTCCCGATGGCGGGACCTTGATCAAGAACAGCGCGTCGGTGGCGCCGGGGTTTCAGATCGGCAATGTCTTCGTGATGGCGGGCGTGCCGATGGTGATGCGGGCGATGATGGAAGAGATCGTCACGCGCCTGCCGCGTGGCGAGACCGTCAAATCGATCACCGTGTCGGCGGACCTGCCGGAGGGGACGATCGCGCAAGGCCTGGAAGACATCCAGAAATCCTATCCGCAGACCGCGATCGGTTCCTATCCCTGGTATCGCGACGGCCGCTTCGGCGCGCAGCTGGTGGCACGGTCGCGCGATGGGCAGGCGGTGGAGGCGGCCGCGCAAGCCATCGAAGCATTGATCGTCCAGTTGGGCGCGAAACCCGAACGGGTCTGATCCAAGATTCGGTCTCTAGCTCGCTAGCTCGTATTTCGACTGCACCAACCCTGACGGGAACGAGGTGGTGCTGGCATGGCGCAGTGCGATATCCGCCTCCTGTTCGCCGAAAAGCGGGATGCCGCTTCCCAGCAGCACGGGAACATGCGTCACGATCATGTCGGCGATCAATTTCGCCCGCAGGAAGGACTGGATGATTTTCCCGCCATCGACATAGATCCGGCGCATGCCCTGTGCCGCCAGATTCTGCATCACCACTTCGGGAGACTGGGCAACGATGGTGACTTTGCCGGCAAGCGGGCCAGGAACATCTTTCAAGGAACGGCTCATGACGATGACGGGTTTGTCGTAGAGCCATGTTTCGAATGTCAGCGCCTTCTCGAAGCTGCCGCGCCCCATCACGATGCCGTCGATGGAATTTATGAAGGTGGGATAGCCGTGATCCTCGCCGGTTTCGGAATAAGGGAGGAGCCAATCGATATCCCCATCGCTGCGCGCGATATAGCCATCAAGACTGGCGGCGATGAAGACATGTCCGGTGATGGCGGGTTGGCTGGTCAGGTTCTCGGTCCCTAGTTCAATTTCAATTCCTGCGCCTGCGTATCGAACTGCGCCAGCACGTCGCTTTTGCCGGCAAAAGTCTTGCGCGCGGTTGCCAACGCCTCCTGCGCTTGGGCGCGCTGGTTGAGCACGCTGTAAGCACGGATCAGGCGCTGCCAGCCCGCCGCGTCGTCAGGATTTTCCTTCAGGCGCGCCGCCAGTCCGGCCACCATGGCCTTGGGATCTGGCGCTGCGCCGCCGCCCTGCGCCGTCAGCAGCGCGATGCGGTCCACCAAAGTCTGGTGCAATGGCGCGTTGGCGGGCGTTTCCGCCAGCAGATCGTTCAGCATCGCCAGCGCGCCTTCCTTGTCGCCGCGTGCCGCTTGTGCCTGGGCGACGAAATAGCGCGCCGCTTGTTCCTTGGGATCCAGTTTCAGCGCGGCGCGGAATGCGGCTTCCGCTTCTTCCCCCACCACGCCATTGGCCTGTGCCACCAGTGCTTCGCCATACAGCGTGTCCAGGCCGGCATCGGGATGACCGCTCTTGTTGGCGATGGTGACGGCGCGGGCATAGGCCTTGGCAGCATCGCCGGCATCGCCCACGCTCATGTAACCGCGGCCCAGATAGATCCAGGCTTGCAGATCGTCCGGTGCGGCGTGGACACGCTTGATCAGCAGGCCGATCAGACCGTTGACGTCGCGGGTCTCAGTTCCCTGCGCCGAGCGCCAAGCGAGATAAGGCTGGCCAAGCATCCAATAGGTGCCGCCGCCGATGCCCAGGAGAAACACCGCCAGCGCGGCAGCCAGCACGCTCCGGCCCTTGAGGGTTTTGGCGCGCAACAATGGCAGGACGGCAAAGGCGATCGCCGCCAGCACCACCATAACCGCACCGAGATAAAGAACCGCGTTCACGTATTTCCCATCAGCGGGGGCTGCCCCGCCATTTGTTTTTTGCCAGCGCCACGATCATGCCGCGTATGGTGCGCACTTCCTGGTCGTTCAGTTGCGAACGCAGGATCATGGCGCGGATATTACGCACCATCGCCTCTTTCTTCTCGGGGGGATAGAAGAACTTGGCTGCGTCCAATTCGCGCTCCAGATGCTCGAACATGTCGATCAGATCGGCGCGCGAAGAGGGTACCGCAGCCGTTTTGCGGGTGCGGCTGGGGGGCGTGGCGTCGGCGGATTTCAGCCATTCATAACCCAGCAGAAGCACCGACTGGCCCAGATTGAGCGAGGAGAATTTCGAGGTCGGGATGGTAATTGCCGCGTCCGCCAGCGAGATCTCGTCATTGTCCAGGCCGGCCCGTTCGCTGCCGAACAGGATCGCCGTGGCCAGGCCTTCGGACTCGGCGGTGCGCAGCCGTGCCGCCGCAGCCTGCGGGGTCAGGATTTCACGCAGCACGTCGCGGCCCCGCGCCGTGGTGGCGAACAGGATCCGGATGTCGGCCAGCGCCTCGGCCGCGGTGGCATAGACGCGAGCGGCCTCGATGATGTCGCCGGCGCCCGAGGCCAGGATCATGGCGCGGTCGTTGGGCCATTCGCATTGAGGTGCGATCAGGCGCAGGTCCGACAGCCCGAAATTCTTCATCGCCCGGGCGGCGGAACCGATATTTTCGCCCAATTGGGGGCGGCTGAGGATCACGGCGGGGGCAGTCATCTGCGCCTTTGACGGGTCGGTTTCCACGGGCTATTTGAGGCCCCGCTATAGCCACTCCCGCCCCATCTTTCGAGGCCCCCTTCGGAGGGCCCCCATCAGAGGACAGACGTTCATGGACAAGATCAAGGTCGCCAACCCGGTCGTCGAGCTCGATGGCGACGAGATGACCCGCATCATCTGGGATCTCATCAAGAAAAAGCTGATCCTGCCCTATCTGGACGTGGACCTGCATTATTACGACCTCTCGGTCGAGCATCGCGACGCCACCGACGACCAGGTGACCATCGACAGCGCCGAAGCGATCAAGAAGTTCGGCGTGGGCGTGAAGTGCGCCACCATCACCCCCGACGAAGCGAGGGTGGAGGAATTCAAGCTCAAGAAGATGTGGAAGTCGCCCAACGGCACCATCCGCAACATTCTGGGCGGCGTGATCTTCCGCGAGCCCATCATCTGCAAGAATGTGCCGCGCCTGGTGCCGGGCTGGACCCAGCCCATCGTGATCGGCCGCCATGCTTACGGCGACCAATATCGCGCCACCGATTTCCGTTTCCCCGGCAAGGGCACGCTCACAATCAAGTTCGTGGGCGAGGACGGCAAGGTCATCGAGCATGAAGTGTTCAAGTCGCCGGGCGCCGGCGTCGCGATGGCGATGTACAATCTCGACGACAGCATCCGCGATTTCGCGCGCGCTTCGATGAATTACGGCCTGAATCGGAAATATCCGGTCTATCTGTCGACCAAGAACACCATCCTCAAGGCCTATGACGGCCGCTTCAAGGATCTGTTCCAGGAAGTGTTCGACGCGGAATTCGCCGCCAAGTTCAAGGATGCGGGCATCGTTTATGAACACCGCTTGATCGACGACATGGTGGCTTCCGCGATGAAGTGGAGCGGCGGTTATGTCTGGGCGTGCAAGAATTACGACGGCGACGTGCAGTCCGACACCGTGGCGCAGGGCTTCGGCTCGCTGGGCCTGATGACGTCGGTTCTGATGACGCCCGACGGCAAGACCGTGGAAGCCGAAGCCGCGCATGGCACGGTGACGCGCCATTACCGCGAGCATCAGAAGGGTAAGTCGACCTCGACCAATTCCATCGCGTCGATCTTCGCTTGGACGCGCGGCCTGGCCCATCGTGCCAAGCTGGATGACAACGCCAAGTTGGCCAAGTTCGCCAACACGCTGGAAAAAGTCTGCGTCGATACCGTCGAAGCCGGCGACATGACCAAGGACCTGGCGCTGTTGGTTGGCCCCGACCAGAAATGGCTGACCACCGAAGGCTTCTTGGATAAAGTGGACGCCAACCTTCAGAAGGCGATGAGCTAACCATCAAGGCGCGGTTCTTTTGCGTCTTGGGTTCGTCGCGCGTGCTCACGTGCTATTCGCACGCTCCGCGCGACGCTCCTGCCCAAGCCGCAAAACTCCTCGCGCTCGCATGTATCAAGAAGGCCGGGCCGAAAGGTCCGGCCTTTTCTTTTAGGGTGTTTTGCTCGCGCGCTTTTGCGCGTACATCGCTTCATCGGCGCGGGCGATGGCGGCATCGGCATTGTCGCCGGCTTTCAGCTCGAAGGCGCCATAGGCGAAGCTGACGGGGATGTTATGGCCATTCCAGCGCGCGGGCAGCGCCTGCAGCGCGTCGGCCAGGGCTTTGGCCTTCTTTTGGGCGTGTTCCTGAGTGGCGTGCGGTAGCAGGATAGCGAACTCGTCGCCGCCCAGCCGCGCCACGCAATCGCTTTCGCGCAACTGCGACAGCAGCACGCTGGAAAATTGGATCAGCACCGCATCGCCCGCGGCATGCCCCAGCGTGTCGTTGGTCTGTTTGAGATTGTTGAGATCGAAATAGATCAGCGAAGCGGAAGTGTTGTAGCGCCCGGTGAAGGCGATATAGCGGGTCAATTCGCGGACGAAGGCGCGCCGGTTGAGCAGCGGCAGCATATGGTCCTGGTCGGCGTTTTTTTCCGCTTCGTCCAGCCGCGCACGAGTCTGGGTAAGTTCGCGGCGCAGGCTGTCCACTTCGCCCATCAGCCCCATGATGGCGTCGCGAACCTTGGGCGTGAATTCCGCTTCGGGAATCCCCAGCACACTGGCGGCCGGCGGCACGGGATCCGCGGCGTCGGGCAGCACAGCCATTTCCACCCGACGGCCATAGGCGGCGGCGACGGACCGGGCAGGAGGGGGGCGATCGATCTTCATGTCGGACAGTCCCACTCTGGCAGCCAGCATCTTAAGCTAGTGTTCATGAGTGTAACCGAATGGTTAATGAAGTTTAAAGCCGCCTCTTTCCTTGGGACTTTTGCCCCCTATACTGCGCCGCTTCTGAACCGGCCCCCGGAGCGGTTCCAGGAAAAGTGCAGCCTCGCCGCGACGCTGCGCACTTTTCCTGAGACCGCGACAAACAACAAAGTAGGCGATTCGAAGCATGCCCCCCCGACCCAGTATCGGCATCATCATGGGCAGCCAGTCCGACTGGCCCACCCTCAAGGCGGCGGCCGACATGTTGGACGCGCTGGGTATCGGTTATGAGACGCGCATCGTTTCCGCGCACCGCACGCCCGACCGCATGGCCGATTATGCCAAGAGCGCGAGCGAGCGGAGCTTGAAAGCCATCATCGCAGGGGCGGGCGGCGCGGCACATCTGCCCGGCATGGTGGCCAGCATGACGACCTTGCCGGTGTTGGGTGTGCCGGTAGAAAGCCGGGCGTTGAAGGGCCTGGATTCGCTTCTCTCCATCGCCCAGATGCCTGGTGGCGTGCCGGTGGCGACCTTTGCCATTGGCGAAGCGGGCGCGAAGAACGCGGCCCTGCATGCCGCCGCCATTCTGGCGCTGTCGGATGGCAAGCTGGACAAGCGGTTGAAAGCCTGGCGCGCGAAACAAACGAAATCTGTAGCCAAGTCTCCGAAATGACCGAGATCAAAACGCTGACCAAACCCGTCCCGCCCGGCGGCGTCATCGGCATTATCGGCGGCGGACAGCTGGGCCGGATGCTGGCGATGGCCGCGGCGCGGCTGGGCTTGAAAGCGGCAATCTATAACGACGAACTGCATGCACCGGCGTTCCAGGTGACGCCGCTGCAGATCGCTGCGCCTTATGATGAAAGCAACATGCTCACCGGCTTTGCCGAGATCTGCGATGTCATCACGTTCGAGTTCGAGAATTTGCCGTCGGAGACTATTGCCCATCTCGCCAGCCTGAAGCCGGTGCGTCCGGGCCAGAAGGCGTTGGAAATCACCCAGGACCGTCTGACGGAAAAGAATTTCGTGCGATCGCTGGGATTGAAGACCGCGCCTTTCGCGGATGTGTCTTCCATCGACGACGCCAAGGCCGCTTCCGCACAGATCAATGGAAACGCGATCCTGAAGACTCGCCGGCTGGGATATGACGGCAAGGGTCAGGCCAAAGTGACCGGTGCCGATGAGGCTGTTGCCGCTTTCCAACGATTCAAATCCGAGCCCTCGATCCTGGAAGGCTTTGTCGATTTCGCGTTCGAGGCGTCGGTGGTGGCGGCACGGGGCGCCGATGGCAGTTTCGCGGCCTATGATCCGCCGGAGAATATTCACGAGAATCATATCCTGCGCCGGTCCATCGTGCCGGGGCGTCTCAGCCACGCCCAAGCCGATGAAGCCAAGAAGATCGCCAAATCCGTTGCCGATGCGCTGGATTATGTCGGCGTGCTGGCGGTCGAATTGTTCGTGGGAAAAGACGGCGCGCTGATCGTCAACGAGATCGCGCCCCGGGTTCATAACAGTGGCCACTGGACCATCGAAGCCTGCGCTTGCTCGCAATTCGAGCAGCATATTCGCGCCGTGGCCGGCTGGCCTCTGGGCGATCCCGCCCGTCATGCTGACGCGGTGATGGAGAATGTGATTGGCGCCGAGGCCCATGCCTGGGAAAGTCTGGCACGGACGGGCGCGCTTCACCTGTACGGCAAGCGGGAAGCTCGGCTGGGCCGCAAAATGGGCCACATGACGCAGTTGAAGCCGTTGACGAAATGACGCCTCGCTCTTAAATTCCGGTCGCGCAATTTTTCCGAAAAACGCTTCACATTTTTCGGATTGCGCTCTAGGTTCCCGCTCCATGTCGATGACGCGCAAAACCACCACGACCAAGACGACCAAGCCTGATGGGGCTGGGCGTGGCGCGCGCGACTGAGAATTCAGCGAAAGCCAAACACCCAAGCCCCGCTCCAAACCGGACGGGGCTTTTTTATTGCTTGAATTTGAAAAAGAGGACCGAAGACCGTGAAGAACAAAGTTGTTGCGATTGTGGGTGCCACTGGCGCGCCCAGCGGCAGCGAGCGAACTACGACAAAAGGCTGACGAAATTCTGCGGCGGCAGTGTGAGTGAGTGACGCAATCAAATAAAAAGGGAAACAGGCTGTGAAAAACAAAACTGTAGCGATTGTGGGTGCGACGGGCGCGGTCGGCCGTGAATTCATCGGCTGCATCGAAAGCCGGGGGATCGACATCAAGTCCCTCAAACTGCTGGCGTCGGCGCGGTCGGCGGGGAAGACCGTCCCGTTTCGCGGCCGGGATTTGATCATCGAAGAATTGAAGGACGATTCCTTCAACGGCGTTGATATCGCGCTGTTTTCCGCAGGCAGCGGTATTTCCAAGCAGTATGCGCCCATCGCGGTGAAAGCGGGCGCGGTGGTGGTGGACAACAGTTCCGCCTTCCGCATGGATCCCGAGATCCCGCTGGTGGTGCCCGAGATCAATGCCCGCCGGATCAAGGATCACAAAGGCATCATCGCCAATCCCAATTGCTCGGCGATCACCACCCTGGTGCCGCTCTGGCCGGTGCATCAGGTCAATCCGGTGAAGCGTCTGATCGTGTCGACCTACCAGGCCGCGTCGGGCGGCGGCGCGGCGCTGATGGAAGAGCTGGAAGAATCCACTCGCGCCTATCTGGACGGCAAGGAATACCCGCCCAAGGTGGTCAAGTATCCCTATGCCTTCAATCTCTTCAGCCACAACACGGCCATCGACATGGCGACCGGCTACAACGATGAAGAAACCAAGGTTATCAAGGAAAGCCGCAAGATCTTCGAAGACGAGGATATGGCCATTAATGCCACTTGCATCCGGGTGCCGGTGCTGCGAGCGCATTCCGTCTCGATCACGTTCGAATGCGAGCGCCCCATCACGCCGGAAGAGGTGCGAGCATTGCTGGCGACCGCGCCGGGCGTGAAGCTGGTGGATGACTGGGCCAACAATTATTTCCCCATGCCCAAGGATGCATCGGGCCAGGGCGATGTGCTGGCGGGCCGCATCCGCCGCGACCTGTCGGATCGCAGCGGCAAGGCGATCTCGATGTTTGTGGCGGCGGATCAATTGCTCAAGGGGGCCGCGTTGAACGCGGTGCAGATCGCGGAATTACTTTAAAATTGTCATTCCCGGCCGAGCGAAGCGAGGGGAAGGGAAACCAGGTGCCGCATCGAGTGCGCTAAGAGACCTGGATCCCCTTCCCTCACATCGCCCGCATCGCGGTCGATGTTCGCCGGGGATGACAGGCAGCTATGATTTCGGTTTCGCCCATGCGGCGAAGGCGGGGAGGTTTGCAAAGGCCTCCTTTGTCTTGGCCTTGAATTTCTCGAACTGCATCACGTTCTCGATGCGGGCATCGAGGAAGGCCTCGGTGGCCGCGTCGTCTTCACCCGTGTCGTTGAACCAGCGCACCAGCACTGAGCCATAGACCCCGGCCAGGATGCCGCGCTTGGTGTAGAAGTTGAAATCCGTGGTGGTGTCGCCCGCCGCGCACCACATCGCATCCACCGTGCGGTACATCATCTTGGCACCGCGTGCCGCATGCATCGGCAAGGTCATGGTGGCGGCCGCGCGCCGCGCCGCTTCCTTGTTAGGCGCCAGTAGCGCCAGCCGGGTGAGGACCGCCAGCTTGATGCGCTCGCGGATCTTGCGCTTGGACAGGTCCAGCGCCTTGAGCTTTTCCTCCATCGCTTCATCGACAGACGTGGAAAAATATTCGATCAGCGACAGGACGCCTTCGGGAAACAGGCGCGCAAGGATGTTCTTGTCGGCATCGACGGTCTTCCCGGCCTTGGCCAGCACGCCGTCGGTGAAGCCGTCGAACGCGGCATCTTTCAGAGCCGCTTTCAGGATTGCCGTCTTCAGCGCCGCATCGGATTGCGGCGTTTCGCCCGCGTCCGGCTTGGGGGCGGCTTTTTTCTTTTTGGCGGCTGCGGGTTTTTCGGTCATGTCATCCTGCCTGCGCGAAATGGCGGATTTCCGATTCGAAGATCAGCTTGGAAAGGTCCGCCATCCGGCCGGGGTAAAGCCGGCCGTCCAGATGGTCTACCTCATGCTGTACGACACGGGCATGAAAGCCGCGCGCGGTCCGCTCGATCGGCTGGCCATCTGCCCCAAGACCCCGATACCGGATATGGGAAGGACGCTCGACCCAGCCGCGCAGGCCGGGAACCGACAGGCAACCTTCCCACCCGCCTTCGGTCTGGCCGTCCAGGACGGTGATTTCGGGGTTGATAAGTACGGTGAGGGGAGCGGTGTGGTCGAAACGCTCCTCTTCGGAGAGGCCCGGGTCGGCGCGCTCGCCCGGGGCCTGGAATATCACCAGCCGGAGCGGCACATGGACCTGGGGTGCGGCCAGCCCGGCCCCGTTGGCGTCGATCATGGTTTCTACCATGTCATTGATCAGACGTTGAATTTCCGGGGCCCGGGGATCGGGAACCGGGGCGGCGATCTGGCTGAGAATGGGGTGGCCCATGCGGGCAATTTTCAGGATCATGGCCTGAAATATGGTGCGGCGCCCTCGGCCGGTCAAAGCCTCAAAAGTGTTAATCGACGCGGGTGGACAGGGCAAAAACCTTCTGTTATCAACCGCGCCTTCCAATTTGGAGCCTAGGCTTTGCAGATCATCGTCCGCGACAACAATATCGACCAGGCGCTCAAGGCGCTGAAGAAGAAGATGCAGCGCGAAGGCATTTTCCGGGAGATGAAGCTGCGTGGCGCCTATGAGAAGCCCTCCGAGAAGCGCGCGCGCGAGCGTGCCGAGGCGGTCCGCCGCTATCGCAAGCTGCAGCGCAAGCGCGCCCAGCGCGAAGGCCTGATCCCGATGAGCAAGCCCAAGATCAAGGCCTGAAAAAGGTCTGACATCCAGTTTTGAAAAAGCCGCTCCTTACCGGGCGGCTTTTTTGTTGGCCGCTTGCCGACTAGGATTGCTGCCGGGGGACGAGAATATGTCTGAGACGGGGGTGGTTTCGGGATCAATTTTGGCCAACAAGGCCGTTGCGAGCGCTTGGGAAGCCTGGGCCAAGATGAGGCCTCTGGTGGTGAGCGCCATGATCGCCAGTTCGATCGTGGGGGTCGGCTTCGCTTTGGCGGAAGGCGTTCTGGGGGTGAGGCCGCGCGAATTATCTCTCCAAAATGGGGCGCTGGAACTCGCCAAGGCTTTTGCGGAAGCGGTGATCGCCACGCCGGTCGCTGTCGCGATGCACCGGTTGATTCTCAAAGGCGAAGTCACGGCCGGAATTATTTCGCTGCGGCATTCCTATCATTGGCTGTTTCTCGCCTGGGTGTGTCTTTTCCTGTTGGCGCAGAATGTTCTGATCGCGCTGGCGCAATCCGATTCGGCGTTTTGGTTGGCGGCAATCGTGGCAATCGGTGTTGCTTTTCTGTGGCTCCGATCCGCGCTGTTGTTTCCTGCCATCGCCATTGAAGAGCAAAGCGCCGGATGGTGGGCGCTGTTGCTGGCGAGCTGGCGGAGAATGGATGGGCATTTCTGGCTTTTCATTCGGGCGCTGCTGGTGGCTCTGATCTGGTTACTTGCGCTCGTCGTGCTGTATCTGGTCGTCGTGGTGATCATGGGGCTTTTACTTGCATCTCTGGCCTGGGCAACTGGCGCCACAAATTGGGGAACGGCAGGAAATCTGGAAGTGGCCGGAAATGTTCTTGCGGCAGCTGCGGCAGGAATCCTCGCGCCGGTGGGCATCATGCTCCCGGCGGGCATCGCGTCCTGGCTCTATCTCGAAACACAGTCCAAGCCGATCGGCTAAGTGCAGTCCGCACAGATCGCGACTTCGACCGTCACGTGGCTCAGGTCGGGATAGCGCTGGCGCAGCGACGCCTTGATCAGTTCCGCCGTGATGGGATCGGGCGACACCAGCGATACGATCAAGCCGCGATGGCCTGGGCCCAATCGCCATAGATGCAGATCGGCGACCCGCGCGCCCAGCTCTTGTTCGATGGTGGTTTTGATCGCGCCAGACAATTTGGGATCGGCGTCGGCATCCAGCAGCACCATGGCGCTGTCTTTGATCAGGCCATAGGCCCAGGAGCCGATCACCAAAGCCCCCACCAAGGCCGCCAGCGGATCGAGATAACTTATTCCGAAGTAATAGCCGCAGGCTAAGGCAATGATGGCCAGCACGCTGGTGGCCGCGTCGGCCAGGACATGCAGATAGGCGGCGCGCATATTGTTGTCGCCGTGATGGGCGTGCGCCTGATGATCGTGTCCATGGGAATGATCGTGAGGGGCGTCCTTCAGGATGAAGGCGCTGATCAGATTGACGCAAAGCCCGATCACCGCAATCAGCAGCGCATCGCCGTAAGCGACGTTGGCGGGATTGATCAGCCGGGCGACGGATTCGACGGCGACGGCGACGCCGGTAATGCCCAGCACGATGGCGCTGGAAAAAGCGGCCAGATCGCCGAACTTGCCCGACCCGAAGCTGAAGCGGCTGTTGTCGGCGTGACGCCGCGCCAGCCAGTAGGCGCCGGCCGCCAGACCCAGCGCTCCCACATGGGTTGCCATGTGAACGCCGTCGGCCAGAAGCGCCATGGAGCGATAGGCAAATCCCGCCCCGATCTCCACCACCATGAAGAGAGCCGTGATCAGCGCTGCCAGTTTTGCGCGCGCCTCCGCGCGGTCATGACCATGGCCCAGAAAGATATGGTCGCGAGTCCAGATGCCGTGATTGTGCGGGTTGTGATCGCCGGAGTGAACGTGATCATGCGCCATGATCCGATTGTACCGTTCAAACGTTTAAAGACGAAATCAATTTCGCCAATGTGTTCCGGCGTGGCTTTTTGTTAACGGGGGCGGATGTGGCCACTGCTCCTCGCTTGTGCTCGGGGCGCTTCCTGCCCTTCGCTTACGCTCCGGGCGTTCGTGGCTCGAAATGGTCCACCGGACCATTTCGTTCGCTTCGCGAAACGCCTCTCACTTATTCCAAGTCGAAGCGACGTGGGTCTGGTCTTCCTGGGAATCGCGTTCGGACACCAGGAAGTCGTAATAACCGCAGGTCTTGCTGCCCGGATAGGACCGGCAAATCTCCGGGCGGGCTTCATAAATGGTGCAACGGCGCTTGTCGGTGTCGAAGAAACGGCAGATGCGGCCGAAATGCTCGTCGGCCTTGCGCCGCATGGCATAGGGCTCGTCGCCATCGACTTTGGTGAATTTCTTGCGGGCCGCCTCGAAACCCAGGCCGAAATGGCGGGCAAGCCGCTTCACGTCACGGCTGTTGAGGGGGATGACGGGATAGGAACAGCAATATCCCGGACATTTCGAACAATCGTAAGCTGCCACAATACACTCTGAGCGAACGGTTTCGTGAAGGGCGACAGCGATAGCACGAACCTTGCGCCCCCATGCAAGGAAATCGGCAGGGATCGCCGGATTTTCGCCACAGGCGTATGACCCAATTGTATGGGGGACGCCTATTCAGGCGGCGGTTTGGCGTATATTTGCACGGGCCGGAACTCGGCCTTCTGCATGACAGCGGCGAATGACCAGTAAAAAGCCAGTATTCTTCGATGCCTCGGGCCGGCGTGCGGCGCGTCTTTCCGCATTGGGATGGGCGGCGGCGCTGATTACCACCGTGCTGGTGATCGGCTTTGTCGTCAGCCTGGTTGTGGCCAAGCCGGTGGCCACTGTCGATTTTCCCAGCCGCACTTATTCGGCCCCGCCGCGCGAGCTGGCGAAAAAGGCCGTCGCGCCGGGCTTGCTGCGGTCTGCTGTCCGTCTGGCGACCGAGGCGCAGAATCGCAGACTGGAAGCCCGGCGGCTGCGCCGGTTGCGCGCCAGCCAACCGTCACGCGTGGTGCCGGCCATCCTGTCGCCGCAGAAGGGCCGGTCGCTGGCCATCGGCTATTATGTCAATTGGGATGCCGGATCGGGCGGTGCCAGCTTCGATTCGCTCAAGCGCTCGCTTCCCCATTTGGACTGGGTGATCCCCAGCTGGCTCTATCTCGACGGACCGAATCTGAATTTCAAGACCAATATCGACCGCCGCTCTCTCAACTACATGCGCGCCCACAAGCCGGGCGTGGCCATTCTGCCCAATCTGCAGAACATCACCCAAGGCAAATGGGACGGGCCCGGTCTCGCCAAACTGCTGGCCGATCCGGCGCGCCGCGAAAAACTGGCGCAGGACATCGTCAAGGTTCTGGCCGCCGACAAGTTGCAGGGCGTTTCCATCGATTTCGAGAATGTGACCAAGGAGGCGCATCCGGATCTGCAAACATTCCTCACCCGCCTGTCGCAGCTTTTCGCGCCGCATGGCTGGATCATCGCGCAGGCCGCGCCATTCGATGACGGCGACTGGCCGTATCAGGCCTATTCGCAGATCGTCGATTACACAGTGCTGATGGCCTATGACGAGGCCGACGATTCCAGCCCCGCGGGCGCCATCGCGGGACAAGGCTGGTACGAGAAAATTCTCGACAAGCGGATGCGGGAACTGCCCGCCGATTCCACCATCGTGGCGATAGGCTCCTATGCCTATGACTGGATCAATGGCGGGCGCGCCAATGTGCTGGGCTTCCGGGACGCGATGGGCTCCGCCCGCGACGCCGGCGCCGCGGTGCAGTTCGATCCAGCCACCAACAATCCCCATTTCGCCTATCGCGAAGGCGACGGCACCCTTCACGATGTCTGGTTCCTGGATGCCGTCACGGTGTTCAATCAGATTCACGCCGCCGATCACTATCGGCCCGCGGGATACGCTTTATGGCGGCTGGGTTCCGAAGACCCCACCGTGGTGCCCTTGATGGGGCAGCGCTACGATCTGCCCGCGCCCGCCAACCTCAAATACATCGCGGCCGATCTCGAAAATGTGGATCTGGACGGCACCGAAGGTGAAATCCTCAGGGTCGAAGGCAATCCGCAGCCGGGCCTGCGCGAATTGCAGATCGAAAAAGAAACCGGCGCCATCGTCGACGAGCATTACAAGAGTCTGCCCACCGGATTTGTGATCCACCGGGTGGGCCAGGTGCCCAAAAAGCTGGCGCTGACATTCGACGACGGTCCCGATCCCGACTGGACGCCGGCAATCCTGGATATTCTGAAAGCCAAACATGTCCAGGCCAGCTTCTTTGTCATCGGGGCGAATATGGAAGCACATCCCGGCCTGGTGCAGCGGGTCCTGGATGAGGGGCATGAGGTGGGCAATCACACCTTCACCCACCCCAACCTGGCCGACACGCCATTGGCAGCGGTGCGCCTGGAACTGAACGCGACCCAGCGCCTGTTCGAAGCATTGACGGGCCGTTCCATGCGCATGCTGCGCCCGCCCTATCTGGGCGATGCCGAACCCAGCGACGCGGACGAGATCGTGCCCATCGTGGAAGCGCAGAAGCTGGGCTACATCACCATCGGCACCCATGTTGACACGCTGGATTGGCAGGAACTGCCGGTCGAGAAGATGATGCAACTGGTTGAGAAGGAAGTGCATGATCCCAATCCCGATCTGCGCGGCAATATCATCCTGCTGCACGATTCGGGCGGCGACCGCACCCAGACCATCAAGCTGTTGCCGATCCTGATCGATCGCATGCGGGCCGAAGGCTACAGCTTCGTGCCGGTGTCGCAGCTGGGCGGCTTCACGTACGACCAGGTGATGCCCAAGCTGCCTCTGACGGTGATGCTGTACGCGGATCGTATCGTGTTCCTCACACTCTCCTTCATCGGCCAGTTTCTCTATTACTGTTTCATCGGCGCGATCATTCTCGGTGTGGCGCGTCTGCTGATATTGTGCGGGCTGGCGCTGCTGAACCGCGTGATGGGATTGCGGACAACCCCGCCCGTCGTCGCCCATTCCGGCGAGACGGTGTCGGTGTTGATCCCGGCCTATAACGAAGAGAAAGTGATTGCGCTGACGGTGGAGCGCATTCTTCACAGCGATTATCGCAATTTGGAAGTGCTGGTGATCGATGACGGTTCGGCGGACCGTACGGCGGAGGTGGTGCGCGAGCGCTTTGCCGACGAACCGCGCGTGACATTGATTTCCATTCCCAACGGCGGCAAGGCCAATGCCCTCAACCTGGCGATGCGGCAGGCCACCGGCACGGTGGTGGTGGCGCTGGATGCCGACACCCAGTTCAACGCCGACACTATTTCACGCCTGGTGCGCTGGTTTGCCGATCCCGAAATCGGGGCGGTGGCGGGCAATGCCAAGGTCGGCAACCGCATCAACATGGTCACGCGCTGGCAGGCACTGGAATATATCGTGGCGCAGAATCTGGAGCGCCGTGCGCTGGCGGCGCTGGATACGTTGACGGTGGTGCCCGGCGCCGTGGGTGCCTGGCGGCGCGACGCGTTGCTGGAAATGGGCGGATTTCCCGCCGACACATTGGCGGAAGACCAGGATCTCACCATCGCCATCCAGACCGCGGGCTATCGTGCGATCTTCGACCCCACCGCTATCGCCTGGACCGAAGCGCCGGCCACTTTCCGGGGGCTGGGCAAGCAGCGTTTTCGCTGGTCGTTCGGCACTCTGCAATGCCTGTGGAAGTATCGCCGCATTACTTTCAATCCGCGGTATGGCGAACTCGGAATGGTGGCGTTGCCGCAGGTCTGGTTGTTCCAGATCATTCTCACCACCCTGGCGCCGGTCGCCGATCTGCTGGTGGTATGGCAGCTTTTCGGGCAATGGATCGCCTACAAGCAGCATGGCTCGGAATTCACCGACACCGATCTCAAGCTGATCGGCATCTATTATATCGTGTTCATCCTGGTCGACCTGATGGCGGCCATGGTGGGCTTCATGATCGACCGGCGCGAAGACTGGAAGCTGTTGTTGTGGCTGCCGCTGCAGCGCTTCGGCTATCGCCAGCTGATGTATTATGTGGTGCTGCGCTCCATCGCCATGGCGCTGCGCGGCGCCGTGGTCGGCTGGGGCAAGCAGGAACGTCACGGCACGGTCAAGACCGGACCGGCCGCTCGGAACAACGCCTGAATTTTTAATTGTCGCGCGGCCGGACGGAAAACCGGAAGTCCACTTTTCCTGGCCGCGCTAATGAAAGTCTCGAGATGGCGGCAACACCCGCACATTACGGGGATGCCGATGCGTGGGCGCGACGGGGGGCAGTGCGTCGTCAGATAGCATATTCAAATCCTGACTGCGGTCGACCAGGCGCGTCGCCATCAGATGCACCACGCCTTCGGGGCTTTTTTGAACCAGCCCTTCCGCCAGCAGCAGGCGCGCGCCCATCGCTTCCTTGCGATATTGTTCGAACAGTCTTGCCCAGATCACGACATTGCAGACCCCGGTTTCATCGGACAGGGTGATGAAGATCGCTTTGCCTTCACCGGGACGCTGGCGCACCAGCACTACGCCCGCGCAGCGAACGGCAGTGCCATCCTTAAGATCGCCCACGCCTTTGCAGGACGTGATGCCTTCTTCATCGAAGCGCGCCCGAAGAAATTGCGTGGGATAGCCTTTGAGCGACAGCCGGATGGTCTGGTAATCGGTGAGGACATGTTCCGACAGGGCCATCGCCGGCAGCGGCGCGATCTGTTCCGAGCCTTGGTCGGGCGCCGACAGGCGCGCGAACAAAGGCAGCGGCTTGTCATCGGGCAGGCGGCGCACGGCCCATAGACCTTCGCGACGATCCAATCCGAAGCCGCGGAATGCGTCGGCTTCCGCCAGAATCACCAGCGCGCGTTTGGGCAAGGCGGTACGGCGCGCGAAATCGGCGAAGCCGCAATAGCCATAGCCGCGATTGCTCATGATGGCATCGGCGTCGGTTTCCTTGATGCCATCGACCTGGCGCAAGCCAAGCCGCAAGCAGATTTCGCCCTTGCTGTCGCGTTCCAGGGTGCAATCCCAATCGCTGAAAGCGGCATCGGGCGCCAGAATCGTCACCCGATGCTCGCGCGCATCGCGCACGATCTCGGCGGGCGCGTAAAATCCCATCGGCTGGGAATTGAGCAGGGCCGCGGCAAAGGCGGCGGGGTGATGTTTCTTGATCCAGGCGGAAATGTAGACCAGCAGCGCAAAGCTGGCGGCATGGCTTTCGGGAAAGCCGTAAGAACCGAATCCCTCGATCTGCCGGAAGCAGGCTTGCGCAAAATCCTTTTCATAGCCGCGCTTCGTCATTCCGCCGATGAATTTGCGTTCGAAATTGCCGATCGTTCCCACATGACGGAAGGTTGCCATCGCCCGGCGCAGGCCATTGGCTTCATCGCCTGTGAATTTGGCGGCGACGATGGCCAGTTTCATGGCCTGTTCCTGAAAGAGGGGGACGCCGAGTGTTTTTCGGAGAACCGGCTCTAATTCGTCTTGCGGATATTCCGGGCCGGGTTTGGGAAATTCGATGATCTTGTCCGGATTTTCCTGCCTTGCTTTGCGTTGTTTCAGATAGGGATGCACCATGCCGCCTTGGATCGGGCCGGGGCGCACAATCGCCACTTCCACCACCAGGTCGTAGAATTCACGCGGGCGCAGGCGCGGCAGCATGTTCATCTGGGCGCGGCTTTCCACCTGGAACACGCCGATGGCGTCGGCCTCGCACAGCATGTCGTAGACGGCAGGGTCTTCTTTCGGCACGCCGGCCAGTTCCAGCGCCGGTGCGTCGCCGTAGGTACAGGAATCGATCAGCCGGAAAGCCTTGCGGATGCAGGTGAGCATGCCCAGCGCCAGCACATCCACCTTCATGATCTCCAAAGTGTCGAGATCGTCCTTGTCCCATTCGATGAAGTAGCGGTCATCCATCGCGGCCGGGCCGATCGGAACCGTCCAGTCCAGCTTGTCGCGGGTGAGAACAAAACCTCCGACATGCTGGGACAAATGGCGGGGAAAATCGATCAGGCGATTGGTAAATCCCACAGCCCTTTTCACCAGGCGATTGAGAGGGTCCTGTTCGCCTTGACGGATCTGATGCTCTTTCAGTTCGTCGCCATGATGACCCCAGACCGTGTCGGCCAAACGGCCGGTCACATCCTCGCTGAGACCGAACACCTTGCCGACCTCGCGGATGGCGCTGCGCGGGCGGTAGTGAATGACTGTTGCGGTCAGGGCGGCGCGGCGCTGGCCGTAGCGTCGATAGACATATTGAATGACTTCCTCGCGCCGCTCATGCTCGAAATCCACGTCGATGTCCGGCGGCTCGCGGCGTTCGGTGCTGAGAAAACGCTCGAACAGGACATCGATTTTGGTGGGATCGACGGCAGTCACATCCAGCGCGTAGCAGACCACGGAATTGGCGGCAGACCCGCGCCCCTGGCAAAGAATATCCTTGCTCCGCGCAAAGGCGACGATGTCGCGGACGGTGAGGAAATAATGCGCGATCTTACGATCGGCGATAAAGCGCAGCTCTTTTTCTGCGAGTTCTGTGACATGCGGAGGAATGCCGTCGGGGAAATGTTTTTTCAGACCCGTTTCTGTAAGTTCGCGCAAGTAGCCGTTCGGCGTCTTGCCCCTAGGTACCGGCTCGCGCGGATAACGCTGGCCCAATTCCGCCAGGGTGAATGTGATGGACTGGGAAAAATGCAGGGTCTCGGCAACGGCTTCGGGGCAATAACGAAACAAGCGCGTCATCTCCGCCGCCGATTTCAGATGCCGTTCGGCATTGGCCTGCAGCCGCGTGCCAGCCGTCTCCAAGGTCACATGTTCGCGGATGCAAGTGACGACATCCTGCAGGTCGCGCTGATCGGGATGGTGATAAAGCACATCGTTGATGGCGATGAGCGGTACTTTCGCCTCGCGAGCTGTTTGCCAGAGAATCTTGAGGCGTCGGCGGTCTTCGCCAGTGTAGAGCATGGAAGCGGCCAGCCAGGTGTTGTTGCCGAGCGTGGCGAGGATTGGTTTTACCACCTCTGGATCGGCGGGCGGAATAACGATTAACAAGAGGCCCCGCTGATATTCTTTCAGGTCTGCGAAATCGAGAAAGCATTCGCCTTTGGGCGCGCGCAGCTTGCCGATGGATATCAGACGGCAAAGCCGGGCATAGGCTTTGCGATCCCTGGGGTAGGCGAGGATGTCCGGTGTGCCGTCTCGGAAAACCAGCCGCGCCCCGATCAGCAGCTGGGGGCGTATCTGGGGATCGAGCTTTTTCCATTCAGCATAGGCCCGCACCACGCCCGCCAGACTGTTGCGGTCGGCAATGCCGATCGCGGGATAACCCAACAGGGCGGCCTGTGCGACGAATTCCCCGGGATGAGATGCGCCGCGCAGAAAGGAGAAATTGGTGGTGACCGCCAATTCCACATAGGCGGCGCTCACGCAAATATCCCTTGCAGATACCAGCGCGTGGCCAGGCCCAGTTCGCGAAAGAGGCCATCGCGATAAAGCCAGAAGCGCTGACCGTCTTCGGTCTCCACCCGGTAATAATCCCGTGTTGGCTTTTCCTTCCGCCACCATTCCATGGCGATGCGTTCAGGACCTTCCACACGGGTCACGGCAAAATTTGCCCGCCGCCATTGAAATCGCGCGGGCGGCCCGTCCGGCACTGAAGCGGTGACGAAATGAATTTCCTCCGGCTTTTCCAACATCCGCAACGGCCGCAACGGCGGATCACTTTCACGGCGCTTGCGGGTCCAGTTTCCGTCAAAATCGCGGTCCTGGGCCGGTACCGCCACGCTTTGCGCTTCGGGGATGTGCGTGTCCTGGGGCACGAAGCGCTGCACCCGGTGTTCGCCGAAACGGGCGAAAAGCCGGTCCGCCAGGAATGCGATCTGCCAGCGGGCATTCTCGTCGGCATCGAAACTGACTTCGGTGGGATGGGTTTCTTCCGCGATACGGGCGTCCAACCGAATCAGGTCGAAGCCGAAGCCGGCATCCAGCGGATCGGCCAGCGCATCCAACCGTTGATTGAGAAGCCGCAGCATCACCTGCGGATCGCGCAGGGGCGCGCCGGTCCGTACCGTAATGCGTTGCATCTTGCCGTCGGCGCGAAAGAATACCGCTTCCAGAAGACGCAGGCCCTGGCCTTGGCGTTCCAGGGCCTGGGCCAATGCGATGCTCAATGTCTGAAGGCTTTTGCTGATGACCTCTTGTGTCACCACCGGCTCGGCGAACCGGTGTGCGGCGCTGAGATCGGGCAGCGGCCGTCGCGGGGTGAGCGGCTTTTCTTCCGCTCCCAGCATCACATGCAGGCGGGTGAGGAAATTCATCCCCAACCGCGCGGTCAGTTCGGCCCGGCCCCGGTCCGCCACCTGAGCAATGGTTTTGAGCCCGGCGCGTTTGAGCGCCCGCAAATTTTCCTCGCCGCAATCCAACGCGGCGATGGGAAGCGGCGCCAGGGTTATCGCGTCTTCGCCGGGCAATGCGATGGTGCCGCCGGCAAAGCGCGCCAGCGCCCGCGCCGCCAAGGATGTGCCTGCGATGGCGGCCTGCACGGCAAAGCCCTGGGCGGCAATTTTCTCACGCACATGCTGGAGCATTGCCGCTTCGCCGCCGAAAAGATGGTCGCCGCCACTGATGTCCAGCAACAAGCCGTCGGGTGCATCGGTTGCCACCAGCGGCGTGAAACGGTCGCACCAGTCGGCGATGCCTTCCAGCAGCGTCAGATCGGCTTTCTCGTCGGCGGGCCGGACATCCAGTCCTTCGATCATGGCGCGGGCATTGGCCAATGGTTGTCCGCGATGCAGACCCAACCGCTGCGCGCTTTTATTCAGCGCATAAACATACAATGCGTTGTTGGCGCGTCCGGCGATGACCAGCGGTGCGTCCGGCGCGTCTGTTCTATGCGCGCCGTGCGTAAGCCGCTTCAACCGGTCGGTCGGCAGGCGTGGAAACCACAACGCCAGAATGCGCCGCCGCTTGGTGGAAGATTCCATTCTCACTGTCCCACTCCAGGGTGAAATCGCCGAGACCGCCCAGCCGGTGGCGCGTCAGCCGCGCCTGGAAGCGCGGCGCGCCCCAGTCATCGTCTTGCGGATCGGATGCGAGACTCTTCACCTGCCAGCGCGTGGTGGCGGCGCTGGGTTCGGGCGCCGCGCCTTCACGCAGCACGAATAATGTCACGCCATGTTCTTCCGCCAGCAGCGCCAGCTTGCGGCTTGCCACCAGGTCCAGTGCGCGGGGCGCGCCGCAAAGCTCCAGCACCACGGCCCCCGCATGCGGGCAGACCAGGATATCGGCGGCGGCGGACAAGGCATCGGCGGCATCGGGTGCCCGCAGCAGGAAGAGATTACGGGGATCGCCCCCCAGTTCCAGCAGGCCCGTGGCCGACAGGGCGCCATACTCCAGCGCCTCGTAATCCGGCCGGATCCAGAAGAGGGGCTTCTTGCCTGCGGTCCGGATGGCAAGGCAGGCTGCGAAGCCGCCCGCGGCCCAATCGCCGGCGAACACTTCATGCACGGCGCCCCGTCTGAGACCGCCGCCCAGCACGGCATCGGCTGCCGCAAGCCCGAGGGGAATGGGCGGCCGGTCGGGGGGCAGGGCGTAATGCGCGAGGAAATGGCGCAAATCTGCCAGTTTTTCGCTTTTGTTCATGGTATGTTCTAGACTATTCCATACCAAAGCAGAGTCAAGTGCGGCAATTGGGGCGATGCCCCTATGCCGCGTTGCAACTAGTCCCCGGGGCGCAGGTGTGCAAAAAGCAATGAGGCGCCCGCTTTTCCCTTGTCTTGAAGGGGATTGGCGGGTTTGGGTGCGCCGAACAACGAAAATTCTGAGGTCTGGCGATGAGTTTGCCGCCAAAACAGGGACTTTACGATCCGCGGCATGAGCATGACTCGTGCGGCGTGGGCTTTGTCGCCAACATCAAAGGCACGAAGTCCCATGGGATCATCGGCCAGGGTCTGCAGCTTCTGATCAATCTGGACCATCGCGGCGCGGTGGGCGCCGATCCTCTGGTTGGCGACGGCGCCGGCATCCTGATTCAGATTCCCGACGCGCTTCTGCGCGAATGGGCCAAGGCCACCGGCGTGACCTTGCCGCAGCCGGGCCATTATGCCGTGGCGATGTGTTTCCTGCCGCGCGAGGCCAAGGCGCGCGAAATCGTCATCAAGCAGTTCGAGCATTTCATCAAAGTCGAAGGCCAGGTCCTGCTGGGCTGGCGCGATGTGCCGACCGATCCGGCGGGTCTGGGCAAGACCGTGCTCGACCAGATGCCGCTGATCCGCCAGGCGATCATCGCCATGGGTCCGCACACCAAGAGCCAGGATGCCTTGGAGCGCAAGCTGCTCGCCATCCGCAAGCAGACGCAGAATCCGCTGGCCGATCTTGCCAAGAAGCACAAACAGCCTGCCATCACGCAGCTCTATATGCCCAGCTTTTCCACCCGCACGGTGGTCTATAAGGGCTTGCTCTTGGCGCATGACGTGGGCCGCTTCTATCGAGACCTCACCAATCCTTTGACCACATCGGCAGTGGCGCTGGTGCATCAGCGTTTCTCCACCAACACCTTCCCAAGCTGGAAGCTGGCGCATCCCTTCCGTTTCATCGCCCATAACGGCGAGATCAACACCGTGCGCGGCAACGTCAACTGGATCAATGCGCGCCGCCGCACCATGGAATCCGATCTGCTCGGACCGGATCTGGACAAGATGTGGCCGCTGATTCCGCATGGCCAGTCCGACACCGCTTCGCTGGACAATGCGCTGGAGCTGCTGGTCGCGGGCGGCTATCCGCTGGCGCATGCGGTGATGATGCTGATCCCGGAAGCCTGGGCCGGCAACAAGATGATGGATGCCAAGCGCCGGGCATTCTACGAATATCATGCCGCCCTGATGGAGCCGTGGGACGGTCCCGCCGCCATTGCCTTCACCGATGGCCGCCAGATCGGCGCAACGCTCGATCGCAACGGCCTGCGCCCCGCGCGCTATATCGAGACCGAAGATGACCTCGTTATTCTGGCGTCTGAATCCGGTGTGCTTCCCATTCCGGAAGAGAAGATCAAGCGCAAGTGGCGGCTGCAGCCCGGCAAGATGCTGCTGATCGACCTGGAAGAAGGCCGCATCGTCGAGGACGAAGAAATCAAGGCCAAGTTGGCCAATGCCGAGCCTTATGAAGAATGGCTGCGCGCTGCCCAGTACAAGCTGGAAGAGCTGCCGGATGTGCCGGAAGATCATCGCAGCAAAGCCAACGATCCATCCTTGCTGCTCGATAAGCAGCAGGCCTTTGGCTACAGCGAAGAAGACCTCAAATTCTTTCTGGAGCCGATGGCGGCCCTGGGCGACGATCCCATCGGCTCGATGGGCGCCGATACGCCGATTGCGGTGCTCTCTAAGAAGCCCAAGCTGCTCTATAATTATTTCAAGCAGAATTTTGCCCAGGTCACCAATCCGCCGATCGATCCGATCCGCGAAGAGTTGGTGATGAGCCTGGTCTCGATGATCGGGCCGCGGCCCAATCTGCTGGGCCGCGATGCCGGTGCGCACAAGCGCCTGGAAGTGAGCCAACCGGTTCTGACCAATGCGGATGTCGAAAAGATTCGCGCCATTTCCGAACTGGTGGACGGCGCCTTCCGCACGGCCACGATCGACTGCACTTGGCCCGCCAGCGAAGGCGCGGACGGGCTTTCCAACGCCATCATGCGCATCTGCTACAACGCCACAGACGCGGTGCTGGCGGACAACAATATTCTGATCCTGTCCGACCGCGCATTGTCGCCGGACCGCGTGCCGGTGCCGGCCGCACTGGTCACCGCCGCCGTGCATCATCATTTGATCCGCCAGGGCCTGCGCATGCAGACCGGCCTGGTGGTGGAAACCGGCGAAGCCCGCGAAGTGCATCATTTCTGCGTGCTGGCGGGTTATGGCGCCGAAGCGGTCAATCCCTATCTGGCATTCGAGACCCTGGAGCAGATTCGCACCAGCGCGAATATTTCGCTCAAGCCGTATGAAGTTCAGAAGAACTACATCAAGGCCGTGGGCAAGGGCGTGCTGAAGGTGATGTCCAAGATGGGCATCTCCACTTATCAGTCCTACTGCGGCGCGCAGATCTTCGACGCGGTGGGCCTTTCCACCGACTTCATCGAGAAATATTTCACCGGCACCGCGTCCACCATCGAAGGCATCGGCCTGAAGGAAATTGCCGAGGAATGCGTGCGGCGGCATCGCGACGCCTATGGCGACAATCCCATCTATCGCAATGCGCTGGATGTCGGCGGCGATTATGCCTTCCGCTTGCGCGGCGAAGACCATGCCTGGACGCCGGAAAGCGTCTCGCGCCTCCAGCATGCGGTGCGCGGCAACAATCCGGCCGAGTACCAGCTCTTCGCGCAAGAGATCAACAATCAGAATGAGCGCCTGCTCACCCTGCGCGGGTTGATGGCGTTCAAAGGCGATGGCCCGGGCGTGCCGCTGGACCAGGTCGAGGCTGCGAGCGACATCGTCAAGCGCTTCTCCACCGGGGCGATGAGCTTCGGCTCGATTTCCCGCGAAGCGCACACCACGCTGGCCATTGCCATGAATCGCATCGGCGGCCGTTCCAACACCGGCGAAGGCGGTGAAGAGCCGGATCGCTTCGTGCCGATGGCCAATGGCGATTCGATGCGCTCCAAGATCAAGCAGGTGGCATCGGGCCGTTTCGGCGTCACCACCGAATATCTGGTCAATTCCGATGACATCCAGATCAAGATGGCCCAGGGCGCCAAGCCCGGCGAAGGCGGCCAGCTGCCCGGTCACAAGGTGGACAAGGCCATTGCCAAGGTCCGCCATTCCACCGCCGGTGTCGGCCTGATCTCGCCGCCACCGCATCACGACATCTATTCCATCGAAGATCTGGCGCAACTGATCCGCGACCTGAAGAGCGTCAATTCCAAGGCCCGCATCTCGGTCAAGCTGGTGTCGGAAGTGGGCGTGGGCACGGTGGCGGCAGGTGTCGCCAAATGCCGCGCCGATCATGTGACGATTTCGGGTTTTGAAGGCGGCACGGGCGCATCGCCGCTGACGTCGTTGACCCATGCCGGTTCGCCCTGGGAAATCGGCCTCGCCGAAACCCAGCAGACTTTGGTGCTGAACGGATTGCGTGGCCGCATCGCCGTGCAGGCGGATGGCGGCTTGCGCACCGGCCGCGATGTGGCTGTTGCCGCCCTTTTGGGCGCCGACGAATTCGGTTTCGCCACTGCGCCCCTGATCGCATCGGGCTGCATCATGATGCGCAAATGTCATTTGAACACCTGCCCGGTGGGCGTGGCCACCCAGGATCCGGTCCTGCGCAAGCGCTTCACCGGCCAGCCCGAGCATGTGATCAATTATTTCTTCTTCGTGGCCGAAGAGCTGCGCGAGATCATGGCGAACTTGGGTTTCCGCACTGTGGCGGAAATGACGGGCCGCGTGGACCGGCTGGACATGAAGAAAGCCATCGGCCACTGGAAAGCCAAGGGCGTGGATCTTTCGCGCGTGCTGTACCAGCCGCAAAAGAAGCCCGGCGTCGCCATCCATCATTGCGAGTCGCAGAACCATGGCCTGGAATCAGCGCTGGATCATGACCTGATCGCGGCCTCGCTGCCGTCCATCGAGCATGGTCAGGCGGTGCGGCTGGAACGCACCGTCCGCAATGTCGATCGCACCGTCGGTGCGATGCTGTCGGGCGAAGTGGCGCGGCGTCATGGCCATGCCGGCTTGCCGGAAGACACGATTTCGATCCGCTTCACCGGTACCGCCGGCCAATCCTTTGGTGCCTTCCTGTCGCGCGGCGTGTCGCTGGAGCTGATGGGTGATTCCAACGATTATGTCGGCAAGGGCCTGTCGGGCGGACGCATCGTGGTGCGTCAGCCCCGCAACATCCGCCGCGATCCCACCGTCAACATCATTGTGGGCAACACGGTGCTGTACGGCGCCATCGCGGGCGAGGCCTATTTCGAAGGCGTGGCGGGCGAGCGTTTTGCAGTCCGCAATTCCGGCGCCATCACCGTGGTCGAAGGCACCGGCGATCATGGCTGCGAATATATGACCGGCGGCATTGTCGTGGTGCTGGGCAAGACCGGGCGCAATTTCGCCGCCGGCATGTCGGGCGGTATCGCCTATGTCTACAATCCGGATGGCCAGTTCGAGAATCTGTGCAATCCGGCGATGGTCAGGTTGGAAAAGCTGGCTCCGATGAGCGGTGCCGAAGATCCCGAGATGCCGCGCCAGCGTTCTATCAGCGTATCGGATACCGGCATGGGTGACCTGCTGCGCTTCGATGCCGAGCGGCTCAGAATACTGATCGAGCGCCATCTGCTCCATACCGGCAGCGCGCGGGCGAAACTGCTCTTGGAAAATTGGGAGCAGACCCTGACCCAGTTCGTCAAAGTCATGCCCACCGATTACGCCAAGGCGCTGTCCGACATGAAGACCGAGCGCGCCAACGCTGTGGCGGCGGAGTAAGGCAGATGGGAAAAGTCACCGGCTTTCTGGAAATCGAGCGTCAGGATCGCGGCTATGAGAAGCCGGAATCGCGCCTGCAGAATTACAAGGAGTTCGTCCATCCGCTGGCGAATGCCGAAGTGGAAAAGCAAGCGGCGCGCTGCATGGATTGCGGCATTCCCTTTTGTCACCAGGGCTGCCCGGTCAACAATCTGATTCCCGACTGGAACAATCTGGTCTATCGCGACCAATGGCGCGCGGCGTCCGACACGTTGCACTCCACCAACAATTTCCCGGAATTCACCGGCCGTATCTGCCCGGCGCCGTGCGAAGCGTCCTGCACGCTGAACATTCAGGACGATCCGGTCACCATCAAGACCATCGAGTGCCAGATCGTGGACCGCGCCTGGGAAGAAGGTTGGGTCCGCCCGCTGATCGCCCCGAAAAAGACCGGCAAGACCGTGGCGGTTGTCGGTTCGGGCCCTGCAGGCTTGGCTGCGGCGCAGCAGTTGGCGCGCGCCGGTCATTCGGTGACCCTGTTCGAGAAGGCGGATCGCATCGGCGGGCTGCTCCGCTACGGCATCCCCGACTTCAAGATGGAAAAGCATCTGATCGATCGCCGCATGCGCCAGATGGAAGCCGAAGGCGTCGCTTTCCGCACCGGTGTCGAAGTGGGCGTGAATATTTCGATGGCGATGCTGCTGACCGATTATGATGCCGTGGTGTTGTCCGGTGGCGCCGAAGCCCCGCGCGATCTGCCGGTTCAAGGACGCGATGTCGAGGGTATCCATTTTGCGATGGACTTCCTCACCCAGCAGAACAAGCGGGTGGCGGGCGACAGCGAAGAGATAGCCGCGCCCAAAGGCACGCTGACCGCCAAGGGCAAGCATGTGGTGGTGATCGGCGGCGGCGACACGGGGTCGGACTGCATCGGCACGTCCAACCGTCAGGGCGCACTTTCGGTGACCCAGCTGGAAATTCTGGCAAAGCCGCCCACAAAGGAAAACAAGCCTTTGGTGTGGCCGGACTGGCCGCTCAAGCTGCGCACATCGTCTTCGCAGGAAGAAGGCGTGGCGCGCGACTGGTCGGTCCAGACCCGGCGCGCGATCGTCGAAGACGGCAAGCTCACCGGCCTGGAATGCGTCCGCGTCGAGTGGAAGCTGGGCGATGGCGGCAAGATGAATCTGGTCGAAGTCGCAGGCAGCGAATTCGTCCTCAAGGCTGAGCTGGTATTGCTGGCGATGGGCTTTGTCGGTCCGCGCAAGCAGGGCCTGCTGGAACAGGCGGGCGTTGCGCTGGATGCGCGCGGCAACGTCAAGGCCGATACCGACAGCTACAAGACCAGTGCCGCCAAGATCTTCTCCTGCGGCGACATGCGCCGGGGCCAGTCGCTGGTCGTGTGGGCGATCCGCGAAGGACGGCAGTGTGCGCGGGGCGTGGATGAGTTCTTGATGGGTGTCAGCGAGCTGCCTCGCTGATTTTTGGCCCCCTCCGTCTCTTTCGCGCAAGCGCTCAGAGACACCTCCCCCATCAGCGTGCTTCGCACGCACGGGGGAGGCGGGCCTGTGGTTGCTTCAAGATTATCTTGTAACGATTAAACCCAGCGGCGGGACTTTTGCCGCGTGCAGGATGCGAACCGACTTGGCCATGCCGGGCGTGTTCAAAGCATTCTTGCGTGAGACCAGCAACGTCGCATCGCACAGCCGCGCCAGCAGCCAGGTTTCCGGTGTGGCGGCGCGGGCGCAATCCATCACCACCATGTCGCAATTGTCGCGCAGCAGGCGGATCAGTTTTTTCATCTGCTGCGAACCGAACATGGTGGCCATGTTGGGCGGTTGGCGCGACATGGTCAGCACAAAGGCGTCGCTGCGCGGATCGCGTGTCAGGACCTTGTTCAAGGGAATGAGGCCCGATAGCACGTCGTAAAGGCCGCCGGTCTCGGCGACATGCATGGCATGCTGCGAGGTTTGGGCGGGATCGCAGTCCAGCAAGATCACTTTCTTGCCCATGCTGGCGGCGGCGCGGGCCAGGGAAATACCAATGGCGCTCTTGCCTTCGTCCGGCACCGCCGAGGTCATCGCCACCACGGCCGCGCCGTCATGGGGTTGGAGCCGCCGCACCAGCGCCGCCATGCGATAGGCATAAGGACTGCCGGGCTGGTCCAGCATCACATCGCCGGCCTTCAGCGTCACCGGATTGGGGATATCGGCGATGACTGGCGGGCCGCTCCAGACCGGCGACGATGGCGGCATGCGGGCCGGGGGAAAGACTGCGTTGGCGTTCGCCCGCATTGCTTGAGGGCGCGGCGGGTTTCGGGGGCCGGATGGGACCGGCAGGGACGGCGCCGGTGGGAAGAATCCAAAGCGTTCGCTCAGCAGCGCGGCCATCACCCCCAGCAACAGACCCAGCGGAACCGAGGCCAGCACAATCAGACTGCGGCGGGGCGAGGACGGCGCGGTCGCGGGCGAGGCAGCGGAGATCACCCTGCTGTCCGCCGCGAATGCCGAATCCTGATCCTGCGTCTGGCGCAGGCGCCCGACAAAAGTTTCATACTGGGTGCGGGTCGAAGCCGCATTGGCCTGCAACGCATCCAGTTGCACGCGCGACATGTTCTGGGACGTTTGTTGCTGCACCACGCTTTTCAGGCTGGCTTCCAGCGAGTTCAGATGCGCGCGTGCCACCGAGACATCGCTGGCGATGGAGCCGGCCAGGCGGCTGACTTCCTGCGCGATCTTCTGGTCGAGATCGGTTTTCTCGGCATGCAGCGCCTTCATCTTGGGATGCAGCGGGCCATACTGGGTGGAGAGTTCGCCTTCCTGGCGGATCAGATCGGCCTGCTGGGTGCGAAGCTGCACGATCAGCGGCGAGGAAATCACTTGGGCGACATCGGCGCTGTTGCCCGTGCGCATCAACGCCTGAACGCGATCGCTTTGGGCTTGTTTCTCGGCCAGTTCGGACCGCGCCAGCACGATCTGGGTGTTGATGCCGGTCATCTGCTGGTCCACCAGCGAGGAGCCCGGCGCGGAATCGCTGAGACCATGCACGGCCTTGTAGGCGGCGATGGCGGATTGCTGTTGCTGCAACTGTTCGCTGAGATCGCGGATGCGCTGGTTGAGCCAGGTCGAAGCGCTGCCGGCCGCGTTGCGTTTGGTTGCGATTTGGTCGGCGATATAAGCATTCGCCATTTCATTGGCGATGCGCGCCGCCTTGCTGGCGTCGCGCGATGTCGCCGACACCGTGATGGCGGTGGAAAGGCCGTTGGCGCCGGCGCTCACATGCTTGGCGAAATTGTCCAGGATGCGGTCGCGCGGACGCAAGGCATTGGTGCCATCGTCGAACCAGTTGCGCGGATTGAACACCGCCTTCAGATCCACCATCAACTGGCCGATGCCGGGAGGCGCCAAGGCGGGGTTGAATTCCGGATCGTCCTCCAATTTGAGCTTGGCGATCACTTTTTCGGCAAGGCCGCGCGAGGTGAGAAGCTGGATTTGATTCTGCAGGGAAGCGGGATCGCCTTCGACCTGGGCCAGCACCTGGGATGGATCGGTGACATTGTTCTTGCGGGGATCCAGCATCACCACCGCCGAACTTGTGTAGATGGTGGGCAGCGCCAGCGCGATCAGGATGGCGGCCAGCACGATCGCCGCCGCGACGCGCAGGATCATGGTCTGACGGGCGCGGAGCAGGCGGAAGAAGTCCTCGGCCTGGAACGCCGGCGCCTCGTCCTGGGCATAGCCTGTCATGGGCCGGTAATAGGTCATGAACCTTAAAAGCCTTCCCCGCGCGGGGGCCAGGCGCCAAGCCCCCCACAAATCAGGAGAAATCTAAGGGCCGCTGCCTGACGAATGGTTAACGGGAAGCTTTTCTTAACGAGGACGCGCCGCCCGGAAGGCCTGGGCCAGGGCGGCATGGAGGAGTTTGGGCGCCAGCTCGGAATCATAAGGCAGGCGGCGGCCCTTCCAGCCCGAAAGCTTCAGCCGCCAGGACTGGGGCGGGTCGAGATAGCGGTCGGTCAGTCCCCAGGTCAGGACCGTCCGGGTGGCCGGGTTGTCCAGGGCCACGTCCAGGAAGCGGCGGGCTTCGTCCGCCACGGCCCGGTCGCGGATGGCCGCATCGCGCGGACCTCCCTCATCGTCGACGTCCAGTTCGGTGACCAGGATGGCCAGCTTGCGGGCCGCGATCTCGTCCAAAAAGGCGCGCAGCTTCCGCTGGTTCACTTTGGGGCCGAAGGCGGCGAGGTGGCCCTGAAGGCCCATCCCCTGCACCGGCACGCCCCGTTTCAGAAGGCCGTCCAACAGCTCCAGCACATGCGCGCGAAAACGGTCATGGCCGGGCGTGTCCTGCTCGCAGCCGGCATCGTTATAGACCAGTAGCGCAGCGGGATCGGCGCCCTGCGCCGCGTGAAAGGCCAGATCGAGATAAGTGGGCCCGAATACGTCCAGCCAGAAAGACGGCCGCCATCCGGTGGCGCCTTCGTCCGGCGGCACCAGCGCTTCATTGACCACGTCCAGGGAATGCATGCGGTTGCGATAGCGGCGCGCCAGGGCCGCCACATAGCCGGTCAGCAGCCGTGGATCGCGGCGGGTGCGCACGGTATCTTCCAGCCAGGGCGGATTGCGTTCATGCCAGACCAGCGGATGGCCGCGCATCCGCATGCCGCGGCCTTGCGCGAAATTCATCAGCGTGTCGCAACCGGAAAAATCGTAAGCGCCTAGTGAAGGCTCGATGACATCGCGCTTCATTTCATATTCGGGAACCAGAATCGCGGCCTCGCGCGGTAGCAGGCCTGTGAAGTCTGCATCTTTCAATTCATAGGTGGCGGTGGCGCTGCCGAACAGAATGCCTTTGTCGGCGGCTAGCGCGCGCAGGGACTGTGTTTGCGCATAGGCAGGCGTCGCCAGCGCGGCCGCGCCGGAAATCAACGCTGTCCGCCGGGTTATCATATTGGCTTGGGATTGGTCGGTTTGGGATCGACGTGTTCCGGCGCCTTGCGCAGCCAGCCAATCACGACATCGGCGATGGCGCGGTAAGAGTTTGCATTCAGGAAAACCTGCAGGAAAACAATCAAACTCAGGCGTGGCCGATAACAGCCATGCAAGAGCGCCGTCAGATAAAGGCGCAAAGCTTCCATCTTGCGTCCATTATGGGCCAGCATTTTCGCGTAAGGCCAGCCACGGCCGCCATGCCAGGTTTTGGTGGTGACATAAGGTTTCATCTGTATCAGCCACGCGCCGAATTCATCCGCCTTGTTGCGGGCGGATGCACGGCCCGGATCGTCATGGTCGCTCCAGATCGCACCCGGCTCTTCCAGCATCCGGAAAGTGCAGCCCTCCAGCGCCAAACGGATGGCGAAATCGACATCTTCGGCAGCGCGCAGTTTGGGGTGATAGCGGACCCGCTGCGCCATCTCGCGTTCGACCACGGTGGTGATGGTGGGAACGAAGCCGCGTTCGCACAGCGTATACTCGCCCATGTCTTCGCCGGGACGAATGGCGCGCGGCGGTTTCAGCATGGTGCGGCCGTCGCCGCGATCCACCAGGATGCGGGCATAGCCGACCACATTCTGCGTGCCGTCCAGCAACGCCTTCATGCTTTCCAGATGGTGCGCCAGGAACGTGTCGTCGGAATCCAGCGGTGCGATGAAGCGCCCTTGCGCGGCATTGATGCCGGTGTTGCGGGCGGTGCCGCCGCCTTGGTTTTCCTGATGCAGGAAACGGATGCGCGGATCGCCGATTGCCGCCACCACCGCACGGGGATTGTCGCTGGAACCGTCATCGATGACGATGATCTCGAAATCCTGGCAGGTCTGGGCCAGCACGGATTGGAGCGCCGCACCCAGGACGGGCGCGCGGTTGAATACCGGCACGATCACGGAGAAAAAGGGCGCGGTCATGGCCCGCGATTCTAGGGGCGCAGGGTTAAGGAATAGTCGCGGCTCTTGAGGCTGGCCAGCATCACCAGAAAGGCAAACCAGATGCTGTTGTCGCTTTCCAGGAAATCCGTCTCCAGGAAATTGTGCAGCAGCACGAAGACGAAAACCGCGAACAACAGCGCCTTGAAGCCTGTGCGCGCCGGTTCCAAGGGCCAGAAGCGCAGCAGGGGATCCATCACCATGGCCAGCAGCGCCAGCGCCAACCCGACACCGCCGGTGGTGACAAGAATCTGCAGATAGCCGTTATGGCTGTCGGCGATGGCCTCCACCCAGTTGCCCCGCGCGTAATTGTGCAGCGGCGACAGGGTGCCGGTATGGGCGATGGTGCCGAAGCCCGCGCCCAGCAGGGGATGATCGCGCATATAGGCGAGAATGGCCTGCCAGATTTCCGCGCGACCGGTAAAACTGGCGGGATCGGCGAGAAGACGGATCGCGGCATCCCAATTCAAAACCAGAACAAGCGCTGCGATCCCCGCCGCCAGGATGATGGCGCACACGAAAATCGCGCGGCTGAGGCTGTCGCGCCAGGACACGCGATAAAGCAGACCCGCCGCCAGCGCCACGGGGAACAGCGCCATCGAGGTCTTGGAGCGTGTCATCACCAAAAAGCCGATCGCAGCGGCCGCGACCAACCAGCCGATCCAATTGCCCCGGCCGTTGCGGCTGAACAGAAACAGCAGCGCGGTCATCGCGCAGACCGCGCCGGCCGTGTTCTTCTGTCCGTACAGACCGCGCCAATCGCCGATCAGGCTGGGATCGACTTCGCCCGGCAGATGCACCGCCGTCTGTATCAAGGGGATGGAAAGCCAATTCACGGCCAGGATGACAGCCAGCACGATGCGCCAGACAAGAAAGGCGCGCGGACCGCCCAGAAGATTGACGCTCGAAATAGTCGAGAGCACCACGATGGCGGCCAGGGCGGCGCGCCGCAAACTCACGTCCGGCACGCCCGACCATGAGATGGAAAGGAAGCACCAGGCCAGCATTGCGATCAGCGCCAGGGGCACCACGCGAAAGACGTCCCATCCTCTTTGCAGGGTCGAGGCGAACAGGACGGGAAAGAGAATGGCGAGGAAAATAACCTGTCGCAGCCCGTCCCCTGGCGCGGGTGCAGCTGCATTCACCGATGTGGGGGAAACCGGCGGTGCAAACGGGCTCAGCCCCACAAACATCATCAGGAGAAGGGCGATGAAGGCAATTTCGGCGATCACACTGCGCGAGACATCGCGCGGCGGGGCATAGCTTAGGGCAAAACTGTCATTCGCCATGGACCGAGGCATATTCGTTGTAGTGCATGCCCAACATCGCCGTCAGCTTGCCCGCCGCCCTGCTGAATGTGACGAGCGGCGCATGCCGGTGATTCGGGCTGAGGCCGAGGATGAGGGCGAGCGGCAGTGACAACAAGAGCGCGCCAGCGATTTTCAAACTTTCCAGGACGACCGGTGCAAATCCGTGCCGGTATTTGAGCAACACCCGCATGTCCGAATTGCCGTTGGAATAGGCGCGTTTGATCCGCCAGCGCAGTGCGTGGCGTTGGGCCGTCACCTTGCCGAACGCCACTGCCTCGTCCGCCCAGCCGAACCGGTATCCCGCCCGTTTCAAGCGCATGAAGAAATCCAGATCTTCGCCGCCGGTCAGCCCGAAAGCTGGATCGAACCAGGGGACGGGTGTCTGTTCCAGGACTTGGCGGCGGATCAACAGATTGCCTGCGCCCTGCAGCATGTCGACAGGCCCGGTGGGGCGGCAGATATCGAGGACCGGTCCAGACCCGGCGGTATCTCGAAGAAATACAATAGAGCCCTGCAGAATATCGGCGCCGGACTGCTTCTGCGTTTCGAGAAAATGCGTGATCCAGTTCGGACCGGGCCACTCATCATCGTCAATCATGGCGATGAAGTGTGCCTCGCTCCGCAAAGCTTCCGATACCAGCCGGTTGCGGGCTGCGGCGATGCCGCGCACCGGTTCGATGACAGCGCGCAGCGGCCAGCGATAATCCGGGGCCAGGCGCTGGCAAAAATCAAAGCCCTGATGCGCTTCAGCATCATTATCGGCCACGAGTACGGAGATCTCGGCCTTGGTCCTGAGAGCGGCAATGGCGCCCAGAAGCCGGGCCAAGCTTTCGGGGCGCTTGCAGGTGGGAATGGCGATGACGACGCGTTCAACCATGACGCGCCTGCCAGTCGGCCACTTTCCGGTTCAGCATGACCAGAATGATGATCTCGCCGGTGAGAATGCCGAGCAGGGAGGCGATCGGTCCCAGGACAAGCAGGAAAGCCAACGTCAAAACGATGGAGATCGCGCTGGTATAGATGCCGATACGGACTAGGGCCTTCAACTCCCCAGCCGCCTGCATGAGAGTTGCGGGCGGCGTGCGGAAGCTTCGAACCAGCATGATGGTGGCTGTGATCAGGGTCACCAGCAGCACGTCGGACTGGGCATAGGTTTTTTTCAGCAACAGTTGAGGCTCCCAGCCCAGAATTGCCGCCGCCAGCAACACCGTGACTAGCCACACCGCCAGAAGCGCGAGACGGAAGTCCCGCAACAGCCGCGTGCGTTTGACGCTGTCCTTGACGGCGATGGCGCGGGTCATGGCGGGACGCTCAACGTCGGGCAGGGCGCCTTGCACCAGCGAGGCCGGTCGCATCAGGATCTGTCCCACGGCCAGCAGCGCGAAGGGCCCGGGTCCGGAGATGAAGGTCACCAGATAGGCATGCGCGTTGACCGTCAGTTCCGTCAGAACCACGCCTGCCAGCGCCCAGCGCGTCATGTCCCGGAAGATGCCGCGATAGTCGCGAATCCGGCCCACCCTGATAGCAGCGACCTGATCGCGAAAGAATTTCGCGCCAAACGGCAGTAACGCGATCAGCGCCGCGAGGGCCAGCAGCGCTGCGCCGGAAATGAATTTGACGTGATGGCCCAGCAGCATTGCGCCCAACCCTGCCAGCAACGCACCCGCATAGATGATATCCGATGCGATCGCGGCGCCGGTACGGCCCTTGACGAAGGCAAAGCAGCGCGCGAACCAGCGCAGCGTGAACAATGCGCCATAGCAGGCCAGCAAAAGTGCGGGCGCCATCGATGCATGCGCGACGATCAGAAAGCCGAACACGGCGCCGCCGGCCAGCATCGTCAGGAACAGATTCATCTTCAGGCATGTCGCCTCGATGCGGGCACGCGTTTGTGCAGGTGCACCCAGCGCATTGTTGACCGGGAGCACCAGAAGCGCGGCGATGATGCTCATGCAGAAAGGCACGATCACCAGCACGAACGAGAAAAGCCCGAACTCGGCTGCCGGCAGGCTGCGGACGAAAAGCAGCGAGGCCAGAAAATGTGCGCCCGAGGTTGCAACGGGGCCGCAGATCGAAAAGCCGTAGCGCCAGATCGTGGCCATCCAGCCCGGCATACGAGGGGCAACCGCATGCGCCGGATTGAGCGGGTGGGCCATCTGCGTCACGCCGCGGTGCGGACCGGCGTTACCACGGCGGGCACGGGCATGCCCGGAGGCAGCGTATTGGTGCGGGTCATAAGATAGAAAAGGGCCAGCGGATTGGTCACGGCGTAGCGCCAGAAAAGCCTTTTGGGCTCGCGCCATATCCGGTGCAGCCATTCCAGGCCCGCCGCCTGCATCCAGCGGGGGGCGCGGACATAATCACCGGAGACATAATGAAAGCAGCCGCCACAGGTGATAAGCCAGCCCGCTTTCAGCCGGTTGCGGTTACGGACCGCGAATTCATATTCCAACGGCACCGACAGGCCCGCCCAGATCACGTCCGGCTGGGCCAGATTGATTTCGTCACAGATATCGTCCTCGTCCAGGATCGAAAAATAGCCATGCCGGCGGCCCACGATCAGAAGCCCCGGATAGGTCTCGCGCAGAATGCGGACGGCTTTCTCATTGGCTTCCTCGGTCGCGCCCAGCATGAAAAACCGCAGACCATGTTCGACCGCGGTCTTGGCCGCGTCATGGATGAAATCGGTGGTGGCGCTGCGTTCGGGAATGGGGGAACCGGTCAGCAGGCGCGATGCGAACACGCCGGCCTGGCCATCGGCATGAACGATATCGGCACGCTGAAAAGTGCGACGGAATTTTTCATCTTTCGCAGCCAGGGCGATGGTGTGGCCATTGACGGCGAAGACCAGCTTGGGATGACTTTGATCCGCCTCGCGCGCGGCAAGACAATCGGTCAGCATCATCCGGGTGAAAGCGGCGCGCGAAAGGCAGGCCGTCCTGATGCCGCCCAGCATCACTTCTTCGTAGGCATCATTGGCATGGGTTCTGGGTGCCTGATGGGCTTCGAAAGCCGCGGGGATGGGCAGCTGCGCGCGCATCAGACGGCGTTCCGCCTGCGCAAGACCACCAAGGGGGTGCGCGCCAGTATCTTCAGATACAGCCAGACGCTTTCGCGCTCGACATACTGGACGTCGAAATCGATGCGGGTCTGCATGTCGGACAATTGCGGCGTCGCGCCCCGGGCGCCATTCACTTGCGCCCAGCCGGTGATGCCCGGCTTGACGGCATAGCGCACATGATAATTCTGGATCAGCGCGGAGTAATATTCGTCATGGGTGACGGCATGGGGGCGCGGTCCCACCAACGACATCTCGCCCTTCAGGACATTCAGCAGTTGAGGCAATTCGTCCAGGCTGGTGACACGAAGAAAATGTCCCACGCGGGTGATGCGCGCATCGCCACGAAAGGCCTGCACCATCTGCGCGCCGTCCTCCAGGACATGCATGGTGCGGAATTTGTAGATGTTGAAGACTTTTCCGTACTGGCCGATGCGGCGCTGATGGAAGAAGACCGGCTCCCCGGAATCCCACACAATGGCCAGAGCAATGATTGCCAGCACCGGCAGAAAGAGCAGCAGCGCCACCAGCGACAGAACGATGTCCAGCACCCGCTTGATGGAAATGGCGGGCGCAGCCGCCTGGGTGGCGGCGATATCGTCCGGGGCCGGAAACGCCGGCCTCGGGGCGGGAAGGGAATGTTCCTGAATGCTCACAGTTCAGCCGCGCGGCGTATAGCTACGGCTGATTGGGCTGCAGGATCAGGGCCAGTGCGGCGGCGCAAATCCCGGCCCGTTCCGGCACAAAATGGCGGTTTTTTAATCTAGACCGGCAAGCCAATCCCATTTTGGGATTAACATTATGCAATTTCCCGGGAACCTTCCGGAAAGCCGGGCGTCAACAGTCAGGTGGCCATGAAGTGATGAACGGCCGCACCGACCGGCGTCAGCAACGCGAACGCCCAGATGATCGCTGATGCCGTGTTGGCGATCTGGAATGGCCAGAATTCCAGTTCGCTCATGCCGGCGACCAGCGGCACCGTGGCACGGAATGGCCCCAGAAAACGGCCCAGGAAAATCGCCCAGGTGCCGAAGCGGTGAAAGAAATGCAGGCCCTTTTCCAGCTGCGCTTCGTAATTGCGGAAGGGCCAGATGTGCAGGATCTGGTGGTGATAATGCAATCCGATCCAGTAGGAAATCCAGTCACCAAGAACGGAGCCGATTACGGCACCCGCCCAGGCCGGAATGACACTAATGTCACTCGCGCCGATTACGACACCCAGCGATATCAGCAGAAACGTACCGGGGATAATGAAGGAAACGCCGACAAAGGATTCCGAAAATGCAACCAGGAAGGCAATCGGGAAACACCAGATCGGATGGGCCTGCGCCATGCCCGTAATCCACGGGGTCAGATCATGAAAAAACCAATGGAAAAACTGCTGGAACACGCGTCTTTGCCTTTTTCTCAACCAAGTCCGGTTTCGGTTGATCCGGGTTCGCAACAAGGCGGAGCGAGGCGGCTACATACAGCGGGTCGGCGATGAGGGCCAGAGGCGGCGACATTTTCGACAAATTTACAATTTAGGTCGCTGCTAATGGAACGCCTGCAGCGTAGACTGGCCATCAAGCCTTGGAGAGGGCGCCATCACTGGTGGTCATCGCATCTGCCGATCGAGTGCAGCCGCTATTTCATGGAATTTAAGACAGATGAGCATTGAAGGCACCGACAAGGATTTGTCCGGCACGCGCAGTCCCTATGCGGATACGCAAGGCGATCTGACGTTGTGGCAGCGCATCAAGCGCTGGAGCAGCAACAATCCACGGTTGTCGCGGATAGTGTGGGTTGCGGTGGGGCTGGGCCTTCTGGCGCTCTTGATCTGGGCGATCTATCCCAAGCCGGTCGTCAACAACCGCTTCAATCAGGGTGCGCAGCCGGTCGGCGTCGCGACCGCTGTCGATGGCCCGATCCGCATCACACTCAACGCGTTGGGCACGGCGACGCCATTGGCCACCGCCACGGTGCGCCCGCAGGTGGGCGGTCTTCTGACCAAGCTTTATTTCACGGAAGGCCAGATGGTGAAGGCAGGCGATCTGCTTGCCCAGATCGATCCGCGCCCCTACCAGGCCGCGCTCGATCAGGCCAAGGGACAGCTCGCGCGCGATCAGGCCAATCTCACCAATGCCAAGGTCGACCTTGCCCGCTACGAAGCACTGGCGGCGCAGAACGCGATCTCCAATCAGCAATTGTCGACGCAGGGGTCGCTGGTGCGCTCCAATGCCGGCATCGTCGAATCCGACAAGGCGAATGTCGAAACCGCCGCGATCAATCTTGGATATACCCGCATCGTCTCGCCGGTGACCGGCCGCGCCGGTCTGCGCCAGATGGATATCGGCAATATCGTGCAGGCCGGCCAGACCTCCGGCATTGTCGTAGTGACGGAATTGTCGCCCATGTCGGTGATCTTCACCGTGCCTGAGGATAATGTTTCCCGGATCATGGGGCGCGTGTCCCAGGGCGCGGTGCTGGATGTCGATGCCTGGGACCGCGGCCAGACCACGAAGATCGCTTCGGGCAAGCTCGCAACCGTCGACAATGTGGTCGATCCCACCACCGGCACCGTCAAGCTGCGGGCCATGTTCGACAACACCGACAGCAGATTGTTCCCCAACCAGTTCGTCAATATCCGGCTGCTGGTCGATACCTTGCCGAACCAGACCGTGATCCCGGTCGCGGCGGTTCAGCGGGGCGCAGGCGGCACATTCGTTTTCATCGTCAGTCCTGACAAGACGGTGAACCAGCGCAGCATCAAGCTGGGCGTCCAGGACGGCGACCAGGTTGCCATTCTCGAAGGCCTCAAGGCTGGCGACACGGTGGTGGTGGATGGCGCGGATCGTCTGCGCGATGGTTCGGAAGTTGTGATCCCCGACCCGGCCAAGCAGAAGATCAACGCGCCCTCCACCGGTGCAGCTGCCGATGCGGAACGTGTCGCGGCGCGCGCCAAGGCGCAGGCTGCGATCGCCAAATCCTGTAGCGCCGACATCACCAAGCTCTGCGGCGGCGAGACCGGTCGCGGCGCCATGCGCTGCCTGGCCCAGAACCGCGCTTCGCTGTCGGCCGATTGCAAGACGGCAATGGCCGCGTTGCGCAGGCCTGGCGGCGGACGTCCGGGCGGCACGCCCTGACCGGCTGGTGATCCGCCCATGAACCCCTCCGCACCATTCATTCACAGGCCGGTGGCGACGTCGCTGCTGATGATCGCCATCATGCTGGTGGGTCTGGCCGGCTATCGCTTCCTGCCGCTGTCGGCGCTGCCGCAGGTGGATTATCCCACCATCCAGGTGCAGAGCTTTTATCCCGGCGCCAGTCCCGACGTGATGACCACATCGGTCACCGCTATTCTGGAACGCCAGTTCGGCCAGATGCCGGGCCTGAAGGAAATGTCATCGGTATCTTCGGCAGGTTCGTCGGTCGTCACTTTGCAGTTCGACCTCAATCTCAGCCTCGATGTGGCCGAACAGGAAGTGCAGGCGGCGATCAATGCCGGCGGCAGCCTGTTGCCGCAACTCCCCTCACCGCCCGTTTATGCCAAGGTCAATCCGGCCGACGCGCCGGTGCTGACCCTGGCGATCGAATCCTCGACCCTGCCCATCACCACGGTGGAGAATCTGGCCGACACCCGCATCGCGCAGAAAATTTCCCAACTTGCCGGCGTCGGCCTGGTGAGCATTTCCGGCGCCCAGCGCCCGGCCGTGCGCGTGCAGGCCAATCTGCAGCAACTGGCGTCTTACGGCCTGAACATCGACGATCTGCGCACCACCATCAACAACAACAATTCCAATGCGCCCAAGGGCAGCTTCGACGGCGCCGCCCAGTCCTACACCATCAACGCCAACGACCAGCTTCAAAGCGCCGAGGATTACGCCAACATCGTCGTCGCCTACCGCAACGGCTCGCCCGTGCATCTGTCGGATGTGGCCAAGGTGATCCAGGGCGCCGAGAACGACAAGCTGTCCAGCTGGGCCAATATGACCCCGGCAGTGCTCCTGAATGTCCAGCGCCAGCCCGGCGCCAACGTCATCGCCGTGGTGGATTCGGTCAAGCGCATCCTGCCGCAGATCGAATCGGGATTGCCGCGATCGATATCGGTGACGGTGCTGACCGACCGCACCAACACCATCCGGGCCTCGGTCGCCGACGTGGAATTCGAACTGATGCTGGCGGTCATCCTGGTGGTGCTGGTGATCTATGTCTTCCTGCGCAACTTGCCGGCGACCTTCATTCCCAGCCTCTCGGTGCCTCTCTCTATCGTCGGCACTTTCGCGGTGATGTATCTGCTGGGCTATTCGCTCAACAATCTGTCCTTGATGGCGCTCACTATTTCCGCCGGCTTTGTGGTGGACGACGCGATCGTGATGATCGAGAACATCACGCGCTATCTGGAAGAGGGCTACACCCCATTCGAAGCGGCGATGAAGGGTTCGGGCGAGATCGCCTTCACCATCGTGTCGCTGACCATTTCGCTGATCGCCGTGCTGATTCCGCTTCTCTTCATGCAGGAGGTCGTGGGCCGTCTCTTCCGTGAATTCGCGGTGACCTTGGCCATTACGATCCTGATCTCGGCCGTGGTGTCGCTGACCCTGGTGCCGATGCTCTGCGCCAAGCTGCTGCGCAGCCATGCCCAGGAGGAAAAAAACCAGGGCGCTCTTCAGCGCCGTATCGAGGGCTATTATCAGGCCTTCATCAACGAGTATGACCGGCTGCTGCGCTGGGTGCTGGTGCATCAACCGCTGACCATGGCCGTGGCGGTGGGCACGCTGGTTTTGACGGTCGTGCTTTATATCCTGATCCCCAAGGGCTTCTTCCCGGTGCAGGATACCGGCTTCATCCAGGCCATCACCACGGCCGGGCCCACGGTCTCGTTCGACGAGATGGCGCGGCGCCAGCGGCTGGTGGCCCAGAACATCCTCAAGGACAAGGATGTGGCCAGCCTGTCCTCTTTCATCGGCGTCGATGGCACCAATGTGACGCTCAACAGCGGCCGCTTCCTGATCAATCTGAAGGACAAAAGCGATCGCGACGGCGTTGCGGAAATCATGGAACGGCTTGTGGCGGACGCCCATGCCGTGCCGGGGATCACCTTCTATCTGCAGCCGGTACAGGATCTGACCATCGATTCCACCACCAGCAGGGCGCAGTACCAGTTCGTGCTGCAGTCGGCGACCACGGTCGGGCTTAATGATTTCGTGCCCAAGCTGCTGACCGAGCTGCAAAAGGCTCCAGCGCTGCGCAATGTCTCGACCGATTTTCTCGACAAGGGCCTTTCGGCCTATCTGACGGTGGACCGCGATACTGCGGCGCGGTTCGGCATTTCGGCCGCGACCATCGACAATGTGCTCTATGACAGTTTCGGCCAGCGCATCATTTCCACCATCTTCACCGAATCCACCCAACACCGGGTGATCATGGAGGCCGATCCCAAGCTGCAGAATTCCGTGGCATCGCTCAACGATATCTACCTGCCTTCCTCGCAGGGCGGTCAGGTGCCCCTATCGGCCATCGCCAAGATCGACACGCGCACGGTGCCGTTGCAGATCAATCACCTGAGCCAGTTCCCCTCGGCCAACATCTCCTTCGATGTGGCGCCGGGCTATTCGCTGGGCGCGGCCGTGCAGGCGGTAAAGGATGCGGAAGGCCGGGCGGGATTGCCGCCAGGCGTCACCTCGCAATTCGAGGGTTCCGCCGTCGCATTCCAGGATGCGTTGGGCAACGAAGTTCTGCTCATCATCGCCGCGTTGATTACCGTCTATATCGTGCTGGGCGTTCTTTATGAGAGCTTCATTCATCCGGTGACCATTCTGTCCACCCTGCCGTCGGCGGGCGTGGGCGCGCTGCTGTTCCTCATCATCACCGGCCATGACCTCAATATCGTCTCGATCATCGGCATCATTCTGCTGATCGGCATCGTCAAGAAGAACGCCATCATGATGATCGACTTCGCGCTGGAAGCCGAACGCAAGGAAGGCAAATCGCCCACCGAGGCCATTCACCAGGCAGCGTTGCTGCGCTTCCGTCCCATCCTGATGACCACGGTGGCAGCCCTGTTTGGCGCCTTGCCACTGATGCTGGGTTCCGGCATGGGCTCGGAACTGCGCCATCCTTTGGGCATCTCGATCGTGGGCGGTCTTCTGGTCAGCCAGCTTCTGACGCTGTTCACCACACCCGTGATCTATATTTATTTCGACCGCTGGGGCCGCGAGTTGCGCGAATGGCGCGCGCGCCGCAGCGGCGGTCCCGTCCCTGCAACGCCCAACTGAGAAGGCGACATGAATATCGTCGCGATCTTCACCGGCCGTCCCATCGCCACCACCTTGTTGGCGATCGGCATGGCGATGGCCGGTTTTGGCGCGTTGTTCCTGATGCCGGTGGCGCCGCTGCCGAACATCGACCTTCCCGTCATCGTGGTCAGCGCCAGCATGGCTGGGGCCAGCCCAGAAGTGATGTCGAATACGGTGGCGACGCCGCTGGAGCGTCATCTGGGCGCCATTGCCAATGTCAATCAGATGACGTCGCGCAGCTCGGTGGGCTCGACCCAGGTCGTGCTGCAATTCGACATCAGCCGGAATATCGACGGCGCGGCGCGCGACGTTCAGGCGGCGATCAATGCGTCCCGCGCCGATTTGCCGGCGGCGCTGCGCTCCAATCCAACCTATTTCAAGTTCAATCCTTCGGCCTTTCCCATCATCGTGATGGCGCTTACCTCCAAGACGCTGACACCGGGGCAGATCTACGACCAGGCCTCCAACATTCTGCAGCAGAAGCTGTCCCAGATTTCCGGCGTCGGCGATGTTTCGCTGGCCGGCGCGGCCCTGCCGGCGGTACGGATCGAGCTCAACCCCCGCGCGCTGTTCAAGTACGGCATCGGCCTGGAAGATGTGCGTGCGGCGGTGTCGTCCGCCAACGCCGGCGCCAACAGCCCCAAGGGCGCGATCGAACATGGCACGCAGCGGCTTCAGGTCTATTCCAACGACAACGCGTCACAGGCCGACGAATACCGCTCGTTGATCATCGCCTATCGCAACAATGCGGCGGTGCGGCTGGGCGATGTCGCCGAAGTGGTCGATGGGGTGGAGAATATCCGCAACATGGGCATGGCCAATGGCCAGGCCGCAGTGCTGGTGACGATTACCCAGCAGCCTGGCGCCAATGTCATCCAGGTGGTCAACGCCATCAACGCAATGATCCCCCAGCTGCAGCATGGCGTATTGCCCCCTGCCATCGACCTGACAGTGATCCAGGACACCACCACATCGATCCGCGATTCGGTGGACGATGTAGAAATTACGCTGGTGCTATCCACCATCCTGGTGGTGCTGGTGGTGTTCCTGTTCCTGCGCAATCTGCGCGCCACCCTGGTGCCTGCCGTCTCCGTGCCGCTGGCGCTGCTGGGCACCTTCGGGATGATGTATCTGCTGGGCTTTTCGCTCGACAATTTCTCGCTGATGGCGCTGATCATTTCCACCGGCTTTGTGGTCGACAACACGATCGTGGTGCTGGAAAACGTCACCCGTCACCTGGAAATGGGCGAGAACCGCTATCAAGCAGCGCTGAATGGCGCCCGGGAAGTCGCCTTCACAGTCCTCTCGATGAGCATTTCGCTGGTGGCGGTGTTCCTGCCCATCCTTTTGATGGGCGGAATCATCGGCCGCCTGTTCCACGAATTCGCCGTCACCCTGACCTTGGCGATCGTGATGTCGCTGATCGTATCGCTGACCGTGACGCCGATGATGTGCGCCTATCTCGACTTCTCGAAGGAACGCGAAAACAGATTCACGCGCATTGCGCGCCGCACTTTCGAAGTCAGCCTGGATTTCTACCGCCGCTCGCTGGCCTGGTCGCTGAACAATCCCAAGACCATCATGTTCACCCTGCTGGTGGCAGTCGTGATGAATGTCTATCTGCTCATCATCATTCCCAAAGGGTTTTTCCCGCAGACGGATGAGGGGCGTATCTTCGGCAATATCCGGGGCGACCAGAGCATCTCCTATCAGGCGATGCAGAAGAAATTCGTCCAGTTCGGCAACATCATCAAATCCGATCCGGCGGTGGCGCAGGTGGCGGGCTCGATCGGTGGGGGCGGCGGCGGGCGTGGCGGCAGCGCCACCAACACCGGGCAGCTTTTCATCACCCTGAAATCGCCGTCCGAGCGGGGTCATATCAGCTCCGAAGACGTGATCGATCGGCTCAGGCCAAAATTCAACGCCATTGCCGGCGCGCGCATGTTCCTATCGCCCATGAGTTCCACGGGCGTCAGGTCCGGCGGCCGCCAGGGCAATGGCTCGCTGCAATACACCATCCAGGCTGACTCGCTGGACGAACTGAATCTGTGGCTGCCCAAGATCACCGAAGCGCTGCAGACTGTGCCGGAGTTGCAGGATGTCAATTCCGATCAGCAGGACAAGGGGTTGGAAGTCGATCTCAAGATTGACCGCGCTACGGCCTCACGGCTGGGCCTCACCGCCTCGCAGATCGACAACACGCTCTATGACGCCTTCGGTCAGCGTCAGGTCTCGACCATCTACAAAGACAAAAACCAATATCATGTGATCATGGAAGTGGCGCCGGAGTTCTGGCAGAGCCCGGAAACATTGCGCGACATCTATGTCTCGACCTCGGGCAACATCACCGGCACCCAGTCCAGCGCAGGGGCCAGCGGCGCCTTTGCGGGATCGACCACCACCACTTCGACCACCGATTCCAATACCAGCGCCGATGCGGCGACCCAGGCGGCCGAAGCGGTGCGCAATCAACAGCTCAACGCCATCACCTCGACAGGCCGCAATGGCGGCTCCACGGGTGCGTCGGTTTCCACCCGGGTCGAGAAAATGGTGCCGCTGTCGGCCTTTGTCAGCTACGGACCCGGCACGACGCCGCTCTCGGTCAATCACCAGGGCCCGTTTGTCGCCACCACATTCTCTTTCGATCTGCCGCAAGGCGTGACCGAAGACATGGCGTCACGGGCGATCGACCGCACCATGGCTCGGATCAATGTGCCGATCTCCATTCACGGTGAAGCAGCGGGCACCTTGCAGCTGGCACGGCAATCGCTGGCCAACCTGCCGCTGTTGTTCATCGCCGCAATTCTCACGATCTACATCGTGCTGGGCATTCTCTATGAAAGCTATGTCCATCCTCTCACCATTCTCTCGACCTTGCCGTCGGCGGGGGTGGGTGCGGTGCTGGCTCTGCTGATCTTCAGGACCGAGTTCAGCTTGATCGCCTTTATTGGCGTCATACTGCTGGTGGGCGTCGTAAAGAAGAACGCCATCATCATGATCGATTTCGCGGTCGAGGCGCAGCGGCGTGAGAATCTGGATTCGCGCGAAGCGATCTATCGCGCCTGCCTGTTGCGCTTCCGCCCCATCATGATGACGACGATGGGCGCCATTCTGGGCGCGCTGCCTCTGGCAATCGGACTGGGCGAAGGCTCGGAACTGCGCCAGCCGCTGGGGATCTCCATCGTGGGCGGCCTGGTGCTGAGCCAGGCCTTGACGCTCTACACCACGCCGGTGGTTTACCTGTATCTCGACCGCTGGCGGCTGAAATGGAAGCGGGTCTGGAACCGCTGGTATCACGGCAAGATGGGCTCAGGCCGCGGCGGCGAAGAGCCGGTGCCGGCTGAGTGAGCCGCCCTCCTCGCTGCGCTCGAAGGGGACAAGCATTTCTAAGCTCACTTTCGCTCGCTAAGAAATGCTAAGCCAGCGCGCCGAGCTAAAGCGAGGCGCAATTCATCGGTTACCGCTGCAGCAAATGCACGGCCACGCGCTGAAACTGATCGATCAGAAATTCGGCAGATTCTCGTCGGGCGCCTTGCCGCCATTAATCTGGGCGGCGCGGTTCTGGCGATAGAGGCTGCGGGTCGTGGCATAAAAATCGATCGACGATCGCTCGATCTGCTGCACCACATCGATACTGGCGGCACGGCTATCGAGCACGCCCAAACCAGCGCGCACCATCATGTACAGGGTGGAATTGTTCCAGCTCATATAAGTGAGCGGATCGAAAGCGATATCGACACCGGTCCCGACCAGATCGCGCGGCGGCTTGGGACCGACGAACGGCAACACCAGATAAGAGCCTTCCGACGCTCCCGCTTTGCCCAGAGTGATGCCGAAGTCATTGTCGTGACCCGGGATACCCATCTTGGCAGCGATGTCGACCAGACCGGCCACGCCGACGGTCGAGTTGATGATGAAGCGCCCGAAGGTGTCGGTCGCCTTGTCGGCCTCGCCCTGCAGCACATCATTGGTAAAAACCACCGGCGAATTCAGATTGGTGAGGGCGTTGTGGATGCCTTCGCGGGCCGGCTCGGGCACGGCGCTGCGATAGAATTTGGCGACCGGCCGGGCGACCGCATGGTCGACCTGGATATCGAAATCGAAAATGGCGCGGTTGGTCGGCTCCCAAGGATCGTTTTGGGCGATCGCTTCGGGGTCCTTGGTGGCGCAGGCGCTGACCAGAAGGCTGGCGCAAATGGCGGCCAAAAGAGCTGGATTAAACTTCATACCCCACCGAAATACAGGATTCTAAATAAGAAACGGTTACAGATGATTCTGCGTCATCTCTTAACGCGTAATATCGGTATTGGTGCCCCGCACCACAAGGGGGCGGGGAGCGAACCGTCCCACTTTGTGGGCATGGCGGCTGCGCAAAAATCGAGGAATTTCCGGTTCTTTCCAGTGCCATGCCGTACGGGGTGACAAATTCTCCACCGTCAACAGGCTTATCGGGCCCGGTCTCCTTTGAGCCTCTGGTGGACCGGGTGGTTGGCAGGTCACCCAGTTCGGGACACTTCTGCGCGGGCCGATGAGAAAAATTGTATCGCGCCCGTCATCGCCGCCAGGTCGAGAAAATACAGATAGCGATAATCGCAGGCGATGGAGACGACGAAGAAACTGAGCGCGAAGATCAGAGCTGCGGCCTGAAGACCCGCGATCGCAATGTCGGAAGGCGTGCCCCGCCATGCCAGCAGCAACAGGAACAACAGCGCGATCGCGCCATAGAACAGATGCGACAGAACGGGCGTGTGGAAGAAGCGCGCGACATAGAGATAGAGAAGTCGATCCTGCGCTCGGATATGAGGCGTCAGGCCCAAACTCTTCATCTCCTCCGGCGGCCCATCGACGCCGACCACGTCGGGATGACAGACCAGCAGATCGGGCGGCGCCAGCACCCAGCCGAAAACCGGAAGCCGCTCGCGCAGATAGAGTCCGGGATGGCCGAAAACGAGTTGACGCCATTGCGCGAAGATTGCCCCCGGCGGCGCGTGATAGATCGCGTTGGTAAGAACCGACGAGCCTTCCAGCGTGTCCACCAGATGCGGGGAGTATAATGCCACGCCATCCTTGCGGATCGCGGCGTCCAGCGCGGGCGCACGCTCCTCCAGCACGGTGAGATGGATCGACGGGTCCAGCCGGATGGCCCCGACAAGGTCGTATGTCTGTGCCAGCCGCAATTGGTCGGCCGCGCCCTGGCCATGATCGCCGCGCAGCCCCAGCGCGAAATTCGCCAGCATCATCAGGGCCAGGCTTGCCGCCAGCAAGCCGGCCCCGTATCGCCAGCCCATTCGCGCCGATGTCTGGCGGGCCGCAATCATTCCCAGGCACAGGGCGGCGATGGGCAGCAGCACAAACCCGTTCTGCCGCGCCAATGCCGCCAGACTCAGAAGCAAGACCGATAGAAACAGATAGACCATGCGGGTGCGCTTCAGATGCCAGCGGGCGGCAGCGGCGGCGAGGCACGCAAATCCGGCAATGGCCGCATTGGCGAAGAGCACGTCCTTCCAGACGGTGCCCTGATAGAGAAGCAGCTGCGGCGTGGCGAAGATCAGAAGAAGGATAATGACCGCCCCCCAACCGGGACGGCCGGTTCGCAGCAGCAGCCACCAGGCGCCCAGCAACAGGCCCGCGACGAAAAGCAGAAATAGTCCTGGGCCGGGCAGAAGGTGGTCCGCCAATCCCAGCAGCCATGCCATCACGGGCGGATGCCAGCTGTCGTAATGACCGCTTCGGCCATCGGCCAGCTGTACGATCGTGTCGTACGACATCTGTCCTGGCCAGTTCAGCGCCAAGAGGCCGGCGAACCCCAGAAGCAGGGGCGCCAGGAAAATCGGGAATTTTTCCCTGCCATTATCCAAAGGTCGCGCCTGTACTTCCTGTAATTGCTCTGCGATTTAACGCGGCTAGCGGCGGTGCCGCACTTCTTTTCATGGGCCCATTCCATTACAGCTTCGGCCCATAAAAGCCAGATTTGAGGGCAGGGGAATGCAATACGGTCGATTGATGATGGGCGCGGCGATGTCGGCCCTGTGGCTGAACGCCGGCATGGCACCGTCCCAGGCGCAGACCTCCGCTGCCTCGGCTTCGGGTCTTGAGACCGTTGTGGTCACGGCCCGCAAGCGGGCGGAAAACGCCCAGTCCGTTCCCATCTCGATCACGGCCTTCAACCAGGACCAGCTCAGCAAGCTCAATGTCCTGACCATCCAGGATCTGAAATACGCGTCGCCCTCGGTCTATATCGCGCCGACGGCGTTTCGCCAGGACACCCTGAACGTCACCATCCGCGGCCAGCGCAATTTCGACGCGCCGTCCGGCGGCGGCAATCCGGGCCTGGCTTTTGACACCGCCTCGGCGGTCTACAAGGACGGCGTCTATTACGCCCGCGCTGTTGGTCTGGGCGGCTCGCTGTTCGACATCGAAAGCCTGGCTGTGCTGAAGGGCCCGCAAGGCACCCTGGTCGGCCGCAATTCCACCGGCGGCGCCATCCTGTATGAAACCCGCCAGCCGGGACCGGATTCCGGTGGTTACGTCCAGGGCACTTTGGGCGACTACGGCCGCGCCGGGCTTCAGGGCGCGGTGAATATTCCCCTGTCCGACACTCTGTACGCGCGCGTCGCCCTGAACTTCGACAATCAGCGTGGCTATGTGGCGAATTACTTCTACGATCCGGTCAGCGGCGCCACCAACCACCAACCCGCTTTCGGCAGCAACAAGGTGGGCGGCATCTTCTCGCTCAAATGGCAGCCGGACGACAGCTTCAGCCTGCTTCTGCGCGCCGATGTCGCTGCCGAGCATGACACGGGTTCGACCTATCACGATCTGGGCTATTTCGTCGGCACCTTGCCGTCTTCTGGCCGCACCTCGATCTGCAACATTCCCGGCACCTGCGTCGGCTTTACCGATCTTCTGGGCCATCCCGTGGCGCCGACCTATCTGACGGCCACCGCCACCAGCGTCAGCAACGTCAATCCGTCACCGGCGGCGTACAACTCGGTGCTGAATTCGGTGGCGCGTGAGCAGAAAACCGGTTTCTGGAGCGCCGAGCAGGCGGTCAGCAATCTGGATGTCGGGCACTACCAGACCTATTCGGCCATCGCCAACAAAAGCATGGGCGACATCAACGTAAAGCTGATGGGGGCCTATCGCACCTGGGACAGCCAAGGCCAGGCCATCAGCCGTGGCCAACCCTTCGAGACCAATACCTATCTCTACAACACGCCCAAATACGAATCCTGGCAGTCGGAGCTGACCGTCAATGGCACCGCCTTTGACGACAAGCTGAAATGGACCACGGGCCTGTTCTATTTCAACGAGCGCAGTCCAAATGACGGCGGCCTGCTCTATCTCTTCCTGCCAAGCGCCGGATCGGCGCCCGCGGCGGCGGGTGGCAAGCAGATCACCATCACCGACTGGACTCGCAACAGCGAGGAGAACAACTCCTATGCTGGTTACGCCCAGCTTACCTACAGCATTCTGCCCGATACGCGCGTGACCGCCGGGGTGCGCTATACCTATGACGAGCGCTTCGCCCATATCGCCAGCCAGTCGATCCAGACCCCGGCGACACCGGCCACCAACCAGACGTTGATCAATGCCGGTAAGCCCGCCATCTTCAATGCCGCGTCTTACACATTCTCCGGAATTTCCTATGCCGGGCAGAGCAACCTCTGCTTCCTGACGGACGCGCAGGGCCATGTCCTGCCGCTTTCGCAATGCGCCACCGACATCAGCAAGAGCTATCACAAGCCTACCTACACCTTGGCGATCGACCATGATCTGTGGGATGGCACCATGGTCTATGCGACCATGCGGTCAGGCTATCGTTCAGGCGGTATCAACACCCAGGCGATCAATACCGCCGTGCTGACGGCGTTGCCGGAAGACGTGCAGGATTACGAAGTCGGCGTGAAATCCGATTTCGTGGTGATGGACGTGCCCGTGCGTGCCAATTTGGCCGGCTATCAGACTGCCTATCACAACATCCAGACCCAGCAGGCATTTCCCAATGTCACTCTGGCGACAGCGGTGGGCGGTGGGGCCTGCACCCAGGCGGCGCTCAATGCCGCCAATTGCCTGGGCAACTTCAACGACAATGTCACGCTCAACGCCAAGAAGGCGCGGATCTATGGCGTGGAATGGGAATTCACGGCCTTGCCGACCGACTGGCTGACCTTGAATGCTTCGGGCAGCTATACCGATCCGCGCTTCACCGACTACACCTTCTCGCCGCCGCCGGGCTATCTGCAGCCCACTTCCAGCACCAATTTGTCGGGCACGCCGATCCCGGTGCCGGCCTGGCAGACCAACTACACCACCACGGTCAATTTTGGCGATCCGGATGTCGGCCTGCCGCTGGGCGATGTGCTGTTCACGGCGCATTATTATTGGCAGAGCCGCTATCTGGCCGATCTGCGCGCCTACAATCCGTCGCAGCGCACCTTCGCCTATGGCCTGCTCAATGTCCGGTTGGACTTCACCGATGTGGGCAAGAGCGGCACCGACATTGCCTTGTTCATGACCAATGTCGCCAACACGCCTGCCTGCTTGCCCGAGTATAATGGCGTGCTGAACTCGGCGCCCAACGGCACCTTCGGTGTGCCCAACACGTCGGGCGTGCTGCAATGCATTCCGCTGGCGCCGCGCATGACCGGCGTGACGGCGACTTATAAATTCTGAGAGACGTTACCGGCCCGGGTCAGTGCTGTGCCGGTGTGACCTTGATCAAGGTCATGGTGAAAACCAATGTCTGGTTGGGCGGGATATCGTCGCCCGCGCCGGACTCGCCATAGCCCAGCTCGGACGGCAGCACCAATTCCCAGCTGTCGCCTTCCTTCATCAGGGAAAGCGCTTCGACCCAGCCGGGAATAAGCTGGCCGGCGGGGAAGTCGGCGGTCTTGCCCGATTTCGTCTGGTCGAACACTTTGCCGTTAATCAGCGCGCCTTTGTACGTGACGTTGACCATGTCGTCGGCATATTGCGGCGACTTGCCCTTGCCAGCCTTCAGCACGCGATACAGCAGACCGTCCGCGGTCTTGAAGGTGCCCGGCTTGGCGGCATAGTCCGCCAGGAATTTCTGGTTCGAGGCGGCAGTCAGATCATACTGGGCCTTGGGCGGCTCTTTCTGGGCACAGGCCATGGTTGGCGCGCAGAGCAGGGCGACGCAAGCCAGCGCCAGAAAACGAACCATGGAAAACCTCCGCATCATCAGGATTCAGGTTGACCGATCCGCACGGGGTCGCCGTCTCGAATCGAGTCCGGGGGATTATCGATCACGCGGTCGGCGAGCGAAAGCCCCGCCCCGACTTCAACGAAAGAGCCCATGTCGCGCCGGATGCTGATGACTTTCATGCGGACGTGATTGCCGGCGTCCACCGTGGCGACGACGGGGCCCTGGTCACGGAACATCAGGGCGGTGGCGGGGACATGCACCGCGCCCTTGCCCGGCGGAAGGTTGAAACGGACTTCGGCATAGCTGCCGGGCCGGATCAGGCCTTCGGCATTGTCGGCCTGGAATTGGAGCAGCTGGGTGCCGCTGGCGCTGGCGACGGCGTTGGCGTTCGCCGCCAGGGTGGCCGTGAATTCGCGGCCCGGCAATTCCGGCACCGTGAAGGTGGCGGTCATGTCCGGCTGCATCGCGCTGGCGTCCGTCTGGGGCAAGCGCACATAGATGCGCAGCTTCTTCTGGTCCGCGACGGTGAACAACGGCGTGGCGCCGGGCGTGCCGACCAGCACCAGCGATCCCACATCGACGGCGCGGGTGGTGACGATCCCGTCCACCGGCGCCACCAGCCGCTTGAAGGATTCCATCGCTTCCAGGCGATCGACATTGGCGCGGGCCGAGGCGACGATCGCGGTCTTGGCAGCAAGATCGCTGTCTTTGGCGTCGGCATCCTGGCGTGCGACTGCGCCTTGTGCCAGGAGCGCGTCCCAGCGCTTGGCGGTGAGCGCCGACAGTTTCTGATTGGCGATGGCGGTGTTGAGGTCGGCCTTGCCCTGGGCCACTTGGCCGTCGAGATCGGGGGTCTCGATTTCGGCGAGAAGCTGGCCGGCTTTTACCCGGGTTCCGATATCGACATGCCACTTTTTCATGTAGCCGCTGACGCGCGCATAGATCTGCGCATTGGTCCAGGACTGCACGTCGCCGGGCAGGATCAGGGCGCCGCTTTTGGTGCCCGACAGCTTGATCAGCTGCACGGTCCGCACATCCTGGTCCAGCGCCCAGCTGGCTGCCGCGCGCTCGTTGTAAAGGCGCAAGGCCGTGCCGCCGATAGCGATTGCGAGTGCCATACATGCCGCCAGAATCGCCCAGAATTTCAGCCGGGGCGGCATGGTGTGACGCAGGATGTCGGGCTGATCACGCATAAATTTCTCCGGTCTGCGCGGCCTCGCCGGCGTCAGGTGCGTGTGCCGCGGCGCCGGCATCATGCGCGGGCCGCCGGCCATGCACGATGCTGAAGATCACAGGCACGAACATCAAGGTGGCGATGGTCGCGAAAATCAATCCGCCGATCACGGCACGGCCCAGTGGCGCATTCTGCTCGCCGCCTTCGCCCATGCCCAGCGCCATTGGCAGCATGCCGATGATCATGGCCAGCGCGGTCATCAGGACGGGGCGAAAACGCGTGACACCGGCTTCGATTGCAGAACGCACGGCATCGCCCGTCGCGGCGAGGCGCTCGCGGGCGAAGCTCACCACCAGAATGGAATTGGCGGTGGCCACGCCCATGCACATCAACGCGCCGGTGAGGGCGGGCACCGACAAGGTGGTGCCTGTGGTGAAAAGCATCCAGACAATGCCGGCCAGCGCCGCCGGCAGGGCGGTGATGATGACGAAGGGATCGAGCCAGGACTGAAAGTTCACCACGATCAGAAGATAGATCAGCAGGATGGCGGCGATCAGACCCAGGCTGAGGCCCGAAAACGCCGTGTTCATGGTCGCGATCTGGCCGCGCATCACCATCTCGTCGCCGCGGGGCAACTCGTTGCGGTGACGATCCATGATTTTCTGCACGTCCGCTGCCACCGCGCCCAGATCACGATCCTGCACCGTCGCATAAAGATCGATCTCGGGCAGGACATTGTAATGATTGACCACCGCGGCCGACCGGGTGCGGGTGATTTTCCCCAAGGCACCTAACACCTGCGGCGGCGAACCGCTCGAGCTGGTGACCGGCGTGTTGAGCAAGGCTTCCAGGGAATCCATCTTGTATTCCGGCGCCTGGGCCACGATGCCGTACGACACGTTGTTCTTGGGATTGAGATAGAAGTTGGGCGCCGTCTGGCCGGTGCCGGCGAGGGAGGTCGCCAGCGCGCTGGTCACGTCTTTTTCACTGAAGCCCAGCTGTGCCGCCCGCACCCGGTCCACGGTGAAGTTCAACTGCGGGGTTTCGTCGGATTGCTGCATCCTGGGATCGGCGATGCCGGGCACGCGGCGAATCTCGCGCAGCAATTTGTAGGCGAACGCTTTGCTCGCTTCGTGATTGACGCCGGTGATCTGCACGACAATCGGCGCCGGAGAGCCGAAATTCAGGATCTGGCTGATGATATCGGCGGGAGGGAAGGAAAAGGTCGTTCCGGGAAAGGCGTGCGGCAGGATCTCGCGCAGCTTTTTGACATAGCGGGGTGTGGGGCCATGACCGGGCGTCAGGCTGATGAAGATGTCGGTGTCCTGCGGGCCGATGAGACCGGTGTTGTTGTAGACCTGGTTCACAGAGCTTTGTGTGACGCCCAGACTGTCCACGATGGTAATGATCTCGTGGCGAGGGATCACCTTGCGAATATTGGCCTCGATGTCGGCGATCTGCTGGGTTGTGTCTTCCAGGCGGGTACCGATGGGCGGGCGCACATGCAAGGTGATCTGCCCCGTATCCACCGAGGGGAAGAAATTGGAGCCCAGAAACGGGAACAGCACAAACGACACCAGCACGCAGGCCATGAAGCCCGTGACGAACAGGCGCCGCCGGTTCAACGCCAGGGCCAGAAGGTTGCGGTAAGATTCACGCACCGCCTCGAAACCGGCTTCGAAGCGCCGCTGCAGCCGCGCCAGGATGTGATCGCCCTCAGCCATATGCATGGCATGATCGGCGGCCTCGGCATCCTGGGCATGATTCAGATGCGGTTTCAGCAGATACAAAGCCAGTGTCGGCACCAGCGTGCGCGAGAGCAGGAAGGACGCGATCATGGCGAATACCACGCTCATCGCCATGGGGACGAAGAGGAAACCCGCCACGCCCGTCAAAGTCAGCATCGGCACGAAGACGATGCAGATGCAGAGCAGCGCGACAAAGGCGGGCTGCACGATCTGGCGCGCGCCGTCGAGGATGGCGGTACGCACATCCTTGCCATGCTCCAGATGCCAGTTGATGTTCTCGATGGTGACGGTGGCGTCGTCCACCAGGATGCCGACGGCCAGCGCGAGGCCACCCAAGGTCATGATGTTCAGGGTCTGGCCCGTCGCCCATAATGCGATCAGCGCCGACAGAACAGAAAGTGGGATCGATGTCGCGATGATCACGGTGGAGCGCCAGCTTCCCAGAAACAGGAGAATAATCAGGCTGGTCAGCGCCGCCGCCAGCGCGCCTTCGCGCACCACGCCGGAAACCGCCGCCTTCACGAAGATCGATTGATCGTTGAGCAGGTTGATCTTGAAGGAATCCGGCAACAACTGCTTCATCCGCGGCAAAACATCCTTGATGCCCTGGACCACATCGAGGGTCGAAGCCCGCCCGTTCTTCAGCACCGTCATCAGAACGGCGCGCTTCCCGTCGACATGCACGATGGTGGTCTGCGGCGGGCTGCCGTCGCGCACATGCGCCACGTCGCGCATGAACACCGTGGCGCCATCGACCACCTTGACCGGGATATCGTTGAGACCTTCGATGGAGTCGGCGGCGTTGTTCAGCTTCACCACATATTGATACGAGCCGATCTTGATGTTGCCCGCGGGAATGATTTGAGTCTGATTGCCGATGGCGGTTTGCACATCAGTGGCGGAAATGTGGTGCGCCTGCATCGCCTGCGGATCGAGATCGATCTGGACATTGCGCGACTTGCCGCCATAGGGCGCGGGATAGGTCGAACCCGGAACCGACACCAGACCGGGTCGCAAGGTGGTTTGGCTGAGATCGGAAACCTGCTGTTCCGACAGGCTGTCGGAAGACAAGGCCAGCTGCAGGATCGGCACGGTGGAGGCGTCATAATTGACGAGAAATGGCGGATTGATCCCTTGCGGCATGCCGCGAATGACGAATTGCGATGCCCCGGCGATCTGCGCGGTGGCGACAGCGATATTCACACCGGGCTGGAAAAACATCTTGATGACGCCGTTGCCCGCGATGGCCTGGCTTTCGACATGCTCGACATCATTGATGGCGATCGGCATGAGGCGCTCATAGGGCGACACGATGCGGCCGGCCATATCGTCAGGGGACAATCCGTTATATTGCAGCACCGCGCCCACCACCGGGATGCCGATGGTGGGGAAAATATCGGTGGGCGTGCGCAGTGCCGCCAGCGGCCCGAAAATCAGGATCACGATGGCAAGCACAATGAAAGTGTAGGGCCGGTCCAGCGCGACGCGGACGATCCAAGTCATAGGCGCGTCGTCTCCGAACCCTTAAGCGATACGAATTGAGCGATGGGTGACCCCGGCGGGCCTGGCGTGGGCGCCGGCCCATCCGCCCGCTTCCAGCCCTTTTGGGAGCCGGCGCCCAATTATAGCGGAAAAGCCCACCGCGATAGCTCTGGGTTGTCGCAAGCTGTCGCGCCTCATAACAATTCCGCGGCGGTTCCACGTGTTAGACGATGGGGATTATCGTGTATGATGCCCCATGCTGTCTCAGAAATCCCATTACGCCCTTCGCGCCCTTCTGGTTCTGGCCGGCCGCGGCGACAGTCAGCCTGTTCAGATTGCCGATATCGCTGACACCGCAAACATACCAAAGAAGTTCCTGGAGCAAATTCTGCTGGAGCTGAAAAAGCCCGGGATCGTGCGCAGCCATCGCGGCCGCAGCGGCGGCTATTCCTTGGGGCGTCCGGCGAAGGACATCAGCTTCGCGGATGTCCTCAGGGTCACGGACGGCCCCTTGGCCCTGACGCCCTGTGTCAGTGTGATGGCCTACCGCAAATGTGACGATTGCTTCGACGAAGCGGTGTGCGGTATCCGCAAAGTGATGTCGCTGGCGCGCGACGCCACGGCGGATGTGCTGGAATCGCGCTCGCTTGCATCTGCGGCGGCACAGATGCGCCGGGCCGGCGTGCTCTAGCAAAATCCGGCACCCCCAAAATCCGTGATCATTCGTGTGGTTTGCAGCTTCGCGGCGAATTCCGCGTTGATCTGTTGCAGGTGCATTTAATCTCTATTGACTCTATCGAGATTAAAGGGAATCAATTCGATGTCGCTGACAAGGAGTGTATTTCCGTGCACCGCATTTTGAATTCTTTGATTGTTGCCGGCTTTGTTGCGTTTTCCGGCCAAGCTGCCGTTGCGGCAGAAAAACCCTATCAAGTCGAATGGGTGTATCACGTCAAATACGGTCATCAGGGCGAATGGTGGAAGATCTTCCAGAAATACCAGGTCGCCATTCTGGATCGGGAAAAACAACTGGGTTTCGTCACCGACTATCACATCGACCGCCCCGGATTGCACACCAGCGAAGATGCCCATTGGGACTATCGCATCATCATCAGCTATCCAAGTTACGAAGCCTCGCAGCACGAAGGCGAAGTGGAACGCCAGCTGTTTCCCGACACGGCAGCCCTCAACAGGGACGAAGACCGTCGCTGGGAACTGACGGTGAATCACTGGGATCTGCCTATCCATCAGATCGATCCGCATACCCCTTAGGACCGAATCGCCGCCGGCCGAATTATCTGGTTTACTTGTCCAAGTTGGAGACCGTATCCATGCGTCGCATTCTGCTTCTTGCCGCCGCCACGCTTGCTTTTGCCGCCACGGCTGCCGGTGCGGCCGAAGTGAAGCTGCTCAATGTCAGCTATGATCCCACCCGCGAGCTCTACAAGGATCTGGGCGAGGCTTTCTCCAAGCAATGGAAAGCCAAGACCGGCGACACGCTGACGCTTTCCACCAGCAATGGCGGCTCGGGCGCGCAGGCCCGCGCAGTGATCGACGGATTGCAGGCGGATGTGGTGACGCTTGCGCTGGCTGCCGACATCGATGCGATTTCGGCAAAGGCGGGATTGCTGCCGGCCGATTGGCAAAAGCGGTTGCCGCAGAATTCCACGCCCTACACTTCGACCATCGTATTCCTGGTGCGCAAGGGCAATCCCAAAGGGATCAAGGACTGGTCCGACCTGGCGAAGCCAGGCATTCAAGTGATCACGCCGAATCCGAAAACCTCCGGCGGCGCGCGCTGGGCTTATCTGGCGGCCTGGTCCTTCGCGCAGAAATCGCCCGGCGGCAATGCCGACAAGGCCAAGGCGTTTGTCGGTGCGCTCTATCGCAACGTGCCGGTGCTGGACAGCGGCGCACGGGGATCGACTGTGACCTTCACCAAGCGCGGGCTGGGCGACGCATTGTTGAGCTGGGAGAATGAAGCGCATCTGGCGCTCAAGGAATCGCCCGGCCAATATGAAATCGTCTATCCGTCGCGCTCCATCCTGGCGGAGCCACCGGTGGCGCTGGTCGACAAGAACATTGAGCGGCACAACAACCGCAAAGTGGCGGAAGCCTTCGCGAATTATCTCTACACGCCCGAAGCACAGGAAATTGAAGCGAAGGATTTTTATCGCCCGCGCAATCCGGCTATCCTCGCCAAATACAAAGCCACTTTCCCCAACATTCCGCTTGCCAGCATCGACACGGATTTCGGCGGCTGGGCCAAGGCGCAACAGACACATTTCGCCGATGGCGGCGTGTTCGACAAAATCTATCAGCCGGGAAAATGACCGTAACAGCAATTTCTTCCCGCAGCGCCCGAGGCCGATTTCCTGGCTTCGGGCTTTCGCTTGGGTTCACGCTTTTCTATCTGACCGGCATCGTGCTGGTGCCGTTGCTGGCACTGGTGCTGCGGCCATTCAGCCTGCATCTGGAGGATTTCTGGACGGCGATTTCTGCGCCGCGCGTGCTGTCCGCTTTGCGCCTGTCGTTCGGCATGGCATTGGCCGCCGCGGCGATCGACACGTTGTTCGGTTTCATCGTTGCCTGGGTGCTGGTGCGCTATCGCTTTCCCGGCAAGCGATTGATGGATGCCCTGATCGATCTGCCGTTCGCGCTGCCCACTGCGGTGGCGGGCATCGCGCTGTCCACCTTGTATGCGCCGACAGGCTGGATCGGCAGCGTGCTGGCGACGTACGGCTTTAAAGTCGCCTACACGCCCTGGGGCGTGCTGGTAGCGATGATCTTCATCGGCTTGCCGTTCACGGTGCGCACTATGCAGCCGGTGTTGCAGGATTTGGGCCGGGATCTGGAAGAAGCCGCCGCGACCCTGGGCGCCACACGGACGCAGGCGATTCTGCGGGTGGTGGTGCCGATGATGGCGCCGGCCTTGCTGACCGGCGCCGCGCTCGCTTTCGCGCGGGGCGTCGGTGAGTATGGTTCGATCATCTTCATTGCTGGCAATTTGCCGATGAAATCGGAGATCGCGCCGCTTCTGATCATCACCAAGCTGGAACAATTCGATTATGCGGGTGCCGCTTCCATCGGTGTGGTGATGCTGGCGGCATCTTTTGTGCTGCTGCTGGCGCTGAATGGTCTGCAAGTCTGGGCGGCGAAGCGGCGATGAAAAAGAACCGTTCCGCCACCGACGATCCACCGCTGCTGCGCTATCTGCTGTGCGGCCTGGCGTTCCTGTTTATCGGCCTGTTTCTGGTCCTGCCGCTGTTGGTGGTGTTCAGCGAGGCTTTGGCGAATGGCGTGGGCCCGATATGGGCGGCCATTACCGACACCGACACGTTGGCCGCGATCCGCCTGTCGTTGCTGGCGGCGGCCATCGCGGTGCCGCTCAATACCGTCTTCGGCATTGCCGCCTCCTGGGCCATCGTCAAATTCGATTTTCCCGGCAAAGCGTTTCTGGTGACGCTGATCGATCTGCCCTTTTCGGTGTCGCCCGTGGTGGCGGGCCTGATCTATGTGCTGCTGTTCGGGCGTCAGGGCTGGTTCGGTTCATGGCTCACCGACCACGACATCCATATTCTGTTTGCCTTGCCGGGCATCGTGCTGGCCACCATGTTCGTGACTTTTCCATTTGTGGCGCGCGAGTTGATCCCCCTGATGACCGACCAGGGCCGCGAGGAAGAAGAAGCCGCGCTGTCGTTGGGCGCGTCCGGTTTCGCTACGTTCTGGCGTGTCACCTTGCCCAACATCAAATGGGGTTTGCTGTACGGCGTCCTGCTTTGCAACGCACGTGCACTGGGCGAATTCGGCGCGGTGTCAGTGGTGTCGGGACACATCAGGGGCCAGACCAACACCATGCCGCTGCATGTCGAACTGCTTTATAACAACTATGATTATGTCGGCGCCTTTTCCGTGGCGGCCCTGTTGGCCCTGCTGGCGCTTCTCACCTTGGCCCTGAAATCGTTTCTGGAATGGCGCTATGCCGACGAGTTGGCGGCGGTCCATCGTCATTGAAAAGAGATTCTCATGTCGTTGATCATTGATTCTCTTTCCAAACGGTTCGGCAATTTCGCCGCGCTCAACGGCGCAAGCTTGACCGCGCCGCAGGGCGCCTTCGTGGCGCTGCTGGGTCCGTCCGGCTCGGGCAAGACCACCTTGCTGCGCATCCTGGGCGGGCTGGAAGCGGCGGATCAGGGCACGGTGCGTTTCGCCGACATGAACTGGCTGGACATGCCGGCGCGCGAGCGCAAGGCGGGTTTTGTGTTCCAGCATTACGCGCTGTTCCGGCACATGAATGTCGCCCGCAACATCGCTTTCGGCCTGGAAGTGCGCCCGCGCGCGCAGCGCCCCAGCCGGGCCGAGATCCAAAACCGGGTCAAAGAATTGCTTGCGATGATGCAGTTGGAAGAATTGGGCGACCGGTACCCCAGCCAGTTATCGGGCGGACAACGTCAGCGCGTGGCATTGGCACGCGCGCTGGCCATTGAGCCGCGCATGCTGCTGCTGGACGAGCCGTTCGGTGCTCTTGATGCAAAAGTGCGCAAGGAATTGCGCATCTGGCTGCGCCACATTCATGACAAGGCCGGCGTCACCACGGTATTTGTGACCCACGACCAGGAAGAGGCGTTCGCCGTCGCCGATCTGGTAGCGGTAATGAACAAAGGCCGGATCGAACAGATGGGCACGCCGCAGGATGTACGCCGCGACCCGCGCACCAAATTCGTGTCGGAGTTCCTTGCGGTTTAGAGCGACGGCCAGGAAAAGTGGGAGCCTGCGAAGCAGGCGAGCGGTTTTCCGTTGGCCGCGCGACCAAACAAACCCCTAACGCCCTTCGATGATCGCGGTTGCCACCGCTTCCGCCAGTTTGATGCCGTCAACGCCCGCTGACAGGATGCCGCCGGCATAACCTGCGCCTTCACCGCCGGGAAACAGACCCTGCGTGTTGACGCTCTGCAAATCGGTGCCGCGCGGCACGCGAACGGGCGAGGATGTGCGCGTCTCCACACCCGTCAGCACCGCATCGTCCATGTCGAAGCCCTTGATCTGCCGCCCGAAGGCAGAAAGCGCCTCGCGGATCGCAGCAATCGCGTAATCCGGCAGGCAGGCCGCGAGATCGGTGGGTGTCACGCCCGGACGATAGGACGGGATGACGTCCCCCAATGCGGTGGAAGGACGCCCGGCCAGGAAATCGCCGACCTTCTGCGCCGGTGCGGCATAATTTTCACCACCCGCGATGAAGGCCTGGGATTCCCAATGACGTTGCAGCGCGATGCCGGCCAACGGGCCTTCGCCATGCGGCACGTAATCGTCCGGGGTGACACCGACCACGATGCCGGCATTGGCGTTGCGCTCGTTGCGCGAATATTGGCTCATGCCGTTGGTGACGACGCGGCCTTCCTCGGACGCTGCCGCCACCACCGTGCCGCCGGGGCACATGCAGAAGCTGTAGACCGAGCGGCCATTGGCGGCGTGATGCACCAGCCGATATTCCGCCGCGCCCAGCGCCTTGCTGCTGGCGCCGAACTTGGCCCGGTCGATCAGGCTTTGTGGATGTTCGATGCGAAAGCCGATGGAAAACGGCTTGGCCTCGATGGCGACGTCGCGATCCAACAGCATCTGGAAAACATCGCGGGCGCTGTGGCCGACCGCCAACACGACATGATCGGACCTTATCTCCTCGCCGCTTTCCAATCGCACGCCGGTCAGGCGGCGGGCGTCCAGCAGCAGATCCGTTACCTTGCTTTGGAAGCGATATTCACCGCCCAGCTTTTCAATGGTGTCCCTAAGGCTTTCCACCATCGTCACCAGCCGGAAGGTACCGATATGGGGATGGGCCTCGGTGAGGATTTCCTCCGGCGCGCCGGCCTTGACGAATTCGGTCAGAACCTTGCGGCCCAGAAAGCGCGGATCCTTGATCTGGCTGTAGAGCTTGCCGTCGGAGAAAGTGCCCGCGCCGCCTTCGCCGAACTGAACGTTGGATTCCGGCGTGAGGATATTCTTGCGCCACAGCGCCCAAGTATCCTTGGTGCGTTCGCGCACCACCTTGCCGCGCTCCAGGATGATGGGGCGAAAGCCCATCTGCGCCAGCACCAGGCCCGCGAACAATCCGCACGGTCCCGCCCCGATCACCAGGGGGCGCCGGAAATCCTCAGGCGCGCGGGCGACGAATTTATATTCGGTGTCGGGCGCGGGCCTGACATGGGGATCTTTGGATCGCGCCAGAATCGCGGCTTCGTCCGTCACCGCCACATCAACGGTATAGACATAGAAAATCTTCGGCTTCTTGCGGGCGTCCTGGCCGCGCTTGATCACGGTGAAATCCCCGATCACGGCGGGTTTCAGTTTGGCGGCAATCGCCGCGCGCAGGGCGTCGGGCGAATGGTCGATCGGCAGGCGGATATCGGTGATGCGCAGCATGGCTGGAGCGGTTCCAGGGAAAGTGTGTAGCGGTTTCCCGTCCGGAACCGCGACCAGATTTAATGAGCGGGCAGGGGAATGGCGGTGGTGTGCTTCAATTCTTCCATCGCAAAGGCGCCGGACACGTCGGTGAGGGGCGCGCTTCGGATCAACTGCTTATAGACCCGGTCATAGCCCGCGATATCGGCCACCCGGATCTTGATGAGATAATCCACTTCGCCGCTCATCCGGTAGAATTCCACGATCTCCGGAATTTTGCGCACCGCATCGGCAAAGCGCTCCAGCCATTCCTGGCTGTGTTCGCCCGCCCGCACCATCACGAACACGGTCATGCCGGCGCCCAGCTTCACCGCATCCAGCAGGGCAACCCGCTTGAGGATATAGCCCTGTTCCTCCAGCTGCCGGATGCGGCGCCAGCAGGCGTTTTGAGAGAGGTGAATCGCGTCTGAGATCTCACTGATGGAGCGCTCGGCATTTTCCTGCAAAAGAGCAAGAATACGCAAATCTGTCCCATCAAGCTTGCCAGTCATGGTATAAAATACCACGAATTAACCTGATCGCAACAGTAAACGGGAACAATTTCGAAGGGAAGTGCCCTATATTATCCCGGCATCGAACGGGGTCTTTGCCATGTTTGCGCGTCTGTTTCTCAGTCATCCGCAATCGGTCGGCGAAAACTATTTCGAGCATCAGCGCGTGGCGGTTTCCTTCGCCGGCACGCTCCTCCTGGCGGGCTGCGCCTGTCTCCTTCATGCTTTTATCCCCGGGCTTTGCGAGCGCACCGCCAGCAAGCGGATCGAGACTCTGCACGGCCGGATGGTCGCCAGCCGACGGACGCACTGAACCCGCCTTTTCTGCGATTCTCTGCCCCAAACCCGAAAATTTGCGCTGAAGATTTAAAGGGTTCCTTTTCCCTCATGCGCGTTTGATTTGGTTCCGATCCGGGCTCCGGCTGATGCTGCCGGTGGGCGTGTCATCTGGGGCTCGCGCCAATCGGGGGGCTTGTCATGCGCTGTTGGAAATCCGCCTCGGCGGTCCTGGTTTCGGTCAGTCTTCTCGGCACAACGGCCGCCCAGGCGGCGCCTTGCACCACACAAGTCGAATGGGCAGCCCTTAGGTCCGCCGCGGTCCAGCAGGAGCTGATGGTGGCCGGTCTCACCTGCCAGGCGATCAATTCCTACAATCGTTTCGTGATCGCGTATCGCCCCGAGCTGCAGGCATCCGATGCCGATCTCAAGGCCTATTTCATCAAGCGCAACGGCCTTCGCGGCGAAGCGGCCTATGATACCTTCAAGACCAAGCTCGCCAACTTGTCGTCACTCAGCGAGATCTCCAACACATCCGGCTTTTGTGCAGCCACACGGGCCGCGTTCGATATGGCGGGCCGTCGGAGCCTTGCCGAATTCGTCGCCGATCAGCGATTGATGATCGCGTTGCCGGATCAGCAGTTCTGCACGGCCGATCCCGCCATGCCGGTTTTGGCCAGCGCGGAACCCGCCGTTTCGGCTCGTCTGGCGGCCGCCGAGCCCCCTCGCCAGAATTCAACGGCCTATGACGTGCCGATCCAGCCTTCTGCCGAGATCCAGTCCCAGGGCCGCCAGAGCTATGGGGGATCGCGGGGCTGGGCGCCGCCGCCCTATCCCCGTTGGGTTGATCGGGCCTCCAATTATTACGGCCGCTGACCGCCTCACCAGATCGCTTGAGTGACCCATCGTTCTGGTGCAAAAGGTCCGCCTTCCGCACCAAAATCGCGGGAGAAAGCGGAGCTGTGGCCGAGAGGCTGAAGGCGGCGGTTTGCTAAACCGTTATAGGGTTGTAAAGCCCTATCGAGGGTTCGAATCCCTCCGGCTCCGCCAATTCTTTTTCGGAATGCGATCTCTGGACGAAAGCCGGGCCTTCTGCCGGCCCAGTAGGGCCCATAATACCCTTGAGCTCCGTACTTTGAGCATGCTGCCACTTCCCCTCAAATTCTCTAGGCCTCTCACTATCTCCTAACCTATTGACTAGGGACCGGTCGTACGCCGCAAAAAAAGGCAAATAAGCCCGTTTCAGGCCTAGGCGGTTTTGCTAGTGACCACCCTGCCCAGAGCCGAGAATGCTCACTTGAAGCCATAAAAGGGTGCGCGCCTTTCACACGGGAGGGGTCACAGGTTCAATCCCTGTCGCGCCCACCATTTTTCGAAACCACATCTGTGAACTCGGGTGGGATCCTGGCAATAAGTCGCTTGATCTTTTCCCCAATCGTCCCCTGGCCGATCAGGGCCTTGAAGATCTACCGTGACAGGCGAAGCCAATAACGATCCTATAACCATTTGATATACAAGCGGAAATTATCCCTCTTCAAAACGGAGACCCGCCGAGGTAGTAATGTTAATAAATTAAGCAGTGTGACATGGACGACCTCGAGCGTTTTCTCAACACAAGCGGCCCCAGCCGGTCGTCACTGGTGGGTGAATATCTCATCCAGCAGTCAGGAATGACGCCTGAAGCTGCGCGCCAGCGGCTCTCCAGAGCTGCAAAACCGGTTGTCCGGTTTCCCATCCCACTCCTGCCGAAGCGTGAAGCGTTCATGTATCACCTACGTGACCGCAATACTGAACGTTTCTGGGATAACTTTCATCGCGATCTTCGGGAAACCAATTCGGTATATGGAGCCGCGCTTGATGGTGTTTACGCGCGCGGCGGCAGCATCCGCAAAGAAGACTTCGCCGTCATTAGCGGTGCGCCCATCGCTCAGAAGGGCCAAGTGTCCGCCGACCAAGTCGCGACAAGGCTCGTCTCCGCTGGCTTTCTTGCGACTGCAGACCTCCCAGAGAGCGTCTATTACGCGGTGGGAGGTTCAGACGGTAGATCACGCCGCACGGCCCGCACCCTCACTGAGGGCGTGCTACTCGACGCGCTGCGTGAATGGGCGAGAAAAACCGGATTTGCGAGTTACAACTCGATAGCGATACGTGGCGATACCCGCTCCCGGCAAGTTGGTCCCTTCGTGTGGGACTTAACGGGACCAAGTTACCTACTGCCGCTTCGGAACGGCGCGGCACAACCGGGCTTTCTGGTAGCTGATGTTTTCGCGGAAGGCGCGCTTAACGAGTTCAACATTCGGTATTTCATCCGTAAGGCCCGGATGTCCAAAGCTTCACTCAAGGGGCCAGGCGTTTTCCCAATTCTTCTTGCGGAGTCCTTCACCGCTGCGGCCCTCACCGAAGGCCACAGGGCGGGCATCATGCTTGCGACCCATGCCGACCTATTTGGGAGGCGAATTGCGAGTTCGCTCCAGCATTTGCTCGCGACACTCAATAATGCGGCTGCAATGATCTCGGGCAATCCTGCCCGCCTTGAGGAATATATCGTCGGCCTTTCCGACATTGAAGGGCGCGCAGGAAATCTGCGCGGCATTGTCTTTCATCTGCTTTCCGCCCACCTGCTACGGCGGAACGCGGTCTCAATTGATTTCGGTATCACCGCATTCGATGGTGCGACCGGCAAGAGCGCGGACATTGATGTCCTCGCGGTCACACAACAGAAATCACATTGCATTCTGGTCGAATGCAAGGGCAAACAGCCAGGCGGAGTAGTGCAACTTTCTGAAGTCGAGGGATGGATAAGCCGCATCCCCACATTTAACGCATACTTAAATGGGCAACAGAGCCTACGCGAGGCCAAGCCGCGGTTTGAATTCTGGACCTCCGGCACATTCAGTTCAGACGCGCTGGCTTACCTTGTACTTCAGAAAGTACAGAGAACCCGCAGCCCTATTGACTGGAAAGACGGGGGACAGGTACTGGCTCTTGCCCGTGAAGGGAAAGAGAAGGTGGTCAGCGACGCCATGTTCGAGCACTTCCTGCGTCACCCATTGAGCGAAAGCGCATCAATCCCGAGTGCTGCCTAGACTATTGCAGATCCCTGCCTAACCCGGGCATTTTTGAATTGCTAAATACACCGCCTAGTTGCAGCCTCAGGAAATAGAATCCAGGGGGGTAGTCATGTATTTGGCCGAGTTGTCGATCAAGAACTTTCGCCGCCTGAATGATGTGAGGTTGAATTTCGTTCCCGGGTTGAATGTACTGGTCGGCCCTAACAACGTTGGAAAGACCGCCGTTGTGGACGCCTTGCGTGCACTGCTGGCCGGGACTGACGATCCCTATCCCCGCTTCGATACCGACGACATCCATCTGCCGAAGGGAGGGACAGCAACCGGTGACATCAAGTTTGAATACCTTTTTCGCGATTTGTCCGCCGAGGACGAAGCAGATTTTCTCCATGCATTGAGGCCCGGCAAGGAAGGAAAGATTGAGGCCGTTCTAGGTGTCGTTTACGGCGAGCCTGACAAGAGCGGACGATTGCGATCCAGAAAATGGTGCGGTCATCACGACGATATTTTGGTCAACATGGGCATGCTTGAGAATTTGCGGAGCGTGTATTTGCCCCCCTTGCGAGACGCAGCACAGGGTTTAAAGCCCAGCCGAACAAGCCAGCTATCCCGCCTGCTAAATCTCCTCTCGGACGAGACGGGGCGGACGGCAATCGAAACCTCTCTGAAAACGTTGGATGATGAGTTAAAGAAGCATCAGCCTATCGTGGACACGCAGAATGCAATCGTGACGCGCCATAAAGCGATGCTCGGCGGTCAGTTTGCACAAGCACTGAACATCGGCCTGAGCGCCAGCGATTTTCAAAAACTGGCGTCGCGCATTTCCCTGCTTGTAGATGCGTTCGAGATCGAAAGTAATGGCCTCGGCTACAACAATCTCATCTACATGGCCGTCGTGCTAAGCGAATTGGTGAAAAACGCCGACGCGGCATTTCGGGGTTTGATTGTTGAGGAGCCGGAAGCTCATCTGCATCCCCAGTTGCAGTCAGTGCTCCTGCGATACCTCTCGGAGCTGGACCTCGTCGCCAACGAGAAACCCGTTCAGGTATTCGTCACCAGCCATTCTCCGAACTTCGCCAGCATCGCAAAGCTGACAACGCTTTCCTGTCTCGTGGATGCCGGCACAAAGATCGAAAGTTTCCATCCACGCGAAGTGAAATTCGAGAAGGGGAAACGGGAAAAACTCGAGCGATACCTCGATGTGACGAGAGCGGAGCTGTTCTTCGCCCGGCGGGTGATTTTCGTGGAGGGTGCCGCAGAACTCCTGATGATAAATTTGCTCGCTAAGAGATCGGGAACAGACCTTCGCGACAACGGTATCAGCCTTATCAGCGTAGAAGGATTGAATTTCGATTCCTTTATGCCTCTGTTCGGGAAGTCAGCAATCAAGATACCTGTCGCGATTCTGACAGATGCCGATCCGGCAGCGGCGGAAGTTGAAGGCGAAGACCCTGTCGCCGTGTACCCTAAGGCGGACGAAGCGGTTGAACCGTCCGACAATGCCGTTTCGATGAAGAAGCGCGAAGACGAATTCGTCAAAATTTTCTATGGAGTGAAGACCTTCGAATACGACTTTGCACTCCACAAAGAGAATCGTTTGGTCATGCTTGATACGCTTGAGGAGCTTCATCCCCGCATTGGAAAGGCGCTGCGCATCGAAGTGGAAGGTGCCGCCGGCGATGCGGCAGCAGCAAAAGTACTTTTCAAGGGGTTGTTCGAGCGGAAGGAAAACAACGTTCAAAAGGGCCGATTTGCGCAGGCGCTCGCCGCCAGGATTGAGGACGACAACGTCGCTGTTGTTATTCCGCCATATATTTTGTCCGCGATAGGACATGCGTCGCAGAAATGAGGCTGTCGGACGAACAGAATGTTGTGATCGGCCGACCATTGGGAGCCCTTTGCGTTACCGCTTGCGCAGGCAGCGGAAAAACAACTACGGCGACGCACCGGCTGCAGCAAATGCGAAAACTGCTCGGGGACCGGCATGGTATAGTAGCCCTGCTGTCTTTCTCGAATATTGCGGTCGATACCTTCCGCAGAGATTACTATTCGTTGGCGCGCTCGCAGGCTGGCCCGATCCGTAAGTCTGCCGTCGAGATTGACACCGTTGACGGCTTTCTGACCACGAATGTCATTCGCCCTCATGCGCACCGCACTATGCAGGCGCCGCGCACGCCCTTCTTGGTTCAAGGAAGAGAGCCGTTCCTGAAGGGCTTCACGGTTTTCGACGGCAAGCGTCCACACCCGACAAGCGATCTGCGTATCACCCTCGATAGTGGAAAATTCCTATACGAAGCCGGACCCACATTCGCCAAGGTGGATATTGCGGAGGTGGAGGGACGAAAGGCCCTCGAGAAACTTGGAAAGGTCGGGGCCTATACCCATGCATCGGGCCGCTATTGGTCCATTAGAACTCTAAAAGAACAGCCATTCGTCCTGCGTGCTCTTTCGCGCCGATATCCGCTTATATTGGTAGACGAGGCACAAGATATCGCGAAGGAACACCAGGAAATTCTTGAAATGCTTGTTGAGGCGGGATCGGAGCTGTCGCTGATCGGCGACCCCAATCAGGGTATCTATGACTTCTCTGGTGCGAACGGCCAATTTCTAACGACATACCGGAGCCGCGATGGCGTGACGGCCATGGGACTGACGACCAATTTTCGTTCTGTCGGGCCGATTGTCAATGTTGCGAACAAACTTGCCGGGCGCACAGATGGGACTGACCGCAAAGAAGTGACGACCCTGCACGGCGCATATTTCGTTCCGTACAAAGAAAATGAGAAGGGGAAGCTGCTTGAAACGTTTGCAAGCATGTTGGCATCAGCGGAGGTCTCATCGGCGGATGCCATAGTGCTCTGCCGTGCCACGAAGAGCGTGGAAGAGTGGCGTGGCGGTGAGGAGGAACAGGGACAAGGCACGTTAAAGGCGTTTGTTTCTGCAACCATTTGCCGTGATAAGCTTCATCGGTATGGCGACGCTTTCGAGTTCGTTTGTTCCGGCGTGGTCAGCCTTCTAGCCGATAAGCACGGACAACTTCTGAGCGATATCTCGCGCGGGCACACTGATCCTGGAATTAAGAAGCTCAAGCGCGCCCTTTGGAACTTTGCACGCGACCCGGTGTCAGGTTTGCCGGGTGGAGCACTTATCGCAGATGCTGAATGGCACACCGCTCTTTTAAAGAGGGTCAAAGCGCTATTAGCAGATTTGTCAAAGACCCTTGGCTACGAGGCTGCCGCCAATCTTGGACAGAAGCTGGCGAATAAGGCGTTACGCTCTAAACCACTTGTTAGCCTGCCTGACCTGGGTTCCGGGAACGTCGCTCCTATAATTCGCGTATCAACGGTTCACCAGGTCAAGGGTGAAAGCATCGACGCTGTAATGTACGTAGCCGATAAGAAGCAGGTTCGGGCACTCTTGGACGGGCCTGCTACCGAACTGGGCAGGATCGGATATGTAGCGGTCACACGAGCGCGTAATTTGATGGTTTTGGGCATCCCAGAACAGCACGTCGGCGAATTCGAGGATGAACTGGTTGAATGTGGTTTCAAGAAAGCTGGCACCTAGCCGCCCACCCGAACATCGACAGGCGCTTGGGCTATCTAGCGACGCCACACCTGCCTGAATTCCTGATCAAACCAAAGCTCAGCGTCATTGTCCGCGCCTGTCATCGAGTGAACGCCGAGATAGCTGGAATAGCCGTTCGTGCTCAGCCAAGTCCTAAAGGTTGAAAAACTAGGATGCTCCAACTCAGTAGACGTTAAAACAGCGTCTCGCATCCACTCGCCGCATAGATATCGAATTGCCTTTTCGCGATCCGCCTTCAGCATGCACACCTTTGGTTTTTCAGATGAAGTCATGGCGTAACCACGTCCGATCCTGGATGATGCCCGACGGCCGCGGCCATACCGAAAACCCGTCCAAATTCCGCGTTTTAAACCGTTGAATTAGCAGCACGATTTGCGTTCACGTTTGCATACCGAAACCATGTGGTTTGCGGCATGGTCGCTGTATAGCTTGGTCGCACTCAGTTATTTGGCTGCCACTGGTGCGTTTTGATGCAATTATACCGTCGGCTGCACTCCGAAATATGCCGAACGGCTAAGGGTCGACAATCTGCCTAGTCCTAGATGTGCTTGCCACGAATTCCTTTTGTAATTGCCAATCGTTAGGTAACGGCTTCATCAATCGATCGATGGTCACAGCTCGATTCAAGTTCGCCGAAAGAATTGCATGAATTAGTTCGGGAGCGAGAAGTGTGAGCCGCAAGATCCTGCTCACATACGACGAGTTTATCTTTTCGGCTTTGGCTAGCTCTGTGATCGTCCCAAATGTCCCGTTCTCCAGAAGCTTCCGCCACCGAAACGCCCTCGCTAGCGCCTTTACTAGGGTAGGGTCAGGCTCTCTGTGCTGCAAAGGGACAACATCGCTACCATCAGGCGCAACAATCCTCTTGGTACTTCCAAACTTGCTCAGGGCCATAGGTATCCGAATCTTAATTAGTTCTGGAGCTTTAGCATGTTCGCTCATGCTGCCGCTCCAACAGAACGGTCGTTGATATCGTGGGCGAGCATGGCTAGCCCGTCAGCCCTGAGTTGGATATCGATCCCATCTGCATCTACGTCGACGCGCGCTACAAGCAATTGAAATACACGCGCTTGTTCGGCTGGGAATAGCTCGTCCCAAAGGTGGTCCAATACTGAGATTGCCTCGCGAGCATCGGCTTCTGACAGATTTCTGACTTGCTTGCGCGCGATCCTGGAAACTCCGACCAGTATCTCCGGGCTTTGGAATAATAACCGGAGTCTGTCACGGACGGCAGTCTCGATCTGTCCCGCCGGTACGCGGGGCACCGGAAAGTCTTTTGCTCCACCTTTGAGGACAGTCTGGCTAACATAGTAGCGGTATAATTTGCCGCGCCGGCGGGTATGAGTGGGAGACATCGCAGCACCGTCCGGCCCAAAGATGAGCCCCTTCAAAAGTGCAGGCGTTTGACGTCGCGTCTGGGCGGCGCGCTGCCGCGAGTTCGTACTGAGAATCTCGCGGACTTTGTCCCATGTTGATTGTGGGACAATGCTTTTATGCTCTCCGGCATATGCCTCGCCTTTGTGCACCGCCAGGCCGATGTAGACGCGGTTACTGAGCACTTTGTAAATCACGCCTTTGTCGAACTTCTTGCCTGATCGCGTAAGGACGCCTTCTTGTGCGAGCTGTTGTGCCAGCATCGTTGCGGAGCCGAGGCTGACAAATCTATCAAAGATCATCCCGACGATTTTCGCCTCATCGTCTTGAACAATCAGCTTTCTGTCTCGAACGAAGTACCCAAAAGGGACAACCCCACCCATGAAAATTCCCCGCTTACGCGAGGCCAGGAACTTATCGCGGATTCGCTCACCAGTGAGCTCACGCTCGAACTGCGCAAACGATAGAATCATGTTTAGGGTGAGATTGCCCATAGCGGTCGACGTATCGAATGACTGTGTGACCGACACAAATTTGACGCCATGGGTCTCGAAGGTTTCCATCAACCGGCCGAAGTCGGACAGAGACCGACTTATCCGGTCAGTTTTGTAAACAACCACACAGTTGATCAGTCCTGCTTCGATGTCCGACATCAACTTTTGGAGTCCGGGTCGCTTCAAATTGCCGCCAGAGAAACCGCCATCATTGTATTGAGTATCGACTTGGACCCAGCCCTCGCCCCTCTGGCTTTGGATATAGGCAGCGCAAGCGTCACGCTGGGCCTCCAGCGAATTATACTCCATCTCGAGGCCCTCTTCTGAGGACTTGCGGGTGTAGATTGCGCAGCGCAACTTCCGCTTCACCGCCTGGGTCACGATCCTGATCCCGGCTTCTTGAGCCCGAAGAACACCCAGCCGTTCCAGTTTGTACCGGTGATCGCCCTGGCGATAGACGTCAGATGCTTGTACGGGCGGCCCTCCCATTCGAAATCCGTGGTTCGGACCGTTACGATATGGGTCTGGCCTTTCCAGTCTCGTTGTAGTTGGGTGCCGCTAACGGGCCTCCTGTCGGCACGAACCTTGCGCCTGGTCACGCTGCCACCATCCAGATTCTTTCCCAGGGCTTCCAGCTGCTTGATGGTTTCGGGCTTCAGCCCGCCATAGGCAAGCTCCTGGACCCGGTAGCTTAGGCGGCTAATTAAAAAGGTCTTGTTGTACGGAGGCGGATCGCTGTCGTTCAGTTCCCGCCACTTTGCGACTAACTCCGAGGTCTTCATGGTCTGCAGGGCGGCCAGCTGGCTCAACACGGCTTTGCTCATCTTGGTCACTCTGGTCTTCTGATTTCGGGACAGGACCGCTCTGATCAGGCATGAAGTCGAGCGAAACTTCTTCGGTGTCAGACGAATTCTCGCTGGACTTCGGGCTGTAGATCCGGATGACGCCGGCGGCCAATATCGCGGCTAGTTCGTCCTGCCGCTCGGCGGGGGTCATTCGATCGGGGTTTACTGGGTTTGACATGGGCAAATGCTGCCCAAAGATTGCTAGCGAAAACTAGGGATAAGAACGTACTGTTTTGGTGCGGTTCTAATCCCTACGAATATGCCCAAGAAAACACGAACCAAAAGAGTCAGGAGACGTGCACCTAAGCCATTAATCCGTATCGTGGAGACCCAGTTTTCACCTCTAGGTGGGGAAGACAAGTTGGCGGTGGCTATCGCTTGCTTCGGAAAACTGCCGACAGCAAAAGCTAAATTTGCTCGCGGCGACCTGCCGTATGATCTCGACTTTCAGGGTGTTAATCAGATCGAATCGTATGAGGCGGCGCATAACTTATGTAGCGGCATCGGAGCCTCATATTCGCGTGACCTCGCTCTGCAGAAAACCCGTATCCCGCCTAGCAAAGCACTAAAGAATCTGGAAACCGCAAAGCACGCCGCAAACGCTTTGGCGGTCGCCTTGACCAATCTTGGCCCACAAGAGCGTCTCATGCTGAACGTATTCGATGATTTTAAGGCGGGCCCGGAACTTGACGCGTTGGCGGCTCAATACAACAAAGTCGACCCAGAAGATCTTCCCGATGCCTTAAACCCAACGGGCGGGGCGGTTCCGCCGGGACATCTTGCGGTGCAAGTACAGGAGCTAGCCTGGTATCTGGATATGCTCGTTCAGGCAAGAACCGCCCAGCTTAAACGGCGTCAGAAGGGCAAAACAGCGTTTAAAATAAACCGTACGGCAGCTGGCCTTTTCGCGGCTGCGCCTGAATGGGCGCTAATGGATAAGTCTTGGCGCCTTTTTACCCAGCTTGGCCTGAAACGAAGCTCGACCGTTGGAAGTCCAGTGCACCGCTTCGCGAAGAACATCCATTCTTGGGTGACCCGGCGTAACGATAGCTTAGACTTTTACTTCAAAAAATACGCCACTGTTCGCCTGGAACTTGACGCGAAGATTGCTGAACTAAGCGCAATGGCACGGGCCGCCGGCCTCAGCCGCAATCAGCTGGAGACTGATTGCCAGTTTGGACAGCAGCGGGGTTTAGATCCAAAGGTGTTCATTAAGGCAAAGAGCATTTGGACCGAAATCCAAAAGCTCGAAAACGACGTCCTTTACGGGACTTAGATTTCTAAGGTGCCGGGGATAATACCTTCTCCTAAGCGCACCAAAACAATCCCTATCCAAAATCCTTTGTCCAGCCCCACTTTTGATTACTGCTCGGCCGTCTTTTGGCCGAACAGTCCATCGGCGCGGTCGGGACACTAACCAGCAGCGCGTTGATGGGGTCCGGTACTGTGGGGAACCTCGCATCCACCGGAAAGGGCACCGCAAAGGTCGAGGCCCATGGCGAAGCGGAGCTGACGACGAAGGGCTTCGAGAAGCAGCGACCAGGCGAGCAGCGCGTCGTCCGCGTGCTCGTGCCAGTGAGGGGGATGGCTCCAATGAGCGGCCCAAACTGGTTGGCGGGATCGTCCTTGCGAGCGCAGGGATGATCCCGCACGCCAGATCCAAAGATTCACCAATGAGCGGTTGCTCAGAACATTGAACAAGGAAGCAGAAATGCAGCGAAGCGATGATCGACAAGGCCGGACGTACTGCAGGTGGCAAGTTCGTGATGCGGCAGAAATCCGAATGCTCTTAACAGCCCGCCATGGCGAGCCAGTCGTGGACCTTCGCTACGGCGAGTACGGCGCCGGCGGTTCATGGACTCCGAGCGCGCGCGGCATCTTCTTTAAGCTTGAGGAATTGCCGGCCCTTCAGCGCGCCGTGGCCACTTTGATGAAAGATGTTCGCGCCATGCGGCTTCTGGATCGCCGAGGTCGCTGTGACCGGTAGGGGGGTCAAAAGTCAGGATCCTCGCCTTCGGAAACCGGTGGCGCCCTGGCTCTCTCAGAGACCGCAAGTTTAGGGCGGGGGTCGAATCCCGCCAGACGTCGCCGCCGCGGCGCCGTTTCGACTGGAGGATTCATTGAATATCGCGCATCGTCCGTGGCCTGCGGTCGAGATCGAACTGGTATCGATCGACTCGCTCCTGCCCTTCGCCAACAACGCCCGGACTCACAGCTCGAATCAGATTGAGCAGATCGCGGGCCTCATGCGCCAGTTTGGGGTTACCTCCCCGATTCTTCGTGACGAGGCAGGGGTGATTCTCGCAGGTCACGCCCGCCTGGCCGCTGCTTCGCTGAATCGGGCGCAGGGCGATGAGCGATTCGCACGCCTGCCCGTCATGACAGCCCGGGGCTGGACTGAGGAAGAGAAGCGGGCCTACGTCATCGCCGACAACCAGTCTGCCCTCCTGGCCGGCTGGGACTTCGGAATGCTTGCGGGGGAGGTAGGCGCCCTCTCGGGGTCCGACTTCGATCTGAGCCTCCTGGGCTTTTCGGAGGGCGATCTGCGGCGCCTGTCGGGCTACCAGGACGGACTTACCGACCCAGACGCAATCCTACCACCCAGCGGCCTGCCCGTCGCCCAGCCGGGCGACCTTTGGCTGCTTGAGGGCCATCGTGTTCTTTGTGGCAGCGCCACAGAAAAAGGAGACGTGGTGCGGCTGTTCGCCGGAGACCGGCCCACCCTGATGGTGACTGACCCGCCGTACGGGGTGGTCTATGACCCCTCCTGGCGCAACGCCGCCGGGGTATCTGCCTCGGCCCGGACCGGCAAGGTTCTGAATGATGACAGGGCAAACTGGACGGAGGCTTGGGAGCTGTTCCCCGGCGACACGGCCTATGTCTGGCACGCCGGCAAATTCGCCTCCGAAGTCCAGCGTTCGCTGGAGGCCGCCGGCTTCGAAATCCGGGCCCAGATCATCTGGCGCAAGTCGCACTTTGCAATCGGGCGAGGTCACTATCACTGGCAGCATGAGCCGTGCTGGTACGCGACCCGAAAGGGTGGCAAGCCAACTTGGACCGGTGACCGCAAGCAGAGCACCGTTTGGGACATCGAAGGAGTAAAGACAGCAAAGGCACCTAGCGTCGAAACTGCAGACGATGCTTCGGTACACGGCACGCAAAAGCCAGTCGAGTGCATGCGTCGGCCGATCGAGAACAACTCCAAACCCGGTGAGATCGTCTATGACCCTTTCCTAGGGTCGGGCACCACCGTCATTGCCGCCGATCAAAGCGGCCGCATTTGCTACGGCATGGAAATCGATCCCACCTATGTCGACGTCATCGTCCGTCGCTGGCAGAATTTTACCGGCAGCAGCGCGACATTGTCGGGCTCCCAAAGTACATTCAGTCAGATTGAAATTGAGCGGAAACACACCAGCGATGGGCATGAGGGGACCACGACCGAAGCCGACGGCGCTTAGGGTGATGCAAGGTAACAAAGGCAAACGCGCCCTATCCCACGCTGAGCCAGCGCCTCCACCTAATATGCCCGCCTGTCCGGACTATTTAAACGCATACGCACAAGCTGAATGGCTCCGCGTTGCCGACACGCTTTATTCGATCGGAACCCTCGCCAAGATCGATCAGACTATGCTGGCCGCCTATTGCATCGCATATTCGCGGTGGCGCCATGCGGAGCAGGACCTAGAGCGGATGGCCGTAACCGATGAGTCGACCCATGCTGCAGTCATCCGTACCAAACAGGGCAACCTGATCCAAAATCCCATGGTAGGCGTGGCGAACACGGCCCGCCGAGAAATGCAGCGGTTGGCGGCCGAATTTGGGCTCAGTCCCTCGGCGAGAACACAGATTGAGTCCAATCCCTATGTGGACGATCCTATCGCTCGGAAGTACGGGCTTTCCTGAACACGCGGGCTTCTCGGTCGCCGTTTAAAGTAAGGGATAAGGCTATTTCATGAACTCCCGATAACCTTAAGTGCAGCGGTTTTAGGATCGCCGTAAAAAATTGGATCGACCTGCTCCATAATATCGGCGCTCACGTCGAGAAAATTGCGCTTGTTTTCAATCGGAATCAGCGAACGTTTTGCACCATTATCTTTCGCAACTTGCAGCGGTTCTGTCAAAGACCGGAGAGGTTTAATGTTTCCTTGCACGCTCATATCGCCGAGCACAATCAATGCTGGGCTAACAGGTACTTTGCGAAGTGATGAATAGGCCGCCACAAAAAACGCGACTCCAATCTCCGCCTCTATTCGGTTGCCCAACAGATCGATCACCTCAACATGCATGTCTGATGTTTCAAGGTCGTGCGCTATTCCCAGCTCACTCTTCTTTGCTTGGACGTAGCTAAATGCTCGCTGCACTGATTCCTTCATCGCTCCAGAGACGCCGCCGGCCATCTTGAGTTTTCCGGTACCGCTCGAAATCGAAACTTCGATTCTATAGAGGCCGACAGTTCCGTCGGATGTGACGCCTGCCGTATAAACCGATCCCGGAGACAACGGGTCGGCGGATATCAGATCCCGCCCTCCCTGCTCGGGCACCCCGACGAACCTCTCTTCGCCAGTATCTTGAAGGGTGTAACCGAAGGACGTTTGATAATATTCGAACGAACCCATCTTCTTCAGCTGCTCCTTCACGCGTCGGCGACCTTCAAGAGCAAGCTCCAGAATTTCCGCGAGCTCGTCCTGCGTCACGTCACCATGGGGGTGCAGAATTTTCATCAAACCCGATACTGTTTTCCGGACCGCTTTACGATCCCGCGCATTGAGATGTGCACCCATGGAAAAATAACGGTCGATGATCTCAGTGAAATTGTGCTTGCGCATTTCGCGAAGAGCTTCAGCGAGATAGTCAACAACAAACCCGTAGTGGTCAGTGAACAGCTCATTCCGCATCTGCGGGATTTCCCAGCCGGGAAGATAGAAGTGCAGCCGATCGATAAACGCCATATCGTCGCGAATAGTGTCAGGCATAGGTGCAAACAGGTGACCGGTCTGAACCATGACGTCGATCGGCTGATTAGTATTGCCAAACATCGCAATGCTGGCATCTCCTGCGACAGCTTCCTGGCCCCGCTGGAACGTGCCGGACTCGCAGTAGGTCTTCATCGTCGTGATGACTTCCTTCGGCATCTTTTGGAGATCCGCAACCTCGTCGAAGCCGACGACGTCCCAAATCTGGACCATGCCCTTCTGACGTCCTGACATGTGGCCGAATAGATTGGCGACAGTCGTTCCACCCGTAAGGAGCGCGGTGTAGGGCGACACCTCCTGAATGACATAGCTCTTTCCGGTTCCTCGTGGACCGAGCTCTACGAGGTTGTAATTCCGCTCTCCCAGCGGAATGAGCCGCACCAAGAAAAGGAGCTTCAGCCGTCGCGACATATCATTAGGCTCATATCCCATGCTCCTAACAATGAGATCGATCCATTCGTCCGTCGTAAATTGCTTGCGGACATTGCGGTATTCATCAAGGTCGAACGTCGCGATCTGAATAGGGACAAGCTTGTCTATCCAGAAAGGATTCTTGCCTTTCGATTCCTCGTCAGTCTCGAACCGCATATCGACTTGCGCCCACACGCCCCCCATAAGCAGGCGTTCGTAATCACGCACATATTGGCTCGGAACGTGCAGAAACTTGTTGTTGAAATTAACCCCTTCCGCCCAATAATCAGAATCAACAAGGCGGACCTTGATCTTGTCGATAAATGAATATTTTCCGCTCTCTTTGACTTTGCTCTGCGCTTTTGCCGATTCATCCGGGCGGATGTAATTATTCGCAAGCGTGTCATTCACGACCTGCAAACCCATTTGAATCGCGACTTCATCAGATGATGCACAGTACTTCCCCAGCAAGAACTCAAGGACGAAAACGGGGACATTCGCCCCGACTTTGACCTTGCGGACAAGATCTTTTCGAACAACCTTTCCGGCGAACAGCTGATTCGCCTTGTTGTCGAGTGCGTCGCGAGCCGGCGGCGTACCAATGCTCATGTTTAAACTCCAAGACGAACGGGGATGTCGACGGGTGAACGATAAAGCTCTGCGTCGGTCGTCGGATCTTGAATAATGATCCGGAGCGAAGGAGCACTCTCGTCGCTCAACACGAACGCCACCGTGAGGGGCTTTCCGGCTTGGAGCTTGACGCAGCCTGTCGCGCGATCGAAATCACCATCGATGGCCATGCCGACGCCACCGACTTGCTTGCCCGCAGAGATCAGCAGCGGTCGGACGATTAAATCGGTTGAGAAGAGTGAGAGGTTCCTACCATCGAGCTGGATCGTCACACTGAAGATGCGGTTCGTTACGGCCTCCGGCAGGCCTGTCGCCGTCACCGGTCTGAGGGTCGACCGCTCACGTTCTTGCGCCTTCGTGCGTACGGTGATCACGGGTATGATCAATTCCTGCAAAGATGGCCCCCCGTGGTGGAACGCGAGATCTCCGCCGGCTTTGAAAACGCCACTGCCAAGTGGGAACACAAAGTCGAGATCAGAGTCGTAGCCGAGCGCCGATGCTGTCACCCGAACACAACCAATGGGGGTAGCTCCGCCTCGTCCGATCCAACAGCGGCGATGAAGATCCACTTCCTCCCCGCCCGGGGCGTCGATTCGCATAGACTCGTCGCGATCCGACGGGAAGAAAAGATGACCGTGGTCGGCTGTCAGCACGCAGTGTTCGACTCCGGCCGCTGCAAGCTTGCGAATCGCGCGGGCCAAGTTGTCGATGACCGTATCCATCACCTGGCGGGCCTGAAACGTGAAGCCATGTTCGCCCGCATGGTCTATCTCTTGCGAGCGCACAATCACAACCTGGGCACCCTCGATCTTCTTCGCGAGTTTCGACGGCTGCAGGCTGAGCAGCTCGTCCAAAGCTATGTCGGTCAGTTTGGGCACGCGTGAAGCCGCAAATTTTTTCCGCGCAGTGAGGTCAGGAAGGAAGCTGTCGTCGATTTTTGCGCCGAGCGTGCCGTTTTGCTCGACAACACTGAAACTTGACGATGCTCCCGGTTGTAGTGCGGCCATACCAATTGGGGTAATGCTGGGTAGCGCACAGACAGCAGGGCGAACGCCGACTTCAACAGATTTTGGCAGTCGGTCGGCCAGCTCAACGCCCATTTCGAATCGCATGGCGTCAACGAAGAAATATGCGACAGGTTTTGGCTGCTCCGACACAACCTCACTATAGATGCGCGTCTGGTGCAAAGACGGCGAGACCGTCCACTTGGCCGCGACGAGGGCCCTGGTAAAACCATCGGCCATCGCGCGACAAGCGTCTTCGTAAACGCCTCGAACGACAGCGAGCGGACGCTCCTCCGGTTCGTCGTCGAGGTTTGCAACCCACGCCTCTAGACGCCTCTGGGCCTGGTCTAACCGGAACCAGCCGTCCTTGGAAGTGTAGGCGTCAATCCAGGCGTTGGCGTTGCCGGTAACCTTGCTGACAGCAGCCCTGACCACGACGCCCAAACTTCCGAGCTGCGCCATGAGGCGGCAGGCCTCCCATTGGGCCTTTCGCCCGACATCACGATCAAGCCAGAAACTGTGTTCTCGGCCATTTACGATATCGAAAGCTTGGTCAAATTTTTTCTCGGAGATAAGATGGCCACAGTGAGTCAGCAGTGTCCGTTCCTCAAATCGGAATGTGTCGATGGACCCCAGAGCGCTGGGCGGGAGGGCGACGTCACGGATGCCTAGCTCGGCTTCGACTTTATCGGCCATCGCTGGATAACTCGCGGCAAACTTGGTCCGAAGCAGTCGGGCGAGCTCGCCGACGGCTGTTTCCTCATCCTTGGTCTTCGGTGTCGGAACGGCATCAAGGACCGCAGGAGGCGCGCAGGTTAGATCGCTTCTGAACTCTCCGGCAAGGACGTAACGCAGCGTTATGGACCTCAGCTTCGCCAATGGCGCTTCATGCGGAAGCTCCAGACCGAGCTTCGAACGGATAAGCTTCACCAACTCACGATTAGCCTCTTTAGCCTGAATCGCCGAATCGCGCTCATCGCTTGCCAGCCAGGACGCGATCATCCCGTCATTCACTGACGCGTTGTGGAAGATCGATTTCAGAACCGAGGGTGGTTCGGGTGACGAAGTGTCGGACGAGGCGCGTGAGAGGTCCTCATAAGCGACGCGCTCCGGAGCCAGCATCTCATCTATAACGCCGTCAGTGTAGCGCTGTCGCAGAACATTGCGCGCGAGCCGCTTCAGCTGCGGTTCATGACAATACCCCGCTTTTTCGAGCTCCATAAGCACCGAGCCGTGGCGATCCCGTTCGCAGCCCGGCAGGTAGACGACCACGCATTCCGAGGGCAAATCCCCGCAGATGAAAGGCTCCAGAGCGGCGCGCAGCTCAAACATCGAACCATTGTATTCCATCAGGCGAGCTGTGACTCCGCCGACAGTAACCGGCACGGCCTCATCGTTCGTGCGCGCTCCACCGCGCAGTTCCGCCACAAATGGCGCAAAATCGCGGCGAGGATCGTACCAGATGACAATCTTCCGCGCCTTCAGCTTTTCGGCGAGCTGCTTCGAAATATACTCGTGCAAAGGATGCATCAGTTGGAACCTCCGCTTTCCACTTCGGAGAGCTCTTGAAAGCGGGCGGCAAACCAGCGTAGGCGTGCAACACCGTCGGACACCGTATCGCCGGATGAAGATACAATGTAATTGCCGACCTTTGGCAAGAGCAGAACGAGCAGAAGGTCTGAAGAATTGCGATCCAGCGCGAACCGTGACTCACCATTCGTCGTTAGTTTCGCCGTGAATTCATCGAGAACGCTCCGAGCGGCTTCTGTCATCGGCTCCGGAATAGTGACTAGCTTTCGTATACTTTCCGGCGATACGAGGCGAACTGGTTGAAGTGCTTCGTAGAGCGGACCGGCATTTCGCCCAAAGTCGGTATCCGGAAACCAGCCGCGGACCCGTGCAACGAAGTCGTAGACGTCAGTGAACGCGCCACCATGCTCGCGCTGACGTCGCTCGGTCTCTGAGAACAGACTTCCTATTGTCATGTCGCCCTGCCGAACGGCATGACCTAACAAGACAAGCAGATTGCGCTCCTGGTCTGAAAGCGAACCTGTGAGTGGTTTGTAGCCAAGATCGTGTTCAACCTCATTCCATACATGAGCCATCATGCTGCAGACCTGGACCTCACAAGGTACGTCAGAAACATTCGCGTACGTACCGATTACGTCGGTTTCCGGTAGAAAAGCCTCAATATGGGTAGCGCGATAAAAATTGTTGCTATCCCCTGCATTCTTGTCCTTCCGCTCGCTGCTCGGCGGTGCGCCGCGCAGATCTACGAACCGATTGCAAACTAACTGAACAACCTGGCCCTCATGTCGCTGCTCGTAAGTGGCTATTCGTACAGCGGCGAGATCTCGCACCGCGTCGAATACCGATTGAACATTGGGCAAATTCTTTTTCCCAGACGCCGCAAAGCGGCGGAGTTTTCCCTCAAGACTCTTGGGACTCTTCGCGCGAAAAGTTACTTGCGCGCGGATCGCGTTACCTTCGACGATCTCAAACCTACAGATTTCCGCTACACGGGCGGAAAGCTTCAGATATCGGTCGTACTCCCGGTGATACCGAAGAATGGCGTTCTTTATTGTCTCCTCAGAAATCGTCACGACGACGATCTCCGTGTCCTCGTCTTCGGACCATTTGGTGACGAGGCTTCCATCAACGCCTTTAAGGCCGCCTTGACCGCGACAGAAGAGTGTTCGCTTACAACCTCTTCCACCGGGCGTACCGATGTAAGTCTTGGGGTCCACTTTCCTTCGTTACCTTCCATCCAGAAGACATTGACAAGTCCATGGGCGATCGCCAGGCCACGATCACTAACGCATTTTGGAACGACACGCTCGGGCCAAAGCCGCATGGCGAGATGAGCCCAATCATACTTGCCTGCAACAAATTCGTTCCACTTGTTCTTGAGTTCCGTCTGCCAAACCTTGTCGTGTGGAACGAGCCGCCAGAGCGGTGCCATGGCAAGTAATACCCCGTCATCCGAAATGGAATTCCAGATGGTTGCCACATTCTTTATTTCCTCAACAAAGGCTCGAATCTCCTCAACAAAGGATTCCCTCTCAGAAATTTCCTTACGCTCTTTGGCAGACGGGTTACCACCAAAGGCTTCAGTTAAACTGGCCAATTGTCGGCTCTCATGGGCAAGCTTGGGAATTAGCACGTCGTTCTGGATTCCGAAGAATGTATCGCGCGTTAGCCGGTGCGAATATATCCAGACGCTATAACGACCGGATGGCACGGTGAGCTGCCAAAAAATTGGCGCTCTGCGACGGTTCTTCGAATATCGTTTGAGATGATCGCCGAAAAAGCTTTTATTTATCCACGTTCTCAAATCAGCATTGTTTAGATCAAGGACTGCGCTAACTTCATTCCACCATTTGTCTGAAGACTGCGCGAAGATCACGTCGAAAACTCTGCGACACGCATCTGTGATGTCGTTTGTTTGGCCGGGATCGTCAACGAGGATCCCATTCAGCGGAATGGATATTGGATATCCAGCCCGAGTTGTATTTGGCGGCAGCCCATCATCCCCAACCAAAATTGCGGGGGAACAAGCGGGGAGGAGTCCGAACGGCTCGTGCTCAGCTGCTTGTTGATCCGCGGCCATTGGTAGCTGGATGTCGAATCGACCGAATGCAGCTCCCACGGTCCATGAGAGCAGTTCCGCCGCCATGGTCTGGACGTCAGTTCCCATCTTGTCGCCTTCGTCGCTTTCGGCGTCATTTTCATCGTCCATTGCGCCTAGACGCCCGAGCTCGTCGCCTTTTGCAGTAACGGTATCTTCCAAATCTTCGATGACCGTATTTCTATTTGCCGTGTCAATCCCGTATAGGTCGAAGCACAGGCTATCTATGTCGGCCTGTATTGATGTGAGCTCGTCTTCAATTTCGTCGGAATACTTCTCCCAGGCTGTCGCGCGGTCAGCCAACGAATCTCCTTCGACCTGGAGAGCTGCGGGACCTGAAAAGGGATGAGAGGTCTCTACCGCAGTATCCAGCTTCCGTTTTAACTGCCATGCGCGGTGAGCAAGACGTCCAAGTATACTCTGATCGTTAAGGCTTAGCCGAGGCAAGGGGGTGCGTTGAATAACACCTACTTCGTACGACCCAAATGCCATCTGAACATCAATCAGTGCTCGAAACGGCCTAGAGTTTGTGATAGCTAGTAGGGCTAGCAGCGCACCACCGTCGTTGCTATCCACGAATGCCGCGGGCCCTTTGTCAGCGAAGATACAGCCCAGCGACATCGCTCTAAAAGAAAGCCCACCCTGTGTCCGGCGTGGCCATGTAATGCCTGGTCTTGAAAAGAACTCGACATTTTTGAGTATGCGAGACCAATGGCTGTTGCCGTATAAAGACTCGGCCCAAGCCTTCAACTCATCTCCATTATTGTGCCAGTTAAGTACCAGGTATAGATCGGAATAATAAGGCGAATACTTTCCGCCCTTTGCAAAAGGCTTCCACCGTTCGTTCAATTGAGTTGGTGCCACCTCCCACCAGTTTCTGACAAACCGAAAGTCGTCGGCGGTCGACAGGCCCTGCCGCGCCGATCGCCCCCCTGACTCAAAAGATGGTAACTGCGTAAACAAACCTCTCAGCTGTGTTCCAATCCAATAGGCAAATGGCGATCGCGGAATGTCTGAAAAGCTTGCAGCATCAACCTCAAAGCGTTGGCTGCCCCGCCACGCACCTTGCTCGCGAATGGCGGTGTACAGTGTCTGCGCCTTATCGCTAGCTTCCAATAGCCTAAAGAATATGGTTCTCATGCGGCCATAGCCGGCTTTTTTTTGAGGCAATAGGCTGCAACTTCAACCATAGCGCTATCCAAAACCCCATAGCCCAAGTCAGCAAAGACAACAGGCGGCGCGCCCTTAAGTAGAATTTCTTCGCGCCACTTTTGAAAACTGGAGAGGAAAAATCCTGTTCGCGATGTAATGGCCCCGAGAAGACCACATGAATGGAGAAGCTCAATCCCGCGTTCGACGAACGCAGCGTATACGTCGTTCTTGGTCTGGGGGTAGCTCTTATCGAACTCCTTCTTGGCGGCTAGGCTGCATGCGCCGAAGGGTGGATTCATCAATACCACGTCGAACGGAGTTCGCACCAGATCGACCAAGGCGATACCTTGGGCTGCATCTCCTGCGAAGAGACGCCGGCGCACATTTGAGCTGCCAGTCGCCGTTTCCGCGAAGAGGCGCAGAGCCTCGATGATGCGGGCCTCTGCCTCGTGGAAAAAATAGTCATTATCGATGCCGGAAAGATCGAGTGAACCCTGCTTCGCCGGAGGCTCCATCCCAGGCAAGAATCCGGTGGTCTGTCGTTGCTTTTCAAACTGTTCGCGAGCGCGACCAAGCTCCGCGGCGATACTGTCTTCAAGCCGAAGAAGCGTGCCAAGTTCTCCCGCCAGACGACTCTCGCCGACCATCTTCTTGAACAGGTCGCGTAGCAATGGAGGATCGAGTCGGGTCGCGAACTCGTCGACCAAAAGCGCGTCGCCGGGCATTGGCTCGGCTACCACAATATGGGTGCGCTGAATCCGCGGACGGTTGGCTGCCGTGACACCAGCGTCTTTCCAGGCACGCTGCGCCCTCAGCCACAGGGCCAACGCCGCGATTTGTGCGCAACGTGGGTCGATGTCCACGCCGTGAAGATTAGATTCAACTATCAGTCTCGGTGTCGCTCGGCGCAGTTCCGCGAGATCTGGGTAATCGTCGCGAAGCGAGCGTCCTGTCGCCTCGCTCGTCAACGAGGGTTCGTTGGCTGCCCACGCATCCTCATAGATCAGCAGCAGCAGATCAAAGCTGTAGAGAAGAAAATGTCCTGAGCCGCACGCGGGATCCAGAACGCGCAGGTCTCTTGGGTCCTTCCGCGGCCGTCGTTGAGATGGGCCGTCAACGGAGCTCACGAGGTATTCGCAGAGTTTAACGAGAGATGTTTGTTCCCCGTGCATCTCCAACCACAGACGGCCGAGGGTGTTATCGACAAGAAACTGAACGACATATCGCGGCGTAAAGAACTGGTTGCGCACGGCCAGTTCCCGGCTGTTGCGCGGTGCCTGGCTCTCATCGCGCATTCTCTTACGCTCTTCGCCGCTATTGAAAAACTGATAGACCCAGCCGATTGTCTCGTCCTCTGCCCAGACCTTAGTCAATTCGGAGGCATTGAGTATTGTTAGCAGTCCCTCGAATGTCTGCCGTTTCGGCCATAGGACGGAAGCGGCGTCGCGTCGGTCAAATAGGACCTTGATCTCAGTCGAGAACTCATCAAACAGGCTCTCAATGTAGAGGCGATAGCCTGCGGCGTCGGGAATTAACGCGAGCCCTGGCGCCATGCCGCAGAATTCCCGGTAGCCCGCGGACAGCTCACCCGTAGTTATGCATTCCTGCACAAGTCCGCGTGCTTCGAGCATCTTGAGCGCGATGAAGCGATTCAGCGTTGTGAAGGCGGCATCCCTGACATAATCAGTGACGGCCCCTGCGGCAGTTGCACCAGCGGCGCACTTATGATCGATCGCAGCGACGATTTTTTCCCGCTGAAACTGCTGATGGGCGGACAGATGGACGCCGCCGCTTGAGGCAATGCCCCCGCTTCGTAGCACATCGAACGTGCCCTCAAGCTGCGAAGAGAAGTCCTCATCCAGTAGCTTCCGCGCCTGTTGGGTCGCTCGCTCAATGGCATTGCGAGTCGACTTATCCATGGAGCACGCCGATCACTGGACAATCACCTTCTTGCCGGTTCCGATCAGGCGCGAGCACTCTTCCCGGATGCCGGCGAGAGCCGCGTCGAGTTGCTCTTCGGTCTCAATTCCGCCCGAAAAGTAGCCGCCCAGTTTCACGGTCGCGACACGATCGCCGTCGATGATGCGGTAAAGCTCTGCGATAGCGTCCTGCAGACGGATCTCGCAGGCATCGAGCTCCGACCGGAGTTGTGGAATCGGCACCCGGTCCTGATCGCGTGTCGCGCCGCGCCTCAGCGGAGCTGCCAACTTCTTTTGCTGATCGTGGTCGACGCTATCCCAGGCGGTGGTGCGGGCGAGTCGCTCGAGAGCTAGAGTGTAGGCGGTAATCCGCGCTTGTAAGGCTTCGTCGAACCGCCGCGCATACTCGGCGTCAATCGCCGACGCGTGCTGCTCAATCCTCGGGAGCTCACGGTAAAAGGTCTCGCGCGCTAAAAGGTCTTCAAGCTCAGTGGCATTAGCCCGAAGGTCCTCACTTACGTCGTGCTCACTGCGGAGGAAGGGCCACGCCGACCGAAGCGCTTCGCGCGCCCGATCTAGGTCACGCAGACGCGGCTCGGACATTGCCTGATCGAGTTCGATGGCACGTTTGATGGCGTCTTTTATGGAGCGGTGCGACGCGTTGAAGGTGGCAATCGCATTGTCTTCTGAACCACGCACTACCGCCTTCATCTGCCCCATTGCGTTATCGAGCATCGCCGCGCCCGGAAGGCGATAAGCAATAAGCTGGCTGTGGGCAGAGGCAACCGGATCCTCATGCCGGGCAATTTCCTTGCGAAGCTCGGAGACAATCGCGCCAGCATTGAGTTCTTTGACTTCACTCCCAAACGTATCCCGGAAAGCCTCTGACGCCTTTACGAGCTCCTCGAACTCGATGCCCTTTTTTGGTCGGAATGACGCTTGCCGGAAGAAATTATTGTTCGAAAACGTGTCGCGGGCTTCGATTCCTGTGGCGGATTCAATCGTTTGACCTTTGCTTGTAGCCTGAATTTTTCCTGCGCGTAATAGAGACAGGGCGAGCAACCGAACTACTTCGAAGTCCCAGCCGAAGGGTTCTTTTGCAAGTTCATCTGCGAGATATCGTCCGCTTGCGGTATCGCCGTAGTTGGCGCGCTCTTCTATACGGGTTAGTACCTCAGCCAGGGCCCCGCTTTCCACGCGAAATACCGTCTTACCTTTCTCGTCACGCAATAGCCCGAGACTACCGAACACCGAGGGAAGGCCTTGCAGGTTTTCCGCTGTGAACAGCGCGTCAACGCCCCTCTTGACATCGGCCGGGCGGGCAGCGGCCTCTTTGAAACGATCGAAAACCTCCGGGAGGACGTCGCTCAGGATGTCTGCCACGCTCTTGCCCACATCGACAGCCCGATCGTCCGGGCTTCTATCATTGCCGCGGAAGCTGACGTTGCCTGCCAAACAGGCGGCCTTTAAAAGCCGGCGGAGCTCGTCCTGATGACGCCTTTGGCGAATCTTCTCTTCGCCAATCAGCGCGGTCTCGTCGGCCGTTTTAGCTTCGCGTTCTTTCCTCGCCAGCATTTCCTTTGACCGAAAGTGTTCGACGATTTCGCGGTCTATGGAGTCGCTGAGCGATACCGCCCAAAAAACGCTCTTCCGCTCCTGCTGGCTGCGGGCACGCAACTCTGACGCAAGCGCCATAAAGGACGCGCCGTCTTCAGCGAGATGGACGTGAAACATCATATCACCATCGACAATCTCGCGCCCATGGATTGCAAGGCCCGCTTTGAACGTCTTGGTGTCGAAGAGAGTGTGAGTGGGCTGTGGTTGCCAAAAGGACGCCAGTATCTCGGAATAAATCCGGTGCGCATCACCGGGCTTAGGGCTGATGCCGTTGCGAATACGCTCCCAATCGTCTTCCGCCGGAGTGGGAATCCGGTATCCGTCATCACCAAGGCGAACCTTGTTGGCTGCCTCAAGCTGCCGCAGCGCGTCCTTCACAGCAGCCAGCTGGGAATCTTCGGCAACACTCGGATGGAGCGCGGCCGCTATATTCTCCGGTGTACGGTGAACACTCTTTACATATTGCAACAGGCAAATCACCTTTGCGACCGGCTGCGCTAGAGGATGTTCAAGCTCCTTCGAAATGGCGGAGATCTTCGCTCTAACTTCAGACCCTATGTTGCCCTCGACCAAGTCATAGACCTGATCTAGCCGAGCCACGGAGCCAACCAATTGGTCGGCGAGGTTTACAGCCGGGTTGATAAGCAATTGCTGCGCCAGCTTGATGATAGTTCGGTTTGCGCCGCCGACGTGCTTGCTGGCACCGCCCTGCGTGCGGAGCCCCGACACTACCTGAATTATCAGATCAATCTGGTAGGGAAGCAGTGGGTAGAGATCGATGAAGCTGTCGCGACTGAGATCCGGTAGCTTAATATCGGCCGTCATGCGCGTGTGCTCAGTAAACCTCCCTCGATGTTGGTCAAAGAGCTCCCCTAACACTTTCTGCGCGGCAGCGTTTTTCGACAAAACTCGCCGGCTGGTGACCTCGGAGATATCCGACGGCTCCAAATGAACTTGCAAAGGGAACCGGTCCATTAGGCGGGCAAGTTCAATCTTCTTGTCGTCAAGCCCGCTCACGAGCTCGCCAAGCTTCTCTTGCGAAGTGACAACGACCCAGTGTTTTCCGCGCCCTTTGACACCGAGACTCTGAACAACAGCTTGCAGGTCGAGCATCTTCTGCACGTCGCGAGCGACGAACTGACCGACCTCGTCGACGACAAACATGAGCGCCTTGCCTGGTTGCCGGCGCTTCATCAGTTCATTCGCGCGGTCCGCCAGCTTCCCCGGTGAGATATCCGCCTTGTTCTTGACGGCCTTCACCCATGAATCAGCCATGGGATAAGTTTGGGGATCGAGGTTATGTAGAACCCGACTCGCCTCGCTGAGCGCGAAAGCGACTTTTCCCTTCTCGTTGGACCATTCCTTGTTGAAGAGACGGCCATATTCGGCTTCGAATACTTCAAGTTGGCCCTTTTCTTCTAGCGCAATTTCCAATTCGGAAAGGTCGAGATCTTTTGCGTACCCGAGACTCTGAAGAAAAAGTCCGTACATAATCTCTGTCAGAGACTGGTTGCCACTCCTGATTCCTCGGTCAGTCGAAACATCGAATATCACGGCATGAGTGGGAATCTGCTCGTTTATCGCCTTCAGGAGGACCTGAACCTTGTTGTTCCCAGTTCTTTGGGCGAATCGATCACCCGCAGGGATGCCCGCCACCGACCGGTTTTCAATTGATAGACCCAGCATCTTAGCAAAGCTGGACTTGCCGGATCCGAAGAAGCCAGACACCCAAATGGCAATACCCTCATGCGGCTTGTTCGGCGTCTCGCGGAAGGCATCAAATATATTGGTGTAGTGAGACCGGATCGCATCGGTAACAACATACTCATTGATTTCATCGCGCAGAATATCATCAGTGGTCTGATCGACCTTGATAACTTCCTCAATCCGGCGATGGATGTCGTTCGCAAATAGACTTTTGATCGGTTCGTTGGCCATCACTGAATTCCCGTCAAAAGATTTTTGGTCGGTAGTTATGCTCAGCTGCTAATACGCCCATGAACCTGAGTCCTGCAGCACCATCGAGATCGCCCGGATAGAACAAGACAGTTGGCACCGTGACCCGTCCCTTCAGCTGTTCCAACAATGAAAATGTTCGGTAGACAGGAAACAAGGCGCCGGTCCGCATGATGAATACAATGTCCCGGAGCGGGTTAGGATCATCGGGCATCTGCGCAGCAACAAGATCAACCAAGGGCGCGTACTCGGAAAGGACAGAATGTATGGTCTCGACGACGGTGTCCGTGCCCTGTTCGCGCTCCGCGGCAAACCAATCTTCAAGTGATCTTTGGGAACGCATTGCTTCATCCAGGCACCGAGCCAGCGATATGCGGCTTACGCGCTTACCTATTTGAGTAAGCCGCGTCTCAAGCAGACTGATTTGTGTGCGTAGTCCGAACTCCTCTTCGGGTTCGTAGCGGAATAGTGCGTAGGGCATGTCATGGTAAGCGCTTATGCGCTCACGTGGATCACCCAGCTCGAGTATAGGTTCGAGACTAGTCTTGATGCGGTGAACGAGATCGCTCATGCCACCATCCTTTCCGCGTACTCGCACGCATTTGCGCATGGTAGCGTGAGTTGGACAATGCTACCGGCGATCTGGTAGTCGACCTTGCGAAACTGATGGAGGCGGAGAAGCTCGCGCTCGACGTCTGATGGCAGCATGAGGAACATTCGCCAATCTTCCGACGCGAGTACTTTTCGAGGACTGCTCAGTTCCTCCCGAATTGCATAGAGAAGATAGACAAAGCTACGCTCCGGCAGGTGATAGCTCGTAAATTCTTTAACAACGCTCCCGCGGAGTACGCCAAAATCGACCGCCATCTTCAATAACGCGGCGGCCACCCGATTCAGGGTCGTATCACTCCAAGCATGTTCAGTAGCCCCGCCTCGGCGACCAACACTGCGGAGATGCCCATAAAGGTCTTCAGTTCGCACTCGATAGGCACCTGAGATGAAAGCTGGGAAAAGCCAGTTTGTAAGAAAATCACGCAATAAAAACTCATCGCGAGTCATGTGCCATAGTAGGATGGGCTTCCATTCTTCCATGGGACAGCCATTCTTCGCGAGAAGCACTAGCGCGCGATCGCGATCAGTTGGGTCGAATCTCCGGTTCAGCACTTTTGCGATATCGCGAAGCCAGGTTGCGGTGCTGGCGCCAATGAAATTCTCCCGTTTAAGACGATCGAGATTATCTTTCTTGGAAGAGCCAAAATCCCACGCTGCAAAGACAGCGTACGTTTCATCGATCATCGCCCCTTTGATGAGGGTGAACGATGATGCGACGTGAGATCGGTCTGGAGCCTTCATGTGCTATCCAAGCGTGCATAAGGAACCGCCAGTGAGCCCGGATCGCTACGAGCGAATCCGAGCGCGAGGGAAGTGATATCCTGGTTTGTAGCGGTGAACGGAGCGGATAAAGGCACTGCGCGTCCTTCAGCGGAGCGGCGGAGTCGTAAAAGGAGGTCAAAATCTTTGTCGGTAACTAAATTAAAGGATCGAAGCGCCACCTTGAGGTCCGCTTCTTTCAGAGTCTCGAGTTCCAAAAAAAAGGGGTTCCAGACCTCTGCCTGGTCTATCCAGCGCTCCCAATGCGTCTCGAATTCTTCCTCTACATCTTCTGGCAGTTGCCACAAGGTAACGCTTTTCGGCGGGTCGAACACTTCCCGGCAGCGAGAACCAGCAACCGCGAATACTGAGCGAGCTTGCGCAAAATAATGTGTGCGCGGAAACCCGCGACGGACCGCCGCCGTACCAAGCCGGCTCATTTGTCCGCGCGTATTCCACCATTTGGCGAGATCCATCTCGCCAACACGAGCGATGACCAATCGAAGTTTGAAAAGCTGGTCAAAATCGATCTTAGCATCGTTCATCGGTCAAAGCATCTTCTTGCATCGACCCACGCCAGCCGCTGAGATCTCCTCTTGAGCGACAATAAGTCAAATTCGGCATCCTGATGCGGTTGCCTGTCATAGTCGAAAAGCCCGTCCAAGCACGCCCCGTTTGAGTTGAGCCTTATTTTCAATTTTGAACCAGTATTATTATTATCGGCATTCTCAGACGAAGGACCAGCGGATTTATCGATGAATACTGTTTTATATTCAATTGGTTAGCTCTTCGGCCGCCATTCAGGCCGAGTTGGCCCAATTCTCGCCGTGAGCTTGATGGTTCGGGTGGTAAGTCGACGCCGTATGCCCATACTCGCATTGCCGTAATTTTCTGAAGGCCGAAACCACACATGAGGCATTCGCAAAAGCCGACTCATTTCAGAGCGTGAGAAAATTGTTGCGCGCTGGATTCTGTCGCGGGCTATTTTTCGGCCGACGTATCAACTAAGTCGCCGATGTCTTTTGGTATCCAAAACCGATAATTTGATCGAGTGCGATGTTTTTCTTCGGTCGAAGGTACGGCCACAAACACCCTCTGCAATATCCTGCGGACGCCATGTCGAGAATGCTTAGTGATGTGCCGACCTTCAATCTTCCGGTTCCTTCGGATGACGTCGAAAATTTCCGACGTGGTTGCAGGGCGACCGATCGTCATCAAGGCACGTTCGATGTCTTCCTCCCAAGTAGTTCGCTTTACATTCTGGACCATAGGACAAGATATCCGTGATGGGAGCGCTTTGCGGCTCAAGGGTTGATGGTGATGGCGATGCAAATGATTGTGGCCTGGAAAATTACAATTTCTCGCTGCATGTAACTATAGCTTTATTATATCGTTTTTTTAGCCAATAAAGAGATCTGCGTAACCTGCATCGATATCGCCCTCGCGGCCGTCGGTTCTAGATATCGCCCATCCGGTACCACCGGATCGCCTGCAGGTCTCATAAAAAGGGCGAAAACGCTTCACGGCTACAGTCGGGCGCGAGCTAATGAAGGGTCCGGCGAGCATTCCGTTTGCTGGTGCTTTTTCCTATCCTTTAAATATCAACCCTGGTCTCGAGGCTCTTGCGAGGCGGCGCAGGCGTAGGGCCGCCCGATCAGAGACGCCGATCCGAAAGTCGATCAAACCGCGGCATTAAGGAAGCTTTTTGTGAACCCAGCGATCACGGTTCTGGTGGGCATATTCCATGCATTTGTTGAAAGCCTTATCGCTGCGTAGGAAGCCAAGATTGTCGTTAGCAATCTGCTCTTGGTACTCGGGGTCTTTCATAATGGCCCCGAGGAGAGGCCGGACTCGCGTGCTGGCCAATTGCAGCAATAATTCCTTGAATTCGACCTGAACAACCAGTGAATCTCCAAATTTCGTCATCCACTCATCAAGCTTCTTGCTATTAAGCAACCCTTGGCAGAGGAGCGCCCAAAGCAAGTTTCTAGCTCGGGAAATGAATGAATACTTGCTTTGCCCCCTTTCGAGTATCTCATTTGAAACAACTCTCAGGCACCGCTCAATTTTGTAGCACAGCAATATCTTGCGAGCGTCAGCGCGAAGGCGGCTTTCCCGAAACACGCTCTTGTAGATTGTGTCATCTTCAAAGACGCGCCTTAGCTCCGATAGTCGACTGATGGTGCCGTCAGTTATCATAAAAGTTTGAGCGAGTTTTATCATCTGGACCGCTTTTGAGTCCTCGCGAATGCCGTACTCAGCGAGATCCTCCGTACTGAGTTGGCTAAACGAATTTTCTTGACGCTCGTAATAAATGTGCAGCTCGCGTTGAAATTTGTCTTGCAACTCAAGCTGGATCATATCGTTTGCGTGTAAATTCCAGGGCTCGACCGGATTTTGTCGATTATTATTGATAGTTACGTGAGTGACGAATTCCTGTTCCGCGTCGGTAATTACCCTACAAAGTACGCGTACCGCCTCATAGCGAGAATTTCCTTCTGCCAATTTCGGATTGTCAGAATTTTTCTGGCGGAATTGAGTGGCAGTTGTAACGGTTTGCGCTCCATTCAGCAGGCGAGGTGCGGTCACCGCAATCTTCCCGTCACGTTTTTCTAGCTTCTCTGCGAAGAGTGTGACTCCATTATGATTAAAGGCGAAGAGAGCTGGATCCTCTGTGCGGTCGATTACGATTTTCCTTAGCGCTCGCGAAATCGCGCGATTAACTGCCTCGCCGTCGCCAAGGCCATATCGAATATTGCGGTCAAAAAAGTGCGACCCTAGTGCGGAATGCATAAACTCCAAATCTGCAAGTCTAACAAAACCCACATGCATCTGCTGCGCGGTCGGTCCCGAGATCTCGATCAATTTACTCAGGTCGATGACAAATTCCGACTGTAGTTCATTTGTTCTAATTGCTCCGACCTGCCCCGTTGCTGAGCGAAACTCGACAATAAATCGTACTGGCCTCTCATCGAAGAATGCGTCTACGTAATGAGCCTTACCTTGCAAATCCTCACTCAGTTTCTCCAGCACTTGACTGCGCTCTACATCGGCTGGGTCCCCAGTGAATACGAAGCGAAAGCAAATCTGATCGATCATCGAACGATTGTCGACAAGTGTGCTGCGCAGTTGCAGAAGTATCTGATTTTTCAAATAATCGCGGTTTGGCGTTGCGAAGACCTGCTCGATGCCCTTATCGATTAGACGTTCCATCGACGATTTGAATAATGCGGCCGAGGGAGAATATTTGAACTGATAGATGTATAGATTGCGTCTATCTGCGTCGAAGTGAAACCCATCGACAGCGTAGTCTCGCCCACCAAAAGCAATCTGTTGTATGGCTCGGTCTCGCAAAACCTTATGTTCTCGTTCGAGATAGAGCAGACCGAAATAGTCCTCTTTCACGCCGCCACAAGTCGCGTGGAGTTCAGAAAAAGCTTGATCTATCTCGCGTTGAGTAATCATTGGCTTAAATTCCTGACAAGTGAGATTGAGCGAAACATCTCGGTTTTGCTGGCGTAATACGCAGTGTGGCGTCGATGGATGGGGTACATCGTTGGTTAGACACGAGAGGTCCAGACAGTAAGCACAGGCTCCTTGACTGTAACGAAGATGACGCTGGGCGACTCGCGTTTTACTAGGTGATTTCCGAGCATTAGCAATTTCATTGCGGTGCGCTCATCCTCCATTGGAGTGGTTAAAATGGTTACGCGCTTAGGCCCGCCATAACCAGCTCGCAGGCTTCGGGCGTGCTGCAGAGATAAAGAACAGACTTTGCACGCGACATTCCAACATACAGCACTTCACGGTCGCGGGCCGGTGAGCATTCCTCGAATGCCCAGAGAATAATGACGGCGCGCTCAAGGCCTTTGAACCGCGCAACGCTATCAACCGTGATTGAACCCGGCCCATACGCCTCTAGCCTACCGATATTTGCGCTCGCCGGAATAGGCATGGAAGCCAGCATCTGCTCCCGCAGATCCCTGTCGGCGGTACTACACATCAGGACCGCTATATCATGCGGCGGCACTTTCTCTTCGGCCACCATTTTGGTGATGAGCGCCGCGATAGTTCGCGCCTGCTTTTCCAAGCCTGCAGCGGTAAGCGTCATCACTTGGCTGCCAGAAATGCTTGGGGCTTCTACGGCCGACCCTTTATAGTAGCGGTATGCCGCGGCATGGATGGCGCCTGTATTCCGGCAGTTGCGATCGAGATTCATTGGTTCGCCCGCAATCGGAATGGCGGCGGAACGCCCGTAGATATCCTGGTTTTCATCGAGAAAGACGTAGAGAAGCGAACTGTCAGGACGCGTCAGAAGCATTTCGATTGGCATCCAGAATTCGTCACCAAAATCCTGCGCCTCGTCCACAATGATTGCGTCATAGGCCGGACCAAACGCATCAATGGCCATCGCCAGCGCAATCGGCTGGTGATGGTCAAAAACATTGCCGTTGGGATAGTCTCTGCGTGCTTCGGCAAGCAGATCTCTTTTAAGGTCCGTCTTCGCGCGCTCGATCCAGCGATGACAGACCTGATGAAAGCTGGCGACATCAAGATTAGTGACGCCGGTGCATTGCTCCCGGAGGTGATCAGCGAGACCGCGGTTGTAGCAGACCAGAAGCGTCCGGAGCCCTTCTTCTGCAAGTCTTACGGCTTTCTCGCGGGCAATTAGCGTTTTTCCAGTGCCCGCGCCTCCCGCGATCATCACGCGCCGCTGCCGTGCCAGGAAGTCAAGGACCATCATCTGGCGATGCGTAAGCTCGATTCGCTTCTGTTCCTCGTCCTGCAGACGCGCCGAAAGGAGTGGTCGTGTCGCAACGACCCGGGCGAAGATTTGGCGAACCGTCGCTACGCCCTGGCTGCCCATTTCTTCGTGCCGACGCTGGGGATTTTCTCCCCGCCAGTATTCAAATACCCTCGTAATCCAGGGGGCGAGATTTTCCATATCACCGCGATCGCCAATAATATCGGAAGGGGCATCGGAGCCCGCAAGACGCGCGCCATTGCCAATATCGGGGAAAAACGCGGCATGACCGAGAGTGAAACGCCCAATGCGCAATTTCTGCCACGCCGGATTCTCTTTCAGCTTCTCGAGAACTCCGAACTTTCCCCGTTTTGCCTGGTCGAACGGGTTTTTGATTATATGCACCTCGCCGTTGCGGTCGGTCGACGTCCATTTCAGCGTGCCATAATCAAGATCTATCCTTCCACCTTTCACTTCTAGGACAAGCACCCCGTGCCTTGGATGGCAGATGAGAAAATCACTCTCGCCGTCGCGCGGTTCCTGTCCGCCGGGCTTCGAAATCCACGCGACCGAATGCATAACAAGATAACTGTCGTCCAGCTGCGCCGACATGGCAGCAAGAAGGCTCATCTCGGCGGAGGACGTAGATGTAGCAGTTTCAGAGGCTGGAATGCAGATTGCCACGTTCAGTCCACAAATGAGAGGCCGGAGTTATAGGGAATGTAACGGCGTCCTTCGAGCGGTCCGAAATCAATAGTGAGCATCCATGCAATGCCCCGGCGTTCCACTGCCGTAATCACGCCTGTCTTCCACAGACTGTGACTGACCCGTGCACCAACTCTGATATTCAAGACTTCAGCAGTCGCGATTTCTTCTGAAATGCCTTTCCATCCACTATCGAACCAGTATTCTTCCACCTTGGAAAAGGGATTGGCTATGGCACTGACGCGCTGGCGCTGCAGATCAGGCGCATTCTCGACAATATAAATCCAAAACTCGTCGGGGTGGCGCTCTGCCATGCCATACTGGACATGGGAAAGCTTGATCCCTCGCGGTGTCCATTCACCCGCGAGGCCCTTGACCTCGATAAGACGGCGGGCGGTGCTCTCTGCAGCTCGGGAGATGATGTCATAGCCCGGGTTTCCATGTAACTGCTCTTCGGCCACCCAGCCGCGCGCCTGTTCGTATTTCAGTGCTGCGGCGACCGCTGCCCTATCGATTTCCCCAGAAACGTTATTGTCATCTCCATCCCGGTTTGCGGCTTCGGAGTGGTTTTGGCCCGTGCTGACATAAGTCAGCATGCGTGAGCGGCGGGTCTGCGGCACGGTTGCGGCCCCCCGCGTACGCGACCCGCGACCGGTGACAGGTATACCGGAACTGCCGGGCAGACCGCCGCTGTCGGTGCCGTGTCGGCCTGAGCCTTTTGTCGGTAGTCCGCTGGCCGGTATCCTTAGGTCTGCTCCAAGCGGCCTTGATTTGAAAGGCGGCGGATCCTGACTAGAACCGGTCGGCATCGTCCGAGCGGTTGCCCTGCTTTCCGGAATAGTATTGTCGCTTCTATCCCCCTGCTCACCATCTTCTTCCTCGTCGGGCTCGTCTGTATCGTCCGCGTTACCCTGCCGATCAGGTCCATCGGGTGAGGCCGTACCGCCCGGTCTAGTGGCTTCCGACGTTTGTTCATCTAAGCCCGCTTCATCGACAGCTTCAGACGGTATGTCGGACAGCGCCGCGCCCTGCGGCAGATCGATGGTCTCTTCGGGAGGCTGGTAATTTGCGTTTCTCAGTGCCTGTTCGGCGTTCTTCCAAGTGGGGAGACTGGTTACATACGCCGCTGTCATGATTACTGGTGACATGTCGATCGTGTAAGCATGGCTCTCCAGCTGCGCAAACAGTGCGCGGAAGATAGCGCTCCAGTCTGTAGCTTCTCCGTCCGCAGCACGAACATAAAGCATCGCGGTCTGTGGGTCGAAATAGGCAGAAGCCGGATCTGCCGGCGAACGTACCGGTGGATCAAAGCGGGTGATTTCCGCCTGTACATGGAGACTGGTAGTAAACCGGACTTCGATTCGGTCCAGAATGCTACTAAGCGCGTGGCGGAATTCCTGTGCTGGTAAAAGCCACAGGAGGAGGTCGGCCCGTTCATGCAGACGTGCTGTCGCTTCCGGCGCAGGCCTCTCGCCAGGAAAAGACGTGAGCCGCAGACACGCGATTTCCGAAAACGAAATCACGTTCATATGCCTGAAAAGCCGGGCGGCGGCGCTCCGGTGGATGGCCGGTGGCGCCACCAGCCAGTCATTCAGAGTGCCGCCGAACGGTGCAGCAAGTAGTTCGGAGTCGACCCAGGCGGCCTCCTCTGTCTGTATTGGAATACCGTGCAGACTAAGAAAGGCTGGCTTGCCGGCAAGTCCTTCGATCGCTTCTTCAGCCTGATCTGTTCCACGATCAAGCGCTTCTGCAAGCCAGGAAAGACAGCGGGCATGAACCGCCCTGTCTTCATCCGACGGATGCTCCTGGCTGGCGATTTCCGAGAGAAGCGAGGCGTAGTGTGCAGGACCGGGAGCGTCGCCGACGCCCAGTCCACGGTAAAGTGGCTCGCGCAGCCTCATCCGTTGAGATGCGGCATGCCAGTGCCCACCGAAGGGGGGAGGCAGCCAGAACACCCTGTCTGCCGGCAGGTACCGTTTTGCCTCCGCATCATAGATGAATTTCCTGCTGGACAGGCGATCGATGCAGTCAGCGTCATCCTTATCAAGACGCTCGGAAAGGATCGCATAGGTGAGGTCCGACACTGGCAGATCCTGCGCTATGCAATGCTCGAGGTGTGCCACGATCTTCTCGGTCGGAGGCTCCGGAGGCATCTGGAGGAGATTCAGGAACTCGGTAAGCGAAGGGCCCGCTCCGCCACCGCCGCGAAGTGGTGGCAGATCGACTACTGGAACCTGAGATGAAAAGCCGCTTGCTCGGAAAGCGCGGTAAACCAGTCCGGGCGGATAACGTGTGCCCTGAATACGCTCGCCATTCATGGCGCCCGGCAGAAATGCCACTGCGCGGAGCCTCTCGAGAATCCCAAGATCCTCCGGGCCGAATCTAGGGTAATGGTCCAGAACGTGCCGTAAGATAGGCGCCGTAAGTGAGGCAATTTCGTCGATCCCCCCCGTATCCGGGCTCTCTGCAATTTCGGTGATCCGGGCCACGATATCCTTGGTGGAAACAGTGGAGCGCATTCCCAGCCTGCTCTCGAGCAGATCCCTGAATCTGTAAGCACTTCGGGATGAGGGCATCCAGTCTTCATCAACCCAATGAGTTCCATCATCTCCAACCAAGGCCTCCAGCGCTGATGACCAGTAATAGCAGTCCTCCGGTCGTACGTAGGTGCCGGCCCGGGTACGGACAAACGCCTGTTCCGAAAGCGGCTGAAGTCCACCTTCCGCGTCAAGCTCGGTCATATGATCAGCAATCTCACCAAGCAGTAGGGCATACTGTTCCCGGGTAGGGTTCGATGCGAGAATGTCTTCGAGGTGGTTTTCCAGATAGTCCTTAAAAGTAAGGACGCGCACGCCCAGGATTGCGCGCGCAAAATACTGCATCCGCTCGCTTATCGGCACCGTGTCGATCAATTCAAAGTGCCCGATTGGATCCACGAATCTACCGGGCAGCTGGCCTCGTGATGGCGAAACGAACCCGCTGGCGGTCCTCAGCATCGGCACGCTGGCAAGGATCGCCCCCGTCTTTAATGCCATCGAGCCAGTATCGAACCCGGTCAGAAGATCGTAAAAATCGCGAACGCTTGAGGCATCTGTGCCGATCACGTTAGCAGCGGCAAACTCGCTGGTGATCGTTCCCGAAAGATGCTTGGCCAGATCATCGAGGCCATAGGCATTAATTGCCTCCATTATCGCAGTGCAGTGCGTGACCTCAGGATGGACAAGGGGGCAGTCAGGTACATATCTGCGGATCATCGCAGCATGGACGCCCTGCGGAGCACGCCATATCTGGTCAATGCTGGTGGGTTCTCCGTCAGCATTAAGCAGGAAAGTCACGGTTTTCAGTTTTTTCAAGACATCGGCAAAGCCACTCAGAGACCGAGAAATTTCCAGCATGACGCTGACGGCTGACCAAAGTGCGGGGAGGTGGGGATCACCGAGAGAAATAACCGGGTTCTCTCCGCGGGCCTGGAGTGCAGCAACTAGGGTAGACAGCCTCAACTGCGTAGCGCCAACGGAAGATAGTACTGTCCACATCGGCCTCAGGTCTGAATGCAGAAGATGCAGACCAATGGAGGTTACCGCGGTCTGTTCGGCACCGGAAAGCTGTTCTGGAGCCAAGTAACACTCAGCTGGTCTGTGCCATGTTCTTCCTGCCGTCCATACAGAAGGCGAGGATTTTGCAGCTTCCGAAAATGCCTTCCAGAATCCGGAAAATCCTTTTGCATCTTTTAACGCAAAGGCGGCGCTTCCGAGCGCCCAGAGCCGGGACCCTCCTAGAAAGTCACGCAGTGCCTCAAATGCCTCGCCAATGGCATGGGCTGCAGTATCGAGCAGGAGTTCGTTCCAATACCGTTCGTGCTGTTCACCACTCAGTACTATTGACCGGCGGTTTGGGTGCGGGAAAAAATCGCCGTTGACGTGCAGCGGCATGCCTGATGCCTGCTCTGTTGGCAGATAGGCGTAGAGCAGGCCGGTAACGGGAGTATCGGAAAGCGGGATCGCAACCTGAACGACAGGGGAACGGTCAAGTTCGACAAGCGTAGGATAGTTCGTGAATATATCGCGCTGTGCCGCGAGATCTCCGGCATCACGCGTCAACACTTTCCAACGCTGAACCCGCATTTGCGGCGCGATTTCCAGGCTCACCAGTCCGTTGTCGCGCCGAATGGTGACTGCCTGCTCGAGCCTGCCCTCTTTTCGCAGCTCGATACTGTGCAAGTGCCGGAGGAACATCAGTCCTCGAGCCATCACACCGGCAATTGCCTCAAGTATCAGCGGTTCTACGTCTTTGGGTGTTGGAGATGCATTCAGTGCCTGTCGCGTCGAGCTCTGTGCTGCTGCCCAGGGAAGTTCGAACAAGGTGCCTTCCGTATCCGGAACGACCTTTGTCGGTGCCATACCTCGTACCGGCTCGAGGCGCATTTCGATGCCAGCAGAGCGGATGATTGGAGTATCGGTGATCTGATATACCGACACGAAGCCGATGCCGAACCGGCCAATCTGGCCGCTTGTGTGCACCTTGCTTCGGCCTGCGACCTTGGAAATAGCGTGGAAATTGCAGGGGCGGTGCAGTCCGCTGGGGTCGCCGGTGTGGTCCCAGGGACACCGCTTCGCTTTCAGCCCGCAGGTGGAGAAACGCCCATCATTCCGGACTACTAGAGCGTCTTTGCGAACGTCGAAAATCAGTGTACCGGCACCCGCGTCATCAGCGTTCTGAATGAGCTCTAGCGCCATCACGTCGAACCCTTGCAAACCTGCAAGTGCTTGTTGGATGTTTCCTAAAAGATCAGCTTCATAGGTGAGATCCATCGGCTCCTGTCCGATCGTGGAGCCGGGATCGCTCATGTATGGGCGCAGCGGTTCAGTGATATCGGCGCTCTCTTATTTCTGTTTAGCACTTTTCACCCAATACCTGACGGCCACCGATGTTTTTCTGATTTCTAGCGCGCTCTATCTTGTACTAACGTTGTTGCAGAAACGCATTTCCACCGAGCAGCCGGACAAGCCTCTAACCGCATAGAAGGTGGCTCGGGCCACTTGGTCCAAACCGAAACCCCGACATCACTTCCAAAATATCTCCGACACTTTGCCAGCCGCGCCAAGAGACGGTCAGACAATGGCTGTCGAAGTCAACACAAATGCTGATCCCATCCGTGTTAGTGAACGTGACGCGATCCTTCTGTTCTTCGTCTTTAACATCTCCACCATAGTCGTCCGCCATGTCCTCGAAGAATTCTACCAGAGCCTCAAAATCAACCGCAACATGGTCAAACTGAACGACGGTACTTTCGAACATTGGGCCAAAAAGCTTGTCCATCTGCGCAATGTGCTGCGGCGCTGAAGTGCGTAATTCGAGACGACGCACAAGCAGAAAACCGGAGGGATCCTCCGAGTTCTGTTGGCTTTCTATGGTGAAGCGAAAATAGGGGGTGTCCAAGCTGGCTTGCCCGCCGCCGCTTGTTGTCCTGACATCTCGCCTACGAAGCCCAAACTGAGCTTTCGTCTTTTCATAAAGTGCTTGAATCTCATCATCGACTTTGGGTTCAAGAAGGCCAAGTATAAATGCGCGAGCGCCCTGACCATGATTGTCGGGCTCGAAATGAATTTTTTTATTGAAACTTGGAAGGCTCTTGACCCAATTGTGCTCAGTGCGCTCGAGATATTCGCGCTGTATCTTCGGCGCGATTGTAGAGAAATCGCCTTCAGGGCCCACCCCTGCCTGCTCCTCAGGTACGGTTCGAATCGCAAAAGAATTCGTCGCGTTGATCATTGCGATTGGATTTTGAGTATCCCGTATCTGCGTATGCTGAGTAATAAATTGGGGGATTGCCCGCGCGAGGTAGTCCCGCAAACTCGTGTCGGTGACGTGATCGCTCGAAGTAATAGCATCGTCAGCGACACCGCTGAGGGCTTCAATCAGAAAATGCGTCCATATCCCATGGTGCAGTGTCGGCGACGAATAGGATTTTTGCCCTGGCTCGCACGACAAAAACAGAGCACTATACCGGGCAGAGCTGAGAAACTCTTCTAATTCACGTTTGTCCATACTGCTGAATACGTCCCGACTTCCAATCACATCCTCAAATCCGCTGGCGCAAGCGTCGATAAATGCTAAGGCGTGCTCGCAAGAACTTTTTGCCAGGGGGTCGAGCAGAATATCGCGGAGAAGGAGCGTGGTATCACTAATGTGATGGGCATGAGTGTCCCAAAGAGTGATGCGATTGCCGCCAGCGCAATGATACCCATGGCCTGCGTAGTAGAAGATAAATAGGTCCTCTGGTTGAAGGCCTCGAATTGTTTCCAGGAGCGCGTACTTCAAAGAGGCGTGGGTCGCGTCGCGGTCGAGCATCACTTCGATTCGCAGCGAAGGAGCCGGATAGATCTTTCCTAGTAACTCGGCGAAGGCGCCAGCGTCGTCTCGCGCATACGGGACACTTGGTAGACCACCTGTTTTCTCCCTGTAGTTTTCGACGCCGACGACGAATGCAACAACACGCTTGGCAACCCAAGTGATAGGGAGTGTCGCTGGGTCCTTTTTCTTGATCGCAGTCGGTTTTTTCTTCGTCTGAGGCGGCATTGACCTGACCTGTCGGATTTTGCCTTCCAGGGACTATCCGCCTTCAGGGAAAGCTGTGCGACTAACCGTTACCTAAGGTTGCAATTTTTCGGAAGGATGGGCGGTACTCACAGATACTCTTTACCATCCTCCAGTTGCTTTTGTAGCTCCTCCCGGTGCCGGTCTGTGAAATCGCAGCGGACACCGGTGCCTTATCGGAAGCTAGAATTCTCAACTAGGACCGCACCACACACTGGGGCCAAGCGGCCGCTCGCCCCCCCGCTCCACGTCAGGATCGGGCCGATTGCCCCTCCTGGGCTCGTATCCGGCACCGTCCTGCCTGGCGTCCTAGAAACGCTCCAATGTATAGGTCCGCGTCCCCCCACAGGGCCGTTTTGTGTGGCTTTGCCTACCAGGCAGCAGAGGGCAACGGGGCGCTGTGTGTCGGTGTGGCGCAGCAGGTCCACGCTTCGTGTATCTGGACCGCGGGATCCGGGACGGACTTTGCTAGGGTTCATCGGACGCGCAAGTGCGCCGGCCGCCGGCCGCCGACTGCTACAATCGCCGCCTGGCGGCCACAACGGCCTTCCTGAGCGGCTTCCCCGCCTCCGCTCTCCTCTTTCCCCAGGGGCCCTCGCGATGCTTAGCCCCTACCCACCAGGAATCCCTGGAGTGGTCAGGCAAGCTTGTTGAGGCGCGGAATCCCGCTAGTCTAACCTCAGGAGTGGAGACAGTTTATCGGCAGGTGCCGATCCTCCGCCAAATTTCCCTCTGAAAATCACCCGTTTTCAGTTCGCTGCACAGTTAGATGGCTGCATTCGGAGGCAGGCTTCCATGATCCCCTGGGTTCATCTCGATACGGCGACGGTGCCCGGCGGGGGCGGCGAGCTGAAGCTGATGCAACGGGGCAAAGAATTCTCGATCATGGCGGGCAGCACGCCGCTGATGAACAGCCGGATGAGCTCCTCCGAGATCGCGTTGGCCGAACTGGCCTGCGACCGGCTTCGTGGCCGCCCCAATCCCCACATACTGATCGGCGGCTATGGGATGGGGTTCACATTGCGGGCAGCCTTGGCGGGATTCGGCGCAGACGCGCGCATCACCGTGGCGGAATTGGTGCCCGCCGTGTTGCAATGGGCGCGGGGTCCGATGGCCGAACTCACCGCCAATGGCCTCAGTGATCCACGGGTCAATATCCGCGAAATCGATGTGGGCAGTTTGATCGCATCGGCACAGGCAAGCTTCGACGCCATCCTGCTCGATGTCGATAACGGTCCGGACGGCCTCAGCCGGGCCGCGAATGACGGGCTGTACAACCTGCGGGGACTTCACGCGGCGCGCAAAGCATTGCGGCCGAAAGGGTTGCTGGCGATCTGGTCGGCGGCGCCGAACAAGGCATTCTTCAATCGTCTGGGTCAGGCGGGGTTCGCGGTGGAAGAAATCCAGGCGCGCGCCAACAAGGGGCGCGGCGTGCGGCACATCATTTGGGCGGCGACGAACCCGGCCCGCGCCACCAGATGATCATGGGCGGGTGATGCACAAACGCGATGTGATCGTTATCGGTGCTGGTGCTGCCGGCATGATGTGCGCGGCTGTGGCGGGCCGGCGTGGGCGAAGCGTGACCATCATCGATCATGCGAAAAGCCCGGGCGAAAAGATCCGTATTTCCGGCGGTGGGCGCTGCAATTTCACCAATCGTCATGCCACGCCGGCGCAATTCACTTCCGCCAGTCCGCATTTCTGCATTTCCGCGCTCAGCCGCTATATGCCGCAGGATTTCATTGCGCTGGTCGAGCGTTATGGCATCGCCTATCACGAAAAGACGCTGGCGCAATTATTCTGCGATGGATCGTCCCAGCAGATCATAGACCTGCTGCTGTCGGAAATGCGGCAGGCCGGGGCCGAGCTTCGTTTGCGCACCCAGGTCGAGCAGGTCGAGAAGGCGCCAGATGGATTTGCGTTGCGATTTTCCGACGGTGAAGAGATGCAGTGCCGTTCACTGGTCGTGGCCACGGGTGGAAAATCCATTCCCAAGATGGGCGCCAGCGATTTCGGCTATCGCCTTGCCGCGCAATTTGGCCTTGGTGTGACGCCGACGCGGCCGGCCCTAGTGCCGCTGACGTTTGATGCGGCATTGCTGAAGCGCCTCAACGCATTGTCGGGCGTGGCAGTCCAGGCGCGGGTTCGCCATGGCCGGACGTCGTTTGAAGAAGCGCTGCTGTTCACCCATCGCGGATTGAGCGGGCCGGTGATCCTGCAGATCTCGTCTTACTGGCGGGAAGGCGATGCGATTCAGGTTTCTCTGTTGCCGGGGCAGGACGCGTTCGCAATCTTACGCGCGGCAAAGACGGATCATGCCCGGCAGGAACCGCAGACTTTTCTTTCGACCTTGCTGCCGCGGCGGCTGGCCAAGGACATTGTGGAATCGCAAGGCTGCACGGGAAATCTGGCCGATCTGTCCGACGCCAAGCTGCGCGCGCTGGCGGGCGCGGTGAATGACTGGTGCATCGTCCCGTCAGGGAGCGAGGGCTATCGCACGGCCGAAGTGACGGTTGGCGGGGTCGACACCAGCGGCTTGAATTCCAGCACGATGGAATCAAAATCTGTTCCGGGTCTCTATTTCATTGGCGAAGTGGTGGATGTGACCGGCTGGCTGGGCGGCTATAATTTCCAATGGGCCTGGTCGTCCGGCTGGTGCGCGGGGCAAGCTGTTTGAGTCCCCCTCCGGCCTTCGCATCGCAAGCGCTGCTACGTTCGCACGCTGACGCTACTCACCCTCCCCCGTCATACGCTTTGCGCAACGGAGGGGGCGGGGCCGTGGCTCGCTAAGGCGGCTCATTTTTCGATCTGGCTGACGTCGCGCACCGCGCCGCGCGCGGCGTTGGTGGTCATCGCCGCGTAAGCGCGCAGGGCCGGTGAAACCTGGCGGTTGCGTTTTTCGCTCGGCTTCCAGGCGGCATTGCCTTTGGCGTTCATCGCGGCATGACGGGCGGCCAAAGTCGCATCGGCGATATCCAAATGGATGCCGCGATTGGGAATGTCGATCAGGATCGGATCGCCGGTTTCCACCAGTGCGATCAAGCCGCCTTCCGCCGCCTCGGGTGAAACATGGCCGATCGAAAGACCCGATGTGCCGCCCGAGAATCGCCCGTCGGTGATCAGGGCGCAGGCTTTGCCCAGGCCTTTGGATTTCAGATAGCTGGTGGGATACAGCATTTCCTGCATGCCCGGGCCGCCTTTGGGGCCTTCATAGCGGATCACCACCACGTCGCCGGCAACGACTTGGTTGCCCAGAATGCCGGCCACGGCCGCATCCTGACTTTCGTAAACACGCGCCTTGCCCCGAAAGGTGAGGATCGAATCGTCGACGCCTGCCGTCTTCACGATGCAGCCTTCCGGCGCCAGATTGCCGAACAACACCGCCAGGCCGCCATCCTTGCTGAAAGGGTGTTCCGCCGAACGGATCACGCCTTTTTCACGGTCGATGTCGAGTTCGTCCCAGCGCTCCGACTGACTGAAGGCGGTTTGCGTCGGCACGCCGCCCGGCGCGGCGCGGAAGAAGTTGAGAACATCGGCATTGTCTGTACGGCTGATGTCCCATTGCGCCAACGCGTGCGCCAAGGTCGGGGCATGCACGGTGGGCAGGCTGGTGTCGATCAGGCCTGCACGGTCCAGTTCGCCCAGGATCGACATGATGCCACCGGCGCGGTGCACATCTTCCATGTGAACGTCATTTTTGGCAGGCGCGACCTTGCACAGGCAGGGCACGCGGCGCGACAGCCGGTCGATATCGGCCATGGTAAAATCGATGCCCCCTTCATGGGCGGCGGCCAGCAGATGCAGCACCGTGTTGGTCGAGCCGCCCATCGCGATGTCCAGACTCATGGCGTTTTCGAAAGCGCGGAAGCTGGCGATGTTGCGGGGCAAGGCAGTGGCGTCATCCTGCTCGTACCAGCGCTTGGCCAGATCGACGACCACATGGCCCGCCTTGCGGAAAAGCTTTTCGCGGTCGGCATGCGTGGCCAATGTCGAGCCGTTGCCGGGAAGGGAAAGCCCCAAAGCTTCCGTCAGGCAGTTCATCGAATTGGCGGTGAACATGCCCGAGCAGGAACCGCAGGTGGGGCAGGCTGAACGCTCGACGACTTTCACTTCTTCGTCGCTGTAGCTGTCATCGGCCGCGACCACCATCGCGTCGACCAGATCCAGCGCCCGCGTGACACCTTTCACCACGACCTTGCCCGCTTCCATCGGGCCGCCGGACACGAAGACGGCGGGAATGTTGAGACGCAACGCCGCCATCAGCATGCCGGGCGTGATCTTGTCGCAATTGGAAATGCAGACCAGCGCGTCGGCGCAATGTGCGTTGACCATGTATTCGACGCTGTCGGCGATCAGTTCGCGGCTGGGCAGCGAATAGAGCATGCCGTCATGACCCATCGCGATGCCGTCATCGACGGCGATGGTGTTGAACTCTTTGGCGACGCCGCCCGCCGCTTCGATCTCGCGCGCCACCAACTGGCCAAGGTCCTTCAAATGGACATGGCCGGGCACGAATTGGGTGAAGCTGTTGGCGATGGCGATGATCGGTTTGCCGAAATCGGAGTCCTTCATGCCGGTGGCGCGCCACAGGCCCCGGGCGCCCGCCATGTTGCGGCCATGGGTGGTGGTTCTGGAGCGGTATTTCGGCATGGTCCGGGCCTCTCAAGGTGCCGGGCCTGGATAGTGTGCTTTCATGGACGAGTGAAATATATTATTAGACGATAATAAAGTCGTAGGAGATATGAGTGGACGTCCGACAACTGAGGCATTTCGCGACGGTGGCCCAGACACTCCATTTCGGGCGCGCCGCCGAAATACTGGGAATGACCCAGCCGCCACTGAGCCAGTCGATCATGGCGCTGGAACGTGAGCTTGGCGCATCTCTGTTCCTACGGACCAAGCGCAGCGTGGCGCTGACCCCGTTCGGGGCGCATTGGCTGATCTATGTTCAGGACGTGCTCGACGGGGTGAAGGCGCTGCCGGATATCGCCCGGCGCCTGCGCGATGGCGAGGCGGGGCGTCTCGAACTCTCCTTCGTCAGCACTGCCGACTACAGCATCCTGCCCGCCTTGGTCCGGCGTTATTCTTCGCTCTATCCCGATGTGGAGATCGCGCTGACCGAGGCGACCAGCGATGTGCAGATCGCAGCCTTGCTGGACGGCAAGGGTCATGCCGGCATCGTCATTCCACCCGCGCACGATGCGCTGCCTGAATCACTTGTTTATCGCAGGCTGGTGTCCGAGCCCCTGATCGCGGCGGTTCCAGAGAGCTGGATCGCGAACAAGCGCCTGTCCTTGCGCGCCGGGAAATTACCACCCAGCGCGGTGATCGATGCGCCGCTGGTGATCTTCCCCCGCCGCTCGGCGCCCGCCTTCCATGATCTTGTGATGGACTATTATATCGCGCATGGCGGGAAGGCCCGGATCGCCCAGGAAGCGATCCAGATGCAGACCATCATCAGCCTTGTATCGGCAGGAATGGGAATCGCGCTGGTGCCTGCGTCGCTGCGCCATCTGGCGCGCACGGGTGTGCGCTATGTCGATCTGCTGGAAGGGGCGCCGTCGTTGGAAACCGGCATCGTCTGGCGCCAAAGTGAAACCGCGCCGACTTTGACGCGGTTTCTTGCTGTGGTGAATGAAACGCTCGAAAGCGTCTGAATAATTTCCGTCAGGCAGCGACGGCGTTGGCTGCAATATCGGCGCTATGGGCTTCGCCATCCAAGGTCGCGGCAACGCCATGAACCACAGCGGCGATGCGCACGGCGGCCTGAATCTGCTCGGCGGTAAGGCCCGCGTCGCGCAGGATCTTCTCATGGCTGTCGATGCAGACACCACAGCCATTGATGGCCGAAACCGCCAGACACCAGAGCTCGAAATCGACCTTGTCCACGCCGGGCTTGCCGATCACGTTCATCCGCAAGCGCGCGGGCAATGTCTTGTAGTCCGGCGCCGAAGCCAGATGGGTGAAGCGGTAATAGATATTGTTCATCGCCATGATGCTGGCGGCGGCGCGGGCGGCGGTCAGCGCTTCGGTGGAAAGTTTGGGTGCGAATTCGCTCAGGATGGCGCTGGTGGTGCTGCGCTCGCGCGAGGCCAGGGCACAGGCGATGAAGGCACCGGCGCGCTGCTGCTCGGTCAGCAAAGTCTCCGTCGCCAGGCTCGACAGGTTCAGCTTCAGATCCTTGGCATATTCGGGCAGGGAATTCTTCAGGGCTTCAATCGACATTGTTTTTTCCTTCATAACTGGCCCCGGCTTTCTTCCCCCGCATGGCGAAGCCATTGGCGGGGGAAGATGTCTTCCGAAGGCTTGACCTGAGAAAGACAGATGGGGGCAAAGATTTAGGCCGCGGTCTTGATGACCTCTTCGCCCTTCTGCCAGTTGCAGGGGCACAGTTCGTCGGTCTGCAAGGCGTCGAGCACGCGCAGCACTTCCTGCGGATTGCGGCCCACGCTCATGTCGGTGACATAAACAAAGCGGATGATGCCGTCCGGATCGACCAGGAAAGTGGCGCGCTTGGCGACACCGGCTTCCTCATCAAGAATGCCCAGCGCCTTGGACAGGCGGCGATTGGTGTCCGCCAGCATGGCGAAAGGCAGATCCTTGAGGTCGGCATGATTCTGCCGCCAGGCCAGATGGACGAATTCGCTATCAGTGGAGACGCCATAGACCACGGTGTCCCGGTCGTTGAAGTCGCCATTCAGCTTGCCGAAACCGGCGATTTCGGTGGGGCAGACGAAGGTGAAGTCCTTGGGCCAGAAGAAAACGAGCTTCCATTTGCCCTTGTCGCTGGACTGGGTGAAGTCGCGGAAGGCCGTGCGGGGATCGGTGGAAACCACCCCCTGAACGGCAAAATCGGGGAATTTGTCACCGATGGTCAACATGTTAGGTTATCTCCTTTGAATAGTTCTAATTGAGAATGATACTTAGAAATCCTCCAGACTGAAGTCAAGCCGCAACCGCAAAACCGGACGGAATGTCGCATTCATCGTTGCAAGCGGCCCGGATGGGGGGCAGCATTTACGCAAGGACCGGGAAACCGGCCGGCTTTGCGTTCGGCGCGGGGTCGCGCGCCGGGCGCATCCATCAAGAGGAGCGCTCCGTTCATGCTTGTCAGGCACATTCTTCAGGACAAAGGCCGCACGATCATTGTGATTGCCCATGGCGCCACGATGGGAGAAGCGGCGCGATTGCTGGCTGAAAAACGCATCGGCGCCGTGATTGTGACCCGCGATGCAGATGGGCTGGCTGGCATTCTGTCTGAGCGTGACGTGGTGCGGGCGGTGGCAACCGACGGTCCCCTAGCGCTCGATCGCTTGGTCTCCGTCTATATGACCAAGGACGTCGCGACCTGCGGTGAGGCCGACACAGTGCAGGATCTGATGGAGATGATGACGCGCGGTCGTTTCCGCCATGTGCCGGTGCTGGATTGTAACGAGGCGCTGTGTGGGCTGATCTCGATCGGCGACGTCGTAAAGACCAGGATTGCGGAAACGCAGAGCGAGGCCAATTCGTTGCGCGATTATATTTCCGCCGCCTGATTGTCGCTTATCTCCGGAACTTTCGTTCCGCGCGGGAACGCGCGTGCGGGCAGCCGCGTTTTGACCGCGAGAGCTTCCCACGGAGAAACACCATGAAATCCCGCAATTTACTGGCCGCAAGCGGTCTGGCCCTTTCGGCATTTCTGGTCGCCGCGCCCGCGATGGCGCAAAGCAGTCATGTCGATGCCAATGGCATGCCGACGGATCATTCCACGCCGGCGGAACAGGCGCAGACCGCAGATCTGAATGCCCAGGTCACCCAATCCAATGCCGAGATATCGGCCCAGGACAACAACAACAATTCGAAATACCAGATCGAGCAGCAGCAATATCAGCAGCAGATGCAGCAGCATCAGGCGCAGCAGGAAAATTATCAGGATCAGAAGGAAGCCTGGCGCGCGCAGACGGCGCGCTATGAAGCGCTGCGCGAACGGTTTCGGGCGGAACGCGCGGCCTATAAGCGTTATGAATGGCCCAGCCGCGTCGCAGAATGGCGCCTGAAGAATGACGGCAGTCTGATGAATGCGCGTGTTCAGCTCATCAGCGGCGATCATGTCGGCAATGTCGTGGGCATCGCACGCGCCAGCGATGATGTGATCGAAGCGCTGGAAGTCGAATTGGACAGCGGAAAAGTGGTTTGGATCGATTCCGCCGACGCGCGCTTTGATCGCTCCAGCGGTCAGATCATCACCAATCTCTATGCCAGCGATTTGCGCCATATGGCGGACGAACGCATTGGGTAAGGCCATTTTTGAAGGTGCCCGGCATTTTTGCCGGGCGCCTTCTTATGTTTAGTCCGTGGCCCAAAAACCCGGAAAACCGGCATTTTGCGCTGCAACCAACCGTTACGCAGTGGCAAAATCTAGGGGACGGGATGAAATCCGATCCGCGCCCCATATATAGAGACCGTGCTTCCAGGAGCGTGGCTGCGAAAAATGGGCGGAAAAGTCCATCCACAGCAGGCGCAAAAAAACCGTTTTTCCCGCCATTTTAGCGTTTGACTTGGGGGGAGGCCGCTCCTATAACCCGCGCCCACGCCGCTTCGCGACGTAAGTTGCGAAAGCGGTGTTTCGTTGAAAAAAGGCGTGAAAACGTCGGTTTGACGAGCTGTTTGACATTGTGATTTTCGGAAGGGGAACGTGGGCGGCGGCTCGGCAGCCATGCGTCAAAGCTTCGGCTTTGGCGCTAACTAATCGAGCAGCGACATTGAATGCTCGCGTTCTTCTGCAAAGACGAAAGACTCTAAAGTCGATCGTTGTCGGACCTTGACGGGCCCGATGGCGATCAACCCTTGTCAAAAGTTTTTGCGAACTACGCAAATACAAGAGCATTCAGCGTCGTCTGTCTCAGGATCAAAACATGAGAGTTTGATCCTGGCTCAGAACGAACGCTGGCGGCAGGCCTCAAACATGCAAGTCTAGGGGGTGTAGCAATACATCACCGGCGGACGGGTGCGTAACGCGTGGGAATATACCTATCGATTCGGAACAACTGAGGGAAACTTCAGCTAATACCGAATACGTCCTAACGGAGAAAGATTTATCGTCGATAGATTAGCCCGCGTTCGATTAGCTAGTTGGTGGGGTAACGGCCCACCAAGGCGACGATCGATAGCTGTTCTGAGAGGAAGATCAGCCACACTGGGACTGAGACACGGCCCAGACTCCTACGGGAGGCAGCAGT
>JAZJZY010000005.1:0-355160 GCA_040389405.1 Pseudomonadota bacterium | reverse complement strand
TGGGGGACTAGGATTCGAACCTAGACAGGCAGAGTCAGAGTCTGCAGTCCTACCGTTAGACGATCCCCCAACTAAGGTATTGTCCTAGCTGGATATTTCCGCCGTGTCCAACTGTCATCGAACTACGCGGGCCGCTTCCTACCAACTCCAGGCCATCCCGGCAAGAAGTCCCTATTTCATGTGGATTAATGCGGTGCCTCTGTAATTTGGTCGGCAATATAAGTGGACGCAGCCATGCCCAGCGCATCGGTTTGGTGATGAATGCAATAGCCAGTAATCCAGTCTTCCATGGGATTCACCGGCATTTCCCTTATTCTTGGCGTATGGACCGCGTCATATCGATCAAACGCCGTGAGATAGCCCATCATCCAAGCTAACAATGCTGGCATAGGTGGATCGCTTCTCTCGAACGAAACCCAAGTTGCACAATCTGTTGTTTTCTGCGTGCCCTCGGTAAAAGCGTTCTCTTTGGCTAAAGCCACAGCGGCAGACCCGAGCGTTAGTTGAGGGTCGCGGTGACAGTAATTATCGATCCATGAACTCACCCCTTCATAATTTAAGGTCGAGTTTTGCGCCGAAGGGTCTGTGTGATGACGGTTAAAAGCGGTCAAATAACCATCAACCCATGACTTGGCCCAAGGGCCAATTGTTGGCTGCGTAACGCTCATCCAGCTTGAGCACTTTGAATCTTCCAAGCCTCCTATCACATTCCAGGGGTTGGAGGACCGTGGCGCATTCAGTGACGTTTGAGCTTCGGCAGTAACTGGCGGAAAAGCGAGCGCCAGTAGAATTATTAGGGCTGCTAAACAGCGCATTGCCGATCACTCCGCACGGGCATGGGCGAACGCGAGCCAGTGTCCAACTTTTTCGATCGTGCAGCAAATTCAAGTGTCTGGAGTCGTGTGAAGAGCGTTTGGAGTTGGACACGCTCTAATAAAGTCAACGGTTTGAGGATAACCTACCGTTAGACGATCCCCCAAAACCTGGGGAAAACCCCTTTGGGACCGCCCGTTTAGACCAGCCAGCCGCCCCTTTCAAGGACGCTTTTGGGCGTGCCTCACTGCCGCCGGATCTGGCCGCGGATCTCGCCATCCGGATAGGCCTGACTGTGCATGTCTACATAGGCAGCCCCAGCCAGGAGGGCGTCGGCTTGTGCTTTCGTTAACGTCGCCGTGCCGCTGACCGGGGATGCCGATACGGGAAAAGACAGGATTGCCGGTCCGTTCCCATCAGGCTTGGCGGGTCCGTGCAGGTCGATTTTGGTCGGCGCCGCACCGTCATAGGTAAGGTAGTATTCCAGCGTCCCGCTCTGGCCGTCATAGGTGAATTGTCCTTCACCGAAGGCGTCGCTCTTGTTCTGAGGGACCGCGTTGCCGCCCAGAAGATTGGCGGTCAGGGAAACTGTCGCCGCGTGTCCGGTCGTGGCCGCTGTCAGCAGGAGCAGGCCCGTCAAAGCGATCATCGTCATGCGCATGTCTGCCGCCATCTGAATTGAGAAGACTCAGTCTAGCGGGGTTTCGCCTAGAGGTAAGCCGCACAATTGGGTTGTCCGCGCCGCATTTGCCCATGCTACCGTCCGGCCGCGGACTGTCCGCGATCCGAGGCGAAATTGCAGGAAAACTGGGCACATTCAGACGAGCGGGAGGGCGAATCGGTCAAGCCGGCCGCTGGCCCGCTTTTGGCTGTGCTCGATCTGGGCACCAACAATTGCCGGCTGCTGATCGCACGTTCCGCACCGCCCGACAATTTCCGTGTGGTGGATTCATTTTCCCGCATTGTCCGATTGGGCGAGGGGGTCGGCGAAAGCGGCCGGCTGTCCGACGCCGCCATCGATCGCACGATCGCGGCACTGAAGATCTGTGCTGAGCGTATTGCGCGCCATCGCGTTCGCCATGTCCGGGCGATTGCCACCCAGGCGGCGCGTCAGGCTTCCAACACCGATATCCTGATCAGGCGGGCGCGCGACGAGACCGGAATTACGCTCAACGTGATCTCGCCGGAAGAGGAAGCCGATCTTGCAGCACTGGGCTGCGCGCCGTTGATCGGGCGGAAATACCGGGGGGCGTTGATATTCGATATCGGAGGCGGCTCGACCGAGATCGTGTGGCAGCATAAGAGCGAAGGTAGGCTGGTGAGGTGCTTTACCGCGTCCTTGCCGGTCGGGGTTGTGAATTTGGCCGAACAGTATGGTGCTGCGGCCCGCAATCATGCGGGCTTCGATGCCATGCGCGAGGCCATGCGGATGCGTTTCGCACCGCTCGCGCAGCAGATGCCGGATTTCGATCCGGCGCACGAACATCTGCTGGGCACGTCCGGCACGGTCACGACCTTGGCGGCTATTGCGCTCAAGCTGCCGCGTTATAATCGCGCCAAGGTGGATGCGAGCTGGCACGAAACGCCCCAGCTTTTAAATGTGGCCGAACGCATTTCCCGCATGGATATCGCTGCGCTGGCGAAGATTGGCGCCATCGGGCCGGAGCGAGCGGATCTGATGCTGGCCGGTTCGGCGATTTTCGCCGCGATCTGTTCGCTATGGCCCAGCCCGATGTTGCGTGTGGCCGATCGCGGCTTGCGCGAAGGCATGCTGCGCCAGATGCGCGACGAGTTGTCGACGCGGCGGCGGAGGGTTCCGGCATGAAGGGGCCGGCTGGATCGGGGCGCGGCGAAGTGCGCGTCAAGGTGAAGAAGAAGCGCGGCCTCAAAGCCTCGTCGCGCGAATGGCTGGCACGCCAGCTCAACGATCCCTACGTCCATGCCGCAAAGGCCAAGGGCTATCGCAGTCGCGCCGCCTTCAAGCTTCTGGACCTGGACGAAAAATTCCATTTCCTGAAAAAGGGCGCGCGGGTTCTGGATCTGGGCTCCGCGCCGGGCGGCTGGAGCCAGGTCGCGGCGAACAAGGGCGCCACCGTGGTCGCCGCCGACGTGCTGGAGATGGAGGAATTGCCCGGAGTCACTTTTTTTCGGGCCGACCTCACCGATGCCGACGTGCCGGCGATGCTGAAGGATGCTCTGGGTGGGCCCGCCGATCTGGTGCTGACCGACATGGCCGCGCCCACCACCGGTCATCGCGCCACCGACCATCTGCGCACCACCGCTTTGGTCGAGATCGCGTTGGAAGTTGCGGAAGACACGTTGCGCCCGGGCGGCGCTTTTGTCGGGAAAGTATTCCAAGGCGGCGCCACCAACGAACTATTGGCCCGTATCAAGAAATCTTTCGGTGATGTGAAGCATGTCAAACCGCCATCGAGCCGGTCGGATTCGGTGGAGCTCTATCTGGTGGCGCGGGACTTCAAAAAAACCTCCGGCAAATGATTGCCGGAGGTTTTCTCGTTGCGAACTATCGAAGCTGTTACGGCGCGGCCTTCAGGCTGATCGAGCCGATGCCTGCCGCCACGTTCAGGCCCTTGTTGCCTTCGACGCTGAGCGGCTGAAGAGCAATGGACTTGTCCAGACCGCCGAGCAAGACATTGGCGCCAACGCCGACGCCGACCGTGGCGCTGGCGGAAGCGCCGGCATAATCGCCTTCCAGTGCGCCCTTGCGAACATCGGATGTGGGCGCGACAACGCCCCACACCAGCACGCCACCTTCGGTATAGCCGATATCGACGCCGAATTTCGAAATCGAGCCGATATAATGGTCGGCGCGGCGATTGTTGCCGCGGAAGGTGCAGTGCAGATCCTTGGACGAGCCGAAGACAAAGCCCCAACCGCTGGCCACATTGCAGGTCAGTTCACCGACCTTGACGCCATGTTCGGCTGCATTCGCCGTACTGGCGGCGGCGAGGGCGGCCACAGCAACCGCGGCACCCATCAACAGACGAAATTGCTTTTTCATATCATTCTCCTTGGAGGCAATTCGGGGACCCTGCGTAATTGCGGGGCTGCGGGACAAGAACGCTCGCGCTCGCCTTAGGTTCCGTTCCGTGCCGTGCCGCAAACCTGCCAAAATCAGCCAAAATGCGGGAAAAACGGGCGGTTCCGCCGGCCTCTTGCGGAATCAGGGAACCGCTGATACAGGCTCGGCGCTCCAAGACGGAGCCGCCCATGAGCAGCAGTCAGACCATCCGCGAAGCCCTTACCTTCGACGATGTTCTTCTGGTGCCCGGCGCCTCCGAAATCCTGCCCGCCCATGCTGATACCCGCACCCGGCTGACCAAGTCGGTGGAGTTGGGGATTCCCCTGATTTCCGCCGCGATGGATACGGTGACTGAGGCCGGTCTCGCCATCGCCATGGCCCAGGCCGGCGGCATGGGGGTGATACATAAGAATCTCAGCATCGAGGAACAGGCCGAACAGGTCCGTCGCGTGAAGCGCTTTGAAAGCGGTATGGTGGTCAACCCCGTCACGATCGGTCCCGAGGCGACGTTGGCCGATGCCTTGGCGCTGATGGAGCGGCATCACATTTCCGGCGTGCCGGTGGTGGAATCGCCCAACAGCAAGGGCGCGGGCAAGCTGGTCGGCATTCTCACCAACCGCGATGTGCGTTTCGCTGCCGATCCGCGCCAGCGGGTCGCCGAGCTGATGACCAAGGACAAGCTGGTCACGGTGCGCGAAGGCGTCAAGCCGGACGAAGCCAAGCGGCTGCTGCATCAGCATCGCATCGAAAAGATCCTGGTGGTGGACGATGCCTATCGCTGCGTCGGCCTCATCACTGTCAAGGATATCGAGAAGGCGCAGAAATATCCCAACTCCTGCAAGGACGAACGGGGACGCTTGCGTGTCGCCGCCGCCACCGGCGTGGGCGAGGACGGCTATGCCCGCGCCATGGCGCTGATCGAAGCGGAATGCGATGTGATCATGGTCGATACCGCGCATGGCCATTCGCGCGGGGTGCTGGATACTGTCGCGCGCATCAAGAAAGTTTCGAACTACGTCCAGGTCGCGGGCGGCAACATTGCCACCGCCGACGGCGCCAAGGCGCTGATCGATGCGGGCGCCGATGCGGTCAAGGTCGGTATTGGCCCGGGCTCGATCTGCACCACCCGCATTGTGGCGGGCGTGGGCGTGCCGCAGCTGACCGCGATCATGGACGCCGTGGAAGCGGCGCATAAAAGCGGGACGCCCGTGATCGCCGATGGCGGCATCAAATATTCCGGCGATCTGGCGAAGGCCCTGGCCGCCGGCGCAAGCGTGGCGATGGTGGGATCATTGCTTGCGGGCACGGAAGAGAGCCCGGGCGAAGTGTTTCTCTATCAGGGTCGCTCCTACAAAGGCTATCGCGGCATGGGCAGCGTCGGCGCGATGGCGCGCGGTTCGGCCGACCGTTATTTTCAGGCCGAAGTGCGCGATGCGCTGAAGCTGGTGCCCGAAGGCGTCGAAGGCCAGGTGGCATATAAAGGCCCGGTCGGCGGCGTCGTGCACCAGATCATCGGCGGCTTGCGCGCGGCGATGGGCTATACCGGCTGCAAGACGATCGAGGAATTCCACAGCAAGGCCAAATTCGTGCGCATCACGGGCGCGGGCTTGCGCGAAAGTCATGTCCACGACATCACGGTCACGCGTGAGGCGCCCAACTATCCCGGCGGTGGCGGCTGATCGCGGACGTGAATGACCGCATGGGCGTCGGCGTAGAAGCGATGCCAGCCGAGGCTGCGATCGAGCGAGGCCGCGGTTCGCGATCCTGACGGATAGATTGTCCAGGCGATGTGATAGCGCGCCAAGGTCGCGGCGAGCGATGCCGCGTCACCTGCCACCAGCCGGTCGTCATTCTTGAGGAAATCGGTGGAGTACATGTCGGTGCGGCCGTCGATGAAAACCCTTACACCCTGGTCGATCAGATAGCCGCCATAGTCATAGGTATTGAGCACCGGACGCGCGCGCAGTTCGGGCGGCACATGTGCCAGCGCCGCCATCGGCGTGACCGGATCGTCCGTTCGTGCCGCTGGCAATGCCAGGCGCACCAGCAGCAACAAGAGGCAAAGAGTCGCCAACGCCGGCTGCAGCCATCGCGGGATGTCTTGCGTTTTGGCCGGCCCTGTCGCGCCCAATGCGGGCGCCGCCAGCAATGGTGCGACGATGCCGAACAGCATCGCATGGCGCGCATGGCTTAACGCCAGATATGTCAGCGCCATGATCAGGACCGCGCGCCAGATGGGCAGGCGGACTTTTCCGGTCAGCAGGACCAGTGTCATGACCAGCAGCGCCAGAAGCAACGGCGAGGGATGGCTGAGATCGCTGGGGCGCCATTCGCCGATGGTGGCCAGCCCCGGCATCGACAGCAGCCGGATCGGAAACAGCAATCCTTCGAGACCCTGCGGATTGGCCAGAGCCGCCAGGATGCTGACACCGACGAAGATGCCCCAGGCTTTCGCTGTCCTGCCGCGTTCGGGGGCCGCGATGATCGCTTCGGCGCCCAAGGCTGCCGCCAATGCCAGGCCGAACGCGAAACTTCCGTGCAGATTCGCCCAGACGAGCATGACCAGCGCGAGCCAAAGCGGCGGCGCCGTTTCGCGGGACCGCGCCTTCACCAGCGCCGTGGTCCATATCGCAAGCAGCGGCAGGGCTAGAAGATGCGGGCGCGCCAAAAGGCTGCCCGCGACGCACGCCAGGCCTATGATCGAGGTCAGCAAGGCGGGAACGAAATCCATTTGCCGGCGCAGCGCGCCCGCGACCGTCGCAGCCGCCACGCCAAAAGCCAGCGCGAACAAGATGTGAAGTCCCGTCCACCCCGCCGCACCGAATGCGCCGGCCATCAGAACTTCCGACAGCCATTCATGCGCATTCCAGGGCGTGCCGGCGAAGGTGTAGCTGAAAACGTCATGTGTGGGGATGGCGTGATGATCCAGAATCCAGCGCCCGGACGCCAGATGCCACCAGGTGTCGGCGTCATGGAAGATCTGCGGCGAGAACCCTGCCAGGGCGGCGGCGGCGGCAAAAGCTGCAAGAGAAAAGGAGGCGGAGGGTTCACGCATGGTGGACAGAGGCTATAAAGGAAGTCTCAACAACGCGTTTGCCGCCCCAAGCCTCTGGGATTTCAAGAGAAAATGACCCCCGCCGCACGACTTCAGGCCGCTATCGAGATTCTGGGTGCCGACAGCGCCCAGCCGGTCGACCGTTATCTCAAGGCCTGGTTCCGGGATCACCGCTTCGCTGGGTCCAAGGATCGCCGCGCCATCACTGAGCAGGTTTACGCCATCCATCGGGGACATGCCCATTTCGCGCACCGGATGGGAAGCGATGCGCCGCGCGCGCTTGTGATCGCGGCGCTTCTGGCCAACGGCGAAGATCCGGAGGCGCTCTTTACCGGCGGCTATGGTCCCGCGCCGCTGACGGATAGCGAACGCTCCGCCATCGCCACCCCGCCCACGTCGCTTCCATCTTGGGTGACTGGAGAATACCCACTATGGCTGGAAACGGAATTGCTGCGCGCTTTCGGCGATCGCCTGCCGGAAGAAATGCGCGCCTTCCAGGAACGGGCGCCGGTCGATCTGCGCGTCAACACGCTCAAGACTGACCGTGACGCGGTGGTGTCGGCGTTGCGGGCCGATGGGTTCGCATGCGATCCGCTCGGCGATATGCCCGACGCCATCCGTTGCGAGGCCGGTGCCTCCCTGACCGCGCATCCACTGTATGACGCGGGCGCGTTCGAGATTCAGGACGTATCGGCACAGAAGGCCGTCGCATTGTGCGAGGTCAAGCCCGGCATGCGGGTGCTGGACCTTGCGGCAGGGGCAGGGGGCAAATCGCTGGCGCTGGCGGCTGCGATGCAGAACCAGGGCGAGATCGTCGCTTGCGATGTTCGCGGCGCTGCACTGTTCGAATTGGAGCGCCGTGCTGTTCGCGCTGGCGCAACAAATATCCGCACCCATATCCTGGGCGAATTGCCGTCTGGGCCGTTCGACCTGGTACTGTTGGATGCGCCCTGCAGCGGGTCGGGTACCTGGCGACGGCAGCCCGAATTGAAATGGCGCCTGACCCCCGAACAGCTGGCAGCGCGCATGGCGCTACAGGATGCGTTGCTGGCCCAGGCGGGGTCCGTTGCGCAGGCCCGGCTGGTCTATGCCACTTGCTCGATCCTGCCGTGTGAGAACCAGGACCGGGTGTCAGCGTTCCTGGCTTCCGATACCGCGTTCACGCGAGTGCAGGCGGATTTCCATACCTCGCCCGCAGCGGCCGACAGCGACGGCTTTTATGCGGCCATTCTTACCCATTGAAGATTCTCTGGCCCGTTGAAGTTTCTCTGGGACGCGCGCTTTGACAGCAGTCATATAGGTTGATATCAATCTTGTTGGGAGCGGGATAGAAAAGCGGACCGTCACGTTAATTCTGCACCTGGAAGGAGAATGTTCATGACCCAGCCCAAATTGGTTCCGGCGGAACAATTGGCGAAAACCAATCGCGCGCATCTTCTCAACGAGAGCGCGGCGTATCGCCAGGCCCGCAACGCGCTTTTGGCCGAAGAGATCGAATTGCGCCGCCATCTGGAGCGCGTGGCGCAGATGCGCCGCGAATTACCGCCGGGCGGCGCGGTGACGAAGGATTATCGCTTCGAAGGGGAGCGCGGCCCTGTCTCGCTGGCCGATCTGTTCGGCGACAAGGATACGCTGATCATCTACAATTTCATGTTCGGGCCCGCGCGCAAGAATTTGTGCCCCAGCTGCACCTCCTTCATGGGCACTTGGGAGAAGAAGATGGCCGATATCGAGCAGCGGGTCGCCTTCGTGATGATGGCGCGTTCGCCGATCGAGCGGATTGCGGAAGCCAAGGCCTCGCGGGGCTGGACCCATCTGAAAATGTTCTCCGACCCCAGCGGCGATTACACCCGCGATTATGTCAGCGCCGAGGATGCGGACATGCCCGGCTATTCGGTCTTCACCCGCAAGGATGGACAGATCCGGCATTTCTGGAGCGGGGAGATGGGCGGGGGCATGGCCGATCCCGGCCAGGATCCCAGGGGGGCGCCGGACCTCGATCCTCTTTGGATCCTGCTGGACACCACCCCCGAAGGCCGGGGTACGGACTGGTATCCCAAGCTGAGCTACTGAAACCAAGCGCGGCCGCCTGTGCGGGTTTTGCGGTAATCGCCGGTTCTAGCAGGGTATTTTTCCGATCCCGTCCCGGCGTGCCCGCCATATCCCCTGTTTATTGGACGCATGGCTGGCGTCGGCGGATTTGACTAAAGTCGCTCCATGAAGTTCCCCCGCGATTCCCTCATCCTGGCGCTTGCCCTGATCGCCGCGCCTGCGTTTGCCGCTGCGCCCAAGCGCCCAGTGGTGAAGCCGCCCGCACCCGTCGCGACGCCCGCGCCCGCACTTTCCGCCACCGATCTGATCGGCCAGGCACAGGCTGCCCAGGCCCGGGGCGAAAAAGAACTTGCGGTCCGGCTGGCGCAATCCGCCATCGTCGCCAATCCGGCGCTTCCGGCTGCCTATAACGCGCTGGGCGATCTTTATGCCGCCGACGGCGACGGCGATTACGCGCGCTTCTATTATCGTGGCGCGCTGACCATCGATCCCACCGACGCCGATGCGACCAAGGCCATGGCGGCCCTGGAACGTGGCGACGACCAACGCGCCGCACAGGCAGATACAAACAAACAATGATACTTTCGGCGCAATGACGGTTCTGGTTCTCGATTTCGGCAGTCAGGTTACACAACTCATCGCACGGCGCGTTCGCGAAGCGGGCGTCTATTGCGAGATCGTGCCTTACAACAAGGCCGATGAAGCGTTGGCGAAAAAGCCCCGCGCCATCATTCTTTCCGGCGGTCCGGCCAGCGTCACCGAAACCGACACGCCGCGCGCCCCGCAAAAAGTTTTCGAGATGGGGGTGCCGGTTCTGGGCATCTGCTATGGCGAAATGACCATGTCGGCGCAGCTGGGCGGGCGGGTCGAGGCGGGCCATTCCCGCGAATTTGGGCGCGCTGATATTCATGTGCAGCGTCCGTCGCGCCTGCTGGAAGGCCTGGCGGAAAGCGGCAGCGAGCCGGTCTGGATGAGCCATGGCGACAAGATCGTGGCGATTCCGGACGGCTTTCAGGTGATCGCGACCAGCGAAAGCTCGCCCTTCGCCGCCATTGCCGACGAGGCGCGTCGCTTCTATGGCGTGCAATTTCATCCCGAAGTGGCGCACACCCCGCGGGGCGCCACCATCCTTTCCAATTTCGTGCGCAACATCGCCGGCATCGAACCGGAATGGAACATGCACGCCTTCCGTGCCGCCATGGTGGAAAAAATCCGCGCGCAGGTCGGCAAGGCGAAAGTCATTTGCGGATTGTCGGGCGGGGTGGATTCTTCCGTTGCCGCGGTTCTGATCCATGAAGCAATCGGCGACCAGCTCACTTGCATCTTCGTCGACACCGGCCTGATGCGCGCGGGCGAGGCGGACGAGGTGGTGAATCTGTTCCGCGATCACTACAACATTCCGTTGATCCACGCCGAGGCGTCGGAGATGTTCCTGGGACGGCTCAAGGGCGTCAGCGACCCCGAGCAGAAGCGCAAGATCATCGGCGCGGCCTTCATCGATGTCTTCGACAAGGAAAGCCAGAAAGTCGGCGGCGCCGAATTTTTGGCCCAGGGCACACTTTATCCCGACGTGATCGAAAGCATTTCGGCGACCGGTGGCCCCTCCGTCACCATCAAGTCGCATCACAATGTCGGCGGCTTGCCGGCTTACATGAAGATGAAGTTGGTCGAACCGCTGCGCGAACTCTTCAAGGATGAAGTCCGGGCGTTGGGACGCGAACTGGGTCTGCCGCCAGCCTTTGTGGGACGCCACCCGTTCCCCGGCCCCGGCCTCGCCATCCGCATTCCAGGCGAAATCACGGACGAAAAGCTCGACATCTTGCGCAAGGCCGATGTGGTCTATCTGGATGAAATCCGTAAAGCGGGGCTTTACGACAAGATCTGGCAGGCTTTTGCAGTCTTGCTGCCGGTGCGCACCGTGGGTGTGATGGGCGATGGACGCACTTACGATCATGTCTGTGCATTGCGTGCCGTGACATCATCCGACGGCATGACGGCGGATTATTATCCTTTCGAGCACAGCTTTCTGGCCCGCGTATCGACCCGCATCGTCAATGAGGTCAAGGGCATCAACCGCGTCGTGTACGACGTGACGTCGAAGCCTCCTGGGACGATTGAGTGGGAGTGAGCCAGGTTCGGCGGGCGGCGGAGCCGCCAGCCGATGATTTGATCCAGCGGATCAAATCAACTGGCGAACGCGCCGAGCGCAAGTGAGGCGCAATTTGAGCGGATCACGCCGCGAGCAACAGCGAGCGGTAATGCAATTCTGAAAATATGGATTTTTTTATTCTCGCGCATAAACGCGCCCGCAACCGCAACTTCTTCAGTCAGCACAGACCTCATGATCCGCCTCGACAACATCAGCAAACAGAACGGCCACCAACTCCTGTTCATCGATGCGTCGATGGGCATCCAGAAGGGTGAGAAGGCGGGCCTTGTCGGGCCGAATGGCGCCGGCAAGTCGACGCTTTTCCGGATCATCTCGGGCCAGGATCGACCCGACGATGGCCAACTGACGATCGATCCCGGCATGACCATCGGCTATTTCAGCCAGGATGTCGGTGAAATGTCGGGCCAAAGCGCCGTCATGGCGGTGATGGATGGCGTCGGACCGGCCAGCGCGTTGGCCGCCGAAATGGCCAAGCTTGAAGCCGCGATGGTCGATCCGGATCAGGCCGCGAACATGGATGCCCTGGTCGAGCGCTATGGCGAAGTGCAGGGGCGCTTCGAGGAATTGGATGGTTACGCGCTGGATGCGCGGGCGCGCGAGGTTCTCGCGGGATTGAGTTTCAGCCAGGAACGCATGGACGGCGATGTCGGCTTGCTCTCCGGCGGCTGGAAGATGCGCGTGGCGCTGGCCCGCATCCTGGTGATGCGGCCCGATGGCATGTTGCTGGACGAGCCGAGCAATCATCTCGATCTGGAAAGCCTGATCTGGCTCGAGGATTTCCTCAAGAATTACGACGGCGCGTTATTGATGACCTCGCATGATCGTGAATTCATGAACCGCATCATCGGCAAGGTGGTGGAGATCGACGGTGGCTCACTGACGACCTATTCGGGCAATTACGATTTCTACGAGCAGCAACGGGCGCTGAGCGAAAAGCAGCGCCAGGCGCAATTCGAGCGCCAGCAGGCGATGCTGGCCAAGGAAATCAAGTTCATCGAGCGCTTCAAGGCGCGCGCCTCCCATGCGGCCCAGGTCCAGAGCCGTGTGAAGAAGCTGGACAAGATCGAACGGGTGGAAATGCCCCGGCGCCGCGAAACGGTCCGGTTTGAATTCCGCTCACCGCCGCGCTCAGGCGATGACGTGGCCGGCTTCAAGAATGTTCACAAGAGTTATGGCAGCCAGTCGGTCTATGCGGGGCTCGATTTCCAAGTGCGCCGCAAGGAGCGTTGGTGCGTCCTGGGCGCCAATGGTGCAGGAAAATCCACCCTGCTGAAACTGGTGGCTGGCGCGACCGGACCGGACCAAGGCACGGTGAATCTCGGCAGCAACGTGAAGATGGGTTATTTTGCCCAGCACTCCATGGATCTGCTGGACGGCGAGGATACGGTTTTTGAATCGCTGGACAAATCATTCCCGCAGGCCGGCCAAGGGGCGTTGCGCTCTCTGGCCGGTTGCTTCGGCTTTTCCGGCGACGATGTCGAGAAGTCCTGCCGTGTGCTATCCGGCGGCGAGAAGGCGCGTCTGGTCATGGCCAAGATGCTATTCGACCCGCCGAATTTTCTGGTTCTCGACGAACCCACCAACCATTTGGATATGGCGACAAAAGAGATGCTGGTCGCATCGTTGTCGGAATTCGAAGGCACCATGCTGTTCGTTTCGCATGATCGCCACTTCCTGGCCGCGCTCTCGAACCGCGTGCTGGAACTGACGCCCGAAGGCGTTCATCAATATGGCGGCGGCTACACCGAATATGTGGCCCGCACAGGCCATGAAGCGCCGGGCCTTCATCCCGGCGCTTCGTGATATGGATCCCGTCGCTTTGTCGATGCTGCTCAGGTGATGAGAAGCGCGTCCAGCTGCTCGAACTGCTCGTCAAACCCGCTCGTGCTTCCGGAGGCGATGGCGGTGTCGAGCGCTTGCTTCGAGGGATAGAGGTCGTGAAAGACGACCAAGGTCTCGCTGCCCCTTTCTTCGAAGGTCACCGTGGTAAGGGGGCCATCGTCGCCGCTTTCGTCGCTCGTCCAGACGATGCGAGAATTCGGAATCACCTCGATGTACCGGCCAAAAAAAGCCATGGGCTTCTCCGAGGCGGGATGGCGGAACACGAAACGGTATGTACCGCCCGTACGCGCATCGGCCTCGCAGGAAATGAAGGAAACCCCAAACGACTTGGGCGCCCACCACCGCTGGAGAAGTTCGGGCCTGGTCCAGGCCTCGAACACAATGCGCACTGGACCCTTGAAGGTCCGCGTGACGACCAGCTCGCGCTCAGACCTGCGTTCCACCGTTGTACTGTTTTTCCCGGGGGCGGGATCACGCTTTTCTTTTTCGTCCATCGGTCTTTTCCTTCTGTTTCAATTCTTCGACAAGATCGTCCAACGCATCGAAGCGTGAAACCCAGAGTTCGCGGTATGCTTCCATCCATGCCGTTTCTTCTGCCAGCCGGCGCGGGCCGAGCTTGCATGTCCTCACACGCCCAACCTTTTTCGTGGCTACGAGCCCAGCCTGCTCCAAAACACCGATATGCTTCTTCATGCCCGTGAGGGTCATGTGGAACCTCTCGGCAAGGTCCGTGATCGACGAATCCGTGCGTCCGAGTTGTTCCAGAACGCCGCGGCGGGTGGCATCCGAGAGCGCGGCGAAGGAGGTATCGAGAGAGACTGTTTTATACTGAACCATATGGTTCGGTATATAGCGTTCTTATCGACGGGATGCAAGGGGCGAGGCCGCGCGCGTGAACCAAGTGAGATGCCGTATCGAGTCAGAAAGGCGCAATACCGACCCGCTCTGTTCTGCATTCTGATGCAAAAAATCGACCGCCCCGATTTGAGCGCAAGCGGCGGAGTGTTGGCTGTTTTCTTCTCCGGCATAAAGGCTGCGCAACCTCGGAGAACATACCAATGAGAACTTCAAACATCGCCAACCCCGCGGAATCCACCAGCCGCTTCGGGCATATTGTGATCGAGATGCTGACGCGTACCGTCATCATTCTGAGCGCTACGCTCACCTTCGCGGCAGTCGCTGCCGTTGCCTGATACTGTGACGCGTCCCGCCGGATTTCACCCCTGATCCGGCGGGACGTTTTTATTTTCTCACAGGCGCGCGGCTGCTATGAAACACCTGGCCTGACGATTGATGGGGGAGCCGATGCATGCGGTTGAAGCATTCGAACTCGTTCTCGCCCTTCTTATTGGCGTCGTCGCTCTGCATTGGGCGGCGCAGCGCCTGGGCCTTCCTCCTGCCACCGCCTTGCTTGCCGGGGGAGGCGCTCTGGCTTTTGTGCCGGGCCTGCCTTCCGTGGCGCTCGATCCCGAGCTGGCGCTGGTGCTCTTTCTTCCGCCCCTGCTGATGGACGGGGCCTATTACACCGCGTTTGGCCGCTTCCGGCAGCATCTTCCGGGCATATTGTCCCTCGCCATCGGCGCCGTCGTGTTCACCACATTGGTGGTTGGGCTCGTCATGCACTGGCTCGTCCCCGCGCTCCCTTGGGCCGCTTGCTTCGCGCTTGGCGCGATCGTGTCGCCGCCGGACGCCGTGTCGGCGCGCGCAGTGCTCCAGGGCGTGAAACTTCCCCGACGATTGTCGGCTCTGTTGGAAGGGGAAAGCCTGCTCAACGATGCGACCGGCCTGGTGCTGTTTCGCTTCGCGGTTGCGGCGACGCTCAGCGGCGTGTTCGATGCCGGTGCCGCCGTCTCGAGTTTTCTCGTTCTCGCGCTGGGTGGGATCCTTGTTGGCCTGGCGATATCGGCGACCTGGATATTCGTCATGCGGCGGCTGACCGATCAGACATCGATCATCCTGGCTTCCACGCTTCTGTGCTGGATCGCCTATGTTGCCGGCGAGGCGGTTCATGTGTCCGGCGTCATAGCGACGGTCATCGCCGGACTGGTGCTGGGCTGGTATCAGCACATTATTTTCCCGGCGCCGGTCCGGCTTCGCGGCGGCGCTTTCTGGCAGATACTGGTGTTCATTCTGGAAGCCGTCGTCTTCATCCTCATCGGCTTTTCCTTGCGCGGCGTGCTCGATCGGGTAGGCGGGATCGAGGCTGTCTCGGCAACGATGGCAATTCCCGTTGCCGGCGTCGTACTGACGGTCGCGCTGGCGCGTTTCGTCTGGATTTTCGGAAGCGATGGCCTGCTCGGCCTGCTTCGGGGCGTGGGCCTTAAAGCTGCGCGGCCGCTGGGCGCGCGTCAGGCGGTCGTATTGGGTTGGGCAGGTATGCGGGGTGTCGTGACCTTGGCGGTGGCGCTGACCCTGCCAGAGTCGATGCCGGGCAGGGATTTGATGCTGGTCGTCGCCTTCGCGGTCATCTTCGCGACCGTGGTGATACAAGGGACTAGCCTGGGTTGGTTGATCCGGCGGGTGCGGCCGGTGGATCTGGATCCGCTGGCAAAAATGACCTTGGCGGCGTCGGAGGCGGCCATCGCGCGTGCCCGGACCAAGGCGGTTGAGGCGCACGCCTACGCGCCGGACGGCACCTTGATCCACCCGAGGCTGCTCGAGGAGTATCGCAAGCGACTGGAGGTCGTTCAACGCTACGCGGCGGATGCGGACTCCTTCATGGAGGGCATCCGGACACATTTCGATGTCGTGTTGATTGCACTTGCAGCCGGCCGCGCCGAGTTGATTCGCATTCATCGCGCGGGGTTGATCGAAGATGAAGTCCTGCACGAATTGGAGCGCGATCTCGACGTGGAAGAGATGGGCGTTATCCTGCAACGGGGCGAATAGTTGCCGTTCGTCCATTGTTGTGAGAAATTTGTGAAAGCTGCATCTGGGGGAGCAATGACGTCTCGGTATTACGCCGTCGTCGCAGTCGCGCTTGTTGGCATCCAGATCGCGGTACTGCATACGCTCGGCCAGCCTTTCCTCGCGGCCAGCGGGCAGATCCTTCTCTGGGTGAACAATCCCTTCAGCCCGGACATGTCGCAGCAGCTGGCGGACTGGTACAGCTTCTCGCACATCATTCACGGCTTCGTCTTTTTTGGCATATTGAGGCTCTTGGCCCCGCGTGTGCCGCTCGGTGCCCGGCTTCTGCTGGCGATGGGTGTCGAGATCGGATGGGAAATCACCGAGAACAGCCCGGCCGTGATCCAGCATTATCGCCAGCAGGCGCTGGCGGCGGGTTATGTCGGCGACAGCATTCTGAATTCTGTGTCGGACACAGTGATGATGTCGGCGGGGTTTCTTTTTGCTTCGCGCGTGCGCGCTCGTTACGTGATCGCGCTGGCATTGTGTTTCGAGATATTCACCGCGGTCATGATCCGTGACAATCTCACACTCAACGTGATAAATTTGACCGCACCGTCCCAATGGGCGCCGATCGTAGCCATTCACGACTGGCAGGCCGGCGCCGCGCATTAGCAGGATACGAGGAGGTTTTCATGCGCGCATTGTTCTTGACATTGCTCGCGTTGGGACCTGTCGCCGCACAGGCCGCACCAAACGTCGAGCGCTGGAATCTACCCGGCATCTCAAGCCCGATGTGGGAATCCCATCCCGCTATCGATCCCTTGACGGGTGATCTCTGGTTCGTGCGTAGCGACAAGAAGTTTTCCGGCTGGCGCATCCTGGTCAGCCATTGCGACAAAGGCCGCTGGTCCGATCCCAAAGCATCGCCTTTCGCGCGGGCGGGCCTGGAAGCCGATCCCTTTTTCACGGCCGATGGGCGCACGCTGTATTTCATCTCGACCCGGGCAACCGGGGCGGGAACGAGCGCCGCACTTGATATCTGGCTGGCGCGCCGCGATGCACAGAATGCCTGGGGCGTGCCCGAGCGGCTGCCCGCGCCCGTCAATTCGCCAGAGGCCGAGTGGTTTCCCCGGCCCGGGCTGGATGGCTGGCTCTATTTCGGATCGCGGCGTTCCGGTGGCATGGGCAAGGACGATATCTGGCGTGCGCATAAAAATTCGGATGAGAGCTGGATTGTCGAAAATGCCGGACCCGGACTGAACAGTGCCGATGCCGAATATGAATTCCAGCCTGCGCCGGATGGCAAATGGGGTATTCTTGCCACGGACAAAGGGCTTTACCGCGTCGAGAAGACCCGGAAAGGTTGGGAGCGGCGGGAAAAATTCGGACCCGAAATCAACGTCGATACGTCGGGGATCGGGCCGATGATTGCGCCCTATGGCCGGATGTTTGTCTTCTCGCGCGACATGGGCGGCAACCAGTCGGGCGAACTGTTCGCGGCACATCTGGACGGCGCGGCAAAATGGCCTCCCGTCTGTGCCGGGCGGCCGTGATCGTCATGCCGGAGAGTTCGGCCGGATGGCGGCACCGGAGTGATACGTGACAGATATCGTAAAGCAGATGCACGATGATGGTGTTCTCTTCGCACAGGCCGGCGAAGGCTATGAACTGCCCATCATCGACCTCGCGCACCCCAGATTTTTCGTGCCGGATGAACCGGGACCGGTTGGCGCCATGCGGGACGCATTTCACGCGGATGATATCCGTCGTCGTCGAATTCCGAAATTCCTGATGCGGTTTGTGTTAAGGTCGGCGGCCAGGAAGTCCCGGCTGGTGCACGCTCTCTTCGGGTCTGGCGGCGGATTTCTTGATGGCCTCAGCACCTATGTGATGAAGCTGGGAGCGGAAAACCTCGTCCCGCCTTATGACGATCCCATAGACCGGAAATTCGCTGCATCTCCGCACATTCCGCTGCTGCGGCTTCGCATGCAGCAGGTCGCGACCATGGTTGCGGACGGAGTGAAAGATGAACTTCTCAGGCGGCCCCAGGCCCCGCTTCATCTGATCAATATCGGGGGTGGCCCCGCGATCGACAGCATCAACACGCTTATGCGCCTCAACGCATATGGCTGCTTGCAACGGCCGGTTGTCATCCATGTGCTGGATGGAGACGATGCCGGACCAGCATTCGGCGCCAAGGCATTGGCCGTACTCAAGGCTGAAGGCAATCCCCTGCAGGGCACGGATGTCACCTTCGATCACCAGCGATACGATTGGAACAGAACGTCATTGCTGGAGGAATTGATGGGCTCTTTGAAATCCGAATATGCGGTCGTGGCGGCCTCCAGCGAAGGCGCGTTGTTCGAATACGGGACCGACCAGGCGATCATTGGCAACCTGAAAGCGCTGCGGACCGGTGCCGCGCTCGTTGCCGGCTCGGTGACCAGCGCCGATGCGATGCGCCGGCGCATGATCGCGGACAGCAAATTCAAGATTTTTCCCCGCGGGATTGAGGGGTTCGCACCACTCGCTGCGGCGGCAGGCTTTGCAATCGCCCAATCCCGCGACGCGATGTTGAGCGACCAAGTGCTTCTGCGGCCGGTTTGAACCCTGCGGCATTGTCCATGAGTGTTTAGCCGGCTGGCGGCATCGTGTCGAAGACGGTGACATCTGGCGGCAGTATCGCCCATTGCGGTCTATTACGTCCGAAGATCGCGATCTTAGGTTTGAAGTGCGATTTGTCGTCCAGAGACCCGGCATAGATGGTGAAAGAATCCGATTCCCCGACCACGCCGCCAAAGACCAGGCTGTTGCAGATTGGGCAGGAGTTGCGCGTCGCGTCGCCGCCGGTGATCGCTGGGGAGATGAAAGGTCGCGACGGGCCGCTGAACCGCAATGCAGTGGCGGGGAAACCCATGAAGGGAACGAAAGCGGAGCCCGATGCTTTCTGGCAATCGGCGCAATAACAATGCCCCATGTAGAGTGGCTCGCCAACGGCTTCGTAGCGCAGCGCGCCACAGAGGCAACCGCCGGTAATGGATTTTGCGGGAACAGTCATCGGCAATTCCATCGTTTGACGGTTAAAATTACAGCACACCCATTCCGTGATGGCGACAAAAAACCATCCGGCTATACTGTTTTCGGGAGGCTGCGCATGACCGATGATACCGACCAGCCGTTTCTTCCGGGATTTGGGCCGGAGCCGGGACGGGACCGCTCAACAGAGCCGCCGAAGCACAGGGCATTTCTTGCGTTGAAACCCGACAATCCTGCGGCCGAGCAGGCCAGCGAGACAGTGCTCCGCCTAATGCGCGAGAATGGATTGTCTGGAAGGCTGCTGAAGCCGCAGAATTTTCATATTTCACTTCCGTTGGTTTGGGAAGGAGCCGAATTCCCAATCGGTCTCGCGGAAATGATGTCCGCCCGCGTTCAGGCGGTCCGGATGCTGCCGTTCGAAATCGTCTTGGATATGGCGATGAGTTTCCGCCAGCCGGCGAGGCATGCCCTGGTGCTGGGGACTACGCGCAGCGTAGCAAATATCTACACGCTGAATCGTCAACTTATTACGGCGATCGGATCAAAGGCGCGGGGCGGTACCTTCAATCCTCACATGACCTTGCTTTACGCGAACCGGCCCGTGGAAAAGCAACCCGTCGAACCAATTCGCTGGACGGCGCGGGAATTCGTGCTCGTCCACAGTTTCGTCGGATTGGGGCGACACGAAATCGCGGCCCGCTGGCTTTTGCGATAGGCGACGCTCAACTCTTGCGGCGGTCGGTGCGCGCTTCAATCGCTTTGATGACGCCCGCCATGTCGATTCCGGCATGGTTTTGGTCCGCCGCTTCGCTGTAAAGAGCTTCGCATATATCCAGCAGCGGCGAAGCCAAACCCTTTTCCCGCGCTGCGGCCGTCGTCAGCCGGGTATTCTTCAGGACATCGGAGATGGTCGACTGCACGGTGAAATCACCGCCGGCCAGCTTGGCGCCTTTCACTTTCGAGACATTGCTGGCCATCGGTCCGGCATCCAGGATCGCCTGCAGCTGCCGCACATCCAGGCCATGTCGGTCGGCGAAATGGAATGCCTCCGCCAATCCGGTGACCATTGGAATGAGAAAGGCGTTGATCGCGATTTTCATCAGCAGAGCGCCGGGAACCGCACCGCATGGAAAACACTCCCGGCACATGGGTGCCATCAGAGTACTTATCCGCGCGACATCGTCGGAATCTCCAGCCAACATTCCCACCAATTGTCCGGCCTCGGCCGGTTTCAGGGAGCCGGATACGGGCGCCTCGACATAGGTGCCGCCAGCGGCCCGGATATCGGCATCCAGGATTTTGGAATAGTCGGGCGAGGGGGTGCCCATCTGGACGATGAGATGGCCGGCGACCAGATCGCCAAATATAGGCGTACCTCGGCACAGAACGGAATCGATCGCTGCGGCGTCATAAAGCATCAACAGCACAATGCGGGTCTGTGCAAAGACTTCGGCGGAACTAGCGGCAACCTTTGCACCGGCCGCCCGCAAGGCTTCATTGCGGTCCGCGGAACGATTCCAGACAATCAACGGTGTTCCCGCGCGGGCGAGATTGAGGGCCATGGGTTGACCCATGACGCCCAGGCCAATGAAACCGATATCCATGGCGCGCTCCCTTCGGCTGCTTCCGCCTGCCGGAAAGCTTAGCCTATATCGGGCGGTCGAGACGGGGCAGCAATGCAGGGGTGTACCGCGCCCTGCGCATCCCGGTCACGCCATGCGGCGCCGGCGGGGATGGGTCATGCAGATACTGAGAATATCACTGAGACGAACCGGCTTTTGCAACACCGCAACGGGCGTGATGCCGCGGCCCTTGCAAAATTCCCTGGCGGTATCCAGCTGGCTGCTTTCGGCGCCGGATATCAGTGCCAGGGCAACATGCTGGTGCCTGATGTTCTGGGCAATGTGACTGATCATTTCAAAGCCGTCCGGCGGCGGCATGAAGATGTCGAGCAGCACGATATCGGGCGCGAACAATTCGAAGATTTCGATCGGTGTCTTGCCATGGAGTAGAGTTCGGGCCTCAAAGCCGCTGGCGCTCAGGGCCGCCGCCAGTTCGGCGGCGAAATCCATGTCGTCGTCGCAGATGAAGACCCTGGGGCTTTCCGGGTTGGTTCGCAGTGTCGCGGATGCCGGGCGAGATGTTTGAAGGGGTGGCACGGGCATGAGTGTCTCCTAGGTGACGAGGGTTGGCGTGCCGCAGCGCACGCCATGAACGACGGTATCGATTACGCCCAGCCGCAGACCGAGACTCCGCAGGAGCGTATCGGTGGGCGCATCGAGCGCGGAAAGAAGGCTGACCAGCACCGGACGCAGCAATGGCAGTACGGTGGCGTTCAAAGTGTTGTTGATCGTGTTGGTCAGCAAGCCGCCACTCGACAGCAATGTCGTGTTCAGCGTCATGTTCGGCACCAAGCCCGAGAAGATCGCCCCTGCGGCGCTGCCGGACGTGGATTTCACGGTGCCCGCCGTGATATCGGCTTGTGTGAAATTCTGATTGGCCGGCGCCCCGGCGGCCACGACCAAAGATCCGCTCGCGGTGATCGCGACAGGTATTCCGAGCACACTGATGGTCACGACGGTGGCAGGCTGGATGACAGGATTGCTGCTGAAATTCTTGAGATCGGAATCGCTGACCACGCCGAACTGGACGGTCGCGGCCTGAGCCGCGGCGGAGAGTGTGGCCATGGTCCCACCCGATTGACACGGAATGGCCGCCACCGTGGCGGTACCAGACGCGAGCGTCAGATAGAGTGGGAGGGATATCGCGGCGCTGGCGATGCCAAGATTGACGTTGGTGACGGTGGCGGTGAGCGCCAGACGTGTCTGCGCCGTTGCGATGCTTGTCCCGACACGCGCCAGGGCCGCGCTTGCCATCGGAGATCCCAACGACAGGCGCGTGATCACCGAACTGTTGGTGACGGGCACGCTGAGCGCCGAACCGATATTGACCAGATGGCCGCTGCCATAGGCGCGGGCGAAGGCGCTGATCAAGTCGAACGAATTGAAGGTAACTTGTCCCGGCGTCTGTTGCACGATCGAACCGATCTGCCGCTTCTGCCACACGGCGGTATTGAGGACATTGCCGGTGGCGGAGGACGCAGCGGGCGGGGCCTGCAAGCCGATGAGATTGAGTGCGTCGATCGCCGCGTTGTTGTTGCCGCTGGGATGGATGGTGAGAGCGGTGCGGATGGCGGCCGCCATCTGGCCCATGGTGATGCTGGTGTTGGCGAGGTCGCCATAGGTTCCAGCCGTGACGCCAGCCTGTGCGGCGAGCTGGTCGAGAAAAGTGAGGGCATCCACATTTGTGCTGGCGAGCGCCTGATAATTCACCAGCGAAAGCGAAAGAGTGGTGCCCAGCAATCCGCCGAGAACGGCATTGAGTTGCCCGTTGCTGATGCTGGCAAGTCCGGTACCAGCGGCAAAGGATATGACCGGGGTCTGCGTCGCCGTCGCCGTTGCCGTGATGACGGATAACATGCTGCCGCCGAGAGTCGATGCCAGATATCCCGGTGTTGAAATCGTCTCGGTGATCCGCACTGCATTTTTTTGCGCGCTGGGGTCGGTGTTGATCCTGCTTGCCACCGGGACGGTTGGATCGGCTGTATAGGCTCCCGTGGCGACGATGGCGGTTTGCGAATAACCGTTGTTGGTCAGGACACGTGCCGCGATCGTCGTTGCGTTGGCAGGATCGCCTGCCGCCGCCAGTGCCGCCGCATCCACGGCCCCCTGAAGGCGGCGCTTCTCGAGATAAAGATGTCCGACATCCAGAGTGAGAACACCGAGGCCAAGGCCGAGCAGCGTCACCATCACGGCCACGATCGAAACGACCCCGTTTTGGTCAGCAAGGAAGCGCTTAAAATGCGCGCATGGTTTCAGGCTCGGTCGCAACATGGCCGTCTTGCACTTCAGAACTTGCCCGGCAGACTAAGCGTGAGATCGTATGCGGCGTGTCGTCTTGCTTGGTGTTATGTCGCGAAACTGGCGCACAAATCTCCACACATGCTGACACGCAAACCCTTAGCGTTTGCCTAATCTCCCGCGTCATGCAGCAGGCCATGGGCAATGACGCCGGCCGACTTGAGGAGAGGTAAAATGCGGATCAACAAGTTGTTAGGGAAAGCCAGCGTCGTGGCCCTGTGCGCCATCTCGCTGTCGGCCCGCGCTGACAAAATGTATTACGGTTCCGAATTGGGATAGGGCGGGACCACAGCCAATCAGCAAGCCTTGAACGGCTCTGATGGTACAGCCGGACCCACAGGTTCCACAGGTGCCACCGGCGCGACCGGAGCTACCGGCCAGACTGGGGGCTACAGGTGAAACGGGTCCGGCTGGCCCCAATCCACTTTCTGCGGACAGCGGCCTGGGTCTCATCGGGGCGGGCGGCCTGATTGAAGATCTAATCGACCCTCCCGACCCGGTCACCCAGTCGGTCGGCACCAATGGCGCCGTTCCTTCCCGGCTCGCTGGCGGCCAGAATGGCCTGCTAGGCAACATCATCGGCGGCCCCAATTCGAATCCGCTTTTGCCGGGCGTCGGACAGGCCGTGGATAAGCGTCCCATCATCGATCCGTCTACTTCGTCGGGGCGTTGTCGCTCATCGAGCGAAACCTGTGAAGACATAGCCGCGCCCGCGCACAGTCTTGATCACCAGGGGATTGTCGGGATTGGGCTCCAGCTTACGCCGAAGCTTGACGATGATGCCGTCCAGGCCGCGGTCATACGGGCTCCATTCGCGGTTGAACACCCGGCGGCAGAGTTCGTCGCGGGTCTGCGGTTGGCCTTCCTTGGAGACCAATTCGATCAGAAGGTCGCATTCCGCTGTGGTTAGCGGGACCGGGGTGCCGTCCGGTGCGCTGAGGTTGCGGCGCATGGGATCGAATTTCCAGTTCGCGCCGCCATTATTGCCCGCCTGCGGGATGAACAGTCCGGCGGAATTGTTACCGGGCCCGCTGCGGCGGATCAGGGCGCGGATGCGGGCCAGCAATTCGCGCAGATTGACAGGCTTGATCATGTAATCGTCGGCGCCCAGTTCCAGTCCGACAACCTTGTCGGTCACTTCTTCCTGTGCCGTCACCATGATGCAAGGCGTGCTGCTGGTCTGGCGCAGGCGGCGCAGCACGTCGAACCCGTTCTCGCTGCCCAGCCACAGGTCCAGCAGCATGACGTGGAAATCCTGCTCCGCCAGGTGCCGTTCAGCCTCGGCGCCACTCGCGGCCGTTTGGACTTGAAAGCCATGTGCACTGAGATAAGCGCTGAGTTCCATGCAAATTTCACTGTCATCGTCCACCACCAGCAGGCGGATATCATTGGCGGCAGGAGCTTCAGTTGCGGGCGCCATGATCTGTCTCTTTCACGGATAGGGGAGGTAAGGGGGTTGCGCCGGTCCGGACCCGCCGCGGCAACACGCAATGAGACAAATCTCGACAATTGTTCGGGCCGGATTGGCGCATGGTCCCTGCAACTGGCTCGGGCGCGGGATACGCGGAAGGTTCTTGAGATGACTCATAGCGATACTGCCGGACTGGAGCGCGAGATGTCCGCGGACGAGCCGTTCGGGCCGTCGGTGTTCCACACCGCATTGCCGGGCGCGATCCGTTCGCTTGACGATACGGAGCTGCGCATATTGCTGATCGCCTTGCTGCAGGAATGGCGCAGCCGTGCGGAGGTGACGCGCGGGTAGAGCCGTGCGTTGCAGCGCTCTGGCGCGAATGCCCGCCTGCTCATGACGCACCTGCTTGCCCCGGGGGGCGTGGTACAAAGGCCAGAACCTGCGCGTCGGGGCGGCGCATGATCAGGGTGATCCGGCCGCCGCCCATATCACCATTGCCGACCAGAACCCGGCCGCCATGTTCGCGCAGAATGGAATGGGTGATGGAAAGCCCCAGGCCGGTTCCCTTGCCTTCGGGCTTGGTGGTGAAGAAGGCATCCAGCGCGTGTTTGACGACATCGGGCGGAAAACCCGGTCCGTTGTCTTCCACATGAAGGTGCAGCATGCAGCGATCGTTCGGATCGTCGCTGGACCAGATCCGGACGCGACCGCGTGCTTTGCCGCCCAGTGCATCGGCCGCGTTCTGGATCAGATTGACCAGGACCTGTTCGATTTCCAGTTCATCCATAACCGCTTTGAGGTCGTCCGGGATGTCGATATCGACGCTGATGCCTGAGGACAAAATCAGCGGGTCCATCAGCGAGCGTGCGCTGCGAGCAGCGTCGGCCAGTTCGGACGGCTTGTATTCGCCGGCGCTCTTGCGGCCGAAACGGCGCATGCGGTCCATCACTTTGCAGGCGCGTTCGATTTGCCCCAGGATGCGCTCGGTCTTTTCCTTCAACAGCTCCGGGCCGGCCTTGCCCAAGGTGACCATCAGATCGATGTTCTGGGCGGCAATCGAAATGGCGTTGAGCGGTTGCCGCAATTCGTGCGCGATACCGGTGGACATCTGTCCCAGCGCCGACAGCTTGGCGGTATGAATCATCTGTTTCTGGTCGCCCTGCAGCAACAATGCCTGTTGCAGCAGAAGCGAGACGCGCTCGGCCACGCCATGATCGCTGGGATTCAGGCCGCGCCGTGCCCGGCAAAGCAGGTAATACCGTTCCGCAGTGGAGGGCAGTGCGATCAGCACAATATCGCCGTCGCGCATGGAAAGCATCTCGCGCAGGCGCGGATTGCCGGGATTTCCTGTTGGCAGCAGCGTAAGAAGGCGCGATTCTGCCAAAGTTTCGATCTGCCGCAACGCCTCGGTGTCCGCAATCGCGATGTCGGAAAGCACCAGGCGCGGCTTTTCGCCGGGTCGGAACAGGACAAGCCTCACTTCATCGCAGTCGATCGCACCGGCCAGGTGGCGAGCGAGCTGCTCCAGCTTTTCGCGGAACGAGGCGTCGCCCAGCAGGACGCGCAAACCCAGCATCATGGTTTCGGTTTCGCGGCGCAATTGTTCCTCGCGATGGCGTGACGCCAGGATTGTCTCCAAGGTATGCGCGTCGATCGCCAGCTGATCCGCGGTGTTGTCCGGCGCCGCGGCGATGGTACCGCGCAGGGGAAACGGCGCAGACGCACCCAGGCTGGGGCAGGCGGTCAGGAACAGGGGCGTGTCGATGCCGGGCAGGGTGACGCGCTGTGACCGCAATATCTGCCCCTTCTCCGCCGACACCTGCAGATTCCTGGCTCCCGCCGGAATGTCGCGCAATGCCCGACCTTCGAACAGCCGCGCCAGATCGCGCCGGCCATGGAAGACATGAGTCACATGAACGATGCCGTCACTACCGGCTTCCCACACCAGATCAGCGCTGGCCCGCACCAGGGCCGCGTCGCGGGCGCCCTCTGTGTCGATCCGCTGGCGGCGGCGAAGATTTTCATCGTTCGCGCGCAATTGGCTTAGATGCCGGGCGCCGAATTCCGCCACATCGCGCATGGCGGATTCTAATTGCGGCGGCAAAAGAACGCCGTCGGCGACGAGTGCAACCATGGGCGCACCGGGATCAGCCGTTCCGGTCATCAACATGCCGGCCGCGGCATCACCGAATGCCAGACAATGCCCAGGATGTTGACTGGCGTGCTGAAACCATGCGCGCAGCGCCGTCAGATTGTCGCGCAAAGGCCCGTCACTTTGCCAGACGATGACCGGTCCCGGCACGACTTCCGCCACCATCAGAATGGAAAAGCCGAATTCATCTTCCAGCAGCCGCGCAGCCTGCACCAGGGCGCCGTGACAGGCGCGTGGCGAGGCCGTGACCAGGATGCGGCGCAGCCCCGGGAGGATTCCCTGGTCGCCGTTGCGCCTTGTGATTTCAACCGGACGGATCGGTGACATAATATTCGACCGTGACGGGGTTGAGTGTGGTGAAGCTGGGCACAAAAGGCATCGTGGCGAACCGTGTGTCGCTATAGGCGATACTGATATCGATCTTGTGATCCGTCGCTTCGTCGACCTGCACGACGCTGATTATGGCCTTGGTGGGATCGACCAGGGGTGACATGGCCGTCAGCGCCCGGGCGACGGCGGCGCGTGCCAGGCTTTCTCGCTCCAGGTCGCTGAGGCCTCCCACGGCGGCGCGTCCTCCTTCCGTCGCGGCATAGGTCAGAGCGATGCGCGTGGCGAATTGCAGGCCGAAGCCGATAATGCCGAACATGATAGCGAAAAGCAGCGGCGCCACGATGCCGAACTCGACCGCTGTGGTCGCGCGGACGCTATCCGAGAATTTCCGGCACGACTTTACTACTGCGAAAAATGATCGCTTCATGCTCCGCGCTCGTCAGGGCGTGGCACCGGAAAGATCGGTCTGCACTGAGGTGTAGATCGAGCGCAGATCGGTTCCCAGCGGATGAATCACGGCCCACAGGCCGACGGCAATGCCTGCCGCCAGAAGACCATATTCAACCGCCGACAGGCCGCTCTCATCCGCAATGAATTTGCGGGTCAGTGTTTTGAGTTTTCCATACATGACATGCTCTCCTCTGAGGTTGTGATTCATTGGTCGCCACGGCTTTCCCCAATATTGGATTGAGGCGCCTGTGCCGGTTTCCCGATCTGCTGGCGATAGGTGTCGGCGATTGCATTGATTTCTGGGCCGCTCATCGCGCTCTGATCGCCGCGCGCCCGATACTGCTCCATCATCACTTGATCGGAAGTTGGGGAGGGCTTGACCGCACTGTCGGCGCAGCCGCACAGGGCGAACAGAGCAACTCCGAACACCGGAAAGAAGTGGCGGCTCATGGTGTGCTCTCCCTGATGCCGGTATCGCCGGTCCAGGTGGGCGTCCAGTTCGCTGAAAAAACGGCGATCTCCTTGCGCCGGCCCGGGTCCGAAATCGTGTCGAGAAATGCAAGGAATTGTGTGCGGGAGCCGGACAGTGCCAACGCCAAAGCGAGATTGGCCCGGATCAGATTGGAATCCGGGTCCAGTTCGTGCGCGCGTTGCAGTTCGCTCACCACGGGCGCCAGGGCGGGGCCCCGGAAATTCTGCTTCAGCTGGGCATAGCCGAAATTGTTCAGGTAGGTTGCGTTGGTGGGATCGAGCGTGGCGGCTTGATGGAAATTTTCCGCCGCCAGAATCCAGTTGCCGTCGGCGGAAAGCGTGCGACCGATCCCGTTATAGGCCTGCGCCGCAAAATCGGATTGCAGGGCCTGGCGATAGGAAGCGATCGCCTCGTCGGTGCGCCCGGCGCCAGCGAGGGCGTCGCCGGCCAGCTTGTGATAACGCGGCGAGAGTACCCGGTTCTTCTGGAATTTGGCGAGAAAGCCGATAGCGGCCTCGTAGCGCCGCTGCCGTATCAAGCCATCCACGATCCCCAGATAAAGATCGGATTGGGCCGATGGCGTCATGGACGCATCCGGCGCCGGCGGTTCGGTGCGCGTGGTCTTGGAGGATGAGGTGGCGCATCCGGGCAGCAGCAACAATGCCAGCACGCAGAATGATCGATACTTCATTTGCGGTCCCTCGAGACATTCATGTTCTGCGCGACATGGTGGACAGTGCCCAGCACGTCCGAAATGGCCGGAGCTGCGATGGCGATCAGCAGCACGGGCATGAAAAAAGCCAGCATGACGATGGTCAGAAGCACGGATTTGCGACCCATCCGCTCGCGTGCATGGGACAATCTGGTTTCGCTGATATCGGTCGCCAGGCGGCGCAGGGGTTGGCTGAGTTCGCCACCCTGGAACAGATTTTGTTTCAAGAGGCTTGCGAAATCCCGGCCTTCGCTGATCGCCAGCCTTTGTGCCAGGCGATCGAGCGCCTTGTCATAGGGCATGCCGTCTTCGGTATCGGCGATATAGCGGGCCAGCATCTGGCCTGAAAGCGGTGCCACACGCCCGATCTGAAGGCTGACATGCTGCAGCGCCTGATCGATGCTGACGCCGCTATCCAACACCATCAACAGCAGATCAAGAATATAGGGAAGTTCACGGCGCAACTCACGCTGGCGCACTTCGCTGCGTAGCTTCAGGAAAATGCTGAAGCTGCGATAGACGACAAAGCCGAGAAAGAAAGCCAACGCTGCATCCGTGGAATTTACCGTGCCGGTGCGCAGCCAGCCGGGGCCCAGCGCAAGTCCGGCCGCCGCCAGAGCGGCGATCAGGCGCAGAGCTGCAAAAACAAATACCGCGCCCGCGGACATGAAGCCGGCTTGAAGCAGCAAATCTTGCAATCCATGTATTGATTCCGCCCCCGCCACCTTGCGGCCGAAATTTTCCAGCAGAGCACGCCCACGCGCCGTCAGCCACGGCGCCGCGAGGTGGGGTGAAACATGCTGGCGGAAGCGCCGCGCCACAGCCTGGTCCGTGGCATAGCCGCGTGCGCCATGCGCGAGAGCCAGCGCGCCGGTCAAACCGCACACCATGCACAACAGCCAGGAGAGGAGCATGACCATGGTCAATAACGGCTCCGCGTGATCATGCGCATGCACAAGGCGCCGGCGATCTGGGACACGACCGCATAAGCGATCATGTTATGGCCTTTTTCTGTCGCCAGAAACCAGCTGGAATAGTCGCGATTGGTCAGCATCACCAAGGTGGCAACCAGTACCGGCAGGAGCGCCAGCACCCAGGCACTGGCGCGGATCTGGGTGGTGTTGGCACGGAGTTCGCGCTCGATTGAGGCGCGACGGCGAATATTTTCGATGATGTTACGCAGGATTGCGGTCATGGATCCCCCGAAGCGCAGATTGGTGCGGGTCGCGGTCGCCAGCAGATGCAGCTCATACAGATCCATCTCGGCTGCGACACGCTCAAGACTTTCAGCGACGCCGCTGCCATTGGCGATACGGCGCAAGGTGGGCGTGAGGCATCGCGTCACGATGGGCGGCGAATTCTCCACCGCCCGTTCCAAGGCGACTGACAGGCTGTTGCCCACAGAAAGAAGCTGGCGCATGCGCTCCAGAAACCCAAGCATGCAGTCCGACAGAAGTCGGACGCGGACGCCGGCGCGGTATTCCGACGCAACCCATGCCAGCAAGACCAGCGTGGCCGCCGTTAGCATTCCCGCCAGCAATCCGGCAACGGCCAGGGCGATCGCGACCGCAAGAAGCATGATCGCCGCAGCCGCCACAAGATGACGTTGCGACGGCTCCCATCCGGCACGCGCCAGTTTTTGTTCGAGAAAAGATGGCAGCCAACGCTCTGATTTTTCGCTCGGCCGGAGTGATCTTTCCGCACGGATTTCCAGCAGATCTTCGAGACGGCGCAGATCGGTGAGCCGGATGTGCGTTGTCGCCAGCCGCATGACCAACAGCGCTACCCCGGCAAGGCAGAACAGCGTGATCAGTCCAGTCAGGAAAGGCGTCATTGCACGATACCTTTCCGCTCGGCCTGTTCGGGGCCGCGATAAACTTCGCGCTGCATATAGTGTGAGCCTTCCAAGCCGGCGATTTCGACCACGCTGGAAACAGTGCGCCGCCCACCGGCGCCACGCATGGTCTGGACCACGATGTCGACGGCGCTGACGATGAAGCGCCGAACCGAACGCAAGTCGCTGGAAAAACCGTGGAGCCCCACCAGCATTTCCAACCGTTCCAGCGCGTCCGATGTGCCATTGGCGTGGATAGTCGCCATCGAGCCGTCATGGCCGGTGCCCATCGCCTGCAGCACTTCGATGGCTTCGTGCGAGCGGACCTCGCCCAGTATGATACGGTCGGGACGCATGCGCAGGGCATTGCGCAGGAGGTCGCGAGCGGTGATCTCGCGGGCGCCGTCTATGGTGGCGGCGCGGGTTTCCATCCGCACCACATGCGCCATCTGCAGTCGCAACTCCGCCGTGTCCTCGATGGTGACGATGCGCTCCTTGGCCCCGACATAGGAACTGAGCACATTGAGAAGCGTGGTCTTGCCCGATCCGGTGCCGCCCGAGATCAGGACATTGCGTCGGTTGCGCACGGCGCCCGACAGATAGCGCAGGCCCTCCGCCGTCATGGTGCCGTTGCGCACCATATCCTCACCCGCGAACGGCACGATCTTGAATTTGCGGATCGAGACATGCGGCCCGTCCAGCGCCACGGGCGGGATGACGACATTGAGGCGCGATCCGTCCGGTAGCCGTCCGTCGACATAGGGGTTGGCTTCATCCACGCGCCGGCCGATCGGTGCGACGATGCGCTGGATCACGTTCATCAAATGATCCATGTCACGGAACCGGGCACTGACGGGCTCCAATTCGCCGTTGCGTTCGACATAGATGGTGCGAGGGCCGTTGACGATGATGTCATCGATACTGGGATCGTCGAGCAATGGCTGCAGCGGGCCAAAGCCGGTGATTTCGTTGACCACGTCAAGAATGAGTTGCGAGCGCTCGGGCGTGTTCAGTGCCAGCCCGCGGGAGCCCAGCACAATGGATATGGCGCGGGCGATTTCGTCCAGCAACGCGGCATGCTGGATGGTATCGCCGGTTACGCCCCGGCGGTCCAGATATTCGAGCGTCACTTCGAATACCCGGAATTTCATGTCCTGATATTGGTCCGACACCTGGATGTCGTCATTGTTGCCGGCCGCAGCGGCATAGGGCAGCAGGGCGTTCATCCGGCCCGCGCGCGATTGAGCCAATGAAGCAGCTTGCCGGTGACATTGTCCGGCTCTGCCGGGGTCAGAAGTCCCAGTTCAGCGAGCCGCGAGCGTAGGGCATCGCTATAAGGCGACGGCGTCATCAATCCGAGCGGGCGGCCCCGATTATGTGCCAGTGCCAATGCGCTCCAACTGGCGCGCAGAGTGAGGCTGTGGCGGGCGCCCGTGGCCGTGACGATATCGTCGGGGGAAGGCACCAGATTGGGATCGAGTTGATGGATGACCAGGATCGGCTCGGCGTTCAATTCCAGCGCATGCAGGCTCTGAAGAAAGAATCTGGTGTTGCGGATCGATGAAAAACGCTGATTGCAGCCCACCAGCATCGTGCCGCTCACCGCGCCGGCGCGAACCGCCTGACGGGAAAAGGCACCCCAATGCACCACCACGGTATCGAACAGCGAGCGGAGAATTTGCAGCAGGACCGCGAGATCGCGCGGGGCGGGCAGGGCGGGATCGCTTTCATCGTCCGTCAGCGGCAGCACGTAAAGACCGGTATCTTCCACCCGGGCGAGGGCGGAGTCGAGAAAGGCGCGATCCAGCCGCGCCATGTCGCGCAACGCCGCGGCGAGAGTGAAAGTGAATTCCAGACCCAGCCCGGTGTGGGTTGGGGTCATGGGCAAGGAGAGATCCAGTAACAACACGCGCCGCTCGCGGGATGGGGCGGCCAGTAGGCTGGCGATATTGAGAGCGAGGTCGCTGTCCTCGTCGCTGGGCGCGGGGCTGAGAATATTCACCAAAACGCCAACCCCGGCATTCGCATTGCGGTCGCGCAGCCGCGACATCACGGCGTTGCGGATTTCGCCGTCCGAGGCGTCGCGGTCCACGAAATCGTCCACCCCTGCGCGAAACGAGGCCAGAATGAGCTGCGCGCTCATTTCGTCGCCGATGGCAATCAAGGGCAGGGCGGGAAATTGCGTGCGTACCGCGGCCATGCGTTCCAGAATGGTTTTGGCGCCGGTATGAGCACCCGCATCGATGATGACGGCCTGGGGCTGGAAACGCGCGGCCACGGCTTTGCTGTCCTGGCCGCGTGGGTCGACCGGCATCACGGCGCAATCGCCGGACAGTGCGGTCTCCAGCCTTTCGATCAGCTTGGCGTCGCCCGACAGGAAGAGGAGATTGTGGCGCATGATTATCTCATCAGCCCATACTCGACGGTGAATTTGTCGAGCGGCCGTGTGCCCAGCACGGTGTCGGCAATCGTCGGGCTGTAGGCGAGGCTTTCACCCGGTAATGGCGGCATCTCGCCCGGCTTCATGGGTGATACCAGGTGCGGCGTGGCGATGATGATCAATTCCTGCCGCTCGCGGCTGTGCTGGGTCTGTTTGAAGAAGGCACCGATGACGGGCAGATCGCCGATGCCGGGCAATTTATCTTCCATGCTGGAATCGGCGCTGTACATCAGGCCCGCCAGCACAAAGCTCTGGCCGTCACCCAGTTCGATGGTGGTGTTGGTCGAACGGGTCTTGATCGCGGGAATGATATAGCCCTGGATCTGCACGGAGTTGGTCTGATCGAGTTCACTGACTTCTGGATTGACATTGATGACGATGCGCTTGTCGTCCAGCACCGTCGCTTTCAGATGCAGCTGCACGCCGAATTTCTTGTATTCGATGGTGACGGCGTTCGAGATCGCGCCGGCCTGCGGCACGGGGATGGGAATTTGGCCACCCGCCATGAAGTCCGCATTCTCGCCGCTGCGTACCAGGAGCGTCGGCTTGGCCAATACCTGCGCCAGGTTGGCGCTGTTGAGCGCGCTGACCACGCCCATGAAATCAGAACCCGGCCAAGCCATCAAAAGATTGAAAGCCTGGCTGAGTGGCAAGCTGCCGGTCACCGACAGATTGCCTTGCAGGAAGGAGAAGCTGTTGACCGTGTTCGGGGTGTTGGACGAAAATTGAAAGCCGCTGTTTCCTAGCCTTTGCAAGTTGATGCCCAGGGCCTGCAGCGCGTTGGAAGAGACGGCGGCAAAGCGCACCTCAACCGCCACCATCTGGGTCTGGCCGATGCTGGTAATGTCGGCGATGTCCTTGCCCAACTCGGCATGCGCTAGTGTCAATGCGCGGTCATGCGCGGCTGCGGACGGTATGCGGCCACTTAACACAACGCTCTTGCCGGTGTCGTTGACGGTGATGTTGGCGAGATCCGGGTCGGCAGCGAAGGCGGCCTTGAGGCCCGCGACGTCAGCGCCCACGGCAAGATGGTAATCGGTGGACTGGGTCTGTCCGCGGCGCCATACCAGAAGATCGGTGGTGCCGGGTTTGGTGCCCAGCACACGCAATTCGCGGGCCGACACAAGTTTCACATCGGCGATCGCCGGGTCGCCCACCGCGATGCGGGCAATCTCGCCATCGATGCGGACGACCTGCTGGCCGCCCACCGGCACGGCCACGTCTGCGGCCCGTGCGGGGTGTGCAGCCAGTATCGCCAACAAGCCCAGGAACGCCGCTCTGTGATGGATCTTCATGGCGCGCCTCAGGGCAGGTAGAGCGTGGTGCGCTCGCGGCCGGCATAGAATGGAATGCCGGCCGGGGATTTTTGAATCTGCGCACCGCTCTGGCTGCGATCCGCTCCAACCGCAGATGCGGGATGCGCGCCCAGCAGACTGGACAGATCGGCGCGTGATGCCGGTTGCGCCGCATCATCCACCGGGTTGCGAATGGCGAAGGTGATCGTACCAAGCCGCGCCGCCAGCGCGACCTTGGCGAGATCCTCGGCCGACAGCGCCAGGGTCACGGTGCGAGCGCCCGGCGCGGGCGTGCCGTCGTTCTTCAGCTTGGCGCCGACCGCCAGCACCTGGACGGTCTGCAGGAGCAAAGTGGCCTTGCTGCGATCGTCGGCCTTCTGACTCTGGGTTTCCGCAAACAGGGCGCTGGGCAAGGTCACATACAGATCGACGTGATCGCCGACCTGGACAAAGCCTCCCGCGATATCGGCTTCGGAAACCGGAACGGAATAGGCGCGATAGAATTGCGGTATGCGCGCCGAAAGACCGGTGACGGCTTCCGTGCTGACCTGGTTGTTCAGGATCGGAGTGCCGGCTGTGATCGGCGACAGTGCCATGTGTCCCTGCGCGTCTTCGGTGCGACGCAGAGCGGTGGCAGGAATTTTTATGGGAGCGGCCAGCCGAAGCGTGACATCCTGCGAATTCAGGATCCGGCCCCGCGGGATATCGGAAGCACTCACCAGCATTGCAGTTGTGACGGCAGCGACGGGTGGCATGGGCGCCCGCGCCGACAACGCCTCTTCACGCGCGATCAGATTGCTCCACATCACACCGCCCGCCGCGGCCAGCAACAACAGTGCGATCGGCAAGATAACGGCCGGCCGATCCAACGGTGAATGTGAAAATGCCAGGCCCATCAACCCAATTTCCCCAAGCGCACGCACGTTTAGCGGGTGTTTACTCTTCAAAATACTCGTACAGGTTGTAGCGCCGGAAGCGTTACTATTCGCTAAACGCTGATTACAAAACTCCACAATCGGCACAAATCCCCAAGAAACTCGCGTCGAATTGCGGTTCAGCCTTTGCCAAGGTCATCGCGATGAAGGGCGCTGTGCTGCGTCACTTGCGGGAGTGGTGGCCGATGAAACGGCTTTTGATGGCGAGCACCGCGGTGCTGGCATTCGCATCACCCGCAGTTGCGGCGCCGCAAGGTTGGTATGTTGGAGCGGGCGTCGGTTGGAGCTCGATGTCCGGCAAAGCCGATTTTCTCAACATCCCGGACAACAGCTTCGACTATCAAAGCAACGCCCGTTTCTCCGGCTCGCTGGGATATAAGTGGGAAGGCTGGCGCGCGGAGCTGGAGCCCAACTGGGTCACCAACGATGTCCGTCTGGCCGGCTATGGCGGCGGCACCACCATGGCGGCGTTGCTGGGCAATGTGGCGTATGACTATCAGCTGACGGATCGCTGGATGCTGACAGGCGGGTTCGGCCTGGGCGCGGCGCGCGTTTCGCACAATGTCCGCAGTCTTTCGAACAATTCGCTCTATCTTGGCGGCAGCGGCACCGACTTCGTTTGGCAAGGCATGGCCGGCATTTCCTATGCGCTTTTCCACAATGTCGAGATCAGTCTTGAGTATCGTTACATGAACACCGGCACGACCCGCGCGGTCTCGCAGTTCGCGCCGGTGCGGTTTGCGAATGGGGAAGACCAGACCGTCATGGTTGGCGTTCGCTGGTACCCATTCGCGGAAGAGGCGGCGGCATCTCCACCAGCCCCGCCGCCGCCTCTTTCACCGTCGGCCCCTCCGCCCGCACCACCGCCTCCGCCGGTGAAAACCTTCGTGGTCTTTTTCGATTTCGACAAATCGGACTTAAATGATGCCGCGCGCGTGACGGTTGCGGATGCGGTACGAAGCGCCAGGCAGAACAATTTCGTCCACATCATGATCAACGGCCATGCCGACACGATGGGCGGCAATCGTTACAACCAGAAGCTCTCGGAACGCCGTGCAATTGTCGTGAAGGAGCAGATGGTGTCGTTGGGAATATCGGCCGACGACATCTTCACGGCAGGCCGCAGCTTCTCGCAGCCACTGGTGCGGACTGGGCCCGATGAGCGGGAACCGCAAAACCGGCGCGCAGTGATCAATCTGGGCAACTAGCCGGGCCGGGGTCGGATGGTATGTATTTTTGATAGTCAATATGATTGACTATCATGTCCGTTTGCCATATCATCTTCCTGCAATCGTCGGGGAGCGTCATGGCGACCGCAAAGCCCTGGTATGAAACGATGGTGATGCCGGCGCTTCTGCGCCATGCCCGCACCGTTTATGGCGCGGCAATGCACCGTGCCCTGGCCGATGCCGGCTGCGACGATGTTCCCAAGAATGGGCTTTATATTATCGGCGGTCTTGCGCTGGGGGCGGGTGGAGTTCCCGTGGGACAGTTGGCGCGGGAGTTGGGTGTTTCCAAACAGGCGGCGGGGCAACTTGTCGATACATTGGTATTGCGCGGTTATCTGGAGCGCGCCGTGGCCGCGGACGACCGCCGCAAGCTGAACGTCACGCTCACCGAGCGAGGCCGCCTTGCGGCGTCGGTGCAGGGCATGGCCCGTGCGCGCATCGATGCGCAATTGCAGACCCGGGTGGGCGCGGGTCATGTCGCACAGACGCGCAAGACATTGGCAGCGTTGATAGAAATGGGCCGCGCCACCGAAACCGACGAGAGCGAGCCATGATTGTCCTTTATGGAATCAAGAATTGCGACACGATGAAGAAGGCGCGCGGGTGGCTGGATGCCCATGGCGTCGCTTATGCGTTTCACGATTATAAAATCGCCGGTATCGATAAAGGACGTCTGGAGAATTGGGTCTCGCAACTGGGTTGGGAAGCGTTGTTGAACCGCGCCGGCACCACCTTCCGCAAATTGCCGGATGCCGAGAAGGAAGGGCTGACGGAAAGGAAAGCCATCGCCTTGATGCTGGCCCAGCCTTCGATGATCAAGCGGCCTGTCCTGGAAAAGACCGGAAAAATCACCGCTGGTTTCCGCCCCGATCAATACGAAAAATTGCTGACACGCTAGCGCCCGGCAGGGTTGTAGGCGTAGGCTTGCACGGTTCAAGCAGGGGGCTGACACATGATGCGCAAACTGGCGGCTGAGTTTATCGGCACGGCATGGCTTGTGCTGGGTGGTTGCGGTGCGGCGGTTCTGGCCGCGGCATTTCCGGCCCTGGGGATTGGTTTTGTCGGCGTATCGCTGGCGTTCGGCTTGACGGTGCTGACCATGGCTTTCGCCATCGGTCACGTTTCCGGTTGCCATCTCAACCCGGCCGTGTCGGTGGGACTTTGGGCCGGCGGACGGTTTCCGGCGAGCGATCTTCCTGGCTACATCGTGGCCCAGGTCGCGGGCGGCATCGCGGGTGCTGCCATTTTGTATCTGATTGCCAGCGGTCATGCGGGCTTTGACGTTCATGCGGGTTTCGCCAGCAACGGCTATGGCGAACATTCGCCGGGTGGCTATGGGGTGATCGCCGCGCTGGTCTGCGAAGTGGTGATGACTTTTGCGTTCCTGTTCGTGATCCTGGGCTCCACCCATGGCCGCGCACCGGCAGGCTTTGCGCCCATCTCCATCGGCCTTTGCCTCACCCTGATTCATTTGATCTCGATCCCCGTCACCAACACATCCGTCAATCCGGCGCGCTCCACCGCGCCCGCCCTGTTCGCGGGCGGCTGGGCATTGGACCAGCTTTGGCTGTTCTGGGTCGCGCCGATCGTCGGTGCGGCGCTGGCGGGTTTCGTCTATCGCTGGCTGAGCCCGGACGAGCCCAAGCCTGTGGATGTGGCGGGCCGCTAAGCGACCTTCAGGATCGCATCCAGTACGGCGGCGATATCGACATTGGGATTGGCGGCGACACAGCGCAACCAGGTCTCGCTGCCGATCCGCGTGGTGGAAGCGAGGCCAGGCGGCAATCGCGCAAATGCATCTTCGCAGTTTCCGATCGTCGGGCGAAACAGAACCACGCCTGTTTCCGGCTCTGCGAAGACCAGCCATCGGGGATTGCTGGCCAGGCCGTCCGCCAATGTTGCAGCGGCGGCCATGCAGAGATCGATGCGGTCTGCCAATCCCGCACGGCCCCAGGCAAGCAGGGTGGCGAGCAGCGGGATCGCCACGGCGCCATGCGATCCCAGCACGCCGATATTGGGTGCCGCGAGATAATTGCTGCCAATGCTAATGGTGTCATGCGCGCGTTTCTGGTCGCGAAAGAAAACCAGCGCCGACTCCTTCGGCTGGAACAACCATTTGTGTGCCGACACGGCAACAGAATCGGCAAGCTCCAAACCGTTTAGGCGCGCCGCGTGGGTTTTGGAAAAGACCAGTGGTCCGGCCCAGGCCGCATCGACATGCGTCCAGGCGGCGCGTCCGCACACGGACAGCGGATCGATCGCGCCCGCACTGGTGGTGCCTGCGGTCAGAACCAGGATGGCGTCGGACAAGTTGTCGGGTAGTTGCCTCGCGTCCATTCGCTGGGCTTCGTCGGTGGGCACGGTCTCGAATTTCAGCCCCAGTATTTTTGCCGACTTGGCGATGCTGAGATGGGCTGCTTCGGAAGCAACGATGCGGCGCGCGCCGGTGATATCCCGCGCTGCCCAGAGTGCGGTGAGATTGGCGAGGGTGGAACCGGGTGTCATGTGGCCGCCGCCCATGCCGAAATAGGGCGCCAGCCAGGCCACCGCTTGGTGCTCGGCAGCGCGGCCGAAGGGGGCGCTGGCCGGATGAAGAAGATTCTGATTGAGCCGCGCGTTCCACAATGTCGTGGCCCAACTCACCCAGGGCGTGGGCGGATCCATATGTGCGAAGGCATGTGGCAGGTCGAGCCGGGTGGCGCCATCGAACACCAGCGGCGCCAGCAGATCCATGGCCGCCATCTCACCGATGCCGCTTTCTGCGAGATTGACGGGCAAGGCGGCCGGGACCGGAAATTCGCTTTTCTCCAGCAGATCCAGTGCGTGCGTCAGGCCGGGCCGGTTCACGCCAAAACTGGGATCTGTCATTACGCTCTCCTTGAACGCCGAGCTTGCCGGGAAGCGGTGGGAAAGCCACTAATATATCCGCCGGTCAGCCATGCGCGGATCGGCTTGATCGGATCGCGCCGCAACGAGGATACAAAGATGTCGGTTTATGTCGGGGTCGGGGGCTGGGTCTTCGAGGAATGGCGGGACAATTTCTATCCCAAGGGTCTCAGCCAGAAGAAAGAGCTGGAATACGCCAGCCGCCAGCTGACCGCCATCGAGGTCAACGGTACTTATTATGGTTCGCAAAAACCGGAAAGCTTTGCCCGCTGGCATGACGAAACGCCGGACGGTTTTGTCTTTGCCTTGAAGGGACCGCGTTTTGCCACCAACCGGCGCGTGCTGGCCGAAGCGGGGGATTCGATTGGGCGCTTTGTCGAAAGCGGCATTACCCGGTTGAAGAAAAAGCTGGGGCCCATCAACTGGCAATTCATGGCGACCAAGAAATTCGACACGGAGGATTTCACCGCTTTCCTGTCGCTCTTGCCCGCAAAGCATGACGGAACGGCATTGCGCCATGCGGTGGAAGTCCGGCATCCCAGCTTCGCCTGTACGGAATTCGTGGCTCTGTGTGCCAAGCACAAGGTCGCGATCATCACTTCGGGCGACAGCGAATTTCCCATGATCGCCGATGTCACCGCCGATTTCGTCTATGCCCGGATTATGGGAACGCAGGAAAAGGAAAAGCTGGGCTATTCCAAAGCGGTGATCGCCAAATGGGCGGGCCGGGCGAAGGACTGGTCGCAAGGCAATGCGCCCAAGGATCTTCCGCTGCTGGCCAAGGCGGCGGCAAAAAAACCGCGCGATGTATTTCTGTTCGTGATCTCCGGCGCCAAGGCACGCAATCCGGCCGCCGCCCAGGCGATCATCGCCGCGCTCTAATCCCTTCCGCGCATGGCAGGCCTGCGCTTGTCAAAGCGGCCATGCTCGCGGAGGATCGCACCGAAAAGGGGGTTGCGATGCGTCTGATCGGCATGCTGGATTCGCCTTATGTGCGGCGGGTGGCGGTTTCGCTTAAGCTGATGGGGATCGATTTCACCCACGACCAGATTTCCGTGTTTCGCGCCTTCGACGAATTCCAGGCGATCAATCCGGTCGTCAAGGCGCCGAGCCTGGTCACCGATGATGGCGTGGTGCTGATGGATTCCAGTCTGATCCTCGAGCATGCGGAGCGGATCGCGGGGCAACGGCGCAGTCTGATGCCGTCCGGTCCGCGCGAGCACCTTGAAGCGTTGCATGTGATCGGCCTGCAGCTGGCGGCCTGCGAAAAAGCGGTGCAGATCATCTATGAGCACAATCAGCGCCCGCCGGAAAAGTGGCACCAGCCCTGGCTCGACCGCGTTCAGACCCAGTTGCTGGGGGCCCATGGAGCGCTTGAAAAGGCCATGGCGCCGCAATCGAGCTGGTTCGGCGGCGACCGGTTGATGCAGGCGGACATCACCGTCGCCGTGGGATGGCGATTCATGCAGCATTACGTCCCCGAGATCGTGACGGCCGCGGCCTTTCCGCATCTTGCCGCGCATTCCGCGCGTGCCGAAGCGCTGCCGGCGTTTATCGAGACGGCGTTCTAGGTCTCGCCGGGTTGATGATGGCGCAGAACGGTCAGCCGGACATCCGCGCGATGCCGAAAGCCCAGTTTCTCATAGACTGAAATCGCTCCCGTGTTGTGTGGATAGACATGCAGGAACAGTTGCTCGCCTCTCGCCACGATCTTGGCGGCGACGACGCGCATCAACTGGGCGGCAAGCCCCCGGCCACGGGCATCGGGATGGGTGCAGACCGCGCTGATCTCCGTGAAGCCGGGAACGCGCATCCGCTCACCCGCCATCGCGATCAGCTTTCCGTTTTCGCGCACGCCCACGAAATCTCCCAGCTCATGGGTACGGGCATGAAAGGGGCCTGGCTGGGTCATTTCCGCCAGGGCTAGCATCTCGGCCGCATCGGCGTCACTAAGCGCAATTATCCCGGCCATATTTTCGGGAGCAGGGATGCGATCCGCGACCATCTGTCGGACCGGTTGCTCGATCATCGCGACCAATCCCGGCGGCGGAGCGATGCTATGGACTTCGACCAGTGCGATACCGCCATTCCTGGGTGTCATCTCGCCCAGCGCCAGCAATTGCTCCGCTGTGTTGGCGGGCGTCGCCCCGAATGGCTCGATATCGGCCGGATAGCGCAACGCGGTGCGTGGATCTCCCAGCGCCAGATGCGACTGGCGCGTCATCAAGGCATTCCAGACCGGGCGATCGAGAACATGTGTGGTCATGAATTCTCTTTTACCAATTGCCTGGGATGTGCCGGTCCGAGTTTCATGCAGAAAAGTACGATGCGTACATAAAAGTTTACTTGTCGCGAGATGGCGGAAACAAGCTGCTGCAAACATCCACCGGCGACATTGCGAATTTGTTGCCGCCGCCGACATTAAAAAGCGCCCCATTTTTGTCCAGCTTGTGCACCAGGGTCGTATTGGCAACTTTTACGACAATTTCGCAATGTTCCGCGAAGAAGCGGCGCAACGCGATCCCTAGCCTTTCCACCGCGGCAATGTCTTGAGCGGGAATGATGAAATCTTTCCAGAATGTGTTCCGGCCGAGCTTCCCCGATCCCAAGACCATCCACCGCGCCCTGTTCGGGGCCTTCTATGAGGAAGACGTCTACGACAAATTCTGCGGATTGATGCCGCGCGCCATGCGCGTTTTTCATTGGCGGATAGACGAGGCGATCCGCCGGCGCAATCTGATCTTCGTGCATGTGCCCCGTGTCGCGGGAACATCGATCGCCCAGGCCCTGTACGGTCCGCGCTGCACCCGCCATCACAGCATTCGGTATTACAAAACCGTGGCGCCAGATTTCTGGGCCCAGGCAGATTCTTTCGCCGTCCTGCGTGATCCTTTCGACCGTTTCGCTTCGGCATACGCCTTTGTGCGCAGCGGCGGAACCGAGAGCTGCCGTCTCAGCGACGTCTTTGTGCGCCAGACCGCGCGGGTGCGCAGCGTCGACGACTATCTCGCCTTTATCGAGGATCGCGACGACCTGTCGCTGGATTTCGTGATGCGGCCGCAAAGTTGGTTCGTCTGCGATCTAGAAACGGGTGAGCCGCTGGTGAAACGCCTGTTCCTCTATGGCCAGGATAATGCGGTGTTGTCCGGATTTCTGAAAGCGCACGGCGTGGACAAGTTGCTCTGGCTTAACCCGTCGGTGCGCAATCCCCTGCAATTGTCGGCACGGCAGCGTCGCCGGATCGAACAGATTTATGCCCGTGATTTTGAGTTGGTTGGGGCGTTGCGACACCGGCGCGCGCAGGAGTCTCCCGATATCCTGCGCGTCGCCGGCATCGCGGCCGAATGATTACGGGTGGCCGCCGGCGCCTTCGATCCGCTCGCCGCTGACCCAGCCTGACTCGTCGGATGCAAGGAACACCGCGATCTTCGCGATGTCGTCGGGCTGGCCGATCCGGCCCAGCGGGGTGCTGGCCTTGGCATGGGTCTCGAAATCGCTGCCGATGAAGCCGGCGGTATGCGTGCCCTCGGTCTCTATCATGCCCGGTGCCAGTGTGTTGACTCGGATATTTTTCGGCCCCAGCTCTGCGGCCAGTACGCGCGTCACGGAATCCAGCGCGCCCTTGGTGGCCGAATAGACCACCGATTGCGGAAAGGCGCGGGTGCTGACGATCGAGCTGACATTGATGATGCTGCCGCCTTCGCTGCCGAAATAGATCGCCGCTTCTCTGGCTGCGAGGATCGGGCCCAATACATTGGTGTTGAACTGACGGTGGAATTCATCCGGGTTCACATTTTCCAGCGGGTCGAACTGGAAGACGCCGGCATTGTTGACCAGGACATTGGGATTGCCAAAAGCCTGCTTGGTTTCTGCGAATAACCGCACGACGTCGTCGGACTTGGACATGTCGCCCTGAATCGCGACCGCCTTGCCGCCCGCCTTTTCGATGTCCGCCACCACCTTGTCTGCCCCGGCGCGCGACGACGCATAATTGACGGCCACCGCGGCGCCTTCCGCCGCCAATGCCCGGGCAATGCCGGCCCCGATGCCTTTGGAGGCACCGGTCACCACCGCGACTTTTCCCTTGAGTTTGCTCATGATTTCCCTCGATTGCGAATAACTTCGACAGTTAGATAATCGTCGAAGTGAAAATCACAAGGGCGTCACGAGCTCTTCTTGAGACTCAGATTTTCGACAGCCGCGCCACATACGCGTCCAAAAGGTCGCGCTGCACGGCGAGGTTCATGGATTTGCCGTCGCGGGTGATCTCCACCAGCCCGGCATTTTCCAGTTCCTTGATGTGATGGGAGAGGGTGGCGGCGCTGACCTTGTGTGCGTCGCGGATCGCCGAACAGGCCGTGGGTGTGCCGGATGCACCGATCTGCTTGAGGATCTGGTAGCGGCGCGGTTCCGCCAGGGCGCGGGCGATCTGCGCGAACTGCCGATCCGAGAGTTTCGTATGTGCCATGTCAGAGCCTAAACCCCAGGCAATTCGCCTGTCCAGATTGTGATTTCCATTGTTCGCGCGCTACTAGGGATAGATAATGATGGTGCCAGGGTTTTTGAAGCTGTGCGCTAGTTGAGATCGCGCTTGCCCGCCTTGCCCGCGCCCGGTTGATTGCAAATCCTTCAAGCTTGAGCGCCGATGGAACACGAAGCTTACCGCCACGTCCCCTATGATGTCGAAGTCGAGCAGGCTCTGCTCGGCGCCATTCTGGTGGACAATCAGGCGTTGGAGCGCGTCGCATCGCTGCTCAAGCCCGAGCATTTTTACGACCCGCTCCATGCGCGCATCTTCGAGACCATGAGCATTGCCGTTGAGCGCGGCAGTTTCGTGCTCACGCCTTTGACCCTGCATGCCGCCATGAAGGCCGATCCCGGCCTGATCGAAGTGGGCGGCACGGCCTATCTGGCCGGCCTGGCGCAGGCCGCGCCCACCATGCCCAATGTGCGCGATTTCGCCCGCATTCTGCATGACCTGGCGGTGCGCCGCAGCCTGATCCGCATCGGCGAGGACATCGTCAATACGGCTTATGAAGCGCCCACCGAAAAGGGCCCGCAGGCCCAGATCCAGGAAGCGGAAAAGGCGCTCTATGCTGTCAGCGAGACCAGCAAATATGGCGAAGGCCCGCTCGATTTCCATGAAGCGCTGCGGCGGACCGTCGAGTCGGCGGAAAAAGCGCAGGCCCGTGGCGGGCGCATTTCCGGCATCACCTCGGGCTTCACGGAAATCGACATGGTATTGGGCGGACTTCAGCCATCCGATCTTCTGATCCTGGCGGGCCGTCCCGGCATGGGCAAGACGGCGCTGGGCACCAACATGGCCTTCAACACGGCTCGCGCCTATGTGCGGGACATGGAAGCCGGTGCTGAATATCCCAGCGGTGCGCCGGTGCTGTTCTTCTCCCTGGAAATGGCGGCGCAGCAGCTCTCGGCGCGTATTCTCTCCGAACAGACCGAGATCGAAGGCTGGAAAATCCGCAATGGCCGCTTTGCGGAAAATGAGTGGGAGAAATTCGTTCTCGCCATGCAGGATCTTTCCAGCCTGCCGCTTTACATTGACGATACCGGCGGCATTTCCATCGCCCAGATCGCGGCCCGCGCCCGCCGCCTGAAGCGGGAAAAAAAGATCGGGCTGATCATTATCGACTATCTGCAGCTGGTCGAACCGTCCCGCCGGGCGGAAAACCGTGTCCAGGAAATCACGGAAGTCACCAAGGGGCTCAAGGCTCTAGCCAAGGAACTGAATATTCCGATCCTGGCCTTGTCGCAGCTGTCACGCGGCGTCGATGCCCGCGACGACAAGCGGCCGGTTCTGTCCGACTTGCGTGAATCCGGTTCGATCGAGCAGGACGCGGACGTGGTGATGTTCGTCTATCGCGAGGAATATTATTTGAAATCGCGTGAGCCGGAAGCGGGCTCCGCCGAGCACGCCAAATGGATGGACAAGCTGGACCGGGCCACCAACCGGGCCGAAGTGCTGATCGAAAAGCACCGTCACGGCCAGACGCGTTCCATCGAGCTGGTTTTCGAAGGCAATTTCACCCGCTTCAGCAACAAGGCCGAAGATTCGTTCGCGGCGCGCTAATCTTTTCCCACATTGATGAAGCGGGCGCGGCCGCTGGCTAGCAATGCTATTTGGCCCGGCAGCAACTTCAAATCATAGCCGAAGCGGACCAGTTCGCGCCTGGCGTAAGTGAGATCGAGTTTTCGCAATCCCACCCGCCAGTCCTCGATGTCGGATTTGTCACCGATGAAATCCTGTTGGCGTGCCACCGTGGGCAGCAACTGCCAGGGCTGAAGCCGGGCGAAGACCTTTGAATTGTTGGGATTGAAGAGCAGGTGATCCACCGGCAGGTCGAACCGCGGAATCGCCAGTAATAATTCCGCTGCCCGACGCGAAAGGATGTAAGCGGCCGCCCCGGTGTGACGGGAATGCATGCGGGCTATGCGCAAGCCATGGCCGACATCCGCGAAATCCGACAGCAGAACGCTTTGTCCGGCCGGGCCATAATGTTCCAGCTTGAGAAGGTCGATGCCTTTGGGAATCCAGTTCGCATCGCCCAGGACAAACCGCGCCTGGTCTTTCAACACCACATCGTCTTCCAACACGGCGGCATAATCGGCGGCGCTATCAACCAGCCTTTGCCAGGCATCTCGGTGGGAGAGGGAACAGCATTTATCGCCGCGCGGAATTTCCCCCAAAGGGCCGCCGGGCTGAAACCATCGGTCCACGGTTCCCATATCCGTATCCCGGGCATCCCGCGCATCCAGCCGCGTCAGGGTCAGGCCCAGCTTTTGAGCCTGCAATTCCATGGCCGTGCGCCGGTCAGGGCGCCGCGCCAGATTGATGAGGTAAATGTCCATACATGTTTATGCAACGCGGGTTGCAATTTGTGAAATCCCAATGAAATTGGCCTGACGCGGCACCGGGCGATATGCTGTAGGCTGACGAGTTCCGGCGGCAAGCCACGAGAGATTTGCTTTTGACCGATCACGCAATGGCCTTTTACGGGAATCGGCCGTCACGCCTGCCGAACGAGGAAGAGCGGCGGGTGCTGATCCGCCGTGCCGCCACCTGGACATTGGTGGCTCTGGTTCATGTCCTGCTGCTGTCCGCCTTTATCTTGGACCAGTATCAGCGCGAGCATGTGACCATACGCAAGCAGCATGAAATCATCCTGGATCTGACACGGCTGCCGAGAGGGGCGGCGCCGCCGATCCAAATGATCCAGCCAACGGTGCCCCATGCCAACGAGCCGAAAATCACCACGGCGCCGGTGATTGTGATTCCGCCACCCAACCCTGATCTGGCGATGCCCCAGACCCCAGCCGATATCCTGAAAGCGATCGGCGAAGCCTTGTCTTGCGGCGCCGAGAATTATGAGAATCTCACCCAGGCCGAGCGGGCTCGCTGCAAGCGCGAGCCCTGGATTGCGCGCAAGATGCCGGATGGCACCATCGTGCTGCAGGCGGCCAATCCGGTGTCGCCCTATGCGCCGCCGGTCGTGCCCAAGATCTCCGGTGCCGACGCCATGCGCCATCAGATGCAGACCACACCAGCCTGCAACATCATGTTGAATGTGCCCTGTGTCCAGAACACCCCGATGGTGGGGATCGGCATCCCGACCAACTAGACGGGAGCGGTATCCCCGGGCCATTGTCCGCCCATGAGGGACAGTGATTTCGAAGCCTGCCGCCTGACCGTTCGGCTGGGGGCCGTCGCGGAAAATTTTCGGAGCTTCCAAAGGCTGGCTGGTCCGGCCGCCGTCGCGGGTATGATCAAGGCCGACGCCTATGGCCTGGGCGCGGATTTCGTCGCTCCCGCCCTGGTAAGCGCCGGCTGCGATACTTTCTTCGTGGCACGGCTGGAAGAAGCGATCGCGCTCCGCCGCATATTGAAGGATCGCGCCACGCGCATCTTCCTGCTGGACGGCGCGCCGCCCGATGCGGTGCCGGCTCTGATCGCCCATCAGCTGACGCCGGTGTTGAACTCGCTGGGAGAAGTTGCGGCATGGAATGCGGCCGCGGGCACTGCAAGGCGCAGCCTGGATGCGGCCATTCATGTCGATACCGGCATGAACCGGTTGGGACTGCCGGGCGAGGAATTGTCACTCCTTGCCGGCGAATGGAAGACGCGGCTGAAGAATATCAATCTGGTGCTGCTGATGAGCCATCTGGCCTCAGGCGACGAACCCAACAGCGCGATGAACGACCAGCAGCTGGCGCGCTTCCGCACCGCTCTGGCCATGCTACCCCCGGCGCCTGCCAGTTTGGCCGCGTCGGGCGGTGCCTTTCTGGGCAAGCCCTACTGGTTCGATCTGGTGCGGCCCGGGATCGGGCTGTTCGGAGGCGCCCCGCAGGAGGGCGGAAAATCCATGAAAACCGTGGCGATCCTGACCGGGCGGGTGCTGCAGCTGCGCCGAATTGACTCAGGCCAAAGCGTTGGCTACGCAGCGACCTTTCGCGCCAAAAGGCCCACCATGATTGCCACTGTGGCGCCCGGCTATGCCGCCGGTATCCCGCGCACATTGTCCAACAAAGGCGTCGTGTTCGCGGCGGGCCGGCGGGCGCCCTTCGTGGGGCGTGTCTCGATGGACATGATCGGCGTGGATGTCAGCGAACTGGTTGGCGTCAAGGTCGGAGATTCGGTGGAACTGCTGGGCGATCATGTGACGTTGGAAGAGGTCGCAGCGCTGGCGGGCACCAACGCCTATGAAGTTCTCACCGGCCTTCGGGTGCCGCGTCATTACACGGATGCGGCGTCATGAATTTCTTTGCTATCATCGGGCGCGCCGTTCTCACCTTGCTGGCGCAGATCGGCCGGGTGACCCGGTTCACGGGACAGACGCTTGCCGCCATTTTCAGCGCGCCGTTTTATGGCCGTCTGCTGGCGCAGCAGATCATGCGGATCGGTTACTTCTCTCTCCCCGTAGTGGGTCTGACGGCACTTTCCACCGGCGCGGTGCTGGCGCTGCAGATTTATCTCGGCGGCAACCGCTATGGCGCCGAAGCCATCGTGCCGCAGATCGTGGTCCTGGGCATCACCCGCGAATTGGGACCGGTGATCGCGGGCCTGATGGTCGCGGGCCGTGTCGCCGCCGCCATCGCGGCCGAGCTCGGCACGATGAAAGTGACCGAGCAGATCGACGCGCTTACCACGCTCGCCACCAATCCGATCAAGTATCTGGTGGTGCCGCGGCTGCTGGCGGCGGTGATCTCGCTGCCGATCCTGACGGCGGTGGGCGACTCCATCGGCGTCCTGGGCGGCTATCTGGTTTCGACCTACAATCTGGGCTTTACCGGCTCGATCTATCTGAAGAACACGGTGGATTTCGCCAAGACGGATGACATCACTTCGGGCCTGATCAAGGCGGCGGTGTTCGGTTTCATCATCGCCATCATGGGTTGCTACAACGGCTTCTACTCCAAAGGCGGTGCGCAGGGCGTGGGCGCGGCCACCACCAATGCCGTGGTCGCGTCCAGCATTCTGATTCTGGCCGCCGACTTCGTCCTCACCGCGATCCTGTTCCACACATGACCGCGAAAATAGAACTCATAGGTGTCAAGAAGCGCTTCGGGGCCAAAGTGGTGCTGGACGGCGTCGATCTCGCTGTCGAGAAACAGTCTTCGACCGTGATCATCGGCGGCTCGGGCACCGGCAAATCCGTCACCATCAAATCCATCCTCGGCATTCTCACGCCGGACGAGGGCACCATCCGCATCGACGGCCAGGACGTGACGCGGCTGAAGGGTGCGGCGCGCGATCCCCTGATGAAGAAATTCGGCATGCTGTTCCAGGGCGGGGCGTTGTTCGACAGCCTGCCGGTCTGGGAGAATGTTGCATTCGGCCTGATCCAGGGCCATGGCGTGGGGCGGGCGAAAGCCAAGGACATCGCCATCGAAAAACTGGCCAAGGTGGGACTTGAAAGCGATGTCGCCTATCTCAGCCCCGCGGAATTGTCGGGCGGCATGCAGAAGCGCGTCGGTCTGGCCCGCGCCATCGCCGCGGATCCGGAAATCATCTTCTTCGATGAGCCGACGACGGGCCTCGATCCCATCATGGCCGACATCATCAACGACCTGATCATTTCCACGGTGAAGGATGTGGGCGCCACCGCGCTGTCCATCACCCATGACATGACCAGCGCGCGGAAAATCTCCGACCGCATCGCCATGCTCTATCAGGGCAAGATCGTCTGGCAGGGTCCCACCGCCGAAATCGACCGCAGCGGCAATCCCTATGTCGACCAGTTCATCCATGGCCGAGCGGAAGGCCCGATCAAGATGGCGATAAGAGGGTGAGGTGCGACCGGCGTAGCCGGACAAATCGGTCCAGTGGACCGATTTGAGCACCGAACGCCGCGAGCACAAGCAAGCGGCAATCCGGAAATTACGGTCTTTCCGGCTGCCTTGACCCCCGTGTTAGACTTGATTCATGGCCAAATCCTCTTCCTCTTTTGTCTGCCAAAGCTGCGGCGCGACGGCCCCCAAATGGTCGGGGAAATGCGAAGCCTGTAACGGCTGGAACACGATCACGGAGGAGGGGGCGCCGCCGCCCATCGGCGCCAGCGCCACGCGCCGGGTCAAGGGCCGCCGTTTTGCCCTGGAAGATCTGAAGACCGAGGATGCACCGCCGCCCCGGCGGATCACTGGCGTGACGGAATTCGACCGCGTCTGCGGCGGCGGCCTGGTTCCCGGATCGGCCCTGCTGGTGGGCGGCGATCCCGGCATCGGCAAGTCCACGCTCATCCTGCAGGCGCTGGGCGAATATGCCCGCAAGGGCGGCCATGCCGTCTATATCTCCGGCGAAGAAGCGATGGCGCAGGTGCGTATGCGCGGTGCACGCATGGAGCTTTCACAGGTGCCGCTCAATCTGGGTGCCGCAACCAATGTCGAGGACATTCTTGCGACCCTCGAAAGCGGAAAGCCTCCCGGCATCATCGCCATCGACTCCATTCAGACTTTGTGGACCGGGGCGTTGGATGCGGCGCCCGGCACCATCGCCCAAGTCCGTACTGCCAGTTTCGATCTGGTGCGCTATGCCAAGTCTTCTGGTGCGGCGCTCATTCTGGTCGGCCATGTCACCAAGGACGGTCAGATCGCGGGCCCCAAGGCGGTCGAGCATCTGGTGGACGCGGTGCTCTATTTCGAAGGCGAGCGCGGCCATCATTTCCGCGTGCTGCGCGCGGTGAAAAATCGCTTCGGTCCCACCGACGAGATCGGGGTGTTCGAGATGACGGGCAAGGGCCTGGCGGAAGTCGCCAATCCGTCCGCGTTGTTTCTGGGCGATCGGGATTCCAGCGCGCCGGGCACGGCGGTGTTCGCGGGGCTGGAAGGCACGCGGCCTCTGCTTTGCGAAATCCAGGCGCTGGTTGCGCCGACCGGTTACGGCACGCCGCGCCGCGCGGTGGTGGGTTGGGATACGGGACGGCTGGCGATGATCCTGGCCGTGCTTGACGCGCGCGCCGGTGTGGGGATCGGCGGCTCGGATGTCTATCTCAACATCGCGGGCGGCCTGAAAATTTCGGAGCCGGCCTGTGACCTGGCAGCGGCCGCGGCGTTGGTGTCGTCGGTCGGCGGCCAGCCCTTGCCGAAGGACAGTGTTTTCTTCGGCGAAATTTCCCTGTCGGGTGATATCCGGCCGGTGCCGCAGGCGGAGTCACGGCTGAAGGAAGCCGCCAAATTGGGCTTCAAGCAGGCCTTCATTCCCAAGGGAACCAAGGTCGATGGCGCGGGCCTGAAACTGACTGAAATGAACAATGTTGCGGATTTGCTGGTCTTTGCCCCCCGGCCTTCCCAGGCGCGGGCGGGAAAAATCCCTTCCGCGGGCTAGGGCTTTGGCTTCGGCTGCACCACAATCCGCCAATCCGAATCGCCAAAGCTGATAAACTCGAATCATGGTCCTGCCGATCACATTCGTTGACGTCCTGGTGCTGCTGGCTGTGGTGGTATCCTGCGCCTATGCGGCTTGGCGCGGCTTCATGTCCGAAGTGCTGGGCATTTTCGCCTGGGCGGCGGCGGCATTCGCCACGCTTTATTTCGGCCCCTGGCTGATCCCGCTGATGCGAGACGTCATTTCCACGCCCTGGATTGCGTCCCTGGCGGCCTATGCCGGAATATTTCTGTTGGTAGTCATTCCTCTGTCGTTCATCGGCCACCGTTTTTCCGAGACCGTGAAACATTCGCCCATCGGTCCGCTGGACCGTGGATTGGGCATTGCCTTCGGCGTGGTGCGGGGTTTGGTGATCGTCGCGGTGGCTTACATCGCGTTTACCCATTTCGTGCCCATCAAGGAACATCCTGCCGCCTTGAAAGAGGCGCGCAGCCTGCCTCTGATCCAATCCTCCGCGGAAGTGCTGCTGTCCCTGGCCCCGGATCACGCCTATGCGGATTTCGCGACCCGGCCGCCGGATCGCGGCGAGGGGCATCGTGACGCATTGGGGGAGTTGATCCGCCGGAATTCCGAGGCCAACGAGGTTAGCGAAACCTCAGCAACTGGGGCTCATGTGCAACATAAAAGCACAGCGGCCAAGACGGACCAGAAAGCCTATGGCGCCAGGGATCGCCGCGCGCTAGACACCCTGCTCGGGGCCACGGGGAACGGCGGAAACGGCAAGCCATGACCGGCCAGGAAGACCATATCTTCGATGCGGATACGTTGCATGAGGAATGCGGCGTGTTCGGTATTTTTGGTCACGCCGACGCCGGCGCCTTGAGCGTATTGGGGCTGCATGCGCTTCAGCATCGCGGCCAGGAAGCAGCCGGCATCGTCACTTATGATAATGGCCAGTTTATCGCCGAACGTCATGTCGGCCTGGTGGGCGACGCCTTCGGCCGCAAATCCGACGCCGCCAAGAATCTGAAGGGCCGCTATGCAGTGGGCCATGTGCGCTATTCCACCGCCGGCGGTTCCAACGCCCGCAACATTCAACCGATCTTCGCGGACCTTGCCGGGGGTGGCATCGCGGTCGCCCATAACGGCAATCTCACCAACGCCCACACGTTGCGCACGGAACTGGTCGCCCAAGGCGCGATCTTCCAGTCCACCTCCGACACCGAAACCATCGTGCATCTGGCGGCCCGCAGCGCGTGCGTGCGGATCGTCGACCGGTTGATCGATGCGCTACGCCAGGTCGAGGGTGCGTATTCCCTGGTGGCGCTGACATCCAAGAAATTGATTGGCGTACGCGATCCCTTCGGCGTTCGTCCGCTGGTGTTGGGCATGCTGGAAGGCGCGCCGATCCTCGCTTCGGAAAGCTGCGCCCTGGACATTATTGGCGCCGAATTCGTCCGCGACGTGAAGCCGGGCGAGATGATCGTGATCACCAGCGACGGCATCGAAAGTCATTTTCCGTTCAAGCCGCAGCAGCACCGCTTCTGCGTCTTCGAATATATCTATTTCGCCCGACCGGATTCCACGCTGGAAGGCCGCAATGTCTATGACGCGCGCAAGCGCATCGGTGAAGTGTTGGCCGAAGAAGCGCCCATTGACGCCGACATGATCATTCCGGTGCCGGACTCTGGCGTGCCCGCGGCGTTGGGTTTCGCCAATGCGGCGAACATTCCCTTCGAGCTGGGGATCATCCGCAATCACTATGTCGGCCGCACCTTCATCGAGCCGTCGGACCGCATCCGCCATCTGGGCGTGCGCCTGAAGCACAACCCCAACCGCGCCATGCTCAAGGGCAAGAAGGTCGTTCTGGTGGATGATTCCATCGTGCGCGGCACCACCTCCAAGAAGATTGTGGAGATGGTGCGCGACGCCGGCGCCAGCGAAGTGCATTTTCGGGTCGCCAGTCCGCCCACCACCCATTCCTGCTTCTATGGCGTGGACACACCCAACACCGACGATCTTTTGGCGCATCGCATGGACGTCGAGGGCATGCGCCGTTTCATCGGCGCCGACAGCCTGGCGTTCATTTCCATGAACGGATTGTACCGGGCGATGGAACGGCCCGCGCGCGATTCCCGCGCACCCGGCTTCTGCGACGCCTGCTTCTCCGGTGAATATCCTATCGAGCTCACCGACATTTCCGGCGGCGCCCGCGATCGCCAATTGTCGCTGCTCGCCGACGTCGCCTAGATTTTCAGAGCCGCCATGACCAAAGCCTTTACCGGAAAGATTGCGCTCGTCACGGGCGCTTCACGCGGCATCGGCCGTGCCGCCGCCATCGCACTGGGCCGCGAAGGTGCGCATGTGATCTGCGTCGCCCGCACCGTGGGCGGTCTGGAAGAAACGGACGACGCCATTCAAAAAGCGGGGGGTACGGCCACTTTGGTGCCACTCAATCTGAAGGATTTCGCGGCGATCGACCGGCTGGGCGCCTCGATCTTCGAGCGCTGGAAGAAGCTGGACGCCTTTTTCGGAAATGCCGGGACATTGGGCGTGCTGACGCCGCTCACCCATCTCGACCCCAAGATTTTCCAGGAATTGCTGGACATCAACGTCACCGCCAACTGGCGGCTTCTGCGCTCCTTCGATCCTTTGCTGCGGCAGTCCGATGCCGGGCGGGTGCTGATGGTCAGTTCGGCGGCAGCCCGCCGCAACACCGCCTTCTGGGGCGGCTATGCCATGAGCAAGGCGGCGCTGGAGATGATCACCTTCACCTATGCCGCCGAATGCAATGGCACCAACGTGAAAGTGAATGCGCTCGATCCCGGGCCGGTACGCACCATCATGCGGGCCAAGGCGATGCCGGGTGAGGATCCCGCCACCTTGCCGCGTCCGGAAGAGCTGACACCCATGATCCTGGATGCGCTGTCGCCCGCCAACGACAAGCACGGCGAGTTGATCAAGTTCCGGAGATAGCGGCTACCTTTTCGGGTCGTAGGGATTTTTCGTGTTGCGCATTACCAGGCGCAGCGGCGTGCCCTTGAGATCGAAATTTTCCCTGAGCCCGTTTACCAGATAGCGCTGATAATCCTCGGGCAAGGCGTCCAGCTGATTGCCGAACAGTGTGAAAGTGGGCGGACGCGCCTTGGTCTGGGTCATGTAGCGGATGCGCACCCGGCGGCCTCTGATGGCCGGCGGGGCATGGCGGGTGAGGGCGCTTTCCAGAAAACGATTGAGCACCGATGTTGTCTGGCGGCTGTTCCAGGCGCGATCTGCCGCCATGATGGCTTCGGGCAGGCGGCTCAGACCTTCACCGGTGCGCGAAGAGATCGCCACCAGCGCCGCACCCGCAAGCTGAGGCAGCGACTGGTCAAGTTGTTCGCGCAGTTTGGAGATCGCGCCGTTCTTGTCCTGTTTCAGGTCCCATTTGTTGACGGCGAAGACGACGGCACGGCCTTCGCGCGCGATCAAATCGGCGATTACCAGGTCCTGTTTTTCGAAAGGCTGGGTGGCGTCGATCATCACGATCACGCAATCGGCGAAGCGGATGGCGTCCAGGGTCGAGCCGACCGACATTTCCTCCAAAGTCTCGCCCGCGACGCGCGCCTTCTTGCGCAGCCCCGCCGTATCGTGGAGCAGAACCTCGCGCTCTTCGATCCGCCAGGGCGCGGCGATGGAATCGCGGGTCAGGCCCGCTTCCGGTCCTGTGATGGAACGGTCTTCGCCCAGAAGCTGATTGAAAAGGCTGGATTTGCCGACATTGGGCCGGCCCACCAAAGCAAGGCGCAGCGGCTTGGTGCGATAGTCGAACGTATCTTCTTCGAATTCCGTATCCTCGGGCGCGTCTTCTGTCTCGAACGGCTCTTCTTCCTCGTCCGGCACGATCACCTGTGGTGCCAGCGGTTCCAGAGCCGCCGCGAGCTCGTCCATGCCCAGCGCATGCTCGGCGGAGATTTTCAAAGGCTCGCCGAAGCCCAAAGCAAAGACATCGGCCAGCGCCGAAGGCTCGATGAGGCGTCCTTCGCATTTGTTGGCGGCCAGGATCACCGGCTTGCCGGAACGGTGCAGGTTGGCGGCGATGATTTCATCGCCGGTGGTGACCCCGGCGCGGGCATCGATCACGAACAGCAGGGCATCGGCCTCGGCGATGGCGGCCAGGGTCTGGCCGGTCATGCGCGCGCTGAGGCTTTCAGGCGCGGCGTCTTCGAAGCCGGCGGTGTCGATCAGGCGCAGTTCCATGCCCGCGAACACGGCATCCGCCACCCGGCGGTCGCGGGTCACGCCCGGCGTGTCATGCACGATGGCGATACGCCGCCCGGCGATGCGATTGAAGAGGCTCGACTTGCCGACATTGGGCCTGCCGACAATGGCTAAGGTGAAGGACATGGGAGGCGCGCCTTTATTTCAGCGCCACCAGTTCGGCGTCATTGGTCAGTATGTAGAGCGTATCATCCGCCACCACGGGCGCGATGCTGGTGGCGCCGGGAATTTCGACCCGGCCCATCAAGGCCCCAGTATAGGGCGAGATCGCCTGGGCGTAGCCATCCGAAGACACGACAATGAGCTTGTTGGAGACCAGAATGGGTCCTGCCCAATCGATGGGATGACGCTTGCGGTCCGGATCGGTGAAGGCCGGAAGCTGATGGATCCAGCGGACCTTGCCTTCCTTGCGGGTGAGGCACATCACCTGTTCGTCGCCGGTGAGGACATAGACATAATCGCCCGCCACCCAGGGGGTCTGCGTGCCGCCGATATCGCGCGTCCAGGCGCGGTCGCCCGACGCCAGCGCGATCGCCGCCATCACGCCGGAATGGCTGATGGCAAAAACCATGTCGCGGTCGATCACCGGGCGGCCGGCGATATCGTCGAGTTCAGAGAGCGCGGTGACCTGGCCGGAATGGGACAGCACGTCGTTCCAGGCCTGCTGGCCATTTTGCACCCGCAAGGCAAAGAGTTCGCCCGAAGTATAGGGGGCGATGACGAACTGGCCCGCCACTGCGGCGCTGGTGGAAGAGAGAATGCCGGCGGATTCCGCCACGCCCTGCTGGTCCCACAGAGTACGGCCGTCGGCTTCCGCGAAAGCGTAGAAGTGATTGTCGTGGGTGGAGAAAAAGATTCGGCCGCCATTGACCACGGGCGCATTGACGATCGGCACGCCCAGATCGTGGCGCCAGATTTCGCGGCCGGTCGCGGCATCCATCGCGACCAACACGCCGAAACCCGAAGTGATGAAGATCTTGCCCGCGTCATAGGCAACGCCGCCGCCCATGCCGGACACCGGCTTTATGGTGTTGGGCTTGCCCAAAAGGCCCCATAGGGTCGGCATGTCGGTGCCGTTCTTGGGCGCCAGTCGCTTGTCCCAGATCGCCTGGCCGTTCCTTGTGTCAAAGGCATAGATATGTGCCTCGGAATCCAGAACGAAGATGCGTCCACCGCCGACCACCGGCGAGGCGGTGAGGCGCGAGGTGGAGTCCGAGCCTTTTCCGGCATCGGCATCCCACGCCTGGCGCAGATGGCCATTGGCCTCAAGATGATAGGGCGCATTGGAAGCGAACCCGCCGGGCTGGGTCCATTCGGGATTTTTGTAGGGCGCCGGCAGGACCACCGGTGCTGCTTCCAGGGTGGTGTCGGGCTTGAGGGCGTCATCAAGTGCCGTGAGGGGGATGCGCTCGCCCCGCAACTTGCTTTTGTTGTTGGGCGCGAACCAGTCGCCCACGGTATCGCCAACACCTTCCCAGACGCTGCAGCCTGCAAGCATCAGAACAGCCGCAAGGGCAAAGCCGAAACGCAGGCGCTTGGAAACGCGCATCATGGTGCCGCTGCTGCTCCGGGAGCGGCTACGATGCCGGGCGCAGGTGTCGGCGCGGGCGGCGGCACGTTGCCGAAATCCTTGCCGCCACCTTGCTTGAGGTAATCGCCCATGGCCTTGGCCCGGACGCGCAATTGCGCGGGCGCGTTGGTATCGTTGGCCAGAGCGGTGAACTCTTCCGTCGCCTTGGCCATCTGATTGTTGTGATAGTCGCTATAGGCGAGGATCTCGTCTGCCATTTGCTTCCAGGCGCTCGATGGCTGGCGCAGCGGCGACAGCAAAGTCTCCAGATCGGCGCGCGAGCTGGTATCGGCCAACGCCCAGCCTTGGCGCAAGCGCGCCACGGCGCCCGGGCCGCCTTTGTCTTCGTTTGCGATCTCCTTGTAGAGCGACAGCGCACCGTCCCGTTGGCCGGACGCCAGCATGCTGTGCGCCTGTTCCAGGCGCGCCAACAGGCGGTAACCCTTGGGCGCCGTTTTGGCCAGATCGGCGAAAGCCACTGCGGCGGCCTTCGGATCGCTGATCCGCTGGGCGGCGGTGAAGGCCACCGAGGCGGCGTCGCGCTGCCTGGCTTCGTAGCGTTGCCACAGCTGCCAGCCGGCGATGCCGATAATGATCACCGCCGCCAGGGCGATCACATAGTCGCCATAGGCCTTCCAGAATTTTCCCAGTTTTTCGCGGCGAACGTCTTCTTCGACTTCGCGGAAGATATCACTCAACGGAAAATCCTTTCGGCTGGCGCCGGCCAGGGCCTATTCAGGGAAGCCCTTGAGGGCACGCGTTAATTAGCCCGCTCCGGGGCGGGCACGCAATGCGTTTCCCGCTGCCGGTCTCCCTGTGGGCCCGGCACAGGAACATGGACTTGACGGACAGGTAGGGTCCTTGATAGTTAAGTATATGCTTAACTATCAGGCTTCTCTCGATCTTGCATTCCAGGCCCTGGCCGATCCGGCCCGCCGGGCGATGGTGGAACGGCTCACCAAGGGGCCCGCCAGCGTCAGCGAACTGGCAAAACCGCTGCCGATGTCGCTGCCCGCGGTGATGCTGCATTTAAAGGTGCTGGAAGAAAGCGGCCTGGTGAAAAGCGAGAAGGCGGGCCGGGTGCGGACTTGCCGCATCGAACCGCTAAGGCTGTCGCAAGCGGAACACTGGATCACCGAGCGCCGCCAGATGTGGGAACGCAATCTGGACCGGCTGGGCGCATTCCTGGATCAGACCAAACCGGAGCATGAAAAATGAGAAAGCTTGTTTCCTTGATTCACCTGTCGTTGGACGGTTTTTGTGCCGGATCCAATGGCGAGATGGACTGGATCACCGTCAATCCCGCTATTTTCGAGGATGCCGATGCGCTGATCGCGACGGCGGGTGCGGCCGTTTATGGGCGCACGACCTATGGCATGATGCGCGGCTATTGGCCGACGGTGCTGATCGATGAAAAAGCGCCGGAAGACCGGCGGGCTCATGCGCGCTGGGTCGAGGCCGCGGAGAAAATCACTTTTTCGCGCAGCCTGACGTCAAGCGACTGGAACAATGTGCATCTGAAGCAGGATGTAAAGGAGATCTCGGCGCTGAAGCAGCAGCCCGGCAAGAACCTGCTGATCTTCGGCAGCCCGGGCCTTGTGCGGAGTTTCCAGGCGCTGGATGCGATCGACGAATATTGGATGTATCTCAATCCGGTCTTGCTGGGTCAGGGCGTGCGGTTCTTCGACGAAACACACAAGACCCGCTTTCGCATCGCCGACGCCAAGCGTTTTGAGCCGGACGTGATGCGATTCCATTACGTCCGTCAGGACGCGCAATAAACTCCAATCAAAGGGAACCTCATGACCGGCCGTTCCATCGTCCATGCCAGTTTCACCATCACCCGCACCTGGAATGCGCGCCCTGCGCGCGTATTCCAGGCTTTCGCCAACGAGGAAGCTAAAGACAAATGGTTTTCCGGAGGCGGCAATTGGACACTGGTGTCGCGCAGCTTCAATTTTCGCGAAGGCGGGATTGAGACCCTGGCGGGGCGATGGAAAAGCGGCACAGTAACCCGGTTCGAGTGCGTTTATCGCGACATCGTGCCGCCCGCTGACAATGGAGATGGGCGGATTATCTACACCTACAACATGTTCGTCGATGACCGGAAGATTTCCGTTTCCCAGGCGTCGGTTGAATTCAAGGCGGAGGGCAAGGGCACCCAATTCGTGCTGACGGAATATGGCGACTATCTCGACGGCTATGACGATGCCGGCTCGCGCGAGCATGGCACCAATTTACTAATGGATGCACTGGGCAAATCACTGGAGAGTTGAGATGCAACCTATCGAGCTGGCACGGCGCTATTACGAATCCTACGAAACTGGCGATCGATCGTTCATCGAAGATACCATGGCGGACGGGTTCACTTTCACCAGCCCCTTTGATGATCACATCGGGCGCGATGAATACTTCGCGCGCTGCTGGCCGAACCATGCCAGCCATCGCAAATTCCATTTCGAGGCAATGATGGAAGACGGCGATGTCGTGCTGGTGGCGTATCGCCTGGAAATGCATTTCCCCAATACGGTGCATCCCGATGCCAGCTTCCGCAATGTCGAGCGCATGATCTTCGAAAAGGGCAGGCTGAAAAGCGTGGAGGTATTCTTTGGTGATCCGCCCGGCGGCCTGACCCGCCGTCAGTTTGCCGAACAATCCGGCGCTGCATAACAAAATTGGATTGCACCAAAGAAAAAGGCCGGGCTTGCACCCGGCCTTTTCATTTCAGATATCGAAGCAATTATGCCTCGGCGGCTTCTTCCTCGGACGCTTCGCCATCCGTATTGGGGGCGACGCCTTCCTCGAACATTTCTTCCGCCGCTACAACGGCTTCTTCCTGTTCGGTACGCTCGGCCAGGACGTTCTCGCCGCGCGCTTGGCGCTCGGCTTCGTCCTCGCTGCGCGCGACATTGACGGTGATGTTCACCCGGACTTCCGGATGCAGCACGACCGGCAGTGTGACGAGGCCGATGGACTTGATGGCCTGGCTGATCTGGACCTGGTTGCGGTCGATCTTGAAGCCGCCCGCTTCGACCACGCCGGCGACATCGCGCGGCGAGACCGAACCGTAAAGCTGGCCGCGATCGCCGGCCTGGCGGATCAGCATGAAAGACTTGCCGTCGAGCTTCTTGGCGATCGCTTCGGCGTCCTTTTTGCGTTCCAGATTATGGGCTTCCAGTTGCACCTTCTGGGTCAGGAAGTATTCGCGGTTCGCCTTGGTGGCGCGCAGCGCTTTCTTCTTGGGCAGGAGGAAGTTGCGGGCGAAGCCGTCCTTGACGCGGACTTCGTCACCCATCTGGCCCAGCTTCTCGACTCTTTCGAGCAGAATGACTTGCATGGTCAGGTCCTCACTTCACGACGTAAGGCAGCAATGCCATGAAGCGGGCGCGTTTGATCGCGTTCGCCAGGGCACGCTGGTTCTTGTTCGAGACCGCGGTGATGCGCGACGGAACGATCTTGCCGCGCTCGGAGATGTAACGCTGCAGCAGCTTCACATCCTTGTAGTCGATCTTCGGCGCATTGGCGCCGGAGAAGGGGTCGGTCTTCTTGCGACGGAAGAACGGACGGCGCGCGCCATCGCGGTCGCCACCACGTCCACCTTCACGATCGCCGCCACGGCCGCCTTCGCGGTCGCCGCCGCGTCCACCTTCACGGTTTCCACCAAAACTCATTGTGCGGCCTCCTCAGTGGCTTCGCCTTCCGGCTTGACGCGGGGCGTCTCGGCGTCGTCGCGGCGGTTCTTGTTCGACGAGACATCGAACTGGTCGACCTTGACGGTGATGTAGCGCAGCACGTCTTCGTTGATCTTGAGCTGGCGCTCGAGCTCGACCACCGCGCCGGACGGCGCGTTGATGTTCAGGAGCACATAATGCCCCTTGCGGTTCTTCTTGATGCGATAGGCAAGTCCGCGCAGGCCCCAATATTCCTGCTTTTCGACTTTGCCGCCTTCGCCTTCGACGATGGTTTTGAGATGGGTGGCCAATGCGTCCACCGCTTGCGCGCTGATATCCTGGCGCGCGATCAGGAGATGCTCGTAAAGAGCCATGTCCGGTCCTTGTCTTCGGCGACGGAGCAGTGAGGAGCGGACCGCCCCAGACACCGTTTTGGCTTGCCGGACTCGCGTGACATCACGCTGTCTCTTTTAAGAGGTGTCCGGCAACCGCAGCCGTGCGGCGATATAGGGGAAAGCCCCTGCACCAGCAAGGAAAAGTTGGGCCAAAGGCGGCGCCGGAGGCCGGAAATGGCAAAATGTCAGTAAAAACAAGGCCGACGGGCGCAAAGAGGGCTTTGCGCCCGTATTCACCGAGTCGTCAGGCCCAGTGGCAGACGCGATGGTGGTGATGCATCGCGCAGACCTTGTGGCGGTGGTGACGGGGGGCAGCATTGGCGGCGGAGGCGCCAAGGATGGTGAGGGCCAGGACGGAAACGACCAGAGCGGAAGGGATCAGGGTTTTCATTGTGATCTCCAGAATGGATAGTCTGACGGCAGCGCCGTGATCCGTCATTCGGATCACGAATCGGCTGAGACAAAACTAGCAGCCTGGATTTGAACGGCGCATGAAGTCGCGATTACAGAGCGGCAATGATTGGGGCGGGGCGGATGGCGGATTCAGATCGGGACGATGCGCGCGCGGACGCGATCCTGGCGCGTGCGGCCCGCCGGCTGATCCCGATCATGGCGCTGATGTATGTGGCCAGTTTCTTGGACCGCGTGAATATCGGCTTCGCGGCGCTGACCATGAATCAGGATCTGGGCTTTTCGCCCCAAGTGTTCGGCATCGGCGCCGGCATTTTCTTCTTCGGTTATTTCTTCTTCGAGATTCCCTCGAACCTGATGCTGGAGAAGGTGGGTGCGCGGATCTGGATGTGCCGCATCATGGTGACATGGGGTCTGGTCTCAATGGCCACCGCTTTCGTGCGGGGCCCCACATCTTTCTACGTCCTGCGTTTCCTGCTGGGTCTGGCCGAGGCCGGCCTCTATCCAGGCATGATCCTTTACATGACCTACTGGTTTCCCCAGGCGACGCGGGCGCGTTTCATTGCCCTGTTCCTGGCGGCGGTGCCTGCAGCCAGTGTGATCGGCGCACCGATCTCCGGCTGGCTGCTGGGTTTCAACGGCCTGCTGCATGGCTGGCAGTGGATGTTGCTGCTGGAAGGGCTTCCCTCTCTGGTGCTGGGTGCCGCAGTGCTTTGGCTGCTGCCCGACCGGCCCGCGAATGCGAAATGGTTGAGCGCGGAAGACAAGGCGATTTTGGAAACGCGGCTGGCGGCCGACCGGCGCGACGATGCGCGGTTGGGTGCAATGACGGGTTTCTGGGAGATGCTGGCTGACAAGCGCATCTGGATTCTCATTATCCCGGACTTTTCCATCGTGATCGGGCTTTACGGCATGGGTCTTTGGATGCCGCAGATGATCAAGGGGCTGGGTTTCACCAATCTGGAAACCGGCTTCCTGGTGGCGTTGCCTTATCTTATCGCCATGCTTGCCATGGTGCTGCTGGGTCTTTCCAGCGATCGCAGCGGCGACCGCGTCTGGCATGTCGCGGGTGCCGCTTTTGCCGGCGCTTTGGGATTGGCGGGCGTGGTTCTATCGCACAACCCTGTGCTGGTGATCGCATGCTTCTGCCTTGCGTCGTCCGGTATCTATGGCGCGCTGGCAGTGTTCTGGACCTTGCCGACCGCGATCCTGCGCGGCATGGCTGCGGCCGGAGGGTTGGCGCTGCTCAATTCCTTTTCCAATCTCGGCGGTTTTTTTGGTCCGACCTTGATGGGATGGCTAAAACAGTCCACCGGCACCTATACCATGGGCATGCTGTTGCTGGCGGGGATGCTGGCATTTGCGGGCATTGCCACGCTTGTGATCGGGCGAAGTTTTTTCCGGACGGCTGAACGATGAGCGTTACGGTCGATCTCTGTTCCCCGGGCGATCTAGCGAGTATCGATGCGTTGTGGCGCGAAGCTTTCCCGGACGACAAGCTGCGACACCGTGCGCAGAACGCTGTTCCCGCTAAGCTGGCCTTCCAGCCGGATCTGTTCCTTGTGGCGCGCGATGGTGGCCGCGTGGTCGGTTCGATCATCGCCGGATATGACGGATATCGCGGCCACATAAACCGCGTCGCCGTGCTGAAGGCACATCGCAGGCAGGGCGTGGGCGTCCTTCTGGTGCGCGAAGCCGAGGCCCGTCTGCGCGCATTGGGTTGCACAAAGATCAATCTCCAAATCCGCGCCGCCAACCAAGCCGTGGTCAGTTTCTATCACGCTCTGGGCTATGACGTTGAAGAGCATATCAGCATGGCAAAACTCATCGCCTCGGGCGATCTGCCTGAAGCGCCATGACGACGCGAATTCGCAGCGCCACCGAGCAAGACGAAGCGGCGGTGGTCGCGCTTTGGCGCGACTGCGGTCTGGTGGTCGGCAATAGCGATCCGGTGCGGGATTTTCGTGCCGTGCGCGGCGGCCCGACCTCGGATATCCTGGCCGCCTTCGATGCAAATGATGTGCTGATCGGCAGCATCGCGGTCGGCTATGACAGCAACCGGGGCTGGTTGCATTATGTCTCGGTGGATCCCGTGCGGCGCGGCAAGGGCGCAGGCCGCGATCTGGTACATGCCGCAGAGCAGTGGCTGATCACCCGCGACGTCGTCGATGTTCACCTGACGGTGCGGTCCGCCAATGCGGCCGTGGCGCGTTTTTATGAAGCGATCGGTTACGGCACGGTGCCCAGCATCATGATGGAGAAGACGCTGCGCAGGCCGGAATGACGATGGTTCCCCGTGAGTTCCGGGGCGCTTGACTTGCTCACACGCTCTTGGTTTGTCTGCCGTTACGATGAATCGCGCTTTTTTATTTCCCGGACAAGGCAGCCAGGCGGTCGGCATGGGCAAAGCGCTCGCCGATGCATTCGCGCCCGCGCGCGAGGTCTTCCAGGAAGTTGACGACGCATTGTCGCAAAAATTGTCACGCATCATGTGGGAAGGGCCGGAAAGCGATCTGACGCTGACGGAAAACGCCCAGCCCGCCATCATGGCAGCCAGCCTCGCCGCGATCCGCGTGCTGCAGAAAGACGGTGGTCTGGATATTGCCCGTCATGCGCGCTTGGTGGCCGGTCATTCCCTGGGCGAATATTCCGCGCTCTGCGCCGCGGGTGCCTTTAGTCTCGCCGATACCGCCCGGCTGCTTAAAATTCGCGGTCAGGCGATGCAGTCCGCCGTGGCGGTGGGCGAAGGCGCCATGATCGCGCTGATCGGGGCGGATATCGAAACCGCCGAAGCAGTCGCGAAGGATGCGGCGGCCGATGGCGGCGTCTGCGTCGTCGCCAATGACAATGCGCCGGGGCAGGTGGTTCTGTCGGGATCGAAAGATGCGATGGACCGGGTCGCGGAGATCGCAAAAGCGAAGGGCGTCAAACGCGCCATTCCCTTGTCCGTGTCCGCGCCGTTCCATTGCCCCCTGATGCAGCCTGCCGCCGACGCGATGGCCGAAGCACTGGCCAAGGTGGCGATACGTCCCCTGGCTGTACCGGTGCTGGCCAATGTGACGGCATCCGAAACCGCTGAGCCGGAGATGGTTCGCCGCCTTCTGGTTGAGCAAGTCACCGGCCGTGTGCGGTGGCGCGAAAGTATTCTGGCGCTCAAGAGACTTGGCGTGGACGCCACGGTCGAGATGGGTGGCAACAAAGTCCTGACCGGCATGGTCAAACGGATTGACAAAGACCTCCAGACCGTCACCCTCGACACGCCGGACGAAATCGAAGCTTTCGCAAAGGTACTGTGATGTTCGACCTGACTGGCAAGACCGCGCTGGTGACTGGCGCTTCCGGCGGCATTGGTGGTGCGATTGCGAAAGCCCTGCACGCCCAAGGCGCGACGGTGGTTCTTTCGGGCACCCGGGCTGAAGCATTGGAAGCAGTTAAGGCCGAACTCGGCTCGCGCGCCTTCATCGCCGCCGCCAATCTGTCCGATATCGCATCCGTCGAAGCACTGCCCAAGGCGGCGGAGGCTGCTGCGGGCGGCGGCATCGATATTCTGGTCAACAACGCCGGCATCACCCGCGACAATCTCTTCATGCGCATGAAGGATGACGAGTGGGACCAGGTGATCGCGGTCAATCTTACCGCGGCGTTCCGCCTTTCGCGGGCGGTGCTGCGCGGCATGATGAAGAAGCGCTGGGGCCGCATCATCCAGATCACCTCGGTGGTCGGCGCCACCGGCAATCCCGGTCAGGGCAATTACGCCGCCGCCAAAGCGGGGCTGGTGGGCATGAGCAAGTCGCTGGCGGCCGAGGTCGCGTCGCGCAACATCACCGTCAATGCGGTGGCGCCCGGCTTCATTCAGACCGCGATGACCGATGTCCTGACTGACCAGCAAAAGGAAACCATCGCCACCCGCATTCCTGCCGGGCGCATGGGCATGCCGGAGGAAATTGCCGCGGCCGTGGTCTATCTGTCGTCGCCGGAAGCGGCCTATGTCACCGGCGAAACCATTCATATTAATGGTGGAATGGCGATGTTATGACAGGTAAATCAAAGGCTTAAATGTGAAGTGGCGGGGCCGGAATGATTGTGTTACCAAACCGGCCACCCACGAAGCACCCAATCGGAAGCAAGTGTGGTCCCGGCCGTTTCCAGCGGTTCGGGTTTGAAATCTAGGAGAGGCTTTAAAGTCCATGAGCGATACTGCGGAACGCGTGAAGAAGATCGTCGTCGAGCATCTGAATGTCGATGCCGAGAAGGTCACTGATACTGCGTCCTTCATTGAAGATCTGGGTGCCGACAGCCTCGACACCGTCGAGCTGGTCATGGCGTTCGAAGAGGAATTCGGCATCGAAATTCCCGACGACGCGGCGGAATCCATCGTGACGGTCGGCGACGCAGTCAAATATATCGACAAAGCCAACGCCTGATTTACGCTCCATGCGCCGGGTTGTCGTAACGGGTCTGGGCCTAGTCACGCCGCTGGCATGCGGCGTGGAAGAAAGCTGGGCCGCCATCCTTGCGGGCAAGTCCGGCGCCAGCCCCATCACCAAATTCAAGACCGAGGACCTGGCGACGAAGATCGCCTGCCAGGTGCCTCGGGGTGATGGCGCGAACGGCACATTTAATCCCGATCAGTGGGTCGATCCCAAGGAACAAAGGCGCATGGATGATTTCATCATCTATGGGCTGGCTGCCGCGAAGCAGGCGGTGGTGGATTCCGGTTGGGAGCCCAAGACCGAAGAGGACCGCTATCGCACTGGCGTGCTGATCGGCTCGGGCATCGGTGGTCTTGAAGGAATCGAAGCCGGTTCCATTCTGGTGCATGAAAAAGGCCCGCGCCGGCTTTCGCCTTTCTTCATCCCCGGGCGCCTGATCAATCTGGTCTCGGGCTACGCCTCGATCGAGCATGGCTATAAGGGCCCCAACCATGCGGTTGTGACAGCCTGCGCAACCGGGGCGCACGCCATCGGCGACGCGGCGCGGCTGATCGCGCTGGACGACGCCGATGTGATGCTGGCGGGCGGAACCGAAGCGGCGGTCTGCCGCATCGGCATTGCCGGCTTCAATGCCTGCCGCGCGCTTTCCACCGGTTTCAACGATACCCCTGAAAAAGCGTCACGGCCTTACGACAAGGATCGCGACGGTTTCGTGATGGGCGAGGGTGCCGGCGTGGTGATGCTCGAAGAACTGGAGCATGCCAAGGCGCGAGGCGCCAAAATCTATGGTGAAGTCAAAGGCTATGGCCTGTCCGGCGATGCCTTCCACATCACCGCGCCGTCGGAAGACGGCGATGGCGGCTATCGCGCAATGCAGATGGCGCTGAAGCGCGCGGGTCTTGCCGCCGCCGATATCGATTACATCAATGCCCATGGCACTTCGACCATGGCCGACGGCATCGAGCTTGGCGCGGTAGAGCGCCTGTTGGGCAATGCCGCGCCGGGCAAGCCGATGTCCTCCACCAAGTCCTCCATCGGTCATCTTCTGGGGGCTGCCGGGGCGGTGGAAGCGATCTTCTGCCTGCTGGCGATGCGCGACAGCAAGTTGCCGCCCACCATCAATCTGGAAAATCCAGACGTGACGACCGCCATGGATCTGGTGCCGCTGAAATCGCGGCCTCATGAGGTCAATGTCGCCATGTCCAACAGCTTCGGCTTCGGCGGTACCAACGCCGCGCTGATCCTCACCAAGGTCTGATGTTTCGATTCCTGATCTTCCTCGTGCTGCTCGGGGTGATCGGCGTCGGCGTGGCGGAATGGGCCAATGAAGCCTGGACCCAGCCCGGCACGGCCAAGCGCGAAAATGTGGTCCTGATCGCGCCGGGCAGCCGCGCGCACGATATTGCGGTTCAGATTCAGGCGGCAGGCGCTGTTACCAACGCACTTCTGTTCGAGGCCGAACTCCATTTCCATGGCGCCGCCTCGAAAGTGAAGGCGGGTGAATATGCCCTGCCAGCTTTCGCCAGCATGGCGGACATCGCCAAGATTCTGGTGGAAGGCAAATCCATCCAGCACAAGCTGACCGCCGCCGAAGGCCTCACCTCCGACATGATTCACAAGTTGGTGGTGGCCGATCCGGTACTGGCGAAAGATGCCGGCTCTGTTCCCGCCGAAGGCGCGCTGTTGCCGGAAACCTATCTCTTCACCCGTGGCACCAGCCGGACGGAGATCGTCGCGCGCATGGAAGCTGCGGAAAAGAAATTCCTGGATGAGCAATGGGCCAAGCGCACGCAGGGCTTGCCGCTGGCGACGCCGGAACAGGCGGTTATTCTGGCCTCCATTGTGGAAAAGGAAACCGCGCTGCCGGCGGAACGCCGCCATATCGCCGCGGTATTCGTCAATCGGCTCAAGGCCGGCATGAAGCTGCAGTCCGATCCCACCATCATTTACGGCATCACCAAGGGCTATCCCCTGGGCCGCGGCATCCGCGAAAGCGAGCTGCAGGCCGACACGCCCTACAACACTTATGCCATCACCGGTTTGCCGCCCACGCCGATCTGCAATCCCGGCAAGGATTCGATCGCAGCAGTGCTCAATCCCGCCGCCAGTCCCGACCTCTATTTCGTCGCCAATGGCAGGGGCGGGCACGTGTTCTCCTCGACCATGGCGCAGCATGAGCGCAATGTGGTGGCCTGGCGGGCGGTGGAACGGGCCCGCCTGGGACTTCCTCCGGTGGAAACCGCCAAGCCTGCCAAGGCAAAAGCGCCCGCCAAGCCGGTGCGCCGCCGACACCGCGCAAGGTGACAGGCGCGTCCGCGCCGTCTAAATTTCCGCGAATCCGGAGTTTCAGCATGAATATTGTCAGCATGACCGGCTTTGCCGAAAGCGCGGGCAGCCACGAAGGACTGCGCTGGCGCTGGGAAGCCAAGAGCGTCAATGGTCGCGGCCTGGATCTGCGTCTGCGCACTCCGCCGGGTTACGATTCTCTGGAACAGCCGGCCCGCATGCTGGCGGCCGAGCGTTTCCGGCGCGGCAATTTCCAGATCGCGCTAACGGTGGAGGCGGATAGTGGAACGCGCGGTCTTCGGGTGGATCCGGTGGCATTGGCCAGCGCCGTGAAACTGGCGCGCGAAATTTCCGCCGAGACGGGTCTGGCACCGGCCCGCGTCGATGGCCTTCTCGCGCTCAAGGGCGTGATCGTGCAGGAAGAGATCAATACGGTGGACCCTGTCGCACGCGGCCATCGCGACGCGCATATCCTCAAAAGCCTGGCGGTGACGTTCGACGCGCTCAATCGCGCGCGGGTGAGTGAAGGTTCAAAGTTGGCCCAGCTTCTGTCCGCGCAGATAGATGATGTTGCCCGGCTGGTGGGCGAAGCCGAGAATTTGGCGGCGGCGCAACCCGAAGCGCTGCGCCAGAAGCTGTCGACGCAATTGCAAGAATTGCTGAACGGCACGCCGGTTTCCGAAGAACGTCTCGCCCAGGAAGTGGCCGTTCTGGCAACGCGGGCCGACGTGCGCGAAGAGCTGGACCGACTGAAGGCCCATGTTCAGGATGCCCGGGCATTGCTCAAAAGCGGCGATGCCGTGGGACGCAAGCTGGATTTTCTGTCCCAGGAATTCAACCGCGAAGCCAATACCCTGTGCTCCAAATCCGCCGACATCGCGCTCACCCGTGTGGGCTTGGCGCTGAAGGCCGTGATCGACCAGTTCCGCGAACAGGCCCAAAATGTCGAGTGACATGCAGCGCCGCGGGCTGATGCTGGTCCTGTCGTCTCCCTCGGGTGCGGGCAAAACGACTTTGTCGCGCCAGCTTTTGGAGCGCGATGCCGCGATCGCCATGAGCGTATCGGCGACCACCCGGCGCCCGCGTCAGGGCGAAGTGGAGGGGCGGGATTATTTCTTCGTCTCGCCCAGCATGTTCACCGGCATGGTGGAAGGCGGCGCCTTCCTGGAGCACGCACTGGTGTTCGACAATCATTACGGCACGCCCAAGGAGCCGGTGATGCTGGCCTTGGCCAAAGGCCAGGATGTGCTGTTCGACATTGATTGGCAGGGCACCCAGCAATTGCGTCAGCAGGCGGGCGACGATCTGGTCAGCATTTTTGTGCTGCCGCCCAGCCATGATGAGCTGGAACGGCGTCTGCGCGCCCGCGCCCAGGATGCCGATGATGTGGTGGCGCAGCGCATGGCCCGCGCGAGCAACGAGATCAGCCATTGGGCGGAATATGACTATGTCGTGATCAACGATGATCTGGGTACGACTTTGGCGAAGATCCAGACCATCCTGGCCGCCGAGCGCATGAAGCGGGGCCGCCAGACCGGCATTCCCGGCTTTGTCAGTGGACTGATGCGCTAGCTGCTCAAGGCATTGGCCAGGGCGGCGAACTGGGCGACGGTCAGTTGCTCCGGCCGCGCCGTGGGATCGATCCCGGCTTTTTCCAGCAAAATCTCGCCGCCCAATGGCTTCAGGCTCTGGCGCAGCATCTTGCGTCGCTGGCCGAACGCCGCGGCGGTTACCGCTTCCAGCTTTTTCAGATCCGCCGGCGCGACGGGCTCCGGCAGCGGGTCCAGCCGCACGATGGAAGAGGTCACCGATGGCGGTGGCACGAAGGCATTGCGGTTCACGTCGAACAGGATTTTGGCTTTCGTCCGCCAGGCCGCCAGCACGGAGAGCCGTCCATAATGTTCGCCGCCCGGCTTGGCCACGATGCGTTCGGCCACTTCGCGCTGGAACATCAAGGTAAGGCCGGACCAAAAGGGCGGCCAGCTTTCACCGGTCAACCATTTGATCAGGAGTCCGGTCCCCACATTGTAGGGTAGGTTGGATGCGATACGCGCGCCCGGCGGCAGGATCGTGCGCTCGTCCAACTTGAGCGCATCGGCATTGATAATCTCAAGCTTGCCGGGATAGGCGGCGGCGATGTCCGCCAAGGCGGGCAGGCAGCGCTGATCCCGTTCTACGGCGATAACTTTCTGCGCACCCTCGCTCAGCAGAGCGCGGGTCAGGCCGCCGGGGCCCGGACCGACTTCATAAAAGACACCGCCTTCAGCCGCGCCGGCGGCGCGGGCGATCTTTCGCGTCAGGTTGAGATCGAAAAGAAAATTTTGCCCCAGCGATTTCTTCGCCGCCAGACCATGGGCGGCAATCACCTCGCGCAGCGGCGGAAGATTATCGGGCAAGGGTTCTGGCGTCCGCCATTGCCGCCGCCATCCGGATTGCGGCGATCATGCTGCGCACATCTGCCTTGCAGGTGCCCGCGATATCGAAGGCGGTGCCATGATCCGGAGACGTCCGCACGATCGGCAGGCCCAAGGTCACATTCACCCCGTCCCAGAAGGAAAGAGTCTTGATCGGGATCAGACCCTGGTCGTGATACATGGTGAGGGCTGCGTCATAATTCTTGCGGGCTTCGTCATGGAACAGGGTGTCGGCGGAAAGCGGACCGGAGACGGAAAAGCCTTTCGCTTTCAGAATGGCGACGGCCGGCGCGATGATCTGTTTTTCTTCGCCGCCCAGCATGCCATCTTCGCCCGCATGAGGATTTAGGCCGGCTATCGCGAGGCGCGGTGCGGCGATGCCGAAATCCCGGACCAGGGATTTGAGGATGATTTCGGCGGTCTCGACAATTGCCTCTCTGGTAATCGCGTCCGGCACCTGATTCAGCGGCGTATGGATGGTGAGCGGCACCACGCGCAACTTCTCGCTGGCCAGCATCATTACGGCGCGCGGCGCGCCGGTGAGATGGCCCAGGAACTCGGTATGGCCGGGAAAGGGGAATCCCGCCTCGCTGAGGATCGCCTTGTGAATTGGAGCGGTGACCAGGGCGGCGGCTTCGCCTGCCAGACAGGCTTTGACCGCCAGTTCTATGGCTTCGATCACGGCCGCCGCATTGGCTGTATCAGGCTTGCCGGGAACGGCGCGAACCTTCGCCCGGGTTGCGATCAACGCCTGACCATGCCGCGCGAAAATATTGGCATCGCCGACCAGCATCAGGGGATGAGTGCCGATTTTCCCATTCAGCTGGTCGAAGGCGGCGGCCGCGATTTCCGGCCCTATGCCGGACGGCTCGCCCATGGTGATGAGAATGGGCGAAGCGTCAGCGGACTTCGACATCGACGCCACGCCTCAGAGTGCGCATATAGCGCCGCGCCATGGCGGAAATCTGCTGCTGAAAGAGCTGATTTTCCACTTCCTGCCGCGTCGGCATGACGTAAGCGGTCTGGACCACGATCTTCTTGTCGCAGCGCCCAATCAGTTCGATGCCGGCGTCGGAAACAAAGGGCGCCGCCGCTTCGCCGGAATGGGTGGCGGCCAAGGCCTTCTGGATTTCCGGGCTGAGGTCGCCGACCTTCATGTTGCCCAGATTCATGTACACGGCGCCCGAAAGCTGGGCCGGCATTTTCTCAAGCATTTCGCAGCCGGAATAGGCTGCGCGGAGATTGTTGGCGATCTTCATCGCGGAGGCGATTACTTCCTGGGACGGTGACTGGCCCAGCGGCAACAGGAGACGCGACAGTGGCAGGGTGCTGTCGGAACCGGTCGACGCTTCCGTCGGGGCGGCGATCTTGGTTCCCAGCGGTTCCTGGCGGGCGCGCAGCGAGATGATGTAATAACCGCCAATGGAACGGATGGGCGGCGACAGCGAACTCACCGCCATCTTGGTGAGGGCCGTGTTCAATTCCGACGCCAGCTGGCCTTCATGCACCCAGCCGATATCGCCGCCCGATGCCGCCGAGGGCGACTGGCTGAATTGGCGCGCCACCAGGGCGAAGTTGCCGCCTGATTTGAGCTGTTCCTCGACGCCGAGTGCGGTCTTGTGCGCTTCGGCATCCTTGTCGGGATTGTCCACCGGGAAGAAAATTTCGCTGACAAGGTAATGCGGCTTGTCCGCACCTTCGGCATAGCGGGCCAATTCGGCATCGACATCGGCGGGGCTGATATTGATGCGGTCCTGATATTCCTGCGATACGGTTTTTTCCCAGGCGATCTGGGCGGTGATCTGAGTGCGAAGCGCCTGTTCGCTGGACCCCGCATTGGTCAGGACTTCACGCAGCTGGGCCATACTGAGGTGATTGTCGGTCACCATGTGGTTGATCTGGTTGTCCACTTCGGCGGGCGCAACCGTGATGTGTTTCTTGATTGCTTCCTGCAACTGCAGCTTTTCATTCTCCAGCTGTTCCAGGATCTGACCGCGGATGCGCTTCTTTTCCTCATCATTGGGCTGCAGGCCCGCGGTGGCCATGAACAGTGACATGCGTTGGCGCACTTCGAATTCGGAGACGGAGATATCGTTGACGGTAGCGGCAATGCCGTCGCTGTCGGTATTGTCGGGTTCCGCTGGGATCAGGGTTGGGCGGTAGACCTTCTTCTTGGGTTCCAGCGCCGCGCTCTTCTGCGCTGGCTTGGCGGCTGGTGCCGCTGGCTTGGCGGCGGCGGGTGCCGGTGTGGCGGTCGCGGCAGGCGAGGGTGCCGGTGCTGCGGCAGCAGGCGAAGGTGCTACGGGTGCCGGTTTGCCGGCCGGCATGTCCGCCGTGGGGGCGGCATCGGCGCTGGGCGGAACCGGGTCGACGGCCGCCATGTTCTGCTGTTGCGACTGGACAGCGGTCGCGGCGCACAACAGCGCGGCGATGCCGAACAACGCGGTATGGACGGTGCGCATGGTCAAGGTCTGGTCTTCGCCGCTGTTTCGATCACAGGGTCGGCCCCATGGCCACGCTCCCGCAATTGCCGGTTGCCCCTAACCCACGCACCAGAATAAAGAATTTCCCCGTCCGATCAAGGTTGACCAAAAAGCCTTACGGATGGCTGGTCGAGAAGACATTCCGGGGGAACAGGCTGAAGGGCTGGGCCGGCTGGTCGCCGGTCTTGAGCGAAAACCGCAGAATCACTGAGGTGGACGGCGGCACGCCTTGGATGGCGTCGAACGTGTATTTGCGGCGATAGGCGACCGAGATCGCCAGGCATTCGTCCTCATAGCCTAGGCCATACTCGGTATCGAGCATCTGGCCGGCCAGCAGGTCGCGCTCGATGGCGGCGAAGGCCTGCCAGTTCTGGTAGAAATTGATATCGCCCTGGATGTTCAGCTGCTCGCGGGTCGGAAGACCAAGATTGAGCGCTTCGGCGGGCAGCTGCACATAGGCAACCTGCATCGAAGAGCGCCCATAGGTTCCCGTCACATAGAATTCATGCCGCCGCAGCGTGCCATTGCCGCGATCCAGATCCAGCCGGTCGGTAATGTCCAGATGGGGAAATTTGATCGACAGCCGCCCGATCACATCCGAGGCGGTGCCGTTCTCGCCGGCGAAATTGGCAAAGATCGGATCAGGCTTCAGGCGATAGGTCTGCCCGACCAGGCCCTGGATCTCGCCGCCCTTGAAGATCGCATTGGCGATAAAGCCGACATTGGCGCGCGGGCCGCTCTCCACCAGGTCATAGCCGGGAAGCTTGTTGATACTGAAGATGTTGTTGTCGTCGAATTCAAACGCGTCGGCATCTTCTATGGGAAGGCCCCTGGGATTGCCGCCATAGGGCTGGCCGATCAATTGCACCAGCGGCTCCAGCACATAGGAATTGCCGCTGCTGGTCTGGGATACGAACGGCCAGCGCCAGTCCAACGCCACATAGGGAATGGCGCGTGACACGTAACGGCTCTTGTCCGGCACGGCGGGGAAATTGACGGGGTCGTTATTGTCGACATGAAAGACATCGCCGCGCGCATCCGCGATCAGGGTCCAGAGCTGGCCGCCGCCGAACACCATGGGCAGCCGCCAGTTGAGTTCGGTGGTGATGCGCTGGCTGTCGGGTCCGTTGCTGCGCGCCAAGGATACGCTGTTGACGTCGAAGCGGAAACGGCCACCCGCCACCTTGCTGGTGGGAATGAAGGTGTAGTCCAGTTGCGGCAGAACGTAAGGAATCATGCCCTGTACGTCGGTGGCGCGCAGGCCCTGGAAATAATAGCCGGTAAGGGCAAGGCGGCTGCGCCCGGTCTGGTTTTCGATAAAGACGTCGTTCACCAGCCGGTCGAGATACGAAATGTCATAGAAGCGCATATAGGCGGTATTGTTCGTCAGTTCGGCATCGAAGCCGGTGCGCCAATTGTCGTTGATGGAAAAGCGGCCGGACCCGAACAGATGGTCATAGACCTGCGAGCCGGTATTGCCGCCCAACCCGCCATTGGGATTGTAGGCGAGCGAGCTTTGCAGCCACATGCCGCCATTGTTCCAGCGGGCGCGGTATTCGGTTTCCACCAACTCGCCGCCCTGGGTGGAAATTTGCGGCGCCACGGTCAGATCGTTGGTGGGTGACAGGGCGAAGTAATAAGGAATGCGCGCGAAATACCCGATCTTGGTGGAGTTGCCGAAATCCGGCGCCAGCAGGCCGCTGGCATATTTTACCGTTGGATCGGGTTCGGACAGGATCGGCGTGTAAAGGATCGGCACCCCGAACAGGTCCAGAGTCGCGTTGGTGAAATGAATGCGGTGCTTGACCTGGTCATAGACCACTTTTTCCGCTTTCACCCGCCAGACGGGTGTGCGTTGACCAGGTTCGTTGCATATCTTGCACGGGCTGTAGACGGTCTGATGGGCGATCACCATGGTTCCGCCCACGCGCTCGGCGCTGGCGGCGGCAAGCCGGCCATTCTTGCCGATCAGCGCGCCGAAGCCCGACAGCGCACCATCGCGCATATGATCGGTGAGAACGACATGATCCGAAAAGGCAACATTGCCCGCCGCATCCGTGACGCTGACATGGCCATCGGCGGTGACCTTGTCGGTCTTCTGGTTGTAAGTGACCTGATCGGCATTGAGGATGCGTCCCTGGTCCACGATCTCCACATGGCCCACCGCTGACACGGTCTGGGCATCGCCATCGTAAATGACCTGATCGGCTTGCAGCAGAATCTGCCCGTTGCCTGCGGGTGCGGGCTTGGCGGTGGCCGGCTTGGGAATCCTTGCGGGCGCGGACGCGGCCTCGGCAGCCGCCTGCGCCAGCCAGGGGGTGAATGCGGCGCCCAGCAGCAACAGCTTGAGCAGCGCCGAACGGCGCGGGCTCATCCGTCCTCCTGATTGAACAAAAGCGTCATACCGATGAGGATTGCAGCCACCGCCGGCGCCGTCGCCGCCAGCAGCACGGGCACCGCGCCGGACTGGCCCAGCACACGGGTCAGGTCGGAAAAGAAATAGACCGCAAACCCGCAGGCCGCGCTGAACAGGATCACTTTGGCAACGCCGCCTTCGCGTGACAGGCGCAGCGAGAAGCTCGCTGCCATCAACACCATGGCGGCGAACAAGGCGGGCAGGGCGTAGAGCGTATAGAGGTAGAGTTGATAACGCGTGGCGGAGAAGCCGGCCGCCTGCGCGGAGCGAATGAAGCCCGGCAGATCCCAGAAGGAAAGGGTATCGGGCGAGGCGAAGCTTTCCTGTATCTGTTCCGGTGTCAGGGTCGTGTCCAGCATGAACGTGTCGTGATGTGTGGGCCGGCCATTGGTGTCCGAAACCCAAGCATCCCGCAACAGCCAGGCGCGTTCCTGAAGTTGACCGGTCTTGGCATCGATGCGTCCGGTAAAATGGTCGTTGGCGCCGTAAAGGAAAACGATCACATCTTCCAGATGCTGGCCCTGGTCGGCGACACGCAGGGCATGGATCACGGACTGCTGTTTTTCATCGCCCTGGCGCAGCCATAATCCGTTCTGCGAGACCGACAGTTGCGAGGCCTCGCCTTTGACATAACGCGCTTCCAGTCCGGCGAATTCCGCGAACATCCGCGCCGAGACGGGCGTGAAGATGGTGACGGCGAAAATTCCGATCGCAACCGCCACGGCCAATGGCGGCAAAAGAAAATCCCAGGCCGAGACGCCGGCAGCCCGTGTCGCCACCAGTTCCTGGCTGCGCGACAATCGTGCGAACGTGAAGACGCCGCCTAGAAGAATGGCGAAGGGCAGCATCTTCTGACCCAAGTCTGGCAGCTGCAACACCGCCATGCCCACCACAACCGATGTCGACACGCCATGCCCGGCGGTGCGGTTCAACAGATTGACGACATCGATGGAGAAGGCCAGCACGAGAAATGCGCTATAGACCACCGCCACGCCCAGAAGAAATTGCAGGGCCAGATAGCGGTACAGCGTCCAGGACCAACTCATGCCGGGGCCTCGATCGCGCGGCGTCGGCGCGCGAGGATTGCGGCCGGGCTGTAGCCCATCAGCGCCGCCAGCGCGAGGCCCGCCCCCAAAAGGGGAATGATATAGAAAAGGCTGATCAGGGCCGGATGGCTGGAGGCCGGGCCCGCGACGCCATATCCCGCGATCCGCACCACTACCGCCGCCAGCGACGCCATGGTGAGCCGCATGGCGAGCGCGCCGCGCTGGCGACGAACCTTGAGAATGGCGGCCAACGCGATCATGGCGAATGCCAGGCAGTAAAGTGGTTGCGACAGGCGGTTATGCGCTTCCGCCAGATAGCTGTTGCGGATCTTGTCTGTCAGCGACGCTTCCGTGGGATGCAGCAATTCGCCCAGGTATCGCTCATTGGTCTGACGCCGGTTGGCCCGCATGGGACCGGCGAACTGGTCCAGATCGATCACGTCGCGCTGGAATTTCAGCACCGACAATTGGCTGCCGCCTTGCGCGCTCTGCTCGACGGTGCCGTCCAGCATGATCAGGCGGGCGCCCTGCGGTGTCTGCGCCAAGACGCCTTTCTCCGCCAGATAGGTGACCGGCCGTTTTACGTCGCGGCTGTCGTGAACCAGAATGCCCTTGATCTGGCCGTCGTTGCTCAGCTGGCGGATGAAGACTGTGAGCCCCGGCGCCGGCGGATTGAATTCTCCCTCGTTGAGGAGGGCGGCACCGATATCGGCGCGGATATCCAACACCTTCGCGTTGAGTGCGCGTTGTCCCGCCGGCATCAGCCACAGGGCGCAGACCCATGTCATCGCCATCACCATCGCCGCCGCGATGAAGACGGGCGTGGCGAGCTGGCGCTGGCTGTAGCCCGCCGAGGCCATCACCACCAGTTCGCTGTCACCATTGAGGCGCGACAAAGTGAAAAGCGTGCCGAAGAAAAAAGCGATCGGCAGGATGATGACCAGCAGGCCCGGCAGGATAAGGGCCGTGAGATAAATGAAAGTGGGCGCCGACTGCCCCCGGTTGATCACCAGGTCCAGGAGGCGGAGCGACTGGGTGAGGAGAATGACGCAGGTCAGCAGCAATGTGAGCATCGCCACCGGTCCCAGGATCTGGCCCAGCACGTACCAGGACAGGCGCGGCAATTTTGCGGAGCCGTGGCGTGGCTGTTCGCCGTCCGGGCCGCTATGTTGATGTTCTGTCATGTCACTCCGGAGCGGGCGGGAATCCACAGTCTTTCGCCCCTCTCGCGATTCGGCCTAAACTAGCATTGCTTTTCGGCCCTTCGCCAACCCGTAAATTCCGGAGATGATTATGCAAATTTCCTTTGCCGCGCCCGCTTCCACGATTCAGGCGGGCAGCTGGGTGGTCGCGGCGTCCGAGGGGCGGGCGCTCACACCGGCCGCGGTCAAGGCCGACAAGGCCAGCGGCGGGGCACTAACCCGGGCGCTCCAGCACGCCCGCTTCACCGGCAAATCGGGGGAAATGCTGGAGGTGCTGGCACCGGAACGGTTGGGGGCGTCGCGGATCTTGCTGGTGGGCCTGGGCAAGCCCGCCGCCCTAGACCTCAAGGCCCTGGAGGTGATCGGCGCGCAAATCCTGGCCCGGCTGGAAAGTGCGGGCGAAAAATCGGCCACTTTGGAAATCGAGGTTCCAAAGGGCGCCAAGGCCAAGGCTGGCGAAGCGGCCGCACACCTGGCATTCGGCGCCCGCCTGCGCAGCTACAGTTTCGAGAAATATCGCACCCGTAATCTCGATGAATACAAACGGCATCTGGAAACCCTGAAACTGGCAACGCCGGATGCGGCGGCGGCGCGGCGTGCATGGCAGGGTCTCGATGCCGTGGCCGACGGCATCATGCTCGCCCGCGATCTGGTCAACGAGCCGCCGAATATACTCTATCCGGCCGAGTTCGCGCGCCGGGCCAAGACACTCTCCAAGCTGGGCCTGAAGGTCGAAGTGTTGGGCGAAGCTGAAATGAAGAAGCAAGGCTTCGGTGCATTGCTCGGCGTGGGGCAGGGCAGCGCGCGGGAAAGTCAGCTTGTCGTGATGCAATGGAATGGCGCGCGGAAAAAAGGCGAGCCCGTAGCTTTTGTCGGCAAGGGTGTGTGTTTTGATTCCGGCGGCCTGTCGCTCAAGCCCGGCTCCGGCATGATGGGCATGAAGGGTGATATGGGCGGCGCGGCCGCGGTGACCGGCACGATGATGGCGCTGGCCACGCGCAAGGCGAAGGTCAATGCCGTGGGTGTGATCGGCCTGGTGGAAAACATGCCCGATGGCGCCGCCATCCGTCCTGACGATGTTCTCACCTCGCTGTCGGGGCAGACCATCGAAGTGCTGAACACCGATGCGGAAGGCCGGCTGGTGCTGGCTGACGCGCTCACCTACACCCAGCGCCGTTTCAAGCCCAGCATTGTCATCGACCTGGCCACCTTGACCGGCGCTATCGTGCAGACATTGGGCTTCGAGCATGCCGGCGTCTTTTCCAACAATGACAAGCTGGCCGAAAGGCTGGCGGCCGCGGGACGGAGCAGCGGCGAGCGGGTGTGGCGCCTGCCAATGGACGCGGCCTATGACAAGATGATCCGTTCCAAGATCGCGGATGTGAAGAATATCGGGGGCGCCAATTCCGGCTCCATCACCGCCGCGCAGTTCCTCAAGCGTTTCATCGAAGAGGGCACGGTATGGGCGCATCTGGATATTGCAGGTGTCGCCTGGCAGGACGGCGAACAGAAGCCGATGATCCCGAGTTGGGGCACGGGCTGGGGCGTCAAGCTGCTCGACCAGCTGGTGAGAGAGAATTACGAGGGATGAAGGGTCGCTGGGCCGGCCTGATTGCGCTTCTGATGCTTGGCAGCGTAACGCAGGCCGAGGCGGCCTTGTTCGATCCCGCCTATCGCGTCGTTTTCCCGGCGGGCCGGGCAAAGATCCTGCTGAGCCCGTCTTGCGCACCGCTGCCCGCGAAATTGTTGCCGTCTGTTTCCGGAACCTGGACCCCAAGCAATGACGATATTGACGCCTTGGAGGATCATTTGCCGGAAGCGTTGAAAATTGCCGTCGGCAAGATTTCCGGAATTGGCCCGGAAACAGTCGCGGTTCTGCGCAAGCCGGAATCGATCGCCAATCATGCCAGGCAATATGCGGGCATCATGCTCGGTCGTCACAAGCGCATATTGGTCATTGCCGCGCCGATCCGCTATGTCGGCACCAATGGTCCGTACACGGATTTTCAAGTGCAAAATTCCTCCTGGCGGGGCAAGCATGCATTGGGTGCCTGCGACGGCGATCTCAACCAGTTCAGTGCCCAATATGATCCAGTGACCGGCAGTTTCGACACATTCATGTTCAGCGGCGCTGCGGGCGGAAAATCGACGCCATGACGGAAACGCTTTTCTATCATTTGGAACGCCGGTCGCTGGAAGACGTGCTGCCGGGCTTGATCGGAAAATCGCTGGAGCGAGGCTGGCGCGCGGTGGTCAAGACCGATAGTTCGGAGCGCTCCGACGCGCTGGACAATTTGCTCTGGACTTATGACGACCAGTCATTTCTGGCCCATGCCCAGTCCGGCGATGGCGAGGCCGCCCGCCAACCCGTGCTGATCACGGTGGAGGATGAAAACCCCAACAACGCGCAGATATTGTTCTGCGTCGGTGGCGCGCGACCGGCCGACTGGCGAAACGCGGGGCTTTCATCGCTGGCACGTGTGGTAATGCTGTTCGATGGACGTGATTCCGCCATGCTGGACAGCGCACGCGCCGCCTGGAAGGACGCAAAGGAAGCAGGCCATGACGTGACGTATTGGAAGGAATCCGCTTCCGGAAAATTCGAAAAACAGAATTAGGATTTCCCGTTTGTTCGACCCTATCACCATCGGTATTTTTGTTATCAATCTGGCGTTGGTCTATCACGTCTTCCGCACCGGCCGTTCGCCGCTTTGGCTGGCGGCGCTGGGTCTGCTTTCGATCACGGGGTTTGCGGTCGGGGGCGTTGCAGTTCTGGCCAATCTGGTTCTCTGGGTGGCGTATGTCATCCTGGCGATCCTGCCCGACATGTGGTCCAGCGCCCCAGCCCGGCGCTTCGCCGACAATGTGGTGAATGTGGCCGACCCCGGCCGCGCCTTCCGGGAGAAGCAACGCCAGGTGGCCACGGTCGGTTCTGCCGATGCCAAGCGCGCGCTCGCGGAAGAATGCATCAAGATGGGCCGCTTCGCCGATGCAGTGGAATTGTATGAGAGCGCCATGGCAGGGCCTCTCGGCGCCCAGGATACCACGCTGCTGAAGGGGCTGGCGCGCGCGAAAATGCTGTCGGGCCAAGGTGCGGAAGCCGAAGCTCTTTTCCTGCAGCTGAAACAGATCGATCCCAACGCCTCGGATGCCGATGCTGAGTTGGACTATGCCCGCGCCTTGGCGTTGCAGGGCAAGAATGACGAAGCGGTGCGGCACTATGAGAATGTGGTGCCGCGCTATCCCGGCGAGGAGGCGCGGTGCCGTTTCGCCTTGCTGCTGCGTCAGCTCGGGCAGGAGCAGCGGGCACTGCAATTGTTTCGCGAGATTCTGGATTCGGTGAAGGGCGCGCCAGGTTATTATCGCCGACGGCAAATCGAATGGGTGCGCATTGCGCGCCAGAATTTGAAATAGTTTGGTTCAGTCCTTGCCGCAGGCTCGCGCGACAAGTCTTGCCAGCGCCGCGGTCTGTCTGTGCCATTGGCGGACCGGCACGGCGGGATAGCCTGCCACGATTTCGCCCGGCGCCACGTCGCGCATCACGCCGCTCTTGCCTGCGATCTTCGCGCCGTTGCCAATGGTGAGATGATCGGAGATCGAGACTGCGCCGCCCACCATCACGTAATCGCCTAAGGTGGTGGAACCGGCGACACCCGCTTGACCTGCGATGATGCAGCCCTTGCCCAGTCGCACATTGTGTCCGATCTGGACCAGATTATCGAGCGCGCTCATGGCGCCGATCACGGTATCGCCCAATGAACCGCGGTCGATGGCGCAGTTGCCGCCGATCTCGACCTGATCTTCAATGATGACGCGCCCGACCTGGAAGATCCGCACCGGTCCCTTGGGGCCGGGCACGAAACCGAAGCCTTCGCCGCCGATGGAAACATTTTCGGCGATCCGGACCTTGGCGCCGATCAAGGCATGGCTGATGCTGGTGTTGGCGCCGACAATCGTGTCGTCGCCAATGATCACGCCATCGGCGATCACGGCGTTGGCCGCAATACGGCAACGCGAGCCGATTTGCGCATTCTCGCCGACCACGGCACCCGCCCCGATTTCGGTATCCGTGCCGATATGGGCGCTGGCGGCGACGAAGGCGCGCGAATGGATGGAGGCTCTGGGCTGCGGGGAGGGGTAGAAAAGCTTTCCGATGCGCGCAAATGTCAGGCGAGGATCGTCGGCCAGCAGCAATGCGCTGCCATTGTGCGGATAGACGCTGAGCTTGCGGCTGGTGACGACGACGCTGGCGTGGCAGTTGGCAAAGGCGGAGGCATGGCGCGGATCGCTGAAAACCGCCAACTCGCCGGACGTGGCTTCCGTCAGCTCGGCGACATCGCGGATCATTTCGCCCGCGCGTTCGGGCTGCGCCAGCTCGGCACCTACGATCTCTGCGATATGGCCCATTGTGAACGGGCCGTCCGCGCGAAAGAAGCGGCTATCCGACATACGTTCCCCGATACATTGCCCCCGTTTGGCAACGCTAACACAGATTTAATCGGGTCCAATACACTTGTCCGCAATTAACCCTTCCGCCATCGGCGTCGAAAATCCCGCAGGCGTCAGCTTTCGGCCATCGCGCCTTCATATTCTTCCTGTGCGGCGACCCATTGGCTTTCGGCGGCGGCCAGCTTGCGCGCGGCTTCGGCGCGTTTTTTTGAAACGGCGCTGCCCTTGGCGGGATCCTTGGTGAACAGCAGAGGATCGGACAAAGTGCGATCCAGTTTGGCCAGTTCCGACTGTAATGCGGTGACTTGAGATTCTGCCGAATCGATTCGGTCTTTGAGCGGCTTCAGTTCCTTGCGCCGCTCGGCGCCGCCGCGCCGGGCGACTTCCTTGGTCGGCTTTTCCTCAGGCTCGATCCGGCGGGTGGGTTTGTTGTCGCCCGACAAAAGGAAGCGGCGATAATCATCCAGATCGCCCTCGAACGGCGACACCTTGCCGTCCGCCACCAGCAACAGGCGATCGGCGGTGGCCTCGATCAGTCGGCGGTCATGGCTGACCAGAATAACCGCGCCGTCGAAATCGTTGAGCGCGTTGAGCAGCTCGGTGCGCGCATCGATGTCGAGATGGTTGGTGGGTTCGTCCAGGATCAGAAGATTGGGCTTGTCCAAGGTCGCCAATGCGAGCATCAGGCGTGCCCGCTCGCCGCCCGACAATTGCCCCACCTTGGTGAGCGCCTTGTCGGCGGAAAAACCGAAGCCGCCCAACTGCCCACGCACCTGTTCGATGGTGAGCTTGGGCCGCAGCCGTGACAGCGTTTCAATCGGCGTGATGGTGGTGTCGAGCTCTTCCTGTTGATGCTGGGCGAAATAGCCCACCACCAGCTTGCGGGCCCGTACGAATTCCCCACCCATTGCTTCCAGCTTGCCGGCCAGCAACTTCGCCAGGGTGGATTTGCCGTTGCCGTTCTTGCCCAGAAGAGCGATGCGGTCTTCCGGATCGAAGCGAAAGGAAAGACCGGTGAGGATCGGCTTGCCAGGCTCATAGCCGACCGAAGCGCGGTCCATGGTGATCAGTGGCGGGCTGGCGGCGGTGGCGGTCGGAATGCGGATCGGCGCGACATGCTCGTCTACCGGCACTTCCACCACCGTCATCTTGGACAGCATCTTCATGCGGCTTTGGGCCTGGCGCGCTTTGGAAGCCTTGGCCTTGAAGCGGTCGACGAAGGCCTGCATGTGGGCGCGGGCGGCTTCCTGCTTCTTGGCGAAAGCGACATCGAGCGCGCGCTTGGCGGCGCGGGTCTGCACGAACGTGTCGTAATTGCCCGTGTAGAGCGTGACCTTGCCGCGCTCGAGATGAAGAATGAATTCCGCGGCTGTGTTCAGCAGATCGCGGTCATGGCTGACGATAACGATGGTGCCGCGATATTTCTGGAGGAAGTTCTCCAGCCACATCACGCCTTCCAGGTCGAGATAGTTGGTCGGTTCGTCCAGCAGCAGCAGGTCGGGGGCGGAAAACAGAATCGCCGCCAATGCCACGCGCATGCGCCAGCCGCCGGAAAATTCGCGGCAGGGGCGCAGCTGGTCCTCGGCGGAAAAGCCCAGGCCGGCCAGAATTTCCGCCGCCCGCGCCGGGGCGGTATAGGCGTCGATCGTGTCCAACCGGGAATAGATGTCGCCCAGCTTGTGACCATCGGTCTCATGCTCGGCCTGCGCCAGAAGACGAGTGCGTTCGATGTCGGCTTCCAGGACCGTGTCGATCAGGCTGACATCGGTGCCGGGCGCTTCCTGCGCCACCGCACCCACGCGCCAGGCATTGGGCCAGCTGACCTGGCCGTCGTCGGGCTGAAGTTGCCCCAGGATCACCTTGAACAGGGTGGATTTGCCCGCGCCATTGCGACCGACCAGACCGATGCGACGGCCCGCGGGAAGATTGGCGGTGGCGCCGGACAGGATTTCCCGCCCCGCGATCCGCACCACGATGTTGTCGATTGCCAGCATTTGTCGCGCCTTATAGCTTTTCGGGGCGGCGCAGCAAGGCCGAGCGCGGCCTTTGCTCGGCCTGGGGCCTTGGCCTTGCCCTTTCCTGAAGCCCATTGCATAAGGCGGCCGCTTTCAAAACTTTCGGAGTTCCCATGGCCGTCGAGCGCACTCTTTCCATCATCAAGCCGGACGCGACCCGCCGGAACCTGACCGGCAAGATCGTCGCCAAGTTCGAGGATGCTGGTCTGGCCGTTATCGCCAGCCGCCGGATTCGCCTCTCCAACGCCCAGGCGGAAGCTTTTTACGGCGTGCATCGCGAGCGGCCTTTCTTCAAGAGCCTGGTCGATTTCATGACCTCCGGTCCGGTTGTGGTGCAGGTGCTGGAAGGCGAGAATGCCATCGCCCGGAACCGCGAAGTGATGGGCGCCACCAACCCCGCCAACGCCCTGCCGGGAACCATCCGCAAGGAATTCGCCGAAAGCATCGAAGCCAATTCGGTGCACGGGTCGGATGCCGCGGAAACCGCCGCCAACGAGATCCGCTTCTTCTTCAGCGACCTCGACATTCATAGCTAAGCGCTATCGCGCCGATACGGTATAAGGCTCTCGTCCAAAACGGACGGGAGCCTTTTTCTTTGCACGGCAAAACCATCGTGATCACAGGCGCGACCTCCGGCATCGGCGAAGTGGCCGCCATCCGGCTGGCCGAGCAGGGCGCCCGGATCGTCTTCACCGCCCGTGACAAAGTCCGCGCCGACGCCACCATGGAAAAACTTCGTCGCGCGAACGGCGCCGTGGAACATTGCGTGCATCTGGCGGATCTGTCTTTGCTGGCCGAAATGAAGCGGGTGGCGGGCGAGATCGCTGAAGAGCCGCGGATCGATGTTCTGATCAACAATGCCGGAGCCGTCTTCAATGCGCGCCGAGAGACGCGCGACGGGTTGGAGCAGACCTTCGCCCTCAATCACATGTCCTATTTCGTGATCACCAATCTGCTCTTGCCACACCTGAAGCCGGGTGCCCGCATTGTCTCCACTGCGTCGGGGGCACATCAGCGGGCGAAGCTGAATTTCGACGATCTGCAGAATAGACGAGGGTATTCCGGTTTCCCGGTCTATTCCCGTTCCAAGCTGTGCAACGTCCTGTTCACGCGCGAACTGGCGCGGAGGATCGGCGACAGCGGCATCACCACCAATTGCTTGCATCCGGGTTTTGTCGCCACCCGTTTCGGCGACCAGTCGGGTGGTTTGCTGGCTGCCGGCGTCCGCGCTGCCAAGCTGTTGGGCGCGATTTCGCAGGAAGACGGCGCCAAGACCATCATCCATCTGGCGTCGTCACCCGATGTGGCGACAGTCAGTGGTGAGTATTTCTATGAGTGTAAGGTTGAGGCGCCGTCTCCAGCGGCGCGCAACGCGGCCGATGCAAAGAAATTATGGGATGTGTCGGTGCAGATTTCAGGAGTGGGACAATGACGGCGTCGCACAAAAAAGAGTTGGTTCGAGAGTATAAGGAGCGCAAGACGCGCCCCGGCGTCTTCGCCGTCCGCTGTGTGCCGGAAGGCACGTCTTGGACGGGCACCTCGCGCGATCTGGATAGCCAGCAGAATGGAATCTGGTTTCAACTGCGCATGGGCAATCACATGAACAAGGCCCTGCAGAAGGCATGGAACGCACACAGCGTCGATGGTTTTCGCTTCGAGATCCTGGAAATCGTGGAAGACGACAATGTCGAAATGATCGGATTGCTGCTGAAGGAACGCGAGGCCCATTGGCGCGAACAGAGCGGCGCGGCCAAACTGTTCGCCTAGCCGAAGACCGCCAAGCCTTTTTCCAGTTTTACTTTTTCTTCCGCCAGCAGGCGCAGCGCGGCGGGGTAGAGTTTGTGCTCGACTGCCAGCACCCGGGCGGCCAGGGCGTCCGGGGAGTCGTCAGCATGCACCGGTACCCGGGCCTGGGCGATCACCGGCCCCGCATCCAGTTCCGGCACCACGAAATGCACCGACGCGCCGGATTGGGATTCACGCGCTTCGATCACGCGTTCGTGGACCTGAGTGCCTTTGTAGGCGGGCAGCAATGACGGATGGATATTGATCAGCCGCCCTTCCCAGGCGCGGGTGAAGCCATCCGACAGGATGCGCATGAAGCCCGCCAAGCAGACGATCTCCACATCCGCCGCACGCAAGGCAGTGTCGAGTTCGGCGTCGAAATCTTCGCGCGGCTTGTTTTTTCCAAGCGGGCCTTTGTGCGGAACGACCTTGGTGGCAATGCCGGCATCGGCGGCGCGCGCAAGGCCGCCTGCGCCTTCCACATTGGAGATCACCAACACGATCTCGTAGGGCGCGTCATCCGCGGCCGCGATCAGGGCGCTGAGATTGCTGCCCCGGCCGGAAATCAGAACGCCGACCCGTTTCAAAGCTTCAGCGCCCCGCGATAAACGACTTTGGCTTCGCCGCTGCCGGGCACCAGATGGCCCAACCGCATTGCCTTGTCGCCGCATTGCTGAAAGGCTTCGATGACGCGGCCGGAATATTTCTCCGACACCACCGCCACCAGCCCGATACCGCAATTGAAAGTCCGGAGCATTTCGGGCGCCGCAATCCCCGCCGATGTTGCCATCCAGCCGAACACAGGCGCGGGCGTCCAGCTATCGAGATCGACATCCGCATCCATGCCCTCGGGCAGGGCACGGGGCAGGTTTTCGGTGATGCCGCCGCCGGTGATGTGCGCGAAGCCTTTGACGCCGCCGACCCGCAAGGCTTCCAGCGCGCTCTTCACATAAAGCCGGGTGGGCGTGAGCAAGGCCTCGCCCAATTTTGTGCCGGGCGCGAAGGGTGCGTCAGCATCCCAGGACAGGCCGCTCTTCTCGACCACCTTGCGCACCAGCGAATAGCCGTTGGAATGCACGCCCGATGAGGCCACGCCGATAAGCACGTCGCCCGCCACCATCTCGGCGGTGCGGGGCAAGACATGACCGCGTTCCACAGCGCCCACCGAAAAACCCGCCAGGTCGAAATCGCCCTTGGCATAAAGACCCGGCATCTCGGCGGTCTCGCCGCCGATCAAGGCGCAACCAGATTCCTTGCAGGCCCGGGCAATGCCTTGGATCACCCGCGCCGCCGCATCCACATCCAATTTGGCGCTGGCATAATAATCCAGGAAGAAAAGCGGCTCCGCGCCCTGCACCACGATGTCATTGACGCACATCGCCACCAGATCCTGGCCGATGCCGCCGAACAGACCGGTATCGATGGCGATCTTGAGCTTGGTGCCGACACCGTCCGTCGCGGCCACCAGCACGGGATCCTTGAAGCCCGCCGCCTTGAGATCGAACAACCCGCCAAAGCCGCCCAGATCGGCATCGGCGCCGGAGCGACGCGTGGCGCGGGCGGCTGGCGCAATGCGGGCGACCAGTTCTTCACCCGCATCGATATCGACGCCGGCGTCCTTGTAAGTAAGGTTCTCGGGCATGGTCCGGACGATCCGCGACGGAAGCTGAAACTGCGCTCCGTTTAATCGGGGGTAGGCAACCGTGCAAGCCGCCAGGCGGGGGATTTCCGTATGGGGTGGGTCAAGGGGTTGATTGACGTGTGATTTTTGCCGCTATCAGCGCTTTCGCAACTGCAAGGTGATGCTTATAATCGCACCGCCCCCATCGAGCGCCCCCATGCTGTCGCGTTTCCACAAATTCATTCCCGTCCTGGTGCTCACCTTGCTGTTTTCTGCGCCGGCACTGGCAGACGATCTCTACACCGTCGCCGGCGTGCATGTGGATGCATCGGGGGCCTCCTCAAGCGAGGCGCTCAATGTCGCCATCGCACAGGGACGGCCCAAGGCCTGGCAGATTCTCTATCGCCGCCTGACCCGGCAGCAGGACTGGACACGTCAGCCGACTTTGGACGCGCCCGCCCTGGTCCGCCTGTCGCGCAGCTTCACGCCCGCCAATGAGCGGCGCTCCACCACCCGCTACGTTGCCGACGTCACCTACATGTTCAACCCGGATGCCGTGGCGCGCACCCTGCGTGACGCCAACATCGCGTTCACCCAGACGGCGGTACGCCGCATCCTGCTGGTGCCGATGTCGCCCGGATATAATACCGGTCCCTGGACCCAGGCTTTCGCGGCGGCCCACGACTCTTTCGTACCCTTCTCGTTGCCGGCGGCGGGCGACGAACTGGGGCAACTGAATTTCGACAATGCAGGCTGGAACGATGTCGCGCCCGCGGCAGGGCGCATCAAGGCGACGGAAGCGGCGCTGGTGCAGGCCGTCTATGCAAACGGCAAAGTGACGGTAACGATCCGGCGTCTCGGCCAGGGCGCGCCGCCGACCAAGTCCAGTGTCGATGTGCCCATGCTTCAGACCCTCAGCACCACCTATCCGGCTGCCGCCCAGGCCGCGATCACGGCGATGGACGATATGTGGAAATCGCGTTCCGCGGTCAATCCCAATGCGCGCGGCACGCTGATCGCCGATGTGAAGGTGGCTTCGCTCAACCAGTGGGGCGCAATCCAGTCGGCGCTGTCCGGCACCGAGAATGTTACCAATGTGCAGGTGGTCGCCATGAACATGGGTTATGCACGTCTTTCCATCGCCTATATGGGTTCGACCGCGCAGTTGCGTGATGCCTTGAACGGGCAGGGGCTTGCCCTTTCCGGGCGCGGCGATCAATGGACGCTTGTGGCGGGCGCGCGGCTGAATTCCGGAGGCGGGCAGTAATGCTGCGGCATCTGCCCAACCTGCTCTCCGGTTTTCGCCTGTTGGCGGCGCCGCTGGCAGCCTGGGCAATCCTGGCGGAGCATGACACGGCAGCCCTGGTAATATTTGCAAGCGCCGGCTTCAGCGATCTCGCCGATGGCTATATTGCGCGGCGCTGGGGATTTGCGTCGCAGGCGGGGGCCTGGCTCGATCCCCTGGCCGACAAGCTTCTCATGCTGCTCTGTTTACTGGCGCTGTTGATCGTGGGTGCCGCGCCTCTCTGGCTGGTAGTGCTGGTCATTGTGCGGGATGTCGCGATCGGCGGCGGTGCGCTACTGGCAAAAATGCTGCATCTGCCGCTCCGCATTGCGCCCCATGCGATCGGCAAGGCCACAGCCGCCGTGCTGGTCTTGTATGTGGGAATTCAATTGTTTCTGCTGGCCCTGGAGCAGGACGCACCGCGTCTGATGAAAGCCGCCAGCTATGCGGCGGCGGCGTTCGTGGCCTTGTCGGCAATCCTGTACACGCAGCTTTTCCTGCGGGCCCTGCTCTTCGGCCGGCGCACCGCGTGATCCTGGTAAATTGATGTCTTCGCAATTGGTCCTGCCGCTCGAGCCGCGCAACGCCATGACACGCGGCGATTTCATAGAAGCGCCCGCCAACGCGCGCGCTTTCGCATTTCTGGAACGGTGGCCGGACTGGTCCGCGCCCGCTGCAGCGCTTTGGGGGCCGGGCGCTTCGGGGAAAACGCATCTTGCGCATATCTGGGCTTTGCGCAGCGGCGCAGCACTGGTCGATGCCGGCGCGTTGCGCGAGCCTCTCTCTGGGGCCGCTGTGGTGGAGAATTGCGACAACGTCACCGGCCCGGACCATGAGCCTGCCCTTTTTGCCATGCTGGAGCGGGGCACGCCGCTTTTGCTGACCGGCCGCGCCGCGCCGGGCCAATGGCGGGTCTCGCTGCCCGATCTGGCGTCCCGTCTGCGCGCGCTGGTGGCTTTCGAGCTGGGTCAGGCCGACGAAGGATTGCTGCTGGCCTTGGCAGTCAAGCTTTTTGCCGATCGCCAGGTGATCGTGCCCGAAGCGGTGGTCACCAGCCTGCTGCAGGGCCTGGAACGCTCACCAGCGGCCCTGCGGGATTTCATCGCCCGCGCCGACCGGGAGGCGCTCAGCCGCCAAAAACCCATAAATCTCCAATTAATACGGGAGCTTATGGCGAATTAAGGGGTTCTGTCATGACAGATTCACCTATTTCTCCTAAGCTCACCCCATGTCCAATCCTTCCCAGAAAATTGAGGTCGCCAACGACGCGCCTCTCGATGCGGCATCGGAAAACCCCCTGGCCACCGACGATGTCGTGGCGTTGGCCCACCAGGGCAGCAATGTCGATTTCGATCCGGCGTCACCCGCCCGCTTCGTCAACCGGGAATTATCCTGGCTGGCTTTCAACCGCCGGGTGATCGAGGAGGCGCAGAACCGCCGCCATCCACTGTTCGAGCGGGTTCGCTTCCTGTCCATCTCGGCTTCCAATCTCGATGAATTCTACATGGTGCGCGTCGCCGGCCTGATGGGCATGGTGCATGCCGGTGTCACGACGCCGTCGGCCGACGGCCTGTCTCCCGCCGAGCAATTGGCCAAGGTGGACGAGACCGCGCGGCAGTTGATCAGCGATCAGCAATGCATCTGGGCGACCCTTGATCGGGAGCTGCGCAAGGAAGGCGTCAGCGTCATTACCGGCGATGAAATCAATGACCGCGATCGCGTGTTTCTGGACGCGCAGTTCGCCGAACAGATTTTTCCGGTGCTCACGCCGCTTGCGATCGACCCGGCCCATCCGTTCCCCTTTATCCCCAACCTTGGTTTCACGATTGCCCTGTCGCTGACCAATCGGCGCGACAACCGGGACTTCTCGGCGCTGATCCCGGTGCCGCCCCAGCTCAAGCGGTTCGTGCGGCTGCCGGATACCGAGCGCAAGGTTGCGCGCTTTATTCCGCTCGAGCATGTGATCGCGCTGTATTTCGACAAGCTGTTTCCCGGTCATGATCTGGTTGGGTGGGGCCTGTTCCGGATCTTGCGCGACAGCGATGTCGAGGTCGAGGAAGAGGCCGAAGACCTGGTGCTATTGTTCGAGTCGCTGCTCAAGCGTCGCCGTCGCGGCAGCGTCATTCACATGAAATGCAGCAAGTCGATGCCGGCGTCGCTGCGCCATTTCATCGCCTCGCATCTGGATCTCGACGAATCCGAGATCGTGATCGTGGAAAATCTGATGGGCCTGTCGGACCTGTCAAAGCTGATCATTCCCGAACGCACCGACTTGCAGTTCAAGCCTTACAATGCCCGTTTTCCGGAGCGCATCCGCGACCATGGCGGCGATTGCTTTGCCGCCATCCGGGAAAAGGACCTGATCGTCCATCACCCGTTCGAAAGTTTCGATACCGTGGTGCAGTTCCTGCGCCAGGCTGCGGCCGATCCAGACGTCGTGGCGATCAAGCAGACCCTGTACCGCACCAGTCATGACAGTCCCATCGTCAGCGCCCTGATCGAAGCGGCGGATGCGGGGAAATCCGTGACCGCGCTGGTCGAGCTCAAGGCTCGTTTTGACGAGGCCGCCAATATCAAATGGGCAAGAGACCTGGAACGGGCCGGCGTGCAGGTGGTCTATGGCTTCATTGCACTCAAGACCCACGCCAAGATCAGCCTGGTGGTGCGGCGTGAAAGCGGCGCCTTGCACACCTATGTGCATTTCGGGACCGGCAATTATCATCCCCAGACCGCCAAGGTTTACACCGATCTTTCCCTGTTCAGTGCTGACCCGGCCTTGGGACGCGATGCGGCGCAGGTCTTCAATTTCATCACTGGTTATGCCGAACCCAATGCGCTGGAAAAACTGGCGGTGTCGCCATTCTCCCTGCGTGGACGCCTGGTGGAAGGCATCCAGCAGGAGATCATGCATGCCCGCGCCGGCAAGCCGGCCGCGATCTGGATCAAGCTGAACTCGCTGGTCGATCCGGCGATGATCGACGGGCTCTATCGCGCCAGCCAGGCGGGCGTGAAGATCGAGCTGGTGGTGCGCGGCATCTGCTGTCTGCGCCCCGGCGTTCCAGGTCTGTCTGAAAATATCCGCGTCCGCTCCATCGTCGGCCGCTTCCTGGAGCATGGGCGCATCCTGGCCTTTGGCGGCGGGCACGGGCTGCCGTCTCCGGATGCCAAAGTCTATATTTCCTCGGCGGACTGGATGCCGCGCAATCTGGATCGCCGGGTGGAAACCCTGGTTCCCATCGAAAATCCCACAGTCCATCAACAGGTGCTCGATCAGATCATGATCGCCCTGCTGAAGGATCAGGCGCAAAGCTGGTATATGAAGGCGGACGGAACCTACACACGCGATTCCCATTCCGAGGATGCCGATGCCTTCTCCGCGCATACATATTTCATGACCAATCCTTCGCTGTCTGGCCGCGGCCGCGCATTGAAGATTCAGGGTTCAGGCCCCCGCAAGCGCCGGACCTGAGCGCTTGTCTTCCGCCAGCGAATCCCGCGCCGCTTTAAGCCCGCGCGTCGTCGACGCGCGCAGCCCGATTGCCATTGTCGATATCGGCTCCAATTCCGTGCGTCTGGTGATCTATGAGAATCAGAATCGCAACGCGGCCACATGGCAGAATGAAAAATCGATCTGCGGCATCGGCCGCGACATGGTCACCAGCGGCCGGCTGCATGCCGAAGGTTGCGCCGCGGCGCTGGAGGCATTGGCGCGATTTCGCATGATTGCGGACGGCCTGAAGGTCGATCTGCGCGAAGCGGTGGCAACGGCGGCGGCCCGCGACGCCAGCAATGGCGCGGAATTCATCGCCCGGGCCGAGCGCGCCTGGGGCTCGCCGATCCGCATCCTGGCGGGCGAGGACGAGGCACGCATCGCCGCCGAAGGCGTGGTGGCGGGGATCCCCGAAGCGTCTGGCCTGGTCGCCGATCTGGGTGGCGGCAGCCTGGACATGGTGACGGTAAAGGGCGGCAAGACCGGCGAGGCCTGGACCTTGCCGTTCGGCCCCCTGCGGTTGATGGACCAGGCCAAGGGCGATCCGGACAAGGCGCGCGATATCGTCGACAAGGGATTGAAGAACATATCCGGCCTGTCGTCTCAGGCGCTTTATGCGGTGGGTGGCATCTGGCGCAGTTTCGCGCGCGTGGACATGGAGGAGCATCATTATCCCCTCCATGTGCTGCAGCAATACACGATCCCACGGGGCCGGGCGCTGCGTTTGTGCAAAGTGCTGGCCGGGCTTTCCAAGGAATCGGTGCGCAAGATCAAGGTCGTGTCCAAGCGCCGTGCGGAATCGCTCCCCTATGGTGCGGTTGTTCTGGAACGGCTGCTGCTCGCAGGCGAAATCAAGGATGTGGTGATCTCGGCCTATGGCCTGCGCGAAGGTCTTTTCTATGCGCAGCTTTCCGACGAGGAACGCGCCAAGGATCCGCTGTTGGAATTCGCGCGCGGTGCGAATGAAAGACTGGCGCGGGTGCCGCAACATGCGCATGAGATGTTCGAATGGACCCAGCCCTTGTTCGAAGGCGAAAGCCTGGAACTGAAACGTATCCGCGAGGCCTCGGCCTATTTTTCCGACATCGGCTGGCGGCGCCATCCCGACAATCGCGCCGCCGGTACCTTCAACCAGGTGCTGACGGCGCCTTTCTCGGGCGCCGATCACCGCGCCCGCGCCCTGATCGCCACATCACTCTTCCATCGGTATTCCGGAGACGAGGATTTCGCCCGCGACCTGGCGCTTGCCGGGCTGCTGGACAAGGATGACGAGCGGCGGGCTATCCGCCTGGGGCTGGCCTGGCGCTTCGCCTTCTCCCTGTCGGCCTCGGCCACCGGAGAACTTGGCCATTACCGGCTGCGGCTGACACCCGCCAAAGTGGTGCTGGAAGTCCCCCGCAAGCGGGAGGCCATTGCCAGCGAGCCGGTCCAGAAACGCCTGGGCGCCCTGGCCGAAGCCATGGATAAGCGCGGGGAAATCCTCGTCGGTTAACCCCGTGCATCGCCTGGGAATTTGCCTTAATCTGGGGGTGGCCTTGCGTTGAGGCCCGGGAGCGGGCTTTAACTGAGGGGCAAGCCGGGCAGGGGCCGGCAGGTTCGCTTCACAAGGCGGGGATTGAGGAGAGACGTCATGGGTGCGTTCAGCATCTGGCATATCGTGATTTTGGGCGTGATCGCCCTGGTGCTGTTCGGCGGTCGCGGCAAGGTCTCCGACCTGATGGGCGATTTCGGCAAAGGCATCAACAGCTTCAAGAAGGGCTTGTCCGAAAAGGACGACCCCAAGGTGATCAACGCCGAGGACACCAACAAGGACAAGACCACCGTCTGAACGGCGGCAGGCACCTTCCATGTTCGACCTGTTCAGCTGGAGTCATATCCTTATCCTGCTGACCGTCGCGTTGATCGTGGTGGGGCCGAAGGATTTGCCGCGTCTGATGAACATTGCGGGCCGCTGGGCCGGCAAGGCGCGCAACATGGCCAACGAGTTCAAGAAAAGCTTCGACGACATGGCGCGTCAAAGCGAGTTGGACGAATTGCGCGCTGAAGTCGAAAAACTGCGCTCGACGGATCCGATCGCCGATCTTACCGGCGACATCGAACGAACCCTCAATCCGGTCGATACCGAAATCGCGGAAGCCAGGGCGGCGGCCGAAGCGCCCGCGCCCCGCAGCGGCGAATATCAGGTTTCCGAGACGCCCGCCGACGCCCCGCATCTCGATGAACCGCCGGCCGTGGCGCCGGCGGAAACGCCCGAATCCAACCCGCATTCCCAGACGGCGCAGTCGTGAGCGATCCGTCGGAGGAAGATGAAGCGGCACTGAACGCCACGCGGGCGCCGCTGATGGAGCATCTGGTCGAGCTGCGCAAGCGGCTGATCTGGGCGATGGTGTCGTTCGGCCTTTGCTTCGTGGTCTGCTTCGCCTTTTCCAGCAAGATATTCCAATTTCTCACGGTGCCGCTGCATTTGGCATTGAAAGGCGCGAGCAACGATCATCTGATCTATACCGCGCTCTACGAAGTGTTTTTCACCCAGGTGAAAATCGGCATGTTCGGCGGCGTCTGTCTGGGGTTTCCCGCCATCGCGGCGCAGCTCTGGATCTTTGTCGCGCCGGGCCTCTACAAGCATGAGAGGCGCGCGTTTCTGCCTTTCCTGGCCTGGACACCGGTCCTGTTCATCATCGGCGGCGCCTTCGTCTATTACGTGATGCTGCCTTTCTCGATCACCTTCTTCAGCGGGTACCAGATTCCCACAACGGCCGATGCCATCGGCATCCAGCTTCAGGCCAAGGTCAGCGATTATCTCGATTTCGTGATGACCTTGATCTTCGCGTTCGGTCTCACCTTTCAGCTTCCGGTGCTGCTGTCGCTTCTGGGCAAGGTCGGCATCGTATCGGCCAAGGGGCTGCGCGAGATGCGCCGCTATGCCTATGTCGGATTGTTCGGGGTGGCGGCGGTATTCACCCCGCCGGACGCGATCTCGATGCTCGCCTTGGCATTTCCGCTGGTGGCGCTGTACGAGATTTCCATCCTCAGCGTGATGATGATCGAGCGCAATCGCGCACGCGAGGAACTGGCGCGCAAGAGCACGGCGCTGGTTCCTTAAGCCGCGACCCGTCCCCGGGTGATGACGCGCGGGGCCGGGAACGACATCGTCACGGTGGTGCCGACTTCCGGCATGCTCGACATCGTCAAAGTGCCGTCATGCAATTCCAACATTGCCTTTGCCAAAGGAAGGCCCAGGCCGGTGCCGTCATGCTTGCCGGTGAAGCGGTTCTCGTTCTGGCCGAACGGCATCATGGCGTGGGCCATTTCCTTTTCGGTCATGCCCACGCCGGTGTCGCGCACGGCGATCTCATAACGGCCATCGCTCAGCAGCCGTCCCGATACATGCACCGTGCCCTCCGGCGGGGTGAATTTGATGGCATTGCCGACCAGATTGATGACGATCTGACGGATCATCCGTTCGACGGCTTTCAGCTGCATGCCATCTTCAGCGATTTCGTTATGGACGGTGACGCCGTATTTTTCGCCCAGGCCTTTCAGCATGGCGAGCGAGGACGCGAGCACCGGCGCGATCTCGAACACGGCGGCATTGTCCAGGGTCATCTTGCCAGCCTCAATCTTGGCTAGGTCGAGCACATCATTGATGATGGCAAGCAAATGGTGGCCGCTGGAATGAATGTCGTTGGCATATGAAAGGTAACGCTGGTTTTGCACCGGCCCCAGATGCTGGTCCTTCATCACTTCCGAAAAACCTAATATGGCATTGAGCGGCGTGCGCAATTCGTGACTCATATTGGCCAGGAACGAAGACTTGGCGCGGTTGGCCAGTTCCGCTTCGTCCACTGCAAAGGCGAGGCGGCGCGACATGGTGGTGAGCTGGTTGCGGCTTTTTTCCAGCTGGGTGATGACCCGGCGGGAATAGAGGATCAGCGGCACTGCCACGGCCAGGGTTTCGATGATGATATTGGTGAAGGCCAACGCGGTGAGTTTGGCGCCGTCGAAATAGAGAACCAGATGGACCAGAGACGCCATCACCACGGCCATCGCGGACAGCACAATGGTGCTGCCGGCCGGGCTCATGGCGCCCAGCCTGCGCTCAAAGCGCATCCATAGATTTTTCAGACCGAGATACCGCAAGCCCCACAGCGCGCCGGACGATCCGGACGTGCCCCCTGGAAAACCTCGATATCCTGCGCCGAAAGCAGTTTCACGCTGGTTGCAACGACAAGTGGAAAGTCTCCGGGGAAATTAGCGAATCGCTAACGACGCCGGCGGGAATCCGGGCAAGACCCGGGTTTTGCCGGGACCTTTGACCCCGGGGGCACCCCATGGCATGAGCGTCGCCGGGCAGTTTGAAGGTCCTTGTCTGCATGCACGACATCCGGGTCATTCGGGAAAATCCTGACGTATTCGCCGCCGGTCTGGCGCGGCGGGGGCTCGATGGCATGGCGCTGGTGGGGAATCTGCTGGCCAAGGACAAGGCGCTGCGGGAATTGCTCACCCGGCTCCAGACCCAGCAGGCGCGTCGCAACGAAGCCTCTAAGCTGATCGGCCAAGCCAAGCAAAAAAAAGACGAGGCCCAGGCCAAAGCTTTGATGGACGAAGTTTCAGGTTTGAAGGACGCCATCCAGCAAGGCGAAGCCGAGCAGCGCAAACTGGAAGTGAGCCTGCGCGATGCGCTGGCGGTGATCCCCAACATTCCCGCCGCCGATGTACCGGACGGCGCCGATGAAAGCGCCAATGTGCCGGTCCCGGCCCGCGCCTTCGGCAAGCCACCGGGGATCAACAATCCCAAACAGCATTTCGAGATCGGCGAAGCCCTGGGTCAGATGGATTTCGAGCGCGCCGCTAAGGTTTCGGGCGCACGCTTTGTCTATCTCAAATCTGATTTGGCTAGATTAGAGCGGGCCTTGGGTGCGTTCATGTTGGATACGCACACACAAACATTCGGTTACACCGAAGTCAGCCCGCCGATTCTAGTGCGCAGCAGTGCAATGTTTGGGACAGGTCAGCTCCCAAAGTTTGAAGAAGATCTCTTTTTCGCAACCAGCTTTATTCAGCTGCCGGAGGGCGATAACGCTGTGATGGGCGGCGCTGACGTCTGGCAAGATGACAAAGAGCAAATCGCCATTACGCCGCGGCTTGGCAATAAATCGATGCTTCCGCCGCGCTGGCTCATCCCCACCGCCGAGGTGCCGCTGACCAACTATGTCGCGGACGAGATCGTCAATGAAGCGGAACTGCCGCTTCGCATGACGGCCTTCACCCCTTGCTTCCGTGCGGAAGCGGGCTCAGCTGGCCGCGACACACGTGGCATGATCCGTATGCATCAGTTTTCTAAAGTTGAGCTGGTCTCGATCACCACTCCGGATCAGTCCGCCGCCGAGCATGAACGCATGACCGATGCGGCGCAGGAAATTCTCAAGAAGCTGGATCTGGCCCATCAGGTGGTGACGCTTTGCACCGGCGATATGGGGTTTGGCGCGCAGAAGACTTACGACATCGAAGTCTGGCTGCCGGGCCAAAATGCCTATCGCGAGATTTCCTCCTGCTCCAATTGCGGCCCGTTCCAGGCCTTGCGCATGAACACGCGCTATCGCGGCGCCGAGGGCAAGGTGAAGGGGCCGGTGCATACCTTGAATGGCTCCGGTCTGGCGGTGGGCCGCACCCTGGTCGCGATCCTGGAGAATTATCAGCAGCCTGATGGCAGTGTCGCGATACCGTCGGCATTGCAATCCTATATGGGCGGCAAGACCGTCATCGCGAAAGCCTGATGCGCATTCTTGTCACCAATGACGACGGCATCCACGCGCCGGGCCTGGTTGTCGCGGAGAAAATCGCCCGCGCGCTGTCCGACGACGTCTGGGTGGTCGCGCCGGAGACCGAACAGTCGGGCGCGTCGCATTCGCTCACTCTCACCATGCCGCTGCGTCTGCGGCAAGTTTCGGAACGGCATTATGCGGTCGCAGGCACACCCACCGATTGCGTGATGATGGGCTGCCTGCATCTGCTGAAGGACAAGCCGCCGGAACTGATCCTGTCCGGAGTCAATTGGGGTTCGAATCTCGCCGACGACGTCACGTATTCCGGCACCATCGCAGGTGCGATGGAAGGCTGTGCCCTCGGCATTCGTTCCGTGGCGATGTCCCAGGCGGGTGATGAAGTGACGCGCGAGAATATCGACTGGTCGCCGGGAGAAGTGCACGCGCCGGGCGTGATACGGCAGTTGATGGATGCCGGCTGGCCAGGCGGCACTCTGATGAACCTCAATTTCCCTTCTGGGTCCGCCTCCGAGGTGAAGGGCTGGGCGCTGGTTCCCCAGGGCCGCTATGATCTGCAATCGACGGAAATCGAGGAGCGCCGCGACACCCGCAACCGGCCCTATTACTGGGTCGGCCTGCGCCGCCGCCGGGCTTCACCGCCCGAAAAGACCGATCTGGGCACCGTCTACAGCGGAAAGATTTCGGTAACCCCACTGCACATGAACCTGACCGAAACCGCGGTCCTGGAAAAACTCCAGGAAAAGCTTGGCTGGAAATGACCCCGGGCTTAATGGGGAACCTGGTTTCTGTGGCGCACAGTTAAAGCCTTCTTCATTCTTAACGAAGATGATCCGTTTCGAGACATCATGCAGAAGGCATGAGCAATGAACGGGTCCTTGAAGAAAGTCGTTTTGGCCGCACTGATCTGTGCGCCTTGGCTTTCGGCCTGCACGACCAGCCCGGAAACCGCCTTCGATTGGGGTGTCAATGATCGGCTGCCCAAGCGCCATGTCGCGCGCAACGAAGTGACACGAAGCGACCTGCCGCGCGCCACTGTTCGTCAAGGCAGCCCCTATGCGGCGCCGAAGGCGCGGCCGAAATCCAATTCCGTAACCCGCAATTCGTTGCCGGACTATCAGTCGCCACGCGTCGATACGTCGAATGCGCCCAATTTTGTCTGGCCGGTCTCGGGCGAAATCATTTCCAATTTCGGTGGCCCAGCCAACGGCGAACGCAATGACGGGATCAATATCGCGACCGCGACGGGCACGCCGATCCATGCCGCCGCCAGTGGCACCATCACCTATTCCGGCAATGAGTTGAAGGATTACGGCAACCTGGTGCTGATCAAGCATGAGGACGGTTATGTCACCGCCTATGCCCATGCCGACCGGCTGATCGTCAACCGCGGCGATGTGGTGAGCCGGGGGCAGGTGATCGGTTATGCGGGGCAGACCGGCGATGTCAGCAGGCCGCAGCTGCATTTCGAGATCCGCCACGACACCCAACCCGTGAATCCGAAGCCGTTGCTGATGGCGCGCAATTCTTGATTTTGGTCGCACGTCCGGACGGAAAACCGTTCCGCTTCGCTTCGCCCTTTTCCTGGCCGGTGCTCTTAGATTCTGGTTCCCAGTTCGCCGGCAAGGTCTTGGATGAATTGCCAGGCGACACGGCCAGAACGCGCGCCGCGTCCCATCGCCCAGCTCAAGGCCTTGGCACGCAATTCTTCCGGCTTGATCTTGAGGCCGAAATGGCTGGCATAGGATTCCACCATCGCCAGGTAATCGTCCTGGCTGCAATTGTGGAAACCCAGCCACAGTCCGAAACGGTCTGACAGCGAGACCTTCTCTTCCACCGCTTCGCCGGGATTGATGGCGGTGGCGCGCTCATTGTCCACCAGATCGCGCGGCATCAGATGGCGGCGGTTCGAGGTGGCATAGAACAACACATTGCCGGGCCGGCCTTCGATGCCGCCTTCCAAAGCCGCCTTCAGCGATTTGTAGCTGGTGTCGTCCTTGTCGAAGGAAAGATCGTCGCAATACAGCAGAAAGCGGCGCTTGTCGTTTCGCAGTAGGCGCAGCAGTTGGGGCAGGCTGGAAATGTCTTCGCGATGGACTTCGATCAGGACGAGAGGCGCTTTGCGCCCTTTGTTGATTTGCGCATGCACCGCCTTGACCAGCGAACTCTTGCCCATGCCGCGCGCGCCCCAGAGCAGGGCATTGTTTGCGGGCAGGCCATCGGCGAAACGGCGTGTGTTGGCGGCCAGGGTCTCGCGCTGATTCTCGATCGCCTTGAGCAGTTCGATCTCGATGCTGGCGACATGGGGCACGGGCGAGAGCGTCCCCATCGCGGGCTCCCACACAAAGGCGCTGCCTTGCGCGGGTAGGGCCGCGGGCAAGGGCGGGGGCGCCAGCCGTTCCAGGGCTGCGGTAACGCGGGCGGCAAGGCTGGCGCCTGGTGCAGCCGGGGATTTTGCGCGGTTTTTCATCTCTAAGCCTTTGTTTTTACACGGTTGCAAACAGAGACGCCCCCGCTATAGTCCGCCCGCGCCTGCGCCAAAGTGAAAGATCTTCCACCCATGAATATGTCCGATCCGACATTCCAGACATTGACGCTGATCGTGCCGATGCTGGCGATCTTTTACTTTCTTCTCTGGCGCCCGCAACAGCAGCGGGCCAAGCAGTTGCGCCAGCAGATCGACGGTCTTCGTCGTGGCGACACGGTGGTGACGGCGGGTATCGTGGGGCGCGTGGTCAAGTCTTCGAACGCCGAGGATCCTGAAATTCTGGTCGAGATCGCCGATAATGTGCAGGTCAAGGTGTTGAAGTCCGCGCTCAGCGACGTTCGGCCCAGGGCGCAAGGCGACGAGAAGAACTGACGTGCTGCAAGTTTCTCCCTGGACGCGGATCATCACTTTCATCGTCGTGCTGGCAGGCGTTCTTATCGCGCTGCCCAACGCGCTGCCCGACAACATTCTGCAACGCTATCCGTCTTGGTTGCCCAAAAGCACCGTGAGCCTGGGCCTGGACCTTCAAGGCGGCTCCTATCTGCTGCTGGAAGTCCAACTCGACCAGGTTCAGCGCGATAAGACGGAAACCACCATCGGCGACATCCGCGCCGCTTTCCGCAAGGCGCGCATCGGCTACACCGATCTGGTCGCCAAGGACGACAGTGTCACCGTCAAGATCAGCGACACGGCGCGTTACGCCGAAGCCAAGAAGCTGGTGACCGATCTCAATCCCATCACGACCGGCTCGGTGCTGGCGGCGGGCACGCGCCAGTATGACATGACGGAACCGGGCGACGGCATGCTGAACCTGCACATGACCGATGCCTATAAGACCCAGACTCAAAAGCAGATTCTGGAACAGTCGATCGAAGTGGTGCGCCGCCGCATCGACGAGTTGGGCACTCGCGAACCCACCATCGAGCGTCAGGGCGAAGACCGCATCCTGGTGCAGGTGCCGGGCCTGCAGGATCCCGATCAGCTGAAGAATATTTTGGGCAAGACCGCCAAGATGAGCTTTCAGCTGGTGGATGAGGCCGCCAACCCCAACGCGACGACCGCGCCCATCGGTGACGATATCCTGCCGATGATGAGCGAGATTCCGGGACAGATTGCGCCCAAGATCGTCGTGAAGCGCCGCATCATGGTATCGGGCGATCGCCTGACCGATGCCGGCGCCAGTTTCGATTCCCGTACCGGGCAGCCGGTGGTGACGTTCCGCTTTGACACTGTGGGCGCGCGAGAATTCGGTAATACCACCAAGGAAAACGTCAATCACCGCTTCGCCATTGTGCTGGACAAGCAGGTGCTTTCCGCGCCCGTGATCCAGGAACCGATCCTGGGCGGCTCTGGCCAGATCACCGGCAGCTTCACCACAAAGTCGGCCAACGAGCTTGCCATCCTGTTGCGCGCGGGCGCTTTGCCGGCGCCGCTGAAGATCATTGAAGAGCGGACCGTGGGCGCCGAATTGGGCGCGGACTCCGTCAAGGCCGGTCGTTACTCGGCGATGGCGGGCCTGGCGATGGTGGCGCTGTTCATGATCCTGCGTTACGGCCTGTTCGGTTTATTCGCTGATATCGCGCTCACTTTGAACGTGGTGCTGCTGCTGGCGGCGCTGACCGCGTTCGGCGCCACCCTGACCTTGCCGGGCATTGCCGGCATCGTGCTCACCATGGGCATGGCGGTGGATGCGAACGTGCTGATCTATGAGCGTATCCGCGAAGAGCAGCGCAATGGCCGTTCCATGCTGGCATCCATCGACACCGGTTTCCGCCGGGCCATGGCGACCATCATCGACGCCAACATGACCCATCTGATCGCTTCGCTGATCCTGTTCGAACTGGGGTCCGGTTCGGTCAAAGGCTTCGCCGTCACCCTGGGCGTGGGCATTATCACCTCCTTCTTCACCGCGGTGATGGTGACGAGGCTGATCGTGGTGGCCTGGCTGAATGCGGTCAAACCCCGGAAATTGACTATTTAAGTACCCCCCCTCCCTTCGCTGGCCCGAGGGCCAGCTACGGGTATCTCCCCCTCTATGCGCTGCGCGCCGAGGGGGAGACTGGCCTCGGACGTATCGACGCCCGATGGCGGGTTTCCTCTGAAACGCATAACATCCGGCCCAGACTCAATTCGGGGAGGGGACATGGCTGCGTTTCTGGGTAATCTTCGCAATGTGACGATCGCGAGCTTCGTGCTCGCGCTGCTGCTGGTGGTGCTTTACGCATCGCTTCAGGGTTTTGACGGCCCGACCTTCGAGCTGTTCACTTTGCGCTGGCTGCATGTGGTTTGCGGCGTGATGTGGATCGGGTTGCTGTGGTACTTCAATTTCGTCTCCACCCCCACAATGTCGAAAATTCCGGACGAGCTGAAACCGGCGCTGGGGCGCTTCATTACGCCGGCCGCGCTGTTCTGGTTCCGCTGGGGCGCGATGGGCACCATCTTCTTCGGCATCGTGCTGGCCTTCCGCAGCAATTATTTGATCGAGGCCTATACGCTGGATCTCAGCCAGGGCCTTGCCGGCTATCCGCTGGGACCGAAATATCTCGCCATCGGCATCGGCATGTGGCTGGGCACCATCATGTGGTTCAATGTCTGGTTCGTGATCTGGCCCAACCAGCAGAAGGCCCTGAACATAGACGGAAAATACCCCAACCTGGCGGCGCCAGAAAAGGCCGCTGCGGCCAAGACCGCGGGTCAATTCAGCCGCATCAACACGTTGCTTTCCATCCCCATGCTGTTCAGCATGGTGGCGGCAGGGCATCTCTACTGAGATTTGAAGAATCGAATTGGGGGAACCGCTCAAGCGATTGGGCGGTTCTTTTTTAATGGACAGCGCACTCGCAACCAGACTCGCCCATACGGTCCGCGCCGCCGATCCCGATCGCTATTTCGCGAGCCTCTTCGCGCCCGCGCCGCACCGGCCTTATCTGCACGCACTCTATGCGTTCAATCACGAAGTGGCGCACGTGGCCGAAAGCGTGCGCGAGCCGATGCTGGGCGCCATCCGGCTGGAATGGTGGCGCGAAACCGCGGAAGGGGCCGCCAAAGGCACACCCCGTAACCATGATGTGGCGCGGGGTCTTGCCGCGTTGTTCGCGGACCGGCATCTGCCCCTGCTGGCGTTTGAATCGATTATCGCGGCGCGTGCGTTTGATTCAGATGCCGGGCAGCTTGCGGATTTTGCAGCGCTGGAAACCTATCTCGACGCCACCGGCGGCGAAGTGATGCGCTTGGCGGCGGCGATCATGGGCGGCGATCCGGGCACGGTGCGGGAGGCGGCGCAAGCCTATGGCCTGGTCGGATTGTTGCGCTCGCTGCCGTTCCACAACCGGCGCCACAAGCTCTATATGCCTCTCGATCTGCTGCAGGCGCTGGCACTGACGCCGGAAGAATTCTTCGTGTTGGAGAACGATCCGCGCATAGAAGCAGCGGTGCGCCAAATATCCTTGCGCGTGAAGGGCCATTTTCTGGCGGCGCGAAAAGGACCGCGCCCACGGGCGGCGCTGTCCGCAATCCTTCCGGCAGCCTTGGTGCCGGTTTATCTCAGGCGCATGGGCAGGGAGGTGCCGATCCATCGGCGCCAGATGGCATTGCTGTCCGCTGCGATGAAAAAACGACTTTAGGCGATGTCGGTTACACCGCGCGCGCCGCGCGGCTCGCCGTTTTTGTATTTCACATCACCCTGGATGATGCGGCGATAATCCTTGAGTTGCTGCTGCACCGCCCGGAAGGCATCATCCAGCATGCCATAGGCATCGGCGGCAGCCTTCTTGTCACCGGCGCGCAGAGTTTCGCGGCTCACCACAAGCTCCTTGCCCGGTACGCGCACCACGACATGCACGTCCGGAATATTCTGTCCTGTGCGGTGGCTTTTGTGTGGCATCTCGATCACCACGCGGCATCCGATGATGTGATCGTGAAATTGTTCCAGCTTTGCGAGGTGATTATCGACGGCTGTTTTCAGGGCGTCTGACGAATCCATATTGTGGAAGGAAAGCTCGAGGGGGATATCCATGATGTTTCCGCTTTGTTGCTGGTAAGGAAACGTACAGAACTATATCCGGTTTTCTGCCGATGCGCTTTTTTCCAGCCAGACTGACAGATCGTCCAGAGCCCGCTCGCTCATGGCCTGTTTACGATCCTTCCCCTTGATTTTCTTGGCCTGGGATAAAGGCGGGAACAGGCCGAAATTCACGTTCATGGGCTGGAACGTTTTGGCATCGGCCCCGCCCGTGATGTGCGCCAGAAGCGCGCCGAACGCCGTGGTCGATGGCGGTGGCGACATGGGAACGCCCCGGGCCTCTGCCGCCGCGAACCGTCCGGCCAAAAGACCGATGGCGGCGCTTTCGACATAGCCCTCCACGCCGGTAATTTGTCCGGCGAAGCGCAGATGGGGCTGGGATTTGAGCCGCAGTTCCTCATCCAGCAACCGGGGCGAATTGATGAAAGTGTTTCGGTGCAGGCCGCCCAGCCGCGCGAACTCGGCTTTCTCCAGCCCCGGAATGGCGCGGAAGACTTTGGCCTGCTCGCCATGGCGAAGCTTGGTCTGGAATCCCACCATGTTCCACAGGGTGCCAAGTGCATTATCCTGGCGAAGTTGCACCACGGCATGGGGCCGCGACGTGCTGCGGGGATCCTGCAGCCCCACCGGCTTCATCGGACCGAAGCGCAGGGTTTCCTCGCCGCGCGATGCCATCACTTCGATGGGCAGGCAGGCCTCGAAATATGGGGTGGATTTTTCCCATTCCTTGAAATCGGTCTTCTCGCCCGCAATCAGCGCCGCGACGAAGCCGCGATATTGTTCTTCGTTCATCGGCAGATTGATGTAATCGGCATCGCCGCCGCCGGGGCCTTTCTTGTCGTAGCGCGACTGGAACCAGGCGATGTCGAAATCGATGGAATCGCGGTGGATGATGGGAGCGATGGCATCGAAGAAGGCCAGATGTTCCTGGCCCGCCGCCCTGGCGATGTCAGCGCTGAGGCTTTCGGAGGTGAGAGGGCCGGTGGCGACGATGACCGGTCCCTGGTCCGGCGTTGGTAAGGCGGTGATTTCTTCCCGGGCGATGGTGACGCGGGGGTGTTCGGCCAGCGCGGCAGTCACCCCCTGGGAAAAACCTTCACGGTCCACCGCCAGAGCGCCACCCGCGGGCAATTTGTGGCGGTCAGCCATGCGCATGATGAGGGAGCCGGCGCGGCGCATTTCTTCATGCAGCAGGCCTACGGCATTGTTCATGGCGTCGTCGGAGCGGAAGGAATTGGAGCAGACCAGCTCCGCCAGCCCTTCGCTCTGGTGGGCAAAGGTGCCCCGGACGGGCCGCATTTCGTGCAGCACCACGTCCAGACCGGCTTCCGCCGCCGTCCATGCCGCGTCCGAGCCGGCCAGTCCGCCGCCGATGATATGTAATTTTGTCATGGGGGAGGCTTAGCAGTCCGGGCCGCGGAAAGAAAAGGCGACCGCGGGGCCAGCCGGTATTCGAAATTGCCACTATTTCGCGGCGGGACGGCGGCCTTTTGCGACGATACCGGGTATTAAGACGGACGTGCGAATATGTCCTCATGGAAACCTGTTTTTGTTGCCTGGCCGCTGCTGACAGACGCGGCGAAGCCCGCCATTATGGCGGCATAATGAGAGAGCGACATGTCTGACGATAAAGGATCCAATTATGTTCGCCTGGCGGTGGGCGCCGGCGTTCTGGCCGTGGCGGCGGTGAGTCTGGCGGTATTCGTGCCGCGCCGCCGTTGGGTGGCAATGGCCGAACCATTTCGCAGCGCCCTGAAGTCTCCGGTTGCCCTGGCGATGACAGCCTGGGCTGTCGGGCTTTGGAACGAGGCTACCCAATCGGGGCCGCCCGTGTTCGATGATATGCGCCCGTTTGACGAATTCTGAGACGATCGGCGCTGCGCTCGTCATGAAGGACTGAGATGACGAAAATCCCCGTCCTTGACGCGATCCGTTTCGCCTATCGTTTCACTTTCACCCATCTAGGCGCGATCATCGGCCTGATCTGGCTGCCCATGATCATGGCGACGGTGATCGGTTTCTTTGTTTTCCAGCGTTTTTTCGCGGCGCTGGCCAACGCGCTGGCTTCCAACAATTTCGCCTCGATGGGGCCGGCCCTGCTGGGGCTGATCTCGTTCGTTTTTATCGGACTGCTGCTGCTGTCGATGATGGCGGTGCCGGTGACCCAGCTTGCCATGGGCAGCCGCAAGACCGGGGCGCTGGCCCATTTTGCGTTCGGCCCCCAGGAGTGGCGCCTGTTCCGGGCCGGTCTGGGCGTGGCGGGGTTTCTATTCGCGCTTTTGCTGATCGTGAGCATGGCGACGGCGGCGTCGCTGGGCGCCGGCAATCCTGTCGCCAATATTCTGGCGCTGGCGATTTTCTATGTCTGCATGGTCTTCTTCATTCTGCGTGTCGGATTCCTGCTGCCGTCGGTGGCGGTATCCGAGAGCGGCCCGGTGCTGCCGCGCAGTTGGATTCTCAGCGGCGGAAATTTCTGGCGCATCCTGGGCGTCTTCCTGGCCGTGGTACTGCCAGTGAGGCTGGCGATGATCGTGGTGGAAGCCGCGATCGCAGGACCCCGCATGCTGGAGCCCAAACTGTTCAATTCAACCGCAATGGTGGCCGCGCAGGTTCATTTCGCCAGCCAGAACATGCCGGCCACAGCCGGCCTGATGTTCCTGTTTGCGCCCGTGTTGCTGGGGTTGATCCTCAGTGCCGGCGTGTTCGTGTTTCAGGCGCTCAAGGGCGAAGCGCTCTCAAACTGACTAGCGGTTGAGCGCTATCCTGTTTTCAATTTTCTGACGGGTTCGCGCGGCTTCAACAGCGGTTTTAGATACTGGCCGGTATAGGAGCGCGTGACCTTCGCCACCTCTTCGGGCGTGCCCGAGGCCACGATCTCGCCGCCGCCGTCACCCCCTTCGGGGCCCAGATCGATGATCCAGTCGGCGGTCTTGATGACCTCCAGATTGTGCTCGATCACCACGATCGTATTGCCGGCATCTACCAGTTCGTGCAGCACTTCCAGCAACTTCTTGACGTCATGAAAATGCAGCCCGGTGGTGGGCTCGTCCAGAATATAGAGCGTGCGGCCGGTGGCGCGGCGCGACAATTCCTTGGAAAGCTTGACCCGCTGTGCTTCGCCGCCCGACAGGGTGGTCGCCTGCTGGCCGATGGAGATGTAGCCCAGGCCCACCCGTTTCAGCGTCTCCAGCTTTTCGGCGATGGACGGGACGGCCCGGAACAGATCCGCGCCCGCTTCCACTGTCATGTCCAGCACATCGGCGATGGAATGATCGCGGAATTTCACTTCCAAGGTTTCGCGATTGTAGCGCTTGCCGCTGCAGACATCGCATTGAACATAGACGTCGGGCAGAAAGTGCATCTCGATCTGGATGACGCCGTCACCCTGACAGGCCTCGCAGCGCCCGCCCTTGACGTTGAAGCTGAAGCGTCCCGGCGCGTAGCCGCGCGCCTTTGATTCCGGCAATTCGGCGAACCAGTCGCGGATGGGGGTGAAGGCGCCGGTATAGGTTGCCGGATTGGAGCGTGGCGTGCGTCCGATGGGCGACTGGTCGATGTCGATCACCTTGTCGAGGAATTCGAGGCCTTCGATCCGGTCATGCGGCGCGGGATGTTCGCGTGACTGGGACAGTTTGCGGGACGCGGCCTTGAACAAGGTTTCGATGGTCAAGGTGGATTTGCCGCCGCCGGAAACGCCGGTGACGCAGGTGAGGGTGCCCAGTGGAAACTGCGCCGTGACATTCTTCAGATTGTTGCCCCGCGCGCCCACCACCTTGAGCCAGCGATTGTGCACCGCCTTGCGCCGGGTTGCCGGGATCGGGATGTTTTCGATGCCATTGAGATATTTTCCGGTGAGGCTTTTCTTGTTGGCCATGATGTCGGCCGGCGTGCCTTCAGCGATGATATGGCCGCCATGCACGCCCGCTCCGGGTCCCATGTCGATGACATGGTCGGCGGTGCGGATGGCATCTTCGTCATGCTCGACCACCAGGACGGTGTTGCCCATGTCGCGCAGGCCCTTCAGCGATTCCAGCAGCTTGGAATTGTCGCGCTGGTGCAGGCCGATCGAGGGTTCGTCCAGCACATAAAGTACGCCGGTGAGGCCGGAGCCGATCTGCGACGCCAACCGGATGCGCTGGCTTTCGCCGCCCGACAGAGTGCCGGACGCGCGCGCCAGGGTGAGATAGTCGAGCCCGACATTGTTGAGGAATTTCAGCCGCGCCCGGATCTCCTTGAGAATGCGGGCGGCGATCTCCTGCTGCTGCTTGTTGAGCTTCTTGTCGATGTCGCGGAACCAGCCATCAGCACTGCGGATGGATTGCTCGCAGACCTGGCTGATGTGAAGCCCGCCGATCTTCACCGCCAGCGCTTCCGGCTTCAGGCGATAGCCTTTGCAGACTTCGCAAGGCGCCTCCGCCTGGTAGCGTTCCAGATCTTCCTTCACCCAGGAGCTATCGGTCTCTCCGAAGCGGCGGTCCATGTTGGGGATGACGCCCTCGAATTCCTTCTTGGTCTCGTAACGGCGCGCGCCATCGTCATAGATGAAACGGATCACCTCGTCGCCCGAGCCATGCAGGATGGCATCGCGCGCCTTTTTGGGCAGGTCTTCCCAGGGATCGTTCATCGAGATCTTGTAGTGCCGGGCCAACGCTTCCAGGGTCTGAAGGTAGTAGGGCGATGACGATTTGGCCCAAGGCGCGATGGCGCCCTTCTTCAAGGACAAGCTTTCGTCGGGCACCACCAAGGCTTCGTCGAAATAATTCTGCACGCCCAGCCCGTCGCATTCCGGACAGGCGCCATGGGGGTTGTTGAAGGAGAAAAGCCGCGGCTCGATCTCCGAGATCGTAAAGCCGGAAACCGGACAAGCGAATTTCGACGACAACAGCATCTGTTTCGGGCTGCCGTCCTTTTCCTTTTCATCCGCGAATTCCACCACCAGCAAACCGTCCGCCAGCCCCAGCGCCGTCTCGACGGAATCGGGCAGGCGGTTGCCGATATCCTTTTTCACCGCGATGCGATCGACCACGATTTCGATGTCATGCTTGAGCTTCTTGTCCAGGGCCGGTGTGGCGTTCAGCTCGTAGAATTTCCCGTCGATCTTGGCGCGCTGGAAACCCTTTTTGAGAAGTTCGGCCAGCTCCTTGCGGTATTCACCCTTGCGGCCGCGCACGATGGGCGCCAGCAGATAAAGTCGGGTGCCTTCGGGTAGCGACAGGATCCGGTCGGCCATCTGGCTGACGGTCTGGCTTTCGATGGGAAGGCCGGTGGCCGGCGAATAGGGCACGCCGACGCGCGCGAACAGCAGGCGCAGATAGTCATAGATTTCCGTGACGGTACCGACGGTCGAGCGCGGATTCTTGCTGGTGGTTTTCTGCTCGATGGAGATCGCAGGCGACAACCCTTCGATATGATCCACATCGGGCTTCTGCATCAGCTCCAGGAACTGGCGTGCATAGGCCGAAAGCGACTCCACATAGCGGCGCTGGCCTTCGGCATAGATGGTGTCGAAGGCGAGCGAGGATTTGCCCGAGCCGGACAGGCCGGTCAGCACCGTCAGCGTGTCGCGTGGAATCTCCACATCGACATTCTTGAGATTGTGTTCGCGGGCGCCGCGGATGGAGATATTCTTCAGCATCAGGTCAGTCTTTTGCCTTCAGGAGCGGTCGGAATGGCTGGGAACGGCGTGGCGTCCGGTGCTGGGCGGCCGGCGCTTTCACATTCCCCATATAGGAAATGAAAGCGGAAATGCCAGATGCCGCGCCCATGGAACCCGGGGGAGACGGATCGGCCGGAACATCGGGCAGCGGGTCTGACATTGTTGGGGATTGACTCGAGTCGAACGGGAACATAATAGGAACAAACCCGTCATGCGCAATGCATAATCGGGCCGGGCAGCCTAAGGTTCGTCCCTCAATCGCAGCGAGGCAAGGTCATGGCGGGAAGCGTCAACAAGGTCATTCTGGTGGGCAATCTGGGCAAGGATCCGGAGGTGCGCCGCATGACCTCGGGCGAGCCGATCGTGAACCTATCGGTCGCCACCTCCGAAAGCTGGCGCGACAAGGCTTCGGGCGAGCGCAAGGAAAAGACCGAATGGCACCGGGTTGTGATCTTCAACAAGAACCTGGCCGAAGTTGCCGAAAAATATCTGCGCAAGGGTTCCAAGGTCTATCTGGAAGGTTCGCTACAGACCCGCAAATGGACGGACAAGGACGGCGCCGAGAAATACTCCACCGAAGTCGTGCTCCAGAATTTCAATGGCACCTTGGTGATGCTGGACGGCCGCAGCGAAGGCGGCGGCGGATCGCGCGAACGCGTCGGCGCCAGCGAAGCCCCGGCGGCCTTCCAGCGCGACGAGATGGATGACGAGATTCCGTTCTAGGAGCGCGGCCAGGAAAAGTGTAATCGCGGTTTTCCGTCCGGCCGCGCGACTATTAAAGAGTTGCGCGCTTCTGTTCCTTGCCGGTTGCGCCACGTCATCGGGCGTGCCGGCAAGCGCCATCTCCCAGCCCGACGTTGCCGCGGCCTATATCCCCCTGCACAGCGGCAGTGCTCTGTCGCATGCGGAAGGCGCAGCGGTCGTTATCGCGCCTGGAATTGCCGTCACCAATGGCCATAACCGCAATCTGGTGCCACCGGAAACGGTGATCGGGCAGGCGCGGGACTATGATCTGCTGTTTTTTCGCGATCCTCGAACGACGAGGGTGACCGCAGCCGATCCACAAATCGGTAGCACCGTCGAAGCCTATGGCCAGGGTCTGAGCGGGGATCTGCGCGTCGCGCATGGCGTTGTGCGCGAGATCAGGGGGTGTTCCGGTTGCACCGCGCCCGCGTATTTCACGTTCGCAGGCGATGCAGGACCGGGCTTTTCCGGGGGACCGGTTCTGGACCCTTCCGGGCGGCTGATCGGCATCACTTTCGGCTATAAAAACGAGGGCCGCGAAAGGTTGATTTTTGCCTATCCCATCAGCCGGGTCCATGCCGAGCTTTCCGCCTTACCGGAAGCGATAAAATAGCCAGTAAAATCAAGTATTTTCGGGAAATGGAATCATTGGCGCCCCGCTTCCGAAAATGCTAGGAATCGACCCGCTTTCGCGCCCCTTCCGGACGCGTTCCGGAGGATCCTTTTGAGCGACACGTCCGACACCCAAGCGCCCCCTCCTGGCGCCCCCGAAAGCGGCATGCCGATCGCCCCTATCGCGATCGAAGATGAGCTGAAAAAATCCTATCTCGATTACGCCATGAGCGTGATCGTGAGCCGCGCGCTCCCCGATGCGCGCGACGGCCTCAAGCCCGTGCATCGGCGCATTCTGTTTTCGATGCACGAGAATGGGCGCGACTGGAACAAGCCCTATCGCAAATCCGCCCTGATCGTGGGCGACGTGATGGGCAAGTATCATCCCCATGGCGATCAGTCGATCTACGACGCCCTGGTGCGCATGGCGCAGGATTTTTCCATGCGCGTGCCCTTGATCGACGGGCAGGGCAATTTCGGTTCGGTCGACGGCGATCCCCCGGCGGCGATGCGCTACACCGAAGCGCGTCGCGCCAAAGTCGCTCACGCGCTGACCGAAGACATCGACAAGAACACGGTCGAGTATCAGGACAATTACGATGGCAGCGAGCGCGAACCGGTGGTGCTGCCGGCGCGCTTCCCCAATGTGCTGGTCAACGGCTCGTCCGGTATCGCGGTCGGCATGGCGACCAACATTCCGCCCCACAATCTGGGCGAAGTGATCGATGCCTGCCTGGCCTATATCGACGATCCCGCCATCACCATGGATGCTCTGACCGAGATCGTTCCGGGACCAGATTTTCCCACCGGCGGATTTTTGATCGGCAGGCTGGCGGCACGCGCGGCGCTGGCGCGGGGGCGCGGCTCGATCCTGATGCGGGCGCGCTGCACCGTTGAAGAGATCCGCAAGGACCGCAACGCCATCATCGTCACCGAGATTCCCTACATGGTGAACAAGGCGCTGCTGCAGGAACGCATCGCCGAACTTGTGCGCGACAAGCGCGTCGAAGGCATCGCCGATATCCGCGACGAAAGCGACCGCCATGGCATGCGGGTGGTGATCGAGCTGAAGCGCGACGCATCCGGCGAAGTGGTGCTGAACCAGCTCTACCGCTATTCCCAGCTTCAGACCACGTTCGGCGTCAACATGCTGGCCCTGAACGAGGGCCGCCCGCTTCAGATGAATCTGAAGGAATTTATTGCGATCTTTGTCGCCTTCCGCGAAGAGGTCGTCACCCGCCGCACCAAGTTTGAGCTCACCAAGGCCCGTGATCGCGGGCACATCTTGGTCGGTCTGGCCGTGGCCGTCGCCAATATCGACGAAATGATCCGCCTGATCCGTGCCGCGCCTGATGCATCCACCGCGCGCGAGCAATTAATGGCCAGGGCCTGGCCCGCCAAGGATGTAGGCCCGCTGGTCGCGCTGATCGCCGATCATCGCCACAAGCTGGCGGATGACGGCACCATCAAGCTGACGGAAGAGCAGGCCCGGGCGATCCTGGATTTGCGCTTGCAGCGCCTGACGGCTCTGGGCCGCGACGAAATCAGCGACGAAGCGACCAAGTTGGGCGAGGCGATCAAGGATTATCTCGAAATTCTTTCTTCGCGCGGGCGAGTCCTCCAGATCATTACAGGCGAACTGCGAGCAATCCGCGAGGAATTCGCCACGCCGCGCAAGACCGAGCTGATCGACGCGGATGTGGAGATCGAGGACGAGGCGCTGATCGAGCGCGAAGAGGTGGCCGTCACGGTCACCCATGCCGGCTACATCAAGCGCACGCCTTTGGCCGAATATCGCGTCCAGGGCCGCGGCGGCAAAGGCCGTTCGGGCATGGCGACGCGGGACGAGGATTTCGTCACCAGCCTGTTTGTTGCCAACACCCATGCACCGATGCTGTTCTTTTCGTCCATCGGCATGGTCTACAAGCTCAAGGTCTGGCGGTTGCCCGAAGCGCGCATCGCGGGCAAAGGCAAGGCGATGGTCAATCTCTTGCCACTGTCGGAAGGCGAGCGGATCACCGCGATTCTGGCGCTGCCCGAGAATGAGGGTGAGTGGGAAAAGCTCAATGTGGTCTTTGCCACGAAATCCGGCGATGTCCGGCGCAACGCCTTGTCCGATTTCGTGCAGGTCAACAAGTCCGGCAAGATCGCCATGAAGCTGGAAGCAGGAGACGGCATCATCGGTGTCGCCACATGTACCGAGCAGGACGATTTCCTGCTCACCACCAAGGCCGGCAAATGCATCCGCTTCCCGGTGTCCGATGTGCGGGTGTTCAAGGGGCGCGATTCAACGGGCGTGCGGGGCATCAAGCTCTCGGGCGACGATGCGATTGTCAGTCTCTCGCTGCTCTATCATTCCGACGCCAGCAGTGCCGAGGCCCGCGCCTATCTCAAGCAGGCCAATGCCGCCCGGCGCGCCGCCGGCGAGGAGGATGCCTCGGTTGAGGAAGCTCCAGATGCCGAAGAGGGCGTCGAGGAAGCAACCTTGTCCTCCGAACGCTATGCCCAACTGGGCGCCCGGGAGCAGTTTATCCTAGCGGTCTCCGCCAACGGTTTTGGCAAGCGCAGTTCGTCCTATGAATACCGTGTCACGGGCCGCGGCGGCTCGGGCATTGTCGCGATCGGCATGGGCAAGAAGAACGCGGCCGTTATCGGCGCCTTCCCGGTGGAGGAAAGCGACGATCTGATGCTGATCTCCGACCAAGGCCAGACCATCCGCGTGGCGGTGGGCGGCATCTCCATCCAGGGCCGCGCCGCTCAGGGTGTCACCGTGTTTCGGCTGGATGAAGGCGAACGCTGCGTTTCGGTCGAACGCATTGCCGATGTCGGTGGTGAACAGGCATGAAACCCAAGAAACGCATTGGGCTTTACCCCGGCACGTTCGATCCGGTGACCCTTGGACACCTGGACATCATCAAGCGCGCGGTCAAGCTGGTGGATCATCTGGTGATCGGGGTCGCCACCAACGCTTCCAAAGAGCCGATGTTCACGCTCAAGGAACGCAAAGCGATGCTGGAGCGCGAGGCCGCACCTCTGGCGGAAGGCCGCGCCACGATCGAAGTGCAGTCCTTCGACATGCTGCTGGTCAAATTCGCCCAGACCGTGGGCGCCTCCGTGATCATCCGGGGCCTGCGCGCCGTGTCGGACTTCGAGTATGAATTCCAGATGGTGGCGATGAACCAGCGCCTCAACACGGAAATCGAGACCGTGTTTCTGATGGCGGATCCCAGGCACCAGGCAATTTCTTCGCGGCTGGTGAAGGAGATTGCGCTTTTGGGCGGCGATGTCGCACCTTTTACCACCGCACCGGTGGCACAAGCTTTGGTCAAACGATGCAAGGAACGGAAGTAATGGCGCGTGATCCCGAGAATACCCTTATCCTGGAACTCAAGACCGGCCCGGTAGTGATCGCGCTGCGGCCCGATCTGGCGCCTGGCCATGTGGCGCGGATCAAGGAACTGACCCGCAAAGGCTTTTACGATGGGGTGGTGTTTCACCGCGTCATTCCCGGCTTCATGGCCCAGACCGGCGATCCGACCGGCACGGGAGCCGGCGGGTCCGACCTGCCGGACCTCAAGGCCGAATTCTCCGGCGAGAAGCACAAGAAGGGTACCGTTTCGGCAGCGCGGACCGGCAATCCCAACAGCGCCAATAGCCAGTTCTTCATCTGCTTCGATGACGCGCCCTGGCTCGACCGCCAATATTCCGTGTGGGGCGAGGTGGTTGAGGGCATGGACCATGTCGAGACCATCAAGAAGGGCGGCGAGCACAACAATGGCGCCATCTCTGGCGAGCCGGACAAGATCGTGAAAGCCCGGATCGAAGCCGACTAAATCGGGTCGAATAAACCGCAACATTAGGTGAGTGGCGTGGGGCATGCCCCACGCCCTAAAAGCCGTGCGATTGCGTACGGGAGCGTTTCGTGGCCGATCCTATCCAGTTCATCGACTTGCAGGCTCAGCGCCGCCGCCTGGGCGCACCTTTGGAGGCCGCCATCAAGGCAGCCGTAGAAGGTGGTCAATGGATCCTGGGGCCGCAGGTTGGGCAGCTGGAGCGGGATCTGGCGGCCTGGGCAGGGGTCAAGCATGCCATCACCTGCGCCAATGGCACCGATGCCTTGCTGCTGGTCCTGAGGGCCTGGGGTGTCGGCCCGGGAGACGCGGTCTTCGTGCCCGCTTTCACCTTTGCTGCCAGCGCCGAGGTCGTGGTTCTGGCCGGCGCCACGCCGGTGTTCGTGGATGTGCTGCCCGACACCTTCAACATCGATCCCGCCAGCCTGGAGGCCGCCATCGCGCTGGTGAAGCGGGATGGCACGTTGACGCCCAAAGTGATTATGCCGGTCGACCTGTTCGGCCAGCCTGCCGACTACCGCGCCCTGGCCCCGATTGCCGCCCGCGCGGGCCTGAAGCTGTTTTGCGACACGGCGCAGGGGTTCGGAGGAGTTTTGGATGGCAAGCGGGCCGGCGCCATCGGCGATGCGGCGGCGACCAGCTTTTTCCCCGCCAAGCCGCTGGGCTGTTATGGCGATGGCGGTGCCTGTTTCACCAATGACGACGAACTCAAGGATCTGTTGCTGTCCCTCCGCATGCACGGACAGGGCAGCGACCGCTATGAGCATGTGCGGATCGGCCTGAATTCGCGGCTAGACACGATTCAGGCGGCAATCCTGATCGAGAAGCTCAAGATTTTCGAAGACGAAATCGAAAAGCGCAACGCGGTGGCGAAGCGCTACACTGATGCGTTCGCGGGCTCCAACCGCATCGTCACGCCGCATGTGATGGAAGGCGCGGTATCGAGCTGGGCGCAATACACGCTCAAAGTGGAAAATCGGGCAAAATTCCAAGCCGATCTCAAGGCGGCCGGTGTGCCGAGCGTGGTTTATTACCCAATTCCGCTGTCGAAGCAGAAGGCCTATGCCCACTTCCCGGGAGTGCCCACGCCGGTGAGCGAAGCTCTGTCGCAACAGGTGGTCAGTCTGCCGATGCACCCGTATCTAGACCCCGCGACGCAAGACCGGATCATCGCGGCGGTGCTGGAGAGTACGGGCTGAAAAGCCGGCGGGAAGCTGTTATAGGCGCGGCCATGGATGTGTCGCAGTTCAACTTTGATTTACCGGAAGAACGTATTGCGCTTCGTCCGGCATCCCCGCGCGACAGTGCCCGCATGATGGTCATTCATCGCGATGGTCGCTTGGAACACCGAAAAGTCTGCGATCTGCCGGAATATCTGGGCAAGCAGGACGCATTGGTAGTCAACGACACGCGCGTCATCCCGGCAAGATTGCGCGGCTTGAGAGTCCGCGAAGAAGGCCCCGCAAAAATCGAACTCCTGTTGCATCACCGGCTTGGGATGAACCGGTTCTCCGTTCTCGCGCGGCCCGCGCGCAAACTTCAGGTCGGGGACAAGCTTACATTCGACGGCCTGACGGCAACGGTCCTGACGCGCGGCGAAGGCGGCGAAGCAGATGTCGAATTCGACCTGTCCGGTGCGGCGCTCGATTCCGCCATCGCCCTTCATGGCGAGATGCCTTTGCCGCCCTACATCGTCGGCAAACGCAAGGCCGATGCGCGGGATAAAGAAGATTATCAGACCATTTTCGCCCGCGACCCGGGTTCAGCCGCAGCGCCGACCGCCGGACTGCATTTCACGCCAGATTTGCTTGTGGCGCTCGATGAAAAAGGCGTTATCCGGAAAGCCGTCACTTTGCGGGTCGGTCTTGGTACTTTCCTCCCCGTGACCGCATCGGATACCGAACAACACCAGATGTATGCCGAGCATGCCTATTTGGACCTGAAAACCGCGGGCTGGCTTAATGCCGTGCGCGAAACGGGGGGGCGCATTGTTGCTGTAGGCACCACATCTCTTCGTGTTCTGGAGAGCGCAGCGGATTCGAGCGGTCTGTTGTCCGGCTTTGATAGTGACACCCGGATATTCATAACCCCCGGCTACCAATTTCGTGCTGTGGACATGTTGATGACCAATTTTCACCTGCCGCGTTCGACGCTCTTCATGCTGGTTTGCAGCTTCAGCGGCATGGAAATCATGAAAAATGCATATGCGGAGGCAATCCGTCTGGATTATCGGTTTTATTCTTATGGCGATGCCTGCCTGCTGATCGGGAAGTCATGAGCGAATTTCGCTTCGAATTGCTGGCGACCCATGGCGCTGCTCGCACCGGCATTCTCCACACGCCGCGTGGTGAAATCCGCACGCCGGCTTTCATGCCGGTGGGAACGGCCGGGACGGTCAAGGCGATGCTGCCGCAGAGCGTGCGCGAAACCGGTGCCGATATTCTTCTGGGCAATACCTATCATCTCATGCTGCGGCCCGGCGCGGAGCGGGTCGCGCGGCTGGGCGGCCTGCATAAATTCATGAACTGGCAGCGACCTATCCTTACGGACTCCGGCGGCTTCCAGGTGATGTCGCTGTCTTCGTTGCGGAAGATCACCGAGGAGGGGGTGCGGTTCCAGTCGCATATCGACGGCCATGCCGAATTCCTTTCACCGGAGCGCGCCATGGAAATTCAGCGACTTCTGGGGTCGGATATTCAAATGGTCCTGGATGAGTGCCCGGCCTTCGGCGCTGGCGAGGCGCAAATCGAAACATCGCTGGCCCTGTCCATGCGCTGGGCGAAACGCTCGAAAATTGTGTTCGGGAGCCAGCCTGGCCATGCCTGCTTCGGCATTGTCCAAGGCGGCGTTTTCCCCCATCTGCGGGCGCGATCGGCAGCCGAACTTCAGGAGATCGGTTTCGACGGCTATGCGGTCGGGGGACTGGCGGTGGGCGAGGGGCAGGCCGTCATGTTCGACACGCTGGATGCGACAATGCCGCATCTTCCCGAGAACAAGCCCCGCTACCTGATGGGCGTCGGCAAGCCAAGTGACATCATCGGCGCCGTTTTACGGGGCGTGGATATGTTCGATTGCGTATTGCCGACTCGTTCGGGCCGGAATGGCCAGGCTTTCACGTCCGAGGGTGCGCTCAACCTCAAAAATGCTCGTTTTGCGGAGGATGAAAGGCCGCTGGATCCCGCCTGTGGCTGCCCGGCATGCCGCCAGTTCAGTCGCGCCTATCTGCACCACGTTGTAAAGGCAAACGAGATAATTGCGGCCATGCTACTGACTTGCCATAATCTTACCTATTATCAGGATCTGATGAACCAGTTGCGTGATGCAATCGTCAAAGGTCGCGAGTTCCAGCCAAATTCGTGACGACCGCTTCAGTAACCGAGATGATCCTTGATTCGCCGCAATTTTATTTAAACTGTGAGCGGATTTAGTCGCGTTTTGCGTTGAAAATGTGCCTGACGCAGACCACCGTCATAGGTCGGCAGGGAGTTATTCTGCGTAAGCCAATGTAAATAATGGACAATTTTATCTATTGCTACTTTAACGAATACGATGGAAATCGGTGTTTTGATATGAACGGCCAAGAGGTGGCTCTTTGCTCGAAAGTCTCCCCATGTCATCCGGACTGACTGTTTTGTTGGCCTTCTTGGCGACGGTGGTTGTCTGTGTGAATGCTGACTCGCTTGGCGCCCGCTTTGGGGTCATGGCGCACCCGGATCACCGACGTAAGCATGCCTCGCCCACTCCGCAACTGGGCGGAGTGGCGATCTTGCTCGGCTTCACGATTTGGACGATCTGTGAGTTGTTTTATATGGGGCCATCGCCGGATCCCATTTTGCTGGCCATTCTCTTCACGGGTGGCGGGCTTGGACTGGTGGGATTCGTAGATGACCAACGTGAGGTTTCGCCTGCCTTGCGCATTCTGTTGCTGCTGGTTTTCCTGGGAATCGCGTTTGCCTTGGATCCGAGGCTGATTTCACCGGTCTTGCACTGGTACAGTTTTCCGGAAACCTCGATTGCGCCATGGATTTATGTGCCGCTGATGGCAATAACCGCCATCGGATTGGTGAATTCGGTCAACATGGCTGACGGTCAAAACGGCCTTGTAGGCAGCATGTTTGTGACGTGGACGGCGTGTCTGGTCATCGTCTCGACGGGTGAACTCAGGATGCTCGCAGGGGTGTTTTTTGCGCTTTCGTTGGTGTTTCTCATATTTAACCTCAGGGGAAATATCTTCCTCGGTGACTGCGGGTCATACGGAGTGACCTTCGCGATCGGCCTGATGGCCACGCTGGCCCACGCACAGGGGCGGATATCGCTTGAAGCCATTATCGTCTGGTTCTTCATTCCCGTGATCGATTGCCTGCGCCTGTTAATTACGCGGCCTCTGCAGGGGCGTGCGTTCTTTGAAGGTGGTCGGGATCACTTCCACCATCGGCTGATCGACTCGCTGGGAATGCGACTAAGCGCGATTACCTATATTTTCACGGTCGCGGGATCGTCAATTTTTGTCACCCTGAACCCCAAATTCGCCTTGGTCGTTTTGTGTGGCCTTTGCGCCTTTTATTTTACATTCGCTCGTCTCTCGGAAGGCAATTCCGATCGGGCGTCCTCGATCGAAGATGACGATGTGTTGAGTGGCTCGCTTAACGTCGTTTCTATCAGTGAAGGTCGTGGACGCGAGGCCGGGCAATCCTGGGCAATGGACGGGTCATGAGTGCTGGCGCGATGGACAATGCCGTGCCTTCGTCTTCCGGGCAGGTATTGCAATTTTGCTTCGCCTTCATGTTTCAAAAATTCTTGATCTCCCTGCGCCGCGTGGCGCTTCCACTGCTTGTCGGTGGATTCGGTTTCTATGTTTTCCTGTCGCTGTATCTGTCACAACTCGCCGCCTACTTGCATCATCCTGTGGGAAGTATCGGCAGTCGGGTCCTGGGCGTCGCCGCCGCCGGTGCGTTGGTGATGCTGTTTCTTCATTCCATGATTGTCTCTTCCGTCGTCGAAATCGTGCTCGGGCGCCAAATATCCGATCGGAATTTTCTCGGCATTAAAAAATGGCAATGGGGGCTGTATGTCGCCAACCTTAAGATTCTCTTGGTGGCGGTTCTGTACGCATCTCTCTTTCTAACTGTGCGTGCATTCATCGGCGGCGCGGATTTGCCAGCAATCATCAATGTTCCGCTGATCTCGATTGTCGCATCTCCTTTGATCTGGTTTATCGTGCGTGCATGGTTTTTCCTTTTGCCTGTCTGTCTTGAGGTCGACGAAGGTGAGGCGCTCACGAAATCCTGGCGAGCATCTGAAGGGCGTTTTTGGAGCGTGGCGGCTATCCTGGTCCCGATCCTCGTTGTCGCCGCGATTTTCCAAAGTGGGGGAGAATTATTTTTACATACCCTACACCTTATTGGACCGTTGCGTTCTGGCACTTCGCTGGCCAGTGACCTAATCTTGGTGCAGGAGTATTTGAAGCCCATCGTAGTCCTGATTTCAGTATGTTATTTTCTTGCTGTTCTGCTTACGACCTCTGCCAGAATGCGTGCGTATGAGCGGGTCGTGCATCAGGGGTTGCCGAATGGTCGAATTCGGCATGAAGACTTGGCTCGGCGGTTGGCCCGGCAAGGGCTTTAATTGAAATTGGCTGATTGATAGAGGCCGTTTGCAGCATGTATGTGCCCTCGGCCGCCCTGACAATTTCCAAGCGATAATGTCGCTGCATCCGCACTCTTTAAGCGCCAGATTGAAGCGCCTTATCCAGGATCCGCGCAGATTGCGCGCGTTACCAGGCATGTTGGCCTACCGCGTGAAAATGCTCACCACCGATCGTCTCACCGATATGCGGATGAGCGTGAGCACAAGCCATATCTTCCGGCAGACGGATTCGTCGGTGGCTGTTCATGCCAGCCCCAGCCAGCCCGTGTCATTCCACGAAATCAATCGTGTTTTGAACGCGTTGCCGCGCGGGATGTCGGCCTATTTTGTCGACATCGGCTGCGGGGTCGGACGTGCCTGTTTTTTTGCGGCTTATTATGGACAATTCCCCAATATCGTTGGGGTGGATTTTGATGCGACGCTGATCGATCTGGCGAGAAAAAATGCGGCCCAATTCCACAATCGCAATGGCGTGGCATTGGATTTTCAAGTCGCGGATGCCCGGGAATACTGCCTTCCGGATAATAGATGCGTGGTGTTTCTCTATAACCCTTTTGATGCAGGCGTGCTTCGTCAATTTCTGGAAAAAAACAAAAGTCACTTTCAGAAGCGCAACTCCCTGATCGTCTACGTCAATGACGTTCATCGAGACGTCATGATCGAAAAGGGTCTTGTCTCTATTGAGGGTCGCCACGGAACAACGTCGCAATGGCGATGGCCATCCTGACTGCTACCAGGCCCCCCGCGTATCGATCACGATTTTATCGCGAAACAATGCGCGATCAATTCGAAGGAATGCGCGATGATCGACGAGCAGGAGCAGAATATCGGCTCTTTCCACCGCCACTTCAAAGTCCGAGAGCGTGAGGCCGAGCTTAGCCAGATGCGGTGGCAATTGGTTGATATGCGGTTCGACGACTAGCAACTCGCCGACATTTCCCTTGGCCAGGGCTTCCACGATTTCGACCGCGGGACTCTCGCGTAGATCGTCAATGTCAGGTTTGTACGAGAGGCCCATGCAGGCGATTATGGGTGCCTTGAGTTTCGCGGCGTGTGACTTGACCTTCTCAACGATGAAATGCGGCTTGCTGTTGTTGACTTCGCGTGCAGTGCGGATCAATCGGGCGTTCTGGGGATCGGCAGCGACAATAAACCACGGATCGACCGCAATGCAGTGGCCGCCCACACCTGGTCCGGGCCGTAAAATGTTTACGCGCGGATGGAGATTGGCCAAGCGAATAAGGTCCCAGACGTCGACACCCAGATTCTCGCAAATTATGCTCAGTTCGTTGGCGAAAGCGATATTCACATCCCGGTAGGAATTTTCCGTAAGTTTGGCTAGTTCCGCAGTTCGCGCCGTGGTCAGATGGCATTCCCCTTTCACGAATATCTTATACAGCGCCATTGCCGACTGCGCGCACTTGCGTGTGATGCCACCGATGATCCGCGTGTTGTTGATGACTTCGTGAAGGATTCGTCCTGGCAAAACGCGTTCGGGGCAGTGCGCGATCCGAATGTTTGACAATTCACCATTCTGGTGCGGAAAGGAAAGATCCGGGCGGCGATCTGCCAGCCAAGCGGAAACCAACTCCGTTGTTCCGACTGGAGACGTTGATTCCAAAATGACAAGATTGTCGGCCTGCAGCACAGGCGCAATCATATCGCAGGCCGCCTTGATATAAGTGAGATCGGGTTGATGATCATCCCGAAATGGCGTTGGCACCGCCAAAATAAATGCATCTGCGGCTTGCGGCTCGACGGAAGCCCGGAGCTTCCCTCTTTCGACGACGCGGCGCAGCAAGACATCGAGATCAGGTTCTGTGATGTGGGGCTTTCCGGCGTTGACGCTCTCAACGACCACCGGATCGACATCGACGCCGAAGACATCGACGCCATGATCGGCAAAAACAGCCGAGGTGGGCAGGCCAATATACCCCAACCCGATCACCGATAGTCGTTCCAAGCGTGACATGGGATATCCTCGTCTCAATGCAGGGATAGAAGGTCTTCGCAGATCAATTTGGCAGCGTTTCCGTCGCCGAAGGGGTTGTTCGCGCTGGCCATCGCCGCATAGGCACGCTGATCTTTCAGGAGTCGGGTGACATGGTGCACAATGGAAGCGGCGTTTGCTCCAACGAGGCAGGCTGTTCCTGCCTCGATGGCTTCCGGCCGTTCGGTAGTGTCTCGGGTCACCAGGACTGGCCTTGAAAAACTCGGAGCTTCCTCCTGAACGCCGCCGCTGTCCGTAACGATGAGGTGCGCTCTTTTCATCAGATACACGAATGGCAGGTAATCCAGAGGCTCGACAAGGTGCACCGCCGGGCGGTTCGCAAGCAGAGCTCGAACGGTCGACTGCACTTTCGGATTGAGATGGACGGGATAGATGACCTCGACATCGTTCCCAGCAGCGATCTCGGCCAAGGCTTGGCAAATCTGCTCTATGCCACCATCGAGATTTTCGCGTCTATGTCCCGTAACCAGTATCAATCGTTTGGCGGGATCAAGAAATCCGAATTTCGCCTCTATGGCGTTACGTAGCGGTGTATCGGTCTCGAGGCGATTTGTTATCCAGTGCAATGCATCGATAACCGTGTTGCCGGTTATGAGAATATTCTCGCTCTTGACGCCTTCCGACAAAAGATTCTCGGCCGCGGTTTTGGTTGGTGGATAATGCCGGGTCGTCAATTGGCCTATCAGTCGCCGGTTCATTTCCTCCGGCCATGGCGAGTTGATATTTCCCGTCCTGAGGCCAGCTTCGATGTGCCCCACCTTGACCTTGCGGTAGAAGGCCGCGAGCGCGGCGGCAAAGGCCGTGGTTGTATCGCCTTGGACAAGAACCCAGTCCGGATTGAATTCATCTATAACCCGGCAAACGCCTTCGATGGCTTTCGCCGTTATCTGCTCGAGGGATTGGCCGGGTGTCATGAGATCGAGGTCGAATTCAGGGCGAAGCGCGAAGACGTCCAATACCTGGTCGAGCATCTGCCTATGTTGAGCTGTGACGCAGGATGCGTGAATCACACCGATCCGCCCGGTGAAAGCCCTGATGACCGGTGCAAGCTTAATCGCCTCGGGGCGCGTTCCAAAAACCGATAAGATTCGCATGGCGCAGACTTATCGCGTTAAGGATCGTTTGGGAAGCGCTTCCAATATCGCCATCATGCGATCGGCAAGGGCGCTGCGTGTATATTTCCCGGCCGCGCAGGGACCATTGAATTTGAACATGGCGTAGAGTTCTTTTTCGTCGCGCATGCGCTGCAGAGTATGGGCGAGGGTCTTGCTATTCTCCGGCGGGAAAGTCAAACCCACGGCTTCGGCTTCGACGATGTCCGCAGACTCGCCACGCACGCCAAGTGCCACCGGAATGCCCATCGCCATACATTCGAACAATTTTGATGGAATGACAGTGGAGAATAATTCTGTGTCTCGCAAATGAATAACGGAGATGTCGAGTAGCGACCAATAACGGGTAACTTCACTCTTTTCCACTGAGCCGACAAATAGCACATTGCCCAGCTTCTTCTCTGTGACATACCTTGCAAGATCCGGTTTACGTGCCCCATCGCCAAGGAACAGGAAGCGCCAAGTGTCGTCACCGGAAAGTCTTTCTGCTGCGTCTATGACCGTCTCCAACGCATGCGCCATTCCGTGCGTGCCGATATAGCCGACAACAATTTTACCTTCCATCTTCAGCTCGGATAGAAGCGCCTGGTCTTTCGGTCTGGGGTAGAACCGGGAATTATCCGCGCCGTTTGTAATGACGCTGATTTTGGCCGGATTGATACCTCTTCTGGCTAAAACCTCCTTGAAAGAATGTGTGACTGAAATGATTGCAGCTGCCCGCCTATAAAGAAAGATTTCAATGCGCTCCAGCGAGCGGATCGCTGCGCCGGATTTCATGGCGCCTACCGCCTTGATCGATTCTGGCCACAGATCGCGCAGTTCAAAAACGAATGGTCGCCTCTTGATCGCAGCAATCATCCAAGCTGCGCAGGCGGCAAAGAATTGCGGTGACGTTCCTATGACAATATCGGGAGATTTCAAGGCCAGGCCGGCAATGGTGCTCGTAATCATGAAACTCAGATAGTCGAGTATTCGAAGGAGGAAGCCTTGGTTGGCTCCCACGAAAGACCAAACCCGGATGACCGTAATGCCGTCTATGAACTCCCGCTGGAAAAGGCGATTGCGGTACCCCGGAAACACTCGCCCGCTCGGGAAGTTCGGCACGCAAGTTATCACCGTGACGCGGTGACCGCTTTCGACCCAGCGTCGGCAATGCTCAAAGGTGCGGCTGGCGGGGGCGTTGACCTCAGGCGGGAAGTTGTCGCTGATGAAAAGTATATGCACGTGGGCCCGATCTAAAAGATTGTAATGGCACGGGTGTGTCGCTCAGCGAGATCTGCAATCACGTCAAATGATTTGCGGGAAAGGGCTTTGGGATGTCCGATCGCTACAAAATGACCATCTTTTTCCTGCGCATAGAAATGTCGGATAGCTGCAGCCAATTTTGTGACGCGATATCCGTCCAATGACGCCATATCCCTGCTTCCCTTGAGAAACGCCGAAGCAATGCGAGCAGAATCACCCACCATGCCGGAACCGTCGCCAATTTTCGCGAATCGCTCGGTCCGCACCATACGGTGCACCGCCATGCGGGCAAAAAAGAACTGCGAATAGCGATGGGGAGTTATCGGGTATTCGGTGAAGTATCCATTCGCGGCCTCATGGCAGGGGTCGTCCTCGAACTTCCAAATCGTCCTGAGGGGGGCGTGCGTGAAATCGATCTGGTGGGAGGCGGAATGCATCCTGCCGCCCGGATAGATGGAGCTATCGACATGGATCTGGTTGGCGCGCAAAGCCGGACCTATCCGCGAAAATGGCTGTATGCACAAACCGCCGGCCCGAAAGGCAAAAACGGGACGGCTCGTGATCTGGGTGATTTCTTTTTTATAATCGCGGACAATTTCGTGCACTTCGTTTTCGGAAAATTGCGCCAACCGATAACGCGCAGTTTTCATCTGCCATCGGGCGCCATCGTAAAAGCTGTCCTGCCAATGCGGGTGAATGTGAAGCTGGACAGAATGGTTTGCGCGCGCGAGAGCTTCGATCTGGCGGCTGATCAATGTCAAAGCATGGTCCAGTTCTGGATATGCTTTAACCTGTCGCCGCATGGCAGATAACATTCCGGCGTCGATAAAGAAAACGAAGCGCACAGTGTGACGGCTGGCCAGCTCGATGAGTGCAGCGGTTGGTTTCAGCATGCAATTTTCGACCGTTCCGGTCTGCGTGCCGAAAAACATTTCATAGTCAAATGTGAGATGAATTCTATTCATAGTCGCCACGCGTCAGTTGGTTGAGCGGGTCGACGTATCGCTTCCCTTCTAACCGCATGCGCAGATCCGCGAGGCGGTTGAACAAGGCGTATCTTACTGGGCTGAAGACGATTCGAAATGTTCGTCCCACGCGCAATTCGCCTCCAAAACGGGCCTTGAATCGCTGAATTCCCTCATACTTCGTGCCCGGCTTGACGCCGATGCGTGCGCCAAACAAATCATAGCGTTGAACCCCGCGATTGCGGAGTTCTCGCATGATCTCAAATTGCAACAGATTGAGGGAGCCGCCATGCGGCGATGCGACGGACCCCCCATACAAATAGTATCCGGTATTCCGGTCATAGGGAACAACGGCAACACCCTGCAGAGCACCGTCGTGAAACGCGCCAAAGCTTATAATGCGCCCGCTCAAATTGTTTTCGAGTTTTTGCAACAGCAATTCAGAGGGGTAATATCGCAGCCCCTGGCGTCTCAGTGTGTCGCGTATGCAGGAATGCGCCGCTCGCACGCTTTCCAGGGGGCGTATCGCGACGCCGTCTCGGATGGATTTGCGTATCACGTTTCTATGCTTTTCGTGAAATCCGCGCAAAATATCTTCATCTGATATATTCAGGCGAACTTCATAAGTTCCCCATGGCGCGCTGATGCTTTGGGTCGGTGCACAGGGAAAAATGGCGCTCGACTGAGGTTTGGCAATGAAGTCGCATAATTTTGCTTTGCGAATGGTCTGTACCGCCAGATCGAGAAACTCCTGCATTCCCTGGGTGTCCTGGGCGACAGGGCCACTGGTGAAAACCAACCTGCGAACGCCAGCGATGCGTTCCAGATAAAATGGCAGGGTGAATTTTGCATCTGCCACCCAGCCATAGTCTCCAGATCTGGCGGACAGATATGCGGGTGACGCGAAAATGTGACTGTCGAAAGCGATAGCCACCGCCCGCGCATCTCTCAGAATTTCAACCGGCATTGCGACCTTCGTTGGCGAGAGCGACAATAAAGGCTTCGATGTCGAAACCCTGTGCGGCATGCCGTGCAACCATTTCGGGTGGCAGATCCCACCAACGAAGATCGAGAAGTTTCTGTATAGTCTCTGGCGGGAAGCGATATCGCACGGGTTTTGCAGGAACCCCGGCGACGATCAAATACGGATCGACATCTTTTGTGACCACGCTGCCCGCTGCTATTACCGCACCGTTGCCAACCTTCACACCCGCCAGAACAATTGCGTTTGACGCGATAAAAACGTCGTTCCCTATTTCGGCGTAACCGCCCGCCGCATACTCGTCATACAGAAGCCTGGCTACAAAGCCACGCTGAGGTTCGTAGAATGCCGGACTGGTCGTAAAGAAATCGAACGGGTGAGGTCCGACGCCGATTTTAACATTGTGCGATATGGAGCAGTATTTTCCGATTGACCGCGTGCCGGGGTCTATTCGAGTCCATTCATTGATGAATGTGTGATCCCCGATCGCTGTGCCGGACGCCACATACACTCCTGTCCGCAGCACGGCACCTTTTCCAATCTTGACATGCGGCATCACACGCAGGGTGCGAATGGACCGGCCGGGGTAAAGGAAGTAGCGCGCCAAAGAAAAATACGCTGAATATAGAATTCGTGAGAGCGAGTTCGATTTCATGCGTGGATCTTCGCGAGCATTTCTTGTGCAGAAGATGCCAGTGCTATTTCGCCTGGATGAAGTAGCGCATAGTGATGCATTATATTCTGATCGATAACGTCCAAGACAAACGTCTTCCCCTTGTAGTGAATGGCGTCAAAATGACAGGACGAAAAGATAGAAACATGTGCGACGCTGTTCATGATAAGTCGTTCAGTTGTGCACGTCTTTCGCGTGAGGACGTGAATGCGAGGGTCATTCCCTACCGCCTCACATAAAGTGTTCACATCTTCCGGGCTTTGAATGGGATGTGGTACCGTAATGAGATGGAGTTTCGTGTCCGTCGACGAAAAATCTCGAATAAACTTGATCTCCTCTTTCAGTAAGCCTTGCCCGCTGAAGAGAATGTATGGTGCTCGGGCATCTTCGGCCTCCGCTTCTGCAAGGACATATTTGAGCCTCCGCCCGACTTCAATTGCATTTTGCCCGAAAAAACCTGCTTCCACGAGTTCGTTCCGCCAGAAATCATTATAGACCTGCACCATGTCGGGGACGGGAAGGCGATCGCTTTTGACGGCGTAGTTGTAACCGCGATGCATGGATCCAACCAACCCATGCTGTATCTCTGTAACCTTGCATCCTTTGCGTTTGAGGGCGGCTACGATCTCTGAATAACTATAGGCCGAAACAATATAGGATTCTGTGATTCGCACGAATGCCAGAAGTGCGGCATAGGCCATATATCCGGCCGCAAAACGGGCATGAATTTTTAAGATCTGGCGTGCTGAAACCGTTATGCCGTGATTTTCCAATACTTGGCTTGCAAGGGTGGCGTTGGCGCTCAGCTTGGCATTCAAGATAGGCAAGCATGGGCGTAGCACGCAGTAGATTGCGCCACGTAACGGCGCGACCAGCAGACTGAAGATAATTACCCGGTGAATGTCGAGATATTTGCTATATCGCGCGAAAGCGTTGAGGCGCGTCGCACTCAGAAAATAATGCAGGCCAGGGCGCGGTAGTCCGGGTCTTTGCTCAAGTGCGCTTGGGAGATAAGAATCCAGGATTTCTCCGTGATAGTCGAATATGCCGGAACCGGCCCCAAAAAAAGCGGCTCCCTCCATCCGGCGACCTATCAATATCAAATAATGAAATAATGATTTCAAAAAAAGCGCGAGTCCTTGCAAAGACAAGAACTCTCGGATTTGCACTTTTGGAAAGCTCAGATGGTCCACCGATCTTTCAAAAAGAAAGTTCTTGAGAGCTATCCAGCTGGTGGATCGGCCGAATGCGAATAGCTCGATAACGCCGTGTTCGCGTTCCAATTTGGCGAGGCATGTGAGCGCTGTGTTATTCATTGCCTTCCCTCGTCCACAGGGAGCGAAAGGAAGTACTGAACAGAACAACGCGTCCCGCTACCGCGAAGAAATATATCGCCATGCTTGCCGTTGCGGCCCATGCAGCTCCACTGATGCCAAACCGCGGTAACCAAAGTACATTCAACAAGATGTTCAAGGCAGCTGCGCCCAAGGTTACGACGCCGATGCGAGTTGTGCTTCCATCATAAAAGTCAAAATTCACAAAAATGAAATACAGAGATTGAAATAGAAAGCCAATAAGGAGCCACGGAAATAGAGGCAGCGCCGCACGAAATTCTGAATGCAGGAAGACCCCGAACAAGACGTCCTTCAACGAGTAGATCGCAATAGTTGCGACAAACAGGAACGCAATGTTCATGGCGAAGAGCCGGCGAATAGTGCGTCTGTTCGTGGCAACGCCTTCACTCAAAAGCTTGAAAAGGGAGATAGACCAAACTTGATTTATAGTCGTGCCGATAAGTAGCAGTGCTGATGCCAGTTGATACGTGGCGGCATACATGCCAACCGCGGCGGCACCCTTATAATACTCAATCAAATACCGCGACGACATAGCTAATACTACGCCGCCAAGGGCATGTGGAATGAGCGGAAATCCGTATCGTAAAATATCGCGCAACACCGTACCGTTCAAACGTCCGCCCAGCAGATGTTCGCGCCACAAATACCTAAGGCCGACAATCGAAGCGATAAACATCGCAAGATGGCTTCCCAGCAACCGTCCTTTGTACCCCCAGTCGAACTGGACCACGAACAAAAGAGAAAGGCCTAAATCACATGCGAGCATTCCAACGGAATAGGCGCCATACAATGCCGCACGCTGCTGAATTTGGTATATGCCGGTTATGTAGGTCGTAATGATGCGTACAAGGATGAATAGCGGGAGCAACAAATAGAAGGAGTCCGGAAGCCCCAGTGCGATGGCGACGCGCTTCCCCACGATTAAGAGGGCAGCCTGTGCTGAAAGTGTGAGTATGAAGGCGAGCGCGAGAGATGCGGTAATCGTCTGCCGCCTGCCATCGGCGTCAAGTTGGTAATAGCGTGTCGAGATCAGGGCCGGACTATTGAAAAGCAAGAGTGGCGTAAAAATGAGAATAGTGACTTCCAGCAGAGCGAGCGTTCCATAGCCGGTGGTTCCCAACTTGGCGGTCAGCACGGGCATTAGCAGGAATGGGAGTAGGGACCTCGCCAGATTCGCTCCGGCAAAGCCCGTCAGATCGCGCAGAAATAGCCTTACACTCAAAGGACAGGTCCGATGGTGAGTGAAGCTGGCGCGATCATCGGATGACTTCCGATGTCGCATGGACAGGGCGTGACTTGGCCGCTGAAAGATCAAATATGGTTATGCTGAGAAACAGGACATCGACAAAAGAGATACCCCAGAAAAATCCGTATTGGGTGAAGGAATAGATAGCGATCGGAAAGATGTAGATGATGCGTTCCCATTTGGCGCGCAGTACAAACCAGGCGAGATAGATCGCCGAAATAATGATGCCGTTGCTGGCAAGCAATTCCAGGTAGGAGTTATGAGCATGTTCGAATGTGCCATAGTCCGGCAGATAGGCGTAATATTTGGATGAGCCGTTTCCGAGCAAGGGGACTTTCTGATAAAAATCGAGAAAATTAGCCCATATTACATCACGGTAGGACAGGTCGAGCGAGCCTTTCCCGCGGTTAAATTGGGACCAGATTATATCGCTGACCCGGGCATAGGTATAATAGAGCGCCACTCCTCCAATCAGCGCGACTACAACGTCGCGTACTTTCGGGCCGCGCTGGACGCGATCAATGAGCCAGCGGCAAGCGAGATAGATCGCATACGCGACCAAGGCGGTCCGATTGAAGACGAGGACGAACGCTGGCAGCAGAACGAGCTGGAGGAGGCGCCTCTTTCGGCCTGCGACTTCCGTAAAATCCAGCAACAGAAGCGCCATAAACAATTTGTAGCCAATTACGCTGCTTGCATCGGATAGGCCGAACGGTCTTGTGAAATATAGGGCCGCGATGGAAAGGTGTCGGTATTCGGGATTAAAAGTGAAGATCGTGTTCACGCGAAGCGCGAATTCGAGATAAACGAATAATGCTTCTACAGCGATCAAGTAGATCGCGACGCGAAGGTCCGTGCGAGTCACGACGCGCGCGATGAGATAGGTTGCAATGTATGCGGCGAAGTAGGGGCTGCGATCGACGCTGCCATCCGGCGCTGCCGCCATGCCGTATATGTAGTTGAGTGAAGACGCCGCCATGATGAGGCAGAGAAAAATTACATCAATTGTGGGGACGCGGGGGGTCTTTGGTAACCGAAGCAGGGCGCATATCAGGGCCGCGCCGAATATCGCCTGCGGAATACTCTGAAGCGTTGGTATCCATAGCAACAGCCCCAGCCAACCGTCTTGGGGGATGCGCAGCGCGAAATTCGATGACTCGGGAAGTGTTGCTTCTCGGACGGTCATCGCCTGGCGGCCTCGGCGACGTCCCAGTCCTCCTCGACATCGATATCAAGACTCTCCATAGCATCCGTCATCACGAATGCGGCCGTGTCGTCTGCAATGAAGGTGCGATCACGACGCAACCTTCCTGGCGGCGTGATGTAAAGGGCGCCATTGACGACATAGGCCGGCTCCAGGTCTTGCGAGCGCGTGCCGATGGCGTCCCAACCCAAAAATGGCGTCACGTTATTATCGTGCGAAACCCTGAAGCACCATGCAGGGTGAACTTTTGCAGGTGCAAGCGAAACCAGGCTGCGCGCCTTATTTCGCGCGAACTGCAAGACAGCAGATCGAATCGTTTCTGCGGAACGAAAGGGAGTGGTTGGCTGAAGCAAGACGAGGCCATCAATGGCCCCATGTGTAGCTTCGTACCAATCCAGGGCATGCAGGGCTGCATCGACAGACGAAGCGGTATCAGTTGAAAGGTGGGCAGGGCGCAGCCATGGAACAGACGCGCCATCCGCCCGTCCAATCGCTGCGATCTGCGGGTCGTCGGTAGAGAGAAGAAGGGTCTCCAATATACCGCTGGCGAGCGCGGCCTGAATCGTCCAACTGAGCAAAGGCCTGCCGTTCAGTGGGCGGATGTTTTTATTTGGAATGCGCTTGGATCCACCGCGAGCAAGAACAAGTCCTAGAAGTCTCAGATCTGTGCTTGTCTTGAGTACGGCGGGAGATTCCATGATTTCGAAGTTTTCCGGCACAAAGGCCATTGCTTGTGGAAACTTCTCAGCATGATGCTGCTGCGCTGTCTATGATCGAATTGCCTCCAGCGACGGGGCCGACAAGCCGATAGCAAAGTCTTCCGGATGCCTTAACCACAAGTTCATGATACGTATACTTTATGTTCGCTATATGTTCAAACGCTTTTTCTGGTGCTGCGAGTGGGCGGAAGATAAGTCTTGAGGAATCATTCTCCGATCACCAAGCCGAAAATCAGAGGAAAACAGCGTGAAATACAAAAAAGTTCTGGTCACCGGTGCTGACGGATTTATTGGATCGCACCTTGTGGAAGCGCTGGTCGCGGCGGGGCATTCGGTAAGGGCATTCGTCTACTACAATTCATTCAATTCCTGGGGATGGTTGGACACGGTGCCTCAGCAGGTACGGGACTCTATCGAAATCTTCGCTGGTGATATCCGCGATCCCCATGGTGTCCGGGCTGCGGCATCGGGATGCAATGCGATCGTCCATCTGGCGGCGCTGATCGCCATCCCGTATTCGTACCATTCTCCCGACACCTATGTGGATACCAACGTCAAGGGTACGCTCAACGTCGTGCAAGCCGCGCGCGATCTGGGAATCGCGAAGGTCGTTCACACATCGACCAGCGAGGTTTATGGAACCGCGCGGTTCGTGCCCATTACCGAAGACCATCCCTTGCAAGGCCAATCACCTTATTCGGCATCCAAGATCGGCGCTGACCAAATCGCGCTGTCTTTTTATTCGTCTTTCGGAACACCAGTTGCGATCCTGCGCCCCTTCAACACTTATGGTCCACGTCAATCGGCTCGCGCTGTCATTCCATCCATCATTGGGCAGATCGCCTGCGGCAGCCGGCAGATCAATTTGGGCGCGCTACATCCGACACGCGACTTCTCATTTGTTTCGGATACGGTCCGGGCCTTCATTGCGGCGATGAACTCGGATCGAACCGTGGGTGTGGTGACGAATGTGGGTAGCGGGTTCGAAATCAGCATTGGCGATACCGCGACGCTCATTGCCGAAGTGATGGGAGTTTCGATCGAGATCGTGCAGCAAAGCGAAAGATTGCGGCCCGATAACAGTGAGGTCGAGAGACTTCTGGCCAGCTACGCGAACGCCTCGGAACGGATGGGTTGGGTGCCGGAATATGGCGGCCGCGAAGGCTTTCAGAAAGGTATTTCCAGGACAATTGCGTGGTTCACCGATGGTACCAATCTGGCCCATTACAAGAACGGGATTTATAATATTTGATGGTTTGCCATGGATTTAGTTGAAACGATTGAAAGTGCGCTCCGCGCAACGCTTGGTTCCGCTCCTGCGGCTCTGCATGAGCCTCGATTCGTCGGGCGTGAGTGGGATTACGTCAAAGAGTGCATAGATACCGGCTGGGTGTCCTCCGTTGGAAGCTATGTGGACCGATTTGAACGCGACCTGGCGGCTTATACCGGTGCCCAACATGCGGTTGTCGTGGCAAATGGGACCGTCGGGCTGCAGGTGGCCTTGGAGGTTAGCGGCATCGGACACGGTGATGAGGTCTTGGTCCCTGCGCTCAGTTTTATCGCCACGGCAAATGCAGTGAGCCACTGCGGAGCCACACCGCATTTTCTGGACAGTGATGCGCAAACCCTGGGCCTTTCCGTGGCAGCTTTGAAGGCTCGTCTGCAGCAGGTCGGGATTCGCAGGAATGAAGGGCTTTTCAACCGCGACACCGGGCGCCGGATCGCGGCGATCGTTCCGATGCACACTTTCGGGCATCCGGTTGATATGCCGGCTCTCATGGAAGTTGCGGCTTCCTGCGGTATCGAAGTAATCGAGGACGCGGCCGAGTCGTTGGGAAGCACTTTGGACGCCCGCCACTGTGGCACATTCGGACGACTAGGCGTTCTCAGCTTCAACGGTAACAAGATCGTCACCACCGGTGGGGGCGGAGCCATCCTGACGAATGACCCGGAGCTTGCCCGCCGCGCAAAGCATTTGACAACCACCGCTAAGCAGCCCCATCGCTGGGCATTCGTTCATGACGAAGTGGCGCATAATTTTCGCATGCCGAATCTGAATGCCGCTTTAGGCTGTGCCCAGCTCGAGAAAATTGAAGCCTTCGTCGACGACAAACGTGTGTTGACGGAGCGCTACGCACAGGCATTTTCTGGCATGTCCGGAGCCACATTGTTTCGTGAAAGGGAGGGCGTGCGAAGCAATTATTGGCTTCAGGCTTTGATTCTCGATCGTGACAAGGCGCACTTGCGTGACAACATACTAGCTGCCACCAACGATGCCGGGTACGCGACGCGCCCGGTCTGGGATCTGCTGCCGGATCAAGCCTTCTATCGCAGCAGTCCCTGCGGAGATCTGGATGTTGCCCGCGACCTGGCGTCACGCATCATCAACTTGCCCAGCAGCTCGCAGCTTGTTGACCGCTCGGCCTCCGTATGACCCGCAAAATCGCTGTCATCACAGGCAGCCGGGCTGAGTATGGGCTGCTTTTCTGGCTGATGCGCGAAATAGAGGCCGATCCGCGCCTGACGCTCCAGCTTGTTGTTACCGGTATGCATCTGCTGCCCGAATTCGGCTCGACGATCGATGATATTCGTCGGGACGGCTTTCCCATCGCGGAAATCGTGGAATCTCAGTTTGCCAGTGATGACAAGGCCGGAATGGCAAGGTCTCTTGGTGCAGGTACATTGGCTATGACCGACGCATTTTTGCGTTTGGCGCCGGATATCGCCGTTGTTCTGGGAGATCGGTATGAAATTCTTGCCGCAGCCCAGAGCGCCGCGTTGCTGGGAATACCGGTTGCACATATTTCCGGCGGCGAAGTGACAGAAGGTGCGGTGGACGACTGGATACGTCACAGCATAACCAAGGCATCCTGGTGGCACTTCACCGCCGCGGAACCTTACCGCAAGCGGGTGATACAGTTGGGCGAGGATCCTGCTCGCGTTTTCAACATCGGGGATCCAGGCCTGGATTCGGTCCGGCGCATCGTACCAGCAACACGGTCGCAGTTGGAGCAGATACTCGATCTGTCGTTGTCGTCGCCGCTTTTTCTGGTCACGTATCATCCCGCGACATTGGGTGAATTGCCGTCGGAAACGGCTTTTGCGGAACTGCTTTCCGCACTCGATTTGTTTCCAGATGCAACGATCATTCTTACGAAGCCGAATGCCGATGCGGGCGGCCGTAAGTTAGCGTCCATGGCCGACGAGTATGCCCATCGAAATTCTGGGCGCGTGAAATGCGTCGCCTCCTTGGGTCAGCGCAATTATCTTAGTCTCATGCGAATCGCGGACATCGTCATCGGCAACTCATCCAGCGGCATTGTCGAAGCGCCCCCGCTCAAAGTTGCTACAGTGAATATCGGGACCCGGCAGGACGGGCGCCTTCGCGCCTCCTCCATTTTCGATTGCCCGGAACGGGCCGATGCGATCACCACGGCGATACGCCAAGCCTTGTCTCCGGGATTTCGCGCGGGACTGGAGCGCACGGTGTCGCTATACGGAGATTGCGATGCCTCTATGGCAATTCGTGAAATTCTGGCGACTGTCAGGCTGCCAACGACTCTGGCGAAGAAGTTCTATGACGCCTGAGCGCGCGATCGGTGGTGAACTGGAAATCGGACCGGCGGACTTCTGCATCGATGGCGGGCAATCGGCGTGGCCACTTTTAGCCGGCAAATACGAGTTGCGCTGCGACAGTGGCCGGACTGCGTTGCTACTGGCTCTTGTCGATTGGCGGAAGAGGCGGCCGAAAAGCTTACGCGCCTGGGTGCCAAGCTATGTCTGTGAAAGTTTGATCCTGGCCGTGCATGCTGCAGGTTACTCCATAGCCTGGTATGACGACCGGCCGGCCAGAGGTCTGCTCCGAGGGATCGCCCCGGCACGCGATGATATCGTGATCGTGATTCACTATTTTGGCTTTCCGAACGCGATTCTTGCGGAGTTGCTGGAGGGACGGGCCGAAACGCCATACGGCATCGTGGAAGACTGTGTTCAGGCGCTCTATACAAAAGACGTCGGCGTCGAGGGCGATTATGCGATTTCGAGCTTGCGCAAATGGTGGCCGGCCCCCGATGGTGCGGCGGTGTACGCGAAGCAGGAAATATCTGAACATTTATCGGGAGCCGATGAGGAGTTCGTATCTATGCGGTCCGCCGCAAAGCTCTTGCGTGGAGCAGGGCTTTGCGAAGCTCGATATCTGAATTGGGTGGAAGAGTCTGAGAATTCGCTAAAGCCGATTCCGCGACAATGTTCCTGGTTAAGCACCAAGCTTCTTGAATCGGTTCCGCGTGACGTTGCCTGCGCGCGCCGTCGTGATAACTGGAGTATATTAAATAAGGGGCTTGGGGGTATCGATGGTTTAAAGCCCCTGTTTGAGGATCTGCCGGATCAGGTGGTGCCGCTTGCTTTCCCCGTCACGGTGGGAGGAGAGCGGCGCGACCAGTTGCGCGATCATTTTCGGAAGCACCGAATTTTCTGTCCTGTTCATTGGCCTGCCACAGCAGACTGGCCGGATGAGTCGCGCCGGCTTTCCGGGGACATTCTTTCGTTGCCGATAGATCAGCGTTATGATGGCGTTGACATGGAGCGCATCCTGCGCGCCACCCGCGATTTCTTTTCATAGGCCCGTTTCATGACAGATGTATTCATCATTGCGGAAGCGGGCGTAAACCATAACGGTTCGCTGGACAGGGCGCTTCGGCTCATCGACGCCGCATCCGCTGCCGGCGCATCTGCCGTCAAGTTTCAAACGTTCAAATCGGAAGCCGTCATCAGTCTGGCGGCTCCGAAGGCGGATTATCAGAAGGTGCAAACTGGAACTTCTGAAAGCCAGTTGGAAATGGTCCGCAAGCTCGAATTGTCAGAAAACGATCATCGTGCGCTGCTGGTCCACTGCGAGAAGCGAGGAATTCGCTTCCTGTCTACGCCGTTCGATCCTGGTAGCGCGGATTTTCTCGTGCGGGAATTGCATGTGCCGCAATTGAAGATACCCTCCGGAGAGCTCACCAACGCGCCCTTCCTATTGCATCTCTCGAACTTCGATCTGCCGGTTATGGTCTCATCGGGAATGGCGACTCTGGGAGAAGTCGAGTTCGCGTTGGGCGCTCTGGCTTTCGGCTTCTTGAAGTGCGCGGGAAAGCCTTCGGAAATAGCATTCCGAGACGCATATGTCAGTGACGCCGGGCAGCGGATTTTGCGCGAAAAAGTGTCCCTTCTGCATTGCACGACCGAATATCCGACTCCCTTCGATCAGGTCAATCTGAGGGCAATGGACACCATGGCGCAGGCGTTTGGACTTCCCGTTGGGCTTTCCGATCACACGCCAGGATATTCGGTAGCTGTGGCGGCCGTCGCGCGGGGTGCGGTTATCATTGAGAAGCACTTCACTTTGGATCGCGAGCTTCCAGGCCCGGATCACAAGGCCTCGTTGGAGCCGGACGAATTGAAGGCCATGGTCCGGAGCATCCGGGAAGTGGAACTGGCTCTCGGGACTGCCAGAAAACTCCCCGTTCCGGCGGAGATCGGCAATCGCACAATCGCGCGTCGCAGCTTGGTAGCGGCGCGGCCCATGAAGCAAGGGGAGATCTGGACCGCCGAGAATCTCACCTGCAAGCGCCCCGGCAATGGAGTGCCGCCCGTCCGGTATTGGGATTATATCGGCCGACCTGCTTCGCGGGCTTACGCGCAAGACGAATTGATCGATACCGGAGAGGCGTGAATTCATGAATGAGGAGTGGCGGAACGCAGTGGTCAATGTGGACTGCATGGCTGAATATGCATTGAGCACGCTAGATCAGGCGGGCCTGCGCATGGTTCTGGTGGTCGATACGGGCGGGCTGTTTTGCGGGATCGTCACCGATGGCGATGTCCGCCGCGCCCTTTTGCGAAAAGTCGATTTCTCGACGACGCCCGTCTCCCAGATCATGCAGCGTAACCCTGTGATGGCGCGCCAGGGCGTCGACCGCGCCGGTTTGAAAGCGGCGATGGAGAAACATTCCATTCTCCATTTGCCCATCGTCGACGAGAAGGGATGTCTGGCTGGCCTGGAAACATATCAAACGCTTTTTCAGACGCGTCGGCGAGATAATTGGGTTTTCCTTATGGCCGGGGGTTTTGGCAAGCGCCTGGCTCCCCTGACGGATGTGCGCCCCAAGCCGATGTTGATCGTCGATGGAAAGCCAATGCTGGAATCCATTCTTGAGGGATTCATCGCAGCCGGCTTTGGAAAGTTCTATATATCCGTTTTTTACCTCGCCGATCAGATCAAGGCCCATTTCGGTGACGGGGCGAAGTGGGGCGTTACGATCCGTTATATCGAGGAAGAAGAGCCATTGGGCACGGGTGGGGCGCTGGGATTGCTGCCCGATCATGAGGGACTTCCGATCCTCATGATGAACGGTGATATTCTGACTGAACTCGATTACAATGCGCTTCTCGACTTCCATCAGGCGCAGCAAGACGAACTCACAATGGGGGTTCGCATATACGATATGGAAGTTCCGTTCGGCGTTGTCGAAGGTCGCGATTTCGATGTAACAGATATTGTCGAAAAACCGTCTCACCGTTTTGTCGTCAATGCGGGCGTTTATGTGGTTTCGCCGGCGTTCGTGGCGCGGGCCCATCCGCCGAGACGCGTGGACATGCCCGACCTTGTTCGGGAAGTATTGGCGGGCAATAAAAAGGTTTCGATGTTCCCGATTCATGAATACTGGCTCGATATCGGTCGTCGGGAAGATTTCGAGCGGGCACAGATCAGGCGCCAATGATCTGCACTCTTACGCTCGACGAAGCCCGCGCCTGGTTCGAGCACCTGCCTCGCGAGCGGCAGATTGCCACACTTTCCCCGGATTACGTCGCAATAGATGCGAAGCGGAGTTCTGCTCTTCATCCGGTCTTTATCGGATATCGGGCGGATGCCGATATCTGGCTTCACGGTACACATCGCTCGGAACCGCCAAATCTCAGCGTGATCGATCAGCAGTCTCCCTATGGCTATGGCGGCCCGGTGTCCAACAGCAACGACCGTGATTTTTTGACGCTGGCATGGGCTGCCTATCTTAAAAAATGCACGGATGAAGGAATATTGGCGGATTTTGTCCGGCTCCATCCAACAGCGGCTGATTGGCAGCCTTATGGTGGTACCATAGTCGCAGACCGCGATACTGTGCTTGTCGATACGCGGGGAGATTTTCGAACGCGATATTCCGTGCGGTGCCGGACGGCCGTAAGAAAGGCTGAAAAGGCGGGCCTTACAGTGCGGGAAGAGGCGCGCAGCGCAATTCCCGCTCGGTTCGCGGATTTCTACCGTAATGGCATGCGCGCAATCGGTGCGGACGTATTCTATCTATTCAACGATGCCTATTTCGCCGCGATAAAAAATTGGGATCGCGCGCATCTTCTGGTCTGTGAGAAAGACGGGGTATGGCTGTCTGCGGGGTTGTTTCTGTTTGGCGGTAATGTGGTGGAATATCATCTGTCGGCAACAACCGAAGACGGTCGTAGACTGGCGGCCACCAACCTTCTTTTGGACAGGGTCGCGCAACTGGCGCAGGAATCGGGTTTGTCGGGCCTTTATCTGGGCGGCGGCACCGACAAGTCTCCGCTGAATCCGCTTCTTTTCTTCAAGAAGGGCTTTTCAGATCAATTGCTGTGTTTTCGGATAGGATTCACGGCGCTGCAGAAGCGTGCGTATGAGGAATTAAAAAGCCAATATGAGCGTCAGGGGTTGCCGACCTCAAGGATGTTGTTTTACAGGAATTAGCAAGACAATAAACCTATATCATTGGCACTGAATGACTTATAAGTCGCCGCTGGCGACACAACAGGTGAAGAGGGATGGCCCAGGACAAGGGATCGGACGACTATATAAACGTCGCTGAACTTGCCGCCAATCTTTGGGCAGCGCGCAAGCTGATTTGCGGCATGGTTGCCGCAACCTTGCTTCTCACCGTTCTGTATCTGCATGTGGCAACCTATACCTATACCATCCAGACGGAAGTATTTCCGGTGCAGCAGGCGGACTCCGCCGCCAGCCTGAGCAAGCTGGCAGGTCTCGCGTCTCTCGCGGGGGTTAATGTCGGATCGGGTTCGGGACAACCACCCAACCCGTTCCAGCTCTATACGGCAGAGATCTATTCGCGAGATCTCGCCAACGCCCTGGCGACCAATCAAAGCCTGATGACGGTCATTTTCGCGCCTGACTGGGATAGGGACGCCGGGCGCTGGCGCGAGCATGGCGGTGCGGTACATTTCGTCGGCAAAATCGCGAAATCGATCCTCGGATTTCCGCCGGCCGCTTGGCACGCTCCGGATGGCGCATCGCTTCAGGACTTTATAAAAGATGAAGTGGTTATTGAGGAAAGCCCGACAAATCCGACGGTGAAGATAGTTTTTCATCACAGGGACCCGAATTTCGGTGTTCGCTTCCTGACAGCACTGCATGAAGCGGTGGATCAGAAATTGCGTCAACGGCAACTGCACCAGTCAAACGAATACATCCAATATCTCGACCACCTCCTGCCTACGATCTCGGTGGCGGAATATCGAATAGCGATTGCCTCCATTCTCACCGAACAGGAAAAATTGAGGATGGTCGCCAGTTCCAATACGCCTTATTCGGCCCAGACCCTGGGCACAGCGTTTGCCTCCGCAAAGCCCACTAAGCCAAGCCCGACTCTTTTTCTGATTGGCGCTTTTTTTGTCAGTCTCCTTTTCGCGATGGCGTATGTGAGCTTCACGACGAGCGTGCCTTTCCTTCGGCGTATCCGGACAAATCTTACGCCGGGTCGTCGCAAGGTGCAGCCGGCGAAGCAGGGCGTGCCTGCTGTCGAGAGAGTAAAGGAAGTTTCCTGAATGGCCTGGGATGAGGTTTGGGAAAAGCTCTTCACGGAAAATGTGTGGGGTAAGTATCCAAGCGAAGCTTTGATACGGTTTGTCGCGCGCAATTTCTATGGAGCGCCCGATCGCGCAGCGGTGAAGCTGCTCGAGCTGGGCTGCGGCCCGGGCGCCAATATGTGGTACGCCGCGCGGGAAGGCTTTTCTGTTTACGGAATCGATGGCTCTGAAACGGGCATCAAGCGTGCCCGTGCCAGACTGGATGTCGAATGTACCGGCTGGAAGGGAGAATTGCGGGTAGGGGATTTCAGCTCGTTGCCTTATCCGGATGAAAGCTTTGACGCGGTTCTCGATGAGGCCGCCATTTATTGCAATGGCTTCGCGGAATCACAGGCGATTTATCGTGAGGCTTGGCGTGTTCTGAAACCCGGTGGTCGGCTGTATTCCCGCACTTTTGCCGAAGGGTGCATAGGAGAGGGAACCGGGCTGGCGGGCGGTCGCAATGCCTGGTTTGCCGATGTCGGTCCGCTGGCGGGCAAGGGATTGTCCCGTTTCACCAAGCTGGGCGAAGTCGGGGAACTGCTGGGCCCTTTTCAGCGCATAAATGTGGAATATGCGGCTCACAGTATCGATGACCGTTCGGCTGAAGTCCGGATGTGGCTGATCGAGGCGGCCAAGCCTGCGCGCTGAGTTCGCAATCGGGGTTGAAAATCGGCTGCTTTCGGAATGAGTTGGCCCTCTGTTGACGTTGAAGTTTCCGTTCTATATCTCCCGTGTCGCGGGCCCGTAGCTCAGTGGTAGAGCATCTGACTTTTAATCAGAGGGTCGGTGGTTCGAAACCACCCGGGCTCACCAATTTCTTCCCTTATCAGCCGGCTGGTTCTGAATTTCCGCTTCACTGGGCCGCCTGGTTTCCTCGTAGAGAAAGGCGTCGTTCAGGAGACGTTGGCCGCCATCTCGCTGGATTGGGCGCAAATCGACATTATATTGATTTTGCGTTTCCATTGGCAGCGCCCAGCCGAGTGGAATGCGTATGATCAAGCCCTTATCGAAGCTTCCTTCGCCGAATTGAGACGCCGATACATTGGTCTTCGTGGCGAAAAAGCCGATTTCGACGCCTGTCGCGAAGCGCCGCGTCACCTCCAGTGTCAAACCTCTATCGCCGGCAAGGTATTGGCCGGCCCGCACTGCGAAATCCAGGTTGTACCAGGGTGACGCATAGTAGAGCGAAACATGCCCCGTAAATGCCCTGTAATCCCTCAGGCCTGCGAGGCGATCGAAAGCGCGCTGCTGAACTTCGTATGCATCAATGCCAAGGGCCCAGCGCTGACCTTCGGGACGCCATAATATCTCGCCGCCGCCCCCGGCGAACATGCTTTCCAAATATCCGAATTTTGCGGCGGCGAAGACGGTTGGCGCCAGGCGGAAACGATATTCGGTGTCCAGCGCGCCTATACCAGTTTTTCCTTGCTTGAAATATTCCAGGAAGTCGGTTCGAACGTGGGGCAGACTGCTATCGGCGACGCGAGCGGTATTGAAATTATCATAAAGGCTTGTCTCGGCTTCACCGTTCAGGGTCCAACCCCTGGCAATCTCGACGGTGGCGGTCGCCGCCCCCACAAATTGGATTCCAAATGGATTGGCCGGATCGAAGAACTCCTGACGGAATTGGGGGAAAATCGACCAATAAAATTTGGGATATCGGCGAGCCACGGCCGAAAGAACGGGATTGTTCATAGGGGCGGGGACGGCCGTAACAGCATCGGTGACGGAAAATATATCTGCCCGACTATCGGCTTGATATTTACGCTCCAGGGGCGCTCGCAAAATATCAAATTCACGATTTGGAACGCCCGCCTCTACGGCGATAAGTCTGAATCGTTCAACATCGGATGGAGTCACTTGCATCAGGATTTCGGTCAGACGCGTCAAGGCATCGATTTCAGAAAAATAATGTGTATTAGAATAATAAACGATGACATCACTGTCGGTCAGGCGAGCCGCCAAAATCGTTATAGATTGCCGCTTGGCCTGCGCGTTGATTGCGGCAATCACCGTATTGTTGTTGGGGCGGGTAGGTTCGGCAGCATCTATGGTCAGGACGGCTGGCTCGCCAAAGCTTGTGATCGCGCGGGTCGCGGGACTTCCGACGAAATTTCCGTTGATAAAATCGCGATCGGGCGCGGAAGGGGTCGCGCAACGGATGGGCCGCCCACCCGTTTTTTCTAGGATCACCGTCGTAATGTCGCTCTGATATTGCTGTAATATTCGCGCTACATCCAGGCATCGCGTACTGGGCGTGTTCAACGCCGCGTCAACAAGGATGGCGGTTCCGCGAATCTCGATATTGTCTATTCCAGGCTGCTGCCAGAGGCTGTCGATCATTTGACTGCGATCGGCAGCGATGCGCTTCAGCCGCTGGTTCGGATTGCGGGCACTTAGCATGACACGCAAGGCCCGTTGCTGTTCTTCCGCGGTTCGCAATAAAGGCTCCGGCCGAGGCACGGCATTTATTTTCTGCGGATACCCTTCGGTACGAGGATCGAGCTGAAAAGTGATGTTACCGCCTATGCTCCGGCCGTATAACCAATCCAAACCGAACATGACGCCGGGCGACAATTGATAGGCCGCGCCGAGATTTATCTGATTTTGAGGCCTGAAATTTCCGCGTGATCGTTCAGCGTCATATGCATCGCTGCTATATTCAACCAGCAACGTCAGGCCGTTAATGGGAGTGTGCCAGTTCAGACCGCCAAATATGCCGATATCGGAGCCGTGGAAATATTGCTTGAGATTGAAATTTCCACCTTCGCCGCTGCTGCCACTGCGCGTGTAGAATGAATTCGAAATTGCGCCCAGCGGATTGCGGATCGTATTCGCGGTGCCCACGCGGCCCCATCCCATGCCGAGAGACGCATCGACATCGCCGAATTGCTTGGACGCCACCAAATATTCGCCACCATATACGCCCGTCCCCACCAGGTCGTTGATGCCGACCGCCAGCGCCGGAAGCAATGTTCCCTCATTCCAAAGCCGGGCCTTCAGCGCGAAGCTGCGGTCATAATAGACCGGAAAGTCGGTGTTATAGTGTTGCAGCCCGGCATAGCGGAATGAGCCTTCGAGCCACGGGAATATTTGAAATCCCAGCGCGTAACGCTGGTTGTTCTCAAAATAGCTTGCCGAAAGCGATAGCATGCCATCGGGCGCCATGCGGGCACTCGGCATGTCGATCATGCCAACGCCACCAAAATCGTTTCTCACGATATTCTGATCTGAAGCGGCTCGGACAGGGAGGGCGGCTTGCGCGGTCAAGCAGAGCAAAGACCACAGGATCAGGCGCCCGCTTTTGGGGCTTCTGGCTGCCCTTGCCCGCACTTTCCCGCCTTCGAATTCACCACTCTCGCTTTCCTTGCCTTTCGCCTAAGCAATTGCAAGAAAATTCTTTTTTTAGTTACCAGCCCACTTTGGCTATGCTAAAGCGCCACTGCTGAAGTGCCTTGAGGGGCCTATGTTGAAACGCTGTCGGGGTTGGGTGACCCTCAACCGGCACAAAGCCTTTTTCCTGGCGGGTGTTCTCTCGCCGCTCCTGGCGTTTGGGCTGGTCGCGGCGTTTTCTGACGCCGTCGTGGCGCAAACGCTGCCAGGCACGTCGCCGGACGTGCTCAACCAGCTGCGGCAGCAATACGGACAGCAGGGTGCAGGCTCGACAGATTTCACGGGCAACAGCCAGGGGAACCAGATCATTCAAGCTACGCCTGCTCAGAATGGTCCACCACTTCCATCATCTCGTCTCGAGCAAATTCTTTCGGCACGGGCAGGCACCAAGCTCGAACAATTCGGCTATGACCAGTTGGGCCGCGGCCGCAACGTTACCATGGCTCAGACCGGCGCGGTTCAGGACGATTATGTATTGGGCCCCGGCGATCAGATCGTGGTTTCGTTGCGCGGCCAGGAAAACAGCGAGCTTCGCGCAGAGGTCAATCGAAACGGCCAGATCGTCTTGCCCCGATTGGCGCCGCTTCCCGCTACCGGGCGCAGTTTTGGCAGTTTCCGCCAAGATCTCGAGGCAGCCGTCCATCGCGCCTATGTCGCTACCAACGCATCTGTTTCGGTAGGACGTGTCAGGCAGATCAGCGTGCTCGTTTCCGGCGAGGTCAATGTGCCGGGACAACGGTTGCTGACCGGATTGTCGTCGGCCGTCGACGCCATCCTGGTGTCCGGCGGCGTCAAGAAGACCGGATCTTTGCGCAATGTCCGCATTCAGCGTGCCGGCCAGGACCACGCGATCGACCTTTACAGCATTCTGACCGGTAGCGGCGCGACATCGGACCTTCGTCTGGCTGATGGCGATCGGATCATTGTCCCCTCATTGGGGCGGACGGTTGCCGTGTCGGGGCTGGTGCGCCAGCCGGGAATTTTCGAGTTGGCCCCCGGGCAATCCAGCCTTTCAGTTCGCACGCTTCTTTCCCTTGCGGGCGGGCAGGAAGTGCGGGGGCGCTATCGTCTTTCCGTAATGCGTATTGATGCGGAGGGGAATTCGAGTCTTGGCGCGTTGGCTGGAGAAACCGGTCAAGTTCGGGATAGCGAAATTCTCTTTGTTCAGCTCGGGGCGGATCAGACCGGGAGCCAGGCAACTTTATCTGGCGGCACGGGATTGGCGGGCGGCTATCCGGTCGCGACAGGAACAAAATTGTCAGACATGTTGCGTGCGCCGGGCGCTCTTGGCCCTTCGCCTTACACGTTATTCGGCATCATCGTCCGGAAGGATCCAAGCAGCCTGCTGCGTTCGCTGGTCGCATTCACGCCCGTGGCAGTGCTGAACGGCAAGGAGAATGTGAATCTCCAGACTGACGACTTCGTCAGGCCGCTGTCGGTTGGCGAAGCCTCGTTGTTGTCTAACGTGGTTCGCGCCTATCTGGAAAAGCTGGCGGCGGACCAGGCAATTCTTCGCAATCCTCTGGTCGATCAGAGCGTCGCGACGTCGGCTACACGGCCCAACTTACCGAGCGCGGGCGGGTTACCCCAATCTGTTGCGACATTGCCGATGTCCAAGATCGATGAATTGTCGTTTGCGCTGGATGATCTGGCGAGTGCGCCGCCGGACGTGCAGCGGGCCGACATCATTTCCCTGATGGAACTGCGGGCACCGGGAACGCTCGGAGCTGGTAGTCAGGAAGCGACGCTGGAGCGGCAGGATCAGACTGGCTTTCAACCGGAAAGCCGGGGAGGGGAGGGGGCGGCTATCGGAGGCGGTGCCCAGCCCGCAATATCGCCATCCGCGCCGAACAATGTTGCTGCCCCAGGGGTGGCACCCCAGGCCGGTTTCATTCCCAATGGCGCGCCGCAATACGACCCGTATTCTGCAGAAAATCCCCCCGGCAGAGCGATTGGTATGCAGCGGCCAGCATCTCAGCCGGCCCAGAACTTCCAGGAAACGCCGCTTTCATCCGGGCGATTTGCGTCCAATCGCGAAATCAAGACGTTCGGAGAACTGGTGCGCCAGCTGGATGTCGATCCCTTGGTGCTGATTAATTTCCTGATTGAGCATCGTGCCAGGCTTGATGGAGCAGTACGTGGTCCGGGCTCTTATTTCGTGGGACCCAGCGTAACGCTGAGTGAAATGGTTCAAGCCGCGGGTGGCACCGTCAATTGGGCGGATGAAAGTGGAGTGGAGCTCATCACCACCGCGATCGATCGTCAGACCGGCAAGGCTGTCACACGTCGCCAATCGCTGCCGCTGCGTCAAGCCACTCTGGCAGCGTATACCGTGCGGGCACGGGATACGCTGCATCTCAATCAGATCTTCACCAGTGTTGGCATTGGCGCCGTCACCATTCAAGGGGAGGTGCGGTCTGCCGGATCTTATCCCATCATCCGCGGCGAGCATCTATCGGAACTTCTGGCGCGCGCGGGTGGATTGACCAACACCGCTTATCCCTATGGCGCGGTGTTCCTGCGCAAATCGGCTGCCTCTGCCGAACATGAAGGTTATTTACGTGCCGCCAACGAGCTCGAAAGCGAATTGGTGATCGCGATGACTCGGATCGGCAATGATAAAATTGATCCCGGTACATTTGGTTCGATGCAGGCGTTCATCAGTGAGTTGCGCAATCAGAAGGCTGTGGGTCGGGTTTCGATCGCGGTGGACCCCAGTGTTTTGGCGTCAAAGCCGGAGATGGATCCGTTGCTGGAAGCGGGGGACGTTCTTTACATTCCGCAGCGCCCCAGCACGATTGCGGTACTGGGCCAGGTCATGCAGCCTGGAAGCTTCCCTTACCGGTCGGGGCTGACGCTGAATGATTATATCGAGCAGGCGGGCGGCTATGCGGCAACTTCGGATGAATCACTGACCTTCATTGTGCTTCCCGATGGGTCGGCGCGTCGCATTCAGAAGTCCTGGCTGAGCTTTGATGCCCAGAGCTTGCCGCCAGGTAGCACAATCGTTGTGCCGCGCGACGTCACACCGCTCAACACGCGGCAATTGATTCTGGACGTCTCGTCCATCTTCAGTCAGTTCGCCGTATCAATTGCTTCCATGGCGGTGCTGGCCAAGCAGTGAGGATTAGCGACCGTAGCTGTCTTCGAAGCGGATGATATCGTCCTCGCCTAAATACCGGCCGGACTGCACCTCGATTAGGTGCAACGGCTCGGTGCCGGTATTTTCCAGCCGATGCTTGGCGCCAAGCGGTATGAAGGTCGATTGATTTTCATGTAGCGCGAAGACTTTGTCGTCGCATGTCACCTGCGCGGTGCCTGATACCACCACCCAATGTTCCGCGCGCTTGTGATGCTTTTGCAGAGATAGCTTCGCGCCGGGATTGACAGTAATTCGCTTGACCTGGAAATTCTCGCCGATATCGAGGCCTTCATAGGCGCCCCACGGGCGAAAGACCTTGCGATGCGTGACGTGAAGTTCGCGGCCGGATTGTTCCAGCTGCTCGACGATTTTCTTGACGTCCTGGGAAGCGTCCTTGCGGCTCACCAGAACGGCATCCTTGGTCGCCACCACAATCAGGTCCTCGACGCCCACGGCCGCAACCAGCGGGCCTTCGCTACGCAGATAGGAGTTGCGGGTGGCGTGATGCAGCACATCGCCCTTCAGGGCGTTGCCGCTGTCATCCTTGTCGGACGCATCCCATAAAGCCTCCCATGACCCGATGTCGCTCCAGCCCATTTCGACGGGCACGATCGCGGCCTTTTGGGTGTGTTCCATAACGGCATAGTCGATCGATATGGATTTGCAGGCTTCGAATGCGGCGGGCTCAAGTCGGAAGAAATCTAGATCCTGTTTTCCGCCCCGGATCGCGGCCCGGCAGCTGGCCAGCATATCCGGCTCCAGGCGCTCCAATTCGGCGATGAAGCTATCGGCCCGGAATGCGAACATCCCGCTGTTCCAGTAATAGTCGCCGGCTTCGACATAGCTCCTTGCTGTCGCTACGTCCGGCTTTTCGACGAAGCGGCGCACCGCGAAGACGGTTGTGCTTTCGGACAGTGGAGCGCCCCGCTGGACGTACCCGTAACCCGTTTCGGGCCCTTGGGGGGCTATGCCGAACGTCACCAGGAAACCTTTTGCCGCCGCAACGGCGGCCGAATCAACAGCCTGCCGGAAAGCATCGAAATCCCGCACGACATGGTCGGCCGGCATTAGCAGAAGTATGGCATCCGGATCTTTCTCTGCCAGCATCAGAGCGGCCACGGCCGCCGCAGGCGCCGTGTTGCGTCCAACGGGTTCCAGAACGATCGCGTCGGGGGATTGACCGGCCGCGCGCATTTGCTCCGCGATAAGAAAGCGATGTTCGGCGTTGCAGACGATGGAGGGCTTCGCAAACGCTGCCCCGGTGGCACGGCGAACAGTGTCCTGAATCAGACTGCCGTCTCCGGCAAGTGCCAATAATTGCTTGGGAAAAAGGCTTCGCGACAGGGGCCAAAGCCGGGAGCCGACGCCTCCGGACAGGATGACAGGATGCAACTGGGCCATAAATAGTCCTTCAGACCTGTAGAAGTCCGCAACTGATACCAATGTTCCGCGTTTGGGAAGCGGGGACCGGGAGTTCCCGGTATAGACCGGGTAGGTTGCCAATGCGTTGTTCCATACAACTTCGCGGGGTTTACTAGGTTCATTGACACGGGCGGTGTCGGTTCGTAAAAAAGCCTAGGGCAGTCAGACTATTAAAGGAGTTTTTAATGCGGATTATCTGTGCGGCCATCCTGGCGTCGAGCCTAATTGTTTCGAGTGCTTTTGCCGCCACGAACGTCGCCGCTCCCTTAGCGCCGGGAAAACCGGCCGGCGTCAAGCAGGCGCAGGCTGCTGATAATACACTTTTGATGGTTCTGGGTCTCGGTGTCGTCGCTGGCGGTATCGCGCTGGTGGCGTCAGGCGGTGGCAATGACAATCCGGCCGCAGGTACCGCGACGACCACAACTACGACCACGACTACGGGCACACCGTAACAGCTGATTTTGTAAGTCGCATTTTTAGGGGAAGGTTTCGCGACCTTCCCCTCCATTGCATTTAGCCTGGCGGACGCAGGATTTTCGTCTCGACAGTAGGCCCTTCCGGGCTGATGTGCTGAATGGTTCGCCAAGCCAGTCTGCTGTCCGGATCGATCCAATAGCTGTCCGTAAACGACCAGTTTTTCTCGGCGCTGTGGCACTTGTCGTCTATACGAAGGGTAGAAATCGCCTGCCCCAATATGACGATGGTCTGCACGCTCCTCGGAAATGATGTGCAGGTGACAGGGAGACCATATGTCGGAAAATCCGGGAAATCTTCGCTCCGCATATAGGTAATATTGCCTTTCGCAGCATCGGCGGGTGAGGGAAATTGCAATCCGGTCCCGGGTGTCATCGCTGAAACATTGTTGGCCAAACCAACTGTACGCACGATGCGGCCTCCGCGCGTAACGATCACAATGCCCGCTTTCGATGTCCAGAGCTGTTCTCCGTTGGCATCAGTCGCCAGAACGACGAGCTGTTCCGGCCCGCCATTCACGCGATAGCCCATACTCGCATAGGGAATGGCCGCGGCTTGGTCCTTGGTGATGTGCCCATTGCCGAAGCTGGCGGCCGCGCTCTGGCGGAGCGCCTGGTAAAACTGGGAATAGTCCGAGGTGCCAGACGAACCGCATCCCGCAAGAGCGAGCAGAACAGCCAGAAGAGCGGACCGCTTCACGCGGACCATCTCATGGCGTGATGTTTTGCAGGATAGTGCGCAGCGACGGCGCGATATCGGGGCGCGAAAGGCCGACCGCGATGTTGGCGTGTAGAAAACCAACCTTGTCGCCGCAGTCGAAGCGCGCGCAATCTGTCTTGACCGCATGAAACGGCATGCGTCCGATCATCTTGGCCATGGAATCCGTCAACTGAATTTCGTTGCCGGCGCCGCGTTCCTGTCGATCCAACTCGCCGAATATTTCCGGCTGCAGAATATAGCGGCCGATGATGCAGAGATTGGAGGGCGCCTTGGCGGGATCCGGTTTTTCTACCACACCCTTCACTTCCGTGGCATTGCCCTTGGTTGCGCCTGGATCGACCACGCCATACCGTTTGGTCTCTTCGCGGGTCTTCTCTTCGGCCGCCACGATGATGCCGCCCCCCACTTGGTCATAAGCCTTGATCATTTGTGACAGAGCGCCTGGCGTGCCGACCATCAGATCGTCCGGCAAAAGGACCGCGAATGGCTCGTTGCCCACAAAGTGCCGTGCGCACCAGACGGCATGGCCCAGGCCAAGCGGTTGTTGCTGGCGGATGAAGCCGACCGATCCGCTCAGGGGCAGAGACTCCAGCAGGCTGTTCAACTCGGCGGTCTTGTCCCGTGCTTCCAGCAGCGATTCCAATTCATAGGCATGGTCGAAATGGTCCTCGATCACATGCTTGCCGCGACCGGTGACGAAGACGAACTGCTCGATGCCGGCTTCACGGGCCTCCTCGACGGCGTACTGGATCACCGGCTTGTCCACCACCGGCAGCATTTCCTTGGGTACGGCTTTGGTGGCGGGCAGGAAGCGGGTGCCCATGCCGGCGACGGGAAAAACTGCTTTGCGAACAGGCTTTGTGACAGACATGTTGACGCTTTCCGAAAGGCCCTGTTTCATGGCATGGGCCCGCCGTTAATGTCCAGTTTTCCGGGACTTGCGGGAAAAAGCCCGAATACGGGCGATGGTGGTGGATGAAGATCACGGGTTCCTTTCCGGCCCTTCTGGGGACGGTGGCCTTGTTGTCGGCCACCTGTCTGCGGGTCGATCTCGCACGGTCCGAGCCCGCATCCGGGACACAGGTGCCGGGGTCGCTGCAAGGCATGTCGCGCCAGGACTGGAACCGGGCCCTGATCCGGCACGGCCACACCAGCGAACGGTTGGGCCAAAAGCAGGATGCCCTTGCCGATTACACGCTGGCCATTGAAAGCCATGCGCTCATCAACAACGATCAGGTTCAGGCGCTCTTCGACCGGGGGCTTTTGCTGGACGGCATGGGGCGTTTGAAGGATGCGCTTGCGGATTACGGCACCGCCCTGTCGCTCTCGCCGAATTTCGTCGCCGCGCTTAACAACCGCGCCAGCATCTACACAAGGCTGGGCCTGTATGCGGAGGCCCGGCGCGATTATCTGTCAGCCCTCGCGCGCGGCAGTCCGGAAAGCCAATATTCCTACTTCGGTCTGGGCCAGGTCGCCGAAATCCAGGGCAGCCTCACGGAGGCCGGGGATTTCTACAATCGTGCGCTGGCCGTTGCTCCGCAATTCGACCTGGCGAAGGAAAGGCTCGCGCTTCTGGCAAGCAATCACCAGGGCGTGCAATCCCAGCGTTCGGTAGGCAATGCGCCTCTCCCGGGGGCAGAATCGGATTCAAATCCGCAGGCACCGGTACCGGTTGCAAGTGCCGGTCAGAACACCATGCCGGCGCCACCGGCGCCGGACGGGGTTGGGATCGGGGCACAGGTTCAGCTGGGCGCGTGGCGGAGCGAGGAGAATGCCGCAAAGGGCTGGAATCACGCCAGGACACTCGCGGGCGGTGTCCTGGATGGGGTCTCCCCTCGGATTGTAGCGGTCGATCTGCCGGAGGTGGGCCGTTTCTATCGTCTGCGCATAGGTGTGGCTCAGACCGGCTCCAGGAGCTTCTGTGCGGCTCTGATGGCCAAGGGGCTCGACTGTATCCCCGTGCAGGAAAGATGACCGCCAGGCAGGGTTTTCGCTGTCGCGTAAACCCCTTATGGTGCCGGCGCCCGAGGGACTGATTTGATGAAATGCGGACATTCGGCAAGGCGGATAGGCCTTGCTCTGGCAATAGTTGCGTACAGTATTGTACCGTCTCTTGCTTCTCCCTGGGCTGAAGTCGGGGATAATCAGCTCCGGGGCGATATCGAGCTTCTGGCCGCCGCCGGCGTGATCGATGGCATCACCACCCATTGGCCTTTGCCATGGCAGAGTATCATCAAGGATTTGCGCGATAAGAGCCTGCCAGGCCAGCCGGCCTCGGTGAGGGCGGCCGCGGCACGCGTCCTGGCGCGCGCGCGGGCCGAGAACACCTCGGGGCTTTCTGCGTCGCTGGCGATAGATGCCACCAACCGGCCCGGACTGGTTTACGGCTTCGACGGCATGGGGCGAGGCGAGGGCCAGGCTCAGTTCGTGCTGGATTACAATTCACAATCCACCGCCGCGCGATTGGCGATCGGCGGTTTCACGCAGAATTTCCGCGGCAACCGCACCAAGCTGATGCCGGATGAATCCTATCTGGCTCAGAAAGTCGGACCGGTTCTGCTCTATGGCGGATACATGTCGCAATGGTGGGGCCCCGGCTGGGTTTCGGCGCTCTCGCTTTCCAACAATGCCAGGCCGATGCCGAAGATCGGATTGGAGCGGCTCGATACCTCTGCATCGACCTGGCCGGTTCTGCGTTGGCTTGGGCCATGGCAGGCGGAATTTTTCGTCGGCTTGTTGGATGGGCCGCGTCAGCAGCGCGACACCTTCTACAACGGATTGCGGTTCACCTTTAATCCCGCGCCGGGATTGGAAATCGGTTTGGCCAGGACGGAGCAGTTTTGTGGGCAAGGCCACTCTTGCGCTCCTTTGCGCGATTATTTCGATTTCAACAACGATCCGTCGCACATCAACAAGACCAACGATGAAGGGTTGATAGACGTCAAATACAGCCACGTCCTGGGCAGAGTTCCCGCGCAGATTTACATGCAGTTGATGAATGAAGACAGTTCGCCCTTCACCAATTCCGGCACCAGTTATCTGTTGGGTGCCAGCCTCTTCATTCCCGTATCGGATCGCCCTGTTCGATTCACGGTTGAATATGGAGACAGCGTTGCGACAGTAAATCTTTTCAGTTTCGGAAATATCGAGTACGGGGTGTCTTATAACAACAGCACATATCCCGACGGCATGCGTTATCGCGGACGCACGATTGGTTTCAGCCTGGATGACGATTCTCGTCTCCTGTCGCTGCAAAGTTCATGGAGCGATTCCGGCGGCCGGTTTTATGAATTGAGTTTTCATCACGCCAATGTCGGTAGTATTCACTCGCTGGGTGCCAACATCCTTTCCCCTTCCCCGGTGACGATCAATTTGGCGGAGGCGCGCGTGACCCTTCCATTCCGGTGGATGAAGCTGGATCTCGCCGGGCGTCTGCAGGACGACCAGCTGCCTCCGCATAATGGTTTTGCGGCATCCTTCGAGGCCGGGATCCGAATTGGACTTTAAATCTCACTCGCGGCATGGCTGCCCCGCCTTAATCCCGCCAAGACATTCCGGTCTGTTCAAAGCGGGCAGGGCATGATTTCGCGACATGCGGGCGATTGAACATTTCGAGCAGACCGTAAGCTGGGCCCGCACATATGAGCGGCACCTGTCGGCGATTTCGCTGGCGGGCGGCTTTGCCTTCGACAGCTATACCTTCGGCCGCATCGACCGGCCCATGACACAGGCCGTGTTTATTCTTTACCTGATCGTGGCGGGTGCAACGATCGCGGTGCTGCACGCGCTGGAATCGCGGCCGGACGATCAGAGGCCGTCCGATCGCACGCGCACGATCCTGGTATTTGTGGCCCAGTTCGCGCTGGGCTGTCTTTTGTCGGGATTTTGCGTTTTCTACATCCGCAGCGCGTCGATCGGCGCGTCCTGGCCCTTTCTGCTCTGCATGGCGGGAATATTCATCGGCAATGAATATCTGCGCCGCTACCATGCGCGGCTGGTCTTTTCGGCACTGCTATTTTTCTTCTCGCTCTATTCCTATGCGATCCTGCTGGTCCCGGTGGTGATCGCGCGTATTGGTACCGTGCCGTTCCTGATATCCGGCGCCATCGCGGTGGTGGTGTTCTTCTTCTATCTGCAGTCTCTGGCGGTCCTTGGCCATGACCGTTATCGCGGCGCGCGCATGCCGATCGCGATCGGGATGGTTGCAATCACCGCGCTGGTCAACGCCTTCTATTTCGCCAGGATTTTCCCGCCATTGCCTTTGGTGCTGTCGGATGCGGGTATCTATCACGCTATCAAGCGCGACGGACGCGACTATCAGGTCACGGCGGAAGACGAACCGCCTCGCTGGCGCGCCCTGTTCGGCACTTTTCCCGTCGAACACATTCAGCCGAACGACAAGCTGTACCTCTACAGCGCCATCTTCGCGCCCTATCGGCTGGCGACCGATATCGTGCATCGGTGGGAATGGCGCGACCCCAGGAATGGCAATTGGGTGCCCCAGCAGACGATACGCTTCGCCATCCGTGGCGGTCGGGAGGATGGCTATCGCGCCTACTCCAGCAAAAGCGCGCCCAGGCCGGGCCAGTGGCGCGTGAATATCGCCACCGGCGAGGGCCATGCCATCGGCAGGGTTCGCTTTTCGGTGGAGACCCAGGCGGTGCCGCCTGCGGTCACGCTCAAGACCCTGAAATAGGCCTATAACGGCGATGGCTTGCGTCGGGCCGTTTTTATCCATAATTCACAGCACAGATTTGGGGTAGCTGGAATTGTCCACCAATAAAACCGTAATTTCTCATCTGCGCCGGCTTGAAGCAGAGAGCATCCACATCATGCGGGAAGTCGCGGCCGAGTTCGCGAACCCGGTGATGCTGTATTCCATCGGCAAGGATTCGTCGGTGATGTTGCATCTGGCGATGAAGGCTTTCTATCCGGCCAAGCCGCCATTTCCCCTGATGCATGTCGATACGACCTGGAAATTCCGGGAGATGATCGAATTCCGCGACCAGACTGCCAAGCGGTTGGGACTGGAGCTGATCGTACACGTCAACCAGGATGGCGTGACGCGGGGCATCAATCCTTTCGATTCCGGATCTTCGCTGCACACCCAGGTGATGAAAACCGAAAGCCTGAAGCAGGCGCTTGACCGCCATGGTTTCGACGCGGCTTTCGGAGGCGCGCGCCGGGACGAGGAAAAAAGCCGCGCGAAGGAACGCATCTTCTCTTTTCGTGACCGTCATCACGGCTGGGATCCAAAGAACCAGCGGCCCGAACTCTGGCGCGTCTACAACACTCGCATCAACAAGGGCGAAAGTATTCGCGTCTTCCCGCTGTCTAATTGGACCGAACTCGATATCTGGCAATATATCCTGGCCGAGAATATCCCCATCGTGCCGCTTTATTTCGCGGCACGCCGCCCCGTGGTGGCGCGCGGCGGCACCTTGATCATGCGCGATGATGACCGCATGGCGCTTCTGCCCGGCGAAGTGTTGGAGGAACGGCTGGTGCGTTTCCGCACCCTGGGGTGCTATCCGCTCACCGGCGCGATCGAAAGCGGCGCCGATACCCTGGAAGCAATCGTGACGGAAATGTTCACCGCACGCACTAGCGAGCGCCAGGGCCGGCTGATCGATGGCGACGAAAAAGCCTCAATGGAGAAAAAGAAGAAGGAGGGGTACTTCTGATGAATGCTCCTTCCGATCTGCAAGCCTTTCTTGTCGCGCAAGAAAAGAAATCCCTGTTGCGGTTCCTGACCTGCGGCAGTGTCGATGATGGCAAGTCCACCCTGATCGGGCGATTGCTGTACGACACCAAGCTTCTATTCGAAGACACGCTGTCGGCCTTGGAGAAGGACTCCCGAAAATTCGGTACCGCCGGTGACGATATCGATTTCGCGCTGCTGGTGGACGGTCTGGAAGCGGAGCGGGAGCAGGGCATCACGATCGATGTCGCCTATCGCTTTTTTGCCACCGACCGGCGCAAATTCATTGTCGCCGATACGCCCGGTCATGAACAATATACCCGCAACATGGCGACGGGGGCGTCGAATTCCGACCTCGCCGTGATCTTGATCGACGCCCGCAAGGGCGTTCTGGTTCAGACCCGGCGGCACGCCTATATCGCTTCATTGTTGGGCATTCGACACATTGTTCTTGCGGTGAACAAGATCGATCTGGCGGATTATTCGCAGAGCGTTTTCGACCGGATCGTGGCGGATTTTGCGGTCTTCGCGAGAGATCTGAATTTTACAAGCCAGATCGCAATTCCGCTGTCGGCAAGGCACGGCGACAATGTGATCACCAAGAGTGCCCGCACACCCTGGTATGGGGGTCCGGCACTGCTCGATCATCTGGAAACGGTGGATGTCGATACCGCATTGTCGGAAAAACCGTTCCGGATGCCGGTGCAATGGGTGAACCGTCCCAATCTGGATTTTCGTGGCTTCGCGGGCACCGTGGTGGGCGGGCGGATCAAGCCCGGTGATGCCATCGCGGTTGCCAAGTCCGGGCGAACTTCCAACGTGGCGCGCATCGTCACCTTGGATGGTGACAAGCCGGAAGCTGTCGCGGGCGACGCGGTGACCATCACTCTGACAGATGAAGTGGATATATCCCGGGGCGATATTCTGTGCGGACCACAGACCCGGCCGGAAATGTCAGATCAGTTCGCAGCCCATCTTCTTTGGATGGCGGATGAAGAATTGCTGCCGGGCCGCCAATATCTGCTCAAGCTCGCCACGGCCACCATTCCGGCAACGGTTTCAAGCCTGAAGCACAAGGTGGACATCAATACGCTGGGTCACCTTGCGGGCAAGACCTTGGCGCTGAATGAAGTGGGTTATTGCAATTTCGCCCTGTCACAGCCGCTGGCTTTCGATCCCTATCGCGACAATCGTGACATGGGCGGCTTCATCCTCATCGATCGTTCCACCAATGCGACGGTCGGCGCGGGGATGATCGATTTCGGCCTCAGACGCGCCACCAATGTGCATTGGCAGGCCCTGGATGTGAACAAAACGGCCCGCGCCAAAATGAAGGGCCAGAAGCCTGCGATGCTGTGGTTCACGGGCCTGTCGGGTTCGGGAAAGTCCACCATCGCCAATCTGGTGGAAAAAGCTCTCGCGGCCGAAGGCCGTCATACTTATTTGCTGGACGGCGACAATGTCCGCCATGGCCTGAACCGCGATCTGGGCTTCACCGATGCCGACCGGGTAGAAAATATCCGCAGGGTCGGCGAGACCGCCAAGCTTTTCCTGGATGCCGGACTTATCGTGTTGGTGTCATTCATCTCACCGTTCCGCTCCGAGCGCCGCATGGCGCGCGAATTGGTCGGCACCGGCGAATTCATCGAGATTTTTGTGGATACGCCGCTGGAAGTCTGCATGGCGCGCGATCCGAAGGGCCTTTATGGCAAGGCCCGCGCAGGCACGATCAAAAATTTCACCGGCATCGACTCGCCCTATGAAGCACCCGAGCGCGCAGAGTTGACGATCCATACCGTCAAAGCGCCGCCAGAAGTACAGGCCGAAGCGATCCTGCGCTATCTGCGCGATGGCGGCTATGTCTGAACAGAATCCGATGCCGGCCTAGTCGCCGTAGAAGTCCCGATACCATTCGACGAATTTTGGAATCCCCACCGACATTGGGGTTGCCGGTGAAAACCCCAGTTCGCGCCGGCTGACTTCGATATCGGCATAGGTTGCCTGAACATCGCCGGGCTGCATCGCCTCCAGCTGAATGATGGCTTTCTTCTGCAATGCCTGTTCGATCGTGGCGATGAAATCGGTCAGCTTCTCGGATTTGTGATTTCCCAGATTATAGATCTTGTGCGGCGGCGTTCCGGTCGCGGGGCGGTCAAGGGCCCGGATCACGCCGTCCACGATATCGTCGACATAGGTGAAATCGCGCCACATCTCGCCGCGGTTGAAGACCTTGATGGGCTCGCCGGCGCTGATGGCACGGGCAAAAAGCATCGGCGCCATGTCCGGGCGGCCCCAGGGGCCATAAACCGTGAAGAAGCGCAAACCCGTCGCGGGAATGCCGTAGAGATGGGCATAGGTGTGGCCGATCAGTTCGTCGGCACGCTTGGTGGCGGCGTAGAGCGAATTGGGCTGCTCGACGGGATCGTCCACCGAGAAAGGCATTTTGGTGTTGCCGCCATAGACCGAAGAAGAGCTGGCATAGACAAAATGCCGGAGGGCGGGCAAAGCGCGACCCATCTCCAGCATCACCAGATGGCCCATCACATTCGCCTGGACATAGGCGTATGGGTTGATCAGCGAATAGCGCACGCCGGGTTGCGCCGCCAGATGCACGATCCCTGAGATGCCGGGGAATTCTTCGGCCAGCGCCAGAATGGAATCTCGGTCCGAAATATCGAGTTTGCGAAAGTGAAACGCTTTGTCCGTCTTCAGCCGGGCCAGGCGCGCCTCCTTGAGCGCGACGTCGTAATAGTCGTTGATATTGTCGATGCCCAGCACTGCGTCACCGCGCGCCAGCAGTGCCTTCGCCACATGCGACCCGATAAAGCCAGCGGCGCCTGTGACAAGGATCATGCGCTTGAAATCACACACCGGCGTCGGCGCGGCCGACGCTGACATAATGAAAGCCGGCTTTCGCCATCTGGGCGGGGCGATAGATGTTGCGCAGATCCACCATCAGCGGTTTCTTCAACATGCTTTTGACCTTGGCAAGGTCCAGCGCGCGGAATTCGTTCCATTCGGTGAGGATAACCACGCCATCGGCGCCGTCCAGTGCCTCATAGGCACTGTCGCAGAAATCCAGCGACAAATGCTTGATGGCTTCCTTGCGGCCTTCCGGATCATACGCGCGGATGGTGGCGCCTGCCGCCTGCAGATGCGGGATTATTACAAGGCTGGGCGAGTCGCGCATGTCGTCCGTGTTGGGCTTGAAGGTGAGGCCCAGCACCGCCACGGTCTTGCCCTTGACGCCACCGAAGGCGGTTTCGATCTTCCTGGCCATCTCGATTTTGCGGGCGTCATTGACGGCCACGACCGCTTCGACGATCTGCGATGGCGCGCCCATTTCGCGGGCCGTGCGGACCAGAGCCAGGGTGTCCTTGGGGAAGCAGGAACCGCCGAAGCCGGGACCGGCATGCAGGAATTTGCCGCCAATGCGACCGTCCAGACCGATGCCGCGCGCAATGTCTTGTACATCGCCGCCGACCTTCTCGCACAGGCTCGCCATTTCGTTGATGAAGGTGATCTTGGTGGCCAGGAAAGCGTTGGCGGCGTATTTGATCAGCTCGCTGCTTTCACGGCTGGTGAACACGATGGGCGTCTCGTGGATATAGAGCGGGCGATAGACTTCGCGCATCACCTCACGGGCTTCGTCGGTATCGCAGCCCACCACCACGCGATCCGGACGGCGGAAGTCTTCGATCGCCGACCCTTCGCGCAGGAATTCGGGATTCGAGGCCATGTCGAAATCCGCGCTGCCATTCGCTTTGCGGATGATCTCTTCGACCTTGCGGCTGGTGCCGACCGGAACGGTGGATTTGGTCACCACCACGGCGTAATTGGTCAGGGAGGTGGCAATCTCTTCCGCTGCGGCGAATACGTAAGTGAGATCGGCATGCCCGTCGCCGCGACGGCTGGGTGTACCGACGGCGATGAACACGGCACCTGCGCCCTTCACGGCGGCGGCAATGTCCGTCTCGAAGGACAAACGTCCGGCCTTGACGTTGGCGGCCACCACTTCGTCCAGCCCCGGCTCGAAGATCGGGATGCCCCCGGCCCGCAGACTGGCGACTTTGCCCGCATCCTTGTCGACACAGACAACTTGATGACCGAATTCAGACAGGCAGGCGCCCGAAACCAAACCAACATAGCCTGTGCCAATCATCGCAATGCGCATGGAAACCCCTCGAAATTGACGCTCCTTCTGACCGGAAAACCGTTAATTTTCAAGGCATAGGATAAACCATGGCGTCACAAATGCGCGATAAGGTTAGCGCGGGCGGGTCCCGGCATTCGCGCCGTGCCGAATGGCGAAATGAAGACGTCTCGAGACTTGAAAGTTCGTGCGCGCCGATTCCGCAATAGCCCGTCAATAGCGGTGCCGGGGGAGTGGCCGCGCGCCGTGACACGCGCGCATGAAATCGAGATTCTGGCGCAACCGTTCGGCACGTCTCCCGGCTAGACACAGACAGAAGTTAACAGGTCTTAACGGTTCAGATCCGTCATTTCCTGCATGTGTGCTTGGTTAAGCCGGCATTTACCTTGCCCGGCGAGACTGAGGGCTCGATGACACAGGAAAATCTCATGAGCCCTCGCGCGTCCGTTGCCCGGCGACCTTCCGCACGGGAGGAACTGCGCGCCGTCACGGTGTCGCCGATTATGCCGGTCTTGCGGGATTTTTCCCAGCCTTGGATGGATCTCAACGACAAGTCCGTCCTAGTGACCGGTGGCACGGGATCATTTGGCAAGCATTTTCTCAAGACGGTGATTGCACAATACAAACCGCGCCGCCTGATCATCTTCAGCCGCGATGAACTCAAGCAGTTCGAGATGGCGCAGGAATTTCCCATCGAGAAATACCCCTTCATCCGCTATTTCATTGGCGATGTGCGCGACCGGGATCGTCTCGACCTGGCGTTGCGCGATGTGGATTACGTCATTCACGCCGCAGCCATGAAACAGGTGCCGACGGCGGAGTATAATCCGTTCGAATGCATTCGCACCAATGTGTTCGGTGCCGAGAATGTCGTGACCGCATGCCTGCGTCGCGGCGTCAAGAAAGTGGTGGCGTTGTCCACCGACAAGGCGGCCAACCCCGTTAACCTGTATGGTGCGTCCAAGCTGGCGTCCGACAAGATCTTCGCCGCCGCCAACAATCTTGCCGGTGCGGATGGCACCCGCTTTTCGGTGGTTCGCTACGGCAATGTGTTTGGATCGCGGGGCTCGGTCGTGCCGTTCTTCAAGAAGCTGGCGGACGAAGGGGCGGACAGTCTTCCGATCACAGATCCACGCATGACCCGCTTCTGGATTACACTCACCCAGGGCGTGAGTTTTGTACTGTCCAGCATGGAAATGATGCGCGGTGGCGAGATCTATGTGCCCAAGATTCCGTCGACCACAATTCCCCAACTCGCTACGCTGGTCAGTCCGCATCTGAAGCAGCATGTCATCGGCATCCGTCCCGGCGAAAAGCTGCACGAAACCATGATCCCGGCTGACGATGCCCATGCGACGCTGGAGTTGGATGACCGCTATGTGATCCTGCAGGGTTTCGCCAGCGATTCCCGCGACGCCTATCTGCGCAGGGGCGGCAAGCCCGTGGTGGATGGCTTCAGCTATTCCAGCGACTCCAATCCGGAACAGCTGGATGCCCGGGGCCTGCAAACCTTGCTGCAGATGGCCTATGCCTGACCGGGAAATTTCCAGCGACATCGTTGAACCCGCCTTCTTGCCGTATGGCCGGCAGGAGATCACCGATGTTGATGTCAAGGCGGTGGTGGAAGCGCTGGTGTCCGGCTGGCTGACCACCGGTCCCAGGGTCTCCGAATTCGAGCAGGCTTTTGCCGCCCATGTCGGCGCTGGCGAGGGGGTCGCCGTCAATTCCGGCACTGCAGCCTTGCACTGCGCCATGCGCGCCATCGGCGTGGGTGCCGGCGATGAAGTCATCGTGCCGGCCATCACCTTTGCGGCCTCGGCCAATGCGGTGCTTTACGAAGGTGCCTCGCCGGTATTCGCTGATGTCGAACCCAATAGCCTGCTGATCGATCCGATCTCGGTGGCGGCGCGCATGACGTCCAAAACGCGCGCCATCGTGGCGGTGGATTATGCAGGCCAGCCTGCCGACTATGATGCGTTGGCGGCCTTGGCCAAACCGCGCGGCATCCGCATAATCGCCGACGCCTGTCATGCACCAGGCGCTGTTTATAAAGGCCGTGCCACGGGCACATTGGCCGACATCTCCTGTTTCTCGTTTCATCCCGTCAAGCATCTCACCACTTGTGAAGGCGGCATGGCGGTGACGGACGATGCTGACATGGCCGCGCATATGCGCCGGTTTCGCAATCACGGCATCAGCAGCGATCATCGTTCGCGCGAAGCCGCCGGTGCCCATGCCTATGACATGGCCGAACTGGGCTTCAATTACCGGCTGCCCGACGTGCAGTGCGCCCTGGGCTTGGCGCAACTGAAACGGTTGTCCGGCTGGGTCGAAGCTCGGCAACAGATTGCGCGCCACTATGACGAGGCATTGGCGGGTCTGGCCGAGGCGGTACCTCTGAAAACGCATTCTGACCGGACCAATGCTCATCATCTGTATGTGGTGCGGCTGATGGACGGCATCGACCGGGACCGCGTCTTTGCCCGCCTGCGTGCCGACGCCATCGGGGCAAACGTCCATTACGCGCCGGTCTATCTTCATTCCCACTATGCCAAGCTGGGCTTCGAGCCCGGTCTGTGCCCGGCCGCCGAGGCCGCGTCACGACAGATCCTTACCTTGCCGATGTTTCCGGCGATGACGCAGGCCGATGTCCGCCGTGTCGTCGGCGCACTCACCAGAGCGACGGCGTAAGCGTCAATTCATCGTCGAGTGCGAACGCAGCCCAGTCGAGATCGGGTACGGGTTTGCGTGCCGCACTGGTGATTTCATCCAGCTCGGCTGCGGATGTGACGCCGACCAGACCAAAGGCGATTTCCGGGCGCGACAGGACAAAGCCGAGAGCCGCCGCCAGGGGCGTGGTGCCGGCATCGCGCAATTGCTTGCGGACATTGGCCAGATGCGAATCCGCGTGGCGCAATTTCTCCGGCAACGTGTCCAGAAAAAGCAGGCCCTGCAGAAACAGCGAGCGGGCATGGACTTCCACGCCCAATTCCGCCAGGCGCGCCAGAGTGCCATTGGCCAGCAATCTTTGGTCCAGCAGGCTGAAGGGGAGTTGCATCGCATCGGGCCGGAAGCGCGCGGCCAGGGACACCGGATCGTCTGCCACATAAACCGAGATGCCAATCTTTCGGAATACGCCTTCATCGCGAAGGCGCTGCAATGCCGCCCACAGAGTATCGCCGTCCGGTCCCACGAGATCCGCCGCAGCATGCACGAGCAAGGTGTCGGCCTTGAGGGCGGCAGCGGATTGCCGCGCGCGCGCGATCACGTCATCCAACCCTTGGTTCAAGTTCGCAGTCTTTGAGACGATCCGGAACGCCGATGTGTCCAGCTTGGCCAGAACCGGTTCGGCTGCGCCATAATTCGCGGCGGTGTCGAGCAGCCGGATGCCGGCTTTCGCGGCGTCGGCCAGAATCTTGGCAGCATCGCCGGTTGATACTTGGCCACGCGTGTTGGAGATGCCGTAGGATTGGCCGAACTGCACCGTCCCCAGGCCTAGTTTCTCAAGCATTGCGCAGCATTCCTTCGACTTTTTCAGCTATGGCCAGGGAAGCGGTCAGCCCCGGGCTTTCGATTCCGAATAGATTGATTAGACCCGCCAGGCCATGTGTCTTCGGGCCCTCGATGCGGAAATCAGCGTTTGGGTCTTTGGGACCACCGGTTTTCGGTCGCACGCCCGAATAGCCGGGCGTCAGCATTTCTTCGGTAATACGCGGCCAATAGGCGGCGATGCGAGGGGCGAAGCGGGCGGGCACGGTCGGCGAAACCGCGTAATCGATCAGCGCCGGATCATCGGTTGCGAGCCATTCGACATCGGGGCCGAAACGGGCCGCGCCGCCCATATCCAGAGTCAAATGAACGCCGAGCCCGGCGGCTTCTGGCACGGGATAGACCAGATGGCGGAAAGGGCTGCGAATATTCAGCGTGGCGTAATTGCCTTTCGCCAGAAATGTCGCGGGCACGAAAGCGCGATCCAGGGGTTCGATGAGACGGGCGAGCCGCTGCGCCCACACTCCAGCGCAATTGACGAGCATGCCCGTCCCAAGTGTCATCGTTTCATCGGCATTTCTGATGGCAAGGCGATAGCCGCCGTCATGGCGCGTTACGGATGTGACTTCGGCGCCGCGCACCAGGCTCGCACCTGCCGCTTGCGCATCGCCCAGAAGCGCCAGCATGTAGGCATGACTGTCGATGATGCCGGTGGAAGGTGAAAGCAGCCCTCCCATGACGGACAGTTCCGGCTCCAGCGCCGCGATCTGCTCTTTGCTGAGCGGGTTCAAATCCGTGACGCCATTGTCCGCGGCGCTTTGGTGTATCGCGGCGAGTTGCTGTTCTTGATCCTTTGTCGTGGCGACGATCAGCTTGCCCAGGCGCTTGTGCGGGACGCCGTGGCTTTTGCAGAAGGCGTAGAGTGCGTCCCGGCCTTTCACACAAAGCTCGGCTTTCAGCGAGCCTTTCGGATAATAAATTCCGGCATGAATGACTTCGCTGTTGCGGGCGCTGGTTTCTTCGCCGATGCGGGAATTCTTTTCCAGGATCACGACGTCGCGCCCGGCTTGTGCCAGAGCCCGCGCCACCGCCAGGCCTACTGCGCCTGCGCCGATCACCACTGCGTCGGTCGAAAAATCCGTGCTCATCCGGTCCTGAGATAACGCACCGCTTCGTCGCGGCCAAACAGATACAGAAGGACGCGCAGAGAATCCCCACGCGGGCTTCTCAAGTCCGGATCGCGGGTCAGGATCAGGCGTGCATCGTCATGGGCCACCGCCAGGAGTTCGCCATGCGCAGACGGATCGGCGATGCGGAATTCCTCCATGCCGCTTTGGCGCCTGCCCAGCACTTCGCCCGGACCGCGCAGCTTGAGATCCTGCTCGGCAATGACAAAGCCATCGTCCGTTTCGCGCATGGTGGACAGCCGCGCCTTGGCGGTCAGGCCCAGGCTGCCGTGATAGACCAGCATGCAGGAGGATTTGCCGGTGCCGCGGCCCACGCGGCCGCGCAGCTGGTGCAATTGGGCGAGGCCGAAACGCTCGGCATGCTCCACCACCATGATGGTGGCTTCCGGCACATCGACCCCCACTTCGATCACCGTGGTGGCGACCAGAAGCTGGGTTTCGCCATTCTTGAACGCGGCCATGGCGGCATCGCGTTCGGCCGCCTTCATCTGCCCATGCACCAGGCCGACTTTCACGCCCAGAGCCTGTTTCAGCATCACGGCACGTTCCTGTGCGGCCGCAAGATCAATCTTCTCGGATTCCTCCACCAAGGGACACACCCAATAAGCCCTGTTGCCGCGGTCCAATGCCAGGCGCAGATGCGCGATCAGATCGTCCAGCCGCGCCGCGCTCATCACCCGCGTCTCGATCGGTTTGCGGCCCGGCGGGCGCCCTGTGATCTTGGAAACATCCATGTCGCCATAGGCGGTGAGCGCCAGGGTTCGGGGTATGGGCGTTGCCGTCATCACCAGAACGTCGGCTGGTTTGCCCTTGCTTTGGAGTTGCATGCGCTGATGCACGCCAAACCGGTGCTGTTCGTCCACCACGGCCAGGCCCAGATCGCAAAACGTGACATCTTCCGAAAAAAGCGCATGGGTACCGATCAGGATGTCGATCTCCCCGGCAGCCAGCTTCGCCAAAGTTTCCGTACGCTGCGGACCGCGCTCCCGCCCCGTCAGCGCTGCCAACCGCACATCCGCCGCCTGGGCGTAAGGCATCAGGGATGCCAGATGCTGGCGGACCAGCAGTTCGGTGGGCGCCATCAGGGCACCCTGGAGCCCGGCCTCTACCGCGCCCAGCAATGCCAGAAGCGCAACGATGGTCTTGCCGGAGCCGACATCGCCCTGCAGGAGCCGCAGCATACGCTTGTCGCTGGCCATGTCGGCTTCGATTTCGGCAAGCGCCGACAATTGCCCGTCGGTCAATGCAAAGGGCAGGGCGGCGATCGCGCGGGCTTTTAATCGACCATTGCTGGCCACTCGCCGGCCACCGGATTCCCGTAAGCGGGCCCGGATCAGCAGAAGGGCAAGCTGGTTGGCCAGCAATTCGTCATAGGCTAGGCGCTGACGCGCCGGCGTTTCCGGCGACAGATCGGATTCATGGGCCGGTGAATGCGCGGCACTAAGTGCATCATTGAAGGGGACAAAATGGCGTTGTTTGAGAAAGGCGGCATCCTGCCATTCCGGCATTGCCGGCACGCGCTCCAGCGCGCCGCGCACGGCCTTGGACAATGTCTTTGGGGTCAGGCCCTCGGTCAGGCCGTAAATGGCTTCATGCTGGGGCAGGGACGCGGCGTCTTCCGGTGCAACGACATAATCGGGATGTGGCATCTGAAGCCGGTCTTTGAAGCTTTCGATGCGGCCGGAAATCAGCCGACGCGATCCTGGCGGAAGCAGAGCCGTCAGATATTTCCCATCGGCCCGAAAATAGATCAGGTCCATCACGGCGGTATCGTCGCTGACACGTATTCGGTAAGGCTGGCTTTTCACCCGGGGCGGGAAATGATCCAGGACATGGACTTCCACGGTGGCGATGCGGCCCGGCTCAGCCGCGATCAACTTGGGCCGATATGACCGGTCCACCACGCCGACCGGCAGGTCCAAAATCAGATCCACCAGCTTTGGCCCCGCGACCCTGGCGATCAGTTTTTCCAACTTCGGGCCCACCCCGGTCAGGGTGCGGATATCGGCAAAAAGCGGAAACAGAATCGACGGTCGCATGGCGAGATTTTATGGCCCTTCTCGCGGCGCGCCAAACACGCTAGTTTTTGATCCAAAGCGCTCGCGTGACACTCTTTCGCTGCGCATCTTTTCAGCGAGTGCATTCGAATGGCTCAGTCTTTTTCCGAATATGCCCGGACCCAGCTGAAACAATCGCAAATGGCGCTGGCCGCCGCTGCGGAGAATGGGCCGTTCCTGGAACAGTTGGAAGCCGCCAGCAATGCGATCGCCAATTGCTTTCGGGCGGGCGGCAAGGTGCTGCTGGCGGGAAATGGCGGCAGTGCCGCCGACGCGCAGCATATTGCCGGGGAATTCGTATCCCGGTTGAATTTCGATCGCGCACCCTTGCCGGCGATCGCCCTGACTGTCGATACGTCGGTGCTGACCGCTTTGGGCAACGACTATGGCTATGAGTATGTGTTCGAGCGCCAGGTTCACGGTCTGGGACGGCGCGGCGATGTTTTTATCGGCATTTCTACCTCGGGCCGCTCACCGAACATCCTTCGCGCCATGCGAAAGGCCCGGGCGCTTGGGCTGGTCACCATTGCCTTCTGTGGCGCGCATAAGACCGAACTCCCGGATCTGAGCGATATCGCACTATGTGTACCGTCCCTGCGGACATCTCTAATTCAGCAAATTCATATCACAATAGCGCACATTATTTGCGCACGGGTCGAAGCTGCGCTCTTTCCGGATGCCGCTGGTACCGCCGATGTGTGATCCGTCATGAGCGCGGTTTTGCGTCCGGCCGTGTTTTTCGACCGCGATGGCGTGTTGAACATTGATGATGGATTTGTCCACAAGCTCGACCATCTACGCTGGAGTGACGGCGCCATCGCGGCCGTCAAGGCAGTCAATGATGCGGGCTGGCATGCCTTTGTGGTGAGCAATCAGGCCGGTATCGGTCACGGTCTCTATGACGAGAAGGACGTCGATATTTTCCATGCCGGCATGGACCGGACGCTGGCCGAACACGGCGCTCATATCGACGAATATGTCTATTGCCCTTTTCATCCCGACGCGAAACTGGAGGCCTATCGAAAAGACTCTCCACATCGCAAGCCACGACCCGGCATGATCCTGGATCTGATGGCACGCTGGCCAGTGGATGCCGCCAGAAGTTTTCTTGTCGGCGACCGGGATAGCGATCTGCAGGCCGCCGCTGCCGCGTATATCGGCGCTTATCTTTATTCCGGCGGGGATCTGCATGCGCTGGTGGCACAGGGTCTGAAGGCACGCGGCGGGCGCGATTAAAGACCGTTGTCCCCGAAGGTCCCCGAGGCTATATCCCGTTCCATGGATGACAGCGAAAAAGGTGGCTCTTCGGAGAACCGCCGCAAACGGCTATTGTTTCGGGCGCAGCGGCGCGGCTTCAAGGAGGTGGATCTTATCTTCGGCGCCTATGCCGAAGCCGCGCTTTGGGAGCTTGATGCAACCGGGCTCGACCAGTTCGAGGCACTGCTCACGGCGCCGGACCAGGAAGTCTATGCCTGGCTGCGCGAGGCCGAGCCTGTTCCCGCCGAATATGACACCCCCGTTTTCGCGGGCCTGAAGGCCGTCTGCGGCCGCAAGGGGCACACGTGGAACGGATAGATTACATCGCCAAAACCGACGGACGCCTGACGGTTTCCGGCGCGCCCGCGGGATATGATGCCTGGCTGGCCACGGAAGCGGCCCGGCGGCGAAATGCTCTCATACTGTTCGTCGCCAGCGACGAGGCCCAGGCGGAGGCTTTTGCCGCCGCTGCCGCCTTCTTTGCGCCGGGTATCCGGCAATTGTCGTTTCCCGCATGGGATTGCCTGCCGTATGACCGCGTCTCGCCCAAGCCGGATATCGAAAGCGCGCGTCTGGCGACCTTGGCGGCGCTGACCAAGGGCGTCGAAGGCTCCGCCCTGATCGTAACCAGCATCGCGGCTGTTCTGCAGCGGGTGCCGCCGCGTGCGGCGATTACAAAGGCCAGCTTCACCGCGAAGGTTGGCGAGGAGATCGCACGTGACGCGCTGGTCACGTTCCTGGCCGGCAACGGCTATGCCCGCGCCGGAACCGTGCGCGATCCGGGCGATTTCGCCTTGCGTGGCGGGATCGTCGATCTGTGGCCGCCGGGTACCGAAGAGCCGTTGCGGCTGGATTTTTTTGGCGAGACCCTGGACGCGATCCGCAAATTCGATCCGGTGACGCAATTGTCCCGGGATAGCGTGGCGCGGGTCGAGTTGTTGCCGGCCAGCGAAGCACCTCTGGGTACTGCCGCCATCAGCCGTTTTCGTACCGGCTATGTGGCGGCGTTCGGACCATCGGGCGACGATCCGCTGTACGAAAGTGTCAGCGCCGGCCGCAAGGCCCAGGGCATGGAGCATTGGCTGCCGCTTTTCTATGACGGCCTCGAGACGCTGTTTGATTACCTGCCGCGCTCTCTGATCATGCTCGGCCATCAGGTCGAAGAATCCAAGACGGCGCGTCTGGAGCTGGTCTCCGAATGTTACGACACTCGCGATCAACTTCGCCGCCAGGATCCCGACGCGCGCGTGAAAGCGGTTCCTTACAAGCCGCTGAAAGTCGGCACGCTTTATCTGGATGACGGGGAGTGGAAAACGGCGCTGGCGCGGCATCTGGTCCGCGACCTGACGCCTTTCCAGACGCCGGAAGGCAAAACCAGCGTCGACGCCGGCGGCCGCCAAGGCCGCGATTTCGCGCCCGAACGCGCGGGCGGCAATCTGAATGTCTTTCAGGCCGCGGCCGATCATCTGCTGGCGCTGCAGAGTGCGGGCAGACGCGTGCTGGTCGCCAGCTGGACCGATGGTTCGGCGGAGCGCATGGGCGGGGTTCTGTCCGATCATGGCGTGACGGTGATCCGGCGGGTTGAGAACTGGCCGGATGCGTTGAAGCTCGATGCGCGCGCCACGGGGCTGGCCTGTCTTGGTATCGAGCGCGGTTTCGAGACACCCGATTTCGTCGTGATGAGCGAGCAGGATGTGCTTGGCGACCGCATGGTGCGGGCGCAATCGCGTCAGCGCCGGTCGCAGAACTTCCTGTCCGAAGCATCGTCCTTGGCCCCGGGCGATCTGGTGACCCATATCGAACATGGCGTGGGCCGCTATCTGGGCCTGAAAGCGATCGAGGCGTTGGGCGCCCCGCATGATTGCCTGGAGATCCAGTATGACGGCGGCAAGCTGTTTCTGCCGGTGGAGAATATCGAGCTTCTGACCCGCTACGGCTCAGACGAGAGCGCACAGCTGGATCGGCTGGGTGGCGCGGGCTGGCAGCTTCGCAAGGCCAAGATGAAGGAGCGGGTGCGGGCGATTGCCGCCGAGCTTATCCGCATCGCCGCCGCGCGCGAACTGAAGTCGTTACCGCCGGTCGAACCGCCGCACGGTCTCTATGACGAGTTCTGCGCCCGTTTTCCCTATCAAGAGACCGAAGATCAGGAGAAAGCCATCGCCGATACCGTGGCCGATCTGGGCAAGGGCCGTCCGATGGACCGACTGGTGTGCGGCGATGTCGGTTTCGGCAAGACCGAAGTGGCGATGCGCGCCGCTTTCGTCGCCGCCATGGCGGGCGAGCAGGTGGCGGTGGTGGTACCGACTACCTTGCTGGCGCGGCAGCACTATCGCGGGTTCGCCGAACGCTTTGCAGGCTTTCCCCTCACGGTGCGGCAGCTTTCGCGTTTCGTCGATGCCAAGGAAGCGCGTGAGACCAAAGACGCATTGGCCGGAGGAACGGTCGATGTGGTGGTCGGCACCCATGCACTTCTGGCCGAAAGCATCACCTTCAAGCGCCTGGGTTTGGTGATTGTCGATGAGGAGCAGCATTTCGGTGTGGTGCACAAGGAACGGCTGAAGAACCTCAAGGCCGATGTGCATGTCCTGACCCTGACAGCGACGCCCATTCCGCGCACCTTGCAGCTGGCATTGTCGGGCGTGCGCGACCTGTCGCTGATCACAACGCCGCCGGTGGACCGCCTGGCAGTGCGCACCTTCGTGACGCCGTTCGATCCCTTGGTGGTGCGCGAGGCCTTGCTGCGCGAGCATTATCGCGGCGGCCAGTCCTTCTTCGTGGCGCCGCGGATTGCGGATCTGCGCGAGGCCGAGGCCTTCCTGAAGGCGACGGTTCCGGAAGTGAAGACCATGGTGGCGCACGGCCAGATGAGCCCGACGGTGCTGGAAGAGGTGATGACGGCCTTCTATGAGCGCAAGATCGATGTTCTGATCTCCACCAACATCGTGGAATCGGGGCTCGATATTCCCACGGCCAACACCATGATCGTGCAGCGGGCCGACATGTTCGGCCTGTCGCAACTTTACCAGATCCGGGGCCGCATCGGACGGTCCAAGGCACGCGCCTATGCCTATCTGACCACGCCGCCGGACAAGAAGCTCACCGATACGGCAACGAGGCGGCTGGAAGTGCTGCAATCGCTGGACCAATTGGGAGCGGGTTTTTCCATCGCCAGCCATGACATGGATATCCGTGGCGCCGGCAATCTGTTGGGCGAGGAGCAGTCCGGTCATGTCCGTGAAGTCGGTATCGAGCTCTATCAGGAAATGCTGGAAGAAGCGGTGTCTTCCATGCGCCAGGGTGGCGACGGCGGGGCGATGGACGATCAATGGTCGCCCGCGATCAATCTGGGCGCCTCGGTGCTGATCCCGGAAAGTTATGTCACCGATCTCAATGTTCGCATGTCGCTCTATCGCCGCCTATCGGATCTGACGACGCGCGCCGATATCGATGCCTTCGCTGCCGAGTTGATCGACCGCTTCGGTCCGCTGCCGGAAGAGGTCAAGCACCTGTTCGAAATCGTGGCGATCAAGCAGCTGGCGCTGGCCGCAGGGGTGGAGAAGATCGATGCCGGTCCCAAAGGCGGCACCATCGCCTTCCGCAACAATGCCTTCGCCAATCCCGTGGCGCTGATCAAGCTGATCAACCAGCATAGCGGCACCATGAAAGTGCGGCCCGATCAGAAGATCGTGGTCAGCCGCAACTGGCCGACGCCGGATGACCGTCTGAAGGGGGCCAAAGCGCTTCTGTTGCAATTGGCCACTATCGCCAAAGCGGCATGACGTCCAAACCCTACAGCGTCACTACCGAAGGTATCCGGCTGGCGGTTCGTCTCACCCCGCGCGCCAGCCGTGACGAATTGAACGGCGTTGGCGCGGATGCCGACGGCCGGTCTTTCCTTCGCATCCGCCTGACGGCGCCACCGGTGGAAGGCGCCGCCAACCAGGCGCTAATCGATTTCCTCACCAGGATTTTGGCGGTGCGCAAGAAGGACATCGTCATCCACTCCGGCGAGACGGGCCGGTTCAAAATACTGGAGATTGCGGGCAAGCCGGATGCGCTGATCGCTCACCTCGAAGGCTTGACCTAAGCGAATTCCATCAGATTGCCGCTGCCTGCCTGGATACGCTCCAGGAGCAGCGAGCATTCCGGCACCATGCGCTCCATCCAGTAGCGGGCGCATATCAGTTTGTCCTTGTGGAAGCGCGCATCCTTACCGACCGACAGCTTGGCGATGCGGGCCCACATCCAGGCAAGCATCACGATGCCCATCAAGCGCAGATAATCCGATGCGCCCGCGCCGGCATCGTTGGGATTCTTCAACCCATTCTGCGCCAGCCACATGGTTGCCGCCTGCAAGGCTTCGACGCCGCGCTTGAGGCCCTTGGTATAAGGGGCAAGGGTTTCGTCCTTTTCATTCTCCGCCAGCCAGGTCGTAAGGACCCCGAACAAGGCCAGCGGCGCGGCACCGCCCTTACGGCCCAGCTTGCGGCCCACCAGATCCATCGCCTGCACGCCGTTGGCGCCTTCATAGGTCTGGTTGATGCGGCCGTCGCGGACGAACTGCTCCACGCCATTGTCGCGGATATAGCCATGGCCGCCATAGCATTGCATGGCCAGATTGGCAGCCTCGAAGCCCATGTCGGTGCAGAAGGCTTTCAGCACCGGCGTCATCAGGTCGGCGAGAAGGGTGGCGACGGGCGCGTCGTCACGTTTGGAAAGGCCGACCGACATGTTGAAAGCAGTCCAGCAGGCCAATGCCCGCGCACCTTCCACGAAAGCGCGGCTGTGCAGCAGCATGCGTTTGACATCGGGATGGACGATTTCCAGGTCGGCGGGCTGGTCGGGTTCGACCGGGCCGGTGAGGGCATGGCCGACGCGCCGTTCATGGGCATAGGCATAGCCGTTCTGGTAGGCGACATCGCCGATGGCAATGCCTTGCACGCCCACGCCCAGCCGCGCCGCATTCATCATCCCGAACATGCCCGCCATCCCGGCGGAGGCGGAGCGTTTTTCACCAGGCTTCGCAGGTTCGGGCTTGGGACCCAGCCGCCAGGCGATGGCATCGTCGAAATTGAGGACGCAGGTGGCCTGGCCCTTGATCCCCATCTTGTGCTCGATGCCGCCGACCGTGACGCCATTACGGGCGCCGACCGTGCCGTCCTCGCCGACCAGGAATTTCGGCACCATGAAGAAATTCACGGTGGAGAGATCATCGCGAATCTTGCCGTCGGCATCCGGGATCTTGGCGATCACCATATGGATGATGTTGTCGGTGAGATCCTGATCGCCGCCGGAAATGAAGATCTTGGTGCCGGTGATGCGATAGGTGCCATCGGGCTGTTCCACGGCGCGGGTCTTCATCAGGCGCAGATCCGTGCCGCAGCCCGATTCCGTCAAGCACATGGTGCCGGCCCATTCGCCGGAGACCATCTTGGGCACCAGATACTGCTTCATCCAGTCCGCGCCGGTGGCGATCAAGGCGCCATAGGCGGCGGAGGTGAGGCCTGGATACATGGCCAGCGACTGATTGGCGGCCATCGCCATCTCGCCCACCGCCATGCTCATCACCACCGGCATGTTCGAGCCGCCATGTTCGGTGGGCGCGGAAAGTCCGCCCCAGCCGCCTTCGCTATAGGCGCGATAGGCTTCTTTGAAGCCCTTGGGCGTGCGCACCACGCCATTCTCGAAATGGCAGCCTTCTTCGTCGCCGGACTGGTTGATGGGCTGCAGCACGTCCTCGCAGAGCTTTCCGGCGTTGGCGAGAATATCGTCGATCAGGTCGGGCGACAGTTCCTCGAACTGCGGCAGATCGCGGTGCTTTTCGACATCCAGAAATTCGTGAATCAGGAAACGGTAATCTTCTACCGGGGCGCGATAAATCGGCATGTGCTGAAATCCTTCCGACAAAATACTTTTACGCCGGACCATCTCAATAGAAAAGCGGCCGGATGCCGAAGCATCCGACCGCCTTCTTCCGCGTGGGAGCCGCTCTAGGCCCCGCGTGGCGGGATTGCTACTTCATGTTGCCGCTGGCAGAGCCATCAACCGACGCTGAGGCAGACGGTTGTTGGTTCACAGTGCGGGCAGCCTGCGACTGGGCATCGTTGGTCGCTGCTTCCGCAGTGTTGCGGCCGCTATTGGCTTCACCCATTGCATGTTGAGTGGTGGAGGTGGCCATACCGGTCGCGCCCGGTGTCGACGCTCCACCGGAAGCGCCCGCGCTCTGGCCCATTGCGCTTGCATTGGCTGAGCCGCCGGCGCTGGCCGAGGCCGTGTTGTTGAGTGTGGTGGCGGCATCATTCTGGGCCGCTTGCGCCTTGGCTTCCGTCGCGTCCGTTGCGCGATTGGCGGATTGTTCTGCTCTGCCCGTCGCTTTGGCAGCTGCACCGGTGACCGGGGCGGTGGAGGGCGTTGTTGCCGACCCTGCGGCCCGCCCATTGATGCCTGTGGTCGTGGTTGTCGGTACGCCATTGAGACCGCCATTGGCCATTCCGCCGGCCGAGCCGCCAATGCCGCCGACGGTACCGCCCAGTCCACCACCGACGCCGCCGCCCAGGACTTGTGCCAAGGCAGGCGTCGCGACCAGGGCCGTGCCGCTCAACAGGGCTACAACCAACGCATTACGCATGAAGTTGTTCATGAGAATCTCCTTCTGGCGCACGGGTTGCGCGCTTCTGTTCAGAGAGAGAACGAAAGAAGAGGGAATACTTTCCCGTCCTCCGGCGGAAACTTTGCCATCCTTAACGCATCGTTGCGTGTGCAAATTCGTACAAAAGGCTCTATTTAGCGCTTTCTAGCGATTTACGCTGTCTGCTTGGTCAGCCGGCGTCCCATGACCAGCACGATACCGGCCGTCAGCAGCGGGCCCAGTGCGAGAGCCAACATGCCGGCGGAATAGCCTCCGGTGGCTTGCTTCAGAAGTCCCAGAATATACGGCCCGGCAAATCCACCCGCCGCCGTGCCCATGGTGTTGATGAGCGCGATGCCGCCCGCCGCCGCGGATCCGCTAAGGAAAGCGGAAGGAAGAACCCAGAAAGGGCCCTGCAAGGCCATCGATCCCACGACGACCAAAGACAAGGCGATGAAAATAACCAGATTCGAATGGGATTGGCTGGCGATCAAGAGCGAGGCCATCATCATCATGGCGGGCAGGGCGACATGCCAGACACGCTCGCCGCGCGCGTCGCTGGAGCGACCCCACGCGATCATGGCGATCAGGGCGACCAGATAGGCCGGCGCGATCACGAAGCCGGTAGCCAGATTGGAAACGCCCATGCCCTGCACAATTTGCGGCAGCCACAGGCCAACGCCGTAGAAGGATATGGAATAGCCGAAATAGACCACGCCCAGCGCATAGACCCGGGGATCCCGCAACGCTGGCCAGAAGCGCTTTTGTTCCGACGTATCGTCGCTCGCCAGGCGCGTGGCGATGATCGCCTTCTCGTCATCGTTCAGCCATGGCGCAGACTGCGGCCGATCGGGCAGGAAACGCAGCACGAGAAAGGCCAGAAGCATTGTGGGAGCGCCTTCGAGCAGAAATAGCCACTGCCAGCCCGCGAACCCCAAGACCCCGTTCAATCCCAGAATGGCGCTCGAAAGCGGCGCGCCGATGATGTTGGCCAAAGGCAAGGCGGCCATGAAAAGTGCGATCAGTCGGGCGCGATAGGCCTTGGTGAACCAATAGGTGAGATAGAGAATCATGCCGGGGAAAAATCCGGCTTCGACCAATCCCAGTGCAATGCGGACCGCATAAAATTGCGAGGCGTTCGTCACCAGGCTGTTGGCGGCGGAAAGTGCGCCCCAACCCAGAAGAATGCTGAATATCCAGCGCCGCGCCCCCACCCGCTCGAGAATGGCGTTGGCAGGGATTTGGAAGAGAGCATAACCAAGGAAGAAAGCGCCTGCGCCGAAGCCATAGACCGAAGCGTTGAAACCCAGGTCCTTGTTCATGGTCAGGGCGGCGAAGCCCACATTCACCCGATCGGTGATGTTGGCGAAGTAGAGCAGCATTATCAGCGGTATCAGCCGCCAAGCGCATTTGACGAAGACTTGTTCCTGCTCAGCCACGTCCGCCCCCTTGGCCCTGCCGCGACGCCCAGCGTGGCGTAATGGCGTGAAATGTCTAGCACGGTTCGCTGGGCTGCAAGGGCTTTGTGCCCTTCTGGAATTCGCAGGATGGGCTATAGTCCTGGCCGCTTCGGCATCGGGGGATGGCATGACAATGAGATTGCTTGGAACGGGCGTGTTGGCGCTCACTCTGTTTGCGGTTTCCGCCGAAGCCCGTGTGGTGACGCTCCATATCGAGAAACGCGAAGCGGTCTTGAACGGCAAGGCTTTCGGGCCCGCAGGCGCTTACGAGAAGTTGGTGGGCAAGGTCGAATTCGCTCTCGATCCCAAATTGGCCATCAACAAGAATATCGTCGATCTGAGCCTGGCGCCGCATAATGCAAAGGGTGAGGTCGGATTTACCGCCGACTTCACCATGCTCAAGCCCGTCGATGCGGCGAAAGGCAATGGCCGGCTGTTCGACGAGATCGGCAATCGCGGCGGCAAGGCCATGCTGATTACCTTCCAGAAAGCGAAAGGCAGCCGCGATCCGCAGACGGCAGAGGAATATGGTGACGGCGCGCTGATGAACCAGGGTTATACGTTGCTCTGGATGGGTTGGCAGTGGGATGTGCCGAACGGCCAGATGCGCATGGACATGCCCATCGCCACCGAGAACGGCAAGAAGATCACCGGTCTGGTGCGGGGCAATTTCATTCCCAACGACAAGAGCCCGACCCAATCCCTGGCGGACCGCAATCATTTCGCTTATGCCATCGACGATCCGAACAGTCCCGACAATGTCATGACCGTGCGCGACCGGCCCACGGACAAGCCGCAAGTGATCCCCCGAGGGAAATGGCATTTCACCGGTGATGTTGCGGTTTCGCTCGACGGGGGCTTCGAGATGGGTCGCATCTACGATGTCGTCTATCGCGCCCGGGATCCGCGCGTGCTGGGCACGGGTTTTGCCGGGACCCGCGACCTGGTCAGTTTCCTGAAGCACGACCAGACCGACGCCAATCCCATGCATGGCATTCGCTATGCCTATAGCTGGGGTGTGTCGCAGAGCGGCCGTTATCTGCGCCAATTCCTTTACGAGGGTTTCAACGAAGACGAACAGGGCCGCAAGGTTTTCGACGGCATCATCGACGAAGTCGGCGGCGCGGGCAGGGGCTCATTCAACTACCGCTTCGGCCAGGCCTCGCGCGATGCCGAGCAGTTCTTCAACGTCTTCTACCCCGCCGATATGTTTCCTTTTACCGACAGCGTGGAGACCGACCCCGTTCTGGGCAAAACGGATTCACTGATGGCAACGGCGGAAGCACGCCATGTCCGGCCAAAGCTGTTTCACACTTTCAGCAATTCCGAATATTTCAATCGTGGTGGATCCTTGATCCATACCGATGTGACCGGCACCCGCGATATCGAACCGCCGGCGGATTCGCGGATCTATTTCGTGTCATCCGGGCCTCATGCCTTCGGCCCGTTCCCGCCCGTCAAAGCAGAGGGCGCGGCGGGGTTGAACAATCCCGTCAACCGCAATCCGATCACGCGCGCCTTGCTCAAGGATCTCGATCAATGGGTGGTTGACGGTGTAGCGCCGCCGCCCAGTCGCATTCCGCATATCGCGGACGGCACGTTGGTCCCGACGGAGAAGGCGGGCTGGCCGACAATACCCGGGGTGCATTTCCCGGTGCCGTATCTGAAAACCTATCGTCTGGATTTCGGGCCGCTGTGGAGCAAGGGCATCGTCGTCAACGAACCACCGAAGATCGGCCAGATCTATGTCGGATTGGTTCCGGCGGTGGATGCGAACGGCAACAGCCGCGCGGGCATCCGATTGCCGGCCATCGAGGTACCAATCGGCACCTATGGCGGCTGGAATTTCCGCGACCCGGCGATCGGGTCCGCCGATCAACTGTTCGGCGAGATGGGCTCATTCCATCCCTTTGTCCGCACCAAAGCGGAGCGCACAACCAGCGGCGACTCTCGGCTGTCGATCGAGGAGCGTTACACCAGCCGCGAAGATTATCGGGCAAAGGCCGAGATGGTGGCGAAGCAACTGGTGCAGGACCGTTTCCTGCTTCCGCAAGACGCCCAGGAACCCGTCGAGCAGGCCGTGGCGCTTTATGATTGGGGCGTCCAGCGGAAATAACGCGTCGTCTGAAGAACTGGCGACCCCAGGAAGACTCGAACTTCCGGCCTACGGTTTAGGAAACCGCCGCTCTATCCTGCTGAGCTATGGGGTCGCGTTAGATTACAACGACTTACGAAACGCATTCTGACTCTCGTTTCGGTTCATTCTGACTTTTTTCCTCGTTTTGTTCCGCAAGGCAAGCCGTTTTTCCGTGCTGCCTCAACAAAGCGAACGCCAGGACGGACATAATGCTCGCCAGCCTCCGCGGGTAGTATGCCTCGCGACGACCCAATTTGGTCGAAAACCCGTCGATGGCGTTAACTGGGAATGGTAGTCAACCCGTATCTCTCAAAATCGGAATGGACGTCACTCGCAGAAGTGGGAACTGGATTTGGGCACGCCCAAATTTCGGTCGATGACGCGACGCGACTAATGGAACTAAAGTTGATCTACAATCTGTTGGGAAACTACCGCATCTTAAGCTCTGGCCGCGCAATGCTCCGGGGCATTCACTAGGTCGCGCGACCAATTCACTCGAAATAAAGAGCCCATCGTTGAAAAGTCTGTTCACTGGGAATTAATGAAAGCGATGCTGTTAAACGTATTAGCGGTGGTTGCCGTCTTTGCCATCGCGGCTCACTATTTTCTCTCGGCAAAGTTCAAAGCAAAGGTGAGCGACCTTAAACGCCGCCTGGTCGAATCTCAGGAATTGGTAGCGCTTCCCGATCAGTCGCTGATCCCTGCTTTGGTTAGAACGTTTTCAGAGAAGAATGGCGGTCGCGTAAACGGCCCTTCAGTCGTCTACATGCGTCAGAGCGCTGAAATGCGTTTGGCCCCCGGTCAACAATTTTTCCATATTGATGGGGAGCAAATCTCGGGAACAAAGACACTAGGTTTTGTTTGGGAAGCAAGCGGAAGAATGTTTGGGGCGCTGCCATTGCGCGTCGTGGACAGCTTTGTGTCTCAGTCTGGGTGGTTGGGCGCGATGATTCTAGGAACGGTTCCGGTAGCCAATGCGAAAGGCCCGGCCATCGATAAAGGTGAGGTGTTGCGCTTTCTTGCCGAGTTGGCATGGAATCCGGACGCTTTGGTAAATACTAACGGTCTATTCTGGAACGAAGCGGACGAACATACTGTCGAAGTCGGAATGGACACGCGTGATGGCAGGGCCAAGTTGAATCTATTGTTTGATCTTACGGGTGACATCGTCGGCATAAATGCGTCGGACAGACCTCGAGCGGTCGGAAATCGCAACGTCCCGACGCGGTGGGTCGGACGTTTTTCCGATTACGAATGGAATGGAGACTATCGGTTTCCTCGCCATGGGGAGATAGCGTGGGTTTTACCGACGGGAGAGTTTGTCTATTGGCGCGGTGACATCTTGAGCGTCAGCCGTGCTCCGTTATAGGCAGACGTTCGGTTTCCCGGGTTTCCGCGTCTGATATAATCATCTAGGTTTCCATCTGCGGGTGGAATTCAAAGCCAGCGGGCATCCCATCATCACACGAACAATGCCCCGCGTGCCTTTTCGTCGATGCTGACCCAGCGGCTGCGGTGCTTGTCCATCGCGTTCGCCTCCCAGCCCTTGACATAGGGCCGCACCAGATTGCCGCTGACCCAGAAAAACAGCGGCAGCGCGGCCTGATCCTCGAGCAGGATTTTCTCGGCGCCGGCGAGTTTCCTGCCGCGGCTTTGAATGTCGGGGTCATTCTGGGCGTCGCGCAGTGCCTTGTCGAAGGTTGCATTGCTGTAGATGCCCCAATTGTTGCCGCTGCCGCTGATGAAGATATCCAGGAAGTTGGAGGCATCGTCGAAATCGGCCTGCCAGCCGGGGTTGCACATGTCGAAATCATGCTCCTGGATCTGCTTGTAGAAAATCTGCGCATCGGTGGGCACGATGGAAATATCCACATAGATCACCGCGAACATCTGCTGCAGGGCGGCGGCGACGGACCGTTGGGATCCCGCCGCGGTGGAGCGGATCATATAGGTGGTGCGAAGGCGCTTGTCGGGCCCATATCCGGCCTCGCGCATCAGGCGCTGCGCGGTGGCGGTGCGTGTCGGATAGGGCATGGTCTTGAAATCAAGGGTATTGCCACCGGGGAAATTGGCGGTGCCGGGCGGCACGATATTGTAGGCCGGCACGTATCCCACGGGCACGATCCTGTCGGTGATCGCTTCGCGGTTGATCGCCAGATTGAGCGCCTTGCGCACCCGGGCGTCATCGAACGGCTTTTTGGTCCGATTGACCTGGATCATGTCCATGATGAGCTGCGGCACGGGGGCCAGGAGCTCGGGCATGTTCTTCTTGATCCAACCGAATTCGTTGTTGTTCAAGCGGTCCTGCGTATCGAGTTCGCCGGCGCGCAGGCGGCGCAGCGCCGCGCTATAATCGTCGGTGGGATAGTAGACGATGCGCTCCAGCTTCACATTGGCGGCATCGAAGAAGCGCGGATTCTTGACTACGCTCAGATGATCGTTCGGCACCCAGTCCTTGAGCATGAAGGCGCCGTTGCCGACATAATTGCCGGGCCTGGTCCAATCCTTGCCCTTCACTTCCACCACGTGGCGGGGCACCGGCATCATGGATGTGTGCGTCAGCATTTCCAAAAGGTATGGCGCGGGATGTTCGAGATGGACTTCCAACGTGCGCGCGTCCAATGCCTTGACCCCCAGCGCGGTCCCCGGCATCCGTCCGGCATTTATTGCGACGGCATTTTTCAGGATGTAGAGGAAATAGGCGTAAGACGCGGCCAGTTTGGGATCGAGCACGCGCCGCCAGGAAAATACAAAATCGTCCGCCGTAAACGGGACACCGTCGGACCATGACGCCTCGCGGAGTTTGAAGGTCCAGATCAGGCCGTCCGGTGAGGCCTGCCAGCTCTCTGCCATGCCCGGGATCGGCCGGGCATGGGCGTTTTCCGTAGTCAGGCCCATGATCATGTCGCCCACGATGGGATCTTCCCATGCGGCATCGACCAACTGCGGATCGATCGTGAAGGGTTCTGCGACATTGCCGCGATGGAAGGTTCCCGGTTGGGGCGGGATGCGCGCTTCCTTGCCCCGCGATGCCAGGAAGCCGCCGCCCAGAATCAAGGCCGCGCCGCCGCCCAGCGCCAGCCGCCTGTTCCAGTTTCCTTTCGATGCCATCTGCGCAGCCTTTGCGGGCGTTTCGCCAGCGCCACCATAGCATTGGCCCGGGAAAGTCCATTATATTCGGCCATCGAAAATGCACTTTTCCCCGGGGGTCCGATGCGGCTGCGCCTGTTTTCTTTCGTCATGGCTCTGTCCGGAGTTTTGAGCGGCCCGGCCGCCGCGGAACCCACGCGCGACGAAGTGATGCTGAATCTGCAGCGTTGTTCGGCCATTACCGAAAATCGCGCCTGGCTCAATTGCTTTTATGGTGCTGCACAACCAATGCGCGCGCAGCTTGGCCTGCCGCCGGCGCCCGAAGCGCAGGTCAGCCTGGTCAAGAATGCGCCCATGACGCCTCCGCCGATGAAACAGGAGAGCGGCGGTGGTTGGTTGGGGATTGGCAATATTTTCGGATCGTCCGGCAATGACGAGAGCAACATGGCCGGCGCGATGCGGCTTTCGGCCTTCACCTTCGGCAAGGATGGCTTGTTCACGGTGACTCTGGCGGACGGCGAAGTGTGGAAGCAATCGCCTTATGACGATCTGCGCGCCAGTTGGAGCGAACCACCAGCCAGCTATTCGGTGGTGGTGAGCACCGACATGATGGGCAGCCATACCATGCGGGTAAAAGGCGACAAGAATTACCGGGTGATGCGCGTCAAGTGATTTGCGCGAACGGTTCGATGGAAGCGTCCGGCGGATCATGTTCGGCGACGAAATGCCCAGGTGAGACTTCCATCAGCCTGGGCCGGTATTGATCCGCATACGGATCGTCGATACGTCGCGATTTCAAAAATGCCAGGGGTGCGCGGCTGTCCAGCGGGGAGGGCAGATCACCCGTCAGCAACGTGCGTTTGCGGGCGCGTTCCCGTTTCGGATCCGGCGTCGGCACGGCAGACAGAAGAGCGCGCGTATAAGGATGGCGCGGATCGCCATAAAGATCGTTCGCCGCCGCAGCCTCCACCACCCGGCCCAGATAAAGCACCATCACCCGGTGAGAAAGCTGGCGGACCACCGACAGGTCATGGCTGATGAAGATTAGTGCCATGCCGGTTTCCGCCTGCAGCGATTTGATCAGCGCCACGATCTGCGCCTGGATGGACACGTCCAGGGCGCTCACCGCTTCGTCGCACACCACCATTTTGGGCTGCACGATCATGGCGCGGGCAATTCCCACCCGTTGATTTTGTCCGCCGGACAATTCATGGGGGTAGCGATTGATCCATGAAGGGTCCAGGCCGACTTTCTGCATGATCGCCGCTACACGAGCTCGAATTTCGGCGCGCGTCAGGCCAGGTTGCAGCGCGCGCAAGGGTTCGGCGATGGAGATGCCCACCGGCATGCGGGGGTCGAGGCTGGCCAGGGGATCCTGAAAAACGATCTGGAAATCCTTGCGGGCGCGGCGGATCTCATCTTCCTTTTGCTTTGTGAGATCGCGGCCGAGCCAGACAACCTGACCGCCATCGGGTGGAATAAGTTGCAATACCGCGCGCGCCAAGGTGGATTTTCCGCAGCCGCTTTCTCCCACCACGCCCAAAGTCTCGCCGGATCGCAAGGTGAAGGAAATGCCGTCCACGGCGCGCAACAATCGCGGCTTGGCGAAAAATCCTTCGCCTTTGACGGGAAACGAGACTTCTATATCCTCTGCATCCAGCAATATCTCTCCTGGTGTGGTGGCGATGCCCGGCTCCCGGTCCAGGCGCGGCATCGATCCCAGTAGCATCCGCGTATAGTCGTGACGCGGGGCATAGAAAATCTCATCGACATCGCCGCGCTCCACCACTTCGCCGTAGCGCATCACCTGGACCTGGTCGGCGCTGCCCGCGATCACGCCCATGTCATGGCTGATCAATGCCATGGCGGTTTTCTTGTCGGTCTTGAGGGCGCGCAGGATTTCGAGAATTTGCGCCTGAACCGTCACATCCAGGGCAGTGGTAGGTTCGTCCGCGATCACCAGATCGGGGCCGGTGATGGTGGCCATCGCGATCATTACCCGCTGGCGCATGCCACCCGACAATTCATGCGGATATTGTTTCATGCGCCGCGCCCCTTCGGGAATGCGGACATATTCCAGAATCTCGCGGACCCGCTGCTCGGCTTCTTCGCGGGGCATTTTCTGGTGAAGGGTGAGCGCCTCCAGAATTTGCGCCCCAACCGTCATATGCGGCGTCAGCGAAGTGAGGGGGTCCTGGAAGATCATGGTGATCTTGGAACCGCGATAGCGATTCAATTGCTTCGGCTCCAATCCCAGCAATTCCTGCCCGCGATACCGCACACTGCCGCTGGCGCGGCCATTGACCGCCAGAAGGCCCATGGCAGCGAGAAAGAGCTGGCTCTTGCCGGAACCACTTTCACCGACCACGCCGAGGCAAGTGCCCTCCGCGATGTCGAGACTGACTTTCTTCACGGCATGGATATCGCCATCCGATGTTGTGAAATGGACGTCGAGATCGCGGATTTCGAGCAGCGCCGCCATCAATGATCCTTGGGGTCCAAGGCGTCGCGCAGCCCGTCGCCGATGAAATTGAAGCAGAACAGGGTCACCGCCATGACCAGTGCGGGAAAGATCAGCATCCAGGGCGCGGATTCCATGGTGTTGGCGCCGTCGGAGATCAACACGCCCCAGCTTGTCAGCGGTTCCTGGATCCCGAGGCCCAGAAAGGACAAGAAGCTCTCGATCAAGATCACATCCGGCACGGTGAGCGTGACATAAACGACCACCGGTCCCGCGACGTTGGGAATGATGTGCCGGGTGATGATGCCGAAGGGCGAAACCCCGGCCGCCCGGGCGGCCTCGATATATTCTTTTTGTTTGGCGGAAAGGGTTTGGCCGCGCACGATCCGCGCCATGGTCAGCCACACCACTGCGCCGATGGCGACGAATAGAAGATAAAAGTTGCGGTCGAACATCACCATCAGGATGATGACGAAGAAGATGAAGGGCAGGGAGTAGAGGATATCCACGGCGCGCATCATCAGCGCGTCCACCCGTCCGCCGAGATAACCGGCCGTGGCGCCGTAAAGCACGCCGATCACCAGCGACACCAGGGTGGCGACAAATCCCACCGCCAGCGATACCCGCGCCCCGTACAGCACACGCACGAACAGATCGCGGCCGACAGCGTCGGTGCCGAACCAATGGCTACCGCCGGCATTGCAGGCCGCCTCGGCCGGCCACCAGTCCGGCGCGCAGGTTACGACGCTGTAATCGATCGCGTCATAGGCATAGTGCGAAACGAAAGGCGCGAAGAGTGCCAGAAGCGTGACGGCGGCCAGCACCGCCATTCCGCCCACGGCTGCTTTGTTGCGGAACAGGCGGGCCCGGGCGTCCGCCCACAGGCTGCGCCCCGCAAAGGCGCGCTCCAATGTTTCCGCCTTGCGCGCACCGGCGGGGCTCATGACAGCCTCACGCGCGGATCGAGCAGGCCATAGATCATGTCGGCGATGAAATTCAGCAGGACGATCAGCGCCGCGTAGCAGATCACCACCCCCATCACCAACGTATAGTCGCGGTTCAGCGCGGCCTGGATGAAATAGCGGCCGATCCCGGGAACACCGAAAATTTCTTCTACGATCAGCGAGCCGGTGAGGATGCCGGCCACCGCCGGACCCAGATAGCTCACCAGCGGGAGCAGGGCCGCCCGCAAGGCGTGGCGCAACACCACCGCATCCGCGGAAAGCCCTTTGGCACGGGCCGTGCGGATATAATTGGATCGCAGAACTTCGATCATGCTGCCGCGCGTCAGCCGGGCGATGATCGCAATCTGCGGTAGCGACAGCACGATCACTGGCAACACCATGTTGCGCCAGGCCCCGCCGTTCCAGCCGCCCACCGGAAGATTGAATTCCAGGCCGAGGATATGCACGCCATAAACGCCGAACATCAGGGTCAGGAGCGGCGCGGTGACGAAGGTGGGTATGGTGATGCCGAACATCGCCACGGTCATGACCGAATAGTCCTGCCAATGGTTTTGCCGCAAAGCCGCCCAGATCCCCAGGCTCACGCCCAGACTGATCGCCAACGCCATCGCCAGAAGACCCAGCCGCATGCTCACGGGCAGGCCGATGCCGATCAACTGGGCGACGGTGAAATCTTTGTTCTTGAAAGAAGGGCCCAGATCGCCATGCGCCAGCCGCTCCAAATAAATGCCGTACTGAACGATCAGGGGCTTGTCGAGATTATAGGCGGCCTTGACGTTGCGCTCGATGTCCGGCGGCAGCTTGCGGGCGGCGTCGAAGGGCCCGCCCGGGGCGGCGCGCATCATGAAGAAGGCCACCGTGACGATGATGAAAAGCGTGGGCAACGCGCCGAGGAAACGTTTAAGGGCGTAGCCGATCATCGGGTCCGGTGATTGCTGTCCTGGCCATTCAGGGCATGGGGTGCAAGTCTGTCAATTGGGTGCGGCGGCCCATGCCGCGAAGCGCGTTTCCAGTGGCGCGCCATGGGCCAGCCACCAGGCATCGTCCACCGCAAATGCGGTCGCGAAATTGACGGGGGCAGTGGGCAGGAAAGGCCGCATCGCGACATGGAGCTCCGGATTGTCGCCCACCAGCGGCAATGCCGAGCGCCGCGCCGGTCCATAGGCGATTCGATTGGCCATGCGCGCCAGTGGCTGGGCGCTGGTGGCATAACGGATGAAATCCATCGCCATGTCTTTTTTGGGATTGCCCTTGGGCACGCCGAAGACATCGAACTCGTAAAGCTGGCGGTCCCAGATCACGCCTGGCATGTCGGCGCGGGCATCGAAGACGTCGCCGTTCAAGACGGTGGAGAATGCGGCCTGTCCACTTTGAACCAGCTTGGCAGGCTCACCCGCCGCCCGCCACCAGATCAGGCCGGGCTTGAGTGCGTCGAGTTTCTGGAACGCGCGCGCCGCACCCGCGTCCGTCTCCAAGGTCTTGTAAATATCCTGCGGCGGCACGCCATCGGCGAGCAGCGCCAATTCGAGATTAAGTTTGGCGCCCTGTTTCATGGCGCGTGCGCCGGGAAAGCGCGCCAGGTCGAAGAAGTCGGCGGCTGTTGTTGGCTGGTTGGTGGTGAATTTGTCCTTGGCGAAAAGGATCGCCTGGGAATAGGCGACACTGGCCACCCAGCACTCGCCCAGCGCCCCGTTCACGAAATCGTGGGCAGCCGGCGCGCCGTCGATCCCCGCGGGCAGGCTGGCGGCATCGAATTTTTCCAAAAGGCCCATGCGGCAAGCTTCGATGGCTTTGGGCAGTTCGAAGTCGATGACGTCGCCCTTGTAGGACTTGCTGGCAATGGACCGGGAAAGGTCCGCCAGGTCGCCTTCCCACTCATTGGCGTGCATGTTGACGCGCGCCACCTCCCGGTAAGGCTCGATCAGGGCGGCCCGCTGGGCATGGCCATAAGCCCCCGGCCAAGTGGTGATGGTCAGGACCGGCAAGGGGCGGGTAAGCCAGTAAAGTGCCAGCGCGCCGACCAGAGCGACCAGAAGCGTGATTCCCAGGATAAAGCGCCGCATCAACGATTCCGAACAAGGTCTTCAAGACGATACATTTTTACGGCTCGATGCCAAACATGCCAGAGGCCATTGCCCATCAACCGGCCGGCGCACGAATATCCCCCGCCAAGGGGCTATTCCGGCTTGCTTTTGCGGGGCCTCGCCCATAGCTTCCGGCCCCTCGCGGCAAGCCCGCGCGATGTGCAGTTGTAGCTCAGTTGGTTAGAGCGCCGGATTGTGGATCCGGAGGTCGGTGGTTCAAGCCCACCCAACTGTACCATCCCTTTTTTCCGGTTCCGGTAACCTTACGCATTCGTACGCCGAACGTATCGGGAGCGGGGCAACAGCCGTGCCAACAAACCAGGGAGAATTTCCATGCGCCTGTCCGGTATCGTTTTCGCATCACTGACTGCATCGCTTCTTGCCTCGGGCGCCATGGCCCAGCAGGCCGGCGGCAGCATGAGCGGTCCCGCCATGTCGGGTCCCAGCATGTCCGGCCCGGCCATGAAGCCCGCTGGCGGCATGCAGATGAACAGCATGGGCGGGGTGGGAATCTTCTCCCGCGAAAACATGGCGATGATGATCGTGGATCGCGAAAAAGCGACCAAGGGCATGTCCGCCGATCAGGCGTCCGCCGCTCGCAAAGAGGAAATGGCCAAGCATGGCGCAGAGACACCCGCCGAGAACCAGGCGCGGAAGGCCATGTATGATTCCGAATGGCTGAAGCTGACGGCGGCCGAGAAATCCGACGCCCTGACCAAGCTGGATGCGCAGATGAAGGCGCGTGGCATGTCGGCGCCCGCCAAATAAGCAATCGCATCGGTATGTTGAAATCGCGCCAGGTCCGATAAGGGCCTGGCGTTTCTCTTTCGGCGGATATCGCTAGCGAATCCGGTCGGTGTCTATCGCGTTCTTTGCCACCCACAGCGCGCGGTCGCGGGTGTTGCAGCTTGCCGATACCCAGACTTCGGACGCACGGCCGTCATGTTCGATCAGGCCTCCGTCGCGGGTCACGCGTGCGGTAAAGCGCACACCGTCTTCGGCGATATTGATCTGATATTCCAGATATGAAACCTGATCGTCCAATTTCGTAGGTACTCCCGTTATCGCGGATCGGATCGATCCAAGGGCCTTGTGGGGCCGCAATGGCGCGGGGTGTAGCAGCAATCCGCGCCACTGGCGAATTACGCTTTTGCCTTATTTCGCTTCGACAAAGCGGAAGAGATTGGGGGCTGTGAGCATGGTGATTTCGTCGGCGCGTTGTTCGTCATATCCCTGGCCAGCCCCATAGCGGGGATCGAATTTGAGGACGGCCTCGCCGTTATCGCGGCGGACCACAGTCGCCAGCAGCCATTGTCGCCGTCCTGGCACCCAGGTTGACCAAGTCTGACCGATCTCGATTTTGGACGGCATGTCGTTCTCCGTCTTGATCAGGTGCAAGGTTCCCGCGACCCGTTGCGAGGTCATCTATTCCGAAGCCTTGGCGAAACCTTCACTCCACCGCGTTCGTTCGACACCGGATTGGTACGGATTGAGCGCCTGTATATCGGTGAGACTCGCGCCGGCATTCAGCAAGGATCGCGCGGCTTTCCATCCTTCCGCATAGATGCGGCTGTGGCGAAAAGCGGTCTTGTCGCTGATGTGTGTCATCGACCTTCCTTTGGAAATGAGCAGCGGCTGAATGACATCGCCTGTCTCCCGGAGTGTAGATGGTGAGAAATGCTTGAAATACAAGGCTTTTGCGACCGGTTCTCGATGGGTGGCTGGCTATCGGTGATAATCGGCCAAATCGCCTGCCGTTGTAATGATCCCCGGAAAGGCCTATAGGAGGCGTGTGGTTCTTGCGTCCCGTCAGACGAAGCACTTCGGTTTTTCAGATTTGCTTTGCGCACCGGACGAACCGGATATTTCTTTCAGACGGCGACGATTTTTGACGACCGCCATGCATTCGCATTGTCGGAATTCAATGTTTCAGGAAAATACATGACGATCGGCACCGTGAAGTTCTTTAATGAGTCCAAGGGTTTTGGCTTTATCGCGCCGGAAGGCGGCGGCAAGGACGTATTCGTTCATGCCACGGCTCTTGAAGCAGCCGGCATCCGCAGCCTGAGCGAAGGCCAGAAAGTCTCGTTCGACTCGCAGCCCGACGCGCGCGGCTCCAAGGCCGTGAATCTCAAGATGGCGTGATGAGCGTCATCACGCTTTTTTGTGGAGGCATCCATCGATAATCCGACACCGCCCCGATATCAGCAAAGAGAAGCGGCGCGCCGCAACGCGGACACCCTGTTCACAGGCCGCCAGCAGCGTGTGGCCCAGGCCAAGCAGGAAGCCGCGTCCCAATCCGCCGCCAACGACGCCAAGACCATTCGCCTGCGGGCGATGAGGCTGGAAAAGGAAGCGGCGGATATTGAGGCCGAAACTATCCGCAAGGAAGCCGAAGCCATCCGCAAGGCGGCGATTGTGCCGCGTGCGGCCAGGATAAAGACATAATCGGGTGAAGCCGTAACGCTGTCCGTCGCGCGGCCGGGAATATCGCCAGGATGGCCTATCCGAAATTATGGTCGATACGATCCGGCGACCGGTTGGTGACTTATGGCGGCTTTGCCTGCATCCCGGCCAATACCATTGTGACCGTCGAACAGGATGGGCAGGGGCTGTTTTTTCCCTGTGCCGATGGCCGCCATTATCTTGAAAGCCAGCGCGACCAAAATGGCGACTGCCTTGGCCTGACCCCATTGCTCTAGTGGCGCTTTGCCCGCGGTACAGGCGAAAAGCCGGCCAAAAAGCCCGTCTTGCCCGTCCGGCGGGGGCCGACTACAAACCCGGCGCGATACCGGACATATAGAGTATGGGCGATTCCCGACCGACCAAGCCAAAGGCACGCCTGCCGCGCGGATTCCGCGACCGGGGCGCCGCCGAGATCGTGGCCGAACGGTGGGTGCTGGAGACCATCCGGGGCGTCTACGAATCCTATGGATTCTCGCCGCTGGAGACCCCGGCTTTCGAATATACCGATGCGCTGGGCAAATTCCTGCCTGATGTCGACCGGCCCAACGAGGGTGTCTTCTCGCTCAAGGACGATGACGAGCAATGGATGTCGCTGCGCTATGACTTGACCGCGCCCCTGGCGCGTCATGTCGCGGCCAATTTCCAGAACCTGGCCAAGCCCTTCCGCCGCTATCAGGTGGGACCGGTCTGGCGCAATGAAAAGCCCGGTCCGGGACGCTATCGTGAATTCCTGCAATTCGATGCCGATACGGTGGGCAGCGCATCGCCATCGGCCGACGCCGAACTTCTTATGATGCTGTCCGACACGTTGGAGGCGCTGGGCCTGAAGCGGGGCGACTACATCGTCAAGCTGAACAATCGCAAATTGCTGGACGGCGTGCTGGAAGCGGCAGGCATCGCGCTCGAGGATCGCATCCGCCGCGGTATCGTGCTGCGCGCCATCGACAAAATGGACCGGCTGGGCCCGCAAGGCGTGGGCGCGCTTTTGGGCGAGGGGCGCAAGGACGAATCCGGTGATTTCACCAAAGGCGCCGGGCTGAGCGCGGAACAGGCTGCGCGCATTCTTTCCTTTGTCGCGCCGGACGCCGCCGACGAAGATGCGCATCTGCGCCAGATCGGAACCCTTGTGGGCTCCAGCGCGATCGGTGCGGCGGGACTTTCCGAGCTGGAGCAGATCGTCAAGCTTTTGTCCGCTTGTGGTTATGGCCCCGACCGGGTGCAGTTCGATACCAGTGTGGTGCGCGGTCTGGATTATTACACCGGCGCCGTGTTCGAAGCGCAGCTGACATTTCCCACGCTGAATGAATCCGGTGAGACGGTGGTGTTCGGCTCGGTGGCGGGCGGCGGACGCTATGACGATCTGGTGGCGCGCTTTACCGGCCAGACCGTGCCCGCAACGGGCGTTTCCATTGGCGTCAGTCGGTTGATCGCCACGCTTGCATCGCGCGGGATTTCCGGTGGAGAGCTTGCGCCGCTGGTGGTTGTCACGGTGATGGACAAGGCGGAAGCAGCCGCAAGCTTCCAGATGGTGGGTGAATTGCGCGCGGCGGGCCTGCGCGCGGAGGCCTATGTCGGGACGGCCAAGTTCGGCGACCAGATGAAATATGCGGACAAGCGCGGCGCGGCGATTGCCGTGATCGAAGGCGGTGACGAGCGCGCGCGGGGCGAAGTCACTTTGAAAGATCTGGCGTTGGGCGCCGAGTTGGCCAAGTCGGTGGAAAGCCGTGCCGCCTGGGTCGGCGCGCGCCAGGCGCAGGTCAGCGTGCGGCGTGACAATCTTGTGGCTGCCATAAAAGACATGTTGGAAAAGCGCTGATGGCGGCCTTTCCCTATACCGGCAGCGACGAGCTCAAAGTTCTGGAGCAGCAGGCGGAAGCGATTCTGAGTGCCTTTCGCGCGCGCGGCTATGTCTGCGAGGAGCCGTCGGTCCTTCAGCCGGCTGACATTTTCCTGGATCGCTCGGGCGAGGAAATCCGCCGCCGCACCTTCACTCTGACAGATCCGTCTGGCCGCGAACTGTGCTTGCGTCCCGACCTCACAATTCCGATTTGCCACCAGGCCGTGAAGAGCAAGATCGGTCTTCCTGCCCGCATCTGTTACAACGGGCTGGTTTTCCGTCATCAACCGTCCGAACCGCATCGTCCGACACAATTCTTCCAGGCGGGCGCCGAGCTGTTGGGTCTTGCTGATCGTGCCGATGGCGAGACCGAAATCCTGACCCTGACGGTCGAAGCCTTGCGCGCAGCGGGACTGAAGGAATTTTCCGTCAAGATCGGCGATTTGGCGCTGTTCGGTGCGCTGGTGGATGCGCTGGATGTGCCCGCGCAATGGCGGGCGCGGTTGAAGCGCCATTTCTGGCGCGTGGGATATTTCGAAGCTTTGCTGGGCCGGCTGACACAGGGCGCGGCCAGCGATGCGCAGCGCCTTCTGGGTTCGCTGGGTGGGCTGTCGCAAAGCGAATCCCATGCGGCCATCGAAGGCCTGATGGATCTGGTGGCCGATGCCCCACAGGGCGCCCGCACCCGCGAGGAAATCGTCGAACGTCTGATGGAGCAGGCGGCGGACGCTGCGGCGCTGCGTCTGGACCCCAAGATCGCCGACGTCATAACCCGGCTGCTGGCCGTGTCCGGCACCGCCGAACAGGCATTGGCGGAAATCAGCGCGCTGACCCGCGACGCGGGCATTGCGCTGGATGCGCCGCTGCAAGCGATGCAGGCGCGCCTGGCCGCACTCAAATCGCTGGGGATCGCGTCCGACAAGATCAGTTTCGCGGCGCGCTTCGGACGCAACATGGAATATTACACGGGTTTTGTTTTCGAATTGTGGGCGCGCGACAAGGAAGGCCCGGTGCAACTGGCAGGCGGTGGGCGCTACGACACGCTATTGGAAATGCTCGGTGCTGATCGACCTGTCACCGCCATCGGCTGCGCCATCCGCACCGAGCGGGTGCTGGCGGCGCGACGTCAGCAAGGGGGTGCATAATGGCATCCCTCACACTCGCCATTCCCTCCAAGGGTCGTCTCAAGGACGATTGCAATGCTTATTTTTCCGATGCCGGCGCGGTGTTGAAGCAGGCCGCCGGTGGACGCGGTTATCGCGCGACCCTGGGTGGCTTTCCCGATATCGAAGTCCTGCTGCTGTCGGCGGGCGAGATTGCGGCTTCGTTGCTGGCGGGCGATGTTCACATGGGCATCACTGGCGAAGATCTGCTGCGTGAAGCCGCGCCGGAACTGAGCGGGCGTATTCACTTGATAAGGCCGTTGGGCTTTGGCTTCGCCAATGTCGTGGTGGCGGTGCCGCAATATTGGATCGACGTCTCGACCATGGCGGATCTGGACGATGTCTGCGCCGCCTTCGCCCATCGCCATCGCCGCCGTTTGCGGGTCGCCACCAAATACACCCAGCTGACGCGCAGTTATTTCGCACAAGTGGGTATCAGCGATTATCGCATTGTGGAAAGCGCGGGCGCCACCGAAGGCGCGCCTGCCGCAGGCACCGCGGAAGCAATCGTCGACATCACCACCACCGGCGCGACCTTGGCCGCCAACGGTCTGAAGACGCTGGAGGACGGCACCATCCTGGAGAGCCAGGCACAGCTCGCCGCCTCCCTGACCGCCGACTGGGATGACGCAGCACGCTCCACCGGCGAAGCGTTGCTGGCGCGCCTCAACGCCCGCGCCCGCGCCAAGACATCTCAGATCCTGCGCGTTCGCTTGAACGGCCAGGCTGAAAAATTGCTGGAAACGCTTTCACGGATCGCCAGCGCGACTGTCTTGTCGCGGCCCACCGACGCCAGCGGGGAATATTCCATCCTGGTGCCGCGCGGAAAATTGATGGACGCCGTGAGTGCGCTGCGGGCCGACGGCTGCAATGCGCCGGCCACGACCCAGGACGCCGATTACGTCTTCGATACGGCAAATCCGCTGTATGCGGCGCTGGCGGAACAACTGCCCAAGTAATTGCTGCGGACCGTTATTGCGGGCTGACCGTGTCGCGTATGTCGACGTCGCGGATATGTTCCTTCTTCCACACCATCGCATCCCCTACGCGGGTGCGACCGGAGGGATGGTCGAAAAAGACCATCTCTTCCCATTTGCCCGGCTCCAGCTTGCGGTAGGTCGAGAGCTTCAGCATGGCGGTGGCAAAGGCATCGGGCTTGCGGACGGCATCCAGGCCGAAAATATCCGCCTGATGCTCGGCGGTGCGCACGATGCTGTTGGTGAGTGGCGTGGCCACAAAGAAGAACAGGCTCGCCAGCGCTGTCAGCAGCGGCAGACCGGCAATGTCATCCACCCGCCGCACCTGCCATTGGCCCCCAAACAAATCGGTCGCAAATCGGAATCCCCAATGCAGGAATGCGAAGGCAACCACGATCAGCAATCCCGACAGCAAAATACTGCGCAGGACATGGCCCATCACATAATGACCCATTTCGTGACCCAGTACGGCGAGCACCTCATCCGGCGTGGCCTGCTTCAGCAGATTGTCATTCAGGGTGATCCTTGTGGTGCCGAGAAAGCCCGAAACGTTCGCGGAAATGCGGTTGCTCTGGCGGGACGCATCCATCACCCAGACATTGTCGGCGGGAATATCATTGGCACGCGCCAGTGACAAAATTTGCATCTTCAACGGGCTGTCGGGCAGGGGCGTATAATGGTTGAAGAGCGGCGCGATATAGATCGGATAGATCACCGCCACCAGAATTTGAAAGACGATGGTCAGCCCCGCGCCCCATAGCCACCAGCCTTCGCGGGTTCGCCGGATCGCGGCATAGAGCAAGGGGACGAAAAACATCGCAGCAACGAATGTCAGGGCCAACCCGATGCCCGTATCGCCCAGCCAGGCCGAAAGAGTCTGATTGGACAGGCCATAGGCATGTTCGCGGAAATAGCCTTCATAGAGCGCAAGAGGCAATTGAAGAACGGACGCGATCGCGACATAGGCGGCGACATAAATGATGGTCTGATATGTGCGGCCGCGCGTACGCTCCGCGGCCCAGTCGCGAATGCCGGCAGACAGGCCGAGCCACAGCAGCAGGCCCGAGACCGCCAATGTCCAGACAAGGTCGGTCAGTGCCAGCCAATAGCCGCCTTCGAAATAGGCGTCGGAGCGGGCGCGCGCCGGCCCGGCGATACGCGCCAGATACCCCGCGGTGGCACGGGCCGCGTCGAATTTTGGTGTCGCGTCCACGACCGGAAGCTGCTGCGTCTCGATCTTGGCGGTCGGAGCGGCTCGGGGCGGTAATCCGGTCAGTTGATCCTGCGCCATCACAGGCGTTGCGAGAAAGACAAGGGCCAGAAATGCGAATGCCAGTCGCTGCATGACGATTACTCCATGCGCAAGCCTAACAGATGAGGCATGCAGCGCCATTCTATTCTCGCGCAGCCTGCGGCAATTGTTCTATAAACAGTTCTATGAATGTTTTCCGGTTGTCCTGGGGTGTTGCTCCCGTTCTGTTCGCAGGACTGCTGATCCTGCCGGCCCATGCCGCCTCCGTGCTCGACAATGTCGGGACCAAGCAGCGCTATGAGCGCTGCCTTAGTCTCGTCAGTCTCAATCCCGTCGAAGCATTGCGGACAGCAACGGAATGGAGCAAGGCAAAAGGTGGTTCTCCGGCGGACCATTGTCTGGCGATGGCGCTGACGGAATTGAAACGCTATCCCGAAGCTGCGGCGCGGCTTGACGCTCTTGGTCGCGCGCCGGACATGGGAAGTCTGCGCGCGTCGGTATTCGATCAGGCCGGAAATGCCTGGATGTTGGCGGGTGATGGCGCGAAGGCGACGGCGAGTTTTTCCGCCGCGCTGGCACTTTCCGCCAACGACGCCGATCTCTATGCCGATCTGGCCCGCGCCCAGGCGATGCAAAAAGATTGGAAATCGGTGGAAGCCGATCTGAACGCGGCGCTGGAAATGCAGCCCAGGAGAATTGATTTTCTTATTTTGCGTGCCAGTGCGCTGGCGGCACAAGGAAAGTTGCGGGAAGCGCGGGATGATGCGGACGCGGCGCTGAAGCTGAAGCCGAATTCCGCCGAGGCATTGGTCCAGCGCGGTGATATTGCGCGCAAGGCCGGCGATGTGGGCGGTGCGCGGCGCGATTTTCAAGCGGCGCTTAAGATCGCCGGCGGTGGCGAAACCGCCGATGCCGCGCGCAATGAACTCTCGCTGCTGGACGACACGTCATCTAAATAGCTGGGGCCTAAATAGCCGCACTCCACTCGGCAATGACAGAGCTGTCGGTTTCCGCTGGTGCGTATTGGCGGGCAAGGCTGTCGAATTGATCCCGCGGCAAAAGCTGCAGCAGCGCCCAGATCGCCGCGCCCCGGACCAGTGCGGAGGGATCCTCCAGCCGCGCCTGCGCCGAGGCCACAAGCGAAGGCGCTCCGCTGTTGCCGATGGCAATCAGGACGTTGCGCAGAAATCGCTCGCGGCCGATCCGCTTGACCGGCGATTTGCGGAAGAGTGCACGGAAGGTCGCGTCATCCAGCTCCGCCATCGCCGCAAGTTCGGGCGCCCGCAGTTCCGCGCGCGGCTGAAGTTTCAGTTCGCGCGCGCATTGGGCGAATTTGTTCCAGGGACACACGGCCAGACAGTCATCGCAGCCATAGATCCGGTTGCCGATCGGTTTGCGAAATTCGTGCGGGATCGGTCCTTTGTTTTCGATGGTGAGATAGGAAATGCAGCGGCGCGCATCGAGCTTATAAGGCGCGGGGAACGCATCGGTCGGACAGACGTCGAGGCATTGATGGCAATTGCCGCAATGATCGGTCTCGCTGTCGTCGGGCGGTATCTCCAGAGTGGTGAAGATCGAACCCAGGAACAGCCAGGAGCCGAATTCGCGGCTGACCAGATTGGTGTGCTTGCCTTGCCAACCCAGCCCGGCTTTCTGCGCCAGGGGCTTTTCCATCACCGGCGCGGTATCGACAAACACTTTCACGTCGGCGCGGGATTTCTCGAAGATAAAACCGGCGACGGCCTTCAGCTTCTTCTTGACCACATCGTGATAATCCTCGCCCTGGGCATAGACCGAGATCGCGGCCTTGTCCTTCTGCGCCAGGATCTCGAGCGGGTTGCGGTCCGGTCCATAGTTCAGACCCAGCACGATGGCGGAGCGGGCGCCCTGCCACAGCGACTGCGGATCGGCGCGCTCGTCCTTGCGCGTCTCCATCCATTCCATCGTGCCATGATGGCCCGCGGTCAAGTATGACAAAAGCCCTTCGCGATTGCGGGGCACGGCGAGCGCGTCCGTTATGCGCACGACATCGAAGCCCTCGGCCAGGGCCCGAGCGACGATAGCGTCTTTCATGTCGGTCGCACGGCCCGACGGGAAACCGGTTTCCACTTTCCCTGGCCGGTTTTTAGAAATCGAGTTCGGCATAATGGGTAGCGGGCGGCTGACCCGGAACGCGGTCGGCCAGGATGGACCGGAAGCTGGGTCGCGATTTCATCCGTACATACCATTCATTGGTGGCAGGAAATTCGCTCCACGGCACTTCGCCGAAATAATCCAGCGCAGAAAGATGTGCCGCCACCGCCAGATCGCCCAGTGCAGGGGCCCGGCCGGAAAGATTGCCGCCCGCTTCCATGGCCCGGCCGATAGCTGCCAGCGCCAGTCGCAACTCGTCGCGCCCGGTGCGAACCACATTCATGTCCGGCGCCCGCCGTCCGGGTGCGCCGGTGAAACGCTGGCCAGCCTTTTCGTAAAGAATGCGCTGGGTCACCTGTTCGTGGAAAGGCCCCATCGCCCAATCCAGCCAGCGCAGGCTGGCGCGTCGCTCGGCGGGATCTTCCGGCGCCAAGGGATGTTCGGGAAAATTGGATTCCAGATGGTCGACGATCGCCCATATGCCCTCCGCCCTTGTGCCATCCAGATCAATAAAGATGGGCATGGGATTGCGTGCGTCCTCGGCATGCGCCAAATCGCAAGCGACACGTTTTTCCGCCACCATCAACCGGGCAAGGCGGCAACTGGGCGAGAGCATCAGATGGATCAGGCGGCGCATGGGAAGCTTTTTACAGGGCCAAAGGATGACCGGTCTTCTAGGCGACGTTTCTATTTAACGCAAAAATCCAGATTGTCCCGGGTCACGTCCCCCGCCCGGTCGATCAGGGTTTGCGTGCGGGACGCGACGTAAGGGCCCGGCCTGGCGGCGCTCCATTTGTCCGGATCCGGCAGGATTGCGGCCAGGCGGGCCGCCTGGTTCCGGTTTAGCCGTGCGGCATCGATACCGAAATAAGCGCGCGCCGCGGCATCGGCGCCGAAATTGCCGTGCCCCCAATCCACCAGATTGAGATAGGCCTCCAGAATTCTCTTTTTGGGCCACAGGGCTTCCAGCAGCACGGTGAGATAGGCCTCGACGCCCTTGCGGACCCAGCTGCGCACCGGAACGAGGAACAAGGTGCGTGCCGTCTGCTGCGAAATGGTACTGGCGCCGCGCAGCCTCTTTGCCGGATGGCGGTCATGCGCCGCCATGGCCTGGTCGATGGACTTCCAATCGAAGCCGCCATGGTTGCAGAAATTCTGATCTTCCGAACCGATCACGGCCCGGCCCAGGAATGAAGGGACACGGTCGGACCACCGATAATGAGCACCATTACCCTTGGCCAGGCTCCAGATCATTTGCGGCGTGCCGGGCACCGGGACGAAACGGAAGATCAACAGCAATAGAACTGGCGCCGCCACCAGGACGACAAACAGGATCACGAGCAATTTGCCCAGCCAGCCCGATCGTCTGATTCCCGCCCGCCCCATGGCCGATACAATACCAAAAGTTAGGGAACCGGCGATGGCATGGCCGCCCGGGCGATGCTACCTGTGCCCTGTCTCCCGGGAATCTCCGCATGCACGACATCCTGATTTCAATCTGGCTCGGCATTGTCGAAGGCCTGACGGAGTTCATTCCCGTATCCTCGACCGGTCATCTTCTGGTGGCGGAGCGGTTGCTCGGGCTTTCCGACAATTGGCAGGCCTTCACTGTCGTCATTCAGCTGGGCGCGATTCTGGCGGTGGTGGCGGTCTATTTCCAGACCTTCTGGCAAGCCCTGATTCAATTGCCGTCCTCCGCCGACGCGCGGCGTTTCGCACTGGGCATTATCGTGGCGCTGATCCCTTCGGTGATAGCGGGCCTGGCGCTGAAGAAGTTCCTGGACGCCGTCCTGCTCAATCCGGCCTTCGCGATGCCTTTCATTGCGGTCTGCTGGATCGTGGGCGGCATCGCCATTCTGGTTTTGGAAAGGATCGCCCCCAAGCCGCGCTGGTTCGAGGGCGACAAGTTGCCGGTATCGAAGGCCTTTCAGATCGGTTGCTGTCAGATCCTGTCGATCATTCCGGGCGTGTCGCGGTCGGGCGCGACAATTCTTGGCGGTGAAATGCTGGGCGTGGAACGAAAGGCGGCGACCTTGTTCACGTTCTATCTGGCCGTTCCCACCATGATGGGCGCCACTATCCTGGAACTGCGTCATGCCGGAGCTGCGCTGAGCAGCAGCCAAAGCCTCAACATCGCGGTCGGATTTATCGTATCGTTCCTAGTGGCCTATGTCGTGATCCGTCAGTTCCTGGTGATCGTGGGGCGTTACGGTCTCACGCCATTCGGCTGGTATCGCATCGCCGCGGGCTTGGCGCTCGCCGCCTATATCTGGATCTAGAGCGGTTCCAGGAAAAGTGTGTCGCGGTTTTCCGTCCGGAACCGCGACAGACAAACTAGCGCGGCCGTTCCGGAATCAGATTCGCGTATTCGCCTTTCGCGCGGAAGCGCCAGAGATAGGCGGGCACTTCGGCTTCCACGGTGGTGGGTTGGATGCCGAGATCGGCCAGGGTGAATGCGGTCGGTGCCACGACATTGTCATGGCGAAGTAGTTTGACTTGATCCGGCGTGAGCAGGGGGTTGGGAGCAAACTGCAAAAAGAACGCTTTGATCGATGCCAGCGCGAAGGGCAGTGGCATCAGGATTCGCGAACGCCCGGTTTCGCGCAGCACGATCTGCATCAAGTCCTTGAAGCTGTAGATCGTCGGTCCGCCCAATTCGTAGGTCTTGCCTTGCGCGTCGGGATTAACCAGCGCGGCAACAATGGCGGCCGCGACATCTCCCACAAAGACCGGCTGGAAACGCGTATGCCCGCCGCCGATCAAGGGCAGCACGGGCGACATGCGCGCCAGGCCGGCGAACTTGTTGAAGAACTGGTCTTCCGGCCCGAACACGATCGACGGGCGCAGAATGACGGATGCGGGGAGGGCGGCGCGGACGCGCTTTTCGCCTTCTGCCTTGGTTTGCGCATAGCGGGATTCGGATTCGCTGTCGGCGCCGATGGCTGAGACATGGATCAGATGCCGGATGCCCAGGCGCTGTGCTGCTTCGGCGACATTGCCGGCACCGGCAGCATGGACGTCTTCAAAGCTCTGGCCGCGCGCGACCAGCAAGCCCGGCAGATTGATCGCTGCCTGGGAGCCTTGCAGGGCCGCTTCAACTTGGTCGGGTTCGGTGATGTCGCATTTGACGAAGCCGATCTGGCCCACCTGGCCCAGGGGACGCAGGAAAAAGCCCCGATGGGGGTGGCGGCTGGCAACCTTGATACGCCAGCCGGCTTTGGCCAGGGCACGAATGGCGTGACGTCCCAGGAACCCCGAGCCGCCGAAGACAGTGACCTGTTTTGTTTCCATGGCGAGATTCCGGTTGAGCGCCGTCGTGTTTAGCCAGAAGGAGTTGCGGCGAAAAGGGGTTTGAGCAGTTGACGCGGTGGAACGGCGACCCTAAACATCCGGCCCTTCGACATCTGCCCAGATGGCGGAATTGGTAGACGCACTAGTTTCAGGTACTAGCGCTGCAAGGCGTGGAGGTTCGAGTCCTCTTCTGGGCACCATTCTCCCCGACACGAAGTCGCGAATCCCTTTGTTTCTCAAGGGCGATTTGTGACCGTATAAAAGGCTGTCTGCCTAGAAATTGGACAGCCTTAAAGCTGGACATTTCGCGAAACTTAAACAAAAGTATTACCGCTCTCGGGGGGGAGTTGGTGGATGCAGACAGCTCCGATCGTGTTTGTGATCGACGATGACGCAGCCGACCGCGAGGCTATCCGCGACTTGCTGCTGTCTGTCGGCCATATGGCCGAATCTTTCGCCTCCGCGGAGGAGTTTCTCGCCCGGCGCGACCCTCAAATCGGCGGCTGTCTTGTCCTGGACGTTCGTCTGCCGGGAACCAGCGGCCTAGAATTGCAAAAGCGCCTTCAGGCTCAAAAGGATAAAATTCCTATTATTTTCATCTCCGGCTATGGCGATGTGCCCATGGTGGTTCAGGTGATGAAGGCCGGCGCGGTGGATTTTCTTCAGAAGCCGTTCCGCGAGCAGGAACTCCTGGAATGCGTGCAGGCGGCGCTGCGACGCGATCAGGCCCAGCGCGAAAGCGAAGAAAAAGTCTCCGGCGTTATGAGCGGCTATCGCACGCTCACCAAGCGCGAGCGGGAAATCATGAAGCTGGTCGTTACCGGTCAGATCAACAAACAGATCGCAGCCCTGGTAGGCCTGAGCGAAGTCACGGTCAAAATTCACCGTGCCCAGGTGATGCACAAGATGGGAACGCCCTCGTTGGCAGATCTGGTGCGCGCCGCCGACAAGATCGAAGCCTTTTTGTCGTAAAACATTGCCGCCGTGACAGAAAATCACGATTATCTGCGACCGCGTTGCCTATTTTGTGGGCTGGCGCGCTTCCTGCCCTTGCGTTAGAAATTTGCCGGGCCGGAACGATTCAAGCATTGAGCGCCCCCAAAAAAAGCCGCCGACGGCCCAACGCCGCCAAGGCGCATCGGGGATACCGCTCGGCACCCGGCCAGCGAAGGGGATTTAAGGATTTAAGATGGCTGAGCAAAATTTTGCGCCGATGAACCGGCGTTCTCTGTTCCGCATGATCGGCATGGCTGCCGGCAGTGCCGTGATGTACCAGGCGATGACCGATCTTGGTTATGCGGGTGAATCTGGCTACAGCGGACCGCTCAAGCTTGAAGGCGACGCCAAGGGGAATTCTGTCCTGGTGCTGGGCGCAGGGCTGGCCGGTCTGACGGCGGCTCTGGAACTGAGCAAGGCCGGCTACAAGGTGCAAGTGCTGGAATATCAGCACAAGGCTGGCGGGCGTAACATCTCCATTCGCGGTGGCGACACGGTCAACGAACTGGGTGGTTTCAAGCAGCAATGCCAGTTCGATTCCGGCTTCTACGTCAATCCGGGACCGATGCGCATTCCTTACCATCACATCGCGCTGCTGGACTATTGCAAGCGTCTCAACGTGCCGCTCGAGCCGTTCTCGATCATCAATTACAACGCGATGATCCACAACAGTAAGGCGTTCGGCGGCAAGCCCAAGCGCTATCGTGAAGTCGAAACCGATTTCCGCGGTCACATTTCCGAGTTGCTGGCCAAGACCACCGCACAAGGCAAGCTCGACCAGTCCGTGACCAAGGAAGATGCCGAAATTCTGCTCCAGGCGCTCAGGGCTTATGGCGCGTTGGACCGCAACTACGAATACAAGAAGGGTGCGTTGGTCTCCAACCATCGCGGCTATGACGTGGATCCGGGCGGCGGGCTTTCCTGGCAGCCGACGGACTCCGAACCGATGGCGATGAGCGAGCTGTTGCAATCGCGCCTGTGGACCGGGCTTCTGACCGGCCACGAGTATGAATACCAGATGACCATGTTCCAGCCCGTCGGCGGCATGGACATGATCAGTGCCGGTTTTGTGCGCGCACTGCCGCCGGACATGATCAAGTATAATTGCAAGGTGACCGAAGTGAAGCAGGACGCCAATGGCGTCACGGTTTCCTACATCGATGCGCAAAAGGGCGGCCCGGTGCAGACCGCCACGGCGAATTGGTGCGTCAACACCATTCCGGCCACCATTCTCAGCCAGGTGCCGATGCAGGTCGGCGCGCCGCTGAAGAATGCCATCAACTCGCTTGCCTACAGTGCGGGCTTCAAGGCGGGCGTGCAGATGAAGCGCCGCTGGTGGGAAGACGATGAGCGCATCTATGGTGGTATCACCTATACAGACCAGCCGGTGGCGCTGATCTCCTATCCGTCAACCCAGTTCATGCAGACCCAGAAGGGCGTGGTGCTGGGCGCTTACACCTTCGGTCCGCATGCCTTCGAGCTGACCTCCATGACGCCGGAAGAGCGCATGAAGGTGGTGGTCGATTGTGGCGCGGCAATCCATCCGCAGTATCGGACGGAATTCGAGAATGGCGTGTCAGTCGGCTGGCATCGCATGCCCTGGTCTCTGGGCTGCTTCGCTCAATGGACCGAAGCCAACCGCGCCAAGAATTATGACGCCCTTTGCGCCATCGATGGACGCATGGTCCTGGCGGGCGAGCACGCGTCCCACTTGGGCGCGTGGCAAGAAGGTGCGATTGTATCGGCGCTGGATGCCATCAAGCGTCTGCATCAGCGCGTTGTAGCGGCCTAAAGCAAAATTCGGAGGGGATTATGAAATCTGCATTTGTTGGTCGTGTTCTTGGTTCTGCGCTGTTGCTGGGCCTTTGCGTTTCGTCTGGTGCCTATGCCCAGGGTGCCGGTGCCGGCGGTGGCCGCGGCGGCTTCACCGAACAGGGCGGCGAAGCCATCTTCAAGAATGTCTGCCAGGGTTGCCACATGCCGGACGCCAAGGGTGCGGTCGGCGCGGGCATGTATCCGGCGCTTGCCAAAAATCCGAAGCTGGAAGTCGCAGGCTATCCGATCTCCGTGATCGTCAATGGCCAGAAGGCAATGCCGGCCTTGGGCGGAATGTTCTCCGATCAGCAGGTTGCTGATGTGACGAACTATATCCGCACCCACTTCGGCAACAGCTACAAGGACAAAGTAACACCCGCCGACGTCAAGGCGACACGTCCGTAAGTCCATCATTCAAGAAGGAATGGCGACATGAACAAGGCTTTTAAATACGCGTTCTTTGCTGCGGCAGGTGCCGGCCTTTTCGTTTCCGGAGCGATCGCCGCCGATATGGTGGTGCACAATCAGGATGGAAAAGCGCCTTTTGCCAGTTCGGTGAAAGTGCCGGCTGGCTACGACACCTATTACGTCAGCGGCTCGACCGGGGAGGGCAGCGATACCGCCGCCCAGACGGCCGCGACATTGACCGGCCTCAAGGCCGAGTTGACCAAGCAAGGCCTGACCTTTGGCGATGTGGTTCAGGCGCATGTCTTCCTGGTCGGCGATCCGGCCAAGGGCGGTAAGATGGACTTTGCGGGAATGAATTCCTCCTGGCTCAAAGAGTTCGGCACCGCGGCGCAGCCCAACAAACCCGCCCGCGCGACGGTTCAGGTCGCTTCGCTGGTCGGTTCGACGGATCTGGTCGAGATCGAGTTCGTTGCGGTCAAAAAAGGCCGCTGATCATTTCATAGGCCTTGAGAAAGGCAGGCGCTGACGCGCCTGCCTTTTTTTTGGGCTGTTGCACGAGAGCCACGGAAAACCCAGAAAAATCCATGTGCAACCCGGATTTCAAGATATCTATTTGATATTGCTCATTAAATTTTATGCCCCCACATCATGGAGCCGGCGGCCTTTCCGCCTAGGACCCGCGCATTGCGCGGCAGCCCCTCTGTTTGACGCTATTCGATACTAATTATGACTCTTAGGACTATAATTTAATACTATAGTGCTATATGCCGCACACCTATAGGCTGATTACTTCCGCCTAAGAGCGCGAAAAGTGACTCGTTTGTATTATACGAGCGCGTAATTCGCTGAATTTAGTGCAAGAAAACCAACCATTCAGGGGAATCTCCATCGTGATCAATTTGAAAAACTCCTTGCTGGTCGGCGCTTCGGTGTCGGCATTTGCCGTGCTCGCCGCGCCCGCCTTTGCGCAGGACAATGGCGGCAACAATGAAACCGTCATCGTGACCGGCACGCGCGTGCAGGGAATGTCGGCCGCGGACAGCGCCGCGCCCATCACCGTTCTGGGCGGCGATTCGCTGACGCGCGGCGCCGGCTCCGCCGACCTTCGGCAGGCTCTCGGCCAGTCCGTTCCTTCTTTCAACGTGGAATCGGTGGGCGGCGACCTCGCCAACCTGTCGCTGTCCGCCGCGCTTCGCGGCCTCTCGCCGAACGCGACCTTGGTGATGGTCAACGGTAAGCGCCGTCACGGCACCGGCAATCTTCACGTGCTCGGCGGCGCCTTCGGCGGCAGCGCGGCACCGGACATCTCCCTGATCCCGACCGCGGCGATCGACCATATCGAAGTGCTGACCGACGGCGCCGCCGCCCAGTACGGCACGGACGCCATCGCCGGCGTGGTCAACATCATTCTCAAGAAGAAATCTTCGGGCGGCAAGGTGGAAGTCAGCAGCGGCCAGAATTACAGCAACGAAGGCCAATCCTACGACGTCGCCTTCAACATGGGCATGCCGCTCTTCGACAAGGGCTTCGTCAATCTCACTGTGGATAAGAAATATCACGGCTTCACCCAGAATGGTGGCCCCGACAATCGCCTGATCGACGCCAATGGCAACACTGTTGCGGAAGGTTCGATCGGCGTGGGTGGCACGCCCGGCAACCCGACCGCTGTCCCGAATGCCGCTGGCGTCGTACCTTGCTCGGGCGGTGTTTGCATCCCGTTGGCGATGCGCCAGGCCATCCCCGGTTATCCGCGCACCAACCACATTTCGGGCGATGCTGAATTTCAGCTGACCACCGCGATGGTGAATGCCGGTTACGACATCTCCGATAACGTGCAGGTTTACACCTTCGGCAGCTTTGGCCATCGTTTCGCCAAGGCGTTTGAAAATGACCGCCTGCCATCCCAGATCATCGCCTCGCTCGGCTCCAGCCAGCCTTGCTCGGCGACCAATCCACAAGGCTACAACACCGCGCTGGCTTCGGACGGCATCACCCCGGCTTGCGCCGTCGGTTTTGCCCAGACAGGCCGGTTTGTGGGCGAATCGACTTTAGTGCCAACGCACTCCATCGCCGGTCAGACCGTATTGGGCAACAATGGCCTGAACTCAAACGGCCTGGCGATCTCCTCCGGCCAGGCCGGCACGCTCTACACCCCCGGCGAGCTGGTTTTCGCGCCGAAGGGTTTCAATCCGCAGGAAGTGCTGAAGGAAGACGACTACCAGTATAATGCAGGTCTGAAGTTCAACCTGGCGGGCTGGGATGTCGATGCCAATCTCGGCTACGGCAAGGACATTGATCAAATCTATGTCTACAACACGGGCAACCGCTCACTGTTCATCGACACCCACCAGTCGCCCACGAATTTCTATGCCGGTGGCTTCACCGCTTCGGAATTCATCGGCACGGTCGATGCGACCCACGGCTTCAATGTTGGAATGGCCTCGCCGCTGACCGTCGCGGTCGGCGCCGAAGCACGTGAAGACAGCTATCAGATCCGACAGGGTGATTTCGCGTCCAGCTATAAGGAAGGTTCGCAGTCTTATCCCGGCTTCGCGGCCCTCGATGCGGGGACGCACAGCCGCAAGAATTATGCGGGTTATGTCGATCTGGCCTTGGCTCCCATTCCGGAGCTGCAGCTCGATGTTGCAGGCCGGTTCGAGCATTACACCGATTTCGGCGATGCCAAGATCGGCAAGATCACCGCGCGTTACGACATCACGCCGGAATTCGCTGTTCGTGGCACCCTGTCGACCGGCTTCCGCGCGCCGACCCTGGCGGAAGAGTTCTATTCCGCCACCAACGTCACGCCCACTGCTGGCACAGTGCAGCTGCCGGCGAACTCGGCCTCTGCCAAGGTTCTGGGCATCGAAAATCTGAAGCCCGAGAATTCGACACAGTACAGTGTCGGTATCGTTGCCCATCCGCTGGAGGATCTGAGCGTTACGCTTGATGCCTACAGCATCGCGCTGGGCAATCGAATCGTGCTGACCAGCACGATCAACGGCCTGGGCGGCGCGGTCAATTCGCCGCTGGTCAACGACGCGATCAGAGCGCACGGCAACACCATCGATCCGACCGTGGTACAGACGGGCGTCACGGCCTTCATCAATGGCATCAACAGCCTGACCCAGGGCGTCGATCTGACGGTCAACTATCCGACCGATTTCGGCGACTATGGTCTGGTCGATTGGACCCTGGCCGGCAACTACACCCAGACTGCGGTCTCGGGCGTCGTTCCGGTGCCGGCTGTTCTTGCGGCGAGCGCGTCGGGCGTGTCGTTGTTCAACTTCTCGGGCCTGTTCGCTTTCGCGCACCGCGCCCCGCAGGAGAAGATCAACCTGGCGGCGAACTGGTCGCTGGATCAGTTCGGCATCACGCTCCGCGAGACCTATTACGGTCCGGTCCACGGTTTCGGTTCGCCGAACGGTGGCGCGCCGTTCTTCACGGAAAACCAGGCTGCGGTCGGCATCACGGATCTTGAAGCGCGTTACGACCTCACCGATCAGCTGCAGTTCGCGATCGGCGGCAACAATATCTTCAATATCCGCCCGAACACGGCGCCGTTCGTGACCAATACGCCCAGCGCCACCTCTGGCGCCGCGCAGCTGGTCAATACCGGCTCCAACATCGACCGCAACTATATCGGTTCGGCCTACAACCCGAACGGCGGCTATTATTATGGCCGCATCACGTTCAATTTCTAAATTGGCAACTTCTAGGTCCGGCCCGAAAGCCTGACTTGTTATCAGCCCGCCCATCTCCACCCGGAGGTGGGCGGGTTTTTCTTTGGCTATTGCCGAAGCTGGAACCTGGAGGTAGTTTCATCTTTAACGGACCCGAAGCGGTCCGGTGCGCTCAGACGAGTATTGCAGCGAAAAACCAACATCTTGGGAGGATGTTCATGGGTACCACTCGCAGTGATGCGATGATGGCTGGCGCGGCGGGGAATGCTGCGATCTTCAGCGAAATTTGCATTCGCTGCCTGGGCGGGGAGCCCAAATCTCTATTCTGAATTTCCGAACGGCGGTTGGAAAACCGCCACTTGATCTGGCGGACGCGCGCTGATGCGTGCCGTCTCAATCCATGTTTGTTAGAAGGCGAAGACAATGACATCGACGAAGACGAAACTGATTGCCGGCGCAGGCCTGACGGCGTTGCTCTTGGGCGGGTCCACCGCTTTTGCCCAGACCGGGCAGAATGTGGATTGGACGAATTATGCCGGCGATAACACCGGCAGCCGCTTCAAGCCGCTGGACCAGATCAACGCCTCAAACTTCTCCAAGCTGGAAGTGGCCTGGCGCTTCAAGACCGACAATCTGGGCAATCGTCCTGAGTTCAAGCTGGAAGGCACGCCCCTGGAAATCGGCGGCGTGATTTACACGACGGCTGGTTCGCGCCGCTCGGTGATCGCGCTGGACGCGGTGACGGGCGAACTCCTCTGGGTCCATGGCGAGAAAGAAGGCCCGCGCGGTGCCGCTGCTCCCCGTCAGCTTTCGGGCCGGGGCGTCTCCTATTGGAGCGATGGCAAGGAAGCCCGCATTCTTTATGTCACCCCGGGCTATCAGCTGATCGCGCTGGACGCCAAGACCGGCCAGCGTATTGCCAGCTTCGGCACCAATGGCTCGGTCGATCTGAAGGCGGACGACAGTCAAAAGATCGAACCCGACCTGACCACGGGTGAAATCGGCTTGCATGCGGCACCGACCGTGGTGGGCGACAGGGTGTTGGTGGGTTCGGCCTTCCGCGAAGGCTTCACGCCCTCCAGCTTCAAGAACAACAAAGGCTCGGCGCGCGCTTTCGACGTGCGCACCGGCAAGCGCATCTGGCAGTTCCGCACCATTCCCCAAAAGGGCGAGCCGGGCGCGGAGACCTGGCTGAACAATTCCAATGAATATACCGGCAATACCGGCGTGTGGGCGCAGATCACTGCCGATCCGGTTGCTAATCTGGCCTATCTGCCGGTGGAATCTCCCACCTCTGACTTCTATGGCGGCAAGCGTCCGGGCAGCGGCCTTTACGCCAACAGCCTGGTGGCGGTGGACCTGGATACCGGCAAGCCCAAATGGCACTTCCAGTTCATCCATCACGAGATCTGGGACTACGACATGTCCTCGGCTCCCTTGCTGATGGACGTCAATGTCGACGGCAAGGCGATCAAGGCGGTCGCGAACCCGTCGAAAATGGGAATGCTTTATGTGTTCGACCGCGTGACCGGCAAGCCGGTCTGGCCGATGCCGGAGCGCAAGGTCGAGAAGGGCAATGTGCCGGGCGAATGGTATTCCCCGACCCAGCCCATTCCGTCCAAGCCCAAGCCTTATACCCGCACCGGCACCTCGGTCGATGAGCTGATCGACTTCACGCCCGCTCTGCGCGCCGAGGCGATGGAATTGGTGAAGAAGATCAAGCTTGGCCCGATCTACACTCCGCCGGTGGTGTCCACTCCCGGGCAGATCGGAACCTTCCTCCCGGGCACGGCTTCGGGCGGCACCAACTGGCCGGGTGGCTCTTTCAATCCTGAGACCCACACCGTCTTCACCTATGGCTGCGAGGGCTGCCAGAATCTGACGGGGCTGGTGCCGCCGCCGCCAGGCTTTACCGACCTGCCTTATGTCGTAGGTCAGGCGGGAGTGCCCGTGACGATGGTCGATGCCGCCGGCACCAACGAAGGCGCCGACGCTTCGCCTGCACCGAAGCGGCCGACCCCACCGCCGGCCGCCAGGAGCAACGGGGTGCGCGCTGCCGTCCAAGGGTTGCCGCTGATGCGCCCGCCTTATGGGACTATCAGCGCCATCAATGTCGACAAGGGTGAAATCGTCTGGCAGACGCCGCATGGCGACACGCCGGACAATATCCGCAACCATCCTGCGCTGAAGGGGCTCACCATTCCTCGTACGGGTCAGGCCAGCCTCAGCATCGGCAATATGCTGACCAAGACTCTGGTGGTCGCGGGCGACTCCCAGATCACCACCACGCCTGAACATCCGCGCGGCGCCATGCTCCGCGCCTATGATCAGGCGACCGGCAAGGAAGTCGGCAATATTCTGATGCCCGCGCCGCAATCGGGCTCGCCGATGACCTACATGGTCAACGGCAAGCAGTACATTGTCGTGGCGATTTCGGGCGGCAACTATTCCGGTGAATATGTCGCCTACACGCTGCCGGATAACAGCTAACGATCTGAGACGGACATAAAACGATGCGTAACAGAATTGCCGTGCTTGCAAGTGCCCTTGCACTCTTCGCCGCCGCCGGTGGCGCGGCTTGGGGGCAGGGCTCCGCATCTGTGCTGAATGGCGCCTATACCGACGCCCAGGCACAGAGGGGCGCCGGTCAATTCTCTCAGCAATGCGCGGCCTGCCATGGCTCGGGCCTCACCGGTAACGGTGAGGCCCCCGCGCTGGTTGGGGGAGAGTTCATCTCCAACTGGGCTGGGCTCACGCTCGGCGATTTGTTCGAACGCATCCGCACCACCATGCCGCAGGACAATCCCGGCAAACTCAGCCGCGGCCAATATGCGGAAATTCTGTCTTTTATCCTCAAGTCCAACGGCTATCCCGCCGGACAAAAGGAAATGGATCAGCGCACGGAATTCCTGAAAGCCGTCGCTTTCGTTCCTCCGGGTGCTGAAGGACACGCCCAGGCTGCTCCGGCAGCGCCGGCGGCCACCGCGCAAACGGCGCAGGCAGCCCCCGCTGCGCCGGCGGCGGCCGGGCAGGCGCGCGCGCCCCGTCCGCCGATGTTTCCGCCGTCCGATCTCAAGGCGCTGGATGCCGCCAATCAGGCTTCCGGGGTTCTGTCGGCGACGGCGAACGATCCGCGCAATGCGCCGAACGTCCAGCCCAATCCGTATGTCGGGGACGAGCATTTCTTCAAATTGCCGGATGGACGCAAATTCGGCTCTTCGTCCAGCGTGTCGGTCGACAGCAAGGGCCATATCTGGGTGGCGGAACGCTGCGGCGCCAACAATTGCGCCGGCAGTCCGATCAACCCTGTGGTCGAGTTCGACGCCAAGGGCAATTACATCAAGTCTTTCGGCGCGGGTATGCTTCTCTTCCCGCACGACCTGTTCATCGACAAGAATGATCATCTGTGGATCGCCGATGGTCATGTCGATGCGGCGACCAACAAGGGCAATGTCGTCCTGGAGTTCGATACCAGCGGCAAGCTTTTGCGCACCATGGGCACGCCGGGCGCTTCCGGAAACGATGCCAAAACCTTCAATGAACCCAATGCGGTTTTGGTTGCGCCCAACGGCAACATTTTCATCGCCGATGGTCATGAGGCCGGTCCCGGTCACAATGCCCGCGTGATGAAATTCGATGCCAAGGGCAATTTCATCAAGCAGTGGGGCGAACACGGAATCGGCGGCGGCCAGTTCGAAGTGGCGCACACTCTGGCGATGGACAAAGCCGGCAATCTTTATGTCGGCGACCGCTGGAACAATCGCATCCAGGCGTTCACCCAGGATGGCAAGCTGCTGAAGATCTATACGCAGTTCGGCCGGCCCAGCGGCATCTACATCGACAAGAACGACATCATGTATTCGACGGATTCCGAATCCCGGTCGCCGATGGGCTATGGCTACCATCCGGGCTGGAAACGCGGCATCCGCATCGGCAGTGTGAAGGACGGCATCGTCACCGCCTTTATTCCTGATACCGATCCAAACCCAGACGCCGGCGCCACCAGCGGCGGCGAAGGCATCTGGGCCGACGCGAAGGGCAATGTATACAGCGCTCAGGTCGGGCAGAGAAACTTGGTCCGTTACGCGAAGAAATAGGGAAGGGGGACGAACCGCCCCCTTTTTCATTGCCGGCAACGATTGCGGAGCCGGTATTTATTACGTTAGCTTCAGAAACGCCGCCGCGTCATGGCGGCGTATTCTTGTCCCAAGGGAAGGTATGAACGAGCATTCGGCGCGGCGGCGATTTCATCCAGTCTATCTCTGGATTGCTGTCCCATTCATCGCGCTGCTGTGGGTGCCGTTCTTCAACCGGGCAACGCCGGAATTGTTCGGCATTCCTTTTTTCTACTGGTACCAGACAGTCGGCACCATCCTGGGTTCGCTTTGCATCGTGCCAGTCTATCTTTTCAAAAAGCGCCAACGCGCCAACAAAACAAATCCGGGGAGTGCGAGATGAGTAGCCAAGTTGCTTTGAGGAACCGCGGAATGATCGCTACCGCGGCGCTGCTGGCGCAGATGTGCCTGGGTTCGGTCTATGCCTGGAGCGTCTTCGTCAAGCCGCTAATGGCCAGCGAAGGCTGGTCCCAGATCCAGGTCACGCTCACCTTCAACATGGCGATGGCCTGCCTTGGCATTGGCACCGTGATCGGTGGCTGGTGGCAGGACAAGGTCGGTCCCCGCATCGTCACCACCTTTGCCGGCTTCATTTACGGTCTGGGCTTCGTGATCGCCGCCTATTCGATCAAGAGTCACTGGCTGCCGGGCGTCTATATCGGTTACGGCCTGTTCAGCGGCCTGGGCATGGGACTTGGCTATATCTGCCCGGTCGCGATGATCACCAAATGGTTTCCGGACAAGCGCGGCCTGATGACCGGAGTCAACGTGATGGGCTTCGGTGTCGCCGCTTTGATTATGAGCCCGATCGCGTCGCGATTGATCATTTCGGATGGCGTGCCCTTTACCCTGACGACATTCGGTCTGGTTTATGGTGCGATCGTCATTATCTGCGCCCAGACCTTTGCGAATCCTCCCCAGAATTGGGTGCCTGAAGGTTGGGTTCCCAAGACCAAGGTTTCCAAGACCGCCAGTGCCGTTCACTACACGCCGAAACAGGCGCTTTCGACCGGCCGCTTCTGGATGCTGTGGGCGATGCTTTCCCTCAACACGTCCGCCGGCATCATGATCGTCAGCGCCGCGTCACCCCTTTCCCAGCAGCAGTTGGGCATCAGCGCGACCGCTGCGGCGACCATCGTGGGCATCATCGGCATCTTCAATGGCGGTGGGCGCATCTTCTGGGCCTGGATTTCGGACAAGATCGGCCGTTCTCAGGCCTATTTCCTGATCTTCGCCTGCCAGATCCCGCTCTTCTTTTATCTGCCCACCGTCACCAATGTGACGGTGTTCACAATCGTGGTCTGCGCCATCGAGCTTTGCTATGGCGGCGGCTTCGGCGTGATGCCGTCCTTCACTGCGGACTTTTTCGGCTCGAAATATGTCGGCGGCATCTATGGCTTCATCTTGCTGGGTTGGGGCTTCGCCGCCATCCCGTCGCCGCTGCTGATGGCCTATCTTCACGAGACCACTGGCGTCTACAGCACCGCGATCTACGCTCTGGGTGGCGTGCTTATCTTCGCGCTGATCATCCCGCTCCTGGCGTGGCGCGCGGGCAACCGCATGGCGGCGGATGCTTCGGCCGCGGCAACGGATGGCGTGGTTCTGCCGCGGGCCTAAAGCCTGCGGATATGGCGTACGGGGCGGCCTGGGGCGATTGCTTCCACGGCCGCCACGATGCCATCCGCGTCGATGCCGTAATGCCGGTACAGCTCCGCCAGCGATCCGGTCTGGCCGAAATGCTCTACGCCCAATGACCGTGTGCGGTGACCGAGCACGGCACCCAGCCAGCCCAAGGTTGCCGGATGACCGTCCAGCACCGTGACGATGCCGCAATGCCGGGGCAGCGGTGCCAACAGCCGTTCGATATGGCTGCTGGCATGGACAAGGCCGCTTTCGCGGGCCCGTTGCGCCGCCGTCCAGCCGGCATTCAGGCGGTCGGCCGAGGTGACCGCCAGTAAGCCGATGTCCTTGCGATCCTCGGCCAGCCGGCCGATGGCGGCGATGGCTTCGGGTGCCACCGCGCCGGTATAGGCAATCACCGCTTCCGCATTGGGGCCGGGCTCGCGCAGCCAATAGGCGCCGTCCACGATCGCCTGCGACAGATCCGGCGTCATCGCACGGCGTGGCTGCTCCAGGGGGCGGGTCGACAGGCGCAGATAAACCGATCCCCCGGTCGCGTCCCGCAGCCAGGAACGGGCATCCGGTTCCGCATCGCCGCTGCGCTGCATGTAGTCGAAGGCGAAGCGCATCATCACCGCCAGCTCGTCGATGAAGGCCGGTTCGAACGCCGCCAGCCCGTCCTGCGCCATGCCGATCAACGGTGTGCCGATGGATTGATGGGCACCGCCTTCGCCGGACAGCGTGATGCCCGATGGCGTGGCCACCAGAAGAAAACGGGAATCCTGGTAGCAGGCATAATTCAGAGCATCGAGGCCGCGCGAGATGAAGGGGTCGTAAAGTGTGCCGACCGGCAGCAGTCTTTCGCCGAACAATTGATGCGACAGGCCCAGTGCCGAAAGCAGGATGAAGAGATTCATCTCAGCGATGCCCAGCTCCATATGCTGGCCTTCGGGCGCGAAGTCCCACACATAGGTCGAGGGGATTTTCTCGGCGCGGAACATGTCCTTGGATTGTTGGCGCGCGAACAATTTGCGGCGGTTGACCCAACCGCCCAGATTGGTCGAGACCGTCACGTCGGGCGATGTGGTGACGATGCGATCGGCGAACGCTTCACCGCTGCGTGCAATCTCCGCCAGGATCAGGCCAAAGCCTTGCTGGGTGGACATCAGGCTTTCGGTCTTTGGCTGCGGCAGGGTCGCCGGGATTGCGACTGCCGGTGCATCGAGCTTGCGCTTTGCGTCCTGCGCAAAAGGCACTTGCTTTAGAAATGTTTCGATTTGGGCGGTTGGAAGTCCAGCACCTTCAAACAGGTCCCATTCATGACCCTCGCGCACGCCATTGGCGGCACGGAACGCGGCCATCTGGGTTTCCGTCATCAAGCCGGCATGATTGTCCTTGTGCCCTTGCAGCGGTAGGCCGAAACCCTTGACGGTGTAAGCGATGAACACCGTGGGGCGTTTATCCTTCGCGCGGCTCTCGAATGCTTCCAGCAAAGTCGGCATGTCGTGGCCGCCCAGATCGGACATCAGTTCGGCGAGCTGCGCGTCATTGCGTCTGGCGATCAGCGCGCTCATCGCCCCCTGGTCGCCCAGTTCGTCACTCAATCTTTTGCGCCATGCCGCCCCGCCCTGGAACAGCAGGGACGAATAAAGTGAGTTGGGGCAGGCATCGATCCAGGCGCGCAGTTTCTCACCGCCCGGCTCGCCGAACGCCGCCTGCAACAACGCGCCATATTTGAGAACCACGACTTCCCAGCCGAAGGCGCGGAACAGAGCTTCCAACCGCGAGATCAATCCTTCGCGCGCAATCGCATCCAGGCTCTGGCGATTGTAATCGATGATCCACCACAGATTTTCGACGCCCTGTTTCCAGCCTTCCAGCAACGCCTCGAAGATGTTGCCTTCGTCCATCTCCGCGTCGCCGATCAGGGCGATCATCCGGCCGGTGGCGCGATCCTTGGCCCAGCCATGCGCGTGCACATAGTCCTGCACCAGGCTGGCGAAGAGAGTCTGAGCCACACCAAGCCCCACCGAACCCGTGGAAAAATCCACCATCTCGCCGTCCTTGGTGCGGGACGGATAGGATTGCGCACCTTTGTAGCCGCGAAAATTGATCAGCTTCTCGCGGCTCTGACGGCCCAGAAGATATTGGATGGCGTGAAAGGCGGGACCGGCATGGGGTTTCACCGCGACGCGATCTTCCGGCTTGAGCACCGCGAAATAGAGCGCCGTCAGGATGGTGGCGAGCGAGGCAGAAGACGCCTGGTGTCCGCCGACCTTCAAGCCATCGTCATTGTCGCGCAGATGATTGGCATTGTGGATGGTCCAGCTTGCCAGCCAGAGGACCTTCTTCTCCAGCTCGGCCAGGGCGGGCAGGCGGGCATCGGACATGGCAGTCTCCGGAGGTGCGGTGTTCAAGGGTGCTGGTCAGGCTGGCGGAAGGCCACTATATGCTTGTAGGGGGGAGATGCAGAACATCGTAAGACGCAAAACGCCCATGCGTATCCCCGGTTTGATCCTCATCCTGCTGCCTTTGCTGTTGATGGCACAGGCTTTCGCCGCCGACGCCCCGGCAGGAGCAGAATTGCCGCGCGAATTCGTCGAATGCATCGGCTGTCCCCAGATGGTGGCAATCCCGGCAGGTAAATTCCTGATGGGAAGCCCGGCCTCCGAACCAGGACGGTTCGATTCCGAAGGCCCACAGCATGTGGTTCAGGTGAAAGCTTTTGCGCTGGGAAAGTACGACATTACCAGCAGGCAATTTTTGAACTTTCTTGCCGCCACCAATTATCAACCTGCACCCTGCAACAAGACATTGAATCTAGGCTGGCATTCCGGGGGCCGGGGCTTGGCCTATCCACCAGCCGAGAATGAGCCGCCCGATTGGCCCGCGGTGTGCCTGGATCATCGGGACGCACTGGCCTTTGTCGCCTGGCTAAACGCGCAGGCGAAAGCGGAGCATCCCGCGCTTGCCAATCGGGCGGGGCCGTACCGGCTGCCCAGCGAAGCCGAATGGGAATATGCCGCCCGCGCCGGCACCGCCACGGCGCGCTGGTGGGGCGACGCGATCGGAACGGACGACGCCAATTGCAATGGCTGCGGCAGCGAGTGGGACAATCGTATCCTGGCGCCGGTGAGCGCATTCAAACCCAACCCGTTCGGGCTTTACGGTTTGCTGGGCAATGCCTGGGAGTGGACCGCCGATTGCTGGCATCCCAGTTATGTCGACGCACCCAAGGATGCGGTAGCCTGGACGAGTGGCGATTGCACCAAGCATGTGATCCGCGGCGGCGCCTGGAACAATGTGCCGATTTTCATCCGTTCGGCCTCGCGCAATGGCGCGGCGAACAGCGGCGGCGAATATGATTATTCCAGCCTGGCCGGATTTCGTGTCGCCCGCGACCTACCTTAGAGGCGGAGCGCTTGGCCGAGGCTTTCTTCCCCCGCATGGCGAAGCCATCGGCGGGGGAGTTCGGTAGCGCCAGCGTGCCGAACGTCTGCTAGGCCGCTTGCGGCCGTGGCAGACAGATGGGGGAAGAACTAACGAAGCACGGCGTGCGGATCGAGCGTGATCGCGATATCCATCACCGCCTCGTATTTTCCGGCCGGCAATGAAATCGGCGACGCCAGCATTGCAGCATTGCGCGCCGACAGCGCCATGCTGCGGAACGTCTTGTCGGTCACGAAACGACCTTGGTCCACGATCTGCACATCCGAGATCACACCGGCGCGCGACAGCTTGAGCCGGATGGCAACCGGCATGCCGCGCGCGGCGTCGTTCTCCAGTTGCGGCCACCAGCGCCGCAGAATTTGCGCCCGCACGAAATCGGCCAGGGAATAACCGCCGCCGCCATACCCATTCCCCGCGCTGGCGCCATTATCGGGCGCGGGCAGGGCCGTGTCGGGTGCACGCAATTGGGCTAGCGCGGCGATGCGGGATTCCAGTTCGTCCGGCGGCGGGGTCACGGCCTTGGGCCGCACGCCTTGCACCTTGGGCGCTGTCGGAGCCGGCGCTCGCAACGGTGTTTGCGCGCCGCCCGGCGGCCCGGGAACGATTGTTGGCGCTGTCACCAGATCCACCAGCATCGCCTTTAAAGGAGGCTGGCGTGCAACGGGATGGGTCATGCCCCACCATAGGGCGATCAGGACGACAACAATGTGCAGCAGGAACGAGCCGGTCAGGCCGGCCCGATTTTCCTGCCAGAGGTTGCGCGCTGCCCGGATCATGGTGGGAGGCATTATAGCGGATCGTGGGCGGCTGGCATTAGCGAAGGGGGATGCGTATTCTGCAGGTGAAACGGGGAGATACATGAAAATTCATCTGCATCACGGCGACCTGCCGGACGGCCTGGACCTGGGCAAGCTGGTGGCGATCGATACCGAAACCCTGGGGCTCAACCCCTTTCGCGATCGGCTCTGCCTTGCCCAATTATCGTCGGGCGACGGGGTCTGCCATGCCGTGCAATTCGCGGCCAGGGAATATGCGGCGCCCAATCTGAAGCGGCTGCTGACCGATCCGTCCGTCATCAAGCTGTTCCATTTTGCCCGTTTCGATGTCGCCATGTTTCGCCGCTATCTCGGCGTGATCTGCACGCCGATCTATTGCACTAAGATCGCCTCCAAGCTGGTGCGCACCTATACCGACCGCCATGGCCTGAAGGATCTGGTGCGCGAATTGCTGAACATTGAATTGTCGAAGGAACAGCAAAGCTCCGATTGGGGCGCCCCCGAACTGACCGAAAAGCAGCTCGCTTATGCCGCCAGCGATGTGGCGCATCTGCATGCATTGAAGGCGACCCTGGATACCATGCTGGCCCGTGAGAACCGCACCCAGTTGGCAAAGGCGTGTTTTGATTTTCTTCCCGCTCGCGCCGAACTGGATCTGGCCGGCTGGGAAGAGGTCGACATCTTCGCCCATTAGGCGCGGGTCTTTTGCGTCCTGGGGGCGTCGCGCGTGCTCACGGGCTCACGCCCGCTCCGCGCGTCGCTCCTGCCCAGGCCACAAAATCCGGGGGCTTTCCCGAGACATTACAGACCAGCGCCTTGAACCGGGGGGAGCGATGGGCCAAATTTGGTCTGGAATTCGCTTGCGGGCTGCGCCGTCTGAGACGGAACGGGGGTTCCGTGTTTTTCTTTGTAATATCAAAGGGATAAATGGCCCCGATCAAAACCAAGCTGAAGGCCGTGCCCGCTGATTCGGGCCAGGCCTCCGACCTCGCCGCTGCCGGGCGGGTCCTGACCTATGCCGCTGACGCCCTCAGAACCCTTGCCGAGGCCCTGGACGGCGAATTCACGCAGGCCGTGGCAACCGTTCTGGCTGCCCGTGGCCGCGTCATTGTCAGCGGCATGGGCAAGTCCGGCCATATCGCCCGCAAGATCGCCGCCACCTTGTCTTCGACCGGCACGCCGGCGCATTTCGTGCACCCGGCCGAAGCCAGCCACGGCGATCTGGGGGCGATCACCCGCCAGGATGTCCTGCTGATGCTCTCTTGGGGCGGGGAGACGGCGGAGCTGTCGGACCTGATCACCTACGCCAAGCGGTTCGCCATTCCCCTGATCGGCATCGCCAGCAACCCCGATTCCACTCTGATGCAGGCGGCCGATGTGAAGCTCTTGCTACCGCGCGCCCCCGAAGCCTGTCCGATGGGACTGGCGCCCACCACTTCCACCACCATGATGCTCGGGCTGGGAGACGCGCTGGCTGTCGCGCTGATGGAGCGCAAGGGCTTCGATGCCGACCAGTATCGCGATTTCCATCCGGGCGGCTCGTTGGGCCGGGCCCTGATCCGGGTTTCGGACCTCATGCATGTGGGCGATGAACTTCCGCTGGCGCGCGAAGATGCCAGCATGCGTGAAGTCCTGCTGGTGATGGCGGAGCGGCGCTTTGGTTGTGTCGGCATTGTCGATGGCGACGGTAATCTCGCCGGCATCATCACCGACGGCGATCTTTCGCGGCATATCGATGGCGACAATTTCCTGGATCGCCGCGCCGGCGCCGTGATGACCCGCAATCCCAAGATCGCCCGGCCCGAGCAGCTTGCTGCCGAAGCCCTGAATTTCATGAACGAAAAGAAGATCACGCGGCTCTTCGTTCTGCCGACCGGCGAGAAAAAACCGGCTGGAATTCTCCATATCCATGACTGCCTGCGGGCGGGACTGGAATGAGCCCCCGCGCCGGCGATTCGGCGCCCCGCCACGACTGGTCGGCACGCGCCCGTTCCACGGCGATGGAGGCTTTACGCTATACCCAGTTTGTTGGCGTGATGAAGCGGGCATTGCCCGCGGCCGCTTTCGCGGTGATCGCCGCAGTGCTGGCTTTCTTTTTTGTCGCCCGTCAGCCGTCGAAATTCTCGATGACCTATGAGAAGCTGGGTTCGATCGAGAATGACCTTGCCATGATCAAGCCGCGCCTCACTGGCGCCGACGGTAACGGCAATCCCTTCGTCATTACGGCCGAGGCGGCCATTCAGGACGCTCAGAATCCCAAGCGGGCACAGCTGCGCAAGATTGAAGCCGATCTGACGACCGACAAGAATGGCTGGATCAATGCCAATGCCGCCAACGGCGTCGTAGACATGAAAGCGGGAAGCCTCGAAATGGGCGGCGGCATTAACGTCTTCTCGGATGCGGGGTATACGCTGCACAGCCAAGCCGCGTCGGTCGACCTCAACAAGGGCATCGTCCATGGCCATAGCGAAGTGACGGGACAGGGGCCCATGGGCACCATGCGTGCCGACCGGTTTCACTATGATCGCGACAGCCATCAGCTGAGCTTGGACGGACATGTGAAAATGACGCTGATCGGAAACAAGAAATGACGCGCGTGATTTTGCTTCTGGCTTTTCTGTCTTCCGCGCCCGCAATGGCGCAGGCGCCCGCCTTGACGGGCAAGCATGATGCCAATGCGCCGATCAATGTCTCGGCCGATAAATTCCTTGCCGACAGCAACGCCAAGACCGGAACCTGGTCCGGCAATGTGCTGGTGGTGCAGGGCGACATGCGCATGCGCGCCAATTCCGTGCGTCTCAATGTTACGGGAAAGGACAATAAGCCCGACAAGGTTCTTGCCACCGGCAATGTGGTGGTGGATTCGCCCAATAGCGGCACGGTCACCGGCGAAAATGGCGTTTACGATGTGGTCGCGCGCACCGTCACCATGACGGGCAAGGTCGTACTCACCCGGCAGAAGGATGTCATGCGTGGCAGTCAGCTCACCGTAAATCTGGAGACCGGTGTGGCGACGTTGGGCGGCGGCGCCAAGACACCGGGCACAACCAGCGGTGGACGTGTGCAAGGCATCTTCACGCCGCAGTCTGTACAGCCCCCCAACCCCAATTAGGGGTTCCTTAAGCACAAATAGGCATGATTTTTGTATGAGCTTGGAAGGCAGCCCAATTTCCACTGAAAACGCCGCCGAAACCGCGGCGGAACGTCCGCGCGTGGTCGAGGGTGGCAGGGGCTTGGTGGTCACGCGGGTCGGCAAGAGCTTCAACAAGCGTCCCGTGGTGCGGTCGGTGAGCCTGTCGGTGCGGCGCGGCGAAGTAGTGGGCCTGCTGGGTCCCAACGGCGCCGGCAAGACCACCTGCTTCTACATGATCTCGGGTCTGATCCCGGCGGACACCGGCTCCATCGAAGTGGACGGTCATGATATCACCAGCCTGCCCATGTATCGCCGGGCCCGGATGGGCATCGGTTATCTGCCGCAGGAAGCCTCGATCTTTCGCGGCCTCACCGCCGAACAGAATATTCGTGCCACCGCCGAGTTGATCGAACCGGATCCGGCACGCCTGGAAGCGGCAGTCGAAGCGTTGCTGGCGGAATTCGGCATCACCCATATCCGCAATACGCCCGCGATCGCACTGTCGGGCGGCGAACGGCGCCGGGTGGAAATTGCGCGGGCGTTGGCGACCCATCCGTCCTACATCCTGCTCGACGAACCGCTGGCCGGCATCGATCCCATCGCGGTGGGCGAAATCCGCGATCTGGTGCGCCATCTCAAGGACCGCGGCATCGGCGTCCTCATCACCGACCATAATGTCCGCGATGCGCTGGAAGTCATCGACCGTGCCTACATCCTGCATGACGGGCGCGTGCTGAAGGAAGGCACGCCCGCCGACATCGTGAGCGACCGCGATGTCCGCCGCGTCTATCTGGGCGAGAAGTTCTCGTTGTAGGCGCACATCATGGCATTGGGGCAAAGACTCGAGATTCGGCAGGGCCAGTCCCTGGTCATGACGCCGCAATTGCAGCAGGCGATCAAGCTGCTGCAATTGTCCAACATCGAGCTGGCCGAATTTTGTGAAGCCGAGCTGGAAAAGAATCCGCTTCTGGAACGGGACGAATCCGCGCCGCGCGAAGCCGAGCGCGAAACGGTGGAAAAGGAGAATCCTTCGGAGCGTGCCGATGAATCCCTGGCGCGGGAGGATTTTTCCAAGGTGGGAGATCTGGATTCCTCCGCACACGATAACATGTATGACGCCGCCGAGCCGGCCCAACCCATGTCCGGAGCCTCTGGGCAACCTCTGACCGACTGGACCACCGTCAAGTCCGGCAGCAGTTTTGAGGGTGATGACGATCCGCTGGAATCCATCGTGGCGGGTGGCGGCACGTTGAAGGACCATCTCGAGCAACAAGTTGCGATCGCGGCATTGCTGCCGGCCGATCGATTGATCTGCATGGCGCTGATCGATGCCGTCGATGAGGCGGGTTATGTCCGCGCCGATCTTCAGGATCTTGCGGAACGCCTGGGCACCGAAATCGAAGATGTCGAGGCTGTCCTGGGTGTGCTGCAAGGATTCGATCCAGTCGGTGTCGGCGCCCGCGACCTGTCGGAGTGCCTGTCGCTGCAGCTGAAAGCCAAGGACCGGCTTGATCCCGCCATGGCGGCGCTGATGACCCGGCTCGATCTGCTGGCGCGCCGCGACATGACGGGCCTGTGCGCGCATTGCGGCGTGGATGCCGAAGATATCGCCGACATGATTGCGGAAATTCGCGATCTCAATCCTAAGCCAGGTCTGGCGTTCGGCTCGGAACACGTGGCGCCGGTGGTGCCGGATGTTTTCGTCCGCGTGGGCCCCGATGGCGCCTGGCTGATCGAGCTCAACTCCGACACCTTGCCGCGGCTTCTGGTCAATTCGCGCTATTTTGCGAAGGTCAATAAGAGCGCCCGCGACAAGGATTCCAAGACCTATCTCACCGACTGCCTCAACAATGCCAATTGGCTGGTGAAGAGTCTGGATCAGCGCGCCCGCACCATTTTGAAAGTGGCGAGCGAAATCGTGCGCCAGCAGGACGCATTCTTGACCTATGGTGTGCGGCACTTGCGGCCGCTCAATCTGCGCACCATTGCCGATGCCATCCAGATGCATGAATCCACGGTGAGCCGCGTAACCTCCAACAAATACATCGCCACGCCGCGCGGCGTGTTCGAGCTGAAATATTTCTTCACGGCCTCGATCCAGGCGGTGAATGGCGCGGAATCGCACAGCGCCGAAGCCGTGCGCGATCGCATCCGGGAAATGATCGAGAATGAAGACGGCCGCGACATTCTTTCCGATGACCGGATCGTTTCGCTCCTGACGGCGGATGGCGTGAACATCGCCCGCCGTACAGTCGCCAAATATCGTGAGGCCTTGCGAATCCCGTCTTCGGTGGAACGGAGGCGGCTCAAGGCGGGTACGTAAATTACATTGAAAGCCACTCTTTCCGCCGCGCCGCCGTCAAGTTTGACTTTCGCAATGCCCCGGCCTATGAACCCGCCGCTTTTCGGGGGTAGGGCGGAACCCCGAGAACGACCCGCAAACTTATTGGGAAGCTTGATGAACATCTCCGACCTTCTCGCCCCCGAAGCGGTGCTGGCGTCCCTGAAGGCTCAGACCAAGAAGCAGTTGCTGCAAGAGCTTGCGGTGCGCGCGCATGCCCGCACGCAGCTGCCGGAAAAGCAGATCTTCGAAACTCTGAATGAGCGTGAACGGCTGGGCACCACGGGCGTGGGTGCCGGCATCGCGATTCCGCATGGCCGCATGGCGGGCGTCGCCAGCATCACCGGCGTGTTCGCGCGTCTTGAAAGCGCCATCGATTACGAAGCCGTGGACGGCCAGCCTGTGGACCTGATCTTCATGCTGCTGGCGCCGGAAAATGCCGGAGCGGATCATCTGAAGGCGCTGGCACGGGTGTCACGCCTTCTGCGCAATCAGCAGATCTGCGAAAAGCTCCGCTCGGCGCAGAGTGCCGAAGCGCTCTATGCGATTCTCATCGACCAGACCGGCTCTTCCAGCCAGGCCGCTTAGGCGCGGTTCTTTTGTCTTCTGAGTTCGTCGCGCGTGCTGTGAGCCGCGGCGCGTGAGCAAGTCCGGTGGACTTGCGAAAGCGGCGAACGCCGCGAGCCCAAGCGAGCGGCCGGCTAGCGCGCGCTCCGCGCGTTGCCCACGCTGCCGCTAGGCAACCCTGCTCAGAAGCCAAGATTCCTCGCGCCTATATTTTGTGGGCGTTATTTCTTCTTTTTTGGTGTGGCGGTTTTGGCCGCTGGCGCTTTTGGCGCGGACGCTTCTGGTTCGCCCACAACGGACACTTTCTTGATCAGGACCGGATCGACAGGGGCCGCTCCGGGCATCGGCCCATGATCGCCCACCGGCACGGCCGATATCGCGTCCACCACATCCATGCCTGACGCCACCTGGCCGAAGACCGTAAAGCCGGTGGTGTTGCCCAAATCTTCCTTGCTGTGATCCAGCGGAGTGTTGTCGGACAGGTTGATGAAGAAGTCTGCCGAGGCAATGAGATCGGCGCCGTGCGCGAGCGCCACCGTGCCGCGCAGATTGCTGAGCCCGTTGTTGGCTTCCAAGGGCGAAGGGCCATGTCCGGGCGGTCTGCCTTTCACATTGGCGTCCCAGCTGCCCATCTGGATCACAAAGCCTTTGACGACCCGATAGAACACCGTGCCGTCATAATGACGATCCCTGACATAGCGCAGCACGCTGGCAACGCTTTTGGGGGCGCGAACGGAGTCCAGCTGAAGCGTGATGTCGCCCATGCTGGTGGAGATCACTATCTGGGGACCGGTCATGGGCGGATTGCCCGGCTGCACCGGCGGAGCGGGCACGGCATTCGGCGGCGGGGCGGCGTCGGCCGGTGCCGGCGTGGTCGAATCACCGGGCGAGGGTGCGGCGGCTGGTACATCCTGGGCGAAAGCCGCACTCGAAATAAGCAGCATCGCAGCGGCAACGATCATTGAACGCATGAGAGTCCCTCCGAAGACACCAGCCTAGCAATCGTTTGGGAAACAAAAAAGCCGGAAGCGAAGCTTCCGGCTTTTTCGATCGGAAAGATTATAGACGTTAGTGCAGGCTCACGGGCGTCAATTCATTCTGGACCGCTGCGCCATAAGCCGACGCATAGGCATCGGTATAGCCCAGCACGCTGCCGTCCTCGGCATGAACGACATAGAGTTTCATGCCCTTGGGCAACTCGACATTGGCGGGAATGAGGCCCAACCGATGGGCTTCTTCGCTTCCCGTAGCCTTGATGTAAGCAATGCGGCCCTGGCCCATGCCAGCCTCAGTCTCGAAAAACTCTGTCATTGTATGCCTCCAGTCTTGATATCTACGACCCGCACGCTGGGTTGGATTGCCGGGCGCATCAGGGTGATACGCAGCAATCCTTTGTCCAACGCGGCAGATTTCACTTCGATGCCATCGGCCAGTACGAATGCGCGCAAAAATTGTCGCGCTGCAATGCCGCGATGAAGGAACGTTTTGCCGCTGGCCTCATTCTGCCGGCCCCGGATCACCAGCTGGCGATCCTCCACGGTCACGGTGATTTCGTCTCTGGCGAAGCCCGCCACGGCCAGTGTTATGGCAATGCCGCCATCGTCGAGAGTCTCGATATTGTAAGGCGGATAGCTGTCGCCGGCGCTTTTGGCGGTCCGTTCCAGAAGCCGCTCCAGCGGCTCGAAACCCAGCAGGAAAGGGCTGTCGAAGTAAGCATTGCGCGTCATGTCCAAGCCCTCCTTTCGAGCGGCTTGCAAATCCGAGGTCCGCACGGGCACCAAGGCTCACAGAAGAGAAATGGTGTCCTTTCGTTCCGCTTCAAGTCCCGATTGTGGCGCGATCATGGCCATAGGGACCCCGCGGAAAGCTCAGGATTGAGCGGCCAGCGCCGCGTAGAGCGCCACGCTCTGCGGCACCACCCAGCCGGCGACTTCGGCAATCTGCGCTTCGCCCGGTTCCCGGGTGGCGCGCTCCGTTAATTTGCGACCGTCGCGGCGAAGCCCAGCCGCCAGCAGCGAGGCACCGGGCAGGGACTTGCGCGCGGCCTGGCCAAAAACGATGGCGGGGTCGCGATCAACGATCTCGCTCAGCAAATCGTCATAAGGCGTGGGCGGATAATGTTTGGCGAAGAGCCGGAATTTCCAGGCCGCACCACCCGCCGCCGCAAGAACAGCCACCAGCCCGGCCAGCACCGCGCGCCGCGTCATGTCATCACCTTTTTCAGATGGTCGGCCAGACGCAATGTCAATGCCACCAGGTTCAAGGTGGGATTCGATGAACCATAGGTGGGAAAGACCGAACTGCCCGCCACATACAGATTGCCGATCCCGTGAACCTTGCTGGCCGCGTCCACCACGCCCTGTTTGGGATCGTTGTGCATTCGCGTGGTGCCCAGATGATGATTGCCCCAATCCATCGCCCCCAGCCATTCATCGCGCCGGTTATAGCTGAGGTGAATCATGCCGCTTTTGGCAGCCAGAAGCTGGCGTCCCAATTCGGTCAGGGTTTGGCGAAAATGCTCGAAATCGTCGTCCGAAATCGTCATATGGAGATTGAGCCGTGGCATGTCCAATGCGTCGCGCGCGCTTCCGAGCGTGAGCCTGCGGTCCGGATCCGGCGCCAATTCCATGCCGCAGCCCAGAGAATAGGCCTTTGCACTCGATGCATTCACGCCAAGCGCCTGGGCAGTCGTCACCACCGCCGCGGTCGCGAAGGGATCGAGCGGGACTTCATTTTCAACGGTTGTTAGCGACCCCACCACGCCATGTGCGCGCATGAATTCGGGCCGTGGTGACAAGACCGCGCGCATCACCGCGCCGTTCGGCAATGTCAGATTGTTGAAATAGAAAGGTGCGATCTGGCCGTCAAACGATACCAGAGTGGCGACATCACGGGGAATCGGATGGTCGGCGAAGAAGCGGCCCACCAGATCGTTGCCATTGCCGATGCCCGCCGTCATCACATCGCTCGATGCCAGCATCAGCCGGGCGTTCTCGATCGCGCCCGCCGCCAGCACCGTGTATCGGGGTTTTACCGTCAGCCGGTTGCCGGACAGGGTCGCGACATCAAGCTGCAGGACGCGCCTCGCGTCCGGTGAAAGCCGGATCGCGGTGACGTTGGCATTGAGCAGCGGCGTGATCCGTGGCGCATGGACAAGATCGGTCTGATAGCGGTCACCAAAATGGGTCGGCAGATTGCTGACCTTCGTCTTGGAAAACTGGAACCAGCTCGTATAGACACCACCCGGTCCCAGCCGCAGCAGTGGCCCGCTGTCGGATGCGGTCTTGTCCGCTTCGTCATAGACCCAGGGGCCGGCTTCGATCAGGGCCTGGGCGCGCGCGAAATAGGGTTCGATCACATTGCGCGCAAAGGGCCAGCCGAAATGCGCCATCCCTCTGCGATTTTCGAAATCGATTCCGTCCAGCGGCCTGGTCCAGCCCCCCCAATGATTGGTGCTGCCGCCAAGAAAGCGCAGGCGCCCACCATCCAGTGCGACATAGGGCACGCCGGTCTGGCTGCCTTCGTACAGTTTCTGGATATTGGATTCGAATGCCCGCCCGCCCGATTCCAGCAAAAGAATATTCAGGCCGCTATCGGCCAACGCCAGCGCCAGGCTGATACCCGCGGGCCCGCCGCCGATAATCGCCAGGTCGGGCGTGAGGATGGTATCCCGGGGTAGGGTGCGTGCGTCCTGGAAGGCGCTCAAAAGGCAAATCCGTTTGTGACAACGGATTTTAGCCTCGTCCGGGAGACGATGTCTGCTGCAAATGTCGTGAAGGGCGGTGAATTGGACGTCAGGAAGTGTGCGCAGCCGATTGCAAGGCATGGCCGCAGGCACGCGCCGTCAGCGCCATGACGGTCAGGGTGGGATTCTGGCTTCCCTGTGAAGGGAACGAGGCGCTATCCGTGACATAGAGGCCGGCTGCATCCCAGCATTGATTATGGGGATCGAGAACCGAGGTGGCCGGATCGTTGCCCATTCGTGCAGTCCCGCATTCATGGACGGCATGTCCCGGCGGTGAAGCGCGTTCATCAATTCTGCTCAGCGCGATGCCCGCGGCATCCGCTAGTGCGCGCAAGGCCTTGGTTTCATCGGCAATGCGCACAAGATCCTGCTCTCCGTGAGAGCAATCGATGTGAAGGGTTGGAATTCCCCAGCGGTCGAGCTGCTGCCGGTTGAGCGTAACGCGATTTTCATGTCGCGGCAGCATTTCGGAAAATGCGGCCGCCCCAAAATAAGAGCGGCTCTGGCCCATATCGACTTGATAGACCTGGACGCCGAAACCGCGGCCCCGCTGCGGTGCACTATCATCCCGCGCGTCGAAACGAGGGAGATAAACGCAACGCCCGTCTTCCATTTTCACGGTCGTCTCACCGGGCAACGCAGCACCGCTGCCTTCCGCGTGAAGGATTATATGATCCATGAGATAGTGCCCAAGGGCATTGGACTGCGAACCAATGGCGCGTCCGGTCGCGGCATCTTGCGACAGCATGAGGATGCGCGTCGATTCCAAAGCGGACGCGCAAAGGAAAACGAGGGGCGCCTGGGCTTTGCGGATACTGTGGCTGGCCTGATCGAACCACTGAACGCCAGTGACTTTGCCGTTTTTCACGTCCACTTCCCGGACAATCGCGCCCTGGCGCAAAGTCAGCCTGCCGGTGCGCGCGGCGCCGACAAGCGTATTGGCGGGCGGCGCATAACGCCCAAGCACCGGACGAAATTGCGGCCAACGCGCCTTTAGCTGACCCATCAGAGCGGCTTCCGCAGCTGTAGGCGTCAGCGCATGTTTGATCTCGCTATCCGGAAGCCAGGGCAACCCGTCCTGCGCGCCCGCTATGCCCAGCCTTATCTCGACATCCGCGTACCAGGGATCCATCTCATTCAGTGCAAAGGGCCAAACTGGGCTTAGGCCATCGGGCGGGGCAAAGTCGTCATGCCCCAAACGAAAATAAAGACGGCCATGACCAGGTATTCCCACACGTCCCTGCAACGCCCGGGCGCGGATCCAAAGAAAAGGTCGGTCGGGAGGGGTCGTATAGGGGCAGTCGAGATCGTCTACGAACGCATCAGGCCTGCGTTCCCAGGCATAGCATTCAGTCTGTATGCCCTGGCGAACGCGGCCGGCTTTGCGCAGCGCCCAACGGCCTTTCTGAAGAAAAGAGGGCGGCATGAATGGGAGGAAATTCGGGTTGGCGGCGCGGCTGACGGCTTCCGCGACAAAGCGCCGGAAAGGCGAGCGGAAAAAGCTGGGCCGAAAGCCGGCATCGAGAACAAGCACTTTCAGTCCGGATTGCGTCAATCGCTCGGCGGCAAGTCCACCTGCCGCGCCAGCGCCGATCACGATTGCATCAAAGGTGCCGGGCCGTTCCAACCCATCGGGCGCGCCACGATGGACCGCGTCGGCCAGATCGGATTTTGTGAGCTGCATGGCCGACACGGAAAGATTTCGCTTTCATATACTTTTTAATATTTTCCGATCATATAGCGCGGCGATTTCATTGCAATAATAGGCCTTGGTCTTACCATTGCGGGCGATGCCGCCTTGTCGCATTTTGAATCTCACGGTTAATTGGTAGCGATCTTTGATTGGTTATCCATTCTCAAAAGACGTTCTTCCTCTGGGTTTCGGCTGCGCCTGGCTGAGTGGCGGCAGGCGCGCGGAGAAATCTCTGCATCTGGTGGAAACCGCCTTCGATGCGGGTATCCGCTATTTCGATGTCGCACGCATGTACATGCTGGGCGACGCGGAAGGCGTGCTCGGGCAGTTTCTTCCGAAGCATCGCAACGATGTCATCGTCACCAGCAAGGCCGGCATCCTGCCACCGCCGGGATACAGGACGCGCCGGCTGCTTCAGCGGGTGGACAAAATCGCCAATATCGTTTTCGGAAAACCAATTCCGCAGCGGGAAGAATATCGTTTCGGCATGTTCGATACCCGCAGCCTCAGGAAAAGCGTCGACAAAAGTCTGCGCGAATTGCGCACGGATCGCCTGGATGCCTTGCTGCTCCATGAAGTCGATGAGCCTGACCTGGCCGATGGCGCAGTGATGGAATTGCTCGAAAGACTTCGCGACGCGGGCAAGATCAACGCTTTTGGCATCGCCTCGACAAGAGAGCAGACGCGGCGGCTTCTCGGGCAATATGGCGGGCGGGTGTCGATTGTTCAGACTGCCAGCACCGTGTTGAAGGACGGATTGGCGCCATTGCGCAATCGGGGAAAGTTTATCGCCATCACCCACTCCGTCCTTGCGGAAGCGCTGAAGGATATCTTCGGCCGCTTGGCGGTGGACGAGGTGTTTCGCAAGCAATGGATAGCCTTGACCGGCCTCGACCCGGCCAGCCGGGAAAGTGTGGCAGAGTTGCTGCTCGCCGAAGCGCTGGACGCAAATCGAGACGGCGTCGTTTTATTTTCCACCACGTCTCCGGCTCGAATTGCCGCTGCGGTGCGCGTGGCGCGAGACCATCCTTATTCCGCCGATCAGATCGCGGGCCTGCGCAAGCTGGCCGCTGGGTTTGACGAGAGGGCGATCTAGGGGCCTGGCTGAGGAGGGCGGTTACCGCCTGCGCGCCGCGTGCGCCTCAAGGCGCTGTCGCGCGGCGCACTTGGCCGCTTGGCTCCACCAGTTCCCGCTGGCGCGGGCGGTGCAGAATTTGTGGGATAGAGTAGGCGGGAAATGGTGGAGCCAAGCGGGATCGAACCGCTGACCTCCTGCATGCCATGCAGGCGCTCTCCCAGCTGAGCTATGGCCCCAATTTCTGCGCCGTCCTGCTGGAAAGCGGGCGGCGGATAATGCCTAGGCTTCGTCCTTGGCGATACCGGGATCGATGATGCCGGCGACATCGTCTTCATCTTCTTCGACTTCTGCAAGAAGACCGTCATCGCCTTCTTCATCATCGTCGTCCTCGACTTCGATGTCTTCGATGGCGACCTCTTCGTCGCCTTCGACGACGCTCATGCCCGATTCCGCCTCCGCTTCTTCTTCCTCGGCGGCCTCGTCCTCGTCTTCGCCTGTGGCGGCGACAATCAGCGGCGCCTCTTCGACGACTTCTTCTTCCTCTTCCTCGGAGTCGTCATCCTCGTCGTCGGATTCTTCCTCTTGGGCTTCCGCCACGGGGACTACGCCGGCAGGAGGTTCAGGCTGACGGCCGCGGCGCTGCTTGTAGAGCGCCTCCGGCTCGAACGAGAAGCCGCACTTCGGGCATTCGATCGGACGCTTCGTAAGGTCGTAGAAACGCGCGCCGCAACTGGGGCATCCACGCTTCGTTCCAAGATCCGCCTTGACCAAGGTGCTCGTTCCCATAAAGAAGAGGTGGTTGGAGGGGCGCGTTTGCCACTTCTCGCTCCGCCTGTAAAGCGCAATCGAAGCTCCCCGATGTCCCATGCCCCGGTCCCCGACAAGGTTCAGCCCCTCAGTGCCCGCAAGTCGGGGCCTCTCAAGGGGATAGCGGCGGTTCCGGGGGACAAATCCATCTCCCAACGGGCCCTGATCCTGGGCGCAATGGCCCTGGGCGAGACCCGGATATCCGGCCTGCTGGAATCCGAGGACGTCCTGAACACCGCCAATGCCGTTCGGGCCTTGGGCGCATCCGTGACGCGCGACGGCGAAGGCGCCTGGCGGGTGACGGGTGTTGGTGTCGGCAACTGGCGCCGGCCGGACAATGCCCTGGATTTTGGAAATTCCGGTACCGGCTCGCGGCTGATGATGGGCGCGGTCGCGACCACGCCGATCACGGCAATCTTCACCGGTGACGCCAGCCTGCGCTCGCGGCCGATGGCGCGCGTGCTCGATCCTCTGATCCGCTTTGGCACACGCTATGAAGCGCAAGGCAGCAAGGCGTTGATGCCCGTGACGGTGATCGGCGCAGCAGATGCGATCGCGATTTCCTACGACGTGACGGTGGCCTCGGCCCAGGTGAAATCGGCATTGCTGCTGGCGGCGCTGAACGCGAAAGGAACCAGCCGGATTTCGCAAACTGCGCTCACCCGCGATCACACGGAAAAGATGCTAGCCGCTTTTGGTGCGGACATTTCTGTCGAAGCATCGAAGAGTGGCGGTGAGACAGTGCATATCACGGGCCCCGCGAATCTGGCTGCGTGTTCGGTCGAAGTGCCGCGTGATCCGTCCTCGGCAGCTTTTCCGCTGGTGGCGGCCTTGATCGTCCCGGGCTCGGAAATTTCCATTCCCGCCATTCTGCTCAATCCTCGCCGGATCGGCTTGATCGAAACCCTTTTGGAGATGGGCGCGGATATTCAGGTTCAAAACCGCCGCAACAGCGGTGGCGAGGAGATCGGCGATCTGCTGGTGCGGCATTCGGCATTGAAGGGCGTGATCGTTCCCGTCGAACGGGCGCCATCGATGATCGACGAGTATCCAATCTTGGCCGTCGCGGCTGCGTTTGCTGAGGGCGATACGGTGATGCAGGGGCTGGAAGAATTGCGGGTCAAGGAAAGCGACCGGCTTTCGGCGATTGCACATGGGCTGGAAGCCAATGGCGTTGTCTTCACCGAGACGGCGGATGGCCTGACGGTGACAGGCGCGCGCGCGGTTGCGGGCGGCGGCGTGGTCGCCACCCATATGGATCATCGCATCGCCATGGCATTTCTGACCTTGGGCATGGCATCGCGTGCGCCCGTAATGGTGGATGACATCGCCATGATCGCCACAAGTTTCCCCAGCTACCGGGATATCATGCGGGGCCTCGGCGCCGATCTTGCGGTGCCCGGCCGATGAACAGGTCCGTGGTCATCGCTGTGGACGGGACCGCCGCGTCAGGCAAGGGAACGCTTGCCAAGAAGCTGGCGGCGCATTTCGGTTTCGCGCATCTGGATTCCGGTGCCTTGTACCGGTTGACGGCATTGGCGGTTCTGGACGCCAGGGGTGACCCCCAGAATCCCACCGATGCCGTGAAAGGTGCCCAGTCGATCGATCTTTCGCTGGCGGGGGACCGGGCGATCCGCACCGATGTGGTGGGGCAGGCGGCTTCCCATGTCGCGGCGATCGGCGCGGTGCGGCAGGCCCTGCTGGATTTTCAGCGGAGCTTTCTCGCATCCCCGCCCGGCGGCAGCCCCGGCGCGGTGATGGACGGGCGGGACATCGGCACGGTGATCTGCCCGCAAGCCGCCGCCAAACTGTACATCGATGCCCGCCCGGCCCTCAGGGCCCATCGGCGTTGGCTGGAACTCAAGGGCATGGGGATCGAGCGCGACGAGGCCGGCCTGCTGGCGGAACTCAATGCCCGGGACGCCGCTGATAAGTCCCGCCCGATCTCGCCTTTGGTACAGGCCTCGGACGCCGCCTTGCTCGATACCTCCGATTTGGGTATAGACGCGGCGTTCGCGGCAGCCCTTGCTTTGGTTTCCACCAAGGTCGAAGGCGCGCTCAAGGACCGCCACAGGGGCTAAGGAGGCCCGGCGGCTTTCGAGCCACCCGCTTACCTCTTCTGCAAACCTTTGCGCCCATGCATTCGCATGGGAAGTCCAATGGCCATCTTCCAAGGAAGAACCGGCCATTCGGCATGACCGTACTTTGAGGATATTAAATGGTTCGCGTACCAACCCTGGCCAGAAACACCGAAAATTCCATCGCATCCCCCAGCCGCGACGATTTCGCGGCGATGCTCGAACAGAGCTTCGTGACCCAGTCGCCCCAGGAAGGCGCCGTCATCAAGGGCAAGATCGTCGCCATCGAGAATGACTTCGCCATGGTCGATGTCGGCCTGAAGACCGAAGGCCGCGTCTCGCTGAAGGAATTCGCGATGCCGGGCATCCCCGCCAACATCCAGGTGGGCGATGAAGTCGAAGTCTATCTCGAGCGCGTCGAGAATGCGCTCGGCGAAGCTGTCCTCAGCCGCGACAAGGCGCGCCGCGAGGAAAGCTGGATCAAGCTGGAAAAAGCCTTCAACGACCAGTCGCGCGTCACCGGCGTGATCTTCGGCCGGGTCAAGGGCGGCTTCACCGTCGATCTCGACGGCGCCGTGGCCTTCCTGCCGGGCAGCCAGGTCGATGTGCGTCCCACCCGCGATGTGGGCCCGCTGATGAACCAGCCCCAGCCTTTCCAGATACTGAAAATGGATCGCCGCCGCGGCAATATCGTGGTCTCGCGCCGCGCCGTTCTGGAAGAGCGCCGCGCCGAGGAACGCACTTCGCTGGTCGCCTCCCTGCAGGAAAAACAGGTGGTCGAAGGCGTGGTCAAGAACATCACCGATTACGGCGCCTTCGTGGATCTGGGCGGCGTGGACGGCCTGCTGCATGTCACCGACATTGCCTGGCGCCGCGTCTCGCACCCGACCGAGGTTCTCACCGTCGGCCAGACCGTCACGGTGCAGATCATCAAGATCAACCATGACACCCAGCGCATCTCGCTGGGCATGAAGCAGCTCCAGACCGATCCCTGGGAAGGCGTCAGCGTCAAATATCCGGTCGGCGCCAAGTTCACCGGCAAGGTCACCAATGTCACCGACTACGGCGCCTTCGTGGAGCTGGAGCCGGGCGTCGAAGGTCTGGTCCATGTCAGCGAAATGTCCTGGGTCAAGAAGAACCTTGCCCCCTCCAAACTGGTCACGCCCGGCACGGAAGTGGACGTGCAGGTGCTGGAAGTGGATTCCAACAAGCGCCGCATCTCGCTGGGCCTGAAGCAGACCCAGGAAAACCCCTGGTCCGGCTTCACCGATCGCCATCCGATCGACAGCCTCATCGAAGGCGAGGTCAAGTCGATCACCGAGTTCGGCCTGTTCATCGGCCTGGACCAGGATATCGACGGCATGGTGCATCTGTCCGACCTGTCCTGGACCGAGCCCGGCGAAGAGGCGATCAAGGCCTATGAAAAGGGCCAGATGGTCAAGGCCAAGGTGCTGGACATCGATGTCGAGAAGGAACGCGTTTCCCTTGGCATCAAGCAGCTGGGCAATGACCCGATCGAAAAGGCCGGCGCCGGCGGCGGCGTGCTTCGCAAGAACCAGGTGGTCACCGCGACCGTCACCGAAGTCAATGATGGTGGCATCGAAGTGTCGCTGGCCGATGGCGTGAAATCGTTCATCCGCCGGGCCGATCTGGCGCGCGACCGCAACGACCAGCGCCCGGAACGCTTCGGCAAGGGCGACAAGGTCGATGCCCTGGTCACCAGCGTCGACAAGGCCAGCCGCAAGGTCTCGCTCTCCATCAAGGCGCGGGAAATCTCGGAAGAGAAGGAAGCCGTGGCACAATTCGGCTCCTCGGACTCCGGCGCGTCGCTGGGCGACATCCTGGGCGCAGCGCTCAAGAAGAAGACGAAAAAGGGCGACGACGAGTAGTCGAAGCTTCGTCAAAGACCGTCAAAGGATCAGGGCGCGCGATATTTCGCGCGCCCTTTTTCTTTGCCCGCTCTGCACGGCGTGCTCTAACGTACGGAACGAATTAACCGTTCGTTTGTTTGTGTGCAGAATCATGCTTGTGTGTATTTCCAACCGAGGAGCGTTTTATGGCTGCGAAGAAGAAGAGCGTGCTGGCCCAGCGGGTCAATGAATTGGAAGATGCGGTGACCCGCATGTTCACCGGTACGCCGCCGGCGCCGAAGGCAAAGAAGAAGCGCAAGGCGAAGCGCAAGACCGCCAAGGCTGCGGTCAAGGGCGCGGCGAAGAAGGTGAAGAAGTCGGCGAAGAAAGCCGGCAAGGCCGTGAAGAAGACCGCCAAGAAGGCGAAGAAGGCCGCCAAGAAGGTGGTCCGCAAGGCCAAGCGCAAGGCGCGCCGCTAGTATCATCCGACATGGCTGAGGGCGCGTCTCGAAGAGAGGCGCGCCCTTTTGCTTGAGGGCGGCCAAAATACTAGGAGGAGCTCTGTTCCGGCACGGGGATCAGTTTCGGCTTGCGGCGGCTCCACAGCAGGTTGAGCGCCAACCCGCTCAGGACCAGCAGGCCCGCTAAGATCTTCCAGCTTTCCAGCGGCTCGCCCAAGACAAGGGCGGACGCGCCCATGCCGAACACCGGGACCAGCAACGTCAATGGCGACACGGTGGCGGCCGGATAACGCGCCAGCAGCCAGGCCCAGACCCCATAACCGAACATGGTGTTGCCCACGCTCTGCCACAGGATCACGCCCCAGGTGGCAGGGGTGGCGTGGCCCAGGCCGGCCACGATGGCAGGCCAGCCTTCGCGCCATAACGACAGAAGATAAAGCGGCGGCAGCGAAAACAGGCTGGCCCAGACCACATAGGCAAGGGCGTTCACTCTGCCGGCTTCCTTTGAACATTGATTGGCAATCGCCCAACCCGCTGCCGCTCCAACCGTCAGAAGAACGCCGGCAATGGTGGCGCCGCGGCCATTATGCGCGACGATGACGGCCATACCGGCAATCGCCAATGCAAATGCCGCGAGCTGAAAGGACTTCAGCCGCTCGCCGGTGCGCAGCATCGACAGACCGATGGTGAAGAAGACCTGCATTTGCACCACCAGCGACGCCAGGCCCGGGGAGATCATGCCATTCATGGCGATGAACAACAGACCGAACTGACCCAGCCCGATGGCGAGGCCGTAAAGGACCAGATTGGACAGTGGTACTTTGGGGCGGGGCAGAAAAAACACCAAAGGCACCAGCACGAAGGTGAAGCGCAGCGATGCGAACAGCAGCGGTGGCAAGGCATTCAGGCCAAGCCTGATCACGACAAAATTGGTGCCCCAGACGAACACCACCGCCAACGCCAACAAAAGGTCGCGAAGGGAGAGGGAAGAGCCGCCCACCAGAAATTCCCCGAAATTGCACCGCCAACATATGCGCTCGCCGACGCGTTCAGGTCTGCGCTTTGTGCATGCCGGTTCTCAACTCATATAGGCGATGGCAAAGAGTGCCATTCCGGTCGCGCCCAGTCCCATGGCGCTGAGCCAGAAGGTCTGGCGGCGTGTGATGATCGCCACCGTGGACAAGGCGATCCCAATCTCGATCAGGGTCGCGGCCCCCGTCAGCCAATGATGGCGGCCTTCGTGCCGGACGCTTTCCGCGCGCCGGACGTCGCGTTCCTTTTCAGCTTCCTGAGCCTGGGTCCGGGCTTTGGCCTGGGCGCCTCGCTCCGCCACGCTATCATCATGGAAATGGGTCAGGCCGCTTTCGGCTGCAATGTCGTACATGTGCCGCTTCAGGCTGTCGGCCTGATACTCGTTCCAGGCATCCGTTGCCTGGTCCTGGGCCAAAACCGCCTCCGATGATTCGGTGATCGCCCGCCCCCCTTCAACCGTTTCCAGGCTGCCGGCTGTGGCGGCGAGCACCGCCAGGATCGCCACGGTGATGGAGACCTTGGAAATAAAGGGGTCCCGTGCATGGGCGGCCTGTTCGGCGCCTTCGGCATGCTCATGGGCTTCCAATGCGCTGTCGTGACTCATGATCCCTCCGGCATCCGAAATGACAGCCTAGCGAGCGCCCGGAAGAGGGGCCAGATGGCTTTCTCGTCCGGCCGAGACCTGCCAACAGGCTTAACAAAAGCCAAAAAATGCCTGAATTTTCAGACGCTTCCCGTTGACGCGCCTTGGCCCCTCTGACAATTTAACCGGGCCGGGCGGCGTTACACGACCGGTAATCCCCGTAGGGGCTGGGATGATCAAGTCTGAATTGGTGGCGCGGCTGACCGCGCGATATCCGCATCTTTACCACCGCGACGTGGAGCGGATCGTTACGACGATGCTCGACAGCATCACCAAGGCGCTGGCCGATGGCCATCGCGTGGAGTTGCGCGGCTTTGGCGCTTTCTCGGTAAAGGTGCGGCCGTCACGGATGGGTCGCAATCCGCGCACCGGCGAGCCGGTTTCGGTGGGTGAAAAGCGCGCGCCATTTTTCCGCACCGGCAAGGAATTGCGCGAGCGCTTGAATGGCGGTACGCCGAAAGCGTAAGGACGAGAGGGTCCTTATTCATTCGCGCGGCGCCCATGAATTCCAATCCTGTTTTTGTCGCTATCGATACAACCGATCTGGAATATGCGCGCGTCCTCGCCGAGCGCCTGAAACCGCATGTCGGCGGAATCAAACTGGGCTTGGAGTTTTTTTCGGCGCATGGTCCGGCGGGCGTGCGGGCTTTTTCCGATATCGGCCTGCCGATTTTCCTGGACCTAAAATTCCATGACATTCCCAACACGGTGGCCGGCGCAGTGCGTGCGGCTGCCGGGCTGGGCGTGAACATCCTCAACGTTCACGCCGCCGGTGGACCGGCCATGCTGAAAGCGGCTGTGAATGCGGCCCGTGGCGTGAACCCTGAAACCAAGGTCATTGCGGTGACCGTGCTGACCAGCTTGGCCGATGCGGACCTCGAAGCGGTCGGCCAGCGCGGCCCGGCCGCAGACCAGGTCACCCGGCTGGCGACCCTGACGCGCAACTATGGCCTGGATGGCGTGGTCTGCTCGGCGCATGAGATCGCCAGCCTGCGCGCCGCACTGGGTCCGGACTTTCTTCTGGTGGTGCCCGGCATCCGGCCCAAGGGCGCCGATCTGGGCGACCAGCAGCGGGTGATGAGCCCGAAGGAGGCGCTGGATGCCGGCGCCAGTATTCTGGTGATCGGGCGGCCCATCACGGCCGCGCCAGACCCGGTGGAAGCGGCCCGTGCGATTGCCGAAAGCCTGGGCTTTTCCTGAGGTTAGCCCCTCAATTCCGGGTTGCTTGATTTTGGGCGGCCTTTAAGCCCATAAGCCCCATCCCATGCCGATCCAGGTCAAAATTTGCGGGATCAATTCGGCCGCTGCCGCCGATGCGGTCCTTCGCGCCGGTGCCGATTTTGCAGGCCTGGTGTTCTTCGCCAAAAGCCCCCGAAATCTCAGCCTGGAGCAGGGCGCAATGCTGGCAGAGCGAATGCGGGGACGGTTGAGATTGGCGGCACTGGTGGTCGATGAAAACGACGCACAACTCGCAGCCATCGCCGACCGCGTGAAGCCGGATTTTTTCCAGCTTCATGGCAAGGAGACGCCCGAGCGCGTGGCGCAGATCCGAACCGGTTTCGGCATTCCCGTCATCAAAGCGCTGGCGATCTCTGAACCAGGCGACCTGGCCAAGGTCGCGGCCTATGACGATGTCGCGGAGATGATTTTGTTCGATGCCGTGCCTGCCACGGATGCCGCACGTCCCGGCGGCCATGGCGCGGCCTTCGACTGGCAGATATTGAACGGCCAGACAATCGCGCGACCCTGGTTTTTGGCCGGCGGCCTTACACCGGAAAATATTGCCCGCGCCATTGCCGTCAGCGGCGCGAATATGGTCGACGTATCGTCCGGCGTGGAAAGCGCGCCGGGCGTCAAAAGCTCAACCCGTATCGCGGAGTTTGTCGCGGCGGCGAAACAGACGGTGCGCGCGTGAACACATTGCCCAATTCCCTGCGTTCCGGTCCCGACGCCACCGGACATTTTGGCGCCTATGGCGGGCGCTTCGTCGCCGAGACCTTGATGCCGCTGCTATTGGAGCTTGAGAAAGCCTATGAGGCAGCGAAAAAGGATCCATCTTTCCAGAAGGAACTGGACGGGCTTCTCACCCATTATGCCGGCCGCGAGAGCCCGCTCTATTTCGCACCGCGCCTGACCGAGCATTTCGGCGGCGCCAAGATCTATCTCAAACGCGAAGACCTCAATCACACCGGCGCACACAAGATCAACAATTGCCTGGGCCAGATTCTGCTGGCACGGCGGATGGGCAAGACCCGCATCATCGCCGAGACCGGTGCAGGTTCGCATGGTGTGGCGACGGCGACCGTGGCCGCGCGCTTCGGGCTTCCCTGCGTGGTTTATATGGGCGAGGTGGATACCGAGCGGCAGCGCCCCAACGTCTTCCGGATGAATCTGCTGGGTGCGACGGTACGGCCCGTCACCTCCGGCGCGCGTACCTTGAAAGACGCAATGAACGAGGCGTTGCGCGACTGGGTCGCCAATGTTGAAGACACATTCTACATTATCGGTTCTGCGGCAGGCCCGCATCCCTATCCGGGGATGGTGCGCGATTTCCAGCTGGTGATCGGCAACGAGACGCGGGCGCAGATGCTGGCGCAGGAAGGCAAGCTGCCCGATCTTGTGGTGGCCTGTGTGGGCGGCGGCTCCAACGCCATCGGCATGTTCCATCCGTTTGTCGACGACGCGGATGTCGAAATTCATGGCGTCGAAGCGGCAGGCGAAGGCGTCGACACGCCCCGTCATGCCGCCACCATCTCCAAGGGATCGCCAGGCGTGCTGCATGGCTCGCGCTCTTATCTGCTGCAAGACGCCGAAGGGCAGGTGCAGGAAGCCCATTCGATTTCCGCCGGTCTTGATTATCCGGGCGTGGGTCCGGAACATTCCTGGCTGAAGGATATCGGCCGGGTGAAATACTTTTCCGCCACAGACCAGGAAGCGCTGGATGCGTTCCAGCTTCTGTCAAAACTGGAAGGCATCATCCCGGCTTTGGAATCTGCGCATGCGCTGGCACATGCCGCGCGCGTCGCGCCCAAGATGCGCAAGGACCAGTCCATCGCCATCTGCCTGTCGGGGCGCGGTGACAAGGATGTGTTCTCCGTCGCTGAAGCGCTGGGGGCAAAAATATGAGCCGGATCGCAGCGCGTTTCGCCGAACTGAAGACCCAGGGTCGGGCGGCGTTCGTGCCGTTCATCACGGCGGGCGATCCGGATTTCGAAACTTCGCGTGCGATCCTGGAAGCGTTGCCGGGCGCAGGCGCCGATGTGATCGAGCTGGGCATGCCATTCAGCGATCCCATGGCCGATGGTCCCGCCGTGCAGGCGTCCAGCCTTCGGGCGCTGAACGCGGGCGCCACCATGGCCCGGACAATGGATCTGGTGCGCGGATTTCGCCAGCGCGATAACAAAACGCCGATCGTTTTGATGGGCTATTACAATCCCGTGCATGCGCGGGGCGCCGATGTCTTCGTGCGCGAAGCGGCTGCCGCAGGTGTGGACGGTTTCATCATCGTCGATCTGCCGCCGGAAGAAGATGCGGTGCTGCTGAAACCTGCGCAAGCCGCCGGCATCGATATCATTCGCCTGGTGACGCCCACCACCCATGATGCGAGGCTGGTGAAAGTTCTGAACGGCGCCAGCGGTTATCTTTACTATGTATCCATCACCGGCGTGACCGGCACCAAGAGTTTTGCCGAAGAAGAGGTGAAGACGGCACTTTCCCGCATCCGCAAGGCAACCAATCTTCCTGTCGCCGTGGGTTTCGGCATCCGCACGCCGGCGCAGGCCGCGCAGATCGCGCGCATCGCCGATGCCGCCGTGGTGGGCTCTGCGATCGTCAATGTCATTGCCGAAAAGCAGGGTGCGGGCAGGGATGCGATTGTGACGGCGGTATCGGAACTGTGCCGCGCGCTCGCCGATTCCATTCGCGCCGAATCCGGTGCTAAGGTAGGCGCATGAACTGGATCACCAATCTCGTCCGCCCCCGCATCAAGAAATTGATGACCAAGGGTGGCAGCACCCGCGAGACCCCGGAAAACCTCTGGCGCAAATGCTCCGCCTGCGGAGAAATGGTCTTTCATCGTGACCTGGTGGCGAATTTTCATGTCTGCCCCAATTGCGGCCATCATATGCGCGTCGGTCCGGCGGAACGGTTCGCTTTTACGTTCGACGCCAATTCCTATGCCGAATTGCCGCCGCCCCAGGTCGTCAGCGATCCGCTGCGCTTCAAGGCGGAGAAGCGCTATGCCGACGAAATGAAAGCCGCCAAGACCAAGACGGCGCGTCCCGAAGCCTTCAGCGCCGCGCGCGGCACCATCGACGGCTTGCCGGTGATGATCGCGGTGCAGGCGTTCGATTTTCTGGGCGGTTCGCTTGGTATGGCGGTGGGCGAGGCTTTCGTGCGGGCGGCCGAAGCGGCGATCGCCGAAAAGCGCGCTTTCATCCTTTATGTTTCATCCGGTGGCGCGCGCATGCAGGAAAGCATGCTGTCCTTGATGCAGATGCCCCGCACCATCATTGCGGTGCAGATGCTGAAGGAAGCGGGCCTGCCTTACATTGTGGTCTTCACCGATCCCACTTTCGGCGGGGTTTCGGCCTCCTACGCCATGCTGGGGGATATCCACATTGCAGAACCGGGCGCGCAGATCGGCTTTGCCGGCGCGCGCGTCATTGCCCAGACCATTCGCGAAAAGCTGCCCGAAGGTTTCCAGCGGGCCGAATATCTTCTGGCCCATGGCATGCTGGACATGGTGCTGCCGCGCGCCGAAATGCGCGCCACCTTGTCACGCATTCTGCATATGCTTTTGAAAAAGCCGCGCCCCAAGGCCCGGACCTTGCCGCCGCCCACCCTCAACGGCAACGGAAGCGCGGTCGCCGCGCAATGATCCCAGCACTGCGCAGCGGATTTGAATCGCCGCGCAGCTCGGCGATCCTCGACCGGCTGCTGGCATTGCATCCCAAGAAAATCGATTTGGTACTGGACCGCATGCTGCGGTTGCTGGGCGCGCTGGGCAATCCGCAGCTCAAGCTGCCGCCGGTGATCCATATCGCGGGCACCAACGGCAAGGGGTCGGCCTGCGCCTTTTCCCGCGCGATGCTGGAGGCGCAGGGCCTTAAGGTTCACATGCACATCTCGCCGCATCTGGTGCGCTTCCATGAACGCATCCGGATCGCCGGCGAATTGATTTCCGAGGATGAGCTTTGCGCGGTGCTGGAAGAGGTGGAGCGCGTCAATGACGGCAAGCCCATCACTTTCTTTGAAATCACGGGCGCTGCCATGTTCCTGGCCTTTTCTCGTCACCCGGCCGACGCACTGGTGCTGGAAGTGGGACTGGGCGGCACATATGACGCCACCAATGTGGTGCCCAGGCCCGCCATGACCATCGTGCAGCCGGTGGGCCTGGATCACATCGAGTTTCTCGGCGACGACATCGCCACCATCGCGGGGGAGAAGGCTGGGATCATCAAGCCCGGCATTCCGGTTGTGATCGGTCCGCAGGACGAAATCGCCCGCGAAGTGATCCTGCGCCGTGCCGACAAGGTCAGCGCCCCCGCTTTCGTTTTCGGTCAGGATTTCTTCGGCCGCCAGGAGCATGGCCGCATGGTTTATGAGGATGAGATGGGGCTGCTTGATCTGCCGCTGCCCCGTTTGATCGGCCGCCACCAGATCGATAATGCCGCCGTTGCCATTGCCGGCTTGCGTCATGCCATGCGCGACGGACAGAAGCTGAACTGGGGCGCCGACGCCGCTGTGGAGAAGGGTGTGCGGACGGTGGACTGGCCGGGCCGACTGCAACATATTTCCCATGGTCCGCTGGTTGGCGAAGCACCGGACGGTGCGGAGATCTGGCTGGATGGCGGCCACAATCCCCATTGCGCCGCCGCCGTCAGCCGAGCCATCGCCGATCTGGACGAGAAAGTTGACAGGCCGCTCTATCTGATCTGCGCCATGCTCCGGACCAAGGACGCGGAAGGTTTTCTGGGTGCATTCAAAGGCTTGGCGCGACATGTTGTGACGGTTTCTATCCCCGGCGAAGCGGCCAGCCTGGGGGCAGGCGCTCTCTACGACGCCGCGCGCGCCGCCAGTTTGGACGCGGCGCCGGCCGAAGATCTGGAAGACGCGATGCTGCAAGTGGGCGCCTGGGCACGCGCCCACCCCAAGGAACCGCCACCGCGAATCCTCATCTGCGGCTCGCTTTACCTGGCCGGCTATGTCCTCAGAGAGAACAGCTAGGAGCGCGGCCAGAAAAAGTGTTCTGGCGGTTTTTCGTCCGGCCGCGCGACCAGCTTAATGTTTCAAGACCGCCGTCGCTTCGTCCAGCCGCGCGCTGTAGGCGTTGAGGGTCCCTGCCGTCAGCCCGATATACTGAGTGGCGTCGCTCCAACGCTCTTCTTCGATCGCCTCGCGCACACCCGGCAGGGTCTTTGCGCCATAGCCCGTGAAGCGGCCCGGCGCATAGATCGAGTTCTTGTACCAGTCGCGGAAGGGCAGACCTTTTTCCAGCAGCAGGGTCTGGCCGATCGATTGCATCAGGCCCTGCAGCCGCGCGCGGTCCGCGGCGGAAAGGCGGGCGCCATTGGCGGTCAAAGCATCATCATAGGCCTTGGCGCTGGCCTTCAACTTCGCTTCCGCTTGATCGAGCGGTGCGAAATCGAATTTCGGCACCTCTTGCAGCGCCGTGGGATTGGCGTGCGGCTTGGTGGGATCGGCGGCCAGGGCATAGACATTATCCGCCAGCATCTTCTTCTGGGTTTCTGCCCCGGTGCGCCGCGTATCCGCCAGGCGTTTCACTTCGCCCACATATTGGCCGACAGCATCGGCGAAGTCGGAAGCCTGCTGGATCGGCAGATCGGTATCGGCGGCCTTGATCACCGCCCGGCCCACCGTCTTGGCTAACAGCGCGTCATAGACAAAGCCCGGATCGACGAACTTGCTGTGATGCTCATAGGTGTCATAGCGGGAGTGATAGACGCCGGTGGAACGGCCTTCGCCGCCATAGCCGTAATCCAACGTCGCCAAGCCCAGATGCTGGAGATAGGCGGAATAATCCGAACCAGAACCCAGCGGTTCCAGCGGCATGTTCTTGGAGGCATCGGCTGCCTGGCGGCCCATGGCGCGGTCATGCTCGTCCGCCATCGGTCCGGCCATGCGCAATTTGGCGCGGCGGCGGGCATCCACCGATTGGCCGGTTTCCGGATCGACCAGTCCCGCCAATGTCTCGCTGACGAATTTCGACAGATCCTCGCTGCCGCCCACATTGAGGATGCCGCGGCCATTGCCGTCGCTGTTGATATAGACGATGGCCTTTTGCTTCAGTTCGTCGGCGTGATCTTCCGCCCATTCTGTGGAGCCCAGCAGCATCGGCTCTTCCGCGTCCCAGCTGGTGTAGACGATGGTGCGCTTGGGCTTCCAGCCGGCCTTGACCAACTGGCCCATTGCTTTGGCCTCGGCCAGCAATGCGGTCTGACCCGATAGGGGGTCGCTGGCGCCGAACACCCAGCCATCATGATGATTGCCGCGGATCACCCATTGGTCGGGATATTGCGAACCTTTGAGGGTTGCTATCACGTCATAGATTGTCTTCAGGCTCCATTCCGACTTCACCATCAGATGCACCGGCACTTTTCCAGTGACGCGATAGGTGATGCCCAGATGTCCGCGCCAATTGTCCGGCGCCACCACGCCGTCCATCGCGCCCAGCATCACCTGCGCATCGCCATAAGAGATCGGCAGCGCGGGAATTTTGAGAAGCGAGGGCGAGGTCTCGCGCGTCAGGCGCTTGGCGCCTTCCTTGGCGGCGATGCCGGGTGTCAAGGGATCGCCGGGATAGACCGTCATGTCCGCGACCGAACCGCGCTGAAAGCCTTGCGACGGACGCATCGAGCCTTTGGGATAAACGCCGTCCACCGAATAGCCGTCATCGGCGGGATCGGAATAGATCAGGGCGCCGACCGCGCCATGGTCCTGCGCCAGCTTGACCTTTAATCCGCGCCAACCCTGGCCATAGCGGGTGATGACGATCTTGCCCTTGACCGAAATGCCCAGCTGCTCGAGGCGCTTGTAATCGTCGATATTGCCGTAATTGACATAGACCAGCGGTGCGGTGACGTCGCCGTCGCCCTGAAACGCCAGATAGGCGGGCAGGGCTTTGTCTTTGGCGGTGGCAGAGCTGTCGCCCGGAATGGGGCGCTCCTGCAACGTCGCCTTCCAGGGTTTGCCGTTGAGGTTGTGCATCTCCAGCGCCTCACTGATCGGCGTGGGATAGAGCACCTGATAAGTTTCGATATGGGCGTCCCAGCCGAAACTCTGGAACTGCTTCAAGATCCAATCGGCGTTGGCCTTGTTATGAGGCGAGCCGACATGATTGGGCTCAGCCGCCAGCAGTTTCATCCAGCCATCGAGTTCACGCGGATTGATCGACGCGTCGAACCGTGAGGTCAGGCTGGCATAATCATTGGAGGTGGTCTGCGCGAACGCCGCGCCGGTGAGAAGAATGCCGGCCAAGCCCAACAGAACAGAACGCCGCATGAAAACCCCCGAAATGATGTTTCACAGGAAACCATCGTATCGGCGGTTTTCCACGGCGTCACCCGCGAAATCGCAGAAGCAGCTATGACCGCGAGGCGATCAGATCGAGGATTCGATCCATTCTTTGATCTTGGACTTGGGCAGCGCGCCAACAGGAGCGCGGCCAGGCGAAGTGACCTGCGGTTCGCCGTTCGGCCGCGCGACCTATTAAGAATCAGATCGAGGATTCAATCCATTCCTTGATCTTTGATTTCGGCAGCGCGCCAACCTTGGTGGCTGCAACCTGGCCTTGCGAGAAGATCATCATGGTGGGGATGCCGCGCACGCCATACTTGGTGGGCACATGCGGGTTTTCGTCGATATTGATCTTGGCGATGGTGACCTTGTCGCCCAGCTCTGTGGACAATTCATCCAATGCCGGGGCGATCATACGGCAGGGGCCGCACCATTCAGCCCAAAAGTCCACCAGAACCGGCTTGGTGGCGTCCAGAACATCGGCCTGAAACGAGGCATCCGAAACTTTGATGGGCATAGGGTGCTATCCTTTAACTCGCCTCTTTATCTAGGAATGCGCCCCCTCGGGGTCAAGCCGTCGCCGAATCTGGTCCATTTGGCGGTCCAGAAGGGGGTCCGAAAGCCGCATCAGAGAGGGCCCATCGGTCCAAATTAGGCCACAGACGATTCGCCGGTCCGGGAATATCCGGGTCGCGGCGGCGCGGTAGAGCGCCATCTGGGCAAGGTAAATGGGACTGACATCATCTTCGCGGGAAGGTGGCGGGCGGTTGGTCTTGAAGTCCAGGATCAAAACTTCCGTGTCCGTAACCGCCAGCCTGTCGACCCGGCCATTGACCTGTGCGCCAGGGCCCAGCTCGGGCAGTGCCGCTAGGAAGGCGACTTCAGCGCGGCTCGAAGGCGCGAATACCGGCGCAAATTGCGGATCATTCAGTAGACGGAGCGTTTCATCCGCCAGTGCGGCAGCTGCGTCGGCATCGAAGCCCTGCGCGTTGGCGTATTTGATCGCCTGCGCACGACGCGTGCTGATGGTGATTTCGGGCAGGCGCGCCAGCAGGGCATGCACCACATTGCCGCGCTTGAAACGATCCGGCCCGGCGCGCAACGGAGAGAGCGATGTCTGCTCCGGCATCTCGAGCGCATCGGAGGGACGGATCAGCCTGGGCGAGACATGTTCGGATGGTGCCGGGCGTGTCATCCATCCCGGCAACGGCTCAGCGGTTACGGCTGGGATGGATTCCGCGGCGCGCATCTCATCCTCGACATGCCCGAACGCAGATGCGGCTTCGCCATGGCGAGTAATCGGCCGGCCCAGCGCTTCGGCGGCTGCCCGCGCCAGCGCATACCAGGACCCATCCCGCACGCCGCGGCGATTCTCGAAGCCGCAGACATAGAGTCTGTCGCGGGCGCGGGTGAGGGCGACATAGAGCAGACGGCGATGTTCGCGCAGCGTCTGGTCTTCTTCGGCACGCTTGGCCGCCTTGACGCTTTCGGGCGCTTCGCCTTCGGCCAGGGGAAACAGCACGCCGGTTTCGCCATAGAGCAGGTGTCCCTTGCGCGACGGCGGATCGGGCAGGGCCGTGGTGTCGGGCAGGATGACGATATCGGCTTCAAGGCCCTTGGCGCCATGCACCGTCATCACCCGCACTTCATTGCGGCCGCGCTCCATGTCGCGCTTGATCTCGGTATTGCCGCGCGCCACCCAGTCCAGAAATCCTTCGAGGGATGGCGTATGGATGCGCTCATAGGCAAGTGTGAGGGACAGGAATTCCTCGATTGCGTCGGTAGATTCCGGCCCGAGCCGGGCGATGAGGTCGCGTTTCTTGTCCCGTGCCGTCAGGGCATGGCTGTAGAATTCGAATGGTGGGGCATAATCGGCACGCGCCAGCATCTCGGACAAGAAAACATGGGCCGCTTCGAAGCGCGCCTGGTTTTTCTGTTCCGACAGCGATTGCCAGACCGTGCCGGTGCGTCCGTGGCAGAGCGTGAAGAGGTCCTCCTCACTGACATTGCACAATGGCGAACGCAGCAAGGTTGCCAGATTGAGATCGTCCTCCCGCTGGAGGACGAAACCACCCAGCGCCATCAGGTCCATCACGGCGATCTGTTCGGTCAGCGTGATGCGGTCGGCGCCCGCCACCGGAATGCGGCGCAGCTTCAATTGCCGGATGACTTCCCCACCGAACGGCTCGCGGCGCGGCAAAAGGATCATGATGTCACCGGGCGCGATCGGTTTTTCGTGACCCGCCAGGGTCGCGCCGGAATCCAGCCATGAACGGATCTGGTCGGCGATGCGCTGGGCCAGAATGACGATCGGACTGTCGGGCTGGACCGCATCGACCGGCAAGTAGGGATCCACCGTTACCGCCGGGGGCGGGACCAGCGCGGTCCAGAATTCGATCCCGCCTTTCGCCTCGGCGCGATGGGCAAGGTGGGTGATCGCCTGATCGCGCGAGGTGAGGCCGGCGCGCGCCGCAGGATCGAAGAAAACGTGGTCCACAAATTGCAGGACTTCCGGTGCCGAGCGGCGCGAGGTGACCAGCGGCTGGTCCACGAAAGGTTGCTCGGCCTGGGCCGCAAGCTGCTCGAAATAATTCCGGTTGATGTCGAACTGTGTGGGATCCGCGCCCTGGAAGCTGAAAATGGATTGTTTCTCGTCGCCCACCGCGAAGATCGTGCGGGCCAGTTTCCGGTCACGTCCCGTGCCCGCGAAAAATTCCTCCGTCAATTTGCGCACGATCGCCCATTGCTCCGGACTGGTGTCCTGGGCCTCGTCGATCAGAATATGGTCGATGCCATTGTCAAGTTTGTAGAGCACCCACTGTGCGGCATTGCCCCGCTCCAGCAGGGCCAGGGTCTTTATGATCAAATCGTCGTAATCCAGTACCGCGCGTCTCGCCTTGGCGGCTGTGTATTCCCGGCGCATGGCGTCGATGAGAATGAGGGCTGCTTCGGCAAGTTGCGCCGCCCGCGCCGCGCGCTGACGATCGTCGGCGCGACAGAAGCGGTCCTGCAGGTCGCTCAAATAGGCGATGAGATCGGGCCGCGCATCCGCCAGGGCTTTTGCCGCAAGCTTTTTACGCGGCGCGCCATCCCTGGTCATCAGCCAATCGCGAAACAGCACGAAACTGCCGGGTGCGAAATCCAGCGCGAGAATTTTCGCCAGTTTGATTCCAGCTTCGGCATCGAGCTTGCCGCCGCCATGCAACCAACCGCGCACGGCGCGCAGCTGATCAACCTCTTTGCGCATCGCGGCGCAGAAATCCTGTGCCACGTCCGCGCCGCGTTCCGCGCCATGCGCCTGCCAGATTGCGTCTTCAAAGTCCCCGCCATCCAGGGCGTCGAAGAAGCGGTCCATCTTGCGCCGGTCGTTGCCCAGCGCCGCATGCAGGATATCGCCCAACCGCGCTTCGCCCACCTCCGTCGCTAGCCGCGCGACGGCGTCGTGCAAGCGCGGCTCGCCGTCTCCCGCGCGTTCCAGCACGATTTGCCGGGCCTCGGCGATCAGCGCGCGGGCGGACGCATCATCTAGAACATCGAAGCCCGGTGATACGCCCGCCTCGATGGGAAAGCGTGCCAGCACGATCTGACAGAAAGCGTGCAAGGTCAGAACCTTCAGGCCGCCGGGCGTTTCCAACGCTTGTGCGAACAGGCGCCGCGCCTTGGGCAGATCGTCCGGCTCGGCCCCGATGGCGCGGATATTTTCTGCCAAACTGTCATCGGGCAGCATCGCCCATTCGCCAAGTTGCCGGAACAGTCGGTGCTGCATTTCGGCGGCGGCGGCTTTGGTGAATGTAAGGCAGAGAATTTTTTCCGGCTTTGCATCCGCCAGCAAAAGCCGCGCCACGCGATTGGCGAGCGTGTAGGTCTTGCCCGCGCCGGCATTTGCCGCCACCCAGGCCGACAGGGACGGATCGGATGCGAGGTTGCTGCTCATGCATCCTCCGCGCCGGAGACCGACCATTCGCGCACCCGCGCCAGATGGTCGTAATCGCCTTCCGAGGTCGTGCTGAACGGACGCACGTGCGAATGATAGGGCGTGGCGGGATCGTCGAAGCGGGCGATGCGCGCCGCCAGTTGCGCCACGGCTTTGGCTATCAGATCCGGCACATCGGGAATGGATTGCACCTTGCCGCCTTCGGCGCTTCCCGAAATGTGCAGATACAGCAGTTCTTCAACCGCCAGCTTGCCGAGGCCCGGAAAGCCACCTTCCGCCAGGATGGCGCCTTCCAGCGGCAATTGCGGCGCCAGCAATTCGCGGACCTGCGGTTGGCTGGGCGGGCGGCCCGTTTTGTAGTCCAGGATTGCGGCATTGCCGTCATTGAGGAGATCGATGCGATCCGCGACGCCGCTCAAAGTGAAGTCGCCGCCGGGGGCTGCGAACACACGCGTGCCACGGATTTCCAACACGCTGCGCGCGATGCCGTCGGCCCGCTCGCGTTCCAGGTCGGCAAACCATCGCGCGGCGTTCTGAAAGCGCGGACGCCACACCGACAAAGCGGACCTGGGAATGGCGAGTTCCGCGAACACACCATCCGCCATTGCCATCAGCTGCGCCACGGCATCGTCTGGCGGTGTGCCGGGAAAGCGCGCCTTGTACAATTCCAAAGCGCGATGCAGCGCCGTGCCGCGTTCCATGGGACCAACGGGGGCGTCCAGCGGATCGAGCGGCCTCAGCTTCAACACATGGCGGGCATATATCGCATAAGGATCGCGCAGCCAGGTTTCGATTTCGGTAACGGACAATTTTCGGGGGCGCGTCTCGACAGGTGGTCTGGGCGCGGGCCGCTGGATGGGCGCGGCGGGACGGACATCGCAGAGCTGGCGCGCGCGTTCAGCATAGAGACCGCTGGAAATTTCCAGGCCAAGGCCGCCGGTCAGTTGCGTCAGCCGCTGTAGCCAGCGCGATGCGATGGCGGGCGCGCCTTCGACCTTGGCAGCGCGGGTCAGCAATACGTCACCGCCTGCCGCCAACCCGGCGAAATCATGCGCCGCCAATCCGATGACCCGTTCGGGTTGCTCCAGTCCCAATGTTTCGCGCATCGGCCGCGAGAACCATGGATCGGCCGGTGCGGTTTGCGGCCAGGTGCTTTCATTCAAGCCGCCCAAGATCGTGAGATCGAAGTTTTGCAAGCGCGCTTCCAGTGGACCCAGAATGGCGATGGCGCGATGGCGATTGAAACGCGGACGCACAGGCGTTTTCATTGTCAGGGCATGCAGCAAGCTGGGATAGGCGCGCGGTTCGAGGGGCGGCAGCCCTGTCGCGCCATCGCGGAATGCCTGGAAAAACAAAGAAGCCGCTTCACCATCCGCATCGCGCCAGACCGGACAATCTTGCGCCTCGGCGCAGGAAAGCCGTTCCGCGGCCTCAAGGTGGACGGCGAGAAGATCTTCCAGGGAAATTTCGGATTTCGCGAAAGCTGCTTCCAGCGGCGACAGGATCGCGGACACGTTTGCCCACCAACCGGCAAGGGCTGTGCAAGCCTTGGCGTCGCCAGGGTTGCGCGTTTGCGCAATCGCGCCCGCAATGGCTTTTGCGATACCGGCAAGACCGGCATCGGCGCGGGGGCCGCGCAAAGCCAACCGATCCAGCATGCGCGCATGGTCGCGGAACGATGCAGGATCGCCGCCGATGGTAGCGAAGGGATGTTTCAAAAGTGCCAGCAGCGGCACCGGTGCGAATTGCGTCTCGGCTGCTTCCGCCAACAGGCATAGGAACGCGCCAGCGCTGGTATGGGCCAGGGGGCGCCCGGCGGAATCGTCGATCGCGATTTGCCAGCGCCCCAACTCTGCCGCCACGCGCCGCGCCAAGGTCCGGTCGGGCGTGATGAGCGCCGCGGTCCGGCCTTCCTGCTCCAAGGTTTCGCGCAAGGCGAGCGCGATCACCAATGCTTCCTGTGCCGGATCGGCCGCAGTGACCAGCGTGACACCGTTAAGGCCGTGCGCGATATCGCCGCCGCCGGCATCCGCGAGCGCGCGCCAGGCATCGGTGGTAGGGGCCGGACGCAGGCTTTCGCGCAGCAGATTTTCGCGCGCGGGATTGGGGCAAGCGTCGTGCCAGTCCTTCACATCGCCACGCGGCGTGCCGATGGAGGCCAGCAATTGCTGAAGGCCATATTGCGGATGACCCGGATCGAGATTGCGCCAGCTTCTTTCATCCAATGCGCGATCAAGCCCGGGTAATATCAATGCGCCTTGCGGCAGGTGCGCGATCACGCCCAGCAATCTGGCAGTGGCGGGAATGGAGCCGGTCGAACCGGCCGCGATTACCATGCCGGACGGCGGATGTTGCTCCAGCCGGTCGGTCAACTGCGATAATGCGCGATTGCGCCGGTCCGCCGGGTTGATCACGCCATCGTCTGCCAGAAGCGCGGGCCAATTGTCCCGGATCAGGATCAGAAAGCGGGTGACATCTTCCCAATGCGCCGCCAGCGATTGCGGGGCAAGCTCTTCCAGCCGTGCAAGATCGGCGCCCTGGCGCTCGGCATCGTCCATCACCTTTGCCAGGCTTTCCGCCAGCGCCGCCGCCTGGGAGAAATTCATGATCTCGCCCAGACTGGTGCTTTTTTTCTGGATCATGAACGCCAACAGCAACTGGCGGCGGATCGAGGAGATCGCGGGTGGCAGGTCTAGCCCTTCGTTCACGGTGTCGAACTGGAAATCGTCTTCGTCGCTGTCACCCAGCGCGCGGAATTGCGGCAGCAGCGCCGCCCCGCCCAGCACTTTGGCAAAAGCCTCGCCGAAGCTGCGCGCGGCGCGCCGGGTGGGCAGATAGATGGTGACTTCGGAAAGGGCGAAGGGGCTTTTTTCCACCCGCTCGATCAGCCCGCGCGCCAAAGTCTCGCCGAAGGGCGCGCTGGCCGGGATCGTGAAGATGCCGCTCACGCCCGCCCCAGCCGGGCCAGAAATGCCTCGGCATCGTCGCGCGCCTCGGGGCTGCCGACATGCAGCCAGACACCGTCCAGCCGCGTGCCGAAAAGCCGTTCCTTTGCGATGGCGCGGTTCCACATCACATTGGTGGAAAAAGCGGGTGCGGGCGGATCGGCGAACAGGCGCGGATGCACCAGCTGGACGCCGGGAAACGCGAATGGCGAAATCACTCGGTCCGGCACGCGGCTGACATGGCCGGTTGTGGACAGGCGAAAATCGCCGCGCCAGCCTTCATATCCCAACGCCGATACCATCGCGGCCAGCAGCAGCAGCGCGTCCATCCGGCTTTCGTCCCATAGACGCGCCATGGTGGGCAGCGCCGCGCTATAGCCTTCGACCCAAATGGAGTCCGAGTTGAGAATGAAGAAAGGCTCGTTCTGGAAATGGGGCAGGGCCTTGATCACACCGCCGCCGGTGTCGAGCAAGGCGTCGTCTTCCGCCGAATAACGGATTTCAATATCGCGCCGCTTGTCCAGATGAGCGCGCAGCATATCGGCTTTGTAGTGCAGATTGACCACTGCCAGCTCAACGCCCGCGGCCACCAGGCGATCGAGCGCATGATCGATCAGCGGCTTGCCGCGCACGGTGATCAGTGGCTTGGGCCGGTCGTCGGTGAGCGGCCGCATGCGCGTGCCCAACCCCGCGGCCATGATCATGGCGCGGCGGATCACGCGGACTCCAGTTCCGGCAAAGTGCGCCGTGTAATGGGAATGAGGCGGTCATACCAGGCGCGCAGATCGGCCAGCAGCGGATGGCTGAGGTCGCGCTCCAGATACGTCCAGACGCGCGGCAGATAGGACAGATAGCGCCGCTTGCCGTCGCGGGCATAGAGCCGCGCGAATATCCCCACGATCTTTGCGTTGCGCTGCGCCGCCATCACCGCCATCTCGGCGCGGAAATGAACTTCGTCAAGCGGCGTGCCCTGGGCGCGCATTGCCGCCAGATAATGTGCAGTGGCGATCTCGCCCAGTTCCGGTGACACATCGCGGCGGGCATCCTCGGTGAGCGAGATCAGGTCGTAGGCCCGGCTTCCGGCCACGGCGTCCTGAAAATCGATCAGCCCGACCCTGGCCAGTCCTTCGCGCTCCGGCAGCCATAACAGGTTCTGGGCGTGATAATCGCGATGGACGAAAACCGGCTCGCTGCCCGCGACTGCGTCCAGTCCCTTGCGCCACAGGGCCCGGTGCTCCCGGTATTCCGTGTCGCTGGCCTTGCGGCCCAGTGCCAGGGGAAAAAACCATTCCAGCATCAGATCAGTTTCGGCGATCAAGGCGATATCGTCATAAGCGAATAGGGGAAGATCTGATGCGAGAAATGCGGGCGCCGTTTCCTGATGGAGCCGCGCCAGGATTTCCACAGCCGCCTTGTACAGTTCTTCTTCCGAGCCGCCTTGGGCCAGCACATCGGAAAAGAGAGCATCGCCCAGATCCTCCAGCACCAGCCAGCCGCGCGGGTAGTCGGCGGCATGGATCGCGGGCGCCGCCAATCCGCGTGCACGCAAGAAATCCGCCACGGCCGAAAAGCGCCGGCAGTCGGCGCCGGCCAGGCGGGCCACGGCGTTGTAGCCAAGCGCGCGCCGGGTCGTTTCGTCGGCATCGGGTGCAGCGATCGCTGCTTCGGCGGCCTGTGGCTGATCCATCAGCATGGCACGGCGGCCATTGTGGATGAGACGGGCATAGTGGCGGGTCGATGCGTCCCCGGGCAAAGGCGCGATTTGCGCATCGCCCCAACCGGCGGCACGGAGGAATTCCTGGCGATCAGACATAAGCGGCTTCCAGGCCGCGCCAGCGAGCCGGTCCCGCCAAGGTCGCGCGGCGCTCGGGGTCCGCCAGAAGATGCACGCTGAGCGCATCGGCAGGCAGGCGGTCTTGTGCCCGTTCCGGCCATTCGATCAGGGCGGCGCCGTCGTCCAGAGCTTCTTCCAATCCCAGTTCATCCATCTCGGAGGCATGCTTCAGGCGATACAGGTCATAATGGCTGACCGGGACGCCGGACGTCTCATAGCTCTGCACCAACGTGAAGGTGGGGCTGGGTACGGTCTCGTCCACGCCCAGGGCGGTGAGGATGGCGCGCGCCAGGGTGGTCTTGCCGCTACCCAGATCGCCTTGGAGCAGCACGGCATCGCCGACCGTCAGCTGGCCGGCAATCGCGGCGCCCAGGGCCGCCGTCGCCGCCAGGTCCGGCAGCGCCACCGTCATACGAAATCCATCCGTCATGCCGTGTTCTAGCCCGCGTCCGCCCCTGGTCTCAACGGCGGCCCGCAACGGGGTTGGGGGTGTTTGCGCGTGCCCAATCCCCATGCTAGCCCCCGGCCGGATCTCGCGGAAAAATCATGCCGGAACAAATTGTCATTATCGGTGCAGGCCAGGCGGGCGTGCAGGTGGTCCAGAGCCTTCGTACCGAGGGCTATGCTGGCGCCATTACCATGGTCGGCGACGAGGCCTATCCGCCTTACCAACGTCCGCCGCTGTCCAAAGCGTACCTGCTGGGCACTTTCGCCCGCGAGCGCCTGTTCCTGAAACCCGATGTCTTCTACCGCGAGGGGGGGTGCGAACTGATCCTGAATACCAGTGTTGTGTCGATTGATCGGGCTGCCAAGAAAGTGGCGCTGAGCGACGGCCGGACTTTGCCCTACGACAAGCTGCTGCTGGCGACCGGTACCCGGGTCCGCAAGCTGTCTTGCTCCGGGGCGGAGCTGCCGGGGGTTCATCACCTGCGCGACATCGCCGACGTGGACGGCCTGCAGGATGTGTTCAAGGCGGGTGCCCGCATCGCCATTGTGGGCGGCGGGTATATCGGGCTGGAAGTTGCAGCCGTCGGTGCCAAGCGGGGACTGGACGTGACCGTGTTCGAGACCGCCGACCGGTTGATGGCCCGCGCAGTTTCCAAGCCGGTTTCCACATTTTTCGCAGACGAACATGCCGCCGCGGGTGTGAAGTTAAATCTCAACACAAGCGTCGAAGCTTTTGAAGGAAAAGAAAAAATCGAGGCCGTTCGTGCGGGTGGCGTTGCCCATCCGGCCGACCTTGTTCTGGTGGGCATCGGGGTGGTTCCGAACGACATGTTGGCACGCGAATCCGGGCTGCCTTGCCAGAACGGTATCATTGTCGATCGCAATGCCATGACCGCCGATCCGTCCGTTTTCGCAGCCGGTGATTGCACCCGCCACCATGGCCGAGAGGGCGTGGAGATCCGGCTGGAATGCGTTCAGAACGCCATCGACCAGGCCAAGCATGCGGCTCTGGCCATGCTGGGCCGCCCGAAGACCTACAGCGAAGTGCCCTGGTTCTGGTCGGACCAGTACGACCTGAAACTCCAGATCGCCGGGCTGGCGCGGCCCACCGACCAGACGGTGCTGAGAGGCGATCCGGCCTCCCGCAAATTCGCCGTTTTCCATCTGCGCGACGGCGCGGTGGCTGCGGTGGAGGCGGTCAACGCCGCGCCGGAATATTTGACCGGGCGGAAATTGATCGCCGACGGGGCCGTGGTTGCGCCGAACAAGTTGGCCGATCTTTCGATCTCCATGAAGCAAATGGCCTAAGCCATGCCCAAGATCACCTTCATCCAGCCCGACGACACCGAACAGACGGTGGAGATCGCTATCGGCTGGTCGGTGATGGAGGGCGCGGTCCGGAGCCTGGTGCCGGGCATCGATGCGGATTGCGGTGGCGCCTGTGCCTGCGCCACCTGCCATGTCTATGTCGATCCGGCCTGGGCGGCGGCGCTGCCTGCCAAGTCCGAGATGGAAGAGACGATGCTGGACTTCGCGCAGGCCGTAGAACCCACCAGCCGCCTATCCTGCCAGTTGCGCGTTACCAGCGACATGGATGGCTTGATCGTCCGCGTGCCGGCGTCTCAGCACTAGGATTATACGGACGCGATCCGTCCGCTGTCGGTGATCCGGCGGGGGATGTGGCAACGCACCAGGGTGCCATTGTTGCTTTCGATCTCCACCCAGCCGTCATGCAGTTCCAGGAAGCGATTGACCAGGGCCAGACCCAGGCCTGCGCCGGCGCGGGTGCCGGCATGGCTCTGGGCGGAGAAGCGCTCGAAGACATTGGCTTTCACATCGCGCGCCAAGCCGGGACCATTATCGGCGACCGCGATCTGCACATCCTCGCCGACGATGCGCCCGGACAATCGGATGACGCCGCCCTGGGGTGTGAACTTGAAGGCATTGGACAAAAGATTGAACACCACCTGGCGCATGCGCCGCTGGTCGGCCAGGAACAGGCCCGCATCGGGCGCGCAATCCAGCTCCAAGGTCAGTCCTGCTTTCGCGCCCCAGTCGCGGGCATGCATGGCGATGTCGGAGAGCAGCGCATAAAGATCGATCCGCTCCAGCTCCAGGCGCAGCGCCCCGGATTCGATCAGCGCCAGGTCCAGTATGTCGTTGATCAGGTCCTTGAGGGTGTTGGAGCCTTCGACGATCGCGGCAACATATTCGTCCTGGCGCACGTTCAATAGGCCCGGCACGCCCGACGCCAGATGCTCGGCGAAGCCCAGAATGGTGTTGAGCGGCGTGCGCAGCTCGTAAGAGACGTGCTTGATGAAATCGGATTTGAGCCGGTCCGCGGCTTCCAGCGCATCGTTGCGGTCGCGCAACGCGGTCTCGATGCGGAAACGGTCGGTGACGTCGGCGAAGGTCACCAGGCTGGCGCCGTCGGGCAGGGGCGACAGACCCAGCGACAGGATGGTGCGGTCGGAACGTTCGATTTCACCCAGATCGCGCGCCACGCCAGCTTCGGAAATGATTGCCTGGATGACGCGGTCCCACATCGCGCCGTCGCCGAATTTGGCGGTCGAGAGCGCCGCGATGGCGCGCGCATGGGGTTCGCCGCGCAATTCTTCCGGCCCCAGGTTCCAGATATGGGCAAAGGCTGCATTGTGCAGCTTCAACCGCCCGTCGGGGCCAAACACCGCAACGCCTTCCTGCAAGGTGTTCAAGGTGGCGGACTGCACCTTGATCAGGGTGTTGTAGTTGGATTCCAGGGTAAGCTTTTCGCTGACATCTTCATAAAGGAACGTCAGGCCACCGAATGGATGCGGCTGGCTGACCACGCGCATCGTCTGTCCGCCGGGAATATGCCACAGCTCTTCCGTCGTGCGGTCGCGGTTTTGATACAGCGCCAGGCGCGTGCGTTTCCAGGCCTGGTAGTCGCGCTGTTCGGGAAGCTTGCGGGCTTCACGCAACCGGTCGAGAATTTCCCCATCACTGGGATGGCGGTCCAGCCAATCTTCCGAAAAGCCCCAGACCCGCGCAAAGGCGCGATTGTAGAAGGTCAGCTTCTGGTCCTTGCTGAAGATCGCCACCGCGGTGGCCAACTTGTCCAATGTATCGACATGGGCATCGACATGCTGTTGCAGCCGGGCTTCTGCTGCTGCCACGTCGGTGACGTCGACCGCCGTGCCGATGATGCCGGCATCGCCCAGTGGAATTTCAGTGAAAGTGATGGCGCGGCGCTGACCGCCCACCACGGCGAAACGCTTGGCTTCCAGAACCGAATTCTGTGAACGCGCGGAGGCGGCAAGATCGCGCTCGGTCTTGTCCAGTGCGATTTGTCCGGCGCGCGCCGCCGCGATGTTGGCGGCGCCCGTGGCGGTCAGGAAGGCATGGTTGCCCCAACTCAGCGCCAGGCCCTTGTCGCGGAGCCAGACCGGAATCGGCAGGGCATCCAGGATGGCGCGAAAATCCGCAGTGGCGGCTTCCACCGCCACATCTTCCAACCAGACCGCCGCCATCGATCCGACAGCGCGCCCGCGCGCGACCAGTTTGTGGCCTGCGGCATCGCTGACCGGAAGCTGGAATGCGACGCCACGATCGGACAGATCGTCTAGCGCGGTGGAGAGGGCGAGCGCGTCGGGCCCCTTGAGACAAGCATCCAGGGACTGCTCGCCGCCGCCATAGGAGAAGGGGCGGGCGCCATCACGATTCCACACCACAAGTGCTTCACGGCTGGCGCCTAGAAGCGCGTCGCGCTCGCCGACCGCGTTGCGGGTGCGGGCGCCGGTAATCCGCAAGGCGCGGCGCAGACGCTGGGCGCTTCGTTGTTCGGCTAGCGCCCAGAGCGAGGCGGCAATCGCCAATGCCACCGCACCCGCTGCCAGGGCGCTCAGCACCACCAGCCGACCGCCATCCAGACCGATGATCAGATCGGCAGGATCGGCCGCCCACGCGGAGGAAGGCAGCGTCATGGTCAGGGCCGCGACAAGCCCCGCACTGACGCTCCTGATATGTCCCAAAATGGGACCCATGCCCTCTTGTCCCCTCGAACCCGCTGCAAGGCCGAATCACTGTAGAATCAACAAGATACCGGCAGGTGGCCATCCGGCATAGGGATTGTGGTTAATAAAGTATGAAAATCTAAATACGGCCCACAGTCCCGGGGCTTGTGGCCTTTCGACGATCAACGAGTCGGATCAAGCCGCTAGGCTTTATTCCCGGATGATCGGCAGGCTCTTAACTGGGCAGCCAGTTCTTGTAGTAGGGCCGGGGGCGATACCCCTGGGCGGTCATGCAGCGGCCATAAATCGTGTTGTAGGTGCGGTTCCGCTGATACCGCGTCCCGTCCATGCCCCTGGGATCGTAGTTGAGATAGGTGTCTGCCTTCAGCTGGCAGGCATTGTCGTCTCGCTCGAACCGGTCCGGGGGCACTCGGGCGGCTTCAAAGAAGTCGCCGTCCTGACGAACCAGGCTGGTGCATCCGGACAGTGCCGGCAGGCTCACGATCAGGCAAAGAAGAAGGGCGCGCATACCGATCTGGTAGCGCGCCCTTTCCGTGAAGATCAAGCGTCCCTTAGTACCTGTAGCTATCCGGCTTGTAGGGGCCGGCCCCCGGCGGCGGAGCCGCCCATTGAAAAAGAAGGCCGATTTCCCGCAACTAATAGCGATACGTATCCGGCTTGTACGGGCCGGTCTTCGGAATGCTGATGTAATCGGATTGCTTGGTCGACAGCTCGGTCAGATTGACGCCGATCTTGGCCAGATGCAGCCGCGCCACTTTCTCGTCCAGCGTCTTGGGCAGGGTGTAGACCTTCTTCTGGTACTTGCCCGGATTGGTGAAGAGCTCGATCTGTGCAAGCGTCTGATTGGTGAAGGAGGCGCTCATCACGAAAGAGGGGTGGCCCATCGCATTGCCCAAATTGACCAGGCGACCTTCCGACAGAAGGATGATGCGCTTGCCGTCGGGGAATTCGATTTCGTCCACCTGCGGCTTGACGTTGTGCCATTTGAAATTCTTGGTCGCGCCGACCTGAATTTCGCTGTCGAAATGGCCGATATTGCAGACGATGGCGCGGTCCTTCATGGCCCGCATGTGATCGACCGTGATCACATCGACATTGCCGGTGGCGGTGACGAAGATGTCGGCGCGGGGCGCGGCCTGCTCCATGGTCACCACTTCATAGCCTTCCATGGCGGCCTGCAGGGCGCAGATCGGATCGATCTCGCTGACCATGACGCGGCAGCCGGCTTGGCGCAGCGACGCGGCGGAGCCTTTGCCGACATCGCCGAAGCCCGCCACCATCGCGACCTTGCCCGACATCATCACGTCGGTGCCGCGGCGAATGCCGTCGACCAGGCTTTCGCGGCAGCCATAGAGATTGTCGAATTTCGACTTGGTGACGCTGTCGTTCACGTTGATGGCGGGGAACAGCAGCTTGCCGTCCTTTTCCATCTGATAGAGGCGATGCACGCCCGTGGTGGTTTCTTCCGACACGCCCTTGATGCTGGCAGCGAGGGCTGCGAACCAGCCTGGCTTTTCCTTGAGGATGGTCTTGATCAGCGCATAGAAAACTTCTTCTTCCTCATTTTCCGGCTTGTCGAGGAAAGCGGTGTCGCCCTTTTCAGCGCGCAGGCCGTGATGCACCAGCATGGTGGCGTCGCCGCCATCGTCCAGGATCATGTTGGGCAGGCCGCCGTCACCCCATTCCAGGATCTTGCGGGTGTAGTTCCAGTAATCGACCAGGCTTTCACCCTTGATTGCGAACACCGGAATGCCTTTGGCGGCGATCGCGGCGGCGGCATGGTCCTGGGTCGAATAGATGTTGCAGGAGGCCCAGCGGATGTCGGCGCCCAAGGCGGCCAAGGTCTCGATCAGGACGGCGGTCTGGATGGTCATATGCAGGGACCCGGCGATGCGGGCGCCCTTCAGGATCTGCTTGGGACCGTATTCGGCGCGGGTCGCCATCAGGCCGGGCATCTCGATCTCGGCGATGGCCAGTTCCTTGCGGCCCCATTCGGCCAGGCTGATGTCCTTGACGACGTAATCGGTGTTGGCGGCCATGGTCTCAGATTCCCTCGATTGCGGGCCCGCTCATAGCAGTGGGGCGGGGCAGGGGCAAGAAGGATATAAAGAAAACTGCATATCCGTTGGCGATGGCCAACGGGCTGGGAGATTAAGGCCCTTCGACTTTGTATCCGGCCGCCCGCAGCAGCGCCGGCACGCCGTCCGGCCCGGCCAGATGCCCCGCGCCAACGGTGATGAAGAAGATGCGCTTTTCCCGCAGCATGGTCTGGATCTGCAATGCCCAACGCTGGTTGCGGTCGGTGAGGAGTGCCTTTTTCACATCCGGCTGTTCCGACAGCTCGGAGTTTATCAGCGCCGCCAGCTTGTCCGCTTTGCCCTGGCTCCAAGCCGCGATCATGGGCGCCAGATCGTCGTCGTCTTTCTGATAGTCCTTCAGGTCGGAAACGAATTCCTCGATCTGCAATTTGTCGTCGCTGCCAGCCAGAAGGCGCAATTGCTGCTCGATGGTTTCGAAAAAACGGGTCGGCTTGTGCGTCCTGGCCGCCGCCGCCATCACGGCATGATCGACGCCCGCTTCCATGGAATAGTGCCGGGCGGTTCCTTCCGCCACCAGCAATTGCAGCGACACCAGCCAGGGTTTTTCATGGTCGACAATTTCCATCGGAAGATGGGCGGCCTTGATCGCGGCGTCGAAATCATCGTGCGCGGAGAGGGGCAGCATTGCCCGAAGCGATTGTCCGGGCGGCAGCATACCCATTTCGGCGACCAGTTCGCGGATATGAGCCTGCGCCGCCTCATCCGTCGAGACTTCGAAGACGAAGACGGTCGCCTTGGCCATGGCGGATTTTATCGCGGCCGTATGCCAGTCGATATTCTTCGGGAGAAGATGGATCGAGCCCAACAGATAGACTTCGCCCTCCGGGCCTTTGACATGCCAGAGCGCAGGACTAGCGTGGATGACAGGTTCCGCGACGGCTGGGGCAAAGGCGAAGAGGGGAAAAAGAAAAGCGATCAGGTGGCGAAAGCGCATTCTGTCCTTCCTGCCGCGCGCCGACATGACGCTGGCGCTAGTCGGCGCTTGGCAAGAGTGACGGCCGCTTCGCGGCTGTCACTCTTCCCCAAATTTCGCGTCGATCAAGGCTAGCATGGCCGTCATCGCGGCATCGGCGTCGGGACCGACAACCTCGACGCCGATCTCGCTTCCCAGACTGGCTGCCAGCATCATCAGGCCCATGATCGAGCGGCCATTGACCCGCGTGCCGTCCTTGACGATGGTGATCTCGGATTGAAACCGCGCCGAAGCTTCAACAACCTTGGCGCTGGCGCGTGCATGAAGACCACGCTTGTTGGTGATTTTCGCAATAGCCCGAAGCGGCTCGTTCACGCAGGGGCGCCCAGATCGGCAGAACCGGCGCGCATATATTTGCGGCCCGCATCGATCGCTTCTTTGACGGCCTGTTCCAGCGGCAACTTGTTACGGATATCGATCAGCTTGATCAGGCTGGGCAGGTTCATGCCCGCCAGCACTTCGATCTTGGTGCGGTCGAGCAAAGTGAGCGCCAGATTGCAAGGCGTGCCGCCAAACATGTCGGTGGCGATGACGACGCCGCGGCCGGTGTCGACAGCCCTGGCCGCAGCAGCGATCTCGCGCTGACGCCGTTCGATATCATCTTCCGGACCGATGCAGACGGCGCGCAGATTGGTCTGGGGTCCGACCATGTGTTCCATCGCCGCGATGAATTCCTGGGCAAGGCGGCCGTGGGTGACGAGAACAAGTCCGAGCATGAAAGCGTCCGTTGAAAGCAGGGGAAAATAGGCCTGAAGCTTCACAAGGCAAGGCTTATTTCCGGCTTCCTTAAGTGGGGTTAAAATCCTCGCGGAACAAGGCTTTGGTAAAGGCCGCCAAAGCGAGGCGAATCCGGGCGGGCGCGCCAGGCATTGCGCCGTCCAATATGATGAATGGCAGGGATTTGGCCGTTTTCAGTGCAGCGGGCGGTGCATAGAAAGCCGCTTCGGGCAGACGTTTTGGCGGCGCGCCCAGTTTTATTGCAAGGGCGAGAGGCACGTTCTTCACGAAAGGCATGGCAATGATCCCCAGGCCACGCACTTCAATCAATCCGGCTATGGATTTTGGCGCGCGGGCGCAAAGCCTACCGCGCGCTATATATAGGTCAGTGCGATCGTCGGAAACCAATTTTGCGCCGCCATCGATCAGGCGCAATGCCAGATCCGATTTGCCTGCGCCGCTATCGCCCAGGATCAATACGCCTCTCGCATTGATGGCAACGCAACTGGCGTGAATGTTGGCGGTTTTCATCTGCGGCGCTCAAACGGGCATGGCGGGCAGTTCAACCACGAACCGTGCGCCCCCGCTGGCTTGACCGGGTTCGCGCGGCGGGCGGTTTTCCGCCCAGATGCGGCCGCCGGCGTTCTGGGTGATCTGGCGGGCGATCGAAAGCCCAAGCCCGGAATTCTTGCCGAAAGTCTCGCCAGGGCGTTCCGTATAAAACCGCTCGAAAATGGACTCCAGATTGTCGGGTGGAATACCAGGACCGGTGTCCTCGACCGTCACGCGGGCAAAGGCGTGATGCAATTGCGCGGTGATGGTGATCTCGTCGCCATCCTTGCTAAAGGAAATCGCATTGTCGATCAGGTTGCGGAAGACCTGGCCCAGACGCTCGTCGTGACCCATGATTTTTGTGCCGACGGGAATCTCGTCCTTCAGGATCACCACCACGTCCCGGTTGCGATCGGTGACGTCGTAGATTTCGACGATGGTTTTCAGAAGGTGCGAGATATCGATTGCCGTGCGGGCTTCGCGCGAAAGTTCGGCATCCAAGCGCGATGCATCGGAGATGTCGGTGATCAATCGGTCGATGCGCTTTACGTCGGCGCGAACCAGGGCCATCAATTTCTGGCGCGAGGCGTCGTCAGGCGCGCGGACCAGCATTTCCATCGCCGACGCCAGTGAGGTGAGGGGGTTTTTCAATTCATGGGCCACATCGGCGGCAAAGCGTTCGATGGCGCCGATGCGGTCATAAAGCGCGGCCGTCATTTCCTTGAAGCTGTCGGCCAGATCGCCGATTTCGTCATTGCGCTCCGGAAAGCCGGGGATGGCGTCGCGGCCACCCAGGCCAAAACGCACCTGATCGGCCGCCGCGGCCAGCCGGCGCACCGGTTCGGCGATGGTGCCGGCCAGATACAGAGACGACAACAGCATCACGCCAAACGCCACCAGGAAGACCTCGAATAGGATGAAACGCTCCTGGCGCAGGATATCGTCGATGTCGCCGCCTTCGGTGGTCACGAACAGTTCGCCGTAGATGAGGAGTACGCCTCGAATTGGCACCGCCACAGACAAGACCAGCCTGTTCTGGGAATCCACCCGCTCGGCCGTGGAGGCCTGGCCGGTCATGGCGTCGTTCACTTCGGGATAGATGCGGCCGTCCTCGCCACCTTCGGCATAGGACGCCAGGCGCGTGAAGGGACGCACGCCCATCACCCCATCATAGATGCGCTGACCCCATTCCTTGACCTGGCTCCAACGATCCAGGGGTGGCAGCGGCGTTATCTGGACCACGTTGCGTGGCAGCAGCAGCCGCGTGTCCACCACCTGACGCCCATTGGGAAGATAGAGACGTCCCCGCAGGCGCGTCGGCGCGATCAACTCGCGCAACAGCGATTCGGCCAAGTCTACGTCCAGGGCTTGGGTCTTGTTGTTGACGGCATATTTGCCCAGGGCGTTGGCGACGATGGCCGCCTGTTGCTGAATGCCGGCCAGCCGCTCTTCCACCAAGCCACGGCCTGAAGACTGAACGCCGATCACGCCGCCCGTGAGGATCAGCAACGCCAATGCGTTGAAGGCGAGAATGCGCCAGGTGAGAGCGGAGAAATGCGGAAACAGGGCCGCTTACTCCTTGTAGCGATAGCCCACGCCGTAGAGCGTTTCGATGGCGTCGAAATCGTCGGCCACTACTTTGAATTTCTTGCGCAGCCGCTTGATGTGGCTGTCGATGGTGCGGTCGTCGACATAGACTTGATCGTCATAGGCCGCATCCATCAGGCTGTCACGGCTTTTGACGAAGCCGGGCCGCTGCGCCAGCGCCTGCAGGATCAGGAATTCCGTCACGGTGAGGCGCACCGGCTTGCCCTCCCAGGTGCATTCATGGCGCTGCGGATCGAGCGCCAACTTGCCTCGTACCAGCGCTTCTTTTTTCTGCTCGCCCGGCACCGGCGGCACATTCTTGGCATCTGCACGACGGAGCACGGCGCGGACGCGCTCCAGCAGCAGGCGTTGCGAAAAGGGTTTGCGGATGTAGTCGTCGGCGCCCGCATTCAATCCCATCAGCTCATCGATCTCTTCGTCCTTGGAGGTGAGAAAGATCACCGGCAGATCGGGTGCGCTCTGACGCAGACGGCGCAGCAATTCCAGCCCGTCCATCCGCGGCATCTTGATATCCAGGATGGCCAGATCGGGCACAGCGGTGGTCAATGCGGTGAGGGCAGCGGTGGGATCGGAAAAGCTGCGGACATGATAGCCTTCCTGCTCCAGCAGCATATTCACGGATTCAAGAATGTTCTTATCGTCATCGACGAGGGCAATATTGGCCATAAATATTCCGGGCAGGACGCAGCGGGCCTTAGTATAAGGCCCTGACTGGCAAAGCAAAGACTAATGGAACCTGTGAGAACGCCCCGTGGACAGACCCGTTCCCTATGAGCCGCGCCGTTTCCAGAGCGCAGTGCCCTATTATGAGCGTTATCGCCTGGCTTACCCCGAACGGCTGATTGCGCGCGTGGCAGCCCTATTGCAGCTGGCGCCCGGGGACGCCGTGCTGGATCTCGGCTGTGGCCCCGGTTCGTTGTCGGTGCCTTTCGCCCGAATCGGCATGGCGGTCACGGCTGCAGATCCAGAGCCGGAGATGCTGGCGGCGGCGGAAAAAGCGGCCGAAGCATCCGGCGTGCCGCTCTCGCTATGGCGGGGAGGTTCATACGACCTGACGCCAGACATGGGACCGTACCGGATGGTCAGTATCGGCCGGGCCTTTCACTGGATGGACAGGTTGGCTACGCTTGCCATGCTGGACCGGGTTATCGTGCCGGGCGGCGCGGTCGCGTTCTTTCACGATGCCCATCCTGTGCTGGTCGAAAACGAATGGTTCAAGATCCTGTGCAAGGTGGGCGACCGGTATGGCCGCGCGGCTCAGCCGCATATCGCCGAGCGCAAGGCGTTGGGGCACCGTCGCTATGAAACTTCGCTCTATCAATCCGCGTTCACCAGGCTGGACGGAATGACAGTGACCATCCGCAAGCCCATCAGCGAAGACGAAATCGTGGGGCGCGCTTTTTCGCAGTCCACCACATCACCCGAAAAACTGGGTGAGCGGACCGACGATTTTGAAGCCGAATTGCGCGACCGGCTGCGCACGCTTTCGCCAGACGGGAAATTCATCGAAATCGCTGAGATGGTGGCGCTGGTGGCGCGGCGCGATGGGAGCATCAGCCAGGAAAAGTGCGGAGCGTCCGAAGGGCGCGAAGCGGTTTTCCGTCCGGCTGTGCGACCAAACAATGATTGACCTGGAAAGATTTCGTCGCGGAAAATTCTACGACTTGACCGCCGGATTGCCCTTGATCTTATGGTTCGGCTACGGCGCGTTTAAGCTGCGCCCCAACCTTGTGGTGACCGCGCGGGCGCTTCTCAGCGAACCGGATAATCTGCTGTTGAATTTGCGGTTCTTGGCGCTTCTGTCCAGCGTCGCATTCAGTCTTATGCTGATCTATCTGGTGATGGTGCGCACCGAACCGGTGCGGCGCTCGTCCGGCATCTTGCCGCGACTATGCGGTTTTGCCGGTACCTTTCTGGGGGTGGGAATATTGCAGTTGAAGCCCGTGTCGCTATCTCTGCCTTGGCAGGTGGCTGCTACCGCGCTGATATTTGCCGGCGCTCTGGGATCGGCAATCGTGCTGGCGCGGCTGGGCAAATCCTTTTCCATCATGCCCGAAGCGCGTGTATTGGTGACCAGCGGTCCTTATGCCCATGCCCGCCATCCGCTCTATGCGGTCGAATTCATCACCCTGGCCGGCACTGCCATTCAGTTCGCACAGCCCTGGGCGGTTTTGCTGGCGCTGGGTGTGACCGTTCTGCAAGTGATGCGCACGGTTTTCGAGGAGCGGGTACTTGTCGCTGCCTATCCCGAGTACGAAAATTATCGCGCGCGTGTCAAACGCTTCGGGATCATTTGAGCTTCAGAGAAATGGCGCAGCCTGCCGAGGCCCGTCTCCCCCATGTGCGCAACGCGCGCTGATGGGGGAGATACCCGTAGCACGCTCTCGAGCGTGCGAAGGGAGAGGGGGCAGTTTAAACGAACTCGACCTTGAGGATCTCGTAGGACTTGGCGCCGCCGGGCGCGGCCACTTCCACGGAATCACCTTTGCTCTTGCCGATCAGGGCGCGCGCAATGGGCGAGGACAGCGATATGCGACCCTTCTTGGCGTCGGATTCCACATCGCCCACGATCTGGTATCTGCGCTTTTCGTCGGTGTCTTCATCGACAAGGGTAACGGTGGCGCCGAACTTGATGCTGCTGCCGCCCAGCTTGGAAATGTCGATCACTTCGGCGCGGCCGATCTGATCTTCCAATTCCATCACACGCCCTTCGATGAAGCTCTGGCGCTCCTTGGCGGCGTGATATTCGGCGTTTTCCGACAGATCGCCATGGGCGCGCGCTTCCGCGATCATCTTGATGATTTCGTGGCGATCCACATTCTTGAGTTGGTTGAGCTCGTCTTCCAGGCCCTTGAAGCCCGAAGCCGTCATCGGAATTTTTTCCATTGCCGTCACGTCCCGTCACGTTGGGCCAAAAGAACCCTCCATCCGGCGATATGGTCCGGAGTGGGGTCTGCTAGCCGCGCTAAAACATTGATACTGCTGGGTTCTTCTAAGTTGGGGTGTCACCCAGCCCCTAAACTGTAAGACTGCAGGGGGGCGACTTCAAGGGAGTCGCCCTTGAGTGCGGCGATGGCCTCAGTGGCCGCCTTGGCCCCTGCCAAGGTGGTGTAATAGGGAACTTTCAAGGTAAGGGCGGCCCGCCGAATCGACGAGGAGTCCGCCAATGCCTGCGCCCCGTCGGTGGTGTTGAAGACCAGATGGATTTCGCCGTTCTTGAGCGCGTCCACCACATGGGGGCGCCCTTCCAGAACCTTGTTGATGCTGGTGACGGGCAGTCCCGCCGCGGCAAGGGTTCGCGCGGTGCCGCCGGTGGCGATAAGCGAGAAGCCCATCTCCACCAGATCCCGTGCCGGCGCCGCAATTAGATCCTTGTCGGCATCGCGGACCGAAATGAAGACGCTGCCGCCCATCGGCAACCGCGTACCGGCGCCGATCTGGCTTTTGGCGAAGGCCCGGGCAAACGTGACGTCCAACCCCATCACTTCGCCGGTCGAACGCATTTCCGGTCCCAGGATCGTGTCCACACCGGGGAAGCGGGCGAAGGGCAGCACGGCTTCCTTGACCGAGATATGGTCGGGACGTGGCGGCTTGAGATGGAAGCTGGCCAGCTTTTCGCCCGCCATTACCCGCGAAGCGATGGCGGCAACAGGTAGGCCGATCGCCTTGGCGACGAAAGGCACGGTGCGGCTGGCGCGCGGATTGACTTCCAGCACATAGATTTCATCGCCCTGGATCGCGTATTGCACATTCATCAGCCCACGGACGTTCAGCGCGATCGCCATCGCCTTGGTCTGGCGCTCGATCTCCGCGATGATGGCGGGCTTGAGTGTGTGGGGCGGCAGGGAGCAGGCACTGTCGCCGGAATGAACGCCGGCTTCCTCGATATGCTCCATGATGCCGGCAATGAAGACATCGCTGTCGACATCGCAGATCGCATCGACATCGACTTCGGTGGCGCGGTTGAGGAAGCCGTCGATCAGCACCGGATTGTCGCCCGAGATGCGGAACAGTTCTCCGGAGGCGACCTGTTCTTTCAGTTGGGCCTCATTCGACACCACCACCATGCCGCGCCCGCCCAAAACGTAGGAGGGACGCAGGATCACCGGATAGCCGATCTCGCCCGCGGCCTTGACCGCTTCATTCGCGGTCATGACCGTGGCATTGCGGGGCTGCTTCAAACCCAGCTCGTTGAGCAGGGTCTGGAAACGCTTGCGGTCCTCGGCCAGGTCAATGGCGTCGGCGCTGGTCCCCAGGATGGGCACGCCCGCATCGCGCAGAATGTTGGCGAGCTTGAGCGGGGTCTGGCCGCCGAATTGCACGATCACCCCGGCCAGAGTGCCGCGTTCCTGTTCCTTGGCGACGATTTCCAGCACATCTTCGGCGGTGAGTGGTTCGAAATAGAGCCGGTCCGACGTGTCATAGTCGGTGGAGACGGTTTCCGGATTGCAGTTCACCATGATGGTTTCGTAGCCGCGCTCCGACAACGCGAAGGCCGCATGGCAGCAGCAATAGTCGAACTCGATGCCCTGGCCGATGCGGTTTGGTCCGCCGCCTAGGATGATGATCTTCTTCTTGTCGGTAGGATTGGCCTCGCAAGCGGTCTGGCCGTTCACCGGGATTTCGTAGCTCGAATACATGTAAGGGGTCAGCGCCTGGAATTCGGCGGCGCAGGTATCGATGCGCTTGTAACAGGGCCGGATGTTGAGGGCGTGACGTGCCGCGCGAATTGCCTCTTCCTTCTGGCCGCTTAATTTCGCCAGCCGGGCATCGGAGAAACCCATGGTCTTGAGGCGGCGCAACGCCTTTTCATCCTTCGGCAGACCGCCCTTTTTGATCTCTGCCTCGGTGGCGATGATCGTTTCGATTTCGCTGAGGAACCAGGGGTCGTAGCTGGTGATCTTCTGGATCTCGTCCAGCGGGAACCCATGCCGCATCGCCTGGGCCGCGTTCAGCAACCGGTCGGGCGTTGGCCGCGCCAGTGCGGCGCGTATGGCGGTCTTGTCTTCCGACAACGGTGTTTCGTCGAAGCCGGTAAGGCCGGTTTCCAGCGAGCGCAGGGCTTTCTGGATCGATTCGGCGAAGGTGCGGCCGATCGCCATCGCTTCGCCCACCGATTTCATGGCGGTGGTCAGCAACGGTTCGGCGCCGGGGAATTTCTCGAACGCGAAGCGCGGAATCTTGGTGACGACATAATCGATGGTGGGTTCGAACGACGCCGGCGTGACCTTGGTGATGTCGTTCTTCAGTTCGTCCAGCGTGTAGCCGATCGCCAGCTTGGCGGCGATCTTGGCGATGGGAAACCCGGTCGCCTTGGAGGCCAGCGCCGAGGAGCGCGAGACGCGGGGGTTCATCTCGATCACCACCATCCGCCCGTCCTTCGGGTTGACGGCGAATTGGACGTTGGAGCCGCCGGTCTCCACCCCAATCTCGCGCAGCACGGCGATCGAGGCCGAGCGCATCCGCTGATATTCCTTGTCGGTGAGCGTGAGGATCGGCGCCAGGGTGATGCTGTCGCCGGTGTGGACGCCCATCGGATCGATATTCTCGATGGAACAGATGATGATGGCGTTGTCCGCCTTGTCTCGGACCACCTCCATCTCGAATTCCTTCCAGCCCAGGACGGATTCCTCGATCAGCACTTCGCGGGTTGGCGAGGCGTCGAGGCCGGATTCGACGATGGCGAAGAATTCCTCGCGGTTATAGGCGATGCCGCCGCCGGTACCGCCCATGGTGAAGCTGGGGCGGATGACGGTGGGAAGGCCGACCTGATCCAGCGCCGCCAGCGCCTTGGTGAAGCTTTCGGGCGACAATTCCATCATGGGATTGTTGGCGCCGTCATAGACGATGTTGCCAGCCGTATCCTTTTTCTGACGCAGCTGGCCTTTCAGGGTGATGCCCTTGGGGACATCCAGGCCGATGGCGATCATGGCCTGCTTGAAACGCTCGCGGTCTTCGGCCTTGTCGATGGCATCGGCGGTGGCGCCGATCAGTTCAACATTGTGGCGTTCCAGGGCGCCGATCTTGCGCAAGGATAAAGCGGTGTTGAGCGCGGTCTGTCCGCCCATGGTGGGCAGCAGGGCGAAGACCATGCCGTCCGGCACATTGGGCCGTTCGCGGGCGATGATCTTTTCAACGAACTCGGCGGTGATCGGCTCGATATAGGTGGCGTCCGCCATGTCCGGGTCGGTCATGATGGTGGCGGGGTTCGAATTCACCAGCACCACTCGGTAGCCCTCTTCGCGCAGGGCCTTGCAGGCCTGGGCGCCGGAATAGTCGAACTCGCAGGCCTGGCCAATGACAATAGGGCCCGCCCCGATGATCAGAACGGTGTGAATGTCGGTGCGTTTGGGCATGTCGTCTCTTCAGTTGCCGGGCATTGCTGACCGGTGCGGGCGTGCGTGGACGGACCCGCGCGAAGACGCGCTTTTGGGGCCGGCCAAGTTGTAGGTTAAGGGGACCGTCTAGACAGTTAGACCGGCTCTCGCAACCCCTGAATCGTCGGGGGTGTTCAGCTTTTCCAGCGCAGGGTCCGTTCCTGCACAGGATTGACGAATTCCGTCCCGGATTCGAGCGATTCCGCCCAGGCTTTCTTGACCCGGTGGTACCAGATCGCGGGTTGGTCGGAATCCTGGATCAGCATCAGATTCGGCGAGAAGCGAAGACCCTCGCGTTGCAATTCCACGATCTTGCGGTCGTCTGCGATAAAGGTCGGGCCCAGGATCATGAAAAATGGCCGGATGAAGGACAGCCAGCCCGGCCAATAGAACACCTGGATGATGGACGTGGTCTCGGCGTCGCGCGGCGTGCAGACGGTCAGGCCGATCACCGTGAAGGGCTTGCCGAACAACCGGCCCTTGATGATTTCGAACCGGGTGGAGGGAAGCTCGAAGGTAATCTCGGTCGTGACGTCGCCCAGCAGGCTGTAGACCGGCTTGGTCGGCTTGTGCGCCGTCATCACGAACCCAAAGGGCAGGGGCGCATAATGCTTCTCTTTGACCTTGGGTGTTTTCTTCCACCACCAATGGGCATGGACATACGGACCATGCGCCGGATCCATCAATCCGATCACCGCATGATCGATGCCACAGGGAAATTCCTGAATCTCGGTCCAGCGCGGATGCGGGTCGGAAATCGGCACACGCGCCGGTTCCGATGCCGGAGGCTCACTCTTCGCCGCCACATAGACCCAGAGCAGCCCATCCTGCTCGCGCAGAGGATAATGCCGTACACGGATTTTGTTGGGATCCAGATCCTGGCCTTCGACCAGCGAGGGGATCGCGCTGCAGACGCCGTCGCGGCGAAAGCGCCAGCCATGATAGGGACATTCGACGGTGTTTTCGGCGAGGATCTTTCCGGCCGACAGCGGCACGCCGCGATGCGGGCAGATATCCCGCATGGCGAAAGCCTGCCCATCACGCATGCGCCCCAGCAGCACGGGTTCGCCCAGCAGCATTTCGCGGCGCATCTGGCCCGGCTTCAGGCTGGATGCCAGCGCGGGCATGTACCAGAGACCGCGCAGCGGTTCTCCTTCGCCGGCCATCAGTTGGGCGCGCCAAAAGTCATGCCCGGCGGCAGGCCTTCGAGGCCGCCGGCTTGCGCTTTGGTCACCAAGGCATCGCGCGTTGTCATCAGAAGCTGCCCCTTGTCCGGGGACAGCTTATAGGCCCATTCGGCGGCGCGCGCATTGATGATGCCCGCCTCCTGGCGCTGCATGGTGGGTGTGCCCGGATCGGCTTGGGCGGAAATCCTGACCCAGACGGCGTCTTTTACGGCGACGGCCTCCATGCGAACATTTTGCATATCGAATGTGTGCGCCGTCAGGTGTACGGCCTTGGAAAAATCCACCTGGATGGCGGGTTGAACGTCGACGAACGCAAAGCCGGTGATCAGTTGCGGGATCAGGTTGACCATCGCGGGGTTGGCCGCAAAACCCTTCGGTGTTGCGCCCTCAAGTTTGTATTCGCGGCTCGACGGGTTCGGCCGCGCCACCGTGAACGGGGCGCCATTGATGGGGGCGATGGTGACGCTGTTGATGCGTGCCGCATCGATATTCATCACCCCGGTTTCCAGCCAATCGGCGACATTGCCGCGCAAGCCGAACACGGCGCGGGCGAGATAGCTCTGATTGTCGCCCGGATGGCGGACGAACAATCCCGTGGCGCCCTGGGCGTTCTCCAGTTCAGCGGTGTTTCCGACGATCAGTGCGGCCAAGGTCTTGTCGGTTTTGTCTGTGACGGTGATGGCGACGCCGCTGCCCCTGGGCGGGGCGTCCAGCCCAATAAGGGGTAGCCAGTCGGCCCGCGCGGTTTTGGGTTCCACCGTTTCCATCGCGGCCAAACCGATCAGGGTCTGGCGCACGCGTTCGAAATCGGCGGGATAGTTACCACGCGCCGGTAGAACCCAGCTGCCTTTGGCGGGCAGATAATCGACATCGAAGGTCCCGTCGCGCGAAACAATATGAATGTGCGTGGCGTCCTTCACATGCGCAGCAAAGCCCGGCAGGAATTCGCCTGGCGCAAAGCGCGCGCGGCCTTCCTGGGCGCGGATGGTGAGCATCATCCCAGCCAGCGCCACGCTCGCGGCAGCCAGCGCGCCCAGCACGATCAGGTTGCGGCGGCGGAAATCCATCATGATGCCCTTCGCAGCCGGCGGGCACGGCGGATCAGTCCCAGGACCAGCGCGAACGCCACTACCAGGATCGGCACGCCGAAAATATTGAGAAAGGCGAGGCGGCTGCCCAGCGCATCCACTTCAGATCGCAGATTGCGTTGTACGTCGCGCAATTGGCTGCGCGTCTGCGCCATGCCGCGGCGGATACGTTCGATCTCGTCCTTCTGCTTCTGGCTGAGCGCGATGGCGTTGCCGCCCGCGCCCCGTTGTAGCTGCGCCAAAGCCTGCTGCGCCCGGGTGAGATTGGTCTGGAGGGAATTTTCGGTCTCACGATATTTGACCTCCGCAGCCTGGCGAAGGCCCTGAACGACGGTGAAGGGGCGGTCGCTGGAAGCCCTGGTGCGCAGCGAGATCAGATCGTCTGAGCCGGTGAGATTTTCCACGGCATTGAGGATCAAGGCGCCATTGTCGGCAAAAGGCTCCGCGACCGGCCGGCCCATCTGGTTGGAGATGCGAACCCAGAAACGATCGTCCCAGACATCGCTGTCGGCCACGATCATCAATTGAACATTGCCTTTCTGGACCGCGCCGGGCGCATTGGGATAAGCGGTCTTGGCCGGACCGGTGATGCGGGCCGCCAACGCATAGCGCACGCCGGTCGGCCGCATCGTGTCCACCAGGTGGGTGGGATCGCGTAGCGCGGTCAGTTGCTGGCGATCCATCATATTGGCCTGGTCGGACGAGCCGATCAGGGTATGGAACACGGTGGTCGCGCCGCGCATCGGCGCGATTTCGCCAGTCGATGCCATGTTGAGGTTCTGCAGGGATGCGGTCACCGGATCGCGGGGATCGAAATTCTGCGCGGTCAAATGCAGCCAGACCGGATAGGCAATGGAAGGCTCGCGCGGATCGTTACCGGCAGCGACCTGCTGCGCGGCCGCACGATCCAACAGCACCATGTTGGACGGGAAATCCACGCCCCAGCTATGCATCAAAGGGCCCAGATCGGACGAGAGTGCCGCCTGGGGGTTGGCCTGCTGCACCAGCTCGGACAAGGGATCGAGGAAGATGAGAATGCGACGACCGCTGAGCGCGAAATTATCGACCGCCAGAAGCTGGGGTGGCGACATTGCTTGCGGGTGGGCAATCACCAGTAGGTCGATGTTGGCCGGAATGGACGTGAAATCGTTGGCGATCTGGACAACATCGTATCCTTGGGCCAGTGCCGCATAGGACGCCAGAGGTTGGGGATTTTGCGGCGAGCCCATCACGGGCAGAGAAGTGAGAAGGCCGATGCTGGGCTTCCTGGGCGTGGCCAGATGGTAGATCAACGAAGACAGGTCGTATTCCAGATAGGCTTCGCGCGAGGCGGCGAAGTAGGCGATGTTCTGGCGGCCATCGATGCTGTTGGAACCGGAGAGGCCAAAATAGACCACATCGCCGCGGTCCGTGGGTGCCGGTGTCATACCGGCGGCGCTGGCCTGGTCTTCTTCCGGCGTGAAGGGCTCCGGATCGATTTCCTGGAGGATCAGCTTGCCGTGGCCCAGCGCCACATACTCGCCCAGAAGGTCGCGCACGCGCTTGGCATAGGCAGCCGTCGCGGCATAGCGGGCGCCTGCCGTGCGCGAATAATAGAATTTCAGGGTCACCGGTTCCTGCAGCTTGGCGAGGATATTGCGGGTGCCCTTGTTCAGCGTGAACTGGCCGGTCTGGGTCAGATCCAGCCGCGCATGGGTGAAGAAATTGCTGGCGAAGATATTGGTGCCGACGAAAAGAATCGCGGCAAGGGCCAAGGCCGAGAAGGCATAAGTGCGGCGGGTGATCATGTCAGCCGCTCTTGCGCAGATCGACGATCAGCATGTTCGTATAGAGGAACAGGCCGATCAGGGAGAAAAAGAAAACCAGATCGCGCAAATCGATCACGCCTGACGTGATCGCGGAGAAATGGGCCAGGAAGCTGAAGGACGACACCGCCTCCACCAGTGGCAGAGGGGCCCAGCTGCGGAACGCGTCCAGCACCAGCGGTGCGCCGGAGATCGTGAAGAGAAAACAAACCACCACGCTGATGATGAAGGCGATCACTTGGTTCGAAGTGGCCGACGAGATGCAGGCGCCGATGGACAGATAGGCGCCCGCCATCAGGAAGCTGCCGACATAGGAGGCCAGTATCACGCCATTGTCGGGATCGCCCAGATAATTGACCGTGACCCAGATCGGAAATGTCAGGACAAGCGCCAGGCCGGCGAATACCCAGGCGGCGAGAAATTTCCCCAATACTGTGACCCAAAGCGGAATGGGAAGCGTCAGCAACAATTCCATGGTGCCGCTGCGCCGCTCTTCCGCCCAAAGCCGCATCGCCAGCGCCGGGACCAGAAAAAGATAGAGCCAGGGATGGTAGCCGAAGAAGACCGAAAGGTCGGCGACGCCATTGTCGTAGAAATGACCGAGATAGAACGTAAAGGCGCCCATCGCGAACAGGAAGATCACGATGAAGACGAATGCCAACGGCGTGGCGAAATAAGATTTGAATTCCCGTGCGAAGACGGGCCACAGCAAGCTCATGCCGCCGCTCCCGCCGTCGCGGTATCGCGGGTGGTGAGTTGGCGAAACACATCGTCCAGCCTGCCGCTGGGTGTGCGCGCGGCGAGTTCTGCCGGCGTGGCATCGGCGACGATACGACCCTGGTCGATGATCACGGCGCGCGTGCAGATCGCTTCCACTTCTTCCAAAAGGTGGGTGGAAATCACGATGGTCTTGTTCTTGGCCATGCCCCGGATCAGGTCGCGCACGGCATGCTTCTGGTTGGGATCCAGGCCGTCCGTGGGCTCATCCAGGATCAGGATGTCGGGATCGTGCAGGATCGCCTGCGCAAGTCCGACGCGGCGGCGAAACCCCTTGGACAGAGTCTCGATCGGTTGATCCAGCACGGCTTTGAGTTCGGCGCCCGCGATGGCCCTCTCCATTGCGGTGCGCGCATCTGCGCCCGACAGGCCACGGACCCCGGCGATGAAGCGCAGAAATTCTCGCGGTGTCATCTCGCCATAGGCCGGTGCGCCCTCGGGCAGATAGCCCAGGCGCTTCTGCGCCGCGATGGTATCGGTGACGATGTCATGGCCGCAGATGCGAACGGTGCCTTGATCAGGCGCCAGATAACCTGTTGCCATCTTCATGGTGGTCGATTTGCCGGCACCATTGGGGCCCAGAAATCCCAGAACCTCGCCCGGCCTGACAGTGAGGCTAAGATCGGTCACGGCTGCGACCGGCCCGAAACGCTTGGTGAGGCTTTGGATTTCTATCATAGTCGGCAAGGAATCCGGTTTTTCTCCGTGTAGAGAAATCGAAACGGAGCCGCAAGCGGGCCTCTCGTCACGGTCCGCCAAGGGAGTATTGCGTGGTCAATCTCAAGATACTGCGCCGCGCCACGGCGGTGGGTGTGATGTTGGAGCTATTGCTGGTTGTGGCGGCGCATTATCGGCCATGGCTGCAGCATAACTATTTCCTGATGTTCGGCTGCATGCTGATTCCAGGTGTGGCCGGGCTGCTCTATGCGCGCGATCTGGCCCGTGGATTTCTTTCGGGGGCGCTGGGCGGGGCGGCGATCGGGGCGATCTGTGGCGTAGTGGCGGTGGCAGCCGCCAATCTGTTCGGGGATGAGCCGGATCTCCTTATCCCCTGGGCCGTGATGATCCTGACGGTCACGGGCGCAATTGGCGGCCTGTTCGGTCAACTCGACGCCATCATGAAAGCGTTTATTCGTTCGCTTCGGTGAGGAGGGCGCCGCGGTGAGGGAGGAAGCTGTCGGTTGGCGCGATTCAGGCCAAACCCGGAAAGGGCTGGGGGGCTTGAAGTTCCGGGCCGACTCAAAAAACACGGCCAACCGACGAGGAGATGGTCGGTCCGGAAAACGGCCAGCACATGGTTCAATCGTGACCATTTCAGGGCAGCGATTACAAATGCGAAAGGCTTGCGGCCGGGAACTTGTCGGCTCATCATCTGGGGGATGGCGGAAGAACCCATAGCGTTTCACCGCGCGGCGTCTCTGGTCAGGGAACCGGCGCGGAATTTTCCGGAAAACGGCGCTCTTGTCCCTGTGACGCGCTTCGATCGCGGCGAACTCAATCAAATTCTCGGTATTTATGGGCGCATGGTCGCGGCCGGCGAATGGCGCGATTACGCTCTGGATTTCCTGGAAGACATGGCGGTTTTCTCGATTTTTCGCCGCACCGGCGAAATGCCGCTTTTCCGCGTGGAGAAGCGCCCGAAATTACGCGCCAAACAGGGACAATATTGCGTCATCGCGGCGGGCGGATTGGTGCTGAAACGCGGCCATGATCTGGGTCAGGTGCTTAAAGTCTTCGACAAAAAGCTGTTCAAGGCCTTGGCCGACTGAAAAAGAAAAAGCCCGGTGTCACCACCGGGCTTTTTTGTTGAAATTCCTGTCGGTTAGCGGCGATTGCCCATAAACCGGAGTAGGAACAGGAAGATGTTCAGGAAGTCGAGATAGAGCGACAGCGCCCCCATGATCGCCTTCTTGCCGGACATCTCGCCGTCATCGCCGGCGAAATAATAGTTCTTGATCTTCTGGGTGTCGTAGGCGGTCAGGCCGGTGAAGATCAGCACGCCCAGGATGCTCACCATGAAGTTGATGGCGGGCGACTGGAAGAACATGTTCACCAGCATGGCGATGACCAAACCGATCACGCCCATGCCCAGGAAGCTGCCAAAGCCTGTCAGGTCGCGGCCGGTGGTGTAGCCCCACAGGCTCATGACGCCGAACGTCGCCGCCGTGACGAAGAAGGTGCTGGCGATGCTGGCGCCGGTATAGGCCACGAAGATCGAGGCCAACGACGCGCCCACCAGAGCGGCATAGCTCCAGAACGTTGCCTGCGCCGCGCTATAGCTCATATGCGCGATGCGGAACGAGAGGAAGAAAACCAACGCCAGCGGGGCCAGAAGCACGATCCAGCCTGGGATGGTCGGCTGCAGCGAGACACCGCCTTGGGTGGCGACCTGCCGGTACAGCACATTCATCAACGGAGAATTGGCTGTCGCCCAGGCCACAATGCCGGTCAGCGCCAGCGCGCCAACCATGTAATTATAGACGCGCAGCATATGCGCCCGAAGACCGGCATCGACCGAAACCGCGCCACTGGTCGCGTCGCGTACAAGCCGATTGTCATAGTCCGCCATGAGATACTCCCTTTGAACCTGCAGTATATCGTGATTTGTGGCGGGGGTATCAAGCGGCGCTCCGAAAAATCGGAACCGCTTTAAGTCACGGGTTTCAAACCGTTAATTTCCGTCTCAGGCACCGCGAAGCCGCTGTGCCGGCCGGGCGTTCAAGGCCGCAATCGCGCCGAAAAGGCCGAAAAGCAAGGTTGCAGAGCCGCCGCCGACAACCGTCCATAACGCCGCCTGGGCGTCGAAGACAAAACTGGTGTTCAGAATCTGACGCGCTATCAGGCTGGCGGCCAGGGTGCCGGCGCCCAAGGCGATGATTCCAGTGGTGACGCCCAGGAGCCCATACTCCAGCACATAAACCAGGGCGATCTGAGCCCGGGTGGCACCCACCACTTTCAACACGGTGGCGTCGTAGAGCCGGTTGCGGGATCCTGCCGCGATGGTGCCCGCCAGTACCAGCAGGCCCGCCAGGATCGTGACCAGACTGGCGGCGCGAATGCCCTGCGCCAGCTGTTGCAACAGCGAATTGACCTGGGCGATGGCGTCTTTCACGCGCACCGCCGAGACGTTGGGAAATTTCTCCGTCACCGCCATGTACATGGTGTTTTCTTCTTCCGGCGCCACGCGCACGGTGGCCAGGAAGGAATGCGGTGCCTTGTCGATCAGGCCGGGCGACAGCACCAGGATGAAATTCTGGCCGCCGCTGCGGAAATCCACCTTGCGCAAATTGGCGATGCGTCCGTCGATCTGTCGCCCCAGCACGTTCAACGACATGCGGTCGCCGATCTTGAGGCCGGTTCCTTTGGCGACTTCCTGGTCCAGCGAGATCAATGTGTCGCCGCCGTAATTGGCGGGCCACCAATTGCCGCTGGTGATGACGGTGCCGGGCGGGGGCACGGTCGCATAGGTGATGCCCCGGTCGCCCGACAGCGCCCATTTCACATCGGGATCGACTTTCGCCTGCGCGGACGGCACGCCGTTCAACGAAGTGATCCGTCCACGGATCATCGGCGTGCGCTTGTAATCCTGCTGCGTTTTGAAAGCAGCGATGGCCCGGTCGAAAGCGGCGGTTTCGTCTGGCTGGATATCGACAAAGAAAAAGCTTGGCGCGCGGCTGGGCAGCGCGTCATTGACTTCGGCGGCCATGGTGCGGTCGAGCAGGATGATGGTCGCCAGCAAGGTCAGTCCCAGACCCAATGCGGTGACGACGCCCTGGGTCGCGGCACCCGGACGGGTAAGATCGCCCACCGCCAGCCGGACAAGCGGTGAGCGGGGACGGGGCAGGCGGCGCAGAGCCCATGCCAGACCGGCCGCCACCAGCCGGAGGAGCCCAAGCAGCACGATGGCGCCGATCAGGAATCCGCCCGCGTAGAGCGGCGACGGCGACAGAACCAGCATCAGGCCGATAATCCCCAACGCAGCGGCCGCGGACACAAGAAGATAGACCGGGCGAAGACGCGTGCGATCCGGCGTTATCGTTTCGCGCAGCAGGCTGGCAGGCGGAATTTCGCGGGCCCTGCCCAGTGGCGGCACGGAAAAAGCGATGGCGGACAGCAGCCCGAAGCCCGCCGCCAGCAGCAAGGGTCTGGGATAGATTCCCAGTGCAGGCGGCAAAGGCAATGAACCGGCATAAAAACGGGCAAGCAAGTACGGCGCGGTCGCGCCGATTGCCGTACCCAGGATCAGAGCTGCCAGTGCGATCGCCATCACTTGCAAAAAAAAGATCATGAACACCAGACGCCCATCGGCGCCCAGCGATTTGAGAATGGCGATGTCGAAACGCTTGCGGTCCAGAAATGCCGACACGGCCTCGCTGGCGCCGACGCCGCCGACACCCAGCGCGGTCAGACCCACCAACGTCAGGAACATCGACACCTGCTCCACAAAACGCCGGATGCCGGGAGCGGCATCATTGCGGTCGCGGATCTGCCAGCCCGCGTCGGGAAAATCGCGAGCCGCGTCGGCTTTGAAGCTCTCGATGGTGGCGCCCCGTTTTTCGGCGGTGGGCGTGAAGGCGATACGGTAGGTGTAGTTGATCAGGCTGCCCGGCTGCTGCAGGCCGGTGCCGGCCAGCGCCTTGGTGGAAATTAGAATATGGGGGCCTAGCGAGAAGCCTGTGGAGATCCTGTCGGGTTCGCTGTCGAGAACCGCGATGATGCGCAAAGTGGCATTGCCCAGTCGCAGCAGGTCGCCCCGCTTGGCATGCAACCGGTCCAGCAGGGTCTGCTCCGCCGCCGCGCCGCAGATGCCGTCAGCCTCGCAATGCAGGATATCCGCAAGCGGTTGCGCCGGCGTGAAGCCGGGCTTGCCGAACAATGGCCAGGCATCGTTGACCGCTTTCACTTCGACCAGTTCGCGCTCGGCCTGTTTGCCGTCGCGCAAGGCGTAGGTCATCGACTGCATCGAAATGTTATGGGAAAGCCGCCCATAGCGAGCGAGAAATGCCTGCTCGTCCTTGGTTGCGGGGCGATGCACCACGGTCACCGCGACATCGCCGCCCAGAAAAGTTTGGCCCGAATCGCGAAGGCCGGTGAGGAAGGCGTCGCTGAGCGATTCCACCCCAGCAATGGCCCCGGTGCCCAGCAGCAGGCAAAGGAAGAATATTCGAAAGCCCTTGAGGCCGCCGCGCAGCTCGCGCCGCGCCATTTTCCAGGCAAGCGACAGACCGTTCACCGGGGTTCATCCCCGGTTGCGGCAGTTCTTCCGCACTGACTCATGCCGGGACCATTGCGGAGATTTCATCGGCAACGACATGGCCGCTTTCCAGCCGCACGACGCGCTGGCATCGCCGGGCCAGATTGTCTTCGTGCGTGACCAGAAACAGCGTGGCGCCTCGCTCCGCGTTCAGTGCGAACAAAAGATCTGCAATGGCCTCGCCATTGCTGCTGTCGAGATTGCCGGTGGGTTCGTCCGCGAAGAGGATCTGGGGGCGCGGGGCCATGGCGCGGGCCAGCGCCACGCGTTGCTGCTCGCCGCCCGATAATTGGCCGGGATAGTGATGTTCGCGTGCGCCAAGGCCGACGGCCTTCAATTCCGCGGCGGCCCGGTCCCAGGCGTCGCTGGCGCCATTCAGTTCCAGCGGCACCGCGACATTCTCCAAGGCCGTCATGGTGGGGATGAGGTGAAAAGATTGGAACACGATCCCGACCCGGCCACGGCGGAAGCGGGCCGCCGCATCCTCGCCCATATTGGTGATGTCTGTGCCGGCCACCCGGATGCGTCCGCCGCTGGGCCGCTCCAACCCGGCCGCCACCATCAGGAGCGACGACTTGCCGGAACCGGAAGGGCCCGTAAGCGCCACGGTCTGGCCAGAAGGCACTGTCAGGGAGACGCCATGGAGGATGTTGACGGGTCCCGCCGCGCTGGACAGCGTCAGCGCCACCTTGTCGAGCACGATGGCTGGCAATTTGTCGGCAGGCGGGGGAGGCTGCATCTGGAACTCAATGGGATAAGATGGCACGTGGCGATCATGACCGGCCGATTCAAGTTCTCCCTTAGCACGGGGCTGGCGCTTTCGCTGCTGGCTTTACTCAGCTTTTACAATTCAGCAGCGGCGCGCCCGCTCAAGATCCTCGCGATGGGCACCAGCCTGACCCAAGGCTATGGCCTGCCGCCAGGAACCGAATTCACCACCCAGCTGCAGGCGGCGCTAAAGGCTGAGGGCGTCGACGCCGAAATCGTCAATGCGGGCGTGTCTGGAGATACCAGTTCGGGTGGATTGTCCCGGCTGGATTGGTCGCTGGCCGATCATCCGGACGCGGCGATCATCGAATTGGGCTCCAACGACATGCTGCGGGGCGTGCCGCCATCGGTGACGGAGAAGAATCTGCGCGCCATCCTCGCCACTCTGCAGAAAGACAATATTCCGGTGTTGTTCACCGGCATGCATGCGCAGCGCAATCTGGGTGCGGATTACGTCAAGGAGTTTGACGGCATCTATCCGCGGCTGGCCAAGGAATATTCCGTGATCTTTTATCCCTTCATTCTCGATGGGGTCGCGCTCAACCCGAAACTCAACCAGGCGGATGGGATGCATCCCAATCCCACCGGTGTGAAGATCATCGTGGCCCGGATTCTTCCGGATGTGAAAAAGCTGATCGCCGCGGCGGCGAAGAACAAGCGCTGATGTTCCGCAGGCTCCTTTCCGTCAGCGGCTTTACGCTCCTGTCCCGCATCACCGGTTTCGTGCGCGACATGCTGATGGCCTGGATTTTGGGCAAAGGCATTCTATCCGACGCGTTTTTCGTCGCCTTTCTCTTTCCCAACAATTTTCGCGCCATCTTCGGAGAAGGAACGATCAATCCGGCATTCCTGCCGCGCTATGCGGCATTACAGGCGCGCGGCGAAAAAGCGGCCGCCGCCAAATTCGCCAATGATGTTTTCTCCTGGCAGATCGCGGCGCAGATCGTGCTGCTGGTGCTGGCCACGATCTTCATGCCCGCGATCATCCGGATTCTGGCGCCCGGCTTCTCGGACAATCCGGAACAGTTTGCGCTTACCGTCAGCCTGGCGCGGGTGACGTTTCCCTATCTGATCCTCACGCTTGTGGCCGTGCAGCTTTCCGCGATGCTCAACGCCATCGACAGGTTCTGGGCGGCGGCGGCCTGGTCGAACCTGCTCAATCTTTCCATGATCGCGACCTTGATCGCATGGCACTGGTTTCCCAATGCGGCCTATGCGGCGGCCTGGGGCGTGCTGATGGGCGGCGTAGCCCAGCTGATTTTCATTGTATGGGCGGGCGCGCGGGACGGCTTGTGGCTGCGATTGTCCTGGCCGCGCTGGACACCGCAGATCAAGGAATTCTTCATTGCCTTCGCGGCCGTCACCATTGGCGCGGGCAGCGTGGTGGTGGCGCCCCTGATCGATACCATGATCGCCAGCCTGCTGCCTACCGGCAGTAGGACGGTTCTGTATTACGCCGACCGTATCAATCAGCTTCCGTTGGGTGTTCTGGGAATAGCGCTGGGCACGGTATTGCTGCCGGAAATGTCCCGCCGGCTGGCGCAAGGCGACCCCGCCGGTTCCAATATGGCGCAGAACCGATCGGCTGCGATGACGTTGTTGCTGACCTTGCCGTTTGCGGTCACATTTCTGGTCATTCCCGGCACCATCATGCGGGCGATATTCGCGCACGGCGCATTCGATGCGCAGGCCGCTTCCTTGGCGGGGCAGGTGTTGGCGGCTTATGGCGTCGGCCTTCCCGCGATGGCGCTGGTGCGCATCATCGCGTCCACTTTCTATGCCCGTCATGACACGCTGACGCCCGCGCGTGCGACCTTGACGGCTATCGTGGCCAACATCGCCTTGAAGGTCTTGTTCGTGTGGGGGTTTCATATGGGCGTGGCGGGCGTGGCATTGGGCACCGCGCTGGGCGCATGGATCAATGTGGGGATTCTGACCTGGTTCGGCAGAAGCCGCGCCTTGCTGGCGATTGAATCGATTTTCCTGCGCGCATTGCCGCCCGCGCTTTTGGCGGCTTTGGCGACGGGAGCGGGCGCCTGGCTGGGCGTGCGGCTGGGGGAGGGCGCCATGCCAGGCCCTTATGGCGATGTCGCAGCGCTGATTGGGGCGTTGATCTGCGCCAGCCTTGGTTATGGCGCCGTGCTTCTGTTGTTTCGCAACCGCCTGCCGCTGGGACGTCCGGCGCGATGAGACTGTTCGTTGCCTTGCCGATCCCGCGAAGCGTGGCGCAAAGCATCATGCTGATTCAGGGTGGCGTGCCAGGCGCGCGCTGGCAGACCAGCGAGCAGCTGCATGTCACCTTGCGGTTCATCGGCGAGGTCGATGGCCGTGAAGCCGCCATGCTGGACGATGCGCTGGCGGGGATCGCGGCGCCGGCTTTCGACCTGCAGCTTCACAGCGTTGGCCAGTTCGGCCACAAGCAGCCGCATGCCTTGTGGGCGGGTTTGCGCAAATCCGAGGCGCTGGAGCATCTGCATCGCAAAGTGGACGCCGCCATCCGCCGGGTCGGCCAGCCACAGGATGCGTATAAGTTCACACCGCATGTGACGGTGGCGCGGCTGCGCAATCCCGAAAACAGAAAGATGATCGAATGGCTGGCGGATCACGCGCTTTTTACCAGCGCTGAATTCCGGGTTGGCGCGTTTCACATGTATTCCAGCCGGCTCACCAGCGATGGCAGCGTCTATGCGGTCGAGCGCGAATATCCCTTGGAGGACTCCGATGGCAAAATTACCGATTGAAGATCTGAAGGCAGCGCTGAAGCGCCTGCCGGACTGGCGGCTGGCCGACGGCCGAGAAGCCATCATGCGCAAATTCCAGTTCGTGGATTTCGACGCCGCCTTCGCCTTCATGACCCGCGTGGCGTTGCTGGCGGCGAAGATGGATCATCATCCGGAATGGTTCAATGTCTACAATAAGGTCGAGGTGACGCTCGCCACCCATGATGCGAATGGCGTGACGCAAAAGGATATCGACTTGGCGATGGCGATGGACGGTTATGCCGCGCTCATGTCGGGCGGATGAGACGGAAATTCCAGCGATTGGCGGCCCATAGCAGGACACTGCCGAACAGAGGTGACACGATTACCGCGATCACGAACCACCAGAAGGGATGGCGCCGATTCAGTCGTGCGGCATAAGCCACGCCGATCGATCCCAATATCCAAAGAAAAATGAACATCAGGTCTTGGCGTTCTTGATCAAGTCCTCGACCACGGAAGGATCGGCCAAGGTCGAGATGTCACCCAGGCTCTTGGTGTCGCCCTCGGCGATCTTGCGCAGGATGCGGCGCATGATCTTGCCGGAGCGGGTCTTGGGCAGCCCCGGCGCGAACTGGATCACGTCCGGCTTGGCGATGGGGCCGATCTCGTTGCCGACAAATTTGCGCAACTCCTCCGCCAGCCCATCGCTGGGCGTGACGTCGGATTTCAGCGTGACATAGGCATAGATGCCCTGTCCCTTGATGTCGTGGGGATAGCCCACCACGGCCGCTTCCGCGACCTTGGGGTTGCCGACCAGCGCGCTTTCCAGTTCCGCCGTTCCCAGGCGATGACCGGAGACATTGATCACGTCGTCAACACGGCCGGTGATCCAGTAATAGCCGTCGGCATCGCGCCGGCAGCCATCGCCGGTAAAGTATTTGCCCGGATAGGTCTTGAAGTAGGTGTCCACAAAACGGCGATGATCGCCATAGAGCGTTCGCATCTGGCCGGGCCAGCTTTGGGCGATACAGAGATTACCGGTGGCGGCGCCTTCCAGCACTTCGCCTTCGGTGTCCACAATCTGGGGTACGATGCCGAACAGGGGCTTGGTCGCCGAGCCGGGCTTCAGATCGGTGGCGCCCGGCAATGGCGAGATCAATATCCCGCCGGTCTCGGTCTGCCACCAGGTGTCCACGATCGGGCAGCGGCCATCGCCGATCACCCGGTGGTACCAGAGCCAGACTTCCGGATTGATCGGCTCGCCCACACTGCCCAGCAAGCGGAGTGACGCGCGGCTGGTCTTCTTCACCGGCCCATCGCCTTCGCGCATCAAGGCCCGGATCGCCGTCGGCGCCGTGTAGAAGATGTTGACCTTGTGTTTGTCGATCACTTCCCAGAAGCGCGATGTGGTGGGGTAATTCGGCACGCCTTCGAACATCAAGGTGGTGGCGCCGTTGGCCAGCGGGCCATAGACGATGTAGCTGTGACCGGTCACCCAGCCGACATCGGCGGTGCACCAGTACACATCGCCTTCGTGATAATCGAAGACATAGTGATGGGTCGCGGCGGCATAAAGCAGATAGCCCGCCGACGTGTGCAGAACCCCCTTGGGCTTGCCGGTCGAGCCGGAGGTGTAAAGGATGAACAGGGGATCTTCGGCCCCCATCGCTTCGGCCGGGCAGTCGGCGGAGACCTTGGCCGCTTCCTCATGGTACCAGCGGTCGCGGCCGTCCTGCATCGTCACCTTGCCGCCAGTGCGCTGGACCACAATCACGTCGGTGACCGCAGGAGCCTTCTTCAGGGCTTCGTCGGTGTTGGCCTTCAAGGGCACCGGCCGGCCCGCTCTCAGGCCCTCATCGGCCGTGATCACCAGCCGCGAATCGCAGTCCGTGATCCGTCCCGCCAGGCTGTCGGGCGAGAAGCCGCCAAACACCACCGAATGCACCGCCCCGATCCGGGCACAGGCCAGCATCGCATAGGCGGCTTCCGGGATCATCGGCAGGTAGATCGTGACCCGGTCGCCCTTCGCAACACCCCTAGCCTTCAGCACATTGGCGAAGCGGCAGACCTCTTCATGCAATTGGCGGTAGCTGATCCTTTTGCTGTCTTTGGGATCATCGCCTTCCCAGATGATGGCGGTCTGGTTGCCCCGCTTGGCCAAATGCCGGTCGATGCAGTTGGCCGCCACATTCAGGGCGCCGTCCTCGAACCAGCGGATGTGCAGATCGTTCGCGGCAAAGCTCACATCGCTGACCTTGGTGAAATCCTTCACCCAGTCCAGACGGCTCGCTTCCTTCTTCCAGAACCCGTCCGGGTCCTCAACCGATTGCGCATAACGCGCCGCGTAATCCGAAGCGCTCACAAACGCGCGCTTCTTCCAATCCCCAGGGACAGGGAGGACATCGTCACTCATGCGTTCCTCTTTGGGATACCTTACACTAAGCTGGTGATCCCGGTTCGGAGATTAGGGCATGGCGGGCGCAAGGAAAACAGCCGTAGAACCGGAAATAAAAACCACTATGACCGATGCGGCTATTAAAGCGCGCACCGGTAAGGATTGGGCAGGCTGGTTTGCGGCTCTGGACAAGGCCGGAGCCGCCAAGCTCGATCACACCGCCATTGCGAAACTGGCCCGGGAAGATATGGGCGCCGGAGACTGGTACGGCCAGATGGTGGCGGTCAGTTATGAACGGGCTCGGGGTATCCGCGCCATGAACCAGAAATGCGACGGCGAGTTTTCGGTCAGTGTCACGCGTGTCATGAATGTAACCTTGCCCAAGCTCTATGCCGCCGCGACCGTGGATCCCCAATCCTGGTTTCCAAAAAGGGTTATCGAGGAAACCTCCCGCACCAAGGACAAATATTGGCGCGGCAAATGGAAATCGGGAAAGCTTGAGATCGGATTCTATGCCAAGGGGCCGGGCAAGGCGCAGATTGCCTTGCAGGCCAACAAACTGCCCAATGCAGAGGCAGTGGAAACCGAACGCGCGGTGTGGAAAAAGGCCATCGACAAGCTTCAGAAAAGCGCAGAGGCCTGATGCAGCTTCATCTATCCACCTGGCCTGAGGTCGAAGCCTATCTGGCGACCTCCAAGGCGATCCTGATTCCCATCGGCTCGACGGAACAGCACGGCCCCAATGGGCTCCTTGGGACGGACGCCCTGTGCCCGGAGATCATCGCGCGCCGCGCCGGTGACGAGGCCGGCTTCCTGGTCGGTCCGACTTTCAATGTCGGCCAGGCCCAGCATCACATGGCTTTTCCCGGCACCATCACCCTCAAACCATCGACCATGATCGCGTCGATGCTGGACTGGACCGAGAGCCTGACGCGCCACGGCTTTGAGCGCATCTACTGGCTGAACGGCCATGGCGGGAATATCGCCACGATCAATGCGGCCTTTTCGGAAATCTATCATGGCGTGACCTTTGCGGGCGCCGGCGCAAATCGACCGCCACTGCGCTGCTATCTGCGCAACTGGTGGGAATTGGCCGGCGTGATGGACGTGTGCCGCGAGTTGTTTCCCGTAGGCGAGGGCAGCCATGCCACCCCCAGTGAAGTCTCGGTGACCTATTTCGGCTATCCGGAGGCGGTGAAAAGCGTTGCGATGGCGCCCCGGATCGCGCCCACCGGTCCGATCCGCGATGCCGAAGATTACCGCCGGCGCTTTCCGGACGGACGGATCGGCTCCGACCCATCCCAGGCCAATGTGGAAGCGGGCGGGCGTATCGTGGCAGCAGCGGTGAAAGCTGTGATTTCGGAATTCCGTCAGTTCGGGGCGGCGTGATGAGTGACTTTGTCTTCCCGCTGAGCCAACCCTGGATCGCCATTGTCGGGAGCAAGGCGCGCTTTCCGGTGCGGCGGGTCTGGTGCGTGGGGCGCAATTACCTCGCCCATATCCGCGAATTGGGCAACGACGATCGCGAGCCACCGCTGTTCTTCTCCAAGCAGCCCGACATGCTGGTGCCGGGCGGCGGCGCCATCCGCTATCCCAGCCTGACAAAAAATTACCACTTCGAAGTCGAATTGGTGGTGGCGCTCAAATCCGGTGGCGAAAACATCGCCGTGGCGGATGCCGATGCCTTGATCTTCGGCCATGCGGTCGGCCTCGACATGACGCGCCGCGATATCCAGAAGCAGATGCAGGAAAAAGGCCGCCCCTGGGAAGCCGCGAAGAGCTTCGACCAGAGTGCGCCGATCGGACCACTGACCCCGTTTCCTGGTCTTTTGCCGGCATCGCGCATCCGGCTGTCCGTCAATGATGCGGTCAAACAGGATGCTGACACCGCCCAGATGATCTGGAGCGTTCCGGAAATCATTTCCCAGCTTTCCCGCCAGGTTTCGCTAGCGGCAGGCGACATCATCTTCACCGGCACACCGGAAGGGGTGGGTCCGGTGGTGAGGGGCGACCGGCTGCTGGCGGAAATTGACGGCCTGGAACCGCTTGCCATCACGATTGCGTGAGCGTCCGGCGAAGCCTAAATTAGAGACTTCCCAGGGGTGCCCGCTTCGGCAGGCTGAGATCGCAATCCCGCGAATCCCTTAGAACCTGATCCCGTTCGCACGGGCGTAGGGAGAGGCCAAATGAACAAGCCCATTCTCAACACAAAATCTGTTTCGATCACGCGCGGGGCGCTGCCCGGGTCGCGCAAGCTGCTGGTGAACGGCGTGCCGTTCCGGGAAGTCCCGCTTTCGGGCGGCGAGGCGCCGATCCGGCTGTACGACACATCCGGTCCGTATACGGATGATTCCGTCGAGATCAATATCGACAAGGGCCTTCGGGCGGTACGCCGCGACTGGATCTTGGCGCGGGGCGATGTCGAGGAATATGTCGGCCGCGACCGCAAGCCGGAGGATGATGGTCTCAAGCGCGGCGAACTGCTCTCGGTGCCGCAATTCGACCGCTCTGCGCTCAAGCTGTTGCGCGCCAAGCCGGGCCGCAATGTCAGTCAGCTTCACTATGCGCGTCAGGGTTTGATCACGGAAGAAATGAAGTATATCGCGGCGCGCGAAAATCTGGGCCGCAGTGCCCTGGCGGATGGCAATTCCTTTGGCGCCAGCATCCCCACAGAGATCACGCCCGAATTCGTCCGCGACGAGGTGGCGCGAGGCCGGGCGATCATTCCCTCGAACATCAACCACCCGGAAACCGAGCCGATGATCATCGGCCGCAACTTCCTCACCAAGGTCAATGCCAATATCGGCAACAGCGCCGTGACTTCGGGGATTGCGGAAGAAGTCGAAAAACTTGTCTGGTCGATCCGCTGGGGCGGGGACACGGTGATGGACCTGTCGACCGGGCGTCACATCCACACCATCCGCGAATGGATCATCCGCAACAGCCCGGTACCGATCGGCACCGTGCCGATCTATCAGGCGCTGGAAAAGGTCGGTGGCGTGGCCGAGGAACTGACCTGGGAGCTTTATCGTGACACGCTGATCGAGCAATGCGAGCAGGGTGTGGACTATTTCACCGTCCATGCCGGCGTCCGCCTGTCTCATATTCCGCTGACGGCGGAGCGGGTCACCGGCATCGTCAGCCGCGGCGGATCGATCCTGGCGAAATGGTGCCTGGCGCATCACAAGGAGAATTTCCTCTACACGCATTTCGAGGACATCTGCGATCTGTTGAAGCAGTATGACGTGTCATTCAGCCTGGGCGACGGTTTGCGCCCCGGTTCGACTGCCGACGCCAACGACGCGGCGCAGTTCGCGGAGCTGGAGACTTTGGGCGAACTCAATCGCGTCGCCCAGAAGCACGACATCCAAGTGATGATCGAAGGCCCCGGCCATGTGCCGATGCACAAGATCAAGGAGAATATGGACCGCCAACTCGCCGTCTGCGACGAAGCGCCTTTCTATACGCTTGGTCCACTGACTACGGATGTGGCGCCGGGTTATGACCACATCACCAGTGCCATCGGCGCGGCCATGATCGGCTGGTTCGGCACCGCCATGCTTTGCTACGTCACACCCAAGGAACATCTGGGCCTGCCGGACCGGGACGACGTGAAGGCCGGCGTGATCGCCTATCGCATTGCCGCCCATGCCGCCGACTTGGCGAAAGGTCATCCGGCGGCGCGCATCTGGGATGATGCGATGTCCAAGGCGCGGTTTGAGTTCCGCTGGCGCGATCAGTTCGCGCTGGCGCTCGATCCGGAAACGGCGCAGCTCTATCATGACGAAACCTTGCCGGCGGACGGCGCCAAGGTGGCGCATTTCTGCTCCATGTGCGGACCCAAATTCTGCTCCATGAAAATCAGCCAGGAAGTGCGCGACGCGGCCAAAGGCAAGAACGATACGCTGTCGACCGCTGAAATTCGCGCCGCGATGGCCAAAAAAGCGGAAGAGTTCAAGCAGAGCGGTGGCGAGATTTACCTGAACAAACCGGCTGCCGAATAAGGTTTGGGATACATGAGATGTTTGTTTGCTGCATTGATTGCAGCACCGTTGTTCGTCGTCCCGGCGTTTGCGATTGAGCCATTCCCGGCGTCCTTCAAGACCCAGGAAATCACCACCAATGGCACCACGCTTCATGTTCGCGTCGGTGGCAGCGGTCCGGCGGTGGTTCTGTTGCATGGCTTTGGTGACAGCGGCGATATGTGGGCGCCTATCGCCGCCAAACTTGTGTCCAGCCACACGGTGATCGTGCCGGACTTGCGCGGCATGGGGCTCTCGGCGCATCCCGACACCGGTTACACCAAGAAGAATGAAGCGTTGGACATTGCCGGCGTCATGGATGCGCTGAAGCTTCAGAAAGCCGATCTGGTGACCCACGATATCGGCAATATGGTGGGCTATGCGCTAGCGGCGCAGTTTCCGGCCCGCATTACCAAATGGGTCGTGATCGACGCGCCGCTCCCCGGCATTGAGCCGATGTGGCAGACGCAGCTGGTTAATCCCAAGACCTGGCACTTCAATTTCTGGGGTCCGGACGAAGAGCGGCTGGTGGCGGGCCGGGAACGCATTTTCCTCGACCGTTTCTACAATGAATTGGGCGCGCATCCCGAAAAGATCGATGAAGCGACACGCGCCCATTATACGGCGCTCTATGCGCGGCCCCGCGCCATGCATGACGCGTTCGAGCAGTTTCATGCGTTCCCGCAAGACGGCATCGACAATCGCGCCTTTCTGGCGAAGGGCAAGCTCGCCATGCCGGTGCTGGCGCTGGGTGCGGCGAGTTCCTACGGCGCCGAGATGAAAGGTGTTCTCGACAAGGTGGCCACCAACGTGGCTGGCGGCACGATCCCGGATTCGGGCCACTGGGTGATGGAAGAAAATCCTGGCGCGACCACCAGGCTGGTGGTCGATTTCCTGGCGAAATGAGCGCCGCAATCCGCCCGGCAGATTTGGACGATCATGATGCGGTATGGCGCATCATGGAGCCGATCATTCGCGCCGGCGAAACTTATTCCCTGCCGCGCGACATGATCAAGAGCGACGGGCTTGATCATTGGTTCGCGCCGGAGCGTTCGGTATTCGTCGCGGAGGAAAATGGACGCGTTCTGGGTTCCTATTACCTACGCGCCAACCGTCCCGGTCCGGGCGCCCATGTCGCCAATGCCGGATTCATGGTGGCCGAGGAAGCTGGCGGCCGCGGCCTAGGCGAAGCCTTGTGCGCGCACGCGTTGACTGCAGCGAGGGTGGAAGGTTTCCGGGCGATGCAATTCAATTTCGTGGTCGCCAGCAACGCGCGCGCCGTGCGGCTGTGGCAGCGCATGGGATTTACCATTGCAGGCCGACTGCCAAGGGCCTTCGATCATCCCGGTCTTGGCCTGGTCGATGCGTTGGTCATGTTCCGGGATCTTTAGAGCCATGCTGATACGCCCTGCGAAATCTGCCGATGCCGATGCGATCCTGGCATTGGTCCCGCGCCTGGCATCGTCTTTCACGCCGCCGCCCTGGCGCGAGCCGGCCGCCATGACGGCGACCGACCTCGATGTTGTCGCGGAAGCTCTTGCATCGTCCGGCGATGATCCCTGTGTATTCGTCGCGGTGATCGAAAATGTCGTCGCTGGTTTTGTCCATGTCCGCTCGCTGGAAGATTATTATCGCCGCCGCAAGCACGGCCATGTCGCCGATCTGGTGGTTGCCGATGGGCACGAAGGCAAGGGTGTCGCCACTACACTGTTGGAAAGGGCCGAGGAATGGTCGCGAGCCCAGGGTTTTGATTGGATGACCATCGCCGTGTTCGAGCAGAATGCACGCGCGGAGCGGCTTTACCAGAAGCTGGGATACGGCCGCGATGTCATCCGGCTTTTGAAACCTTTGACCTGACGTCTATCGCCCAAGCACCTATCGTAAAGTGCGGCTGCCCGTCGCGGCGTGGTACAGGAACAGCACGATGATGGCGCCCAGCACCGCCACCAGCATGGACACGAAGAAGCCTGAATATTCGTAGCTGAATCCTGGCACCAAGGCGCGAAACAGGAAGCCGCCAACCACCGCTCCCACCAGTCCCAGTGCGGTATTGACGATACAGCCTTCGCCGCGCCGGTTGACGATCTTGCTGGCGACCCAGCCGGTCAGGGCGCCGAAGAAAATCCATCCCAATATGAACATGCTTCAAAATCCGAAAATCAATTCAGGCTGACATATATCATGGTGACGGTCGCAGCCGCCATCACGGCGGTGGAAAGCCAGCCCAGTCCGCCCAGCAGGGGCCCGACCCGGAAATCGCCCATCTTTTTTCGATGGCTCGCGACAACCATCATGGCCGCCATCATCGGCACCGCGATCACGCCATTGAGCACCGCGCTCCAATAGAGCGCCTTGATAGGATCGATGCCGGAATAGTCGATGCCCAGGCCCAGAAAGATCGCGGCACCGATCACCGTATAGAACCCCTTGGCTTGCCAGGGCATGTTGTCGAGGCCGATCTTCCAGCCACGCGCTTCTCCCACGGCATAGGCCGCCGAACCCGCCAGCACGGGAATTGCCAGCAATCCTGTCCCAATGATGCCGACAGCGAACAGCAGGAAGGCGAAATGCCCGGCCAGCGGCTCCAGCGCCTTGGCCGCCTCGGCTGCCGTCTGGATGTTGGTCTTGCCGGCCTGGTGCAAGGTTGCGGCCGTGGAAATCATGATGGCGATGGCGATCAGGTTGGAAACCAACATGCCGGCGATGGTATCGATCCGGATGCGCGCGAAAGCGGCCCTGGCTTGGCGGGGTGCTTCCACCAACGGCCTTGAACTGTTTTTCTGATCCACCTCTTCGACCTCCTGGGCGCTCTGCCAGAAGAAAAGATAGGGGCTGATGGTAGTGCCGAAGATCGCCACGATGGTGGTGGCGGCGCTTTCGGAAAGATCGGCATGCACGCCGATCAGGCCCATCCCGATGGCGCTCCAGTCCAGATGGATCATGAAGACCAATGCGACATAGGCGAAAAGCGACAAGGTAAGGACGATGAGGAAGCGGGCGTAGCGGCGATAGGGAATGAAAAGCTGCAGCACCAACGAAATCAACGCGAAGGCGATGGTGAAGCCATGCTGTCCAAATCCCATCACCATCTGCGCGGCTTCGCCCATCGCGGCCAAATCGGCGCCGAGATTGATGGTGTTGGCGGCGAAGAGCAGCAAGACCAGGCCGGTGACAAGCGGACGCGGCAACACTTCGCCCATATTGCGGGCGAGGCCATGGCCGGTGACACGCCCGATCTGGGCGCTGATCATCTGGATCGCGACCATCAGGGGGAAGGTGAGCGCCATGGTCCAAAGCAGATTGAAACCCGACTGGGCTCCCGCCTGGCTATAGGTGGCGATGCCGGAGGGATCGTCGTCCGCCGCACCGGTGATCAGCCCCGGCCCCAACTGATTGAGGCGCGCAGCGTGGGACAGCCGCGCAGCCAGGCCCTTTTTCGGTTTTGCGGAGGTCATGCTGGGCCGGGATTTTAAAGGGGTGGGTTTTTAGGAACCGGGTGACGGATCAAAGTGTAGTGTCAACGCACGGCCCGCCGGGAGGTTCGCATGAGACTGTTGATTGCCGCCAGCCTTACGCCATTTCTTTTCGCTGCTGTGGCCCAGGCACAACCAACCGCGCCTGCCGCGGCCTGTCTGCGCCAGGACATGGTCGATGGCTGGAAGGTGGTGAATGACCAAACACTGATCGTCACAGACAGAGTGGGAAAGAAATTCACGCTGTCCCTGGCGCCGGGATGCCGCAATCTCAAATTTAACCAGCGGCTCGCTTTCAACGCGTTCAGCGGCACCGGTTTGTCCTGCCTCGGCCGAAACGATTTGGTGCTGGTCCCGCCGGGCGGGGGCGACCCCGGTCAGCGCTGTCTGATCGCCAAGATTGAGGTCTATTCCGGCCCGCCTGCCGCCAACACCGCGGCCTCGCACAAATGACGGCACGACGGGATGCCGCTATTCTGGGCGTCTTGAATCAAAGGGGAAGCCGCGATGCGCGCTCATATGATTGCCCTGGGCCTGCTTCTGGCTTCATCGCAGACAGCCCTATCCGCCGCTGCCGGGATTTGTGTGCGCCAGGACGGGATCAAGGATTGGGCAGTCCTGAATGACACAAGATTGATCGTGGTCGACCGAACCGACAAGAAATTTCGCCTTTCGCTGTCCGGCGCCTGCCGCGGCTTGCAGGTCCGGACCACGCTCGCATTCAGGCGGGTCTCCAAAAATGACTGTCTTGCCCGCGATGACGCGGTGGTGGCGTCTCTGCCCGGATACCCTGAATCGGCCGAGCGTTGCCTGATTACGGAGATTGATGAATATACCGCCGCGATGGAAAATGCAGACCAGATTGCGGAGGGCACGCTGTATCATCACCCCGACACGCACGGGGAGATTGGTGCTATTCAGTAGCCGAAGAATACACAGACTTTCTTCCCCCGCGCGCGAAGCGCTGGCGGGGGGAGATGTGCGGTAGCGGGCTTGCCCGCGTGCCGCACAGAGGGGGGAGAAAGAATTGCGGGGATATTTTGGCGTCGGCGTGGACGGCATTTCCAAGCCCATGAATTTGGGAAATTTGGTGCGGATCGCCAACGCGTTTGACGCCAGCTTTTTCTTTTCTATCGCGCCGCGTTTGAAATTGTCCGATGCCCAGAGCGACACATCACGGGCCCAAGGCGCGTTGCCCTTCTATTCATTTGCCGAGCCCGCCGATTTGCGCCTGCCATTGGGGTGCCGGCTGGTTGGGGTGGAGATCACCGACGATGCGGTGGAACTTCCACGTTTTCATCATCCCGCCCGCGCGGCTTATGTTTTCGGGGCCGAACGATTCTCGTTGTCGCCGCAGGTGTTGAAAGCGTGCGATTTCGTGGTGAAAATCCCCACCCGGTTCTCGATCAATGTCGGCATGGCCGGGGCAATCGTGCTTTACGACCGGTTGATCTCATTGGGTGGTTACGGCCCGCGCCCGGTCGCGACCGGTGGGCCGGGCGTAGAAATACCCCCACTGCACACATGGGGTGCGCCGCTGGCGAAGCCGCGCGACGGGTAGTGCGCGGCGCTTTTTCGTCAAGGCTGCATTGCGAAAATTGGCTGCTTCCCAAGGTGCGGGCGGCATGTTAGTTCCACACCATGACTCCCGCATTATCGATCTCACATCTGCGCAAGGTTTATCGCAGCGGCACCGTTGCGGTTGAAGATATTTCCCTCACGATTCCGGAAGGCGAATTCTTCGGCTTTCTCGGTCCGAACGGAGCGGGAAAGTCCACCACCATCCACTGCATTACCGGCGTGGCGGAACCGAGCGCCGGCAAGATCGAAATTTTCGGCATCGATGCGGTGAAGAATTATCGCGAGGCGCGCCGTCTGGTCGGGCTGTGCCCGCAGGAATTCAATGTGGATCCCTTCGCCAATGCGCGCCAGATCGTGGACTGGATGGGCGGCTATTTCGGCATGGGCGCCAAGCAGCGCAAGGAACGCACCGACTATCTGATCGAGCGTTTCGATCTGGTCTCGCATCAGAAAAAGCAGTTCCGCGAATTGTCGGGCGGGTTGAAGCGCCGCGTCGTGCTGGCGCGCGCCCTGATCAACGATCCCAAACTCATTATTCTGGACGAACCCACCGCTGGCGTGGATGTGGAGTTGCGCCGGGTGCTGTGGCGCTATCTTGCGGAAATCAACAAGGATGGCCGCACGATCCTTTTAACCTCGCACTATCTGGAAGAAGTGGAACGGCTCTGCCGTCACGTCGCAATCGTCAGCAAGGGCAGGGTGGTCCGAGAAGGCACCAAGGATGAGATTGCCGGCAGTCCCGGTGGCTTGGAGAATGCCTATCTGATCGCGACCGGCGCCGAGCCCGATCATGTGGCGGGGCAATGATATGAACCAGACGATGGGTATCAACTGGATCGGTCTCTACACCATGGTGCGGCGCGAAGCTTCGCGCATGGCGCGCATCCCGATTCAGGCGTTCATTGCGCCTTGGATTTCAGCGCTGTTGTTCATTTTCATTTTCGGTTCGGTCGTTGGTGGCCGCATTTCCCAGATCGGTGGTCACCGCTATCTCGAATTCGTCCTGCCGGGCGTGCTGATGCTGAACATCGTCAACGCTGCCTTCATTCAAGCCTCCACCGCGATCTATTTTTCCCGCTTCATCAAGTTCGTGGAAGAAATGCTGGTATCACCGCTCTCCTATGTGGAGATGATTGTCGGCAGCCTCAGCGTGGTGGTGTTGCGTTCCACCATTACCGGCATCGGCATTCTGATTATGGGCATCGGTTTTGGCGCCACCCACATCGAATCTTGGCCGATGTTCCTGTTCTGGATCGTCAGCGTCTCAACGGTTTTCGGTTTGCTGGGGCTGATTGTTGGACTTTGGTCCAAGAGCTTTGAGCAGCTGAACATGCCGGTGGTGTTTCTGCTTACCCCGCTGTCGATGGTGGGCGGCGTTTTCAATACGATCGGGATGCTGCCGGCCAAGCTGCAATGGCTGGCCTATGCCAATCCTTTCTTCTATTTCATCAACGGCATCCGCGGTGCCATGATCGGTTATGACGAGGCGCCGCAAGGACTGGGCATCGGCCTCACCCTGGGGCTGCTCGCGATCTTGGGCGCCACGGCCTGGCGGCTCTACGCCACGGGTTATGGCCTGCGCGAATAAGGCAGAAATTCCGGCGTTGCCGGGCCAGGATCGCTTCGGTATTCTTCGGATCGGTCGGTGCGAACCCCATGAAAACGCCCGATTTCAGCCTCATATACCATTGGCCGACAAGCTGGAGCATTCATGATTCGCACTATTCTGCTGGGTTCCCTCTGCGCCTTTTCACTCATGGCGTCCGTATGCGTGACGCCCGCCGCCGCGGAAACCGCTAATCTTCTGGGCGTGTTCGGCAACTGGTCGGCGTTTTCCACCGGCACCGGCAGCAGCATGACCTGTTACGCCATCTCCAAACCGCGCGCTCGGCAACCCAAAGCGACCAAGCGCGGCGATATCTATCTGATGGTGTCGGACTGGCCCGGTCGCAAGGTCAAGGCGGAGCCAGAAATCGTGCCGGGTTATGAATACAAGGCGAACGCGCCTGTGACCCTGGCGGTCGGGCCGGATAAATTCACGTTCTTCTCGCGCAATGAAGCCAAGAACGGCACGGCATGGCTGCAATCTTTGACGGATGGCGAAAGGCTGATCGACACCATGACCAAGGGCGTCTCGGCGGTGGCAGCTGGAACATCGTCGCGCGGCACCAAAACAACCGATACCTATTCCCTGCAGGGGTTCAACGACGCGCTCGCAAAGATTCATGCCGTCTGCAACATGTAGTTCGCTGATCGGGCTTGGCCCGGATGCGCTGGCGGTTACGCTGGCGGGTGCAGGTGTGCCCGAAAAATCGTCGCGCATGCGGGCGCGTCAATTGTGGAACTGGATTTACGTCCACGGTGCCCGCGATTTTGCCAGCATGAGCAATCTGGCCAAGGGCTTCCGCACCGAGATGGCGGAGCATTTCACCCTGGCCCGGCCCGAAGTGGTGACCGAACAGATCTCCAATGACGGCACCCGAAAATGGCTGCTGCGCACCGGACCGGGGATCGAGTTCGAGACCGTCTATATTCCAGAAAAAGATCGCGGCACGCTCTGTGTCTCGTCCCAGGTGGGCTGCACGCTCAATTGCCGTTTCTGCCACACCGGCACCCAGAAATTGGTGCGCAACCTGACGGCGGACGAAATCATCGGCCAGTTGCTGGTGGCGCGGGATGCGCTGGGCGACTGGCCCTCCACGGCACCGGGCCGCAAAGTTACCAATGTGGTGATGATGGGGATGGGCGAGCCGCTTTATAATTTCGACAATGTGAAAGCCGCGCTGGCGATCGTCACGGACGGCGACGGGTTGGCCCTCTCCAAGCGCCGGGTCACATTGTCCACTGCGGGCGTGGTTCCGATGATCGAGCGCGCGGGCGCTGAGATCGGTTCGGGCCTGGCGATATCGCTGCATGCGGTTCGCGATGAAGTGCGCGATGTCATCGTGCCCATCAACAAGAAGTATCCGATCAAGGAATTGCTGGCGGCCTGCCGGTCCTATCCTGGCGCGTCCAATTCCCGGCGCATCACTTTCGAGTATGTGATGTTGAAGGGTGTCAACGACACGCTGGCGGACGCGCGCGAGCTGGTGCGGTTGCTGGCGGGCATTCCGGCCAAGATCAACCTGATCCCGTTCAATCCCTGGCCGGGCGCGCCCTATGAATGCTCCGATTGGGCCCAGATCGAGAAATTCGCCGAAATCGTCAACCGGGCAGGCTATGCCAGCCCCGTCCGGACCCCGCGCGGCCGCGACATCATGGCGGCCTGTGGCCAGCTCAAAAGCGAAAGCGTGAAGGAACGCGCCTCTGCTCGGCTGGCGGCCGAAAAATTGGCGGCCGTCCAATCCAACCAGCTTTCGAGAATGCCGTCTTAAGGCTGGATTTTCGGGCCCTAATCCCTATAGTCCCGGCGGTTTTCGGGATTGTTTCATGACCAAGCGCGACATCAAGAAAGTGGTTCTCGCCTATTCGGGCGGCCTGGATACGTCGGTCATTCTCAAATGGCTGCAGATCGAATATGGCGCCGAGGTCGTGACCTTTACCGCCGATCTGGGGCAGGGCGAGGAAATCGAACCCGCCCGCAAGAAGGCCGAGACCCTGGGCATCAAGCCGCAAAACATCTTCATCGAGGATTTGCGCGAGGAATTCGTCCGCGACTACGTCTTCCCGATGTTCCGGGCCAATGCGCTGTATGAAGGCGTCTATCTGCTGGGCACATCCATCGCCCGCCCTTTGATCGCCAAAAAGCAGATCGAGATCGCCGAGAAAGTCGGCGCGGATGCCGTGGCGCATGGCGCGACCGGCAAGGGCAACGACCAGGTGCGTTTCGAGCTGGGCTATTATGCGCTCAAGCCAGACATCAAGGTGATCGCGCCCTGGCGGGAATGGAGCCTGACCAGCCGCACAAAGCTGCTGGAATTCGCCGAAGCACACCAGATTCCCATCGCCAAGGACAAACGCGGCGAAGCGCCTTTCTCGGTGGACGCCAATCTTCTGCATTCCTCATCGGAAGGCAAAGTGCTGGAAGACCCGTCGCAGGAAGCCGACAACATCGTCTATCAGCGCACCATTTCGCCGGAGGAAGCGCCCGACAAGGCAACCTATGTCGAGATCGGTTTCGAGAAAGGGGATGCGATCTCCATCGATGGCGAGCAACTGTCTCCCGCGAATTTGCTGGCGCGCCTGAACGGGCTGGGCAAGGCGAACGGCATCGGCCGCCTCGATCTGGTGGAAAACCGTTTCGTGGGTATGAAGTCGCGCGGCGTTTATGAGACGCCTGGCGGCACCATCCTGATCGCGGCCCATCGCGGCATCGAAAGCATCACCTTGGATCGCGGTGCAGCGCATCTGAAGGACGATATCATGCCGCGCTATGCGGCCCTGATCTATAACGGCTTCTGGTTCTCGCCTGAACGCGAGATGCTCCAGGCCTTGATCGACAAGAGTCAGGAATTCGTTGCCGGCACCGTGCGGCTCAAACTCTACAAGGGTAATGTCGCAGTGGTGGGACGTTCCTCGCCTTACTCGCTCTACAATGAGAGCCTGGTGACATTCGAAGACGACAAGGGCGCCTACGATCAGAAAGATGCTCAGGGCTTCATCAAGCTGAATGCGCTACGGCTGCGGACCCTGGCCATGCGCAAGCGCCAGGCCGGGAAGTGACTGGAAACAAGGCCCAGATCGATTACTGGAACGGCCCGACCGGGCAGAAATGGGCAAAGCATAACAGCGAGACGGATCGCAATCTGTCAGCTGCGGCCGATGCGGCGCTGAAACTCGCCAATGCCCTGCCTGGCGAGCGCGTCCTGGATATCGGGTGCGGTGCGGGCGTGACAAGCTTTCTGCTGGCCGAGCGTGTCGGTCCTGAAGGGCATGTGACGGGCGTGGACGTATCGCAGCCCATGCTGGCGCTGGCCCGGTCTCGTACGTCCGCCCCGAATATCGATTTCATTGAAGCCGATGCGGCGCTCCATCCGTTTGCGCCGGAATACGACCTGATCTTCTCGCGCTTCGGTGTGATGTTCTTTGTCGATCCCGCTGCCGCCTTCTCCAATATCCGCAAAGGTGCCGCCAAAGATGGGCGCCTGGCCTTCGTCTGCTGGCGCGTGGTGGAAGACAATGAATGGGTGTCGCTGCCCTATGCCGCCGCCCGACCCGTGTTGCCGGAACAGAAGCCTGTCCATCCCCACGCACCGGGACCATTTGCGTTCGCTGATGCGGATCGGTTGCGCGGCATTTTGAGCACCGCCGGATTCTCGGGGATCGGAATCGAGAAATTCGATGGGATGATGGAGTTGGGCGCGTCCCCCCAGGAAGCGAGTTTCCAGGTCACGCAATTGATGGGTCCCACGGCGCGAGCACTGCGCGACGTCGATGACGCGACCCGGGCGAAGGCGCAGGAGGCCGTCGCTCAGGCGCTCGCGAAAGTCCAGACAGGGACGGACGATATCCGCCTCGGAATGGCCTGCTGGCTGGTCAGCGCCAAGGCCTGAGCCAGCCCCGGTATCTACCCGGCGCCTTTTTTCCGTTCTTGCCGGCACAAACCCGTCAGATGTCCACGGACGCGGAGAGGGCGTTGTCCTGAATGAATTCGCGGCGCGGCTCGACCACATCGCCCATCAATTTGGAGAACAACTCGCCCGCTTCGTCGGCATGCTGCACCTTGACCACCAGCAGAGAGCGGGCATTTTCGTCCAGCGTAGTTTCCCAGAGTTGCTCCGGGTTCATTTCGCCCAGACCCTTGTAGCGCTGCAGGGCAAGTCCCTTGCGGCCCCATTCGAACACCGCGCCCATCAGCGCGGTGGGGGAATGAATTTCACGAACCTCATCCTTGCGCCGAAGCGTTCCGGATTTGAGATAGGTCTGCTGCAGCTCGGTGGCCATCCGGTCCAGCTTGCGGGCATCGGCGCTGGCGATGAGCGCGCCGTCGATCGCCACGGCTTCGCGAACACCGCGCACTTCACGCCAGAATTTAAGCCCGCCATCGGGCGTGGGCTCGCCATGCCAGCCCCGCTCGAATTCCTCGCTGAGAGAATCCAGCCGTTGGGCGATATAGCGCGCCGCTTCGCTGGCGCGTGCCGCGTCGGACAGGATTTCCGGGTTCATCGCACCCGAGATCGCCGCTTGTTCCAGCACGAAACGGGGATAGTGCCGTGGGAAGCCATCCAGGGCCGTCACGGCGCTGCGGGCACTGCTCACCAATGCGGTGAAGTCGGCGCCCGTCACGGTCTCGCCGGTATGCAACGCAAAGGCGGCACCGGCCGTGCCTTCCTCGATCAGGTAGTTTTGAAGCTCGGCCTCGTCCTTGAGATAGCGTTCGGACTTGCCGCGCGCCGCCTTATAGAGCGGCGGCTGCGCGATAAAGATATGACCCCGGTCGATCAGTTCCGGCATCTGGCGATAGAAGAAGGTGAGCAGCAAGGTGCGAATATGCGCGCCGTCGACATCGGCGTCGGTCATGATGATGATTTTATGGTAACGCAGCTTGTCGGGATTGAATTCCTCCCGCCCGATACCGGTGCCCAGTGCCGTGATCAGCGACACGATGCTGTCCGACGACAGCATCTTATCGAAGCGGGCGCGTTCGATGTTCAGGATCTTGCCGCGCAAGGGCAGCACGGCCTGATTGGCACGGTTGCGCGCCTGCTTGGCGCTGCCGCCGGCGGAATCGCCTTCGACGATGAAGATTTCGCATTTGCTGGGATCGCGTTCCTGGCAATCCGCCAGCTTGCCGGGCAGCGAGGCGCCATCCAGCACGCCTTTGCGCCGGGTCAGTTCGCGGGCCTTGCGGGCAGCTTCACGGGCAGCGGCGGCTTCTACCACCTTGCCCACCACGGCCTTGGCTTCGGCCGGATGTTGCTCGAACCAGGCACCCAGTTTATCGATCAGCGCACCTTCGACCACGGGGCGCACTTCGCTGGAAACCAGTTTGTCCTTGGTCTGTGAGGAGAATTTCGGGTCCGGCACCTTGACCGACAGCACGCAGGTGAGGCCTTCGCGGCAATCGTCGCCCGTCAGCGCGGTCTTGTCTTTCTTGGCGCTTGCCATGTCGTCGGCATATTTGGTGACAACGCGCGTCAGGCCGGCACGGAAGCCCGCCAGATGGGTGCCGCCATCGCGCTGGGGGATGTTGTTGGTGAAGGCCAGCGTGCTCTCGTGATAGCTGTCGTTCCAGGTGAGCGCGATCTCCACCGTCATGCCGTCGCGCTCGGACGTAATCATCACGGGAGCGGGGATCAGCGGGTTCTTGGCGCGATCGAGATATTGCACAAAGGCTTTCAGGCCGCCTTCGTAATGCAAGGTAGTTTCCTTGGCTTCGACACCGCGCTTGTCGGCGAGGATGATCGTGACGCCGGAATTGAGAAACGCCAGCTCGCGCAGCCGGTGTTCCAGGGTGGCATAGTCGAACTCGGTTTTTGTAAAGGTGACGGGCGAGGGCAGGAAGGTGACTTCGGTGCCCTTGCGGCCCGGCGCGTTGGCAACTTCCTTCAATGGCGCCACCGCGTCGCCGTTGCTGAAGCGCATGTAATGTTCCTTGCCGTCGCGCCAGATGCGCAGGTCGAGAAACTCGGAAAGCGCATTGACCACGGAGACGCCGACGCCGTGCAGGCCGCCTGAGACCTTGTAGGCGTTCTGCTCGAATTTTCCGCCGGCATGGAGCTGGGTCATGATGACTTCGGCCGCGCTGACGCCTTCTTCTTCATGAATGCCCGTGGGAATGCCGCGGCCATTGTCGCGCACGGTGCAGGAGCCATCGGGATTGAGTTGGACATCGATACGGTCGGCATGGCCCGCCAAGGCTTCATCGACGGCGTTGTCCACCACTTCATAGACCATGTGATGCAGGCCCGAGCCGTCATCGGTGTCGCCGATATACATGCCGGGACGCTTGCGCACCGCATCCAGGCCCTTCAGGACCTTGATGCTGCTGGCGCCATATTCATTGGTCACTTGATGTGCGGGTACTTCACTCATTACTTCACCATGATCGCGATACCGGCCCCGGCCATTACGACGCCGGCGCCTTTGTTGATGCGGCGGCGCGCCTTCACGCTTGCCACAAAGGTCTTCAATCGTGCCGCCATGGCAGCATATCCCATTGTGATGGCCGGGATCAGCACCAGAGTGGCACCCACAAGTTCCAGATAGCCCAGGAAGGTCAGCTTGCTGAGATCGATTGCGGTGGGCTGCAGCGCCACAAAAAAAGCAATGGCCTTGGGGTTGGAGAGCGTGATCCCCAGTTGGCTGAGAAAGCCGCGACTGGCGCTTTCGGGCAGGATCTCCGGCTGCTCGGAAACTTCCGCCGTCCAGTATCTGTAGCCTAGGAAGATCAGATACAAGCCCCCACCGAATTTGAGGACAGTCATCAACTGTGCGGCTTCCTGCGCCACCAGCGCCAATCCGAAAGCCGTAAGTGTCATCAGGATGAGATCGCCTGCCGTGACGCCTAGACAGGCCGGGACGGTGGCGCGGAAGCCCGAACCCAACGCGCGCGCCACAATGGAAATGATGCCCGGCCCTGGCACGGCGATGGCGACGGCATAGAGCGCGCAATAGAGCAGGAAATTGTGCAGGGGGATCATGCGCCCGCCTCGCGGAATGTGCCGTCCCGCACTTCGAATATCTGGGCGCGCGCGCCCTCAAACAGCGACAGATCGGTCCCCGTCATCCAGGCCTGGGCGGAAAGATCGGCGATCTCTTCGAACAGGGCGGCGCGGCGAATGACATCCAAATGTGCCGCGATTTCGTCCAGCAGCAGCAAGGGGGCCATGCCGTCACGCATTTGGGTCAGTTCGCGCGCAAAGGCCAGCATGATGGAGATCAGAAGTGCCTTTTGCTCGCCGGTGGAACAGTCGCGCGCCTCTGTCCGCTTTTGCGTATGGCGCGTGGCCAGATCGGTGAGATGGGGGCCGGCATTGGTGCGGCCGCTTTCTGCGTCGCGGACGCGCGAGCGAGCCAGGGCATCACGCAAAGCGTCCTGTGTTGCAAAGGCCTCGCCCGCCAATGTCAGCGCGGCGGCTGGAAACGCGCCAACGCGTTCCGCCAGAGCCTGATTAAGGCGCGAAACAGCCGCCTCCCGCGCTGTGGCGATCATCATCCCGGCTTCGGCCATTTCATTCTCCAGCCCGTCCAACCAGGCGGGATCGCGGGGGCCGTATTTCAACAGGCGCGCCCGTTCGCGCATCGCCGTTTCATAACGGGTGGCAGCGCGGGCATGACCGGGATCGAACCCCAGCACCAGGCGGTCCAGAAAGCGTCTGCGGCCCGATGCACTTTCGATGAAGAGGCGGTCCATGGCCGGGGTCAGCCAGACCATCTGCACGACTTCGCCCAACTCGGCGGAATTCTTGGCATCCACACCATTGAGGCGCACCTGCCGCGAACTGGATTGTTCGGTCAGGCCGGTGCCGATTTCATATTCGGTTTCGCCCCGCCTTACGCTTGCCGCCACGGCCCACAGTGCTTCGGACGATGAGGCAGGACCTTTGCGGACATGTTCGGCCAGCTTGGCGCCCCGCAATCCGCGCCCCGGCGACAGAAGCGAAATCGCATCCAGAATATTGGTCTTGCCAGCGCCATTGGGTCCGGCCAGCACCACCGCGGCGCCGGCCGTCGTCAATTCGCCCGCGGCATAGGAGCGAAAATTGGTCAGACTGAGGCGTGTCACCGCAAGCTTCGCCGGAACGGCGCGAACCTCGCCCAACGGGCGCATATCCTCAGCGGCGGTCAATCTCAGACCCTGAGGGGCATGAGGACGTAGAGCGTGCGCGCGTCCTCCGCGTCTTCGATGATGGCGGGCGAGCCTGCGTCCGACAGCAGGAAGCGCACTTCCTTGCCTTCGATTTGGCCCGTGATGTCCAGGAGGTAACGGGCGTTGAACCCGATCTCCAGGGCGGCGGCGCTGTAGGTGGCGCCGACATCTTCGGTCGCAGTACCGGATTCCGGATTGACCACTGACAGGGTCACCTTGTCCTTGCCGATGTTGAGTTTCACCGCGCGGGTCTTGTCGGCGGAAATAGTCGAGACGCGGTCCACCGACTGCGAGAATTCCTTGGCTTCCAGCGCCAGGGCCTTGTCATTGCCGGATGGAATGACCCGTTCATAGGGCGGGAAATTGCCGTCGATCAGTTTGGATGTCAGTTCCACGCCATTGAAGCCAAACTGAATCTTGGTGTCGGACAGCGAGATCTCGATGGCGCCATCGGCGTCGTCCAGCAGCTTGCGCAACTCACCCACCGTTTTGCGGGGGATGATCACGCCGGGAATCTGGGACGCACCATCGGGCAAGTCCAGTTCGTAGCGGGCGAGGCGGTGCCCGTCCGTCGCGACAGCCCGCATCACCGGCGGCGTGGTGTCTTTGGCGGCGTGAATATAGATGCCGTTCAGATAGTAGCGTGTTTCTTCGGTCGAAATGGCGAAGCGGGTCTTGTCGATGATGCGCTTGAGATCGTCCGCCGCCAGCCGGAACCGGTGGGGCAGAGTGCCTGCCGCCATCTGGGGGAAATCGTCCTTGGGCAGGCATGAGAGCTCGAAGCGCGAAGAGCCGGCAGACACAGCCAGGCGTCCGCCTTCGCTGGTGAGAAGCTCGACCTGCACCTGGGCACCGTCCGGCAGCTTGCGCACAATGTCGTAGAGCATATGGGCCGGTGCCGTGGCGGAGCCGTTGCGCAGGATGTCGGCGGGAATGGATTCCACGATTTCGATGTCGAGGTCGGTAGCGGTGAGTTTCAGCGCGCTCTTGCCGGCCTCGATCATCACATTGGACAGGATCGGGATGGTGTTGCGCCGTTCCACCACGCTCTGGACATGGGAAAGCGCCTTCAGGAATGCGCCGCGTTCGACATTGATCTTCATCGGTCTGATTTGCGCTTCGGTGAGAAGCGTCCCATCGCTGACAAAAGCCCGTTTCCGGACGCAATTTCGGAGGTCGGAGAGAGCCCGGAAAACCCCAATTTTCTTGTGTTCTGGAGCGGATGCCGGTCGCCAGGAGGCGGCCCCAAGACTCAAGTCCAGGACCATACCAAAAGGGGTGGAAAAGGGCAAAAAAAACGCCGGCAAAACCGGCGTTTTTTCGCTTCGAAATAGGGCCGTTTTCCCGGCTTTTTGGGGCCTAGAGTTCGCCCTTGCGCTGGAGCATCTGGCTGAGGAAATCGACTTCCTGGCGGAAGAGGGGATCCTCGACGATCAAGGCCTCGATGCGGCGGCAGGCATGCAGGACGGTTGTGTGGTCCCGGCCGCCGAAACGGCGTCCGATTTCGGGCAGCGAACGAGTGGTCAGCTTGCGCGACAGATACATCGCCACCTGACGGGGACGCGCGACCCGGCGCGCCCGCTGCGGCGAATGGAAATCCTTGACGTCGAGTTTGTAGAACTCGGCGGTCTTGCGCTGAATGTCCTCGATCGAGGTCTTGATCCCCGGGCCGGCGCGCAGACCCACGGCTTCTTCCGCCGTCTCCAGGGTGACGGGTTTCTTGGTGAGGTCCGCATAGGTGGCGAGCTTGGTGAAAACACCGATCATCTCGCGCGGGCTGGCATCGTCCAAATCGGCGATCCGCTCCAGGACCGTTTCGGGCAGCACCACTTCAGGCTTGTGACGGGTGAATTCCGCCGCACGGGCCTTGAGGATCGACAGCCTGGTGTCGCGGTCCGGCTTGTCCAATGCGATGCAAAGCCCGCCGGCCAGCCGCGACTTGACGTCGGCGCCCAGCCCTTCCAGCGCCTGGGGCGCGCGGTCGGCAGCAATCACCACCCGGCGGCGCAGATCCGCAAAGGCATTGACGGTGTAGAGGAACTCCGACGCCGTGGCGGTCGAGCGGCAGATATGCTGCAGGTCGTCGATGATCAGCACTTCGGCGGTGCGCAGCTCTTCCTTGAAGGCCAGCGTGTCCTTGCGATAAAGCGCGCCCAGGAAATGACGCATGAAATCTTCCGCCCGCAGGAAGAGGGTACGCCGGCCGCGCTTGCGGAATTCCAGTGCCGCTGCGTTCAGAAGATGGGTTTTGCCGAAGCCGAAACCGCCATGGATGAACAGCAGCGGGATGTCGGACTGCTGGCCCTCGGCAAAAGCGCGGGCCGCACCATGACCGAATTCATTGGCCCGGCCGGGAATGAAGCTGTCGAAGGTCTGCTGGGGATGCAGCATCCGGGTCCAGAGGCCTTTGGCATTGTCCTCGGCGATTTCGGCGCCTCGCGCGGGCGGCGGCAGATAACTGATGTTGGCCGTGGGTGCTTCACGCGTCACGCCGCCAGCGACAACCGGCGGTGGCACCGCCGAGATCACGATGGAAATCGAGGCCGGCTCGACACCTTCTGTCCGGAAGGCGCGCTCGATGCGCGCGATATAGTGGTTGGCCACCCAGTTGCGGACGAAGGGCTTGGTGGCGCCGATTTTCAGTTCGTCGTGATCGGCGGATTCCAGGCTCAGGGGCCCGATCCAGGCCTCGAACACCGCATCGCCCAACTCGCGGCGCATACGCTCGCGCACCGCCGCCCACGCCATTGGCCAATCCGGCCGCATTGGTTTGCCCGTCAAATGTCCCATATCTCAAACCCATCTGTTTCAGCACGCGTGAACCGCGTGTCCGGCGAGCCTTTAAGGCTCTTGTCTCTTTCTTATTCAGACGCTTAGCGAGTGTTTCTACCTCGTCGCATGAATATCCCCCTCATGTTTGTCGCCAGGGAAGGCCTGTTGCCTTCCAACCGCTGGCCTGGCCGCGATGCCCGTCGGCATCGAGATCCCCCTCGAAGCCGCCCGCAATGTTGAATGATTTTTCGAAGCCCGCACGGGTCATCGCCATGGCGGCTGCACGCGAGCGTGCGCCGGAGCGGCAGAGAAAAAGGATGGGGGTTCGAGAATTCGCACCGCAGGCCTGGAGGGCTTCGATGGCATCGGCAGCGAAATTCGAATTGGGCTGCATGGTCGGATAGCCCTGCCATTCGATGCAATGCACGCGCCGTTGAAGGCTCGACAGATCTGGCAGGCCGACGAAGTTCCATTCTGCGATGGTGCGCACATCGATCAGTTGCGCCGTGGGATCTTGCGCCAGCATCTCCCAGGCTTCGTCCGAACCAAGATCGCCGGCATATTCGTGAGAAGGGGAAGATGACATGGCCACGGCCTTGAGAAAATTCGAGCATTGCCGGGAGTACTTCCCAGCATAAAAGGTTCACAATTTCAAGAATTCAGGCCGATATTGGCTTGCAACTACTGCCAGATGCGCCAGATATTTTGTCGAATACTTCTTTTATACTGTATCTATGTTTCGACATATCTTGGTTTCCGCCCCGACCGTTAAGGAAGATACGATCAAGTCAGGGACCGGCACAAGAGGAATAAAACTGGAACGGAGCTGATTCGACAAAATTTTTCACTTTTGCAAATCCCGCTAAACGATTGTGCAGTATACGGAAAATCCTGTCCCGCGATCAAATCCCGTCGAATCAGTGGGTTAGCGTTCCTGCCCGGATTGTTGCACCGCAGAAATGTTATAAGCGGATGACTGTCAGCATACTGACAATAAAAAAAGCCCGATTTCTGGGATCGGGCTTTTCCTACACTTGGCTTTGTCTGGGGATTCCGAAGCGATTTCAGCGGCTTCGGTTATTTTTGCAGTTTTGCGACCCGCTTGGTCAGGCGCGAAACCTTGCGCGACCCTGTGTTCTTGTGGAGTACGCCTTTGGTGACGCCCCGCATGATTTCGGGCTCGGCGGCCTTCAGGGCGGCCAGGGCGGCGGCCTTGTCGCCCTTGTTTATGGCTTCTTCCACCTTGCGGATGAAGCCACGGACGCGGGTCCTGCGCGACGTATTGATCGCGGTGCGTTTTGCCGTGGTACGGACGCGCTTGCGGGACGAGGCGATATTGGGCATGGGCATTCCTGGCTGTGGAAAAGAGGCGGGCATATAGCCCGGCCCCGCTTTGTGGTCAATAAAACCTTTGGCAGCGGTTATTTCTGGCAGACGGAACAGTAGAAGGTCGAGCGGCCGGCCTGGACGATGCGCTTGACGGTTCCCTTGCAATTCTTGCCCTTGCACGGCTTTCCCTCCCGGCCATAGACCAGGAAACGGTGCTGGAAATTGCCGGGATCCCCGGTCGCCTGGGCATGATCGCGCAAGGTCGAGCCGCCTGCGGCGATCGCTTGCTTCAAGACAGTTTTGATGGCGCGCACCAGGACGGCGATCTGGTCCTTCTTGACCGCGCCCGCCAGGCGCTTGGGCGAAATGCCCGCGATGAACAGCGCCTCGCAGACATAGATATTGCCCAATCCGGCCACCACGCGCTGATCCAGAAGGGCCGATTTGATCGGCGTTTTCTTTCCCTCCAGCGCGGCGGTTAGATATCCGGCATTGAACCCTGCGGACAGCGGTTCGATACCGATGTCCTTGAACAATTTGTCGTCGTCCAGGCCGCTGGTGGAAATCAGCGTCATCAATCCGAAACGGCGATGATCGTTGAAGACGATACGCGCCGGCGCATCGGTTTCCAGTACCACGTGATCATGCTTGCCATTCCCGGCGCCGTCCGGTGGCGGGCTATAGACATAATCGCCGAGGCGGCGCTCACGACCTTGCGCATAAACGCTCATGCGGCCCGACATGCCCAGATGGATCACCAGGGTCTCGCCGCTATCGAGCGCAGCCAGAATATACTTGGCGCGGCGGGTGAGCTTTTGCACGACACGGCCATTGAGCCGTTCGGCAAAACGGGGCGGGAAGGGGCGGCGTAAATCCTTGCGCCGGACATGGGCCGCGGTGATGGTGCGGCCTTCCAGCGCGGGCACAAGACCCAGGCGCACAGTCTCGACTTCGGGAAGTTCGGGCATGGGTTTATCTAGCCCATCCCGCCTCGGCCGCGCTATGGTCCGGGGCATGAACGACAGCAAAACCGCCAGTTTCGGTTTCCGCGACGTACCGGAGGCCGAAAAGGAAACGCTTGTGGGCGAGGTCTTCTCCTCGGTCGCCGCGCGCTACGACCTGATGAACGATGTCATGTCGGGCGGAATTCACCGCATCTGGAAGGATGCCGTGGTGGAATGGCTCAATCCCCGCCCGGACTGGAAGGTGCTGGATGTCGCGGGCGGCACGGGCGACATCGCCTTTCGCATTGCCGATATGGCACGCGCACGGGGCGGCGACGCCGCCATCACGGTCTGCGACATCAATGCGGCCATGCTGGGCGAAGGCAGGCGCCGCGCCGAAACAAAAGATGCGAACGATATCGAATGGGTGTGCGGCGATGGCGAGAAACTGCCGTTTCCAGACGCACAGTTCGATGCCTATACCATCGCTTTCGGCATCCGCAATTTCACCCATATCGACGCAGCGCTTCGCGAAGCGAGACGGGTGCTTAAACCCGGCGGGCGTTTTCTGTGTCTGGAATTCTCGAAAGTGAATGTGCCGGGTTTGGACACGCTCTATGACGCTTATTCCTTCAAGCTCCTGCCGAAGATGGGTGCGATGGTGGCCGGCGATGCGGATTCCTATCGTTATCTGGCCGAAAGCATCCGCCGGTTTCCGCCGCCGGAGCAATTTGCCCGCATGATCGGTGAAGCGGGTCTTGGTCAGGTGAAGGTCCGCGCGCTTTCCGGCGGCATCGCCGCGATGCATTCGGCCTGGCGCATCTGATGAGCGATCTTTCAAGCCTGCTGCGCCTCTGGCAATCCGCACGGCTGCTTGCGCGATACGATGCGCTGCTGCCGGGAGAATACCGGGCACGATTGCCGCTCGGCGCGCGTGCGGCGCGGGTGGCGCTGGGCTTTGGCCGGGTGCGCGAGACCGGCTCGCCGGGTGTACGCCTGGCGCACGCGCTGGAGCATCTGGGACCCGCTTACATCAAGCTGGGCCAGATGCTGGCGACGCGGCCCGACATTGTGGGCGAGGATGTCGCGCGCGCCCTTGAACATCTGCAGGACCGGCTGCCTCCTTTTCCCGATACGGTCGCCCGCGCGGCGATTGCCGACAGTCTGGGCCGTCCGGTGGGAGATATGTTTTCCGCTTTCGGCGCGCCCGTCGCGGCCGCCTCCATTGCGCAAGTCCATCGCGCAACCACTTCGGAAGGTGCCGAAGCGGCGGTGAAGGTGCTGCGCCCTGGCGTCGAAGCCCTGTTTCGCCGCGATCTGGAAGCGCTGGCCTTGTTCGCCCGTCTGGCGGAACGTTTTTCCATCGAGGCGCGCCGCCTACGTTTGATCGCGCTGGTCGAAACCCTGGCAGCCTCGGTGGCGCTGGAACTGGATTTGCGGATGGAGGCGGCGGCGGCATCCGAACTTTATGACCGTACCCGCGGCGATGCAGAGTTCCGCGTGCCGCATGTCGACTGGACGCGCACATCCGGTCGTGTGCTGACCAGCGAATGGATCGACGGCACGCCGATCCGCGATGCCGCCGTCTTGCGGGCCGCCGGACATGATCCCAAGAAAATCGCACTTACCCTGGTGCGCAGTTTTCTCACCCAGGCACTCCGGGACGGATTCTTCCATGCCGACATGCATCCGGGGAATCTGTTCCTGGATCGCGAGAACCGCCTGGTGGCAGTGGATTTCGGCATCATGGGGCGGCTGGATATCAACATGCGACGTTTCATGGCGGGAACCCTTGCCGGATTCCTGGCACGCGATTACCGGCGGGTGGCGCAGTTGCATTACGATTATGCGTTCGTGCCGCCGCATCACCCGGTGGAAACCTTCGCCCAGGCGCTGCGCGCCATCGGCGAGCCGATCTTCGGCAAGGGCGCGCGGGACGTGTCCATCGCACGGCTTCTGGGACAATTGTTCGAGACTACACGGCGGTTCGACATGCAGGCCCAGCCACAACTGGTGCTCCTGCAAAAGACCATGGTGGTGGTCGAAGGCGTGGCGCGCAATCTCGATCCGGATTTCGACATCTGGGAAGCGGCACGTCCGGTGGCGGAACGCTGGGTGTCGGACAATATGGGACCGGAAGCGCGCCTGGCGCGCGCGGCCGAAGGTGTCACGGCGTTGGGCCGGCTGGCCGAGGATTTGCCGCAACTGGTGCGCAACGCCGAACAGCTTTCGCAGATGGTGGCGGAAGGCGGGGTGCGGCTGCATCCCGACACCGCGCGCGCCATCGCCTTGGAACAGGATCGCAAGAGCCGTCCGCTCAGGGTGATGCTGATCGCGCTTTTGGCAGTGATTGCGGCGGTCTTGTTATGGCGCTGGCACGCGTTTTTTTGACAGCAACGCAAAGCGCGTCGTGAGCAGTATCGCTGCCACCAGCAGGCCGAAGGCCAGGCCCAGCCAGATGCCTAGACCTTTCATACCCAGACCGAAGCCCAGCAGCGCGCACATCGGTGCGCCAGCTAGCCAATAGGACGCACCCGCCACCCACATGGGTCCGCGCGCATCCTTCAAGCCGCGCAGGCTCATCGACGCGGTTACCTGCAAGCCATCCATTAACTGGAACGCGGCCGCGACATGCAGGAAGGTCACCGCCAATGCCAGCACGTCGCGATTGTCGGCGCTGTCAGGCAACCACAGCATGGCGATGCTGTGAGGGAAGAGGATCAACACCAGCGCGGCAACGAACATGAAAATCACGCCCAAGCCCATGGCGGTGAAACCGGCGCGCCGGGCGCCATACATGTCGCCTGCACCCGCCGCCAATCCGACCCGCACGGTGCCCGCAAGCCCGATACCCAGAGGCACCATGAACGTGAGCGAGGGGATGGTGATGGCGATCTGATGCGCCGCCAGCGCGGCGATCCCAAATGTGCCCATCGCCAAGGTGGCCGCGTTGAACAGCGCGACCTCGAACAACATGGTCACGCCGATCGGCAATCCCAGGTGAAACAGCTCGATCAGCGTGCGCCAGTGCGGCTGAAAGATACGATGCAGGAATCGGTAGGGCTTCAGCACGGGAAGGCGCAGCGTGATTACCGTCATTGCAACCAGGGTGAACAGGTTGGATGAGGCGCTGGCAATACCCGCCCCTATCAATCCCAACTGAGGCAGGCCGAAATGTCCGAAGATCAGGGCATAGTCACCCAATGCATTGAACAGGATGGCAAGGCCCATCACCACCATCGGTGGGATGGGGCGGCTGAGTGAGGTGGAGAAATTGCGCAACACCTGGAAGGCGAGCGAACAGGGCAAGCCGAACGCAAGGGCCGCCGTGTAGATACCGGCGTCCGCTGCCAGCTTGGGTTCCTGCTGCAGGAGCAGAAGGATGTCGCGGGTAAAGAAAAGCGCCGCCAGCAGCGGTGGTGACATCAACGCAACCGACCAGATGCCCATGCGCACGACCAAACGTACTTCCCGGCGATCCCGTGACTTCTGGTGAAGGGAATGGCGCCCCACCACATGTGCGATCATCGGGGAGACGGCGGAAACCGGCCCAGTCCCCAGAAGCCAGATAAAGAAGAACACCGTATTGCCGATGGCGCCGGCCGCCAGGGCTTCCTTGCTGAAATGTCCCAGCATCACCGTGTCGGTGGCCAGGATGATCATCTGGGCGAGTTGGGTCGCGGCCATGGGGATCGCCAGGCGCGTGAGTTCGCGCGCCTCGGCCATCCAGGCGGCGAGATTGTGCCCCGTGATGCGGGGACCGGGATTGACGACTTCCAGTTCGGCGTCCATGGCGTGTTCTACAGGATTCGAGTGACAAAGGGGCGCAACGGAGCCATGCGTCTGCTTCGTTCCGATCCGGCAATTCGTTACCGGGCGCGGTATAACCATTTATCTCAAAAGGGTCTGGCGTGATGAAAACGCTGAATATCGCGCATCGGGGCGGGGCGGCGCTGCAGCCGGAAAACACGCTTGCAGCGTTTCGCAATGCGATTGCACTGGGCTGCGACGGCGCGGAACTGGATGTGCAGCTTTCTGCCGACGGGACAGTGATCGTGCATCACGATTTTCGGCTCAACCCCGCCTTGACGCGCAAAGGTGGCGTCTGGCTTGCGGGCGAGACTGCCAGGATCAAGGATTTGAGTTTTGCCGGGATGCAGGTGTTCGATCTGGGACGCCCCGATCCGGCAAGCGACTACGCCAAAAAGCACCCCTTGCTGATCCCCGTGGAGGATGCGCGGATACCATCATTGGCAGAAGTGGCAGCGCTGGCGTCGGAACAACCCTTCACACTTCTGGTTGAACTGAAATCCTCCAACGATCCGGCGTCCGCCGATCCCGTCGCGCTGGCCGATGCGGCGCTGGCGGTGATGCAGGGTCAACTGGAACGCACGATTTTTGTCGGTTTCGATTGGCGCGGCCTGGCACGCATAAAAAGCCGCGCACCCGACGCGCGATGCTGGTTCACCACCGACAAGCTTCCCGGCGATGCGTGGCCCGTATTGGACATCATCAAGGCCGCCGGCGGCGCTGGCTGGTTTCCGTTTCATGAGGACGCGACAGGCGCCAGCGTTGCGGATGCACGCGCTCGCGGTCTTCAGGTGGCGGCCTGGACCGTAAACGATCCCATCGACATGAAACGCCTGCTGGACCTGAAGCTGGATGCGATCTGTACGGACCGCCCCGATCTGCTACAGCCCCTCGAACAGCGCGGTTGAAAGATAGCGTTCCGCGAAGGACGGGATGATAGCGACGATGGTCTTGCCGGCATTTTCCGGGCGGGCGCCGACTTCCAGGGCCGCCGCTATCGCCGCGCCGGATGAGATGCCAACCGGAATGCCCTCCAGCCGCGCGGCCTGGCGGGCGGTTTCCAGTGCGGTCTCGTTGGAAATGGTGATGATCTCATCGATCACTTTCAGATCCAGAATGCCGGGAATGAAGCCCGCACCCAGGCCTTGAATTTTATGCGGGCCGGGTGGGCCGCCGGACAGGACGGCGCTGTCTTCCGGCTCCAAGGCAATCATCTTCACACCGGGCTTGCGGGCCTTGAGCACCTGGCCGACGCCGGTGATGGTGCCGCCGGTGCCCACGCCTGAGATCACGATATCGACCTTGCCGTCCGTGTCGTTCCAGATTTCTTCGGCGGTGGTGCGACGGTGAATGTCGGGGTTGGCGGGATTTTCGAATTGCTGCGGGATCACGGCGCCGGGGATTTCCTTGATCATTTCCTGGGCGCGGGCGATGGCGCCCTTCATGCCTTGCGCGGCGTCGGTCAGTTCCAGTTCGGCGCCCAGGATCTGGAGCATTTTGCGCCGCTCGATGGACATGGATTCCGGCATCACCAGGATCAGCCGATAGCCTTTGGCGGCGGCGACGAAGGCCAGGGCGATGCCGGTATTGCCCGAGGTCGGCTCGACCAGTGTGGATTTGCCGCGCGTGATGGTGCCCTGTTTCTCAAGCGCCTCGATCATGCCCACGCCGATACGATCCTTGACTGAGGCGAGGGGGTTGAAGAATTCCAACTTGAGCAGGATGTCCGCCTTGACGCCCGCGTCTTTCGCCATGCGGTGGATCCGCACCAGGGGGGTGTCGCCGATGGTCTCCGTCACGGAATTGTAGATGCGGCCACGGCCGGGTTTGCCCGTCTGCATGAAGTCTCCTGTCAGATTGCGAAATCGGAACTGGCGCCGCCTGTCACGTCAACACCTTCGACGCGGGCGCGCTGGCAAAGATCTTCAACCGAAATAGCATCGAGCTGCGCCATGATGTCGTCCTGCAATGTCTGGATGAGGGGCGCCACGATGCGCAGCCCCAGTTCGGAACGGGGCCGGATCTTCTCCTCTTCGCCATCCTCGATGCTTTCGGCAACCCGCACCACATCGCCCACCGAGATGCGCCGGCGTTCACGCGCCAGCCGGTAGCCGCCGCGTGGGCCGCGCACGCCTTTGAGCACACCGGCACGCACCAGTTGCTGCATCACCTGTTCAAGATAACGCTGCGGCACGCCTTGGCGGGCGGTAATCTCTTTGGCCTGGACAGGTTCGGGGCGCGCATTGAAGGCGATGTCGATGACCGCCTCCAGCGCCAGGAGGGTCTTACGGGAAAGGCGCAGCATCATGGCGTTTTCACCGTCATGCCGGTCGAACCGAAACCGCCGGCGCCGCGGGCGCTGTCGGTAAGGCTTTCGCTTTCCACGATCTGGGCCTGTTCGTGACGGGCGATGACCATCTGCGCGATCTTGGCGCCGCGCGTGATCGTGAAGGGCACATCGCCATGATTGATCAGGATGGCTTTGATTTCGCCCCGGTAATCGCTGTCGATGGTGCCAGGCGCATTCAGCACCGTGACGCCGTGATTGAGGGCGAGACCCGAGCGCGGACGCACCTGTGCCTCCACGCCCAGAGGCAATTCCATGGCGATGCCGCAAGGGATCGCGGCGCGCCGACCAGGCTGGATTTCGATTTCACCATCGATCGCGGCCAGCAGATCCAGACCCGCGGCGCCAGCGGTGGCGTAATGCGGCAACGCAAGACCATGCCCGTTGGCAAGACGCTTCAATCCGACTTTCATGAGACGGTTCCCTGGAAGTGCTGGGTGATGTGCTGAACAAGACGGCGCGCGACTTCGGCTTTCGCCATTTCCGGCCAGCTTTCCTGTGTCGTTGCGGTGATCAAGTGAACCTGATTGCGATCTCCGCCCATAACATTGCCGGAGACGTCATTGGCGATGATCCAGTCGGCGCCTTTGCGTGCCCGTTTTGCGACGGCATGGGGAAGGACGTCATCGGTCTCGGCAGCAAAGCCGACCACCAGGCGTGGGCGGCTTTTGTGGTGCGCCAGGGTGGCGAGGATGTCGGGATTTTCCACCAGCCGGATACCAGGGATGCTGTGGTCTGCATCCTTCTTGATCTTGCTGTTGGCGGCGATATCCGGCCGCCAGTCGGCGACGGCGGCGCTCATCACGGCGATATCGGCGGGCAACTCGCTTTCACAGGCCGCCAGCATCTCGCGTGCGGTCGTAACTTTCACCAGCTTCACATGAGAAGGCGGCGCAATGTCCACGGGTCCGGAGACCAGCACTGTTTCGGCGCCTGCGCCCGCCAGAGCGTCGGCAATGGCATAGCCCTGCTTGCCGGACGAACGGTTGGCGAGAAAACGAACCGGATCGAGTGGCTCCTGGGTGGGACCGGCTGTCACCAGGGCTTTGAAGCCGTCCAGCGCGTCGCCCCGGATTTTCAAGGCCTGTTCGATCGCGGCAACGATCTCCATCGGTTCGGCCATCCGGCCGGGACCGAATTCCCCGCACGCCATTTCGCCGTCATTGGGTCCCACGAAGAGGACGCCGTCGCGGGCCAATGTCTCGGCGCTGCGGCGCACGGATGGACTTTGCCACATGCGCACATTCATGGCCGGCGCCATCAGAATGCGCTTATCGGTTGCCAGGAGCGCCGTCGAAGCCAGGTCGCTGGCGAGGCCGGCCGCAAGTTTGCCCATCAGGTCGGCAGTTGCGGGTGCGACCACGACCAGGTCGGTGGAACGGGACAGTTCGATATGCCCCATCTGGCTTTCATCGGTCAGGCTGAACAAGTCGGAATAGACTTTCTCGGTGGTCAGCGCGGAGACCGACAGTGGCGTCACGAACTCCGCGCCGGCCCGGGTGAGGATGGCGCGCGTCTTTACACCACGCTCCGCCAGCCGCCGGATCAGGTCCAAGGATTTATAGGCAGCGATACCGCCGCCAATGATGAGAAGCACGCTTTTGCCGCGCATGGCTGTAAAATCCCTGACCTTCACTAAAATACGGTCGTTGAAGGGGGAAATATACAGAACCACGGCGGAAAAGTGTAATTATTTGGGACCCCGAAATCGGACAACCAAATCAAAATCTTCAAAAAGCCTCAGGAGTTAACGATTCGCTAAACATGGTGTGGTGAACTGGGCTTGGCCTTGGGGGGCCGCGGGTATGGCGTTAGCGAAATCCGGTCACGGCCGGCAGACCAAAATTCATCTCAGCACGGGCGAGATCATGCGTCTCGCCTCGGATTTTGCCGAGGAACATGGCGCGGAAGCCCGCGACTATGCTTACAAGGCCGCGGTCAATTTCGAAGCCGAAGGAGAAGGTGAGCGCGCCTATCTCTGGTTTCTGCTTCTGGTGATGCTGGGCGATATCGCCAGCTATCGGCTCAATCCGGACAGGCCGCTGACGATTCACTAAATGCCCCCATCTGTGCGGCACGCGGGCAAGCCCGCTACCGCACATCTTCCCCCATCACTGGCTTCGCCTTATGGGGGAAGAAAGCCGGTGTGCGCTTCCGCTTCCATGCGGTAGCATGATTGCCCAACCCGTTCTCAGGACAACATGCCCCTCGACCCGCTGGTAAAAGCCTTTCTCGATCAGGCTGCGGCAATCCCGCGGCCCAAGGCGTGGGAGATGCCGCTCAGCGCCTCGCGCAAAGGCTTTGCCGGAATGATGGGACTGGTGGGGCCGCAAGACGTGCCGGTCGGCAAGATCGAGAATTTCAAGATCCCCGGACCGCAGGGTGATATCCGCGCCCGCGCCTATACACCCATCGCGGTGGGCGGCGATGCCCAGCCCGTGCTGATCTATTTTCACGGTGGCGGCTTTGTGGTGGGCGATCTCAATACCCATGACGGGCTTTGCCGCCTCTTCGCCCATGAAGGCGGATTCCGCGTCATCTCGGTCGAGTACCGTCTGGCGCCGGAAAACAAATGGCCAGCGCCGTTGGACGATGCCATGGCTGCTGTACGTTGGATCTTCGAGAACGCTTCGGCGCTGGGCGTGGATGCGGGCCGGATCGCGGTCGGCGGCGATTCGGCGGGCGGCTTGCTGACGGCGTGCCTGACCCAGGCCATGAAAGAGAAAGGAGGCGCGGCGATCGCCTTCCAGATGTTGCTTTTCCCGGCCACCGATCTGGCCGGCCATTTCGCCTCGATGGACAAATACGGTGTCGGCTATTTTCTCGACCGGCAGACCATCGAATGGAATAATAATCAGGTAATTCCGCAAGATATCGATAGAAGTTCGCCAAAAATCTCACCCCTGCGGGCAAAGGATTTCACCGGCCTTCCGCCTGCCTACATCATGCTGGGAGGGTACGACCCTCTGCACGATGAGGGGCTTGCCTATGCCGAGAAGCTGCTACAGGCGGGCGTGAAAGTGACCATCGCGGACCATCAGGAGATGGTCCATTGCTTCATCTATCTGCAGACCGTGCTGCCGCAGGCACATGATGCAGTCGCCGCTGCCGCGAAAGCGGTGCGCGATGCGTTGGCGATGGCGTGAGAAAGAGGCGGTAAGCGAGAGGCTTACTTGATCTTGCCTTCTTTGAATTCGACATGCTTGCGCAGGACGGGATCATATTTCTTGATCTTGAATTTTTCCGTCATGGTGCGGGTGTTCTTCTTGGCGACATAGAAGAAGCCGGTATTGCCTTCGCTGTTGAGGCGAATTTTGGCAGTGGTGGGCTTGGCCATGGCGGACTCCAGAAGAAGCAGGTCGAGAGGGGCGGTTTTTGAGGGAAGGACCCCGCCCTGTCAAGCGGAGCCTATCAATCTCCTGAAATTCAACGCTTTTTCGGTTTGAAACGGTGCTTACCCTTGTCCCGGGAGGGCTGGCCGGGCTTCGACGGCCGGTGTGCGCGGGCGGGAATCGCCCCGCCTTCCGCCAGTTCGAACCGCATGCCGCCCGTCACTGGAGCCGCCTCCGCCAGCTTGACCGTGATGGCGTCGCCCAGGCCATAGGTCGTGCCGCTGCGTTCGCCCCGCATCGCCTGGGCCTTTTCGTCATGGCGGAAATATTCCGCACCCAGCATCCGCGCCGGCAACAGGCCTTCGGCACCCGATTCCTTCAGTCGCACAAACAGGCCGAACTTGGTGACCCCGGTGATACGCGCCTCGAACGTGGCGCCCACCCGGTCTTGCATGAAAGCGGCGACATAGCGGTCGGTGGAGTCGCGTTCGGCGGCCATGGCGCGGCGTTCGGTCAGCGAGATGGCCTGCGCGATCTCCGGCAGCTGTTTGATCTCGCGGTCGGTGAGGCCGTCATCCCCGCCCAATTTCAAACCCCTGATCAGGGCGCGATGCACAATCAAATCGGCATAGCGCCGGATCGGGGAGGTGAAATGCGCGTATTTCGCCAGGTTCAATCCGAAATGGCCGATATTGGCGGCGTCGTAAATCGCCTGGGCCTGGCTGCGCAGTACCACGTCATTCATCACCGCTTCATGTGGCGTGCCTTTGGCCTGGACCAGAATGCGGTTGAAGGTGCCGGGCTGCATCACCTGGCCCTTGGCGAAGTTGATGTTCAAGGTACGAAGGAAATCGGAGAAGGCATAAAGTTTTTCCCGCGAGGGCGTGTCGTGAACCCGGTAGATGAGGGGTGTGCGGGCTTTCTCCAGCGCTTCGGCGGCGGCGACATTGGCCAGCACCATGCATTCTTCGATCAGGCGCATGGATTCCAGCCGCTCGCGATAGGCGATGCTGGCGACATGGCCGTCGGCGCTGAGCTGGATGCGCCGCTCCGGCAAATCGAGATCCAGAGGGCTGCGCTTTTCACGCGCGATCACCAGAGTTTTATAGGCGGCCCATAAATCGTCCAGCGTCTTGCGGACCGTCGTATTGATATCCGCATCGGGCTTGCCGTCGAATGCCGCCTGCGCCCGGGCGTAGGTAAGCCGTGCCGCCGAACGCATCACGCCCCGCAGGAAGGTATGACCGCGTTGATGGCCCTGGGCGTCGAATACCATCCGCACAGCCAGGCAGGGGCGATCCACGCCTTCCTTCAGGGAGCACAGATCCGCCGACAATTCTTCCGGCAGCATCGGCACCACGCGGTCCGGAAAATAAGCGCTATTGCCACGCTTGAGCGCCTCCTTGTCCAGGGCCGAGCCGGGCGTCACATAATGGGCGACATCCGCGATAGCGACCAGGACGATGTAACCGCCCTTGTTGCCGGCATCGTCATCGGGTCCGGCCCAGACTGCATCGTCATGATCGCGGGCATCTTCCGGATCGATCGTCACCAAAGGAATGGACCGCAAGTCGGTGCGCCCCTCTGATTTCATCAGATGCGGATCGACGGGTTTCGCCGCATGGGCTTCTTCCAGCACGGCGGGCGGAAAGATGGTGGGAATGCCATGGGCGTGAATGGCGATCAGGCTGATCGTGCGTGGGCTGTCCATGCTGCCGATGCGCTCCACCACCCGCACGCGTGGAAAGCCCGCGGATTTACGGCCGACAGGTTCGCATTGCACCAGATCGTTGTTCTTCGCGTCCGCTGCATCGGCCCGGTCGAGCGCATATTCGCCGCGTGCTTTGCGGTCTACCGGCAGGACGCGGAAGCTGGGGCCGTTTTCGCGCAAGACGCCCAGTATGCGTTCCGGCCCCGTCTCGTTTTCCAGGCGGCGAACGACAACGGCCTCATAGCTTTCGCCGCGCCGTTCCAGCCGCGCCAGGATACGGCTGCCCGTCGCCAAGGCGGTGCCTTCTTTCGGCGGCGCGACATAAATGGCGGGTGGCTCGCTGTTGGATTCCCAGGCGAGCGGCTGCGCCAGCAACTCGCCATCGGCATCGATGCCTGTGATTTCCAGCACTGCAATTTCCGGCAACTCGCCCGCCTTGGTCAGGCCACGCTTCTTGTTGCCGTTGATGGCCCCTTCGGCTTCCAGTTCGCGTAAGAGCCGTTTGAGGACGATGCGGTCAGAGCCTTTAAGGCCGGTCAGACGCGCCAGATCACGCTTGGTGGCACCGGGGTGTTCGGCGAGCAGGGCAAGCAGGCGGGCCTTGTCGAGCGAAGGCGCGTTCGTGGCACGGCGCGGCAACTACTCGCCCGCCACGGGTTCCGGCTTCTTCTTTGCCTTTGCCGGTGCTTTCTTTTTTGCTGCTGCTTTCTTGGCCGCGGTTTTTTTCGCCGGCGCTTCTGCTTTCGCGGCGGCCTTCGGTTTTGCTGCGGCTTTGGGTTTCGCGGCCGCCTTCTTTTTCTTCTTCTTGCCGCCGCCCTTGGCTACGCGGTCTGCGATCAGCGCCAATGCCTGTTCCAGGGTGACTTCCATCGGGTCATCGCCCTCTGGGATGGTGGCATTGATATCGCCGTCGCTGACATAGGGTCCGTAACGGCCTTTCAGCACCTTGATGGTATTGCCGTCGCCATCCGCGCCCAGTTCTTTCAGCGCCTGGGGTCCGCGACGTCCGCCGCCCTTGGCTTTCTTTTCCGCCAGGATGGTGACGGCGTGATTGAGGCCGATCTCGAAAACATCGTCCGGCGATTCCAGCGATGCATATTTTCCGTCATGGGCGACATAAGGCCCGAAGCGGCCGAAATTCGCCGTGATCATTTTGCCATCTTCGGGATGGGCGCCGACTTCGCGGGGCAGGGAGAGCAGCTTTACGGCAAGCGCCAGGTCCACGCTGGAAGGATCGGTGCCTTTGGGCAAGCCCGAACGCTTGGGCTTCTTGTCTTCGCCGAGCTGCACATAGGGGCCGAAACGACCCGAGCGTAGCGTGACTTGCTGATCGGTGCCGGGGAACAGACCCAGCTCACGCGGGCCGGCATCGCCTTCACCCGGCTTGGCGCCAATTTGGCGCGTGAAGCGGCATTCCGGATAATTGGTGCAGCCCACAAAGGCGCCGAACCGGCCCAGCTTCAAATTCAATCGACCTTCAGCACAAGCGGGGCATTTGCGCGGATCGACGCCATCTTCACCCGGCGGGAAGATGTGCGGGCTCAGCACGGAATCGAGCTCGTCGATCACCTGGCTGATTTTGAGATCTTTGGTCTCGCCGACCGCGGCCGAAAAGTCTTTCCAGAATTCGCGCAGCAATTGCTTCCAATTCAGCTCGCCGGCCGAGACTTCGTCGAGCTTCTCTTCCAGATCCGCCGTGAAGTCGTAGGCGACATAGCGCGGGAAGAAGCTGTTGAGGAAGGTGGTGACCAGCCGGCCTTTTTCTTCCGGAAAGAAGCGTGTCCGGTCCATCCGCACATAGGCGCGGTCGCGCAAAGTGGACAGGATGGTGGCGTATGTCGAAGGGCGGCCGATGCCAAGCTCTTCCAGCTTGCGCACCAGGCTGGCTTCGGAATAGCGCGGCGGCGGCTCGGTGAAATGCTGCGCCGGGTTGACGTTGTCGACCTTGCCGGTATCACCCGCCACGACTTTCGGCAGCTTCGAGCCTTCTTCGTCCGATGCATCGTCCTCGCCTTCGAGGTAAAGCGTGAGGAAGCCGTCGAACAGGGTGACGGTGCCCGTGGCGCGCAAGGTGATCTGTTTGTCGGCGGAGATTACATCCACCGTGGTGCGTTCCTGCTCGGCCGATTCCATCTGACTTGCGACAGCGCGTTTCCAGACCAGTTCATAAAGCCGCGCCGCATCGGAATCGAGGTAACGCGAAACTTCTTCGGGCGTGCGCGCGAAGCTGGTGGGGCGCACGGCTTCATGCGCCTCCTGGGCGTTCTTGGCCTTGCTGGTGTAAACGCGGGCGGTTTGCGGCACATAGCGGGCGCCATATTTCTTGCCGATCACTTCGCGCGCTTCAGTGATCGCTTCCGGCGCCATCACGATGCCGTCGGTACGCATATAGGTGATCAGGCCGACGGTATCGCCGCCGATATCGACGCCTTCATATAATCCCTGCGCCACCTGCATGGTGCGCTTGGCGGCGAAGCCCAGCTTGCGGGCCGCTTCCTGTTGCAGGGTGGAGGTGATGAAAGGCGGCGAGGGATTACGCTTGACCGGCCGGGCTTCGATGCTGCCGATGGTGAATGTCTGCGCTTCGATGGCGCTGACGGCGCGTTTGGCGTCCGCTTCATTGCCCAGCGAAAGTTTTTCCAGCTTCTTGCCGTCGAGCTGGATAAGCCGAGCCGGGAAATCGCCCTTGGCGGTGGAGACGTCGGCGTCGATGCTCCAATATTCCTGGGCCTTGAAGGCTTCGATCTCGGTTTCGCGCTCGACCACAAGGCGCAGCGCAACCGATTGCACTCGGCCCGCGGAACGCGCGCCCGGCAGCTTGCGCCACAGAACCGGCGACAGGGTAAAGCCGACCAGATAATCCAGCGCGCGGCGCGCCAAATAGGCATCCACCAATTCTTCGTTGATCGCACGCGGATGGGCGATGGCATCCAGGATCGCGGATTTGGTCACCGCGTTGAACACCACGCGCTCGACCGGCATCTTGCCCAGCACATTTTTCTGCTTGAGCACTTCCAGTATGTGCCAGGAAATGGCTTCGCCTTCGCGGTCCGGGTCGGTGGCCAGGATCAGCTTGTCGGCGCCTTTCACGGCCGCCGCGATATCCTTGATCTTGGATTGGGCACGGGCATCCACGTCCCACACCATCGAGAAATCGTCATCCGGCTTTACCGAGCCGTCCTTGGACGGCAGGTCGCGGATATGCCCGAAGCTGGCCAGGACTTTATAGCCACTGCCCAGATACTTATTGATGGTCTTGGCTTTTGCGGGAGACTCGACGACGAGAACGTTCATACCGGTGCTTTTCGACCTTTGGGGCGGCTTATCTGGGGGCGCGGAGCCGTGGGACAAGGCTGGGACCCGCGGAACAGGGCCTTTTTTGCAAAATGCGGCGGGACACTGATGGAAGGGAGACAAGCCTGTCAACGTTGACGCGGCACCCAAGATAAAGCCTTTGGTTGAACAATCCGCTAATGTTACCAAAATATAAAGCTACAAGTTGTATTTTTGAGCGATAAATCCCCGATAAGTGACCGGCAGAAACTTGCGGGAAAATCTCTCTCAATCGACCCGGCCGGGACGAAAACCGCTCCCCGCGGTGCCTCTTCCGCAGAATTATTTTGATCTGCGCGTACCGGAACCTCCCTTCGGGATGCCCATTCAGCTTTCCGGCGGGCTCGCCCAGCTGACACGGTTGCCGGGGTGACGGCGGCAGCGTCCCGCCAATTCCATCTCCAGAATCACGGTCAGAACCACGGTGGCGGATGCGCCGGTCTGGCGGATGATGTCGTCGATCCCAACTGGCGCGACACCAAGCGCTTCCTCGATACGGCCGCGCATGCGATCGGCTTCCGCTTCCAATGCACTGCTGTCTGCCGGTGGATGGATGGGGTCGCTGTCCGGTTCTCCGAAGCCGCCGCCCAGAATGGGCCGCAACGTCGCCAGCACGTCTTCGGCATTTTCGATCAAGGTGGCGCCATCCCGTATCAGGCGATTGGGCCCCTTGGCCCGCGGGTCGAGCGGCGAGCCCGGAACGGCAAAAATCTCCCGGCCCTGTTCCAAGGCATAATTGGCAGTGATCAGCGAACCGGAGCGTTCTGCCGCTTCCACCACGACGACCCCGCGTGACAGGCCCGAGATCAATCGGTTTCGGCGGGGAAAGTGGCGCGCTTGCGGCGCTTCGCCGAGCCGCATTTCGGAAATCACGGTGCCTCGCGTGGCGATGGCGCGATAGAGCGCCTCATTCTCCGGCGGATAGACAATGTCGACACCGCCTGCCACCACCGCGACCGTGCCATGCTCAAGCCCGGCTTCATGCGCCGCGGAATCGATGCCGCGCGCCAGACCCGACGCGATCACCAGACCGGCTTCACCCAGGTCGCGCGATAACATCTGCGCGAATTTGCGCGCCAGAGCCGACGCGTTGCGGGCGCCAACCACCGCGATCATGTTCTTCTGTAGCAAATGGACATTGCCGATCGCCGAGATGATCGGCGGCGGTTGATCGAGCGCGGCCAGTCCAGGTGGAAAATCCGGTTCACAGGCGGCGATAAGGCGTCCGCCCAATTTTTCCAGGCTGGTCAGTTCGCGTTCTGCGTCGCCATCGGGGGGTAGGACAAAATTCCGAGCGCCGCCGCGCTGCGCCATGCGCGGGACTTCCTTCAAGGCGACGGTGGCACTTCCGAACCGCCGTATCAGGCCTGCAAAATTGACGGGGCCGATCATGTTGGTGCGCGCCAGGCGCAGCCAGGCCAGCCGTTCTGCATCTGTCAGGATCATTGCTTGCCCTTGGATCCGATGCGCGGTTCTTCGCTGCGCAGCAGCCGGCGAATATTTTCGCGATGCATGAAAAAGATCAGTGCCGCCAGCAGAGTGGCGAGCGGCGCATATTCGTGATGGCCGGACAGATAGAAAAAGACCGGCGATAGCGCGACTGCGATCAATGCTGACAATGACGAGATGCGCCAGATTGCGGCCGCCAGAAGCCATGTTCCCGCGATGAGAAGTCCCACCGGCCAGTAGAGCGCAAGGGTGACGCCCAGGAACGTCGCGACGCCTTTGCCGCCTTTGAACCGCAGCCAGATGGGAAAGATATGCCCCAGCACGGCGGCCAAGGCGGCGAATATTTCACATCCCGGCGGCAGAAAGGCTCGGGCGATCAGGACGGCGGCCGCACCCTTCAGGCCATCGCACAGCAGGGTTGCAGCCGCAGCCCATTTCTTGCCGGTGCGCAGCACATTGGTGGCGCCGATATTGCCCGAACCGACCTTGCGGACATCGCCGGCCCCGGACGCAAAAGCAAAGAACAGGCCGAACGGGATCGATCCCAGAAGATATCCGAGGATCAGCGCTTCGAGCACAAAGGGAAAGGAAATCGGGCCAGCCATGGGCCGGGACGATAGGGAACTTTCGGCCGCAAATCTATCGGCCGGGTTTTGCGCCGCCCTCGATGCGCGAGAAGGCGCATTCGCCGTCGACAAAGGTCATTTGGGCGCGGCCTTGAAATTTGCGGCCTTCGAACGCTGTGTTGCGGGCGCGCGAATGCAATGCCCGTTCATCCACCACAAAGGGTTCTTCAATGTCGAGCAGGGCCAAGTCGGCAGGCGCGCCTATAGCCAAGGTGCCGGCATTTAGGCCCAGAAGCCGGGCAGGGGTTGCCGTCAATGCCGCCAAGATCGGGATCAGCTCGGCGTCGCCATTGTGATGCAGGTTGAGGGCTGCGGGCAGCAAGGTCTCCAACCCCACCGCACCGAAAGCGGCAGAGGCGAAGGTCTGGCGCTTGGTGTCGGCGCCTTGCGGCTCATGGCTGGACACGATCACATCGATGGTGCCGTTGGCGACGCCTTCGACCATGGCGGCGCGGTCTGCTTCCGAGCGCAGCGGCGGTTTCACTTTGCGGAAGGTGTAATAGGCGCCGACATCCAGCTCGTTCAGCAGCAAATGATGGGCGGCGACGCCGCAAGTGATGGGAAGGCCGCGGCGCTTGGCGGCAGCAATCGCATCCAGTGCGGCGCGGGTCGAGATCTGTCCGAAATGGTAACGTGCACCGGTCAACTCGACCAGGCGGATATCGCGTTCCACGATGATGGCTTCGGCCAGCGCCGGCGCCGCGGGCAGCCCCAGACGGGTGGCAAATTCGCTTTCGGTCGTGGCGGCGCCATCGACCAAGTCGGGGTCTTCCGCGTGACCCACCACCAGCGCATCGAAGGTGGCGGCATAGGATAGCGCGCGCCGCATCACCCGCGCATTGGCGACTGTGCGGTCGCCATCGGTGAAAGCGACCGCGCCGGCCTCTTTCAGAAGACCGATTTCGGTCATGATTTCACCCGCCAGGCGCTGGGTAAGTGCCGCCATCGGCGCAACATGGACCTTGGCAGTTGCCTGGGCACGGCGACGGATGAAATCCACCAGCGAGGGTTCGTCGATCACCGGGTTGGTGTTGGGCATGGTGACAATGGTGGTGACGCCACCCGCAGCGGCGGCTTCGCTGGCGGAGGCCAGGGACTCGCGATGCTCGCTGCCCGGTTCGCCGGTGAAGACGCGGCAATCAATCAGGCCTGGCGTGAGCACCAGGCCGCGGCAATCGACGATCTCCGGATCACGGGGTTCGGCATCGTTGAACAGGCGCGGGCCGATATCGGCGATCCGGCCATTCTCGACCAGAAGGCCACCCTTCACGTCCATGCCGGATGCCGGATCGATCAGCCGGGCATTGCGAAAGGCGAGGCGGCCGGTTTTTCCATTCGGAGCCGTCATGGCATCCCCCTGGCCAGCGCATCCAGCACCGCCATGCGGATGGCGACGCCCATCTCGACCTGTTCGGCAATGACGCTGACCTCCAGATCGTCGGCAATGTCGGAGGCGATCTCCACGCCCCGGTTCATCGGGCCCGGATGCATCACCAGCGCGCCCGGTTTGGCATGGCCCAGCTTCTCGCGGTCCAGGCCGTAGAAACGGAAATATTCCCGCGCCGAGGGCACGAAGGCACCGGTCATGCGCTCCAGCTGCAGGCGCAGCATCATCACGATATCGACGCCGGCCAGGCCTTTCTTCATGTCGGTGAAAATTTCCACACCGAAGCGTTCGGCTTCGCAAGGAAGCAGGGTGCGCGGCGCAATCAGGCGGACCTGCGCACCCAGCATCGCCAGCAGGCGGATATTGGAACGGGCCACCCGCGAATGCAGGATATCGCCGCAGATCGCCACGGTCAGGCCCTCGATGTGCCCGAGCCGGCGGCGAATGGTGAGCGCGTCCAGCAAAGCCTGGGTGGGATGTTCGTGCGCGCCATCCCCGGCGTTGATCACGCTGCAATCCAGCTTGCGCGACAGAAGCTCGGCAGCACCGGAATCCTGATGCCGCACCACCAAAATGTCGGGGCGCATGGCGTTGAGGGTGGAAGCGGTGTCGATCAGGGTCTCGCCTTTGGAGACCGACGAAGTCTTGACCGACATGTTGAGCACATCGGCGCCCAGCCTTTTGCCCGCCAGCTCGAAGCTGGACTGCGTGCGGGTGGAGGCTTCGAAGAAAAGATTGATCAGCGTGCGGCCTTTGAGCACTGCCGCTTTCTTGTTGGGCGCACGGCTCTGGGCCACATAGCTTTCGCCAAGGTCGAGCAGCGCCGTCACTTCCGGCGCGGAAAGGCCTTCGATCCCAAGCAGATGGCTTGTCTTCAGGATCGGGGGAAGGCTGGGTGATGTCATTAAAGTCCGGTGTATAGAGGTGGAATTCCGCGGCGGCAAGCCATGTTTCCTGCCTCGGTTAAGCAGCCATTTCTTCCAGGGTTTTTCCCGCCGGTTCGGGCAGAAACAGGATCGCGGCCAAGGTGATGGGCACGCTCATCAGGAGGAGTTGGATCGCCGGGCCATGACCGTGAAAATGGTCGTAGAGGAGGCCTTCCAGCGCCAGGGCGGCCGCACCACCCAGAAGCTCGACCAGATAGCGCAGGCCCGAAACCGTCGCGCGATATCGGGTGGGTACGATCTCCATGGCAAAGCCCGCGAGCAGGGCGTCTCCGGCGAAGAAGCCGAAAAAGGACAAGACCCAAAGGGGTGGCAACAGGAACCCCGGTACAGGTGCGTAGAATAACGCGAAGGCAATGGCTCCGAATGCCACGATTCCGATGGTCACGGGCTTGCGGCCGATGCGGTCGCTGAGCCGTCCCGTCAGGATGGTGAGCGCCAGCCCGATCAATCCGCCGGGAATGAAAAGCATGGTGACCTGGCCAGGCGTATAGCCATGCGCGGTCTGCAGATATTTGGACGACAAAACTGTGGCGGCCGATATGCCGAAGCCGAAAGCGGCGACGGCAATCAAGAGGGCGGTGATGCGGCCGGGATATTGCCGCACCAGATCGCGCAGCAACGCCAAGGTATCGGCAAGCTTCGAGCGGGTGCTCTGCAAACTTTCTTGAGCCACGAAGCGTTCTGTTTCCGGTAGACGCCGGCGCAGATAAGCGACCAGGAACAGGGGAAGCGCGCCGATCACATAAATCGCGCGCCAGCCATAGGGGAGGAAATTGACGGCGGCGAAGACCAGCGATGCAATCCCCGCACCGGTATAATTCATCGCGCTCAGCGCGCCGCTGGCCCAGCCGCGCGAAGCGGCTGCGACTTCCTCCGCGATCACCACGAAACAAAGCATCTCTTCGGCATAGCCAAAGGCGCGGGTGCAGAACTGGGCCCAGAGAAATTGCGTATAATTGTCGGCGAAGGAGGTTGCGAGGGTGGCGATCGCCTGACCCAGGATCGTGAACAGCAATAGACGCCGCCGTCCCACCAGATCGGCGGAGGCACAGATCAGCATGGCAACGAAGGCGGCCATGCGGAAATAGGCGACGATCAACGCAACCTGGTTTTCCGGAATCTGGAAACTGGCCTGGATCTGCGGGATCGCCAAGCCATAGACATTGAGATCGTAGCCGGCGAACAAAGCCGCGGCGCCTACCAGCAGAAATACCCGTTCCTGCCGCCAGACCATGGCCACCGGCGGCCGCAATCCCGGCGGCAGCCACAGGAATCTCGCGGGCGCGGCATCGTCTCTCATGTCGCGGTGATTTTCAGGTGGCGCAGCCGGTCCAGCGCGCCCTGCAGGATGTAAGCCGCGGCCATCTTGTCCACCACTTCGTCGCGCCGTTTGCGGGAGGCATCGGCGTCCAAGAGGGTGCGGGTCACCGCCATCGTGGAGAGCCGCTCGTCCCAAAATGCGAGGGGAAGGGGACTGTGGTTCACCCAATTGCGGCCAAAGGCGCGGGCCGACTGGGCGGAGGGGCCGTCCGAGCCGTCCATGTTCAGGGGCAGGCCGACCACCAGCCCGCCAATGCCCTGCTCACTTATTATAATGTCCAGCCGGGTGGCGTCGGCGGCGAATTTGCCCCGTTTCAGGGTTTCCATCGGGGTCGCCACCATCAGGAGCCGGTCGGAAAGCGCCACGCCGATGGTCTTTTCCCCAAGATCCAGCCCCAGCAGCCGGGCGCCGGGGGCAAGGTGAAGGCGGTCCAATTCCACAACCGCCATACAATACCGCCTTCTTTTTTCGCCGATCCGGCCCGGCGCCCGGCACGCTTGCCAGTCCGGCCCCTGATTGCTAGCAAGTCCGGCGTTTTTCTAACAGATCGGGAGGCCCAAATGTCCGTCGACAAGGACACCGTGCGGCGCATCGCCAGGCTTGCCCGTCTGGCCGTGCCCGAGGCCCGGCTGGAACCCATGGTCGGGGAATTGAACGGCATTTTCCAGTGGGTGGAAATGCTGAACGAAGTCAATATCGAAGGCGTGCCCGCCATGACCTCGGTCGTCGCTCAGAAGCTGAAATGGCGCGAGGACGCGGTGACCGATGGCGGCGTTGCGGACGCCTTGATGCAGAACGCGCCGGAGCGGGAAGACACATTCTTTGTGGTTCCCAAGGTGGTGGAATGAGCCTGGTCATTTCCGCCGAAACACCACTGTCCGATGATGTGCGGCGCTTGGTTGCGGCGCTCAACCAGACGGCATTGGAATTGACGCCGCGCGAGTTCACCCATCATCTGACGGTCGAGCAGATGGCCGGGCCGGAGATGACGGTGTTTGTCGCGCGCGAAAATGGCGACGCTGTTGCGATGGGGTCGCTGCGCCGTCATCCGGGTGGCATCGGCGAAGTCAAACGCATGTACACCATGCCGGAGCATCAGGGGCGCGGCATTGGTGGACGCATTCTGGCCGAGATCGAAGCGTTGGCGCGCCGCGAAGGCTTGACGTCTCTGGTGCTGGAAACTGGCAACAATTTCGACGCGGCGTTGCGGGTCTATCAGCGCGGCGGCTTCCGCTCCTGCGGCCCGGTGCTGGATTATCCCCCGTCACCTTACACCGCGTTTTTCGAGAAGCCTCTTTCCATCAGCGTGTCCGCATGAGCGATCCGATTTCCATGACCTTGGCCGAAGCGCGAGATGCGCTGAAGGTCAAAAAAATCTCCTCCACGGAGCTGACCGCTGCGCTGGTCCGTTCCGTCGAACAGTCGCGCGGCTTGAACGCCTTTGTCACCGAAACGCCGGACCGCGCCATGGCGATGGCGGCGGCCTCCGATGCGCGGCTGGCAAAAGGCGAGGGTGGTGCGCTCGAAGGCTTGCCGCTGGCGATCAAGGATCTGTTCTGTACCAAAGGGGTAAAGACCACGGCCGGCAGCCGCATCCTGGGCAATTTCGTGCCGCCCTATGAATCGACCGTCACTCAGAATCTCTGGAACGCGGGCGCGGTGATGCTGGGCAAGACCAACATGGACGAATTCGCCATGGGCTCGTCCAACGAAACTTCGGCCGCGGGTCCCGTGTTCAATCCCTGGCGCGCCAAGAACAGCAACGCCAATCTGGTGCCGGGCGGCTCGTCCGGCGGTTCGGCCGCTGCCGTGGCGGGCGATCTGTGTCTGGCCGCTACCGGCACCGATACGGGCGGTTCGATCCGTCAGCCCGCTGCCGTAACCGGCACGGTCGGCATCAAGCCCACCTATGGCCGCTGCTCGCGCTTCGGCATCGTGGCGTTCGCATCGTCGCTGGATCAGGCCGGGCCGATGACCAAGACAGTGCGCGATGCCGCGATCATGTTGGGCAGCATGGCGAGCGTGGACCCCAAGGATTCCACCAGCGTCGATGTTCCGGTTCCCGATTATGAGAAGTTGCTGGAAGGCGGCATCAAGGGTCTGCGTGTCGGCATCCCCAAGGAATACCGGATCGATGGTGTGCCCGCCGATATCGGCGGCTTGTGGGACAAGGGCGCAGCCTGGTTGAAGGCGCAGGGTGCACAGATTGTCGAAGTCTCGCTGCCCCACACCAAATACGCGCTGCCCACTTATTATATCGTCGCCCCAGCTGAAGCGTCGTCGAACCTGGCGCGTTACGATGGCGTGCGCTTCGGCCATCGCACCAGTGGCAGCATCCACGACATCACCGAGCTCTATGAAAAGAGCCGGGCCGAAGGTTTTGGCGCCGAGGTGCAGCGCCGTATCCTGATCGGCACTTACGTGCTGTCGGCGGGTTATTACGACGCCTATTACGCCCGCGCCCAGAAACTGCGCACTTTGATCAAGCGCGATTTCGACAAGGCCTTTGAAAGCTGCGACGTCCTTCTGACCCCTGCAACGCCGGGCCCGGCGTTTGGGGTCGGCGAAAAGACCTCGGATCCGGTCTCGATGTATCTGAACGACGTCTTCACGGTGACGGTCAATCTGGCCGGATTGCCGGGCCTTTCGGTCCCTGCCGGGCTTACCGACAATGGCTTGCCGCTGGGGCTTCAGCTGATCGGCAAGGCGTTCGACGAAGCTACGGTGTTGCGCGCGGGCCTGGCGATCGAGCAGGCGGCCGACTTCCGGCACAAACCCGCCAACTGGTGGAGATCGGCATGACCACAGCGCAGTCCAAACTGATCAAGGGCCAGACTGGCGATTGGGAAGTCGTGATCGGCCTGGAAGTCCATGCCCAGGTTCTGTCCAAGTCCAAGCTGTTCTCCGGCGCGTCCACCGAGTTCGGCGCCGAGCCGAACTCGCAGGTCTCCTTCGTCGATGCCGGCATGCCGGGCATGCTGCCGGTGATCAACGAGAAGTGTGTCGAGCAGGCGGTCCGCACCGGGCTGGGCCTGAAGGCGAAGATCAATCTTTTCAGCATCTTCGACCGCAAGAACTATTTCTATCCCGATCTGCCCCAGGGCTATCAGATCAGCCAGTACAAGAACCCCATTGTGGGCGAAGGTGAAGTCACCATCGATCTCAAGGACGGCGAAAGCCGGCTGGTGGGGATCGAGCGGCTGCATCTGGAGCAGGATGCGGGCAAAAGCCTGCACGACCAGCATCCCGACAATTCCTACGTCGATCTCAACCGGTCCGGCATTGCCCTGATGGAGATCGTCACCCGGCCCGACATGCGCTCATCCGAAGAAGCCGCGGCATTCCTCAGAAAACTGCGCGCCATCGTGCGCTATCTGGGCACATGCGACGGCAACATGGACGAGGGTTCGATGCGGGCCGACGTCAATGTCTCGGTGCGCAAGCCAGGCGGCGCATTGGGTACGCGCTGCGAGATCAAGAACGTGAATTCCATGCGGTTCATTGCCCAGGCGGTGGAATATGAAGCGCGCCGCCAGATCGAGATCATCGAGGGTGGTGGCTCCATCCGCCAGGAAACCCGGCTGTATGACAGCCGTCAGGGCGAGACCCGCTCGATGCGCTCCAAGGAAGAAGCGCACGACTATCGCTATTTCCCCGATCCGGACCTGCTGCCGCTGGAACTGGACGCGGCCTGGGTTGCGGCGATCGAGAAATCGCTGCCTGAACTACCCGACGAGAAGAAGGCGCGCTTCATGGGGATGGGACTTTCCGCCTATGACGCCTCCGTGCTGGTCGCCGAACGCGATCTTGCAGATTATTACGAAGATCTGGCCAAGGGTGTGGACGCCAAGGCGGCCGCGAACTGGCTGAACAACGAGATATTGGGCCGCCTCAATCGTGATGGACTGTCTATTGCGCAGGCACCGGTCAGTGCTGCTGCGAATAATGCCATCGTCGCGATGATCTCCGACAAGACCATCTCGGGGAAAATCGCCAAGGATCTCCTCGACATTGTGTGGACCGAAGGTGGCGATCCGCGGGTCGTCGTCGAAGCGCGAGGCTTGCGTCAGGTCACCGACACCGGTGCGATCGATGCCGCCATCGAAGCGGTGATCGCCGCCAATCCGGAAAAGGTGGAAGAGGTGAAGGCAAAACCGAAACTCGCCGCCTGGTTTGTCGGTCAGGTGATGAAGCAGACGGGTGGAAAAGCAAATCCGGCGGCGGTGAATGCCGCGCTCAAGCTGCGACTCAATTTGCCCGACGAAGGGTGATTCGTGCAAAAATGCGCAAACCCGCCAAATCACCTGATCAAACGCTGAAAAACCGTCTGTATACAGAGTGTTGCATATAACCCAATAAAAATGCGGGTTTTATGCATTTCAACGAAAACGCCATTTTTCAAAAGTCAAGGCGGAGTTGCATTTTCAAATGCAAGTCTTTCATATTGTTCGTGTTTTGGGGGGCGGCCGAGCGTCGCTGGACCCGAACAATGAAAGAGGAGTCGAACATGCCTGTTACTGCGAAAAAGAAGGCCGTGAAGAAGAAAGCCAAGAAGGCCACGAAGAAGAAGGCCGCCAAGAAGAAGAAGAAGAAATAAATCAGATTGACCTAAGGTCAATTTGATTGCCCACGTTTCGTCCTTTCGGGGACGTTCCGATGGCAAAGGTTATGGCCGCGATATCCAGGCGCTCAGCGCCACCGGGTATCGCGGCCAAGCCCGTTTAGGGGCTCCCCGCAAAAATCCCAGGACCAGAGTTTACAAGCGAAGGCCCGGCCTGGGCTTGTCAGACCGGCCTCGCGCTAGAGTCATCCCGGAAAAAATGACAGCATGCCTCCGAACCGCAATCGGAGTTTGTCATGGCCGCACGTCGCGTAAAGAAGAAACCAGCCAAAAAAGCCACCAAAACCAAGCCTGCCAGCAAGGCGGTAAAGCCGATCGAGCTTTACTATTGGCCCACCCCCAATGGCTGGAAGATCTCCATCGCCCTGGAGGAGATGAAAATCCCCTATGTGCTCAAGCCGGTGAATATCGGGACTGGCGAGCAATTCGAGCCGGCGTTCCTCAAGATATCGCCCAACAATCGCATGCCCGCGATCGTCGACCCTGACGGGCCGGGCGGAAAGCCGATTTCCATCTTTGAGTCCGGCGCGATTCTTCAATATCTGGGGCGCAAGAGCGGCAAGCTCTATCCCGCCGACGAGCGCGGCAAGGTCCAGGTCGAGGAATGGCTTTTCTGGCAGGTGGGGGGATTGGGTCCGATGGCGGGCCAGGCGTTTCATTTCCTCAGCTATTCCCAGGAGGATCTAACCTACGCCAAGAAGCGCTATTCGGATGAAGTGCACCGCCTGTTCGGCGTGATGGACAAGCGCCTGGTGAGCCGCAAGTTCCTGGCCGGCGCCTATTCCATCGCCGACATCGCCTGTTGGGGTTGGGTGATTGCGGCGATGAATTTCCAGCCGCTGGACGAATTCCCCAATCTCAAGGCCTGGAATGAGCGGATGGGCGCACGCCCGGCGGTCAAGCGCGGCCATGCCCTGGGCGCTGAACTGCGCAAACCCTTGACGGACGAGCAGAAGAAAATCCTGTTCGGGCAAAGAGCAAGGTAGGCAAGGAACACACTGGCTTTCTTCCCCCGCAGGGCGAAGCCCTTGGCGGGGGAAGACGTCTGCTAGGCCGCTTGCGGCCGTGGCAGACAGATGGGGGCTTCTAATGATGGGGGCTTTAATAAAGCGTTTTCCATCCCTAACGCCCTGTAAACGATAGGGCTAACGGAAATTTACCGCGTATTAGTTTCTTTCGCTTCACCATGTCCACGCAAAACGGAATTTGTTTTGCGGGTGTGGGGAGGACTGACGTGGCGTGTATCGATGTGGATTCACTGGCGCAGTATGAGCGCGATGCCGTGACGGGGCGCGCCGAAGCGCTCTACAATCTTGGACTGGCTTATTCGACCGGACAGGGCGTGACGCAGGACTATGTCGCCGCGCACAAATGGTTCAATCTCGCGGCCATGCGCGGCAGCGACATAGCCAAAAACTGGCGCAACCAGATCGCGGGCGAAATGAACGCCGGTCAGATCGCCCAGGCTCAGAAGCTGGCCCGCGAGTGGCTCAAGATTTTCCAGTAAAGCCTTCGCGCCTCAGTTCGCCCTGGTGCGGAGTGTGACGGGCACGCTCAGCACGGGCCCATCCGGCACCGCTGCCGGTCCATAGACATCCGTGAGGATCGTCAAGGGCATGTCCCGGCCCGTCAGCCGGTTTTTATAGATTTCCATGTTTTCCAGCACACGCTGCACATAGTTGCGGGTCTCGCCGAACGGGATCTGTTCGATCCAGTCGATCGCATCGACGCTGCCCGTGCTGGGATCCTTGTTGGCGGCGACCCATTTGCGCACATTGCCCGGACCGGCATTGTAGGCCGCTGTCGCCAGCACCAGAGAATTGCCCCAGCTTGCATAGTGGCGTGAGAATTCGATCATCCCCAGCTGGATATTATAATTGGTGTCGGTCAGCAGATCGTTTGGGCGATAGGGCAGGCCCCCGGCCCGTGCCGAGGTCTTGGCCGCCGACAGCATCACCTGCATCAAGCCGCGCGCTCCCGCGCTTGAAATGGCTTGCGCGTTGAATTCCGTTTCCTGACGGATAAGGGCATGAACGACGGCCGGTGGCGGCGCGGCGCCTTGCGCGGCATAAGCGGGCAGTGGCAGCACCGGATAGGCAAAACCCAGCATGGGCATGCCGGTATAGCCCGACGTCTTGGCCAGTCGGACGGCGATCTCCGGATAGCCCCAGTCGCTCAAGGTTTGCAGAAATTGTTTCAGGTGGCTGGGCGCCGGGTACATTTCCGCGGACCGTGCGGCGAACAGACGAAGATCGTTCGCCTGGCCCAGCTCGGCCAGCACCCGAATCTGAGGCATCAAAGTGTCGTTCTCGATCGTGCCCTTGGCGAGCGGTTCGACTAAAGTGTCATTCAGATGCAGAACAGGCGCTGCCTCCGTGCGCGCGATCGCCAATTGTCCGTAGAAAGTGTCGGAATAGACGGCCGCAAGGCGATAATGGCTGGTGGCGCTTGCCGGATCGCCCAGCGCCTCATGCGTGCGTCCTTGCCAATACTCGGCCCGCGACTTGCTGATCGGCCGCGTGACATTGGTACCCAGGCGCTGGAAATAGCCGAGCGCCCGTGCCGGCTCCTTGAGAAAGCGTAGGGAAATGAACCCGGCCAGGAACTGCTGCTCGGCATACTGGTCACTGACGGGAATCTGCGCGTGATCCACCAGCTCCAGCGCCAGGCGCGGATTGCCGGCGGTGAGCGCGTCCCGCGCCTGGATCGCCACTTCATTCCACCAGCGCTGGGTATGGTCGCGGGCCAGCGTGGCGGGCTCCACCCGCAACAGCTTGGCGTGGGCTTCTGCATCCTTGCTTGCAGCCCGCAAGGCCCGGGCCCAATCGTACAGCAACGCAGGGTCATTCGAGCCGGCGACTTTCGCGAGCGCCGCCTTGGCCTTGGTCAGGCCCGATCCCAGCGCCATGCGCGCCTGGGCCAGTGCGGCGCTCTTGGAATCCACGCGCCCGATCTGGCGCCGCGCGGCCGTAAATTCGTCCCGCCACAAAAGACCATCCAGCCGGGCGCGATCGGATTCCGGCGTCAGATAAGCGCCGTCCTGGGCAAGGATGCCGGCCTCGGTGAAATCGTCGAAGCTGCCTTCGCTCCAACCCTGGCGGACGAGGGCGCCACCACGTGCCTTGTCGCCATTGGCAATCATCGCTTCGCCCAGCCTGACGCGGCCGATGGGGGAGGAAGGCGCCCGCGTCCCGAACCATTGCAGGATCTGACTTGGTGTCATGTCCGGCGTGATGTCGGTTTCGGCGCGGACATAGAGCGTGCCGCGGAGCGGCCAGCCGCTGGCCATCTTCAACGCAGCATCGACATCGGAAAATTTGGCGCCGCTGTCGCGGTCGAGTGCATAACGCCATTGCAGGAGCTGGCGCGCGGTCGTGTCCTGGCCCTGATTGCCCAGCGCCATGGCGCCAACCCAGTCGGAACGGGCCGCGAGCGCGAAGGCGCGGCCAAAGATATCGTGATCGGCGGTCGAGAGGACATGCAGGTTGCCCGCCCGTGCCGGAACGTCCTGGCCGGGTGCCTGGGCGCCGCTCACCGCCCACCAGCTTCCGGCCAGAAGAGCAGCGACGGCGATACCGATATGCTTCAAAGCCATGGCGGATACGCTTGTTGAATCTGTAAGTTCAGCTTAGACGGATGCTGCCGTCCAAGGCCATAATGGAAAGCGGGCCGAAATGAGACGGACACACAGACGGAACTTGAAAGCATGACCAGTATTCGCGAACGCATCAAAGGATCCATTCCCGCCCTGATCACGCCGATGAAGAACGGCAAGGTCGATGAAGCTGCGTTCCGAAAGATTGTCTCCTGGCAGATCGAACAAGGCAGCCAGGGCCTGGTGCCCTGCGGCACCACGGGCGAATCGCCCACCCTCAGCCATGAAGAACACATCCGGGTAATTCAGATTTGCGTCGAGGAAACCGCGGGCCGTGTTCCGGTGATTGCCGGTGCGGGCTCCAACTCGACGGAAGAAGCCATCTCGCTGCACCGCCACGCCAAGGAAGTCGGCGCCGACGCGGTTCTGTCCGTCACCGGTTATTACAACAAGCCGTCGCAGGAAGGGCAGTATCGCCATTTCAAGGCGCTGGCCGAGGCGGTCGATATCCCGATCCTGCTCTACAACATTCCCGGCCGGGCCATCGTGGAGATCAGCGTCGAGACCATGGCGCGCTTGTCGGATATCCCTGCCATCATGGGCGTCAAGGATGCCACCGCCAACCTGATGCGCCCCACGCGGGAGCGCAACGCCTGCCGCAAGGGCTGGCGCTTGATCTCGGGCGAGGACGGCACGGCGCTGGGCTATATGGCGCATGGCGGCCATGGCTGCATTTCGGTGACCGCCAATGTGGCGCCGAAACTCTGTGCCGAATTCCAGGACACATGTCTGCGGGGCAATTTCGACCGCGCCCGCGAGCTTCACGATAAGCTGATGCCGCTGCATGACGCCATGTTCTGCGAACCATCGCCGGCGGGCGCCAAGTTCGGCGCCTCGCTGCTGGGTCATTGCACGCCGGAAGTGCGGCTGCCGCTGATCGAGTTGACGGAAAATGGCCAAGCCCAGGTCAGGGCCGCGATGAAGGGCTGTGGCCTTAGCGTCTGATGGCCAAGAAGAAAGACGACGGCACCAAATTGATCGCCGAAAATCGCAAGGCGCGGTACGCCTATGCGATCGACAGCGTCGTGGAGGCAGGGATCATGCTGACAGGCTCAGAGGTCAAGAGCCTTCGCAACGGCAAGACCACCATCGGTGAGAGCTATGCCCAGGCCAAGGGCGGTGAGCTTTTCTGGGTCAACGCCTATATTCCGGAATACACCCAGGCCAGCCGCTTCAATCACGAACCCAAGCGCACCCGTAAGCTTCTGATGCGCAAGCATGAGATCGCCAAGCTGGCGATCGCGGCACAGCGCGAAGGCATGACGCTGATCCCGCTCAAATTGTATTTCAATCCCAAAGGCACTGCCAAGCTGGAGCTGGGAATAGCCAAGGGCAAAAAGCTCCACGACAAGCGCGAGACCGACAAGCAGCGTGATTGGCAGCGCGACAAAGCCAGGTTGCTACGCAATCGTGGGTGAGCTGCGTCTGACGAAACGGTCCAGCGGACCGTTTCGCGCGGCGAACGCCGCGAGCTTGGGCGAGCGGCCGGAAGGAGATGAGTTCGGACCGCTAAAGTTCGGCCAGTTTTTTCGCCTTCGCCACCACATTCTCGAACATTTTCGTGGTCAGAACGCCGGTGTTGGTGTTGTAGCGCGAGCAGTGATAGCTCGAGATCAACTGGAATTTTCCAATCTTGTAGACCGCGCCATGCTTGAAGGGATGGGCAGCGATCCGCGCGTCCAAGGTCTTCAGCACGCTGTCATGGGCAATTTTTCCCAGGGCCAGGATCGTGTTCACATTCGGCATCGCTGCCAATTCGCCGATCAGGAACTGGCGACAGGTTTTGATTTCCGAGGGCTCGGGCTTGTTCTGGGGCGGCACGCAGCGCACGGAATTGACGATGCGGCAATCGATCAGCTCCAGCGTGTCGTCGATGCGCTCATCATAGACGCCCTGGGCCAGCTTCATTTTCAGCAAGGTCGCGTAGAGCAGGTCGCCAGCCCAGTCGCCGGTGAAGGGACGGCCGGTGCGGTTGGCCCCCTGCAGCCCCGGCGCCAGGCCTGCAATCGCCAGCCGGGCCGTGCGGGGCCCGAAGCACGGGACCGGCGCATTGAACCAATCGGGATGCTTCTTGCGATTGTCGGCGCGGAACGCCGCTAGCCGAGGGCAGAGCGGACAATCACGGGGCGGTTCCAGGGGCGCTTTCATGCGCCCGGCTTAAACGGATTCAGACGGTGGGTGCAAATTGCGGCGCCTTGCCGCCTTCACGCGCAATCTGGCTTTTCAGGTCGTCGAGCTCGATAAAATTGTCGGCCTGACGCCGCAACTCGTCCGAGACCATGGGCGGTTGGGTGCGGATCGTGGAAACAACGGAAACTCGGCGTCCCCGGCGCTGCACCGCTTCCACCAGGCGCCGAAAGTCGCCATCGCCGGAAAAAATCACCACATGATCGACGCAAGCCGACATTTCCATCACATCAATGGCCAGTTCGATGTCCATATTGCCTTTGACACGGCGCCGGCCCTGAGCGTCTGAAAATTCCTTCAACGGTTTGGTGACCACCGAGAAACCGTTGTAATCCAGCCAGTCCACCAGCGGCCGGAGCGGGGAGAATTCCTGGTCTTCCGCCACGGCGGTATAATAGAAGGCACGCACCAAGGTGCCTTTGCGCGCGAACAATTCCAACAGGCGCTTATAGTCGATATCGAATTGAAGGCCTTTGGCCGCGCCATATAAATTGGCGCCGTCGATGAACAAGGCGAGTTTTTCGGACGGATAGAAAAGCATTATGGCCTCCAATAATCCGGACCTTGACGATCCGCGGGGCGAGCCGCCCCAAATCTTCATCGCGCTAGGCGCCAATATTCCGTCCGCAGCCGGTCTGCCGGAGGTCACCCTGAAGGCCGCGTTGGCGGCGCTCGAGGAACGCGGCATTCAAATCCTGAAGGTTTCCGCCTTCCGCCAGACCGAGGCCTGGCCCAATCCGTCCGATCCACCGTTCGTCAATGCCGTCGCCGGTATCGAGACCGATCTTCAACCCTTTGCTCTGCTGGGGCTTTTGCACGAAGTGGAAACTGCCTTGGGACGCAAGCGTTCCGTGGCGAATGCGCCGCGCACCGTTGATCTGGACCTGATCGATTATCGGGGCCGGGTGGAACAGGGCGCGGTCGAACTTCCGCATCCTCGGATGACGGAGCGCCGTTTTGTGCTGGAGCCTCTGGCAGAGGTGGCGCCAGGCTGGCGGCACCCCGTCACGGGCCGGAGAGTCGAGGCCCTTTTGGCAGCCCTTTCCTAGGGTGTTTTTCGGCCAGACTTCTATCTTCTTGCCGTATTAGGGGTTTTTCTGTATGTGGCTCGGCTGAGATCCCCGTTACCGGTCTGAGATTCTGTCTTCAGAGTTCCTGGTAACTCGCTGAATAAAAAGGAATTCCATGGCTCGTGTGACCGTCGAAGATTGCGTTGACAAGATTCCCAACCGGTTCGATCTGGTGCTGGCGGCAGGTTTTCGTGCCCGCCAATTGTCCGGCGGCGCCGAGCCGTTGCTGGAGCGCGATCGCGACAAAAACCCGGTCGTGGCGCTGCGTGAGATCGCGGCCAAGTCCCTGAAGCCGGAAGAGGTCAAGGAAGACTATATCCGTTCGCTCCAGAAGCATGCCGAAGTGGACGAGCCGGAAGAGGCACGTCCCGAAGCAGACGACCGCGAAGATCCCTCGCATCGTCAGGTCACGGAAGAAGAGTTGCTGCGCGCTCTGACCACCGAGGCCCAGCGCCGGGCAGAGCCCCAGCCCGAGCCCGAAGCCGACTACGAAGAGTAGCCCGCGCTGTCTTTTTGAGCCTTGGCGACGTCGCGCGTGCTCACGGCCTATCGGCCGCTCCGCGCGACGCTTCTTGCCAAGTCTCAAAAATCCTAGCGCTCTCGTTGGTGCGGGCGGATAGGCTCCATTCCCTGCTGCCACATCCGATATCCGGCATTTCTCCCGGCTTTTTGGGGAAAATGATAGGAATTCCTATATACTAGGGCACATGAGTGCCCCGTCCGTCCCCAGCGCGGTTCCCGTAAAGGCCGCGAACGCTCCTTCCGTCCCCGCAGCGGGTGTGCCGCGCGGCCGTCGGCGCCTGATGCGCCAAACTGATCTGGTAGAGCGGGTCACGGCGTATGATCCGGGCGCCGACGAGGCGCTTCTCAACAAGGCATATGTTTATGCCATGACTGCCCATGGCAAGCAGTTCCGCGCCTCGGGCGATCCCTATTTCGCCCATCCCCTGGAAGTGGCGGCCATCCTCACCGAGCTCAAGCTCGATGTTCCCACCATCGTCACGGCACTGCTCCACGACACGATCGAGGACACGCTGGTCACCTATGATGATGTGAAGAAAAATTTCGGCGAGGAGATCGCCAATCTCGTCGACGGCGTCACCAAGCTTTCTCAGCTGGAGCTCTTTTCCGAACGCACCAAGCAGGCGGAAAATTTCCGCAAGCTGATGCTGGCGATCACCAGCGACATTCGCGTGCTGCTGGTGAAGCTGGCGGATCGGCTGCACAACATGCGAACCCTGGGTTACATCGACAAGCCGGAAAAACGCCGCCGCATTGCCCAGGAGACGGTGGACATATATGCGCCGCTGGCAGGGCGCATCGGTATGCAGAATATGCGCGAGGAGCTGGAAGATCTGGCTTTCGCGGAACTCGATCCGCATGCCCGCAATTCCATCGTCACGCATTTCGCGCGTCTCGACATGGTGGGCGGCGACCGGGTGGGACGCATCGCCGACCAACTCAAACGCAAATTGGCCGAGCATGATCTGGACGCCTGGGTTTACGGCCGGGGCAAGCGGCCTTTCTCGATCTGGCGCAAACTGCAGACCAAAAAGCTCAATTTTGAGCAGTTGTCGGATATTTTCGGCTTTCGCGTCATCGTGCGCGATGTCGCCGATTGCTACCGGGCGCTGGGCATCATTCATACCAGCTGGCAGATGGTGCCCGAGCGTTTCAAGGATTTCATCTCCACGCCCAAGACCAACGGCTATCGTTCCATTCACACCACGGTGATGGGACCGGAAAAGCAGCGGGTGGAAATCCAGATCCGCACGCAAGACATGCATGATGTGGCCGAGCGCGGCGTCGCGGCACATTGGCGCTATCGCGAGCATGTGCCGGCGCAGGGGGACGAAGGCGTCGCCTATGGCTGGCTGCGCGACATGGTCGATCTGCTGGAACGGGGCGACAGCGCCGAAGAGGTGCTGGAGAATTCCCGTCTCAACATGTATGCCGATCAGGTTTTCTGTTTCACGCCCAAAGGCAGCCTGATTTCGTTGCCGCGCGGCGCCACGCCGATCGATTTCGCCTATGCGGTTCACACCGATTTGGGTCACACGGCGGTGGGTGCGAAAGTGAATGGCGGTCATGTGCCGCTGCACACGCCGCTGCGCAATGGCGACCAGGTGGAAATCATTTCCACCAAAGAGCAGGCGCCGTCACCTTTGTGGGAACAGTTTGTCGTGACCGGGCGGGCGCGGGCCGAGATCCGCCGTTATCTGCGTCATGCCCAGCGCGGGGAGCACGTCAAGCTGGGACAGAAAATCCTGGAAAAAACATTTGCCGAGCAGGGCGCGGAGCTCAGCGAGAAAGCCATTGGCGAAGTGGCCAAGAAACTGCGGTTGTCCAAGGCCGAAGATGTTTATGCCGATGTGGGGCGCGGCGCGTTGCGTGGGCATGAGGTGCTGGCGGCGGTGTTTCCGGAACTCAAGCGATCAGACAAGTCGCGCATCAAGGCGGGCGGACCGGCCGATCAGGCCGCCAAGCCGATTTCTATTCGCGGCCTCACCGAAGGCATTGCCTATAATCTGGCGCCTTGTTGCCATCCCTTGCCGGGCGACCGGATCGTGGGGCTGATGACGCCGGGGGAGGGTGTCAACGTCCATACCATCGATTGCGCCGAGCTCGACAAGGCGCAGAACATGGACGACTGGCTGGACGTCAGCTGGGGCCATAACGCCGCCGAAAGCGGTCCCTCCGTGGGACGGGTGGCGGTGCGGGTGAAAAACGAGCCCGGCAGCCTGGCGGCCGTGATGACGGTGATCGCCGCCAATGGCGGCAACATCTTCAACATGAAAGTAACCGGCCGCAATCCATTATTCTTCGAATTCGTGATGGATATCGAAGTGCGGGATGTGGGGCATTTGCAGAATATCGTGGGTGCGCTACGGGTGAATAACGCGGTCGAATCGGTCGACCGCGTGCGCGAAGCGGACGCTTCGGCAAGTCATGAAGGGCCGCCGCTGTGAATGTCGATCAGGTGTTGAACGAGTTCAAGAAATCGGGCGCGCTGCTCGAAGGTCATTTCATTCTTTCGAGCGGACTTCATTCCGACAAATTTCTTCAAAAGGCCCTGGTGTTCCAGGACGCCAAGCGCACCGCCAAACTCTGCAAGGCGCTGGCCGCCAAGGTGAAGAAAGAAATCAAGGACGAGATCACCGCCATCGTCTCACCGGCTGTGGGCGGTATCGTTCCGGGTTATGAAATGGGGCGTCAGATGGGTCTTCCCGCCATGTATGTCGAGCGGGTCGACGGAAGTTTTCAGCTGCGCCGCAATTTCACGCTAAAAAAGGGCCAGAAGGTTCTGATGGTGGAGGACATCATCTCCACCGGTGTCTCCTCGCGCGAATGCATTGCTGCGATCAAAGCGACGGGCGCCAAGGTTGTGGCCGCTTGTTGCCTGATCGACCGCTCGGCCGGGAAGGCCAAGGTCGGCGTGCCCTTGATCGCGCTGGCGGAATGGAAGGTTCAGGCCTGGCCTGCGGACAAGCTGCCGCCGCACTTGCGTAACATTCCGGCGGTAAAACCAGGAAGCCGCGGGCTTTCTTGATACGAAGATTGGCTTGACAGGAAAGCTGGCCTGAAAGGAAAACTGACGTGAAATCCCTGCGTCTGGGCGTCAATATCGATCACGTCGCCACCGTGCGCAACGCGCGCGGCGGTGCGACGCCCGATCCGATTCGTGCCGCCCTGATTGCACAGGCCGCGGGCGCGGACGGGATCACGGCTCATCTGCGCGAGGATCGCCGGCATATTTCCGATGAGGATATCGCACGGCTGTCGCGCGATCTGGAAGTTCCGCTCAATCTGGAAATGGCCGCCACGGAGGAAATGCTGGCGATTGCGCTCAGGGCACGCCCGCATGCCGCCTGCATCGTGCCGGAGAAGCGCGAAGAGCGCACCACCGAAGGCGGCATCGATGTGGTCGGTCATTTCGCCCGGTTGAAGCCGATCGTGGGCGCGCTCAGCGAGGCCGGCATCCGGGTGTCGATGTTCATCGAACCGGATCGCAAGCAACTCGATGCGTCGCGCGAATTGGGGGCGCCGGTGGTGGAGCTGCATACCGGCGCTTATGCCAACGCGTCCGGCGTAGCGCAGGACAAATTGCTGAAGCACATCGTCAACGCGGCCGAGTTTGGCGCCGATCTCGGCCTCGAAATCCATGCCGGCCATGGTCTCACATTCGAGAATGTGAAGCCGATTGCCGCCATCGCGCATGTCCGAGAACTCAATATCGGGCATTTCCTGATCGGGGAGGCGATCTTCACCGGCCTCAGCGATTCAATCCAGAAGATGCGGCGCCTGATGGATGAAGCGCGCGCATGATTCTTGGCTTGGGCAGTGACCTGATCGATATCCGCCGCATCGAGAAGACACTCGAGAAACATGGCGAAAGATTCATCGACCGAATTTTTACGGATGTCGAACGGGCCAAGTCCGAGGGCCGCGTCAATCGGGCCGCTTCTTACGCCAAGCGATTTGCCGCCAAGGAGGCCTGCGCCAAGGCCCTGGGTACGGGGCTCAGCCGGGGCGTGTTCTGGCGCGATATGGGCGTGGTTAATCTGGCGTCCGGCAAGCCGACCATGAAACTGACGGGTGGGGCGCTGGCCCGGCTTCAGGCGATGACGCCGCCCGGTCATGTCGCCCAGATCGATCTTTCCATTACGGACGATTTTCCGCTGGCCCAGGCCATCGTGATCATCTCGTCGCTCAACCAGAATTAACAAGGAAATCCTTGACAGCCAGGGCGGGGAATCGTTTCTGTCCCGCGATCCTTCAAGCAACCGGAACTCATGGCCGACACCCCCACCCAGAGCAAGCAGATACAGGCCCGGCAAGGGGAATCTTGGACCGAACTGGCGAAGACCGTGATCTATGCCGGCTTGATCGCGCTGGTGATCCGCACTTTCCTGTTTCAGCCCTTCAACATTCCTTCGGCGTCCATGGAAGGCACTTTGCTGATCGGTGATTATCTGTTCGTGGAGAAATTCGCTTACGGTTACAGCCGCTATACATTCCCGTTCGGTGGCTGGCCGTTGGGAAACAGCGTGCATGGTCGTGTGCTGAGCCGGTCGCCCGAACGCGGCGATGTCATCGTCTTCAAGTTTCCGCAGGACAATTCCACCGACTTCATCAAGCGGTTGATCGGAATGCCCGGCGACACGATCCAGATGAAGGAAGGCGTGTTGTGGCTGAATGGCAAACCGGTTCCCAAAGTGCGCGAAGCCGATTACGTCGAGACCATTGACGGCGAGGAGCGTCACGTTCCGCAATATCGCGAGACATTGCCCGGCGGTAAAAGCTATTTGACGCTGGATCGCGACCCGGAAGGTCCCGCCGACAACACGGACATTTATACCGTGCCGGCCGGTCACTATTTCATGATGGGCGACAATCGCGACAATTCCGCCGACAGCCGCACCGAGGTCGGTTATGTCCCCGCTGAAAATCTTGAAGGCAAGGCGGAGTTTCGGTTCTTCTCCACCAACGGCAGCGCGCGCTTCTGGGAAATCTGGAAATGGCCCTTCGCCATCCGGTACACGCGCCTGCTGACGCCGATCCACTGAGCGCTTTGCGCGATCTCGGCCCGCTCGAAGAAAAACTCGGTCATCGCTTTTCCGATCGCGAGTTGCTGAAGCGTGCGTTGACCCATGCCAGTGCCACCGCGACGCTTTCAAATGAGCGGCTGGAATTCCTGGGCGACCGGGTATTGGGCCTTATCGTGGCCGAAACGCTCCATGCCCGGCATGCCAGTGAAAGCGAAGGCGCCCTGACGGTTCGCTTCCATGCGCTGGTACGTGCGGAAGCATGTGCCCGCGTTGCCGAAACCATCGGACTGCCGGACTATATCAAGCTTGCGGGCGCCGGGTTCGACAGCGCCCGCGCCAGGGCGGCAATTCTCAGCGATGTCTGTGAGGCGGTGATTGCGGCATTGTATCTGGATGGCGGCATGGCGGCGGCCCGAAGCTTCGTCGCTCACTATTGGGCGCAGATGTTCGACGATCCAGGGCAGGGCGCGGAGATGCGCGACGCCAAGACCAGATTGCAGGAGTGGGCCCAGGGCCGCGGCCTGCCCACGCCCGCCTATCGTGAAATGGATCGCTCAGGGCCGGCGCATGCGCCGCATTTCGTGATGGAAGCATTGGTGGAAGGCGAGGCGCCGCAAAGCGGCGAGGGCGGTTCCAAGCGCGAAGCAGAACAGGACGCGGCAACCAAATTGCTCGCGCGGGTCATGACATGACGACACGTTGCGGTTTTTGCGCCATCATCGGCGCTCCCAATGCGGGCAAATCCACGCTCACCAATGCGTTGGTGGGTTCGAAGGTGGCCATTGTCAGCCCCAAGGTCCAGACCACCCGCATGACGGTGCGCGGCGTGGCGATGGTGGGCGAAACCCAGATCGTTTTCGTGGACACGCCGGGTATTTTCCGGCCTCGCCGCCGGTTGGACCGCGCCATGGTGGGTGCGGCCTGGGCGGGTGCCGAAGATGCCGATGCCATTCTTCTGGTGGTGGATGCCGCCGACCTTGCCGCCAACCAAAATTCGCCGGGGGCACGCGATACCAACGCGATCCTGGCTGGGTTGAAGGAAGGCAAAAAGAAGAAGGCCGCTCTGGTCTTGAACAAGATCGACGGCATGAAGCGCACCGACCTGCTGCCGCTGATGGAACGGTTTCGCGCCGAAGGTGTGTTCGAAGACGTGTTCCTGCTTTCCGCTCTGAAGGGCGATGGCGTCAGCGATGTTGCAAGCTGGGTGGCGGCGCGTATGCCGGAGGGCCACTGGCTTTATCCCGAAGACCAGGCCGCCGATATCCCGATGCGCCTGCTCGCGGCCGAAATCACGCGCGAAAAAATCTATCACCGCCTGCATGATGAATTGCCCTATGCCAGCGCGGTCGAGACGGAAAAATGGGAAGAGCGCAATGACGGCTCGGTCCGGATCGATCAAGTGATCTTCGTCCAGCGCGACGGCCAGAAGGGCATTGTGCTGGGCAAGGGTGGCCAGACCGCCAAGATCATCGGTGAGCTTGCCCGTAAGGAAATGGAAGATTTGTTCGGCCGCCGGGTGCACCTGTTTCTGTTCGTCAAAGTGCGCGAAGATTGGGCGGATAATCGCGAACATTATCGCGAAATTGGATTAGACTTTCCTGAAGAATAGCAAACACAGGCTTTCTTCCCCGCGAAGCGGGCAGCCAGGCTTCGCCGCATGGGGAAGAGGTCTCTGAGCGCTTGCGCGAATGAGAGAGATGAGCGCCAATAAATAATGGAATGGACCGACAGCGGCATCGTCTTGTCCTCGCGTGCTTATGGCGAGACCGGCATTATTGCCGATGTGCTGACGCGCGAGCATGGCCGCCATCAAGGGCTGGTGCGGGGCAGCAAGCTGCGCGCCGCGCTGCAGCCGGGAAACAGCCTGTCATTGACTTGGCGGGCACGGCTGCCCGAGCAATTGGGAAGCTATACCGTGGAACTGGCGCGCGCCCGCGCCGGCGCCTTGATGGAAAGCCGTGAAAGCCTGACCGGCCTCAACGCCTTTTGCGCCGTCGCCGGTGTGGCGCTGCCGGAGCATCAGGTGCATGCGGCCCTGCATAATGTGGCGGAGATTCTTCTCGACGCCATGACGGCGGAAGATTTTTCCCATTGGGGTCCCCTCTATGTGCGCTGGGAGGCCGGATTGCTGGATGCATTGGGTTTCGGCCTGGATCTTTCGCACTGTGCGGCGACCGGATCGGTCCGGGATCTGATCTATGTTTCACCGCGCACCGGTCGGGCGGTGTCGCAAAGCGCCGGGGCGGACTATGCCGCGCGGTTGTTGACCTTGCCGCAGTTCTTGCTGGGCGCATCACCGGCGCCCGATCTGGCGGCGACCCGCGCCGGATTGAAACTGACGGCGCATTTTCTCGTGGAGCGCGTTCTGGCGCCGAATGGTCGCGAAATGCCGCAAGCGCGATTGCGCCTGGACGCGCTGGCGGCATAACCGAATCAGATTAGAACCGCCGGCATGGGCACCCAGGTAAAACCAGACGATATCCGTTCGGAACCATTGGCGCAGGCGCTGGCCGAACGCTACCTGGCCTATGCGCTGTCCACGATTACCCAGCGCGCCTTGCCGGATGTTCGCGACGGGCTGAAGCCGGTGCATCGCCGCCTGATGCACGCCATGCGGTTGCTCGGGCTCAGTCCCGCTGCCGGATTCAAGAAATGCGCCCGCGTCGTGGGCGACGTGATCGGCAAATACCATCCGCATGGCGATCTGGCGATCTATGAGGCGCTGGTGCGCCTGGCGCAGGATTTCGCGCTTCGCTACCCCTTGATCGAAGGCCAGGGCAATTTCGGCAATGTCGATGGCGATAATGCCGCCGCCATGCGTTACACCGAAAGCCGCCTGACCGAAGTGGCGCAGGCGCTGCTGGAAGGTCTGGACGAAAACGCGGTGGACTTCCGGGCCACCTATGACGGCGAGGAAGAAGAGCCCGTCGTCCTGCCGGCCGCGTTTCCCAATCTGCTGGCCAATGGCTCATCGGGCATCGCTGTGGGCATGGCGACCTCGATCCCGCCCCACAATCTGGGCGAACTCTGTAGTGCCATCGTGACGTTGATCGAAAATCCGGACGCCCAGGACCGCAGCCTGCTGAAATTCGTCAAGGGTCCGGATTTTCCCACCGGCGGCATCGTCGTGGAAGACCAGGCGGCGATCGCCGAAGCCTACAAGACCGGCCGCGGCGGATTTCGCCTTCGGGCACGCTGGGAAAAGGAAGAAGGCGCCCGCGGCGTCTATCAGATCGTCATCACGGAAATTCCCTATCAGGTCCAGAAGGCCAAACTGATCGAGCGTATCGCCGAATTGCTAGACCTGAAGAAGCTTCCGCTTCTGGATGACGTTCATGACGAAAGTGCCGAAGATATTCGCATCGTCCTGTCGCCCAAGAACCGCACAGTCGATGCCAATCTGTTGATGGAACAATTGTTCCGGCACAGCGACCTGGAAGTGCGCATTCCGCTGAACCTCAATGTCCTGGACAAGGGGCAGGTGCCGAGGGTGATGAGCCTGAGGCAGGCGCTCCAGGCATTCATCGATCACCGCCGCGACGTGTTGGAGCGTCGCTCCAACCATCGATTGGAGAAGATCGCGACGCGGCTGGAGGTACTGGAAGGTTACCTCGCCGCCTATCTGAACCTCGACAAGGTGATCAAGATCATCCGCACCGAGGACGAGCCCAAGCCGAAGCTGATGAAGGCGTTCGATCTGAACGAGAACCAGGCCGAGGCCATTCTCAACATGCGGCTGCGCGCCTTGCGCAAGCTGGAGGAGATGGAAATCAGGGGCGAGCATGCAGAGCTCACCCAGGAGCATAAGGATCTCACAAGGCTTCTCGGCTCAGAGAAGCTCAAATCTCAGAAGCTGATCACTGAGGTCAGGGAGATCGATGCGAAGTTCGGCGCCAAGACCAAACTGGGCAAGCGCCGCACTGAAATCGCGGGCGCCCGCGATGTGGCGGAACTGTCGGCGCTGGCCGAAGAAGCGGTTGAGCTGGCGAGCGCCGTTGAAAAAGAACCCATCACCATTGTCTGCTCCCAGAAGCTTTGGCTGCGGGCGGCGAAAGGGCATCAGGAGGAAAGCGACGCGGTGAAGTATCGCGAAGGTGACCGCCGCCGCTTCTGGATTCACGCACAGACCACCGACAAGCTGATGATGCTGGCGACCGACGGGCGTTTCTTCACACTGGATTGCAGCAAGCTGCCGGGCGGGCGCGGCAATGGCGAAGCGATCCGCAGTTTCATCGATTTGCCGCCCGATGCCGATATCGCGGCTATGTTCGTGCATGTGCCGGGCCGCAAGCTTCTGCTTGCCGCCACTTCGGGCCACGGCTTTGTCACCGCCGAGGATGACGCGATCGCCATGACCAAGAATGGCAAGCGGGTGATGAATGTGAAACCGGGGATCGAGGCCACCGTGGCGCGGCCGGTCGAGGGCGATCATGTCGCTGTGGTGGGTGAGAACCGCAAGCTGCTGATCTTTGCGCTTTCCGAGGTGCCGGAAATGGCGCGGGGGCAGGGCGTCTATCTGCAGCGCTACAAGGACGGGGCCTTGCTGGATGCGATCGCCTTCGTCTGGAAGGAAGGCCTGGTGGACGAAAACAACCGCAGCTTTCCGGCCGCGGAACTCAAGGAATGGAAAGGCGAGCGTTCCCAGGCTGGCCGGATCGTTCCGCGCGGCTGGGCCAAGTCGGGGAAGTTCGCAGGGCCCTGATAATGGCTTAGTTTTCCTACAAAAATATGGTTAATAGAATCCTTAACTTCACCTGTTCCAAAACGAGACAGCGGCGCCCAGCTTGGTTATAAAAACCAGGCTTTATCCACCGGCGCTCATGTCAGCCCTTCGCACCCTGGGATTTTGTTATTTTGCCGCCGTGTCGGTTTTGGGGCTCGCCATTGTGGCGGCGGATCAGGCCCGGCTGCGCGAAATGCTCGATACGGCGACCGAGGCAGTTTCGGAGCAGATCGATCAGAGCGTGATGCAGCCGTTGCTGGCTTTCGCACGGACCCATGACGAAACCTTTTTCGACCCGCCACCGGGGACGCAGACTATTGCGCTGGCACCGCCCGAGCCGAATGAAGAACGAACTTACGCGCATTTCGATCGTCCCCCCGTGCATCGAACCCGCTTGGTGGACCAACCGCGGCTGGCATTGGCACCGGAGCTGACGATCGCACCGGATTTATCCGACATGGAATTGCCGGGTCAGAGGAACATTGCGGAAATTCCTGATACCGAAAAATCCGGGAACATCTCTCCACGCGATTTGGTGCAGGCGCGGCTGGAACAAAGCCTGACGCCGGACCTGCGTCGCAATTTCGATCTCTTCCTGTTCGTGAGCACCGCCGCCCATGGTCCGGCAGCACAACGGCTCTATGTCTTCAGGAAATTATCGGATGGAAAGCTTGTACTGGCTTATGACTGGGCGGCTTCGACTGGCCGCGAAAAATATGAAAGATCGCCGCTCGGCCAGCGCACATTCACCGCGACGCCGACGGGGTTCTATCAATTCGATCCGGACCGGATGTATCGCGATTACAGATCCCGCGCCTGGGACGGCGCAATGCCCTATGCGATGTTCTTGAACTGGGAACGCAAGGGCGTTCCGACCGGCGTTGCCGTGCATGCGACGACGCCATCTACGATCGGGCGGCTTGGCAAGCGCGCCAGCGCGGGTTGCATTCATATTTCGGCGCAAAATGCAGCGCTGCTTTATAAAATGATCCGTTCGGATTATCGAGGCCGGGTGCCGCGCTTTGCCTATGACGAAGACAATGAAATGATCAGCAATCGCGGGGATTTGATGCGTGATACCAAAGGGCAGATCGAAATGACCGATGGCTTTCGCGTGTTGATCGATATCGAGGGGTTCTCCGGCCGTGATGTCGTTGCCGCGTTGAATTGAATCAGCGCGGGCTGGAAAAAATCACGCGTGCCCGGTCACCAACCAGAGAATGATGATGATCGGCAGCGGAATGCCGATCGCCCATAAAAGCACAGAGCGCATGAAACTCTCCCATTGACGTTGGCTAGATAACCGCCACGGCTTCTGAAAGTTCCCCGACGAGCGCTCATTGCAAGCACCGGCTTTCTTCCCCCGTGCGCGTAGCGCTGACGGGGGAAGATGTGCGGTAGCGGGCTTGCCCGCGTGCCGCACAGATGGGGGTGTTTTAAGAACGCCTGATTTCGTACAGCGCGATGGCAGCGGCGTTTGAAACGTTCAGGCTTTCCATCGCCTTGTCGATCGGGATGTGCGCTGCGCTATCGCATCGCTCGCGCACCAGGCGGCGAATGCCATCGCCTTCCGAGCCCACCACCAACGCGATGTCGCCACTGGAGGCGGCCTGGGCGAGGGTCTGCTCGCCATCGCCGGCCAACGCGACGCGCCAAAATCCGGCTTCCGCCAGGCGATCCAACGCACGCGAAACGTTGACCACTTCGACATAAGGCAGAATTTCCAAGGCGCCTGAAGCGGCCTTGGCCAGCGCGCCGGAATGGGGTGGCGCATGACGGTCCTGAACCACGACGGCAGTGACGCCGAAAGCGGCGGCGGTGCGAAGGATGGCGCCGACATTGTGCGGGTCGGAAAGCTGATCCAGCACCAGGATGATCCGGCGGCGCCCATCCGGTTCCCGGCTCAGTACTTCGTCGAGGTCGCTGGCGGGCAAAGGATCGCAGGACAGGGCGACGCCCTGATGGACAGCACCGGGTGGCAGCAGCTTGGAGATCGCATCGGCATCGGCCGGTTCCACCCGGACCCGGCCGAGCAGCTTTTCGCCCAGGACCTCGGCGGCACGGGCCGTCAGGACGATGCGATGGCTCTTGCGGTTGGGGTTGGCCAGGGCTGCTTGGACGGCATGCAGGCCATAAAGCCAGTTTTCTGTCCGTTCCGGCCGCCGGTTCGGCGTCCTTGGAGCCGAAGATGAAGGTCCCCGGCTAGGAGCGGGACGGCGGTCTTTGCGGAAATCTTTGGGGCGCATGGCGGGCCTTATAGAGCAGTAATGGGCGGCGGCAAGCGGGCCGTCCGGGAAGGGCCGTATTCCGCCATTTTCGCGGTATCTAAGCCCTTGACACCCAGACCTGATTGACCAATAACCCGCGATCCGCAGCCAACCTTTTGGAGGCATTATTTTCGCTCGTCCGGACCGAACGGACGAGGCTTGCGCGCCGGCCGGTGACTGGGTTTAACCCGTTGTTCCAGTTGGAAAATTGGTAATTGGAGGGGTGCCCGAGTGGCTAAAGGGGACGGACTGTAAATCCGTTGGCTACGCCTACGTTGGTTCGAATCCAACCCCCTCCACCATCGTCCGATGGCGCGCAAAGACGAAGGAAGTCGAATAAGGCGGGTGTAGCTCAATGGTAGAGCAACAGCCTTCCAAGCTGATGACGAGGGTTCGATTCCCTTCACCCGCTCCAATGGTTTGAGGCCCGGCCCGGAAGGCTGGAAATGAAAAAAAGACGAAGGATTTCAGGTTATGGGTAAAGCGAAGTTTGAGCGTAACAAGCCGCACTGCAACATTGGCACGATT
>JAZJZY010000004.1:258888-330823 GCA_040389405.1 Pseudomonadota bacterium | reverse complement strand
TCGTCAGGCTCATAACCTGAAGGTCACAGGTTCAAATCCTGTCCCCGCAACCATCAAGAAAAGCCCAGCCTCCAAGCTGGGCTTTTTTGATGCCCGCGCGGCAGCGCAATCACGCAAAATGCCTCGAGGCGCAACCAGCGCCGAAAGCCCTCACCGGGCCGCCCCGCAGCCCGTTCGGCCGCCCTAGGGCGTGCCCGCCTCACTCCATTTTCCCTTCCTATGGAACTTCACTAATGTCCGGCCGGGGATCGCCAATCGGTTCAGTCCAGTTTCAAAAAACGGGGGCACCATCATGGCAGGGCATCACAAAATTCTCATCATCGGCGGTGGCGCGGCGGGCATCACGGTCGCGGCAAGTCTGAACCGACGCGGTGTGCCGGCCAGCGACATCGCCATCGTCGAACCCAGCGACACGCATTATTACCAACCGGCATTCACGCTTGTGGGCGCCGGGGTCTACGACCTGGCCAAGACGCGCCGGAGCACTGACAGCCTGATCCCACCCGGTGTTACGCGCATCAGGGCATCCGCGACAGCATTCGCGCCCGACAGCAACAGCGTCACCCTCTCGACCGGCGACAAAGCCACATATGATTATCTGGTGGTCTGTACCGGCCTGAAGCTCGATTGGGACAAGGTCGAGGGCCTCGCCGATGCGCTGGGCCATGACGGCGTGTGCAGCAATTATTCGCCCACGCATGTCACCTACACTTGGGATTGCATCAAGGCGCTGAAGCCCGGCAGCAGGGCCGTATTCACGCAACCGCCCTTGCCGTTCAAATGCCCGGGCGCACCGCAGAAGATCGTGTATCTCACCGTCGACGATCTCAAGCGCAGAGGCATCCGCGATCAAGCCGAGGTCGAGTATTATGTCCACGCCCCGGTGATATTCGGTGTGCCATTTTTCGCGCGGCAACTGGCCAAGATCGCCGAAGCCTGTGGCGTCAAGGTTTCCTATCAGCACAATCTCGTTGCCGTGGATTCAAAGGCCAAGACAGCGATCTTTGAAATCGTCGGAGGCGACAAGCAAGGGCAGCGCATCAATGTGCCCTATGACATGCTGCATGTGTCCCCGCCGCAATCGCCGCCGGATGCAATCAAATCGAGCCCGCTGGCAAATGCGGCAGGCTGGGTCGAGGTCAACCAGAACTCGATGCAGCATGTCCGCTACGCCAACATATTCTCGCTGGGCGACGTCGCCAGTTCGCCCAATTCCAAAACCGCCGCCGCCGTGCGCAAGCAGGCGCCTGTGGTGGTTCGCAACATTCTGGGACTGATGCGCGGCGCGGCCGTCGAGAATGGCTATGACGGATACGCGTCATGTCCGCTGACAACGGCCAACGGCAAGGCGATCATCGCGGAGTTCGTCTATGGCGGCAAAGTCACGCCGACCTTGCCGCTTCTGGATCCCGGCAAGCAACGCTGGCTCAGCTGGTGGATCAAGACGAGTTTTCTGCCGGTGCTGTACTGGAGCTACATGCTCAAGGGTCATGAATGGTTCCCCAAGCACAACACGGCGTTCAAGGAACCGGCCGCATGACACTCGGCCAGTCTGTCCAATCCTGTTATTCCAACTACGCCACTTTTTCCGGGCGCGCGGCGCGCTCCGAATATTGGTTTTTTGTTCTCTATCAGTGCCTGGTGGGATTTGTTTGCGGGCTGCTGATGGCTTTCGGGATCGGGCAGCTGCTTTTGTGGTTGTTCGTCGTGGCAAATCTCCTGCCGGCAATTTCCGTCACGGTTCGCAGGCTGCACGACACTGATCATTCCGGCTGGTGGTACTGGATCGCGCTCGTTCCACTGGTCGGTGCGATCCTGCTGATCGTCTGGTTCTGTACACGCGGCACATCCGGCGCCAACCGGTTCGGGTCCGACCCTCTGTCCGGCGTGCACTGATTCTTCCGTCCGGCTCCTGTTTGTCGCCGGATGACGGTTAGATGAAAGTTCCCGGGGTCTGTAGCCGCGCAAGGCGCTTGCCTATAACTCATTGAAATACCTTGGATTACCAGAACCTTCGGGACCGGATCTGCGCCCCATTCCTTTAAGTGTGCATCACTTTTGGGGTGCCGCGATTACGATTGCTGGCGGTGGGGGGCCTCGCTATAACCCCCGCCCACAAAGGCACAAGGCTCCGTGCCTTGCCTGGTTTAGGGAGTACGCATGGGAATCCAGATCCCGGCCGACTACCGGCCGCAGGAAAACGAACCCTTCATGAATGAAAAGCAGCGGGAATATTTCCGCCGCAAATTGAATAGCTGGAAGGAAGAGATCCTCAAGGAAAGCCGCGAGACCATCCAGAATCTTCAGGCGGAAACCATCCCGCATGCCGATCTGGCAGACCGCGCTTCCACCGAGGCCGAGCGTCAACTCGAACTGCGTACCCGCGACCGGCAACGCAAGCTGATCGCCAAGATCGATGCGGCGCTTCGCCGGATCGAAGACGGCTCTTACGGTTTCTGCGAAGAGACCGGCGAGCCGATTTCGCTGAAGCGTCTGGACGCGCGCCCGATCGCGACGCTCTCCATCGAAGCGCAGGAACGCCACGAGCGCCGCGAAAAGGTCTACAGAGACGATTGAGTCTCAAAGCGAACCCCGACTTTCTTCCCCCGTGCGGCGAAGCCGCTGGCGGGGGAAGATGTCTTCCGAAGGCTTGCCCTGAGGAAGACAGATGGGGGTGATCACCAAGGCATGATGATGTCGAACAGCTGGCTGCCGTAACGCGGCTGCTGCATGTCGCTGACCGTTCCTTGCCCACCATAAGAGATGCGCGCTTCGGCGATCTGGGCGAGGTCGACCGTGTTGCCTTGCGTAATGTCTTCGCGGCGCACGATGCCGGAAACTCGCATGTCGCGCAGCTCGTTGTTGACGCGCACCTGCTGATGGCCGGAGATCACCAGATTGCCGTTGGGCAGAACCTGGGCGACCAGCGCCGCCAGGGTCATGTTGATGCTCTCCTGCCGGTTCACCGAACCCGATCCGACATTCGACATGTCCGAACCCATCTTTACCAGGCTGGTCGGATCCATGCTCTTGGGCAGCACAGTTTCCAGGCCAAACAGGTTGGTCATGTTGGCATTGTCGGAATTGGTGCGCGAACGTGTGGTGCTGTTCTGCAATTTGGCGGTATCGGCAACCGAGACATTGACCGTGATGACGTCGCCGACGTGATTGGCGCGCGGATCGTGGAAGAAACTCTTTGCGCCTGGCTGCCACAGCGAATTGCCGTCATGGCTGATCGGCGGCGTCGCGGGGATGGCGGCAACGATCTGAGTGTCGGCGGGATTGCCCACCGGCGCCAGCTTCGGCGCTTCGCCAATATTTTCGATGCGGTCCAGCGCCGAGCAGCCGCACAGAGCGGTACCCAAAAGCAGAATGGCCGAAAACTTTGTCAGGCTATGCATGGGTCAGATCCTAGTTACGGGCGGTACGCTGAGGCGGGAAAGGCGAGGCGGGACCGGTGGCGGTGACCGTGCCGGGCCCGCTGATCACGCCGTTGATCATCCGGAAGGAGGACGGGTTCTGTACGGTGATGGTGTCGCCCACGCCGCCTTCGCCCATCGCACGGCCCATCGCAGTCAGTTCGACGCCCGGGGCATGAAACAACATGGTGATGGTCTGGCCTTTGGTCACCACCACGGGGTGGCGCACATCGTCGGCGCGCAGGGCTTCGCCGGCATGCAGCATGCGGCGCGCTTCCATGTCCTTGACCGCGGCGAATGTGCTGACTGTGCCCGCCATCAATGCCGTGCCCGGCACCATGGCGAAGGTGAGATCGCTGTCCATGATGGTCTGGCCTCGCGCGATGTCGTGCGCGGGCACCACAATGCGCACGCCGGTTTCGGCGAAGGCCGCCGACATCGGCAGGACGGCCAGCATCAGAGCGATTGCAAATTTGCGGATCATTACTGGCCTCCCAGGCGGGCGGTCTGCTGCAGCATCTGGTCGGCTGCGCTGATCACCTTGGAATTCATTTCGTAAGCGCGCTGCGCCGTGATCAGGGCCGTGATCTCGTCCACCGAATTGACGTTGGACGTTTCCAGATAGCCTTGCTGCACGGTGCCGTAACCGGTCGAGCCGGGCACGCCCGCCTGAGGCGAGCCGGAAGCCGGGGTTTCCAGAAGCAAATTGTTGCCGATCGCGTTCAGGCCCGCTTCGTTGGGAAAGCGGGTCAATTCCAGCTGGCCCACGGTCTGGGGCGTGTTGTTGCCCGCCACCGTGGCGTTGACCTGGCCCTGGGCGTTGATCTGCACACTCAGCGTGTTCTGCGGAATGGCGATGCCGGGCTGCACCACCAAGCCGTCCTGGGTGATGAGCTGACCCTGAGGCGAGAGCGAGAAATTGCCCGAGCGGGTATAGGCGTCGGTGCCGTCGGCCTGCTGGATGCGGAAATAGCCCGAGCCCTGAATCGCCACGTCATAGGGATTGCTGGTCGATTGCAGATCGCCCTGGGTGGTGACGCGATAAATCGCAGCGGTGCGGACACCGGCGCCGATCTGAATGCCATTGGGCGCGTAGGTACCCTGGTCCGAGGTCTGGGCGCCCGGGGTCTGGATATTCTGATAGAGCAGATCCTGAAACTCCGCCCGCTGCTGCTTGAAGCCGGTGGTGTTCATGTTCGCCAGATTGTTGGCGATGGTTTCGACATTGGTCTGCTGGGCGGCCATGCCGGTGGCTGCGATTGAAAGAGCGCGCATTGGTCAGGTCTCCTAATTCGGCATGCTGCCAAGCTTGTCGATCGCCTGGCGCATAAGCTGTTCCTGGGAATTGGTCATCGTCGCCGTCATTTCATAGGCGCGCATTACTTCGACCATGTGGGCGATCTCGATCACCGGCTTGACGTTGGAGCCTTCCAGCATGCGCTGAGCCACCGTGGATTCGGTGGAGGGCGTGGCGGCCTGGGTGGTCGAATAGAGATTGGCGCCCTGCTTGGCCATGGCGCGCTCGTTCGGAAACGTGACGACCTGCAGCTTGGCGATCTGGTTGGCGGCGCCGTTGAGAATGCTGGAAATGGTGCCGTCCGCGCCGACGCTGACAGTACCGTCATCGGGCGTGATGGTGATGTTGCCGCCATCGCCCTGCACGGCATAGCCGTCGGACGTGACCATCTGGCCATCCTGGTTGAGACTGAAATGGCCGTCGCGGGTATAGCGCATGCCCGCCGGCGTCTGCACCGCGAAGAAACCCTTGCCGTTGATGGCGAAATCCAGATTGGCGCCGGTGATGTTCATTTCACCCTGGCCGAGGTCGCGGACCACGCCGGCGTCCTTCACGAAGCTCAGCGCCTGCGGACCCTTTTGGGTCTCGGACGGGCGCACATGGGTGACATATTCCTCGAACTTCGCGGTTTCCCGCTTGAAGCCGGGGGTGGAGGCATTGGCGATGTTGTTCGCGATCACGTCCATCGAGCGATAGGCCGCGAGTTGCTGCGAAAGACTAACAAGAAGTGAATTATCCATGGCTTAGCAGATCCCTTCTGGTCCGCATGCCTGCAAGTGCAGCCGCCGTGCCAACGGGAAAGGCCCAATTTTATTGACTTTCCCGTACGCGCGCCGATGCATGGGGAAATATTTGCCGAGCCGAATGAGCAGCTCTGGGCAATTTCAACCGCTCCTTAACCACGTTTGCTTACCTTGCCCCGCGAAGAGAGCTGGGACGCGCGTATGGCGAAGAAAGACAAAGCGAAAGAGCCGGATGCCGAGGCCGATGGCGAAAACGCCGAAGCCAAGGGCGAAGGCGAAGGTGCGTCCAAGAAGGGCTTCAAGCGCTTCCTCTCCAAAAAGATTCTGATGATCGCTGTGCCCGCACTGGTTCTGGTGCTGGGCGGCGGTGGCGGCGCGGCTTACTTCTTTCTTTTGAACCCGCATGACGCCGACAAGACGAAAGTCGCCGAAGCGCCGCCTTTGACGCCGCCGGAAGTCGCCTTCAGCGATGTCCCCGACATTCTGGTCAATATCCAGAGCAGCGATGGCACGCCCGCCTATCTGAAATTGTCACTGTCCCTGGAAATGGACAATGAACTGGAAAAGACCGGCATGACGGCCCTGATGCCGCGTCTGGTGGACCAGTTCCAGTCCTATCTGCGCGAATTGCGCGTCGAAGATCTTAAAGGCTCGGAAGGCGTGCTCAGGCTCAAGGAAGAGCTGCTGCGCCGGGTCAACGCTTCCGCCGCACCCTACAAAGTGCGCGACGTTCTTTTGAAACAGATGATTGTTCAGTAGGCGCGTCGCTGACCGACCGCAAAATTTTGAGACAGGCTATTCTCCATGACTGACGAAACCCCCGATGTCGCGACGGAAATCGCTGTCGCCGCCGACCTGCCGATCGATGGCGGCGCCGGCGCCGAGCGCATTTTGAATCAGGAAGAAATCGACTCTCTTCTGGGCTTCGACGTCAATTCCGACCAGATGCAGGACAAATCCGGTGTCCGCGCCATCATCAATTCGGCGCTGGTGTCCTATGAACGCCTGCCGATGCTGGAAATCGTCTTCGACCGCCTGGTGCGGTTGATGACGACATCCTTGCGCAATTTCACCTCGGACAATGTCGAAGTCAGTCTGGATTCGATCACTTCGATCCGTTTCGGCGATTATCTCAATTCCATTCCCCTGCCCGCCATCCTGTCGGTGTTTCATGCCGAGGAATTGGACAATTACGGCCTCTTCACTGTCGATTCCAACCTGATCTATTCCATCGTGGACGTGCTTCTGGGCGGCCGCCGTGGCTCTTCGGCCATGCGCATTGAAGGCCGCCCCTACACCACCATCGAACGCACCCTGGTGCAGCGCATGGTGGAAGTGATCCTGCAGGACATGTGTGCCGCCTTCGAACCCCTGGCACCGGTGAATTTCACGCTCGACCGCCTGGAAACCAATCCGCGCTTTGCCGCTATCGCCCGCCCCGCCAATGCCGCGATCCTGGTCAAGCTGCGCATCGATATGGAAGACCGCGGCGGACGCACCGAATTGCTGCTGCCCTATGCGACACTCGAACCCATCCGCAAGCTGCTGCTGCAGCAATTCATGGGCGAGAAATTCGGCCGCGACTCGATCTGGGAAAGCCATCTGGCGACCGAACTCTGGTCCACCAAAGTCGATATCGACGCCATCCTGGACGAACAGGTAATGCCGCTGAACCGGATCATGAATCTGGAAGTCGGCCAAACCGTGATGCTGGGCGCCAGCCCGGATTCCAAAATCGAATTGCGTTGCCGCGGCGTGCCGCTGCTGACAGGCCGCATGGGCCGGGTCGGCTCATCGGTCGCCGTTCGGGTCGATGCCGCCATCGAACGAACCGACGCCTCTAAAGCACTCTAGCCGGAGACATTGCCATGACCATGACCTTCTATGTCGAAGTCGCACTGGAAATTCTGCTGGCCGCAACGCTCGGCTATTGCGTTCTGCTGGAGCGCCGGCTGGCCGCGGTACGCAAGGGCCAGGAAGGTCTCAGCCGCACCATCGGCGAACTCAACATGGCCATCGCCGGTGCGGGCGCCAGCCTGCGCGCCTTGAAATCCGCCGCAGGCGAAGCTGCGGGCACGCTGGATGAAAGACTGAAGCGGGCACGGCTGCATATCGACGAATTGTCCACGCTGTCGGGTTCGGCCGAGCGCATTGCCGACCGCATCGAGCGCGGCGTCTCCACTGTCCCCCGGTCCGTACCGATGGCGGACATTCCGCTGCCGTCCAACAGCATCATGAACCGTCTCGACAACATGAGAAGCGCCCAATGAATTTGCCGTGGAAGAAACCATCGCGCTTGATGCGGTTGTTGCCCAGCGTGATGGTGGTGGGGACCGGTCTTCTGGTCCTGAACGCATCTGGTCTGGTTCATGACGCCTATGCCGAAATCAACAAGCCGGTCGCCGATGCACTGTCATCGCCGCCCGCGCCTATCAACAAGGATTTCGCCAATGACGAAGTCCAGACTGCCAGCGCATCGGAAGCGGACATACTGACCAGCCTTTCGAAGCGCCGCAGCGAACTCGACGCCCGCGAAGCGCAGATCCAGGTCCAGGCTAACATCCTGGCCGCCACGGAATCGCGCGTCGATGCCAAGGTGACCCAACTCAAAGCGTTGCAGACCCAGATATCGGTCCTTCTGGGCCAGCGCGACGCCGCGCAGGAAAAACAGCTCACCTCGCTGGTGAAGACCTATTCCGCCATGAAACCCAAGGATGCGGCCCGCATCTTCGACAGCCTCAACGATCAGGTGCTGGTGCCGGTGGCGGCGGAGATGAAGTCCGACGTATTGGCGCCCGTGCTGGCGGCGATGAACCCCGCGGAAGCCCAGAAGCTGACGATCCGATTGGCCAACAAGCTCACCCTGCCCGACACCAGCGGCACCAATCCGGCCCCGGCGCCTATCGCCAGCCTTCCGGTCGGACCCGTCCCGCCGGGCGTGACGGCGAATGCGCCAGCAGCGGCGCCGACCGCCGCGCCGGCTCCCAAAGCGGGTGGTTAGGCCCTCTGACGATTGGCGCCGGACAAGGTAAATCACGGTTTACCAAGGGTTAATCCCGGTCGGGCGATACTTCTTCTCTTCAAGGGGCTCAAAGGCTTGGCGTTCTTTCCGCGCATTGTCGGCCTGACCGGTCTGGCGCTTTTGGCCAGCCTGCCCGCGCGCGCCGCCGACACGGTCGCGTCGGAACCCCAGAGCGGGTTTGTCCGGCTGAATTTCAATTTCGCGCCAGCCGCAAAAATCAGCGCCGCCACCCAAGGCGGCGTGCTCACCCTCACCTTCGACCGCAAGACGACCGTGTCACCGCAAGCCATCGTGGCATTATCCGGCGGGGCGCTGGCCAGCGGCCGCACCGATGCCGACGGCAAGACCTTGCGCTTTGCACTGACCCAGCCGGTTCGCCTGCATCAAAGCGCGTTGGGCAGCCAAGCCGTGATCGATCTGGCGCCGCAAAGCTTTGCCGGCGCGATGCCCGACCTCACGGCGCCCGGGCGCCAAGCCGCCGCAGCGGTCGACACGGCAAGCTTGCCGGAGATCAAACTTCGCGCCGGCTCCTACACCAACTATACGCGGCTGGTTTTCGACTGGCCGAAATCGGTTTCCTATTCCGTTTTTCCCGGCGCGGGTAAAATCGCTATGCGCTTCCAGGCGCTGGCGCGGCCCGATCTGTCGGCCATCGCCCGCTTCGCGCCGCCCTGGGTGAAGAATGCGGCCTGGCACACCGACGGCAACGCCATCGTGGTCGAGTTCGAGACTGACAGCGCGTCCGGTTTTCACGACTTCAAAGACGGCACAAAAATTGTTCTCGATATTTTGGCGCCGCACACAGACGCGGCAGCTTATACGCCATCGGGCCTCGACAAGCCCAAAGTCACCGCCATGTCGGCCAGCCAGTCCAAGGCCATAACCGACACCGCAGACAAGCTTGCCGGCAAACCCAAACTCGCCGAGACGCCCGCGAAACCAGAAACCAAGACAGCGGATGCCAAACCAGACACCAAGCCAGTCGAAACGAAGCCGGCGGAGGCAATTGCACAACCGGCGAATGTTCAACTCGCCGACGGCCACTTGATCAAGAACGGCGCGGTTATCAGCTTCAAGGGTGCGGCCAAACATCCCAACGCAATCTTTGTCCGCGGCCTCACCGCTTGGGTGGTTCTGGAAAACACACCGAACTTCGATGCCACTGCGCTGAAAACACAGCTGGGCGATTTCGCGGCCCAGATCGAAGCCTCCTCCGCCTCCGGTATTTCGGTGCTGCGCATCGGCCTGAAGCAGGCTGCGCTTATCGCGGCGGAGAATGCCGGACCGGATCTGAAGATAACGATCGGCGCCAGCGGTGCGATATCCCCGACCGCCATCAGCTTCGCCCGCAACCAGGACGATCCCAAGCGATCCTCGCTCACCACCCTCTTGCCCGGTTCGGACCGGATGCTGGCGCTGACCGATCCGGTCAGCGGCGACACGCTGATGGTGGTCGCGGGCAATACCGGCCGCGCCGTTCCCACCCAGCGCGATTATGCCGAATTCACGGCATTGCCCACCGCCAACGGATTGGTGATCACCGCCGCTACGGATGATCTTTCCGTCGCGGTGGCGGGCGGGCGCATCACCATCACCCGTCCGGGCGGATTGGCGCTCACGCCCCTCACCATGCCGGTGGAAGAAACGCCGGCCGCGCTGGCGGCAGAGCGCAACGGGCCCAGCTTTCTCGATTTCACCTCCTGGAGCCCGATGTCCGGCGGCCCTTTCCTGGCCACCGAACGCCGGTTGGCCCAGGCGATTTCGCGGCAGCCGCCGGCGAAGGCCAACACTGCTCGCCTGGTGCTGGCGCGCTTCTATCTTGCCAATCGCTTCGCCGCCGAAGCATTGGGCCTGATCAATCTCATTCAGACCTCCGATCCGGGTCTGCGCGGCGACACGCAGCTGGCCACCATGCGGGCTGCCGCCAATTACATGATGGGCCGCTATCGTGACGCCCATAACGATCTGACGGGTCCTTCGTTCGATTCCGACCGTCATGCCGCCTTGTGGCGTGGCCTGACCGAGGCGGCGCTGGAGAATTGGAGCGCCGCGCATACCTATCTGGAACAATCCGTGCCGGTGCTGAAGAAGTACCAGCCGCAATGGCAGGCTCGCGTTCGCCTGACCAATGCGCAAGCCGCGCTCGGCATGGGGAAGCTGGAGCTGGCGGATGCCGCCATGATGCGCGTTCCCCATGATCTGGACGACAAGGATGCGCTGGAAGCCAAGCTCATCAAGGCGCGCATCGAAGCCGCCGAAAATCACTATCCCGCCGCCGCCGCGCTCTTCACCACCGTCGTGAATGGCGGCGACGACCGGCTTGCCGCCCAGGCCATCTTCCATCAGACCAACGCGGCGCTTGCGGCGCACATCATCGAACCCAAACAGGCCATCACCGTGCTGGAGCGTCTGCGCTATCGCTGGCGCGGCGACGCACTGGAATTGAAGACCTTGCGCAAACTCGCCGCGCTCTATTTCGGCGAACACAAATGGCAGCCGGGCCTGAAGACCCTGCGCGTGGCCACCCAGAATTTCGTGGGCCAGGAACAGGCCCATGCCGCGCAGGACGATATGCGCGCGGCCTTCGCCAATCTCTTCATCAAGGGCGGCGCCGACAAATTGCCGCCGGTGGAAAGCCTGTCCATCTTCTACGACAATATCGATCTGACCCCGATCGGCGCAGACGGCGACGAAATGATCCGCCGCATGGTCGACCGCCTGGTGGCGGTGGACCTTCTGGGGCCGGCCGCAACCCTGCTCGCCTATCAGGTGGACAAGCGCCTGGATGGCGTGGCCAAGGCGCAGGTTTCTACAAAGCTCGCCGCCATCTATCTGATGGATCGCAAGCCGCAGGCCGCGGTGGATTCGCTGCATGGCTCGCAGATCAGCGGCCTGCCGGACCAGGACGGTCATGCGCGGCTGATCCTGGAGGCACGCGCCTTTGCCGGGCTCAAGCAATGGGATAATGCGCTGGACCTGATTGCGGTGGACGACCAGCCCGACACGCGCCGCCTGCGTGCCGACATTTATTGGGAAGCGGGCAACTGGGCGATGGCGGGCCAGAAGACCGAAGAACTGCTCGGTGCGCGTTGGAGCGATCCAATTCCCCTCTCCAATGCCGAACGCAGCGAGGTGTTGCGCCTGGCCGTCTCCTATTCGCTGGCCAATGACGAAGCCAGTCTCGGCCGGCTGCGCCAGCATTTCGCGCCCAAGATGCAGAACACGCCCGACGGCAGCACCTTCCATGTCCTGTCGCAGGAGATCGACATGCATGGCCTGGCCTTCCGCGACGCAGCGGCCAAGATCGCGTCGGTGGATACCTTGCAGGCCTTCATGAAGGACTTCGGTCGCCACCAAGTGGTGGCTATAAATTAAATAGGCCCCCTCCGGCCTCCGCACCTGATCGGTGCTGCGCACGCACGGGGGAGGCGGGCCTCGGCAGGCTTCACCAAAGAATTGTCCGGCATTCGGTATCGATATTCAAAAACTTAATTGTTGTATCTCTGCGGTTCGGATAATTTAGAGCAGTGATCAAGCAGCTATTATCGAGCTCAATACTCCTCGCGGCGACTTTGAGTCTGTGTATAGCGGCTCAAGCCGAAGCCATCATTGATCCCAAGACATGGCTGACGCCTGACGCCCCCGTAGGCGACTTGAGCTCGCCTATTCAAGTTGTTCCCGGTCTCGCAGTACCGAAAGAGACAAGAGCAGAGGCTGTAAGCCTTTTAATAAGCGCCAAAATTGTTGAATTAAACTACGAGCAAGCCCAGCACTTACTAGGAACAAGCCCTCGCGATATTTTAGGAGGACGAGGCACTCCTTATCTTGTTCGCGCAGTTAATCCGAATTCTGGCGGTTCCTGCGACGCCAATATGCGAAACAATGTCTTGTTTGTATTTTGTGGGAGTTTGGGAGAGTTCATCTATGAACTGCGCCCCCTCGTCGTTTTTCCCGGTCGAAAACCTAGCGATGTCAATATCAGCGCCTTGACGGCGCGATAAGTCCGCTACCCGTTCTAGGATTTTTCAAGAGATTCTAACCAAGCCAAGCTTCGATCGCAGACTTGTTCCCAGCCGGGTTCGCCGATCAACCAGTGGCTCATGCCGGGCATGACTTCGTATTGCGCGCGCTCTTTGTAGAGCGCCGCGGTGCGTTCGACGGTGCCGGGCGGGCTGATGCGGTCGCTGCTGCCGGTGAGGAACAACAGCGGGCATGTTACTTTGCGGATATCGACTTCGCTGGCGCGCCGCATGTCGAGACCCCAGTGCAGCGCTTCGAATGTGGCGCGGCCGGATTCCGGACGGAATTTCTCGAAGATCCGCGCGCGCTGTTCCTTGGGGAACCGGTCCAGCGAATGGGCTGCGGCGATATCGAAATTGGGCTCCAGGATCGTGCTCCAGAATCCCACTTGCAACATCAGGCTTTGCGCCGTGCCGATCTCGAACAGGGTGGATGGCGGCACGCCCCAAGGCGCGGTGGGCGCCAGCAGGATTGCCGCAGCAATCTCGCAGCGCGCCGCCAGCATCTGCGCCAGCAAACCACCCAAGGAATGACCGATCAGAACGGGAGGCGCCGGCATCACCGCGACCAGTTTCTCCAGATCCGCGGCATAATCGGTCAGACCGGTGGTGGCCAGGGCCTGCGCGGGACCGGCGTCGTCGTGAAAGCGCAAAGGCGGTATGGAAACCTCGTAACCGGTTGCACGAAAGCGTGCCGCGAAATCATCCCATGCCCAGGGGCCGCAGAAACCGCCATGGATCATCATCACGGGCGGCTTGCGACTTTCGGTGGCCGCCCGCGCCTCGCTCATACGGGTTTGGCCAAGTGCCGGAATGCGGTCACGATCTTGGCATAGGAGTCACGCTTGAATGGCACGATCACATGCGGCAATTCCTCGATCGTGAGCCATTTCCAGGCAGAGAATTCCGGTTCATGGGTGTGCAAATCGATGTCGCTGTCTTCGCCCAGGAACCGCAGGGCGAACCATTTCTGGCGCTGGCCGCGATATTTGCCGTGAAAGGCGACGCCCACCAGATGCGCGGGTAGATCGTAGGTGATCCAGTCATCCATCTCGGCGAGGATTTCGGCCTTGTCAGTGCCGGTCTCTTCCTTGAGTTCGCGCAACACTGCCTGGCGCGGTTCCTCGCCGTCGTCGATGCCGCCCTGCGGCATCTGCCAGCCTTCGACTGTCTGGTCGATACGTTTGCCGACGAAAATCAACCCCTGGCGATTGAGCAGCATCACGCCGACAGCGGGACGGTAAGGAAGAACGGAAGAAGACACCAAGAATCCTTGCAGACGGATGAAATGATTTATCGCCCGAATGCCTTTCCGCGACAACCGTGCCTGTAACAGGGGCACTCGGCCGAGACTATTTGGCGGGCTGGCTTACGATCGCCGAAACGGGCACCAGAACAAACCCCCGTTTTTCCAACCCCTTCGCCCAGGCGGCGATTCGTTCGACGGTGATGGGGTAGACGAACGCCGAGCCGATGGCGGTACCGTGCTCCCGAGCCTGCGCTTCGAGATTGGAGAGATGCTTGTCGATTTCCAGCGCGGTCTGGATACCGTCCACTGTTTCGCTGGCCTTGGCGAAGGGCGCGCCGGATCGGCCCGCGACGTCGGCGACGGCCGACTGGGCCACCGCGCCATTGTCGTAGAAATAAAGCCCCCGGCGCGACAATTGCGTGAGGGTGGGCGCGAGAGCATCCGCATCCGCCAGGAAGCGCTGCCCCAGAAAATTGGTCACGCCGGCATAGCCGGTGAAGCGCGACAGGGCCCATTCCAGCCGCTGGCCGTTGGCGTCGCGATCGACGCCCGAACGCAAAGTGTGCGGCCCCGGATCGCTGTCGGGAAAATCGAATGGCTCCATCGGTATTTCGAGCAATGCTTCATGGCCCGACTGACGCGCCTGCGAGACCCAATGCTGCACGTCGCCGCCATAGGGTAGGAAAGCGAAGCTGATGCCCGCGGGCAGCCCGGTCAGCGCCGAAGCGGTCGCCCTGGCGCTCATGCCCAGACCCGAAACGACGATGGCGATACGGAATTTTCCGCCCAACGCAGGGGCGGCGTAAGCGGTCATCGGCTTGCGGCCGTCATCGGCGATGCGGGGCAACGGTCCTTGCGGAGAGTTTTCGATCAAGGCGGGATCGGCGATGAGGGCGCGGCCCGCGAGAATGACTTTGTCGATGGCAACCGGTGCCGCTGCAGGCGCGGCCGCCTTTGGTACAGACGCCTGTTTGGGCGCCGCCGGCGCGGGCAGGTCAAGCATCACGCCAGGACGATGCACCGTTCCCAGCACGGTAATGCCCAGCGCTCCGGCCGCCAGGGCGCAAAGCGTACCCGCACTGACAAGGGTCAGCGCACGCGAGGCGCGGGATATGGCAGGATTGGTCAGGGCCGTCATAGGCCTGGATTTAGCGCCTAACGTGGTTAGGGGCAGGTTAATGACCCCCAACTCAAGCGATAGGGAGCCTTGGCACGGGCCGTTCGAATGGCTGACCGCCATTCTCACCCCCGCGCGTGCGTCAGCACGCTGGTGGGGGAGGTGGCCGTAGCAACCTCTCGAGGTTGCGTAGGCCGGAGGGGGTAAAAATCAGTCTGCTTTCTTCGGTTTTTCGGCGGCCGCGACAGTCATCTTTCCATGCAACAGGTCCAGGGCATAGGAAAGCTGGAAGTCGTCAAACTTCTTGCCGGGCGCAGGCTGGATCACCGGCGCATTGATTTTCTTGGCCGCCGGTTCGCCCACCAGATGGCCCGGCAGATCGGCTTCCGAAGGCCGCGCGATCTTGGGGATGTTGGATTCGTCGCCCTGCGACACGGCGATGTCGGGAATGATGCCCTGCGCCTGAATGGAATGGCCCGACGGCGTGTAGTAACGCGCCGTGGTGAGACGCAGCGCACCGCCGCCTTCACCCAGCGGAATAATGGTTTGCACCGAGCCCTTGCCGAAGCTGGTCATGCCAACCACGGTGGCGCGCTTGTGATCCTGCAATGCGCCGGAGACGATTTCCGACGCCGAGGCCGTGCCCGCATTGATCAGGATCACGATGGGCTTGCCATCGGTGATGTCGCCGCCCTTGGCGTCATAACGCTGCGTGTCTTCCGGATGACGACCGCGGGTGGAGACCACTTCGCCGCCGGTCAAAAGATCGTCGGACACCTGGATCGCCTGGTCCAGCAAACCGCCGGGATTGTTGCGCAGGTCGATGACATAACCCTTGATGCCGGGGCCGATCTGCTTCTTCAGATCGCGCACCGCCTTTTCAAGGCCCGATGCGGTCTGCTCGTTGAAGCCCGGCAGGCGGATGTAACCGATATCGCCTTCCTTGCGCCATGTGTCGGCATCCACCTGCACCACCGCGCGCTGCAAGGTCACGTCAAAGGGTTTCTTCTCGCCTTCACGCAGAATGGTGAGCGTGACTTTGGAACCTTCGGGGCCGCGCATCTTGTCGATGGCTTCGTTGAGCGGCTGACCGGCGATGGAGGTGCCGTCGATGCCGGCAATGCGGTCGCCCGACTTGATGCCGGCCTTCGCGGCGGGGGTGCCGTCGATCGGCGAGATCACTTTGATCAAGCCGTCTTCCTGCGTCACTTCAATGCCGACGCCGCCGAACTGGCCCTTGGTGGTGATCTGCATGTCGTTATAGGACTTGGAGTCCATATAGCTGGAATGCGGATCGAGATTGGAGACCATGCCCTGGATGGCGGCGTTGACCAGCTCGCCGTCCTGCACCGGGCGCACATAATTGGCGCGCACGCGTTCGAAGGCATCGGAGAAAAGATCGAGCTGGCGATAGGGGCCCATGTCGCTGGCGCCTTGCGCCGACGGCAACAGACCCAGCGCCAGGCCAAAACCCGCGACCCCACCCAACGCCACCAAAGCAACTTTATTCATGATCCTTTTGCCTTCCGCAAATCCGGGCTGAGCCAAGGCCTGGGGTCCATTCCATGGCCGTTCTGCCGCAATTCAAAATAAAGCCGTTCTGTCGGAGAACCGCTTTCTGCCGGCATGTTGCCGACGGGTTCGCCCGCCAGCACCTCGTCGTTGGGCCGCACGGTCACACGTCCGAGTCCGGCCAGCACCAGATCGTACCCAGTGGTGATCTCCAGGATCAAGACCTGTCCCGACTTATGGTAAGGGCCGGCGAACAACACCCGGCCGTCGGAAGGGGCAATTATCTGAGCATTGTCGCGAGTGACATAGGTAAGGCCCGGATTCCGCCTGCTTTCCTCGGTCTGAGCGCCGGCGGCGGCAATGGTTCCGACCACGGGTGGCAATAATGAACCTTTGGAAAGCGGCCCCATGGCACCCGAATTGGAGGCGGTCACGATGGTGATGGACTCCTCGTCGCCGCCACGCCTGCGGTTCAAGGCTGCGACCCGGCTCGCCAGGGCCTGGAAATCGGCCGCCTTGGCGGCGATCTCCGCCAGCTTGGATTTGAGCGTGTCGTATTCGCCGCCCGCCACCTCGGCCTCGGCTTCCTTCTGGGTGGTGAGGGTTTCCAGATCGGTGCGCGCCGATGTGAGCTGCGTGGCGGTGGTCGTGGCCTCGGCGCGGCGCTTGACCAGTGCAATGCGCGTGGCCTTCAGCACTGTGATGCGGCGGGCCAGCCGCGCGGCTTCGGCATAGACCGGCGGCAGGCTGGCGCCCACCAGCATGGCGCCGCGTGCTGCCGCCAGCGCATCATCGGGCCTGACCGCCAACGCAGGCGGCATGTCATGCTGCAGCCGTTCCAGGATCGCCAGCAGCTTGGTCACGGAAATCCGGTCACGCTGAAAGCCCGCCGTCAATTCCCCATTCTGTTTTTCCAGCCGGTCGATTTCCTCGCCCAGATAGACGGTCTCCTGCTCCAGGCTTTCGATCTTCGCCGCCGTGGCAATCAATCGCTGACGCAAGGTCTTGGCTTCGGCGGAAAGCTGGTCGCTCTTTTGCTTGGCATCGTCGACCGCAGGCTTGTCATGAGCGATCTCAGCCTTGAGAGAGCCGAGTTGCTCCGCGCTGGACGGCAGATTGCCCAGCGCCTTGCTGGGCACGGCCTTGGAAAGATCGAGCGGAATGTCGGGCGCCGGTTTGACGTCATCCTTCAACGCCGGGCGCGGGCGCGGAGTGCCGGGAACCGTCACGGACTTGTAAGGCGGGTCGGCAGCCAGCGCCGGCGGGACGAAAGCCGCTACGGCCAACAGAAAGAAAAGCCTGCCGCGCAATCCTAGCCTTTCCTCAACAGCGAATGGCCCGTCATCGGCTGGGGCTGTTGCAAGCCCATCAGCGCCAGCATGGTCGGTGCGACATCGCAAAGACGGCCATTCTCCAATTGCGTACCCTTCGGCGCATTGATCGCAAGGATTGGAACATCAAAAAGTGTATGAGCGGTGTGCGGCTCGCCGGTCACCGGGTCCTTCATCAACTCCACATTACCATGATCCGCGGTCAGCAGCATGACACCGCCCACTTTTTCGATGGCGGTGCGCAACCGGCCCAGGCATATATCGATGGTATCCACCGCTTCCACCGCCGCCTTCATGATGCCGGTATGGCCGACCATGTCAGGGTTGGCGTAATTGGCGACGATCAGGTCGTACTTGCCGCTGGCGATGGCCTCTTCCAGTTTTTCCGTCACCTGATAGGCGCTCATCTCCGGCTTGTGGTCATAGGTGGAAACTTTGGGGCTGGGCACCAGGATGCGGTCTTCGCCGGGAAAGGGCTCTTCGCGCCCGCCATTCAGGAAGAATGTGACATGGGCATATTTCTCGGTCTCGGCGATGCGCAACTGCTTGAGGCCGTGCTCGGCCATCACTTCGCCCAACGTCTCGCGTACATCCTCGGGCGCAAACACCGCTGCCATCAGCGCGGCAAGTTCTTCGGAATATTCCGTCAGACCGGCGGCGGCGCTGAACTTAATGACGCGACTGCGCACAAAGCCGTCGAAGCCGGGATCGAGCAGGGACAGGGAAATTTCCCGCGCGCGGTCGGCGCGGAAATTGGCGAACAGCAAGGCGTCGCCATCGCCCATGCCCGCATAGTCGCCCAACGCGACGGGGACGACGAATTCGTCCGTGACGTTTTCGGCATAGGACGAATCCAATGCCGCGAAAATATCTGTGTGGCGCGGCGCCGAGGCATCCACCATCGCGTCGTAAGCCTTCTGAACCCGATCCCAGCGCTTGTCGCGGTCCATGGCATAATAGCGGCCGGATACGGTCGCCATCCGCACGCCCGCGACGCCATCGACATCTTTGAGAAATTTCTCGACAAAGCCGCGCGCGCTTTTGGGCGGCGTGTCGCGTCCGTCCAGGAAGGCATGCACGAACACCGGCACATGCGCATCGGCCAGCACCTTGACCAGCGCCGCCATGTGATCCTGGTGCGAGTGCACGCCGCCGGGCGACAACAGGCCCATCAGATGCACGGCGCCCTTGCTGGCCTGCACCTTGGCAATCAGCGCGCGCAACACAGGCCGCGTGCCCAGCGAACCGTCTTCGATCGCCACATCGATGCGCGGCAGATCCTGCGACACCACCCGGCCCGAACCGATATTCATGTGCCCGACTTCGGAATTTCCCATCTGTCCCTGGGGCAGTCCCACTGCCCGGCCCGATGTCTGCAGCAAGGCATGGGGGCTATCGCTCAACATCCGCGTGTAGTTGGGCGTCACGGCCGCCGCGATGGCGTTGTCCTGCGTGTCGGTGCGCCAGCCCCAGCCATCGAGAATGCAAAGCAGGGCAGGACGAGACATAAAAGCTCCTTTGTGGCGGTGCATCGAACATAGGAATGCCCCTACCCCCTGTCCATGCTGCTTGTCCGTGCCACAGAGTCCGAGCGCAAAGGGAACCGGCAGCAGATTTTCAGCGGGAAAATCCGCATATTTCGTTCACCTGGCACGCGTCGAACGGCAGAGCCAGTGACCGGCCCAGGCGTCCTTTCCGGCCGGGACTGAAGACCGGCAACTCCGCCCTCACCCCTGGAATAGGGCCCGGAAAGCCCGGCAAATAATGCCGGTAGAGTTCCGAACACTGTTCATTCATATAATAACATGCTGTAATCAATAGATTATTTGTGGCGCTGCCGCGGCATGAAACTGGCAAGGCTGCTTCCCGAGAAAATAGGCAGAAGCCGAGTTCATGCGCAGCGCACCCTTCTATATCCGTCTTGCCGCCCTCGTTATCGGCGCTGCCCTGGTGGCCGCGCCCGTCCCCGTCATGGCCTTCTCGCGGGTCAAGGACCTGATCGAGATCGAAGGCATTCGCGACAATATGCTGGTCGGCTATGGCCTGGTGGTCGGCCTCAACGGCACCGGCGACTCGCTCAAGAACGCGCCGTTCACCCAGCAATCCATCCAGACCATGCTGGAGCGATTGGGCGTCAATACGCGCGGCCAGACCATGCAGACCAAGAATGTCGCCGCCGTGATGGTGACCGCCAATCTGCCCGCCTTTGCCGGAAGCGGCTCGCGCATCGATGTCAGCGTCAGCGCCATGGGCGATGCCAAGAATCTGACAGGCGGCACTTTGCTGGTGACGCCCTTGTTTGGCGCCGACGGCCAGACCTATGCGGTGGGACAAGGTCCCGTCGCGGTGGGCGGCTTTTCGGCCCAGGGCGATGCCGCCAGCGTGACGCGCGGCGTGCCGACAGCGGGGCGCATTTCCAACGGCGCCATCGTCGAACGCGAGACCGGCTTTCATCTCGCCAGCATGGATAATCTGAAACTGTCCCTGCACAATCCTGACCTCACCACCGCAAGCCGCATCGCCCAAGCCGTGAATACATATTTGGGCGGCAGCGTGGCCGTGGCCTCAGATCCGTCGAATGTGCAGCTGCGCGTGCCCGCCAACTATCCCGGCGGCGTGATGGGGCTTCTCACCGACATCGAACAGGTCAAGGTCGATCCCGATCAACCGGCCAAGGTCATCATCGACCAGGTTTCCGGCGTGATCGTGATGGGTTCGGACGTCCGCATCAACACCGTGGCGATCGCCCAGGGCAATCTCACCATCCGGGTCAACGAGACGCCGCAGGTCAGCCAGCCTTCGCCCTTCTCCAACACGGGCACCACACAAGTCGTGCCGCGCACTTCGATCCAGATCGACGACGACAAGGGCAACAAGATGACTGTGCTGAACCAGGGCGTTTCCCTGCAAAGCATGGTGGACGGTTTGAACGCCCTGGGCGTGGGTCCACGCGACATCATCTCGATCCTGCAGGCGATCAAGGCGGCGGGTGCGCTCCAGGCCGATATCCAGGTGATCGGCTGATGGACGCGACCTTGCAGACCGCGATGCTGGCGACACAGTCCACATCCGTCAAAACACCGGCCGCGACCGGCAACGCGGCAGCAGCGGGCAAATCGGCCAAGGAATTCGAAAGCGTGTTCATCTCGCAATTCCTGGGTTCGATGTTTCAAGGCATTCCCACCGATGGTCCTTTCGGCGGTGGTCAGGGCGAGGAGATGTTCCGGTCCCTGATGGTCAATGAATATGCCAAGTCGGTGGAGAATCGCGGCGGCTTCGGCCTTGCCAGTGCCGTCTCCCGCCAGCTTCTGAAACATCAGGAAGCGGCACAACCGCAAGCGAGCATGCAATGAGCGAGACGAAACTCGAAGACGCGCCGCGCATGGAGCGCCTGATCGCCCTGGCCGAACGGCTGGTGGTGGTGCTGGAGGCCGATATCGCCGCGCTGAAAGCGGGCAAGCCCGCCGAGATGCGCAGCATCGATCCCGAGATCCAGAAATTGTCCGCACTCTATGGTCGCGAAGCCCAGAATTTCGATATCCGCATAGCCAAGGCGGCGACGCCCAGTCTGCGCGAACGCTTCTTGGTTATCACCGCCAGATTCCGCGAAGTGCTGCAACTGCATGCCCGCATGCTGGCGCGGGTGAAGAACGCGTCCGAAGGCATGATCCAGGCGATCGCCCGCGAAGTGGATCGCATGAATGCGCCGACGCGGACATATGGACCTCAGTCTGGCTACAAAGCTCAGCCTGCAGGGGCCATGGTGTTTAACCGCGTCGTTTGATTTTTCCCCCATCTGTCTGCCACGCGGGCAAGCCCGCTAGCAGACATCTTCCCCCGCCAATGGCTTCGCCATGCGGGGGAAGAAAGCCGTGTCCAAGGCGATCTTCCCTGGCGCTAAATATTCAATAACGCGGCTGACGTATCAAATCTGCGAGAGCAGACTGCTGAGACTGTTGCCGCCGCTGCCCTGGCCCGACAGGATCGCCTGGATATTGGCGACGGCATTGTTGGGATCGTTGCCCATCAGGGACAGCGCCATATTGTAGTTGGCGAGTTGTGCCGTGGTCGTGGCGGAAGCCGCGCCCGTGTTGTTGCCCGGCGTGGCCGCAGCCGGCGGCGGTGCATTGGATTTCTGATAGGTGCTCTGCAGGCTCGACAGCACGCTGAGAAGCTGCGAGCGCGCCAAATTGGCGCCCGAGCGGGTCGAAATGTCGAGCGTGCCGGAGAAGCCCAACCCATAGGTCGGCTCAACCGTGCTGTTCTTGTTGCTTGCGGTGGTGGTCGCGGCCGTCTTGCCGGCGGTTGCAGGCGCAGTCAGCACGCCGGCGCTGATGCCCAGCCGCGCCAGCGCATCGGAATCCCTGGGTCCCGAAATCAGTTCGATGGTGTTGCCCGGATTGACCGTCAGCTTGATGCCTTCAGCGCCACCTGTGTAGTTGGCCGTGGCTTTTCCGATCGCACCCAGTTGGGCGTTGATCTTGGTGTTGAGCGAGTTGATGGTCTCGCCCTTGCCGATGGTGATGGTGGTGGTGCGCGTCGCGATGCCGTCGATCTTGATCTTGAAGGTGTCGCCTGCACGCAAGGTCGTCATCGACGTCAGATCGACCGACTGATTGAGATTGATGGTGCCGCGCGGCAGGCCAAGCGCGTCGAGCACGCTGGAGCCTTGCGGATCGATCGCCACGCTGGAGCCGGTGGATTGGCCGTCCGCACCGCCATATTGCTGGGTCCATTGCACGGCGCCATTGGCATTGAGCGCCGTAGCGAAGGCATTCGTGACTTTCTGAATGTTGCGCTGCTGGCCCGCAAAGGTGCCCGTGGTCGAACCGGTCAAGTAGATCGTGCCATCCGGGCCCACCGTGACCGCGCCGCCCTGGTCGCTGGCGTCGGTGCCGACATAGGAAACATGATCGGCGCTGACACTGCTGCCATTGTCGGTCAGTGCGAACACAAACGCATCGGTGCCGCCGGTGGAAGCCGCCGCGACGCTGGCCTGCCCGCCCGCCGTGAGATTGCCGTTGGAGGTGGTGCCGGAGACATAGACATTGCCGCCCAAAACCGTGAGCCCGCCAATGCCGCCGCCCGCCTGCAATGCACCCAGACTCTGACTCCAGACCGGCGCCGAGGTGATGTCGCCATTGGCGTACTTGCTGATGACGGCCGCGCCGTTCTGCACGCTGGCGACATAGAGGCTGCCGTCGGCGGCGGTGGCGGTGGCGGCAACCTGGTCATCGCCGCTGGTGCCGAACTGATTCTCGGACAGCAGATTGCCCTTGGAATCGAATTTGGCGAGATAGGCATCGACGCCGCCTTTTGCGGTCTGGTGCGCCCCGATCAAGCCGCCCGGAATGGTGCTCTGGCCATTGACGGGATTGGCCACCGGATAGCCCGATACCGAGCCGCCGATATAAATGTTGCCGCTGGCGTCCACACTCACGGCATTGGAACGGTTGTTGGCCAGGGTCTGGATCTGCTTGATCCACATCTGGTTGCCGTTGGTGTCGTAACGGGCGACGAAGGAATCCTCATTGCCATTGGCGACGGCACCGGGCACGACATCGGCGGTAGAGCTGCCGGTGACGACCACGCCGCCGGAGGGATCGAGCGCCAGGCCATAGCCGTTGGCGGTGCCCGCGCTGCCCAGCAGTTTCTGCCAGGTCACATTGCCGGCGGAATCATATTTGGTGAGATAGGAATCCTGGGCGCCCTGGTTGAGCTGGCTACCGAAATTGCCGGTGGCGTTGCCGATGACATAGATATTGCCGCTGGCATCGACCACCGTGTCCGCCGCCGTGGTGGTGCCCGTCGTGGCCTTCTGTGTGGAGGTGGCCACCGCGGTGGGTGTGCCGGAAATATTCGACAACTTGATCAGGCGGCCCGCTTGATCGGCCGCAGTTGTGGTGGTGTTGGTCGCGCCCGCCTTGCCGGCATTGCTGGTGTTGGTTTCGGCGGCCGTGCCGGAATTTCCCACCATATAGAGCGATGGCGTGGCAGCCGCCGATAACGAGATCTGCTCGACACCGCCAGGCGTGATCTGCAGGCCGAAGGTTGCGCCGGTATTCGATGTGCTGGTGCCGCCCTTCTGGACTTTCTGGAAGCGGGTGGAAAAGCCGTCCGCGGAAAGCTGCGCGTTGATGTAGCTGACCACATTGCCCAGGGTCAGCGGCCCCGACACCTGGCTGAGATCGATATCGACATCGGTGCTGACGCTGCCCTTCTTCACCGTGATGGTGAAGCTGCTGGATGCCGAAAGCCCCGGTATCGGATTGTCGATATTGGCGTTGGCGACAAGCTGGCGCGTCGCATAAGTGAACCCGCCCAGCGAGATGTTTGCCGTCGAACTTGTCGTGGCGGCGGGTATCGCGGCCTGCAAGGCGAAATTGTTGAAGCTGGTCGATTTCAGATATTTCTGGACCTGCGCCAGCCCGGTCTGAAAGCGCGCATTGAGTCCGGCGAGTTGGCCCGGCGTTTCCGTTGCGCCCTGCGCCAGCTTGGTGAGATACGCCAAACTGTTGACGGCGCTGTAGAGCGAAAACAGTTTCTGGTTGTCCTGTTCCATCTTGGCGTCGCTGGTGGCGCCCGCCGACAACGGCACATTCGATGTGTCGAGGAAGTTGGTGGTAGCGAGGACCTTTGCTGTCTGCGCGTTGGCGGAAAGCTGCGGCGCCTGCCAGGGCGGCGCGTCGTTCGCGGTGGCGCTGTTCGTCTTCGATGTCTGGGGATTGATCGCGTTGCGCGCCGCCGCCGCGGACGCAGAAGAGTTCAACTGAGTTTGGTAGAAACTCAGCAGGACGGACGAATCCAGACCAGGAAAACCAAAACCGGACATGACCCGAACATCGCATTTTCGGCGTTAAGAGCGGGCTAATGCCGTCCCGGAAATCCCAATGATCTCCCAGCGAAAACACGCTTAACGCGGCCTTAAGGCGGTCGCGCAAAACTGACGGAATGCACGCCGCCGCGCACGCCTATGACCAAGGCCTGAAACTGTCGTCCCAGGGGCGGCATCTGGAAGCGATTTCCTGCTTTGAAAAAGCCCTGGCAGAGCAGCCGAATGATGTTCGAACACTGTTCGCTCTGGGAAATACCGCCCGCGCCCTGGGTCTGGCCCAGCCTGCCGCCGAATTCTTCCGCAAGGTCCTGGCCCAGGAGCCTGAGCGGCTGGAGGCCCTGGTCAATCTTGCCAATTTGTTGCGGACCCAAGGACAGTTCGAAGCTGCCCGCGCCCTTCTCGAACCAGCGCTGGCGCGCAGCCCGCAAAGCCCCGAGCTGCTGCTGACTCTGGGTTCAGCCTGGCGCGAGTCCGGCGACAACGCACAAGCTGCGGAATGCTATCGCGCCGCCTTGACGATCAATCCCAATTTTCCCGCCGCGCTTTCCAATCTCGCCGATCTGTTGTCGGACGACGGAAAATTCGAAGAGGCACGCGGCTTATATGATCGGGCCATCAAGGCCGATCCGCGCAATGCACAGGCGCGCCTCAACCGGGCAGTGCTGCATCTGTTGACCGGCAATCTCAAGGATGGCTGGCGCGACTATGCCGCCCGCAGCGACATCGCCGGCAAGGTCCCGGCCGCGAAACTGAACCTTGCCGAATGGCGAGGTGGGGCGTTGAAGCGCACCCGCCTTCTGGTGCGCGCCGAGCAAGGCGTGGGCGATCAGGTCATGTTCATGAGTGCGATGCCCGACCTTCTGGCGCGCGCCGCGAATGACGGCGGTGCGATCATCCTGGAATGCGAACCGCGCCTGGTGTCCCTGCTGGCGCGCTCTCTACCCGGCGCGACCGTGAAGCCGCAATCCCTGGCGACCGTGAACGGCATCGTCACCGCCGATCATGGTTGGCTGAAAGGAGCGGGCGGCGCCAATGCCGTTACCTTGATGGGATCGCTGCCGCGCTGGCTGCGGCCGGACCTGGAATCATTCCCGAGCAACAATGCTTTCCTGATTCCGGATGCGGCGGAGCGAGCGCACTGGAAAAACATCTTCGCAGATTTGGGAGCATCCCCCGCAATCGGCATTTGCTGGCGCAGCGGCAAATCGGGCGGCCATCGCTCCGTTCAATATGCGCCACTGGAAGCCTGGGGCGTTTTCCTGCGCGACCTCCCCGGTAGTTTGGTCTGCTGTCAGTATGACGCGGCGCCGGACGAAATCGCAGCGCTGGAGAAATTGAGCGGCCGGAAAATCTTCGTTCCGCCTGCATTGGATCAGAAAAACGAACTCGACCGTACCACCGCGATGCTGTCGGCGCTGGACGTGCTGGTCAGCGCGCCCACCGCCGTTTCCTGGCTGGGCGCGGGCGCGGGAACACCAACCCTGAAACTGCTTTACGATACGAGTTGGACGGCATTCGGCCAGGCCTATGAGCCGCTGGCGCCATCTTGCCGATGCGTGATGCCCGCAACGCGCGGCGATTGGCCGGATGTGTTTGCGAGAGCTGCTAAACTTATTTGATTATCGCGCAACTCTGAGCGGCGCTTTTTCTTCCTTCAATGCGGCCGCCAGATCGGCGGCAATGCGTGCCGCGCCACTGCCGTCCAGGATCGCCAGTCCGGCATTGCGCATTTCGCGGCGACAGGCCGTATCATTCATCAGCGCCTTCACGGCCGACAGTATCTCGTCATCCGAGACGTCCGCAGCGACGCCGAGGGACCGACCCATGCCTGCCTGCTCGAACGCGCTGGCCGAGCGGGCGTGATCTTCCGTCAGTCCCAGATATAGCGAGGGCACGCCAAACGCCGCCAGCTCGTAGGCGGTGACACCGAAGGCGCAAAGGGCCAGATCGGCCGAGGCATATTCCGTTGCGAGATCGTCCGCCCCTTCCACCGTTTCGTAATTGGCTTTCAGAGCCACGACATTGGCCGCGACTTTGGCCGCATCCGCCATGCCGGTGCCGATGACAAACCGGATCCGGAATACCGGATCGAGCGGTGCCAGCGCCTTGGCGGCGCGCAAGGTGAGGCCTTGCGGATCACTGCCACCCATCGCCACCAGCAAAGTGGGCCGCAACGACATTGCGCCAATGGGCGTGAGATGGGGATTGAGCCCCAGCAGCGACCATTCCCAGCCGATGCGGGCCACGGTGCGCGCGCCGGTCCAGTCGAGCGCCTTGGCCTGCGGTACCGGTGGATAATAGGCGAAGTCGGCAGCCAGCCGCGCATCGGAACCGTCATCGATCACGGCAACAATGGGAACGCCACCCCGCAATCCTTCCAATTCATCGCGCGTAGGCCCTTCGCGCCCATCCACCAGGAGCAGATCGGGCGTGTGTTTCTGGATCGCCATCGCCAGATCGTGATGGCTCTCGATCATCACCGCTTCAAACCCGGCGCGGCGGATGGGAATGGCGGCATCCGGTGTGCCGTTGAGCGCGAACAGGACGCCGATGCTTTCGCGGTCGCGCAACGCCCGGGCCAACGCCACCATGCGTTTGACATGACCATAACCGAACCTGCCGCCACCGTCGCAACGGATCAATGCCAGGCCGCCGGCAGGAAGAACGGGTTTTTGTTTCACATGCCCATTGATGGCGCGCAATTCCGGCTCGCGTTCCAGCAGAAACAGCAGATCGGACAAGGTTGCCTCGCCGGCCTTGGCATGGAGCCTGGCGTGCACAGCTTCCACAAAAGCCAGGTCATCAGGCGTGTCGATGGTGAGCCGCCCGCCGTCGCGCGCCAGCGATGGATAGGACGGCGCGCGCGCGATCGGCACGAAATTGGGATGCAGCTTGAAATAACCGGTGACATGCTCGCGCGCCACCGGATCATGCCCGGCCTGCATCACCAGCTTGCCCAGCGCCCGGCGGGTCATGGGATCGACGCCTTCATGCGCGCAAGGCACGCCTTCTTCCATCAGAACATAATCGCCGCCTTGCGCGATCATGCTTGTGACCAGGTGATCGATGAAGCGTGCGTCCAGGAACGGCGCATCGGACGACACCCGCACGATGATATCGGCATCCAGTTCTTCCGCCGCCCGGGCGAACCGCGCCAGCACATCGTCTTCCGGTCCGCGCACCACCACGATGCCGTGTGCGGCGCCGAATTCCACGATCGCTTCATCCAGCGGATTGGTGGTGGTGGCGATTGCGATCTCGTCGATCAGACGCGAGGCCTTGAGCCGATGGACGATATGCCAGAGCAGCGGTTGACCGGCGACCGGCCGCAGCACCTTGCCTGGCAACCGCGTCGAACCCATGCGCGCCTGAATAACGGCCACGATGCGGGGATGCTTCCGCGCGATCATGCGGCCTCTCCCTTGTAAGCCAATCTCACATGTTTCAGCGGGCGCATGCCGTCGGCGGGATCGGCGCGCCATTCGCGGTCGGAAATTTCGGAAGGTTGCGGTCCCTTGAAGCCGCTGCCGTCGGCGACAAGGCTTTCGCGGATGCGCGCGATGACGGGTGCGATTTCTTGCGGCAGCCAGCAATGGCCGGCGGCATATTCTGCGCCCTTGCCATCGAGATCGAGATGGAATTCCACGACGCGTGCATTCCAATGGTGCACGGCGCGTTCGATCACCGCCGGTCGGCGCGTGTGATCGGACCAGCCGACAGGCAAACCCGTTGCCACGCGTATCGTATCGATGGCGGAAAGATTGGCTTCGCCGGCGGGCGTGGGATAGGCGGACACGCAATGCAACAAGGTCACGTCCCGCGCGCCCGCATTCTGCAGGCAATGCGCGGCGGTCTTGATTTCGTCCAAACTCGCCATGCCGGTCGACAACACCACCGGCTTGCCGGTCTGGGCACAGGCTTTCAGCAGGTCGCCGACCAGGAGTTCGTAAGAGGCGACCTTGTAGAAATCGACGAAGGGCGCCAGTTCGGCCACCGCTTCCAGATAAAAAGGGGTGCAGGAAAACTGGATTTTCCGAGCCGAACAATGTTCGGACAGCGGGCCAAGGTGAGAAAGAGGCAGCTCCCATTCGGCGCGGGCGCGGTGCTTGGGGCTCTGCGCCAGAATCTCCGGCGCGAACATGCGGTCGATCTTGAAGAGCTGGAATTTGACCGCGTCGCAGCCCGCATCCGCCGCCGCATCCACAAACGCCTTGGCGCGTGACAGGTCGCGGCCATGGTTGCTGGACGCTTCGGCGATAAAGACCGGCGCGGCATGGTGTGCTTCCATTTAACTATTTCTAAAGGGCGTATGGCTAAGAAGCGGTTAACAACCGATGCGAGATCGCGCACCGCATGAGCCACGCTGTCGCAAAAGATTTTCTCCAGGACGGCCTGCACAAGGGCCTGCGCGTGGCGGCCCGATCAGGGCACGACATCATCGAGTGCGAGGCTTGCGGCTTCAAGCATGCGCTGCCGTTACCGCGCGCCGAAGATATGGAGCGCGCCTATCGCGAAGACTATTACGCCAGCGAGAAGCCCACATTTCTCGTACGTGCGGGCGAAGATCAGGCCTGGGCACAATTGGCGCAGACCGACCGGCTGGAAATTTTTGAATCGCTGCTGCCGCCGGATCGCCGTCGCCTGCTGGATATCGGATGCGGTCCGGGCTTCTTTCTGGAGACGGCTATGCAACGCGGTTGGCTTGCGCACGGCATCGAGCCGTCACGCCAGGCGGCGGCCCATGCCCGCGGGCTGGGGGCACAGGTCACCGAAGGGTTTTTCAACCGCGAGAGTGCTCCGGCGCTGGGGACATTCGATGTCATCCATCTCAACAATGTGCTGGAGCATATTCCCGATCCCGCGCATCTGATCGCACTGGCGCATGATCTGGTGGAACCGGGCGGCATCATTTGCATCAATGTTCCCAACGATTTCTCGCCACTGCAAATCGCGGGCATGACGGCGGCTGGGACCAATGATTGGTGGGTGGCACCGCCGCATCACCTCAATTATTTCGATTTCGAATCGCTATCGGCGTTGCTGCAGCGGTTGGGCTTCAACCCTACCGCCCGCACCACCAGCTTTCCCATGGAAGCGTTCCTGATGATGGGCGAGAACTATGTCGGCGACGATGTTCTGGGCCGCGCCTGCCACAACCGGCGCAAGAAATTCGACCTCGCCTTTGAGGCTGCTGGCCTGAAGGAAACGCGCCGCGCCTTTTATCGCGCCTTGGCGCAAGCGGGGCTTGGCCGTGAAGCGGTCGTCATCGCGGTCAAGCGATGAGCGCGCGCCCTTTCTTCGTCGTCTCGTCGGGACGGTCGGGCACGGCCATGCTGCACAAGGCATTGTCCGCCGTCCAAGGCGTGGAGATGCATCACGAATACATGGTGCAGATCACTCAGCCTCTGGCGGTGCGGCGTTATCTCGGCCTGATCGATGCGCGGGAGACAGCACGCCTGATCGGCGAAACCTATGGCGGCGCGATCCGCTATAGCGGCGCCACGCATTGGGGCGATTCCTCCAACAAATTGTCCTGGCTGATCCCCGATCTCGCCGAAGCCTTTCCAAAAGCGCGCTTCATTCATCTGGTGCGCGACGGGCGCAAGGTGGCGAGCTCGTATTTCCACAAGCTGGGCAACGAGTGTTACGATGATGCGTCCACCCGCATCCTGCAGGCGCATGTTGATGGCGGCCTGCCCGCGCCGCCGCCGGAGAAAAAATACTGGTGGCCGCTGCCCCGGCAAGGCAGCGCCGCCGCCAACCCCTTCCGGGCGTTTTCCCAGTTCGAGCGCATCTGCTGGCATTGGGCGGAGCTGAACCGCCTGGTCTTGGCGGAATTATCCAGGCTGCCAGCCGAACGAACACTGTTCGTACGACTGGAAGAATTGAAGGCCTCACCGTCCGAGGTACGCGGCCTCTATGAATTCCTGGGACTGCCTTATCGGGACGAGGCCTATGGCGTGTTCGCCAAGCCGCACAATGTGAACCGGCCGGAAGACCGCCTGCTGGATGCCGGACAACGGGTGCAATTCGAGGCCATCGCCACCGATATGCAGGCCCGCCTGGGTTACGCCGACAGGCCGGAATATCTCGTGCATTATTAAGGTGGTGGTAAGAACAAACGCCTGATCATGGTTACCGGATTCTTCACCGGACCATTTGCATGCACGCCGATCTTTGCGATTTTTGCGGCAGGGATTCCCTCAAATTCGCCTACCAGCCTGAAGGCTCCACGCGCGGCCTGAAAGTCCATCTGTGCGGTCATTGCGGACTGGTGCAAAGCACCCCGCGCATCGACCGGACCGAGAAGCGCCATGGCGCGGCGGTGTCGGGCGGCGCCGATTGGGGCAATGTGCGTTACGGCAAAGGCTTTCGCACCCAGGCGGCAATGGATGCGCTGGCCCGTCACTGCCGCTTCAGTGACGCGATGACGATGCTGGATGTCGGTTCCAATCGCGGGCGTTTCACCGCCGCTTTCCTCGAAGCCGCGCCCAACGCGCAAGTGACGGCGGTCGAACCCGACGAGCGCTATGCCGATTCCTGTGCGGACATGGCGCGCACCACGTTGATGCTGGCGCGGATCGAAGACGCCCAACTGTCCGACGCCAGCTTCGATATCGTTCATTCCTGTCACACCATCGAGCATCTGGCCCATCCCTTCGCCAGCCTCAGGGATCATGCGCGCGTGCTGAAGCCGGGCGGATTGCTGGTGCTGGATGCGCCGAACATCGCACTGATCGGCGGCGACGACATTCTGGAAGAATGGTTCATCGACAAGCATCTCTATCATTTCTCGGGAAACACCCTGGGCCGGATGATCGAAGCAGCCGGTTTCACCATCGTCGAGCATCCCGACCCCAAGGATCGCATCAATCTTCTTTTCGTCGCCCGCAAGGCTGGCGAGCCCTCACTCGATATCGCCGCCGATCCCGCCGAAGTCATGAATGCCGCGCATTTGCTGACATCCTATGTCGCCACACGGGCCGCCAATTGCGATGCCCTGTCTTGCGCCGCGCAGGAACTGGAAAGCCTGAAGCCACAGCGTGTGGCGTTGTGGGGCGCGGGCCGGTTGTTCGATTCCCTGGTGCGGACGGGCGGCTTTGATCCGGCAGATCTCGCGCTTCTGATCGATGCGCATCTGATTGCACATATGGACAGCCGTCACGGCGTTCGCCTCAGCCCGCCGCACGCGCTGTCGGGCGCCATGGTGGATGTGATCGTGGTGATGTCGCGTGGCTTCGCCGATGAAATCGTGGCGGAGGCGCGGCGTCTCGCGCCCAAAGCCCGCATCATTCTTTACGCCGATCTTCTGGCGCGCGCGCGCCTTGCCAAGGCCGCCTAATCCCATGAAACAGATCCCATGAATCAGCAATTTCGCGCTGTATCCGCAAAATCCGAGGCATCGCCGGATGCTTTGGCAAAAAAACTCACCGAGGCGGCACGCTTCATCCGCTGCCATTCGGTGGCATCGATATTCCATGCCGGCTCCGGCCATCCGGGCGGCGCGCTGTCGTCCGCCGATCTCTTCGCTTGTCTGTATGGCGCGGAGATGAATGTCTGGCCCAATGCGATCAGTGAACCCACCCGCGACCGCTTCGTGCTGTCCAAGGGACATGCCGCCCCGGCCTTGTATGCCACGGGCGCGCATTACGGCTTCTGCGATGCCAAGGCCGCGCTGACGTTGCGCAAACTGAACAGCCCGTTCCAAGGCCATCCGCATGTACTGGACTTGCCTTGGGTGGAAACGTCCACCGGCTCCTTGGGTCAGGGCATGTCGGTCGCGGTCGGCATGGCCATCGGTCTCAGGCTCCAAAAAATCCCTGCCCGCGTCTACACCATGCTGGGCGACGGCGAATTGCAGGAAGGCGAAGTGTGGGAAGCCGCGATGTCGTCGGCCCATCACAAGCTGGACAATCTTTGCGCCGTGATCGACTACAACAAGCTGCAAAGCGACAATTGCAATGACGCCATCATGCGGCTGGAGCCGCTGGCGGACAAATGGCGCGCTTTCGGCTGGTCGGTGGCGGAAATCGACGGCCACAATATTCCCGAAATTCTCGAGCATTTGCGCCGCGCCGGTGCGACACGCGAAAAACCGTCCGTCCTGATTGCCCACACCATCAAGGGCAAAGGCGTGCCGTACATGGAAAACATTCCGGCCTGGCATGGCAGCGTCAAGCTCACGCCAGCGCAGACCGAAGAGGCGCTGACGACGCTGGGCGCGAGCGCCGACGAAATCAGAGGGTTCATGAATGTCTAGTCCGGCCCTGATCGCCAACAGCGATTCCCTGCGCGAAGCCTTCGGCAAAACCTTGTCCGCATTGGGCGATGAATTCCCCAAGCTGGTGGTTCTGGACGCGGATATCGCGGGCGGCACCGGCGTGCATCATTTCCGCAAGAGCCATCCCGACCGCCTGATCCAGTTCGGCATCGCCGAGCAGAATATGATGGCGGCGGCGGGCGGCATGGCGGCGGTGGGATTGATCCCCGTCGTCACCACCTTTGCCGTCTTCTGCCTGCGCGCCATCGAGCAGGCGCGGCTGTCGCTCTGCTATGCCCGCCGCAACGCCAAGATCGTCGCCAGCCATCCGGGACTGGATGTCGGTCCCGATGGCGGCTCGGCCCAGGCGTTAGAAGATCTGGCCGCGTTTCGCGCCATTCCCGGCATGACGGTGATCTCGCCCGCCGATCCCACCGAGATGGCATTGGCGACACGCGCGATGCTGGAATATGACGGCCCCGTCTATATGCGCACCGGCCGCAGCCCCTGTGCCCGCCTTTTCGGCGATGACTATACATTCGAGATCGGCAAGGGCCGGATCATTCGCGATGGCGACGATGTCACCATCGTGGCCTGCGGCGCAGAAGTCGCCCGTGCCCTGATTGCCGCCGACATCTTGGCGGAGGACGGAATCTCGGCGCGCGTGGTCAACATGGCCACCATCAAACCGATCGACACCAAGCTCTTGTCGCGCTGCGCGATCGAGACCGGCGCGCTGGTCACGGCCGAGGATCACAACATTCATGGCGGATTGGGCGGCGCGGTTGCGGAGGCTTTGGCCGCCACGACGCCGTGCCCCGTCGAATTCGTGGGCGTGAAGGACACATTCGGCGCATCCGGCGAACCGGAAGAACTGGCGCATCATTTCGGCATCTCCGCGCCCTTCATCGCCGACGCGGCCAGGCGCGTGATTCACCGAAAGCGCGCCTACGGCGCCGCACACAAATGAGCCGCTTCTCGCTTGCCGGAAAATGCGCCGTCGTCACTGGCGGCAGCCGTGGCATCGGCCGCGCCATCGCACTGGGCCTGGCGGATGCCGGCGCCGATGTCCTTCTCACTTATCGCGAGAAAAGCGCCGAAGCCGACGCCGTGGTCAAAGCCATCGAAGCAAAAGGCCGGCGGGCCAAAGCCGTGCGCATGGACGTGACGGACCGGGCCAGTATCGATGCGACAGTGCAGGCCGCAGATGCGTTCGGCGCCATCTCGGTCCTGGTCAACAATGCCGGGATCAACAAGCCTACCGATTTCGACCAGATCAGCGATGCCGACTGGGACAATATTCTGGCCACGAATTTGAAGGGGCCCTTCATGGCGGCCCAGGCGTTCCTGCCCCTGCTGAAGAAAGCGGGCGGTGGCGCGATGGTGCATATCGGTTCGGTCAGCGGCCAGTATGGCGGACCGCGCACGGCGCATTATGCGGCCTCCAAGGCCGGATTGATTTCGCTGGCCCAGGTCATCGCGCGCTTCGGCGCCGCGCATAATATTCGCTCCAATGTGGTGTCGGCAGGCATGATCGCCTCCGACATGGCGGCCGGCGGGCTTGCAGCGGCCAGCGTGCAAAAAGCGGCGGAGAATATTCTGCTCAAGCGCATGGGTAGCCCGGACGAGGTCGCGGACGCCGTGGTGTTCCTGGCCAGCGATGCGGCGTCCTACATCACGGCACAGACCCTCAACGTCAATGGCGGCCTCTACTTCTGATGAATAAGTATTTCTGATGAACAGCGGAAAGACATTGCTGATCGTATCCGGCGGCATCGAAGCGGCCGACGCCGCCAGACGCGCCAAGGAAATGGGTCACATGGTTGTGGTGTCGGATATCGACCCAGTGGCGCCAGGCTTCGCGTTCGCCGATTCCTGCCTGATCGCGGATGTCTATGGCCCGGCGGAAACCGCCGCCGCCGCCGAACGCTATAACCGCAAGATCCGCAAAATCGATGGCGTGATCTGCGTCGCTGCCGATGCGCCCATCACTGTTGCCACCGTGGCGCAACGCCTGCGCCTGCCCGGTCTTCCGGTGCATGTGGCCGAACTGGCTTGTGACAAGCTGGCGATGAAGAAATGTTTCCGCTCGGCCGGTGTGGCGGCGCCATGGTTCGCGGAAGTCTCGACCCCGCAGGAGTTGCAGCGCATCGCGGTCGAACGCGGGCGCGATCTGGTGATCAAGCCCGTGGACAGCCGGGGCAGCCGGGGCGTGCAGCGCGTCGCCCAGGTGCAGGACCTCGCCAAGGCCTTCATGCTGGCGCGCTCCTATTCGCCCAGCGAACGGGTGATGGTGGAACAATATCTGCCGGGGCCGCAGGTTTCCACGGAATCACTCGTCACGGGCGGCGTTTGTTACACGGTCGGATTTTCCGACCGCAACTACGAATTCCTGGAACGCTACGCACCCTTCTTCATCGAGAATGGCGGTGACCTGCCCAGCCAGTTGCCCCAGGAAACACAGGACAAAGTCCGTGCGCTGGTCGCCCGCGCCGCGTCCGCGATGGGCATCACCGATGGTACCGTCAAAGGCGATATCGTCATTCACAATGGCGAGCCTTATGTGATCGAGTTGGCGGCGCGCCTGTCGGGTGGCTTTTTCTGCACCCGGGAAATTCCCTTGAACACGGGCGTGGATTTCATCGGTGCCGCGATCAAGGTGGCATTGGGTGAAAGCGTCAGCGCAGCCGACATGACGCCCAGCCAATCGGTGCCGGTGGTGCAACGTTATGCTTTCCCCGCACCCGGCAAGGTCGTTGCCATTCATGGCGCGGAAGACGCACGCAAGATCGCAGGCGTGGCCGAACTGATCGTGACCGCGCGGCTTGGCGATGTGATCCCGCCCGCCGGAGACAAGCGTCCCACCGGGGCGATGGTGCTGGCCACGGGTGCCGACCGGGAGATGGCGCTCAAGGCCGCGAATGACGCACTGGCCCTGATCCGGATCGAAACGGCATGAACGCGCCGCTCCGCGCCCCGGACATCCAGGCCGCGAGCGGATTGCGGATCTTCGCGTTCTTCCATCTCAATCTCGCCTTTTCATCCATCGAGGAAGAGCGGCGCGGCGAAGTGATCGCGCGCTGCTATTGGCCACTGCTGCGGCTGGCGGAACGCGCTGGCCCTATCGGGATGGAAATTTCCGGCTATACGCTGGAAGAAATCGCCAATCGTGATCCTGAATGGATCGGCCGCGCCAAAAGCCTGATCGCGCAAGGCCGAATCGAATTGATCGGCTCGGGCTACAGCCAGATGATCGGACCGCTGGTCCCGGCGCGCGTGACGACGGAAAATCTGCGGCTGGGGCACGAAATCTATGCGCGCCTTCTGGATGCGTGCCCGCGCGTGGCGCTGATCAACGAACAGGCCTATGCCGCGGGCCTGATCGGGCTCTATCGCGATGCTGGTTATGACGCCATCATCATGGACTGGGAAAATCCGGCAGCAGGCCATCCCGAATGGAAACCCGAAACCCAGTATCTGCCGCAGCGGGCGCTGGGCGCAGATGGCCGCGACATCGCGCTGATCTGGAGCAACACGACCTTGTTCCAGCAATTGCAGCGTTTCGCCCATGGCGATATCGATCTTGAATCTTACCTGCGCTTTGTGCGCGGCCGCATGGGTCAGGGCCCGCGCGCCTTGTGCCTCTATGCCAGCGATGCGGAAATCTTCGATTTCCGCCCCGGGCGGTTCCGGACCGAAGAAAGCCTTTCCGACGAAAGCGAATGGATGCGGCTGGAGCAGGCATTCAGTGCGGTAACCGTCCATGCGGCAATGAGCGCGCCCTCCGGCACCCTTGCCTTGTTGGACATGCCGGACGCGGGCCAGATCCTGTCGCTGGAAAGCGCCGCTTGTCCGGTGCCGGTGAAAAAACAGCGCAAGTATAATCTGGCGCGCTGGGCGGTGACCGGCCGGGACAATCTGGCGATCAACGCGGCCTGCCAGCGGATTTACGAAGGCATGCTGGAAAGCGACTCTCCTGATTGGAAAGAACTTTGCTATCTCTGGGCCAGCGACTTTCGCACTCACCTGACCGAGAAACGCTGGGCGGCCTATTGCGAGCGGTTGCGCATCGCGGAAAGCAAATGGAGCAAGCCGATAGCCGTCGCACCGACTTCACGCGGTACCGCCGCGACGGAGCGCTATATCCGGATCGAAACGCCTGCACTCACCGCAACCCTGGACCGGCGGCGCGGGCTTGCCATCGCCAAGTTGCAATTCGCCGGTCAGGAGAAGCCCGTGCTGGGCGGTCTGCCACACGGATTCTTCGACGACATCGCGCTGGCGGCCGACTGGTATACCGGCGACAGCGTTTTCGAGGCGCCCGGCGAGCACAAGCTCACCGACCTGGAATGGTGCGAAGCGCGCATCGCCCGGGACATCAACGGCGATGTCGTGGCGTTTGCCCGGATCGAAACACCCAAGGGCATGATCGAAAAAGCCCTGCGCTTCTGCGCGGCCGAATCGCGCGTCGAATTCGATCTCCGCTTCGACTGGAACGATTGGGGCAAGGGCGTCCTGCGGCTGGGTCACTTTACTCTCTTGCCGGACGCGTTCGACACAAAGGCCTTGGTGCTGTCCACCACCAATGGCGGCGAGCGGGAGAATTTTTCGCTGGCCGGCCAGACCATCGATCACGGCGCCCCGGTCTCGTTCCTGGTTTCATCCAGCCACGGCTTCGGCATGACCGAAGGCTGGGCGGAAATCGGCGACGGCACGACGATGCTGCGGATCGAAGTCGATCGCGCCACCGCACCGCTGCTGGGTATGTTGACCCATCGCCAGGCGGGCGGAAAATTGTTCTGCCAGATTCAGCTCTCGGCGCTGGAGCTGGACGACACCCGGAAGCTCGGCGCCTATCAGGCGGGCCCGCGTCGTTTCCGCTTTTCCGTCAGCGCGGTATCCGTGTAGTCATCTTTGGTCGCGCGCCCGGACGGAAAACCGTCGCGCTACGCTGTCGCTAGCGACCACACTTTTCCCGGGCCACTTCTTTGGTCGCGGCCCCGGACGGAAAACCGCTTCACACTTTTCCTGGGGCCGCTCCACAAAAACAAACGGGCGATGCCCCCCGGCATCGCCCGTTTGTCATTCCCACCGACGAAGAGTCCCCTACACCTCGGGGCGGATGCCGCCTTCTGGCAGTCATCCGTATATTCAGAAATCCGGAAAGCCGGCGGACGCGGGTAATTCCACGTCCGCCATTTTTCCTTAAGGCGTATCAACCGCCCTGGAACAAGCCCAGGAGGGTCTGCGGCGCCTGGTTGGCGATCGACAGAGCCTGAACGCCCAGCTGCTGCTTGACCTGCAGAGCCTGCAACGAAGCGCTTTCCTGCGCCATGTTGGCGTCCACCAGATGGCCGATACCGATGGTCAGTGTATCGGACAGATTCTGGGCGAAGGTCGCCTGAATCGAGAACTTCGCGGCACCGGCCGACAACTTGGCGAGAGCCGAGTTGACGTTGGTGAGCGAGGACTGGATGGTCGCGACCAGGGTCGAAGCTTTCGCCTGGGTCGAAATGGTGGCCGTGGACTTCATGGTCACGATCGAGCCCGACAGTTTCATGTTCTGGGCCTGCGTGGTGATGCGACGCGCACCGTCGGCAGAGGCCAGAGCCGTGATCTGGGTGGTGGAACCGTCAACCAGGTTGAAGCCGTTGAACACCGCATTCTTCACGATCGTGCTGATTTGATCGCGCAGCGCGGTGAAGTCGGAATTCAACGCCTGACGGCTGGCGGTGTCGAGCGAGGCGTCGGCCGCGGACAGGGCCTTCTGCTTCAACTGGATCAGCAAATCCGAAATCGACTGACCGGCCGACAGCGCCACGTCGATCGAGGACGTACCGTTGTTGATCGAGTTGATGACGGATTCATAACCGGCAACCGCACCGCGCTGATTCTGCGCGATGGCATAGATGGCGCCGTTATCGCGGGCCGAAGCAACTTTCAAACCGCTGTTGATGGCGGACTGGGTCTTGGCCAACGAACCCTGGGTGGCAGTGAGGTACTGCAGGGCGGTCAAGGCGCCGGCATTGGTATTGACACTAAAGCTCATAGGTCTCTCCGTTCTGGTACTGAGCACAAAGGCTCATCAGGCGTTTTGCCCGGAAGACCAATAGGCAAGCGCCGTGCCGCGCCGGATTCAGAATCGCTTAAACATCGATTTTCTGCGAGCGCGGAAAAAGTGATCTAGCGGAAATTTTCCGTGCACCTTTCTGCCCGGCAGAATTTTCCCACTTGCGGCAAATATTGCCGGGTCAGCACGGCAATTATTTCCACTTTGAAGAAAAGGCATGACGGTTTTGTTGGAAAAATTTCGGTAAAGGGACATGCTTACTGAAAGGTAGCGATCATCGCCGCGCACAAAAAAAAGAGCGGCGCTCGCGCGCCGCTCTTTTCCGCTTGTATGAAAGTAGGTATCAGCCGCCGCCCTGGAACAATGACAGGATGGTCTGCGGCGCCTGGTTGGCGATCGAGAGAGCCTGCACGCCCAGCTGCTGCTTGACCTGCAGCGACTGAAGGCTTGCGCTTTCGTCGGCCATGTTGGCATCGACCAGGTTTCCGAGACCCGACGTCAATGTATCGGCCAGTTTCTGAGTGAAGGTCGCCTGGATCGAGAACTTCGCCGCGCCGGCCGACAATTTGGCCAAGGCCGCGTTGACGTTGGTGAGCGAGGTCTGGATGGTGCCGATCAACGCCGACGCCTTGGCCTGGGTCGAAACGGTCGCCGTGGATTTCAAAGTCACGATGCTGCCGCTGAGACTCATATTCTGCGCCAAGGTGGTGATACGGCGGGAACCGTCGGCGGACGCCAAGGCTTGAACCTTGGTGGTCGAGCCGTCGACCAGGTTGAAATTGTTGAAGACGGCATTCTTGACGATCGTGCTGATCTGATCGCGAAGCGCCGTGAAGTCCGAGTTCAGGGCCTGGCGGCTGGCGGTGTCGAGCGAAGGGTCGGCGGCGGAAAGCGCCTTCTGCTTCAACTGGATCATAAGGTCCGAAATCGACTGGCCGGCGGACAGCGCAACCTCGATGGCGGAAGAGCCGTTGCTCAAGCTGCTGGCGACCGACTGGAAGCCCGCAATGGCGCCGCGCTGGTTCTGGGCAATGGCGTAGATGGCACCATCGTCTTTAGCGGACGCAACCTTCAACCCGGAATTGATGGCATTCTGGGTCCGGCTGAGCTGACCCTGCGTTTCATTCAAATACTGCAGCGCCGTCATCGCGCCGGTGTTGGTGTTGACGCTAAAAGACATGGGATTTCTCCATTACTTCAATTCGGTGGGGTGGCGCGCATTCTGCGGTGCCAAGGCATTTGACCTGCCTCGACTTTTGCAACGCGTGTGCCAGAATGGTTCTGGCCCTTTAACTTTTTAACCTATTGATATTGCTCAGATATTTTCCAGGGCCGGGGCGGATGATTAGGCATGAATTGCCGGAAGCGGAAGAAATTGCCGCGCGGAAATGGGTAGGACGCCTTGGTCGCGGCCCGCCTCCCCCGCGCGCGCGTTAGCGCGCTGGTGGGGGAGGTGGCCGTAGCAGCGCTTGCGATGCGTAGGCCGGAGGGGGAAATTGAAAAACAAAAAAGCCGGTGCGTTTCCGCACCGGCTTTGGAAGCCCTAAAACCTGGCTATCCGACTATTGTTATCCGACTCTGGCCTGCAGGCCCTGCATGATCGTGCGATTGATCTCGATCAGCGGATCAAGCGGCGCCTTCTCGCGCGTCACGCGGCGCGAGTATTTCGACACCCACAAGGATAGCGAAACGATCTTGGCGCGCAGATCCGTCGTCAAGGCATTGCGGTCGTCCATACAGTCGGCCGCCAGGGTCCGCCACACGCGGCGATTCCAGTCGATTGCCTCGACCAGCGGTGCGCCTTGCGCGTTGGAGCTTTTGGCGTCGAGCAGCGCGCCCGTTACTTGACCGAACAGGCGATATTCCGTCGTGCGCGGATCTTCAACTACGCGCTGAGCGTTTTGATACGCTTGAAGAGTCATAGTTCAGTCGCTCCTGTTCGTAGTCGAATAATTTGCGGCAGGCGATAAGTGCCTTGTAATAAGCGCCTTGCGTGACGTCCCGGCTGATATCCACGCAGGCGGTGAGAACTTCGCGGTTCTGGATGGCGCCCATGAACTCGCTCATACGCAGCGCGAACTCGTCATATGGTTCTTCGCCGCCTTCGGTATCGAGATACATCATCATGATGGCCAGATAGACCAGCCGCGCCGGGGTTTTTGCGTCCTTGGGCTGCATGATGTCTTTTTCGCGCAGCACGCAGGCCTTGTTCTGAATCACAAGGCTGGTGCGCTTATCGCCATTGGCGAGCACCGCGCCGTTGAGCACGAATTTCTCGCCTGGTTTCAGCGACAGTTTCAGCGGCATGCGGGGGGTCCTTGCCTGGCTAATGACTGTGACCATAACGAGGCACGGTTAACAAAAGCCTGCCGGATTGCGGTTTATCGTTCACGACCGGTTAAACATAAGACGCTTTGATGGGCGCCGATTTCCCAGCCGGAAGATTTGAACCATGGCAACCGCCGCAGTCTTGAAAAGCATCGATTCGTTAAGCGGCGTTGACGCCCGGATGGAGGCCCTGGACCGGCTGGAGCGGCTCACCGACGAAGCCGCGGCCGAAATCGTCCGTCACCGCTCCAACCTGCTTTTGAAACGCGGCATCAAGGCCTGGCGCCGTGGCGAGATCGTGCGTGCGGGACAATGGGCGCTCAAATCGTCCGAGATGGATCCCACCAACGCCAAATCTTTTCACGTTCTGGCGATGGCGCTGGAACGGATGGGCCATCTGCACAAGGCGCTGGTGACATATGAACGCGCTTTCGAACTGGACCCGGAAGATCCGGAGCTGTTGATCAATCTTGGCCTGACGGCGTGGAATCTGAAGCTGACCGAAGGCGCGGCTCGGATGTTCCAGCTTTACGTCACGGCCTGCCCCGCTTCGCCGCTCGGCTACAACAATCTGGGCAGCGTTCAATATGATCTCGGCAGCGCCGAGACCGCGATCGAGACCTTGCGTGCCGCGATTTTCCGGATGCCGGAGGAAGCGATCCTGTGGAATTCGCTGGCCACCGTGTTGGCCGAGGAAGGCCGGGCAGAAGAAAGCCTTGTCTTCTACAATGAATCCGTGCGGCTGGAGCCGCGCTTCGCACGCGGCTATCACAATCTGGGCTATGCCTATCAGCATCTGGGTCAGCTCGAGGAAGCGTTGGAGAATTACGACCGCGCGCTGAAGTATGCGGTCGATCCCGCCGAGCAGATGGAATCGCGCCATTCGCGCAGCATCTGCCTGATCGGTGCGGGCAAGGTGGAAGAAGGCTTCCGCGAGTATGAAATCCGCAATAGCGAGCGTTTCCGGTCCTATTTCCATCACATGATCAATGCGCCGCGCTGGAAGGGTGAGCCGGTGGAGGGCATGAAGCTGCTGCTGGTCGGCGAGCAGGGATTGGGCGACGAATTCATGTTCGCCAATATCCTGCCCGATGTGATCCGCGACCTGGGGCCCGACGGCCAATTGCAGATTGCGGTCGATCCGCGCCTGGTGTCTCTGTTCCAGCGCAGCTTCCCCAGCGCCGAAGTCGGCACCTATGACGATCGCACCTTGATCGACAATGACGGCAACAAGGCGCTCCGCCTGATCCCGTTCGCATCCAACGGCAACGAACCGGATATGTGGGCGCCGATGGGCTCGGCGCTGGCGGTCTATCGCAAGGCGCTTTCCGATTTTCCGCACAAGCCGTTCCTCACGCCCGATCCCTCACGCGTCGCCGAATTCCGCGCGCAGCTGGCGAAACTTCCAGGCAAGAAGGTTGGCGTCTGCTGGCGCTCGATGATGCTGGAGGCCAAGCGCGCCAAATATTTCAGCCCGATCGATGGCTGGGCGCCCGTGCTGAAAACCAAGGGTGTCAGCTTCATCAATCTCCAATATGGCGACTGTGCCGATGAAATCGCCCGCGCCCAGGACGAGTATGGCGTGACCATCCATCAGATCGAAGGCCTGGACCTGCGCAACGATATCGACGGAACCGCAGCACTGTGCGCGGCGCTCGATCTGGTGCTGTCAGCTCCGACGGCCGCGGCTGCAACAGCGGCCAGTGTTGGTGCAAAGGTCTGGTTTCTGGCCGCCGGCCGCACCTGGCCGCAGCTGGGGACCGACGAGTATCCCTGGTACGCCGATACGCGCGTGCTGGCGCCCAAGGATTTCGCCGACTGGACCACATTGATGTCCCGGGCCAGCGCCGAACTTGCCGACTTCGCCCGCTGATCAAACCTCGAAGGTAAAGGGTCGGCCCCGCGATTTGGGCTTCCATCCCGCGTCCATGGCGCGGCGAATGGCATCGGGCAGGCCTTCGCGGTCCACATCGGGCCGCTCGGTCTTGCCACCCGGCATCTCGCGAAACGGATATTCCAGGATCAGTTCGCGGTGGGCCTCGTCCGCGCGCTCGACCGACAGGCGCAGGCCCAGATGTTCGCCATGCGCGTCCCATATCTGCTCGCTGCGCAAGCTCCAGCGTAGCGGGTAGCCCCCCACTTCCAGGGTGCCTTCCAGTTCGCGTCTGCGCCTTTTGGTCATTGCTGCTGTTGCTGCTGCTGGTGATAGAGCCGTTCCGGCATGGACGGCGTGGCGGTAGATACCATTGGCCGCGCCACTTTCAAGAAATCTTCATGGCGCACCGGTGCCTGGGTGGGTTCGATGCCAACCGCAATGGACAATTCCGTGTCGGCCAGGCCCTTGAAGGTGCCGCGCGTGGGCGGGACATCGGCATAGTCGCGCCCCACCGCCGCGCGGACATGCCGTTCCCCCGCCATCACATTGTTGGTGGGATCGAAACCGACCCAGCCCAGGCTCGGCAGCCAGGCTTCGACCCAGGCATGAGTGGCATCGGCTTCGGAGCGGTCGCGATTGCCGCGGTGATACATGTAGCCGGAGACATAGCGCGCCGGGATGCCCCATTGCCGCGCCACCGCGATCATGATGTGGGAAAAATCCTGGCAGACGCCGTGACGCCCGATCAGGGCCACTTCGATGGGTGAATGGACCTGGGTAATGCCGGATTCATACTCGAACGAGTCGTAGATCGCACGGGTGAGTGTCTTCATCGCCGTCAAAGGGTCGCCCGCCGGTTTTTCGACATCGGCGATCTTCATGAAGGTCAGAAGGTCGGGAGACGGTTTGGCGAATTTCGAAGCGCCCAGCATGTCGAAATGATCGTCGCTGAGCCCAGCCGGGTCGAGTCGCTTCCATTCATCATCGTCGAGCCGTTCCGGCAGCGGCGTGAGAGCGGCGAATTCCACCACCGCCTGCACCTCGATGCGCAGCTCGTCATGCTCGCGCAGCAGATTGAAGTGATAGACCGCGTTGCCCAGATGATCGGTATAGGCATAGAGCTGGGCGCGCGGATTGGTGGCGATCTGGAAAGACCGCAAGGTCTGGGGGCCTTCGGAGCGTGGCTGCATCCGCAGCTCCATCACCGATTCCCGCACCGGCGCGGTATAACGAAAACGCGTCACATGCCGGATAGAGTAGAACATCAGGATCTCTCGCCTAGGCTAAGGCCCGCCTCCCCCGCGCGCGGAGCGCTGGTGGGGGAGGTGCCCGTAGCAGCGCTTGCGATGCGGAGGGCGGAGGGGGTCAAAGAACAGTTTCCGCGCCGTAAGTAATATAGGATGCAAATAACGCCTCGTGGATTTTCTCGCACTGGCGCGTTAAGTCGCTGAGAAAAACGGCAATGCCGCCCGACATCAATTCGTCGATCTGCCCGAAATCCACGCTCGCCTTCAAGCGTCCCGCCAGCCGTTCGACGGCTGCCCGGCGAGCGGGGGGTGCGCCCGGCGCCACCCGCGCCAGCGCTTCGGTCACCCGGTCGATGGAGAAGCGGATGGAATGGGGAAATTCCGGATCGAACAGCAGGAATTCGGCGATCTTCTGGGGCCGGATCGAGGCGGTGTAGAGCTTGGTGTAGGGCTCGAAGGCGGTGCAGAATTTCAGCAGCACCAGCCAGTCGAAATATTTCGGCGTTACGCCGCCCTGGCGAAAATGCACGTCCAGCAGACGGCCCAGAAGCTGGACCCGCTCGATATATTTGCCCAGTTCTAGAAAGTACCAGCCTTCGCCATGGCTGAGGGTGGAATAGGTCACGCCTTCCAGCGCCTGCATTTCGTCCAGCACATCGCGGAACAGCAGCGCGGGCGAATGCACCCAGATGGCATCGCCCTGCACGCCCGACAGATGCAGATAGAGCCGATTGAGATTGCCCCAGACTTCGTTGGAGAGCGCCTCGCGCACCTGGCGGGCATTGTCGCGGGCGAAACCGAGCGACGCGAGCAGCGAGGATTCATTCTCGCGATCGAACACCAGTCTCTTGGTGATGGTGGGGGCGTCATGGGGAAGATCGTCCCAATGCGCGTCCTGCAGCGCTTCGACCACGCGGGCCCAGGAAGCGCGCGCATCCTCGGGCTGCTGTTCGATCATGGACTCAAGCTTTACCGCCATGATCCTGGCGGTGTGCTCGGCCCGCTCGACATAGCGGCTCATCCAGTAAAGGCTGTCAGCAACCCGGCTCAACATTTCATCGCGCCCCGGCTTTCGATTTGCCGCAAGCTGCATTTGGCGCTGACTAAATGGTCTGCATCGGCAAATCGAAAGCCAATCATCGAGAGAGCACCCAGGTGTCCTTGGAGCCGCCGCCTTGCGAGGAATTCACCACCAGACTGCCGCGCTTGAGCGCCACGCGGGTCAGTGCCCCGGGTACAATCTTGGTTTCGTTGCCGGTGAGGATGAAGGGCCGCAGATCGACATGCCGCGCCTCGACTCCATCGCCGACGAAAGTCGGCGCGGTGGAAAGCTGGATAGTGGGCTGGGCGATGTAATTCTCCGGATCCGATTTCAGCTTCTCGGCGAAGACATCGCGCTCGGCCTGCGAGGCGTGCGGTCCCACCAGCATGCCATAGCCGCCCGACTCGCCCACCGCCTTCACCACCAGCTTGTCGAGATTGGCCAGCACATGCTTCAGCGACTTTTCTTCGCGGCAGAGAAAAGTCTCGACATTGTCCAGGATCGGCTCTTCGGAAAGGTAATAACGGATCAGGCGCGGCACATAGGCATAGATCGCCTTGTCGTCGGCGACGCCAGTGCCCAGTGCATTGGCGATCACCACGTTGCCGGCTCGATAGGCGTTGAACAGGCCGGACACGCCCAAGGACGAATCCTCGCGGAAGATCAGCGGGTCGACGAAATCGTCGTCGATGCGGCGATAGATGACATCGATGCGCTTCAGGCCCGATGTGGTGCGGGTATAGACGACATTGTCGTTGACCAAGAGGTCGCGGCCTTCCACCAGCTCCACGCCCATCTGGCGAGCGAGGAAGGCGTGCTCGAAATAGGCCGAGTTGAAGACGCCCGGCGTCAGGATGGCGATGGAAACGTCCTGCTCGAACGGCGCCAGCGCGCGCAGAGTGGCCAGCAGTTCCAGCGGATAATGCTCGATGGGGCGCACATTCATGCTGCGGAAGACGCCCGGAAAAGCGCGCCGCGCCACGTCGCGGTTGGCCAGCATGTAGGAGACGCCGGACGGCACACGCAGATTGTCTTCCAGCACGACAAAATCGCCGGCTTCGTTGCGCACCAGGTCGCTGCCGCAAATATTGACATAAGAGCCGTGCGGCACCGGCAAACCGCGCATCTCGCGGCGGTAATGCTTGGAGCCATAGATCATCTCGCGGGGCACGATGCCGTCCTTCAACACCCGGCCGTCGCCGTAAATGTCGCGCAGAAAAAGATTCAGCGCCGTGATGCGCTGGGTGAGACCGCGTTCGATCCGCTCCCACTCGCCCGCCGTAACGATGCGCGGCAGAAGGTCGGTGGGGATGATGCGTTCCGTCGCCTGGTTATCGTTATAGACGGTGAAGGTAATGCCCTGATGCAGGAAGCTCTGCTCGCAAGCATGCTGGCGGCGCACCAATTCTTCCATTGCCAGGCTGGTGAGACGGGAATCGAGCGCGATATAGGGCGAGCGCGGACGTCCGTCGGGCGCGAACATTTCGTCATAGGCGCGTGCCAGATCGTAACGGGCGTAAGGCGCGTCCTTGCCCGCCAGAGCCGCCCGCGCAGGACCGGTCACCGGATCAGGTCCGCCAAAGTCCTCGGTATTCGCCAGCACCTCACCCTGCATGAGGGAAGTGTGGCGGCGCAACGCAGCGCGTCAAGACCGCTGCGATAATCCGCCGTTTCCGCCCAAAAAAAGAGCGGATGGCGAAATTTCCGCCATCCGCTCCAGGTTCGATTGGCGTCCGGCTGCCGGGGGTGGTCCGGGGCCAACCTAGGGGAAGCTAGTGCGTCAGTTACAATCTTAGGTTGCAGTAGTGGCCCTTAACAGCTCCTTAAAGACAAGCCAGAAGCGCCGCTTGATTGGGGGTGGCCGCGATCCGCGTTTCCGCGAAGCGCAGGCCTCGAAGGGCATCGGCCGTGTTGGCGCTGATACAGATCGCCAGCAGCCCAGCGGTGGAAACGCCCGCCCGGGTGGCACAATCGGCGAAGATCCGGGCGCTCTGGGGCGAGAAGAACAAGGCAGCCTGCACCCTATTTTCCCGGAGCGCCTGGAGAGCGGCGTCGGGCAGCTGCCGGGCCGGTTCGACGCGATAGAGAATTTCCCGCCGAACCTGAAAGCCCTTCGCCGTCAGGGCATCGGCGAGTGCGCCGCTGCCATTTTCGCCGGCCGCATGCAGCAATGCGCCTGCCGCCGGATCGGCCCAGCCCAGAACGGCGTTGGCCAGCGCCACGGCATCGCCGTCAGAATTCCGTACACGGATAAACCCGGCCTGCACCGCCGCTTCGGTGGTCTGCGGCCCAACCGCGAACAAAGGCACGTCGCGCGCATCGGTGCGCGTCGCCAACGCGCGCACGCCATTGGCGCTGGTTGCCAGAACGGCCTGCACGCCATCCAGGATCAGTGGCGGTCCATCGTATATTTCCACGGTGAGAAGCGGCGCCAGCAGCGCGTCATGCCCCATATCCGCCAGAAGACGCGCGATGTTCGCGCCGTCTTCGGCAGGCCGGGTGACAAGAATCCGCATGGAGGCGCATCACTTTCGCAATTTGTGCTGCTGGTCTAGAGGAGAGGCTAATACCGGGACATCTAAAGTTTGAAAACTCTGACGATCTTAGGCCTGGAAACCAGTTGCGACGAGACCGCGGCGGCGGTGGTGCGCGGGCTGCCGCCGGGACCGGGCGAGATCCTGTCCAATGTCGTTTTCAGCCAGACCGAAGCCCATGCGCCCTATGGCGGCGTGGTGCCGGAGATCGCCAGCCGCGCGCATCTGGAAATCCTGGACGGGTTGATCGAACGGGCATTGGATGATGCGGGCGTTGCATTGAACAATGTCGATGCCATCGCCGCCACGGCGGGTCCCGGCCTGATCGGTGGCGTGATGGTGGGACTGACCACCGCCAAGGCGCTGGCTCTGGCCAGCGGAAAGCCATTGGTCGCGGTCAATCACCTGGCCGGTCACGCGCTGACCGCGCGGCTGACCCATGGTGTGGATTTTCCGTTCCTGCTGCTGCTGGTGTCGGGCGGTCATTGCCAGTTGCTGGCAGCAGCGGATGTCGAGGATTACCGGCTCTATGGCACCACCCTGGATGACGCGGTGGGCGAAGCCTTCGACAAGACCGCGAAGATATTGGGCCTGCCCTATCCGGGTGGCCCGAATGTGGAAACGCACGCCGCGCGGGGCAACCCGCGCGCCTATCCGTTGCCGCGCCCTTTATTGGGGCGGCCTGGGCCGGGCCGGGCCGGAATGGATTTCTCATTTTCCGGCCTGAAGACGGCGGTGCGTCAGCTGGTGACGCAGAACCAAGTGAATGTCGATGATGCCTGCGCGTCATTCCAGGCGGCGGCGATCGATATTCTGCGTGATCGCACCACACATGCCCTGACGCGTTTCCGTCAGGATTTCCCGGATGCGCCACATCCGACCCTGGTGGTCGCAGGCGGCGTCGCCGCCAATGCGGCCATCGGATCGGCGCTTGCGATCCTGGCGGAACGTCACGGCTTCGAGATCCGCGTTCCGCCCCCCAGATATTGCACCGACAATGCGGCCATGATCGCCTGGGCCGGGCTGGAGCGGTTCGCGCTGGGGAAGCGCGATCCGCTCGATTTCAGCCCGAAAGCCCGCTGGCCGCTGGATGCATCAGGCGACAACAGACAAGGTGGCGATCGCCAGAAGGGCGCTTAGAACGATCAAGGTGCCGTTCAGCGACTCGATAATGAAGCTGCCGAAATAGCTGGCGGCCTCGGTGGGTTTGGAAAGAACACTCATGACTAACTCCTTCAGAATACGGGTCCCAAATTCATGCCGGAACCTCTTGTTGCACTGCAATATAAGCCGTGTACGGAGCGCTTCAAGAGAAGGTTCTGCTAACCATTGGCAACATTATTGCGTCGATTTTGTTGGCTATATGCCTGTTATCAAATGATATTTGTTACTAAACAGTGTTCGCAAACAGAGTACGCAGTTGCAGCATGGGAGGGTTGCGTTCCGTGAAAATTGCCACCTGGAACATCAATTCGGTGCGCCACCGCATCAACCTGGTGACCCGCTTCCTGCGCGAGCATCAGCCCGATGTGCTGTGCCTGCAGGAGACCAAGGTCATCAACGAACTCTTTCCCAAACTGCCGCTGGCAAAGCTGGGATACGAGCATCAGGCGATCAACGGCCAGAAGGCCTATCACGGGGTGGCGATGATTTCGCGGCTGCCCTTTCATAAGACCGGCGTGCAGGATTTCTGCCGCGAGGGCCATGCCCGCCACATGGGCGTGACGTTTGAGAATGGTGTCGAACTGCACAATTTCTATGTGCCGGCGGGCGGCGACATTCCCGATCCCGAAAAGAACGGCAAATTCGCCCACAAGCTGCATTTCCTGGGCGAGGTGGAGAAATTCTTCGGCAAGCGCAAAGCCCAGCGCAAGAATCCCGTGGTGCTGGTGGGCGATCTCAATGTCGCACCGCTGGAAAATGATGTCTGGAGCCACAAGCAGCTTCTGGATGTGGTGAGCCACACGCCGGTGGAGACGCGGCTTCTGGGCGAGGCGCAAGCGGCCTTCGAATGGGACGACGCCACCCGCGCCTTTATTCCGCCGGACCAGAAAATCTATTCCTGGTGGAGTTATCGCGCCGCCGATTGGGAAGCGTCGGATCGCGGCCGCCGCCTGGACCATGTCTGGCTCAGCTCCGGACTGAAGGGCGCGCTGAAATCGCAAACCATCGTGAAGAAGATGCGGGGCTGGCAGAAAGCGTCCGACCATGTGCCGGTAATCGTGGAGCTGGATATATAGAATGGTCGCGCGGCCGACGGAAAACCGGAAGTCCACTTTTCCTGGCCGCGCTCCATGAAGCTTGCAATCCTTCGCCACGGGCCGACCTTGTGGAATGTACAAGGCCGCATCCAGGGACACACCGACATTCCCTTGAGCGACGAAGGCGTCACAAAGATGCGCGGACTTATGCCGCCCACTCCGTTTGAAGGGGCCCGCGTGTTCGTCAGCACGTCCCGCCGCGCGCGCCAGACCGCCGAAGCGTTGGGATTGATCGATGCGACCTGGGATCCCCGGCTGATGGAACAGAATTGGGGTGACTGGGAAGGGCTCAGCACCAAAGCCATTCTGGAACGCGATGGCGCGGATGCATTCGAGCGCGCCGGCCAGGCGCTGGCGTTTCGTCCGCCTGGCGGCGAATCCACCGCCGAATTGCATGATCGCGTTGCGGCCTTCCTGAAAGACATCGCGCGCGATGATCGCGACGCCATCGCGGTGGCGCATTTCGGCGTGCTGCGCGCGGCCTATACGATGGCGACGGGATGGGACATGGCGACGCCGATGCCACCGGAGCTGGACGTATCCAAGGCGCTGATCCTGGAACTGACTTCGGACGGGGTGCCCGGCATCCACGCCCTGAATGTGGAACTCAGGCCCAGAACGGCTTGATCTTGCGAAACTGCTTCCAGCGCTTCAGTGCCCGGTTCGCGATCCGCGGGCCGCGCGCCCGATACCAGCCCATGACCAGCCCTGCCGCATAGCGTTCGCCCGGCGCAGCCCGCTTGCCGTCGGTTTCCCGCAGCATTGCCGTCATCGTGGCGCGGACATGGGCGATATCGTTGATGGCGCCCAGATGTTCCTGAAGCCCGCGCAGTTCGCGGACATAGCGCCGAACTTTCTTGTGCGGGTAGAGCGGCGACAGGAATTCGGCAGTGTAGCGCAGCTTTTTGAGCGCGATGCGCAGGCGATGCAGATCGCCTTCCTCCCCGCCTTTGGCTTTGCGGCCACGCTTGACCGCCCGCTTCTGCTGGCGATCCAGCAACCGCGATGCGACGCGGTCCAACTTTATGTCGGGCGCCATCGGCAGGCGCGAATGCGCCAGTGCCGCAACATCTTCCGTCAGCAGGCCGAAATCGGTTCCGGTCACACAATCGACCGCCTGTTTCCAGGCCCGGACGCGCATCTCTTCCATCCGGTCGCGCAGGCCGGCGAAAGCTTCGCGGTCGCCTTCCTCGGCGGGCGCGTTCAGCAGCTGGGTGATGAAAACATCGAGATCACGCGCCGGACCCAGGCGACTGGAAAGGATCTTGGCGCGGCTGCGCAGATCGCTCAGCCATTCCTGCTGGAACTCCTCGCCGAACACCTTCAGCACCACTTCCAACCGGCGCAACGCGACGCGCAGCTGATGCAGGCCTTCGACGGAACGCCCGGCACGCAAGGTGGCGGCATTGGCCGTCATCTGCGCCAGGCAATCCGACAGGGTGGCGCGAAAGGCATCTTCCGGACGCATGGCGCGATTGATGCGGGCGGGCCGCGCCTTCACCGGCTGCGCAGGACCCAGGCCATGGCGTGACAGCGAATGAATGGAAGCGGGGCGCGGATCGTCCATGCCGCGAATTTAGGTCAGCGCCGCGCGAATGCAAGGCAGTTCACGCTGCGCGCACAGGAAGGCCTGCTTTCGCCATCGCCGCCTTTGCATCGGCAATAGAGGCTTCGCCGAAATGGAAGATCGAAGCCGCAAGAACCGCGCTGGCATGGCCTTCGGTGACGCCCTTGACCAGATCGTCCACCGAACCGACCCCGCCGGACGCGATCACCGGAACCTGCACCGCATCGGCGATGGCGCGGGTGAGCGGGATGTCATAGCCGGACTTGGTGCCGTCACGATCCATCGATGTCAGCAGGATTTCGCCCGCGCCATATTCCACCAGCTTTTTGGCATGAGCGACGGCGTCGATGCCGGTGGCGCGGCGCCCGCCATGCGTGAAAACTTCGAAGGCCGGGCCGTTCTGGGGATCGGCACCTTTTTTCGCATCGATCGCCACCACGATGCATTGGCTGCCGAATTTCTCCGCCGCCTCGCGCACGAATTCGGGCCGGTCCACCGCCGCCGTATTGATCGACACTTTATCGGCACCTGCCAGCAGCAGACCGCGAATATCTTCCAAGGTGCGCACGCCGCCGCCGACGGTCAGCGGCATGAAGCAGACTTCCGCCGTACGCCGAACCACATCGAGCAAGGTGCCCCGCGCTTCATGGCTGGCAGTGATGTCGAGGAAGCAGAGTTCGTCGGCGCCCGCCGCGTCATAGACGATCGCCTGCTCGACCGGATCGCCGGCGTCACGCAGTTGCTCGAAATTGATACCTTTGACGACGCGGCCGTCCTTCACGTCCAGGCAGGGAATAATTCTGACCTTTAACATCAGCGTGCTTTCGCCAGGGCGGCAATGTTCATCAAGGTGCGCCCGCACACCGCTTCGGCGGGAACCGCCGTGGTGCGGCTGAGCGCTTCGGCTTCCAATAGCATATCGAGCGCGTCGGCCAACCGTTCGTCGCTCCAGCGATTGGCCTGGGCTTTGAAGGACTGTTCACGCAGGAAATGGATCGGCGGCCGCTGCCGCCGGATCACGGTATCCAGGCTTTCGCCGCGATTGACGCTTTCGCGTACCGACGCCAGGCGCTGGAAATGGCCCATCGCACCGCGCAGGATCTGCGCCACCGAGGCATCTGCGGTCCAGAGCCGTTCCAGCGCCAGGTCGAGACGGGCAAAATCGCCGCTGCCCGCCGCATCGGAGGCTTCCTCGGCGCGGGCTTCGGCTTCATCGCCCATCACGGCGCGGACATCTTCCAGGCTGATGCTTTTCTGGCCCTGCGCATAAAGCACCAGTTTTTCCAGCTCGCGCCGGGTGACGCCGCGATCCGAGCCCAGCCGGGACACGGCATCGGCCAACGCGTCGGGCGCAATGGAAAGACCGGCGGCACGCAAGGTGTCGCGCACCACATCTTCCAGATTGCGGGCAGTGTCGGCGTAGCAGGCGATGGCGGCGGCCTTGTCGTCGCTCTCGAACAGCTTGCGCAGGCCCGTGCCCTTGGCCAGGTCGCCCGCTTCGACCACCACCAGCGTGTCGCCGGCGCGATTTTCCTCGTCCAGAAACTGTTCGAACAGATCGGTGAGATTGTTGCCTGCGCCCCGCACTCGCACCACGCGGCGCCCGCCCATCATCGAGATGGCAGCGGCTTCGTCCGCCAGCCGCGCCGGGTCGGAGAGCAACACGCTTTCGCTGAGATCCGCGACATTGAAAGGATCGGTGAGATCGGGGACCACGCTTTTCAGCAATTTCTCAGCGCGTTCCTGCACCAGGCCTGCATCCGGACCGAACACCAGAGCGGCGCGCAAAGTCTTGGGTGGGCTGACGACGAAACGATCCGCTTCCTGAGTCTTGATGATCATTTGCGGCGGCTGAAGAACACGCCCAGATCCATGCGGATACGGTCGGCCAGATCGTCGCCGGCGCGGCGATCCGAATCCTGCTGCGCGGCCAGGGTCGAATAGGGCGAGCTCGAGACGTTGAAAGAAGACAGACTGGTCTGGGAGCCGCGCGTGACCTCGGTTCCCTTGGCATCCGTCAGGACATAGGTCGCCGTGATGGTGTCATTGTAACGCGTGATGGTGGCGTCGTTCTGCAAGGTGACGCCGTTGCTCACCTGATTGAGCGTCAGGGCGAGATGATAGATCTTGCCCGCTTCGCGGCCATCCGAGCCCAGAAGATCGATCAGCTGATTGCGCAGCGCGTAACCGTCGCGGCCTTCCAACGGTTCGACATAGATCGAGGCCAGTTGCGGCTGCAGCTTCCCGCCATACAGCGGATGGAATCCGCAGCCCACCAGCATGAGGCAAAACATTATCGAAGCGAACACCGGCCCGCCTCCCCTGCGCGCGCGGTAGCGCGCTGGCGGGGGAGGTGTCTCTGAGCGCTTGCGCGAAAGAGACGGAGGGGGAGAAAGCTTCTTCATGCGACGATGTTAACGATCCGACCCGGTACGACAATAACCTTCTTCGGTGTGGCTCCGTCCAGGGCCCGTTTTACGCCTTCTTCCGCCAAAGCGGCCGCTTCCACGCTCTTGCTGTCGGCGTCGCGGGCCACCACCAGTTCGCCCCGGCGCTTGCCGTTGACCTGGATCGCGATGGTGACGGTGTCGGATTTCAGCAGCGCGGGATCGTGGGTCGGCCAGGGTGTTTCGGCGACGAATGTCTGGTGACCCAGGGCCCGCCAGCATTCTTCCGCCAGATGCGGCATCATCGGCGCGGACAAAAGCACCAGGGCTTCCAATGCTTCACGCCGGACCGCGGCATCAGCCTTGGGCGCGTCGGCGATGGCGTTGGACAGCATGTAGAGCTGTGCCACCGCGCGGTTGAAGCGCAGCCCGGCCAAGTCTCCGGTCACTGCCGCAATGGCCTTGTGCGCGGATTGGCGCAATGCGTTCGACACATCGTCTGCCGCTGCGGGCTTAGCACCGGGCGCGGGCAGGCCTTCGGCCTCGCTCACCAGGCGCCAGATGCGCTGGACGAAACGCCAGCAGCCTTCGGCGCCCGCATCGGTCCATTCGATATCGCGTTCCGGCGGCGTATCCGACAGCATGAACCAGCGGATGGTGTCGGCGCCGTAATCCGAAATGATCGCTTCGGGCGCGATCACATTCTTTTTCGACTTGGACATTTTCTCGGACGAGCCGATTTCCACCGGCGCGTGGTTATCCTTGCGATACGCCTTGCCGCCTTCCTTCACCACTTCGTCGGGCGTGATCCAGCCATCGGCGTCGCGATAGGTTTCGTGACAGACCATGCCCTGGGTGAACATGCCCGCAAAAGGCTCCTGGATCCCGATCAGCCCCAGCTTGTGCATCGCCCGCGTGAAGAAGCGGGCGTAGAGCAGATGCAGGATCGCATGCTCGATGCCGCCAATATATTGATCCACCGGCAGCCAGTAATCCGCCGCGGCCTTGTTCACCGGATCTTGCGCGTGCGGGTCGCAGAAGCGTGCGAAATACCAGGACGAGTCCGCGAAAGTGTCGAGTGTGTCGGTGTCGCGATGGGCCGGGCCGCCGCATTGCGGGCAGATGATGTTCTTCCAGGCCAGATCGCGGTCCAGCGGATTGCCGCTTTTGGAGAAGTCGATCTTGTCCGGCAGCAGCACCGGCAGGTCGCTTTCCTTCAGCGCCACCACGCCGCATTTCACGCAATGCACCATCGGGATGGGGCAGCCCCAGGGCCGCTGGCGCGATACCAGCCAGTCACGCAACCGATAATTCACCGTACGCTCGCCGACACCGGCCTTTTCCAGACGCGCGGCGACTTCGGCCTTCGCTTCTTCGACCGTCATGCCGTCCAGGAATTTGGAATTGGCCAGCTTGCCCGGACCGACATAGGCTTCCTTGCCGACCGCAAATGTTTTCACATCGACATCGGATGGCACCACCACCGGCACCACGGAAAGTCCATATTTATGGGCAAAATCCAGGTCGCGCTGGTCGTGCGCCGGGCAGCCGAAGATCGCGCCGGTGCCGTAACCCATCAGCACAAAATTCGCCACCATCACCGGGAGCTGCCAGTTGGGATCGAAAGGATGCGCGGCGGTGAGGCCGGTGTCGTAGCCCAGCTTTTCCGCTTTCTCGATTTCCGCTTCCGCCGTACCGGTCTTGTGGCACTGAACGATGAAATCCTGCAGCTTCAGATCGCTCTTCGCCAATTCCTGAGTCAGCGGGTGATCCGGCGACAAAGCGACAAAGCTGGCGCCGAACAAGGTGTCGGGCCGGGTGGTGAAGACGTCCAGCTTTTCGCCGTCCGACAATGTGAACTGGAATTGCAGGCCTTCGCTGCGGCCGATCCAGTTCTTTTGCATGATCCGGACTTTTTCCGGCCACTTATCCAAGGTGTCGAGCGCGGTCAGCAATTCTTCCGCAAAGGCGGTGATCTTGAAGAACCATTGCGACAGCTTGCGCCGCTCCACCACCGCGCCGGAGCGCCAGCCGCGGCCGTCGATCACTTGTTCATTGGCGAGCACTGTCTGGTCGACCGGATCCCAATTCACATCCGCTTCGCCGCGATAGACAAAACCGGCGTGATAGAATTGCAGGAACAGCTTTTGCTGCTGGTGATAATATTCCGGATCGCAGGTGGCGAATTCGCGCGACCAGTCGATCGACAGGCCCAGCATCTTCAGGCCTTCGCGCATATGCGCGATATTCTCATAGGTCCAGTCGCGGGGGCTTACGCCCTTGTCGCGGGCCGCATTCTCGGCGGGAAGACCGAAGGCATCCCAGCCCATCGGATGCAGGACGTTATAACCCTGGGCGCGGCGGAAGCGGGCGATGACGTCGCCCATGGTGTAATTGCGCGCATGGCCCATATGGATGCGCCCCGACGGATAGGGGAACATCTCCAGCACATAGCATTTGGGCTTGTCGCCATGGTCAGGCGTCTTGAACAGCTCGCGCCGGTCCCATTCGCCCTGCCAGTATTTTTCGGATTCCTTGGCGTTGTAACGCGCCATGCAGCAAGCCTTTCGTGGCGATTAAGCCCGTAAGACAGGCTTGGCCTTTATTACGCGCGCGGGTTCAACGTCGCCAGACGCAATTCGCGCGCGCGGGTGAGAATGGAATCTTCCAGCTTGTGCGCTGTATCGGGATTGGGCGAGGCATCGCCCCAGCCCGTTCCGGCGCGGGTCTGGCGGAAGACCACGACCTTGAGGCCGTCGGCGCGCAGGTTGCGGTCCATAATGTAGATGGTGACTTTCAGCCGCTCGTCCGGGGCGCCGGGCGCCACATACCAGTCGGTGATGATGACACCGCCGAACGGATCGGCGCTGGCCAGCGGCATGAACGACATGGTGTCCAGGGCCGCGTGCCAGAGATAGGAATTGACCCCCAGGGTCATCTTGCCGGAGCCGCCCGCCACGATGGTGGCGCCGGTTTCCATGTCGGTGCTGGTCTTGTCGCTGCCGCAGGCCACCAGGACTGGCAGCACAGCGGCGCACAGCAAAATCGGCAGGATTCGCATCAGGTTCGTTCCTTCGACGGGGCCCAACAGGGTTACCGTCCACCCCCTGGCTGTCTCGGCTTATACTGGCAGCGGGTCCCACGCGCAACGGCGCGCGCCTTGTCGCAAGCGCCCCGGTTTGGCTTATGTTAGAAGGGCTTATGAGCAGGCTGGGATTTCAAAAAAGCAATGCGTGCGCCTGGGGCGGCGCCGGCCTGGCATTAATCCTGGCCGCACTTGTGCCCGGCAACCCGGCCGCGGCCCAGGAAATTCCCACGCTTTCGCAATTCCAGCTGCCGGTCGGGAATGCCGAGCTTTCGGTGGGCGGCACCGCCAGCGGGGCGGTGTTCGACTCCAGCCTGAAACGCCAGCCTGCGGCGTCAGGTTCGTCCAAGCTGATGGCTCGCCTGCACCGCGATTACGACAGCGGCCTGTCTCTGGGACTGAACGCGACCCTGGCGGCGAGCGATCCTTTGTCGCGCGGCCGTTACGGCGGCGACTTTTTCGAAAAAGTTTTTGGCGAGGTCCGCACCGGCTTGGGCCGCGTCGAGATCGGCCAAACCGATGGAGCGGGCTATGCGGTGGCGGCGGGCGGCCCCAAAGTGGACGCCCAAGTGTCGCTGGACGATCCGCAGACCAGCTTCTTCCGCAATCCCATCACCAACCAGGCCGCGATCGACATGTTCGCGCTGCGCACATCGGTGGGCGCTTCATCCAACTATGCCAAATTCGCCTATGTCAGCCCGGCGCTGTTCGGCGCCCAGCTGGCGCTGTCCTTCACGCCCAACCAGGGCAAACAGGTGCTGCCCTTTCTGACAGCCGGGCCGGATGTGCCCGGGCGCCAGGTGGCGATCTGGGAAGCGGGCCTGCGCTATTCCACCGATTTCGGGCCGGTGAGCCTGACCGGCTATGGCGGCGTCGCCGAAGGCCGCGCCGAACACAAGCTGGTGCGCCAGGAAGGCGTCAGCGATCTGGGTGCTGGGCTTCGCGCCGATTACACCGTCAATGACGACCTCAGCCTGTCCTTGGGCGGCTCGTATCGCCACAGCAATGCCTATGCCTTCGACATCGCGCAAAGCTTCGACGGCGCCACCACGCGCGCCCTGCATGTCAGCGCCAGCGCGAATTATGGGAGTTGGGTGGCGGGTGTCGAATATGGCAATGCGGTTGCAGGCAGTCCGCCGGGCCAACCGAGACTGGAATTGAACGGATACCAAGCGTCAATCGGCTATGTGCTGAACACCAACTGGCAGATTACCGGCGGCTGGCAGCGACTGGATTATGCCCGTAATAGCGGCGTGTTTTTCAACGGCGGACCGCGCCTGGATATGGATGCGGGCTTCCTGCATCTAAACCTGCACGTTTAGGAAAGAGCGGTAATCGCAGCGATTCCGGAGAAGCCCGGCAGCAGCGCGGCGTTGCGCGCTGTAACGCCGCCCAACGCCAGCACCGGCAGCAAGGCGCGTTGTGCCATCAGTCGTGCCCGCACGGGGGTCAGGATTTTCGCCTTGGGATGACTTTTGGTGGCGAAGACCGGCGACAGCAGAACCGCATCGGCATAAGGCGCGTGCAATCCGCGCGGTGAATGCGCCGCCACCGTGATCACCCAATGGGGCCGCACGACGCGCCAATGCGCCGCATCGCGGGCGCGGATTTCGGGCAGATGCAGACCGTGCAAGATGTCCGCGAGAACCGGATCGTCCGCCGCCAGCAGGATCAGGCCGCTGGTTTGTGCCCGCAGTGCCTCGCCTAAGGCACGGCGGCGCTTGGGATCGCGCGAACGCACGATCACCAGGCTGCCCTTCGGCAAGGCACGGGCGGCAGCGACCGGATCGGGCAGACGATCATCGTCGGTCATCAGCGCCAACATCCCCGCGTTGAGGCGGACGGCGGCTCTTGCTAGGTTCTGCGCCGACATGAGCATCCCAAAGAATCTGGCCGACATACTGGCCCGCATCGACGCGGCGCGGAAGGCGGCGGTCGCGCCCGCACCGCAAACAAGGCTGGTTGCGGTCAGCAAGACCGTGAGCGAAGCCGGCGTGCGCGAAGCTATCGCCTGCGGCCAGCGCCTGTTCGGCGAAAACCGGGTGCAGGAGGCGCAGGGAAAATTCCCGCAGTTGAAAGCGGAATTCCCGGATCTGGAGCTTCATTTGATCGGGCCATTGCAGACCAACAAGGTCAAAGAGGTTGTCGCGCTTTGCGACGTTCTCCAAACTCTGGATCGCACCAAACTCGCCGATGCGCTGGCAACGGAGCGCGACAAGGCCGGTAAATGCCCGCGCCTGTTCATGCAGGTGAATACCGGCGAGGAACCGCAGAAGTCGGGCGTGCTGCCGGCCGAGACCGAGGCCTTGATCGCCTATGCCCGCAAGCTGGAATTGCCGCTGGTCGGGTTGATGTGCATTCCGCCGATTGAAGACGATGTCGCGCCGCATTTTGCATTCCTTGCCAAGCTGGCGAAAGAAAACGGCCTCAGCGAACTCAGCATGGGGATGAGCGGCGATTTCGAGATGGCAATCCGTTTCGGCGCCACGCATGTACGGGTCGGCAGCGCCATATTCGGCGAACGCGCGAAGCCCTAACCAGTGATCTTGACCTTGTCGCCAGCGCGGAACTGCGCCAGCGCCGCGCGCAGATCGTGATCGGTCAGCGCCACGCAGCCCGCCGTGGGCGTATAGCCGTCGCGGGCCAGATGCAGGAAGATCGCACTGCCCGCGCCCTGCACCACCGGATCGTCATTGAAGCCCACCACCACGATGATGTCGTAGACATGACTGTCGAGCCAAAGATGCTCGGCGCTGACAGGATAAGGATGTTTGACCAGCTTGTTGTAGTTGGCATCGCCCGGCGCATCGCACCAGCCATCTTCCGGCACCAATGCACGCGCAGGCAAAATCGTCTTGGGTTTTTCGGTGCGATCGGCACGCCAGAAAACCTGTCGCAGCGGGAAAACACCGATCGGCGTCTTGCCGTCGCCTTCCTTTTTCCGGCCCATGCCATGCGGACCGATGGCGCAGCGGCGCGGACCCGCGCCCCAATTCATCACGGGGCCGGCTGCAGAATTGGAGACGACGAGATCCATGCGCCGAGCTTAGCTCAACTTGTGGCGGCGGCAACCTGGCTGTTGAAGGTCATTGCCGGCAGGGCGATCGATTTGCGATAGGCCGACATGGCCCGCCGCGCCAGATCGGCATCGATACCCTTGGCGTTGAGCGACGCCTGCAGCGCCGTCATCTCGACGCTCATATCGGCGGGCTGGACATCCGGCGATTGGGAAGCCGGCGTCTTGGCATTGCTGGCCACGGCCTTGTCGTGATGGGGGCCGGTGAACAGCGCCAATATCGTGCTGCCGAAATCCTTGCCGGTAATCGCTTCGAACGCGGCGTCGGCAGCGCCGGAGACCGCGCCCCACAACCCGCCATAAAGCGCATCGCCCGCGATCCGCTCCGGAACGCCGATATGGGTGCCGGTGATGGCACGATAGATCGTGCCGATGATCGGCAGATGCTCCAAGGGATTGATGATGGAGAGCAGATTGTGAAACGAGAAATCCCAGTCCGAGGATTTTGCGCTCTTGTCCGGGGACGCGCCTTTCTGGTCCGCGGGGGACACGGCAACGGGAAGGGTGGCGTCGATGCTCATTGCTTATTGCTAAGCAAGGCGCCTGCCAGCGCAGAAATGGCTCTATTGCTGGAATTTCAACCTGCGAGAACGCTGTAAGCGGCAAAATCTGCCGGTCCTTGCGGTTTTTGGCTCAGGCCAAATCGCGCTAGTCTCGCCCCGTCCCAAACCCAAAGAGCGATATGGCCAGCGCCAAGCGAGTTTTATTGGTGGATCACGGTGCCGTGCTGCGCGCCTCACTGGCCGAGCAGCTGACGCGTGAGGGCCCGTATTCCGTGGTCGAAGCCGTCAGCGCCGCCGAAGCGCGCGTGCAGGCGAAGGATGGCGATTATGCCCTGGCCATCATCGATCAAAACCTGCCGGACGGGACCGGCGATGCCCTGGCGCGCGAACTGAAGGCGCAAGGCTTCCTGGCCCCGGTGCTGATTTTGGCGGACAAGGACGCCCCGCCCCTCGCGGCCGAATATCTCGAAAAACCCTTTCGCTTCGCCGATCTTCTGGCGCGGGTGAATCTGCATCTCAGCCGGCATGCCGCCAGCGACGATGTGCCGGTGCCGATCGGGCCTTATCTCTTCCGTCCCGGGGCCAAGCTCCTGACTCAGGGCGCGCGCAAAGTGCGGCTGACGGAAAAGGAAACCGATATCCTGAAATTCCTGCATGCCGCCGGGGCCACGGTGGCGCGCGAAATCCTGCTGCATGAGGTCTGGGGCTATAATCCGGCCGTCACCACCCACACCCTGGAAACCCACATCTATCGCCTGCGCCGCAAGATCGAGGAAAACCCGGGGGAAGCGCGCATCCTGGTGACCGAGGGCGGCGGCTATCGGCTGGGTATTTGAAGGTCGCGCAGCCGGACGGAAAACCGCTTCACACTTTTCCTGGCCGCGCTCCGCTGGTTAATAAATTCTTTAAACCCCGTTAACCTTTGATTCGCCAACATCCCGCATGGGCAGAAAGCGTCCCCCTTCCGACTTCGATGACGACGCACCCCGCATCTACCGGCGGGCGGCGGCGCCTACGCCGATTTACGATGACGACGAGGAAGAGTATTTCGAACCCGAAGAACCAAAGCGGCGGCGGATCTGGCCCTATGCGCTGGTGATGCTTGTGGTGTGGGGCGTGATGTTCGGGGCGATCGTCTGGTCGCATTTCATTTCCGACCTGCCCGATGTGCGCAACCTGACAGCGACGGCGGCGCCGCGCGATGTCACCATCCTGGACGATCACGGACGGCTGGTGGCGCGGCGCGGGCTGACGCAGGGCGCGACGGTGAATGTCGAGAGCCTGCCCACCTATGTTCCCAACGCCTTCATCGCCATCGAGGACCGCCGCTTCCGGCATCATTTCGGCATCGACCCCGTCGGCATGGGACGCGCCGGCCTGCGCAACATGATGGCGGGCCATGTGGTGCAGGGCGGCTCGACCCTCACACAGCAGCTGGCCAAGAATCTGTTTCTGGATCCCGGCCGCACCTTCGACCGCAAAGTGCAGGAAGCGATGCTGGCGGTCTATCTGGAGTCGCGTTATTCGAAGAACCAGATTCTGACGCTGTATCTCAACCGCGTCTATTTTGGTGCCGGCGTCTTTGGCATCGAAGCGGCGGCCGAGAAATTCTTCGGCAAGCATGCCAGCGATCTCAGCCTGACCGAAGGCGCCATGCTGGCAGGCAGCGTCAAGGCGCCGGCGCGCTACAACCCCATTGCCGATGCCGATGCATCCTTGGCCCGCGCGCGTATCGTGCTGCAGGCGATGCAGGAAACCGGCTTCATCACGGAAGGCGCGCGGCTTCAAGCACAGGCAACCCGTCCGCGCATGGTCACCAGCACCGGAACGCCGCAAGCCGGGTATTTCACCGACTGGGTGATCTCACAGCTGACCGGCATTGTCGGACAGGGCGATCAGGCGGTGACGGTCGAGACCAGTTTCGATCTGGGCACCCAGGACATGGCGGAACGGGCCGTGGCGCAGGGATTAGACGCGGAAGGCGAGAAGATTCACGCCGGCCAGGCGGCCCTGGTGGCGATGACCCCCGATGGCGCCATCCGCGCCATGGTGGGGGGGCGGTCTTACGCCCAATCGAGTTTCAACCGCGCCACCGATGCCGTGCGCCAGCCCGGATCGGCCTTCAAACCCTTCGTCTATCTCACGGCTTTCGAGAATGGCCGCACACCCGACGACATCATGCATGACGGGCCGGTGAATATCCGCGGCTGGAAGCCGTCGGATTTCGAAGGCAAGTACAAAGGCGACATCACCCTGACCGAAGCTTTCGCGGAATCCTCCAATGTCGTGGCGGCGCAGCTGACAGACCAGCTGGGCCCGAAGGAAGTGGCGGCCACGGCGCGGCGGCTGGGCATCACCTCGCCTCTCGAAGCCGTCGCATCGCTGGCGTTGGGCACCTCCGGCGTGACCCCGCTGGAACTGACCGGCGCCTATGTGCCCTTCGCCAATGGCGGCAATGGTGTGGTCCCCTTCGCCATCCTCCGTGTCCGCACCAGGACGGGAAAAATCCTTTACCAGCGCAAGCCGGGTGGCTTGGGCGCGGTCATGTCGCAAGCCAACAACCGCGCCATGACCAAATTGATGGTGCAGACCGTCACCACTGGCACCGGAAAGTCGGCACGCCTTGCCGAGCGTCCCACCGCCGGAAAAACGGGCACCACCCAGGATTTCCATGATGCCTGGTTCGTGGGTTTCACCGCCGATCTGGTGACCGGCGTGTGGGTCGGCAACGACAATGCCGCACCGATGAAGAAGGTGACGGGGGGCGGCCTGCCCGCGCGCATCTTCCGTGCCTTCATGGAAGATGCGGAAGGGGATTTGCCGGTGCGGCCGCTGGTTGGAAGTGAAGTGCTGGTCGCAGATGCCGGCGATGCTGCCGCTGCACCGGTGGTGGCAGACGCGACACCGCCGCCGCAAGCCGCGCAGCCGCCCGCGCCTGTCGCCGCCGCGCAGCCACAGGATCCTTTTGAAAAAATTCTGAACAGTTTGTTCGGCGGGAAACCGAACTAATTGTAACGGAGCAAACTGCGGCCGTTTTCGCGCAGCCATTTGCGGGCGCGCTCGACATCCGGCGACAGGATCGCGACATGCGCCCAGAAACGCGCCGAGTGATTCATTTCCTTCAGATGCGCCACTTCGTGCGCGACGACATAATCGCGCACAAATTCGGGCGCGAAAATCAGCCGCCAGGAAAATGACAGAGAACCGCTCTGGCTGCAGGAGCCCCAGCGGCTTCGCGTATCGCGCACACTGACGCGCGAGGGCCGCAGGCCCAGTCGCGCGGCATATTCCATTGCCCGCACCGACAGCAGGGCCTTGGCTTCGCGCTTGAAGAAATCCGTCAGACGGCGCGGCGCGTGCTCGACCCGTCCATTGACCAGGATCGCGCCATCGGCGGCCCAGACCGGCGCGGGACCGCGCGTGAGACTATGACGGATGGGATGGGATGTGCCCAGGAACGGCACCATGGCGCCCGGCATCAAGGCCACGGGCTTGGGCATGCGCTGCAATTGCCGCGCGATCCATTGGGTTTCGCCCCGTGCAAACGCCATGGCGGGGCCGGCGCCGCCGCGGCTGGGCGCGGTGATGGTGACTTCGCCGGTATCGGAATGCACGCGCATGACAATGCGGCGCGCACGGGGATTGAGCCGCACATTCACCGCCACATCGGCGCCCTCTATTGCCAACAGTTCACGGCGAACGGCTCGCTTTTCGACGCGCTTGGCCTTAGGCTTGCCACGCAACAGGAACTTCAACATGTCAGAACGTCCACGCTTTCATTTGGCGTTTCCGGTGCGCGACCTTTCCGAAGCGCGCGCCTTTTATGGCGACCTGCTCGGCTGTCCCGAAGGCCGCTCGAGCGATGACTGGGTCGATTTCGATTTCTTCGGCCATCAGATCGTCGCGCATTTAAGCCCGGATGAGGCCGGACACAAAGCACATAATGAAGTTGATGGCGATTCGGTGCCGGTGCGTCATTTCGGTGCAATCCTTTCCATGACGGATTGGAAAAAACTTGCGGCGCGCCTGACGGACAAGAAAACATCTTTCATCATCGAGCCAGGCATTCGTTTCGAAGGATTGCCCGGCGAACAGGCAACATTCTTTTTCCTCGATCCATCCGGCAATGCTCTGGAGTTCAAGGCTTTCCATGATGACTCGGCAATCTTTGCGCGCTGACCACATCGCTCTGCTGGTGGGTGCGGGCGGAACGTGTCTTTTTCTGGGCGCGCTGGGCTTTCAATATATCGGCGGCATTCCGCCGTGCGAGATGTGTCACTGGCAGCGCTGGGCGCATATCGGCGCGGCGGTCACCGGCATTCTTGCCGCGACCGTGGCGAAAGACACCTCGACCGCGCGCGGAATGGCGTGGTTCGCGATCCTGTTCGTGCTGACATCGGGCCTGATCGGCGCTTATCAGACCGGCATGGAATATCATCTGCTGCCGGGCCCTGCCGCCTGCAGCGGGCATCGTTATGTGCTGGGCAGCAGCGGGCCGCCGCCGGAAGTGCAATGCGATGTGGTGGCCTGGTCGTTGTTCGGAATCTCGATGGCGTCGTGGAACGCGATCTGCTCTTTCGTCATCGCGGGCCTGGGCGCGTTCGGTCTTTCAAAAATTGCCACGACGAATGGCGGGGCGTTGGGACAGCAGAATGCCGCGTAAGCCGAAACCCAGAACGCCGGGCGCCGCGCCGGATACCGAGGCCATGATCCGGGTGGATCATGCCGGCGAGTATGGCGCCGTGCGCATCTATGAAGGCCAGCTGGCGGTTCTGAAAGGCCGCGCCAGCGCCGACACCATCCGCCACATGGCGGAGCAAGAACAGCATCACCTCAAAACCTTCGATCGGCTGGTGAATGAGCGCCGGGTGCGGCCCACCGCGCTGGAGCCGGTGTGGCGGATCGCAGGCTTCGCGCTGGGCGCGGCCACCGCGCTGATGGGCGAAAAAGCCGCCTTCGCCTGCACCGCAGCGGTGGAAGAAGCGATCGACGAGCATTATGCGCAACAGATCGAGGATCTGGGCGACCGTGATCCGGCGCTGAAGCAGACGGTCGAGGAATTTCGCGCCGACGAAGCCCAACATCGCCAGACCGCGCTGAATCATGGCGCAGAACAGGCGCCGGGCTACCGCTTGATGAGTCAGGCGATCAAAGCGGGCTGCCGCGTGGCGATAAAATTGTCGGAGAAGATTTAACGCCCTTGTCATGGCCCACCGGAGTGTGGGCCATCCAGTTGCAGCCAGCGATATTGATGAAATCCAGTCGCGTATCACCTGGATGGCCCGCATTCGCGGGCCATGACAGTTTGGTCTACGGCTCGAGCTCGCTATCCCAGTAGAGATAATCCGCCCAACTATCATGCAGATAGTTCGGCGGAAATTTGCGCCCCCGTTCACGCAGTTCGGTCACTGTCGGCTGATGCGGGCGATGGCGCGGATGCATGCGGGCCTGCGCCGGGGTGCGTCCGCCCTTTTGCAGATTGCAGGGGCTGCAGGCGGTGATGACGTTTTCCCAGGTCGTCCGGCCGCCCTTGGAGCGCGGGATCACATGGTCGAATGTGAGCTCTTTGGGATCGCCGCAATATTGGCATTCGAACCGGTCGCGCAGGAACACGTTGAACCGGGTGAAGGCGGGATTGCGCGCGGGCTTGATGTAGGTCTTGAGCGACACCACCGAAGGCAGCCGCATCTCGAAGCGCGCCGACCGGACCACCCGGTCATACTCTTCCAGGATATTCACCCGCTCCAGGAATACCGCTTTGATGGCGTCCTGCCAGGACCACAGCGACAGCGGGTAATAGCTCAACGGACGATAATCGGCGTTGAGCACCAAGGCCGGACAGTTACTGGTGGAGCGCAGAGGGGCTAACACGGCAGCAATCCTGTGAAGGCGGATCTCCTATGTTTTTGGCCTTAATTCGCGTGACCCGAGTGTAAAGGCGATTCGACCCTCCCCTCAAGTCGGGGAATCAGGCCCGCTCAAATTGCGATCCGTGTGTGACATGCGTGCTAAAGCGGGCTGGAAACAGGTCCGTTCACCTGCAAATACCCGCCAAAAGCCAGCGCCATGAACAATCCCGCCATCACCAGGCCGTCCTGGTCGATGCCATGGCCCATGCCCCGCGCCAGATGCCATTGCAGCGGCACGCCGGCCGCGCCCAAGGTGATTGCGGCCGTGAACATGGCCGACGCCGGGATTACCGTATCGGCATCGCCATGGGTGAGCAGAACCGGGGGACGCAGCCCTTCGGCGGGCGGTGGCCCCGCCAGCAATCCCGAAAAGCCGACAATCGCGGCAGGCGCGACGGCGCGGCGCAATCCCAGGTGCAAGGCCAGCATCGTGCCCTGGCTGAATCCGACCAGAGCCAGGCGCTCGGGCGGCAGATTCAGCTTTGCCAGTTCGGCATCCAGGAAAGATTCGATGCCGGGTGCCGCCGCGGCCACGCCGTTCTGCATTTCATGCGGATCAATCCGCGAAATGGGAAACCATTGAAACCCGGACGGTGCGCCCGGCACGCGGTCCGGCGCGTTGGGCGCGACGAAGACCGCGCCTGGCAGGAATTCGCGCCAATGCTCGGCCAGTCCGATCAGGTCGTTGCCGTCCGCGCCATAGCCATGCAGCAGCACGACCAGATGTGTGGCCGGTCCCTTTGCGGGCGGCAGGCGGGGACCGGAGAGCAAAGCCATGGGAAGAAAAAATGTTTAAGTTGCGGGAATGATCGTTACACGCTTCGCGCCATCACCGACAGGGTACCTGCATCTGGGTCACGCCTTTGCCGCATGGAACGCGGCCAGGGCGGGGACGCGTTTCCTGCTGCGGCTGGAAGATCTGGATCAGGGCCGGGCACGAGAGGAATTCGTCGCCGGAATTTTCGAGGATCTCGCCTGGCTGGGGCTGTCCTGGGAGGAACCCGTGCTGCACCAGTCCCGGCGCATGGAAACCTATCGCGCGGCGCTGTCCGTGCTGGCGCCATTTACGTATCCCTGTTTCTGCACCCGCAAGGCCATTTCCGATGAAATCGCCCGCGCCGTCGAGGCGCCGCACGGCCGAAATCTTCAAGGGCCGGACGGTCCGCTCTATCCCGGCACCTGCCGTCATTTGTCCACCGATGAACGCGCGATACGCATCGCGCGAGGCGATGCTTTCGCCTTGCGTCTCGATGCGGCGAAAGCGGCGGCAGCGATCGGCCCCCTTACTTTCGTCGAGCATGGCGATGTGCGCGCGGTCGATCCGCTACGTTTCGGCGATGCGGTGCTGGCGCGCAAGGACATGCCCGCGTCCTATCATCTCGCCGTGGTGGCGGACGATGCATTTCAGGGTGTAACTCTGGTGACGCGGGGTGAAGATCTGCTGCCCGCCGTGCATGTGCAGCGTTTGCTGCAGGCCCTGCTGGGGTATCCCGAACCAGCCTATGCGCATCACCGGCTCATTCTGGACAAGGACGGCCGCAAATTCTCCAAGCGGGACCGGAGCGTGACGTTGCGGGACTTGCGGGCGGCCGGTGTCACGCCATCCGGTGTCGAGGCGCTGCTTTGAAGATGGACACGGCCCGTGCTAAAGCCCGCCGATGAACGACAATCATGCCCTTGATCGCCTGTTTGCCATCATCGCGGCCCGCAAGGCCGGCGGCGATGCGGAGCAGTCCTACACCGCCAAGCTGCTCTCGCAGGGTGTGGAGAAATGCGCCAAGAAATTCGGTGAAGAAGCGGTGGAGACCGTGCTGGCCGCCGTGTCAGGCGACAAGAAGCACCTGGCAGCAGAAAGCGCCGATGCGCTTTATCATCTTCTGGTGCTGTGGGCCGCTGCGGGTATCACGCCGGAGGATGTCTATGCCGCCTTGAAAGCCCGCGAAGGCCAATCCGGCCTGGCGGAAAAAGCGTCCCGAAAAAACTAAACCGCCGCTTCTTCTTCGTCGGCAAGACTTTTGACCAGATCCAGCACGCGCTTGCGCACTTTCGGATCCCTGATCTTCATGAAGGCGAGGGAAAGCTGCAGTCCTTCGCCGGAGGAAACGAACTCCATCACGGGCGGCGCAGCGGCGCTGGCACCTTCGACGGTCGCGACGCCATCATAGAAAAAGTCGATCGGCACACCCAGGATGCGGGCGATCTCGAACAGCCGTCCCGCGCCGATGCGGTTGACCCCTTTTTCGTATTTCTGCACCTGCTGGAAGGTCAGCCCCAGATTATCGCCCAGCTTCTCCTGACTCATGCCAATCAGCATGCGCCGGATGCGCACGCGATTTCCAACCTGAGCGTCTATGGGATTGGCTTTTTTGGTCACGGCTTTTCGGAGATTGAGCCGGCGGAACTTAGCCGCAGCAGGGCAGAACGAAAAGGAATAAATGCCCGCTTAGTTACCAAGCCTCTTTTCGCGCCAGAACAAAGGCCAGGGCGGCGGCACCGCCCAAAAGGATGAGAAATAAAAGATCGCCGAAGCGCGCATAGGGCGTGGCCGTCAATGCGACGGGCAAGGGCGCATCCACAACACCCATGCGGCCCAGATCGAGAGACGCTGTAATTCGTCCCATGGGATCGATCATGGCGGAGATTCCGGTATTGGCTGCGCGCGCCACAGGAAGGCCCTCTTCGATCGCCCGTACGCGGGCAATCAGAAGATGCTGAAGCGGCCCGGCCCAAGGGCCGAACCAGGAATCGTCGGTGACATTGACCAGCCAGCCTGGGCGCTGACTTGCTGTCACTGCGCCGGGGAAGATGATTTCATAGCAGATCAGCGGGGTCACATCGGGTGCGCCCGCGATCTTGTAAAGGCGCGGGCCGGGACCGGACGAGAAGCCGCCCTGGCCTTCCGTCAGCTTGGTGATGCCGATGTGGCGAAGCGTATCTTCGAACGGCACATATTCGCCGAACGGCACCAGGTGGAATTTGTCGTAAACCGTAACGGGCTGACCGCCCGGACCAAACATATAGAGCGAATTGTAATACGTGACGTCGTCGACCCCGGGGACGGCGCGGGCAGAGCCGGTGATGAGGCTGCGCCCGTCCCGGGTCAGGTTTGCGATCTCGCCCAGCGCCACGGCGGAGCGGCCGAGCAGGAACGGTGTGGCCGCTTCCGGCCATATGATATGCGTGACCTTGCCGGGTGCATTCGACAGATCGAGCAGCCGCTGCCAATTGCGCGTCACATAGCGGCGGACATATTTCTCGTTTTGCGGAACGTCGGGCTGCACCAGGCGCATGATCGCGCCAGGCACCGTTGCGGCCGGCGCGTCGGCCAGACGAAGCGCGCCCCAGCCCCAGAAGCCCGCGAACAGGAGGAGCATGGCGGCAGGCACGGCCAGCCTGCGGCGAAGAGCGAAGAATTCCGCCAGGGATGCGCCCAGAAGAATGGTGAGAAACGAAAGCCCATAGGCGCCGAACAGCGAGGCGCTTTGCATGATCGCCCAGGATGCGCCCCAGCCATAGGCCTGAAGATTCCAGGGAAAGCCGGTCAGTGCATGTCCACGCAGCCATTCGCCGGCGGCATAAAGAATGGCGAACACCAGAAGGCGCGCCGGGCCGTCCTGCCACAGGCAGAGCGCCAGTGCGCAGGCGATGCCGGCATAGAGCGCCAGGCCCGCGCTGAGGATCACGATGGCGAACGGCATCTGCCACAGATGCGCCGACGGATCGACCATGAAGGCGTAGCCGATCCAGTGCCAGCCGACGAGATATTGCCCGAAGGCAAACGCCCAACCCGCCACCGCCGCCTTGCGGAACGGGTGCGGGCTTTGTTCGGCGCCATCCAGCAGCAGCACCAGAATGGCGAAACCCAACAGCAGCGCGGGAAAGAAATTCACGGGCGCGAAACCCAGCGCCGAACCGGCACCGGCAAACAGCGCCAGAAGAAAGCGCCGCCATCCCGTCAGGCCGCGAATGACAACGCCCTGGCGCTCGAACCAACCCATCATGCGGACGGAAGATGTTCGCCGCGGCGGATGCGCAGGCGCTTGACCTTGCGCGGATCGGCTTCCAGCACTTCGAATTCATAGCCGGCCGGATGGGCGACGATTTCACCGCGTTGCGGCACCCGTCCCAGCAGCCACACCACCAACCCGCCCAGCGAATCGACATCCACATCGGTTTCCGGCGTGGCCAGATCGATGCCGGTCTCGGTCTTGAAATCTTCCAGCTCCAGCCGGGCGTCGGCGATGAAGTCTTCGCCTTCGCGCATCAGAGGCGGGGTTTCCTCGTCATGCTCGTCAGCGATATCGCCCACAATCTCTTCGATGATGTCCTCGATCGAGACCAGACCATCGGTGCCGCCATACTCGTCGATCACCAGCGCCAGATGCGTATGACTGGCCTGCATCTTGAGCAGCAGATCCAGCGCCCGCATCGAGGGCGGCGCAAACAGGATCGGACGCTTGAGGCGGGCAATGGACGACGGCACCGGGCGATAGCCGCCCGCGCCATCCGGCTCCAGCAAGGTCAGAACGTCTTTCACATGCACCAGACCGGTGGGATCATCCAAGGTCTCGCGATAGACCGGCAGGCGCGAATGTTTGGCGTCGCGAAACAACGCCACCAGCTCCGACATCGGCGTGTCTTCGTCCACCGCCAGGATCTGGGCGCGCGGCACCATCACATCGGAAACCTTCAATTCGCCAAAGCCCAGCAGGTTGGCGAGCATCACCCGCTCCTGCTGCGACAAGGCCGGCTCCTTGCGCTCGCTTTCCTCGATCACCTCTTCCAGGCTTTCGCGCATCGCGGCGCTGGATGCGGTCTCGCCCCGCAGGCGCTGCATCAGGCGCTTGAGGATCGGCTGCGCGTTGGTGGTGGTATCGCTCATGGCGCCATCTCATACGGATTGGCGATGCCGAGGCTTTGCAGAATGTCGATTTCCAGTTTTTCCATTTTTTTGGCGTCGCGGGCACGCTCATGATCGTGACCGGCCAGATGCAGCACGCCATGCACCACCAGATGAGCGGCGTGATCGGGCAGGCTCTTGCCCGCGAGCTTGGCCTCGCGCCGGATGACACCCAGCGCCAGCGCGATGTCGCCGCGATAACCGTCTTTGTTCGGCGCGGCGGGAAAGGACAGGACGTTGGTGGACTTGTCCTTGCCGCGAAAATCCCGGTTGAGGCTTTTGAGCTTGCTGTCCTTGGACAGGAGAATGGTGAGAGTGGACGCGCCGCGAAATTTCGCGGCCTTTT
>JAZJZY010000004.1:6826-258878 GCA_040389405.1 Pseudomonadota bacterium | reverse complement strand
CCCGCCGCCGCGGCGGCGCGCTTCAGCCGGGGCAAAAGCCCCCGGATCTTGCGCCAGCCAGGATCGTCCACCACGACCAGAATGCCTTGTTGAAGCCTTGAGGCAGTCATTTTCCGTGCGCAGTATAAGCAGCGACGACGCGCCTGACGAGAGGATGGCGCACCACATCGCCTTCCGCGAACCGGCAAATGCCCACGCCTTCCACGCCTTCCAGGAAGGAAAGCGCCTCATTGAGGCCCGACGCGACACTGCCCGGAAGGTCGGATTGTGACGGATCGCCGGTCACCACCATCTGGCTGTCCTCGCCCAGGCGGGTCAGCATCATCTTCATCTGGGCCGACGTGGTGTTCTGCGCTTCATCCAGGATGACGAAGGCGCGGGTGAGCGTGCGGCCGCGCATGAAGGCCAAAGGCGCCACTTCGATTACGCCCTGCTCGATCAACCGCGTGGTCTGATCACCCAGCACATCGAACAACGCGTCATAGAGCGGTCGCAGATAGGGATCGATTTTTTCCTTCAGATCGCCCGGCAGAAAGCCCAGCCGCTCGCCCGCTTCCAAGGCGGGACGCGACAGGATCAATCGCTCGACCCGGCGCTGATGCAGCATATGGGCGGCGAATGCGGCGGCGAGATACGTTTTGCCGGTACCGGCGGGACCGACGCCGAACACCAGCGGATGCTCCCGCATCAGATCCAGATATGCGCTTTGGGCGGGACTGCGTGGGCGGGTGATGCGCGAGCCGGCGGTGCGGATCGAACCTTCGCTGGAGGCACGCTTGTTGTTGGCATCGGGATCGGTGAAGCGGATTTCCGCATCGACTTCCGCCAAGGTTATGCTTTCGCCCGCTTCCAGCCGCGCATAGAGCGACTTCAGGATCATAGAGGCGCGCGCGCGTGTGTCCGCGGTGCCAGCGATGGCGACCAGATTGCCGCGCTGGGTGATCAGTACCGAGAGACGCTGTTCCAGCCGCGCGAAATGCTTCTGATGCGGGCCGGTCAGCGCCGCCAACAATTTGTTGTCGTCGAATTCCAAAGTGAGTTGCTCGGCCTGGGCCTTGCGGGGCATGGATTTGGAGCGCGAATTCAAACCAGGCTGCCTTTCAGGCTGTTGGCGGTCAGCGCCTCGATCCGCACGGGATGGACCGTGCCGATCATCGCTAATGGCGCTTCGACATGCACGGGGTTGAGATGCGGTGTGCGGCCGACAATTTGCGCCGCGCCCCGGCCGGGCTTTTCGAACAACACGTCCAGGGTCTTGCCGATTGCGGCCTTGTTCGCTGCGTCCTGCTGCGACAAAAGAAGTTTCTGCAATATGTCCAGCCGCGCGCTCTTCACGGTCTCGGCGATCTGCTTCTTGGCCGCTGCGGCAGGCGTGCCGGGACGCGCGCTGTATTTGAACGAGAAGCATTGCGCATATTCGATGTCGCGCACCAATTGCAAGGTGGCCTCGAAATCCGCGTCGCTCTCGCCGGGATACCCGACGATGAAATCGGACGAGAAAGCGATGTCGGGCCGGCTCTTGCGGATGCGGGCAATCAGTTCGCGATACTCGTCCGCCGTATGCTGGCGGTTCATCGCCGCCAGCACATTGTCCGAGCCGGACTGCACCGGCAGGTGCAGGAAGGGCATCAGCTTTTCGGTATCGCCATGGGCCTGGATCAGATCGTCGCCCATGTCGCGGGGATGGCTGGTCATGTAGCGGATGCGCAGCACATCTTCGATACCGGCCATTGCCTCGATCAGCCGCGCCAGGGACCAGCTTTTGCCGCCCGCATCCGTGCCGCGATAGGCGTTGACGTTCTGGCCCAAGAGAATGATCTCGCGGGCGCCCCGCGCGGACAGCGAGCGCGCTTCGGCGATGATTTTTTCCGGTGGCCGCGAATGTTCCGGCCCGCGCGTATAGGGCACCACGCAGAAGGTGCAGAATTTGTCGCAGCCTTCCTGCACGGTGAGAAAGGCGCTGACACCGGTGTCCGACACGGATTGCGGCAGCGCGTCGAATTTTTCCAGCGCGGGAAAGTCAGCCTGCACCCGCTCGCCCGCGCCGCGCGCCAGGCGCGCGATCATCTCGGGCAGGCGATGATAGGATTGCGGGCCCACCACCAGATCCACCGCCGGCTCGCGGGCGATGATCTCTTCGCCTTCGGCCTGTGCGGTGCAGCCCGCCACCGCCACCAGCATGCGACCGCCCTTGCCGTCCTTCAGCTTCCGGATGCGGCCCAGTTCGGAATAGACCTTCTCCACCGCCCGCTCGCGAATGTGACAGGTGTTGAGGATCACCATGTCGGCGTCCTCCGGCGTCTGGGTGCCGGTGTAACCCAGAGGCGCAAGCAGGTCCGCCATGCGCGCCGAGTCATAGGCGTTCATCTGGCAGCCATAGGTCTTGATGAAGAGCTTTTTCATCGGGTGCGGGGCAATATCATATAGCGGAAATCCCAGCTAGCGCAGCCGCCTGGCCTTTGCGCACGGTTTCCCAGGCGATTTTGGCAAGTTCCTTGCGATCCATGGGCGGCAAAGGCGGGTGGAACTGCACCACCACGTCCAGCGGACCGGCTTTCAGGGCCTCCCACAGATGCGGCACCAGCTCCATATCGCCATACCAGGCATAGAGCGGGCGATTTTCCCGCCCCATCGGGATGCCCTGGCGCGCGACATAGGCGGTCGAAACCGGCTGCACCGGCACTTTGGTGCCATCGGCCAGCACCGTATCGGCCGCCGACAGAAGCGCGCTCTTGAAGGGCAGCACGCAATTGCCGTCATTCGAGGTGCCTTCCGGAAAAAGCACCAGGACATCGCCTTCGGCCAGCCGCTGGGCGATGGCGTCGCGTGCCACGCCGGTCTCGCTGCGCCGGGTGCGGGTCACGAACACCGTGCGCTGCAGCCGCGCCAGGGTGCCAAAGAAGGGCCAGCTGTTCACTTCGGATTTGGCGATGAAGGAAAGCGGCGCCGCCGCCGAGAAGATCACGATATCCAGCCAGCTGGAATGATTGGCCACCAGCAACGTCGCTTTAGACGGCGGCGTCCCCTGCACGCGAATGTGAATGCCGAATAGCCATGCGACAAAGCGGTGATAGCGATGCGGAAACGTGCGGCGCGACGGAAGGCCCAAGGTCAGCAGCAGCCACTGCCAGGGCATCAGGATCGCGGTGACGATAAGAAAAATCGTCAGAATCGCCGCAGCACGAACAGTGGGCATTAGAAAAGCGATCCCACAGCGTTCACAGGCCCGCCTCCCCTGCGCGCGCGGAGCGCGCTGGCGGTGGGGTTGGGTTTGCAATCAGGCAAATCCAACGCCGTAGCTGGCTCTCGAGCCAGCGCAGGGCGGAGGGGGAAATCATACTTTCGGCTTGCCCTTGGGCACGCCGTAAAGCTCCAAGCGATGATCGACCAATTCGAAACCGAGTTCTTCCGCGACGCGGCGCTGCAGCTTCTCGATATCCTCGTTGCGAAATTCGATCACACTGCCGGTCTGCACATCGATCAGATGATCGTGATGATTTTCCGGCGTCTCTTCGTAGCGGGCGCGGCCGTCGCGGAAATCATGCCGCTCCAAAATGCCGGCATCCTCGAACAGCTTGACCGTGCGATAGACGGTGGCAATTGAGATGTGGGGGTCCAGTGCAGCGGCACGCCGATAAAGCTCCTCGGCATCGGGATGATCTCCCGCACCCGACAGCACACGCGCAATGATGCGGCGCTGCTCGGTCATCCGCAGACCCTTGTCGACGCAGAGTTTTTCGATCCGCGTCACCTAATATCCCCGTGAGCGATTGTTGCGGCCTAAGGTTAGGCGAAATCTTCGGAATTCGGAAGCGGCAGCATGACTTTAAGGACGTCCGCGTCCTGGAGCCCGTAATAGGCCTTACGCCGGCCCACCGCGATGAACCCCTGACCCTGATAGAGCGTGTGGGCCGCGATATTGTCCGCCGAGACTTCCAGGAACAGGCTGTGCACGCCCCGTTTCTGGGCGTGGTGCGCCGCCGCCCGGATCAGCAGGCGGCCAAACCCTCGCCTGCGCGCGCGCGGCGTCACCGCCAAAGTGAGAATCTCCGCTTCGTCGCCCACCGCCCGGGCGAGAATGAAGCCATCGGGAAGATGGTAGGCGAAGACACCCGAACCTGCGAACAGTTCGCGAATGGCGCTCGCGCTCCAGGATTCGGGAAACGACGTCGCATGCAATGAAGCGAGCGCCGCGAAATCCCCGCTTGCCGAATCGAACAGAGACGGTTTCATGTGTTTGGTCGCACGGCCGGACGGAAAACCGCTTCACACTTTTCCTGGCCGATGCTCCCGGGAAGCTTCGCGTCGGGCGCGCGCAGATACAGCGGCGCTGGCGGCAGATGCGGAACCGGGCGGGCGATCGCCAGCCGCGCTACCCACAGCGCATCGGGTTGGCGGATGTCCGTCACCGCAAACGCGCTGCCCAAGGCCGCGCCTGCCAGGGCCGCGCCGGTGCCGCAAAGGGCGCAGGAACCGAACGCACGAATGCGCGCAATCGCGTCCGCGAACGGCATGACCACCGGTTCAAGGATGATCGCGCCATTTTCCCATAAAGACAGATACGCCTCGTCGCGCTTGGCGTCGTGGATGGCGGCGGCACGCTTTCTTTCGGTGGCGGCGGCCATCGCTTCCAATGTCGTCACACCGATCAGCGGCTTCTTCAGGCCCACGCGCAATCCGCGCATGAAGGCCAAGCCGACGCGCTGCCCCGTAAAGGTGCCGGGCCCGGTGGTGACGGCAAGCCGGTCGAGCGCGCTGAAGCTGACACCGGCCTGCCGCATGGTATCTTCGACCATCGGCGCCAGCGCTTCGGCATGGCCGCGCGTCATTTCAACAAATTGATGCGCCAGAACGGTATCGCCGTCCAAGACCGCGACCGAGCAGGCACCCAGCGCCGTATCGACTGCCAGTAGCAGTTTATTATGGCCGCTCTCGCTCACGCGAACGCTCTTTGTCTATCGCTCCGGCTCGCGCCGACGCTCAGAGAATTCTGCATGCTTCGTCGAAGCTGAGACGGGGATTGCGGGGAAACACGCCCGCCGGATCGCCGTGACCAACCGCGCAGACGAAATTGGATTTGATGTTGGTGCCGAGAAAGAATTCCTTGTCCACGCCGTCATTGTCGAAGCCGGACATCGGCCCGCAATCCAGGCCCAGTGCGCGCGCGGCGATGATGAAATAGGCCCCTTGCAGGCTGGAATTGCGCAAGGCGAAGGTCTTGGTGAATTCTTCCTTGCCCGCGAAACCGTCCTTCATCTTGGGATTGTTGGGAAACAGGCGCGGAAAATGTTCGGGAAAATCCAGATCCATGCCGATGATGGCGATGGCCGGGGCCACCATGGTCTTGTCGCGGTTGCCGGGACTGAGATGCGGCTTGAGCCGCTCCTTCGCGGCATGGGTGGTGAGAAAATAAAACCGCGCGGGCGACGCATTGGCGGAGGTCGGGCCCCAGCGCATCAGATCATAGACCGCCATCAGGTGCGTGTTGGAGACCGGCTTGTCTTGCCATTTGTTCTGGGTGTGGGCGTCCCGAAAAATAATATCGAGCGCTTCATCGCTGACCGCGTGGGATGTCATGGCGAACTCCGGCTGGAAATAAAAATCAGACCGCTTCGACCGCGGTCACTTCCGGCACATAATGGCGCAGCATGTTCTCGATGCCATTGCGCAAGGTCATGGTCGAGGAGGGACAGCCGGCGCAGGATCCCTGCAGATGCAGCGCGACGATGCCGGTGGCGCCGTCGAAGCCTTTGAAGATGATGTCGCCGCCGTCCTGGGCCACAGCCGGACGCACGCGGGTGTCGATCAGTTCCTTGATCTGCGCGATCACTTCCGGATCGCCGCCTTCGCCATAATGGTTTTCGTCCACTTCCTCTACGCTGCCTTCGATCAGGGGCAGGCCGCGGGTGAAATGCTCCATGATGACGCCCAGCAAAGCGGGCTTCAGGTGCTTCCAGTCGCCGTCGCGCTTGGTGATGGAAATGAAGTCGGAGCCGAAGAAGACCCGCGACACATCCGGGGTCTGGAACAGGGCTCGCGCCAGGGGCGAGCGGGCAGCCTGTTCGGCGGACGGAAAATCGGCGACAGCGCCTTCGCCCATCACGCTCTGTCCGGGCAGGAATTTCAGGGTGGCGGGATTGGGTGTCGCTTCGGTCTGGATAAACATGGCCGGTGTCCTGGTTGGCAAACTCTACATGGACCTTGGCCCAGCCCCGATCAAGCACACTAGTTCGGTCGCGCGGCCTGACGCGAACCGCTTCACACTTCGCGGGGCCGCGCTCCTAAAAGTCGGAAATCAGGCCTTTTTTCTCCCAATCGCCATAGCGGGTGGGTTCCAGGCCCTTGGGCCCTCCCCGCTCCGGCGGCAGGTTCAACGGCTTGGCGGCGGCCCGGCGGACCTCGGCTTCCGCATTGGCCCGTTTGGCGGCCTCGGCCAGGCGGGTGGCGATCTCTTCCGGCGATGAAGCTTTTTTCGGCGTGTCCATAAGCGCTTGACCCTGTCGCAACAGAGCATACATCACTGTTGTCGCTAGAGTGAAACTCCGCTTCAAAGAAGCGGGGTTTCACTCTAGCTCTTTGTTTTGTCGCGCAATTTACGGAAAACCGCTGCACACTTTTCCGATTGCGCTTGCGGATATTCAAAGAATGAACCTGTTCAAGACCGCCCTCCTGATGTCGCTGATGACCGGGCTTTTCCTGGTCGTCGGAGCGCTGATCGGCGGTGGCCCCGGCATGGTGATAGCCTTTGTCATCGCGGCGGGCATGAACCTGCTGGCCTACTGGAACTCCGACAAGATGCTGCTGTCCATGTATGGGGCAAAGCAGGTGGACGCGAACAGCGCCCCCGACCTGTTTCACATTGTGGAACGGCTGGCGGGCCAGGCGCGCCTGCCCATGCCCAAGGTCTACATCACGGAGAATCCGCAACCCAACGCCTTCGCCACCGGCCGCGACCCGGCGCATGCCGCCGTCTGCGTCACCAGCGGCCTGCTCACCACCGTCAGCAAGGAAGAGCTGGCCGGCGTGATCGCCCATGAGTTGGGGCATGTGAGAAACCGCGACACCCTCACCATGACCATCACGGCCGTGATCGCGGGCGCCATCGGCATGCTGGCGAATTTCGCGTTCTTCATGGGCGACCGCCGCAATCCCCTGGGCTTGGTCGGCGTGCTGCTGGTCACGATGCTGGCGCCCGTCGCCGCGATGCTGGTGCAGGCGGCGATTTCCCGCTCGCGCGAATTCGAGGCCGACAAGGCCGGTGCCGAGCTGACGGGTCGTCCCCTGTGGCTGGCCGACGCGCTGGCGCAGATCGACCAATCCGCGCGCAAGACCTTGAACGCACCCGCCGATGCCAATCCCGCCACGGCGCATATGTTCATCATCAATCCGCTGCATGGCGGATTGAGCGGATTGTTCGCCAGCCATCCTTCCACCGAAGAGCGCATCGCGCGGCTTCGGGCCATGGCCGGTGTGTCCGAGCGTCCGACCGCCGGTCCCTGGGGATGAGTAGTGTTGCAGCGGATCGCGCAGGGCTGGCTGCGCGCAAGGCCGCGCTTACCATTCTGTCCCAGGTACTGCGCCAGCGCCGTCCGCTGGACACGCAGCTCGATGCATTGAAAAACCTGCCGCCCCGCGATGCAGGTTTCGCGCGGGCCCTCGCCAGCCAGAGCCTGCGGCATTTCGGTTCGCTGGATGCCACCATCCGGCATTTCGTGCCCAAGCCGCTGGCGCCGCACAAGGCGGGGCCGACGATGGAAATTCTTCTTCTTGGCGCCTGCGAACTTCTGATCCTGAAAGGCGCGGCCCATGCCGCCGTCGATGCCGCGAACAATCTCGCCGCCGCCGACAACAAGGCGGTGCATTTCAAGTCGCTGATCAACGCCGTTCTGCGCCGGATGGCGCGCGAAGGCGAAAGCGTGCGCAGTGGACGGGATACGACACGCCTCAACACGCCGGACTGGCTGTGGTCGCGTTGGAGCGCGCAGTACGGGAACAATGTCGCGCGCGCGATTGCCGATGCCCATACACGGGAAGCGCCGCTGGACATCACGTTGAAAAGCGAAGGCGTTGTTTTTCCCGAGAGCCAGCCTTTGTTCGGCCTGTCGCGCCGGGTGTCTGCCGAAAACCGCGTCGAGGATCTGCCCGGTTTCACCGAAGGCGGATGGTGGGTGCAGGATGCTGCCGCGACATTGCCGGTGATCCTGCTGGGCGACGTGGCGGGCAAGCGCGTGATCGATCTGTGCGCGGCGCCAGGCGGCAAGACGTTGCAGCTTTCGGCGCGCGGCGCGGAGGTGACATCGGTGGAGCTTGATCTCCCCCGCGCGATCCGTATTCGCGAAAATCTGGCACGTCTGCAATTGCAGGCGGAAGTGGTTGAAAGCGATGCGCGTGACTTTGAAGGCACCGCACCGCTGGTTCTGCTGGACGCGCCCTGCACGGCCACGGGCACCATTCGCCGCCATCCCGATCTGCCCTGGATCAAGAGCGCCGCGGATATCACCGCACAAACGGCGTTGGCCTATGACCTGCTGGAAAGCGCCGCCGCAATGGTCGAGCCGGGTGGCCTGCTGGTGTTTGCCGTCTGTTCGCTAGAACGCGAAGAGGGCGAAGAGCAGATCGACGCATTCCTGGCGACGCACCCGGAATTCGCGCGCCAGCCGGTCACCGCCGATGAATTGTTCGGGCATGGCGAATGGATCACAGCGGACGGCGATCTGCGCACCTTGCCCTGCCATCTGGCTGAGCTGGGTGGGATGGACGGCTTTTATGCGGCAAGGTTGCGGCGTCTTTAGGAATTCCCTTGTTGTCATCCCCGGCGAGCACGAGCGAAAGCGAGTACGAGGGAGTTTGTAGCGTCAGCGTACAAACGATCCAGGTGGCAAAACCATGTAGTAATGGCGGGACCTGGATCCCCTTCCCTCGCATTGCCTACGATGCAGACAATGCTCGCCGGGGATGACAACAGGGCTCTTTAATTCACTTGCAGCGCTTAGCGACGGACGAGGGCCTTACAGGCGGCCGAGCGCATAAGCGATGGCGAGATAGATCTTGCCTGTGTCTGCCGAAAGAATGGACGAGGTCAGAAGCCCGCCCGGATCATTCTCGCGCGAACGCACCAGCAACGCTTCGAACTCGTTCAGATAGGAATCCGCCGCGTCGTGGAAGCGTTCGTCTTCGCGATAGAGCGTGGTGATGCGATCGATCGCGCCGTCGTCGATGGCACTGGCAAGCTTGCGTGCGAAGACCGCGCGGTCGCCCGCCAGATAACGTTTCCAATCTTCGTTGCCGGGGGCGGATTCCGATCCGATCGCTTCCAGATCCACCGCCATGTCGGCCAACGCCAGTTGCAGCGCGCCCATCGCCGAGGTCGATACGCTGCCCACATCGCGCACGGGCGGCGACGGCTCGCTGTTTTCCACCGCCGCCAGCAGGGTTTTCATCTCCCAGGTCTTGGCATCGGCGACCCGGTCGTTGCCGCGCAGATCGGTATTCCTCTTCGGGCGCTGGGTGATCTTGCGCGCCAGGCCCTTAAGTCCGTCGCTCTCCGTTGAGAGGACGAGCGCGGTGCCGGGCGACGAAGGCATTTGCTGCTGCTGGACGCGGCCCTGAGCATTGCGGGTCTGAATCGTGGAAATCGTGCGCGCCGACAGATCCAGCATCTCGTTGGTTTCGGACTGCACCATCTGGCGGATGCGCTGTACTTCGCTCTGGGCAACGGTCGGCAACCGCGAGAGATGCCGCTCCACTTCTTCGATCGTCGAGGCCAGGTTTTCACGAATCTTGGTCGCCTCGGCGCTCATCTCGCCCGCGACGCGCAACAGGCGCTCGCATTCCGCCATCGCTTCGCCGACCAGGGCGGTGGCGTCATGCTTGGCCTGGGCCGCGCTTTCGCCGATCAAGGTCTGCGCGCCGCTGCCGGCATCGCGCAGGGTCGACACCAGAGCGGTCAATACCGTGTTGGCTTCATCGGAGGTCTGTTTCAGCCGCTCGGCTTCCAGGGAGAAGGCCGATGTCAGCTGGGACGCGCGTTGCGCCGCATTCGACATGATGCCTTCCAGGTGCTTTTCGGCCTCGCCGGTGATGGTTTCGAAACGATGGGCTTCGCCGCTCAGCGCCCCGACCGTGGCTTCCATCGCACCGCGCTGCTGCGTCAGGGCCGCTTCAAACTGGTCGCCTTCGTCTTTCAGCTTGGTCAGCATTTCGGACATCGCGGCGCGATGTTTTTCCTGACGCGCCAGAACGAATTCGGCGCGCTGAAGCGCCGCGTCGGAAACCGATTCGATCTTCTTGGCCTGATTGTCGAGTTCGACGGCAGCGGCATGCGGGGCCTCGGCGGCGATCTGCGCGGCGGCGCGGAAACCTGCGGCCTGCACGTCCAAGGATTGCGCCGCCATCTTGAGCGTGCCTTCGGCCGCTTCGATGGCGGATTTCATTTGCGCGCCGCGGCCTGCCAAGGTTTCGGTGACGCGCGATGCGGCTTCGGACAGATTTTCCGACGTCGTTTCCAGGCGCTGGCGCTCCTGGCTGAGGCGCGCGGCGATCGCTTCACCCCGCACTTCGGCCCGTGCACCGGCTTCGTCCATCGCCGCGATCTGGTTTTCCAGCGCGCCTTCCAGCGCCCTGAGGCGCCCATAAGCGCCATCGAGACCCGCGTTCAACGCGTCCAGTTCATGCCGCACGGCCCGGCTGAGGCGCGCGGCGCTGCGCGAAATACTGTCATCGGTGACGAAAAGATTTTCCGTAGCGCCCTGCAGCGCCTCGGCCATGCGGCCCATGCGATGGGCCAGACCGAACGCCCCCGCGACGGCGATGAACAACAGCGGCGGAAAAAGAATGGCGGCGCCGAACAGGGCAACCTGCTGGAGCTGGAGCGCGCGAAGGCCCTGGGCCCCGAAATAGCCCCACAGATAGGCGCACCAGACGCCGACCCAGAAGACGGACGCGACAACGGCAAAGGCCATCGCCCGGGTGCCGAACCGGCTGGTCGCCGGGCGCCGGGGCGCGGGGCGGGCTTCCTCCCGCAATGGGGGCGTTTCCCCGCCAGCTTCGGCGGGTTCAAACACAACTGGCTGATTTTGCTCGAAGTTTCTTACCATCGGCCTGTGATCCCCTGTCCGGGCACGTTACCGCAAAGGCGTGATGCCGGGAAGGCTAAGCCCGGGGCGTTAACGGGCCGTTAGCCTTGCGCCGGTCAGGCTGATTATCCCACAGGGATGACGATTATGGCCGCGAGCGCGATCGATCTGGAGCATCTGGCCAAATACACCGGCGGCGAAAAAGACCTGAACGGGGAAATCCTGCAGCTGTTCGACGGCCAAGTCACCAGCATGGTGGAGGAGCTGAACGCGCTGCTGGCCAGCCGCGACCGCAAGCGCTGGCGCGAAATCGCCCACACCATCAAAGGCGCGGCGCGCGGCGTCGGAGCCTTCGGGATGGGCGATGCGGCGGCCAAGGCCGAACCCGTGGACCCCGCCGATGCCGCAAGAGCCAAGGCCGCAATCGAGAAGCTGGAGCGCGAAGCACAGACGGTTCACGCTTTTATCGCCGCCTATCTGGCGGCTTAGTTTTCCCCCATCTGTCTGCCACGCGGGCAAGCCCGCTAGCAGACATCTTCCCCCACCAGCGGCTTCGCCGCGCGGGGGAAGAAAGCCGGTGTACTCTAATAGAAAAGCCAGGCGCGGCATTGTGCATCGCACCTCTGACTGCCACAGGGGTTGTTGGCATCCTTATTTTTACATATAAGAACGACGTTTTCCCAACCATTACATGAAGTTAGGTGTGGAATACGCGCCTTGGACAAAATGATGACCCCGATTGAAACAGATGTCGCCATTATCGGTGCGGGCCCCATCGGCCTGTTCGCGGTGTTCGAACTGGGGCTCCTGGATCTCAAATGTCATCTGGTCGACATTCTCGACCGGCCGGGCGGACAATGCACCGAGCTCTATCCGGAAAAACCGATTTACGACATTCCCGGCCTGCCCATCGTCACCGGCCAGGAACTGACCAATCGTCTTCTGGAACAGGTCAAGCCGTTCGACCCGCAATTCCATTTCAACGAGATGGCGACGGCGCTGGAAAAGCTGCCCGACGGCCGCTGGAAACTCTCCACCGATGCGGGCACGCAATTGATTGCGCATGTCGTGGTGGTCGCGGCTGGCGCGGGTTCGTTCGTGCCCAAGCGCCCGCCGGTGCCGGGCATCGAAGGCTTCGAGAATACCGGCGATGGCGTGGGCGTGCATTACGCCGTGCGCAAGATGGAGACCTTCCGCGGCAAGAACATCCTGATCGCGGGCGGCGGCGATAGCGCGCTGGACTGGACCATCAATCTGGCGCCGCTGGCCAAGTCATTGACCCTGGTGCATCACCGCGACGGCTTCCGCGCCGCCCAGCACAGCGTCAACCAGATGCGCGAGCTGGAAGCGGCGGGCAAGGTCAAATTCCATGTCGCCAGCGTCAAGGCGCTGCATGGCGAGACCGGCAAGCTTTCGGGCGTGACCCTGGCGGGCGCCGACAAGAGCGAATGGCATCACGAAGCCGACACGTTCCTTCCCTTCTTCGGCCTGACCATCAAGCTGGGCCCCATCGCCGAATTCGGCATCAACCTGCATGAAAACCTGATCCCGGTGGACACGGCGCGGTTCGAGAGCCAGACCCCCGGCATCTTCGCCATCGGCGACATCAACACCTATACGGGCAAGCTGAAATTGATATTGTCCGGCTTCCATGAAGCGGCGCTGATGGCGCAGGCTGCATTCCACATCGCCAGGCCGAACGAGAAGCTGCGCTTCCAATACACAACCTCCTCGTCCAACCTGCAGAAGAAATTGGGTGTCTCGTGAAGATCGTCGCTGTTGATCGCCAGGGCAAGGAACACACGCTGGAAGGCCGTGACGGCTGGAGCGTGATGGAAATTCTGCGTGACGGCGGGCTGGACATCGCGGCGGAATGCGGCGGGGCATGCGCCTGCGCCACCTGCCATGTCTACGTGAATGAAGGCTGGTACGAAAAGCTGGCCGCGCCGTCGGAATCGGAAATCGACATGCTGGACATGGCGCTGGCGGTCGAACCCAATTCGCGGCTGTCGTGCCAGATCATCTGCAGCGAAACCACCGACGGCATCAAAGTCACCGTCGCGCCAGAGTAGTTTGCCTGTGACACGTCAGGTCCGGTGAACCTGGAAAACAGGGAACGCCCGGCCACGCATCCCTTCCCATCTTCTGACAGAAGTTTCACGCGTGCCCCGACTTGCTGCTATCGGGCGTTGAAATTATATTGCGCGCGGGGGGGCGAGACAATTCAGGGGTCTCACCCATGTTCAACCGCCGTACCGCATTGAAGACGGGCGTCGCCGCCATTGCCTTGACCGGCCTGCCCGCCCTCGCCGCGCCCGCCAAAGACCCTGGCGCCTTGAACGCGCTTTTCGACCAGTTCGCGCAAGAAGCGCTGGACCTGTCCCCCACCTTCGCCACCAGCCTGGGCTTGGATACGGGCAAGCGCGCTGTCCAGAAAAGCCAACTCGACGACGCTTCGCTGGCCGGCATTGCCAAGGCTAAAGCCCTGACCGCCAGCCAACTGGCGCGGCTCAAGGCGTTCGATACAGGTTCGATCAGCGGCATGGACCGGCTGAATTACGACGTGGTGATGACCAGCCGCGCCGCCGCCGACGCCGCGGATAAAGAATTCGATTACGGCCCGACCAGTGCCGGCATGCCTTATGTCATCAGCCAGCTGACGGGCAATTACTGCAACACCCCGGCCTTCCTGGACACCCAGCACAGCATAGAGACCAAGGCCGACGCCGATGCTTATCTCGCGCGGCTCGGCGCCTTTGCCATAGCGATGGACCAGGAGATCGAAGTGGCGCGCCGCGACATGGCGATGGGCGTGGTGCCGCCCGATTTCGCGCTCACCAAGACACTCGCGACCATGAACGGGCTGCGCGCGCCGCAGCCGGAAAAATCTTCGCTGACGACCTCGCTGGCACGGCGGGCGGCGGAAAAACACATCGCGGGCGATTGGAGCGGCGACGCCGCCAAAGTGATCCGCGACAAGGTCTATCCGGCGCTGGACCGGCAGATCGCGCTTGTGCAGCAGATGCAGAAGAAAGCCACGCACGATGCGGGCATCTGGCGGCTGCCCAAGGGCGCGGACTATTACCGCGCGTCGCTCACTTACTGGGCCACCACCAAGGACAGTCCGGAAGAGATCCACAAACTGGGCCTTGAAGTGGTCGCCGACCATACCGCCAAGATCGATGCGATCATGAAAAGCCATGGCATGACCCAGGGCAGCGTGGGCGCAAGGCTCGCCGCCATGAACAAGGACCCGAAATATCTCTATGCCAACACCGATGCGGCCAAGGAAAAGCTGATCGCCGATCTCAATGCCAAGGTGAAGGTCATCAGAGCCAAGCTGCCGCAATATTTCGGCACCCTTCCCAAGGCCGATGTGATGATCAAGCGGGTGCCCAAGACCATCGAGGCGTCGCAGCCCGGCGGCTATTACTATCCGCCATCGCTGGATGGGAAGCGGCCTGGCATCTACTGGATCAATCTGCGCGACACCGCTGAAACGGCGCGCTGGGTCCTGCCCACGCTCACCTATCACGAGGCCATTCCCGGCCATCATCTGCAATTGGCGATGCAGAACGAAGCGAGCATCCCCTTGCTGCGCAAGATGATCGATTTTTCCGCCTATTCGGAAGGTTGGGCGCTTTATGCCGAGCAGGTGGCGGTGGAGATGGGCATGTATGCCGACGATCCCATGGGCCAGATCGGGCAACTGAAAGACGCCATGTTCCGGGGCGTGCGCCTGGTGGTGGACAGCGGCATGCATGGCCTGAAATGGAGCCGCGAAAAGGCGCTGGCTTATTTCGTCGATACCTTGGGCGATCCGGAGCCCGTCGCCGTCACCGAGATCGAACGCTATTGCGTGTGGCCGGGCCAGGCCTGCAGCTACATGCTGGGCAAGTTGGAATTCCTCAAAGAGCGCGAGCGGGCCCAGAAAGCCCTAGGCGCCAAATTCGACATCCGCAAATTCCACGACGCGATGCTGCTGCCGGGCGCGGTACCCCTGTTGCTGATGCCGCAGTTGGTCGACCGTTACATCTCCAGTGTTAAAGGGTAAGGCAGCGAGCGATCCGGCCGCCCCTAGACACTCCCCGACTCTTGGCCGCAGAATAATCGCGCGCGGCATGGAGTGACCCGGTCATGCGATGGAGCAGGCTCTCTCTTCTGGTTGCCCTGGCCGGGCTTTGCGCCTGCTCGCCCGCGCCGCCTAAGAACACCGCTCCGCAAGCGAGCGCCGCAGCCAAGCCTGCGCCCGTAAAGACAGCGGCGGCGCACCCGATTCTGTTTCACGGTTATGCCTGCACCGACGACTGCTTCAGTCATCAGCAGGGCTATAGCTGGGCGTCGGCGCACCAGATCAGCAATCCCAATGACTGCCACGGCACGTCCGAGACCTTCATCGAGGGCTGCAAGGCCTTTGCCGGGATCGAGGGCCCGTTTGGCGGGCGGATCATCGACCAGAGTTTTCCTCACGCGCTCGGGAGCGATTGACCATGACCTGGAAGAACGCCGCGATCCTGTTCACCACGCTTGCACTGGTTGCAGCCTCACCTGTCGCGGTGATGGGCGCGCAAGCCAACAAGCCCGCCGCCGCCAAGCCCGGCACGCCACGCCCGGTGAAGAATGCAATGCCGCCCGGCCCGCTGCTGTTTCACGGCTATGCCTGTAGCGGCGACTGCACCAGCCATCAGGAAGGTTATAGCTGGGCGTCGGCGCACAAGATCGCCAATCCGATGGACTGCCGTGGCACCTCCGAGACTTTCATCGAAGGCTGCAGGGCCTATGCTGGGATCGAAGGTCCGCTGGGCGAGCGGGAAATCTTTCAGGATGAAGACTGAAAGAGGCGGTACCCGCCCGGGTTGTGCGACTCGCCAGCCCCGATAATTCTCATTAATGTCCGGGTCGGCCGGGGATCTTATGACTGTCGCGCATATCTACACCGTCGCCTTTCAGGGCGTCGAAGCCCGGGAAGTCGATGTGCAGGTGCATGTCGGCGATTCCGGCGGCGGGCAATTCAACATTGTCGGGCTTGCCGACAAGGCCGTGGCGGAAAGCCGCGAGCGGGTGCGCGCGGCGCTGGCCGCCATCGGCCTGGCACTGCCGTTCAAGCGCATCACCGTCAACCTGGCGCCGGCAGACCTGCCCAAGGAAGGCTCGCATTACGATTTGCCTATCGCGCTGGGATTGCTGGCGGCGATGGGCGTGCTGCCGGCCAGCGAGATGGCGAATTATGTGGCGCTGGGGGAATTGTCGCTCGATGCGCATGTGACGGCGGTGGCGGGCGTGTTGCCTGCCGCGCTGGCGGCATCGACGGCGGGACGCGGGCTGATCTGCCCCGCGGCCTGTGGGGCGGAAGCGGCATGGGCGGGCGATCTCACCATTCTAGCGACGCCGTCGCTGATCGCATTGGTCAATCACATGAAGGGCGCGTCGGTGCTGACGCCGCCGGAGCCAAAACTCGCCGGCGCGATGCGCGCGGTGCCCGACCTGAAAGACGTGAAGGGGCAGGAAAGCGCCAAGCGCGCGCTGGAGATCACGGCGGCGGGCGGACATAACCTTTTGATGATCGGGCCGCCGGGCGCGGGCAAGTCGATGCTGGCGCAGCGGTTGCCGGGCCTGTTGCCGCCGCTGGATGCACGCGAGGCACTGGAAATTTCCATGGTGCGGTCGCTGGCGGGCGAGTTGACCGACGGCACCATCAGCCGCGAACGCCCCTTCCGCAATCCGCATCATTCCGCGTCGATGGCGGCGCTGGTCGGCGGTGGGCTGAAAGTGAGACCGGGTGAAGTCTCGCTGGCGCATCTGGGCGTGTTGTTCCTGGACGAGCTACCGGAATTCCAACGCGGCGTATTGGACAGTCTGCGCCAACCGATCGAAACGGGTGAAGCGGTGGTGGCGCGGGCCAATGCCCATGTGCGCTATCCCGCGCGGTTCCAATTGGTGGCGGCGATGAACCCCTGCCGCTGCGGCTATCTCAGCGATCCGGCGCAGGCCTGTTCGCGCGCGCCCAAGTGCGGCGCAGATTACCAGTCGCGCATTTCGGGGCCGCTGTTCGACCGCATCGATCTGCATGTCGAAGTGCCCGGCGTGCTGGCCAGCGATCTTGCCTTGCCGCCGCCGGCGGAAGGCAGCGCCGAAGTCGCGGCAAGAGTTGCACGCGCCCGCGATATTCAGCGCACCCGTTTCGAGGCCACAAAGATCCGCACCAATGCCGAAGCCGAAGGCGAATTGCTGGACCGCGTCGCCACGCCGGAAGCGGCCGGCATCAAGCTTTTGACCGAGGCGGCGGGGCGCATGCGACTGTCCGCGCGCGGCTATACCCGCGTCCTGCGCGTCGCCCGCACCATCGCGGACCTGGCGGGCGCGGAACAGATCCAGCGCCCGCACATCGCCGAGGCATTGTCGTATCGCAAGCTGTCGGTGCAGGGTTGATGGTTGAACAGGAGTGATTGAATGCAGGCAAATAGCGGTGCGGTGTTCAAAGCCATAGTTATGAGCGTTTCTCTACTTGCCATGGCCGCTTGCTCCACAGGCGCTGCGGACAAGGACCTGGCGTTCGATCCCACCAGTAACAAGGCGATTGTCGTGTTTGGCTGGGAGGGCCTGGATGGTTGGCGCGGTGCAACCGTCGGGATGAGTTTCCGAGGCGTAGATTCTGCGGGCGCGTTGGACAAGCGCAACTTCTACGTTTCGAACGGAAACGGCTGGGAAGCGATGAAGTCTGCCGAATACTATGTTGTCCAGGTTGAGCCAGGTTCATACGTCGCATCTTCAACGGTGACCAGTTTGGGGCGCGGGAATAACGTCACCGTGTTTTGCTTGGGCACGGTCGGTTTCGACGCACCGGCCGGCCAGGTGGTCTACATCGGCAACTTTGCCGCGCCGAAAGGCATTGGGGCCATAAAAGTGGCGCCGCCGAACATGGGCGCCGCCACCGAAAAGTTGGCAACCTACCCAAAGATAAATCAGCGCCTGATACCGTCTCCAATTAGAAAGGCCGACTATCCGTCCCCGGAATGCAAAAAAGATTCTGAACGATGATCGCGTGCACGGGTTGACAACGCGCCACGCGCCTATTTCAGGCCGAGCCCCGTGAATACCTGATACGCAATGCGAACGCGATCCTCGTTCGGGTAATTCTTGTTCGCCAGGATGGCGATGCCCAGTTTCTTTTCCGGAATGAAGGCGACATAGGCGCCGAAGCCGTTGGTCGAGCCGGTCTTGTTGATCCAGGCATCGGCCCGGGGCTTCAGTGGCGGCGTCAGTTGCATCACCGGAGTCTGCCGGATCATGTCGTTGGAGTTGCCTTTCAACAGCGTCGCCAGATCGGCGGTGTCGTCATATTGCTCCCAGATCATATCCTGGGTCATCGCACCGTCCTTGAAATAACCGATATGCGTGTTGGCAATTGCTCGCTGCAGCTTTGCGTCCAGCGAAATCATGGCCATGTTGGCGCGCACGACCCGGATCATGTCGGTGGCGGTGGATTTCACGCCATAAGCTTCGGTGGCGAGAATGGCTTCGGTCATGCGAGCCGGTTTATCGGTGCGCGTATAGCCCTGCGCATAATTGGCCAGCTTTGCGCTCGGTACATGTATGTACGTGTTGGTCAGACCCAGGCCCGGAAAAATCTCGCCTTCCATCGCCGTTGCGAAATCCTTGCCGATGGCGCGCGCGGTGATCACGCCCAGCATGCCGATGCTGGGATTGGCGTAGGTGCGGGCGGCGCCCGCTTTATAGATCGGCTTCCAGTTTTCGAAATAGGTCATCAGCTGACCCTGGGTCTTGACCTCATCGGGGATCTGCAATGGAAAGCCGCCCGCCGTGTGCGTGCCCAGATGCATCAGGCGGACATCGCCGAACGGCTTGCCCTGCATCGAGGGCAGATATTTGCTGACCTTGTCCGACAGCGAGAGCTGGCCATTCACCTCTGCCAAAGACGCGAGCGTGACCGTGAAAGTCTTGCTGATCGATCCCAGCTCGAACATCGTGGACGGTGTGACCGGCTTGCGCGTTTCCTTGGACACCACGCCATATTCGAATGTGTAGGTGTTGCCGCCCGCCGCAACGCCGACCGCCATGCCGGGAATACCGTTCTTTTCCATCATCGGCCGGACCGCCCCGTCAACGATGGCCTTGACCCGAGCGCTTTCGTCCGCCGCAAGGCCTGGCGTTGACGCGCAGGTGGCGAGAAATGCGGTGAGCAAAATTCCCGTTGTCCGGACTGTCATGCGAATGTCCTTGCGATGTGTTCGTCGTCTTGCATCTAACCGCGCCTTCCCAGCCTCGCAACCCGCCGCGATCTCCCTTTTCCGGCCACCAAGGCGAGAATTTGCGGTGTTGGTTGCCTGCCCGGCCTGTATTGCGTAAGCTTAATGTTTAGCAAAACACCCGCTTTGTGGAGCCGCGCCTGTGAACATGCCGCTTGCGATCAACCAAATGCCCGCGACGTCAGGGATCGGCGGAATGGCCAGCCGTTTGGTGCCGGCGGTTTGCGACGTCTCCGTCACCAACCTGTGCAACGCGACCTGCAATTTCTGCTCCTATGCCCATGACAAGGGTATCGTGAAGGACAAGCGCTGGGTCGATCGGGACAAGCTCAAGGAAGCGATGACCATCCTGCATCGCCGGGGCGTGCGCTACATCAATTACCAGGGCGGCGAACCGCTGCTGCATCCCAAGATCGATCTGATGGTATCGGATGCGCGCGAAGCCGGGCTGCAACCCGCGATGATCACCAATGGCTGGCTGCTGCCCGAAAAGATCGAGCGCGTCGTCAAGGCGGGGCTTGGAACATTGCTGGTGTCGCTGGACAGCGATTCCGTTGCCAAGCACGAAGAAAATCGCGGCCTGAAGGGCGTATGCGAGCGCATCCGCAAAGGCGTGAAGATCGCGCGCGACAATGGCGTCACCACGATCTCGGTGGTCACGGTCAATCATCTGGTGAATTTCGAGAAGCTGCCGGACCTCTTGAAGGATCTGGGCTTCGATGCGGTGAGCTTTTCCTATCCGCGCAAGGAGCCATTCGGGTCTTCGTCGCTGGTCTATAGCGATGATTGCGATCTGGTCGATTTCACGCCGGATCAGCTGATCGCGGCGATGGAATCGATCAAGGCCCTGAAATCGAAATTTCCGGTGATGAACCCGTCGGCGACCCTGGAAGACGTCAAGCGTTCGGCCCGCGGCGAAGCACAGCTGATCGGCTGCGTCGGCGGCCACAAATATTTCTATCTGGATTGGAATTTGCAGATCTGGCGCTGCGAAGCCTGGCACGAGCCCTTGGGTTCGGTGTTCGATCTAGACACCATTCCGGATCGCCGCGACCGCTGCACCGCCTGCATCCAGAATTGCTATCGCGATACCAGCACCTTGATGCATGTGGGCGTGGCCGTGGCCGACGCCATGACCGAAGCCGCGAAGGGCCATCTGGGCAAGGCGGCCGGGCACATCTTCCAGCGCAGCGTGGCGCAATCGCTGCGCTCGGTCATCGAGGAAGCGGGCATCATCCGGCGGCTTGCCCGTCAGGGCGCATCGCAAAAGGCGGTGGCGCAGCACGCGCCGCCCGAGAAGATCGCCGCCGAATAGAGTGTGCCGTCGGCGACAGGGGGGTGATCGCATGATGTCCCGTACCGCATTCGCGCTTGTGATCATTGCACTTCCCGCATTGCCCGCACGCGCGGCAGGGCCCATCGCGCTTCCCTTCTCGAAGCTGCCCGCCTTTCCCACGCCCGAACTGAAGCTTGATGGGCTTTCGCCGCAGGTCGCGGCCAATGTGAAGACCGCTCTGTCGGACGCCGCAAAAGGAAACCAGGCCGGGCGGCTGGCCGAAGCCGTGATCCAAGCCGCCGAGGAAGCCGCTGCCAAAGGCCGCGATGCTGCGAAGACGGCGCAACCTTCCGCTATCGCTTACGATGGTGCGGCATGCCGCTATCGCGGCGAAGCCCAAATGAACCGCGCCGAAGGTTTTGGCGTGATGACCTGCGGCGCGGCCAGTTATGCGGGCGCATTCCGAAACGGCGCGCCGGACGGTCCGGTTGTCGCCGAAACTCCGGATAAGATTTTTTCCGGCACCTATCGCGCGGGGAAGGCGAACGGCCCGGGCGGCGACACCGCAAAACATCAGGGCGATGCCTATCAAGGCGAATACAGGAATGGCGCGCGAACGGGATTTGGTGTCGAGCGCGACAAGGATGGCGTCTATCCCGGGCGCTTCGGCTTCTACGCCGATCCGAAAGACAGGTTCCACCGCATCAACATGGCGCTGTCGGGCCGCCAGGATTTCCCCACCGCACATTGGGTGGGCAGCTTCGGCGCTTATCTGGGCCCCAAGATCGCCTGCACCATCATCAAAGGCGCCTTTCTGGAAGGCAGTGTGCTGGATGGATATGGCGCGAAATTCGACACGGCGGGAAAACCTGTCGAGCAGGGCCTCTACACGACCGGGCTTTTGAAGGGCGCTACGTCCCCGCCCTGCTAAGGGGAACTTAAGTTCCCGTTTGTCGTTCTCTTGCCGACAGCGGGAGAGACTTCATGAAACCCATGGCCATTTTGGGCATCGTTCTGATCATCGGCGGCATTGCCGGCCTGTTCATCAGCCGCGTCAGCTGGACCGAGACCAAGCCGCTGGTGAAAGTCGGCCCGGTCGAAATCAATCATCAGGAAGACCATTCGGTCTGGATCCCCACCGCCGCAGGCATGATCTCCGTGCTGGCAGGTCTTGGTCTGGTGATGGTCAGCCGGAAGGCTTAATTCTTTAGTTTTGCCAATGCGTCGAGGTCCGCCTTGATGGCGCGGGTTGCGCGGCGTTCGGCATTGCGGAAATGCTTTATGATGTCACGGCCGCGGTTGGTGAGTGCGGCGCCGCCGCCCGCCTTGCCGCCGGTGCGCCGCTCCAGCACCGAACCGCCGAAAATCTTTTCGATGTCCTGCAGCAGCAGCCAGGCGCGGCGATAGCTGAGCTTCATCTTGGAAGCCGCGGCGCGGATCGAGCCGGTCTCTTCGATCAATTCGAGCAGACGCGCCTTTCCCGGCCCGAAATTGCCGGAATCGCCAATAGGTATTCTCAGAAACAGCCCCGCCATGCGGGCATCCTGACGCGGAGGGGCGGGTACGGGCAAGGGTTTTGCCCCTCGTGCAAACGTGATATTCACGCGAACATCACGAAAGCAGGGGACCGTCCATGACCAAATTTCTGCGCGCACTGGCCGCGACCATGTTGCTGGCGTTGGCACCGCTGCCGGCGGTTGCCGCCGACGTCACCGTATTCGGCGCGGCTTCGCTTTCCGATGCTTTGAAGGAAATCGCCGCGCTCTACGAAAAGCAGAGCGGCAAGCAGGTGGCGGTGTCGCTGGCCGCGTCCTCGGTACTGGCGCGCCAGATCGAAGCGTCGAGCGGCGCGGATGTCTTCATTTCGGCCGACCTCGACTGGATGGACTATCTCGACAACAAAAGCCTGATCCAGCACGACACCCGCGAGAATCTTCTGAGCAACAAACTGGTGTTGGTGGCGGGCAAGGATGTCACCACCAACATTACGATTGCGCCACATTTCGATCTGGCTGGCGCTCTCAAGGGCGGGCGCCTCGCGATGGCGGATCCGGACTCGGTGCCGGCGGGCAAATATGGCCGTACCGCGCTGATTTCGCTGGGCGTCTGGAACAGCGTGGTCAATCGCGTCGTCAATGCGGAGAATGTGCGCGTCGCGCTGGCTTATGTTTCGCGTGGGGAAGCCCCGCTGGGAATCGTCTATGAGACGGACGCCAAGGCGGACAGGAATGTGAGAACCGTAGGCGTGTTCCCGGAAAACAGCCATCAGCCGATCCTGTATCCTGCCGCACTGGTCAAGGACGCCAAGCCGGAAGCGCGCACCTTCATTGCCTATCTGGCATCGCCCGCCGCGCGTGCGATATTCGAAAAGAATGGGTTCACGTTTCTTGCCAAATGACGCATACCCAAATAACAGAGTTGTGCCGTGAAATAGGGGTTGTTTGCTAATCTCGACAGATTTGATAGAGATTAGCCGCACAGACGAATTCGAAAATCCGAGGGGACGACATGAAGCGTATTTTCCTGCTGGGCGCAGCCGCCACGATGCTGACCGTTCCTTCCGCATTTGCCGCGGATGACAGCGCTGTAATGAAGCGCCTCGATCAGATGCAGAAGATGATCGAAGCCCAGCAGAAGCAGATCGAATCGCAGAAAAAGGAAATCGGCGGCCTCAATCGGGCGCTGGGCCGCAAAGGCATCACTGTGCCCGCACCCGAACCGGTTGCCGCTCCCGTCGCGCCCGCCACGCCGCCGCCGGTGGTGGAGACGCGGCTGCAACAGCAGGATCAGAAGATCGATGATCTGGTCGCAAAATTCGCCGCCGAACGCGATGCGCGCCGTCTTGCCACGCAGGAAGCGCCGCTGCCCAGCGTCAGCAATGGCCGGCTTCAGATCGCGTCCGCCGATGGCCGCTTCACCGCCGCGCTGCGCGCCACGGTGCAATATGACGTGGGCTATTACATGCAGAATGCCCGCACGCGCACACTTGCCAACGGATCCGATTTTTCCAGCGGCAGCAATTTCCGCCGGGCTCAGCTTGGCCTTCAGGGCAAGGTGTTCGGCGACTGGTCTTATTATGTGAATATCGATTACGGCTCCGGCGGCTCCACCGGCACCGAGACGCCGGGCCATATCCAGCAGGCCTATATCGAATATGACGGCTTCGGGCCCTTCATCTTCCGCATTGGCGCGCATCCGCCGTCTACCGGTCTGGACGATTCTTATTCCGCCAGCGACCAGCTTTTGATGGAGCGTTCCGCACCGGGCGATCTGACGCGCAACATGGCGGGCGGCGACGGCCGCGATTCCATCGAGTTCCTGTATGTCGGCGACCGGCTGTATGGCAGCCTGGCCTATACCGGCGACAAGGTGCAGGAAACGACCCTGTTGTCGGACGAGCAGCAGGCCGTTGTGGCACGCGTCGCCTATTCGCCTGTGGTGAACAGCGACTGGCGCTGGCTGGTAAGCCTGACGGGCACCGACGTTTTCCGTCCCGGCGATTCCAATGGCGCGTTGAATTCGCCGCGCCCCTTCTCGTTCTCCAATCCGCCGGAAGTGAATATCGACGACAACAGCACCAAGCTGGTCTCGGTCTCCGACACCAATGTCACCGATGCCTGGGCGTGGAATCTGGAAAGCGCCGTCACATATCAAAACTTCCTGGCGCAGGCCGGCTACTTCAAATACGGCATCGACCAGCGCGGCGTGACGACCTTGCGCGGCCAGGGCTTCGACGGCTGGTATGTGGAGGGCAGCTGGGTTCTTTCCGGCGAAAGCCGCGGCTACTCCGCCGCCAATGCCGCCTTCACCAATCCCAAGCCGCGGGTCAATTTCTCGCCCGATGGCGGCGGTTGGGGCGCCTTCGAACTGGCGGCGCGTTATTCGACGCTCGACCTCAACGACAATGCGGGCGCGATCGGCGGCGCATTGCCGGCCGGCGGGGTGCGGGGCGGCGAACAACGCATCGGCACAGTGGGCCTCAACTGGTATCCCAATCCGGTGCTGAAATTCACTTTGCAGGCGCAGAACGTCCAGGCCAGCCGCATCGGCACCCTGGGCACCACCGCCAACGCCAATATCGGCCAGAACTTCAACACCATCGCACTCCGGTCGCAGCTCGCGTTCTGATCTTCCGGACGATTTTCAAAGGGGGCGGCGCATTGCACCGTCCCCTTTTTTACGCCTAGCATCGCACTCCGAAAATCACGGAGGACCGGCATGCGTCTTTCCAGAGTTGCTCTCGGCATCGCGGCGTTCGCCACCTGCGCGTCAGCCGCCTTCGCCCAGGCCATCAAGCCCGATCCGTCGCACATCACCTTCACCCTGCCCAAGGATATTGCCTGGAAAACCGGCGAGGCCATGGACCAGGCCGTGATTTTCGGCGATCCCGCAAAGCCCGGCATCTATGGCCTTCTGTTGCGATGGAAGGCGGGACATTTCAGCCATCCGCATTTCCACAACACCGACCGTTTTGTCCATGTCCTGTCGGGCACCTGGTGGGTGAGCGACAGCGACACGTATGACCCGTCGAAAACCTATCCCATGCCGGCGGGCAGCATCGTCACCGATCTGGCGAACAAGGTACATTATGATGGCGCCAAGAACGAAGACGCCCTATTGGAATTGGTCGGCATGGGGCCTGTCACGACCACCCCGGCCGAGGCCGGGAAGTAACGCCAAGATTGAGGTTTGGGGGAATGTCGCACGGACTTGAGGCCGATCCCGTCACCGTGACGGTGTTCCTGTTGCTGTTCGTGGGCGTTGCGGGCGCGGGTCTGTTCGCGGCCCGCTGGCGCCGTGGCGATCTTTCGCAATTGACCGAATGGGGTCTGGGCGGGCGGCGCTTTGGCACGCTCATCACCTGGTTCCTGCTCGGCGGCGACCTGTATACCGCCTACACGTTCATCGCCGTGCCGGCCCTGATGTTCGGCGCCGGGGCGACCGGCTTTTTCGCAATTCCCTATGGCATGCTGGCTTATCCGCTGCTGTTCATCGGCTTTTCGCGGCTCTGGTCGGTGGCGCATCGCCATGGCTATGTCACGGCCGCCGATTTCGTGCGCGGTCGCTTCGGCTCGCGTAGTCTTGCGCTAGCGGTCGCCGTCACCGGCATCGCCGCCACCATTCCCTATATCGCGCTGCAGATGTTGGGATTGCAGGTGGTGATCGCGGCGCTGGGGATTCAGACCCTGCCGGGATTGTCCGCGATCCCGAACCTGCCGCTCTTGATCGCATTCGCGTTCCTGGCTTTTTATACCTTCTCCAGCGGCTTGCGCGGCACCGCCGTGATCGCCATCGCCAAGGACATCATGATCTATGCCACCGTGCTGGCGGCCATCGTGATCATTCCGGCCGAATTGGGCGGTTACGGCAAAGTCTTTGCCAGCGTCGATCCCAAGCTGCTGTTGCTGGGGCATGGTACGGCCGACAATCTGGGACCGGGCTTCGCCTATTCTTCGCTGGCGCTGGGTTCGGTGCTGGCGCTGTTTCTGTATCCGCACGCAACCACCGGCATGCTGTCGTCGGGCAGTCGCGACGTGGTGGAGCGCAATTCCATCATCCTGCCGATCTATTCCTTCGCCCTGGCGCTGATCGCGATGCTGGGTTTCATGGCGATCGCCGCCGGCGTGAAAGCAATGCCCGAATATGCCGCCGGCTTCGACCGGTTCGGCAACAATTTTGCCGTGCCGGCGCTGTTCCTGCACATGTTCCCCAACTGGTTCGCCGGAATTGCCTTCGCTGCCATCGGCGTGGGCGCATTGGTGCCTGCCGCGATCATGTCCATCGCTTGCGGCAATCTCTTCACCCGCAACATCTATCGCGAATTCATCGCCCCCGACTGCACGCCAGAAACCGAGACGAAGGTGGCCAAGATCGTCGCCTTCACCGCCAAGCTGGGGGCCTTGTTCTTCGTGCTGGCGCTGAAAAGCTCCTATGCCATCGAGTTGCAGCTGCTGGGCGGCATCTGGATCTGCCAGACCGTACCGGCCGTCTTGGTGGCGCTGTTCACCCGCGCCATGCATCCGATGGCGCTTCTGATCGGCTGGGCCTGCGGTATCGCCGCCGGCACGGCGATGGCCTGGAGCCTGGAACTGAAAAGCTCCGTCTATGTGCTGCACATTTTTGGCGTGGCAGTACCCTGCTATGCGGCGCTGAGCGCGTTGGCGCTCAACCTCACGGTCGGGATCGTGCTGAGCTTTGTCTTTAACGCCCTGTCGCGCGGTCCGCGCACCGACGAAACCGCCGTGCAGGATTATGCCTAGGTATTAAGCGCAGCAATTTTGACCGCTGGGCGGGAGCAAGGAGCGTTCATACGCTGGCGCTATGAACGGGCGAAAAGCCCATGAGCGACGAGGTTGGTAGCGACAGCGTACGAACAACCCAGAGGGCAAAAGGCGTACGCTCAGCCAAACCGGCCCGTAATATACTGTTCGGTGCGCTTGTTATCGGGGGCAGTAAAGATCTTTTCCGTCGCGCCATACTCGACCAGTTCGCCCAGATACATGAACGCCGTGTAGTCCGAGGCGCGCGACGCCTGCTGCATGTTATGGGTGACGATCACGATCGTGTAGTCGGCCGATAATTCGTCGATCAGCTCTTCGATCTTGGCAGTGGAAATCGGGTCCAGAGCCGAGCAGGGTTCGTCCAGCAGAATGACTTCCGGGCGTGTCGCCACGGTGCGGGCGATGCAGAGGCGCTGCTGCTGGCCGCCCGACAGAGAGAGGCCGGAGGCGTTCAGCTTGTCTTTCACTTCGCCCCATAGCGCGGCGCGGGTTAGTGCATCCTCGATGCGGCCTTCCATTTCGGATTTCGGAAGGCGTTCATACAATTTGATGCCGAACGCGACATTGTCGGAGATCGACATGGGGAACGGGGTCGGCTTCTGAAACACCATGCCGATGCGGGCGCGTAACAGATTGAGGTCCTTGACCGCAAGAATATCTTCGCCGTCCAGGGTGACCGAGCCTTCGGCGCGCTGGTTGGGGTAGAGTTCGTAAATGCGGTTGATGGCGCGCAGCAAGGTGGACTTGCCGCAGCCGGACGGACCGATGAACGCGGTCACCTTGCGGTCGTAGAGCGGCAAGGTGATGTTCTTCAGCGATTTGGTCTGGCCATAAAAGAAGCAGAGATCGCGAATATCGATCTTGGTTTTCTCGCCGTGCGTGGCGCCATTGGTGTGTGCGAGAGTCGCGGATTCCATAAGATTAGTTCCGTTTCTTTTCGAGCAGACGGGCGATGATGGACAAGGTCAGCACGGTGGCGGTGACCAGCAGCGCGCCGGCCCAGGCAAGTTCATGCCAGTCTTGGTAGGGCGACAGCGCGTATTGGAAGATCACCGCCGGCAGGGATGCCATCGGTGCATTGAAGTTGGTCGAAAGGAACTGGTTGTTGAGTGCGGTGAAGAGCAGCGGCGCCGTCTCACCGGAAATACGCGCAATCGCCAAGAGGACGCCGGTCACGATGCCGGCCTGCGCCGCTTTCCAAGTCACGCTGCGGATGACGAAGCTCATTGGCGCACCCAGCGCCGAGGCGGCTTCACGCAGCCCGCCGGGCACCAGGATCAGCATGTTCTCGGTGGTGCGCACCACCACCGGGATCACGATCACCATCAGCGACAAGGCGCCAGCCCAGGCCGAGAAATGGCCCATCGGCACGACCACGATCTCGTAAACGAACAGGCCGATGACGATGGACGGCGCCGACAAAAGAATGTCGTTCACGAAGCGGACGACAAAGGCGAAGCGCGTATGCTTTCCATACTCGGCCAGATAGGTGCCAGCGAACAGACCGATCGGCGTGCCAAAGAATACCGCGACCACACTCATGATCACGCTGCCGAGGATGGCGTTGAGAAGCCCGCCCGGCTGACCCGGCGGCGGCGTGCTGGCGGTAAAGAGCATCGGCGAGAGCGCCGCAAAGCCTTCCGCCAGCAAGGCGGAGAGAATGAAGGCCAGCCACACCAAGCCGAACAGCGCTGCGGCAATCGACAGCCCGATAAAGGTGTAATTGGCGAGGCGGCGGCGGGTGTAGAGGGCTTGGGAGATGATCATTTGACGCCTGCCTGGCGTTCCATCCTGCGCAACATCAGCTGGGCGCAGGCGAGCACGATGAAGGTGATGAAGAAGAGGATCAGGCCCATGAAGATCAGCGAAGAGCTGTAAAGCTTGGAGGTCGCTTCGGTGAATTCATTGGCGATGGTGGCGGAAATCGTGGTGCCGGGCGCGAATAGGGACGCATGGATCTTGTGCGCGTTGCCGATCACAAAAGTGACCGCCATGGTTTCGCCAAGCGCCCGTCCCAGCGCCAGCATCGCGCCGCCGACCACGCCGGTGCGGGTGTAAGGCAATACCACCCGCCACATGACTTCCCATGTGGTGCAGCCAAGGCCATAGGCGGCTTCTTTCAACATGGCCGGCACGGTCTCGAAAACATCGCGGGTCACGGCGGAAATGAAGGGCAGGATCATGATCGAAATGATCAGGCCGGCGGTAAAGACGCCGATGCCGTAAGGCGCGCCGCTGAACAACGAACCGATCAGGGGGACGCCGTCGGTGGCATCGATGATGGGCTGCTGGACATGCTCCTGGAACCAGGGTGCAAACACGAACAGGCCCCAGATGCCGTAGATGATCGAGGGAATGCCGGCGAGCAATTCGATGGCGATGCCGATGGGGCGGCGCAACGCGCGCGGGCATAGCTCGGTGAGGAAGATCGCGATACCGATGCCGACCGGCACCGCCACGACCATGGCGAGTATCGACGTGACCAAGGTGCCGTAGATCGATGGCAGACCACCAAACTCATCGGCGGTGGGATCCCATGCGCTGGAGGTGAGGAAGCCCAAGCCGAATGACTGGATGGCCGGCATCGCGCCGATCACCAGTGAAATGATGACGCCGGTGAAAATCAGCAGCACCAGGGCGGCGGCTGCCCAGGTGAGAAAATGAAAGCGGGCGTCGCCGCGGCCGGCACGGGCCGTGACCTCTGCTCGGGTTGCCAGGTCTTTTGTGGCGTCTGCGTCGGTCAAGGCGATATCGGCCATAATCTTGGGATGCCTGTTCAGCGGATGGCGCCAATTCACACGGCTCTCACGCCACGAACATCACAGTTCTGCAAAGCTTTTGTGACGGACGGGGCGTTACCCATCGCTTCGCCGCAACCTATTGATACAGAAAGGAAATGTTTGTTGGAAACCATGCCGATTGCCCGGCTTCAGGCTTAACGGCCGCTAACCAAGGAACTTTAGGCTTTCTGTACAGGTGTGCGTTCAAAATAAGGCGGTAAACCTGGAGAGAAGCAGACCAAGTGACGGTGGCGCGCGCGATCAGGATTGTGTTCGGCATGATCGCGGGCTTGATGCTCGTCATCGCGATCGGCGACGTCATGCTGTCCGGCCGCCTGACCATCGTGTCGCCCGCCAGCTTCGGCGCCTTGCTGACCGTGGCCCTGGCCTTTTTGATTTCCAATCTTCTCAATTCGCGCGAACGCCAGAGCATGCTGACGCGGCAGGGCACTGAGATGCGCGCGGCGGCGCAGCGGCTGGAAAATTCCCTGCGCAATGCCGCCGCAGCAAACACGCGGCTCTTTCAGAGCGAGATTCGGTACAAGGGGCTGGTGGATGCGCAGGGCGATGCGATTTTCCGGCGCGATGCATCCAGCCGCCTGACTTACGCCAACGAAGCCTTCTTCAAGCTGTTCGGCCTCGAGCCTGCGCGCGCCATCGGCTATCCGTTTGCACCAGAACTCCATCCGGAAAGCCGCGCCCCGCTGTTCGGCAGCTTCGCGGCACTGGAGCAGGCGCGTGGGCGGGCGCATTACGACCAACATGTCCGCACCGCTTGCGGCTGGCGCTGGATTTCCTGGGAGGATCATGCCGTGCGCGACGGCCAGGGGCGGCTGGTCGAAGTGCAAAGCGTCGGCCGCGACGTCACCGAACGCAAGGCGTTGGAAGATGCGCTGACCGAAGCGCGCGACAATGCCGAAGCCGCCAGCCGCGCCAAATCGGGCTTTCTTGCCACGATGAGCCACGAGATCCGCACGCCCATGAACGGCGTGCTGGGCATGGGCCGCCTGTTGCTGGAAACCGACCTGAAGCCGGAACAGCGCACCTATGCCGAAGCGATCACCCAATCAGGCGAAGCGCTGCTGACCCTGATCGGCGACATTCTGGATTTTTCCAAGATCGAATCCGGCACGCTCACGCTGGATGAGGACGAAGTCGAAGTCAGGGCGCTGGTGGCGGGCGTGGCGGAGCTTCTGGGTCCGCGCGCGCATGCCAAGAATATCGAAGTCACCACCATGGTGGCGCGCGATGTGCCCCAGGCCATCCGCACCGATCATGTCCGCTTGCGCCAGGTGCTCACCAACCTGATGGGCAATGCCGTCAAATTCACCGAAAAGGGCGGCGTTTGCGTCGTGCTGACAATGTGCACTGCGGTGGGCGGTGATTTTCTGCGCGTGGAAGTGCGCGACACCGGCGTGGGCGTGCCACCGCAGAAGCGCCAGGAAATTTTCCACGAATTCGTTCAGGCCGATTCCAGCCATGCCCGTAAATTCGGCGGCTCGGGATTGGGCCTGGCGATTTCCAAGCGTCTGGTCGAGACCATGGGCGGCGAGATCGGCATCGAGGCCGGGCCGGAAAATGGCTCGATCTTCTGGTTCATCTTGCCGGCCGTCACGGTCCGGCCTGCGAGCAATGAGGCTCTGCCGCTTGCGGGCAAGCGCATTGCCATTGTCAGCCGCAACAAGGCGCTGCGCGAAGGCCTCTGTCTTCAGATCGCGGCGCAGGGCGGCGAAGGCATCAATTTCTCGTATCTTCCCCCGGGCGGAAAGATCGACGCGGTGCTGATCGATTCCGGCACCGACAGCGCGCCCGATCCACTGGTGCCACCCGATCTGACGGTCCCCACCTTGGTGCTGGTGACCCCCGCCGCACGCTCGCGGCTGGAAGATCTGCGCGCCATGGGCTTTGCCGGTTACCTGGTAAAGCCGGTCCGCGAAACGTCGCTGGCGGAGCAACTCACCCTCAGTCTTTCGATGGCGCGGATCGCCAACGCGCCGACCGCCGATCCATCGCCACCGCGGGCCGCCGAGCCGGCTCTTCCGCCGAAACCAGCTGCCAGAACGGGCCTGAAGATTCTTCTGGCGGAGGACAATCCGGTGAACGCCCTTTTGATCCGCGAATTGCTGCGCCGGCGCGGCCATCGGATCGTGGAAGTCACCACGGGCAGCGCAGCTGTGGCTGCAATAGAGAGTGACGTGTTCGATCTTCTGCTCACCGACATTCATATGCCCGGCATGGATGGCATCGAAGCCACGCGCGCCATCCGCGCCATGGAAGCGAAGAATATGCGTCCCCGCGTGCCGATCGTGGCGCTCACCGCCGATGCGCTGGAGACCGGCAAGCGCGCCTGCCAGGACGCCGGCATGGACGGCTTCCTCACCAAGCCGGTCGACCCCGCCGAGCTTGAGGAAATGTTCCAGGCGCTGTTTCCCTCTCGCGAAGGACTGCCGCATACTGAAGCGGCATGACTCGACGCCGCCGCTATACCCTCCGCGAATATTTGAATCCCAAAGTCCTCACCATGACGGTGCTGGGCTTTTCGTCGGGCCTGCCTTTCGTTCTGGTGGGCAACACGTTCGGTTATTGGCTGCGCGATGAAGGCGTCGCCCTGACGGCCATCGGCTTTCTGTCCTGGGTGGGCCTGGCCTACTCGTTGAAATTTCTCTGGGCGCCGATCCTGGATCGGGTCGATGTCCCACTGCTTGCGAAGCTGGGCCGCCGCCGCGGCTGGATTGCGCTGGCGCAATTGGTGGTCGCGGGCGGATTGATGGGAATGGCCTGGGCAGGGGTCGGCCATGGGTTGGCCCTGCTGGGCGTGTTCGCATTGATCGCGGCTTTCGCATCATCGACGCAGGATATCGCCATCGATGCCTGGCGGATCGAAAGCGCGCGCGACGCCGACGAACTGGGGCTGCTCACATCCGGCTACACATTGGGATATCGCGCTGCGCTCTTGGCCAGCGAGGCCGTCATTCTGCCCATCGCCCAGCGCATCGGCTGGAATGAAGCCTATGTCGTGTATGGCGCGATGATGGCCATCGGCCTGACCGCCATTTTCCTGTCCGCTGAGCCGATCAAGGCGGATGCAGCGATGCAGCGCAAAGACGCCGAGACGCCGCTCTGGACTCCACGGGGATTTTTCGATGCGGTCGCCGGACCCTTCATCGTCTTCTTCAAGACGCATGGCGCCAACGCACTTCTGATCCTTTTGGCGATCAGTCTTTTTCAGCTTCCCAACTTTGTCAGCGGTCCGATGTACAATCCCATGTATGTCGATCTGGGTCTCAGCAAGGACGTGGTCGGCGCGGTACGCGGCAGTGTGGGCCTGGTGGGCGTGTTTCTGGGCGTGGCCGCAGGCGGTTATCTGTCCCTGCGATTGGGACTGATGCCGGCGGTCCTGGTGGGTTGCGCCAGCCAGATGCTGGGGACCGCGCTGTATGCCGTGCTGCCCTTCGCGCATGATCCGGTCACATTTGCCGTGGTCATGGCGCTCGACAATTTCGCCATCGCCCTGGCGGGGGTCACCCTGGTGGCTTACATGTCGAGCCTCACCAGCCTGGGTTACACCGCGACGCAATACGCGCTTCTTTCATCCACCTATGCGTGGGCAGGCAAGATCCTTAAAGGCTTTTCGGGTGCCACGGTCGAAACCCTCTCCTCCCATTTCGGACTGATGCCCGCCTATGCCCTGTTTTTCCTGGGTTGCGGGGCAATCGGGATTCCCGCCCTGCTCCTGTTCTGGCTGCTGAGGCATCGTCAAAGACCCGCCTGACCGCCTGCGCGCTTGGGGGGTGTCACAATCCGTTGCGCACGGCCAAGCCGTTGGGCTAGATTATAAATCTGTCGCAGAAGCGGCCTATGCCATTGTGTGACAGCGCCCGAAAAGGACATCGCGTGGTCAATATCTATGAAGCCGGACCGTTCGAAGGCCGAGCCGAGCAATGGCCTGTGCTAGCCGTGTCCGGATCGCTGGAAGTGCGCCTGGCCGAGACCGACCATGAAGTCGAGCTGGCGCAGCGGCTCCGCTATTCCGTCTTCTATGATGAGATGACCGCGATCCCTTCGCCCCAGATGCGCGAAGCGGGCCGCGATTTCGATAAGTATGACGATGTCTGCGATCATCTTCTGGTGGTGGACCGTGAAGCCCATGACGAAGACGGCCAGCCGCTGGTGGTGGGCACCTATCGCCTGACGCGCGAGAAAGACGCGGCGCGGGCGGGCGGTTTCTATACCTCCAGCGAATATGACATTGCCCCGATGCTGAACGGCTTGCCGGCCGACACCAAATATCTGGAGCTGGGCCGTTCCTGCGTGTTGAAAAGCTATCGCGCCCGGCCCGGTACGATGCAGCTTTTGTGGAAAGGCCTGATGGCCTATGTCGCGCGCTTCGACATCGATTTGATGTTTGGCTGCGCCAGCCTGGCTGGCAACGATCCCGACGCCTTGGCGCTGCCGCTTTCCTATCTGCACCATTTCCATGGCATGCCTGACAATCTGCGCGTGCGCGCGCGGCCCGAACTGTTCGTGGACATGAACCGCATGCCGAAAGACGCTATCGAGGCCCGCGAAGGACTGCGCAGCCTGCCGCCGCTGCTCAAAGGTTATGTCCGTGCGGGCTGCCGCATCGGCGATGGCGCGGTGATCGACCGCCAGTTCGGCACCACCGACGTCTTCATCTACTTCCCGCTGTCGGGCATCGACGCGCGTTACAAAAGCCGTTTTGGGTTGGTGAAGTGACAGCGCGCTAGCGGTGTCATCCCCGGCGAGCGGCGTCCAGCCGCGAGGGGTGAGGTTGGCGGCCAAGCCAACCGAACGCCGAGCTGACCGCGAGGTCAGCGAAGACCGGTGGGGATCCAGGTCTTGTTAAATCGACAGCGATTGCTCGCTCGTGGATGGCCGGATCAAGTCCGGCCATGGTGATTTTAAAAATCAGGCCAAATCAAACAACAGCACTTCGCTCGGCGCGCGTGAGCGTAAGGTAATCTGATCCTGATCGGTGATTGCGGCAGCGTCGCCCGCTTTCAGTGTCTCGTTACCGAGGCTGACTTCACCTTTCGCCACCTGAATCCAGGCCCGGCGTCCGGGCGCCAGCGAACGGATCGCTTCGATATCGGCATCCAGCCGGACGGCCCAGATCTCGGCATCCTGCACCAGGCGGACTTCGTTGGGCTGCGGATCGGGACCGGCGATCCTGCCGAATTTGTTGGTGATGCCGGCAATATCGATTGCCTTCTGTTCATAGGACGGCTCGATGCCCAGGCGTGACGGCATGATCCAGATCTGCAGAAGATGGCAGTTGCGGTCGCGGCTGGCATTGAACTCCGCATGCACCACGCCGGAGCCCGCGCTCATGCGCTGGATTTCGCCGGGCCGGATGACACCGCCGCCGCCGCTGGAATCCTTGTGCTGAAGCGCACCTTCCAGAATGTAGGTGACGATTTCCATGTCGCGATGCGGATGGGGTGGAAAACCGGCGCCGCCCGCGATCCAGTCTTCATTGATCACCCTGAGCGCGCCAAAGCTTTCAAAGGTCGGATCGCTGTAATCGCCGAACGAGAATGTGTGTTTGGAATCCAGCCAATCGATTTTGGTGGAGCCCCGCTCGTCCGATTTGCGGACCGTGATCATTTCTTGACCTTCGCTTCGATCGAATCCCACACCAGCTTGGCGATGTCGGCGCCGCCGAAGCGTTTGACTTCATGTATGCCGGTGGGAGAGGTCACGTTGATCTCCGTCATGTAATCGCCGATCACGTCGATACCAGTGAAAATCAATCCGCGGCGTTTGAGTTCCGGTCCGATGGCAGCACAGATGTCCCGTTCGCGCGGCGTCAACTCTGTTTTTTCCGGCCGCCCGCCCACATGCATGTTGGAACGCGCTTCACCGCTGGCGGGCACGCGATTGATCGCACCCGCGAATTCGCCATCCACCAGGATGATGCGCTTGTCGCCCTTGCGGACCTCGGGCAGATAGCGCTGCACGATCACCGGCTCGCGGTAGAATTGGGTGAACATTTCCAGCAGTGAACCCAGATTTTCATCACCAGGCCCGACGCGGAAGACGCCCGCGCCGCCATTGCCGTAAAGCGGCTTGATAATGATTTCCGTGTGACGTTCGCGAAAGTCGCGCACTTCCCGGGCATCGCTGGTGATCAGGGTGGGCGGAATGAAATCCTCGAACTCGGTGACGAAGAGCTTCTCCGGCGCATTGCGGACTTCACGCGGATTGTTCACCACCAAGGTCTTGGGATGAATGCGCTCCAGCAGATGTGTGGCCGAGATGTAGGACATGTCGAACGGCGGGTCCTGGCGCATCAGCACCACATCGGCAGCGGACAGGTCATAGATAAAGGATTCGCCCAGCGCGTAATGATCGCCCTTTACGGCGCGGACATTGAGCGGCCTGGCACGTGCCGTCACCTTGCCTTCGTTGAACGACAGATCGCGCGGCCCATAATATAAAAGGCCATGGCCCCGCGCCTGGGCTTCCAGCGCCAGCGCGAAACTGGAATCGCCGCCGATATCGATCTTCTCGATCGGGTCCATCTGGATCGCGACGGTCAATGCCATGTTCTTATCCATCCAATCGCCAGGCATCCGGCAGATGCCTGGGCAGTCCTGTTACCGTGACAATATCGAACCTTGCCCCGCGCCGCGCCAAGGCTGGCCGCGATGCGAGATATAAGGAGGCGGCGCGGGCAATGCGAGTCCGCTGCTCGGGCGTAACGGCTTCGGCGGCGGCGCGGGCCGTGCCCCGTGCCTTGACCTCGACAAAACAGACCGGACCGAAGGGACATAGCGTTACCAGATCGATTTCACCGGCATGGGTTTTGACGCGGCGGCCGAGAATCCGATGCCCTTTCAGCCGCAGCCACCAGGCCGCCCAGGCTTCACCGCGATGACCGCGCGCTTCTGCCTGCCTGCGGTCAGCCATTCTTTTTCTCGAGCCCGCGCGCATAGACGTCCTTGCGCGAAACGCCGGTCAGATTTGCGATCATCTCGGACGCGGGCTTGAGCGGCATGAATTCCAGCGCCGCATCCAGTGCCGCATCGACCGCCGTCATGTCGGCTTCCGCAGCATGCGGCGGCGACACCAGCAAGGTCACTTCGCCTTTGGGCGTGGGTGCGTTTTCATACGATTGCGCCAATTCGCCCAAGGTGCCGCGGCGCAATTCTTCATGCAGCTTGGTCAGCTCGCGCGCCACCGCGGCGCTGCGCATGCCCAGCACCTCTGTCATCTGTTTAAGGCTTTCGGCCAGGCGCGGACCGGACTCGAAGAAGATCAACGTGGCGCGAATGCTTTTGAGTTCTTCCAGCGCGCTCTGGCGCTCGCCCGCCTTGGATGGAAGAAAGCCCACGAACAGAAATCGGTCCGATGGCAGGCCGGAAAGCACAAGCCCGGTCAGCGCCGCCGAAGCGCCCGGCAAGGCATGCACCGGCAATTTCTCCTGGATCGCTTCGCGTACCAGTTTGAAACCGGGATCGCTGACCAGCGGCGTTCCCGCGTCGCTGACCAGCGCGATACGGGCGCCGTCGCGCAGGCGGGCCAGCAGGCGCGGCCGCTCGCGCGCGGCGTTGTGATCATTATAGGCCATGAGCGGTTTGGAGATGCCGTGGATGGCCAGCAGCTTGGAGGTGACGCGGGTATCCTCGGCGGCGATCAGATCGACCCCTTTCAGGACATCCAGCGCCCGCAGCGTGATGTCGCGGGCATTGCCGATGGGTGTGGCCGTGACGTAAAGACCGGCGGCCAAAAGATTGGGCGCTGGGCCGTCCTTCAAATCGCCCAGATGTTGCGGTTTACCGGCGGAGATACGCGCCTTACTGTCACCCTTCATAGGCTCTTATCGCGCATAGGACGGCCTTCCTGGGAACTTGTTGATGATTGACGTTTCATTCCGTCCGAAAGCCCTTTCGATCCGCCTTTTTGCCATTCTGAGCCTGGCGGCGATAGCGGGATTGAACGCCTGCACCCCACCACCCCCGCCGCCGCCCAAAGTGGTGGCGCCGCCCCCGCCGGTGGCCGGCAATCCCCTGGACCGGGATCTGCCCACCTATTTTCGCCTGCCCAACACCCCGCCGGATAGCACGCCCGTCCGGGTGGGCATCATCCTGCCCTTCTCCAGCGCCACGCCCGGCACCCGCAATCTGGCGGCGGCCATGCTGAAATCGGCGGAGCTGGCGCTGTTCGATGGCGGCAACGGCAATGTCCTGCTGATCACGGCCGACGAAGGCACCGGCGCGGACACGGCGGGCGCTGCCGCGGCCAAGCTGGTGGGCCAGGGCGCGGAGATCATCATCGGGCCCCTGTTCGGGCCTTCCGTAACGGCGGTCGCCCCTATCGCGCGCGATCGCGGCATTCCGGTTCTGGCCTTTTCGACCGAGCGCAGTGTGGCGGGCAATGGCGTCTATCTGCTGTCCTTCCTGCCCCAGAGCGAAGTCAAGCGGGTGGTGAATTATGCCGTCAGCCAAGGCCATCACAATTTCGCGGCGATGGTGCCGCAGACGCCCTATGGCGATGTGATTTCCGCCGCGTTCACCGACGCCGTGAAAAGCGCGGGCGCAACGGCGGTGGACATCGAACGCTTCACGCCCAATTCCAGCAGCGTGATGGCCCCGTCCGCCGCCATCGCCAAAAGCAACGCCGATGTGGTGATGATTGCGCAGGGCGGCAGCGTGCTGCGCGCCATCGCGCCGTCGCTGGCGTTCAACGGACTTGATCCTTCCAAAGTGAAGCTGCTGGGCACCGGCTTGTGGGACGATGCCAGCGTGGTCAAGGAACAGACCTTGAATGGCGGCTGGTTCGCCGCGCCCGAGCCCAATGCTGACAATACGTTCAACGAAAAATATCGCGCGGTATATGGCGCGCCGCCGCCGCAGCTGGCATCGCTGGCCTATGACGCCGTATCGTTGGTGTCGCTGTTGTCCTCCGGCACGCCTTATCACCGCTTTACCTCGGCCGCGTTGATGGACCCCAACGGGTTTGGCGGCGTCAACGGTATCTTCCGCTTCAACGCCGACGGCACGTCGGAGCGCGGTCTTGCCGTGCTGGAAGTTCAGCCCGACGGGTTTCATGTCGCCAGCCCCGCACCACGGACTTTTCAGTCCAAGGGTTCCTAATTCAGCCCAAGGTTCCTAATTCAGCAATGCGGCAATGACCGCGTTTAGAATGAGCCGTCCCTGCGGCGTGGCGGAAAGCACATCGCGATCCAGGTGCAGCATGCCCTGTTCGATCAGCGGCGCGATCTTTGTGGAATCCGGCCGCGTGCCCCAGCGCTGCTGATAGGCAGCAAGATCGATGCCTTCGCGTAGGCGCAGATTCATCAGCAGATGTTCGCGCGCCGCATCCATATCAGCGATGGGCGTGAAATCGGCGAACATTTCATTGTCCTTCATCACCGCGTCGCGCCAGCGTTCCGGCAACCGGATGGTGGAGGTGGCGATGCGCTTGTCACCCAGCATCAAACGGCCATGCGCGCCCGGTCCCACGCCGGCATAATCGCCATAGCGCCAATAGATCAGATTGTGGCGGCTCTCCGAACCGGGCTGTGCGTGGTTGGAGATTTCGTAGGCGGGAAGACCGGCAGCTTCGGTCAATTCCTGCGTGGTCTCATAAAGCCCCGCCGCCAAATCGTCGTCGGGAATGCGGATCTGGCCATTCCTGTGCAACAACGCGAACGGTGTTTCAGGCTCGATGGTCAGTTGATAGAGCGAAAGATGATCGGTGCCGAAGGCCAGTGCCTGTTTCAACTCTTCGCGCCATTGCGCGTCGCTCTGGTCGGGGCGCGCATAAATCAGATCCAGCGAGACCCGCTCGAAATTCGCCATCGCCAGATCGAGCGCCGCACGGGCCTCGGCGGCGTTGTGCAACCGCCCCAGGAATTTCAGGTCGGCGTCATTTAACGCCTGCATGCCCAGCGACAACCGGTTCACGCCGGCGGCCCGATAATCGGCGAACCGCGCGGCATCGGCGCTGGCGGGATTGGCTTCCAGCGTGATCTCGACATCATTCGCCATCCGCCAAAGGCGGGAAATTTTGTCCAGGATGCGCGCCGCCGAGCGGCCCTGCATCAAAGATGGCGTGCCGCCGCCGAAGAAAATGGTTTCGACGATGGGGCGGGCCTTGCCCTGCGATTGCGCCGTCCATTCCAGCTCGCGTTCTATCGCGTCAACCCAGCCATCTTCATCGATGGCGGTGCGGACATGACTGTTGAAATCGCAGTAGGGGCATTTGGCGGCGCAGAACGGCCAGTGGACGTAAATCCCGAAGCTCATCTCTTTTAAAAAGATTCAGCCAGGATGCCGCTGTGCAGGAGCTTTTCGAAGGCCCGGGCACGGTGGCTCATGGCATTCTTCAGATGTGGGTCGATTTCGCCGAAGGTCTGGTTGCCGCCGATCCCTTCATTGGGAATGAAGATCGGGTCATAGCCGAAGCCATGCGTCCCGCGCGGCGGGAAGGTGAGGCGGCCATGTACCTCGCCTTCGAAGGTCTGCATCTCGCCATGTGGCATCGCCAGCGACAAGGCACAGACGAATTTGGCGGAGAAGTCGTGGGCTTTCTTTTCCAGCAATTCGCGTTCGATCCGCGCCATCGCGATGGTGAAATCCTTCGTCGGTCCGGCCCAGCGTGCCGAATAGATGCCCGGATCGCCGTTCAGCGCATTGACCCATAATCCAGAATCGTCCGCGAGGGCGGGGTGCTTGCCCGCATCGGCGGCGGCGCGCGCTTTCAATTCGGCATTGGCGGCAAACGTAAGTCCGACCTCTTCCGGCTCGGGCAGATGCAGTTCGGCGGCGCCAACCGGGTCGATGCCGTGAGGTCCGAGCAGTGCCTTGATCTCGCGCACCTTGCCGGGATTGTGGCTGGCGACGATCAGGACGCTGCCGCGCGGCAGTCTCACGCGAGTGCCTGCTTCTGCAGTTCGACCAGCTCACCGATGCCTTTGCGCGCCAGGCCCAGCAATTCGCCGAGCTGCTCTTCGCTGAAAGGCGCGCCTTCGGCGGTGCCCTGGATTTCCACAAGACCGCCCGCGCCGGTCAGCACGAAATTGGCGTCGGTCTCGGCAGTGGAATCTTCGGTGTAGTCGAGATCCAGCATCGGCACGCCCTTGACGATGCCGCAGCTTACCGCCGCGACATGGTCTTTCAACACGGGCGTCTTGAGCAGGCCGGTCTTCTGCATGAAGGAGAGGCATTGGGCGAGCGCGACATAGCCGCCGGTGATGGAGGCGGTGCGGGTGCCGCCATCGGCCTGCAGCACATCGCAATCAATCACGATCTGGCGTTCGCCCAGGGCGGTCATGTCGCAGACCGCGCGCAAAGAGCGGCCAACCAGGCGCTGGATTTCCTGGGTGCGGCCGGATTGTTTTCCCGCCGCCGCTTCGCGCCGCATCCGGTCATGGGTCGAGCGGGGCAGCATGCCATATTCCGCCGTGACCCAGCCTTTGCCGGAACCTTTGAGGAAGGGCGGCGCTTTTTCTTCCAGACTGGCGGTGACCAGCACATGGGTATTGCCGAATTTGACCAGGCAGGAGCCTTCGGCGTGCAGGGCGGCGCCGGGTTCCAGGCTGACTTTGCGGAGGGAATCGAGAGTTCGGTTGGAGAGGCGCATGGTGCCGTATATCTTGAAGGGGAAAACTGGGGCGGTTACCTAACCGCTTTGCCATGGCGCGTCCAATAGTAGCGCCAATCTGCAGAATACTGTTTACTTATCAAAGGCTTATACTTGGACTCCTTCCCGTCACGCCTGACCTATCCGCCGCTGGGCGAGCGTCCGCGCGAGGTTTTCCGCCATCTGGTGGAAGCCTTTCTGGCGTCGGGCGAGCCGGTGGGGTCGCGCACCCTGTCCCAGCGGCTGCCGCTGACCCTGTCGCCGGCCTCGATCCGCAATGTGATGGCCGATCTGGAGAATCTGGGCCTGCTTTATGCCCCGCATACCAGTGCGGGCCGGGTTCCCACGGAAAAGGGTCTGCGCCTTTTCGTGGACGGGCTGTTGGAAGTGGGCGACCTGGAGCCGCAAGAGCGCGGGATCATCGAGGCGCGCATGTCCGGCAGCGGCCAGCGTTTTGAGGATGTGCTGACCCAGGCGACCACGGCGCTATCGGGCCTGTCGCGCTGCGCCGGTCTGGTGGTGACGGCCAAGCAGGACGCCCAGGCCCTGAAGCATGTCGAATTCGTCCATGTCGGGCCGGGCAAGGCGCTGGTCATCATGGTCAGCGGCGATGGCCAGGTGGAAAATCGCGTTATCGACACCCCGCCGGGCCTGCCGATTTCGGCGCTGACGGAAGCCTCCAACTACCTGAATGCACGCCTGACCGGACGCACCATCGACGCAGCCAGGGTCGAGATCCTGGCCGAGCTGGAAAGCGAGCGCGCCATGCTCGATTCCCTCACCGCCAAGGTGGTGGCCGAAGGTCTGGCGACCCTGGCCGGTCCGGGCGGGGCCGACGACAGGGTCCTGATCGTGCGGGGAACCGCACATTTGCTGGATTCGGTGGACGCCCAGGCCGACATCGAGCGCATCCGCACGTTATTCGATGACATTGAGCGCAAGGCCGACCTCATCCGGTTGCTGGAACTCGCCAAGGCGGGGGACGGGGTCAGTATTTTCATCGGCTCGGAGAACCGGCTGTTCTCCCTGTCGGGGTCTTCCATTGTGGCCGCGCCCTATGCCAATTCGGCGGGCAAGATCGTGGGCGTGATCGGCGTCTTGGGTCCCACCCGGCTGAATTATGGCCGCATCATTCCGATGGTGGACCATACCGCCAAAGTCATTGGACGATTGTTGGGATAGCGTTTAAGGAACGGCCCCGCCCTCATGTAGCGAAGCGATAGGGCATCGAGGAAGCTATGAGCGAAGAAACAGAACAGGAAATGCCCGAAGCCCGGATCGCGGATCAACCCCTTGATCCCATCGAGGTGCTGAAGGCCGAAATAGAATCCCTGCGCGACCAGCGCCTGCGCGCGCTGGCGGAAGCGGAAAATATCCGCCGCCGATCGGAGCGCGAAAAGACCGAGGCGTCGGCCTATGCGGTGACCAAATTCGCCCGCGACATGGTGGCGATTGCGGACAATTTCTCGCGTGCCTTGGCGGCCTGCCCGCCGGACGTGCGCGCCGCCGCCGACCCGCAAGTGAAAGCCGTGCTGGATGGCGTCGAAGCCACGGACCGCCAATTGCTGGCCACGCTTGAACGCTATGGCGTCAAGCCGGTCGCGACCGAGGACGGAAAGTTCGATCCCAACCTGCATCAGGCGATCGCCGAAGTGCCGGGCAACGGCAAGCCTGCCGGCAGCATCGTCGATGTGGTGCAGTCCGGCTACATGATCGGCGACCGCCTGCTGCGGCCCGCCATGGTGACGGTCGCAAAGCGCGGAGAGACGCCCGCCCCTGTCGACACCAAGGCGTAGAGAGGATGGCGGATCTCAACATCGTCGTCGCCGGCGCTTCGGGCCGCATGGGCCGCACGCTTGTGCGTGAGATCGCGCAGGCGCCGGGACTGACATTGTCCGGGGCGCTGGAAGCAGAAGGCCATCCCGACCTGGGCCGTGACGCGGGACAGCTCGCGGGCCTGGCGGCCAATGGCATCAAGCTCACCGCCGATCCGTTGCCGTTGATCGCCGAAGGACAGGCGATATTGGATTTCACGCGGCCGATCGTATCGCTGATGCTGGCCGATCTGGCCGCACAGGCGCGTATCGTGCATGTGATCGGGACCACTGGCTTTGCGGCCGACAACGAGACCCGCATTAAAGCGGCGGCGCGTCATGCCGTGATCGTCAAGTCGGGCAATATGAGCCTGGGGGTCAATCTGCTGGCGGCGCTGGTCGAGCGCGCGGCAAAGGCGTTGCCCGATTACGACATCGAGATTCTGGAAATGCATCACAAGATGAAAGTGGATGCACCGTCCGGCACAGCGTTATTGCTGGGTGCGGCGGCCGCCAGAGGCCGCGATGTGTCGCTGCAGAAGAATTCGGTGCGTGGCCGCGACGGGGAAACCGGCACGCGCAATGACGGCGCCATCGGCTTTGCCTCACTGCGCGGCGGTACGGTGGTGGGCGAGCATCAGGTGTTTCTGGCAGGTCCTGGCGAGCGCATCGTGCTGTCGCATTCGGCGGAAGACCGTTCGATCTTTGCGCGCGGCGCTTTGGCCGCGGCACGTTGGGGCCAGGGCCAGAAGCCTGGTCTCTATGGCATGACGGACGTTTTGGGGCTTTCATAACGGCGCGGATCTTTTAGGCGCTGCGTTCGTCGCGCGTGCTCACGGGCTATACGCCCGCTCCGCGCGGCGCTCCTGCCCAACACCCAAAATCTCTCGCGCCAGAAATTCGATCGGGATCCTGATGGTCAAGCTTCTCAAACGCGAGGAAATCGAAGAGTTCTTCGCGCGCCTGAAAAAGCACATTCCCGATCCCAAGACCGAGCTCCAATATAAAAACCCCTACACTTTGCTGGTGGCGGTCGCGCTGTCGGCGCAGGCGACCGACAAGTCGGTGAACAAGGCGACGGAGCCTCTGTTCAAGACCGTGGACACACCGGAGAAGATGGTGGCGCTGGGTGTGGAGAAGCTCACCGACGCCATCAAGACCATCGGGCTTTATCGCGGCAAGGCGAAGAACGTCATCGCGCTGTCCAAAATCCTGATCGAAAAGCATGCCAGCGTCGTGCCCAAGGATCGCGCCGCGCTGGAAGAACTGCCCGGCGTGGGCCGCAAGACCGCCAATGTGGTGCTGAATGTCGCATTCGGCGAACCCACCATCGCGGTCGACACGCACATCTTCCGTGTTTCCAACCGCACCGGGCTGGCGCCCGGAAAAGATGTGCTGGCGGTCGAACTCAGTCTGGAAAAGCGCGTGCCGGACAAATACCGGCTGCATGCCCATCACTGGCTGATCCTGCACGGCCGCTATACTTGCGTTGCGCGCAAGCCTTTGTGCCCGACCTGCGTGGTGCGCGATCTTTGCAACTTTCCGGACAAAACCAAAGAACAACCGGCAGAGAAACCGAAGCTCAAGACCGCTTCGAAAACTGCAAAACGCTGAGACATTCCGGATCCGCGGCGCCGTCCTTGCCGCGTGGCATGGTCTCGACATGCTGCACCTTGGCCGGTGCACCGGTCAGGAAGAAGAACACCCGGCATGATCCGGCATCGTAGCGCCACATCTCGGTAGCGCCGTCCTTGCGGGCGAGGACCGGCGCGCCCGCCAATGCGCGCAACCGCGCGGCATCGATACCGGTGAAGGACGGCGGCTCGCCTTTAGGCGGCGCAGATGGAATCGGCACGGTGGGTGCAGATACCGGAGCCGGCGGAGCAACAAGGTGCGGCTGCGCGGCGCAGCCCACCAGCGCAAACAACAACGAGCCCGCGATAAATTTTTTCATGGCCTTTTCCGGGAAGCAACACGGTGGAACAGATGCACCATCATGGCAGTCCCGAACAAGGGCGCCACCAGATTGAGCAGGGGAACCATGCTGGCCAACGCGATTAAAATCCCGCCCACCCAGATCGTGCCGTTGTTTTTCTGGCGCAAGCTGTCCGCTTCACCGGTGTCGCGGTGGCGCAGTGCCGATAATTCGAAATATTCCCGCCCGAGCAGCCAGCCATTGGCAACCACACTGAGCAATTCGCCAAACACCGGCAGGCCGATATCGATCGGCAGCAGCACCAGATTGATACCCAGCACCAGGGCCGCGAGCTTGAGCCCAGCCCGCAAGGTTGCGATGAAAGAGGCCGGGCGCGCCACCACGCCGGGATAGTCCCGCGCTTCGATGCGGGCGGCGATCTGGTCCAGAAAGAGCGATGCGAACAAAGCCGCGACCGGCGGCCCCAACACCACGCCCCCGAACAGAAACAGCACCGGCGCCAGCCATTCCAGCGCCTGATTCACCAGCGGGTTTCCCAGAACTGGCAGGAGGGACAGGGCGTATTCGGCGAGACCCAAAGCGACGGCGAACAACAAGAGGGTAAGCAACAGCGCCTTGACGACGATCCCGGCAAAGGCCGGATCGAAAATCAGCCTCGCGGCGCGCGCCATGCTTGCGAACATCGCATCCGTCCCGTAATGGCTTTGCTTATAGCGCCATTCGGAGAGAGCATGTCGCCAAAATATGATGTCGCGGGCCTGGGCAATGCGATCATGGACGTGATCGCGGCGGTGGACGATCAGTTCCTTCTGGATCATGGCATCGCCAAGGGCGGCATGACCCTGATCGATGAATTCCGTGCCCAGGAACTCCACAAGGCGCTGAAAAACAGCGTGCAGGCCGCCGGCGGTAGCGCGGCCAACACCATGGCCGGCATTGCCTCCCTGGGCGGCAGCGCCGTCTTTTTGGGTAAGGTGCGCGACGATGTTCTGGGCGCGAAATTCAGCGAAAGCCTGAAATCGCTGGGCGTGGATTACACCACCGCACCCGCCGCCAACGGATCGTCCACCGCGTCATCGATGATTGCGGTGACGCCGGACGGCCAGCGCAGCATGAACACCTATCTGGGTGCCTGCCGCGAGATGATGCCTGCCGATGTCGATGTGCGCGAAATCGCGGCATCGAAGATTCTCTATATCGAAGGTTATCTCTGGGACACCGACGACGCCAAAGAGGCTTCGCGCAAGGCCATTCGCGCCGCGAAGGATGCCGGGGCGCAAGTGGCGCTGACCCTGTCCGACAGTTTTTGTGTCGGCCGCTTCCGGGACGAGTTTTTGGACTTGATGCGGCGCGATCTGGATATCGTCTTCGCCAACGAGGACGAGGCCATGTCGCTGTTCGAGACCGAAGACTTCGCCATCGTGACCGAGCGGATGCAGGCCTGGGGCGGCTTGGCCGCACTGACGCGCTCCGCCAAGGGCTGCGTGATCTTGAAGGGACCCGAGATTCACGCCGTGCCCGCCACACCCGTGGCGAAAGTGGTGGACACCACCGGCGCGGGCGATCTGTTCGCGGCCGGGTTTCTGTTCGGGCTGGCGCGGGGCAAGAGCCTGGCGGATTGCGGCCGCTTGGGCTCGCTGGCCGCGGCGGAAATCATTTCGCATTATGGTGCGCGGCCGGAAGTCTCATTGAAAGACTTGGCTGCGCAAGCGAAGCTTATTTAGTCGCCAACATAATGCAGCACGACGTCGCGCGTATGCGGGGCGTCGCGGTGCTCGAACACATAAAGCCCCTGCCAGGTCCCCAGCACCGGCTTGCCGCGACGGACCGGAATCGCAACCGATGTTGCGGTCAGCGCGGATCGAATGTGTGACGGCATATCGTCCGGCCCCTCCGCCGTATGGCGAAAGTTCATGCCTTTGCGCACAAGCTGCGCGAAGAAGTCCTGTAAATCCTTCCGCACATCGGGATCGGCATTTTCCTGTACCAGCAGCGATGCGGAGGTATGGCGAATGAAACAGGTGAGAAGCCCGTCGCCGATCTTTTCCCCCATGGCGAATTTCACGACCGCATCGGTGAACTCGTAAAGCCCGGCGCCATGGGTGGAAACCTGCACGGTATGAAAAGCCTGTTTCACGTTTTTTTCCGCAGATAGACATAAAGTGCGCCATCGCCGCCATGCCGGCGATGTGCCACGCCCGACCCCGAGATCAACGCGGCGAACGCTTTTTCGTTCAGCCAGCGCGGCACCATCTGCTTCAGAACGCCATGGGGCGACCGCATCCACTCGGCGCCTTCGTGATGCCTGGGATTGCCCACGCCGGTAATTACCAGCGCCAGCCGGACACCGCGGGATTGCGCCCCGGCGAGAAAGGACAATAGCCCGGCATGCGCCGCGCTTTCCGTCATGCCATGAAGGTCGATGCGGGCACGCGGAGTTAGTTCTCCGCGCTTGAGCTTTTCCACCGTGCTGCCGTCTAGTCCTGCGGATTTCGGGTTGGTGCTCTTGCGTTTCACGAGCTTGGGCGTCACCGCCTTGAGCGGTCGGGGCTCGTCAATATGCGCCTTGAACAGCTTGCGTTCGTCATCGGTGGTCCGGCGCTTCATGGCGAAAAGCTTTTCCCCAGCCGCGCCGCCACCGCATTGGGCAGGAGCACAAACATGCGGCCTTGCGCCTTCATCTCGCCTGCGCGCTGCTCGGCTTTTGCGCCGAAACCGAAATAGACATCGCCCCGCACCAGACCGCGAATGGCGCCGCCGGTATCCTGCGCGATCAGCAGCGCTTTCACCGGATCGGCGGCAACGTAATAAGGGGCGCCCAATGCATTCTTGCGCAAATCGATCGCCATGCTGCCAAGCGGCGTCAGCGGCACGCCTTCGACACCGTTGCTTCCAAGCGAAATATCCCCCAGCGTTTTTTCTTCGAAGAAGATAAAGGATTGGTTGGCTTCCATCACGCCGCGCGCAGCTTGTGGATGCGCTTTCAGCCAGTCGCGGATGGTCGCCAGCGATATTTTGTCTTTCGCCAGTTCGCCATTCGCCAGCAACACGCGGCCGATGGCCGTATAAGGCCGCCCATTCTCGCCCGCATAGGCAATGCGCGAAGACGATCCGTCATCGAACTGTACCCGCCCCGATCCTTGGATCTGCAGGAAGAACAGGGCGATGGGATCGTCGCACCAGAACAGGATTTTGGCGGCGGGAAGACCCTTGGCATTGATGTCGGCGCGATCGGCGTAGGGCACCAGCTTCTGGCCGCTCAACCGTCCGGAGATATGTTCGCCTTTATGCTGTGCCGCAAACTGGCTGAGATCGACCCGGATCAGATCGGACGGCAGGCCATAAACCGGCGCCTGATACGCGCCATGCCGGGTCCGGCTGCCGCGAATTTCCGGCTCGTAATAGCCGGTGAAAAGCCCTTCGCCGCTGATCGTATAGGGCGTGAAATTCTTTTCGAAGAACGCGCGGGCGTCCCGCGTTTCCTGGCCGCAAACTTTCTGCCAGTCCGCGGCAGTGCCGGCATAATCGGCGATGACTTCAGTGGGTGGCTTTTTGCCGATCACCACACAGCTGCGGCGAAACGCGGCAAGCGCGGGATCGAGATCCGCCTGTTGCCAATCCGGAAGATCGGAAAATCGCGCGGACGCTAGAGATTCCTTAAGCACCGCGGCCGGACGGGTCAGCCACCACCAGCCAAGCGCGCCCAGCACCAAAACGCCGAGCAGCACCGCGACAAGTCGGCGGCTCAGGGCAGCGCGCCGCTGGTTGCCACCAGAATCCAGGTGGGGCTGGCGGCGCCGATCTGGCGGGCAAAAGTCCAGACATCCGTCACATCGCGCTGGACATAGTCGCTGGCCGACGGCGTGCCATGGGCAAACTGGGCCCGGAATGACACCGTAATCTCGGCGGTGCGGCCCGCCAGGGTGGCTTCGACGATGCGCGCATCGGTAAGGCCCGCCAGGATTTCGGCGGGCGGCGTTTGCCCCCGGGCCGTGATGTCGGCATCGAATGCCTTGTAGACGTCATCGGACAGAAGCGGTTTCAGGCTGCCGCGGTCGCCCACCGCGAAGGCCTTGAGGATCAGCTCATAGGCTGTTTTCGCGCCGCTGAGGAAATGACCGGTTTCAAAGCTGGGATCGGCGAGCTGAATGTCGAACAGGCTGCGGGCTTGCGGCTCAGCGGGCCGGTCGGCCGGCGGCGGACGCAAGGCCGAAGCCGCTGCGGGCGATGCCGCCGCGCGATCACTGGATTGAGGCTCATGACCGGTGCGCCGGCCCAAAATGGTGTAGAGCCGAAATAGAACCACGCCCGCGACCATCGCCGCGATCAGGATCTCGATCAGTTGCGCGTCCGGCAAGGATCCAAACATGTAAGAACCCTAGCGCCGGGGAACCCTGGGGTCCAGAACCGGCTTTAACGATAACGCCGCAGGCCCGGATTTGGCGGCTTTTCCTTGTCGGGGGGCCATCATCATGGTAACGCGCGGGCCGTGATCGATGGAAAAACAAGCATGAGCAACGACGGAACCACAAATCCCGGCCAAGGCGAAGGAACGCCACTCGTCCCCAACTTCCAGGTGGTGGGCCAGTACATCAAGGATCTGTCGTTCGAAAATCCCGGCGCGCCGGCGGGCCTGACGGAACGGCCCCAGATCGATTTCGGCGTCGACGTCCAGGCGCGGCGCGGCGACGACCACCATTACGAGGTGGAGCTCAAGCTGCGCGTGCATGCCAAGAGCGATACCCGCCAGCTATTTTTGCTTGAACTGGCCTATGCCGGCCTCTTCCGGTTGCAGAATATTCCTGAGGACGCGTTGCAGCCGGTTCTTTTGATCCAAGCGCCACACATGCTGTTCCCCTTTGCCCGCCGCATCGTTGCCGATGTGGTGCGCGACGGCGGCATGCCCCCCCTGATGATCGAACCGATCGATTTCGTGGCCCTGTTCCAGGCCAAGGTAAGCCAAATGGCCGCCCAGCAACCGGCGGGAACCGCCTAATCTTTTAATTGACGGCCAGCTTCCAGATCGCGCCTTCGCCCAGTTCGGCGACGACGAAGGCTGCATGGCGCGCGGCCTCTTCCGCCGTGATGCGGGGCGCAAGCGGCACCGGCCGCTGACGGGCCCCGCCACGATCTTCGTCCTTCACCTGGGCCGCTGTTTCGGCAGGCGCCAGGGCCAGACCGCGCTGCCGCCCACCCACCAGCTCCAGATAGACCTGCGCCGTCAGCTCGGCGTCCAGCAAGGCGCCATGCTTGGACCGGGCCGTGAGGTCGATACTGAACCGCCGGCAGAGTTCATCCAAGGAATAGCGCGCGCCGGGAATCTTGCGCTTGGCAATCTCGATCGTGTCGATCGTGCGCGCCATCGACAGCGGCATGCGCCCCGCGCGCGTGAGCTCCGCATTGATGAACTTCATGTCGAAGCTGGCATTGTGGATCACCAGCACGGCATCGCCCACGAATTCCAGAAATTCATCCGCTACATGCGAGAAGAGTGGCTTATCGGCGAGGAATTCGGCGGAAAGGCCATGAACGCGTTGCGACTCGATGGGCACATCGCGTTCCGGGTTCAGATAAAATTGCAGGGTGCGGCCGGTGGGAAAATGATCTTCCAGTTCCACAAGACCGATTTCAACGACCCGGTGACCTTCGCCCGGCTCGAAGCCTGTGGTTTCCGTATCGAAAACGATTTCACGCATGCGAAGACAATCTGTTCCGGATATCCGCCAGAATCATTTTCACCTGTTCGCGGGCATGATCCAAGCCCTTGTCGGTCATTACGACATAATGCGCCTGTTGACGCTTTTGCGCGTCATCCATCTGGCGCGCGTTGAGGGCTTCGAATTTCTCAACCGTCATGCCCGGCCGCGCCAGAACGCGGGCCCGCTGGATCGCTTCGGGCGCGCTGGCCACCACAATGGCGTCCATTTCCCCGTCCGAGCCGGTTTCGAAAAGCAGTGGGATATCGAACAGGATGATCGGCGCCTCGGCCGCATCCAGAAATTTCTGCCGCTGCGCCGTCACCAGGGGATGCACCAGCGCCTCCAGTTTTTTAAGCGCGGCAGGATCTTTCGCCACCAGCGCCGACAATGCCGCGCGATCGACGGCATTATTTTTGACCGCGCCCGGAAATTCGGAAGCCAGAATTTCGACCGCCCCGCCATTGCGACCATATAGGCCCGCGACGGCGGCATCGGCGTCATGGACCGGCACGCCTTGCGCCGCGAAAAGCTTGGCGGTCTCGCTCTTGCCCATGCCGATCGAGCCGGTCAGCCCAATGACAAATGGCCTAGGCATGCAGCGCCTTTTCCAGATGGCTGCGCAAGCCCGGCGTCACGGCCGGCTTGACCCCGAAGAAGGCTTCAAATGATGGCGCCGCCTGGTGCATCAGCATGCCCAGGCCATCGATGGCGTTCAGCCCGCATGCCTTTGCCTGTTTCAGCAATGCGGTCTCAAGCGGATTGTAGACGATGTCGAGAACAGTCGCGGACTTGCGCAGGGCGGCGAGGTCCAGGGCCAAAGGCGCATGCCCTTTCATGCCGGCGCTGGTGGTGTTGACGATCAATTCCGCGCCGGGCGCCAGCTCTGCCCAGCGGTCAAGGCCTGCCGCAAGCAATTCGCTTTTCACCATGGGCTGCAACGCGCGCGCCAGCATCGCGGCCTTGTCGGCATGGCGATTGAGAATGTGCACCTTGCCGGCACCCAGTTCGTTCAGTGCCAGAAGCGCACCGCGCGCCGCGCCGCCCGCGCCCAGAAGCAGCACGGTCTTGCCTTTCAGGCTTCCCGTCGCTTCGCGCAGAGATTCCCGCAAGCCGATCATGTCGGTGTTGCGCGCTTCGATGTGGCCGCCGGGATGAAAAACCAGAAGATTGGCCGCGCCCGCCGCCGCCGCGGCCGCATCGCAGGAATGCGCCAGTGCGAAGGCCGCTTCCTTGTGCGGCACCGTGACATTGACGCCGCAAAATCCGGCACGCTGCAGGCCCGATATCGTGCGGGCGAAATCCTCGCGGGGGACCGCCAGCGGAACCAGCGCGCCATCGACCCCCAGCTCCTCCAGCCAATAGCCGTGCAGCAGCGGCGACAGCGAATGGCTGATCGGCCATCCCACCACGCCCGCGACCTTGCCCGCACCCGTCAGCATCATGTCTCCAGCAATCCCCGGTCCCGCAATGCCGCCAGCACCGGCAGTAACGGAAGGCCCAGAATGGAGAAATAGTCGCCTTCGATGGATTCGAAAAGCTGGGCGCCGATGCCTTCGAAATGATAGCCGCCCACCGAGCTCAACAAGGCTTTGCCTTCCCGTGCCAGATACGCGTCCAGGAAACCCTCACCCAACGGGCGGACCGTCATGCGTGCCCGCGCGGTATGGCGCCATGTGATTGCGCCGTCCCGGGCCAGGGCGGCCGCGGAGACCAGATGGTGCGTCCGGCCGGACAGGCGCAGCAAAAGCGTCCGCAGCGCCGCCAGATCGGGGCTTTTGCCGATGATCTCGGCTCCCAGCTCCAAAACCGAATCCCCGCCCAGCACAATTTCGCCCGGCCGCTGCCGTGACACCGCCAGGGCCTTCTGTCTGGCCAGCGTGTCGGCAATGGCCGCGCCGTCGGCGCCCTTGGCGCTCAGCTCCCGCATCAGAGCCGGTTCATCGATATCGGCTGCCAGCACCGTGAAATCCACGCCGGCGGCCCGGAGAAGGGATTGGCGGCTGGTGCTGGCGGAGGCGAGCACCAGGCGGCTCACGCCCGCTTCTCCCGCCGTTCGGTCAGAAGATTGAGGACGGCCGCGGCAGTTTCCTCGATCGACCGGCGGGAAACATCGATCTGGGGCCAGTCATGCCGTTCGAACAATTTACGGGTTTCGGCGATCTCGGCGCGAACCGTGTCCAGATCGATATAATTGGTGTCCCGCTGCTCGCCCATCGTGGCCAAGCGGTTGCGCCGAACCTGAACCAGACGATCCGGCGATACCCACAGACCCACCACCATCGGCCCCTTGGCCTCGGTCAACGGTGTCGGCAGTGCCATGCCCGGAACCAGCGGGATGTTCGCGGCGCGGACGCCGCGAATGGCCAGATAGACGCAGGTCGGCGTCTTGGAGGTACGGCTGGCCCCGACCAGGATCACTTCTGCATCATGGATCGTGTCCAATGACTGACCGTCATCATGCTGGATGGTGAAGTTCAGGGCTTCGATGCGGGCGAGATAGCGCTGATCCACTTCATGCTGTCCGCCGGGACGGTGTGTTTCGGTGATCCCCAGGAATTTCGACAGCTCCATCACCGGCCGCTCCATCACATCCACACAGGCGATGTTGAGCGTCCCGCAGCGGATCAGCAGCATTTCGCGCAGGCGCGGATTGACCAGGGTGAAGAACACCAGGCCAGGACTGATGGCGATATGGTCGATGGAACGGTTGAGCTGGTGTTCGCTGCGGACCAGGGCATAGGAATGGACCTGGACATCGGCACCTTCAAACTGCGCCAGCGCGGCATTGGCGATGGCGTTCAGGGTCTCGCCGGTGGCGTCGGACACCAGATGGATATGAAATTTTTGCTCCACAAAGCATTCCCGATTGCTCCACGGATCGGGGTTATGCCCGCTTCGCCTCCCTGTGGACAGCACCAAATCGTGGATGGCTGTGCGCAAGACGGGTCTGCTGTGATCGGGTCTCTGGGCAAAGTGGCGCGGCCCCCTTCCCGCCAAGCTCTTGAGTCCCTTCAATTCAGGCACTAGACGGGACGGATACCAACCGAAGTCTCCACAACCCACAGGCCTTACAACATCTACTACAGATACTAGTAAGACTCTTATTATGAAGGTTGCTCTGTGAAGTTAGGGATTGTTCTCTTCAACCTGGGTGGCCCTGACAGCCCCGAAGCGGTTGAACCGTTTCTGCGGAATTTGTTTTCCGATCCTGCAATCATTTCTCTGCCTGCGATTGTTCGAAAGCCATTGGCGCGATTTATTGCGCGGCGGCGGGCGCCGTTTGCGCGCGCGATCTATGATCACATGGGTGGACGTTCGCCGATCCTGGAACAGACCCAGGCACAGGCGCGGGCGCTGGAGACAATGTTGAACGGCGCGGCGCTGGAAGCGAAAGTCGTGGTGGCAATGCGGTGCTGGCATCCGTTCAGTGACGGGGCGGCCGAAGCGCTGCGCCGTTTTGGGCCGGATCGTATCGTTCTCTTGCCGCTCTATCCGCAATTTTCCACGACCACCTCGGCGTCATCGTTCCAGGATTGGGAACGGGCCGCGCGCAAGGCCGGCCTTTCAGCGCGAGCGACGCGGATCTGCTGCTATCCGTCGAATGCGGGATTCATTGCCGCCGCCGCTGCGAAAATCCGTGCCGCGATGGAAAATCCGATGCCCGGCCAGTCTTATCGGCTGTTGTTGTCGGCGCATGGCCTGCCCAAGCGGACCATCGAGAAAGGCGATCCGTATCAATGGCAGGTGGAACAGACGGCCCAAAGCCTTGTGGATGCGCTGGGGATAAAAGATCTGGATTGGAATGTTTGCTATCAAAGCCGGGTGGGACCGTTGAAATGGCTGGAGCCATCGACGGACGGGGAAATCCGCCGCGCCGGCCGCGAAGGCAAGGCCGTGGTGGTGGCGCCGATCGCTTTTGTCAGCGAACATTCTGAAACCTTGGTCGAGCTCGATATCGAATATCGCAAGCTTGCGCAGGAAATGGGCGTGCCGGATTATCGTCGTGCCGCGACGGTGAGTGCCGATCCGGCTTTCATTGACGGCTTGGCCGGTCTGGTGAGAAAAGCGCTGGCGGATGGCGCTTGCGTCAACGACAATGACGGACGGATATGCCCGCAAAAATTCGGGCGCTGCGGTTACCGGGAGGAATGATGGATTCTGTTCGCAATGCACTGGCCGATTACATCGACTGGATTGTGGCGCTGCACATCATCGCCGTGATCGCCTGGATGGCCGGCATGCTCTATCTGCCCCGGCTGTTTGTGTATCATACCCAGACAAAGCCCGGCTCCGAGGGTTCGGAGCGTTTCAAAGTCATGGAACGCAAATTGCTGCGCGGGATCGTCAACCCTTCCATGGTGGCGGTGTGGATTCTGGGACCAACCCTGGCTTGGCTGACCGGCGCTTATCTCGACGTCTGGTTGCAGATCAAATTCGTTCTGGTGATCGCGATGAGCGGTATCCACGGCTATCTGGTAACATGCTGGCGGGCCTTCGAGGCAGACCGCAACACCCACTCGGAGCGCTTCTACCGCGTCCTGAACGAGGTTCCCGCGGTGTTAATGGTTTTGATCGTGATCCTCGCCGCCGTTAAACCTTTCTCTTAAGCCCCCAACTGTCTGCCACGCGGGCAAGCCCGCTAGCAGACATCTTCCCCCGTCAGGCCTTCGGCCACGGGGGAAGAAAGCCGCAGCCAAGGCGTGCTTCCCTGTATTTGCAAGAAATCCAAATCAGGCTATAACGGTCTCGTTCTCCAGACCCTCGCGGCATTGGTTCGCCAAATGCTCAAGGCCAGACGGCCGGTGCGGGTCCCAACCACTTCCCGATGAACCATTTCTGGGGCCAAGGCCCGCTTCATCGGACCAATTTCCGCTCTAGGTGTGTCCATGACCGTCCAAGAAGGCCTGCAGGCGATGAAGCTGCAGGATCTCAAAAATAAAAAGCCCGCAGATCTGCTCGCTTTCGCGGAGGAGCTCGAGATCGAGAACGCCTCGTCCATGCGCAAGCAGGACATGCTGTTCGCGATCCTCAAAGAGCTTGCCGAACGCGATGTCGAGATCATGGGCCAGGGCGTGGTCGAAACATTGCAGGATGGCTTCGGCTTTTTGCGGTCCCCGGAATCCAATTACCTGCCGGGGCCGGACGACATTTACGTTTCCCCCTCGCAGATCCGCCGCTTCGGCCTGCGCACCGGTGACACGGTCGAAGGCCCGATCCGCGCGCCCAAGGATGGCGAGCGTTATTTCGCGCTGCTGAAAGTCACCACCATCAATTTCGAAGACCCCGAGCAGATCAAGCACAAGGTCCATTTCGACAATCTGACGCCGCTCTACCCGACACGCTGGCTGAAGATGGAGCTGGACGACCCCACCCTCAAGGACAAGACCGGCCGCGTCATCGACATCGTCGCGCCCCAGGGCATGGGCCAGCGCGCGCTGATCACCGCCCAGCCCCGCACCGGCAAGACCGTGATCCTGCAGAATATCGCCAAAGCGATCTCGGCCAATCATCCGGAAATCTTTCTGATCGTGCTTTTGATCGACGAACGGCCCGAAGAAGTCACCGACATGCAGCGTTCGGTGAAGGGCGAAGTGATTTCGTCCACCTTCGACGAGCCGGCAACGCGTCACGTTCAGGTCGCCGAAATGGTGATCGAGAAGGCAAAGCGCCTGGTCGAGCACAAGCGCGATGTGGTGATCCTGCTGGATTCGATCACACGCCTCGGCCGTGCCTACAACACGGTCGTTCCCAGCTCCGGCAAGGTGCTGACCGGCGGCGTCGACGCCAACGCCCTGCAGCGCCCCAAGCGCTTCTTCGGCGCGGCGCGCAATATCGAGGAAGGCGGCAGCCTCACCATCATCGCCACGGCGCTGATCGATACCGGCAGCCGCATGGACGAAGTGATCTTCGAAGAATTCAAGGGCACGGGTAACAGCGAAATCATCCTGGACCGCAAAGTGGCCGACAAGCGCGTCTTCCCCGCCATCGACATCATGCGCTCGGGCACCCGCAAGGACGAGCTCTTGGTCGAAAAGGGTACCTTGGCGAAAACCTATGTCCTGCGCCGCATCCTGGCGCCGATGGGCACGGTCGACGCGATCGAATTCTTGCTCGACAAGCTGCGGTCGGCGAAGAACAACGCGGACTTCTTCGAGTCGATGAACACCTAAGGGTGTTCATCGCTCAGTGCCGGTTCTTGCCACCGATAGCAGGGGGCCTAGTCAATGGCGCTTGAGTGTATCAATCCCGATGATCTGCCGACTCCGATGACGTACACCCAGGTCGTGGTGGCGACGGGAAGCAAGTTGGTATTCGTCTCCGGCCAAGAGCCCGAAGACATACATGGCAAGCTCGTCGGCCGCGGTGATCTTGCGGTTCAGGCGCGCCAAGTGTTTGGCAATCTCGGCCGCGCGCTTGCCGCTGCCGGCGCCCGGCCGGATCAGGTCACTAGAATCACAATCTATGTCGTCAATTATGAACGCGACGAATGCCTGCCGATCATTGAAGCGGCCCGGCAAGCACTGTTCGGAGACCACAAGACAGCGGACGTGGTGGTCGGCGTAGCGGCACTGTCCCCCGACTATTTGATTGAAGTTGACGCGATCGCGGTGATTTAGGGAATTAGAACCGTCGCACCAGTCGTCTTCTTACCGGCCAATGCTTCCTGGGCTTTGGCGGCGTCCTTCAGCGGCACGCGCTGGTTGATCGCCACCTTCACGGCGCCGGATTTGATCACCGCAAAAAGATCATCGGCGGTTTCCTGCATTTCCTCAGCCGTGCGGGTAAAATGTGCGAGCGTGGGTCGCGTCAGCATCAAGGATCCCTTGGTCGCCAGAATTCCCAGCGGGAACGGCGTCACCGGGCCGGACGAATTGCCGTAGCTCACCATCAATCCGCGCACCTGAAGACAATCGAGCGAAGCTTCGAACGTGTCCTTGCCGATGGAGTCATAGACCACCGGCACGCCTTTGCCGCCCGTGATCTCGCGCACTTTCTTTTCCCAGCCTGCATCCTTGGTGTTCAACACATGGTCGCAGCCATTGTCCTTGGCGAGTTGCACCTTGTCCGGCGAGGTGGTGCTGCCGATCACGGTGGCGCCCAGATGCTTGGCCCATTGGCAGGCGATCTGGCCGACGCCGCCGGCAGAGGAATGAAACACGACGGTCTCGCCCGCCTTCACGGCGTGAATACGGCGCAGCAGATATTGCGCGGTCATGCCTTTGAGCATCGATGCGGCGGCAACTTCGTCGCTGACGCCATCCGGCAACTTCACGACTTTTTCCGCCGCGACATTGTTGGCTTCGGCATAGGAGCCGATGGCGCCGCTGCAATAGCCCACGCGCTCGCCCACCTTGAAGCCGGTGACGCCGGCGCCGAGCGCTTCGACCACGCCCGCCGCTTCCGAACCCAGGCCCGATGGCATGGGCAGCGGATAAAGGCCGCCGCGATGATAGATGTCGATGAAGTTGACGCCGATGGCGGTGTGCTTGATCCGCACCTGACCGGCCGCAGGCGCGGGCAGATCGTAATCCTTGTATTCCAGAACTTCGGGACCGCCGGTCTTCTCGAAACGGATTGCCTTGATCATCTCTTTGTTTCCTAGCTTAGATTCTGGCGGAAGAAAGTGGCGCTGCGGATATTGGCGAAATCCGCGTTGGCCTTGTCGTAATGCGCCCCGCCCACCCGCGCGAAGGCATGGTTCATCAGCGGATAGCGGTAGAGCGTGACTTGCGGATTGGGCCCTAAGCCCGCTTCGATCTTCGCCTGGGCTTCCGGGGGCACATATTCGTCGGCCTCGGCGATATGGAGCATCAGGGGCTTTTTGATCTTGTCCGCTTCATTGAGCCGGCTCTGGATGTTGATACCGTAATAACCCACCGAGGCGTCCGAATTGGTCCGCGCCGCGGTCAGATAGGCCAGCTGACCGCCGAGGCAATAGCCCAGAGCGCCGACTTTGCCGGTGCAGCCGGGATGGCCACGCAAATAATCGATGGTGGCCTGGATATCCTCGACGCCCTTGTCGACATTAAAGCGGTTCATCAGGTCGAAGGCTTTTTTCCAGTCGGCGTCGGATTTGTCGGTGAGCTGGACATTGGGCTCCAGCCGCCAGAACAGGTCCGGCACCAGGGCGTAATACCCGCGCGAGGCCATGCCGTCGGCAACCTCGCGCATCACCGCATTGACGCCAAAGATTTCCTGAATGACGACCAGGCCCGGCCCCCGGCCCGTGCCCGGGCTGGCCAGATAACCGCTGAAGGCGCCGTCCTTGCCGTTGATGGTGACCGTCTGTCCGCTCATTTTTACCCCGCGATTGGCCGGAGGTTAGCTGCCCGAGCAGAGATTCCTAGTCCTAAACAGTGCTGAACAGGCATGTTGGGGTGGGACAGATATCACCCGCCGCAAACTTCCTCTCACCATGGCCGGCCTCCGAGCCGGCCATCCAGAATCGAAAAAGCGGCGCATGTTTCCTGGATGGGCGGGTCAAGCCCGCCCATGGAGGAAAGGAGGGTATCAAGCCGTGCCAACCGGGGCACGTGGCGGCAAAGTCAGAACCTGACTGAGCGTGACCGCACTGGTGATCGGGATCGAGCAGTCGGCGCGCGAGCAGAGATAGGCCGTGGGCGCGCCATTGACCATTCCCTTGCCGAAGGCCGGGTGGCCGGTGGGCAGGGCTTCGCCGGATTCCACCACATACAGAAGCCGGTTGGGCAGCACTTTGCCCCAGACCACTTTCATCAGTTCCTGGGTGCGGGGATTGCTGCGGGGCCCCACCACCACCACCTGGAAGCCGGAAACGAAAGTCTCCAGGCTGTTGAGGTAGGAAGCGCAGGATGCCCAGGCGCGGCCATATTCGTCCGCGAAGGCTTCGAGTTGATCGCGGGCGCGCTGGCCATAAGCGCCTTCGCCGGTGACCTGCCCCAGGCGGGTCAGCACCCAGGCCATGGTGCCATTGGCCGACGGCACGGCCTGATCGTAGAGAACGCGGGCGCGCACGATCAAGGTGTCGGCATCGTCGGCGGTGGTGCAATAACCGCCCTTTTCCATGTTCCAGAAATGATCGTTGAGGGTCGCGACCCAGGCCTTTGCCGAATCCAGGAAGCGCTTTTCGCCCGTCACTTCCCACAGATAGAGCGCGGCGCGCGCCATATGGGTGTAGTCGTCGGCAAAGCCCGGGGCGCCGCGCACGCCGCCATTGGCGGAATGATAAAGCCGGTCACCATCGCCCAGCGCCTTGACCGCTTGATCGAAGGCGGTGATCGCGGCCTTGACCCAATCGGCGCGATCCAGTGCCGCGCCCGCCTGGGCCAGCGCGGAAATCGCAAGACCGTTCCAGTCAGCCAGCAGGGTTTCATCACGCGCCGGCTTTACGCGCTTGTCGCGTGCCGCCAGCAGCAGGCCGCGCTGTTTCACCAACAAGGCTTCATCGGCTTCGGTGAGTTGCGGCTGGGGATGGCCCATGCGGCGCAAAATATTGCGGCCGGCCATGTGATTGCCGTCGCGAGTGACGCCATACACGGCTTTGAAACGCTGGGCGAAAGTGCCGGACAAGGCGGCATCGATCTCCGGCTCGCTCCAGAGATAATATTTACCTTCCTCGCCTTCGGATTCCGCTTCGAAGCCCGCGGCGAAACCGTTCGCCATGGTCAGATCGCGCAGCATCCAGCTCACGGTCTCTTCGATACGCTGACGGCAAAGGCCGTTGCGGTTGAACTGCCAGATGCCGGTGAGGAACTCGACCAGCAGGGCATTGTCCGCCAGCATCTTTTCGAAATGCGGCACCAGCCAGCGTTCATCCTGGGTATAGCGGAAGAAGCCGCCGCCGACATGGTCGTACAATCCGCCTAGCACCACGGCATCGATGGTGGTGGTGACCATCTGCAGGAATTGCTGGATGCCCGAGCGCATATGCGCGCGCCACATGATGTCCAGGAAGATGGTCTGGGGGAATTTCATCCCGCCATTGCTGATATAGCTGAGCTGGCCGCCCAGGAAGATGTCGTAGCGCTGGCCGATGCGCAGCGCGGCGATGTCGAGCTGGATGCCTTCGGCCTGGCCGCGCATGTTGCGGTCGAGCAGTGACTGCATTTGCTGGAACACATTCTGTGCGCCGGTATCGACCTCTTCGCGCTTGTCGCGATAAAGCCCGATCACATCGTCGAGAACGCGCGTGAAGGCCGGTTGGCCGAGCTTCTCGGTATCGGGCAGATAGCCGGCCACAAAGAAGGGGTGGCCTTTGGCATTCAGGAAAATGGTGAGCGGCCAGCCGCCGTTGAAGCCCATCAGGTTGCCGGCGGCCTGATACATCTGATCGATATCGGGGCGCTGTACGCGATCCACGATCACGGGAATGAAATTGTCGTTGATCAGCTTCGCCGTCTCGGCGTTGGAGAAACTTTCCCGGTTCATCACATGGCACCAATGGCAGGCAGCATAGCCGATGGAGAGCAGGATCGGCTTGCCGCTCGCTTCGGACTCGGCCAGCACCTCGTTGCTCCAGACCCGCCATTCCACGGGGTTGTCCTTGTGCACCAGAAGATAGGGGCTGGTGGCGTTCTGAAGAGCGTTCATCGCTGGTTCCATTGGACGCGGCGATGATGGAATATCGCCGGAGGTTTTAAGGGCCGCGCTTCTTAGCTGAAACCGTCTGCCCCCGGAAGGGTGCGCCGCGACCGCGAAGCGGATGAAATGGTCCGCGGGACCATTTCAAGCGGTGAACGCCGTGAGCTTGGGCGAACGGCCGGGTGGCAAGAAGGTAAAAAGCGGGCCAACATCGTGACGATCTCGAATAGGGGAATTTGCCCATGAAGATGAACATTGAGCTGGACATGACGCCGGAAGAGGCCCGGGCGATGATGGGCCTGCCCGACGTCGCGCCCCTGCAGAAGCAGATGATGGAAGACATGAAGGCGCGCATGACCCGGGCGATGGAAGCGGGGGATATGGAGGCCGTGATGCGCGCCTGGGCGCCGCTGGGGGGTGCAGAAGCCTTCACCCAGTTTCAGAAATTCCTCTGGGACAGCGCCAGCATGGTCGCCCGGGGCGGCAAGCCAAAGGAAAAGCCCTGATTTTGGCGTCTGTTGAAACGATCTATGCCCTGGCCAGCGCGGCCGGGCGGGCCGGAGTGGCGGTGGTGCGGGTCTCCGGTCCCGGTGCCGGTCCGGCTCTGGCGACGCTGTCGGGAGGCCTGCCCCTGCCCCGCGCGGCGAGTTTGCGCATGTTGCGGAGCGGAGGCGAAGAAATCGACCGCGCCCTGGTGCTGTGGTTTCCCGCCCCTCACAGTTTTACTGGCGAGGATGTGGCGGAATTCCATATCCATGGCGGCCGGGCCACTCGGGAGCGACTGTTCGAAGCCCTGACGGAATTGGGCGCCAGACCGGCGGGGCCAGGCGAATTTTCCCGGCGCGCGGTGGAACATGGCCAACTGGACCTGACCCAGGCCGAAGCCATCGCCGATCTGGTGGATGCTGAAACCCCGGCGCAATTGCGTCAGGCGCTGCGCCAATATGATGGCACCCTCGCCGACCTTTATGAAGGCTGGCGGGGGGCCCTGATCGCGGCTTTGGGCCGCGCGGAAGCCGCCATCGATTTTTCCGACGATGGCGTCGGGGAGGTGGAATTCGCAGCCGCCTGCGGCCAGGCGATGGAAATCATCCAGGCCATTCAAAACCATATGGATGACGGGCGGCGCGGCGAGGCCCTGCGCGAAGGTTTGCGGCTGGCTATCATCGGCCCGCCCAATGCCGGCAAGAGCTCGCTGATCAACGCTTTGGCGCGGCGCGATGTGGCGATTGTTTCGGAAATCCCCGGCACCACGCGCGATGTGATCGAGCTGCGCCTGAATCTGGGTGGTTATCTGGTTCAGGTGGCGGATACGGCAGGCCTGCGCGAAACGGGTGACGCAGTGGAGGCGGAAGGTGTACGTCGGGCGCTGGCTCAGGCCGGCACCAGCGACCTGGTGCTGCTGCTGCGCGACGGCACTGATCCGTATACGGATTATCCCGGTATCGCGCCCGATCTTCTGGTCTGGAATAAATGCGACCTGCCGGGATTTGAGAAACGAGACGGCATTTCCTTGTCGCTCAAAAGCGGCGAAGGCCTGACCGACCTGATCGCGTGCTTGACCGCGATGGTGGCGGAACGCCTGGAAACAAAGGATCAAACGCCTGCCCTGACGCGGCCGCGCCATCGCGCGGCGCTCACCCAGGCATTGGAATCCTTGCGTCATGCCCTCACCGCGCCAAACGATCAACCCGAGCTTTTTGCGGAAGATTTGCGCCTCGCGCTGCGCGCCATCGGACGCATCACCGGGCGTGTCGATGTCGAGGAATTGCTCGACGCGGTGTTTCGCGATTTCTGCATTGGAAAGTGAGCCGTTGCCCTGATGGGGCGATGCGCGTATTTCACCGCGCATGAGTGGCTATGATGTCATCGTAATTGGCGGCGGCCATGCCGGCTGCGAAGCGGCAGCCGCTTCGGCGCGCGCGGGCGCACGCACTCTTCTGGTCACCCACAAACTCGAGACCCTGGGCGAGATGTCCTGTAACCCCGCCATTGGCGGCGTCGGCAAGGGCCATCTGGTACGGGAGATCGATGCCCTGGACGGGTTGATGGGCAAGGTCGCGGACCGGGCCGGCATTCAATTCCGGCTGCTCAACCGCCGCAAAGGCCCCGCGGTGCGCGGCCCTCGCGCCCAGGCCGACCGGGCGCTTTATCGCGCCGCCATGCAGGAGGCGCTCAGCCAAATCGCCGGACTGGAAATCCGCGAGGCAGCGGCCGAGGACCTGATTTTGAAAGATGGCCGCGTCGTCGGCGTTCGTACCGCCGACGGCCAGGAGATTTTCGCGGCAGCTGTGGTGCTCACCACCGGCACTTTTCTGAATGGGCTGATTCATATCGGCGAGACCCAGATTCCGGCCGGACGGATGAAAGTCTCCGAGGGCGTGGAGCCGCCGTCCCTGGGTCTGTCCAAGACGCTTTATAGTTTTGACCTGCCGATGGGTCGGCTGAAGACCGGCACCCCGCCCCGTCTCGACGGCCGCACCATCGACTGGGCCAGCCTGGAGTTGCAGGCGGGGGATGACCCGCCTCAACCCTTTTCCTTCCTGACCCAGGCGATCACCACGCCGCAGATCGCCTGCGCCATCACCCGCACCACCTTGCAGACCCACGCCATTATCCGGGCGAACCTGCATCGCGCACCGATGTATTCGGGCCAGATTGCTTCGACGGGCCCTCGTTATTGCCCCTCCATCGAAGACAAGGTGAGCCGGTTCGCCGATCGGGAGAGTCACCAGATTTTCCTGGAGCCAGAAGGACTTAACGACGACACGATCTATCCCAATGGGATTTCGACCTCCCTGCCCCAGGACGTCCAGCTGGCTTTGTTGGCGACCATCCCGGGGCTGGAAAACGCGGTCGTCCGCCGGCCCGGCTATGCCATCGAATATGATTATGTCGATCCGCGCGCCCTTTCTCCTGCGTTGGCAGTGAAGTCCGTGCCGGGGCTGTATCTGGCCGGGCAGATCAACGGCACCACCGGCTATGAAGAAGCAGCGGCCCAGGGGTTGATGGCGGGCCTCAACGCCGCTCGGGCAGCCGGCGGCCAGGAGCCCGTTATTCTGGACCGGGCCCAAGCCTATATCGGGGTTATGATCGACGATCTGGTGACCAAGGGCGTCAGCGAGCCCTATCGCATGTTCACCTCCCGGGCCGAGTACCGCCTTACTCTCCGGGCGGATAATGCGGACCAGCGCCTGACCGGCCTGGGTGACGCGCTTGGCATTATCGGCCAGGACCGGCGGCAGGCATTCGGGCAAAAGATGGAGAAGTTGGCCGTTTCACGTGAAACAATGACTGCCCTGACCCTTACCCCGAACGAAGCCGCCAAGCACGGCATGACCATCCGGCAGGATGGCGTCCGGCGGACGGCCATCGACCTTTTGAGCCTTCGGGACGTGGATTTCGGCCGGCTGGCGGCGATCTGGCCGGATCTGGGCTCACTCGAGCCCGAAATTGTCGAACAGCTGGAGATCGATGCGCAGTACGCCGGTTATCTGGATCGCCAGGATGCCGACATCCTGTCGTTCCGGCGGGATGAAGGTCGTGCTCTGCCCCCGGACCTGGAGTATCGCGCCGTCATCGGGCTTTCCAACGAAGTCCGTCAGAAGCTGGAAGCCATTCGCCCGGCAACCTTGGGCCAGGCCAGCCGCATCGAAGGCGTAACGTCTGCGGCCCTGACCTTGGTGCTGGCCCATGTGAAAGGCGTCAAGAAGAGCCGGATCAGCAAAGAGCCCCAAAGTGCCTGAAGCTGCCTTCGGGCCAGAGGAATTCGCGGCCGCCACCGGCGTTTCACGTGAAACATTGGGCCGCCTGCGCCGGTATGCCGATCTCCTGTTGGATTGGAACTCCCGTCACAATCTGGTTTCCCTGCGGTCGCTGGAGGATCTCTGGCGGCGGCACATGTGGGATTCTGCCCAACTGGCGCCTCTGGTTCCGGAAACAGCCAAAACCTTGGCTGATTTGGGTTCCGGCGCGGGATTTCCCGGCCTGGTGCTGGCGGAACTACTCCGGAACCGCGTCCAGGTGACCTTGCAAGATGCGACCGCCAAGAAGTGCGCGTTCCTGACGGCCGCCGCTGAAGCCATGGAACTGCCGGTTACCGTCGTGAACAAGCGCATGGAAGAAGGTTCCGCCCAGACCTTCGATGTCGTGACGGCGCGTGCCTGTGCCCCTTTGCCGAAGCTGCTGGGCTATGCCCAAAATTTCATAGGCACGAACAGCGTTTGCCTGTTTCTAAAGGGTCAAAATGTGGGGTCCGAATTGACGGAGGCCCATAAATCTTGGAAGATGAAAGTCAGGCAGATCCCGAGCCTGACGGACCCATCTGGGGTTATTTTGGAGCTGAGGGAGCTGTCGCCCCATGACCGAACCCCGCAAGAAACCGCGCGTGCTGGTCGTCGCCAACCAAAAGGGCGGCGTCGGTAAGACCACCACGGCTATCAATCTCTCGACCGCGCTGGCCGCCGTCGGTGAGCCGACCCTGGTGATCGACATCGATCCGCAGGGTAACGCCTCGACCGGGCTGGGCATATCGCGCGCGTCGCGCACCATCACAACCTACGACGTGCTGATGGGCGAAGCGAAGCTGGCCGACGCCATCGTGCAGACCCGGATTCCGAAATTGTCGATCGTGCCCGCGACGGTGGATCTGTCCGGCGCCGAGCTGGAACTGATCGACAAGCCGCGCCGCAATTTCATTTTGAAGGACGCGCTGGCGGAATACTCCGCACACGGAGCATCTGAATTTTCCTATGTGCTGATCGATTGCCCGCCATCACTGACGCTCCTCACCATCAATGCGATGACGGCGGCGGATGCGGTGATGGTGCCGCTGCAATGCGAATTCTTCGCGCTGGAAGGACTGAGCCAATTGCTCAAGACCATCGAGCTGGTACGCGCCAACATCAATCCGTCGTTGGAGATCCAGGGTATCGTCCTCACCATGTTCGACAAGCGCAACAAATTGTCGGACCAGGTCGCCGCGGACGTGCGCCAGAATATGGGCAGCAAAGTCTACAACACCATGATCCCGCGCAATGTGCGGATTTCCGAAGCGCCCAGTCACGGCGTGCCGGCGCTGGTCTATGATCTGAAGTGTCCCGGCAGCCAGGCGTATATCAAGCTGGCGGGTGAATTGATTCAACGCGAACGGATCGGGGCCGCGGCCGCATGACTCCCAAGGAAGAACGGCCGCGCGGTCTCGGCAGGGGCTTGTCCGCACTGATCGGCGATGAAGCCGCGCCGATGCGGGGCGAGGCCGCGTCGAAAGCGACGCGCACCTTGCCGGTGGCATTCCTCAAGCCGGGAAAATTCCAGCCGCGCAAGAATTTCGCCGATGACGCCTTGGCCGACCTTGCGGCCTCGGTGAAAGAGAAGGGGGTGCTCACGCCCATCCTGGTGCGGCCGCTGGGCGCTGACTCTTATGAAATCGTGGCGGGCGAGCGGCGCTGGCGCGCGGCCCAGATGGCCAAGCTCCATGACGTGCCGGTGGTGGTGCGCGAGTTGGCCGACGCCGAGGCGCTGGAAATCGCCATCATCGAAAATGTTCAGCGCGCCGATCTCAATGTGATCGAGGAGGCGGCGGCCTATCAGGAGTTGATCGACCGCTTCGGCCGCACCCAGGAACAGGTGGCGCAGGAAGTCGGCAAGAGCCGGCCCCATATCGCGAACACCATTCGTCTGCTGCGCCTGCCGGAGTCTGTGAAGGCGCTGGTTATGGAAGGCAAGCTTACCGCCGGCCATGCCCGAACACTGTTAAGCGCGCCTGATCCGGAAGCCGCCGCCTGGGATATCCTGTCCGGCAAGATGACCGTGCGGCAGGCCGAACAGCGTACGCCCAAGAAAGCCAAGCCCGGTGGAAAACCCGCCAAAGACCCCAACATAACGGACCTGGAAAAGAGCATTTCCAACCAGTTAGGCCTCAAGATCGAAATTATCCACAAAGGGGATAAAGGTGGGGATGTCCGGATTTCCTACAGCAGCCTGGAACAGCTGGACGAGATCACACGCCGCTTGAGCCGCCGCTAGCGGTCGCCAGGGCAGCAGCCGGGTCGATCCGGCCGTCATAGAGCGCGCGACCTACCACCACGCCTTCGATATTGGCTTCTTTCGCCGCCATCAGTGCCTCGATGTCGGCCAGCGAACCGACGCCGCCGGACGCGATCACCGGGATGGTCAGGGCACGGGCCAGGGCCGCGGTGGCTTTCACATTCACACCCTGCAGCAATCCGTCGCCATCGATATCGGTGAAGAGCAATGCCGCGACCCCGGCATCCTCGAACCGTTTGCCCAGTTCGACGGGGGTCAGCTCGCTGACCTCGGCCCAGCCTTGGGTCGCGATCCTGCCGCCCTTGGCGTCCGCGCCGACCACGATCCGGCCGGGATGGGCGCGTGCAGCTTCCTTCACGAAAACGGGGTCGGTCAGCGCGGCCGTGCCCAGAATGACGCGGGTGATGCCGGCTTCCAGCCAGGCGTCGACAGCAGTGCGGTCGCGGATGCCGCCGCCCAGTTGAATGGGAAGATCGATCGCGGCGCGGATGGACTTGATCGCCTCGCCATTGGCGCCGCGGCCTTCAAAGGCGCCGTTCAGATCGACGCAATGCAGCCAGCGGAAACCTTGCGTCTTGAAACTTTTCGCCTGCGCGGCGGGATCGGCGTTGAAGACGGTGGCGTCTTCCATGATGCCGCGCTTCAACCGCACGCATTGGCCGTCTTTCAGATCGATGGCGGGGAAAATGATCATGGGTTCCAGCTCAAGAAATTGCCCAGAATTTTCAGGCCGACGCCCTGGCTCTTTTCGGGATGAAATTGTGTGCCCACGATATTGTCACGGCCGATCGCGGCGGTAACCGCGCCGCCGTAACTGGTGGTCGCAAGCAGGTGCGCATCATCGTCGGGCTTCATCTCGAAGCTATGAACGAAATAGGCGTTGGCGCTGGGATCCAGTCCGGCGAACAGCGGATGGTTCTGCACCAACTCGATTTCGTTCCAGCCCATATGCGGAATCTTGAGAATGGGATCTTCGGGCAGGATCGGCAGCACTTCCCCGCCGATCCAGTTCAGACCGTTGTGAATGCCGAACTCGCGTCCCGCAGTCGCCATCAGCTGCATGCCGATGCAGATACCGAGAATGGGTTTGCCGCCCCGGATCACGCTTTCATTCAAGGCCTCGACCATGCCGGGCACGGCGCTGAGCCCCTGCATGCAATCGGCGAAAGCGCCGACGCCGGGCAAAATGATGCGCTCGGATTTGCGGACGATATCCGGATCGGCCGTAACGACGATCTCATGGCCGCTGGTTTCAGCCGCCGCGCGCGACAACGCCTTCGCCGCCGAGGCGATATTGCCGGAGCCGTAATCGATCAAAGCCGCGCGCATCGGAGCTTTCCAGAAACGCCGGCTCTATAACGTCTTGTTCGGGTTTTGTCGCCCCCGATTTCCATGGGACCCGTCAAGCGTAAAAGACTTCGGCATTGGCAAGCGGCCATTATTCCTTCGCTGGAAGCCTCGCCAATACATCCCGTCCGAACCGCAAACCTGACTGGCGCAAATAGCCATAATCGAAGGCCTCGGGGCCATGCGCCAGCCGCCAATTCTGATTGGCGACCGCCAATCGCACCGGGTCGCCCAGGGGTGAGGCGAGTGTGACAAGCAGGCTCATCGCGACAAAAGCCATCGCCAGATTGATGCGCTCGATCCGTTCCATCCAACGCCCGCCGCTGAGTGAGATCAACGCTGCGCCAGCATAGGTCAATGCGTAAGCCCAGAGCAGCAGCACGCATGCGGTGGCGATCACACGCGGGGCCGTGAAACCGAACCGGGCAACGCGGGTCTGAAGAGCAAGCGCAGCCAGCGCCGCTAGCAGCGGCAGCAGGAAAGCCGCTAGAAATTCAACGCGCCGGCGCCAGTGCGGCCGCCATTCGCCGCCGCCGCGATAAGAGGCATTGATGCCGACAACCAGCAACAATCCCTGGAGGCCGCAAAGCGCCATAGGCGGCTGCCAATGACCAAGGCTGCTGGCCAGAATGGTGACTGTCGCGGACAGGATCAAAAGCGGAAGAGCTGCGGTGAACAGGATCACCGATCCTCGCTTCAACAGATGCAGCAACGAGCCCGCGCGCAATTGCGAAGCCACCGCGAGAGAAAACGTCACCAATGGAATGGCGAATCCTGACTGCGGCCTTGCCTGCAAAGGCAGCCAGTTCTCGCAGACGTGCCAAGCGGCCCAGACAAAAAAAGCGAACAGGCCGCAGAGCAGAACCTCCGCCATCAATCGCCAAGTGCTTTCATACAGCACGGCATATCGCAGGGGTCCGGGGGCGCTTCGCGCATGGCCCAGCAGGAGGGCCTGCCCGATGAAGAGAAAGCCCGTGACCGGGATTACCAGCCACAGCGCTGCATGGTCGGAATCGGCGCCGGCGACGCGCCAGTCATGATAGATGCCCAGACCCGCAAGGCCGAGCGCGGCGAAACAGGCCCAGGCCAGGAGTGGCCTTATGGGGATCCGTTCCAGGCCTTGCACCAGCAGCAGAGGTGCGAAAGTCACCGCCATGACCAAGCCGGCCAACATGCCATGGCTGCCCGGACTCTGCGCGCGCGAGAAAAACAGAATACAGAGCAGCAATCCCTGACCCAGACCGATTGCCAGGCGCGGTGCGATGACGGGCAGCGCGAAATTTCCGGCGGCGTCGCCGGACTGTTTTGCCAGGTGCCACACATGAACGACTAGATGATCGATACCACGCGTGACGACCCGGCATGCGCGGCTCAGCAGCGAAGGGGGCCGGGCATCGTTGGCCGGAATGAAATCGAGCGCCCGTTGCGGCTCAGTAAAGCACGCATCGATGACGTCGGGGGTGTTCGTCCCTTGTATGGGCGGTTCGAGACGCAAAGGCGGCTGCGGTGTCCAGTCGAACTCCGGCTTGTCTACCCAACGCGGCCGTTTTTGTTCCATCCTAGGACCATTAGCGGGTCGGGGCGGGAGCCGTCTTGGTGGTTTCGCAGGGGTGGTTAATCCGTCAGCGGACGATCAATTATCGTCCATCTTCAGGGCGGCAATGAAGGCTTCCTGCGGAATGTCCACCTTGCCGAACTGGCGCATCTTCTTCTTGCCCTCTTTCTGCTTGTCGAGGAGCTTGCGTTTGCGGCTGATGTCGCCGCCATAGCATTTCGCCGTCACATCCTTGCGCAGTGCCGACAGGGTCTCGCGCGCGATCACTTTGCCGCCGATGGCCGCCTGGATCGGAATCTTGAACATGTGACGGGGGATCAGGTCTTTCAGCTTTTCGCACATCGCCCGGCCGCGGCCTTCGGCGCGCTGGCGGTTGACGATCATGGAGAGCGCATCCACCGGCTCGTCATTGACGAGGATGGACATCTTCACCAGATCGCCTTCCTCATATTTCTCGATGTGATAATCGAAGCTGGCATAGCCGCGCGACACCGATTTCAGCCGGTCGTAGAAATCGAACACCACTTCGTTCAGCGGCAGCATGTAGATGACCATGGCGCGTGTGCCGGCATAAGTGAGCTCGACCTGGCGGCCCCGGCGGTCCTCGCAAAGCTTCAGCACCGAACCCAGATATTCGTCCGGCACCAGGATGGTCGCCTTGATCCAGGGTTCTTCGATGCGATCGATATAGGTCACTTCCGGCATGTCGGCTGGATTGTGCAGCTCCTTCATCGCGCCGTCATTCATATAGATGTGGTAGATCACGCTGGGTGCGGTGGTGATCAGGTCGAGATTGAATTCGCGCTCGAGCCGCTCGCGCACGATTTCCAGATGCAGCAGGCCCAGAAAGCCGCAGCGGAAGCCGAAGCCCAGCGCGGCGGAGGATTCTGTCTCGTAGGTGAAGCTGGCATCGTTGAGATGCAGCCTGCCCAAGGCTTCGCGCAGATCCTCGAACAGCGCCGCATCGACCGGGAACAAGCCGCAGAACACGACCTGCTGCGCCTTCTTAAAACCGGGCAAGGCAACCGGCGTGCCCTTGCGTTCGTCGGTGATGGTGTCGCCGACTTGGGTGTCAGCGACCTGCTTGATCTGGGCGGTGATGAAACCGACTTCGCCGGGCCCCAGTCTTTCGACCGGCACGCGCTTGGGCGTGAAGACGCCGATCTGTTCGACCTGATAGACGGCATCGGCCGCCATCATGCGGATTTTCTGGCCTTTCTTCAGCTCGCCATCGATGATGCGCACCAGCACGACGACACCCAGATAGGCGTCGTAATAGGAATCGATCAGCAGCGCTTTCAGTGGCGCGTCCAACACGCCCTTGGGCGGCGGCAAACGCTTCACCACCGCTTCCAGCACCAGATCGATATTGAGACCGGTCTTGGCCGAGATCGGTACGGCGTCCGCCGCGTCGATGCCGATTACATCTTCGATCTGCTGCTTGACCCGTTCGGGTTCGGCGGCGGGCAGGTCGATCTTGTTGAGGACCGGCACGATCTCCAGCCCGGCATCGATCGCCTGATAGACATTGGCCAAGGTCTGGGCCTCGACGCCCTGGCTGGCATCGACCACCAGCAGCGCACCCTCACAGGCGGCCAGGCAGCGGCTGACTTCGTAGCCGAAATCGACATGACCCGGCGTGTCCATCAGGTTCAGGACATAGTCCTTGCCATCGGCCGCCTTGTAATCCAGCCGTACGGTCTGGGCTTTGATGGTGATGCCGCGCTCGCGCTCGATATCCATCGAGTCCAGCACCTGGTCCTTCATTTCGCGAGTCGTCAGCCCGCCCGTCAGCTGGATCAGCCGGTCGGCCAGGGTCGATTTGCCATGGTCGATATGGGCGACGATGGAGAAATTGCGGATTTGAGCGAGATCGGGCATTGCGGGCGGGGTTTACAAGGCCCGCGCCATTCCCACAACAGCCGTTTTGCCGGGGCGGCGGGCCATGTCAGATTGGCGCTAAGATGTTGAATTATCTCTATCTCGACTATGGCGGAAAGCCGAAATACCGGGCCGAGCTGAAATACAGCCTGATCTCGCTTCAGGCGGGCCTGGACCCTGCCCAGGCCCGGATCCTGGTCGCCAGCGACGCCCCGGAGGTCTATCGCAACTGGCCGGTGACGGTGATGGACATCGCCCCCCGCGTCCGGGAATGGTCGGGCGGCGGGCTCTATTATCACCGGATCAAGCCCGCCCTGGTGCGCGAGGCGCTGGAACGCTTTGCGGAGCCGGTGCTGTTCCTGGATTCCGATTCCATTGTCCGCCCTGGCTTTCACACTGAGGTCGCCGAAAAGATGGCGGGTTCGGTGGTGATGAACCGGTTTGAAAAGAACAACCCCATTCCCCCGCTCAAGGGCTTTCGCACCCAGCTGCCGCATCTGGGCGCCCATCGCTACGACGTGGCGCATAGCCGGATGTACAATAGCGGCCTGATCGGCATGACGCCGTCACATGTGCCGCTGCTCGACGATACATTGGCGATGATCGATGCCCTGATCGGGCGGGCCAAGAAATTTCCCATGATCGAGCAATTTGCCCTGTCGGAAGTGCTGCGGTTGAGCCAGACCCCGATTGCAGAAATCCATGACAGCTTCCTGCATTACTGGCAGGGACGGCGGCGAATCTATATGGCCAACCAGATCCGCAAGACGCTTTCATCCGATTGGGACGATCTCACCCCGCCGAAAGAATTGGCGCAGATGAATTATTGGGCGGTGCGAGCCTATAATTATTATTACGGCGTCACGCACGCGTTGGAGATGTTCAAATGAATGCGCCATCGTTGAAAGATCTCTGGCCCGGCCAGTCGGTGTCGCTGCTGAAGGCGCTGCATATCCTTACCCACAATGGCGGGCTGAATGCGGATTCCCGGCGCAAGCTGAAGCAGGTTCAGCATCTGGCGCAGCTGATCAAGCCCGCCATCGATGCCGCGCTGAAGGAGAAAGATCAGCCTGTGCTGGCCGATCTGGGCGCTGGCAAATCCTATCTGGGGTTCATTCTCTACGACCTGTATTTCGCGCCCGCAGGCCGCGGCAAGGTTGCGGCGGTGGAAACGCGTCCCGAACTGGTCGCCACGGCCAAGAAGATCGCGCAGGACAGCGGTTTCGACCGCATGGAATTTGTCGAAAGCCGCATCGCCGATGCCGCGCTGGGTCCGGTGGACATCGTTACCGCCTTGCATGCCTGCGATACGGCGACGGATGAAGCGATCCAGTTCGCGCTGAAGCATGACGCAAAATATGTCGCGCTGGTGCCGTGCTGCCAGGCGGAGCTGGCGCGCGAGCTGGAAGGCGCGCATGGCGCGATGGAGCAGCTCTGGCGCCACCCCATCCAGCGGCGCGAGTTTGGCGCCCATCTGACGAATGTGCTGCGCGGTCTTTACCTGGAAGCGCATGGCTACAAAGTTCGCGTCACCGAACTGACCGGGCTGGAACATTCGCTGAAGAATGAATTCATCTTCGCCGAACGGCACCACCGCTCCAATCCACGCGCGCGGGGCGAATTCGAAAAGCTGGCGAAGGAAATCGGCGCCGTTCCGAAGCTTCTGACATTACCATAATTGTCATTCCCGGCGAGCACGCGCGATAGCGCGTGCGAGGGAAGGGAATCCAGGCTCTGAATTTGGCGCGTAGTTAGACCTGGATTCCCTTCCCCTCGCTTCGCTCGGCCGGGAATGACAGGTGAGGTTTAACTGCGAAGCGTTGCTGCCGTCGCTTTTGTCACCGCAGCAACCAGCTTCTGCGCCAGAGCTTCGATTTCGGCTTCGGTCAGGGTCTTGTCCTTGGGCTGGATGCGCACGGCGATGGCGATGGACTTCTTGCCCTCGCCGACATTCTTGCCTTCATAGACATCGAACACCGAGACGCTTTCGACCAGCACGCGATCGGCGCCTTTTGCGGCGCGGACAATGTCGCCCGCCGCAACCTTGGCATCCACCACAAAAGCAAAGTCGCGTTCGATTGCCTGGTAAGGCGATGGCGAGAAGACGGCGCGGCCCTTGCGGGCTTTGGGTTCGGGAATGGCGTCGAGATTGATCTCGAACGCGGCCACCGGAATTTTCAGATCGAACGCCGCAAGAATTTTGGGATGCAATTCCCCAAACCAGCCGATCTGCTTGGGTCCCAGGGCGATGGTGCCGCTGCGGCCGGGATGAAACCAGGCGGGCGCGCCCGCGGTGACGGGTGCGGTCATCGGTCCGCCCATCGCCGCTTCCAGGCCCGCAAACAAGGCCGCCTTGGCGTCGAAGACATCGGCGGCACGGCTGGATTTGCTCCAGTCGCGGATGCCCGTGCCCACAATGATACCCGCCGCATTACTGGTCTGGGCCTCGGGCATGCCGCTCTGGAAGGCGGGCCCGATCTCGAACAGGTTGAAGTCCGACAGGCCGCGCGCGGTGTTGCGCGCCGCCGCCGCCAGCAAGGACGGCAAGGGTGACGGCCGCAGCGCATCCAGGTCGGAGGCGATGGGATTGGAAAGCTGGCGGGCATCGTCGCCGCCGCCGAATAATTTGGCTCGCTCGCGCGCCACGAAGGAGAAGCTGACGCATTCATTGAAGCCCCGTGCGGCCAAGGTGCGGCGCACGGCGCGGGCGCGGCGTTGTGACGAAGTGAGCACCGGCTTGGCCACGGCGCGGTCGCGGTCCAGCGGCACCGACGGCACGCCGGACAGGCCATGGATGCGGACAATCTCTTCCACCAGATCGGCAGGGCCGTCTATGTCGCGGCGGAAACTGGGCGGGGTCACATGGAGGATGTCGCCATGCTCCAGCACCGTGAAACCCAGCCGCGACAGGATGCGGATGCTTTCGTCCTTGTCGATCTGGATGCCGCCAAGATTTTCCACCAGCAGCGGGTCGAAATCGATGTGCTTGTGGTTCGGCGGCAATTCGCCCGCGATCACTACGTCCGACGGCTCGCCGCCGCACCAGTCGAGGATCAGCTTGGTGCAAAGCTCCAGGCCCGGCAGCACCGATTGCGGATCGACGCCGCGCTCGAAGCGATAGCGGGCATCGGAAATGATGCCCAGCTTGCGCCCCGCCCGCGCCACGCGCACCGGATCGAACCAGGCGGATTCGATAAAGACGTTCTTGGTCTCCAGCGAACAGCCCGTGTCCTCGCCGCCCATCACGCCGCCAATGCCGCGCGCGAAACTGTCATCGGCGATCACCACGGTCTCGCTGTCCAGCACATAGGTCTTGCCGTCCAGCGCCAACACCTGCTCGTGATCGTTGGCCATGCGGGCATGCAGGTTGCCGGCCAGCTTGTCGGCATCGAACACATGCAAGGGCCGCCCGCGATCCTGGGCGATCAGATTGGTGGCGTCGACCAGGGCGGAAATGGATTTCATGCCCACCGATTTCAAGCGGTCCTGCACCCATTTCGGCGACGGACCATTCTTCACATTGCGGATCAACCGTCCGGCAAAGATCGGGCAGGCGCCCTTGTTCTCCGGCGAAAAGTCGAGTGAGATTTTCTTCGGCGACGGAAATTTGCCCGCCACCGGATCGATCTTCTTGGTGCGCAAGGTGCCCAGGCCCGCCGCCGCCAGATCGCGAGCGATGCCATAGACGCTGGCCGCGTCGCCGCGATTGGGCGTGATCGAAACATCGATCACGGGATCGGTGAGGCCAAGGGCCGGGGCTGCGGGCGCGCCAACAACCGCTTCCGACGTCAGTTCGATGATGCCGTCATGGTCTTCGCCCAGCAGCAATTCGCGCGCCGAGCACATCATGCCGCGCGATTCCACGCCGCGAATGGTGCCGATCTTGAGCGCTTCACCGGATGCGGGAATGACGGTGCCGGGCCGCGCCAGCACCACCTTGATGCCTGCCCGCGCGTTGGGCGCGCCGCAAACGATCTGCAAAAGATCCTTGTCGCCGGTGCTGACCATGCAGAGCCGCAGCTTGTCGGCATTGGGATGCTTTTCGGCGCTGACGATCTCGGCGACGGTGAAATCCTTTAGCCGCGCGCCCGCATCCTCGATGCTTTCGACTTCCAGTCCGATGCTGGTGAGCTTGTCGGCAATGGTCTGAACATCGGCATCGGTTTCCAGATGCTCTTTCAACCAGCTCAGCGTGAACTTCATTTGCTGAGCCCTCCATCCAGGGTCGGGATGTCGAGTGCAGCGAAGCCGTAATGCCGAAGCCAGCGCAGATCGGATTCGAAGAAGCTGCGGATGTCCGGGATGCCGTATTTCAGCATCGCCATGCGGTCCAGGCCGAAGCCGAAAGCGAAGCCCTGGTAGCGCGCCGGATCGATACCGCAATTGGCCAGCACCTTGGGATGGACCAGACCCGAACCACCCAGCTCCAGCCAGTCATTGCCATGGCCGAACGTGATCTTGCCCGGCACCGAACGATCGCAGCGCATGTCCCATTCCAGGCTGGGCTCTGTAAAAGGAAAGAAGCTGGGGCGGGCGCGAAGTTCGATTTCGTCGATCTCGAAAAACGCCTTGCAGAATTCCTCCACCGTCCATTTCAGATGGCCCAGATGGATGCCCTCGTCCACCACCAGCGCTTCGACCTGATGAAACATGGGCGAATGGGTGGCGTCGGAATCCACGCGATAAGTGCGGCCCGGCGAAATGATGCGGATCGGCGGCCTCTGGTTCAGCATGGTGCGCACCTGCACCGGCGAGGTATGCGTGCGCAGCACATGGCTGGTGCCGTCCGGCTGCGGCGCGACGTAAAACGTATCCTGCATCTGGCGCGCAGGATGGTCGGGCGGAATGTTCAGCTTGGTGAAATTGTAGTCGTCATATTCGACGTCCGGGCCTTCGGCGACGGCAAAGCCCATATCGGCGAAGATGGCCGTGATCTCGTCCAGCACCTGGGCGATGGGATGTACGCTGCCCTGCAATTCCGGGCGCGGCGGCAAGCTGACATCGACGGTCTCGGTCTTCAGCCGTGCGTCGAGCGCGACATCAGCCAATTGCGTCTTGCGCGCGGCGATGGCTTCGGTGACGGCATCGCGCAGGCTGTTGAGCAGAGGACCCTGCACCTTGCGCTCGTCCGGGCTCATGGCGCCCAAGGTCTTCAGGAGCTCGCTGACCGAGCCCTTTTTACCCAGGGCACCGACGCGGATCGTTTCCAGCGCGGCTTCGTCGCCGGCCGCCAGAATCTGCGCCAGAATGTCGGACTGAAGGGAAACTGCGTCAGCCATCGGAAACCAAATCCATGAAAGGAATCAGCGGCCCGCTTTCATAGCAGGCCGCCTGCCCTGATGGAGTTTGATATCAGGCTTTCGCCGTACCTGCCTGATCCACCAGAGCCTTGAAGGCGGCGGGCTCGTGGACGGCGAGGTCGGACAGCACCTTGCGGTCGATCTCGATACCGGCGCCGGCGAGCCCGCTGATAAATCGGCTATAGGTCACGCCATGTTCGCGGCAGGCCGCGTTGATGCGCTGGATCCACAAGGCGCGGAAGTTACGCTTGCGCTCCTTGCGGCCGATATAGTTGTGCTGCAGCGACTTATCGACTGCGGCATTGGCCGTGGTGATGTTGTTTTTGCGGCGGCCGCGGAAGCCTTTGGCTTGCTTCAGGACTTTGTTGCGGCGGGCGCGGCTTGGTACTGCGCGGGGAGAACGAGACATGGTTGGATCTCCTTACGCGTAGGGCATCCAGCGCTTCACGCGCTGGGTTTCGGACGACGACAGAACTTCGTGAAGTTCTTTGCGGGTGCGCTTGGATTTGCTGATCAGCCGGTGGCCCTTATAGGCCTTGCCTGTCTTGATCTTTCCGGTCGCACTGAATTTGAAGCGCTTTTTAGCGCCCGACTTGGTCTTCATCTTGGGCATTTCGCTCTCCTCTGGCGGCCGAGGGGCCGCATAGCTTTCATGGGTCGCCACGGCATGCCCAGCCGGGCGGCCCGAAAGAGCGCGCGTTAAAAGGCAAAATCAGGAGAAACGCAAGGGGAAGCTGAGGCCGACTACCCCACCGAGCCGTCGCCGTTTTTGCGATTGATGGAAGGATTGGCCCTGGATTGGCCGGTGACGCCAAAATCCCGGGATTTGCTGCCGCCTTCGGCAATATTGAAGCCTTCCACCACCAGACCGCGCTTCAAAAGTTCGCGCACGGCCGATGCCCGGCTGGGCATGCGCTTGGCGAAGCGCCAATTGTCCAGCGCTTCCAGCTCTTCCGCGGTCAACATGATCTGGAGCCGCTCTCCACGGGTCAAATCACTCATGATGGCCTCCCTAAAGCCCTGATTTCAAAAGAGAATTCTGCTACTTACTCATTTTTAGCAGAATACTAAGAATAAGTGCCCAGCCTAGAGAACGATCTATACGGAACTTGCGTTCCTTGCGACAAGAGCCAAAAGGGTACAAAAGCTCCCTTTTGCTAACTTAAGTCATTGATTTAACTGAAGAAAATTATTGCACTGGCGTGAGGAAAGGCGTTAGCTGGGGAGCGAAAGGACAATTCCATGGATGAATTCCTTGCCCCCCCAGACCTGATCGCGGAAGCCAATCACCGGGTCGCAAACAGCCTGTCGCTTCTCAGCGGGCTGGCCCGCATGCAGGGCCGCCAGATCGGACGTGCGCCCAGATCTTTCAGCAATGCTGAAGTGCGGATGATGTTCGACGGCTTCGCCGCCCGCCTTTCCACGATAGGCCAGCTCCACCGTATGCTGGCGCATATGCCGCCGGACGGGACGGTCGATCTCGCCGCCCATCTGCGCGACCTTTCATCCGTCCTGGTCGCGGCCTTCTCATCGGACCAGCAAGCAGTCCATATCGAGCATCACGGCGTGGAATGTCATGTGCTGGCGCGGAATGTTCAGCCGCTGACCCTGGTGCTTTGCGAAATCATCACCAATGCGATGAAATATGCACATCCGTCGGGTGTACCGGTGCGGATCGTCATCCGCTGCGAAGGCATGGCAGATGGCGACCTGCTTGTGAGTGTGAGCGATGACGGCGTCGGGCTTCCGGACAATTTCGACAGCACCAAGGATGGCGGCGTCGGATTTCAGATCATCCGCTCGCTCACGGTGGAAATGGGCGCCACGCTTAATGTTTCGTCCGACAATCTGGGCGCAACCTTCCGGCTTATGGTTCCGCGGACGTTCATCGCCAACGCCCAGACGGCCTGATAAATCGCCCCGCGCCCGATCCTCGCCACATTCGCCGGGCTAGGATCGGGCATGGATCGCTTTGTAAAACTTCTTCGTCTTTTGTCGCTCTGGCTGTTCTGGCCCGGCGTTGCCTTGGTCGTTTGGGGAGAATTGACGCCCAATCCGCCCCATCTCAGCGGCATTTTCGACTGGGATAAGCTGGACCATTTCACGGCCTATTTTGGCCTCGCCGCCATGGCGACGATGATCACTGGCCTGCGCCCTCGGCTGGTCTGGCTGATCGGAGGCCTCATTCTTTTCAGCGGCGGGCTGGAGTTGGTGCAAGCCTTAATGAGCCGCGACGCAGAGATCCTGGATTTCATCGCCAACAGCCTGGGCGCTTTGTCGGGCGTGCTGACGGCCGTCACGATTTTGCTCCTGTTTCGGGATCGCGCGCTTGTTGCACGGCCCGCCTCCGACTAGCCTTGCCGCATCGGAAATCTAGGGTGGGAGTTTCCATGCTTGAGGAATTCAAAAAATTCGCGATGCGCGGCAATGTGGTCGATCTGGCGGTCGGTGTGATCATTGGCGCGTCCTTCACCGGCATCGTCAATTCTCTGGTCAAGGACATCATCATGCCGCCGGTTGGCCTGGCGCTGGGCGGGGTGGATTTTTCGAACTTCTTCGTCGTGCTCAAGGGCGACCACTCGGTGGATACGCTGGCTGCGGCCACCGCCGCCAAGGCCGTGACGCTCAATTACGGTCTGTTTGTGAATGCCATCATCAATTTCCTCATCGTCGCCTTTGTCCTGTTTCTGCTGATCCGTCAGATGAACAAGCTGGCGCCCCCGCCGGCCGCAGAAGCCCCGCCGCCGCCGTCCGAGGAAGTGTTGCTGCTGCGTGAGATCCGCGATGGGTTGCGGGCGCGCGGATGAGAGCGCACGGATGAAGATGCGATCCGGCGGTCTGGCATTCATCGCCATTCTGCTGCTGCCCGCGCCGTTGGCTGCCCAAACCGACATGACGGGCGTGGCTTCGGGTTTTCTTGCCGTCTATGGGAGTTTTCATCCGTCCGATGGCATTCCCGATGCCAATGGACGGGCCAAGTTCGCGCCGTATCTTTCGCCGGCGCTGAATGCACTTCTGGCCCAGGGCGCCGCGGCCGAAGCGCGTTTCGCGGCTAAGGTGAAAGGCGCGCCGCCCCTGATCGAGGGCGACCTGTTCTCCTCCATGTTCGAAGGCGCCACTGCATGGAAGCTGGGCGCATGCAGTGCCAGCGGCGTCGCTGGCCGCTGCCCCGTCGCTTTCACGCATGCACTGGCGGGGCGCCCGCCGGTGACCTGGACCGACACGCTTTTGTTGACGAACACGCCCCAAGGCTGGCGGGTCGATGACATTGCTTATGGCGCGGATTTTCAGTTCGGCAATACCGGACGGCTGACCGGGACACTCAACACGGTCTTGCGGGAAGCGCCTTGACTTGCGGGAAGCAGGTTGGCTTGCGGGAAGCAAGTTGGGTAACCATTTTCCCGTACGAGCGAATTGGGTGTGAAAGGAAATCAACATGAGCAAGGAAAAAATCGCCAAGAGTGACAGCGAATGGCGCAACGAGCTTTCCGCGGACCGCTACCGCGTGCTGCGCCAGCACGGCACCGAGCCGGCCGGCACCAGCCCACTCAATCACGAAAAGCGCAGTGGCGAATTTCTCTGCGCCGGCTGCGGCGCGGAACTTTTCGAATCCGGCACGAAGTATGAGAGCGGCTCAGGCTGGCCCAGCTTCTATGCGCCGATGCCCGAGGCGGTGGCGACCACCACCGATTCAAGCCACGGCATGATCCGCACCGAAGTGAATTGCGCCCGCTGCGGCGGCCATCTGGGTCATGTTTTCCCGGACGGTCCCAACCCCACCGGCGAGCGTTACTGCATCAACGGCGCGGCGCTGGATTTCAAGCCGAACGAGAAATAGCGAATGCCGCCACCGCGGCCCTTCGGGGTCGCGGTGGTTTTTCCAAACATCGAATTACGCTTCCGGGCCAGCCTTGGAATGGCTGCGCGCTTCGGCTTCTGCAGCACGCAGTTCCGCGCCTTGCGGACTGTCCAGCGCGGCTTCCGCGTCCTTGCCCATTTGCGGGATTTCAGAATTGTGACGCTTCACGAAATTGCCCTGGTCCTTCAGGAAACTGCGTGAGGCTTGATAATCGCCTTCTCCGACAATCTGCTTTTTCTTTTTCGGCGGGGCTTTCTTGGCGGCTTTTGCGGGAGCCTTTTTGGCTTTCGCGGCGGCCGGACGCTTGGCCTTGGCCGGCTTGCGCGCGGCTTTCTTCGGCGCGGCCTTTTTCGCTTTGCTCTTCTTGGCGCTACGCGATGCCGCAGCGGCGGCGCGCTTTACGGGCTTCTTGGCCTTGGATTTTTTTGTTTTGGATTTGGCCTTCGGTGCCTTGTTCTTTTTTTGCGCTTTGGATCGTCCTGCTTTTGCTTTTTTCGCTTTGGCCATGGATCACTCCGTTGAAATGGGCGGGAAGCTTAGGCGTGTTGCAGTCAATGAGCGAGGGATTTGATCGTTCCAAATCGACGTCGCCGCAAACGCGTCTCTACGCGCCGCGCTCCATCGCCAGACGCTCCATCAGCCAGGACGCGGCAGGCCCCAATGGCGTGTCGAGGCGATGCACGGTGTGGAAGTCGTACTGGACATTGTCCCACGCATCGATCGAAAGGCGGACCAACCGTCCGCGTTTGATATCGTCGGAGACCATCTGCTTGGGCATCGATCCCCAGCCCAGGCCTGCCAGCAGAAGTGCGTGCTTGGCGCCCAGATCGGCCAGCCGCCAGCTTTTCACCGCCACCACGCCCAGATCGTGACCGGCCGTCAGTGTGGAGCGATCGGTGAGCACCAGTTGCACATGATCGCGCGCCAGGGTGCCTGTGACTTTTCCCATTCCGGCCAGCGGATGATCGGGATGGGCCACGGGAATGAGCTTGACCGCGCCCGCCGGGCCCCGGACCAGAAGATCGTTGGTCATCTCTAGAGGACCCGACAGGCCGAACAGGGCATCGCGATTGAGCACGGCTTGCGTCACCGCCCCCAGGGCCTCGACGCGCAGGCGCAAACCCACGGTGGGAAATTTGCGGCGAAATTCCTCCAGCGCTTTCACCACCCGCTTGGCCGGCAGCATCACATCCACCACCAGACTGACTTCGGCTTCTAGTCCCTGGGTCAGCCCACGGGCTTTTGCGATCAATCCGTCCAGCGCCATCGCCAGGCCGCGTCCGTCGGAAAGAATGGCGCGTCCGGCTTCGGTCAGGCGGGGTTTGCTGGCGCCGGCGCGGACGAACAGGCTGAGCCCGAGCTGGGCTTCCAGATTGGCGATGGCATAGCTGATCGCCGAAGTGGCGCGGCCCAACTTGCGGCCAGCGGCAGCGAAGCTGCCGGTTTCCACGATCGCCAGAAAAACAGCGATCTGGTCCAAGGTGGGAGATTTGGGGTCTATGTTCTGATTTCCTGAACAGAATATTCAGAATTATACCAATTTTAAGAACAGTCCAGCGGCCCCATACTCCTTCGCAGGACATCCCAGGAGGCCCTCATGGCCGCGAAGATCTTTATTCCTTTCTATTCCCGCACCGGCACGGTGGAGCGGCTGGCCAAAGCCATCGCGGAAGGCGCAGAATCCGAAGGCGCCGAAGTCCGGCTTCGCCGCGCGCGCGAGCTGATCGGCCATGACATTATGAGCTCGGTGCCCGGCTGGAAGGAAAGCGCCGAAGCCATGAATGCCCTTTATCCCGCGCCCACGCCGGAAGATGCGGTCTGGGCCGACGGTATCGTGTTCGGCACGCCCACCCGCTTCGGCTCGGTGGCCTCCGAACTGAAAGCCTATATCGACGGGCTGGGCGGGCTCTGGGCCAAGGGCGCGCTGAACGGCAAGGCCGGCGCGGCCTTCACCGGCTCGGTCACACCCCATGGCGGCAATGAATCGACCATCATCTCCCTGTTCAATCCGATGGCGCATCTGGGTCTGATCATCGTCCCCACCGGCTATGCCGATGGCGTGATGTTCAAGGGCGCCGGCACGCCCTACGGCCCCAGCGTCGTGTCCGGCAATCCGCCTTCCGGCCCCACGCCGGAAGAACTGGACGTCGCGCGCTTCCAAGGCCGCAGGATTGCAAAAGTCGCAGGAGTCTTGCGCGCCCTGAACGGTTGAACTTTGATGCGCCGCGCGGGATTTTGCTCCCGCGCGGAGGGCATCATTTGAGCGAACAACTCTATCTGGAAGACGTTTTTGTCGGGCAGCGTTTCGTCACCGGAACGCACACCCTGACGGTGGATGCGATCAAGGCGTTCGCGCGCGATTATGACCCGCAACCCTTTCACACGGACGAAGAGGCCGCGAAGGACACGTTCTTCTGCGGCCTCGCCGCCAGCGGCTGGCATACCGCCGCCATCACCATGCGGCTTCAGATCGATAGCGGTCCGCCCATCGCGGGCGGGATGATCGGCGCCGGCGGCGAGATTTCCTGGCCCAGGCCCACCCGGCCCGGTGATGTGCTGCATGTGGAGAGCGAAGTCACCGAAGTGAAGCCGTCGAAATCGCGGCCCGAACGCGGCTTTGCCACGCTGAAAAGCGAAACCAAAAATCAGAAGGGCGAAGTGGTCCAGCTTCTGGTCGTCAAGCTTCTGGTCTGGCGGCGTCCCGAATATGGCTTTTGACCGCCATCCCCGCTTCGATTAGACAAAGCGCATGCTGGACGATTTGAAAGCCAACAACCGCGCCTGGGCGAACCGCATGGTTTCCCAGGATCCGGAATTCTTCAAGCGGCTCGAACGGCAGCAAGGTCCGCAATATCTCTGGATCGGGTGCTCCGACAGCCGCGTGCCTGCGAACGAGATCGTCGATCTGGCGCCGGGCGAATTGTTCGTCCACCGCAATGTCGCAAATCTCGCCCCGCCGCAGGACGCCAATTATCTTTCCGTGCTGCAATTCGCCGTGGATGTGATCAAGGTCCGCCACGTCATCGTGGTCGGCCATTATGGTTGCGGCGGTATCGCGGCGGCGGTCGACAAGAAAAGACGCGGGCTGGTGGATCACTGGCTGCATCCGATCCGCGAAGTGGCCGAAGAACATCGCGGCGAGCTCGAAGCGATTGCCGATACGCACAAGCGTCATGACCGGCTGTGTGAGCTGAACGTGATGCGGCAAGTCAAGAATGTCGCGTCCGACCTGTTCGTGCAGGATGCCTGGGCGCGAGGCCAGGAACTGGCGGTGCATGGCTGGGTCTATTCGCTGGCGACCGGACTGGTGAACGATCTGAACGTGACCGTGAAAGGGTCGCGGGATATTTAGAACACCCGCGGAGTTTGGCGCCGCCGCCAGATACTAGGCCGGCGCATCCTCCGTCTTTCGCATCGCCGCGGCTTGGCGCAGCGGATAGGCCAGTTGCTGGTGATAAAGCGCAGGCACCGGCTCGTCTGTGCCGTATCGCGCGGGCATGTTATGCGGCAGAAACAGCGTGCCGAAGATTTTATCCAGCAATGGCAGTTGGCCGGCAAAATTCTTGTCGAAGGCTTGGGGCTCATTGGCATGATGCCAATGGTGGAAATGCGGCGTGGCCAATAGCCATTTCAGAGGGCCCAGGCCGATCCTGCTGTTGGAGTGAATGATCAGCGACTGCCATTGGTAAATCAGGGCGAAGATCACGATGGCGTCGCTGGAAAAGCCCAGCAGAAATACCGGCAGGTAGGAAACGGTCTTGGTGGCGATCTGGTCGAGCGGATGCACCCTGTGGGCCGCCAGCCAATCCATTTCTTCGATGCTGTGATGCACCGCGTGGAATTTCCATAAAAAAGGAACCGCGTGAAAGCAACGATGCGCGAAATAGAATCCAGTATCGGCGATGACCAGCACTTCGATCACCTGCAGCCAGACGGGCTGCGATCGTATGGTGGCCCCGATCTCGTCCGGAACGACGGCATGAACCGAAGCGAACAGGCCCGCAATGAGAGTCAGCAGGCCCAGCTTGATGACCATGCCGTTGAAAAACAGATAAACGCTGTCATTCAGCCAATGATTGCGCAGGAGTTTCTGGCCATCGCGCAACGGCAATAGCCTCTCCAGAGGAATGAAGATCAGGGCGGTGGCAAGAATGACCCTGATATCGAGCAGCGCCAGCATGCGGCCGAATATGAGCCGGTAATGGTTTCGCCGGTCTTAATTGATAGTGAAGAACGGGTTGCGACGGTGGCGCGGCGCTGGGCCGTCAGACCAGGTTGCGATCAAGCCGGGACAGCAGAAATGCCATCACCAGGAAGGCCAGCCCCAATCCCACGCAATTGAGCGCCACCATTCCGGCGCCGAGGTTGCCCGCATCCAGAAAGGGATAGGGATACCAATTGTCGAATGCGCCGCGCGTCATCGCATAGACGCAGTACCCCAGTGGCAATATGGCCGTCGCAGCAATGTCGCCGCCCCGCAGACCGCCATGCGGACGCAGCAGCCAGAATATCGTCACGATCAGCGGCATGGCATCGTGCATCACGATGTCCGCGACTTTCTGCCAGCCTTGCGGATCCCAGGTTTCGCGCAACAGCAGCGAATAGACAATGCCGACCAGAATCATGGCGGTGACGGCGGCAAATTCTCCCCGCCGCCAATTCTGTCGCAAAGCGGCACATGTCAGAACGAAGGCCGCGAAGATGTTGGCTATGACGGTGAAATAACCGAAATAGCGCCACAGTCCGTCCAACACCGTGCCGTCCTGAGCGCGCATCAAGGTCAAGGTCAGGATCAGCTGCAGCAGAAGCGCCGACCATCCTGCGATCGCCCCCGCCGCCGCGAAAATTTGTATCAAACGGTTTCGCATGCATCCCCGGCGGTTGACCGTCTGTTCGGGCGGGAAGAATATCCCGGCAGGCGTCGACTGTCCCGAGCGGAATCACGGCACGGAAGTTGGAGGGTGGAATGAAACATCGTCTTCTTGTTTTGGCGGCAAGTCTTTCGCTGCTGCTGCCCGCAGCGTCGCTGGCACAACCCAACCCGAACGGGCGTCCGTCCGACAATCGCCCTGGCCGTCCCGGCGATAATGGGGGCTCCAATCGGCCCGGTGGCCCGGGCGACCGTCCTGGTCGTCCTGGCGACAATAATGGTCCCAACCGTCCCGGCCGGCCTGATTTCGGCAGGCCCAATCCTGGTGGTCCCGGTTTCGGCGCGCGTCCACCGCAGCGCCCGCCGCAATTCTCCTGGCGCGGACGTTCGTTCTCCCAGATGCGCGGACCGATGTTCCGCTATCCGCCGGGCTACGCGTATCGGCGTTGGGCCATCGGGGCATTCCTGCCCGGCATCTTTCTGGGCACGACCTATTATTACGACGACTGGCGCGGACTGGGGATCGATCGTCCGCCGCCGGGCCGCCGCTGGGTGCGGTATGGATCGGATTTGTTGCTGGTCAACCAGCGCACCAGGCGGGTCGAAGACGTGATCTACGACGTCTTCTATTGATCTGAAGCTTTCGCGCCAACGCATGCTTCCATGACGCGTTGGCGCCGAGGCGCGGCGATAGGACGCAAACGCGCGGCGGGATAATCATCCCGTCCGTCAAACTGTCATAGCTTTTTCAAACGCCTGTCGTGCATTCCCGGCATCCCCTTCGGCTTCGAACCAAGGGGATCTTATGACCGGCATCGCTTTGCGCAGGCGCGCGCTTCTCACCGTCTCGTTCTTCACGCTGATGCTGACCGGCGCGGCCAGGGCACAGACCATCGCTTCCGCTGCGCCCGAGGAAGTCATCTCCACCGGCACGCGCGAAACGACGCAAACCCGGTTCACGGCGCTTTCGCCCGTCGACGTCATGTCCGCCGATCTTGTGCGCTCCACTTCGTCGGGCAGTATCGACCAGGCGCTGGCGACGCTGGTTCCCTCCTTCGACGTCAAGCGCCTGCCGTCGTCGGACGGGCTGCAGTTCATTCGTCCCGCGACTTTGAACAATCTTTCGCCCGACATGACCTTGGTGATGGTCAACGGTAAGCGCTTCCACCGCTCGGCGTTTCTGGGCAGCAACGGCTCGCAAGCGACCGACCTGGCCCAGATTTCGTCTCTGGCCACTGGCCGGATCGAAATTCTGCGCGATGGCGCATCGGCACAATATGGCTCCGATGCCATTGCGGGCGTGGTCAACATCATTCTGAGCCAGGACACCGCTTTCCAGGCCTATGGCCAGACATCGCAATATTATCGTGGCGACGGTTTCGCCATGCAGCTGGGTGCGCGGGGCGGCATCGAGCTTCCCAATGACGGCCATGCCGTGCTGTCGGTCGAATATCTGAAGGCGAACGAGACTTCGCGCACCCATCAGCGCGGCGATGCGGTTGTATTCCAGGCCGCTCATCCCACCATCAGCGTGCCCAATCCGGTGCAGCGCTGGGGCAATCCCGACATGCAGACCATCAAGGCGGCGCTCGATGTCTCCCAGCCGCTCAACGATTACGCCGAAGCCTATGGCTTCGCCACGCTTTCGGCGGGGCGCCAGCACAACGACATCAACTGGCGCAATCCCGATGCGAATGGCAGCGTCTTCAATACCGTCGCCATTTTCCCCGGCTTCAATCTCAAGACGATTTATCCCGCCGGCTTTTCACCGGACGAAGGCGTCGTTTCGCTCGATTCGCAACTCGCCGCCGGCGTGCGTCACAAAGGCTCGGACGATTTCACCTGGGATCTCTCCACCAATTACGGCTTCAACGATTCCCAGTTCTTCCTCAACCGATCGATCAATGCCTCGCTCGGGCCGAACAGCCCCCGCGATTTCAAGCTGGGCCATCAGATCGAATCGGAATTCGATGTGAATGCCGACGCGGTCTATCGCTGGCACCTGCCATTCTTCGCCGATGCCATGAACGTGGCCTTCGGCGGAGAGTATCGCGATGAAACCTATCAGCTGAAGGCGGGCGATCCTGCCTCCTATCAGGTCGGACCAGGCGCTGCGTTCGGTCTTGCTCCGGCCTCGAACGGATTCCCAGGCATCGCCGATACCCAGGCGGGTCTTTTCTCCGAATCCAGCTATGCGGGCTATCTCGATCTGCAGGCGCCGCTGACGGAGGCGTGGCAATTCGAAGTGGCGTTGCGCGATGAGAATTACGACGATTTCGGCAACACCTTTAACTACAAGCTGGGCACGCGCTACGAAGTGTCGCCGAACATTGCCGTGCGCGGTTCCTATTCGACCGGCTTCAAGGCACCCACACCCGGGCAGCTGAACGCCACCAGCACCAGCCAGGGCCTGGATACGGTGACCTTGCAGGTCTTCACCAACGGCCGCCTTTCCCCGCTCAATCCGGTGGCGCAGTTCTTCGGCGCCAAGCCGCTGCAGCCGGAACAATCCAAGACCGCGAGTTTCGGCGGCGTCTGGCAGACCGAGTCCGGGTTTTCCGGCTCCATCGATCTTTACAAGATCGACGTGACCAAGCGTTTCGCAAGCTCGCCGACCTTCACCGTCACCCCGGCGATCCGCAACCAGCTTGTCGCTCTGGGCGTGCCGGGCGGATCGACCTTTACCGCGGTCAATTTCTTCACCAACGACTTCAACACCATGACACGGGGCGTCGATCTGGTGGGTTCCTATGCAACCGAGTTGGGAGACGGCCGGCTGCGCCTCACCGGTGCGTACAGCTACATCTCGACCAAGGTGACGTCGGGCTCGCTGATCACGACGGCCAATGCGACCCAGAAGAAGATTTTCGAGCAGGGCGTGCCGCAGCACAATGCTTCGGCCACGGCCACCTATGACATCGACGACTTCACCATTCTGGGCCGGGCCCGCTATTACGGCCCTTGGACCGACTCCACGGGCAACGCCACCGGCGACATCTTCCAGCGCTTCGGCGGCATGGCCTTCATCGACGTGTCTCTCACCTATCAGCTCAACGACACGTCATCGATCCGCGTGGGCGCGGACAATGTGGGCAATTTCTATCCCGAAAAGGCAACCTTCCAGGCCAGCCGCGGCATCGATTATTCCCGCAACGCGCCTTACGACACCAATGGCGGCAATTATTATCTGCGTTATGAATTGAAACTTTGATCCACGTCCGCGGACGGCGAAAAGCTCCGGCCTTGCGCCGGAGCTTTTCATGGTTCCTAGGCCGCGGGCATCGCAGTCGGATACTGCCTGACGATGCGTTCGCCGGGCAACGCCACGGTGACGACGGTGCCGACACCGACGCAGCTTTCGATGCTCAGCCGGCCGCCATGCAATTCGGCGAGCTGTTTGGCGAGCGGCAACCCCAGACCCGTGCCTTCATATCTGCGCGCCAGGGTGGAATCGATCTGGCCGAAGCGCTCCAACGCCACGGGAATATCGTTTGCCGCCATGCCGATGCCGGTGTCGCTCACCGAGATTATCAACTCCCCATCCTTCTCGAAGACGCGCACGAGCACTTCCCCACCCGGATTGGTGAATTTCACGGCGTTTCCCAGAAGGTTGATGAGCACCTGCTTCAGGCGCCGCTCATCCGCATGCACGAAAGGCAGGCCGGAATCGATTTCCTCGGAAAGCCGGACCTCACCCATCTTCGCCTGGTGAGCGACCATCCGAAGCGAATTGGCCACCAGTTCGTCCAGTGCGAGCAGTTCCTCGTACAGCTTTCCTTCTCCCGCGTCGATACGCGCGATATCGAGAATGTCGTTGATGAGCGCGAGCAGATGCTTGCCGCTGGAATGAATGTCTTTCGCATATCCCTTGTTGCGCGCACTGCCCAGCGAACCAAAGGTTTCCATGGACAGAAGATCCGAAAATCCGATGACGGCGTTCAAGGGCGTGCGCAATTCGTGGCTCATTGCGGCCAGAAAGGCGGACTTCGCCTGGCTCGCCGCGGCGGCGGCATCCAAGGCGTGCATCAGGCTTTCGGTGGTTTGTTCAAGACTGCCCTTTGTGGCTTCCAATTCGACGATATAGGCGCGCAGACGTTCGGCCTCGCCCATGGCGCGCTTGGACAAATGGCTATCGACCAGAGAACCGACCAGCCCCAGCGCGACGATCAATATGGCTATGGCCGCTACGGCTATGGCCAGCACGGTCGGTTCCACGACGGCATCCGGGACCAGGACGGTGGGGTCCAGGCGATAGGTGACAGCCGACATGCCGGTGAAATGCATACTGCAGATGGCCAAAGTGAAAATGACGGCGCCAGCTATCTGCGCCTGCCAGCCATTGCGGCGAACCACAATTCCCATGCCGAGCGCCATCGCGGAAATTCCGATGACTATGGAGGCCACCACATAATGCCAGTCCCAGACCGCGACAGCCGGTATGCGCACGGCGGCCATACCGACATAATGCATGGCGCCGATGGCCGTGCCGGTGATGGCGCCACCGAGAACGGGCCCCGGACGTCCGATCGCCATTGCAAAGCCGGTACTGCATAGAGTTGCGGCGATCACGATGGACAAGATCGTGAGCGTCGGGTCGTAGGCGACGGCGACGCCCGAGCGATAGGCCAGCATCGCCACGAAATGCGTGCCCCAAATTCCGCAGCCCGCCACCACGCCGGCGCCTGCGATCCACATCATCTGTGTCTTGTCTTGCGCCGCGCGGGCACGCGCCAAGAGGCTCATTGCGGTGATACACGCAAAAAGACACAGGACGCCGGCGAGCACGACCAAACGCAGATCGTGCTGCTCTGTGATGCACCCGAACACATGCAGCATGGCGAATTGTCACCACGGGTCGGGTAAATACGGCGCTAAGCATGGGCAGTTTCGGACGAAAATCTGGAATGGAAGTTCAATTTTCAACTTCTGGTAGCGGTCATGGGTCGCAACAATCGCTCGATCCAATCCCACCCGCACATTGGTCTGAGTTATTCTTCCGGCGAATGGGTCAGGGAAGCGGGGAGTGGGGCCAACCGAGGAGAAAATTACCATGAAGGCGATCGTTGTGACGGACCAGGCTGCTGGAACGGCCGGGATGAAGCTGGTGGAGCGGCCCGAGCCGCAGGCCGCGATAAACGACGTCGTCGTTCAGATCCATGCGTCGGGATTCGTCCCGACTGAGTTGGCGTGGCCCTCGACCTGGACCGATCGCCGCGACCGTGACCGAACACCGTCGATCCCCGGCCACGAGCTGGCCGGAGTGGTCACCGCTCTCGGATATGGCACGACGGGTCTGTCGGTGGGGCAGCGGGTGTTCGGCCTCGCGGACTGGTATCGCGACGGCACCCTGGCCGAGTACATGGCGATCGAGGCACGCAACCTCGCGCCGTTACCGGGCAACGTCGCGTTCACGGTGGGCGCGAGCCTGCCGATCTCGGGACTGACCGCATGGCAAGGGCTGTTACAGCACGGCCGCCTTCAGGCGGGCCAGAGCGTCCTCGCGCACGGCGCGGCCGGTGCAGTCGGGTCGATGGTGACGCAACTCGCGCGCGAGGCCGGCGCCTACGTCATCGGCACCGGGCGCGCCGCCGACCGTCAGAAGGCGCTCGACTTCGGCGCACAGGAGTTTGTCGACCTCGAGAACGACGTTCTGGAAGACGTCGGTGGAGTCCATCTGGTTTTCGACGTCATCGGCGGCGACATCGGCAAGCGGTCCGCAGGCCTGATTCGAGCCGGAGGAACGCTGGTGTCCATCGTCGGGCCGGCCGAAGCGCGACCTGCCGACGGCTTGGCGATCGACTTCGTTGTTGAGTCCGATCGTGCCCAACTGAGTGAGATCGTCCAGCGGGTGCGGGACGGACGACTGCGGACGAACATCGGTACTGTCTCGACCCTCGACGATGCCGTCGCCGCCTTCAACCCGACCGAACGGCGCTCCGGGAAGACGATCATTCGCGTTCGTGCTTGAGGACTGGGGGTCAGATGGGCACCGCCATCTGGCGCCGACTCGGGCCGCTGACGCGGCCCTCACTGGCGCTCAGTTTTTGTAAGCTCGCTTCGCTCACTAACAAAAACTGGCGCGCCCGACAGGATTCGAACCTGTGACCTCTGCCTTCGGAGGGCAGCACTCTATCCAGCTGAGCTACGGGCGCCGACAGGGCGACCTATAAAGCAAAACGAGCCCGCAACGCAAAGCGTTGTCGGGCTCGAATGGTTTTGCGGCGTCTTTAGGCCCGGTTGCCCGCCAGCATCGGCAGATGCTCGGCCAGATGGGCCAGCGCGCTGTCGGGGGCCAGGTTCAGGGCTTTGGAGATTTCCTGAATATGCTCCGGGGTCAGCGCCGCTTTCAGCTGGTCCACGCTGATAGGCTGGCCCTGGCCGCCGCCGGTCCAGGACGACACCAGATGTCCCAGGCCGCCTTCGCTTAATTGTCCCATCAGACCGGACATGCCGCCCAGCGAGGAGTTCTGCAGCACATTTCCCAATATGCCTTGCGCGCCGCCTTCGGTTCCCTGCAGCAATGCGCCCTTGGCCGCGCTCGTAATGTCATCCAGCAAGCCCATTAGTACCTCCACATGTTCTGCGTTGACGTTACAGCCAGCTTGCGACGCCGCCGTGACCGGAGCAGGTGCCGCTGCGATGCGCATAGGTGACCGTCTTGCCGTCTTTGCACTTGGCGGAACCGGATTCCGCTTTCATGGCGGCAGCGGCCGGTTTGGCGGTCATGGCCGCGGCAGGCTTGGCGGTCATCGCGGCGGGCGTCGCCGCGGGAGCCTTCAGGCAGGTTGACATATAGTCTTTGTAGGTCGTCTTGGATTTGGCGCCAGCGGCCATGCCGTTCCAGTTGGCGGCGCAGCTTTTCATGTTGGCTTGCTGCGCGGTGTCGGCGGCGTGACCCGGTGCTGCGAAGGTAACGGCAGCGATTGCGGCGACAAAAGCGATTGCGAATTGCGTGCGCAAATGAACCTCCCTGGATTTAATGACGGCGTAAGCTTCCGCCCGTTTCACGAGAGGAACAAGACAAGAGGAACGATTTTACAAAAATTTGCGCCGTATCAGGCGTGCCCGATTTCCCTCTTCACGATTTTACACATTTGCGCAGCATTGAATGGCGCATCCGCGTGCTTGCGAATAAGTCTGACTTTCCGATCTGGCGGAAAGATTGCGGGAAGTTCATCTTCGGAGGGGCCGAAAGCGAGAATTACCAGTTCCGTTACATGCGACAGATCTTCCGTCGCAATGGCTTTCAGCATCGCCTGAGACCAAGCCGGATCGCCCGGCATGTGCATGAAGGAAAACGGGTCCAGCGCATGCACCACGACCAGGCGATTGCCGTCAGATACCGCCAATCCGTCTTGCAGCAATGTGGTGATGGCGATTGATGCGTGGACGTCGTTCGCGATCACCAGCACCGCCCTCTTCGCATCGCGCGCGCCCAGCGCAATGGAATCGACAAACACCGGTTTACCGTCGGGTCCCGACCTTCCCATATGCGCCCGGGAGATGGTGTCGGCGTGCGCCTTTACGCAGGCCGCGATGAAGGCCTTGCGCGCCGTGCGATAGTCGGGCGGAAATGGGGCTTCGGGATCGGGCGGCATTGCCGCTAATCTAGCGGCACAGAGTGGGAAGATAAATAATGACGGGGTTCGGCGGCCTGGAAGAATTGCGTGCACGGCCCATCGGCGATCTAGGTGCCGCCCGCGCCGCGCGCAAGGATTTCCGGACGCGCATTCCCATCCGCCGCGACAACGCCTTGTTCGGCGAGGCCTTGGTGGAAGCACGCGAGCAGGGCCTTGCCGGTGCGAATTTCTATGCTGGTGACCGTAACCCGCCCTATTGGCACCGGGTGGATGGCGCCACGGACAAACTGCTGCTGCGCCGCTCGGTGGCGGACAAATTGCGCAAGGTCAATGCGCGCGCGGGCGCGGCAGGGCTGGAGCTGTTCCTGTTCGACGCCTGGCGGCCGCGCGCGGTACAGGCCTATTTCCATGATGCATGGATGCCGGCGGAATTGCAGCGCCGCGATCCCACGCTGACCGGCGCACGCCTGGCCGAAGAGGTGGAGCGTTATTGGTCGGCACCCAGCATCGACGAACATTCCCCCGCGCCGCATGCCACCGGGGCGGCCATCGATCTGACGTTGCGGTGGAAGGACGGCGAAGTCTTGTGGATGGGCTCCTTGTTCGACGACGTCACCCAGCTCGCGGGCCGCGACCGTTTTGAATCTCTCGCGGCCGACAATTTTTCCTTTTCCGATCAGGAAGCGCGGGCCAATCGCCGCCTGCTGCATTGGCTGATGACGGAAGAAGGCTTCGCCGGGCATCCGGATGAATGGTGGCATTTTTCCTGGGGCGATCAGATGTGGGCCGCGCTCAGCGGCGCGGGCGACGCGCATTACGGCCTGGCGCCGGGCGTATAAAAAATTTCTGATTTTATTTCAGCACCGGGCGGAAGGCGCCATCCCAGCCGGGTCCGGGCGGATTGGATTCGAAATAACGGATCCGGGCGCGATAAAGCTCGTAAAGCGTCTGGCAGGCGCCCGACAGCCGCGAGCATTGCTCCACCAGCGCGCGCGCCTTGTCCCATTGCTGGTTTCTCAGGCATTGGAAAATATGTTCGTGAAAGGTGGCAAGAGCACGGACCTTGGGGGATGTGCGCGCCGCCTTGGTGTCCAGCATCGCATAGAGATGAACCGGCGGATCGTCCCGGCCCTGGGCGACATAATCGACTTCCAGAAAGGCAAAGCCGAACCCGGCGGCTTCCTGCGTCTCCTGTGCGACGATGATCGCGGGACCGTAATTGCGCGACAATGCTTGCAGCAACACGGCCAGGCGGGTGGCGTCGCCATTGACGCTGTAGCTCAGGCGTCCATGTCCGCCGAAGCCGCCCGCGATCACGGGGCCAGTGGCGATGCCGACGCCGATTTCCACCAGCGGCACTTCCGGACCGCCCAGCCTGTACCCGGCGGTGAGATCCTCGTTCACCCGCGCCAGGGTGCCGATCATGCCATTGGCGGCGTCGCAGGCATGCGCGGCATGACCGGCATCGTCCAAGGGCGCGTTCCAATAAGCCGTAAAGCCATCGGCGGTAAGCCGGTCGATCACGCCGCCATGGCGCAGCACCTGGCCCATCAGCGGCGTCAGCACTTGCTCCAGCAAGCGGGTGAAGCCTTTTGGATTGCCGCGGAACGATGACGACAATTCCGTCAGGCCGCGCATGCCACAGGAAAGATATGTGATCGTGCGCGTTTCACCTTCCAGCGACAGCAGCGAAGGATCGCGCGCAATCCTGTCGATGGCAGCACGCGGCAGCGAGTTGGCGAAAGCCTGGCGCAAATCCCGTTTCAAGGCGTGGATCTGGCCAATGCGTGCGGCGGCGCCTGTCACGAAGACCAGCAGCAACCCCGCGCCCGGGCCCAGTACATCCAGCGCGTCGCCCTGTGTGCGTGCGTACACCAATGCCAGGAAAAACGCGGCGGCCAGAACGGCCAAGACAAAGGCGCCCGCCAGATAAAGGCGCGTCCGCAGGATGAGGAGAATTGTCCCGCTGCCGGCGATGGCCAGAAATGCCATCTCGGCGAATGTCGCCCAGTCCGGCCGTGTGGTGCCGGCCGCGCCCAGCGTGCGCCACGCATCGCTCTGCATCCGCAGGAACAGCGGCGCGATTCCAGATTGATCGGCGAACAGTGCCGCCAGCCCCAGCATCAGAACCGCCAGGGATAGCACCAGCACCGCGACCGGCTTTGGAGCAGACATGCCTTTGGGTCCGCGATTCGGCGACGCTTGGGTTTAGCGCGAATTATCGCCCGTCCAAACCATCGGGGCCTTCAAAGCCGTGAGTTCCCTGGGAAATTTTCCGCCGCCTGATCGGCGTGCGGTCAGCGGGTGACGCGGATGGCCACCTGGGCCAGCAGGATCTTCGCACCCTTCTTGCCCAGAGCACGGTCGGTGACGTTTTGCAGGCGACCGGCAAGCTGGATCACATCAGGCTGGGCATTGGTGCGCACCGCCGTCGCGGTGAAAGCGATCAGGTTGCGCACATAGGCGTCGCGCAGCACCGGCATCGAGCGGGTGGCAACTTCACGCAACGCTTCATCGGTCACATCCAGGCCTATGCCCACCATCAACATGCCCTGGGCGCGATTGTCGTCCACGATGGTGGTGTAGATCGGATCGAGCGAAAGATAGCTCACGGACTGGGTGAGCTTGTGCTCGGAGGTCTTCTTGTCGCCGCCTTCCTCCGCCCCCGACGCCGCCAGCGGCAAGAGGGTGAGAAAACCAAGCCAGACGGGGATCAACCGCAACCGCATGGCCAAGCTTAAGCCACGGATTGGTAAACCAAATTTTAATTACGGGGCGTTCGGTTCGGCCATCCCGGCAATTTGGGGGATGGTGGAGCTGAGCGGAATCGAACCGCTGGCCTCCTCATTGCGAACGAGGCGCTCTCCCAACTGAGCTACAGCCCCGAACCGGTCCCGCCGGTCGAACCCGGCAGGGCGAGGGTTGTAGGAAGGCGGGAAAGGCCCGTCAAGGCACTGGGAAAATTCAGGCTTTCCCTGGCAAACCCGGCTTGCGGGCCAAGGCCGGGGGTCGGTACAACAGCGGGATGAACCCGATTTTTTTCCTGCTTATCGAAGTGCTGGAAATCTACAAATGGATCGTGATCGCCGCGGTGATCGTGAGCTGGCTGATCGTTTTCAACGTCATCAACACTTACAATAATTTCGTCCGTTCGCTGCTGCATATGCTCAGCGCCCTGACCGAGCCGGTCTTCCGTCGCATCCGCAAATTCCTGCCGCCGATGGGAGGGCTGGATCTGTCGCCCATCATCGTCTTCGTGATCATCATCACGCTCCAGTACACGATCAGCTGGGTCAGCGCGCGGTACGGTCTCTGACGTCATGACCGCTACCATCATCGACGGCAAGGCATCCGCCGCCAGACTGCGCGAGAAAATCGGCGCCGAAGCCGCCCGCCTGAAATCCGCACATGGGTTGCAACCGGGTCTTGCCACCGTGCTGGTGGGCAACGATCCGGCGTCCGAAGTCTATGTCCGCAACAAGGGCAAGACCGCCGAGGCGTTGGGATTCAAATCCGTGCATGTCGCGCTTGCCGCCGACACGACACAGGATGTTCTTCTCGCCAAAGTGCGTGAACTCTCCGCCGACAAATCGGTGCACGGCATTCTGGTGCAATTGCCGCTGCCCAAACATCTCGACGAGGCCGCGGTGCTGGACGCGCTCGATCCCGCCAAGGATGTCGATGCGCTGACGCCCACCAATGCAGGCCTGCTGCTATCGGGCCGGGCGCATCTTGTGTCCTGCACGCCGGCGGGCGTGATGCTGCTTTTAAAGGAATATGTCGGCGACATCGCGGGCAAGGACGTGCTGGTGATCGGCCGTTCGCTGCTGTTCGGAAAACCCGCGGCGCAATTGCTTCTGGCGGCCAACGCCACCGTCACCATGGCGCATTCGCGCTCCCGCGATCTGCCTGCCATCGCGCGGCGCGCCGATATCCTGGTCGCCGCCATCGGCAAGCCGGAACTGGTGAAAGCGGACTGGATCAAGCCCGGCGCGGTCGTGATCGATGTCGGCATCAACCGCGTCGATGCGGGCGGCGGCAAGACCAAACTGGTCGGCGATGTCGATTACGATGCGGCAAAAGAAGTCGCTGGCGCGATCACGCCAGTGCCCGGCGGCGTCGGCGCCATGACCATCGTGTGCCTGATGCAGAACACACTGATCGCGGCTTGCGCGCAGAACGGTCTGCCGCTGCCGAAACTCTAGAGTTTCGATTTCAGCTGCTGCGCCAGATCTTCCGGCGTGGTCGCTTCGTCATAAAAGCTCACCAGCTTGCCGTCCGGCCCCATCAGATACATCACGCTGGAATGGTCCATGGCATAGGTGCCGTTTTCCACCGGCCCCTTCTTGGCATAGACGCGAAATTCCTTTTCCACTTTCGCGATCTGGTCCGGCGTACCGGTCAGGCCAATGAACTGAGGCCCGAACGCCGCCACATATTTCTTGATCGCGTCCGGCGTGTCGCGCTCCGGATCGATGGTGATGAAGACCGGCGCGATGCGGTCCTTGTCCGCGCCCAGTCTGTCCAGGGTTGCGGCCATCAGGGCCAGAGTGGTGGGACAGACGTCGGGGCAGAAAGTGTAGCCAAAATAGATCAGTTGATATTTGCCCGCGAAATCCGTGCTGGCGCGAGGTTTGCCGTCCTGGTCGGTGAGGGCATAGGGCCCGCCCACCGCAATCTGGCCGGTCACCATGTTGCGGCCCAGTTGGGGTACCTGATCACCCTTTAGCCAAAGGAAGCCGCCGAAGGCAGTCGCGACGACCAACAACAGAATCAGCAGCGCGTTTTTGGATTTCAACATCGAGTCGATTTAACCCCCTCCGGCCTTCGCATCGCAAGCGCGGCCCGCCCGGGAGAAGGGCCTGTGAGGAATATCAAAAAGATTTTAGAGTGTGTCGATGTCCGAGGTTGCTGCAAAACCCGCCAAGCCCAGACTTTATGTCGCATCACGCACCGGCGCCGAGCGGGGACGGGTGCGGCTTCGCACTTTGTCCAATTTGCGCTGGCTCGCCATCGCCGGACAATTGGCGGCGCTGTTCCTGGTCTATTTCGCCTTCGGCTACAGCCTGCCCTTGGGCTATTGCGCCGTCGCCATCGCGGTCAGCGCGGTTCTGAACATCGTGCTGTCACTGCGCTATCCCGCCAGCCATCGCCTCGCCAACCGCGAAGCCAGTTATTATCTCGCCTTCGACGTGCTGCAGCTGGCGGCGCTGCTGTATCTGACCGGTGGCATCACCAATCCCTTCGCCTTGATGTTCGTGGCGCCAGTGGTGATCGCGGCCGCGACACTCAATCTGGGCAACACGCTGGTGCTGGCGGGCATCGCCTTCGCGTCGGTCAGCCTGATCGGAATCTTTCACCGGCCCCTGCCCTGGCCCGCGGGCGATGTGCTGGTGCTGCCGCAGCTTTACCAGGCCGGCATCTGGGCGGCGCTGGTGATCGGCATCGGCTTTACGTCCGTCTATGCCTGGCGCATCGCCTCGGAATCCTCCCGCATGTCGGCGGGCCTGGCTGCAACCCAGCTGGCATTGGCGCGCGAGCATCGTCTGGCGTCGCTGGGCGCGCTGGCGACAGCGGCGGCGCATGAATTGGGGACGCCGCTGGGTACCATCGCCATTGTGGCGCGCGAGCTGGAACGGGCTCTGCCTGCCAATTCCCCCGAAGCCGAAGATGCGCGCCTGTTGCGCGATCAGGCCGAACGCTGCCGCGCCATCATCGCCCGTCTCGCCAATCCGGAAGAAGCCATGCTGGGACAGGCGGCGCGGCTGCCTCTGGGCGCTTTGCTCGATGACATCGCCGCGCCGCATCGTGGCGATGACGTTGCCATCACCGTCGCAGTGCCTCATGGCGACGCCGACAATCCGGTGCCGCAGGTGTGGCGCGCGCCGGAGCTTTTGCACGGCCTGGGCAACATCATCGAGAACGCCGCCGACTTCGCCAAAACCGAAGTGCGGATGCAGGCATCCTGGGACGCGAACAATCTGAATGTGGTGATCGAGGATGACGGCCCCGGCTTCGCGCCCGAGATTTTCGAGCGGATCGGCGAGCCTTATGTGACCTCGCGGCCAGGACGCAACGCACCTGGCGATACCGACATCGATCCCGGCGCCTTCGGCGAGCATGAAGGCATGGGATTGGGCTTTTTCATCGCCAAAGTCCTGCTGGAACAGACCGGCGGGACGGTGAAAGCGGGCAATCCAGCCAGCGGCGGCGCGCGTGTTTCCATCGTCTGGCCCCGGGGCGTGATCGACGGGCTGGAGCCGCCGACCCAAAACGGCGCAAATTGAGACGGATTGACGCGCCCGGGCTGCAGTACTATGTCCCGGCCAAATGAACCCTGCTGACATGAACACCGTCGAAGACAAGAGCTTGCTGATCGTCGAGGACGACCGTCCTTTGCGCGAGAGGCTGGCGCGCGCCATGGAAGCGCGGGGCTTCACGGTGGTGATCGCGGAATCGGTGGCCGAAGGCCGCGCCCGTGCCAAGGAATCGCCGCCCGCCTATGCGGTGGTGGATCTCAAGCTGGAAGACGGCAACGGCCTGGACGTGGTGGAAACCTTGCACAGCGTGCGCCCCGATGGCCGCGTGGTGGTGCTGACCGGTTTCGGCAATATCGCCACCGCCGTGGCAGCCGTAAAATACGGTGCCGTCGATTATCTGCCCAAGCCCGCCGATGCCGACGATATCTTGGCGGCCTTGCTGGCGACGCCGGGCGGCAAGCCCAAGCCGCCGGAAAATCCCATGTCCGCGGACCGGGTGCGCTGGGAACATATCCAGCGGGTCTATGAATTGTGCGGCCATAATGTTTCAGAGACGGCACGGCGCCTGAACATGCATCGCCGTACCCTGCAGCGCATTTTGGCGAAACGTTCGCCGCGCTAGGCTTTCTTTTTCGCGACCTTCTTCTTCATTGCTGGTTTTTTCGCCGCCGGCTTGGCCGCGGCGCGTTTCTTCTTGGTCTTGGCTTCGATCTGCAGCAGCCGCGCGCTGAGCAGATCCATCAGCGTCGCCTTGTCGAGCTTCGATAATCGCGCCAGCAGATACGGAAATTTCTTATAATGGTCGGTGATGTAGAAAAGCTTGGGCTCCGCTTCCAGCATCATGTCGCGCATCTCCATCGAACCGATGGCCAACACCATGGCTTCTTCTTTGGTATGGACGCGGGTAAGAAACTTCTCCGCCACGAACACGGCAGGCTTGCCGAAATAGGGCCCTTCACTGGCGCCTGCGACGGATAGCGCGATCTTGCGGGCTTCAGCTCTCGTCAGCGGCATCAGGTATCACCAGGTTTGGGGAAGATGTTTGCGCAATCGTGTCCAGGATGGCGGACAGGCGCTCCGCCGCCGTCTTGGCAAATGATATCGTCACCGCCTTGCGCCGGCTGGCATGCAGCGACTGGGCCTGCGCCGGTTTGACAATGGCGCCGCCATAACGGTCGGCCACGATCAGGCCGGTCTCGGCCGGCACATGCTCGGGCGGGAAATCTGGCGGAATAGCGAAATAGAACAGGTCGCAATAGTCCAGATATTCCGGCCATTTGCCGTCGCCGCGCAGATCGGCCAACGCCACTTTGATTTCCACCCCCAGCATGCCGCCGCCCGGGCCGATGGCGGCCACATCCAGGCGGCGGCCATTGGGCAAGGTGAATTCCAGGATCGGCGAATAACCTTCCTGAATCAGCAGGCGCGAAACGCCGCGTGCCACTTCGGCAGCGGTGGAGCCCGAAATCACAACAGCCTCTCGTAAAAGCCGCCGAAGCTGCCATCCGGCGCCACCAGATGGATTTCCAATATCCAGTGCCGGGCACGGCCCTTGCCGTCCGGATCGCTCATTGGCGTCGGGTTCTGCGGGCTGATGCGATAGAGCGCCTTGTCGCCGGGGATCAGGGCGTGGGCGAACTCGCTGACCAGATGGCCGGCGATCTTGCCGCCGAAGCGCCAGCCTGCCGCCGCGGCGGCTTCCTGCGCGAAAGCGTAGAGCGCCGCGCCGGTCATATTCGGATTCGTTTTATAATGCGCCTGCACCTGGTCGAAGACGCGCGGCAAGTCGGCGACCAGCCTGTGCTTCTGCGGATCGGTGCCCAGCGCATAGCTTTTGCCGATATCCGCCTCCCAGGCTTCGAACACCGGACCCAGATCGACGTAAACGATGTCGTCGGGCTCGATAGTGCGGATCGCTGGATTGTCGCCGGCAGTGGTGACGCCGTTGACCCCTGCCCGCACGATGCGCTTGTGCCAATGTTTCTCGACGCCGAATTCCCGCGCCGCCAGTTCGCCGATCTGATCTTCCACCGCGCGCTCGGTGACGCCGGGGCGGACAAGCCCGTCCCGCTCGATGGCGTCGAACAGCTTCAGCGCCCGTGACTGGGCCTGTTCCAGCTGCGTGCGGCGTTCGTCTTCGACCAGGGGAAACAGATCGCTCATGACCGGATTGGACCATCGCCGCCCTGCAAGATCAATCGGACTGTTGGTGCGAATGGCAGACACGCATAGGATGAATGCCATGAAAGCCATTGTTGCGTTTCTGCTTCTGGCGATGACGGGCTCGGCCGCGCAGGCCGCGCCCTGCCCTTGCACGACCTTCTTTACCGGCAATGCAAAGCCCTTCATCGCCGAAGGCATCGCCCGTGACGCAGTCAGCGGTCGCCTGTTTGTTGCAGGCGTAGCGGCACGGCGCATTGTAGAAATCCGGGACGGCCGCGCGCGCGATTTTGTGCATTTGCCGGATGGTTATTCTCCCTTCGGCATCGCAGTCGCAGGACAAAGGCTTTGGGTGACCTCGGCGGTGGTGACACAAGGCGCGGGGCGTGACGGTCCTTCGGCGCTCATCGGTTTCGATCTTCGCGGCAGGATGATCGGCACCTATCCGGTTCCGGATGAAGGCCGCCACGTGTTGGGCGACCTCACCATCGCGCCAGATGGCACGGTCTATATTTCGGACGGGCTGGACGGTTCGATTTATGTGTTGCCGCCCGGAGGGCTAAGCCTCACGCGGCTCGGCGCGCGCAAGCTGTTCAAATCGCCACAGGGCATGTCGCTCAGCGCCGACGGAAAGTCGCTGCTGGTGGTGGATTATGCGCTGGGCCTGACCAGGCTCGATCTCGTCACCGCCACCTTCACGCCGCTGAAAATTCCAGATGGCGTCAACGCCAAAGGCATCGACGGCTTGGCGCGCCTGCCCGATGGCTCTTTCCTCGCCAGCCAGAACGGCACCAAGGAACCGCATATTCTGCGTCTGACGCTTTCGCCGGACTGGTCGGAATTGCGTTCGGTGGATGTAATTGCCGCCGACGATCCGGCGATTGCCGATCCCTCGCTGGTGCTGGCGGACAATAGCGGCGCCTACGTCGTCGGCGTCAGCCAATGGGGATCGTTTGGTCAGACACAAACCCCAACCAAGCCGCTTCAGCCCTGGCGGATCATCAAGCTCGATCTCAAATAATCTTAGGCGTCGTCGCTCAACGTGCCTTTGGTCGAAGCCACTCCGCCTTCCAAACGCTCATCCGGCGAAACCGCCTGGCGCAACGCGCGCGCAAGACCCTTGAAACAGGTTTCGACGATGTGGTGGCTGTTTTCGGCATAGAGATTTTCGATATGCAGGCAGACGCCGGCATTCTGCGCGAAGGCCTGGAACCATTCCTTGAACAGCTCGGTGTCCATTTCGCCCAGCTTGGGCTTGGGGATGCTCACCTTCCAGATCAGGTAAGGCCGGTTGGAGACATCGATGGCGACGCGGGTCAGCGCCTCGTCCATCGGAATCAAGGCGGAACCGAAACGGGTGATGCCGGCAAAATCGCCCAGCGCTTTCTTCACCGCCTGGCCGATGACGATCGCGGTGTCTTCGGTGGTGTGGTGGAAATCGACATGCAGGTCGCCCTGGGCCCGCACTTTCAGGTCGATCATGGAATGACGGCCGAAGCTTTCCAGCATGTGATCCAGAAAGCCGATGCCGGTATCGATATCGCACTCGCCGGTACCGTCCAGATCGAGGGAGACGGCAATGTCGGTCTCGCGGGTTTTTCTCTCGACAGTCGCAGTTCTCATTTAGTCCCCCTCCGGCCTTCGCATCGCAAGCGCTGCTACGGCCACCTCCCCCGTCAAAGCTCCGCTCACGGGGGAGGCGGGCCGGGACAGGCTGAAAAAATATGACACGGGTTTCTATAACAGCGCTTTATCAACTCTCAATCCTTACCACTGCAAAGGAAATGTCAAATTTGGCATATGCTGTTGACCCCCCGGCCAAACCCTGTAAAGAGGGGCCCGTTTTACCAGCACAGGACATCTCCATGGCGCGGTCGGATTATCTCTTCACCTCGGAAAGCGTTTCGGAAGGCCATCCCGACAAGGTCTGCGACCGCATTTCCGACGAAGTCGTGGATCTGTTCTTCCGCGAAGGCCCCAAGGAAGGCATGAGCCCCTGGGACATCCGCGCCGCCTGCGAAACCATGGCCACCACCAATCGCGTGATCATCGCGGGTGAGACCCGCGGTCCCAAATCGGTCGGCCCCAAGGAAGTCGAAGCCGTGGCGCGCGCCGCCATCAAGGATATCGGCTACGAGCAGGAAGGTTTTCACTGGCAGAAGGCACAGGTCGAAATCCTGCTGCACGCCCAGTCGCCGCACATCGCTCAGGGCGTCGACGCCAGCGGCAACAAGGATGAAGGCGCGGGTGATCAGGGCATCATGTTCGGCTATGCCTGCCGCGAAACCCCGGTGCTGATGCCGGCGCCGCTGCATTACAGCCACAAGATCCTGGAATTGCTGGCCGCCGCCCGCAAATCCGGCAAGGAAAGCACCTTGGGCCCCGACGCCAAAAGCCAGGTCACCCTGCGCTATTCGAACGGCAAGCCCGTGGAAGCCACCCAGATCGTGCTCTCCACCCAGCATATGGACGAGGCCCAGACCTCCGCCGACATCCGCAAGATCGTCGAGCCCTACATCCGTCAGGCGCTGCCGGCGGATTGGATCAATGACAAGACCGTGTGGCACATCAACCCCACTGGCGCCTTCGTGGTCGGCGGTCCGGATGGCGACTGCGGCCTCACCGGCCGCAAGATCATCGTGGACACATACGGCGGCGCGGCCCCGCATGGCGGCGGCGCGTTCTCGGGCAAGGATTCCACCAAGGTGGACCGTTCGGCTGCCTATGCCGCGCGCTACCTGGCCAAGAATGTGGTGGCCGCCGGTCTGGCCGACCGCTGCACCATCCAGATCGCCTACGCCATCGGCGTGTCGGACCCGCTGTCGGTCTATGTCGACACCCATGGCACCGGCAAAGTGGACGAAGCCAAGCTGGAGCGCGTGCTGCCCCAGCTGATGAGCCTGAAGCCTCGCGGCATTCGCGAGCATCTGGGCCTCAACAAGCCGATCTATGCCCGCACGGCTGCCTATGGCCATTTCGGTCGTGAACCGGATGCAGACGGCGGCTTCTCCTGGGAAAAGACGGACCTGGCCGCCGCGCTGAAGGGCGCTGTCTAGACTTTCCGGGGCGATGAACCGGACACTGGCTTTCTTCCCCCGCGCGGCAAAGCCGCTGGCGGGGGAAGATGTCTGCTAGCGGGCTTGCCCGCGTGGCAGACAGATGGGGGCCAAAATGACCGAACCTGAACAGCGTTCGAATCCGGATCGGCAGCGGCGGAAGCTCTATGGCCGCCGCAAAGGCCCAAAGCTGTCCACCCATCAGGCCAATTTACGCCGAACACTGTTATCCGAACTATGTTTCGATCCCGCGAAACCTGCCTTTAGTCAATTTCCGGACAGTGTTCGTGAGGTGTGGCTGGAGGTCGGTTTTGGTGCTGGCGAACACCTGTTTCAACTTGCTGGTGAGAATCCGGATGTCGGTCTGATCGGGGCCGAACCTTATGAGACGGGCGTTGCTAAGCTACTGACAAAGCTCGCACAAAATCCAAAGAACAATGTTCGAATCTATGAAGGCGACGGGCGAGAGATCATCGCCGCCCTGCCCGACGCTTCGCTCAGCCGCTTTTTTCTGCTTTTCCCGGATCCCTGGCCCAAAACCCGGCATCACAAGCGTCGTTTCCTGCAGACCGAGATGCTGGATGAGCTGGCGCGGGTGATGGTGCCGGGGGCGGAGTTGCGCTTCGCCACGGACGACAAATCCTACCTGCCTTACGCACTGGAACGGCTGATGGCCCACCCGGCGTTCGAATGGACGGCCAAGGGGCCGGGCGATTGGAAGGTGCGGCCGGCGAGCTGGCCGCCGACCCGCTACGAGGCCAAGGCGATCAAAGGCCCGCCTAGTTACCTGGCGTGGCTCCGAAAAAGGCCTGACCCGGAATAATCCGGTCCTGGCTGGTCTGGTCGCACAGCGAATAGCTGAAGCCCTTCTGGATCGCCCAGGCCCCGACCTCGCCTTTTTTGTTGATGGCGAGATATCCGACCTGCTCCATTTTCGCGTCGGGCTTTTTCTTCAGGATGCGTTGAACCGCTTCCTTGCACGCCTCTTGCGGGCTCCTGCCCTGGCGCATCAATTCCACCACTAGGAAGCTGCCCACACTGCGCATCACTTCTTCGCCCACACCCGTCGATGTCGCGCCGCCCACTTCGTTGTCGACATAAAGACCTGCGCCGATGATCGGACTATCGCCGACGCGGCCGCGCAATTTCCACGCCATGCCACTGGTGGTGCAGGCGCCGGACAAATTGCCTTTGGCATCGATCGCCAGCATGCCGATGGTGTCGTGATTTTTCGCGCCGCCAGGCACGCCCATGCCATAGGATTTGGTTTCGATGTTGGATTCGGGCTTGTATTTCGCGGTTTTAAGCCACTCCTGCCAGGCTTTCTTCGACTCCGGCGTCAACAGCTCTTCGCGCTTGAAGCCCTGCGAGACGGCGAATTGCGTCGCGCCCTCGCCGACCAGCATCACATGCGGCGTCTTATCCATCACCGCGCGCGCCACCGAAATCGGATGGGCGATATATTCCATCCCCGCCACCGAACCGGCATTGCCATGCTCGTCCATGATGCAGGCGTCGAGCGTCACATGGCCGTCGCGGTCGGGATAACCGGCGCGGCCCACCGTATGATTGCGCATATCGGCTTCCGGAATTTTCACGCCGGTTTCCACCGCGTCCACGGCGCGTCCGCCTTTGGACAAAACGGTCCAGGCAGCCTTGTTGGCGGCGACACCGAACGGCCAGGTCGAAACCACACAGGGCAGCTTCATCTGAATTCCCGACTGCGTTCCGGTCTGGCCGGTGGCGGCAGATGCCGGCCTGGCAAACAGGCCAGGGACGAGCAGGCCAGGGACAAGCAGGGATGCTTTCAGGATGGTGCGGCGGTCGGTCATGGTCGGCTCCCAGCAATTTGGCGGCTAAGGCACTCGGTTTTCCAGCCGCCGTCAATTGGCCTCATAGGGCAGGGAACTGGGCGGTCCATCCTTTAGACTGTCGTTTTCCCATCACAATAAGGTATGAAAGCGCCATGAAAGAACGCGACCCCGGCTTTTTCACCGGCCTGTATGCCAGCGATTTCATGGGGATCGGGATCGCCCTCATGTTTTCCCTGGGCGGACTTTATCTGGCGTTCCGCATGCTTTTTGGCCCGCCTCTCTATGATGCGGCCATCCAGGCCCAGATAAAGGCGGTTAACAAGCTTGAAGCCGCCGAAGCCCCCGTCCCGGTCCAGCCGGATATCCATACCGGCCCCGGCGAAGTCAGTATCGGCATCATGCCAACCAAAAAGAAGCCGTAACGGTCCTTTTTAAAAGCCCGACCGGCTGAGACCTTGAACAAAGGCTCTTCGGGGCGTAAATAGCGCTCATCCCTAACAACAAGACCTGTTGTGTGGCGTCCGAAAGGCCGCCGCGGGGGAAAGCCTTTGCACTACCCAATGCGCCCGCATTGGGGCTTGGAAATTGGAGCCGCCCATCTTCGCCGCTGCATCGCATCTGGACCCGGTGTTCGAGCCCGTCATCGAAAAGGCGGGCTTCAAGCTGGTGCGTCTGCGCATGATGGGCGGCGCGGCCAAAACCTTGCAGGTGATGGCGGAACGGCCCGACGGCAGCATGGACGTGGAAGGCTGCGCCCAGCTTTCCCATGCGCTGCTGGATTTCATCGAGGCCGAGAATCCCATCGAAGGCGAATATGAGATCGAAGTGTCTTCCCCCGGGATCGACCGGCCGCTGACGCGCCTTTTGGATTTCACCCGCTGGAAGGGCCATGAGGCCAAGATCGAACTCAACGCGCCGCTGGCCATCGCCAATGGCGCATCGCGCAAGCGGTTCCGCGGCACCTTGGAAGGGCTGGACGGCAATGATGTCGTCATCGCGACGCAAGGCGTGCGCATACAATTTCCGTTTCGCTCCGTGCTGGAAGCGAAGCTCGTTCTCACCGACAAACTCATTCAGGAAGATTTGAAGGCGCGCAAAAACGTGCCGGCAGATAACTAGGAGAAACTTTAATGGCCAGTGCAATTTCCGCCAACCGGCTCGAACTTCTGCAGATCGCCGATGCCGTCGCTCGCGACAAGTCCATCGAGAAATCGGTGGTGCTGACCGCGATGGAAGAGGCGATGCAGCGCGCCGCTAAGGCCCATTACGGCGCCGAGAACGACATCAAGGTCGATATCGACCCCAAGACCGGCGAGACCCATGTTTCGCGCTATCTGCATGTCGTCGAGATGGTGGACAACGACAAGATCGAGATCAGCCTGGAAGATGCGCGCCGCCGCAATCCCGACGCCCAGATCGGCGACATTATCGCCGAGACCCTGCCGCCGGTCGAATTCAACCGCATCAATGCCCAGAACGCCAAGCAGGTGATCGTGCAGAAAGTGCGCGATGCCGAGCGCGAGCGCCAGTATGACGAATACAAGGATCGCATCGGCGAGATCGTGCATGGCGTGGTCAAGCGTTCGGAATTCGGCTCGGTGGTGGTCGATCTGGGCAAGGCCGAAGGCGTGGTGCGCCGCGACGAAATGATCCCGCGCGAATCCTTCCGCGCCGGCGATCGCATTCGCGCTTACATCTATGACGTGCGCCGCGAAACCCGCGGCCCGCAGATTTTCCTGTCGCGTTCGCATCCCCAATTCATGGTGCGTCTGTTCGCCCAGGAAGTGCCGGAAATCTATGACGGCGTGATCGAGATCCGCGCCGTGGCGCGCGATCCCGGCTCCCGCGCCAAGATCGCGGTGATCTCCAAGGATTCCAGTATCGATCCGGTCGGCGCCTGCGTCGGCATGCGCGGCGTGCGCGTGCAGGCGGTGGTGCAGGAACTGCAGGGCGAGCGCATCGACATCATTCCGTGGTCGGGGGAAGCGGCGACCTTCATCGTCAATGCGCTGGCGCCCGCCGAAGTCTCCAAGGTGGTGCTGGACGAAGACACCCATCGCGTCGAAGTGGTGGTCCCTGACGAACAGCTCTCGCTGGGCATCGGCCGCCGCGGCCAGAATGTGCGCCTGGCGTCCCAGCTGACCGGCTGGCAGATCGACATTCTGACGGAGGCCGAGGAATCGGAACGCCGCCAGAAGGAATTCGCCACCCGCACCCAGCTCTTCATGGAATCGTTGGACGTGGATGAGACCGTGGCCCAGCTCCTGGCCTCCGAAGGTTTCGCTTCGATCGAAGACGTGGCCTATGTCGATGTCGGCGATCTGGCCCAGATCGAAGCCTTTGACGAAGAGACCGCCCAGGAACTGCAAAGCCGCGCGGTCGAATTCATCGATGCCCGCAACAAGGAAATGGACGACAAGCGCAAGGCGCTGGGCGTCGAAGATGCAGTCCTGGAAGTTGAAGGCGTGACGGCGCAGATGGCCGTGGCGCTGGGCGAGGGCGGCGTGAAAACGCTGGAAGACCTGGCGGGCGCGGCGACCGACGAGTTGCTCGGCTATTACGAAGTCAACAAGGAAAAAGAGCGCGTGCGGGTTCCCGGCGCGCTGGAAGGCTTCAATCTTTCTTCCGACGACGCCAATGCCGTCATCATGAAGGCGCGGGTCAAAATCGGCTGGATTGAAGAGCCGGTGGTGGAAGAAGAGCCCGCCGAAGAAACCGAAGGCGAGGAGCCGACCGAGGCCTGATGACAGTCGCGGCGAAAAAAATGGATGAGGAGGAAGCGATGGGGCGCGAACGCCGCTGCATCGTCACGGGCGAAATCATGCCCGACAGCCGCCTGATCCGTTTTGTCGCCGCACCGGATGGCCAGGTGGTGCCCGACGTCGCGGCGAAATTGCCGGGCAGGGGGCTGTGGGTGACGGCGACCCGCAAGGCCGTCATGCAGGCCGTGGAGAAAAAGCTCTTCGCCCGCGCCGCCAAGGCCAATGTCACGGCCACCGCCGATCTGGCGGAGCGGACGGAAAAGGCGCTGGTGACGCGGATGCTGGGCGATCTGGGGATCGCACGGCGTTCGGGTGCGCTGGTGCTGGGTTTCGACAATGTCCTGCGCGCGCTGGACAGCCCGCGCCCCGCCAACGTGCTGATCGAGGCCATCGACGGCTCGAAGGACGGCAAGCGCAAGCTCTACAACGCCGCCCATGCGCGCGGGATGAAACCGCAAGTTTTGGAATGCCTTACCAGCGCCGAATTGGGCTTGGCCTTGGGGCGCGAGAATGTGATACATGCCGCCGTCCAACCGGGCGGTTTGGCGGAACGTCTGACCTTTGATGCGGAACGCCTTCAAGGCTTTCGCCCGGCAGGAAACGAAAGAGATTCATGACCGATACCGACGAGACCAAGCGCCCGAAAACGCTGTCGCTGAAGAAGACGGAAACTTCCACCGTCAAGCAAAGCTTCAGCCATGGCCGCACCAAGGCTGTGGTGGTCGAAAAGAAACGCACCCTGGGTGCGGCGCCCGCCAAACCGGCGAGCGAGAAGCCCGTGCGCGCCGAAAAGCCCGCAGCCGCGCCCGTCGAAGTCGCCAAGCCGGCCGTGAAACCCGCGGCGCCCGCGCGCGGCGTGGTGCTGCGCCAGCTTTCGGACGAGGAAAAGGCGCGCCGCGCCACCGCCATCGCCGATGCCCGGGTCTCCGATAGCGAAGCCCGCCGCCAGGCCGAAGTCGAGGCAGCGCGCCGCGCCATCGAAGAAGAAACGATGAAGGCGGAACGTGCCGCCGCCGAAAAGCGCAAGACCGAAGAGGACACCCGCAAGGCGGCCGAGGCCGAAGCCCGCAAGCACGCCGAAGAGGCGGCCCGCCGTGTCGAGCCCAAAACGCCGCTCGCCCCGACCGAAGTCGCGCGCCGTCGTCCGGTGCAGGAAGAAGAAGAAGAAAATACCACCAAGAAGGTCGGCAACAAGATCATCCCGGTCAAGGCGCCGGCGCCCAAGAAGGCGGGCGAGGGCGAGCGTCGCCGCGGCAAGCTCACTGTCACGCGCGCCTTGTCCGACGATGACGAGCGCACCCGTTCGGTTGCCGCCTATCGCCGTCACCTTCAACGCGTCAACAAGGGTCATGCGGCGGTTCAGGCCGGTCCCGCCGGTCCGCGCGACATCACCATTCCCGAAACCATCACCGTATCCGAGCTGGCCAACCGCATGGCGCGCCGAGTGGTGGACGTCATCAAGGTTCTGATGAAGAACGGCATGACGCCGACCCCCAGCGACATCATCGACGCCGACACCGCTGAACTGGTTGCCACCGAATACGGCCATGTCGTCAAGCGTGTTTCCGAAAGCGACGTGCTGGAAGGCCTCACCGGCGCCGCCGACCAGGACGACACCCTGGTTTCGCGTCCCCCGGTGGTCACCGTCATGGGCCATGTCGATCACGGCAAGACCTCACTGCTCGATGCCCTGCGCAAGACCGATGTCGTGGCCGGCGAAGCGGGCGGCATCACCCAGCACATCGGCGCCTATCAGGTGAACCTGAAGTCAGGCCAGAAGATCACCTTCCTGGACACGCCGGGCCATGCCGCCTTCACACAGATGCGCGCGCGCGGCGCCAAGGTCACCGATCTGGTGATCCTAGTGGTGGCTGCCGATGACGGCGTCATGCCTCAGACCGTGGAAGCCATCGCCCATGCCAAGGCGGCCGGCGTGCCCATGATCGTGGCGGTCAACAAGATCGACAAGGGTGACTCCAACCCGAACCGCGTGAAGACCGAATTGCTGCAGCATGAAGTCCAGGTCGAAGACCTGGGCGGCGAAACCCAGGCAGTCGAAGTCTCGGCTACCAAGGGCATCAATCTGGACAAGCTGGAAGAGGCGATCCTGCTGCAAGCGGAAATCCTCGACCTCAAGGCCAATCCGGATCGCGCCGCCGAAGGCGCGGTGATCGAAGCCAAGCTCGACAAGGGCCGCGGTCCCGTCGCCACGGTATTGGTACAGCGCGGCACTTTGAAGATCGGCGACATCGTGGTTGCCGGTTCCGAATGGGGCCGTGTGCGCCTTCTGCTGAACGATCGGGGCGAGACCGTGAAATTCGCCGGGCCGTCCACGCCCGTGGAAGTTCTGGGCCTGTCCGCCGCGCCGGAAGCCGGCGACGAAATGGTGGTGGTGGAATCCGAAGCGCGTGCGCGCGAGGTCGCCGAATATCGCGGCCGCAAGCGCCGCGAATCCCGTCAGGCCAGCAATTCGCGCCAGACGCTCGACCAGCTTCTCAAGACCCGCGAAACCGGCGAGAAGAAGCTGCTGCCGCTGGTGTTGAAGTCCGACGTCCAGGGTTCGGTCGAAGCGATCCAGGGCGCGTTGACCAAGCTCGGCACCGATGAAGTTGGCGTGCAGATCCTGCAGGCCGGCGTCGGCGGCATCACCGAAAGCGACGTGATCCTGGCGCATGCCTCGGGTGCGGGCGTGATCGGCTTCAATGTCCGCGCCAACAACCAGGCCCGCGATCGCGCCAAGCGCGACGGCGTCGATATCCGCTATTACAGCATCATCTATAACGTGGTCGACGACATCAAAGCGGTGCTGTCGGGCATGCTCTCGCCGGAGACGCGCGAGAAATTCCTGGGCAATGCGGAAATCCTGGAAGTCTTCGCCATCACCAAGGTCGGCAAGGTGGCGGGCTGCAAGGTCACCGAAGGCCTGGTGCGCCGCGGCGCCAAGGTTCGCCTGATCCGCGACAATGTCGTGATCCACGAAGGTGACCTGTCCACGCTCAAGCGCTTCAAGGACGAAGTGAAGGAAGTCCAGGTCGGTCAGGAATGCGGCATGGCCTTCACCAACTACCAGGACATGCAAAAGGGCGACGTCATCGAGTGTTTCGAGGTCGAAACCATCCAGCGCGCGCTGTGAGGGTCTTGTGTCCAGAAACCGTTCTCCACGCGGCGGCGACCGCATCTCTACCCGCCATGCCCATCGCGAACAGGGGCCGTCGCAGCGCCAGCTTCGGGTAGGCGAGATGCTGCGCCATGCCTTGGCGCAAATCCTCGCCCGCTCGGATATCCGTGATCCCGAGCTGGACGGCGTTTCGGTGACGATCACGCAAGTGAAGCCGTCTGCCGACATGCGCTACGCCACGGTTTATTGTGCGCCGCTGGGCGGCGGGAACGCTGATATGATCATCGCGGCGCTCAATCGCCACAAGGGCTTCATGCGCGGCGAGATGGGTCACATGATCTCGACCAAATTTACGCCCGATCTGCGCTTTGTCGAAGACGAGTCTTTCGCGGAAGCGGAGCGGATCGAGAACCTCCTGAAATCGCCGCTGGTGCAGCGGGATCTGGCGCACTCCGACGACGATCAAGACGATAGCAATGCTTGATGCATTCACTGGCTTTTTCCCCCCGCGGCCGAAGGCCGGGCGGGGGGAAATGTCTCTGAGCGCTTGCGCGAAAGAGACAATGGGGGGCCAGAATGGGTAAAAGAAAAAAAGGCAACCCCGTTCACGGTTGGGTGATTCTGGATAAGCCTTCGGGCGTTACTTCCACCCAGGCCGTCGCCATTGTCCGCCGCATCTTCGATGCGCAGAAGGCTGGTCATGCCGGCACCCTCGACCCGTTGGCGACCGGCATTCTCGCCATCGCGCTGGGCGAGGCGACCAAGACAGTGCCTTATGTTCAGGACGCCGCGAAGATCTACCGTTTCACCGCGACCTGGGGCGAAGCGCGCGATACCGACGATGCCGAAGGCAAAATCACCGGGACCAGCGATGTGCGCCCCGACCAGGCCGCCATCGAAGCCATGTTGCCCCGCTTCACCGGCCCCCTGATCCAGACCCCGCCGGCCTATTCCGCCGTCAAGGTGGGGGGCGAGCGGGCCTATGACCTGGCCCGGCAGGGCGAAGAGGTCACCCTGGAACCCCGCCCGGTGCAGGTCTATGAGGCCCGTCTGGTCGAGGCCGGCCCCGACCAGGCGGTGTTCGAAATCCTTTGTGGCAAAGGGACTTACGTCCGTTCCTGGGTCCGGGATATCGCCCAGGCGCTGGGGACGTTGGGCTATGTTTCCCAGCTCAGGCGGACCCGGATCGGAAGCTTTCTGGAAAAAGACTCGGTCGGGCTGGAAACCCTGACCCCTTTTATGCATAGTCCCGCCGCTTTTGCGTATTTAAAGCCTCTTTCGACCGCGCTGGACGGCATCCCGGCACTGGCCGTAACAGGCAGCGATACGGTCCGCCTTCGCAGCGGCAATCCCATCCTCATTCGCGCGAATTTGTTCGCCCGCATGAAAGACGGATTCGCCAATGACGGCGGAATCCAGGGGCAGACCGTCTTCCTCACGGATGAGACGGACGCGCCCGTGGCACTGGCCGAAATCGCCGATGGCGAGCTTCGTCCCTTCCGCGTTTTCCAACTTTAAGGACCGATGACCGATGATTACGCCTGAACGCAAACAAGAATTGATCGCCGAATATGCCATCAAGGCTGGGGACACCGGTTCGCCGGAAGTCCAGGTCGCGATTCTTTCCGAACGCATCACCAACCTGACCGGCCACTTCAAGACCCACGCCAAGGACAATCATTCGCGCCGCGGCATGATCAAGATGGTCTCCGAACGCCGCAGCCTGCTCGATTACGTCAAGTCCAAGGACGTCAAGCGCTATGAAGCGCTGATCGCACGCCTGGGCCTGCGCCGCTGAGTTCGCATCCAACAGAATTGGCAACGGCGTACGCAACCGCGTGCGCCGTTGCTTTGCATTTGCGCAGGATGAGCTTGCGCAAAGGCTGACTCCATAGGGGAGTCCGAGACGCACCGGCACGCGCCGATGCTCTCAAAGAAGGGCCCGTTCGCAATATGGCGGCGGGCAATGACGAAAGAAAATCCCATGTTCAAAGTACATAAAGAAAGCTTCGAATGGGGCGGCCGCACGCTGACCCTCGAGACCGGCAAGATCGCCCGTCAGGCCGATGGCTCCGTGCTCGCCACCTATGGCGAAACCGTCGTGCTGGCCACCGTGGTCGGCGCGCAGACTCCCAAAGAAGGCATTGATTTCTTCCCGCTCACCGTGAATTACCAGGAACGCTATTACGCCGCCGGCAAGATTCCGGGCGGCTATTTCAAGCGCGAGCGCGGCGCGACGGAACGCGAAACGCTGATTTCGCGGCTGATCGATCGCCCCATCCGCCCGCTGTTCGCCGATGGCTATCGCAACGAAACTCTGGTGGTGGCGCAAGTCCTGTCGCACGATCTGGAAAATGATCCCGATGTGGTGGCGATGGTCGCCGTGTCGGCGGCCCTGACGATTTCGGGCCTGCCCTTCATGGGCCCCATCGGTGCGGCGCGCGTCGGTTATATCAACGGCGAATACCGCCTCAATCCGCCGCTGGACGAAATGCCCGAATCCAAGCTGGATCTGGTCGTCGCCGGCACCCATGACGCCGTGATGATGGTGGAATCCGAAGCCCAGGAACTTTCCGAACAGGAAATGCTGGGCGCCGTGATGTTCGGCCATCGCGAAATGCAGCACGCCATCAACGCCATCATCCGTCTGGCGGAAAAGGCGGCGAAGGAGCCGCGCGCCGTGCCGGGCGACATTCACGCCCCGGTTCGTGCCAAGATCAAGGCGGCCGCCTCGGCCGACCTGGCCAAGGCGTTCCAGTTGCCGATCAAGTTCGAGCGCCGCGACGCGATCAGCGCCGTGAAGAAGAAGTTCGCCGCCGATTTCGTGGGCGAAGGCGAAGGCCAGGTGCCGGCCACGGTCTATAGCGGCTTGCTGCATGACGTCGAAGCCGATGTGATGCGCAACGCCCTGCTGGACACCAAGAAGCGTGTCGATGGCCGTGACCTGACCACGGTGCGCCCCATCGTTGCCGAAGTCGGCATCCTGCCGCGCACCCATGGCTCGGCGCTGTTCACCCGCGGCGAAACCCAGGCGCTTTGCATTGCCACCCTGGGCACCGCCGAAGACGAACAGTTTGTCGACAGCCTGGAAGGCACCGGCAAGCAAACCTTCATGCTGCACTACAACTTCCCTCCCTACAGCGTCGGTGAGACGGGCCGCATGGGCGCCCCGGGCCGCCGCGAAATCGGCCATGGCAAGCTTGCCTGGCGCGCCATTCGTCCGATGCTGCCCAAGAAGGACCAGTTTCCCTACACCATCCGCATGGTGTCGGAGATCACCGAGTCCAATGGCTCGTCGTCGATGGCCACGGTCTGCGGCACGTCGCTGGCGCTTATGGATGCCGGTGTTCCCCTGGCCAAGCCGGTGGCGGGCATCGCCATGGGTCTGATCCTGGAAGGCACCCGTTATGCCGTTCTGTCCGACATCCTGGGTGACGAAGATCATCTGGGCGACATGGACTTCAAGGTCGCGGGTACTGGAGACGGCATCACCAGCCTGCAGATGGACATCAAGATCGCCGGTATCACCGAAGAGATCATGCGCGTTGCATTGGATCAGGCCAAAGGCGGCCGCATCCATATCCTGGGCGAGATGAACAAGGCGCTGACCGGCGCGCGTGCCGAGCTGGGCGAACATGCCCCGCGCATCGAGCAGATCAAAATTCCGACCGACAAGATCCGCGACGTGATCGGCACCGGCGGCAAAGTGATCCGCGAGATCGTGGAAAAGACCGGCGCCAAGATCAACATCGAAGACGACGGCACGGTGAAGATCGCTTCCGCCGATGGCGAATCGATCAAGGCGGCGTTGAAGTGGATCCGTTCACTCACCGCCGAACCCGAAATCGGCGAAATCTATGACGGCAAGATCGTCAAGGTGATGGATTTCGGCGCCTTCGTGAACTTCTTCGGACCCAAGGACGGTCTCGTCCATGTCAGCGAACTGGCGTCGTCGCGCGTCGCCAAGCCGTCGGATGTGGTCAAGGAAGGTCAGGCCGTGAAGGTCAAGCTCCTGGGCTTCGACGATCGCGGCAAGGTGCGCCTGTCGATGAAGCAGGTGGACCAGGCGACCGGTGAAGACCTGTCGAAGAAGCAGGCCGCGGACGCTCCGCAGGCTTAATTCTGCTGTCAGAAACAACGCCCGTCGGCTTAACGCTGGCGGGCGTTTTTCTTTGCGCGGCGCGGCTCCCCCGGTTAGGTTTCGCCTCCATTTCTTCGGGAAGGCGTGTGTTTTGACGGTCCTGATGCGGCTGATCGCCCTGGCCATGATCGCGACCGCATTGGTGCTGCTGGGCGCCGATGCGCTGACCTCGCTTGAGAAGGGCGGCGAGATTTCCGTCCGCTCGCTGGGCCTGATCTGGTCGATCGTCCATCCCGGATCGCTGGATGCGTTCAAAGATTGGGCGCAGCACAGCGTGCCGTTCCTGGCCCAGACGATCTACTCCGCCCTGGCAATGCCGGGTTGGGGGTTGATCGGCGTTTTCGGTGTGTTGATCGCCTTCATCTTCGGCCGCAAACACGCAGAATAGGCGCGTTCTTTTGACCGCCGAGTTCGTCGCGCGTGCTCACGTGCTTACGCACGCTCCGCGCGACGCTCCTGCTCGGACGGTCAAAATCGACGCGCCCAGAAATGTGCGCGTGTCAGCGGTTTTTCCCCGGAACCCAGAGTACGTCACCCATGCCGTCATTGTTGGCAGCGCGGGCCATCACGAACAGGTGATCAGAAAGACGATTGGCATAGTGGACGGCCGCGGGATTGACCGTTTCCTGCGCCGCCAGTTCCACCATTGCCCGTTCGGCACGCCGCGCGATGGCGCGGGCCAGATGCAGATGCGCTGCCAACGCCGTTCCGCCCGGCAACACGAAAGATTTGAGCGGCGCCAGGTTCGCATTCATGGCATCGATCTCGCGCTCCAGCCGCTCAACCTGGGCAGGGGCGATCCGCAGCCGGTCCTCGGTCTTGCCATCCTCGGGCATGCTCAGATCGGCACCGAGATCGAACAGATCGTTTTGAATGCGCGACAGCATCGCGTCATAGTCACCCTCTGCATCCAGCCTGGCGATGCCGATGGCGCTGTTGGTTTCGTCCACCGCGCCGATGGCGGTGATGCGCAGGCTGAACTTGGTCACCCGGCTGCCGTCGCTGAGCCCGGTTTCACCCGTATCGCCTGTTTTTGTGTAGATTTTGTTGAGCTTGACCATGGGCAAACCTAGCCTCTTGCCGCTCAAATCGTAAAGACTATGATCCGGCCGTTCCGCCAAAACCACCCGAGAAGAGAATGCCATGCCGGTCGAAGTGCCCGAAATCATTGAAGTCGATTCCAGCCGTGTCGCCTGCGACGGGATCGGCGGGGGCCTGGGCCATCCGCGCGTCTATCTGGAAATGGGCGATGAGCCATTTGTGGAATGTCCCTATTGCGACCGCCGCTTTGTGCTGCGCGACGGTGCCGGACACCATCATTGAGCGCTTTGAAAAAAGGCGACCATCTCTATCTGATCGACGGCTCGGGCTATCTGTTCCGCGCCTACCACGCCCTGCCGCCGCTCACCCGCAAATCCGACGGCCTGCCGGTCGGTGCGGTGTCCGGCTATTGCAACATGCTGTGGAAGCTGCTCGGTGACATGAAGGCGGGCGAGGCGCCCAGCCATCTGGCGGTGATCTTCGACGCCAGTGAAAAAACCTTCCGCAACCAGATCTACAAGGAATACAAGGCGCATCGTCCGCCCGCACCCGAAGATCTGATCCCGCAATTTCCCCTGGTACGCGATGCGACCCGCGCCTTCGGTGTCTCTTGCGTGGAAATGAACGGCTATGAAGCCGATGATCTGATCGCCACTTATGCCCGCATGGCCCGCGAGTCGGGCGCCCGCTGCACCATCATCTCTTCCGACAAGGATCTGATGCAGCTGGTGGTGGACGGCAAGGTCGAGCTCTACGACACCATGAAGAACAAGCGGATCGCATCCGCAGAAGTATTTGAGAAATTTGGCGTCACCCCCGACAAGGTGGTGCAGGTGCAGGCGCTGGCCGGCGATTCCACCGACAATGTGCCGGGCGTGCGCGGCATCGGCATCAAGACCGCCGCCGAGCTGATCGGCCAGTATGGCGATATCGAAAATCTGCTGAAGCGGGCCGGCGAGATCAAGCAGAACAAGCGCCGCGAAACCTTGATCGAGAATGCGGAGAATGCCCGCATCTCGCTCAAGCTGGTGACCTTGGAATTGCATGTCCCCATCAAGGAGCAGCCCGACGAGTTCGCGGTGCACGAACCCGATGCCAAGGAGTTGATCGCCTTTCTCAAGGCGATGGAGTTCAGCAGCATCACCAAGCGGGTGGCTGCGCATTTTGAATTGACGGATGTGGACTCGATTCCGTCCGACACTTCGGTGGCCAACCCGCCGCATCTGAAAGTGGAATTGCCGAAAGAAGATGCGGTTGTTGTCACAGTCGACGACACGGCCATCCGCGCGCCCATCGACCACAACGCCTATCGCACCGTGACAACGCTCCAAGATCTTGATGCTTGGGTGGTGCGGGCGCGCGACATGGGCATCGTCTGTGTCGATACCGAAACCACCTCCCTCGATCCCATGCAGGCGGGCCTGTGCGGCGTCTCGCTGGCGGTGGCGCCGGGCGAGGCTTGCTACATCCCGTGCGGTCACCGCAAGGGCGATGGCCTGCAACTCGATGGCAACGAAGCCATTCTGCAAATGCACGAGACAGACGTCATCGCCGCGCTGAAGCCGCTGCTGGAAGACCCCGCGGTTTTGAAAGTGGGGCAGAATCTCAAATACGATGCGCTGATTTTCCTGCAGCGCGGCATCCGCCTTGATCCCATCGACGATACGATGCTGATTTCCTACGTGCTGGAAGGCGGCCTGCATGGCCACGGCATGGACGAATTGTCCGAATTGCATTTGTCGCACACGCCGATCGCCTTCAGCGAAGTCGCCGGCAAGGGCAAGGACAAGATCACCTTCGATTGCGTCCCCGTCGCGGAAGCCACCAGATATTCGGCCGAAGACGCGGACGTGACCCTGCGGCTGCACATGCTGCTGAAACCCAAGCTGGGTGAGATGGGCAAGCGCGCCGTGTACGAGACTTTGGAGCGTCCGCTGGCCATGGTCTTGGCCGATATGGAACGGGGCGGCATCACCATCGATCCGGAAATGCTGCGCCGCCTTTCCAACGATTTCGGCAAGAAGCAGGGCGGACTGGAAATCGAGATCCACAAGCTGGCGGGCGAGAATTTCAATATCGGCTCGCCCAAGCAGCTGGGCGATATTCTCTTCGGCAAGATGGGCCTGGAAGGTGGCCGCAAGACCAAGACCGGCGCCTGGTCCACCGATGTCGATGCGCTGGAAGAAGTGGCGGCCCAAGGCCATGAGATCGCCAAGAAGGTTCTGGAATGGCGCGGCCTCGCCAAGCTGCGCGGTACCTATACCGATGCGCTGCCCGGCTACATCAATCCCAAGACCGGACGCGTGCACACGTCCTACGCAATGGCCTCGACCTCCACCGGCCGCCTCGCCTCCACCGATCCCAATCTGCAAAATATTCCCATTCGCACCGAGGAAGGCCGCCGCATCCGTCAGGCCTTCATCGCGGCCAAGGGCACCAAGCTGATCAGCGCCGACTACAGCCAGATCGAACTGCGGCTCTTGGCCCATATCGCCGACATCCCGCAATTGAAGAAGGCGTTTGCCGAAAATCTCGACATTCACGCCATGACGGCGTCGGAAATCTTTGGCGTGCCGGTCAAGGACATGCCGGCAGAAGTGCGCCGCCGGGCCAAGGCGATCAATTTCGGCATCGTCTACGGCATTTCCGGCTTCGGCCTCGCCAACCAGCTCGGTATCGCGCAAAGCGAAGCCAGCGATTACATCAAGAAATACTTCGCCCGCTTTCCCGGCATCCGCGTCTATATGGAAGACACCAAGCAGTTCGCCCGCACCCATGGTTTCGTGGAAACTCTGTTCGGGCGGCGCATCCATATCCGCGAGATCAATTCCAAGATTCCCGGATTCCGCGGCGGGGCCGAACGCGCTGCCATCAATGCACCGATCCAGGGCGCCGCCGCCGACATCATCCGCCGCGCCATGGTGAAGCTGCCGGGCGCGCTGGCGGACAAGAAATTGTCGGCCAAAATGCTGCTCCAGGTCCATGACGAACTGATTTTCGAAGCGCCGGACAAAGAGGTCGAAGCGACCCGCAAGCTGGTGATGACGGTGATGGAGAAGGCCGCGCTCCCGGCCGCCGAAATCTCCGTGCCGCTGGTGGTCGAAGCCCGCGCTGCCGACAATTGGGATGCTGCGCATTGATGAAATTCCGCGCGTTGGCCGCAGCCTGCGCCGGCATGGCGCTCGCTCTCAATCTGGTGCTCGAGAATATTTTGGTGAGCGCCAAAGAGAGAATGGTTTTGATTCCCAATTTTCTCGATTTTGCACCGACCTGGAATCGAGGCGTGTCATTCAGCCTGTTCTCGCAAGGCGAAACCGCCGGGCGGTACATTCTGATCGCAGTTTTGGCGGCCATCGTCGTTGGTGTCGGGATTATGGCCTGGAGGGCCGGCAACAATTTGACGGCAATGGGTTACGGTCTTGTCGTCGGCGGTGCGCTGGGCAACTTGCTTGACCGCAGCCGTTACGGGGCCGTGTTCGACTATCTTTTTCTGCATCTGGGACGCGAGCCGTTATTCGTGTTCAATTTCCCGGATGCCGCGATCACCATGGGTGTGGTCTTGCTGATCGCGGACAATTTGATGGCTGGGCAATCAGCCACCGCCCACTAGGTAATTGACAAAGTCATGTAGTTGCATGACTTTGTCATGCATGTCGGAAGCCGACCTGCGCGCCCGGGAAATCCGCCGTTTCAGCCGTTTTTATACGCGGCAGATCGGCGTGTTGGCCGAAGACCTACTGGACACGCCCTTTTCCCTGGCCGAGGCCCGGGTGATCTATGAAATCGCCCATGCCGAGCCGGTGACGGCGGCAGCCCTGCGCGGGATGACAGGGCTGGACCAGGGCTATCTCAGCCGCATGTTGAAGGGCCTGGAAAAGCAGGGCCTGGTCGCCCGCCGCGCCGCGCCGGAGGATGGCCGCGTGCGCCTTTTGCACCTGACCGCCAAGGGGCGCACCGCCTTTTCGCGCCTGGACGGCCGCGCGCAGGCGGCCACCCTGACAATGCTGGATGCGCATGGCGAAAAAGAACAGCAGGACATCGTGCATCACATGCAGACCCTTCAGCGCCTGATGGCGCCTGAAAGGAGAACCGTCCCCGCAATTCTCCTGCGCCCACCAAGGCCGGGCGATCTGGGCTGGGTCATCCATCGCCAGGCCATTCTCTACGCCCAGGAATATGGCTGGGACGCATCGTACGAGACGCTGGTTTCTGAAATCGTGGGCAAGTTCAAGAACGGGCCCGGCGAGCAATGCTGGATTGCCGAGCTGGATGGCGCGTCCGCCGGCGCGGTGTTCGTGGTCCGTGAAAACGATGAAATGGCGCGCCTGCGCATGCTGCATGTCGAATCCTTTGCGCGCGGCCAGGGCCTGGGTCGCCTGCTGGTCGATACTTGCATCAAATTTTCCCGGGGCGCCGGCTATAAGGTTTTGCAGCTATGGACCAACGACGTGCTGGTGTCGGCGCGCCGGATCTATCAGGCCGCGAACTTCCAGCTGGTCAAGGAAGAAAAGCATCACAGCTTCGGCAAGGATTTGGTGGGCCAGACCTGGGAATTGAGGCTTTAAGTTTGTCGCGCGGCCCGGGCGCGAATGCGTCCAATTGTTAATTGGCGCCTCCGGCGCCGCTCGGAAAACCGCAAGAACACTTTTCCTGGCCGCGCTTATGCGGCGATGGATTTGAGGCCGGTCTCGGCAGTGATGCCCGCCTTGTTCAGATCGCTCATCAAGCCCGTCATCGCCGCTTCGGTATCGGCGCCCGGCTGGTTGGCAAAATAGCTGGTCAGGAATCCAGGCGTCGCAAGGCAGGACAGAATGATGTCCCGCGCTTTCGACGACAGCGCGCCTTCCGTAAAAAAGCCGCCCATCGTCAGTTTCAGCAGCATGCCGGCCTTCTCGACATGGCTTTGATTCTTGGCGTCCAGATTCTCGAACAGCTTGGCGCGCGCGGCCATATCGCAGCCAAGCCGGTCCATCTTGTCGGAAATTTCCTGCCGCTGCACATCGACGAAGCTGGCGCGGCGCACCCGGCCCTGCAGCTGCACCAGGCGCTGCAGCCGCTGCAATACCGGCACCTTCGGATTCTGGAAGAAATTCTCGAAAGCGGCCGAATTCAACACCGGTGTGATAAAGCCCGCCAGCTGCCGCTTGTTCTCGATGCCGATGATGTTTTCTTCCACGAACAGAAGCCGCTCGATCTTCTCATCCGGCGCGCAGTCCTGGATATACGTGCTGAGGGTTTCCTGCGTCACCAGCCGCTTGGATCGCAAGGTAAAGGCCGCAATCAGATCTTCATGGCTGAGGAATTTTCCCACGCCGTAAACGACCCGGTTGGCCAGCCGGCGCAAGGCGATCAATTCTTCGACCAGCGAATCGGGACGAAGCCGTTTGGCGCTTTTGAATTCTGCGACAATGCGCCGGGCGATGGCGGTGCGCGCTTCCGGCAGCTCGTCGGCGGCAAACCGCGCCGCCAGGGCGGTCAGGCCGCCATGGTCGGGCCCGGCCTGAGTCTTTCCCAGAAACAACTCGACCAGCCGGGTCAGAGCTTCCGCAAGATTTTCCGCCTGTCCGATCAATTCATGCAGCGCGGTAGACGCACTGAGCGCTTCGGCCAGGATGGCGTCGATGGATGACAGAACCAGCAGCCGGGGCTCGCCGGACGCAGGCGTCTTCGCCAGTATTTCCAGGAGCGCGAGAACCTTGTCGTTCCAGCTTTGCGTTTCCTTGAGATGGTGTGCCAGCGCGCCATTGAAGAGGTAGGCCGCATCGCCTTGACCGGCCAGCTTGGCGGCCAGTTCGGTGAATTGGTCGGAGCGGGGATTGGGGAACAGACCCTTGCGCTGGTCGCGATAGACGCGCTGTGTCGCCTGCGTGGTCAGCTCGTTGAGGTTTTTGACGATCTGCTGCACCGGCGTGGTGCTGGATGCCGCCTGCGCCACCGCAATCTTCTGGACGGCGTGCTGATAAAGCGTTCCCGTCGCCTCCAGCTTGTCCAGCATGTCGGCGCGGTGAATCAGTTCGGTGATGGTGATCTTGTTGCGGGCAAGAAAGTCGACCAACAGCCGCATCATGGTCTGGCGTGCGTGATAGGAATAAAGATCGTCCGGCTTGAAGCAGGGCAGCGACGGCGGCGCGTCTTCCTGCGCCGGCGCCGTCTTCATCTTGTTGTGGCCGTCCTCGAAAATCTTCAGCGACAGGTAATCGCCGGTTTCGTCGTCATAGGTTTCCTTGACGACCTTGACGCCGGTGGCCTTCTCCGACGCCATCATCTCCTGCGCCATGGTGAGCGCGCGAGCGCGGTCGTTCACAACTTCATGCATGGTCCAGCCGCCGCGAGCTCCCGCACGGCGAAAGACTTCGAAATGCACCTGTCGCGTCATTTTCCTCCAGCAGAGCCGATTGCGGCCGGCGTGCGGGTGGAACTGTGACGGAAGCAGCGTTGAGACGGGGTTAAGCGTTCTGGATTTCAGGGTGGGTGCCGCAGAGCCGGCAGGCCGGATCCGGGCTGAGCGAGACCGTGCGGAAGCGCGCCGCCAAGGTATCGGTAATCAAAATTTTACCCGCCAGGCCTTCGCCGATACCCGTGATTTGTTTGAGGACTTCGAGGGCCTGCAGCGATCCCATGACGCCCGCGGCGGCCCCCAGCACGCCAGTCTCCGAACAGCTTTGCACAGTGCCCGGCGGGGGTGGGGCCGGGAACAGGCAGCGATAGCAGGGATAGGCGCCGCTCTTGTCCCAGGCCTTGAAGGTCGCGAGCTGGCCGTCGAACTCCGTCACGGCCGCTGAAACCAGAATTTTACGCGCAAAATGGCAGGCATCATTCAGCAGAAACCGGGTCTCGAAATTGTCGGAACCGTCCGCGACGATGTCATAGTGCGCAATCAGAGCCCGCACATTATCCGTCGTCAGCCGGACCTGATGCGCCGTTACCGCGACGCCGGGGTTGAGCGCCGCCAGATGCGCGGCCGCAGCTTCGACCTTGGCGCTGCCCACATCGGCGGTGGTGAAAAGAATCTGGCGCTGCAGATTGGACAGGCTAACCAGGTCGTCATCGGCGATGCCCAGATGCCCGACACCGGCCGCCGCCAGATAAAGTGCGCATGGACTGCCCAGCCCGCCCGCGCCCACGATCAGGACCCTGGCTTTGCGGATTTTCGCCTGGCCGACGCCGCCCACTTCGCGCAGCACGATATGGCGGGCATAGCGTTCCAGTTCTTCGTCGTTCAGAGCCATGGCTTTGATGTAATACCTCGCCGCACGCCGGAACAGCCCGCTATCGGCGATTTTGTTTTGCGAGCGCCTGGGCTAGCGTGCCCCCGCCATGACATCCCAGACCCTGCTTTCCCAGGCCGTTTTGCTGCACAAGGAAGGCCGGCTGGCGGAAGCCGATCAACTCTATCGCCAGATTCTGACGCAAAGCCCGGGCGACTATCCGGCGCAATACCGGCTGGCGCTGTCGCTGTTCCAGCAGCAACGCCAGGGCGAAGCGATGACAGCGATTTCGGCGGCGCTGGCGATCGATCCGCAATCCATGGAGGCGTGGCTGCTCAAGGGCGCATTGTCGGCGGCATCCGGCGAGCCCCAAGCGGCGCTGGCCGATTTCGATCGGGCGCTGGCAATCAGGCCCGACTTGCCCAGAGCACTCTACAATCGTGCCTTGGCGCTGATCGGGCTTGGCCGTTTGGGCGAAGCGATTGAAACCTTCGACAGGCTGCTGGTCCGGACGCCGGATTCCGCTGAAGCCTGGACGGATCGGGGCGCCGTCTTGCAGGGAATGGGGCGTCTCGCCGATGCGCTCGCCAGCAGCGACCGCGCCATCGCGCTGAAACCGGGCCATGCCCCAGCATGGCTCAACCGCGGAATTGCGTTGCAATTGCTGGGTCGTTTCGATCAGGCATTGGAGAGTTTCGATCACGCCCTGGCACTGATGCCGCGTCATGCCGCCGCGTGGCGCGGACGTGCCAGTGCGCTGGTCGGGCTGGAGCGTATCGCCGACGCTATCGCCAGTTTCGACAAGGCGCTGGAAATCATGCCCGGCGATCTGGAAATCCTGGAGCAACGGACCGCCGCGCAGGAGGCTGCAAAACAGATGATGGGAATTCCGGCGGGGCTGGAAGAGGTGGATGCGTGGTACAGGCGCGCCACCATGCTTCATGTCACGCAGCGTTTGGCGGATTCGCTTGATGCGCTGGACCGTGCGCTTGCCGTCCAGCCGGACTATCTACCGGCTTTGCTTCTCAAGGGCGCAGTGCTCTGCGAAGCACAGCGGGTGCGCGAAGGGCTGGAGGTGTATCGCCGCCATGCGCAGATCGTGAATGGCGACCGACCAGTCGCCGATGCGAATGATCCGCCACACAAACAACGCCATGACGCCGAGCAACGCGCCTATCTGGCTGCGCGAAGCGTGGACGACCAGGGCTTTCATCTGGAAGTGGGCGCGCGAATGGCCGGTCCGGCGGTCAATCCCGCCAATGCGGAAGATGTCGCGCGGCGTTGGCGCGAAAGCCGGCCGCAGATCGTGGTGATCGACAATCTTCTCACCGAACCGGCATTGAATGCGCTCCGGCATTTCTGCTGGGGCTCGACCATGTGGCGGCGGTCCTATGAGAAGGGGTATCTGGGCGCGGTGCCGGGGCAAGGCTTTGCCTGCCCCTTGCTGGCGCAGATCGCGGATGAATTGCGCGACGTCTTTCCCACTGTGATCGGCGATCATGGGCTGGGTCTGATGTGGGGCTTCAAATATGACAGCAGCCTGTCCGGCATCCCCATGCATGCCGATCAGGCGGCGGTGAATGTCAATTTCTGGATCACGCCCGACGAGGCCAACCGCAATCCCGACAATGGCGGCCTCGTGGTCTGGGACGTGAAGGCGCCGCAGGACTGGGACTTCGCCCGCTACAATGCCGATGTCGCGGGCGCGCGCGCTTTCCTGGCGAAGGAGGGCGCGCGGGCAATCACCATTCCGCACCGTGCCAACCGGGCGGTGATTTTCGATTCCGACCTGTTTCACGAAACCGACCGGATTGAATTCAAGGATGGCTATCTGAACCGGCGGATCAACGTCACCATGCTCTATGGCCGGCGCACCTTCCACGGCGGTTGACTGCGCGGCCTCTCGGCAAGCATTTGAAATTATTGATATTTCATCAAGTTCCCCGCTTCAGATTGTGACCGGGCAAGGGTGCGAATAGGCTTGGCTTGCGGGGTAATCGCGGCCGACCGGAATGCCGGTGGTCACTGCCATATATTCAGCGAGGAATGATGTCTGCCTTCGGCCTTGAAGCTCATGGCTTCCGCAATCTCAAACATGTGAACTGGAATCTGACCGCGTCGGCGCTTTACGAAGAAGCGGTACGGCGCGGCGAAGGCCATGTCGCCAAGGACGGTCCGCTGGTGGTGTTGACCGGCCACCACACCGGGCGCTCCGCCACCGACAAATTCGTCGTCAAGGATGCCAACACCGAACCCCATGTCTGGTGGGACAACAACAAGGCGATGAGCCCGGCGCATTTCGATGCGCTCCACGCCGACATGATGGCGTTCGCCGAGGGCAAGGAACTGTTCGCCAAGGATCTGTTCGGCGGCGCCGACCTCACCCATCGTATCAAGGTGCGCATCGTCACCGAATATGCCTGGCACTCGCTGTTCGTGCATCAGCTGCTGATCCGCCCGACGGCGGAGGACTTGAAAGGCTTTGATCCGGAATTCACCATCATCGCCCTGCCCAGCTTCAACGCCGATCCGGCCAAGCATGGCTGCGCCAGCCAGACCGTGATCGCAGTCAATTTCACCAAGAAAGTAATTCTGATCGGCGGCACGTCTTATGCGGGCGAGATGAAGAAGTCGGTCTTCACCATCCTGAATTACATCCTGCCGCCCAAGCGGGTGATGCCGATGCATTGCTCGGCCAATGTCGGCAAGGACGGAAAAGCCGCGATTTTCTTCGGTCTTTCGGGCACGGGCAAAACCACTTTGTCTGCCGACGCGTCGCGCACCCTGGTGGGCGATGACGAACATGGCTGGAGTGAGCACGGCGTCTTCAATTTCGAAGGCGGCTGCTACGCCAAGGTGATCAAGCTGTCGCGCGAAGCCGAGCCGGAAATTTTCTCCACCACCGAACGCTTCGGCACGGTGCTGGAGAATGTGGTGATGGACCCGGTGACGCGCGTGCTGGATCTCAACGACAACAAGTATGCGGAGAATACCCGCGCCGCCTATCCGATCGATTTCATTCCCAACGCCAGCGAGACCGGCCGTGCCGCAAGCCCCAAGAATGTGATCATGCTGACCGCGGATGCCTTCGGTGTGCTGCCGCCGATCTCGCAGCTGACGCCCAGCCAGGCCATGTATCATTTCCTTTCGGGCTTCACCGCCAAGGTGGCGGGCACGGAAAAGGGATTGGGCAAGGAACCGCAGCCCACTTTCTCCACCTGCTTCGGCGCGCCCTTCATGCCGCGCCATCCGTCCGAGTACGGCAATCTGCTGCGCGATCTGATCGCCGCCCATGGCGCCGATTGCTGGCTGGTCAATACGGGCTGGACCGGCGGCGCCTTCGGCACCGGCTCGCGCATGCCGATCAAGGCGACCCGCGCCCTGCTCAATGCGGCGCTGGACGGCAGCTTGGCCACGGTGGAAATGCGGATCGACCCGCATTTCAAATTCCGGGTTCCGATGGCTGTGCCTGGGGTGGACGGCAAGATCCTCAACCCGCGCGACACCTGGGCCGACAAGACGGCTTATGACGCACAAGCGAAGAAGCTGGTCCAGATGTTCCGGGACAACTTCAAAAAGTTCGAAGCCCATGTCGGCCGCGATGTCTTGGAAGCAGCGCCCGTTCTGGCCGAAGCTGCGGAGTAGTTCCTCTACCACCATGGCCGGGGTCAAGCCCGGTCATGGTGGGGTGGTGGAAGCATCCTTCTAAATCTTCTTATAAACCCAGACCCGCGCGGGGGGCAGGTTGGCCCAGACCAGCGCGGCGCGATGGACGCTGTGCCCGGCCGGCGGCACCACCGGGGCATGCATGCCATAGGAAAATTGAATCAGCGGCGCGCCCGGCGCCAGCTGGCCGGCCAGCATCTCCATATAGGCCAGGCGATGCGGGACCGGGAAGTTCAGCAGCGGAATACCGGAAACGATTGCGGCAAACGGCTCGGTAAGGCGTGCGCCCAGGGTGCGCTTAAGATCGAAGGCATCGCCTTGAATCACATGCACGCCGTGAAAGCGCGCGGCGATGGCAGCGGCGAAATCGGCATCATATTCGATCACGGTCAAGCGATCGGGCGCGATGCCGTGCTCCAGTATCGCACTGGTGACCACGCCAGTGCCGGGCCCCAATTCCAGAACCGGGCCGGAACGGGCGGGATCGATCTGGCGTGCAATCGCGCGCGCCAATGCGCGGCTGGACGGTGCCACCGCCCCGATATTCTTGGGCCTTGCGATCAACGCGCGCAGAAAGCGCAGATTGTCGGTGAAGGTGTCGGTTGGGGCGGTCACGGGGCCTGACGAAATGAAGCCCCGCCAGCTTAGAGCGGTTGCAGGAAAAGTGCGAAGCGGTTTCCTACGCTGGCGCTAGGAAACTCCGTCCGGAACCGCGACAATGGCACTAAGCGGTCTCGCCGCCGTTCCAAAACTCTTTCAGCCGGGCGAGGAACCCTTCGGCCTCGGGCTGGCAGCCGCTTTTGCTTTCCCCTTCGAACTCCCGCAGCAGTTCCTTCTGCCGCTTGGACAGCTTGACGGGGGTTTCGACCGCGACCTCGATATAGAGGTCGCCGCGCTGGGCGCTGCGCAGGACCGGCATGCCCTTGGCCTTCAGACGGAACTGCCGGCCGGGCTGGGTCCCTTCCGGGATCGTCACCTTGGCGCGGCCGCCATCCAGGGTCGGCACTTCGATGCAGCCGCCCAGGGAGGCGGTCACGAACGAGACCGGGGCGCGGCAATGCAGATTGTGGCCATCGCGCTGAAAGATCGCGTGTTCGGCGACCGAGAGGAAAATATAGAGATCGCCATTGGGGCCGCCATTGCCGCCCGCCGCACCTTCGCCCGACAGGCGGATGCGGGTGCCTTCCTCGACACCGGGTGGCACATCGACGGTGAGGGTGCGTTCCTTCTGCGTCGTGCCGGCGCCGCGGCAGGTCTTGCAGGGATGACGAATGATCTTGCCGGTGCCGCGGCACTGGGCGCAGCTGCGCTCGATGGTAAAGAAGCCCTGAGTGGCGCGCACCTTGCCATGACCGGCGCAGGTGGGGCAGGTCTCGGCGCTATGGCCCGGCTCCGCGCCGGATCCGGTGCAGCTCTCGCATACGACCAATGTCGGCACCTTGATCTCGGTGCTGCGGCCGCGGAACGCTTCTTCCAGAGAGATTTCCAGATTGTAGCGCAAATCCTGGCCGCGATTGCTGCGCTTGGTGCGCCGCCCGCCCATCAGGTCGCCGAAGAAATCCTCGAACACATCGGAGAAGGATCCGGCGAAATCGAATCCGGCGGCGCTTGCGCCGGCGCGTCCCATGCCGGCTTCGAAGGCGGCATGGCCGAACCGGTCATAGGCGGCGCGCTTCTGATCATCCTTCAGGATGTCATAGGCTTCGCTGATTTCCTTGAAACGGACTTCGGCGGTTGCGTCACCCGGGTTTTTGTCCGGATGGAATTTCATCGCCAGCTTGCGGTAAGCGGATTTCAAAGCGTCGACGGGCGCCCCTTTGGGGCATTCCAGCGTCTCGTAATAACAGCGCTTGCTCATACCAAAAAACCCGCCCCCTCCGACCTTCGCACCTTGTTATCGGTGCTTCGGCCACCTGCCCCACTTTTTCGCGGGGCAGGAAGGCCGGAGCGTCCTCAAAATATTACGCCTTCTTCTGGTCGTCGACTTCTTCGAAGTCGGCGTCCACGACATTGTCATCGGCTTTCGGGGCCTCGCCGCCTTCCGGCGCGGCGCCCTGGGCTTCCGCCTGACTTGCCTTGTACATGGCCTCGCCCAGCTTCATCGAGGCCTGGGCCAGGGTGTTGGTCTTGGTCTTCATGTCTTCGGCGTCGTCGCCCTTGATCGATTCCTTCAGCGCGGCGATAGCGGCTTCGATCGCCAGTTTCTGGCTGGCATCGACCTTGTCGCCATGCTCGGCCATCGCCTTTTCGGTCGAATGGACCAGCGCGTCGCCCTGGTTGCGGGCTTCGATCATCTCGCGGCGCTTCTTGTCCTCGGTGGCGTGGGACTCGGCGTCCTTGACCATCTTCTGGATGTCGGCGTCCGACAGACCGCCACTGGCCTGGATGCGGATCTGCTGCTCCTTGCTGGTGGCTTTGTCCTTGGCGGTGACGCTGACGATGCCGTTGGCGTCGATGTCAAAGGTGACTTCGATCTGCGGCACGCCGCGCGGCGCGGGCGGAATGCCTTGCAGGTCGAAGCGGCCCAGCGATTTGTTGTCCGCCGCCATTTCGCGTTCGCCCTGGAACACATTGATGGTGACGGCCGTCTGATTGTCGTCGGCGGTCGAGAAGATCTGCGACTTCTTGGTCGGGATCGTGGTGTTGCGGTCGATCAGGCGGGTGAAGACGCCGCCCAAAGTCTCGATGCCCAGCGACAGCGGGGTGACGTCGAGCAGGAGCACGTCTTTGACTTCGCCTTTCAGCACGCCGCCCTGGATCGCGGCGCCCATGGCGACCACTTCATCCGGGTTGACGCCCTTGTGCGGCTCTTTGCCGAACAGCGCCTTGACCGCTTCCTGCACCTTGGGCATGCGGGTCATGCCGCCGACCAGGATGACCTCGTCGATCTGCTGCGCGGTGACGCCGGCATCCTTCAGCGCCTGCTTCACCGGGCCGACCGTCTTCTGGATCAAATCATCGACCAGGCTTTCCAGCTTGGAGCGGGTGATCTTGATGGTGAGATGTTTGGGACCCGACGCATCCGCCGTGATGAAGGGCAGGTTCACTTCGGTCTGCTGCGCGCTCGACAATTCGATCTTGGCTTTTTCGGCGGCGTCCTTCAGGCGCTGGAGCGCAAGGCGATCCGAACGCAGGTCGATGCCGTTTTCCTTCTTGAATTCGTCGGCCAGGAAGTTGACGACGCGGGTATCGAAATCTTCGCCGCCCAGGAAGGTGTCGCCATTGGTCGACTTCACTTCGAAGACGCCGTCGCCGATTTCCAGCACCGACACGTCGAAGGTGCCGCCGCCAAGGTCATAGACCGCAATGGTGCCGGACTGTTTCTTGTCCAGGCCATAGGCAAGCGCCGCGGCCGTGGGTTCGTTGATGATACGCAGAACTTCCAGGCCCGCGATGTTGCCCGCGTCCTTGGTGGCCTGACGCTGTGCGTCGTTGAAGTAGGCCGGAACGGTGATGACGGCTTGCGTCACCTTTTCGCCGAGATGGGCTTCGGCGGTTTCCTTCATTTTGGTGAGGATGAAGGCGGAGATTTCGGACGGAGAGAGTTTCTTCTCGCGGCCCGAAACCCAGGCATCGCCATTGTCGGCTTTGACGATGGTATAGGGCACCATGCCCATGTCCTTCTTGGTCAGCGGATCGTCGAAGCGGCGACCGATCAGCCGCTTGATCGCGAAGAAGGTGAATTCGGGATTGGTAACGCCCTGGCGCTTGGCGGGCTGGCCGATCAGACGCTCGCCATCGGGGGCGAAAGCGACGATCGAAGGCGTGGTGCGGGCGCCTTCGGCATTTTCGATGACCTTGGGGGCGGCCCCTTCCATCACCGAGACGCAGGAATTGGTGGTACCCAGATCGATACCGATTACTTTAGCCATTTCACTTCCTCTCAAATGGGCATGGAGTCCTGACCCTGACGGCGTCCTCCGGTCCATCCCATTGAATTCTTTGACAAAAACAGGCCGCTGAGCAAACCCATGCCGACCTCAGGGGGTATATAGGGAGGGCAGAGGAAGTTGCCAAGGCGGCAACTTGCCAGATGCGGGTTTTTCAGAGGTTAAGGGACCAGAAGGCGTAGTTGAGGGCCGTCGCGAAACTCGTCCATGCGAGGTACGGCAGAAACAGCAATCCGGCAAGCCGGTCGCGCCGCCAGAACAAAATGGTGGTGACCAGGATTAACGCCAGCAAGATGCAAAGTTCGATCAGGGCAAGCCCGATCTGGTGGGCCGCGAAGAAGATCGCGCTCCAGGCGAAGTTGAAAATCAGTTGCAACACGTACGCAGCTGTCTCGGGGCTCTTGGTCCCGGCGACACGCCAGACCCGCCACGCAGCAACCGCCATCAAAACATAAAGCGTGGTCCAGACCGGCGCGAACAACCAGTTCGGCGGCGCGAAGGAGGGATGGACCAGCCCCGCATACCATCCCGCGATGTTGGGCTCTGTGAAAACGCTGGCGAAGGCGCCCACCGCCGAGGTCACCAGAACAAAAAAGAGCAGCGGACGCCGGTTGGTGCGTTTGGGATCGTCGTCGGCGGAATCCAGAAAGCTCATCGCGCCTGCAACGCATGGTCGGCGAGAATCGATGCAATCGACGCCGCCACTTTCTTGGCGGTGGGAATATGCAGGAATTCGTTGGGGCCATGGGCATTGGAATGCGGGCCCAATACACCGGTCACCACAAACTGCGTCTTGGGAAATTTCTTGCCCAGCATCGCCATGAAGGGAATCGAGCCACCCTCGCCCATGAAAGCCGGCGGCTTGCCGAACGCGTTGTTGCTGGCTTTGTCCAATGCCTTTGCCAGCCAGGGCGCCAGCGCGGGCGCGTTCCAACCGCCGTCCATTTGTGGCGCATCGAACGTCACCACTGCACCGTAGGGCGGATTTTCTTCCAGCGCGTTCTTCACGGCCAGCCGCGCCGGTTCGGCTTCACAAGTGGGCGGCAGGCGCAGCGACAATTTCAAGATCGTATAAGGCAACAAGACATTGCCGCCATTCTCCGGCGACGGATAACCATCTACCGCCGTGATCGCCAGTTGCGGCCGCCAGGTGCGGTTCAGAATCAGTTCGGCATTGTCATCCGCCATCGGCGTCACACCGGGCGCGAATGGCAGTTTCGTATAGACCTCATCGCCCAGGATGGCGGCGGCGTCTTTCGCTTGCTGGCTGCGGTCCGCCGGAATTTGCACAAAGAGGTCGTCGAGCCGCATCTGGCCGGACTTTTCATCTTCCAACCGCGACAGGAGTTGTCGCGCGATGCGAAAGGACGATGCCACCACACCGCTGGCGTCGCCGGAATGCACGCCTTCGGTCAAGACGCGGACATTCAGATTACCGATCACCATGCCCCGCAGGGATGTTGTCAGCCAGAGCTGGTCGTAATTGCCGCAACCGGAATCCAGACAGACGACCAGATCAGGCGTCCCGATGCGATCCGCCAGATGATCGATATAGAAGGGAAGATCGGGCGAACCGGACTCCTCGCAGGCTTCGATCACGATCACGGCACGGGCATGCGGGAGATTCTGTTCCTTCAGCGCCAGCAGAGCGCTGATCGCCGCGAACATGGCATAGCCGTCGTCGGCGCCGCCGCGGCCGTACAGCTTGTCGTCCTTCATCACCGGCGTCCACGGTCCGGTGCCTTCGGTCCAGCCAACCATCTCCGGCTGCTTGTCGAGATGGCCGTACATCAGAATTGTCCCGTCGGATTTGCCGGGAATTTCGATGAAGATGAGAGGCGTGCGGCCGGGAAGTTTCACAACTTCGAGCTTGGAGCCGGGAAGCTGTTTCAGCTTTTCGCGCGCCCAGGCGGTGAACATCTCCACGACCTTGTCCATATGGCCGTGTTTCTCCCAATCGGGATCGAAGGCCGGGCTCTTGTTGGGAATGCGGATATAGTCGGTAAGGGCGGGGATGATTTCCCCGTCCCAGATGCCTTCCATGAAGGCTTCGGTTTTTGCCGCATCAAGCATGAATAGCTTCAATCATTGATGTCATAGGCCGCGACGATGGCCGAATTGTAGATCTCGCTCATCTTGGCGCCAAGCGGTGCGATCTGCACGGATTGTTCCAGACCGACCAGCAGGGGTCCCATCACATTCACGCCGCCCAGCTGTTGCAAGAGCTTGGTCGAAATCTGCGCCGAATGCATCGCCGGCATGATCAGTACATTGGCGGTGTCGGTAAGGCGGGCGAACGGATAGAGGTCGAGCTTGGCGCGGTCCAGCGCCACATCCGGCGCGAATTCGCCGTCATATTCGAAATCGACGCCGCGCGTGTCCAGGATGTGCACCGCTTCGATGATGCGCTCGCTGCGTTCCGAACGGGGAAAGCCGAAGGTCGAAGACGCCAGCATCGCCACGCGCGGCGTCAAGCCCAGCTTGCGGGCTGTCGCCGCCGCACGAATGGCGATATCGGCCAACTGTTCGGAGTTGGGCAATTCGGTGATGGAGGTATCGGCCACCAGCACGATACGGCCCTTGGCGAACACCACCTGCATGCCGATGGGGCGGGTGCCGTGGGAATCATCGATCACGGTGCGCACATCGGCCAATGCGGCGGCATAATTGCGGGTTACCCCGGTCACCATCGCGTCGGCATCGCCTGCCGCCAGCATCGCAGCGGCATAGATGTTTCGGTCGTTGAGCACCATGCGGGTTGCGTCGCGATGCAGTGCGCCGCGCCGTTGGATGCGCTTGTAGAGCCGCTCGATATAGGGTCCGGCCTCCTGTGAGGATCGCGGCACGCGGATTTCCAGGGCGTCGGGATCGAGGCCGATATGCTCGAACCCACGGCGCACCACTTCGGCGCGGCCCACGAGGATCGCTTTGCCCAAGCCGGAATTCTGGAAGGCGAAAGCGGCGCGAATGACGGCTTCGTCCTCGCCTTCGGCAAACACCACGCGCTTGGGCTTGGCGCGCACCGCCGCCGTGATGGTCTGCAGCAAGGTGGCCGACGGATCGAGGCGCGCCGACAATTGATAGGAATAATGATCCAGGTCCGCGATCGTGCGGCGGGCGACACCTGTCTTCATTGCCGCTTCCGCCACCGCGCGGCTGACATGGCTGATCAGGCGCGGATCGAACGGCACCGGAATAATGTAATCGGGGCCATAGACTGGCCGCGAGCCGCGATACGCGGCGGCGACTTCGTCCGGCACATCCTCGCGCGCCAATGCCGCCAATGCTTCGGCAGCAGCGACTTTCATGGCTTCGTTGATGGTGCGGGCCCGCACATCCAGCGCGCCGCGGAAGATGTAGGGAAAGCCCAACACATTGTTGACCTGGTTGGGATAGTCGCTGCGTCCGGTGGCGATAATGGCGTCAGGCCGCACAGCCTTCACGTCTTCCGGCGTGATTTCCGGATCGGGATTGGCCATGGCAAAAATGATCGGTGCCTTGGCCATGTTTTTGATGATGTCCTGGGTGAAGGCGCCCTTGGCGGAGACGCCGATCAAAACGTCCGCGCCTTCGGCCGCTTCGGCCAATGTGCGCTTTTCCGTGATCACGGCATGGGCCGATTGCCATTGATTGAGATCGGTGCGGTCCTTGTGCAACACGCCCACCTTGTCCACCGCGATGCAGTTTCCCGGATGCACGCCCATCGCCTTGATCAACTCCAAGGTGGCGATGCCCGCCGCGCCCGGACCGTTCAAGACCACTTTCATTTCCGAGAGTTTGCGGCCGGTGATCTGTGCGGCATTAATCAGGCCCGCCGCCACGATGATGGCGGTGCCGTGCTGATCGTCATGAAAGACGGGAATGTCCATCATTTCGCGCAGCTGCTGCTCGATGATGAAACAGTCCGGCGACTTGATGTCTTCCAGATTGATGCCGCCGAAGCTGGGGCCCAGATAACGGACGCTATTGATGAAAGCGTCGACATCGTCGGTATCGACTTCCAGGTCGATGGCGTCGACATCGGCAAAGCGCTTGAACAGCACCGCCTTGCCTTCCATCACCGGCTTGGCGGCGGCAGCGCCCAGATTGCCCAGTCCCAGGATCGCCGTGCCGTTGGTGATGACGGCCACCATGTTGCCCCGGTTGGTGTAGTCGAACACCGCATCGGGATTTTCCGCGATGGCCCTAACGGGCACCGCCACGCCGGGCGAATAGGCCAGGCTGAGATCGCGCTGGGTTGCCATCGGTTTGGTGGGGGTGATTTCCAGCTTGCCGGGCTTGGGGCAGGCGTGAAAAGAGAGGGCTTCCTCATCGGTGAAGGTGGGGCGATCGTTGTCGGCCATGGGATCCGTCGGTTTGAGCAATCCACAGATTATCGGCCGAACCTGTCACGCTGCTGTCGGGCGATGGGAACCAGTCTGATAGGCTTTTCGCCATGACGGAACAACCATCTCTGGCGGCCATTCTGCCCGCCAATCCCGTGGCGGATGTCACCCCCATGATGGTGCAATATCTCGCCATCAAGCAGGCGCATGACGGCTATCTGCTGTTCTACCGGATGGGCGATTTCTACGAGCTCTTCTTCGCAGATGCAGCAAAAGCCTCCGAGGCCCTGGATATCGCCCTGACCAAGCGGGGCAAGCATCTGGGCGAGGACATCCCGATGTGCGGGGTCCCCGTGCATGCCGCTGAATCTTATATGGAAAAGCTGATCCGCAAGGGTTTCCGGGTGGCGGTCTGCGAGCAGGTCGAAGACCCCGCCGAAGCCAAGAAGCGGGGCAGCAAGTCCGTGGTCCGGCGCGAAGTGGTGCGGTTGGTCACCCCTGGCACCCTGACCGAGGACGCCCTGCTGGATGCGCGGTCTTCCAACATGCTGGCGGCGCTGGGCCGCTCTGGGGCCGAGTTCGCGCTTGCCGCGGCCGACATGTCGACCGGCGCCTTCTGGGTCGCTGGCCTGAAGGACCGTGACATCGCCGCCGAACTGGCCCGGGTTACGCCCCGCGAATTGCTGATACCCGACGGGCTCCTGGCGCATGAGGCTGTCGGCCCGTTGCTGAAAGCGTTTGGCGCGGCGCTGTCGCCACTTCCGTCCAGCCGTTTTGATTCCGCCAATGGCGAACGCGCGCTGACGCAACACTATGATGTGGCGTCGCTGGATGGGCTGGGCAGTTTCAGCCGCGCCGAATTGTCGGCGGCGGGCGCGTTGATCGCCTATCTGGATCTGACCCAGAAGGGCAAGCACACACGCCTGGCGCGCCTGACGCGGGTAACGCCGTCCAATTTTATGGCGATCGATCAGGCCACGCGGCGCAATCTGGAACTGACACAGACTTTGTCCGGCGCACGCAATGGCAGCCTGTTATCGGTGATAGACCGCACAGCGACAGCGGCAGGCGCACGCGAGCTGGCCTCGCGGTTGGCAGCGCCGCTGACGGATGCGAAAGCCATCGAAGCGCGTCATGAGTCGGTGGAATTCTTTTCACGCGACAGCGAACTCAGGCGGCGGCTGCGCGAGGCGTTGCGCACTGCACCCGATCTGTCGCGAGCCTTGGCGCGCCTGTCGGTGGGGCGCGGCGGGCCACGCGACCTTGCCAATTTGCGCGACGGCATCAACGCGGCGCGTGTTCTGCGCGATGGATTGGCGAAGATCGCGATCGCAGGCGAAGCCGTGCAGGCGTCGGATGCCATCGTGCAAGGCATCGCCGCGGTGTCGCGCCTATCCGACCGGCTGGAATTGCTGCTGGTGGACGAGCCGCCTTATCTCACCCGCGATGGCGGCTTCATCAAGAACAATGTCCATGCGCCGCTCGACGAATTGCGGACCCTGTCGCAGGAATCCCGCCGCGTCATCGCGGGGTTGGAGAACCAATATCGCCAATGCTCCGGCGTGGCGGCGCTGAAGATCAAGCATAATGGCGTCTTGGGCTATTTCATCGAAGTCACCCAGCTTCATGCCGACAAGCTGATGGCGTATCGCGATGATGCAGGCCGCGATCTGTTTCGTCATCGCCAGACCATGGCGGGTGCGGTGCGTTTCACCACCGACGAACTGGCATCGCTGGCGACACGCATTGCCCAAAGCGCTGACGCCGCGCTGGAGCTGGAACGGGCGCTGTTCGACGAGATGGTGGCGCTGGCGCTGGAACATGCCGATGCGCTGGGCAGCATTGCCGATGCCTTGGCGGTGATGGATGTGGCGGTGGCGCTGGCCGAACTGGCGGTGGCCGGGCGTTATGTGCGCCCCACACTCGACAATGGATCGGGCTTTCGGATCTCACGCGGCCGTCATCCGGTGGTGGAAGCGGCACTGGCGGCGGACAATGCGCGCGGCTTCGTGCCCAATGATTGCGACCTGTCGCCCAACTCTAAAGGCCGCTTATGGCTGGTCACGGGCCCCAACATGGCGGGCAAGTCCACCTTCCTGCGGCAGAACGCGCTGATCGCGATCCTGGCGCAGATGGGCAGCTTCGTGCCCGCCGAGGCCGCGCATATTGGCATCGTCGACCGGTTGTTCAGCCGGGTCGGCGCGGGCGACGATCTGGCGGCGGGCCGTTCCACCTTCATGGTCGAGATGGTGGAGACCGCCGCGATCCTCAATCAGGCAACAGCGAAATCGCTTGTCATCCTGGATGAGATCGGGCGCGGCACCGCGACGTATGATGGTCTCGCCATCGCCTGGGCGGCGGCGGAGCATCTGCACGAAACCAACAGGAGCCGCGCGCTGTTCGCCACGCATTATCACGAGATGGTGGCGTTGTGCGAACGCCTCACGGCCATGACTTGCGTCACCATGAAGGTGCGGGAATGGAACGACAGCATCGTCTTCCTGCATGAAGTGACGCCCGGCGCGGCGGATCGCTCCTACGGCATTCACGTCGCCAAGCTGGCGGGCCTGCCGCAAGCGGTGGTGGACCGGGCGGAAGAAGTGCTGAAGGCGTTGGAGGAAGGCCGCGAAGGTCACCAGCCCTTGGCGCGGATCGACGATCTGCCGCTGTTCGGTGCATCGGCCCCCACGCCCAAGACCAGTGCGGTGGAAGATGCGTTGAAGACGGTCGATCCCGATGCGCTCTCCCCCAAAGAGGCGCTGGAAATCCTCTATGACCTGAAACGGAAACTGCCTTAGAGCGGATCGCAATTTGGTGAAATCGCGATCCGCTCTAAGTTTTTGTTTGGTCGCAATTCCGAACCGGAAAACCGCTTCGCACTTTTCCTGGAATTGCTCTAGCATTCGGACATGAGCTCCGCAGGCCGCGTCCGCAAATTCCTGGTGGTGATCGACAAGACGCCCGAATGCAAAGTGGCGCTGCGTTATGCCGCGCGCCGCGCCCAGCATACCGGCGGCCGTGTCACCCTGCTGGCTACCGCGGCGCCCCCCGACTTCCAGCAATGGCGCGGGGTGGAAGAAATCATGGAAGACGAGGCCCATGCCGAAGCCGAGGCGCTGCTGCACAACGCTGCCAAGGTGGTGAACGAGTTGGCCGGCATCTTGCCTGAACTCATTATTCTGCAGGGTCGGACCACCGAATGCGTCGGCCAACTTCTGAAAGAGGACAAGGACATTTCCATCCTGGTTCTGGCGGCAGGGTCGGGCAAGGAAGGCCCGGGCCCCCTGGTGACCATGTTCGCCAGCGGCCTGCAGGCCATTCCGGTGACCATCGTGCCGGGAACCCTCGATGAAACGGCCATCGACGCCATTGCCTAAGGGGCGCAGGCCTTTTGGGCTCTCCGTACGTCGCGCGTGCTCACGGCCTACCGGCCGCTCCGCGCGACGCTCCTTCGGACATCCCAAAATTCCTTGCGCCCGAGGGCCGAGGAGCTGATAAAACACCGCTTATGACCGGCAAAATCATTGTCCTGATTGCGATCCTGGGGGTGGCGGTGGTGCTCTGCCTGGGGCTCTACACCCTGTGGGTGGGCGGCGAGACGGCGCGGACCTGGTCCAACAAGCTGATGCGCATCCGCATCCTGGCCCAGGCGATCGCCGTCGTGATCATCATGGCTGTGCTATACTTCAGCCAGCATGGTTGATCGGGGATAGCGGTACCGCCTTTGGCGACGTTGAACCGGCGGCGCTCCCCTTATATGTAAGCCAGCGGCGGTCGATGCCGCGCAATTAAATTTCAAAGAGTAATGGTTATGGCCAAGACGTTGTACGACAAGATCTGGGACGCGCACCTGGTGGCGCACAAGCCGGGCGAAACCCCCATTCTCTATATCGACCGCCATCTGGTGCATGAAGTCACCAGCCCCCAGGCCTTTGAGGGCCTGCGCAACAATGGCCGCAAGGTCCGCCGTCCGGAACTGACCCTGGCCGTCGCCGACCACAATGTTCCCACCAAGGACCGCGACAAAGGCATCACGGATCCGGAATCGCGCGAGCAGGTCGAGACCCTGGAAAAGAATGCGCGCGAATTCGGCGTCGAATATTTCGCCATGGACGATATCCGCCAAGGCATCGTGCACATCATCGGCCCCGAACAAGGCTGGACCTTGCCCGGCACCACCATCGTCTGCGGCGACAGCCACACCTCGACCCATGGCGCGTTCGGTTCGCTGGCCTTCGGCATCGGCACGTCCGAAGTCGAGCATGTGCTGGCGACCCAGACCTTGCTGGCCCAGCCTTCCAAGAACATGCGTGTGACGGTGAACGGCAAACTGCCCGAAGGCGTCACTGCGAAAGACATCGCGCTGGCCGTCATCGCCAAGATCGGCACCGCCGGCGGCACCGGCTATGTCATCGAATATGCCGGCCAGGCCGTCACCGACCTGACGATGGAAGGGCGCATGACACTCTGCAATCTCACCATCGAAGGCGGCGCGCGTGCCGGCATGGTGGCGGTGGACGACACCACCATCAATTACATCAAGGGCCGCCCCCGCGCGCCCAAGGCCGCGGCGTTTGAAGCAGCGGTGCATTACTGGCGCACCTTGAAATCCGATCCGGATGCGAAGTTCGACACCGAGATCGTGCTGGATGCGCGCGACCTGGTGCCGATGGTGACCTGGGGCACCTCGCCGGAACAAGCACTGCCGATCACTGCGAATGTGCCCGATCCCGCCAACATGAAAGAAGAGCACCATCGCGCCGCCGCCCAGCGCGCGCTGGATTACATGGGCCTGCAGGCCAACATGAAGCTCACCGACATCAAGGTGGACCATGTCTTTATCGGCTCCTGCACCAATGGCCGGATCGAAGACCTGCGTGCCGCTGCCGTGGTCGCCAAGGGCAAGAAAGTCGCCCAGGGCGTCAACGCCATCGTCGTGCCGGGCTCTGGCCTGGTGAAGGAACAGGCGGAAGAAGAAGGTCTGGACAAAGTGTTTCTGGATGCGGGCTTTGAATGGCGCGATCCAGGCTGCTCGATGTGCCTGGCGATGAATGCCGACAAGCTGCAGCCGGGCGAGCGTTGCGCGTCCACCTCCAACCGCAATTTCGAAGGCCGCCAGGGCCGCGGCGGCCGCACGCATTTGGTCAGTCCGGCTATGGCCGTCGCTGCAGCAGTCACCGGTCATCTGACGGACGTGCGGACGCTTTAAGTTTTTCTCTCCATGGCCGGGCTTGACCCGGCCATCCAGCGCACGGTCATTTCGCTGCGCAGACGCGCAGCGACTGGATGGTCGCCTCGAGGGCGACCATGGTGAGTTTTAGAAAAAGCTGATCGGATCCACATCCACCGTCGCGCGGACGGCGGTGGGAATTTTTAGTTGTGCCAACCAGGCGCGCAGATAGCCCTGCATATCCACGCCTTTGCTGGCCTGTACCAGCAACCGCTCGCGGGTCTGGCCGCGCAGCAGGGAATAGAAAGCCGGCGTCGGTCCCCACACCTTGATGTCTTTTGCAGGCGGCGCGGCCTTGCCCAACTGGCGCGCGATCTCGCGCACTTGTTCACCGTCATATCCGGACACGACAATGGCGGCGAGGCGGCCGAAGGGCGGCGCGGCCACGCGCTCGCGATAGCCCCGCTCCTGTTCGTAAAAGCCGTCACGATCGCCTTTCACCAACGCCTGCATCACCGCGTCGGTGGGATTGCGGGTCTGCAGCAGCACCAGGCCCGGCTTTTCCGCGCGTCCGGCGCGACCCGAAACTTGATGCAGCAACTGGAATGTGCGTTCACGGGCGCGCAGGTCACCATCGGCACCGCCAAGATCCGCGTCGATCACGCCGACCAAGGTGAGCTGCGGAAAATGATGTCCCTTGGCGATGATTTGTGTGCCGATCAGGACATCGATCTCGCGCTTGGAGAAGGCGCGGATCGCGGCCTGGGTTTCGGCAGGCCCATGCAAGGTATCGGACGAGGCGATGGCGTAACGCGCATCGGGAAAGAAATGCGCGAATTCTTCCGCAACCCGCTCCACGCCGGGGCCGCAGGCAATCAAGGTACCTTGCGCCTTGCATTCAGGGCATTCGGTCGGCGCGGGAATCTCGTAACCGCATTGATGACAGGCCAGCCGCTTGCGATAGCGATGCTCCACCAGCCAGGCCGAACAATGCGGGCAGGTGAGCTTGTGTCCGCAGGCTTCGCACAAAGTCAGCGGCGCATAGCCTCGGCGGTTGAGGAACAGCATCGCCTGTTCGCCTGCGCCCAACGTCTGCTCCATCGCGGTGCGCAGGGATGGCGACAGCCATTTGGCATTCTCGTCTGTGTCTTTTTCGCGCCGCAGATCGACGATGCGGACTTCCGGCATTTGCGCCACGCCATGACGGCTGGCGAGTTTCAGATGGCTGTAGCGTCCGCCCGTGGCGTTGACGAAACTTTCCAGGGACGGCGTGGCGCTGGCCAGAATGACCGGGCAATTCTCGCTGCGGGCCCGCACCACCGCCATGTCGCGGGCATGATAGATCGCGCCGTCCTGCTGCTTGAACGCCTGTTCGTGTTCTTCATCGACAATGACAAGCCCCAATGACGGGAACGGCAGGAACAAAGACGAACGCGCGCCCACCACCACCCGCGCTTCGCCGCGCATCACCGCGCGATAGGTGCGGCGGCGTTCCTTTTGCGACAGGTCGCTGTGCCATTCCGCCGGCCGCACGCCGAAGCGTGATGCAAAGCGTTCCAGGAACTGAATGGTCAGCGCGATCTCGGGCAGCAGGATCATGACCTGCCTGTCCTGGCGGAGTGCTTCGGCAATCGCTTCGAAATAGACTTCGGTTTTTCCCGAACCGGTCACGCCATCCAGCAGATGGGCGGAAAAGGCATGCGCCACCACGGCCTCGCGCAACGTCGCCGCCGCATCGGCTTGATCGGGATTGAGATGGGGCGTGGTGAAATCCGCTTCGGGTGGGCGGAACGGCGCGAATTCCGGCAATTCGGTTGTTTTGAGCGCGCCTACCTGAACCAGACCTCGCACTACGGCGGATGACGCATTGGCGTCTTCCGCCAGGCCCGGCACGCTGCGCGCCAAACCGTCTTCCGCCACCGCCAGCACCCGCTTGCGCGCTTCGGACATGCGCGTGGGCGTCTCGTCGCCTCTTATATAAGCGATGCGCCGGGTCTCGGGCTCGAACGCGCCGCGAGAACGCAACGCCATCGCCAAAATCGCCCCGGGCGGATTGAGGGTATAAGCCGAGACCCAGTCGATGAAATCGCACAGCGCGGCGGGCAGTGTTGGCAGGCCCTCAAGCGGTTCGGCGATCTTGAGCCGATTGTCGCCGACCGTGCCTTCCGCCGGGCCCCACACCACGCCCAGCATTTCCCGGTTGCCCAGGGGGGCCGCAACCACCGTGCCCCGGGGCGCAGTTACCCCGCGCGGCAGCTTGTAGTCATAGGCGCCAGCCAGCGGCAAAGGCAGCAAAACGCCCGCGCATTCCTGTGCCGCCAGTACGGGCATTTCAGGTTTCAGACGTGCCCGGTTCAAGAGATCGGCCTCATGGGGTAGCATTCGCGCCAGGGCCGGCGGCTCGTCAACAAAAAGGTCATTGGAACAGCCATGAAAATCTTTCTCGACACCGCCGATGTGGCGGAAATCCGCGAATATGCCGCCACGGGCCTGGTGGACGGCGTCACCACCAATCCTTCGCTCGCCGCCAAGACCGGCCGCGACTATGGCGAATCGCTGAAGGAGATCTGCTCCATCGTATCCGGTTCCGTCAGCGCCGAAGTGCTGGCGACCGATTTCGACGGCATGATGAAAGAAGGCAAAGCGGTTTCGAAGATCGCCAAGAACATCACCATCAAGGTGCCGCTGACCTGGGACGGGCTGAAAGCCTGCCGCGCGCTGTCCGATGATGGCTTGATGGTCAATGTCACACTTTGCTTCTCGCCGGTGCAGGCGATGCTGGCGGCCAAGTCGGGCGCGACTTTCATCTCGCCCTTTATCGGCCGGGTGGACGATGTCGGCGAAGACGGCATGGGCCTGATCCGTGACATCCGCACCATCTATGACAATTACGGTTTCAAGACCGAGATATTGGCGGCATCGATCCGCAGCGTCAGCCATGTGCGCGAAGTGGCGCTGGCAGGCGCGGACGTTTCGACCATGCCCACCGATATCTTCAAGAAGTTGATTTCTCATCCGCTGACCGACAAGGGCCTGGCCGCTTTTATCGCCGACGCAAAAAAAGCCAACGTCACCATCAAGACCAGTTGACGGCGCGCGATGGCGCGGTCGGCGGACGAGTTGCAGAAGATCTGGCTTTCCTCCCTCAAGCATGAGCGGCGCGCCAGCCCCAACACCCTGCGCGCCTATGGCGACGATCTTGCGCGGTTCTTGGCTTTTCAGCGCGAGCATCTGGGCGGCAACGTCACCGAACACGCGCTGAGCAAACTTCGGCCCGCCGACATCCGCGCCTTCATCGCGACCCGTCGCAGCGAAGGCCTGGGCGCGGGCGGCGTGCAGCGGGCGCTGGCGGCGATCCGTGGCTTCTACAAATTCCTCGCCCGCGAAGGCATTCTGGAAAATGCAGCGCCACGTGCGGTTCGCACGCCGCGCTTGAAACGCGGCTTGCCGCGCCCGCTCAGCGAAGTCGATGCCCAGCGCGCCATCGACGAAGCCGGCGAGCATGATGTCGAATGGCTGGGCGCGCGCGATGCCGCCTTGCTGACCTTGCTCTATGGCGCAGGACTGCGCATTTCCGAAGCGCTGTCGCTCAAGCGGGGCGACGTGCCGTTGGCCGAAACGCTCACCATCCTGGGCAAGGGCCGCAAAGAACGGGTGGTGCCGGTATTGCCGTTGCTGCGTGAAGCCATCGGTGATTATGCGGCGAAAATACCGTTCACGGCTGCGCCATCCGCGCCGCTGTTTTTGTCACGCCGCGGCAAGCCGATGAGCGCGCGCGAGGCGCAAGGCTTAATGCAGAAGCTGCGGGGGCGGCTGGGGCTGACCGAACGCGCCACGCCCCACGCCCTGCGCCATTCCTTCGCCACGCATCTGCTGCAAGGCGGCGGTGATCTGCGCAGCGTGCAGGAATTGCTGGGCCACGCCTCGCTTTCGACCACCCAGACTTACACCGCGATCGACATGCGCCAGCTGATGGAGACCTACCAGAACGCCCATCCGCGCGGAAAACAGGTCTGACGCCGACGCGTTAGGGCCTTGGTTCCATTAACGATTTCCAGCTTTCCGGCCCGCGCGGGCATATTTGCGGCAAAGACCGCGGCTCACGGTTGCAGTCGGGGGCCGGGATGCGTAGTTTCCCGGCCAATCCGCGTCCCTTGGGGCGCGCGGGCCGCCTTAGCTCAGTCGGTAGAGCATCGCATTCGTAATGCGGGGGTCGCGTGTTCGAGTCACGCAGGCGGCACCATTTCAAAAACCCTCATCCCTGCGCCGGCGAATTAACCGCTGGACTGTCGCGGCGAATTCGCTTTGGCTAGGCGGGCGCAACCGTGGGGGCTGGCATGAGCATCGTCAAAAGCCGCAGGCAATTTCTGGAATCGGCGGGCTTCGGATCCGCCGCCCTGATGGGCTCGTCCTGGCTCGCTGCCGCCCAGGCGGCCGCGGAAAGAACGCCGCCCGATCTGGTCGTGATCAACGCCAAGGTCACCACCATGGATCCGCAAACCCCATCGGCGGAAGCCTTCGCCGTGCGGGGCGACCGGTTCATGGCGGTCGGCAGCACCGCCGACATGAAGGCGCTGGCCGGTCCCCGGACACGCACCTATGACGCCAAGGGCATGATGATCACGCCCGGCTTCAACGATACGCATAATCACGGCGGCGGCGACCTTCTGCTCTACGAAGTGCTGGTGGGAAATCCCTATGTCGTCGAATTCGTCACCATTCAGAGCATCATCGACAAGCTGAAGGCGCGCGCCGCCAAGACACCACCGGGCACTTGGGTGATCGGCTATTATTACGACGACACCAAGGTGAAGGATAACCGGCCCATCACCAACAAAGACCTGGACAAGGTCTCCACCGAACATCCGGTGGAAGTGATCCATCGCGGCGGCCACACGTCTTATTACAACAGCAAGGCGCTGCAGATGGCGGGGCTGACCAAGAATACGCCGCCCCATTTCGGCGGCACCTTCGACAAGGGGCCGGACGGCGAATTGAACGGGCGCATCACCGACATCGCGCGCGATGTCTTCAAGGGCAAGGGGAAGTTCGTCACCTACAGCCCGGCTGAGCAGGAACGCCGCCTGGTCAGCGGCGTGGAGTTCATGTCCAAGAAATTCGTCGAGTATGGCCTGACCAGCGTCTGCCATGATGAGGTTGCGCTTTCCGCCATGCAGGTGGCGCGCCAGCGGGGCACGCTGTTGCACCGGGTGAGCTATGAGCCGGACGATGTCCTGACCGAAGCGATGATCAAGACCGGCATCAAGACGGATTTCGGCGACGAATGGATCAAGTTCGGCGCCACGTCCGAGCATGTGGTGGACGGGTCGTTTTCCGAACGCACGGCGGCGATGGGCAAGCCCTATCGCGGCGTCACGCCATCCTACAGCGGCAATGTCACCGAGCGGCAGGCCGATACCAATGCCTGGGCCGAACGGGTGCATCGCGCGGGCATCCGGCTCAATTGCCATGCCAATGGCGATGTCGCCATCGCGCAAGTGATGACGGCTTACGAGGCGGCGCTGAAAGCGTTCCCGGTCAAGAACAGCCGGCCCAAAATCACCCATTGCACCTTCATCAATGATGCGCTGATCCAGCGCATGAAGGCGGTGGATCTGGTGCCGTCGCTGTTCAGTTCTTACGCCTATTACAATTCTGACAAATTCCACTTCTATGGCGAAGAGTATATGCGCAACGCCATGGCCTATAAGACCTTCGAAGATGCCGGCCTTCACGCATCAACCGGTTCCGACTTCGGCACGCCCGGTCCCTTCGCACCGCTGATGTCGATGCAAGGCATGGTGACCCGCAAGGGCTTCAACGGTGAAATCTGGGGCGCCAACCAGAAGCTCACGGTGGATCAGGCAATCAAGGCTTCCAGCACCAATGGCGCCTACAACACGCGCGAAGAAAATCTCAAAGGCTCCATCACCGCCGGCAAGCTGGCGGATTATGTGGTGCTGGCGGATGATCTGCACAAAATCGATCCGGAAAAGATCAAGGATGTGAAGATCGTTCAGACCGTGGTCGGGGGCGTCGCCCGCTATCAGGCGTAACCGGCGTTGGCTGGCGGGAATAGCGGTCTGGACGACACGGCGATCGTCGCGCGCGAAGGCGGTCTGCACAAGGAGCTGACCCGCGCCCAGATCATCATGATCAGTCTGGGCGGCGCCATCGGCACCAGCCTGTTTCTCTCGAGTGGCATCGCGCTGGGCTATGCCGGGCCTTCGGTCTTGGTCAGCTATGCCATCGCGGGTTTCTTTGCCGTCGCCATGGTGCTCAGCCTGTCGGAAATGGCGGTGATGCATCCGGCCGCGGGATCGTTCGGCACTTATGCCGAGACTTACATAAATCCGTTGGCGGGTTTCGTAGTTCGCTACACCTATTGGTTCGCGCAGGTCATCGCCACGGGGTTCGAAGCGGTCGCCGCCGGCATCTACATGACCTGGTGGTTTCCCGGCACGCCGGTCTGGCTATGGTCGCTCGGGTTCGCCGCCATCGTCGTCTATGTGAATTCCCGGTCCGTGGGAAATTTCGGCCGGACGGAATATTGGCTGGCGTTCATCAAGGTGACGGCCATCGTGCTGTTCATCATTCTGGGTGCGAGCCGCATTTTCGGATTGGGCACCGAAGCGGTCGGCCTGCACAATCTTTATGGACTGCCCGGCGGCTTCTTTCCCCACGGCCTGCACGGCATGTGGATGGCGGTGATCCTGGGCCTGCTATCCTTCAGCGGCATCGAGGTCATCGCGGTGACGGCTGCCGAAGTCCCCAATCCGGAAAAAGCCATTCCCGCCGCGCTACGTACCATGGCGATCCGCCTGTTCCTGTTCTATGTCCTGGCGCTGGCGGTGGTGGCGGCGATCATTCCCTGGACGCAAACCGGCGGCAGCGTCACGGTGGCTGAAAGTCCTTTCGTCAAGATCCTGTCATTGACCGGTATTCCCCATGCCGCCGGGATCATGAATTTCGTGATCGTGAGCGCGGCGCTGTCGGGCATGAACACCAATGTCTATCTCTGTTCGCGGATGCTGTTCTCGCTCTCGCGCGGCAATTACGCGCCGCGTTTTCTAGGTCAGCTCAGCCGGTCCGGCGCGCCCGTGATGGCGACCCTGCTTTCGGGCCTCTTCATCTTCGCGGCGGTCGGCATGGCGAAATTCACGCCGCGCGCCTATGCCTATCTGCAAGGCATCGCCCTTTTCAGCATCATCATCGTCTGGATGCTGATCCTGGTCTGCCATCTGCGCTTTCGCCGCGTGCACAAGGCGGCAGATCTGCCGGTGCGCATGCCCTTCTTTCCCGTGATGCAGATTGCCGGTCTGGCGGTGCTGTTGGGGGTATTGGTTACGATGTTGCTGGATCCGGATTGGCGCCTGTCATGGATTGTGGGCGTTCCCTGGCTGGGCGTGCTGATTGCGGCCTATTTCATCTGGAAAAAAGTGTCGCCGTTGCCTGCCGGGCCGGCTTGACGCAAATATCCGCCATGGATGGCCGTATGCATCTTCCCACCGACGCCGACATCGCCACGGCCCGCGCCAACATCATCGGCTTTGCGCGGCGCACGCCGCTTTGGCGGCTCGATGTCGATGTGCCGGACACCAACATCTATCTGAAGCTGGAAAATCTGCAGCCGCTGGGTTCGTTCAAGATCCGCGCCGCGGTCAATGCGATCAAGAGCAAGGATCCGGCTTCCTTGCGCGGCGGCGTGGTCGGCGCCAGCGCCGGCAATTTCGGCCAGGGGCTTGCCATGGTCGCCCGGCAGATGGGCATTCCCGTCACCATCGTGGCGCCCGACGGTGCGGCAAAAACCAAAACCGACGCCTTGCAGGCGATGGGCGCCAAAGTGATCCGCATTCCGTTCGAGGAATGGTGGCAGGTCCTGCTGGCACGGCGCTTCGAGGGCGCGGAAGGTGTTTTCTTTCATCCCGTGGCCGAGCAGGCCGTCGTTGCGGGCAACGCCACCATTGGGGCAGAGGTTCTGGAAGATCTGACTGATATTGGCGCTGTGGTGGTGCCATTCGGCGGCGGCGGCTTGATCAGCGGCATCGGTGCTGTGATGCGTCGGGCAAAGCCGGGTATCCGTATGCTGGCGGTGGAGTCGGAAGCGGCGCAACCCGTTGCCGCCGCGTTAGTCACGGGCGGCCCTACAAAAGTAACGCACACGCCCAGCTTCGTCGACGGCATGGGCAGCAGCATTTTGCTGGATGAAATGTGGCCTTTGGTCCGCGATGTGGTGGATCAGGCCGTCTGCGTTTCGCTGGGTGAAATCGCGGACGCCATCCGGCTTCTCGCCACCAAACATCATGTGATCGCCGAAGGTGCGGGTGCAGCGTCGCTCGCCGCAGCGCTTTCAGGTCGCGCCGGCAAAGGCAACATTGTCTGCATTATTTCCGGCGGCAATATCGATGCGACGAGGCTGGCCGCGATCATGACCGGCCAGATGCCAGTCTGACGCCGCCGAATTCAGGAGATTTTCTTTCCATGATTAAGCCCGAAGAACGTGACAGGATCATCTTCGGATGCGGGAATTTCGGCGGCCTGGGTTCCTCGCCGACGTTCCGTGACAAAGGTGACGACCGGGAGCGGGCATTGGCCATACTCGATTCTGCACGCGAGCTGGGACTGACGCGCTTCGACACCGCCAACACGTATGGCGGCGGCGCCAGCGAAATCATTCTGGGTGAATGGTTAGGCAAACAGGACAAGGCTTTTCGCGCCGGCCTGCAGATCGCCACCAAGGTCGGCAATCCGCATGGCTGTCCGCCGGACGACAGACCCTTGAGCCGTACCCAGGTCGCATATCATCTGGACCAGTCGTTACATCGATTGGGCCTGGAACAGATTGGCCTTTATTACCTGCACGAATTCGATCCCAGAACGCCGCTCGAGGAAGCCCTGGAAGCACTGGACCGCGCCCTTGCGCAAGGCAAGATCGCGTCGTTCGGTGTCTCCAATGCGAGTCTGGCGGATTTGAAAAACGTGCTGGCACTGACAAGGGGCGCTCTGCGGCGCGCCTTCACGCATCTGCAGAACGAATATAATCTGCTGGTACAGCGCGATCTCGATGACATCATCCCGCTCTGCCGCGCTGAAGGTGTTCGTTATGTCGCGTTCAGCCCGCTGGCGGGCGGCCTGCTCAGCGGAAAATACCGGGGAGATCAAAAGCCCGCATCCGGCCGCATGAATGACGCGCGCGCGATGTACGAACATCTGCTCACCCCATCGAGTTTCGAAATGATCGAAGCGCTGCGGCAGAAAGCGGCGGACAATGGTTGGACGGTGCCGGGCGCTGCGCTGCGCTTCATTCTCGATACGCCGGGCGCCGATCTGATCATCGCGCCGCGCTCCGCCGAACAGTTCGCGGGCTACGGCATCGAGCGGGCCTGAAAACCGTCTCAGGTACCGTAAGCAGCCAGGAACGTGTTCACGGCATTGGCGACTGTCGTCTCAATGTCCTTGTCGGTCGGCTCGTCGATGTTCCAGAGCTTGCGGTGTTGCAGCTCGCCCTTGCATAGCGCCATGAAATGGATGGCCGTCGTCACCATGTAGCCGGGCTTGATGTGACCCCGCTCGGCGGCGCGGCCGAAAAACTCGGCCAGCATTTCCTTGCCTTTTTGCGGACCGGCCAAATAGAAGGCGCGGCCCAGCTCCGGAAAGCGGCCGGATTCCGCCGTGATCAGGCGATAGGTCGCGATGCTGTCGTCGCGCAGCATCCAACGCACCGCGCTCTCGCCCAGGATGGTCAGGGCCTTGCGGAAGTCCTGCGATTCCAGATCGGCGTCGTACAGCATTTCCTGAAGATCGCGGCAGCGTTCCTCGATCACGGCGGCGAACAGCTCTTCCTTCGACGAGAAGTAATTATAGAGCGTGGCCTTGGAGCCCCCGACCTTGGCCGCGATGGCGGACATGGAAGTGGCGGCATAGCCATCCTCCAGAAAGGCGGCGTGGGCGATCCGCAGGATGTTTTCGCGGCGCTCGTCGCGGTCGGCGCGGGGGAGGCGGGAAGCAACAGCGCTCATAATTCTGACCGTACCGTACAGTTTCCTGTTGACGGTTATTCCCCAAGCCATTAGTGGTGTCAACGATTAATGACCGTACGGTACAGTTTGATGAACTTTAGTATGTTCCCGAAAGTTGCGCTGGGGCTGGCCTTATTCGGTCTGGCGGCTTGCGCCCCCGATCTCGGCGCCCTGCCGTTCTTCAAGGCGCCGGAGAGCTACGCGGCCCAGAAAAGTTTTACAGCGCCTCCCATCGACTGGCCGACGAGCGAATGGTGGACTGTCTATGGCGATGACCAGCTCGATACGCTGATCGCCGAAGGTGTCGCCAATGCCCCGGACCTCAAAAAGGCCGAGGCGCGGTTGCGCCAGGCGGACGCACTGGCACAGCAATCCAGTTCCAGTCTGTGGCCCAAACTCACCGCCAATGGTTCGGTCAACGAAACCCGCGCCAGTCTCAATCAGGGCTTTCCTGCCCAATTCCAATCCTTCCTGCCCCACGGGTTCCACGACCAGGGCCGCGTGACGGGCGACCTCAGTTACGATCTGGATCTGTTCGGCAAAAATCGCGCCGCCTTCGCCGCCGCGACATCGGAAGCCGATGCGGCCCGCATCGATCTCACTTCGTCACGGCTCAGCCTGTCGTCGGCGATCGCCAGTGCCTACGCCAATCTGGTGCAGCTGACCGCCGACCGCGCCGCCGCGGTCAATGCCATCGATGTGCGCATGCAAAGCGCCGACCTTCTGCATCAACGCTTGTTGCAGCAGCTGGAAAACACCAGCACCTATTCGGAAGCCCAGTCGCGCACCTTCGCGGCGCAGGCGGATCTGGATCGCGTTGACGGACAGATCGCATTGGCCCGCAACCAGATCGCGGCCCTTATCGGCAAGGGACCGGATCGCGGCCTCGATATTCCCCTGCCAGCCATTCCCACGCTCAAGAATTTCGGCGTCCCGGCCAATTTGTCCATCGATCTGGTCGGACGTCGTCCCGACATCGTCGCGGCGCGGCTTCGCGCCGATGCCGCCGCCAAGCGGATCGATGTCGCGCATGCGGATTTCTATCCAAATGTCAGTCTTACCGGCTATGCGGGATATCAGGCGCTGGGGATCAAGGATCTTATCACTTCAAGCTCGCTGATCGGACAATTGGGCCCGGCAATTTCATTGCCGATCTTCGATCATGGCCGCATCGAAGGCGCCTATCGTGGCGCCCGTGCGCAATATGACGAAGCGGTGGCGACCTATGACCAGACCCTGACCACGGCGCTGCGCGAAGTCGCCGACGCGCTCGCCAATCAGCGCGAACTGGGCAACGAGCTGGAACATTCGCGCGCTTCGCTTGCCGCGAGCGAGGACGCCTACCGGGTGACGCAGCAGCGCTATGGCGCGGGTCTTTCGCGCTATCTCGACGTGCTGACGTCCGAGGACACTTTGGTGACTCAGCGCCGCGCGGTGGCCGATCTTCAGGCCCGGGCCTTTGTTCAGGATGTGGCGCTGGTTCGCGCTTTGGGTGGCGGATTTCATTTCGATGCGCAGACAACCGCGCGCGCAGGAGACTAGACCGTGACAGATCAAACGCTTTCCGCCGGCGCGATGCCGGCTTCGCAAGGCTCCGAGAAGCGGATGCGCCGCCGCAGCATAGTCTTCATGGCGCTTGGCGGTGCCATTGTCTTGGTGGCGCTGGCCGTAGGCGGCTGGTACTTCCTGGTCGGTCAATATTATGTCAGCACAGACAATGCCTATGTGATGGCCACGACGGCACAGATCACGCCGCGCATTGATGGCACCATCGCCAGCGTGCCGGTGCGCGACACCGACCATGTCCGCAAGGGTGATGTGCTGGCCGTTATCGATCCGTCGGACATGCAGCTGGCCGTCGAACAGGCTGAGGCCAATCTTCGCCTGGCGCAGCAACGCGTGGCGCAATATTACGCCAATGTTGCCAGCGCGGCGGCGATGGTGACACAGCGGCAGGGCGACCTGTCGCGCGCCAATATCGATTACAAGCGCCGCGCCACCCTGGCCTCCAGCGGTGCGGTTTCGGGCGACGAAATGACTGCGGCGAACAATGCGCAGGACACGGCGCGGGCCGCTCTGACCCAGGCCCAGCAGCAGATGGCGGCGCAAAAGGCGCTGATCGTCAGCGGCGATGCGGACAAGAATCCCGATGTGCTGGCGGCGCGGGTCGCGCTCGACCGCGCCAAGCTGGATCTTGGTCGTACGGTCATTCGCGCCCCGGTCGATGGCATCGTCGCCCAGAACACGGCGCAGGTCGGTCAGCGTGTCCAGGCCGGTGCGGCGTTGATGACGGTAGCGCCTTTGGCGCAGGCCTATGTGAATGCCAACTTCAAGGAAAGCCAGCTCGAACAGGTTCGTCCCGGGCAGGAAGTCACGCTGATCTCCGATCTGTATGGCTCGAACGTCGAGTTTCATGGCCGCGTAGTCGGCCTGGGCGGCGGCACCGGTTCGGCCTTCTCGCTGATCCCGGCCCAGAATGCGACCGGCAACTGGATCAAGGTGGTGCAGCGTTTGCCCGTCCGCATCGCGCTCGACCCGAAAGAGTTGGCGGAACATCCCTTGCGCGTCGGTCTTTCGATGACGGCCAAGATTCGTCTCTCCAACTGACGGTGTAGGCATGTCGGCAAGCGGCGCTCAAGCAACCACCGGTCCGGCTCCCTTACAGGGCTGGATGCTGGCCGCCGGTATTGCGGTTCTGGCGATGGCCAATTTCATGGCCGTGCTGGACATGACCATCGTCAATGTCTCGATCCCGCATATCGCCGGCAGCATGGCCGTGTCGGTCAATGAAGGCACTTGGGCGATCACATCATATTCGGTGGCCGAAGCGGTGATGGTGCCGCTGACCGGCTGGCTGGCGCAGCGCTTTGGGCCCGTGCGGGTTTTCACCACCGCCGCGCTGGGCTTCGGCTTCTGCTCGCTGCTGTGCGGCTTGGCCACGACCTTGCCCATGCTGGTCACCGTGCGCGTGATGCAGGGCCTGATGGGCGGCCCCTTGATGCCGATGTCGCAGACCTTGTTGCTGCGCCTGGCGCCGCCCGAAAAACGCAACATGGCGCTAGGCCTCTGGACCATGACCACCATCCTGGGACCGATCGCGGGACCGGTGATTGGCGGGCTTTTGTCCGACACCTGGGGCTGGCCCTGGGCGTTCTTCATCAATGTGCCGATCTCGATCATCTGCTGCACTCTGGCGCTTCGGATGCTCAAGGGGTTCGAGACCGCGATCGTCAAGCGGCCGATCGATTATGTCGGCCTCGGCCTTCTTATCCTCTGGGTCGGTGCGCTGCAGATCATGCTCGACAATGGCGAGAATGATGACTGGTTCGCGTCCAATTTCATCCTCACCCTGGCCGCAATAGCCCTTGTCGGATTTCTCGCCTTCCTGGCCTGGGAAATGACGGACGAACATCCCATCGTCGATCTGCGCATTTTCCGACACCGAAATTTCGCGCTTGCTGCCGTGGCGCTGCTCTTCACCTTTGGCTCTTTCATGGGCTCGATCGTGCTGATCCCCTTATGGCTGCAGACCAGCATGGGCTACACCGCGACCAAAGCGGGTCAGATGATGGCCTTTAACGGCATGGTCAGCATCGTTATCGCGCCCATTGCCGCGAATCTGATCGGCAAGATCGATCCGCGCATCATGATGTCGACGGGCCTGGCGGTCGTTGCGGCGGATACGTTCTGGCGCACCACCTTCAACACCGATATCGGCTTCTGGGGCCTTGTTCCCGCGCAGATGGCGCTGGGGATCGGCATGCCGCTGTTCTTCATTCCCATGATGACCATGTCGATGGCGGCGGTGAAGCCCGAGGAAACCGCGTCGGCCGCGGGCCTGATCAACTTCCTGCGGACCATGGCGGGCGCCTTCGCCACCGGCGTGATCGTATTCGCCTGGCGCGACAGCACCGCCGCAAGCCATTCCGATATCGTGGGCAGCCTGAACAATGCGCCCGCAACCTTGGCGAAACTTCATGCCGCCGGGCAAGGCACACAACAAGCACTGATGTCGTTGGACAATATCGTCCAGACACAAAGCGTCATGCTAGGCACCAACCAGGTGTTCTCGGTCGTTGCGGTGATCCTGGCCTGTGTCTCGGCCGGCATCTGGCTGATGCCAAAGCCGAAGATGCTGGCAAAAGCGGCCGGCGGCGGGCACTGAACGGGCATTAAAAAAGGCGGCACCAAGTGCCGCCTTTTTCTCATTCAATTCTGCAATTCAGACCAGGTTGGTCTTGTAGAGATTGAGCAACCGGCCCCAGGCGCGTTCCGCGGCAGGCTGGTCGTAGATCGGCTTGCCGGCACTCAGCGGCATGTCCTTGACGCACCAGCCATGCTGCGAACCCGCATAGACTTCCACTTCCGCCGGTACTTTGGCGCTGGCGAAAGCTTCCTTCAGCTTGTCCTTGGCATCGGGCTGCTTGGCATCGTCGTTGGAGGCGATGGCGATCAGCATGTGGGTCTTCATCTTGGGGATCAGCAGATGCGGGCTGTCGGGCTTGTCCGTCACCAGGCCGCCGCCATGGAAGGTCGCGCCGGCGCCGACACGATTGTTGACCGTCGCACTGGTCTTGAACACCAGCGGGCCGCCCATGCAATAACCCTGGGTGCCGATCTTCTTGGACGTATCGACTTCCTTTTGCGCATCCAGGAACGCGATGTAAGCCGCCGCGTCACGCTCGATTGCCCCGGCCTCGTTGATCGGCGTGGTCCATAATTTCATTTTCGCCTGGTCGGCAGGCGCTGCGAAATCGAACTTGCTCGCATCGTCGATCACCGGCGATTTCTGGGTGCGATAGAAGGGGTTGGGCACCAGCACCGAATAGCCTTCGCCGGCAAGGCGCTTGGCCATGTCGCGGAAGGTGGGGCGCAGGCCGAAAATATCGGTCCAGATCAGCACGGCGGGATGCTTGCCCGATGTCGGGCGAATGAACGCCGCATCGCAGACACCATCGGCCGTCTTGATCGTCACGTCGGTTTCGGTCACCGCCATCGCGGCATGAGCCTGCGATCCGGCGGCAACCGTCAATCCGGCTGCGACCGACAAGGCCGTGAAATCGCGGCGCGAGACATCGCCGGTCATGTTGTTTTGCTTGTTGTCTTCCATATTACCCTCCTGGCTGAATTCAGCGCGCGAACGTTAGCGCATCGCGATCAGGTCCGCCATGCGAGCATCGGGGCGCGCGCATACAGGACATAAAATTCGCGGGACTGAAATATTCCGCCCTATTCAAGGGCTTGGAGTTCGAGAAAGATCCCGGGCTCCGGCCGCACCGTCATGGTCATCACCGGATGGGGCGCAGGCTGGCTGGGCCGGAAGCGGAAGCGCTGAACCAGACTGGCCAGGATGATCTGCGCCTGCATCATGGCGAAGTTGGCGCCCACACAGACGCGTGGGCCCGCGCCGAACGGAAGATATTGGTATTTGTCGCGCTTGGGGCCTGCGTTGGGATCAAAACGGTCCGGGTCGAACATCTCCGGGCGATCCCACAACAGCTCATGACGATGCAGCGCCCAGATGGGAAGAAAGAGAATATCGTTGGGCTTCATCGTGCGGCCGCAAAGCTGGTCTTCCGCCAGGACGTTGCGCGCCAGAAGGCCGACCGGCGGATAAAGCCGCATCGCCTCTTCCAACACTTGCTGGATGAACGGCATCGCCGCGAGATCGCCGGCGGTGGCGACCCTGCCATTCAGCTGCGCGCTCACTTCCGCCCGCGCCCGTTCCTGATGTTCGGGGGAATTGGCCAGCAGATAAAGCGCCCACGACAAGGCCAGCGCCGTGGTCTCATGGCCCGCCACGATAAAGAACTGCATATTGTGGATCAGGTCCTGCGCGCTCATGCGCTGTCCGGTTTCCGGATCCTGGGCCGCCAGCATGTGGTCCAGCAGATCGTCGGCCAGGCCCGTTGCCTGTTTGCGCCGTGCATCGATGGCGGCGGCGACCATGGAATGCATGGTGCGGACCGATGATCCGGCCAGCAATTCACCGGGGCGGGGGAACCATTCCGGAAATCCTAAAAAGTCCAGCAGGGACGCGCGCCCCGCGGTCTGGAAATACTGGGTGATGGCGCGGCTGAAGGTCTCGCTGTCGAAATGCTCGCGGCCCGACAGCGCGACATCGCAGATCACGTCGAAGGTGGCGGTGAGCATTTCCTTGACCAGCTCGGCGCGTCCGCCGCTTTGGGCCAGCCGCGCCACGGCGCGTTCGGCGGTGGCGCTCATCGCGGGCGCCAGCGCCACCACATTGCGATGGGTGAAGACCGGCGCCACGGCCTGGCGCTGCCATTTCCAGTCGGCGCCATCGGCATTGAACAGGCTCTCGCCGATGGCAGGCCGCAGCATCCGGCGCATGATTTCCGATTTGGGATAATTGGCCAGATTGTCCAGCATCACCCGCTTCATGCCCGCCGGGTCCGCCATCATGTGCCAGCGCACCAGAATGTCGCCGGACACGATGGGCTGGCGGTAGGCGAAGCTGGGAATGATCTCCAGCACGTTGCGCCGCGCGATGAAGGCGGTTTCCAGCCTGGTAAGACGGCGCCGATGCACGGGCGCGCTGACGGGGATGAATTGCGTGTTCAGCACGATGGTTCGACCGCTCCGGCGCCGTGATGTGCAAAATGACAATCTGTTCTACCGAAAAACGCTCGCATATGCAGCAACGGAAACGCTTTTCTTCTTTTGGCAAAAAGGCATGATGGCAGAAGGGGGAACTGTAATGACAATCAATAAAAAGCAATCCTGGATATTCGGTGCCGGCTTGGCCGCTTTGCTGGCAGGCAGCGCCATGGCGCAGACCGGCGCCAATGTGGAATGGCCCCATTATGGCGCCGACCTGGCTGCCAGCCATTACCGGCCACTGGACCAGATCAATGCTTCCAACTTCTCCAAGCTGGAAGTGGTGTGGCGGTTCAAGACCGACAACATCGGCAATCGCCCGGAATACAAGCTTGAAGGCACGCCGCTGGAAATCGGCGGGGTGATTTACACCACCGCCGGTTCGCGTCGTGGCGTGGTGGCGCTGGACGCGGTGACGGGCGAACTTCTCTGGGTGCATGGAGAAAAGGAAGGCGAGCGTGGCGGCGCGGCCCCGCGTCAGCTTTCAGGACGTGGGCTTTCCTATTGGAGCGACGGCAAGGATGCGCGCATTCTCTATGTGACGCCGGGCTATCGCCTGGTGGCGCTGGATGCCAAGACAGGCCAGCCGGTCCAAGGGTTCGGCGAGCACGGCATCATCGATCTGAAAAAAGATTTCGATCAGGAAATCCGGCCCGATCTGGTCACCGGCGAAGCGGGCCTGCACGCCACGCCCACGGTGGCGGGCAATATCGTGATGGTCGGCGCGGCTTTCCGCGAAGGCTTTACGCCCGCCACCTACCGCAACAACAAGGGTTATGTCCGCGCCTATGATGCGCGCACCGGCAAACGGCTCTGGACCTTCCACACCATCCCCAAGAAAGGCGAGTTCGGTTACGACACCTGGCTGAACAATAGCGCCGACGATGCCGGCAACACCGGGGTGTGGAATCAGATCACCGTCGACCGCGATCTCAACACCGCCTATCTGCCGGTGGAATCGCCGACCGGCGATTTCTATGGCGGTCATCGTCCCGGTCCCGATCTGTTCGGCGAAAGCGTGGTCGCAGTCGATCTCGATACCGGCAAGCTCAAATGGTATTACCAGATGGTCCATCACCCCTTGTGGGACATGGACGCTTCGGCCGCGCCGATGCTGATGGACATCACCGTCAAGGGTAAGGCGATCAAGGCAGTGGCGCAGCCGTCCAAGCAAGGCTGGCTCTATGTGCTGGACCGCACCACGGGCAAGCCGGTCTGGCCGATCCCGGAAAAGAAAGTCGAGAAAGGAAATGTGCCGGGCGAATGGTATGCGCCGACGCAACCATTCCCTACGCGTCCGCAGGCCTATTCGCGCAACGGCGTCTCCAACGACGATCTGATCGACTTCACGCCGGCTTTGAAGGCGAAGGCGCTGGAGATGGTGAAGGATTACAAGATGGGTCCGGTGTTCTCGCCGCCGGTGCTGTCCACTCTGCCAAGCCCAAGGGGCATCCTTACACTGGGCGGCGGCAATGGCGGCACCAACTGGCCGGGCGGCTCCTTCAATCCCGAGAATCACACCGCCTATCTTTTCGCCTGTAACTCCTGTTTCGAGCCGATCGGCGCGGTGCCGCCGCCGCCGGGTATGTCGGATATGCGCTATATCGAAGGCATTGCTGGCAACAGGATCGAGATGGTGGGGACCGGCGGCGCCGGTTCGGGCGCCGATACGCCGCTGGTGAAAAAGCCGGCGCATCCTGCGGGCGACGGCAACAGCCAAAGCTGGACGGTGGACGGCATGCCCATCATCAAGCCGCCTTACGCCACCATCACCGCGATCAATCTGGATACCGGCGATTTCAAATGGCAGGTCCCGCACGGCGAGACGCCCGATGTGGTGCGCAACAATCCCGCGCTCAAGGGCATGACCATCCCGCGTACCGGCCAGACCACGTACAATATCGGCACCCTGGTCACCAAGAATCTGGTGATCGCGGGCGAAGGCGTACTCACCAACGGTCCGGATCATCCGCGCGGGGCGATGCTGCGCGCTTATGACCAGGCGAACGGCAAGGAAGTGGGCGCGGTATGGATGCCCGCGCCGCAGTCGGGCACACCGATGACCTATATGGTCAATGGCAAGCAATACATCATCGTCGCCATCAGCGGCGGCAATTATTCCGGCGAGTATCTCTGCCTGGCATTGCCGGATGCCGGATAAAGATCAGAAAAGGACCGACCCCATGAGACATCCCCTTCACCGCTCGATCCTGATCGGCCTGCTTCTTTTGGGCGGCACCGCCGTGGCGCAGGCGGGTAACGCGCCGAACTCGCAGCCCAATCCGTATCGCACCGTGCGCGATTTCTTCAAGCTGCCGGCGGGGCGCGTCTTCGACTCGACCAGCGCGGTGGCGGTGGACAGCAAGGGCAATATCTGGGTCGCGGACCGCTGCCAGGGCAACAATTGCGCCGGCTCCAAGCTCGATCCGATCCTGCAGTTCGACAAGACCGGAAAATTCGTCAAATCCTTCGGCGCCGGGATGATGCTGTTTCCCCATGGCATCACCATCGACAAGAATGATCATATCTGGATCACCGATGCGCATGTCGCCAAAGGCATGGGCAATGTCGTGATGGAATTCGACCAGAACGGCAAAGTGCTGCGTACCTTGGGCAAGCCCGGCGTCTCGGGTGCCGGTCCCGACACGTTCAACGAACCCAATGCGGTGCTGATCGCGCCCAATGGCAACATCTTCGTCTCCGACGGGCATGAACCGGGCCCGGGTCACAATGCCCGCGTGGTCAAGCTCGACCCCAATGGCAAGTTCATCAAGCAATGGGGCAGCCACGGCACCGGTCCCGGCCAGTTCGAGATGCCCCACACCTTGGCGATGGACAGCCAGGGCCGTCTGTTCGTGGGTGATCGCGGCAACAACCGCGTTCAGATCTTCGACCAGGACGGAAAATTCATCGCGGCCTGGGCTCAGTTCGGCCGGCCCAGCGGCGTCTATATCGACAAGAACGACGTGCTGTACGTCACCGATTCCGAATCCATCGACAAGAAGGGCTATGGCTATAATCCGGCCTTCCAACGCGGCATGCGCGTGGGCAGCGCCAGGACCGGTGAAGTCACCGCCTTCATTCCGGATCCAGAGCTGGGCCACGCCAATCCCGACACCAGCGCCGCGGAAGGCGTGTGGGCTGATGCCGATGGTGTGATCTATGGCGCGGAGGTCGGCCCCAAGGCCGTGATCCGCTACGTGAAGAAGTGACCTATATGGGCAAGCCCGGATTCGCCGCGGCGGCTTTCATCGGCGTCGCCGTGTCATTGCTTCTGTGCAGTGTCTTCCAGCGCGCGATAGCCGCGGACACAGCGGGCGCCTCTGCCAAAAACGCGAAGTATGGCGCGATCGACGGCAAGCATATGTGGCAATATGTGGTGGAGCAGGCCGAGATTGCGCGGCATTACCGGGACAATGGCCATCCGCAATTCTGGGGTCGATTTGCGGGCACGTCCGGCGATGTCGAGGATGCGCAGTGGCTGCAGGGTAAATACCGTCAGATTGGGCTCACCGATGCGCATACCCAGACGATGAATTTCTTCGCGCCGCAATGGTCGGCCCAGTCCTGGGCCGTCGCGGTGACGGGTGCAGACAAGACTGCGTCGATTGCTTCGGCGCAACCGGCCTATGGCAGTCCGGCGACGGATGGCAAAGAGATTGATCTTCCGATCGTCTATGTCGGGCTTGGCAGCGAAGCGGATTTCGCGGGCCGTGACGTGCGCGGCAAAGCCGTTCTGCTGATCAAGGTGCCGGCCAGCTATCAGGCCGGACCGGCAGACATCCTCAAGCGTGCCGAAGATCACGGCGCCGCGGCGATCCTCTCCACGGACCTGCGCGGCGGGAATTATAGTGCGCAGTCCTATCGGGCCTATACGCATGTTCCCACATTCAATCTGGGGACAAAGGACGGAGAAGCGATCCGCGCCATGATCGGCAATGCTTCTGAGAGTTCGGCGCCGCACATCAAGATCCGCCTGGACGCCAACTGGGTGTCCGATCAGAAATCCTATCTTGTCTGGGGCACCTTGCCGGGCGCGACCGACGAAACGATTTACGTGATCGCGCATCGCGACGGTTTCTTCGATGCGGCGGGCGATAATGCCAGCGGCGTTGCGTCGATGCTGGGCCTGGCGGAGCATTTTGCGAAGATTCCGAAAAGCCAGCGCCGCCGCACGATCATCTTCATCGGCATCGACGGACATCACCAAGTCAAACCCGGCGGCTTCGGCCGTGAATGGCTGGTCGCCAACCGCTCGAAATTCTTTTCGAAGACCGCGCTGATGATCAACGACGAGCATCCCGCCGAAGTGATGACGCATGGCGGCACCGCCGGATCGACGACGGCAGACGTTCCCCTGGAATGGTATGCGGGCGGCGCGGCGCGGCCGCAGCTTCAGAAAATCACCGCCGACGCCTTGCGGCAATTCGGCGTGCCGGTATGGGCCGAACCCAGCGCAAAGCCGCCTGCCGGCGATCTGGGACGCTTCTATTGGTTCCTGCCCGGCGTGGTGGCGCAGTCCAATGATTTCGCCAACATGCACACGGCGGGCGACACGCCGGAGGTGGTGTCGCCGTCTGGACTCCAGGCGGTGACGCGCGCCTATGCCAAGATCATCGACGATGTGAACCGGATCGATCTGAAGGATTTGCAGAAGCCCGAACCCGCCGATCCGAATAAGCCGGGCACGCCAGAAGGATATCTCAGCCTGGCCAATTGCGAAGCCTGGATTGCCGACTCGACAAAGGCCTGCGTTCAGCCATAGGGCAAAAAGAATTGGGGCGAGAGTTGAAACCCTCGCCCCTTTTTCTGGTCGCGCGCTTTGGGCGCGGACGCGCCCTGTTACTTAACTGGCGCCTCCGGCGCCGCTCGGAAAACCGTTACGCGCCTTTCAGGCGCTTCGCACTTTTCCTGACCGTCGCTCCTAGGCCTGCAGCACCCGCTTGTGCAGCCGGCCGATGGCGTCCAAGGCCGAAAGCACCGCGCCTTCCTGCCAAGCGGGCAGGCGCGAGGCATGTTCGCCCGCCAGCACGATGCGCCCGTCGATGGCGCAGAGATTGGCGTAGTTCTTGGCGCGGTTTTCTTCCGTCCAGCGGCCAGAGCAGCCAAGCGTCCATGGCACGCGATGCCAGGAGACACCCACGCCGCTCTTATATTCCTTCATATATTGCGGATGGATTTTGGAGCCTTGGTCCAGCGCCGCCTTGATCTGCTCAGGCGCGGACAAGGCTTCGAACTCATACGTGGTGGGGCTGTCGGAGAAGATATAGCCGCCCAAAAGCACGCCGCCGCCTTTGCGATGATAGTCGGTCGATGGATAGCTGATGTTGGAGATCGGCTGGTTGGTATAGGTGATGCCGCCATAAATGCCGTCATCCTCTTCCCAGAATCGGCGCTTAAATTCCAGACCGACCTTGTAGGCGGCATCATACGCCAGCGAGGAAATCGCGTTCTTCATGGGCGCGCCGACATTCATGGGGATCTGGCCCAGAATGGTGGCGGGAATGGTGCAGACGCACCATTTCGCCGTGGCTTTCTGCGGCGCACCGCCGGTCTTGGAATCGATATAGGTGACGGTGACGCCGTTGCCGTCCTGCTGGATGCCCGTGACTTTGCAATTGTATTTGATCGCGCCGGTCAGCTGCTTGCCGAAGGCCTGGCCGATCATGCCCATGCCGCCGACCGGTTGGAACAGCGGGGTCTGGAATTCATAGATCTTGCCGGCGATGACCGAGAACCACATACCCGCGTTGAACAGTTCCTTCATCGGGATGGGATCGGAATCGACCGGCAATGGTGCAAGCCCGCCACCGGGATCCGACTTGAAGCCGCGCATGTTGCTGGCCATTTCGCTTTTCTTGTATTCGTAATTCTTGTCCAGCGCGCCCCAGAAGCGCAACACCTGCAGCAGGCCATCCTTCTCGTCCTTGGTCATCGGACCGTTCAGCTTGTCCGACACAGTGGCCTTGGCGAGAAGTTCGCCGACATAGCCGTCGAAATCCGCCGCGATCTCGCGATGACGCCTGGGCTTGCCGCCGAACGCCTTGGTGGAATGCACATAGGCGTTGTAGTTGACCATGTTGAAGGATTCGAGCTGCACGCCGAATTCCTTGCAGTAATGCAGCAAGCCGCGATGGTGATAGGGAATGCGCCACGGACCGGGATTGAAATAGAGCCCCCTGTCGAACGTGATCTTCTGGGTGACGCCGCCCATTTCGGTATAGGTGTCGCCGCCATGCAGCGACCAGTTCCGTCCGCCGGGCCGGTCGTTATATTCCAGCACCTGCACCTTGTAGCCGGCTTTGCGCAGTTCATACGCTGCGGTCATGCCCGCAAGGCCCGCGCCCAGAACCAGCACGGTTGCGCCTTTCACATCGCCCGACAATTTAATCGGATTGTTGAAGTTCGATTCCCCGGCATACCCCATCGCCACCATGGTTTCGTACATCATGGCGCTGCCCGCCGTGGTGCCGATCAGCTTGAGAAGTGAACGGCGGCTGACGGGATTTTCGTTGTTATTTTTCACGGATTACTCTCCCTCGCGACGCGGCGATACTATGCTGCCACCGGTAATTTCGGGAAGCTGCAGCGCCGCACTATCTGGCCGCACCTCGCGTGCGCATACCCCCTCTGCGGCGCTTTCTCGCAAGCAATATTGCAGCGCGTTAATCTAGTAATATATGTTTAGTATCAATAACTTATCGAGCAACGCGAGGCGCTGGGAAAACCTCACTTCACATATAAAATATGGTGCACCGCAATAACGAGCCGGATCGTCTTTACACATGCCGACTTCGCGATGAGATTGCCCGCGACTTGGTGGAGGAGCGTGTCTCAGGAGGGTGGGAGACGCAAAAAAATGAAAGCCATGTTTCAAATCCCTCGGAGGACGAATGCATACCAATCGTAGAGAAGCACTGGGCGTGATCGCGGCAGCGGCCGCGTCTCTGGCCGGTGCAACCGCTGCCAGCGCGCAAGCCGCACGCACCTTAGGCAGCAGAGACAAGACCCTGTTCTGGGTCGCCAGCCTTACCCCGTGCGACAAGAATCTGAAAGTCGATCTGGGCGCCATGAAAGCGCAGATGGAATGGTTCAAGCATCAGGGCGCCGATGGCGTCGTCGTGCTGGGCACCACCGGCGAATACCCGTCCTTCTCGGTGGCCGAGCGCAAGCAGGTGATGGAAGTGGCCGGCAAGAACAAGGCCGGCATGAACATCATCCTCAGCCCCGGCACGCCGAATTTCCCGGAAACGATCGAACTTTCCAAGCATGCGGCAGATCACGGCGCCGACGGCCTTCTGGTCATTCCGCCCTTCTACTTCAAGAAGCCGCCGACGGACGGCCTGGTGAAATATTATTCGCTGCTGTTCGATGCGGTGCCATCGAGCCTGGCTGTGAATCTCTATCACATCCCCGGCACCTCGGCGGTTCCCATCACCACCGAATTGCTCAATGCCCTCAAGCATTATCCCAATCTCGCCGGCATCAAGGATTCCAACAACGACATGCCCGAGTATGTGGAGTTCGTGAAGAATTTCCCCGAGCTCAACATGCGCACCGGCATCGGTGGCGGTGGGCGGCTGGAATATGCGTTGGATCACGGCATGGGCGCGATCCTGGCCGACGGCAATCTCTTCACCAAACAGTATGCCGAAGTCTTTGCCGCGTTCCGCGCTGGCAAGGACTATCATGTGCCGCTGAACAAGCTGCGCGATCAGGAAAAGCTGCTGCGCGAAGGTGACGTCAATTCCTATGGCCCGATGAAATATGCATTGAGCCTGCAGATGGGGACGCGTCAGACCTATCAACGTCCACCGAGCCTGGACGTCACGGACGAGCAGAAGGCCGTCATTCAGCGCGGCCTGGCCCAGATCAAGGAAATGGGCTGACACGTAAAAATGGCGGTGGCCGTCCGGCTGCCGCCATTCTTTTAAGCGTACCTCACATTAGAACTCGAACGACCAACAACCAGTAAGGGGCGGAACGAATGTTAAAGAAGAAGTTGATTGCCGGTGCAGGCCTGACGGCACTGCTGCTCGGCGGGTCTGTGGCGTTTGCCCAGACCGGACAGAATGTGGACTGGCCGGGTTATTTGGGCGACATCACCGGCAGCAAGTACAAGCCGCTTGATCAGATCAATGCGTCGAACTTCTCCAAGCTGGAAGTGGCCTGGCGCTTCAAGACCGACAATCTCGGCAATCGTCCCGAATTCAAGCTCGAAGGCACGCCGCTGGAAGTTGCGGGCGTGGTCTATGCCACTGCCGGTTCGCGCCGCGCCATTGTCGCGCTCGACGCGGTGACGGGCGAACTGATCTGGGTGCACGGCGAGAAGGAAGGTGCGCGCGGCGCCGCTGCTCCTCGTCAGCTTTCCGGCCGTGGCCCGTCTTACTGGAGCGATGGCAAGGAAGCCCGCATTCTTTACGTGACGCCGGGCTATCAGCTGATCGCGTTGGACGCAAAGACCGGCCAGCGGGTCGCCAACTTCGGCAAGAATGGCGCCGTCGATCTGAAGGCGGATGACGACCAGAAAATCGAGCCCGATCTGACCACTGGCGAAATCGGGTGGCAGGCTGCGCCGACGGTTGTGGGCGACAGAGTGTTGGTCGGTTCGGCCTTCCGCGAAGGCTTCACCCCCACCAGCTTCAAGAACAACAAGGGTTCAGCTCGCGCGTTTGACGTGCGCACCGGCAAGCGCCTCTGGCAGTTCCGCACCATTCCGCAAAAGGGCGAACCCGGCGCGGAAACCTGGCTGAACGGCTCCAACGAATATACCGGCAACACCGGCGTGTGGACGATGATGACGGCCGATCCGGTGGCCAACCTGGCCTATCTGCCGGTCGAACAACCGACGTCGGATTTCTATGGCGGCAAGCGTCCCGGCGCCGGCCTTTACGGCAACAGCCTGGTCGCGGTCGATCTGGATACCGGCAAGCCGAAATGGCATTTCCAGCTCATCCATCACGAGATCTGGGATTTCGACATGTCGTCGGCGCCGTTGCTGATGGATCTGAATGTCGACGGCAAGCCGGTCAAGGCGGTGGTCTCGCCCACCAAGATGGGCATGCTCTATGCATTCGACCGCATCACCGGCAAGCCGATCTGGCCGATCCCGGAAAAGAAGGTCGAGAAGGGCAATGTGCCGGGCGAATGGTATTCGCCGACGCAGCCCATTCCGTCCAAGCCCAAGGCGTATAACCGCACCGGCACTTCGGTCGACGAGCTGATCAACTTCACGCCCGCGTTGCGCGCCGAAGCGGTCGAAGCGGTCAAGAAGTACAAGATGGGCCCGATCTATACGCCGCCTGTCCTGTCGAATCCCAACGGCCCCATCGCCACCATCATGGTGGGCGCGGCCAATGGCGGCACCAACTGGCCGGGCGGTTCCTTCAATCCGGAAAACCACACCGTCTATGTCTATGGCTGCAACAATTGCATGTCGTTGACGGCACTGGTTCCTCCGCCTCCGGGCATGACAGACCTTCCCTATGTCGAAGGCCTGGCGGGCCAGAAGATCGTGATGGTCAACGCGGCCGGCACGGATTCGGGTGCCGACTCGGCGCCTGCGCCCAAGAAACCGGCGACACCGCCGGCGGCGGGCGGCGGTGGTTTCCGCAATCTCACCATCCAGGGCCTGCCTTTGCTGAAGCCGCCATACGCGACCATCAGCGCGGTCAACATGGACAAGGGTGAGATCGTCTGGCAGGTCGCGCATGGCGACACGCCTGACAACATCCGCAACAATCCGGCGCTCAAGGGCATCGATGTGCCCCGCACCGGTCAATCCGGCTTCAACATCGGCACCCTGGTCACCAAGAATCTGGTGATCGCGGGTGACGGTCAGGTCACCACCACGCCGGAACATCCGCGCGGCGCGCCGCTTCGCGCGTATGATCAGGCGACCGGCAAGGAAGTCGGCAATGTGCTGTTGCCCGCGCCGCAATCCGGCGCGCCGATGACCTATATGGTCAATGGCAAGCAGTACATCATCGTCGCGGTTTCGGGCGGCAACTACTCGGGCGAGTATATCGCCTACACGCTGCCCGATAATTCCTGATCGCTGACAACATGAAATGAGAGACGGCCCCCGTAAAAGGGGGCCGTTTTCTTTTGTGTCATGCACTGGAACCAAGACGGTGCCGGACCTATTTCCAGGTCACCTCCAACCAGGACATTCCCCATGACCAGCGCTGCAAAATCCGGCACATTCACGATCGGCGGCAAGACGAAAGTCCATCGCTTGGGATTTGGCGCCATGCGGGTCACCGGCGACGGGGTCTGGGGGCCGCCCAAGGACAAAGTGGAAGCGCTAGCCACCCTGCGGCGCGTGCCGGAGCTGGGCGTTGATTTCATCGACACCGCCGATGCCTATGGCCCGGAGATTTCCGAAGACCTGCTCCGCGTAGCGCTTCACCCCTATGACGGGCTTCTGATCGCCACCAAGGGTGGTCTCACGCGCTCCGGTCCCAACCGATGGACCCCTAAGGGCGATCCCGACTATCTGATCGGCGCGGCAAAGAAGAGCCGCGAACGGCTCAAGGTGGACACGATCGCACTCTGGCAGCTGCACACCATCGACCCCAAAGTGCCGCGGGGCGAGCAATTTGCCGCCGTCAAATCCTTGCTGAAAGACGGTGTGATTGCGCAAGCCGGCCTGAGCAATGTCTCGGTGGAAGAAATCGAAGCGGCACGCAAAGAGTTTCCCGTCGCCACGGTGCAGAACCAGTACAATCTGGTGACGCGGGGCAGCGAGGATGTGCTCGACTATTGCGAGAAGCACAATATCGGATTCATTCCCTGGTATCCCTTGGCCGCCGGTGATCTCGCACGGTCCGGTTCTCTGCTGGACGGAATCGCGAAAAAGCACAAAGCCACCCCCGCGCAGATCGCGCTTGCCTGGGTCTTGAAGCGCAGTCCGGTGATGCTGCCCATCCCCGGCACCGGCAGGGTCACGCACCTGGAAGAGAATGTCTCCGCGGCGGAGATCGTGCTCAGTGATGAAGATTTTGCCGCGCTGGATCGGGAAGGACGTCGGCAATAGATCGATTCAGAAACGGGGAACCGGGCTGGGAAAATCGGCCTCTCCCGGACGCGGTGTACCAAGAGGGAAAATTGCTGCTCCCTCGATGCTGTGTGGCGGCTGAAACGAAGTACCCGCCAGCGCGGCTATGCTATCGGAATCCGACAGCAGCGCGACCCAGTCCTGGCGGCTGAAGGATTTGGTGCCATCGCGGCGGGCGGCATCGGCCAGCGCAACCAGTTTTTCACGGGTGATGTCCGATGGCGATGGCACTTCTTCCAGCAACCGCAGATGCAGCGCCCGTGTCTCGGGATCGTCCAGAACGAGCTGGCGATAATCGGTTTGATGGGCGACCGCTTCTTTGCGTTCCAGCAATTGATGGGCACGCTTCAAGACCGGAATAACGCCGGTTTCACTGGGCACCAGAAACAGATTGTCGCGCGCCAACGACGCGCCAAGTTTCGGGCTGGAGCTGATCTGAACCAGGGGAATGGTCACGATCAGGCCCAGCAGCAAAGGCACGAACCATTCCAGGCTGGCCGGTGCGAACCGATACAGTACCACACTTGCCAGAATGCCGATCAGGGTGTGCGGCCAATATTCCCGAAAGACCAGCCAGAACGGCAAGGCGCGATCGTCGCGCGTCTGGGTGCCCCAGCCGGTGGCGCGTCCGATCAGGATGTTGAAGATGAACCAGCTATGCACCAGCATCACCACCGGCGCGAACAGGGTGGCGAAAATGCTTTCCAGCACCACCGAGCGCAATATGTTCGCCACGCCGCCATGCGCCTTCACGGCGGCGGGCTGCGCCAGAAGCACCGTGAGGGCCAATAATTTCGGGGCATACAGCAGGACCAGAGTGGCGGTGACCAGCTGAAGCAACGGTGTCGACTGAGACACAGAAAGCGCCAGCTCGGGATGACGCCCGGCATAGGTGAACGGCGCGATGCCCTTGGGGATGAACATTTCCAGTGCCGACACCACCAGCAGCAAAAGCCACAACGGCGAGGCGAGATACGACATGATGCCCATCGCCAGATGCAGGCGCGACGGCAGCTTCAGACCCTGAGCCAGAATGATGCGCGCATGCTGCAGATTGCCTTGGGCCCAACGGCGGTCGCGCTTCAGGTGATCGTAGGCGGTGGGCGGCGGTTCTTCGTAGCTGCCGGTGAGATCGGGGGCCATCCATACCTCCCAGCCGGCGCGCTGCAGGAACGCGGCTTCTACGAAATCGTGGCTCATGATCTCACCGCCGAACGGCGGCTTGCCGGGCAATTTCGGCAATCCGCCATGCTGCTGGAAGGCGCGCACGCGGATGATGGCGTTGTGGCCCCAGTAATTACCCTGTCCGCCCTGCAGCCAGGCCAGTCCCGCATTGTAGGTCGGGCCATAGGCGCTGGAACCGAATTGCTGGATGCGCGAGAACAAGGTGCTGCGTCCCACCAGAGTCGCCGGCGCCTGGATCAATGCGGCGCGGGGATTGGCATCCATCAGCTGGACCAGCGAGGCCAACGTCTCGCCGCTCATCAGGCTGTCGGCATCCAGCACCACCATGTAATCGTAATGCGAGGCCCAGTTCTCGCAGAAGTCCTGGATGTTGCCGCTCTTGCGGCCGATATTGCGATGGCGGTGACGATAGAAAATGCGCGCTTCCGGCTCCAGGCTCTTGCGCAGATTCTGCCAGGCCACTTCTTCGGCAATCCAGTTGGCGGGATCGGTCGAATCGCTGAGGATGAAGAAATCGAATCCACCGGTGGTGGCGACGGAATCGAAAATCGCCTGCACACCGGAAAAAACCCGCGCCACATCTTCATTGTAGACCGGCATCAGGATCGCGGTGCGCGATGAGGATGGTCCGGATCCTTCGGCCAGGGGCAGCAGCCGGGCGCCGGTCAGGCGTGCGAAAGCGCCGAACACCGCCATCCAGAACGAGACCGTGATCCAGCCGAACAGAATCGCGAACAGTGCGAGAAACAGGAATTCCAGCAGATCGACGCCGTCAATCCGCAGCACCTGGTAAAGCTTCGACACCGCAGCGGCGGTGGAAACGATGACCAGGAACAGAAAGAGCCATCGCCGGGCAGCGATGTCAGACACGGCGCTTGGTGGTCGTGCTTATCGGAGCGGGGAGGGTCGGGGTGGTTTCAGCCATCAGCCAGTCTAACCCGGCAACCGCCAAACGTGCGAATGTCCAAGGCACGACCGGCTGCGCCAACATGGCGGTCGGACGGCGCGGCGGGATGCTGGCAGGGAAAATGTCGCCCTGGAAAAGTTGAGTGTCGCGGTCCATGAAAGTCATGCTCTTTGAACAATCGGGATGATGCTTAAATGGCTGAACATTACGGCGAAATCATGGATCGGGCGGGGTGATTCCGCGGCCTGGTTCCGCCCCAACTTTTCCATCTTTGACCCGTTTATTGCCTAACCTGTCCGGAGTTATCCATGATCGACCGACGCTTTCTGCTGGCAGCCTTCGCCGCCGCCGGCGCCCTGCCGACGCTGCCGGCCTTCGGCGCGTCCAAAGCGGTGCCGGCCGGGCTGCGTTTCAGCGCGCCCCGCCCGTTCAGTTATGAAGGCTTGAGGGCCCAGGCCCAAAAACTGGCGACGGTCCCCTACAAGTCGGTAGAGCCTCCGGCAAAGGCCATCATCGAGGGTGTGGATTTCGACAAGGTTCAGAAAATCCGCTTCCGCCCGGAGGATACCCTGTGGCGTGGGGTCGCGGGGGCTGACCCGATCGCCTTTTTCCACCTCAACAAATACTCCGCCGACCCGGTGACCATTTTTGCGCTTCAGGCGGACCCGTCCGGCGGGATGAACGCCCGCGAGGTGATCTACAGCCCGGATTATTTCGACTATGGCGCTTCGGGCCTCGACCCCAAGCCGCTGGCCAAGCTGGGCTTTGCCGGGTTCCGGGTGATGGAAAGCCAGACCTCGCCGGTGGACTGGCTGGCATTCCAGGGAGCGAGCTATTTCCGCTCCTCCGGTCAGGACGAACAATATGGCGCTTCGGCGCGCGGCATCGCCATCAACACGGCGCTGCAGACGGCGGAAGAATTCCCCCGCTTCACAAAATTCTGGCTGGCGCAGAACGGACAGACGGCAATCGTCCATGCCTTGCTGGAAGGTCCCAGCGTGACCGGCGCCTACAGATTCGAGTGCGTGAAGAATGCGGCGGCGCAAGGCGCGGTGGTGATGAATGTCCATTGCGATGTTTTCTTCCGGGGCGACATTTCGCGGCTGGGCATCGCGCCGCTCACCAGCATGTACTGGTATGGCGAGAATGAACGCCCCAAGGCCGCCGACTGGCGCCCGGAAATTCACGACAATGATGGATTGGCGATCTGGAACGGCAAGGGCGAGCGGATCTGGCGTCCCCTGACCGATCCACCCACGCTGCAAACCAATTCCTTTGTCGACAACAATCCCAAGGGCTTCGGCCTGCTGCAGCGGGACCGCGATTTCGCCAACTATCAGGACGATGGCGCCTTCTACGACCGGCGGCCCGGAATCTGGGTCGAACCCAAGGGCAATTGGGGCAAGGGTTCCGTGCAGCTGGTGGAGATCCCCACCGACGACGAGATCCACGACAATATCGTTGCCTATTGGCGGCCCGAAGAACAGATCAAAAGCGGCGACAGCCTCAGCTTCGATTATCGCCTTTATTGGCAGGATGCCGAACCCAATTATCCCAAAAACATTGCGCGCGCGGTCGCCACGCGCATCGGCCGCGGCGGCATGCCCGGGCAAAATCCCTGGCCCGCCAACAAGCGCAAATTCGCCATCGACTGGCAGGGTGGCACATTGAACGAGTTGCAGCAGCGCTACGACCTGGCGCCGATGATCAATGTCTCCAATGGCAAGGCGGAAGCCGCCTATGTCATCAAGGTGGTGGGCACCGACCGCTGGCGTTCGTTGTTCGACATCACTGTCGATGGCAAGGGGCCGATCGACCTGCGCTGTTATCTCAAATTGGGTGACAAGACGCTCACCGAGACTTGGATCTATCAGTATTTCCCGTAAATCCCAGCTCGCCCGGAATGCCGCGCGCGATGTTGCTCACCGACAGAGAGTCCTGATCCACATTCGGCGGCACCAGATCACCGGACTCCCATGAGAAGAACAGCAGGATGGTGTGATTGGTCTGATGCGCGAAGCCATATTGCGGATCCGTGGTAGCGATCAGCTTGCCGGTCTTGGCGTCGTAACCGGTGGCGACAAATTTGGCGACACCCTTGTCCTGGGCGGTCTTGAACAGCGCGATCTCGGGTACGGAAACTGATGTGCCGACCGGCAGCGCAGGAACTTGAAGCGCAGGGATTCCGATCAGCAGCGATTTCTCGTCGGTGGAAAGCGCGCCGGACGATACATTGACGATGGCTTGCGCCTGGGTGCGGTCGTCCACCAAAGCAAGGCCTTGGCGCAGGAACTGCGTACGGATCGCATTCAGGGCATAGCCGTCGTCATAGCCCTGGAAATATTGGCGGTCGATGAAGACGCGCGTGCCGCTAGGGATCGACAGCGACAGATCGGCGGCGGCGCGATCTGCGGCGGTGGAAATCAGCAGTTGCTCGGTGGCGGTGCGCAAGGGAACGCTGGAGCGTTCGGTGGTGCAGGCGCTGAGAAACACGCCGGCCGCCAGACAGGGCAGAAGGCGAAACAAGGAATGAGACGGCATACGCCGGCGACCTTTCTCCCCTGCCCGGAAAGCTTCTGGCACAGTCGCGTGGGAACTTGAACCAGAATTTTGGATTAAAAATTCTACAGCGCGAGTTGCGTCGCCAGATACAGAAGGCCCGCACCCATAAGTGTCGCAATCGTTGTCCAAAGGCGGGGAAACGCGCGCTGGCTTTCCGGCAACAGGTCGCTGGCACCAATATAGAGAAAGAATCCGGAGAAGCCCGCCAGCAGCAGTCCCAGCAGATCGCGGGGGGGTGCGATCAAAAGGCTCAGCGCCGCGCCGACCAGTGGCGCCAACGCGTCCACCACCAACCATGCCAACGCCGTCTTTCGCTCGCCGCCATTGCGGACGACCACGTTGACGGTGTTCAACCCGTCGGAAAAATCATGCACCAACACGGCCGTGGCCACGACGAAACCGATTGCCTGTCCCGCCTGGAAGGCGATGCCGATGGCGAAGCCGTCGAGCAGGCTGTGCGCCGAGAAACTTCCCGCGCCGATGCGTCCGCGCCAGCGGCTGCCATTGGCGCCGGCCCGCGCGCCTTGCAGACTGACCAGCCGGTCGAACAGAAGATAAAGAAAAAATCCCAACGCCGCGGCCGCCACCACGGTGCGCGGCGGATGCGCACCAAGGCTCAAGGCTTCCGGCAGAAGATCGAAGAAGGCGACCGCGATCACCGCGCCCGCGCTGAAACCCAGTATGAGATGCAGGCGTTCGCGCAGGCTGAGCGCCGCCAGTCCGCCCAGCATGGTAGCGGCGGAAGCCGCCACCGCGATCACCATCACCCAAATCGCCGTCATGGATCCGCCCCCTCCTTCCGGCTTCTAGCGTATGACGGTGCCAGCGGCGAGAGCCTCATCGGAGTAGGCGCGATATAGCCTGCCGGGGCTGATGGGGCTAGAAGCGTTTCGCCGGGCCTTCTGGATTTTCACCATGAAACTATTTGCATGCCAGGCCTGCGGCCAGCTTCTCTATTTCGAGAATACGCGCTGCGAGCATTGCCATCGCGCTTTGGGCTATTTGCCCGATCTGGGCACACTCTCTTCGCTCGAACCTCGATCCGGCGGCAGTTGGACGGTATTGGCGGCGCCGGAAAAGACCTACAAATTTTGCGACAATGCCCGTTATGGCGTCTGCAACTGGATGCTCCCGGGCAGCGATCTGGGCGGCTACTGCGCTGCCTGCCGCCACAACCGCGTGATCCCGGACTTGTCCGTGCCCGGCAATGCGCTGCTCTGGACCAGGATCGAAGACGCCAAGCACCGGCTCTTCTACAGCCTGATCCAATTGCAGCTTCCGCTTGCCAACCGGGAAGACGATCCCGCCCACGGCCTGGTTTTCGACTTTCTCGCCGATCCGCCTGCCGCGCATGTCGTGACGGGGCACAATAACGGGGTCATTACTCTCGCCTTGAACGAAGCCGATGATGCGGTGCGCGAGCAGGTGCGCGAAGCGATGGGCGAACCCTATCGCACTTTGCTGGGCCATTTGCGCCATGAGAGCGGGCATTATTTCTGGGACCGGCTGGTCGCCGCCGATACGCAAACCCTGACGGCTTTCCGCAATCTGTTCGGCGATGAGCGGACGGATTATGCGGCGGCATTGAAAGCGCATTATGCGCAAGGCGCGCCGCCGGACTGGCAGGCGAATTTTCTCAGCGCCTATGCCACCGCCCATCCCTGGGAGGATTTCGCCGAATGCTGGGCGCATTATCTGCACATCATCGACACGCTGGAGACGGCGCGCGCTTTCGATATGACCGTCGCCACGCGCAAGACAACGACGCGCATCACCTTTGATCCCTATCGGGCGGCGGACATGGCGCAATTGATCGATGCCTGGCTTCCGGTCACCTTCACCGTCAACAGCCTCAACCGTTCGATGGGCCAGCCCGACCTTTATCCCTTCATCCTGGGCCCGGGGACCATCGCCAAACTGGGCTTCATTCACGCGCTGGTGCATCGCGGTTAACCATAAAACGCAGCCTTACTTTTCTGGTTGGGAGAGACTGTATCAAATTGATACAATGCGCCGGTCTGTACGCCGCGTAGGAGGCCCCATCGTGAGAAACCGTTTTTCTGTCGCCATCGGCGTCGGCCTTGCGCTTTTGCTGATCGGACCGGCGATGGCGAAACCTGCGCGTCATGCCCATCGCGCGCATGGCGAGCGGCATTCCACGCAGCCCTATTACGACTATCGTTCCGCAGGTGCGGTGCGCGAGGAATTCGCCGATGCGCCGCGAGGCCGCTGGATGCGGTCGTCGCGGGATGGATATTTCGAAGAGCACGTCTATCGGGAACGCCGCGAGGTGGTGGAAAATCTGCGGGGCGATTTCACCGGCGGGGTCGGTTATGGCGCCGATGGCGGCGCGTTCGTGGACGGCTATGGCCAGGCGCATTATTTCGTCGGCAGTTTCCGCCGGATGAATCCCTTGCCCCATGGCCCGTATATGCCCAGGCGCGCCGCGCCGCATGGCCGCGGTTTCTGATCGTCATTTCGCGAACGGCTTATTTTCCGTGGCGCAGCGCTGCGTGCTGCTCTTTGGCGGCCGGATGATGCACCACCACCGCCACGGGAATGGTGGCGACATAGATCAGAAGGCCGATCGTCAAAGTCGCCCAGGGCCAGATCACCAGCAGCATCACCAGGATGCCGCCGCAGACGCCCGCCAGAAAGCGGTGCTCGCGCGACAGCCGCATATGCTTGATGGACGGCGTGGGAAGGCGGCTCACCATCAGCGCCGACGTGATGGCGATCATGCTGCCCACGACCCAAGGTTCGCGCACCAGCGCGCCGTCCCATTGAAAGCTGATCAGCATGGGCAACAGCATCATGCAGGCGGCGGCGGGCGTCGGCAGGCCGGTGAAATAGGGATTGGATTTGCTGGCGCCTTCGTCGCGTACGCTCTGCACATTGAAACGCGCTAGGCGGATGGCGCTGCAGGCGCAGAAGATCAGGGCCGCGATCCATCCCGCCGTGCCCATGCGTGACAGGCTCCAAGTGTACATGATGACCCCGGGCGCGACGCCGAAGCTGACCAGATCGGCCAGCGAGTCGAGCTGTGCGCCGAACCGCGTATCGGCACCCAGCATGCGCGCGGCGCGGCCATCCAGCACGTCGAAGATCATGGCGAAGACCACACAGGTCACGGCCAGGTGCCAGTCACCCATCAGGGCAAAGCGGATGGCGGTGGCGCCGCTGCACAATCCCAGCAATGTCAGGGTCGATGGCACCAGCTTGCTGATCGAAAGATCTTCCAGCTTTTCCAGCCGCGCCGCCACGATCTGGCGTGCCCGGGAGCGGCGGGCGCCGCGCTCGCGCTTCGGTGGAATGGTGACGGGCAGATCGCTGTCGCTCACGCCTCTTCAAACCTCGCCAAAATTGTTTCGCCGGCCCGGACTTTGCGCCCGGCTTCGGCGACGATCATACAGCCCGGTGGTAAATAGACATCCACCCGGCTGCCAAAACGGATAATGCCAAACCTGGCCCCCCGTTGCACGCCCTGGCCCTGGGTCAGGTCGCAGACGATGCGCCGGGCCACCAGCCCGGCAATCTGCACCACCGCCAGATCTCGAGTTCCATCATTGCCTTGCGGGCGCAGGCGCAGCGACATGCGCTCGTTGTGAACGCTGGCCTTGTCGAAGGAGGCGTTGAAGAATTTTCCCGGGCGGTAGGATTTGGCGATGATCGATCCGGATACCGGATTGCGGTTCACATGCACATTGAAGACGTTCATGAACACCGAAAGCCGGGGACGCGGCGTGTCACCCAGGCCAAGTTCCTGGGGCGGCACAGCTTCGATAATCGGCAGCAAAAGGCCATCGGCAGGGCAGATGATCAGGCCCGGCTCCTGGGGCGTCTTGCGCTCGGGATCGCGGAAAAAAGCCACGCACCAGATCGTCAAAGGCAGCAGGATGACGCCCGCCCAGGTCGAAAACAGAAAGGCCAGCAGATTCACGGCCGCGAAGAGGGCAATGAAAGGCCAGCCTTCACGGTGAATCGCCAAGAAAATCTCCCGAAAATATAAAGGGGCGGTCGTAGACCGCCCCTCAACAATGTAAATTCACGCTCAGGCGACGCGGCCGCCGCTGAACGGGAAGGAACCGAAGGCGCCAGCCTTGACGCTGCCGGACAGCTTGTCGCCGTCAACGGCGCCGCTGAATTCCAGAGTCATGGGCATGGGCGACGTGATCGAGGCCGACCAGGCCAGATTGTTGCCGTCGACCTTGCCGTTGGAAAGCGGCTGGGTGCCCTGCATGGCGGTTTGGGTTCCCGACAAGGCGGCGCCTTCCGCTTTCAGATCCAGGGTCGCTTTTTGCGCGCCCATCGGCGAATTGATCGTGATTTCCCATTTTCCGTCGATGGCCATGCCGGTCTCCGCTGAATAGGCGGGCATCTTTATGGGGGGCGAAGGCCAGCGCAAGTCCGCAAGTCGGCGCGCGGCCACGTGTCACAAATTCAAGGACTTAGGCCATTTCCGGGCTGGTGCAGGTTCCTTTTGCCCCAAAGCGTGCTAACGCCTGCGCCATGAGCAAGCGGCCCACCGTCATCGTCAAACCCCGTGAGGGCCGCAGGGCCCGTGCGGGCGCCCCCTGGATCTTCTCCAACGAGATCGCGATGGAGGGTGCCACCAAGGCACTGCCCCCCGGCACGGTGGTGGACGTCAAATTCGACGACGGCCAGGATTTCGGCAGCGGCTTCTTCAACCCCAAAAGCCTGATCGGGGTTCGCCTGTTCGCCCGCACGACCGGCGCGGCGGCGGACGAGAAATTCTTTGTCGCCCGCCTGACGCGCGCGCTCGCCCTGCGCGAGCGGCTGTATGGCCGCCCCTTCTATCGCCTGGTTCATGCCGAAGGCGATGGATTGCCGGGCCTGGTGATCGACCGTTTCGGCGATGTGCTGGTGCTGCAGATCTCCATTGCCGGCATGGAAGAAAAACTTCCCGTGCTGCTGGCGGCGCTGAACAAGGTCGTGGCGCCGGAAACCATCATCCTGCGCAACGACACGCCGTCGCGGGCGCTGGAAGGGTTGGAAATTTATGTGAAGACCGCACAAGGCGCGGCGAGCCGCATTGCGGTCGAAGAAAATGGCGCGCGCTATTTCGTCGATCCCGGCCAGGGGCAAAAAACCGGCTGGTATTACGACCAGCGCGACAATCGCGCTTTCATCGCTGGCTTGGCGAAGGATCGCACGGTTCTGGATGCTTACAGTTACACCGGCGGTTTCGGCATCCTGGCAGCCAAGGCGGGCGCCAAGGAAGTGATCTGCCTGGATTCATCCGAACCGGCGCTCAAGCTGGCCGAAGAAAGCGCCGCGGCGAACAAGGTCTCCGTCCGTGCGGTTCAAGCCGATGTGTTCGAGGAAATGACGCGGCTGGGCATGCAGAAGGAACGCTTCGACATGGTGCTGGCCGATCCGCCGCCTTTTGTGAAGGCGCGCAAGGATCTGGAACCGGGCGCGAAAGCCTATCGCAAGCTGGCGCGCCTGGCGGCGGAGATCACCGCGCCCGGCGGCCTGCTGCTGATGTCGTCCTGCTCGCACAATATTCCGTTGGACCGCTTCGGGGCGGAGTGCGCGGCGGGAATTCTCAAAAGCGGCCGCAACGCCAGCCTGATTCATGTCGCCGGCGCGGGCAGCGATCATCCGATGCATCCGCTGCTGCCGGAGACGGCGTACTTAAAAGCGCTGGTTTACGCGCTCGATTAAGCCTTGCTGTCATCCCCGGCGAACATCGACCGCAAGGCGGCCGATGTGAGGGAAGGGGATCCAGCTATCGGGATTGGCGTGGGGGTTGAGACCTGGATTCCCTTCCCCTCGCTGCGCTCGGCCGGGAATGACACTCAGTTAAATCGTCACCTGCGTACCGAGTTCTACCACGCGCCCCGGCGGTAACTGATAGAACCGCGCGGGTGACAGCGCATTCGACGCCAGCCACATATAAAGCGCCACGCGCCAACGGCTGAGGCTGGGATGCTCGCCCGGCACCAGGGTCTCGCGGCCCAGGAAGAAGGTGGACTGATCCATCTCCAACGCCAAGCCTTGCGCGCGCGCGGCGGCCAGCGCTTCGGGAATATCGGGGCTTTCGAAAAAACCATAGACGAAGCGGACGGTGAAGAAGCCCTTGCCCAGTTTTTCCACCGTGATGCGGCGGGCGGGCGGTACGAACGGCGTGTCGGCGGCCGAGACTGTCGCCAGCACGATGCGTTCATGCAGCACATGGTAATGCTTCAGGCTGTGCAACAGCGCGCCGGGCACCACATCGCTGCGCGGGCTCATGAACACGGCGGTTCCCACCACGCGCTGCGTCATCTTGTCGGCACGCGCCAGGAACAGATCCAGCGCCAGCGAGCCTTCGCGCACTTTCTCCAGATGCGCGCGGCGGCCGACCCGCCAGGTGTCCATCACGACGAACACTGCCGCCGCCACCGCCAATGGCAGCCAGCCGCCTTGGGTGATCTTCAACGCGTTGGAGGCCATGAAAGCCAGGTCGATCAGCCCCAGCACGCCGAAAACCGCATAGACCGCGGGCCTGGACCAGCGCCAGCGATAGATCGCCACCATGCCCACCAGAACCGTCGAGATCACCATCACGCCGGTGACCGCTATTCCGTAAGCCGCCGCCAGCGCGTCGGACGATTTGAAGATCAGCACGATCAACACCACGCCCACGCACAGCATGGCGTTGATGCGCGGCACATAAATCTGCCCCCGTTCGGTCGCCGAGGTGTGGCGGATTTCCATGCGCGGCAACTGGCCCAACTGCACCGCCTGGCGGGTGATGGAGAAGACGCCGGAGATCACCGCCTGGCTGGCGATGATGGTGGCCAATGCCGCCAGCGCCACCATCGGATAATGCGCCCAGCTCGGAACCAGGGCGTAGAACAGGAAGGGTGCGCTCTCGGGATGCGACAGCAGCAGCGCGCCCTGGCCGAAATAATTCAGGATCAATGCGGGGAAAGCGAAATAAAGCCACGCCCAGCGGATGGCGCGCCGTCCGAAATGGCCCATATCGGCGTACAGCGCTTCGCAGCCCGTCACGGCCAATACGACCGAGCCCAGAGAAACAAAGGCGGTCCAGGGCTCGCTGCGAAACAGCGCCAGCCCATAGCGCGGATCGGCGGCCCATAAAATCTGCGGCGCCTTCAGAATGGAGATCGCGCCCAGGACGGCGATGACGATGAACCACAGAACCATGATCGGACCGAACACCAGGCCGATCTTTTCCGTCCCGCGATTTTGCACCAGGAACAGCCCGACCAGAATGACCAGCGTGAGGGGCAGGACCATAGGGGCGAATGCGCCGCCGCCGACATTCAGGCCTTCCATAGCGGACAGCACCGAAACGGCCGGCGTCAGCATGCCGTCGCCATAGAACAACGCCAAGCCCAAAAGCGCGGCAATGCCGATGGCGGTCTTGGCCTTGCGATTGACGGGTGCACGATGCGCCAACGCCGCCAGCGCCAGGACGCCGCCTTCGCCATTGTTATCGGCGCGCATGATGAAGACGACATATTTGATCGTCACAACCACCACCAACGCCCAGAAAATCAGCGACAGCGCGCCATAGACGGCCGGCGGCCCGTGCAGATGCCCGCCTGCCGCAATCGCCGTTTCGCGCATGGCGTAAAGCGGCGAGGTACCGATATCGCCGAAGACGACGCCCAGCGCACCCAGAGTGAGGCCGAGTTCGCGCTTCCAGGACGGCTTGGCAGTCGAATCCAAAATCAGATCGCAGTCTGGGTGCCGAGTTCGACGACCCGGTTGGGCGGCAAATTATAGAACAGGACCGGCGATAGCGCATTGCCCGCTATGGCGCGATAAAGCCAATTGCGGACGCGGCCCAGTTGCGAGCGTTCCGCCGGTATCAGATTTTCGCGGCCGATGAAGAAGGTCGCGGTGGACATGTCGAGCGCCAGGCCAAAGCGGCGTGCTTCCTCCAATGCCTGCGGCACATCCGGGGTCTCGAAGAAGCCGTGATGGATGCGGACGCTGAAAAATCCCTTGCCCAGTTTTTCGACTTCGATGCGCTTTTCCGGCGGCACCACGGGCATGTCCTCGACCACCACATTGGCGATCACCACCCGCTCATGCAGAATCTTGTTGTGCTTGAGATTGTGCAGCAGCGCGCCGGGCACGATGTCGCTGCGCGATGACAGGAAGATGCCGAGCCCCGCGACCCGCTGCACGCTTTTGTCCGCGCGCTCCAGGAACAGGGATAAGGGCAAGGATTCGTTGCGGATGATTTCCAGGTGCACCCGCCGCCCACGCCGCCAGGTGTCGATCACCAGGAACATGCCGGCGGCTATCAGAAGCGGCAGCCAGCCGCCTTCCGGAATCTTCAGGGAATTGGAGGCCAGGAACATCAGATCGATGATGCCCAGCACGCCAAACAGAAGGATGACATTGCCCAGCGACCACCGCCATTGCTTGTTCGCCACCAGCGAGGCGTTGAAGGTGTCGATCACCATGACGCCCGTCACCGCAATGCCATAGGCTGCCGCCAAGGCACCGGAATTCTTGAAGATCAGGACGATCAGAACCACGCCGACGGCGAGGAAGACATTCATGCGCGGCACATAGATCTGGCCATATTCCGTCGCGGAGGTGTGACGGATTTCCATCCGGGGAAGTTGGCCCAGCTGCACCGCCTGCTGGGTGATGGAGAATACGCCGGTGATCACGGCCTGGCTTGCGATGACCGCAGCCATGGTTGCCAGAATCACCATCGGCAGATGGATCGCGTGGGGCACGATGGAGAAGAACGCCACGCCCGCCAGACTGGGGTCGCGCAACAGGGCCGCGCCCTGTCCGAAATAATCGACCAGCAGCGCGGGCAGCGCGATGAAATACCAGGCATATTGAATGGGCTTTTTGCCGAAATGACCCATATCGGCGTAGAGCGCCTCGCAACCCGTCACGGCCAGAACCACCGCGCCCAGCGATACGAAAGCAATCCAGGGCGCCTGCACAAAAAGATCGATGGCGTAGAGCGGATTGACCGCTGCCAGAATGGCGGGATTCTTCACGATCGAAAACGCGCCAAGAATTGTCAGCGTCAAAAACCAAAGAAGCATAACCGGGCCGAACAGCCGCCCGATCTTGGCCGTGCCTCGGCTTTGAAACGCGAACAGCACGATCAGAATGACAAGAGTGAGCGGCACCACCAGGGGTGCAAATGCCTTGCTTTCCACTTCCAGGCCTTCCACCGCCGACAGCACGGTGATCGCCGGCGTCAGCATGCCGTCGCCGTAAAACAGCGCCAGGCCGATCACGGCGCCGATGCCGATGGTGGATTTCAATCTGCGGCTTTGTCCCGGCGAACGATGCGCCAGCGCCGCCAGCGCCAGAGTGCCGCCTTCGCCGTTATTATCGGCGCGCATGATGGTGGTGACGTATTTCAAGGTCACCACGATCAGCAGAGCCCAGAAGATCATCGACAGCGAGCCCATCACCGCGACGTGATTGGAAAATCCGGTGTTGGTGGCCAGCACGGTCTGGCGCAGGGCGTAAAGCGGGCTGGTGCCGATATCGCCGAACACAACGCCCAGCGCGCCCAGCATCAGTCCCGCATTGCGGCGCATGCTCACGCGTGGCGGTGGCGCTGCTGCCGGCTTGGGCGGCGGCAAGCCGGCAAGCGGATCGGTCGGATCGGCGGGCGGAATGGTCACGGACGACAAAAATTGGTGCTGCGGCTTTTCATGGCGATGAAACGCATCTGATCCGCAGAAGGACCGGTAACCCCGGCCGATGGGGCGGGAAACTAGGCTTTTCCGCGGCAGGGTTCAAACCGCACTGCGAAAATTGATTAACATGTTGAAATTATTGAACTATACCTAGTTCTGCGCGCGCGATCCGGGCCGGATCGCCTGATTCGTCAGGGTCGGTGCGGGCGATCTGACCGAGATCCGTATCCGTCCGGGGCGCTTCGCGCCCGCCGGGCACGCTGTCACCACCCGGCCCAATGAAGCCCTGGACGGGATAAATCCGGGTACCCCAGCCGCCGGTCCTGATGTTCCACACCCGAATTTGGCTCCAGTCGTTATTCGCGCTGACATCCGCCACCGGGTCGTCGAGATAGATCGCGCCATCGCCCAGCCAATTGGCATGATCGACGTGGATTTCGCGGCTGGAAATCAGGCTGCGCACCACGGCGACATGCCCGCGCTCGGGTCCTGCATAGTTCGTCAGCACCAGGATCGAGCCGGTTTCGGGTGTGGCGGCGCGCGAGAATTTTCCGGACGCCTTGGCCCACCAGGTCCAGGCATCGCCATAAATTTTCACGGCGGAATGCTCGCGGGCGTAGGGCACGCATTGCAGCGGTCCGGATTGCGGCGCCGGTCCGGGGGGTTCGCGGGTCAGGCCGGGTGCCGCCGGATAATCTTCATGGGCGGTCTGATAGACGGCCGGATCGCTGGCACACCCTGCCAGCCCAGCCGCCGCGAATGCCAGCGCAGCGATCCTTACTCCACCCGAAAGCATCAACGCGCCCAGCTTCATCCCGAAGGCGAAGCTAGGCTGCGCGCGCCAATATGAGGTTAGACGATTGGTTCAAATTTGATTTGAATTGCAGCATTGCGCTTCGCTTTAAGCTCAGCGCGTTCGCCTCTCAAATTGGTCCAAAGGACCAATTTGTCCGCTAGCGCGGTCGAGGCTCACTCGCCGGGCGTAATGCGTTGGCGCACCGGTTCGCGCGAGCCGGAGGCGCCCATGACCCCGATCGAGACCAGGCCCGACACCGCGAAGAAGAAGAACACGGCGCTCCAGTTGGATTCGGCGAAGGCGAAAATCGGCAGCAGAACGCCCGCGATCAATTCCGGCACGCCGCGCCATCCGCCAGCATGCTTCTCACCCACCCGCGTGGTGCGGTTGAAATCCATGCGCTTGCTGAAAAAGGCTTCGATGGTGGCACGCGTGTTGGCCAAAATAAGTCCCGAGGGGAACATCACCGCCAGCAGAAGCGCGCGATAAAGCCTGGGTTCGTGGTGCAGGCCCAGCATGCGCTGACCCAGATAGAGATAACCGATGGACGAAGCGAGGCCCAGCATGGTGACGACCAGTCCCAGCAGTGCCACGCCCGAATAATAGACCACGCCCATATACATCAAGCTCAGCGAGATCGCGGCGCTGGCGAACGCCAGCATGTAGAACGCGAACTGGCACATCTGCAGCGTCATGGCTGCCTTCTTCCACAGCGGCATGTCGCTGGACCAGACCAGCGGCAACAGCTTGCGGGCGCATTGTGCGTGGCCCTTGGTCCAGCGCGCTTGCTGCGCCCGCCAAGCGGCGGCGGTCTGGGGCAATTCGCCCGGCACTGTCAGATCCGGCATCATCGCGGCGCGCCAGCCCCGCATCATGCAGCGCATGGAAAGATCCAGATCCTCGGTCAAGGTATCGCCGGTCCAGCCGCCGCCATCTTCGATGGCGGCACGCGACCAGACGCCGGCCGTGCCGTTGAAGGAAATGGGCAGTCCCGCCCGGAAGCGCGCTTCCTGTTCCACCGCGAAATGGGAATCCAGCAAAAGTCCCTGCACCCGCGTCAGCCAGTTGGCATTGCGGTTGGCATGACCCCAACGTGCCTGGACGAAGGCAAGACCTGGATCTGCCATCAACACCGGCATGGTCTGGCGCAGAAAATCGGGAGGCGGCACGAAGTCGGCATCGAAGATCGCAACATAGGGCGCATCGCAATGCTTGAGCCCGAACGCCAGATTGCCGGCTTTGAAGCCGGTCCGATTGCCACGGCGCAGAATATCGAGCTTTACGCCTTCGGGCGTCAGCGCCATGGCGTCCTGGGCGAGCGCGGCATGATTGCCGCTATCGCCATCGTCCAGGAGCTGGATGGTCAGACGATCCTTGGGCCAGTCCATCGCGGCGGCGGCTTCGGCCACTCGCACGGCCAGCTGGCCTTCATTGCAAACCGGCAATTGCACCAGGACGTGCGGCAGTTCGTCCTCGTGAAGGATGGCTGATGAAAGATGGGGTCTTTTGCGGAAAACGCGCACCCACGCCAGGACCGCCAATTGGGCCGAAAGCGTACTGACAGCGACAAGAACGCAGCAGAGTGCAAATTGCAGGGCGAGGGAAAGACCGTGCATGGTAAAAGTTCAGGCCCCCAAGGCTAAATCCGGCGGAACTGCGGGATTTTCCGCACTACGAATACGCGGGAGCGGCAAAAAAGACCATCCCCGGCGACCTGGCGCCCGGCATGGGCCGGACACCCGAACTTCTTACGGCCCGCCTTCATTAGCAAGGGGCCTCAAACGGAACGGGGCTGCCGCCGGAACTTGGGCGCCGGGTCGTTGATTACTATATAATGAGACGATCCGTCAGGGAGACGATCCCATGTTAGGCCCGATGCCCCATTTTCGCGCTTTTGCCAAACCGGCACTGATTCTCGGACTTCTGGTGCTGGCTGGATGCGCCACACCGGCCCCCTATGCGCCCCGCGCGCCGGGCCAGGCCACCGGCTACACCGACCGGCAATTGTCGGACAATCGCTGGCGGGTGACGTTCACGGGCAATTCGGTGACGCCGCGCGAAACGGTTGAAAACAGCCTTCTGCTGCGGGCCGCCGAAGTTACGCTCGCGTCCGGGCACAGCCATTTCATCTTCGACAGCCGCGATACCAAGGCCCAGACCCGGTATGACGCGTTTCCGGTTGGGCCGGGCTTCGGTTATGGATCCGGTTTCGGCTATGGCGCAGGCTTCGGCTATGGCTATGGCCGCGGTTATTGGGGTTTCCATCCCGCCTGGGGCTATAGCGCCTTCGGGCCGGATGTCGACATCGTCAGCACCACCAAATTTGAATCCTATGCCGAGATCGTGGTGCTGAACGACGAACAGGCCCAGCGCGAACCGCGCGCCGTGGATGCCCGCGCCGTGATCGCGCATATGCCGCCTCCGCCGCCGCCTCCGCCACCGCGGGTCTGACGCCGAATTTAGGACGGTCCGCGCCGGATCAGGAAACGATGGTGATCGGGAGCGCTTTCGCCTTCGATCATCTCATGGCCTTCCTGATGGCACATATGCGGGATGTCGACGACCGCCAACGGATCGCTGGCCAATACCCAGATGCTCTGACCGGGCGCCATCGCCGTCAGATGCTTGCGTGCCATCAACGCAGGCAGCGGACACTTCAGTCCGCGAAGATCTAGTTTTTCCGTCATGCTTCAACAGACACCGGCTTTCTTCTCCCGCTGGGCGGAGCCCATGGCGGGGGAAGATGTCTGCTAGCGGGCTTGCCCGCGTGGCAGACAGATGGGGGCAATAACAACCACCTTATCTTGCGAAGCGCTTGTATCCAGCACAAGCTGGATGCAGGGAAGAAACGCATGAGCCTTGCCGCCGCCATCCGGCGCGAAGTCATTTATCTCAATCACATTGTGCGGACCTTGCTGATGCTCGCCCGCATCAAGCCCCACAGCACGCGCACCATCGTGGATGTGGTCGAAGCGCAAGCCCGCGCCACCCCTGGGGCGCCTGCGGTCTATTATCTCGACGATGTGATGAGTTATGGCGCGCTGGACGCACGTGCCAATGCCTACGGCCATTGGGCGTTGGCACAAGGGCTCAAGCGCGGCGACTGCGTGGCGCTCTTCATGGAGAACCGCCCGGACTTTCTTTGCTGCTGGCTGGGATTGTTCAAGGCAGGGCTTTGCGTGGCCTTGATCAATACCAATCAGCGCGGCCAGGCATTGGCCCATTCCATCGAGATCGTGGGTGCCCGGCATTTGATCGTCGGCGCCGAACTGGCGTCCTCCGTGACCGAGGCAAAGGCCTTTTTTGCCGCACCACCATTGTTCTGGTCGCAGGGCAGCGGGCATGACGGCACACAGGATCTGGACGCGGCATTGGCAAACATGTCCACAGCGCCTTTGGGCAAGGCACCGCGCCAGGGTGTCACCGCCAAGGATCGCGCCTTCTTCATTTACACGTCCGGCACCACCGGCCTGCCCAAGGCCGCGAACTTCAGCCACATGCGCATGATGTTCATGATGTCGGGCTTTATCGGCGCGCTGACGCCGGGTCCCAAGGATCGCATCTACAATCCCTTGCCGCTCTATCATGCGACGGGCGGCGTTTGCGCGGTCGGGATCGCTTTCATGTCCGGCGCCGCTGTGATCGTGAAGCGCAGATTTTCCCTGGGAGAATTCTGGAGCGACATCCACAAATATGACGCCACCCTGTTCGCCTATATTGGCGAATTGTGCCGTTGGCTGCTGAATGCACCCGCGGGCCCGCATGAGCGCGATCATCATCTGCGCGCCATCACCGGCAATGGCTTGCGCCCGGAAATCTGGAAGCGGTTCCAGGATCGCTTCGCCATTCCCCGCATCGTGGAATTCTATGGCGCCACCGAAGGCAATGTCGCGATGCTCAATTATGACGGCACCTTGGGCTCGGTGGGGCGGGTGCCGAATTATCTGGAATGGCTGTTGCCCACCCGGGTGGTGCGCTTCGATGTCGAGCGCGAAATGCCGGTGCGCGGTCAGGACGGTCTTTGCGTCGAATGCGGACCGGACGAGGCGGGGGAAGCGGTGGGCCGCATCTCGATGCGGGCGGGCCGCAATTTCGAGGGCTATACCAAGGCGGCGGATACGGAAAAAAAGATCCTCCGCGATGTCTTCGCCAAAGGGGACACTTGGTTTCGCACCGGCGATCTGATGCGGCGCGACGAACATGGCTATTTTTATTTCGTCGATCGCATCGGCGACACGTTCCGCTGGAAAGGCGAGAATGTCGCCACCAGCGAAGTTGCCGAAGCCTTGTCGTCTGTTCCGGGCATCGAGGAAGCCAATATTTACGGCGTCAAAGTTCCGGGCGCGGACGGGCGCGCCGGCATGGCGGCGTTGGTTGTGGATGGCGGATTCGACATCACCAGCCTGGCGCAACGATTGGATGGGCATCTTGCAGCCTATGCGCGACCGGTATTTCTGCGCCTGCAGTCTCAGATTGAAGTGACGGGAACGTTCAAGCAACGCAAAGTCGATCTGGTGCGCGAGGGCTTCGATCCGTCCGCCATCGCCGATCCGCTCTACTGGTTCGATCCGGCGGCGCATCGCTATGAAAAATTGGATGCGGCGCAATATGCCGACATCGTCGCGGATCGTGTCAAACTCTGACATTGACACGGAGTCAGTATAATTGCGGGACCGGCGCTTGCGAAATTGCTGCGACCAACCGTCATACTCATTCGCGATTCGATCATTCAGGATATGCGATGAGGCCCGCGCGAGACCCCATAAGCCGACTGAAGAATTGGATTGCGCGCCAAGGCTGGGGCATCAGCGTGGACGAGACCCTGTCTTTCGCGCAACCCGAGCTGGCCGCGCTTTTTGAACTGTGGCGCGCCAAGGCCGATGAGGTCGGCGGGCTGCCGCCTCGCGAAATGCTGGATATCCGCTCGCTCAAACCCTATCTCGCACATCTTTCGGTCGCCGAGCGTGTGGAATCCGCGCCCGGGAAATTCAGCTACTGCCTGCGCCTTCAAGGCTCGTTCATGGCCGAAAAGTTCGGCAATCACACCGGCAAGCTGCTCGAGGAAGCGGCGCCTCCCGAACTGGCGGAGCGCTGGACCTATGTCTATGACGCGCTGCTGGACATGAAGCGGCCCTTGCGGCTGCAAGGAACCTACAAGCAGGAAGCGATGGAGCATCTGGTCGCCGAGACGCTTGCGGTGCCGTTGGGCAACGGGGAGCGGGCGCCGATCAGCGTGCTGGCGGCGACTTATTACCGGTCGCGTTACAAGGACGCGCCTTAAGCGAAATCGCGGGCCAGCGCCGCCCGGGTATCGTCGGCCAGCACGGCCATATGGCCGTAATTCCTGTGATCGATGCCGATCACAACACGGTCCGCCTTGAAGCGTGCGATCAGCTCCGGCGTCAGCTTGAAGCGCAGCCAATGCACGGAGGAGGTTTTTCCGTCCGGCGTGGTGCGGTCGTCATACTCGGTGGGCGTGGCCGCGATGCGCGTGCCGCCGATCTGCATGAAGATGCTTTCTTCGATGCCGCCCAGAGTCAGCAGGGCCGCGTTGCGGCGATTGGCGTCCTCGATTTCCAGCATCAGGGTCGCGATCAGCTCATCGCCTTGCGGAACGAGAGGATTATAGGCTTCCAACTCGCCGACGAGCTGTTCCTTGCCGCCTTTTTCGATCCGCAGCATCTCCTGCACCTGCAGCCACATGGTCTGGTAATTCTCGAAATAGAAGGTGGCATAGGGCCCGACCTCAACCCGGCGATGTTTCTTCAGCGCGATGGCCTCGCTCCGCAACGCCTTGCGCTGCGCCGCATAATCCTTGTCGGACAGGATGTCGGCTTCGGTGATCTTGCGAAGGGTGGCTGGCATGTCAGTCCTCGGTCAATCCATAGGCGCGGGCCATGATCTGGATGGGATGTTCCGGCTCGCGCGCGGGTGTGTCGGTGTGCGAAATGATGTGCAGGGCGGCGAGCGGGCAGTCCGACACGATGTGGCCGCGCTTCTGGGTGTTGGCGGCGCGGAAGACGGGGCGGCCGACTTTCACGGCCACATCATGCGTGGGCTTCACGACGCCGAAAGTGCCGCCGTGACCGGAGCAGCGCTCGATCACGTCCACCGGCGTGCCGGGAATCATTTTCAGCATCTCCGCCGCCTTGGGGCCCATATTCTGGGCGCGGGCATGGCAGGCCAGATGCACGGTGACACCCTCGGGCAGCGGCGAAAGCCCTTCGGGCAGTCCGTTCTTCTTGGCGACATCGACCACATACTCGTCGATGTCGAAGACATTGTCGGCGACGCGTTTCACATCTGGATTGTCCGGGCAGATCAGCGCCCATTCGAATTTCAACATCAGGCCGCAAGAGGCGGTGAGCGCGACGATGTCGTAGCCCTGGTCGATCAGCTTGACCAATTCCTTTGAAACCTTCGCGGCACTTTCGGCGACGCGGGCCAGGTTGGCTTGTTCCAGGAACGGCATGCCGCAGCAGCCGGGATAGGAAACGACGGTCTCCACACCGATGTGATTGAGCACCTTGCGCGCCGCCATGCCGGTGACGGGGCGGTTATAATTGACGAAGCAGGTGGCATAGAGCGCCGCCTTGCGCTTGCCGAAGGCGGGCGCCGACGGGTTGGGATGGATCGGTTCGCCTTTATCCGCCGAGACGAAAGTGCGGCTGTGGAATTTCGGCAAACTCGCTTTGGGATCGATATGCGCTGTCTTTTCCATCACGGCGCGCATCGCCGTGTTGGACTTGTCCGATGCCCAATTGATGATGGGCGAGGCGAAGCGGGCCAGGGTGCCGTTGCGGTCCATCTCGGCCAATTGGCCCTGCGTGAAATCTCTGTGGCCCTGCGCAGCCTCGGTAGCGCGGTGGCGCAGCATCAGATGCGGGAAATCCAGCATGAAGGGATGCGGCGGCACATAGGGGCATTTGGTCATGAAGCACATGTCGCAAAGCGTGCAGGCTTCGACGATGGGCTTGAAGTCTTCCGATTTCAGATGCTCGACATCTTCGTCAGGGCTGGAATCGATCAGGTCGAACAGGCGCGGAAAGGAATCGCACAGATTGAAGCAGCGGCGGCAGCCATGACAAATATCGAAGACGCGCCGCATCTCCGCATCGAGCTTGGCGGGATCGGTGAAGTCGGAATCCTGCCAGCGAATAATCTCGCGGGTGGGCGCTTCGAGACTGCCTTCGCCTGTCATGGCCAACTCCAGAAGCGGGCGCAGGCCGCTCGCGCGGCTTGGTTGCCCCACTCGCCCCCTTCCGCGCGAAGCGCATGGAAGGGGGAGATGCCGTAGCTCGCTCTCGAGCGAGCGAAGGCAGAGGGGGCTATTTTCCTAAAGTATCGAGCGCTTTCTGGAAGCGGCCGGCATGGCTCTTTTCCGCCTTGGCCAAGGTCTCGAACCAGTCGGCGATTTCGTCAAAGCCTTCCGAGCGGGCGGTCTTGGCCATGCCCGGATACATGTCGGTGTATTCGTGGGTCTCGCCCGCGATCGACGCCTTCAGATTGGCGTCGGTGGCGCCGATCGGCTCGCCGGTGGCCGGGTCGCCCACTTCTTCCAGATATTCCAGATGGCCATGGGCATGGCCGGTCTCGCCTTCGGCGGTGGAGCGGAACACGGTGGCGACATCGTTAAAGCCTTCGACATCGGCCTTCTGCGCGAAATAGAGGTAGCGGCGATTGGCCTGGCTCTCGCCGGCGAATGCCTCTTTGAGGTTTTCCCAGGTCTTGGTGTTGTTCAGGGCGGGCATCGGGGATCCTTTCTGCAAATCCGGCGTGAGAGTGGCCTTGCAGACAGGCCCTGTCAATAGTTTAGAATAACTCTAAACTATATGCGAATTGGTCTTAAAAACAGGGCTTAAGCGCGCCTGACCCGTACCACGACATCGACCCGGTCAACGGCCAGGCCGGCTGGCGGAACAGGAACGCCCGCCACCGTGATCTGGTCGCCGGGAATGTCGATCAAGGCGCCTTCGTCTTCCAGGAAGAAGTGCTGATGGTCGCCCGTGTTGGTGTCGAAATAGCCGCGCGCCGCATCCACGATCACTTGGCGCAAAAGACCGGCATGGGTGAACTGATGCAGGGTGTTGTAGACCGTCGCCAACGAGATCCGCAGGCCCAGGCTGGTCACTTCTTCGTGCAGGCTTTCCGCGGTCACATGCCGGTCTTCGCCCTTGAACAGTAAGCCGGCGAGTTCCACCCTTTGGCGGGTGGGACGCAGCTTCACACCGCGCAGACGCTGGATCGCCTTGCTGTTATCGCGTGCGGCCTTGGCCATGGGTTCGGTTCCGTGAAGCGACTCGCCCTAAAGCAGTCTGCCCCAAAGCAGCCTGTAAGAGCGCGCCGATCCTTGCTACAGTGATAAAAGATACATGTTAGAATGCTTCTAATCAAGAGAAGGCAGAAAAACGTGGCAAAGCGCCCTTTTGACGGTGGTTCCCAGACCCCATTTCGCGCTAATGCGTTATTGGGGACTTGAGGCCCGGCCAGGCTCTTGAAGGGACAGGACAGTGGACAAGCCAGTAAAGCGTTCGAATTTCGACACGGCAGGCCTTTTGGCCTGTGCCCGCGGTGAGTTGTTCGGGCCTGGCAATGCCCAGCTTCCCTTGCCGCCGATGCTGATGTTCGACCGCATCACGTCTATTACCGAGGATGGTGGTGAGAACGGCAAGGGCGAAATCGTCGCCGAATTCGATCTCAATCCCAATCTCTGGTTCTTCAAATGCCATTTCCAGGGCGATCCCGTGATGCCCGGATGCCTGGGCCTGGATGCGCTTTGGCAGATGGTGGGTTTCTTCCTGGGCTGGATGGGCGGGCTGGGCAGAGGCCGCGCGCTGGGCGTGGATGAAGTAAAATTCACCGGCATGGTGCTGCCCACCGCCAAGAAGATCACTTACATCGTCAATCTCAAGCGCGTGGTGATGCGCAAGCTGGTGCTTGGGATCGCCGACGGTATCATGAAAGTGGACGGCAAAGTGATCTACGAGGCCAAGGGTTTGCGTGTCGGCCTGTTCACCGATGCGGCAGCGGCATTGGCGCAGGCTTCCACAGCACCTGCTTCGGCCTAAGATCACTCGAGGATTGTCATGAGAAGAGTGGTCGTTACCGGCCTCGGCATTGTTTCGTCCATCGGCAACAATGCCGACGAGGTGACCGACAGCTTGCGGCACGCAAGATCGGGCATCGTTACGGCGGACGATTATGTGCGGCTGGGCTTTCGCTCTCATATCCATGGCAGTCTGAAAATCGATCTCGATGCCGTGGTGGATCGGCGCGCCCGCCGTTTCCAGGGCGATGGCGCCGGCTATTGCTGGGTGGCGATGAACCAGGCCATCGCCGATGCCGGTCTGACGGAAAAAGAGATCTCCAATCCTCGCACCGGATTGATCGTGGGCTCGGGCGGACCTTCGACCAAGGCCATTGTCGCCGCCGCCGATATTGCGCGCGACCCGGCCAAAGGCCCCAAGCGTATTGGGCCGTTCGCGGTGCCCAAGGCGATGTCGTCCACCTGCAGCGCCAATCTTTCCACCTGGTTCAAGACCAAGGGTGTGAATTACTCGATCTCGTCGGCCTGCTCGACCTCTGCCAATTGCATCGGCAATGCGATGGAAATGATCCAGTGGGGCAAGCAGGACATGATGTTCGCGGGCGGCGGCGAAGAGCTGGACTGGACGCTCAGCGAATTGTTCGACGCCATGGGCGCGATGTCGTCCAAATTCAACGCCACGCCTGAGAAAGCCTCACGCGCCTATGACAAGAATCGCGACGGCTTCGTGATTTCCGGCGGCGGCGGCATTCTCATCCTGGAAGAGCTGGAACATGCCAAGGCGCGCGGTGCGAAAATCTATGCCGAGATGACGGGCTATGGCGCCACCGCCGACGGCGCTGACATGGTCGCGCCGTCCGGCGAAGGCGCGATACGCTGCATGCAGATGGCGCTGGAGAATGTGAAGGCACCGGTCGATTACATCAATCCGCACGCGACCTCGACGCCGGTCGGTGACATTCCGGAAATCAACGCCATTCGCGAAGTGTTTGGCGACAAGATGCCTCCGATCAGCGCCACCAAATCGCTCACCGGCCACAGCCAGGGCGCGGCGGGCGTGCATGAAGCGATCTATACTTTGCTGATGATGCAGAACGACTTCATCTGCGAGAGCGCCAATATCGAAACACTCGATCCGGCGGTCGAAGGCGCCAACATCGTGCGCAAGCGGATCGACAACGTCAAAATCAACACCGCTTTGTCGAACTCCTTCGGCTTCGGCGGCACCAATGCGTCGCTGGTGTTTCAGCGACTGGAAAAGTGATGTCCCACAATGGAACAGAAAACCCCGCGCGAGACTCTGATGGCTGAGGAAGTGGGCATGGCTGAAGCCAGAACGGGATTCATGGCCGGAAAGCGCGGCCTGATCATGGGCGTCGCCAACGATCATTCCATTGCCTGGGGCATTGCCCAGATGCTGGCGTCGCAGGGCGCCGAACTGGCTTTTACCTACCAGGGCGATGCTCAGGCCAAGCGGCTGCGGCCGCTGGCCGAATCTCTCGGGAGCAAGATCGTGCTGCCGGGTGACGTGGAAAAAGATGCCGATCTGGATGCGGTGTTCGCGCAGATCGAAAAGGAATGGGGTTCGCTCGATTTCCTGGTTCACGCCATCGCTTTTTCCGATGCCAAGGAATTGAAGGGCCGCTATGTCGATACGACCCGCGCCAACTTTCTCAAAAGCCTCGATATTTCCTGCTATTCCTTCACCGCCGTGGCGCGCCGCGCCGCCAGCTTGATGAACAAGGGCGGCGCGATGGTGACGCTTACGTATCTTGGCGCCCAGCGCGTGATGCCGAATTACAATGTGATGGGCGTGGCCAAGGCTGCGCTGGAAGCTTCGGTGCGTTACCTGGCCGCCGATCTGGGCAAGGACGAAATCCGGGTCAACGCGATTTCCGCCGGACCGATGCGCACCCTGGCCGGCAGCGCGGTGGGCGACGCCCGCATGGTGTTCAAATGGAACAAGAGCCATGCCCCGCTCAAGCGCTCGGTGGAACTTAACCATGTCGGCGGCGCGGCACTCTATTTGCTTAGCGACCTCTCGGGCGGCGTCACCGGCGAAGTGCATTTCGTGGACGCCGGCTTCAACGTGGTCGGTATGCCGCCGACCGCGGATCTGAAGGGCTGGACGCCCGCGGAGAACGGCCATGACGAGACGGGTGCCGCGTAAGTTGATTTTCGCCGCGTCGGCACTGCTGGCGCTGACCGGAACGGCTTATGCCGACTGGCAGGGCCAGGTTTCCCCTTCCGACATCGATCGCCTTGCCCATCTGAATGACGCGCGCGATGACGCGCTGGATCAGGCCCGCCGTCGCGGCGGCAAAGGCGATTATCGCGTTATCGAAAATATTCTTCGCCCCAATGCGCATGCGGTGCCCGAACAGGCTCTGGTCGGCAATTGGCGTTGCCGCCAGATCAAGCTGGGCGGCGCGAGCGGTTATTATGTGTTCGACTGGTTCAACTGCCGCATCTCGAAAGCGGACGGTGGCATCCGGTTCGAAAAGGCCGGTACCCAGCGCATGGCGGGCTATCTGCATCCTCAGGAAGGCATGTGGGTTTATCTGGGTGCGCAAAGCGCCAAGGGCGAACCGCTCCATCGCTATACCGGCCGCGCCGCATCGGTTGGCGGCGAGATAAATCCCGACGACCAGATCGGGGTGCTGGTCGGCATCGGCGACAATCACCTGCGCCTCGATCTGCCGTCGCCCGGAACGCAGGAATCGGATTTCGACACGATCGAACTTAAGCGTTAGGGGCGCGGGCCTTTTGCCCTCTGGCGTTGTCGCGCGTGCTCACGTGCTAGACGCACGCTCCGCGCGACGCTCCTAGCCAGATGCCAAAATTCCTCGCGCCGTGTTAAATCAAGGCTATGAAACTAAACCAAATAACTTTGCCAGCAAAAGATCTGGCGGTTTCTATCGCGTTCTATGAACGGCTGGGACTGATTCTGATCGTGCGCAACGATCATTATGCCCGCTTCGAAAACCCTTCGGACCATTCCACGCTCTCGCTGGAATTGCGCAGCGATATCGGCGATGGCGCCCATGTCTATTTCGAGTGTGACGATCTCGATGCGCGCGTTGCCGCGCTGGCGTCGAAAGGCATGATCTTCGAAAGCGGGCCGGAGGACAAAAGCTGGCGGTGGCGCGAAGCGTGGCTGCGCGATCCTGCCGGAAACCGCCTTTGTTTTTATTTCGCGGGCGATAATCGCCGCTTCCCGCCCTGGCGGATCGGCAAATAAAAAAGCGGAGCGGGATTGCTCCCGCTCCGCCTTCACGTCGTGGCTCCGGGGTGAGAGCTATTTCGCCACGACTGTGATCGTCCCCACCATCTTGGGATGAATCGAGCAGAGATATTTGTAGGTGCCCGGTTTATCGAAGACGTGAGAGAACTTGTCCTTCTCGTCCAGCGCCTGGGACCGGAAGTCGTTGGTCAGGCTGACCACGGTGTGCGGCTCGCTGTCCTGATTTTCCCAGGTGACGTCGGTTCCCGCCGTGACGGTCACGTCCATGGGATTGAACATGAATTTCTTGATGATGATGGTGTTGCCGTCCGCGGCCGACGCAGAGGCGATGAACAGCAGCATGGCGACGGGGTAGGCAAGAGCGTGCTTGAGGAAACGCATGACAATTCCTTTGAGAATTAGGCGAGGGTGGTGTCGGTAAGGGCAATCTGATGATGGCGCTGCACGCGCAGGCTGGTGATGCCGAGCATGTGATGCAGCCGGTCGGCGGCCACCACCAGCGGGCCGGGGCCGTCGCCGACGCCGGCTTGCGGCTGCGGATAGGCGGTCGAACGGGCGGTGTGGAAAGTGATATTGCCTTCCACCTTCTGCACGATCTGGTGGATATGGCCGTTCAACACCGTCACCGATCCAAAACGGCGCAGATACGAGAGCGCTTCCTCGGCATCGCCGGTACCCCAGCCCCAGCTTTCCAGGATGGTCCACATCGGCATATGCGCGAACACCACGATGGGCGCGCTGCTGCTGCGCGCGGCCAGGTCATTCTTCAGCCAGGCCAGCTGATCGGCGCCAAACGCGCCAAGCCCGCCAGGCTTGAACTGCATCACATTCACCAGGCCGATGAAATGCACGCCCTGGTGATCGAAGCTGTAATAGCCGCGATTGTCCGACGCCCTGCCGAAACGGGCGAAATATTCCGTGCCGGTGCCGTCGGTGATGTCGTGCTCACCTGGAACGGTGTGCAGTTCACCCGCGCGCAGACCCTGCATCAGGCCCAAGGCGTTATCGAATTCCGCCGCCCGCGAAAGATGTGTGATGTCGCCGGTGTGGATGGTGAGCGCGGGCCGTTCCTTCATCGCGTTCACCAGCGCGATGGTTTCCTTCAAGGTACCCGCGACGTCGGGATTGGCTTCCTTGTTGAAGCCGATATGGGTGTCGCTGATCTGCAGGAACAGCGGAATTCCCGACATTTTGTCTGTCGCGCCCTGGGCGAGGGCGGTCGGCGTCAGGATCCCGCCCGATAAAGTGAACAGCGTGCCCGCGCCACCGAAGGCCATGCATTGCAAGGCGCGGCGGCGTGAAGGATGGAAATCGTCTGCCATTCAAGACCTCGATATTGGTTACGAGGCCTATACCGATGGCGCGGGCGGTTTATTCCCGGCTCTGACTCTTTTTTACCAAATCGACAAAGCGGTCGAGTTCAGCCGGATCGACATCCGACACGGCGACAAGGTCGAGGTCTTTCTGTTTCCAGAACACCATGCGATAGCCGTCGCGCGAAGATGTGCCGGGAAGACGTGCGTTGCGGTCCGCCCAGGTGAAGAGATTGATGATGTGGGCGCCATGGCGATAGACCACCACGGCAGCGCGCGACCCGTGCACATAGTCGGTGCGGCCGCCGACCAGCGTGAAGCCATCGGCTTTGAAGTCTTCTGCGGGCGGCGAGACATCGGCATGACCCGCGAACCAGGGCTTGACGGTGTGATGATCGGACGAGGCGATATCGATCAGGTGTTCGCCCATCAGGGAGCGCACATGCGCGTCTCCCAGATCGGCGACCATGGTATTGGCCGGCGCCAGGAGCAGGAACGCCAGCGAGGCCGCGATCGCCATGCCGCCCGCGCCGCTGCCCGCGCCCAGCCAGAAGCTTCGCTTGTTGCGTGGCTTGAGTGGCGCCACCTTGGTCTCGGCGTCTAGCGCGGCGCTGATTTTCGCGCGCAGAGCTGCCGGGGCGCGATGATAGGGCGCGCCCGCCATGGTGAATTTCAGATCGGCATGATCCATCGCCAGCGTCTGGCACTGCGCACAATGTTCCAGATGCGCTTCGACCTCGAGGGATTGCACCGCATCCAGTTCGCCATCGAGATAGGCCTGGGTTTTCAGGGTCTCGTCACACGCCATGCGAGCCTCCCATCAATTCCGCTTTGAGCAGCGCGCGCCCGCGCGCCAGCCGCGACATCACCGTGCCGATGGGCGTGCCGGTGACGGCGGCGATGTCGCGATAGGACATTTCCTCCAATTCCCGAAGGATCACCACTTCGCGAAATTCCTCCGGCAAGGTGGCAATGGCTTTGTCCAGTTCCCGTCCGTCGCCGCGCTCAATGGCACTGGCCTCGGGCGTGGGGTCGCTGGCCGCGATGGTGTTGTCATCCTGATCGTCCAGCGGCGCGGCAGCATGGCGTTTTCTCTGTTCCAGCGCCGCACGGTGACAGTTGCGCACGATCGCCAACAACCATGGCCGTACCGCCTCCCCCCGAAATCCGTCGAAACTGCGAAAGGCCCGCAACATTGCCTCCTGCACGATATCGTCTGCCTCCGCGCCGCCGCGGGTCAGCCAGCGGGCAAGGTTATAGGCCGCATCCAAATGCGGCATGGCGAGCGCCTCGAAGCGGCGGCGCTTCTCATCCATCGGCGGGACCGTTGTTTGTCCCTATTAGGGCTCTCACGGGGGCTATTACCGGGCGGGCGCGCATTTTATTCCCGGCCTCGCGTTTTTATTTCCGGGTCGCGGCGCGGGCGAAGCGGTCGAACAGATAATGGCTGTCCATCGGCCCGGGTGAGGCTTCGGGGTGATACTGGACGCTGAACACGTCTTTGCCTTCGACCGCGATGCCGCAATTGGTGCCGTCGAACAGGGAGATGTGGGTTTGCTTGACGCCCTTGGGCAAGGTGTCGGCGTCCACGGTGAAGCCGTGATTCATCGACACGATCTCGACCTTGCCGGTTTCCAGATCCTTCACCGGATGATTGGCGCCGTGATGGCCCTGAGCCATTTTCTTGGTCTTGGCGCCCAGAGACAGGCCCAGCATCTGGTGTCCCAGGCAGATCCCGAACAGAGGCACGCCCCGGTCGACCACACCCTTGATGGTGGGAATGGCGTATTCGCCCGTCGCGGCCGGATCGCCCGGCCCGTTCGACAAAAGCACGCCGTGCGGATCGTTGCGCATCACATCATCCAGGCTGGCGCTGGCCGGCACGACGGTGATGTCGGCGCCTCTGCTGGCCAGCAGCCGCAGGATGTTTCGCTTCACGCCATAATCGATCACCGTGGCGCGCCAGCTGGGCGCGGTTTCGGTGCCATAGCCTTTGTTCCAGGCCCATTCGGTCTCGGACCATTTGTAGGTTTGGCGCGCGGTGACGTCCTTGGCGAGGTCCAGGCCTTCCAGGCCGGAGAAACTTTTGGCCTGATTGAGCAGTGCCACGTGATCCAGCGCATTGCTGCCGGCATTGGCGATCACGCCATGCGGCATGCCCTTTTCGCGGATCAGGTTGGTGAGCGCGCGGGTGTCGATCCCGGCCACGGCAGGAATGTTGTGCGACTTCAGCCAGCGGTCGAGCCCGGCCAGGCTGCGATAATTCGACGGATGTTCGGCATCGGCGCGCACGATCAGACCACGTATCGCCGGGGTGATGGTTTCGATGTCTTCGGCATTGGTGCCGACAATGCCGATATGGGGAAAGGTGAAAGCGACGATCTGGCCGGCATAGGACGGATCGGAGAGAATTTCCTGATAACCGGTCATGGCGGTGTTGAAGCAGACTTCGCCCACCGCCGCGCCCGCCGCGCCGAACCCGATGCCCTCGAAGAAGGTGCCGTCGGCCAACATCACGCCCCCGCGTGCGAGCGGAAGCAGGGTCTGGGTTTGCGGCATGGGAGACGTCCTCGGATTTGCGCGAAAATAGGGATGTGACGCTTATGGGTCAACATCGGTGGCGCACATATTACGCGTGCAATATCAATGGGTTGTACTTATCCCCGGATTCACGTAGGGTCCATCCTTTCCGAAAAGGCAGATTTCATGTCGCTCCGCCAGCAACTCACTGACGCAATGAAAGAGGCGATGAAGGCGAAAGACGCCAAGCGCCTCGCCACGGTGCGGCTGGTGCTGGCCGCCCTGAAGGACCGCGACATCGCCGCGCGCACCGAAACCAGCCGCGATCTTCTGGGCGACGACGAAATACTTTCCCTGCTGGCCAAGATGATCAAGCAGCGTGACGAATCCGCGGTCGCCTTCGATGCGGGCAACCGTCCGGAGCTGGCGGCGGGCGAGCGCGAAGAAATCGCCATCATCCGCTCCTTCATGCCGGCCCAGATGGACGAAGCCGGTGTGCAGCAGGCCGTAAAGACCGTCATCGCGGAACTCGGCGCCGCCTCCATCAAGGACATGGGCAAGGTGATGGCGGCGATGAAGGAACGTTATGCCGGGCAGATGGATTTCGCCCGGGCCAGCGGCCTGGTGAAAGACGTGCTTTCGGCGCCGAAATAGCCGAATCATGCACAGGGACCGCCCTTTTTTCCGATATCACGGCGGAATCCGCACAGCTTTTTCGAGGGCTTTCCGGTAAGCTGGTCCCATGCGCTATGGCGAAGGATTGCTGGAAGAAATCCGGCGGCGGACCGATCTGGTCCAGCTTGTGGGACGGCGCGTCAAGCTGATCCGCAAGGGCCGGGTGATGTGGGGCTGCTGCCCCTTCCATGGCGAGAAATCTCCCAGCTTCAAAGTCGAGAATGAGCGGCACGCTTATAAATGCTTCGGCTGCGGCGCGGGCGGCGACGCCTTCAAATGGCTGGTGGAAACCGAAGGCCTGAGTTTTCCCGAAGCGGTGGAGAAACTCGCCGGCGAAGCGGGTGTGGAACTGCCCAAATGGTCGCCCGACGATGAGGCACGCGAACAGAAGCGCAAATCGCTGTACGAGATCGTGGAACTGGCGGCGCAATTCTATGAAGCGCAACTGCGCGAAAATGGCGGGCATGAAGCGCGCGCCTATCTGAAGCGGCGTGGGTTGGACGGCCAGGCGGCAACGCAATTTCGCATCGGTTATTCGCCGGCCTCCGGTCAGGCGCTGATCGAATTCCTGAAAAACAAGAACATCACGCAGGACGACATGCTGGCGGCGGGCCTGGCGCGTCCTGCTGAAAATAATCGCCCGATGCGCGATTTCTTTTTCAATCGCGTGATGTTTGCCATCACCGACGGACGCGGGCGCGTGATCGCTTTTGGCGGCCGGGCGCTGGAAGAAGACGCCAAGCCCAAATACATCAACAGCGGCGAATCCACGCTCTTTTCCAAGGGGCTCAATCTCTACAATTTCGCCACGGCCCGCGCCGCCGCCATCAAGTCGGGCACCATCCTGGTGGCGGAAGGCTATACCGATGTGATCGCATTGGTGCGGGGCGGGTTCGCCCATGCCGTGGCGCCGCTGGGCACCGCGCTCACATCCGACCAGTTGCAGCTTTTGTGGAAGACCGCGCCGGAACCCATTCTTGCGTTCGATGGCGACGCCGCCGGTCTGAAAGCGGCGCATCGCGCCGCGCATCTGGCGCTGCCGCAGCTGAAGGCGGGCTACTCATTGCGTTTCGCATTTCTTCCGGCGGGCGAGGACCCCGACAGTTTCCTTGCCAAGAACGGTCCGCAGGCGATGCGCGCCCTTTTGGATGCGGCGCTTCCCCTGTCGGAGATGCTGTGGCGGGCCGAAACCGAAGGGCATGATTTTTCGACCCCCGAGCGGCGCGCCGGGTTGGAGCGGACGCTGTCGGGCATCACGGCCCAGATCACCGACGCCAAGGTGGCGGATTATTACCGCCGGGACTTCGACCAGAAGATTTTCGACAATTTCAAACGCCGGGCACCGCGGCCGGACCGGGCCCAGCCCTACCGGGGCCAGTATGTCCGGGGGCAGCGGGGCGCCAAGCCGGTCTTCCGGCCCCAGCCGGGGACGGCCGAGGCGGTTTCCCCGGCGGTCAAGGCCAGCCTTCTGGCCAAGGCGGGCTTGGCCGGCCAGTCCCGGGAAGGGGCTTTGTCCCGCAAAGAGGCCGAATTGGGTGTCCTGCTGCTGGAGACACCATCCCTGGCCCTCACCCATGGGGAAAAGCTGGCAGAACTGCCATTTCGCGACCCGTCGCTTGACAGGTTGCGCCACGAACTTTTAAACCTCGCGGCCTCCGGCTCCAGCCTTGAAAAAACGCCGGTTTTGACCCATTTCATGCGCCTGGGAATGGCCGAGTTGCTGGCGCGTCTGGGCGCCACACCCAAGCCCGGCGCGGCAACGCCGGATTCCATACCGGAGGATGAGACAGAAGCCCGCTTCTTACGCGCCGCCGCGGATTTCCGCGACATGGCGGAGGGAGAACCGGAACGCGAACGTGCCCTCAGGCGCTTTGCTGCGGAAGGCAGTGAAGAATCCTGGTACGAGGCACGGCGATTGCTTCGGTCTCCTCACGAATAACGCGGGGATCCCCGTGTTATCAACTCAAGCGCCCCATTTATGGGGGACATAGGATAGCGAAGCAGTGGTGAGTAAAACCGCCTTGAATAAGAAAGCGGCGAAGTCGCCTGGGAAGCCTGGGTCGAATGGCAAGCCTGCCAAGAAGCAGGCCGCCAAGCCCGCCGCCGCCAAAACCGCGGCGGTGAAGAAGTCGGCCAAGCCCGCGCCCAAACCCACCAAGCCTGCCAAGCCCATAAAACATGTTGCCAAGCCGGCAAAGCCTGCCGCTGTCAAAAGTGCGCCCGTCAAGGCCTCCAAGGCCAAGCACGAGCCCGAGGTGAAGGCCAAGAAGGCGGCCGCCGCCAAAGTCGATGCCAAAATCGTCAAGCCCGTTGTGCCCGCACCGGTCGTAAAGCCGGTCACCAAAATATTGGCCAAGAAGCCCGGCGAGAATGAAACGCCCGGCGACGCCGACAGCCCGCTGCTGGATATGTCCGATGTGGGTGTGCGCAAAATGATCGCGCGCGCCAAGCAACGCGGCTATGTCACCTATGACGAACTGAACAAAGTGCTGCCGTCCGACAAGACCTCGTCGGAGCAGATCGAAGACACGATGGCGATGCTCAACGAGATGGGCATCAATGTTATCGAAAGCGAAGAAGCCGAGGAAGGCGCCGAGGAAAATCTTCCCGCCGTCGCCGAAGGCGGCAGCAAGGCGCTCGCCACCACCGCCAAGACCGGCGAACAGTATGACCGCACTGACGATCCGGTGCGCATGTATCTGCGCGAGATGGGCTCGGTCGAGCTTTTGTCGCGCGAAGGCGAAATCGCCATCGCCAAGCGTATCGAGGCCGGCCGCGAATTGATGATCGGCGCCTTGTGCGAAAGCCCGCTGACCTTCGAAGCGCTCACCGTGTGGCGCGACGAATTGAACGAAGGCAAGGTTCTGTTGCGCGACATCATCGACTTGGAAGCCATGTATGGCGCCGGTCCGGATGGTTCGCCCGCGCCGGTGCCGCCCCCGGTTGGTCCGGACGGCAAGCCGCTCGCCCATGCGCCTGCCGAATTCAAGCAGCCGGATTACAAGAAACCCGAACCGCCCAAGCCACCGGAACCGAAACCTGTTCCGAAAGTGGAAGGCGAAGGCGGCGAGGGCGGTGAAGCAACCGCTTCTACCGACGGTGCCGGGGACGGCGATGATTTCGACGACGAAGGCAATCTGCCGCTGTCGGCGATGGAAGCCGCGCTGAAGCCGCAAGTGCTGGAAGCGCTGGACAATATCGCCGGGCTCTACAAGAAGCTTGGCAAGCTGCAGGACGCGTCGGTCGAAGCCGCGCTGGGCGCGGACGAACTCTCCACCGGCCAGGAACGCCGGTTCAAGAAGCTGCGCAGCGAGACGATGGATCTCGTCAAGTCGCTCAAGCTCAACAACAACCGCATCGAAGCCCTGGTCGACCAGATGTACGGCATCAATCGCCGTCTGGTGTCGCTGGAAGGCCGTTTGCTGCGCTTGGCCGAAGCCCATGGCGTGGACCGGGCCGAATTCCTCAAGCAGTATTTCGGCAACGAGCTCGATCCCAATTGGGCGCGCCGCGTCGGCCGCCTGACGGGCATCGGCTGGCATGATTTCGTCACCGAGGAACGCGACAAGATTCGCGACCTGCGCGAGGACATCCAGGCGCTGGCGCAGGAAACGCGCCAGTCGGTCTCGGAATTCCGCCGCAACGTCCAGACGGTGCAGAAGGGCGAGCGCGAATCCGGCGTCGCCAAGAAGGAAATGATCGAGGCCAATCTGCGCCTCGTGATCTCCATCGCCAAGAAATACACCAATCGTGGCCTGCAGTTCCTGGACTTGATCCAGGAAGGCAATATCGGCCTGATGAAGGCGGTCGATAAGTTCGAATATCGCCGCGGCTACAAATTCTCGACCTATGCCACCTGGTGGATTCGCCAGGCGATCACCCGTTCGATCGCCGATCAGGCCCGCACCATCCGTATTCCTGTGCACATGATCGAGACCATCAACAAGCTGGTGCGCACCTCGCGCCAGATGCTGCACGAAATCGGCCGCGAGCCCACCCCGGAAGAACTGGCCGAACGTCTGGCCATGCCGCTGGAAAAGGTCCGCAAGGTCCTCAAGATCGCCAAGGAACCGATCAGCCTTGAAACGCCCATCGGCGACGAGGAAGATTCGCATCTGGGCGATTTCATCCAGGACCCCAATGTGGTCCTGCCCATCGATGCGGCGATCCAGGCCAATCTGCGCGAAACCACCACCCGCGTGCTGGCCACTTTGACGCCGCGTGAAGAACGCGTCTTGCGCATGCGCTTCGGCATTGGCATGAACACCGATCACACGCTGGAAGAAGTCGGCCAGCAGTTCAGCGTCACCCGCGAGCGCATTCGCCAGATCGAAGCCAAGGCGCTTCGCAAGCTCAAACATCCTTCCCGTAGCCGTAAACTCAGAAGCTTCCTAGACAACTAAGAAATCCATGGCACTCCGCGACGATCAGAAATTCTCCGAACGTATGAATACGGCCGCCAAGGCGCGCGCCGAAATGCTGGCAAAGGTCAAAGCCCGCGCCGAAGCCGCCAAGGCGACCTCCGACGAGCGCGCCAAGGAGCGCGCCGCCATCGCCAAGGCCCGTGACGAACGCTTGGCCCAGCGCGCCGAGGAAAAGGCGCGCCTGGCTGCTGAAGCCGAGACCCTTCGTGTCGCCGATGAACAAGCGCGCAAGAAGGCCGAGGAAGAGGCCAAGGTCGAGGCGGCAAAGACCAAGGAAGAAGAGCTGCAGAAGATGATGCAGCTTCTGGAAGAGCAGAAGGCCGCCCGCGATGCGCGTTATGCGGCCCGGAAAGACCGCCAGAAAAAAGGCCGCCGCTAGTCGGAGCGCGATAAGGGCGCGGATCTTTTGCGCCCGTCGATTACGCTGTCGCTATCGACCGTCGGGCCTCCTCACGTGCTCACGCCGTCCATACGCTGTCGCTATGGACCGGGGGACGCTCCTGCTCAGGACACAAAATCTCTCGCGCCGGAGCTGAGCGGGAACTCACAAAGAATTCCTCCAAACGGTTCGCGAACTGAATTAGGTTCGGTTCGCGGGTTGAGTGTTGTTCCTCGCATGCTCCGTCGCGGCTGGATTCCCGTTCGGCCCGGATGCCAGAAAGATTTATTCCCGCCCGGCGGGAAACGGTTTTGTTGTGGGCTTGCCCGGAAATGGGCATTGGGGGCGCACAAAGGAGATCCTGATGGGGGTCGGTGAATACAAGAATGTCCTCAAATATCCGTCCGAGGACGAATGTCTGGTGCGCCGTCTCGGCTCGGCAGTCGTCGCCGCATGGCCGGGCTTGCCGGAGGAGGTGCGCACCAAATTGATGGCCGAAGCACGGGCGGCCTGGGACCGGGAATTTCACGTTCCCCATCTCAACGACAGGCTGGAGACTCTGGTACGCCGCCGGCGCGGCTAGCGCGCAGCGTTGCCGCCGCGCGCTTTGTTACCGAATGCTACGCGACGCCCAACGCCGCCAGCAGCACCATCACCAGGCCCACGATAGACAGCGTCCAGACGATGGTGCGCACCACCTGGATGCCCAGCGCATAGACCGGCACATAAACCAGGCGCGACCAGAAATAGATCTGCGCGCCCATCGCCGAGATGTTGCTTTGCCGATGCAGCAGCACGACCAGGATCACTGACACCGCAAACAACCCGAATGTCTCGCGGAAATTGGCGCCGGCCCGGACCAGCCGTCCCGCCATCTTGCTCAGCGGCGGCGCCGGCTCGTCCCGCGAACTCAGATTGTAGGGCAGCCCCACATCCTTGTTCGTTGCCATGCTGGCGATCACGATCTGTACAAGTCCCAGCACCACGCTCCACAGCAGCATGGTGGATTCCGTCAACCCCATTTCCATCTAAGCCCTCCCATTGTTATGCGGGAACCCTAGCATGATGGGCGGGCAACGCGGCAGCGCTGCCGGATTCATGATGCAGTGCGATAAGGCGCGGACCCCGGCTCGTGGCCATGGTATCGAGCCACCCGCTATCGCGGCGCCACTACGCGCAGCTACGCTGTTGCTAGCCGCCTAAGCGTAATTGAAACTGATTGAGATGCGGGACCGCCGCGCGCCGTTGGGATCGACGCCATGGCGCAGCCAGCTTTCCCATAACAGCAGCGTGCCGGGCCTGGGGGCGACCGTGAAAAAGCAGCGATTTTCGGGCCTTGCCGCTTTTTTCCGGGGGGGTGCCGCCATCATCATGGCCAGGCGGGGATCCTCGAAACGGATCGCGCCGGCCTTAGGCGGCACGGTCACATAATAGGTCCCGCTGATCGCCGAATGCGGATGGATGTGGGGCGCATGGATGGCGTGCCTGTCCATCACATTGACCCAGAGACTATCGAGCCGGAGCCTGCGGCCACCCAGATCGAACTGGGCATCGCGCGCAAAGCCCGCGACATGGCGGGCGATGTCGCGCTCCAGTTCGGCGATCACGCTGGCGCGGCGGGTCAAGTCGTTCAATGACGCGTAGGATGTGTAACCGCCATAGCCATGCTCGCGGACCCAGCGCTGTCCCGCCCGGTCTTCCGCGGCCAGGCCCAGGCAGGTTTGTTCCAGGATGCGATTGCGGGCCCGGGATAGCTGTGCCCGGTAGAGGCGGGTGGCGAAAAGCGTCTGGAAAGCAGTCATCTTACCCAGAAGTTAGTTTCCGGTTGACCAATTGAATGGGAAACTGCGGCCTGTCAAAGGGGACATCCATGCGCTTCTGCTTTGTCTTCGCCGCCATCGCCGTACTGGGCGTTGGCCTTTCCGCCTGTGCGGTCGTCGATGCGGGCGTCACCGTGGTCGGTGCGGGCGCGCATGTGGTCGGCACGGCCGCCAGCGTCACCGCCGATGTGGTGACCGCGCCATTCGAAAGCGGTCAATCAAACGACAACAAGTCCGGCGACAAGAAGAAATAATCAGAAATTGTCCTTGCGCCTGCGGATCTCGCCGAACACTTCGGCATCGCTGGCATCCGTCATGCCCAACGTTTTTCTGATTTCCCAGGAATCCGGGCGCAGAAACGGGTTGGTCTTTTTTTCCGCAGCCATGGTGGATGGGATGGTAGGCCAGCCTTCCGCCCGTGCATTCTTCACTTCGGCCATGCGTGCCCCCAATGCCGAATTGCCCGGCTCCAAGGTGAAGGCGAAGCGGCCATTGCTCTCGGTATATTCATGACCGCAATAAATGCGCGTGGCATCGGGCAAACTCATCAGTTTCGACAGGCTGGCCCACATGGTCGCAGTATCCCCTTCGAACAGCCGTCCACACCCCAGGGAAAACAGCGTGTCTCCCGTGAAGGCATTGCCGCCGATCACGAATGTGATGGCGCCGCGCGTGTGACCCGGCACTTCCAGCACCCGCACCTTTTCGCCCGCAAATTCCCAACCCGACGCTTCGTCCACGCCGACGTCCAGTCCGGGGATGCGGGCCGCGTCCTTGCCGGGCCCTACGACCGTGGCGCCATATTCCTTTTTCAGTTCGAGATTGCCGCCGACATGGTCGATGTGATGATGGGTGTTGAGAATATGGGTGGGTTCCCAGCCCAACCGGTCCAGCGCCGCATTGACGGGTGCGGCTTCGGACGGGTCCACCACGGCGCAATGGGCGCCGGATTTGACCAGATAGGCATAATTGTCTTCCAGGCACGGCACGATTTCGATCTGCATGATTGTTCCAATTTTGCGCAGGCCAGCTTAGCAGTCACGGGATGCGGATTGAACCTTTACGAAGTTCGGATTACCGATTGAGGCAATGGATGTCCGGGGCCTCGCCGATTTTTACCAAAGTCCGATGGGGGAGCGGACCCGCCGTCTCATTTTGCGCCGGTTGCGCGAATTGTGGCCCAACACAAGGGGCCGCAGGCTTCTGGGTTATGGCTTTACACAGCCCTATTTAAACACGTTTCTTGGCGAGGCCGAACGCACGATCGCTGCGCTTCCCGCCGCGTTGGGGTCTGTCGATCCCTGGCCGGGCGGCAGGAACCTGACTGCGCTGGTCGAGGAAGACGCGCTGCCGTTTCCCGATGCCTTCTTCGATCTGATTCTGGTCGTGCATGGACTGGAAGAAGCGGAAGGGTTGCGGCCCTTGCTGCGGCAATTGTGGCGGGTACTGGCGCCCGAAGGTCGCCTGATGATCGTCGCCCCCAATCGCGCCAGTCTCTGGGCCCAGCTGGAACGCTCGCCCTTCGGCCATGGCAGGCCTTTCTCCCGCAGCGAACTTGATGCGCTGTTGCGCGGCGCTCTGTTCGTGCCGGAGCATTGGCACCGCGCGCTCTATGCACCGCCCGTGGGGATCGGAGCGTTGGCGCGCAATGGCACCGGATGGGAACGGTTCGGTGCGCGTTTCCTGCCGGGCCTGGGCGGCGTGCACATCGTCGAGGTCAGCAAGTCGCTCTATGCACCGGCGACGCCCGCACCCGCGACGGCAGCGAAGATGCGGGTGAAATCGCCGGCGATCTTCAAGCCCGCCGGCACGGAATAGTTGATACCCCCTCCGGTCTTCGCAGCTTACTTTTGCGCACAGGCTGACGCCTGCGCGCAATAAGCGCTGCTGCGACGTTCGGTTAGCTTGGGCGCCAACCTCACCCCACCGCCAGCATGCTGCGCATGCGCAGGGGAGGGAGGGTATGAGAGGTGTCTAGTTTTTCCGCAGCAGAAAGATCGCGCCCTGGGCCATGAAATTGGGGCCCCAGGAATCGGGCCGCACATCGCCCGCGACACTGTCGCCTTTCAAGGCCAGCGCCCGGTCGATCACCGCGCCGTTCTTGCGCGTCAGATTCACGAAGTCGGCGATCGTGCACAGATGGATGTTGGGCGTGTCGTACCAGTCATAACCCAGTGCCTGGGTGCGGGGCATGTGACCGCCGAACAGCAATGACAGCCGCACCCGCCAGTGACCGAAATTGGGCAGTGAAATCACCGCCTGCCGTCCGATGCGCAGCATATGCTCCAGCACCTGGGCGGGCTTTTCCGTGGCCTGGATGGTCTGGCTGAGGATCACGAAATCAAACACCCGGGCTGGATATTCCGCCAAATCGGAATCCGCGTCGCCCTGCACCACCGCCAGGCCGCGCGCCACACAGGCGTTCACATTCTGCTGCGACAATTCAATGCCACGCCCGTCTACTTTCTTCGTGCGCACCAGATGTTCCAGCAGCGCGCCGTCGCCGCAGCCCACGTCCAGCACGCGGGCGCCATCGGGGATCATTTCCGCGATGGCAGCCAGATCGGGACGAAGATTGGATGTGGTGGTCATGCCACGCCGTCCGCCGACGCCACGGCGCCCAGAAAGCCGCGCACCGTGTCGAACATTTCGGGTTCGTCCAGCAGGAAGGAGTCATGACCCTTGTCGGTCTTGATCTCGACAAAGCTCACCTTGGCCGCCACGGAATTCAGCGCATGGGCGACGCGCTTGTTCTCGGCGGTGGGAAACAGCCAGTCCGAGGTGAAAGAGATGATGCAAAAGCGGTTGGGGGAATCGCGGAACGCGTCGGCCAGATGACCGGCGTAATCTTCCGCCAGATCGAAATAATCCATCGCTCTTGTGATGTAGAGATAGGAATTGGCGTCGAAGCGGTCGACGAAGGTCGCGCCCTGATGATGCAGATAGGATTCGATCTGGAAATCCGGCGCGAACTGGAAAGACAAGGCTTCGCGGTTCTGCAGGTTGCGGCCGAATTTGCGCTGCAGCGCCGCTTCGGAAAGATAAGTGATATGCGCCGCCATCCGCGCCACCGCCAACCCTTTGGAGGGGCGGGTGCCATGGAGCTGGTAGTCGCCGCCTTTCCAGTCGGGATCGGCCATGATCGCCTGGCGGCCCACTTCATGGAACGCGATATTCTGCGCGGAGTGGCGTGCGGCGCAGGCGATCGGCATCACGGCGCGCACACGGGTGGGGAACGATGCCGCCCATTGCAGCGCCTGCATTCCGCCCATCGAACCGCCGACCACCGCCAGCAAGGTTTCGATGCCCAGCGCATCCAGCAGCATCGCCTGTGCCCGCACCATGTCGCGCACCGTTACCAGGGGAAAATCGAGCGCATAGGGCTTGCCGGTTGCCGGATCGATTTCCGCCGGGCCGGTGGTGCCCATGCAGCCGCCGATGACATTGGCGCAGATCACGAAGAAGCGGTCGGTGTCGATGGGACGTCCAGGTCCCACCATCATGGTCCACCAGCCCGGCTTGCCGGTGACGGGATGTTCAGAGGCGACGAACTGGTCGCCGGTCAACGCATGACAGATCAGGATGGCGTTGCTCTTTGCGGCGTTGAGCGTGCCATAGGTCATGTAGGCGATGGAGAAGGGCGACAGCGTACGGCCGCAATCCAGGGTGAGCGGCTTGTCGGGGCCAAAATTCACCGCCTTGCCGGCATCGGCTCCAGGCGCACTCAGCGGCCTTAAAAATCGCGGATTTGCCGTCTCGGTCATGGCATGTCCAACTGTCGGAAGGCGTAGCTAAGGTGGCGGGGCCCCCCTGTCAATGAATGGCAGCCGCCCATGGGCGCGCTTTGCTTTTAGACAAGCCTGCCACTATCAATACGGCCGTTTTTTGGACCCCTTTTTGAGTGTCCTACCGCTTCGCTATTTGAGGACTTTATGACACTGACACCCAAGCCCGGCGTTCTGGACATCACGCCTTATATCGGCGGCCGCGCCGCCGTTGCCGGTGTCGACAAGGTCATCAAGCTGTCATCCAACGAAAGCCCGCTGGGTCCGAGCCCGCATGCGGTCGAAGCCTTGATGAAGGCGGCGCGCGACCTGGAAATCTATCCGGAAGGCAGCGCCCAGATTTTGCGCGAAGCCATCGGCGAAACCTACGGTCTGGATCCCGCCCGCATCGTGGCGTCCGGCGACGGCTCCGACGCGATTCTCACCATGCTGGCGAATGCCTATCTGCGCCCTGGCGACGAAGTGCTGTTCAGTGAGCACGACTTCATTCTCTACAAGATCGCCACTTTCGCCAACAGCGCCACGCCGGTGGAAATTCCCGATCCGAAGCTGCGCTTCGATGTTGATGCCGCCCTGGCGGGCGTGACGCCCAAGACGCGCATCGTGTTCATCGCCAACCCCAACAATCCCACCGGCTCCTATATCAGCCATGAAGAGATGCGCCGCCTGCATGCGGGCCTGTCGCCGGATACGCTGTTGGTGATCGATTCCGCCTACAGCGAATATGTCCGCAAGAATGACTATGAAGCGGGTATCGAAATGGTGTCGCGCTTTTCCAATGTGGTGATGACCCGCACCTTCTCGAAGATTCACGGTCTGGCCGGCATGCGGATTGGCTGGACCTATGCGCCCGCCGCCGTCTGCGACGTGCTGAACCGTATCCGGGGGCCGTTCAATGTCTCCATGATGCAGCAATATACGGCCGCCGCGGCGATCCGCGACCGCGCCCATGTCGAAAAGTCCGTGGCCCATAATGAGCAGTGGAAGAATTATCTGACGGAAGAAATTCGCAAACTGGGTCTGGCGGTGAATGAAAGCGTGGCAAATTTCGTTCTCATACAATTTCCCAAGGGCGAAAAAAGTTCGGCCAAGGCCGATGCATTCCTGGGCGGCAAAGGCCTGATCCTGCGCGGCGTCGCGGGGTATGGTCTGCCGGATGCCCTGCGCCTCACCATCGGCACGGCGGAGGCGAACGAGCGCGTCGTCGCGGCCTTGCGCGAATTCATGGGCCGCTGATGTTCGAGCGCGTTGCCCTGATCGGACTGGGCCTGATCGGCTCGTCCTTGGCGCATGCCGTCAAGCGCCAGAAGCTGGCCGAGACGATTTCAGGTTATGACGCCAGCGAGGCCGTGCGCCATCGCGCCGCGCAACTGGAATTGGCCGCGATTTCGTCCAACGCGGCGGATGCGGTGAAAGGCGCCGATCTGGTGATCCTGTGCTCGCCGGTGGGAAGCTATAAGGAACTCGCCGCTGCCATCGCGCCGCATCTCAAGTCGGGCGCGATCCTGTCCGATGTGGGTTCGGTCAAAAATGCGGTGCTCAAGGATGTATCGCCTTTCGTGCCCAAGGGTGTGCATTTCCTGCCCGCCCATCCCATCGCCGGCACCGAGCAGTCGGGACCGGATGCCGGTTTCTCGAGCCTGTTCGATCATCGCTGGTGCATCATCACGCCGCCGCCCGGCGCGGACGAGAGCGCGGTGGCGAAGCTGAAGCAATTCTGGGAAGGCTGCGGCAGCCAGGTGGAAGTGATGGAAGCGGGCCATCACGATCTGGTGCTGGCGATGACCAGCCATGTGCCGCATCTGATCGCTTACAACATCGTGGGCACGGCGCATGATCTGGAAAAGGTCGCCGAAACCGAAGTGATCAAATTCTCCGCCGGCGGTTTTCGCGATTTCACCCGTATCGCCGCCTCCGATCCCACCATGTGGCGCGACGTTTTTCTCAACAATCGCGAAGCGGTTCTGGAAGTGCTGGGACGCTTCAATGAGGATCTCAGCCTGCTGCAGCGTGCGGTACGCGATGGCAACGGTCAGATGCTGTTCGATCTGTTCACCCGCACCCGCGCCATTCGCCGGTCAATCGTCGATATCGGCCAGGATTCGGCGGCGCCGAACTTTGGCCGCGACCAGATAAAAGAAGACGATCAGTAAAGCGGAAACAGCAGCGCGCGCAGGCCGGGCTGCAATTCGGGACCGGCACTTTTGGTGGTGAGTGCGCTGGATTCGATATCGACCTTGTCCGTGACGATTTCTCCGCCCTGGTGCTTCCACGCCAGGATCGCATCCATCCATCCCGACCGGCCGGACAATAGCCGGGCAAAGGCCGAGCCCTGGGTGACGCGGCTGTAGATCTCAAGCTTGCGAATGTGATCGCCGAACGGCGTCGATGGCGCTTTGACCTCCAGCGCACTCAGCATCAGGTCCAAAGCATCGGTCTTGGGATCGTGGCGCACATGCAATTGCGCGCGGGCGATCGTGAAGGTCGCGCCATCGCTGTCCTTGCCACCGGCATCCAGCATGTCGAGATCGAAGCGGGCAACGCCGGTGCTGCCGGCGATGGCGCTGGCATGCAGGGTTGCCGGCAGGAAGGACAGCTGGTGCTGCATGTTGTCGGCGTCGGTCCAGGCCAAGGTCTGCGGTCCGGCGGCCTCGAAAATGTCCTGGGTGCGGCCATAGGTGAGGGCGTGGAGTGCGAAGCGGTCGCTGTGCCATGTCAGGGGACCACGGGGACCTTCGGCCCGCACCAGCAGATCGGTGAAGACCACATCGACGCGGAAGGGAAATCCGGAAATCGTCTTGCTGGCCCATGACACGGTGATGCCGGGAATCGTCTGATGCCCGTTCATGGCGGTGAGCTTGCGGTCCAGGTCCTTGGCCAGGATCCACCAATGGCTCATCACCCAGGCGGCCAGGGCGAGAAGCAGCACCAGGGGTGCATAAAGCCAGAAGCGGCTGGAATAACGCATTTCAGGAAGCTAGCCGCATTTCGAGTAACCGCAAGACAAGCAAGAGTCGCAGCCTTCCAGCTTGACGAAGCTGGCCTCGCCGCAGCGCGGGCAATGATGCGCGGGCACGCCTTCGCGGGGCAGTTTCTCCGCGAAGGATGCAGGCGTGGACGCGATCTGGGTCGAACGCATGCCCAGGAAACCGATCTCCACCATATGCCGCTCGATCACTTCGCCGATCGCCGCCAGCAAGGACGGAACATAGCGCCCGCTCATCCATTGACCACCGCGCGGATCGAAGATCGCTTTCAATTCATCAACCACGAAGGAAACATCGCCGCCGCGCCTAAACACCGCCGAGATCATGCGGGTCAGCGCCAGGGCCCAGGCATAGGCTTCCATATTCTTGGAATTGATGAATATCTCGAAGGGCCGCCGCCGCCCATCCTTCTCCACATCGTTGATGGTGATGTAGAAGGCATGATCGCTTTCCAGCCATTTGATCTTGTAGGTGCGGCCCAAGAGCGAGTCCGGGCGGTCCAGCGGCCGGGTCATGTAGACCACGCCGCCCCGTTCCTTGGGCGCGGGCAAGGGCAGCGGCAGTTCCGGTTCATCGCCCACCGATGCGACAACTTCGTCGATGGGAATTGAGGCTTGCGGCTCTACCACCGACAGCACCGACCCCGTCACGTCATTGGGCCGGTAAGTAGTGCAGCCTTTGCAGCCATCGCGATAGGCCGCCAGATACACGTCCTTGAAGGCATCGAAGGAAATCGAGGCCGGCACATTGATGGTCTTGGAGATGGCGCTGTCGATGAAAGGCTGCGCCGCCGCCTGCACCGCCAGATGATCTTCCGGCGCCAGTGTCTGTGCATTGACGAAATAATCGGGCAACGCGGCGTCCTTGCCGAAGCGGGCGTGGAAAGCGCGCACGGCATAATCCTCCACCACTTCTTCGCGCCTGCCGCCGTCGGGTTGCAGCACTTTGCGGGTATAGCTGTAGGCGAAGACCGGCTCGACGCCGCTGGAGACGTTGCCCGCCAACAGCGAGATGGTTCCGGTGGGTGCGATGGATGTCAGCAGCGCATTGCGGATGCCATGTTGTGCCAGCCGGGCGCGGATATCATCCGGCAACGCCTGGATATGCGGGCGGATGAGAAACTCCGCCGCGTCGAAGAGGGGGAATGCGCCTTTTTCACGCGCCAGCTCGATGGAGGCGCGATAGGCGGCCTGGGACAAGGTGGAAAGCCAGCTCTGAATCAAGGCCACGCTTTCGGGCGAGCCATAGCGCGTCCGGCAGAAGATCAGGGCATCGGCAAGACCGGTGACGCCCAGGCCGATGCGACGCTTGGCGATGGCTTCCTGGCGCTGCGCGTCCAACGGAAAGCGCGAGACGTCGATGGCATTGTCCAGCATGCGCACCGCTGTGGCGGTGAGGTCCGCCAGTGCGTCCAGGTTGAGATGCGCGTCCGCCTCGAACGGATTGCGCACCAGTTTGGCAAGATTGATGGAGCCCAGCAGGCAGGCGCCATACGGCGGCAAAGGTTGCTCGCCGCAGGGATTGGTGGCGGAAATCGTCTCGCAATAAGAAAGGTTGTTCTGCTCGTTGATGCGATCGATGAAGATCACGCCAGGTTCGGCATAATCGTAAGTCGAACGCATGATGCGGTCCCACAGCGCCCGCGCCTTCAAGGTGCGATAGACCTTGGCTTGGAATTGCAAAGTCCAGTCCGCATCGTCCGCCACCGCCTGCATGAAGGCGTCGCTGATCAGAACCGACAGATTGAAGTTGGAAAGCCGGCCGGGCGTGCGCTTGGCATCGATGAAATCCTCGATGTCGGGGTGGTTGCAGGCCAAGGTTGCCATCATGGCGCCGCGCCGCGAACCGGCGCTCATGATGGTGCGGCACATCGCGTCCCAGACTTCCATGAACGAGACGGGCCCGGATGCGTCGGCACCCACCCCCGCCACCGGCGCACCTTTGGGCCGCAAGGTGGAGAAGTCATAACCGATGCCGCCACCCTGCTGCAGGGTGAGCGCCGCCTCACGCAGGGCGCTGAAGATGCCGTCCATGGAATCGGGGACGGTGCCCATGACGAAACAGTTGAAAAGGGTGACGCTGCGCGCCGTGCCGGCGCCGGCCAGAATTCGTCCCGCGGGCAGGAATTTGTAATCCTTCAGCGCCAACGCAAAGGACTGGGCCACCGAAATGCGCCGCTCCGGCGCTTCGGCCAAGGACAGGCTGGCCGCGACGCGCGCCCAGCTGTCTGCCACGTCGCGGTCCAGCGGCGTGCCGTCAGCCGCCTTGAAGCGGTATTTCATGTCCCAGATCTGGCGGGAAAATTCGCTCATCACGTCTCTAAAAATCACAAAGGCGGCGATTGTGCCACTCTGAGATGGACCGGCTCTTAATATGGGGTGCCTGGTGGTTTTATGAAGACCGGGAAATTATCGTAAACCATTGTAATTGTTATTTATTTCTTCAAGCCCGCCCGCTGCTTTTCCACGTGCAGGCGGTAGAAATAGGGCAGCATCCCCAGGAAACCTTTTCCGGCCTTGGCCGCCATCAGCAGCCGGTAGAGATGCAGAATAATGCGCCGCGCCGCGGGGAGATTCTCTGGCGCCGCGAGCGGTTGCAGATATTCGTTGAGCAGGGCGCGGGGGGTGGTTGCGGTCATGTAGACGGCGACGCCGCGCGACACTTGATCGAGAACATATTCGGCAAAACCGGGACGCGTGACGGCCGCTTCGCCGCCCGTGATCAACAGCTGCACGCCATGGCCCGCGGGCTGATAGATCTTCGGAATGCTGATTTGAGGCACCTGCAGAATCAGCACGCCGCTGCGGTCCGGCCGCCAATCCGCATCCAGTTCGGGAAACAGCCGCCAGCCGCAAAGAAATTGCCGGCAGATCGGAAAGCGCGTCTCGTAAATCCCGCAGCCTTTGGCGGTGAGATGCGAGCAGGGCGTCTGGGCCTGCTTGCGCAGTTCCGGCGTTTCGATCGGCAGCTCGATGCAGCAGAGATTGCATTCGCCGCAGGATTTGGATGGAGGAGCCGGCGAACGCTGCTTCATGGCCGCCGCTGCTCCATGATGGCGCGCATCCGATCCACCTGTGCGCGGTAAAGCGCCCAGATGCGGCCAATGCCCTTGCCCGTGCTGGCCGGGAGGAGGCGGGCATGGGTCTGGCGCAGGATGCGAAGCGCGCCATCAAGATCGCCCGCGGCTTCCAGTTGTTCGTTGAGTTGAATGCGCGGCGTCATCGCCGACAGGAACACCGCCACCCGGCGCTCCACCATGGCGGCGATGAATCGCGCCAGCCGGGGCGTGATGGCTTTGTCTCCGCCCGGCATCACGAACACCCAGCCGTGACCGGCGGTGCCATAGGCCTTGGGTGTCTGCGCTTGCGAAAGCGGCAGCAGCATCACGCCACTCCGGTCCGGTCGCCAGGATGCGTCCAGCTCGGGCATCAGCCGCCAGCCGCATAAAAAACTACGGCAGACCGGCGGGCGGCTTTCATAGATGCCGCAACCTTCTTCGACCAGATGCGGACAAGGGATCCGCGCGTCCTTGCGCAGCTGCGGCGTTTTTATTTTTAGCGCGACACAGCAGACCTGACAGGGGCCGCAAGTTTTTTCCAACTGGCTCATAGGCCGAGCAACCGGTTGGTGGCGCTCTCGATACGCTGCTCCAGCTGCGGCATGAAATCGCGGCGCTTCAGGCCGGGTGGAATTGCTTCCAGGAATTGAAGGCTGATGGTGCCGGGATTCTTGGTAAAGCCTTGCCAGTAGCGGCCCGAATCCAGCGCCACCGGCACACAGGCCACACCCAGAAGGCCATACAATCCGGCGACTCCCGGCTTATAGTCCGGCGCCGCGCCCGGTTTCTTGCGGGTGCCTTCCGGGAAAATCAGAATGGGCCTGCCTTCGGCCAACACCCGCTGGGCGGCATGTGTCATGCGCCGCAGAGCGTCGGCGCCGGCCCCACGATCGATGGGAATCGCGGCAGCCTTTCCCAGATACCAGCCGTAGAACGGAATGCGCAGCAATTCACGCTTCAGCACGATGCCCGGATCGTCCAGCGCCAGGTACAGCGCCAGCGTGTCCCACATGCTCATATGCTTGGACGCCACCAGCACGCCGCCGCGCGGCACCGCGCCGATCTGGCGTTCTTTGATTCCCGCGAAGACGCGCAGACCCCACAACGTCGCGCGTGCCCATTGGCGCGCCATGTGGACCGTCGCCTTGCGCGGTACCGCCAGCAACGGCAGGAAAATGATCGCCATCACCAAGGTGAGGAGCAGGAACCACACCATGAACAGAGCCGAACGCAGGAACGTCATGCCCGCGCCATGCTGGTTGTGACCCAAGTGGCCAGGTATTTCACATATTCGCGATGGAGCAGGAAAATGGTGCGCGGATAACGCCACCATCCGGAAAGATCGATGCGGCCCTGCTCAACCGGATAAGGAAGCACGGTCACATCGGGCATGGCGGTGGAAAATTCGCGCAGCGAGCGTGGCATGTGATAGCGCGCCGTGACCAGGATCACGCGGCGAAATCCATGGCTGCGGCTCCAGCTGGCAGCTTCCTGGGCGTTGCCACGGGTATCCTCCGCGGAATAACCCACATCGGCGCAGCAATCGAAACGCGCGCCGCCATGGACCAGGCGTTTCAGGGTTTGCTTGCTGGTGGCCAGATCCACACCGCTGATCAACAGCCGCTTGCCGACGCCGCTTTCAAACAGGTCGTCGGCGCGGTCCAGTCGTGTGCCGCCACCCGTCAGGACCACGATGCCATCGGCCTTGGGCACCTCCGGCGGCGTCATCGGCAACAGCGAAACGAACAGCACGAAGCCGGCCACATAGGCCAGCGCCACCAGCACCATCGCCGTGAAAAAGCCCCGTATCATGGCCCGAAACTTAATAGATCGCGCGACGTTTTTATAGCCGCCTCACAATCAGCTGCCACACCAACCCTGATTGTGAGGCGGTTTCGACGACGCTTTGTCGCGCTTTCAATAAATGGCTCGCACCACCGAGAGGACAGATATCCGCGCCGTTGCCCAGGCGATCAGCGCGGTGACGGTCGGTACCATCAGCAGCCAGGGCATTTCCGACCAGGCCAGGGTCAGTGGCGGCAGGAACGGCACGGCATCGACGCCAAAGCGCTCCAACCCGCCAGCGGCCAGAAACAACAGGGCGGCGAGCAAGGTGCCCAAAAACGCTGCGATCAGCGCCGAAACAAAATAATGCCATTCCATCGCGCGCGCGATGAACCCGGCGCGCGCGCCCATCTGATGCAGCAGCGCCACCATTTCGTGATGTGCGTCCAGACCCGCACGGGTGGCGAAGGAGACCGCTGCGGCCGTGGCGCCGGCGATCAGCAGCAATATTCCGTATGCGGAGTAGCGCACCGTGTCGGCAATGCTGCTGAGCCGGGTGATCCAGCGGCTGTGATCGTCCAGGGTGGCGTGCGGCGCCACACGCTTCAGCTGCGCCACGATGGCCGCCACGTTTACGTCCTCGCCAGGTGTGATCGAGGCGTCGATCAAGCGGGGCAGGGGAATGTCGCTGGTGATGCCGTTCAGGCCCACCCAGGGCGCCACCAGGGCATCGAGCTCAGCGTCGGACAGAGGCGCGGCGCTTGCAATGCCCGGCGTGGCACGGAGCAGAGCGACGGCTGCGTTGGTTTCCCGGTCCAGCAGTTTTTTGGCGTCTTCGGTGTCGGGCGGTACCACCTGCACCGTCAACTTGGCGGCAAGGCCGTGGCTCCAGCCTTCAGTGGCGCGGTCGGCGATCAGCGACGCGCCCAATGCCAGAGCTGCCAGAAATGCCATCACGGCGATGACAAAATCCAGCGGCGCGGCACCGCGATCGCGGGGAAGGACGGCACTCATCTCTCTCACGGGGCGGCTCCCACAGGCGCGCGCAGTTCTACCAGCTTGCCGTCCACCAGCCGCATCTCGCGGGCCCGGGTGGCTTCGATCAGGGCGCGGTCATGGGTGGCGATCAGGACGGTGGTGCCGAGCCGGTTCAGTTCCCCGAACAGCCGGATCAGCTTTGCCCCCATTTCGGGATCGACATTGCCGGTGGGTTCGTCGGCGATCAGCAGGTCGGGCCGCGCCACCACGGCGCGGGCAATGGCCAGGCGTTGCTGCTCACCGCCGGAAAGAGTGGGCGGACGGGCCTGCAGCCGGTCGCCCAGCCCCACCCAGGACATCAATTCCTTTACGTCATGGGCGTATTCTGTGTCCCGCCGCCCTGCCAGCCGGAGCGGCAGTGCCACATTGTCATAGGCCGAGAGATGATTCAGCAGCCGGAAATCCTGAAACACCACGCCGATGCGGCGGCGAAGCGGCGGCAATTCGCGGCGGCGCGCGGTGGCGAGTTCCTGCCCGAACAAGGTGATGAGGCCCCGGGATGGCGGTTCGGCAAGATAGATCAGTTTCAGCAACGTGGTTTTGCCCGCGCCAGAAAGGCCGGTCAGAAAGGTGAACGAGCCGCCCTCCAACTCGAAACTGACATCGCGCAGCACTTCGGGGCCTGTGCCATAGCGCATGCCGACATTTTCAAAGCGAACCATGCGGCGACCATAGCGTCGGGATGCCTTGCGGTCATCCGGTGCGACCCCTATTTTCGACCGCGAAACGCCGATCCGATCGCATGATTCTCACCTGTCCCGCTTGCGCCACGCGTTACCAGGCTGATGAGGCGAAATTCCCGCCCCAGGGCCGCCAGGTCCGCTGCGCCAAATGTGGACATGTCTGGCATCAGCCGGGGCCGGTCGCGGTGCCGGAAAACGATGTGGTGGCAACGCCCGATCAACCGCCGCATCATGACGAGCCGTCCGTGTCGCGTACGCGCGCGTTCGCGCCGTCCCTCACCGTGCCGGAAGAACGCAGCGAGCCTTTGGCCCGGGGGGCGATGCTGGCGGTGGTGGCCGGCTGGATCGGCCTCATCGCGCTGATCGCCGCGATCGGTTATTCGGCGATGCGTTACCGCCAGGAGATTTCAGTGATCTGGCCGCAATCGGCCGGAGTCTATTCGGCCCTGGGCATAAAACTGAATCCGCAAGGCATCGATTTCGCCAAGGTCGATTACCGGCGCGAAAACGAGAACGGCCAGACGGTGCTGGCGGTGACCGGACATATCGTCAACGGCAGTTCGCGTGAATTGTCGGTGCCGCAGAATGTCCGTGTCACCTTGAGCGACGCCAACAATCATGAAATCTATCATTGGAATTTCACGCCCAATGTTCAGTCGCTGAAGCCGGGCCAGTCTTCGCCTTTTCTCACCCGTCTCTCCACGCCGCCCGCGGCGGCCCGTCATCTGGAAGTGCGGTTCGCGCCCCATGACTGACAGCGCCCTGCCGCGTATGCTTTTCAGCGCCGAGGAAATTGCGGTCCGGGTAGAGGGACTGGCCCGGGAAATCGCGGCCGCGCCGCAAAAGCCCGATATCGCCATGCCCATCCTGGTCGGTGGTTTTGTCTTTGCCGCCGATCTGGTGCGGGCCTTGTCGAAGGAAGGCGTGGATCTGGCGGTCGAGATGCTGTGGCTGCGTTCCTATGGCGACAAGCGGGTCGCCAATGCGATTTCCATGATCGCCGGCCCCTCCGAACAGATCGCGGGGCGCCATGTGCTGGTGATCGACGGCGTTCTGGATGCCGGGCGCACCGTCAAGAAGGCGGTGTCGCTGATCGAAGCGGCGGGCGCCGCCAGCGTGCGCGTGGTGGTGGCGCTGGACAAACAGCGCGCCGATGCGGTGGCGCGGGCCGATCATGTCGGCTTCACCATCGGCGATGATTTCGTGATCGGCTATGGCATGGACGATGCCGGGCAGTTTCGCGCGTTGCCCTATATTGGTTGCGTATAGCTCGCGTCGGCGGGGTCAGAATTCGCGCAACAGCCGGTCGATGTAATCCAGCTCCTGCGGCGGACGGCCGCGCTCGCCGGCCCGGCGGCGCAGCTCTTGCAGGATGTCGCGCGCCCGCGCCAGATCATTGGCATCCGGCAGCTTGACGCCATTGCCCGGCCCTACGGGACCGCGGCCCAGCGGATCTTCCTGCCCTTCTTGTCCGGCAAGGTCGCTGCCCTGCATCTGCTTGGCCAGCGCATCGGCACCCGCGCGCATCTGCGCCAATGCATTTTCCTGGGCATTGCGCGCATTGGAAAGATCGTGGCCGTTCAATGATCGCTGGGCCTGTTCCATCGCCTGACCGGCCTTGCCCAATCCGTCGCCCATCTTGCCCAGCTTCTGCTGCGAGCGACCCAGCTTCTGGCGCAATGCGTCCTGCTGTTTGGCAAGACCCTGTGCGCCGCCGTCCTTGGGATCGCCCTTGCCCTGCTGCTGGCGCATGGTCTTGTCCATCAGGGCGCGCTGCTCGCCCATCAGGTCGCCATATTCCTGGATCGCCTGGTTGAGTTGAGTATTCTGCTGCCCGGTCCCTTTTCCATTTCCGCTTTGCGACATGCGCATATTTTCCAGCATGCTCTGCAGCGCTGCCAGCATCTGGGCCGCCTGCTCGCGATTGCCGCTGGCGGACAGTTGCTGGATCGCCTGCATCATTTTCTGCAGATCGTCGAAGCCCAGGGTCTTGGCATTGGGATCGTTCGGCGGTGGTGCCTGTGCCGCCTTGCCGGCATTCTCCCGCATCGCCTCCAGATAACGCTGCATCGCCTGATTGTAGCGCTGCAGCAACTGATCGATCACTTGCTGGGGTGCATGCGCCGCCATCGCCGCCGAGATCAGCGCCTGCAAGGCGCGCAAATTGTTGGCGGCTTCGAGAATGCCTTTCTGCTCGATCGCCATCGCGGTCTGCCACAAAAGGTCCTCGACATGGACGATATCGCCGGGCACTTGCGCCGCGCGGATGCCCCAATAGGCGGCACGAACCGCGGTATAGACGCCGCGCTGGCCGGCATAGAATTTGTCGGGCGCAATGGTGAGCGCGTTCAGCATGTCGGCGACGGCGCGGCGGGCTTCGCGGGTCTCGGTTATGGCCAAGGCTTGGCGCTGCTCGATCAGGGCGCGCGCCAAGGGATCGGTGAAGACGCGCTCGGGCAGGCGGAATGTGATGGTCTTGCTGACGCCGGTCTGGCCGGCACCATCGCGCGCTTCCAGCCGCGCATCCACCATCAATCCCGCATAGGGATGACCGGAAAGATCGGAATAGCTTGTCTGTGCCACCGTTTTGGCGGGCGCCACCGGCAGGTCCAGCGCGATGGGCGCACCGGGCTTGCCATGGGGACGGATCACCACCTTGGCGGCGGTGACGGCGTAATCGTCGCTGGCCTTGAAGGCGAATTTGATCGCACCGCGCTCGCTCACGGACGGCTTGGCGGTAAAGCTGATGACAGGCAATGCGTCGGCGACGACATGCAGATTCCACAATCCGATGCGGTGGCCGCTGGCCTGCACCCGCACCCGTCCGTCATGCGTGAGTTTGGCCGTGGTGGAATATTCGCCGGCCTGGCCTGTGAAGCGGGGGGGATGTGTGTCGCCAATGGTGACACCCGGTGCGTGATCGGCGCCATGGGCCCGCAGATTGAGGATCGAACCCGCCGGAACGGAGATGATCCGTTGCTCATTTCCCGGCAGATAAATCGGCGCGATGCCGGTGTAAGGCGGCGGATCCACCCAGGCATCCAGGCCGATGCCGGCAGCGGCGCCACTTTCGAAGGCGCCGATCAGCCGCGTGCGCCACTCGGACCGCGCCACGATCAGGCTGGCTACCAGCAGAACCAGCAGCACCAGATGCAAGCGGCGCGGATCGCGTGCGTCGAAATCCGGATCGGGCCAGGCGACGCGCAGATTATCGGGCAAGGCGCGGGCACGATGGCGAGCCCATAACTCCATCGCCACCGGATCGGCCCCGCCCGCCATCAGGCGGTCGTCGGCTTCCGAAATGGGGCGATGCGCCAATGCATTGTCGCGCTCCAATCGCCGGGCGGCATCCTGCCAATTCGGCCAGTGGAAATCGCGGAAGCCGTTCTCCAGCGCCAGGCCGGTGGCGGTGATGGCGGCGGCCAGAATCAGCGATTGCACGATCCAGGGGATAACGGTGAACAGCCCGAACAGCGCGGCGGCGAAATAAAGCCCGATCACACCGATGGCGGGCCACAGCGCCGGCGCCACCCGTTCCACCACCAGAACAAGCCGTGCCATGACGATGCGGCGGTTCAGCCGCGCATCCTGGCGGGCCCTGGCGTCAGCCGGCCAGCCAGTCGGGGATGTGGTCTTGGGCGATGAGCTGCTCATGGGTCAGTCTGGCCCGAACAATGGCCCATTCCGTCCCTCTGACCAAGACCTCAGGCGCGGGCGGGCGCGCATTGTAGGAGGAGGCCATCACCGCGCCATAGGCGCCCGCTGATTGGATGGCCACAAGATCGCCGGATTTGAGTTCCGGCAAGGGCCGGTTGGCCGCGAAAAGATCGGAAGTTTCACAGACCGGACCCACGACATCATATTTAATCCGGTCCGCGCCAGGTTCCGGTTCCCTGAGCGGGACGATTTCATGATGGGAATCATACAGGGCCGGACGGATCAGATCGTTCATCCCGGCATCCACGATCAGGAAAGTCTTGGCATCGCCGCGTTTCACATAAATGACGCGCGTCACCAGCACACCGGCGTTGGCGGCGATCAGGCGGCCCGGCTCGAAGATCAAGCGGCAATTCAAGTCACGCGTCACTCGGGTCACCATCGCGCCATAGGCGGCGGGATCGGGCGGCGGCTGATTGTCTTCGATATAAGGCACGCCCAACCCGCCACCCAGATCCAGGCGGGTGATGGTGTGCCCGTCTCCGCGTAAAGTGGTGACCAGCTCGGCCACCCGGCGAAAGGCGGCTTCGAACGGTTCGAGATCTGTGATCTGGCTGCCGATATGGACATCGACACCGACGATGGCGATGCCTTTCAGCTTGGCGGCCATGGCATACGCCTCGCGCGCATGGGCAAAGGGAATGCCGAACTTGGTTTCGGAGGTGCCGGTGGTGATCTTGGCATGGGTCTTGGCATCGACATCCGGATTGATGCGCAAGGTGACGGAGGCGCGTTTGGACATGGACAGCGCCAACGCATTCAACGCTTCCAGCTCCGGTTCGCTTTCGACGTTGAACTGGAAAATGCCTTCCTCGAGTGCAAGACGCATTTCGTCCATGGTCTTGCCGACGCCGGAAAACACGATCTTGTCGGCTGTGATGCCCGCTGCGCGGGCTTTTTTCAATTCGCCGCCCGACACCACATCGGCACCCGCGCCCAGCTTCGCAAGTGTTTTCAAAACCGCGAGATTGCCATTGGCCTTGACGGAAAAGGCGATCAAAGAATCTTTGGGTAGGGCACTGGTGAAGACTTTATAGTGGCGCTCGAACGTGGCGCTGGAATAGCAGTAAAAAGGCGTGCCGACCTTTTCCGCCAGATGGTCGAGCGCGACCTCCTCCGCCGACAGCATGCCGTCTTTATAAGAAAAGAAGTTCATCTCGGGTCAGCGGCCGATCGGATAGGGCGGACGCGAGGGATCGTTCTGGCTCTTCGGCGTGGTGGTGCCGTCCGGCTTGGCCAGCTCATTCTTGACGCCGCAGGACGCGGCCAGCAGCGACAGCATCGTGATCAGAAGGATTTTTCTCATCTGAGTTTCTCTCGCCACAAACGCACTTGTTCCTTCACGCGCATGGGCGCGGTGCCACCGAGACTCATGCGCGAATTGACCGATGCGTCCAGCGACAGAACGTCAAACACAGCCTCGGTGATAGCGGGTTCGACTTGCTGCATCTCAGCCAGCGGCAGCTTGTCCAGGGTCACGCCCATTTCCTCGGCGCGCTTGACGATGCTGCCGGAAATGTGATGCGCCTCGCGGAACGGCTTCTTCAGCACCCGCACCACCCAGTCGGCCAGGTCGGTGGCCGTGGTGAAGCCCGGCTCGGCGGCGGCGCGCATCTTCGCCGTGTCGGCGGTGAGATCGGCGATCATCGCCGCCAGCGCGGCAAGGCACAGTTCGACCGTGTCGGCGGCGTCGAACACCCGTTCCTTGTCCTCCTGCATGTCGGAGTTGAAGGTGAGCATCAGGCCTTTGATCATGGTCGCCAGCGAGACGAAATCGCCCAGCACGCGCCCGGTCTTGCCCCGGATCAGTTCGGCCGCATCCGGATTTCGTTTCTGCGGCATGATCGAAGAGCCGGTGGTGAAGGCGTCCGACAATTTCACGAAGCCGAAAGCGGGCATCGACCATTGCACCAGCTCGCCTGCCAGCCGTGACATATGCACGGCGGTGATGGTGCAGGCCGCCAGATACTCCAGCGCGAAGTCGCGTGAGGCGATGGCATCCATGGAATTGCGCATCGGCCTGGCGAAACCCAGACCCATCGCCGTCACGTCGCGGTCGATGGGGAACGATGTGCCGGCCAGCGCGGCGGCACCCAGGGGCGATTCATTCAACCGCTTGCGCGTGTCCTCGAAACGACCCCGGTCGCGCGAGAACATCTCGACATAGGCCATCAAGTGATGGCCGAAGGTCACGGGCTGGGCGGGCTGCATATGCGTGTAGCCGGGCATGATGCTGGCGACATGGGTCTCGGCCTGCGCCACCAGCGCGCGGCTCAATTCCAGAAGGCCGCGATCGGCCCGTTCGCAGGCGGAGCGCACCCAAAGCCGGAAATCCGTCACCACCTGATCGTTGCGCGAGCGGGCAGTGTGCAGCCGGCCGGCAACGGGACCGATGATTTCCGTCAGCCGGGCTTCGATGTTGAGATGGATGTCTTCCAGTTCACGTTTGAAGACGAATTTTCCTTCGGCGATTTCGGTTTCGATCTGCTCCAGGCCCAGCAGGATCGCGCTGGCGTCCTCCTTGGGCACGATGCCCTCGGCCGCCAGCATGCGCACATGCACCTTGGAGCCGGCGAGATCCTCGGCCGCCAGACGCTTGTCGAAATCTATGGAGGGGGTAATCTCCCTCATGATCGCGGCGGGACCGGCTTCGAACCGTCCGCCCCACATTTTATTCGCCGTCATCGCCGTTTCACGCCCGAGGCCTCATGAAGAACTTGCCGACAAAAACCGCCGCCGTCCTTTTGGCCATGGGGTTTCTATATGGGATCGGGACAGGGGCTGTAAACGCAGGTCCCGCCATTCCGGCGCCCCTGACGGCGGAAACCAAGGCGCCGCCCGTGCCCAAGGCTGTTTTCGTCGATGCGGCGGGCGGAAAGCACAGCATCGCCGATTTCAAAGGCAAATACGTGCTGGTCAATCTCTGGGCGACCTGGTGCGCGCCCTGCGTCAAGGAACTGCCGTCCCTGGTCAAGCTGCAGGCAGCGGTGCCCGGCATGAAGGTACTGGCGGTCGATGTGGGCCATGACACGCCGCAAAAGGCGTCGGCCTTCCTGAAGGACCACAAGGTGGAGTCACTGGGCGTCTATGTGGACACCGAACTGGCGCTGCTGCACGCCTTCGGTGCCTATGGCTTGCCGACAACCGTGCTGATCGACCCCAAGGGCAAGGAAATCGCCAAGGCGCAGGGCCCCGCCGAATGGGACGCGCCGCAGTTCGTGGCCTATTTCAAGAGCCTTGCGAGCAGCTAGCTACCTTCCGGCGCGCGAGATTTTGGCCGATGGCCAGGAGCGACGCGCGGAGCGTGCGTTAGCACGTGAGCACGCGCGACGCCGCCAGCGGGCAAAAGATCCGCGCCCTTATCTAGTCGGAACGGGGTGTTCGCCGCGATAGTCGTAGAATCCACGGCCGGTCTTTTTACCCAGCCAGCCGGCTTCGACATATTTCACCAGCAGTGGGCAGGGGCGGTATTTGGAATCCGCCAAGCCTTCGTAAAGCACCTGCATAACCGCCAGGCAGGTATCCAGGCCGATGAAATCGGCCAGCTGCAGCGGGCCCATGGGATGATTGGCGCCCAGCCGCATCGCCGTATCGATGGCGTCGACATTGCCCACGCCTTCATACAGCGTATAGACCGCCTCGTTGATCATCGGCAGCAGGATGCGGTTGACGATGAAGGCGGGGAAATCTTCGGCATAAGCGGCGGTCTTGCCGACATGCTTGACGATATCGAGCGCCACCTGAAACGTTGCGTCGTCGGTGGCGATGCCACGGATCACTTCCACCAGCTGCATCACCGGCACCGGATTCATGAAATGAATGCCGATGAAACGTTCCGGCCGGTCGGTGGAGGCCGCCAGGCGCGTGACGGAAATCGACGATGTGTTGGTGGCCAGCATCGCGGTGGGCGAAAGCCGGGGGCAAAGCTCCTGGAACAATTTCTTCTTGGCGACTTCGTCTTCGGTGGCGGCTTCCATCACCAACTCGCGATCCCTCAGATCGTCCATCGACTGGGTGGTGCGGATGCGCGCCAGGGCCGGCTTGATCACGTCTTCCGAAATCACGCCCTTGGCGGCCTGGCGTTGCATATTCTTCTCGATGCGCTCGATCGCCTTGCCCAGTGCGTCCTTGTTCAGATCGTCCAGGACCACGTCATAGCCCGCCAGCGCCAATACATGCGCGATGCCGGTGCCCATCTGGCCGGCGCCAATGACGCCGATGCGTTGAATACTCATCGATACACCCTTTGTGTTTAACGGCCGCGCTTGGCCAATTCTTGATCCATCTCGGGAAGTGCCTGGAACAGGTCTGCGACCAGGCCGAAATCCGCCACCTGGAAGATGGGCGCTTCCTCATCCTTGTTGATCGCGGCGATGATCTTGGAATCCTTCATGCCCGCGAGATGCTGAATAGCGCCCGAAATGCCTATAGCCAGGTAAAGATTGGGTGCCACCACCTTGCCGGTCTGGCCCACCTGATAGTCGTTGGGGACATAGCCCGCATCCACGGCCGCCCGGCTGGCCCCGATGGCGGCACCCAGGCGATCCGCGACTTTCTCGATCAGCTTGAAATTCTCCGCCGAGCCCAGCCCGCGTCCGCCGGAGATGACGATTTTCGCCGAGGTGAGTTCCGGCCGCTCCGATTTCGACAAGGCTTCGCCCGCGAATTTCGCGGTGCCTGGATCGGTGCCGGCCGCGATTTTTTCTATGACCGCGCTGCCGCCTTCGCCGGCCGCTTTGAAGCCGGTGGTGCGCACGGTAATGACTTTCTTTCCGGCGGCCGCCTGCACGGTCTGGATGGCGTTGCCGGCATAGATCGGGCGCTCGAAGGTATCGGCGCTCACCACTTTCAGGATTTCGGAAATCTGCGGCACGTCCAGCTTGGCCGCGACGCGGGGCAGGATGTTCTTGCCGTTGGTGGTGGCGGGCGCGAGGATCGCGTCATATTTGTCGGCGAGGGAAAGGATCAACGTCTCCATGGTCTCGGCGACCATGTGCGCATACAGCGCGTCGTCGGCGACCAGTATTTTTTCGACACCCGCGATCTTGGCTGCGGCATCCGCCACCGCACCGCAATCCTGACCCGCCACCAGCACATGCACGGGCGCGGAAACCGCCGCAGCGGCCGTCACCGTCTTGGCGGTGGCGTCGCTCAAAGTCTTGTTGTCGTGCTCTGCCAGAACCAGGGACGCCATCAGATCGCCCCCGCTTCGGTGAGCTTGTCCAGAAGTTCGGCAACGGTTTTGACCTTGACGCCGCCGCCGCGCTTGGCCGGCTCGGTCACTTTCAGCACCTTCAGGCGCGGGGTGATGTCGACGCCATAATCCGCCGGCGACTTTTCTTCGATCGGCTTTTTCTTGGCCTTCATGATGTTGGGCAGCGAGGCATAGCGCGGCTCATTGAGACGAAGGTCGGTTGTCATCACCGCCGGGAGCTTCACTTCCACGGTCTGAAGACCGCCGTCGATTTCCCGCTCGATTTTCGCCGAGCCTGCATCCAGTTCCAGCTTGTGCGCGAAGGTGCCCTGGCCCCAGCCCAGCAGCGCCGCCAGCATCTGGCCGGTCTGGTTGCTGTCGTCATCGATCGCCTGCTTGCCGGTGATCACCAGGCCGGGTTGCTCGGCGTCCACGATGGCCTTCAGAATCTTGGCGACCGCCAGAGGCTCCACATCGCCATCACATTTCACCAGGATGCCGCGATCGGCACCCATCGCCAGGGCGGTGCGGATGGTTTCGTTTGCCTGCCCAGGCCCGATGGAGATCGCGACGATCTCGCTGACCTTGCCTTTTTCCTTCAGGCGGACCGCTTCTTCGACCGCGATTTCGTCGAAGGGGTTCATGGACATTTTGACATTGGCGAGATCGACGCCGGTCTGGTCCGCTTTGACACGAACCTTGACGTTGTAGTCGATCACCCGCTTCACGGGTACGAGCACTTTCATGGCGTTATCGGATCCCATTGGGGGTGGCTTTGGAACGTCCTGGCCGGAAGTTCGCCCTTCTCGCTCTTGTGCGGCGCAAAAACTAGGCGCGGGGATCGGTAAATGTCAATGAACCCGGCACGTTCGGAACATGCCGGGTTCAGGAACTCTTAGGTTTACGCTGCACCGCAATAACGCATTGCTGCGTCATCGCGCCACATCGTGCTTATTTCAAGGTGTCGAGATAGGCGACCACATCCGCGATCTGGCTTTTCTGGGCGATGCCGCCGAACGCCATCTTGGTGCCCGGGATCATCTTGGCGGGACCGGCGGTCCATTTGGCCAGATTGTCGTCGTTCCAGACGATGTTGGCGCCCTTCATCGGGCCCGAATAGTTAAAACCATCGACGGTGGCGGACTTGCGGCCCGCAATACCGAACAGGTTGGGGCCAACGCCGTTGCCGCCATCCTTCTCGACATTGTGGCAAATGGCGCAGCGCGCAAACACGGTCTTGCCTTTGACGGGATCCCCAGCCGCAAAAGCCTGGCTCGACAGCACCCCGACCGCGATCAACGACGCGGCGGCGATTTTCCCATACGACATCAACTTACCTCTTAAGTCCGGCCCCTACTCAATCCAGATTTACAACCGCAATCATGGCTTTTCAACATGCCAAAACTGTCCAAAACGCCGCATTTATGCCGCTTTTCCGCACCGGGCATGGGTATGGCAAGCCACCATTCTGGTCTTTTTGCAATCCTTTACGTATGAAGGAACGGGGTGAGAGCCGAACAAACACGCGTTACTGCGTAAACGAGGATCAATGAATCCCCGCCTGCTCGCCTTGAAGTCCGCCGTTCCCCCTTATGTCATCGCCCAATCCGAAGCGGCCCAATATGCCCGCAGCCTTTTCGCGCAGGTGCGCGACATCGCGCGGCTTATTCCGGTGTTCGAGAATACCGGCATCGCGCGCCGCTACTCCTGCGTGCCGATCGAATGGTATCTGGGCGATCATGGCTGGATGGATCGCACCCGGCTGTACATCGACAACGCCGTCGACCTGCTGGAGACGGTGACGCGCCGCCTTCTGGAGGAAGCAAACCTCAAGACAGACGATATCGACAGCATTGTGGTGGTCTCCACCACCGGCATCGCCACGCCCAGCCTGGATGCATTGCTGATGGAGCGGATGGGGCTGCGCCGCGATATCCAGCGACTGCCGATTTTTGGCTTGGGATGCGCTGGGGGCCTGATCGGTCTGTCACGTGCCGGCGACCTCGCCCGTGCCCGGCCGGGAAGCAAGGTGCTGTTTCTGGTGGTCGAACTTTGCGCGCTGACTTTCCGCAAGAATGATATTTCCAAAAGCAATATCGTCGCGACGGCACTGTTCGGCGACGGCGCGGCCGGCGCGATCCTGTCCACTGACGGCGAAGGCCCCGTGCTGGGCGCGGCCGGTGAGCATACCTGGCCGCAATCCCTGGATGTGATGGGCTGGGACATGGCCGAAGACGGGCTGAAGGCGCGTTTCGCCACCAGCATTCCCGGTTTGGTGGCCAGCGATTTTCGGCCCCTGCTGGATGAATTCTTGCAACGCAACGCGATCGGGTTTTCCGAGATCGATGCTTTTGCCTGTCATCCGGGTGGCGCCAAAGTGCTGGATGCGCTGGAGGATGCGCTGAACCTGCCGCCCGGCGGCCTGGAAGACAGTCGCTCCATCCTGCGCGATTATGGCAACATGTCCGCGGTAACGGTGTTGTTCGTGGCCGAACGCATGGACGTGCGGCGCAAGGCGCAGCGCACATTGCTGACGGCGCTGGGGCCGGGTTTCTCGGCGGCTTTTCTGATGCTGGACGGCCAAGATTTGGAGAACAAGTGATCCTGATCGCTTACGCCATTATCGCGCTGGTGATCCTGCAACGGGCGGGCGAACTGGTGCTGGCCAATCGCAACACCCAAAAGCTGAAAGCGCGGGGTGCGGTGGAAATCGGCGCCGGGCATTACCGCTTCATTGTGCTGCTGCACATGGCCTGGCTGATGGCGGTGCTGTGGCTGATGCCGGCGCCGCTGGTGATCTATTGGGGTTGGATCGCGGTATTCCTGCTGCTGCAGGCGGCGCGCGTCTGGGTGATCGCCAGCCTGGGGCCGTACTGGACCACGCGCATCATTTCGTTGCCGGATGTGCCGCTGGTGAAGCGGGGGCCTTATCGCTTCGTGCGTCATCCCAATTATCTGGTGGTGGCAGGCGAAATCCTGGCACTGCCGCTGGCCTTTGGCGAGATCTGGGTCGCGCTGGTTTTTTCCATCGTCAATGCGGTGGTGCTGTACTGGCGCATCCGCGAGGAAGAGACCGGCTTGGCCGCGAGGCGAGCATTGGATTGAGACGGGTGAACCTGGGCATGAAACCCATTGTGCTTTGGCTGGGATTCGCCGCCATGTGCCTGGGCATGTTCATGGCGGTGCTGGACATTCAGGTGGTGGCGTCATCGCTGACCGCCATCCAGACCGGGTTGCATATTCCGCTGGCGCAACTGGGCTGGATACAGACCGCCTATCTGATGGCGGAAGTGGTGGCGATCCCGCTCACAGGCATTCTCACGCGCGCCTTGTCGCTGCGGATTCTTTTCGCGCTGGCCACGGCGGGATTTGTGATTGCCAGCATAGCGTGCGCGATGTCGCCGAGTTTCGAATTTCTGATCGCGGCGCGCGTGGTGCAAGGCTTTTTCGGCGGCATGCTGATTCCGTCCGTGTTCACGGCCGTCTTTGTCCTGATCCCCAGGCCGCATCATGTCCTGGCCACCACGATGGCCGGCGTGGCGGCGTTGCTGGCCCCGACCTTGGGGCCTTTGCTGGGCGGCTGGCTGACGCAGACGCAATCCTGGCACTGGATATTCCTGATCAACATTCTGCCGGGTGTGATCGTGGTGTTGACCGTGCTTCTTGCCCTGAAAGCCGAAGATGCCGACATCGGCGCGCTGAAGCGGCTCGATTATCCCACCTTGCTGTTGTTCGCGATCTTTCTGGCGGGACTGCAATGGCTGCTCAGCGAAGGGCCGCGTCAGCATTGGCAAGGTGGATCGGTGCTGGGTCTTTCGGCGCTTTGCGCGGCCGCTTGCGGCTGGGGCATTCATCGTGCGCTGTCGGTGGCGCATCCCTTTGTTCACCTCAGCCGCTTTCGCCATCGCGGGTTTGCGCTGGGTTGCGGGCTCAGCTTTGTGTTGGGTGTTGGTCTTTATGGCTCCGTTTATCTGCTGGCGATATTCCTGGGCCTGGTGCGCGGACATACGCCCCTGGCGATCGGCATGATCCTGGTGGTGTCGGGCGGGGCGCAGTTGATCACCGCCCCGGTGGCGGCCTGGGCCGAGACCCGTGCCGATGCCCGATTGCTGACGGCATTCGGCTTCGCGCTGTTCGGGTTGGGCCTGATCGCCAATGGCTTCACCACGACGACCAGCGATTTCGACGCTCTGTTCTGGCCGCAGGTGATGCGCGGGCTGGCGGTGCTGTTCTGTCTTTTACCCGCCACCCGCCTGGCGCTGGATATGTGGCCGCAGGATCAGGTGGCCGAAGCCAGCGGGCTGTTCAACCTGATGCGCAATCTGGGCGGCGCCATCGGGATCGCCGCGATCGACACGATCTTGAACGAGCGGACGCCGGGGCATGTCGCTGCGTTGGTGGCGCGGCTGCAGGCGGGCGATCCCAAGGCGGCTGTGCTTGCAGGCTTGCCGACCCAACTTTTCCACAATCGCCCGATGGGACCGGTCGATCCGATCACCCAAACCCTGATCGAGCCGATGGTGCGCCGCGCGGCGCTGACCCAGTCGTGCAACGAAGCCTGGTGGATTCTGGGCGGCCTGTTCCTGCTGGCGCTTTTGCTGCTACCCGCGATGCGGCGGCAGGATGTTAAATTTTGATTGGTCGCACAGCCCCGGGCGCGGATGCGCCCGATCACATAATGGGCGCCTCCGGCGCCGCTCGGAAACCCGCTCGCCCGCTTCGCAGGCTCTCACTTTTCCTGGCTGATGCTCCTTAGGCGTTGACCAATTCGACCTGCACCACATCGGTGCGGGCCACGTTGAACGACGCAGCGCAGATGCCCAGATAGAATTGCCAGTTGCGCAGGAATTGCTGGTCATGGCCCAGCGCCATGACCTCGGTGCTTTTCTCCTGCATGCGGTTCGACCAGTCGCGCAGCGTGCGGGCATAATCCTTGCCAAAGGAAAACGCGTCCGCGAATTTCAGGCCCGCCCGTTCGGCTTCCTCGCGGAAGCGTCCCAAGGACGGCAGCATGCCACCGGGAAAGACATAATGGCGGATGAAATCGCTGCGGCTGCGATAGCCGGCGAACAATTCGTCGCGGATGGTGATGGTCTGGATCACGGCCCGGCCGCCCTGTTTCAGGCGTTCGGCCACGGTGGCGAAATATTGCGGCCAGTAATGCTCGCCCACGGCCTCAAACATTTCGATCGAAACGATCTGGTCGAAGGTGCCTTTGGACTTGCGATAATCCTCGAACCGGATATCGGCCTTGCCGCCCAACCGCTCGGTGGCGAATTTGTGCTGCGACGGGGAAATGGTGAGGCCGGTGACGTGATGGTCGGCGCCCGCGGCCCGCTCGGCAAAACCGCCCCAGCCGCAGCCGATCTCCAGCACATTGGCATGGGGCTTATCGATCTTGCTCAGGATCCGGTCATACTTGTTCAGCTGCGCCTCATAGAGCGCGTCGGTGTTGTGATAGAGCGCCGACGAATAGGTCATGCTCTTGTCCAGCCACAGCGAATAGAAGTCGTTGCCGACATCGTAATGGGCCTTGATGTTGCGTTCCGAGCCGGCGATGGAGTTGCGCCGCACCAGTGCATTGTGAATCACAAAGCCCATCCGGTTGATCAGATTGCCGTCCGAGAATTTCTCAAGGTGATCCAGATTGAGCAGGAACAGGCTGATCAGGTTTTCGACATTGTCGGTTTCCCAACTGCCGGCGATGAATTCTTCGCCCAGCCCGATATCGCCGCGCGCCATAACCCGGCGAATGACGTCCCAGTCGTGAATGTGGAAGCGCGCATTGGGGCCGGGGCTTTTTCCGCCCGCGAAAGTCACCTCGCCATTGGGCGCGATGAATTCCAGCCGTCCCGCTTCCAGACGCGAAAGCGCATCACGCCAGCCTTTTTCCACAAAGGAAGACGGAATCAAGCGCATCCTTTTTTCCCCAAAACCCAAAGCAGTATAACGACCGTATCGCGGTGCAGACAATATTACGCGCTGTTGCCGCGTACGGATCAACCCCCCAGGGACCGAGAGAGGCGCAATTTCGCTGCGCCGCATCGTAAATGCCCCTTCCCAGTCAGGTGCCATGCAGCCAGCGGCGGCTTGAGGGGAACCGTGATCATGCAGGGGAGTTTCCGCAGTAATTGATTTTCAGGTTGCGGAAGGAATTTTACCGATGCTCGGAACCATTTTGATCGTTGTGCTTTTGCTTTTGCTCTTGGGCGCCTGGCCATCTTGGCCCCACAGCCGCAGCTGGGGCTACTACCCGTCGGGCACATTGGGGCTGGTCCTGGTGATCGTTCTGGTGCTGGCGCTCATGGGCCGGATTTGACGCCGCTTTAGCCCAGCAGGTGCAAAGCATGGCGAAGAAGAAGCTGCTCGAAGACATCAAGGCAAATCCCAGCCGCTTTTACAGGCTGCCGGGAGATGTCGTGCGCGATCGTCGCTTCGACGATGGCGAACGGTTGGAGATTTTGCAGGCCTGGACGGGCGAGGCCGATCCCTTGCAGGCGGAGCAGATCGGGGACGTCATCGCGGAAGTCCGGCGCCGGCTGGCCCGCAATGACCATGCGGCGGAATAGGATCGAGAGGATGTCGATGTCAGACAATCATGCGGACAATCACAAAGACATCAGTGCCCAAGATGCACGTCAGGGGGTCGAAACAGGCACGGTGCGCTGGGTGCTGCGCATCAGCCTGGCGCTGGCGGTGCTGGCGGGTCTGATTATTTACTTCAGTTTTTTCGATCTCTGAGGGGATCCCCGGCAAGGATGGCCTTTGAGGGGTACTCTTGACTGTGGCGCAGGCGCCCGTCACCTAGACCGGTCAAGCTCGGGCCGGAATCATGCAAAGCGCCGAACTGTCCATTGTCGTTCCCACCTATAAGGAGCGAGGCAATGTCGCCGAGCTGGTGCGGCGGCTGGATGTCGCGCTGACCGGCATCGCCTGGGAAGCAATTTTTGTCGACGACAATTCGCCCGACGGGACGTCAGGGGCGGTGAAGGAAATCGCCGCCGACGACAACCGCGTGCGCTGTTTGCGCCGCGTCGGGCGCCGCGGCCTGGCCGGCGCGTGCATCGAAGGCATGCTGTCCTCTGCATCGCCCTTTGTCGCGGTGATGGATGCCGACCTGCAGCATGACGAAAAAGTCCTGCCCCAGATGCTGGCGCGGCTGAGAGACGGGCGCGCGGATCTGGTCGCCGGCACTCGCTATATCGAAGGTGGCAACGCCGAAAGTTTTTCGGGGCGGCGCAGCGCAATTTCCCGCATGGCCACCAAACTCACCCATCGGCTGGTGGGCACCAATCTCAGCGATCCGATGAGCGGCTTCTTCATGATGCGCCGCGACCGGTTGGAAGAATTGGCGCCACGCCTGTCACCGGTGGGGTTCAAGATTCTTCTCGATATCGCCGCCACGGGTGGCGAGCGTCTTTCCATCGCCGAACAGCCTTATGTCTTCGGCACGCGGTTCGACGGCGAGAGCAAGTTCAATGCCCAGATCGGAGTCGAGTTTCTGGGCCTGTTGCTGGCCAAGATGACGGGCGATCTGGTCGATCCGCGCTTTCTCTTTTTCGCCATCGTCGGCACCCTGGGCCTGGTCGTGCATTTGATCGCGTTGCGGCTGTCGCTGGCGTTCATGCCCGACCATTTCCGCGCCGCCCAAATCATCGCCACCTTGGTGGCGATGAGCAGCAATTTTCTTCTCAACAATGAACTCACCTATCGCGACCGGCGGCTGAAGGGCGTAGCGATGCTCAGGGGTTTTGTCCTGTTCTGCCTGATCGGATCGGTGGGCGTGCTGACCAATGTCGATCTCGCATCCTGGCTCTACACCGAGCGGCAGGTCTGGTGGGTCGCGGGCGCCGTGGGCGCGATCATGGGCGCGCTGTGGAATTATGCCATGTCCACCCTGTTCGTGTGGCGGGCGCGTTGATTTCGCCGCGTAACGCCGGACTGGCCATTGCGGCGCTGATCGTGTTGCGCGCGATGATGGCGGCGTGGCTGCCGCTCTCCGCCGACGAAGCCTATTACTGGCTTTGGTCCCGGCATCTGGCGGCGGGTTATTACGATCATCCGCCCCTCATCGCGTTCCTGATACGCAGCGGCACGCTTCTGTTTGGCGACAGCGAGTTCGGCGTGCGGTTCTGCGGCGTCCTTCTTTCGATCGCGGCGAGCTGGTTTGTGTGGCGGGCAGGGCAGGCGATCCTGCGTGACGATGCCAAGGCGGCGCTGGCGGCCTTGCTCTTCAATCTCACTTTGATGGCCGGCGTGGAAATGCTGGCGGTGACACCCGATACGCCATCGATTGTCGCCACCGCCGCGTTTTTGTTTTGCCTGGCGAAAATCCAGGAGACACGGGATGGCCGTTGGTGGCTTTGGGCCGGTGCGGCGGCGGGCCTGGGGCTGTTGTCCAAATATTCCGGATTGTTCGCGGGCGCGGGTGCGTTGGTCTGGCTACTGGCCAGCCCGCGCGAAAGGTCGTGGCTGAAAACACCTTGGCCATGGGCCGGCGGAGTGCTGGCGCTTGTGATTTTCCTGCCCAATCTGTGGTGGCAGTCGCAGCATCAGTGGATGACCTTCGCGTTCCAGTTCGGCCGCGTCACGGGCGGGCATCTCACCTTGCGATTTCTGGGTGAGTTCATCGGCGCGCAGTTTGGCCTCGCCACGCCGTTCATTCTGGTGCTGGCGGTCATGGGCGCCTGGGCTGCCCGGCGGCGCGCGGATGCGCGCTTTCTGCTGATCGCAATGATGGCGCCTGCGCTGGCGTATTTTCTGATCCACACCCTGCACGACCGGGTGCAAGGCAATTGGCCGGCCTTCCTCTATCCCATGCTGGCGATCCTGGCGGCGGATATGTTCGCGCCGGGACCCGGCTGGCGCGGCTGGTGCGCGCGATTGGCCATGCCGACGGCGGCGGCCATTCTTCTGCTGGCTTACATGCAGGCCGCCACCGGTCTCATTCCGCTCAAGCGCGATCCCTTGGCGCGGTTGTTGGGCGTGGGCATGCGCGATGTCGCAAACCAGCTTGTGGTGTTGCGGCGGGAGAGTGGCGCCCGGGCGGTACTCACCAGTGATTACGAAACCACGGCCTGGCTGCGCTTTTATCAACCCGCGCTGCCGGTCGTGGCGGTGGATCAGCCCAATCGCTATCTCGAAGCCCCGATAGTCCGGTTCGAATCCGGACCGTTGCTTTATTTCGCGGACCAGACACGCAAGTTCAATTCTGCCTTGATGGGGAATTTTGACCGCATCAAACCCCTCCCGGACATTTCGCGCGGCCATGATGCCGCCCGCTATTGGGTCTATCTGCTGGATGCGCCTTTAAGCCCCGTCGAAGGCAAAAGCCCCTGACTGGAAAGATCTTTTTCGGATTTTTGGGGAAGAGAGCGGACACCCGAAGCGGGCTGTCGAAGGGGCTGGGGGCGTTCCGGATCGGACGTCCGCTCGGTAAAAGAACGAAGGACCCGGAATTGGGTTCCGGGTCCTCGCAAATTTTTTTAGAGTTTTTGCGCCATCGAATTGGGCGGGGTTTCAGCCGGTGACGGTTTGAAATCCGCCGACCCGAACAGCACGGCCAGCAGCAAAAGGCTGGCAATCGCCGCTTCGATGGGATGTTCCTGGATGCGGGTGGGAATGCGCATGATCTACCCCGCTTAAATGGGCGGCCTGCCGCGCAACGCCCCGGAAAAAGCGCTGACGATCAGGAGAATGACGAAAACGATCAGCAGGAGTTTGGCGATGGTGGCGGCCATGCCGGCCAAGCCGAAAAAGCCCATATACCCGGCGACCAGCGCCAGAAGAAGAAACGTCAAAGCCCAACCCAACATCGGTAGTTCCTCGTATGCGAACGTTCAAAAGAACGTCCATGCGAGGTTCCCGGTTCCCCGGGACGGGCATCGGGAAATTATTTTCCAGCTTTATTGCGGTTGAGAAACAGATTGGCGGCACCGGCAAGCCCCGCGCCGACGACAGCGATCCAAGGCGTTTCCTTGGCCAGTGCCGCGATGATGGCCGTCATGATCTGACGCGAGCCGGTATCGACGGGCGCGGGCCGTGCCGGACGCGCGCTGATGATGGCAAGCGCCCAGATCAGCGGCGGCAACAGAAACAGTGCCCCGGTAATGGCGTCGCCCCAGGCAGCACCCACAAACGGTTCCAGACTGGCCGCGATGCCAAGGCCGATCAGGCCGACGCCGAAAAAGACCAGCGCGACGCCGGCTGCCAGCAGAACGGCTTTTGCGCTCAGGCGCGCGAACATGAAACCCCCAAAAGGCTCATAAAAAGCCCGTGTTGCGGAGAGAAGCTTACGTCAGCGCTTCTTATAGGGGAATTGGTGGCAGGGGAATTAGCGGCGAAGAAATATCGCCCCCAGAAAGGCGCCGATCCCGCCGGCGATCAGCAATGCGGTCAGGGGCTGCTCGCGCACCTGGGCCCGCAGATCCTCGGCATGCTCTTCGGCCCATTCCTCGGCCTCGTCGCGGAATTCGCCGGCCATCACCTTGGCCTCGCGCGCCGCTTCCTCGGCCAGGCGCATGGCGCGGTCGGCCACGTCCTCGGCCGAGCGCATCGCCAGATGCGCGCGATCCGACGCCACCGTGCCGACATCGCCCGCCAGTCCCTTGATGTCGTCCTGCAGCGCCGCGAAATCATTGCGAAGCTGGGTCAGGCGCGTGTCGATCGCGACGGCAGCAGTTTTCTTCTTGGCGGCCATGTCAAATTCTCCAATGACTCAAAAATGATAACCGGTTTTCAAGCCGCTTGTTTCGCCACGGGGTGGAAAAATAGTGCCTGGCCCACCGTCGCTTGCACGGTCTCCGGCAAAAACGGTTTGGCGATCAGGTAGGTAGGCTCCGGCCGCTCGCCCGTCAAAAGTTTCTCGGGATAGGCGGTGATGAAAATCACGGGAATGTCGAACGAAGCCAGGATTTCGTTGACCGCATCGATGCCCGAGCCGCCTTCGCCCAGATTGATGTCGGCCAATACCAGGCCGGGACGCTCGGACTTGGCCTTGGCGACGGCCTCGTCGCGGGTGGCGGCGATGGCGACCACCTGGTGGCCCAGTTCGGTGACCAGATTTTCCAGGTCCATGGCGATGATCGGCTCGTCCTCGATGATCAGGACCCTGCTGGCCAGCTGGCCGTCGATGGTCTTCTGGGCATCCAAAATGGCGGTTTCCACCTCTTCCGGGCTTTCGTCGATGATGAAGGCGGCCTCCTCGGGGCTGAAGGCTTCGACCGCGGTCAGGAGCAGAGCCGCCCGCTTGGAGGCGGACAGGGCTTTCAGCCGGCTTTCCGGGCCTTTTCCGCCATCGACATCGTCATAATGTTCAGCGCCCGATTCCCAGATGGCATGGAACAGCCGGTACAGGGCGACCCGGGGCGGAACCCCTTCGGTCAGGCTCTCGTCTCCCTCTAGCAAGGCCTGCAAAGACGCCCGGACATGGGCGTCCCCCGAGGCCTGAGAACCTGTCAGCGCCCGGGCATAGCGGCGCAAATAGGGCAGGTGTGGCGCAAGGGTTTGCGTCATGCTCATGAGAAAGGCTCCTTCGGCGTTGAGAAAAGCGCCAATTGGAAATTCCCGCCAGCCCAAAAAGTTCCATAGGGGCCGGAACCTTTCCAAACAGGAGGCGTTTGGAAGCGTATGGGGCGCGAAACCGGCGGGAATATTACGCCAACGGAGTGCTCGTCGTCATATGTCATGGGATAACGCCGTGTCCGAGGAAAAACCCAACGAGAAATCCCGCGCCATCCGTGCCCGCCAGCGGGCCATAGGGCGCGAGCTTCGTCGCATGTATGACGATGTCGCCCAGGAGGCCGTTCCAGACGATTTTATGGATTTGCTGCGCCGCATCGACGACGCCGAGGATGCCCGTCCGGGCAAGAAGGTGTCGTAATGGTTGCTTCACCCGCCCGCGCGCATTTTGAAACCGGCAAAAACGACGGCGACGGCGACTTCAAGACCGAATTGCTGGCTCTGATTCCGTTCCTGCGTGCTTTTGCCCGCTCGCTGACCGGCAACCAGGAAGGCGCCGACGATCTGGCGCAGGAGACCCTGGTCAAGGCCTGGCAGAGCCGTTCGACCTTCATCCCCGGCACAAACTTGAAGGCCTGGCTGTTCACGATCCTGCGCAACCAATTCTATTCGGACCGTCGCCGCGCCTGGCGTCAGGCGCCTTGGGATCAGGAAGCGGCCGAACGCATTCCCGGCGGCGGCGAAGATCAGATCTTCTCCGCCCAATTGTCCGACACGGCGAGGGCCTTGCGGGTTCTTTCCGACGAGCAGCGCGAAGCCCTGATTCTGGTCGGTGCGGGCGGCTTCTCGTATGAGGACGCAGCCGGGATCTGCAAATGCGCAGTCGGCACCGTCAAAAGTCGTGTCGCGCGCGCGCGCAAGGCGTTAATGGAAATCCTCGACGGCAATGATACGCTCGAAGGCGTACAGCGGCCTGCCGAAGGAGATGCCGCCCGTGAAATCATGGCGCAGTTGGACCGGCTTGCCCCGCCCGCATCAGGGGACGCCGGTGGAAAACGCCGCCCCAAATAGCTCCACCGAGGCCGAGCATCCTTCGGTAAGCGATCCCGGTTGGACACTGCGCCGCCGGTTGCTGCTGATCATCACCATCGCACTCTTGCCGGTGGTGGCGGTGAGCATCTTCCAGGGTGTCGAACGGGTGAAGCGCGACACCGAGGATGTGCGCGCCCAGCTGATCCAGTCCGCCCGCGCCACCGCCGCCAATCAGCAGGAAGTCTTGAACGCGGGCGAGCAGATTTTGCGCGCCATGGGGTCGCTGCAGGATGTCCGCGACATGAGCGGAAATTGCGACGGGATCCTGGCCGACGCGATGATCGGCGTCAGTTATTTCACCAATCTCAGCCGTATCGATGCCAATGGCATCTTTGTCTGTTCGGCGGTGCCGCTGGCCAAGGGCATCAACATCGCAAAATTTCCCGTCTTCGCCCAGGTGAAAGCCGCCAAGGGCGTGGTGGTGGGCACGCGCACCATCAGTCAGGCATCGGGCCGTCCGGTGGTGGGCACTCAGCTGCCTTTGCTCAAGGCGGACGGCAGCTTCGACGGAAGTTTGGCGATCACGCTCGACGCGCAATGGTTCGGTTATCTGCTCAGGGTCCATCCTTTGCCCAAGGGCGCGGTGGCGGTGGTTTATGACCGCAATGGCGCCATCCTCGCCACCAACAATGCAAGCGTGGCGCCGGGCATTGCAGCGGCGGCGATGAAAGCCGGATTCCCGGACGGGGTTTCGCTCGATGCCTATCAGGCCGGCCGGGCCTGGCGCTTCGGCAATACCGCGCTTTTGGGCAATACGCTGTTCGTGGCTTTCGCCGAACAGGAAGACCGCCTGTTCGGCCAGACCTATGTCCATGTCGGCATCGATTTTCTTCTGCCGATCGCGATGATCCTGTTCGCCTGGATCGCGATCTGGTTCGCCACCGACCGGCAGGTGACGCAATGGATTTTCTATCTGCGCCGCATCGCCATCGCCTATCGCAGCGGCCATTACACCATCCGCCCCGACCTGGCCGACGCACCGACCGAGTTCAAGCAATTGGGCGAAGCGATGAGCGAGATGGCGGGCGGCATCCAGGACCGCGACCGCAGATTGCGCGAATCCGTCAATCTCAAGACCGCACTGATCCGCGAAATCCATCACCGGGTGAAGAACAATCTGCAGATCGTGATGAGCCTGCTCTCGATCCAGGCCAACCAGGTCAAGGACGTGCATGCCCGCGAAGCCTTGATGCAGGCGCAGATGCGCATCAATGCGCTGGCGCTGGTGCACCGGATCCTCAACGAGTTGGAAGACCAGTCCACTTTGGACCTCAAGCAGTTGCTCGACGAATTGTCGCGCCAGATCGGCGAAGGCATGGGCGACACCGAGCATGTCCGTGTCGAAGTGGATGTGCCGCATATGGTGGTGAACAGCGGCATCGCCGTGGCGCTGGCGCTGTTCACGGTCGAGGCCCTGACCAACATCTTCAAGCATGCCTATCCGCTCCAGAAGCGGGGCGTGATCAAGGTCCGCCTGTCGCCGAGCGGCGCGGGACGGCTCAAGCTTTCCATCGCCGATGACGGCATCGGCTTTGCCATGGACGAGACCGGAAAAAGCGTGGGCTCGCGCCTGATCCGTACTTTCGGCGCCCAGCTGGGCGGGGTTTCGTCGGTACACTCGGAGGCGGGCGTCGGGACGGTGGTGGAACTGGTTTTCCCCGATCCGGCGCTGAAAGAGCAGGCGGCATCGATCGAAGGGGCGAAAATGGCCCCAGCACCAGCAGGGGAATAGCAGCCCCGACTGTCGGAATGGCGGTTTGCGCGGCTGTGCGGCTTGGCTATGGTCCCGCCCGCAAATCATCCCTATTTAACGACCACACTTTCAGGGCTCACTCATGGCTGACAATTTCGACGCAATCGTCATCGGCGGCGGCCCCGGCGGCTACAATGCCGCCATCCGTCTGGGCCAGCTTGGCCTTACCGCCGCCTGCGTGGACAAGCGCGGATCCTTTGGCGGCACCTGCCTGAATATCGGCTGCATTCCGTCCAAGGCGTTGCTGCATGCCAGCGAGCGCTTCCATGAAGCCCATACCGATTTCGCCAAGCTAGGCATCAAGGCCACCGTCGAACTCGATCTGCCCGCCATGATGGCGCAGAAGGACAAGGTGGTGGGCGAGCTCACCAAGGGCGTCGAATTCCTGTTCCGCAAAAACAAGGTCGAAGGCATTGTCGGCGAAGCCCGCATCACCGCGCCCGGAAAAGTCGAAGTGAAGGGCAAGGACGGTGCAGTGCGCAGCCTCACCGCCAAGCACATCATCATCGCCACCGGCTCGGACGTTGCGCCGCTGCCGGGCGTCACCATCGACGAGCAGCAGATCGTGTCTTCAACCGGCGCCATCGCGCTGAAACAGGTACCGAAGAAATTGCTGGTGGTGGGCGCGGGCGTGATCGGGCTGGAACTGGGCTCGGTGTGGAAGCGGCTGGGCAGCGAAGTGACAGTGATCGAATTTCTCGACCGCATCACGCCGGGCATCGACCTGGAAGTCTCCAAACAGTTCCAGCGCATCCTCGCCAAGCAGGGCATGACGTTCCAGCTTTCCACCAAGGTCACCGGCGTCGAGAAAAAGAAGACCGGCCTCGCCGTCACCGTCGAACCGGCCGCGGGCGGCGAGAAGAGCGTGATTGAGGCCGATGTGATGCTGGTCAGCATCGGACGGCGTCCCTACACCGACAATCTCGGCCTGGACACGGTTGGCGTGGCGCTGGACAAGCGCGGCCGCGTTGTCACGGACAATCACTACAAGACCAATGTGCCGGGCATCTATGCCGTCGGCGATTGCCGCGAAGGCCCGATGCTGGCGCACAAGGCCGAAGACGAAGCCGTGGCGGTGGCCGAACTGATTGCCGGCAAGGCAGGCCATGTGAATTACGACGCGATCCCGTCGGTGGTCTACACCTTCCCGGAAGTGGCGACGGTGGGAAAGACCGAAGAAGAGCTGGTCGCCGCCGGTATAAAGTACAAAGTCGGCAAATTCCCCTTCACCGCCAATGCCCGCGCCAAGACCATCGCGGCGACCGATGGTTTTGTGAAAATCCTGGCCGACGCCACGACCGACAAGGTGCTGGGCTGCCACATCATCGGCCCGGAAGCCGGAAATCTTCTGGCGGAAGCCGTGCTGGCGATGGAGTTCGGCGCGTCGTCGGAAGATATCGCCCGCACCTGCCATTCGCATCCGACTCTTACCGAAGCGGTACGCCAAGCCGCTATGGCTGTCGAAGGCTGGACGATGCAAATGTGACCCTGCGCGGGTCTTTTGCATCGTGAGTTCGTCGCGCGTGCTCACGTGCTAACGCACGCTCCGCGCGACGCTCCTGCTCACGCCGCAAAATCCCTCGCGCAGATTTACTGAGTTTTTTGCAGCGTCACATGCTCCGGCCGCACGCCCATGCCGATGAAGCGGGCGGGGAATTGCTGCAGCCAGGGCCAGGCGTTCAGGATTCTTACGAACAAAGGCGGCTCTGGCGTCTGCATCGAGGCCAGAGTGGGCGCCAGGATCCGGTTCTGGGCCGCAACCTGAAAACCCTGGATCACTTTGGTGGGAAATTCGCGGCGCGCCTGCACCGTGTTCAATGTCGCCAGATCGGGCGCGCCTTTTTGCAAAGCAGGGCCCAGCAGATTGGCCGCCGCCACCGCATCCTGGATCGCAAGATTGATACCGACCCCGCCGATGGGCGACATGGCGTGCGCCGCATCGCCGATGCAGACCAGGCCGGGCCGCGCCCAAGTCTTGAGGCAGTCCACCGTCACGGTGAGCAGCTTGACCTGGTCGAAATCCGTGATCGCATCATCGATCCGGCCGGCGGCGAACCCGGCAATTGCTTTCAGGCGACCCTGGAATTTCGCCAGGCCATCAGCCTTGATGGTTTCGAAGCCACCCTTGGGAATGAGATAGGCGCATTGCCAATAGTCGGTGCGATAGATCATCACGAAAAGCTGACCGCCCTTCACCTTGCCGATCAAATCGGCAGGATCGCCCGGCAGCACGGGCAACCGCAGCCACAGCACATCGAAGGGCGCGCCCAGATCCTCGACCGCGAGGCCGGACTTGTCGCGCAGGGTGGATGTGCGTCCGTCCGCGGCGACGGTGAGCCCGGCCTTGATGGTGAGCGGCCCCTCCGGCCCCGTCGCGGCCACGCCGGTGACGGCTCCGTTTTCCATGCGCAAATCGTCGGCCCTGGTTTCCATCCGCAGATGAAAGTTCGGAAAGGCTTTTGCTTCGCCCGCGATGAAATCCAGAAAATCCCATTGCGGCATCAGGGCGATAAATTTGCAGATGGTGGGCAGACGGGAGAAATTTCCGATGATGAAGCGCCGGTCGCCGATCTCCAGATTGCCTGTGGTGATGCGGGTGTGCGGCAGCTTGAGGAATTTTTCCAGCAACCCCAACTCATGCATGATCTGCAATGTGGAGGGATGCACGGTGTCGCCGCGAAAATCCCGCAGGAAATCCCGGTGTTTTTCCAGCACCGTCACATCCACCCCGGCGCGGGCCAGCAGAAACCCCAGCATCATGCCGGCGGGACCGCCGCCGGCGATCACGCAGTCGGTTGAAATCTGCTCCACATTCATTCTCCCGCGCGGATCGTTTCATGGCCGCGGGGGACTTATCAAGCGGCCCGGCCGTGCCTATATTGCGCGGGCAACCATCAAGAAAAGGAGGTGATCCAGTGTCTCATTGTCATTCCGTACAGGGTGCCGCGAACTGGATTCTCGCTTCCGGCGGGGTCCGCGCGTAACCGCGCACCTCTCGCGACGACAATGCGAAAGGCCGTGCCCGTGAAAAGGCGCGGCCTTTCTTTTTATGATTTTTTTGATTCTGGCTTTTTCCCTTGGGCACGCCCAGGATTGAAAAAAAGGGGAACCCATGAACGGCGCCGAAAGCGTGGTGCAGACATTGGCGGCCGGCGGGATCGATACCTGCTTTGCCAATCCCGGAACCTCCGAAATGCATTTCGTGGCGGCGCTGGACAAAAGCCCGATCCGCGCCGTGCTGTGCCTGTTCGAAGGCGTGGTCACCGGGGCGGCTGACGGTTACGGGCGCATGGCGGGAAAGCCTGCCGCCACCCTGCTGCATCTGGGGCCCGGCTTCGCCAACGGCATCGCCAATCTTCACAATGCAAGGCGCGCCGCCACGCCGGTCGTCAACGTCGTGGGCGACCATGCCAGCTGGCACAATCGCTACGACGCGCCTCTGATGTCCGACATCATGGGCATCTGCCGTCCGGTGTCGCATTGGCTTCGGTCCGCCGCCAGCGCCAAAGTCGCCGCATCGGACGCGGCTCACGCCGTTGCGGCGGCGCGGCTTGCGCCGGGACAGATCGCCACCCTGATCCTTCCAGCCGATTCAGCCTGGGACGAAGCGGAAGAACCATCCGCACCGCTTCCGGTGACGCCGCCGGCGCCGGTATCCGACGCGGCCATCGACCGGACGGCGCGCGCCTTGCGCAACGGCAAGCGCACGATGCTGCTGATGCGCGGCCCGGCCCTGTTGCGGGATGGCGTGCAGCTGGCGGGGCGCATCGCCGCCAAAAGCGGGGCCCGAGTGGCCCAGGATTTCTTCACGCCCCGCATCACCCGCGGCGCCGGTCTTTCGCCGATCGAGCGCATTCCGTATTTCGCGGAAGACATTGTTGAAAGCCTGCAAGGGCTCGAACAACTGATCCTGGTAGGCGCGCCGCCGCCGGTGACGTTCTTTGCCTATCCCGACAAACCCAGCTGGGTCACGCCGGAAGGCTGCGAGATCATCACCTTGTCGCATCCGCATGAGGATGGCGCCCAGGCCTTGCAGGCCGTAGCCGCCGCCATCGGCGCGCCGAAAGAAAGCATCGTTGCACAATTGGACCGCTCGCCCTTGCCGCAAGGCGAATTGGACGCGATGACGTTGGGCCAGATCGTGGCGCGGCTGTTGCCGGAGAACGCGATCATTTCGGAAGAAGCGGCCACCACCGGCAGAGGCCTCACAAAATTCCTGCCCGGCGCCGCACCGCATGACATGCTTTATCTGATGGGCGGCTCCATCGGCCAGGCGTTGCCGGTGGCGACGGGCGCCGCGATGGCGGCACCGGGCAGAAAAGTCGTCACCATCTCCGGCGATGGCGGCGCGATGTACACGTTGCAATCGCTGTGGACGCAGGCGCGCGAGAAGCTGGATGTCGTCACCGTGATCTGCGCCAATCGCTCCTATGCGATCTTGAACATCGAGCTGACGCGGGTGGGCGCGGGCAATGCCGGACCCAAGGCGCTGTCGATGCTCGATATCGGCAATCCCGATCTGGATTGGGTTGCATTGGCGCGCGGCATGGGCGTGGAAGCGGAACGCGTACAGGATTGCACCGAATTCGCCCGCGTATTTGCGGACGCGATGAAACACAAAGGCCCGCGCCTCATCGAAGCGGTTCTCTAGCACTTCCCCCATCTGTCTTCCTCAGGGCAAGCCTTCGGAAGACATCTTCCCCCGCTAATGGCTTCGCCATGCGGGGGAAGAAAGTCCGTGCTTTGCAAAAACCGATGCAAAAACTTTTCGATTTCTGTTGCGGTCTTAGGCCAAGCAAGGTATCTTGCGTCACAAGCTACCTTGTACTAGCCATTAGACAAGACGGCAAGGAGAAAAGAAATGTTGTTTATATTCAGATGCTTGCTGGCGAGCCTGGTGACGGTCCTGGTCTTCGGATTGGGAAGTCCGTCAGCCAAGGCGGCGGACGAGGGTGCGGTTCTGGTTTACCCGCTCAGTTATTTCGACGGCATCGAACTCAACACCGTGCGCGACATGATCACCCGCGTTCCGGGATTTGTTTTCATCGACACCGACACGACCAAGCGCGGCTTCGGAGCGGCCAGCGGCAATGTGCTGATCGACAGCGTGCGTCCCAGCTCGAAAACCGACACGCTGAGTTCTGTTCTGGATCGCATTCCCCGCTCGCGCGTCGAGCGTATTGAAATCATTCGCGGCAGCGCCCCGGGCATCGACATGCAGGGGCAGACGGTGGTGGCCAACGTCATCCTGAAACGGGCCGACGAAACGCATGTGATAGCCACCCTGGCGGATACGATTTATGGCGATGGTCATCAGGGCCCCGCCGCCAGCGTCGAGTTCAACAGCCACGTAGGCGAAAACACGTATGGCCTGCGGGTGTCTCGTATCAATGAGATCGACGACGATTCCGCCGGTAATGGCACCCGCTATCTATCTGTGCCGGGCCAGCCGACTGTGATCGATGCGGCGCATCACCGGGGCGCGGAGAAAGTGGGTTACGGCCTCAACGCGTCACTGTCGCGTCCGGTGCTGGAGGGTGCTTTCACCGCCAATCTCACATTGCAGCAGACCAACTATAACAGCGCGGTCTTCTATGATGCGCCTGCCGCGGCCAGCTTTCCCTATAGCCACAATATCCGCAGCGCCGAAGCAGGCGCCAACTGGGATCGCTACTTCGGCGCGGTGGAACTGACTTTGGTGGGGCTGCAGCGCCTGGAGCGGAATGCATATTTCAACGCCTCGATTTCCAGCGGCGTCAATCAGACTTTCACATCGGCCGCCGACACCAGCGAATCCATTCTGCGCAGCACCGTGCGCTATAGGCCCTCGCCGACTCTTGCACTCGAAGGCGGGCTGGAAGCCGACTACAACACGCTGGATGGCCATTCCAGCTTCATATCCAGCGGCGCGCGCATCGCTTTGCCGGCAGGCGATCCCAAGGTCAATGAAAAGCGCGGCGAGGCCAACATCCAGGCCAGTTGGAAATTCGCGTCCGACTGGTCGCTGGAAGCGGGCACGCGCTTCGAATTTTCCACCATTTCGGCGCAGGGCGTCCCGGCGCGTGATTTTTCCTTCATCAAGCCGCGTGTGCTGCTGAGCTGGGCGCCGCTGCCGAATATGCAGCTGCGCGCCCGCGCCGAGAAGGTCGTGGGCCAGCTCGATTTCGACAATTTCATCGCTTCGAGCAACTTTTCTTCCAATGGCATCAGCGCGGGCAATCTGGGATTGAAGCCGGATCAACGCTGGCAGTTCGAAGGCGATTTCGAATATCACTTCTGGGACAAGGGCGCGCTGGTGCTCAGCTACACGCGCGAGAACATCACCGATCTGGTCGATTTCATTCCCATCGGTGGCGGCCTGGACGGCCCGGGCAACATTCCCAAGGCGACCAACAATATCTATAATTTGGAACTGTCCATGCCGCTGGACCGGCTGGGATGGGACGGCGGCACCTTCAAGCCGTCGCTGACCTGGAAGGATGCGGCGGTGCCGGATCCGGTAACGGGCGAGATCCGCCAGATCTCGGGCGTTCAGGACCGCAAGCTGGTGTTCAATTTCCTGCAGGACATCCCGGCCTGGCATTCCAGCTTGACGCTCACCATGCAGACGGCATTCAAGCGGCCGAACTTCCGCATCGCGCAGGTGAACTACATGCAGTTCCGCCCGCTCTATGTCGAGCTCGATTGGGACTACAAGCCCAAGCCGGATCTGGATTTGCAGATCAAGCTGCAGAATATCGTGCCGTATCAGTACGACCTGACCCAGTTCAATTATGCCGGACCGCGCGACATCTCCCCGCTCTCCTCATACCAGCTGGAGCACAACCATTCCCAGGCGCGCATCTTCCTGCAATTGCGCAAGACCTTCTGAGCTTGGTCCGGGACATAATGCCGAATGGTGCAATGGTGGCCCCGG
>JAZJZY010000004.1:0-6726 GCA_040389405.1 Pseudomonadota bacterium | reverse complement strand
TGGTGGCCCCGGTCCGAGTCGAACGGACACGTCCCTTTCGGAACAACGGATTTTAAGTCCGGTGCGTCTACCAGTTCCGCCACGGGGCCACATTTCGTGCTTGTTGCGTAGGGGCTGGGCGCGCGGCCCGTCAAGGCCCGGTTGCCCCCTGCGCCGCCTGTTCGGCCTGGCGCATAAGCCTTTTCTGCTCCAGGTGCAGGCGATAGATGTGCAGCAGCATGGCGCTCATGCCCGGCATGTCGCGTATCGCGGCCAGCTTTTCCAGATAGGGATTGATCAGGGTCTTGGGCGTCTCGGCCGACAGATAGACGGCCACCCCGCGCGAGACCAGCGTGCGCACATAATCGGCAAAGGCGGGACGGCTTACCGCCGGCTCGCCGCCGATGATGATGAAATTGAAGCCGTCCCCGCCCTTGCGGTAATTTTCGGGGGCGTCGGTCTTTTCCACCAGCACCGGCAGGATGCCACTGCGATCGGGCCGCCAGCTATCGCCAAGCTCCGGCACCAGCCGCCAGCCGCAGAGAAAGCCGCGGCAGACAGTGGGACGTGTTTCATAGATGGTGCAGCCATGCCGGCCGCCATTGTGATGCAGGCACAATATGCCCGCTTTTTTCTGCAGTTCTGGCTGGGTGATGGGAAGCGCCTGGCAGCAGGCGAAGCAGTCGCCGCATTCGTTGGCCGGGATCGGTACTGTCATGGCTCGTCTCGCGGCTCCACGCTGGCGCACGATCTGCTAGGCACGCGACAGGCGCTTCTGGCCGCGAGGTCCTTCAGGCACGAGGGCCGCCATCAAACGGCCCAAACCAGCCGCGCCGCATACCGCCAAACAAAATGGCTGCTAGCGCCAGCAAAGTGAAGATGTGCCAAGTGGAAATGACGTGGTGCATGGCCTCACCTTATGTCCGAGGGGCGCGACGGACAATCCGGGCTGAAGGTCAACTGTACCAGTGCCCAAAGCACGGCACTGTTACAGTTTGACCTAGGGTTGTAAGACGCGCGGTATCGACAATATGCGGTCTATCTGGGGAAGCGCCCAAGCGAGGCAGCCAACGCCGAAAACAAATATGCCAGCGGTGGATAACCAGAAACGCGTTGGTTCACTATCCCGTTCAACAGGGCGGCCGGGATAAGGAAGAATTTTACCTGTGACCGATTGAATGATAGCTGCCGCTACCAGGAGCAAACCAAACGCAAAATAAGCATGGGGCGCAGACGAATCGCTGCCAGCAAAGACAACAAACACAACGACGCCGAAAAATCCGAGGCCAACAACTTGAGCTGTGTCCTTATTCAACGCGGGTCCGCTCCCATTCTTCAATCAACTTCACAATATCGCCAACATCCCAAAGGCGCGCTTCTAGCCTTGGGTCCTTTAGGCATTATCGCGTTTCTTCGGTGTGCAATGCGAACAGCGCTATGCCGCTAAACATGAGTACTCCACCGCCAATAATCACGGATTCAAATGGCCAGTGCATCACGTCGGCGGCAAACCATCCCCAGACAAGGAAAACGGCTCCTAAAACGGCTGCTGCAACCCAGCCCCATCCGACTATGGTGTAAAGGCCAGACGGGCTTCTGCGATACCAAATGGATTTGGCCATGGCGGAACCCTAGCGCCGGCCCCAAACCCCCGCAATCTCAGGATTCGGGCAAACTGTACCAGTGCCCAAAGCGCGGCGAGCCGTGGCCTAAGCCATTGTTTTTGCTAGTATAGAAAAGTCACACTCAACCGTAAATTGTGGTCGTTTGACTTCGGGTTTTCGCCGCATATAGTGCGCCGCCTTTCCAGAATCCTGGGCTGACGAAACCCGAAAGAGACCGATGAGCAAGCGCCAAAGTTCGAAATACAAACTCGACCGCCGCATGGGCGAGAATATCTGGGCCCGCCCGAAGAGCCCGGTCAACAAGCGCTCCTATGGTCCGGGCCAGCATGGCCAGCGCCGCGCCAAGAAGCTTTCCGACTATGGCACGCAGCTGCAGGCCAAGCAGAAGCTCAAGGGCTATTACGGCAACATCACCGAGCGGCAGTTCCGCAAATATTACACCGACGCGTCGCGCCGTCCCGGCGACACCGGCGAGAACATGATCGGCCTGCTCGAGAGCCGTCTGGACACCGTGGTCTATCGCTCCAAATTCGTGCCGACGCCGTTCGCCGCCCGCCAGCTGGTCAGCCATGGCCATGTGCGCGTCAATGGCCGCCGCGTCACCATCGCTTCCTACCAGGTCAAGGCGACAGACCAGCTGGAACTCTCGCCCAAGGCCAAGGAAATGGCGCTGGTGCTGGAAGCCTCCAAGAGCGGCGAACGCGACACGCCCGATTATGTGGAAGTCGATCACGGCAAGATGACCTCGAAGCTGCTGCGCGTGCCCAAGCTGGCCGATGTGCCGTACGCCGTGCAGATGCACCCGCACTTGATCGTGGAATTCTACTCGCGTTAATAATTCTGGTCGCATTGCCGGACGGAAAACCGGTTCCCACTTTTCCTGGCAATGCTCCGGCATTGACGAAAACGCAAAGCCCGCAAGCATCGCTTGCGGGCTTTTTCTTTTGCGGCTTCGCGATAGTCTTTCCTCCCGCGAAGAAAGAATCACACATGGCTTACAGGCTCTATGGCGATCTGGGATCGGGCGCGTTTTCCGCCGAAGCGGCGCTGGCCGAAGTGGGCGCGCCGTACGAATTCGAGTTGATTTCGTTGGAAAAGAACGAACAGAAGGCGCCACAATTTCTCAGCCTCAATCCCAGCGGCAAGATCCCCGCGCTGCGGCTGCCGGAAGGCGAGATCGTCACGGAATCGCTGGCCATCCTGCTGACCCTGGCGGATCATTTTCCCCAGAGTGGCTTGCTGCCGGTCCAGGCCGCGCCCGCCCGCGCCAACGCCTATCGCTGGCTCGCCTTCATGGCCAGCGAGATCTATCCTTTTGTCGAGATCGTGGATTATCCGGAACGGTTCGTGCCGGAAGGCGCTGCCGCCAGTGCCTTGCGGGAAGTGGCGCGGGGGCGTGTGCGCGAACGCCTGCTTCTGATCGAGCGGGTACTGGCCGGGCCCTATCTGCTGCCGGGCGGCTTTTCGCTGCTGGATATCTACGCCGCGATGTTTTCGCGCTGGAGTGTGGGCAAGGATTGGCGGCGGGCGAACCTGCCCCGTCTCACGGCATTGGCCGATGTCGTGTCAAAACGCCCGACCATCGCGCCGGTGTGGGATCGGCACTTCAACGGCAATTAGGAGCGACGGCCCCGTTAGGCGGCCGGTTCGAGCGCGACGCCGCGTTCGGTGAGGAAGGGGCCAAGCTCCTGCGCCTCGAACATCTCGCGCAGGATGTCGGCGCCGCCGACGAATTCGCCCTTCACATAGAGCTGGGGAATGGTCGGCCAGTTGGAGAATTCCTTGATGCCGTTGCGGATCTCCGGATCGGCCAGCACGTCCACCGCTTTGAACTTGGCGCCCAGATGCGTCAGAATCTGCACCGCCATGGACGAGAATCCGCATTGCGGAAAGACCGGCGTGCCCTTCATGTAGAGCAGGACGTCATTGTTCTTCACATCTTCGGCAATGCGCGCTTGAACATCGGACATCTGGACATCGGACATGGGACGGACCTTTGGAAACCCTGCTTGATCTAAGCACCCCCTATCCCATGGTCAAGGCGGCAAGGGTCAAGGCGGCGCCATGACACCGGCGCTGAATGCCGCAATTGCCCTGCTGCTGGAAGGGGTTTCGCGCAAGGAACTGGAGCAGCGGGCGGGCAGAATGTCCGTCTCTTACCGGGACGGCGGGACATCGGCCGGCATTACAGCCCCCGCCGACGCGCTGGCTTATCTGGTGACACGGGCGCCCGCGACCTATGCCGCGATCCGCGCCGTCTTTGACCGGGTCGCGGAAGCGATGCCGGAATTTTCGCCGAAGACCCTGTTGGATGTGGGCGCCGGGCCGGGAACCGCCGCCTGGGCGTCACGCGATGCTTGGCCGACACTCGCTGCGATCACCTTGATCGAGCCCAATGCGGCCTTTCGCGATCTGGCGTCCCGGCTGATGCCGGATGCGCACATCGTTGCGGGCAGCCTTGGCGTGGAATTGCCGCGCGCGGCGCTGGTGACGGCGGCGTATGTATTGGCGGAATTGCCGGAAGCCGCTGCCGCGGGCACGGCCCGTGAATTGTGGAGCGCATCGTCCGGAATGCTGGTGCTGGTCGAGCCGGGCACGCCCGGCGGTTTTGCCCGCATCCGTGCCGCGCGCGCGGCGTTGATCGAAGCGGGCGGGCATGTGGCCGCGCCCTGCACGCATGACAATGCATGCCCGCTGCAGGGCGACGATTGGTGCCATTTCTCGCAACGCCTGGCGCGCTCGCGCGATCACATGATCGCCAAAGGCGCGAAGGTGCCGTTCGAAGATGAGCGCTACGCCTATGTCGCGGTGTCGCGGGTGCCGGTGACGCGTTCCGCTTCGGCACGCGTCATCAAGCCGCCGGTGGACGCCAAGCCGGGTATCACGCTTCCCTTGTGCGAAGCGGGTGGGCTTCGCAACGCCTTCATCGCAAAACGCGAGAAAGAGGCATTCCGCGTCGCGCGCAAAAAGGAATGGGGCGACCTGTTTTAGTCTTTTGCGGCGGTTTGCAATTGCAGGGCGTGCAGGGTGCCGCCCATGTGACCCTTGAGCGCGGCATAGACCATCTGGTGCTGGGTGACCCGGGTCTTGCCCTTGAACGCGGATGAAGCGATCACGGCGGCGAAATGATTGTCGTCGCCTGCCAGATCCTTGATCTCGATATCGGCGTCGGGAAACGCTTCCTTGATATAGGCTTCGATTTCGCTGGCCTTCATGCCCATGACATCATCTTTCAGTTCGTGACCGGTATTTCTTCGCGGCCCATGAAGCGGGGGAACCAGCCTTCATGTGCTTCACGAAGTTTTGTTAATGTAACACGGTCCTTGTCGTTGACGGTGATGGCATCGCCGCCGGCCTTGCCCAGTTCCGCCACCGGGATATAGGCGGCGCGGGCTTGCGCCACGATCTGCTCGGCTTCGGCAAAGGGCGCGGCGATCAGATAGCGCGCCTGGTCCTCTCCGAAGAAGAAGGGGATGGCGTCGGACAACGAGGCCTGGCCGATGCTGGCGCCGATATTGCCTTTCAGCGCCATTTCCGCGACCGCGACCAGCAGGCCGCCATCGGACAGATCATGCACGGTGTCGACCCGGCCCTGTTCGATCAAGTCGCGCACGAAATTGCCGTGCTTCTTTTCGGTGGCGAGGTCGACCGGCGGCGCGCCGCCTTCTTCCTTTCCTTCGATCTCGCGCAGATAGACGGATTGGCCCAGATGGCCCTTGGTCTCGCCGATCAGGATGATCACATCGCCTTCGCGCTTGAAGCCGATACTGGCGATCTTGGAGACGTCTTTCAGCAGGCCGACGCCGCCGATCGCGGGCGTGGGCAGGATGCCTTCGCCATTGGTCTCGTTATAAAGCGAGCAATTGCCGCCGATGACGGGAAAATCGAGCGCGCGGCAAGCTTCGCCGATACCTTCGATACCGGCCACGATCTCCCACATGATCTCGGGCTTTTGCGGGTTGCCGTAATTGAGATTGTCGGTGACGGCCATGGGCGTTGCGCCCACGGCCGTGAGATTGCGCCAGGCTTCGGCCACGGCCTGCTTGCCGCCTTCGAACGGATCGGCGCGACAGTAGCGAGGCGACACGTCGGTGGTGATGGCCAGCGCCTTCTTGGTGCCATGCACGCGCACCACGGCGGCGTCACCGCCCGGCGCTTCCACCGTGTCGTTCATCACGCTGTGGTCATACTGTTCCCAGATCCAGCGGCGCGACGCCATGTCGGGGGTGCCCAAAATCTTTTCCAGCGAATTCACTACGGATTTCGACTTGTCGTAAGTGGGTTGGCTGGCGGCGGGTGCGCGCTTGACGAAGGGGCGCTGATAGACCGGGGCTTCGTCGGACAGCGAGGTCACGGGAATATCGGCGACGATCTCACCTTTGTGCCTGGCGATGAAACGATGCGTGTCGGTGGTGACGCCGATGACGGCGAAATCCAGTTCCCATTTGCGGAAGATCTTTTCCGCTTCGGCTTCGCGGCCCGGCTTCAGGACCGCCAGCATGCGCTCCTGGCTTTCCGACAGCAGCATCTCATAGGCGGTCATGTTTTCTTCGCGCTGGGGCACCTTGTCGAGGTCCAGCTCGATGCCGCTACCGCCCTTGTCGGCCATTTCAGCGGACGACGAGGTGAGGCCCGCCGCGCCCATGTCCTGGATGGCGATGATGGCGTCGGTCGCCATCAGCTCCAGGCAGGCTTCCAGCAACAGCTTTTCGGTGAAGGGGTCGCCCACCTGAACGGTCGGACGCTTCTCTTCGCTGTCTTCGTTGAATTCCGCCGAGGCCATGGTGGCGCCGTGAATTCCGTCGCGCCCGGTCTTGGAGCCGACATAGACCACTGGGTTGCCCGCGCCCTTGGCGGCGGAGAGGAAGATTTTATCGGTGCGGGCCAGGCCCACACACATGGCGTTGACCAGGATGTTGCCATTGTAGGAGCGGTGGAAATTGACTTCGCCGCCCACCGTCGGCACGCCCATGCAATTGCCGTAACCGCCGATGCCCGAGACCACGCCCGACACCAGATGCCGGGTCTTGGGATGATCCGGCTCGCCGAAGCGCAGCGCGTTCATCATGGCGATGGGGCGCGCGCCCATGGTGAAGACGTCGCGCATGATGCCGCCCACGCC
>JAZJZY010000003.1:1465256-1527214 GCA_040389405.1 Pseudomonadota bacterium | reverse complement strand
GGCAATGACGAGCGCGAACAGACCCTCAACCAGTTGCTGGTCGAGATGGACGGCTTCGAAGCCAATGAAAGCGTTATCCTGATCGCCGCCACCAACCGTCCCGACGTGCTGGACCCGGCGCTGCTGCGTCCCGGCCGTTTCGACCGTCATGTCGTGGTGCCGAACCCCGATCTGGCCGGCCGCGAAAAAATCCTGCGCGTGCATCTGCGCAAAGTGCCGTTGGCGCCCGATGTCGATCCGCGCGTCCTGGCCCGTGGCACCCCCGGTTTCTCCGGCGCCGATCTGGCAAACCTGGTCAATGAAGGCGCGTTGCTGGCCGCTCGCCGCGGCAAGCGCGTGGTCATGATGACCGAGCTGGAAGACGCCAAGGACAAGGTCATGATGGGCGCGGAACGCCGCTCCATGGCGATGAGCGACGAAGAAAAGAAGCTCACCGCCTTCCATGAAGCCGGTCATGCGCTGGTTGCCATCACCGTTGAAGGCTCCGACCCGATCCACAAGGCCACGATCATTCCGCGCGGCCGTGCCCTGGGCATGGTGATGCGGTTGCCGGAACGCGACGCCCTGTCGCTGACCCGCCAGAAGATGCTGGCCGACCTGGCGGTCGCCTTTGGTGGCCGTATCGCCGAAGAACTGGTTTTCGGGCATGACAAAGTGACGACTGGGGCGCAGAGCGATATCGAGCAGGCCACCCGCATGGCGCGCGCCATGGTGACCCGCTTCGGCATGTCCGACAGCCTTGGTCCGATCGCCTATGCGGAAAATCAGGAAGAAGTCTTCCTGGGTCATTCGGTGTCGCGCACCCAGAACATCTCGGAAGCCACGGCGCAGAAGATCGATTCGGAAATCCACCGCATCATCGACGAATGCTATATCCGGGCGAAAGACATCCTCACCACCCGCCAGGCCGACCTCAATCTCTTGGCGCGCGGGCTGCTGGAATATGAAACCCTGACCGGCGACGAAATCCTGGGCCTGCTCAAGGGCATTCCCCCGGTGCGCACGCCGTATGAAGATCCAGTGCTGCCGTCGCGCGGCGAGGGCACATCCGTTCCCGCCGCCGGCAAGCCGCGCAGCCAAGGCCCCGGGCCGATCATTTCTCCCGAACCACAGCCGGGCCATTGATATCCGGCAAATATGCTAGATAGGGCGGCTTCGGCCGCCCTATTTGTTTGCGCTATCCACACCCCATGAAAATTTTCGGTATCCTCAACATCACGGACGATTCCTTTTCGGATGGCGGGAGATTCCTCACCACCGATGCCGCGTTGGCGCATGGCGCTTCGTTGCTGGCGGATGGCGCCGACATTCTCGATATCGGGGCGGCTTCCTCCAATCCGGATGCGAAAGCAGTTGCGGGTGAGACCGAGATCGCGCGGCTGACTTCGGTGATGACCTCATTCGAGGCGCGGGGTGCATCGATTTCCATCGACAGTTTTCTACCGGACGTGCAGCGCTGGGCCATTGCCCAGGGCGTTGATTATCTCAACGACATTCATGGATTTTCCGAACCCGCATTCTATCCTGAGCTGAAGGCGGCAAGGGCGAAGCTGGTGGTGATGCATGCCATCCAGGCGCAAGGCATCGCCACGCGCGACGATGTGCCGGCATCCGAGATTTTTGCCCGCGCGGTTTCGTTCTTCGAACAGCGTATCGAAGCGCTGACAGCGGCCGGGATTGGCCGCGACCGTCTGATTCTGGACCCGGGCATGGGTTTCTTCGTCGGCAGCGATCCGCAGAACTCGCTTACCCTGCTGCGCCGCCTGCCGGACCTGAAAGCCCGGTTCGGCTTGCCGCTGCTGGTGTCGGTTTCGCGAAAATCCTTCCTGCGGAAAATCGCAGGCCATGCCGATCCGGCCGGCCTGCCGGTCCTGGGCGCCAGTCTTGCCGCTGAGCTGTTTGCAGCCGCCCAGGGGGTGGATTATCTGCGGACCCATGCCCCCGGACCGCTAGGGGCGGCCCTCAAGGTCCGCAATGCCCTGGAATGACAGAAGAAATAAAGCCTGGGCGTGAAGGATTTTTTAGAACCAGGCCTTAGAATAGGATAACGCCCAGGAAGCGCGGACCATCTCCAATCCGCCGGGCCAGGAACCAGACGATGACACGCAAATATTTTGGCACCGACGGCATCCGCGGCCGCACCAATTCTTCCCTTCTCACGCCGGAGATCGCCATGAAGGCGGGCATGGCGGCGGGCCGCATCTTCACCCGCGGCGCCCACCGCCATCGCGTGGTGATCGGCAAGGATACCCGTCTGTCCGGCTATATGATCGAAAATGCCCTGGTCGCCGGCTTCACCGCCGTGGGCATGGACGTATTCCAGTTCGGTCCGCTGCCGACACCCGCCGTCGCCATGCTGACGCGCTCTCTGCGCGCCGATATCGGGGTGATGATCACCGCTTCGCACAATCCCTATCACGACAACGGCATCAAATTTTTCGGGCCCGACGGGCAAAAGCTGTCCGACGCCGTCGAAAAGGAAATCGAACTGTTGATGGATGGCGGGCTGGAAGCCGGCCTTGCTTCCGGTACCGGCATCGGCCGCGCCAAGCGCATCGACGACAGCCAGTCGCGCTATATCGAATTCGCCAAATACACATTCCCCCGCAATCTTCGCCTGGACGGTCTGCGCATCGTGATCGATTGCGCCAATGGTGCCGCTTACAAGGTGGCGCCGGAAGTGCTTTGGGAATTGGGTGCCGACATCGTGTCGATGGGCGTGACGCCGGACGGTCTCAACATCAACCTGGATTGCGGCTCCACCGCGCCCCAGGCCATGTGCGCCAAGGTGCGCGAAGTGCGCGCCGATTTCGGCATCGCGCTGGATGGCGATGCCGATCGCGTGGTGATGTCGGACGAAGAGGGCCGGATCATCGACGGCGATCAGATCCTGGCGCTGATTGCCAAAAGCTGGTCGAAGAGCGGAACGTTGAAAGGCGGCGGTGTGGTCGGCACCGTGATGTCCAATGCCGGGCTGGATCGCTATCTGAACGGGCTGGGCCTGAAGCTGGCGCGCGCGTCGGTCGGTGACCGCTATGTGCTGGAGGAAATGCACAAGGGCGTCTTCAATGTCGGCGGCGAACAGTCGGGCCACATCATTCTCTCGGATTTCTCCACCACGGGAGACGGTCTGATCGCGGCGCTGCAGGTACTGGCCGTGCTCGCGCAGGAGGGCAAACCCGCTTCGGCGGCGGCGCATCTGTACGAGCCGCTGCCGCAGGTGATGGAAAATGTGCGTTTCAAGAAAGGCGCGCCGCTGGACGACGCGCGAGTGAAATCTTCCATCGATGCGGCGCGCGCCAAATTGGGCGAAAGCGGCCGGGTGCTGGTGCGCAAATCCGGTACCGAACCCCTGATCCGCGTGATGGCGGAAGGCGAGGATGAAAAGACCGTGCGCGCTGTGGTGCGCGCGATTGCCGGTGCCATTGAAGAGGTCGCCGCCTGACCACCGGGGCCGTGCCGCGCCTGCTGGTAATTGCCGGCTCGGATTCTTCGGCGGGAGCAGGACTGCAGGCCGATCTGAAGACGGCGCAGCGTTTTGGGGTCTATGCCCAGACGGCCGTCACCGCCGTAACGGTTCAAAACACGGTGGGTGTCGCAGCGATCCATGTGATGCCGCCCGATATCGTGCGCGGCCAGATCCGCGCCGCGCTTGAGGACATCGGTGCCGACGTCATCAAGATCGGGATGCTGGCCAATGCCGGCATCGCCGCCGCCGTGGCGGACGCGTTGATGGAAACCGATATTCCGCTGGTGCTCGATCCGGTGCTGGTGTCCACCAGCGGCTCGATCCTGTTGGAACCGGCGGCGCTCGAAATCCTCAAGCATCGCCTTTTGCCCCGCGCGGCGATCGTGACGCCGAATTTGCCGGAAAGCGAAGCCCTGGTCGGCATTCTGCCCGTCGACGATCATACGGTGCATCAGGCTGCCCAAGCTTTTGCGCTGCTCGGTGCCAGACGCGTGCTTTTCAAGGGCGGTCACGGCGCAGGCGCGATGGCGCGCGACATCCTGACGGACGTGGATGCCGCGTCGGTGATTTTTGAATCGCCACGTCAGGATACGCGGAATACGCATGGGACAGGCTGCACGCTATCGACCGCCATTGCATGCGGTTTGGCGCGTGGCCTGGAGTTGAGAGAAGCCGTGCGGCAGGCACATGCCTTCGTCCAGGAAGCGATCCGGACCGCGCCCGGTCTGGGACGCGGCCACGGACCGCTCAATTTTAATTCGTGATTTCTATCGATCCCGTTCAATGACTTTGGCATCGCCATTCTGATCCACCACAGTTGTGCTGCCAGCCGGCGGTGCAACGATGACAGTCTTGTGCGAAGTACCGCAGGCAGTGAGCATCAGCGAGGCGATCACAATCAAAATCGGGGCGCGCATGGATAGTCTCCAAAAATCTGTTCGGAGTGGAAACGCGCGCCGATACACGCCAGTTCCACCGCCTCATTTTTGGCGTTTTGTGAGGACGGAAAGGTCTAGAAAATAGGCTTCATCGAAGCCTGCCGAGGCCCGTTCTTCCCCTCTGCGCGAAGCGCATGGAGGGGGAGATACCCGTAGCACGCTCTCGAGCGTGCGAAGGGAGAGGGGGTCATCTTCCTACGAAAGGATCCTGCACCATGATGGTGTCGTCACGGTCGGGGCTGGTGGACAGCAAGGCGACGGGCGCGCCGATCAACTCTTCCACCCGCCGTACATATTTGATCGCATTGGCTGGAAGCTGGGCCCAGCTGCGCGCGCCTTGCGTGGATTCACTCCAGCCTTCCAGCGTTTCATAAATGGGCGTCAGCCGTGCCTGGGCGTCGGCGGAGGCGGGCAGATGGTCAAGGTTTTTGCCGTCCAGCGCATAGCCGGTGCAGACTTTTATCTCGTCAAAGCCATCCAGCACATCCAGCTTGGTCAATGCGATGCCGTCGATGCCGCCGGTGATCACGGTCTGGCGCACCAGCACCGCATCGAACCAGCCGCAGCGACGCTTGCGTCCGGTAACGGTGCCGAATTCGCGACCCCGCTCGCCCAGCTTTTCGCCGGTGGCGTCCTTCAATTCGGTGGGAAAGGGACCTTCGCCCACCCGCGTGGTGTAGCTCTTGACGATGCCCAGCACCGTGCCGATTTCGCGCGGGCCGACGCCGGTGCCGGCCGCCGCCTGGCCCGCCACCGTGTTCGACGACGTCACGAAAGGATAAGTGCCGTGATCGATATCCAGCAGCACGGCCTGGGCGCCTTCGAACAGCACACGCTTGCCCGCGATCCGTGCGGCATGCAGCTCGCGCCAGGACGAGCCGATGAAAGGCGTGATCTTCGGTGCGATTTCGCTCAAGGCCTGGATCAGCGCGGCAGCATCGGCTTCCTTGTGGCCGAAGCCCCGCCGTAGCACATTGTGATGTGCCAACAGTCTTTCAATCTTGGACGGCAAGGCGCCCAGATCGGTGAGATCGATGGCGCGCAGCGCGCGGCGGCCCACCTTGTCTTCGTAAGCGGGGCCGATGCCGCGCTTGGTGGTGCCGATCTTCTGGCTCGCCGCTTCCTCACGCATGGCGTCCAGCTCGCGATGCAGCGGCAGCACCAGAACGGCATTTTCCGCCAGCACCAGGATATCCGGCGTGATCACCAGACCGGCCGCGCCGACACGGGCGATCTCGTCCAGCAGCGACCAGGGATCCACCACCACGCCATTGCCGATGATGGAGCGCTTGCCCTGCACCACACCCGAGGGCAGCAGCGAGAGCTTGTAGGTCTTGTCGCCCACCACGATGGTGTGACCGGCATTGTTGCCGCCTTGGAACCGCGCCACCATGTCGGCGCGGTTGGACAGCCAGTCGATGATCTTGCCTTTGCCCTCGTCGCCCCACTGGGCGCCGATCACGGTCACATTTGTCATGAATTATACCGTACCCGGATGAATTTCAGCGCCAGCCAGGACGGCTGCGGCACGGTGACCATTTATAGCATGGATGAGGGTCGCGGTAGGGGGCGAGTTGCCGCGTTTTTTGTTTACCACCATCTGTGCGGCACCTAGGGCGTCGAAACGCTCACAGGCTTTCTTCCCCCGCATGGCGAAGCCATTGGCGGGGGAAGATGTCTTCCGAAGGCTTGACCTGAGGAAGACAGATGGGGGAATTCAATAAAACACCCCATAATCGACTTCGATGATTTCGCCGCTGTCCTGGTCGATCAGGAGCGCGTCCTCGCCCACCCGTACCCAGACCGCGCCATACGGTGGCGGCGGCAGATCATAGGCGTAGAAATCGGTCAGCCAATAGTCGCGGGCCCAGAACGAGATAGGCAGGGTTTCACCCCAGCTCCAGCGGCGGGCGTAAAAGCCTGGAGGACGCCGATAGCTGGGAGCGCGGAACCGTCGCGGGGCCCGGAAATTTTGATGGTAGTTGCGGAAATTGCTGTAATCCCGGCGCCGGTCGCCGCGCCCATTGTTGAAATCAGGCCGGCGGACGTCCCGCCGATCGGGGCCCGATCTGTCGAAATCGCGCCGATTGTTGTTGTCGCGCCGCCCAGCGTCATTGTCGCGCTGGCCGCGGCTGTTGTCGCGCCGTCCCGCATCATTGTCGCGCGGCCCCGAGTCCGACCTTCCGGCATTCGGCTGATTTCCGAGCGAGCGGTTTACCCCACCCATGGTCCGGGCCGCCGCATCGGCGGGACTCTGCGCCGGTTGGGCGACCCGCTGCGGAGAGGGCGCATCGCGATGCTCGCGGAATTGGCGCTCCCCGATCGCGTTGTGACCGTTGGCGGCCGGGTTGTTGCCGTCGGATCCGCGATGGTCGCGGTCTTGCGCCATCGCCAGTGGGGCCGCGCCGAGCAGGCTGAGAATCGCGGCCGAGATCAAGAATTTGCGCATGGAATGCTCCGATTTCCCCCCGATGCTTAACACGATGGCGCGACAAAAGTTCCATTTGTGAAAGCCGCGACGCTGTTATGGTGATCCAAAATAATGGAGTTCTCTTGATGATCACGCTGGTGCTGGCGATGGCCGAGAATGGCGTGATCGGCAAGGATGGCGCGATCCCCTGGCGCATTGCCGAAGATATGAAGCGGTTCAAGGCGCTGACCCTGGGCAAGCCTGTCGTGATGGGACGCAAGACTTGGGATTCGCTGCCGCGAAAGCCCCTGCCGAATCGCACCAATATTGTGGTGACGCGGCAAGCGGGATGGTCGGCCGACGGCGCCGTCACGGCCTCTTCGTTCCATGATGCGTTGGAAAAGGCGAAGGGTTCCACCGACGTGATGGTGATCGGCGGCGGCGAAATTTATCGCGCGGCTCTGGCGCAGGCCAATCGCATCGAGTTGACGCACGTGCATCGTGCTTTTGACGGCGATGCACATTTCGTTTTCGACCAAAGCGGCTGGCGCGAAATCGCGCGCGCGGATCACACCACGCCCGATGGACTGGCTTATAGTTATGTCACTCTGATCAGAGGCTGACGCCCGGCCGCGCGCCGCTCCTCGCTACTCGAAAATAATCCGGGGTGCGGGACGGTCCGCCACTTTCAGCGCCGCCGCCACTTTTTCCGCCACTGCCAGAAACGCCAAAGCTTCCGGGCCGTCGGCCGCGGCGACCATCACCGGTGTTCCGGCATCGGAAGTCTCGCGGATAAGCGGCACCAGCGGAATTTCGCCCAGGAACGGCGCGCCCACCTTTTCCGCCGTCTCGCGCGCGCCGCCATGGCCGAAGATGTGATGGGAATGCCCGCAATCGGGGCAGACGAAAACGCTCATGTTTTCCACCACGCCCAGAATGGGCACCTGGGTCTTCTTGAACATGGCGATGCCTTTGCGGGCATCGATCAGGGCTATGTCCTGCGGGGTGGAAACGATCACCGCACCCTTGAGCGGCGCACGCTGTGCAATCGTGAGCTGGGCATCGCCCGTGCCCGGCGGCATATCCAGCACCAGCACGTCCAAGGGCCCCCACAGCACATCGTTCAGCATCTGGGTCAGTGCCGACTGCACCATCGGCCCGCGCCAGATCATGGCTTCGTCTTCCTTGACCAGGAAACCTATGGACATGGTCTTGAGGCCGAATTTCTCGATCGGCTTGATTTTCTTGCCGTCGGTTTCGGGCTTGTGCCGGATGTCGAGCAGGCGCGGCAGGCTGGGGCCGTAAATATCGGCATCCAACAGACCCACTTTCAGGCCAAGCTTGGAAAGCCCCAGCGCCAGATTGACGGCGACGGTGGATTTTCCCACACCGCCCTTGCCGCTGGCGACGGCGATGATGTTGGCCACGCCGGGACTGCCTTGCGGCTGCGGCGGCGTTTGTTGCGGCGGTCGTTGCGAAGGGGCCGGGGAGGGCGATGCGCCTTGATGCGCGGTCAGCACCGCGGTGACAGACAGAATGCCGGGCAGCTTCGCCACCGCCGCTTCACAGGCAGCGCGCAAGGGTTCGGACTGAGGACCGCGGGCCGGCGGGACTTCCACGGCAAAGCCGACATGGCCGTCCCGTACCACCAGGCCGCCGATCATGTTTTCCTGCACCACGGAGCGGCCCGAAACCGGGTCGATCACTTGATCAAGGGCGCGCAGGACATCGTCGCGGCTGGTGCTCATGGCTGCGGTCTATACGGCGTCGCGCGGTTCGGGGCCAGAGCCGCCGGGAACCCAGTGGTAAAACCCGCCGAACAGCGTTCAAAACCCTGTCTGGCGGCATTGCGGCTGATATGATGGGCTCTTGATTCCTGGTTTGGCGTGAGGACGGACGAAATGCGATTTGCGTTTGCGGTGTGTGCCCTTCTGGCGCTCGGAGCCGTCCCGGCTGCGGCGCGCCCGGCGCCCGATTCCTTTGCCGACCTGGCCGCCAAGCTGCTGCCCATGGTGGTCAACATCGCCACGTCCCAGACCCTGAAGGCGCCGCCCCGCGCCCAGATGCCCAATGTGCCGCCGGGCTCGCCGCTGGAAGACCTGTTCAAGAATTTTCTGGGTCCGGATGGCGAGAAGCCCCGCCATGTCACCTCGCTGGGCTCCGGCTTCATCATCGATCCGGCCGGCTTCATCGTCACCAACAACCATGTGATCGAGAACAGCGACCAGATCACCATCACATTGTATGACGGCTCCAGCCTGCCTGCCAAGATCGTGGGCCGCGACACCAAGACCGACCTGGCGCTGCTCAAGGTCGTGCCGAAGAAACCACTGCCCGCCACGCATTTCGGCGACAGCGACAAGATCCGCATCGGGGACTGGGTGATGGCGATCGGCGATCCTTTCGGCCTGGGTTCGACGGTGACGGCGGGCATTGTCTCGGCGCGCAACCGCGACATCAATGCCGGGCCTTATGACGATTTCATCCAGACCGATGCACCGATCAATCGCGGCAATTCCGGCGGCCCGCTGTTCGACATGGACGGCAATGTCATCGGCATCAACTCGGCGATCTTCTCGCCGTCGGGCGGCAGCGTCGGCATCGGCTTTGCCATTCCCGCGAACCTGGCACGTGACGTGGTGGCCCAGATCAAACAGTTCGGCGTGGCCAAGCGCGGCTGGATCGGCGTGCGCATCCAGCAGGTGACGGAAGAAATCGCCCAAGGCATGGGCCTTCCCGACGCCCAGGGTGCGTTGATCGCCGATGTCAGCGGCGGCGGCCCCGCACAGAAGGCGGGATTGCAGAATGGCGATGTCGTCATCGGTTTCGACAACCGGCCGGTCACGGATTCACGCAGCTTTCCCCGCGTGGTGGCCGCGACGCCCATCGGCAAGGCCGTGAACATCGATGTGCTGCGCAAAGGCAGGAAGCAGAGCTACCGCATCGTCATCGCCAAGCTGGACGAGGGTCCGGCGGACAAGCCGGGCAAGAAACTGCCGCCGCCGACAACGCCCAAGGCCAAATCCAAGCTCTCGCAGCTAGGCCTTACCGTTACGGCGCTGGATGAAAATGCGCGCGCCAAATACAAGCTGACGGGCGAGGTTCAGGGCGTGGTGGTGAGCGCGGTGGATCCTGCCAGTCCGGCAGCGGACAAGAATATCCGTCCCGGCGATGTGATCGTGGAAGCACAGAACCAGCCGGTGAAAACGCCTGCCGATCTGGAAGCGCGTGTCGATGCCGACGCCAAGGCTGGCAAGAAAGCCGAGTTGATGCTGGTGAATCGCAATGGTGACTCGACTTATGTTGGATTGCGGCTGGATTAGGCGAATGCTAGCCAAAGCAATTGTCAGCGTTTTGACCTATTTGATCCTATTTCCCGGTCAGTCATTTGCCGTTGATAAACTCACACCAGAACTTCCCATGACGAACTGGCACTGGACCAACACCTTCACTGCCTACGATTCGACTGGAAAAGATCGCCATTTTCGCTCATGGGACAGCATTCGGGGCGTAGTGAACTTCGCGGTCCACAGGGGCCACTTCGAAATAATTATAGGTGAACCAAAAGACGGAACTGACACGCTCGTTAAGGGTCGTATTCATGGACACCAAGTCACGGCAACAGCCGTGCGTGTGCAGACCGACGAAATCCCGCAACGGTATAGAGGCACTTTTGAGGATGATGATGGAGCCAAACACATCTCAATAACTTCGTCTGATGGCGACTTTATCGGATTTATCACACAGGCTCCTCCGGGATCGGAGACGCACGACTAGGTGTGCTTGCTGCTCGCTGGAGCGAATTTGTCATCCCCGGCGAGGCGCGGCCAGCGCCGAGGAAAGGGGATCCAGGCATCAACACCAACGCGAAAATCTCCACACCTGGATCCCCTTCCCTCGCGCACGCTATCGCGCGCGCTCGCCGGGGATGACAGGCTGGCTAAGAAGCGCTGACGATCTCGGCGTCCGTGTAGCCCTGCAGATAGAGCAGCGCGGTGAGATCAGTGTGATCGAGGGAGGCGCCGGCGGCGGCGGCGACCACGGGTTTGGCGTGATAGGCCACGCCCATGCCGGCGCGCTGGATCATCGCCAGGTCGTTGGCGCCATCGCCGACGGCTAATGTTTCGGCAAAATCGAGCTTGAGATGCGCTGCCGCTTCTTCCAGGGCCTGCAGCTTGGCTTCGCGGCCCAGGATCGGTGTGGCGACCTGGCCGGTCAGCGCTGTGCCATCGTCCAACAATGTGTTGCCGCGCTCGACATGGAATCCGGCAGCCTCGGCCACGCGTGAGGTGAAATACCCGAAACCGCCGGACACCAGCATGGTGTGGGCACCATGGGCGCGCATGGTGGCCAGCAAATTTTTCGCGCCGGGATTGAGCCGCACCCGCTCGGCATAGGTGCGCTCCAGCGCGTCCAGCTTCAGGCCCTTCAGCATGCCAACCCGCTCGCGCAGGGCGGCCTCGAATTCCAATTCGCCGCGCATGGCGCGTTCGGTGATGGCGGCGATCTGCGGCTTGAGACCCGCCATGTCGGCCAATTCGTCCAGGCATTCGACATTGATAATGGTGGAATCCATGTCGGCGATCAGCAGCTTCTTCTTCCGCTTTGCCGTGGCGACGACATTGATGTCGAGCTTGAGGCCTTCGGCGAAACTGCGTGCCGCCGCCAGCAACGGTTCGCGGTCCTGCGTTGCGACCGGCAGATCGAAGGCGCGGCCCGGCGACAGGATGTGCGCCTTGCCCAGACCGAGCGGAGCGAAAAGCTCCGGCGCGGCGCCATCGCCGATGACATTCAGGACGAACGCGGACATGCTGGCCCGATGAAAATTGACGCCGTGCTTATTGCAGGCCCGACCGCGAGCGGCAAGTCCGCCGCGGCTTTGGCATTGGCGGAGCATATCGGCGGCGCGGTGATCAATGCCGATTCCATGCAGGTCTATGCCGAAGCACCGATCCTGACGGCGCAGCCGGATACGGATGCACGCGCCCGCGCGCCGCATCTTCTCTATGGCCATGTCTCCGCCCGCGAGACTTATTCCGTGGGCCGTTACGCCGGCGATGCGCGCCGGGCGCTGGAAGAGGCACGGGCGATGAAGAAGATTCCCATCTTCGTCGGCGGCACCGGGCTCTACTTCGCAGCGCTGACCGACGGGCTTGCCGACATCCCGCCTGTTCCAGCGGAAATCCGTGCCGAGGCGCGCGCCCTGCTGGTACGCATCGGCGTCGAGGCACTGCATGCTCGCCTGGCGGAACGCGATCCTGAAACCGCCGCGCAATTGCGTCCCAGCGATCCGCAGCGAACCCTGCGCGCCTATGAAGTGTTCGAGGCGACGGGCAGACCCTTGGTGCATTGGCAACGCGACGCGGGTGCGCCGTTGCTGAAAGACCTCCGGCTGGCGCGCTTCGTGCTCAATCCGCAGCGGCCGCTATTGCGGACACGCATCGGCGAGCGGTTCGAGGCGATGCTGGGAAATGGCGGGTTGGAAGAGGCGTTGGCGCTGTCCGATCTCGATCCGGCCTTGCCGGCTGCCAAGCTGCTGGGCCTGCGCCCGCTCATCGCGCATGCCCGGGGCGAGCTCGATCGTGACGCCGCGATTTTGCAGGCGGTCACCGCGACGCGACAATTCGCCAAGCGGCAGATGACTTGGTTTCGCAACCGTATGGCTGATTATGTCTATATTGACCCATTTAATGGTAATATAATTACCACATATGAGCAAATTTCCGTATGAAGTTGCTTGACGGAGCCGCCGGTCCCACTTTATCGTCCGCCCCGATGAAAAACGCGGTCGTACTTATTCGAAGGCTGTCGCCCGGGCGGGGCTGAACCCGCATCACCGGACGATGGCGTGCGATCAAGGGGCGGAAACGCCCCTTTATCTTTGGTGCCAGAACAACAGGCAGGAATTCGAGGGGCATATGAGCAAGAGCGATACATTGGCGGCGGCCAAACCGGACACGGTTTCCCTGACGGGCGCCGAGATCGTGGTGCGCGCGCTGAAGGATCAGGGCGTCACGCATATCTTCGGCTATCCCGGCGGCGCCGTGCTTCCCATTTACGACGCGCTCTTCGCCGACAACGGCATCACCCATGTTCTGGTGCGCCACGAACAAGGCGCGACCCATGCCGCGGAAGGCTATGCCCGCTCCACCGGCAAACCCGGCGTGGTGCTGGTGACGTCCGGCCCCGGCGCCACCAATGCCGTCACCGGCCTGACGGACGCGTTGATGGATTCCATTCCACTGGTGGTTCTCACCGGCCAAGTGGCGACGCATTTGATCGGCACCGATGCCTTCCAGGAAGCCGACACGGTGGGCATCACCCGCGCCTGCACCAAGCACAATTGGCTGGTGCGCGACGCCAACGATCTGTCGCGCACGTTGCATGAGGCGTTCCAGATCGCCACCGGCGGCCGTCCGGGCCCCGTCGTGGTCGATATTCCCAAGGATGTGCAGTTCAAGACCGGCGAATATTTCACGCCGGACCAGATCCGCCATCGCAGCTACAACCCGAAGACCGAACCGGAAGCCGCATCCATCGCCCGCGCGGTGGAGATGATGGCGGCGGCCAAGCGGCCGATCCTCTATACCGGTGGCGGCTTGATCAATTCGGGCCCGCAGGCCAGCGCAGCCTTGCGCGAACTGGCGGCGCTGACGGGCTTTCCCGTGACCTCGACCCTGATGGGCCTTGGCGCGTTTCCCGCGTCTTCGCCGCAATGGATGGGCATGCTGGGCATGCACGGCACCTACGAAGCCAATCACGCCATGCATGATTGCGACCTGATGGTTTGCTTGGGTGCGCGTTTCGACGACCGGTGCACCGGCCGGATCGACAAATTCTCGCCGGGCTCCAAGAAAATCCATCTGGATATCGATGCCTCGCAGATCAACAAAGTGGTGCGGGTCGATCTGGGCATTGTCGCCGACGCAGGCAAGGCCATCAGTGAAATGGTCAAGCTGTGGAAAGCCAAGGAAAAGAAGGCCGATCCAGCGTTGAAGGATTGGTGGGCACAGATCGAGCGTTGGCGCGCCAAGCGTTCGCTGGCCTATGAAGCGTCCGAAATCCTGATCAAGCCGCAATATGCCATCGACCGGCTCTATGCGCTGACAAGGGGCCGCAACGTCTACATCACCACCGAAGTCGGCCAGCATCAGATGTGGGCGGCGCAACGCTTCAAGTTCGAAGAACCCAATCGCTGGATGACGTCGGGCGGGCTGGGCACTATGGGCTATGGCCTGCCGGCGGCGGTGGGCGTGCAAATGGCCCATCCGGGCGCGCTGGTGATCGACATCGCCGGCGAAGCTTCGGTGCAGATGACGATGCAGGAAATGTCGACGGCGGTTCAGTATAATCTGCCGATCAAGATTTTCATCCTGAACAACGAATATATGGGCATGGTGCGCCAGTGGCAGCAATTGCTGCATGGCGGACGCTATTCCCATTCCTATTCGGAAGCGTTGCCGGATTTCGTCAAGCTGGCGGAAGCGTTCGGCTGCCTGGGCCTGCGCGCCACCAAGCCGTCCGAACTCGACGCCAAGATCCAGGAAATGATCGACAGTCCCAAGCCGGTGCTGTTCGATTGCCGCGTCGATGCCACGGAGAATTGCTACCCCATGATCCCGTCCGGGGCGGCGCATAACGAAATGATCCTTTCCGCGCTGTCCGATGCGTCGGTGAGCGACGAAGGAAAGATGCTGGTCTGATGGCAAACGAACGTCACACGCTCACCGCCCTGGTGGACAATGAGGCGGGCGTCCTGGCCCGCGTGGTCGGCCTGTTTTCCGGCCGCGGCTACAATATCGAAAGCCTGACGGTGGGCGAGGTCGATCCCGCCGAAGGCACTTCGCGGATCACGGTCGTCACCTCGGGCCCCCCGGCGGTGATCGAGCAGATTGAGGCCCAGTTGAAGCGGCTGGTGCCCGTACATGCCGTCACCAACTGGACCTTCGCCACCTACGGCATCGAGCGGGAAATGGCGTTGGTCAAGGTCTCCGGGTCCGACCGGACGGGGGCGAAAGCGGCCGCGGCCAAGCTGGGTGCCCGCATCCTGGACGACCGGGGGCAGGCCACCGTGTTCGAACTGACCGACGCCCCTGCCAATATCGGCAGCTTCATCGAGGCCATGCGGCCCCTGGGGCTGTGCGATGTCTCGCGCACCGGTGTTGCCGCCATCAGCCGGGATACCGGCTGACGCGGTTAACACGTCTCCATGTGACATAAGCGCCAAACACAATTGCCTCGCCGGGCTCATATGGCTAAAAGGCGGGCGCCAACCGGAAAGGTCCAGAAATGCGGGTCTATTACGATCGGGATGCCGATCTCAATCTCATCAAGAACAAGAAGGTCGCCGTCATCGGCTTCGGCAGCCAGGGCCATGCCCATGCGCAGAATATGCGCGACAGCGGCGTCAAGGATGTGGTGATCGCGGCGCGTCCGGGCGCCAGCGCCAAGAAGGCGGAGGCCGCGGGCTTCAAGGTGATGAATGTCGTCGACGCCGCCAAATGGGCGGATGTGATGATGATGGTGACGCCTGACGAATTGCAGGCCGACATCTGGAAGAACGAACTGGAAAAGAACATGAAGCAGGGCGCGGCCTTGCTGTTCGCCCATGGCTTCAATGTGCATTTCAAGCTGATCGAGCCGCGCGCCGATCTGGACGTGCTGATGGTGGCGCCCAAGGGCCCCGGCCACACCGTGCGCGGCGAATATCTCAAGGGCGGCGGCGTGCCGTGCCTGATCGCGGTGCATCAGGACGCGTCCGGCAATGCCCAGGACCTCGGCCTGTCTTATGCCTCCGCCATCGGCGGCGGCCGCGCCGGTATCATCGAGACCAATTTCCGCGAGGAATGCGAAACCGATCTGTTCGGCGAGCAGGCGGTTCTGTGCGGCGGCTTGGTCGAGCTGATCCGCGCCGGTTTCGAAACCCTGGTCGAAGCGGGTTATGCGCCCGAGATGGCCTATTTCGAATGCCTGCACGAAGTGAAGCTGATCGTCGATCTGATCTATGAAGGCGGCATCGCCAACATGAACTATTCCATCTCCAACACGGCGGAGTATGGCGAGTATGTCACCGGCCCCCGTATCATCACCGCCGAGACCAAGGCGGAAATGAAGCGCGTGCTGGACGATATCCAGGCCGGCAAATTCGCCCGCGACTGGGTGCTGGAAAACAAAGCCGGCCAGACCTCGTTCAAGGCCATCCGCGCCCGCGGCGAAGCCCATCCCATCGAGGACGTGGGCAAGAAGCTGCGCGCCATGATGCCGTGGATTTCGAAGAACAAGCTGGTAGACATAGCCAAGAACTAAACTCCAGGGGGCAGGATGGTCAGGTTCGGTGCTTCGGTATTCGGTTTGACCATCCTCTCCGGGGGCCTCCTCGGGGCGCTTCCCGCGTTGGGTGATCCGGCGACGGCGATCAAGCTGCGCGATCAGGCGCTGGCCGATCCGACGGCTTATGAAATCCTGGAATCTCTGACATCGGAGATCGGGCCGCGGCCGGCGGGTTCGCCCGCCGCGATGTGCGCGCGCGACTGGGCCGTGGCGAAAATGAAATCGCTGGGCTTCACCAATGTCCATGTCGAGCCTTTCGCCAAGCACGCTTGGCTGCGCGATGCGGAAAGCGCCGACATCATCGCGCCGGTACCGCAGAAGCTGGCAATTCTCGGATTGGGTGGCTCGATTTCCACCCGGGCCGCAGGCATCACCGCCGAAGTGGTGGTGCTGAGAAGCCTGGCGGAGTTGAAAACCGCACCGGCCAACGCTTTCACCGGCAAGATCGTGCTGGTCAATCAACCCATGACTCGGACGCAAGACGAATCCGGCTATTCCTCGGCGGTGGCGGCGCGCGGCGCGGCCTCGGACGCGGCACGCCGGGGCGCGGTCGCCTATCTCACCCGCTCCATTTCCACCAGCACGGCGCGGGCGCCGCATACCGGCGGCTTCGGCTATGCCGCCGATGCGCCGAAAATCCCGGCGGGAGCGCTGGGCGTGCCGGATGCCGACATGATCGAACATCTGGCAGCACAAGGTCCGGTGCGGATTCACCTGATGCTGCAATCGCATGTGGTGGATGGCACGGCCTGGACCATTTCCGGCGATGTGACGGGCAGCAAAAATCCCGACCAGATCGTGGTGGTGGGTGGCCATATCGACAGCTGGGATCCCGGCACCGGCGCCATCGATGACGGCGCGGGCGTGGCCATCAGCGCCGCCGCCGCGCATCTGATCGACAAGCTGCCGCGTCATCCCGCCCGCACCATTCGCGTCGTGTTCTGGGGCTCGGAAGAGACCGGCGGCTCGGGTACGGCGTATCTGGAAGCGCACAAGGCCGAGCTCGACAAGATCGTGCTGGCGGGTGAGAGCGATCTGGGCAGCGATAACATCTATCTGCTGGAGATGCCGCAGGGTGTGGTGGACAATCCGCAGCTGGCGCCGCTGACGTCCATACTCGCGCCGCTGAAGATCATGGTGGCCAAGACGCCGGCGCTCGATGGCGGCGCCGATGTCGAAGCGATCCATCGCGCGGGCGTGCCGGTGCTGGCGCTGCATCAAGATGCCAGCCACTATTTCGATTATCACCATTCCGCCGACGACACGCTTGCGATCGTCGATCCGGTCCAGCTGCGGCAGAATGTGGCCGGCTGGGCCGCAACGCTGTATCTGATCGCCGACAGCGACGTGAATTTTCGCACCGCCCAACAACCAGGCAAGTAACGGCGTACGTGATAAGCGATTGTCACAATAACTTCACAGAGTGACGTGCTTTTCGAGAACCCGGTTAACCGGCGGAAAACCAGCACGCTCTAGCGTTCCGGCCGTGTAAACGCAGCGCGGGACCGTGGCCGATAGCAAGACAGACAGTATTGCAGCCGGTCCGCAGACGGCGGGCGTGCTTGCCGTGCCGGCGCAGGCGTTGCCGCATACCATGAGTTGCGGCGATGTTTTCGACTGGCTGCTGCAAAATCCCGCCGTGCCGGCCGTGGCCATCATCGATGAGCGGCGCTGTGTGCGCGGCCTGGTCAACCGGCTGATTTTCCTGGCGCGCTATGCCAAGCAGTACGCCCCCGAACTTTACAGCCGCAAGCCCATCCTCAGACTGGCCAATACGGCGCCGCTTTGCCTGGACGAACATGTCCAGTTCAGCGATCTGGGCGCGACCCTGCTGGTCGAAAATCCAGAGGCCTTGATCGAATGTTTTGTCGTGACGTCGCGGGGCCGCTATCGCGGCATCGTCACAGGTGAGGCCTTGCTTCGCTGCAAGGTCGCATTGCTGCAGGCGCGCGAAGAAGAATTGAGCCGGGCGCTGGACGCCGCCAATGAAGCCAGCCGCGCCAAAAGCAATTTTCTGGCCTTGATGAGCCACGAATTGCGCACGCCCTTGAACGCCATTATCGATTTTTCCGAAGTGCTGGGCGGGGAAATGTTCGGGCCGCTGGGCAGCGAACGCTATCGCGATTATGCGCATGACATCCATGGCGCCGGGCGCCATCTTCTGGCGTTGATCAACGACATTCTCGATCTGTCGAAGGCCGAGGCCGGAAAATTCGATCTTCATTCCGAACAGGTCGCGGTGAGCGAACTGATCGGCGAATGTTTGAAGCTGATGCGGGGCCGGGCTTTGGAAGCCAAGCTCAGCCTGGCGCAGAGCGGCGGTCAGATTCCCCGTCTTTTTGCCGACCGGCTGCGGCTGAAGCAGATTCTGCTCAATCTTCTTTCCAACGCGATCAAATTCACTCCGGCGGGCGGCGCAATCCGCGTCCATGCCGAGCATGACAATCGCGGCCGCATCGTGTTGTCGGTGTCCGACACCGGCATCGGCATCGCGCCGGAAATGATTCAGGTGGCGCTGGAGCCGTTCCGCCAGATCGCTTCGCCCTTTGCGCGCAACGCCGAAGGAACCGGGCTGGGGCTATCTCTGGTCAAGGCACTGATGGAAAGCCATGGCGGCGTGCTCGAATTGGACAGCACGCTCGATGTGGGGACCACGGCAAGGCTGGTTTTCCCGGCCTCGCGCGTGATCCAGCATGCTTTGCTGGCCGCCGTCTGAAGGGTGTTGGTAAATCGCCGTTAGTGAATGGTTGCCGCAATCGCGCCTTGTTTCCTGCCAATTCCGGTCGGATTTGCTGCCCAAGCTGGCACCGAGCGGCCTACTTCGGCGTTGTCGGAGGGGTGGGTGGAGAGGATACTGAAATGACCAAACATCTCGGCAGTCTGGCTTTGGTCCCCATCGTGGCATGCGGGCTTGTTCTTTCCGGTTGCGGCACCACACCGGGTGATCGCGGCCTGTCCGGCGGGCTTCTGGGCGCGGGCACGGGCGCGGCGATCGGCGCGATGGCGGGCAATGCGGCGGGCGGCGCCCTGATCGGCGGCCTGGGCGGTGCGGCTATCGGCATGCTCACCACGTCCGACACTATCAATTTCGGCGAGCCGGCCTGGAAACATTCCGCGTCCAGCCATCGTCATCGTTCCAATCGGGTGGCGCGGGCCGACGAAAGCTGCACGGTGAAAGAGACAGCGTCCAAGCGCGTCACCACCTGCACCCGCACGAAATAGCGCCAGCGGTTCGGCGCAGCGGAGTGTCCTTGCAGCGACGCGAGGCTGCGTCGGTCCCGCTCACGCCGAAATGCAAATCTTTTTACGGCAGCACTTCACCCCGAGTTTCTCGGGCGAAGGGAATGATCGCCAGCCCGAGCACGAAGGGGATCGCCGTCAAGGCGATGACATAGCCCAGCGATCCGGTCCATTGGATCATCGCGGCGATGGCGAAATTCGCGCCCGCGCCAAGAAATCGTCCGAACGAGGTGCAGAAGGCGAATGCCGTCGCCCGCATTCGCGTGTCGTATTGCTCCGGCAGCCACAGGCTGAAGATGGCGAAATTGCCGCCCGCCAGACCCAGAAAGAACAGCACGATGATGAAAGGCACCAAGCCGTCCTTCAGATAAAAGGCCCACCCAAAGGCCAGAAGGATGGCGGCGGCCATGCCGGTGAAATACGCCGCCAAGGTCGGCTTGCGGCCGAATTTTTCCGCCAGTACCGGCGCCAGCAGGCATCCCAGAATGGTGCCGACAGAAAGAATGGCCGTGCCCAGGGATGCGATCCTTGTGCCTTGCGCGGGTGTGAAACCGGCATTCTTCGCCAAAGTCAGGAGGGCGGTCGGCTCGTACACCGTTCCCGCCCACAGCCCGATGATCGCCACCGATACCAGCGCGCTGTTCACGATTGTGCGCCGCAGGTAAGGCCCGGAAAATATCATCCGCAGCGGATGGCCGGCATGGCCGCGCTCCCAGCGCGGCGGTTCCTTGACACGCGACAACGTGAAAAGCGCGACCAGGATCGGCGCGACGCCGCACAGGAACATGGCGCGCCAGCCGAACGTGGCGCCTACCGTGAAGTTCAATGCCGCCGCCAGAAAGAAGCCTGCGTAATATCCAGTCTGCAGATAACCGGCGCCCATCTTGCGGCGGTCTTCCGGCCAGGCTTCGGCGACATAGGTGCCGGCCATGGCCCATTCGCCGCCGATGCCGATCCCCGCCAGGAAGCGGAACAGTCCCAGCTCCCACACATTCTGCGCGAACGCGGCGGCGCCGGTGAAAACTGAAAAGATCAGGATAGTCACCGCCAAGCACCGGGCGCGGCCGAAGCGGTCGGCCAGCGGGCCCCAGATGAAAGAAAAACCCCATCCGACCAGGAAGAGCGCGAACAGGATCGAACCGGCAAAGGCGATATCGGCGGGGCTGTTGGGAAGGCCTGATTTGGGCAGCAATTCTTTCATCGCCGGGCTGAGCACCAGGGCATAGATCACCGAATCCATGCCATCCAGGGTCCAGCCGAACCAGGCGGCCCAGAAACCCAGAATCTGTTGGCGATTGAGCGGTGTCGCGGTGGATGCCGCCATGATCCCGTCCCCCATGCCTGCGCGTTCATATTCAGCTAGCGGGCATGCTAGGCTAGCGGGCATGCAGGCCGGCAGCAATGCGCCTGCCGGGGGGCGCGCATGAACGACACCACGCATCGTCCAAATTCGCCCGGGCCGGACCGGCGTTCGATCCTGGAAATGGGTGCGGCCGCGGCGGCAAGCCTTACCGTCGCTTCCACGGTGGCCAATGCGGCGTCGGAAATGTCCGAGATTGTCCGCATGGACGCGCGCAGCCTCAGCCGCGCCATCGCGGCGCGTAAATTATCTTCTGTCGAAGTGATGAACGCCTATCTCGATCACATCGCGGCGCTCAATCCGAAAGTGAATGCGATTGTCGCGCTGCAGGATCGGGGCGATCTTCTGGCCCAGGCGCGCGAGCGCGACGCCCAGGCGGCGCGCGGCGAGATCATGGGCCCACTGCATGGATTTCCCCACGCCCCAAAGGATCTTCAATCCGTCAAAGGCATCCGTTCCACGTCGGGATCGCCGGTCCTGAAGGACTTCGTGCCGACGCGCGATTCCCTGATGGTGGAACGGCTGCGCAATGCGGGCGCAATCTTCATCGGCAAGACCAACACGCCGGAATTCGGGCTGGGCTCGCACACTTACAATCCGGTCTATGGCGCGACCCACAACGCCTATGACCAGAGCAAATCGTCGGGCGGCAGCAGCGGCGGTGCGGCGGTATCGTTGGCGCTACGCATGCTGCCTCTTGCCGACGGCAGCGACTATGGCGGCAGCCTGCGCAATCCCGCCGGGTGGAACAATGTGTTCGGCTTCCGCACCAGCTTCGGCGTGGTGCCGATAGCGGGCGATGAAGTCTGGCTGCCATCGATGGGCGTCACCGGCCCGATGGCCCGCAACATTTCGGATCTCGCTTTGCTGCTGTCGGTGCAGGCCGGTGCCGATCCACGGGCGCCGCTATCGGTGGCGGGCGAGGGGCGGCGCTTTCTTGCGCCGCTCGCCGCCAACGTCAAAGGCAAACGGATCGGTTGGCTGGGCGACCTCAATGGTTATCTGCCCTACGAGCCCGGCGTGCTGGATGTCTGCCGCGACGCGCTCAAGACATTCGAATCGCTGGGCTGCGTGGTGGAGACCGCGATGCCTGACGCGGCGCCCGATGCGGCCTGGCAGGCGTTCGTGCGGCTGCGGCAATGGCAGCAGGGCGGTGCGATCGCGGCCTATTACGCCGATCCCGCCAAGCGGGCGCTGCTCAAGCCGGAAGCGATATGGGAAATCGAAGGTGGGATGAAACTTTCGGCGTACGACGTCAGCGCCGCGTCGGTGGTGCGCAGCGCCTGGAGTGCGTCGGTGCGCCGCCTGTTCGAGCGTTACGATTATCTGTTGATGCCCACCGCGCAGGCCTTTCCCTTCGATGTCGGCGAGACCTGGCCGCATGCGATTGCCGGGCAGACGATGCAGACCTATCACGAATGGATGAAGGCGGTCTGTCTGATCACTTTGGCGGGATGCCCGTCACTCGCGGTGCCCGCGGGTTTCGGCGCCGGTGGATTGCCGATGGGCCTGCAGATCATCGCGCCGGTGCATCAGGAGATGGATTGCCTGAGGCTGGGCTTCGCCTATGAGACCGCGATGGATTGGACGGCGCAGCGCCTGCCGCCCTTGCTCACACGCGCCTGACCGCCTCAACGGTTCAGCAGCGGAATATCCTTGCCGGTCGGCGCGGGTCCGCGCGACAGCGACAGGACATAGGCGGCAAGATCGGCGGCTTCAGTGTCGGGCAGCACTTTTTCCGTATAGGCGGGCATCTGTGCCTGGGGCCGGCGCAACTGGCGGATAATCTGGTTCGCCGTCAGTCCGGCATGCGCCAGCTTCGGCCCCACAAAACTGGTGCTGGCACCGGTGGTGCCATGGCAGGTGTAGCAGGCATAGCGCATGTAGAATTCCTTGCCGCGCGCCACATTCAGAGCGCCTTGCGCCAGGACGGGTGCAGTGGAAGCCATCAGGGCGATTAGGACAAAAACCGATCGCGTCATCGCATCACCGTCCCTGACAAACGACATCGACCAGGGCGGGCTCGCCGCGCTTGACGACTTCGACCGCCCGCTTGATGGCCGCGCCCAGATCCTTGGGATCGGTGATCGGGCCTTGCCCGTAAACGCCCATGCTCTGCGCCATCTTGCCGAAATCGATGAAGGGATCGCGGATGGTGGTGCCGATATGGGTGCGGTCGATGCCGCGTTGCATGCGGTTGGCGGTCTGCTGCAACAGCATGATTTCCTGATGCCAGGCGCGGTTGTTGTGCATGATATAGAGGATCGGAATCTTCTCATGTGCCGCCGTCCAAAGCGAACTGGGACAGCACATCATGTCGCCATCACCCTGGATCGAAACTGTCAGGCGGCCATGCTTCTTGTTGGCCAGCGCCGCGCCCAGGGTCGCAGGCGCGGTGTAACCGATGCCATAGGCACCGGCATCGCCGATATAGCGATGATGCTTGTCGGCATGCCACAGTTTTTGCGGCCAGGCATTCTGGAACAGGCTGCCGGAAGCGAGCGTCCAGTCTTCGTCCTTGATGATGTTGTAAAGCTCCATCACCAGCCGGGCTGTGGTGATCGGCTGCGAGTCCCAGCCTTCGGCCGCCAGCGCGCGCTGATCGGCCAGCGCATCCTGATGTGCTTCGCCCAGTTTCTTGCCGCGTGCCTCGAAATTCGAGCGCCTGTTCTTGTCGATCAGGGATCGGCACGCCGCGATCAGCGACGGCAGGCTGGCCTCGGCATCGCCCTGCAAGGACAGATCGGCGTCGGGATAGCGCTCGAAATCCTGGAAGTTGGAGTGGAAGTTCAGATCGGTGGCGGTCAAGCTGATGCGCTTGGCACCCGGCTTCAGAATGCTTCGCGTGCTGGTCTCGGTGTGCGGGACAAAGGAATGGGTGGCGCCCCAGAAATCGGTCATCTCCATGCCCAGGACGAGATCGGCCTGGGAGGTCATGGCGCGCCCGCGGCTGGTTTGGTTGAGAGGGTGGCGCCAGGGGAAATTCATTCGCCCGGAGGCATCGACCACCGGCGCCTGCAACAGTTCGGCAAGCTCGATCAGCGATTGCATGCCCGTTGGCGTGCGGGCCAGACGGTCGCAGAGCAGCACCGGCGCCTCGGCTTCGACCAGCATTTTCGCCGCGTCGCGCAGTGCACCGTCTTCGGCCTGCGGTGCCGAGATCTTTGGCACATGCGGGATGACGGGGTGTGGCTCTTCCTCGATCGGGTTTTCCTGAAGATCGATCGAGGTGACCAGCAGCACCGGCCCATAGGGCGGCGTCATGGCGTATTTCCAAGCCCGCGTGGCAGACTCTGCCCAATGCTGTAGCGATCCGGGCCGGTCGTCCCATTTGATGAAATCGCGCACGATGGCGGCGCCGTCCTGCACCGAATGGACGAACTGCACCATGGTCTTGCGGGTGCGCAGGTCCGGCGCGGTGGGCGTGATCAGGAACATCGGCACGCGGTCGGCATAGGCGTTGTAGATCGCCATCGAGCCATGCTGCAGCCCGACCGTGTCGTGCATCATTGCGGCCATGGGCTTGCCTTCGATCTTGGCATAGCCATGGCACATCGCGACCGAGACTTCCTCATGCATGCAGGAGAGAAAATCGATCTCCGGATCCGTCAGCATGCCGTAATTGATGATCGACTCGTGCAGGCCGCGAAAACTGGAGCCGACAAAGGCGGCGGCGTGTTCGATCCCCAGCCCACGCATCACATCGACCATGAAATCGGCGCCGCAGCTTGTCTGGGTCAGCGGTTGCACATCCGGCGGCGTACCACGCTCGGCTTCACGGTTTGGCACGGGCGGAATGCTGGAGGCTTGCGGCGGCGCGGTCTGCGCCTGCGCAACGGGCGCGCCCAGCGGCGCGGCCAAGGCACCGGCCCCCGCGAATGTGGCGCCTTTGAGAAAATCGCGGCGGCCGACCGTGCTGCCGTCGTTGCGCTTTGCCATGCGAGTCCCCACCCGAATACCGCCATTGTTTCAGTAAGGCTGCGGGGCGGTCAATGCGCGGCGGTTCTTCGCTGTTGCGAAGAGTGGACGCTAAGTCGGATTCTCGAGACTGAACAGCGCCGCGTCGTCGTCGTAAGAAAACAGCTCTCCGAAACGGGCCCAGGACACCACGGTCTTCAGCGAATCCTCCGCCGCGTCTTCGGCCATATGGTCTTCCAGCTCGTCCAGGAAGCGGCTCTTGGGCGCGGAATGGCTGGTGCGTTCGTCCAGGATACGGCGAATATGGCCGGCCAGGGGTACGTTGTTCATCAAGGAGCGGGAGAAGATTTCCTTGCGCTCGTTAAGGTCGGCGTCGGAAAAGCGCCGCCCCATATGGGTCAGCCGGATATCGCCGCCTTCGATCTCGGCCAGGCGCAGAAGCTGCATCGCCTCGGCGACGGGAAACAGTTCGTCGACTTCCAGTTCCTGTTCATAGGCAATGTCGGGAAGGTCAGCCTTGCCGTCGTAAGGCGCCGCCGCCAACGCTTCGATCAGACCGGCGATCTGGTTGGGCGAGACATGCACCAGCGGCATCTCGATACCGGCATTGGCGCGCGCCTGTTGCTCGCGCAGGCGTTCGACCCGCCGCGCGGTCATCTCGACATAGATCTGATCGACATAATGCTCGAACTGGGGCGAGGTGCGGTCGCGCGGCTGGGGCAGGTCGATCTTGATCTCCGAGCTGACGCGGCCCGGATTGGACGAGAACAGCAGCACGCGGTCGCACATCAGCACCGCTTCCTCGATATTGTGCGTCACCAGAATGATGCCCTTGATCGGCAGCTTGCCATTGCCCCACAGTTCGACCAGATCGGTGCGCAGATTTTCCGCCGTCAGCACATCCAGCGCGCTGAAGGGCTCGTCCATCAGAAGAATGTTGGGATGCACCACCACGGCGCGGGCAAAGCCCACACGCTGGCGCATGCCGCCGGACAATTCGCGCGGATAGGCGCTTTCATAACCATCCAGGCCGATCAAATCGATGGCGGCCAAAGCGCGGGCGCGGATTTCCTTTTGTGGTAGATTGAGCGCTTCGAGCCCGAGCTGCACATTCTCCAGCACAGTAAGCCAGGGAAACAGCGCGAAGCCCTGGAACACCATGGCGACGCCTTGCGCCGGACCTTCGATCGGCGCGCCCATGTAAGTGAGACTGCCGCCCTGCGGCTGCGCCAACCCAGCGATCAGCCGCAGCAACGTGGATTTGCCCGAGCCGGAACGGCCCAGCAGCCCGACGATTTCGCCCTGCTTCAACGTCAGATTGACGTCGTCCAGCACCAGCAATTCCTCGCCCGCGCTGCGCGGAAAAGCGCGGCGGACATGGGAGACTTCGAGCAGACTGCTATTGGCCATATCACGTCATCCGGAATTTGCGTTCGGCGTACCAGTATAGCGGCCGCCACAGAATTCGGTTCACCACCACCACGAAAAAGCTCATCACCGCAGTGCCCAACACCACTTTGCGAAAATCGCCGCTGGCCACCGCGTCGGCAATATATGCGCCCAGGCCATGGGCGCGCAGCGTGCGCGTGCCCCAACTGGCCACTTCCGCGACGATGCTGGCGTTCCAGGAGCCACCGGAGGCCGTGATGGCGCCAGTGACGTAATAGGGAAACACGGCGGGCAGGGCGACCCTTTTCCACCACAGCCAGCCATGCACGCCGAAATTGTCGGAGACGTCGCGCAATTCCTTGGGCATCGTGCTGGCGCCCGCGATCACATTGAACAGGATGTACCATTGGGTGCCCAGCACCATCAGGGGCGACAGCCAGATATCGGGATTTAGTTCAAAGATCACGATCACCGACACCACGAGCGGGAACAGAATGTTGGCGGGGAAGGCGGCCAGGAATTGCGCCACGGGTTGCACGATCGCGGTCAGTTTGGGTCTGAGGCCGACATAAATCCCGATTGGCGTCCAGATCAGGCTGGCAAGCGCGATCAGCACCAGCACCCGGATCAGGGTGATGAAGCCCAGCCCGACAGCGGTGGCGGCATCTCCCCAGGTCAGGTTCGCATGGCCGAATTGATAGATGCGGAACGCACCATAAGCGCCCAGCAACCCCAGGATCGCGTACCACAGAATATTGGCGACACGGCTGTCCACTTCGTGCGTCGCGGCTTTGATCCCGAAGGAGGCAGGGCGAAGCCGATAGCTCCAGCGCATCATCTGCTCGAAGGGCGCGGTCAGAAGATCGAGCAGCTTGGAGCGGCGATAGACCTGCAGCGCCCAGGATTCCGGCACATCGTCGGACGGCTCGCTGCTGATGCGGAAACGGTCGGCCCATGCGACCAGGGGACGGAACAGCAGCTGGTCGTAAATCAGGATCACCACCAGCATTGCGCCGATGGCTTCGAAGATGGCGGGCAAGTTCTTTTGCGCGATGGCGACCGCGATCCAGGACCCGATGCCGGGCAGAGCGATGTTGGTCTTGCCCACGCTGATGGCTTCGGAAATTGTGACAAAGAACCAGCCGCCCGACATGCTCATCATCATGTTCCAGATCAATGGCGGCGTGGCGAAGGGCGCTTCGATGCGCCAGAAACGCGCCCATGATGACAGTCCGAACATACGTCCTGCCTCGGTCAATTCTTCCGGCACGGTGCGCAGGCTTTGGTAGAAGCTGAAGGCCATGTTCCAGGCCTGACCGGTGAAGATCGCGAAAACACAAGCCAGTTCCGCGCCGAACACGCGGCCCGGCGACAGGGACAGGAACCAGACAATGGTGACCGACAGGAAGCTCAGGATCGGTACCGATTGCAGGATATCCAGCAGCGGCACCAGCAAAGAGCCCGCGCGCGGATTCTTGGCCGCCCAGGTCGCGTAGGTGAAGGTGAAGGCCAGCGACACGCCCATCGCGATCAACATGCGCAGCGCCGTGCGCAAGGCATAGCCGGGAAGGTCCGCCAGGTGCAGCTGCAGATCGTGCCCGATGATGGAGCTGAGCGGGTGCACCAGGAAGCGGCTGGCATCGGCAAAAGCCACGATGAAACCGAGCACCAAAACCGCCGCCAGCAGGTCCCAGCGGCTGGGCAGCAAGCGGCGTGCTTCGATTGAAACGGGCGGCAGGATTTTCATGTCCGGCAAGCCTTGATCAATGGTGTTGGGCCGACAGCAAGCACTTCACGCAGGGCCGTGAAAGCCTTGTGACATTCGCAAGCGTTCTATTGTCGCGTCGGCGCGACAAGTCAATGCGCCCCGCCAGTGCGCGGAATTAATGCGGCAGGCGCTGATCCATCCAGGCCGCGGTGCCAGCGGGGGTCTGCTTGTCCTGGTCGCGGTCCACTCTGAGATTGGCCTGCTGCATCAAGGTTAAGGAGATGCGCCCAATCAAAGGTTTCAGCGCGGCGATGAATTTGGCATCGTTCGCGTGTGCCGGCCCCACCAGAAGCATGGCGTCATAAGGGGGCAGCGCAGCCTTGGGATCTTCCAGAATGACAAGGCCGTAACGGGCGATGCGGCCGTCGCTGGAAAAAGCCGAGACCACATCGGCGTCCCCGCTGGTCACGGCGCGATAAAGAAAATCGGGTTGATACTGCCGCCGCTTCATCGCGTCCAACCCATAGGCCGCCGCGACAGCGCGCCATTCGGGACGGGAGAAGATTTCGAAATCCCCGCCGATCCGCAGCTCCGGATGGGCTGAGAGATCGGCCAGGCTTTTGACGCCGAGGGCCTGGGCGCGGTCGGCGCGCATCGCGAAAATGTAGGCATTCTCGAAGCCCAATGATCCCAATGACAGGATCGCGTGATCCTTTTTCAACGCGGCGGCGAGCTGGTCCAGCATCGCCTGGCGGCCCGGCATATCGGTGCGGTGCAGGATGTTGCCCCACAAGGTACCGGAGTAATCGACATAGGCATCGATGTCGCCCGCACCCAGCGCCCGGAACGCAATGGTCGAGCCCAGATCGCTTTTCTCGCTGACCGAAAAACCCGCTTGCCTGAGGCGCGACGCCATCAATTGCGAGAGAATATATTGCTCGCCGAAATTCTTGGCCCCGATCACGATGCCCTGATGCGCGCCGACGGTGCGTGCATGGACCAGTTCGGGCGCCATTGCCGCAGCGATCACGGCCACCAGCCCCAGCCCCGCCGCGATCAACCGCTTGCGCGAACGCATCGCCAGGCCCGACCCCGCCAGCGCCAGCAGCAGATCGAGGGTCAGCGCCAATACAGCCGCCGCGACGCAGCCGAACAGGACGAACACCCAATTCTCGATCTGAAGGCCAGTAAAAATGTAATTGCCCAGGCTGGTCTGGCCGATGGGGGTGGACAAGGTGGTAATGCCCACCACCCAGACCGTGGCGGTGCGGATGCCCGCCAGTATCAGTGGTGCCGCCAACGGCAGCTCGACCTTGAACAGGGATTGGCGCGGCGTCATGCCCACGCCTTTGGCCGCCATCAGGATGGCGGGATCGAGGCCCGCCAGCGCCGTCACCACATTCCGCAGGATGGGGAGCATGGCGTACAGCGTCAGCGCCAGCAGCGCGGGCAAGAAACCCAATGCGCGGATCGAAAAGCCGAACAAATCCTGGGTAAGAGCCGAAAGCGCCAGCAGCAGCGGATAGAACAATGCCAGCAGCGCCAGCCCGGGAATGGTTTGTATGATGCTCACAACCGCCAGCAATGGCGTGCCGAAACGGCTGCTGCGCGCGGCCGCAATTCCCAGGGGCACGCTGACCGCCACGCCCAGCAGCAATGCCGAAACACTGAGAATGACATGCTGGCCCAGATAATCGGGCAGAAGCGCCCAGGCTTCGCGGACGCTGTCGTTCATGCCTTCAGTGTTTCGGCCAGGGCGCGGGCCCGGCGGCGCGGGGTTTCAATCAGTTGGGTGACGAAATCGTCGACAGGTTTGGTCGCCAGTTCGCGGGGAGTTCCCACCTGCACCAGACGTCCGTCCCGCATCACCGCGATCCGGTCGGCCATCAGCAAGGCTTCGGTCATGTCATGGGTGACCATCAGGGTGGTCAGGCCGAGCCTGTCATGGATGGCGCGCACATCGGCGGCGACCGCTTCGCGGGTTACCGGGTCCAGCGCGCCGAACGGTTCGTCCAGCAGGATGACCGGGGGGCGGGCGGCCAGCGCCCGGGCCAGCGCCACGCGCTGACGTTGCCCGCCGGACAGTTCCGCAGGCAGGCGGTGGGCGAAAGCGCCTTCTTCCAGCTGGACCATGACCAGGAGCTCATGCACTCGCGCCTCGACCCAGGCATCGTCCCGACCCAGCAGGCGCGGGGTCACCCCGATATTCTCGGCCACCGTCATGTGTGGAAAAAGACCAGCTTCCTGAAAGACATAACCGATGTTGCGCCGCAACATAACCGGGTCGGAATCCAGCACATTGTGGCCTTGGATCCGGATCTCGCCGCCATCCGGTTCGACCAGCCGGTTGACCATGTTGAGGGTGGTGGTCTTGCCTGAGCCCGACGGCCCGATCAGCACCAGAAACTCCCCCTCCGAAACCGATAGGTTAAAGCCCGAGACAGCCTGGGTACCGGAGCCGGCGTAAGCTTTGGAAAGATTGAGAATTTCGATCAATGGGGCGTGGCGCTTTTTGAAGAACGCCATCCTGCGCGCCCTTGCGCCATCGCGCAAATTCAGCGTAAATCCGCCCCATCCTAAGGAAAAAAACGATGGTTTTACCGTCGCTTAAGTCCTTAGGGTTAAGACTGCGAATTCGACGGACGGAACGGCGACTGGTTCATGACGAAGGGCTCACACGGCGGAATGACGGGAGGGGAAGGTTCCCCTGACGTCGCCCTGCGCCCTGTTTCAATAGCCCGTCCTTCCCTCGGTTCTTCGTACGCGCTTCTGCTTCTTCTTAGCTGCCCCTAGGCGCCTGATGGCGCGCGAATGCATCGCGCGCGGGTGTTTAGGGGACGACTGCCAAAGGAGAAACAGAAACGCCACACGGCGAACAGAAGGACATTAGGTCATGACCAACACGGAACTGAAGAAGATCAAGATTTTCGACACCACCCTGCGCGACGGCGAGCAGTCGCCCGGCGCTGCGATGACGCATGAAGAAAAACTGCGCATCGCCGAACTGCTGGACGAAATGGGCGTCGACATCATCGAAGCCGGATTTCCAATTTCATCGCCCGGTGATTTCAAGGCGGTGAGCGAGATCACCAAGATCGTCAAGCGCGCATCGGTTTGCGGACTGGCGCGCGCCGGCATCAAGGATATCGATCGCGCCGGCGAAGCGTTGAAATCCGCGCGTCAGCCGCGCATCCATACGTTCATTTCCACCAGCCCCGTGCACATGAAGCACAAGCTGAATATGGGCGAAAATGCTGTGCTGGAAGCGATCGGCGCGTCGGTGACACGGGCCCGCAACTTCACCTCGGACGTGCAATGGTCGGCGGAAGACGCCACCCGCACGGTGCCGGATTTTCTCTGCCGCTGCGTCGAAGTGGCGATCCATTCCGGCGCCACCACGATCAATATTCCCGACACGGTTGGCTACACCACGCCGCAGGAATATTTCGAGATCGTCACAATGCTGCGCAACCGCGTGCCCAATGCGGACAAGGTGACTTTTTCCACCCATTGCCACAACGACCTGGGTCTGGCCGTCGCCAATTCGCTGGCCGGTGTGCTGGCGGGCGCGGGCCAGGTGGAATGCACCATCAACGGCATCGGCGAACGTGCCGGCAACGCCGCGCTGGAAGAAATCGTGATGGCGCTGAAAGTCCGCAAGGACATCATGCCCTTCGGCACCAACATCAACACCACCTTGCTGGCCAAGGCCTCGAAGCTGGTCTCCAACGTCACGGGCTTTCCGGTCCAGTACAACAAGGCGATCGTGGGCAAGAACGCTTTCAGCCATGAAAGCGGCATCCACCAGGACGGCATGCTCAAGAATGTCGAGACCTACGAGATCATGCGGCCGGAAGATGTGGGGGTGAATTCCACCTCGCTGATGCTGGGCAAGCTGTCGGGCCGTCATGCCTTCCGCGATAAGCTGGAAAATATGGGCTACACGCTGGAAGACACCGCCTTCGAGGGCGCCTTCCGCCGCTTCAAGGATCTGGCCGACAAGAAAAAGCATGTCTTCGATGAAGACATCATCGCGCTCGTCGATGACGGGATCATGCGCGGCCAGGAGATGATCAAAGTCGTGTCGGTCCGCGTTGAGACCGGCACCGGCATCAAGCCGCAAGCGACAATGACCCTGTCGGTGCATGGCGAAGACAGGAATGTGACCACGGGCGGCGACGGGCCGGTGGACGCGGTTTTCCGCGCCATCCACGAAGCCTATCCGCACACGGTCACATTGCAGCTGTTCCAGATCAACGCCGTGACCGAGGGCACCGACGCCCAGGCCACGGTGAATGTACGGCTGGAAGAAAATGGACGCACGGTCACAGGCAAGGCTTCCGACACCGATACTCTGGTGGCGGCGGCGTATGCCTATGTGAACGCGCTGAACAAATTGTTGGTGAAACGCGAAAAGCAGGCGCCGGAAGCATTGACCGTCGCACGGTGAGAACCAGCCCCCGGTGCGACAAGCGCCGGGGGCTTTCATCGGCAATATCATTGCCAGGCATTGTGTCGTTTAAATCAGGAACGGGCAGGTAATTTATGTTCGGCAGTCTTCTTGGCGCTTTTTCAAGCGACATGGCCATTGATCTTGGGACGGCGAACACGCTTGTCTATGTCAAAGGGCGCGGCATCGTGCTCAATGAACCTTCGGTGGTTGCCACCATCACCACGCGCGGCGGCAAGAAATCCGTTCGCGCGGTCGGCAACGACGCCAAGATGATGCTGGGCCGCACGCCCGGCAATATCGAAGCGATTCGCCCGATGCGCGATGGCGTCATTGCCGATTTCGAAGTCGCGGAGGAGATGATCAAGCACTTCATCCGCAAGGTGCATAACCGCCGCTCCTTCGCCAATCCCATGATCATCGTCTGCGTGCCCTCCGGTTCGACCGCGGTGGAACGCCGCGCGATTCAGGAATCGGCGCTGTCGGCAGGCGCGCGCCGGGTTTATTTGATCGAAGAACCGATGGCGGCGGCGATCGGCGCCGGCCTTCCGGTCTCCGAACCCACCGGCTCGATGGTGGTCGATATCGGCGGCGGCACCACCGAAGTGGCGGTTCTGTCCCTGGGCGGCATCGTCTATTCCCGCTCCGTACGGGTCGGCGGCGACAAGATGGACGAGGCGATCATCGCCTATATCCGCCGTCACCAGAATCTGCTGATCGGCGAAGCGTCGTCGGAGCGCATCAAGAAGGAAATCGGCTCCGCCGCGGCGCCCGATGGCGGCAGCGGCGTCACCATGGAGATCAAGGGCCGCGATCTTCTCAATGGCGTGCCCAAGGAAATCACCATCACGCAGCGTCATATCGCCGAGGCCCTGGCCGAACCGGTGGGCGCGATCGTCGAAGCGGTGAAAGTGGCGCTGGAAGCGACGCCGCCCGAATTGGCCGCCGATATCGTCGACAAGGGCATCGTGCTGACGGGCGGTGGTTCATTGCTCGCCAATCTCGATTCCGTGCTGCGCAACGAAACCGGCCTTCCCGTTTCCATCGCCGACGATCCGTTGTCGTGCGTGGCGCTGGGCACGGGCCGGGTTCTGGAGAATACCAAGGGCATGCGTCACGTGCTCTCCACCGCCTTCTAAACGCATGAACTGAAAGGGGTCATGGCCAACAGCACCTGGAAGATCGCCCGCCGCAGCAATGCCCAGCTCCCGCTGGTCATCGTGATGGCGCTCGCGGTCGTGCTGGTGCTGCTGGGCAAGGCGCAGGGCGGATTGTTCGACCGTGCCCGCATGTCCCTCACCGACTGGATGCAGCCGGTCCTGTCCGTGGTGCATGCCCCGCTGGTGCAGTTCGACCGCTGGATCGGATCGGTGGACGAGATCTTCAGCGTCTATCGGGAAAATCTGCGCCTCAAGGACGAGAATGCGCGGCTTCGCCAATGGCGCAATGTCGCCGTGGTGATGCAGGACCGGGTGGCGCGCTACCAGACCTTGCTGCATGCGGTCCCGGATCCCGGCGTCAATTCCGTTTTGGCGCGGGTGATCGGCCGGGCCAATCGCCCCTTCCTTGAGACCATGATCCTGGACGCCGGCTCCTCGCACAACATCAAGCCGGGCCAGGCAGTGGTCGATGCGCGCGGCATGATCGGGCGTATCTATCTGGCGGGAAACCGCACCAGCTGGGTGATCCTGCTCACCGACCTCAACAGCCGTATCCCGGTCAGCATTTCACCCGGCAATCGCCAGGCCATCATGGTGGGCGACAATACCGCCATGCCGACCTTGGATACCTTGTCCCAGATCGTGACCTTGCGCGCGGGCGATCAGATCGTCTCGTCGGGCGATGGCGGCTTGCTGCCGCCGGGTCTTCCCATCGGCACGGTGGTGGAGCAGGGCGGAAAATATCGCGTTGCGCTTCTGGCCGATGCGGCTTCGAGTGAGGATGTCGAGGTGCTCGCGTTCCGCAAACCGCCCGAGCAATTGCCCTCCAGCCTGCAGCTTCCCGCCGTAGCGGCAGGTCTGCCGCCGGCCACCGCCACGCCACCCGTCTTCACCATCGCACCCGAGGCGCCCGCCGCAGCGGTGAAGCCGCCGGTCACGGTCACGCCACCACCCACGCAATCGCCGGCCGATCAAGCCGACGAAGATCGATGAGGGGCGCATGGATATCGCCGAGCGCACGGGACTCTCGATGAACTGGCGGTCTCTCTCGGTGTTGGTTCCGTTCCTGTGCGGCCTTCTGGCCGTGCTGATTTCCAATCTGCCGCTGTCGCTGACCAATGGCCTGATACCGGCGCCGCTGCTGGCCTTGGTGCCGATCTATTTCTGGTGCCTGGTGCGGCCCGACCTGATGACGCCTGCCGCGGTCTTCGGTATCGGCATTCTTCAGGACATTATGGGGGGCGGTCCGCCCGGCGTCTGGACACTGTCCTTTGTGATCACTTATGCCGTGATAGACCGGCAGCGCGATGCGTTCGCGGGCCTGCCGGGTCTGGGCGCGGTGCTGGGCTTCGCCACCGCCGCGCTGATCACTTGCGCCTGCGCCTATTTCATCATCGCGCTTTATTACTGGCAGATTCCGCTGCTCTCGCCGATCGTGGCCGAACTGGCGATGACAGCGGTGTTCTATATTCCCGGCGCCTATGCCGTGGGACTTATCCATCGCCGCGTGGTCGGACCGCTCAGGAGCGAACCCTGATGCCGCTGTTCGATAAGAAGGACAAATCGCGCTACGCCACATTCACCCGCCGCTCGTTGGGTTTGGGCGGCGGCATGGCATTGGTGTTCGGAATTCTGGCCGGCCGGCTTTATCAGCTGCAGATCCGCGACGGCGATCAATACATGACCGAGGCCGAGGACAACCGCATCAATGAGCGGTTGCTGGCGCCGCCGCGCGGACGCATTTTCGATCGCTTCGGCGTCGAGCTGGCCAACAACCGGCGCAATTATCGCGTGCTGCTGGTGGCGGAGCAGGCGACGGAAGGCGTCGAGCAGGCGCTGGAAACCATCGGCAAGGTGATTGCCATTTCTGACGCGCAGAAAAAGCGCGTGCTGGCGACCCTGGCGCAGAACAAGAAATTCGTGCCCGTGCCGGTGGCGGAAAACCTGTCCTGGGAGGAATTCTCCCGCATCAACATGCATCTGCCCTATCTGCCCGGCGTGCAGCCGGATGTGGGCGAGACCCGCGACTATCCCTTCAATGACGAGCTTGTGCACATCCTGGGATACGTTGCTCAGGTTTCGCCGGGCGACAAGAAGAACGACGAAGATCCGCTGCTCGACATCCCGGGTTATCGCATCGGCAAGCGTGGCATCGAGCGTCAGTATGACGACGCGCTGCGCGGCACCGCGGGCGCTTCGCGGGTCGAAGTCAACGCTTATGGCCGCGTCATCCGCGAGCTAGGCCATGACGCGGGCGTGCCCGGCCAGGATATCTGGCTCACCATCGACCATGATGTGCAGCAATTCGTTTCCAAGCGGCTGGGCAATGAAAGCGCGGCCTGCATCGTCACCGATGTGGCGACCGGCGATATCATCGCCATGGCGTCGACGCCCGGCTACGACCCCAATCTTTTCAATGTCGGTATTTCGCCGGACCAATGGAAAGATTTGACGATCAGCGATCACAAGCCGCTTCTGGACAAGGTGATGAGCGGCGTCTATCCGCCCGGCTCCACTTTCAAGCCGGTCGTGGCGCTGGCGGCGGTGGAAGCGGGGCTGGCCACGCCGGATTATCGCGTCTCCTGCAATGGCGCCACGACCTTGGGCAACCATACCTTCCATTGCTGGAAAAAGGGCGGGCACGGCACGCTGGACCTGGAAGGTGGATTGAAGAACAGCTGCGACGTTTTCTTCTATGAGACGGCGCGCCGCCTGGGCATCGACAAGATCCAGGAAGTGGCGCTGAAGCTGGGCATGGGCGCGCCCACCGGGATCGAATTGCCGGGCGAGAAATCCGGATTCATTCCCAGCCGCGCCTGGAAGCAGAAACGCTATGGCGTCGCCTGGCAGCAGGGCGACACGATGAGCTGTGGCATCGGCCAAGGCTATGTCACCGCCACGCCGTTGCAGATGGCCCTGGAAGTGAGCCGCATCGCCTCGGGCCGCAATATCAGCCCACGCCTGGTGCATATGGTCGGCAATGAACTCACGCGCCGCGAGGTCGCCGCGCCGCTGGATCTTTCCGAACAAGGCCTGGCGCGGGTGCGCGAAGGCATGAACCAGGTGACGAATGTGCCCGGCGGCACGGCCTATGCCTTTCGCATTGCCGAGCCCGGTTTCGAGATGGCGGGCAAGACCGGTACCGCGCAGGTGCGCGCCTACAGTCAGGAAGAACATCTGCGCGGCGTCACCAAGGATTCTGCCCTGGATTGGAAACTGCGCGATCATGGCCTGTTCATCGCGTTCGCGCCGGTGGCGCAGCCCAAATATGCCTGCGCCTGCCTTGTCGAACATGGCGCGGTCGGTCATCCCCAAGTGCTGATGGCGCGCGACGTCCTGCTCTATACCCAGAAGCGCGATCCCTTGGGCATGCCGTCCGCCTATCCTCTGAAGGCTGCGTCGCTGGCGGGGAGTCCCGTGCGATGATCTCTCGTCCTTATGCCACCGCCAGGCGCACCCTGGGCATCGCCGATAAGCTGCTGGAAGTGAATTGGGGTCTTGTGCTTCTGATCGCCATCATCGCGACCGGGGGCATCGCCATGCTTTATTCGGTGGCGGGCGGGCATTTTCATCCCTGGGCTTTGTCGCAACTTTCCAAATTCATTCTGGGCCTTTTCATTCTGGTGATCGCGGCGACCATCGATGTCCGGGTATGGATGAGCCTGGCCTATCCCGCCTACGCGATAGCACTGCTGTTGCTGATCGCGGTGGATGTGGCCGGCCATGAAGGATTGGGCGCGCAACGTTGGATCGCGCTAGGCCCGGTCGAATTGCAGCCGTCCGAACTGATGAAAGTGTCGCTGGTGCTGGCGCTCGCCCGCTTCCTGCACGGCAAGAGCGTGGAGGAAGTCTCCAAGCCGCTCAATCTGGGCATCGCGCTGGCGATGATCGGCATACCCGCCCTGTTCGTGGTGATCGAACCCAATCTCGGCACGACCTTGATCATCGTGGCCGATGGCTGCGCGCTGCTCTTTCTGGCCGGTCTCAGCTGGTACTGGATCACCCCGGCCCTGGCGGCGATCGCCACCGCCGTGCCGCTGGCGTGGCGTTTCGTGCTGCACGACTATCAAAAGGCGCGGGTGATGACCTTCCTGGACCCCGAAGCCGATGCGCTGGGCGCAGGCTGGAACATCACCCAGGCCAAGATCGCCATCGGGTCCGGCGGCATCTCGGGCAAGGGGTTTCTCAACGGCACCCAGAGCCGTCTCAATTTTCTGCCCGAAAAACAGACCGATTTCATCTTCACCAATTTCGGCGAGGAGTTCGGCTTTGTGGGCAGCGTCGCTTTGCTGATCCTGTTCGCAGTGGTGATCTTCTATGGCATCCAAATCGCCACCGGCGCGCGCAGCCAGTTCTCCCGCCTGCTGGCGATGGGGATCACACTCAACTTTTTCTTCTACATCATGATCAATGGATTGATGGTGATGGGCCTGATCCCCGTGGTGGGCATTCCCATGCCGCTGCTGTCCTATGGCGGCACCGCCATGCTGACCGTGATGTTCGGGTTCGGCCTGCTGATGAGCGTGCATGTGCACCGGCAGGTGGAGATTCCCCGCCATTCTGGCGGGATTATTTAAGGCCCCCATCTGTCTCTTTCGCGCAAGCGCTCAGAGACATCTTCCCCCACCAATGGCTTCGCCATGTGGGGGAAGAAAGCCTGTGCCCGTTGCTTGGAAATCTAGTCACAGGCTGGGGTGGCGGCTTTCTGGACAGGGGGGTACCCCTCTGCTAAGAGGCCCGTCCTTGCTGGCGTTCAGAACCAGCGCGCGTGGGTGATTAGCTCAGTTGGTAGAGCAGCTGACTCTTAATCAGCGGGTCGCAGGTTCGATTCCTGCATCACCCACCAAATTTCCTTCAGAAACAGGTGTTTAGGCGTGGCGGCTTTGGGCCGTCCGGCCCGGGATGCTGTACGCGCTTCTATGCCTGACCGAGGCCCGGCCGCCGAACATCGTTCGATGCAACCTGTGCCGTCGAGGCGGGCAGCAAAACCGCCGGGTTGAACTCAAGCCGGTTCGGCTCACTCTATTCTCTCCGCCGGTCCGCGTTGCCAGCGGGTCCTAGAATCGCGCGCGAGATAGCGCTTATTCACCCCGACTATATATTGGCCGCGCGCTTTTCGAATTGAGAGACATGAGACACCTGATTGTCGTCTGTTTGGCCTTGGCTGCGCTCGGCGGAAGCGCGCAGGCCAACACCACGATCCTGTTTGTTGGCAACAGTTTCACTGCAGGCGCTGAATCCAGCGCCGCGAATTATGGCACGGGTGAAGTTCACGACCTCAATCCGCCCGATAAGGATGGCCAGACCGTCGGCGGCATACCGGCGCTTTTCAAGATATTCACCAAACAAGCCGGTCTCGACTTTGACGTCACCCTGGAGACCGAAGGCGGCGTCGGCCTGGATTATCATTACAGGCAAAAGCTGCCTTTGCTGGATCGCGCCTGGGATGTGGTGGTGTTGCAAAGCTATTCGACCCTCGACGCCAGAAGGCCCGGCGATCCCAGGCTTGTGGTCGAGTATGCGAAGAAATTCGACACCGCGTTTCATGCCCGCAATCCCGATGTGAAGATTTATCTGAACGCCACCTGGTCCTGCGCCGATCTGACCTATCCCGACGGCGCGCCATGGCATGGCCGAGGCATCGAGCAAATGGCGCTGGATGTGGCCAAGGGCTATGACGACGCGCGCAAAGCCAGCCCGGGCATCGCGGACGTTGTACCGGTCGGCAAGGCATGGAGCCGCGCCTTTGCTATGGGGTTCGCTGGCTCCAATCCCTATGACGGTATCGCGGACGACCAGGTCAATCTGTGGGCGTCCGACAATCATCATGCCAGCGAATTCGGCTCTTATCTCGAAGCGCTTATGGTGTTCGGCAAGATCACAGGGCGCGATCCTCTTTCTCTCGGCCCGAAGGAAAAAGCGGCGGGCGATTTTGGATTCACGCCGGAACAGGTGACAGCGCTGCAGCAGATCGCCCATGACGAGCTGGCGGCCCAATAACAGGGTGAGGCGAACGCGCTTTTTGCTGCCTGAAAATCCGGCAAGTAATTGATATCATTTAGAAAATTTCCGAGTTGGGCGCGAGAAGTTGCCTTTCGGCAGTGCCAGTTTGTGAATTTCCGGCAATGGCTAAGCAATCTACACGAAACACGCTATGGTTCGCCGCCCGAAAGCCGTTCCAAAGTTTGGAGCGCTGGCCGAGCGGTCTTCGAGGCGAACCATAAAACACTCAGGGAGGTTAGCTTGGAACAGAGTTCGCGTAAGGGACACGACCGTCGGTCGTTCCTCAGAAATGCAGGGCTTGGCGGCGGCGTTCTGGCCCTTGGTCCTTTGGCAGCCAGCATTGCGGCCAGCGCCCCGGCAGCAGCTGCGTCGAACGGAAAGTTCGACTTCGACACGCCTTATAATCGCATCGGCACTGACGGCGTGAAATGGGACATGCCCGTTCGCGTCAATCACATGAGCCGCATCATCGCCGGCATGACAACCGCCGACATGGATTTCAAATGCGCGCCTTCGATCACGGCAGCATTGAAGAAGCGGATGGAGCATGAGAATTGGGGCTATGTCGACATGGCGTCGCCCGGTCCCATGGCCTTCAAGAAGGGCATCATCGACTGGAACGAACGCCGTTACGGGATCAAGAACATCAATCCCGCGCAACTCGGCGTCACCACCGGCGTGCATGCCGGCATCATCGCTTCGATGCGAGCCCTTTGCCCGCCCGGCAGCAAGGTCCTGATGGCGACACCGACCTATAGCGGTTTCTATGGCGACATCCGTTTCACCAACACGGTGGCGGAAGAAAGCCTAATGAAATACGTCAATGGCCGTTACGAGATGGACTGGGAAGATTTCGAGCGCCGCATGACGCCCGACGTCAAGATTTCCATCCTCTGCAATCCGCAGAATCCGGTGGGACGCGCCTGGACCAAGGCAGAACTCACCCGTTATGGCGAATTGTGCCTCAAGCACAATATCGTCGTGCTGTCGGATGAAATCCATTGTGATTTCATTTCCAAGGGCCAGAAATATGTGCCCTTCGCCAACCTTGACGACAAGAAGATCGTCGACAACAGCATCACCTACAAGTCGGGCAGCAAATCCTTCTCGCTGCCGGGCATGAAATGCGCCTGGTTCTTCTCGACCAACCAGGATCTGTTCCGCAAGACCCAGGCCAACAATCACGCCGATTTGTCCACCATGGGCATGTTGGCCGAGCAGGCGGCCTATTCCGGCGGCGGCGAATGGCTCACGCAATGCGTGGACTATATCGACGGCAACCACGACTTCACCAACCAGTACATCAAGGCCAACATCCCGATGCTGAAGGTGGGACAGAAGCCGGAATCCACCTATCTGGCCTGGATCGATGTCTCGGCGGTGGCCAACAAGATCAATGCCAAAAAGATGGCGGACGATGTGAATAAGAATCCGCCGGTCAATCCCGCCACCGGCATGCCGAAGAAGGTGACGCCGGCGGACATGGTCAATCTCTGGTTCGCCCAAAATGCCTTTGTGGCCATGAATTCCGGCACCAACTATGGCAAGGGCGGCGAAAACTTCATCCGCATGAACCTTGCCACATCGCGCACGACCCTCAAGGCCGCGCTCGACAGCATGGCGGGCGCCTTGAAGAAAATCTCCGCCTAAGCGTTCTAAAATAGTATTCTCAGCCGGCCCGGATCGTTCGATCCGGGCCGGTTTTCTTTTGACCTCATCATCGCGCCCTCCATGAACAAGAAAGACATTCGCGTCGCGCTGATCGGCTTCGGGCTGGGCGGTGCCTATTTTCACGCGCCTTTGATCGCGGCCACCCCGGGCCTGCGGCTGGCCACCGTGGTCACGGGCAATGCGGACCGTGCCGCGCAGGCGTTGCGCGACTATCCCGGCGTCCAGGTGATGGGCAGTCCGGACCAGCTTTGGCAAAATGCCGCCGATCACGATCTGGTGGTGATTTCCACGCCCAACCGCAGCCATGTCCCGCTGGCGCTGGCGGCAATCGATGCCGGGCTCCCTATTGTGATCGACAAGCCATTGGCACCGACGGTGACGCAAGCACGCCAAGTGATCGCTGCGGCGAAGGAAAAGAAGCTTGCAGTCAGCGCCTACCATATCCGCCGATGGGACAGCGAGTGCCGCACCTTGCAAGGATTGCTGGAACGCGGAGATCTGGGCCGCGTGCTGCGGTTCGAGTCGCGGCTGGAACGCTGGCGGCCGGAGCCGAAGGCCGGATGGAAGGAGAACATCGATCCGCTGGACGCTGGCGGCATGCTCTACGACATCGGCAGTCATTTGATCGACCAGGCGCTTTATCTGTTCGGTCCGGTTCGTGAAGTTTATGCGGAGATCGATGTCCGGCGTGCGGGCGCGGCAACCGATGACGATGTGTTCGTCGCCCTGACACATCAAAACGGCGTTCGCTCGCATCTCTGGACGAGCTGCCTGGCCGCACAGGCGGGCGCCCGCATGCGAGTGATGGGGGATCGCGCCTCTTTCGTGAAGCAGCATGGCGATGTGCAGGAAGCAGCTTTGCGTGCGGGCGCCCGGCCTGGTCAGGCGGGATGGGGCGAAGACCCGTCCGCACAATGGGGCGTTCTCAGCGACGGTGCCACGCAACGCACGATCCCCAGCGTGCCGGGTGCGTATCAGGAGTTCTATGCGGAGATGGTGCGCGCCTTGCGCGATGGAGCACCCGTGCCGGTCGATCTTGAGGACGCGGTGGCCGGACTTGCCATCATTGAAGCGGCGCAGCGGTCTTCGGCACAGCGCGCGGTGATCGCGCTGGCTTAGCCGGCGGCGGCGCCGTCAATCCAAGTATTGCGTACGTTCAAAGCGTCATCCGCGACCACGAAATTGGCACGAAAACCTTTTGCGATGGCGCCAACCTCATGGCCCAGCCCCAGGAAACGCGCCGGTGCGGCGCTGGCCATGGTGACGGCTTCCAACAGACTGACATCCAGGTAAGACATCGCATTGCGGACAGCCTGGCTCATATCCAGCGCCGATCCGGCCAAGGTGCCGTTTTCATCGACATAGACGCCGTTCTTGATCCGGATGGTGGCATTCAGAAGTTTGAACGAATCCGCATTCGTGCCCACATTCGCCAATCCATCCGTCACCAGCATGAAGCGGTCATGCGGCTTGCAGCGCAGGGCCAGTTTCAGCGTTTCGGGATGCACGTGCCGGGCATCGACGATGATGCCGCAATAGCTGTCCGGATTGGACAGCGCCGCGCCCACGACCCCGGGTTCGCGTGCCGTCAGCGGCGACATGGCGTTGAACAGATGGGTGAAACCGGTGAGACCGTGGCCATAGGCTTCGACGATATCGTCATAAATCGCGTTGGTGTGACCGGCGGCAACGACCACGCCCGCTTTGGTCAATTTGGCGATTATCTCCGGTGTGGTCATTTCCGGTGCCAGAGTGACCAGGGTTTTCGCGCCCTTGAGCGAGGTCAGAAGATCCAGCGCTGCCGCATCGATCTGGCGGAATTTCTCAGCATTATGCACGCCCTTGCGCGCAAGGCTGAGAAACGGACCTTCCAGGTGGATGCCAAACACGCCGGGCACGCCTTCGCGGACGGCGGCAGCGACCGCGCCGATCGCCCGCTCCATCACACTGAGATCGTCGCTAATTAAAGTCGGCAGGAAACCGGTGGTGCCAAATTTGCGATGTGCGGCGCCCATTCGCCGGATGGTCTCGACGGTGGGCTCGTCGTTGAACAATACGCCGCCCCCGCCATTGACCTGGGTGTCGATGAATCCGGGCAGCAAGAGCGATCCGTCCAGATCATGACGCTGCGCCTGCCGCACGCGCGGATCATCGCGATCGACGATATCGGCGATCCAGCCATTCTCAATCAGAACGGCATGACGGTCCAGCATTCCATCCGGCGTCGTAATCCGTGCATTGGTCAGTGCCTGCAGCATCAGATTGTCTCGGTCACTTTTTTCAGACGCGGGGGATGATCGGGGTCATAGCCGCGCGCCACTGCCAATACCGCAGCCCAGCGGTAGAAAGTCTGGGCGAACAACAAGGGCGCGATTGCGGCATCCGCGGCGATGACGGGCAGGGTCTTTACGCCCGGCAGTGCACGCCCGGCCATCAGGACATTGACGCCCTGGGCCGACCATTCCTCAGCCAGGGCTTCGAGGCCTGGTCGGGTTTCATCATCCTGGGCGAACATCAGGACCGGCAGCTTCTTTTCCAGCAAGGCCATCGGGCCGTGCCGGACTTCGGCGCTGCTGAAGGCTTCCGCATGCAGGCCGCAAGTCTCCTTGAACTTCAGCGCCGCTTCCTGCGCCACGCCCAATCCCAGCCCGCGCCCCAGCACGAACAGGCTTTGCGCGGGCGTCAACACATCGACCATCGGCTGCCAATCCAGGTGCCAGGAGGCCGCGAGTTGCGCCGGCAGCGACGCCAGCGCGGAAAGCAAGGACGGGTGGGCGTTCCAGTGCGCCACCAGATGCACGATGGCGGCAAGGGCGCAGATATAGGATTTGGTGGCGGCCACGCTCAATTCCGGGCCCGCACGCAGGAAGATGACATGATCCGCCATTGCGGCCAGGGGCGAATCCTCGGCATTGACCAGCGCCAGTACCAGCGCGCCGGACGCTTTGGCCGCTGCCGCCGCCGTCAGCAAGTCGGGACTGCGGCCGGATTGCGAGATCACCAGGAACAGGCATTGGCTGAGATCCTGGCGCGCGCCATAGATCGAACTCACGGATGGCGATGCCGAAGACGTGACCAGCCCCAATTGGGTTTCGATCAGATAGCGCGCGAAGGTCGCGGCATGATCGGAACTGCCCCGCGCCGATGTCAGCACCATGCGCGGCTTGAAGCTTCGCAAAGCGCCGGCGATCCGGGCGACATGTTGCGTGTCGTGATCCAGTTGCGCCTGTACGCGCGTGGATGCTTCCTGCGCTTCCTGGAACATGCGGGTTGCGGTGGCGTCCACGGATGCCCGGTCCTTCTTCGTCATCTCGCGGCGCCTGCCATGACTTCATATATCGCCGCGAATGCGAGATTGCATCCTTTCCGGCGACAACTCTCCGATGCCTGATGACCAGGAAAAATAATTGAGCATTGTCAGTGGCATAGAGTTTTCAGGAGACCACGTTGCTTCACCGGAAACGGGGCACCAGAATGCAGAAAAGAACAGCGTGATTGCGCAGGGCATGCCAGGGGTGCGGACATTGGATCAAGGCGACGCACGGGCACCCAGCGAGAATCCGGGTTCAGATTCGGTTCTGACTCTGCTGGCGCCGCTGGACGGATGGGCCGCTCCCTTGCGCGAAGTGCCCGATCCGGTTTTCGCCGACAAGATGATGGGCGACGGTATGGCGATCGATCCCACCGGATCGATGCTTGTCGCGCCCTGTGATGGCGAGATCCTTCTGCTGCATCCGGCATTGCATGCCGTCACCTTGCGCGCTGCCAATGGCGCGGAAATCCTGATGCATGTAGGGCTCGATACCGTTGCATTGGGCGGCCGAGGTTTTACCGCGCATGTCGCCGCGGGACAGAAGGTCAAGGCGGGAGAGGCGTTGATCTCGTTCGATCTCGACCAGCTGGCGCAATCCGCGCGCAGCCTGATCACGCCCATCATTCTCACCAATGGCGAGCATTTCGCCATTGTGCGCCGGCTGGAAAACGCAAAACTCGCGCGCGGCCAGGACATGATGACGGTGCGCCGGTTGTCGCCATCGTCGGTATCCGCTGCTGTGGCCGGGCAGGAAGTCCGGCGCGCGCTTGTCGTGCCGCTGGCGCACGGCATCCACGCCCGACCCGCCGCCAGGCTCGCCGCATTGGCAAAAAACTTTTCGGCGGAGACTGCGATCCTGTCGGGGGACAGACGCGCGAATGTCCGCAGCGCCATCGCCTTGATGGGATTGGGACTGACCCATGGCGCAAGCGTGACCGCTGTCGCCACGGGGGCGGATGCCGAGCAGGCGATTGCCGCCATCGCTGCCCTGATCGAAAGCGGGATGGGGGAAGGCGATGCCACGCCATCGGCGCCGGTCACCGCTGTGCCGGCCCCGCCCATGCAGGATGGCGTTCTCAGCGGCGTGCGGGCCGCGCCCGGCGTTGCGCTGGGTATTGCTGTCCGGCTGGTCCGGCCAGAAATCCTGGTGGAAGAACTGGGGCAAGATGCCCGGCATGAATTGCAATCTCTGCAGGCCGCGCTCGGCGTGGTGAGATTGAATCTGCAAGTTTCGGCGGGCAAGAGCGCCACCGCCTCGGCGATCCTTGGCGCCCATCTGGAATTCCTGGACGATCCGGAGCTGGCCGCGCAGGCGCAGGAGCAGATCGCCCGCGGCAAAAGCGCGGGTTATGCCTGGCGCAACGCTATTCGCGCGCAGATTGCCATTTTGAAAAATCTGAAAGATCCGCGCCTGGCGGAACGGGCGTCCGATCTGGCGGATATCGAGCACCAGGTGCTGCATGCGCTGGGTGGTATGCCGGCGGCGGCCATGATGCTGCCCGACAACGCCATCCTTTTGGCGGAAGATATTCTGCCATCGCAATTGGCGGGCCTCGATGCGACGCGGCTGGCGGGCCTGGCGATGGCGGAAGGCGGTCCCACATCGCATGCCGCGATCCTGGCGGCCTCGATGAACATTCCGGCTCTGGTGGCTTGCGGACCTGCCTTGCTGTCGATCCGTGACGGCGTGGTGCTGTTGCTGGATGGCGATCGCGGTAGTCTCACCATCGATCCGCCCGAGGATACGCAGAAAAAAATCCGCCGCCAGCTCCTGGAAAAGCGCGGCGCGCGCCTTGCCGCGCGGGCGAACGCCCATCGGCCTTGCCACACCAGGGACGGTGTGCGGATCGAAGTCCATGCCAATCTCGGCTCGCTCGATGATGCCGTGACGGCGGTGGCGGCGGGCGCCGAAGGCTGCGGTTTGTTGCGGACGGAATTTCTTTTCCTGGGCCGGCAATCCGCGCCCAGCGAAGCGGAACAGACCGATGTCTATCGCGCCATCGGGCTGGCCCTGGACGGAAGACCGCTGATCGTGCGCACGCTCGATATCGGCGGCGACAAGCCTGCGGCGTACCTGCCGTTTCCGCCGGAAGAAAATCCGGCGCTGGGATTGCGCGGGGTACGGGTCAGTCTCTGGCGACCCGATCTGTTGGCCACGCAATTGCGCGCCATCTTGCGCGGCATTCCGACCGCCCAATGCCGCATCATGGTGCCGATGATCAGCTCGGTTGACGAGTTGCGGCAGGTTAGGCGCATTCTCGATGCCGCGCGTACAGAGCTGGGCGTCACCGATCCGGTTCCACTGGGCGTGATGATCGAGACCCCCGCGGCGGCAATCACCGCCGATATTCTGGCGGCGGAAGCCGATTTCCTGTCCATCGGCACCAACGATCTCACCCAATATTGCCTGGCAATGGATCGCGGCAATGCGCGCCTGGCGGCTCAGTTCGATGCCTTGCATCCGGCGGTGTTGCGGCTGATCGCGGCAACCACCACGGGCGCCGACAAATATGGACGCCGGACCGGCGTCTGCGGAGGCCTGGGTTCGGATGCGATGGCGGCGCCGATCCTGATCGGTCTTGGCGTGCGCAGCCTGTCGGGCACCGCCGGGCAGATCGCAGATCTGAAAGCCGCCATCGGCAATTTGACCCTTGAGCAATGCCAGCGGCTGGCCGCGAAAGCCTTGGCCGCCACCTCGGCGAATGAGGTCCGTGAACTCGCGCGCAATCCGGGAGATTGATCATGCGTTCCATCATGAATTGGCTGCAGCCCCTGGGCGGCGCGCTGCTGCTGCCCATCGCGGCCCTGCCCATTGCCGGACTTCTGCTGCGGCTGGGGCAGCCCGACCTTCTGAATTTGCCTTTCATCGCAGCGGCGGGCGATGCGGTGTTCTCCAATCTGGGCCTGTTGTTCGCCATCGGCGTGGCGGTGGGATTGGCCAAGGACAACAATGGCGCGGCCGGGTTGGCGGGTGCGATCTGTTTTCTGATTTCCAGCAAGGGTGCCATCGCGCTGCTGCAGCCGCCGGCCGATCTGCTGAAGGATGTACCGGCGGCGTTTCAAGCCATGACCATTGCCACATTCAAGAGCGATGCCATTTCCCGAAGCGGCGTGCCGATGGGCTTGTTGTCGGGGATTATCGCCGGCTATGCCTATAATCGTTTCCATAGCCTGAAGCTGCCGGAGTATCTGGCGTTCTTCGGCGGCCGCCGCTCGGTGCCGATTATCGCAGGACTGGGCGGGTTGGGGCTGGCGGCGATCTTCGGCTTTGGCTGGCAGGGCCTCAATCACTTCATCGATGCGGCAAGCCGCACGGTGCTGGCGCACGGCCTGCTGGGGCCCTTCATTTTCGGCATCCTCAATCGCCTGCTGATCATTGTGGGCCTGCACCACATCCTGAACAATTTCGTCTATTTCATCATGGGCGATTATCACGGCGTGTTCGGCGATCTGAACCGCTTCTTCGCCGGCGATCCGACGGCAGGCGCTTTCCTCAGCGGGTTTTTCCCCGTGATGATGTTTGGTCTGCCTGCCGCCTGTCTGGCGATGTACCACGCCGCGCGGCCCGAGCGGAAAGCGGCTGTGGCGGGCATGTTCCTGTCGATGGCGCTGACGGTCTTCATCACCGGCGTCACCGAACCTATCGAATTTTCCTTCATCTTCCAGGCGCCGATCCTCTATGCCCTGCATGCCCTGATGAGCGGGTTGTCCGCGCTGGTGATGAATCTGCTGGGCGTGCATATGGGTTACACTTTCTCGGCGGGACTGATCGATTATCTGATCAATTTCAAGCTGGCGACACGGCCCCTATGGCTGCTGCCGGTGGGTGCTGCCTATTTTGCGCTCTATTACGGCGTCTTCCGTTTCACTATCCAATGGTTCGATCTGGCGACGCCGGGCCGCGAGAAAGTGGCGGTCTCGGCCGCCGCATCGCAAGCGGCATCCGGCAGCCGGGAAGAGGGTTTTGTCGCGGCTCTGGGCGGTGCGGCCAACCTGATTTCCATCGATGCCTGCACCACACGGTTGCGGTTGATCGTGGCCGATCAGAGCAAAGTCGATGAAGTTGCGTTGAAGGCATTGGGCGCGCGCGGTGTCATCCGGCCTTCCGAAAAAGCCTTGCAGATTGTACTGGGACCGATTGCCGATCAGGTGGCCGGTGATATGCGCAAAGTCGTGGCGGGCGGGGCAAAGTCACAAACTCCGGCGGTGAGCCGGGACCGCTTGCTGGCCAGCCTGGGCGGCCGCGGCAATCTGGTGGAATTGGCCGCGCGCAGCAGCCGGCTGCTGGTGGAGGTGAAAGATCCGGCCAAGGTGGTGGAAGCCGATCTGGCGATCAGTGCTCCGCGCGGCGTGGTCCGCACTGCGCCGACGCGCTGGCAGATCATTCTGGGCCCAGACGCGGGAGCCTGGACGGAAAATTCTGGCGCCTGATCTACGGCTCTGCCAGAAGAAGGCATTGTTCTGAAGGAAATTCGCATGTCTGTTCTGCTTGAAGTCTGTGTCGATAGCCCGGTCGGTTTGAACGCCGCAATTGCTGGCGGTGCGGACCGGATCGAGCTTTGCTCGTCCCTGGCGGTGGGCGGGTTGACACCCAGTCCCGGCTTCATGGCGCTGGCCGCGAAAAGCGCCCGTCCCGCCCGCGCCATGATACGTCCACGCGTCGGCGATTATGTCTATTCGGAAGATGAAATCGACGTGATGCGGGGCGATATCGATGCCGCGCGCGCCGCCGGCCTTGCCGGCGTTGTGATCGGCGCCAGCCTTGCGTCCTGGCATCTGGACGAAAAAACCATCCGGCGTCTGGCGGAGCATGCCAAAGGGCTGGAGCTGACATTGAACCGCACCGTGGACATGTCGCCCGATCCATTGGCGGCGGTGGACATGATGGTTGCGCTGGGCTTCCGCTCGATCCTGACATCGGGCGGCAGCCTCAAGGCGCCGGACGGAATGGAAATGATTGCGGCGATGGTACGCCGTGCGGCGGGCCGTGTGGAAATTCTCGCCGGCAGCGGCCTCAATCCCGACAATGTCCGTGCGATGGTCGAGAAGACCGGCGTGCGTGAAGTGCACGGCTCCTTCGCCGCGCCCTGGCCGGACATCGACGAGAAGCTGGTGCGCTTCGGCTATATCGCGCCCGATTCGCGCGAAACCAGCGAAGCGGCGATCCGGCGGGCGAAGGCTGCTTTGGCCTCGCTCTAGTTGGTGATCTTGCCGCTTCTTTCCGGGAGCCGTGCCACCGGCCGGTCGGGCGCAAGCGTGAATGGGGACGGAGCGTCCTCTTCCGGCTTTTCTGCCCAGCGATCCATCAATTGTCCGGCACGCAGACCCGCAAGGCCATGACGCGCATAGGCCTGGATCCAGCTGCTGAATTCCTCATGGGAAATCGCGTAGCGCGCGCAGGCTTCGGTCAAGGTGAGAAGTCCGCCATCCACGGCGGCAATCACTTCGGCCTTGCGGCGCGGCACCCATCGTCTGGTATTTTTCGGCGGCAGATTGTCGAAGGTGAGAATATTCCCACCAGGACCGATCACATGGCCAACAGGCCTTACGCTACTATTTCCCATTGGGCGAACTCCTAGTCGCCCCAGCCGACTGCCAAATTAGACCTGCCGTCTTAATGGAAGGTCAATCGCAAAGTTCAGTTTCTAATGGAACTTCACGTAAACAAGGTCTTGGCCGCCAGAATCGCGGCAAGCCGGGCCTCGATTTCTTTAAATAATCCGGTCCAGTCCTCCCGGGCGGGCTGACGGAAAAGATGCAGGCTCGGATACCAGGGGCTGTCTTTCCGATCGAGGAGCCAGCGCCAGTCCGATGCATGACGCAGCGCCACCCAGGTCGGCCTTCCCAATGCACCTGCAAGATGTGCCACCGACGTATCGCAACTGATGATCAAGTCCATCGCTTCCATCGCTGCGGCGGTATCGGCAAAGTCTTCCGGGAAATCGCTGCCCAGATTTTCGACCCGCATGCCATCCGGCAACGCGTTGAGTTGTTCGACCCCATCACCCTTCTGCAAGCTGATCAGACGCACGCCGGGCAAGCGTGAAATATCTTCCAATGCGCCCAGCGGAAAGGATCGCGTGCCGGCAATATAGGAGCCTTGCCAGCAGAGCCCGATCTTGAATCCCGCATCGCCGATCCGCTCGCGCAGCCGGCGCACACGCTCCGGCTCTGCGCGCAGGTATGGAACAGCGGCGGGAATGGTCGCGAGCTTGGTCCCGAATGCCAGCGGCAGGCTGAGCAGGGCGGCGTGATAATCAAACAATGCGGGCTCGCTCCCGGCCGGCAAGATCTCGATGCGCGGATCGAGTGTGCGCAGCAGATGCACCAGGCTTGCCTGCACCGTCATGATCACCCGAGCGCCCCTGTCGGCGGCCAGCGGTGCATAGCGGCAGAAATGAATGGTGTCGCCCAGGCCTTGCTCGGCTTCGATGAAAAGAGTTTTGCCTGCGATATCTTCCTTTCCCGTCCATTCGGGTCGACCCTGCTCATGAAAGGAGCCTGGCGCGACGCGGCGCTTGCGCCATTCATAGGCGGCCCAGGCGTCCTCGAACCGGCCGCGCAGCAGCAGCACCAGGCTACGCCCGAAATGAGCGTCTGCGGATCCCGGGTTCAGCGTCACGGCGCGGTCGAAACTCGCCAACGCTTCGTCATAACGTTTGAGGTCGGTGAGAAAATTGCCGCGATTGACGTGCGCCTGGGTCAGATCGGGATGCAGCGACAAGGCGCGGTCCAGGCTTTCAAGACCTTCTTCCAGCCGGCCCAGCAGCGCCAACGCCGTGCCGCGGTTATTGTGCGCGTTGGCGGACAGGGGATCGAGCGCCAGCGCCCGGTCATGCGCCACCAAAGCGTCGGCCGGACGCTTGAGCGTCGCCAGTGCGGTCCCGCGATTATTGTGGGCAGCCGCAGAATTGGGGTCGCGCGCCAGGGCGCGATCATGGGCTTCCAGCGCCTCCTGCGGACGCCCCAGCATGGCCAGCGCCGTGCCCCGGCCATTGTGCGGGCTGGAAAAGCTGGGATCGATGGCGATGGCGCGATCGAAACTTTCCAGAGCCGCTTCGGCGCGCCGTAGCGCCACCAGGACATTGCCGCGCTTGTCATGGGATTCCGCGGCCTGCGGCTGAAGAGCAATGGCGCGGTCGTGATCGTTCAGCGCTTCCTCATACCGGCCCAATTCGGTCAGAACATTTCCCCGATTGTTGAAAGCCCTGGCATAATTGGGGTCAAGCGCGATGGCCTGATTGAAATCCGCCAAGGCTTCACCGGCGCGCCCGAGGTCCAACAAAACCGTCCCGCGATTGTTATAGGCTTGCGCATAATCTGGCTTCAGCGCGACGGCGCGGCCGTAACTTTCAAGTGCTTCTTCGCGGCGGCCAAGGCTGGCCAATGCAATGGCACGATTGTTGTGGATGTCGGCCAGGTCGGGCTTCAGCGCCAGCGCCTTGTCGTAACTGTCCAGTGCTTCCGCGAAACGCTCTATTTGCTGCAGGCCATTGCCGAGGTCGCGATATGCCAATGGCTGGCGCGGCTCGAGTTTCAGAGATTCTCGCAGAAGCTCGACGGCGCGCTGGGTCTGGCCGCGTTGCAGCGCCAGCACGCCGCAAAGATGCAAGGCCTGAAAATTGCCGGGCTCCCGGCGCAGCACGTCTGCGTAGGCGCGCTCCGCTTCGGCAAATTTGCCTTTTGTATGCAGCGCAAACGCGTCCTTGAGCATCAAGATGTTTTTCCGCTTTTCCGGGTATGCCGATATCGAAGCGCCAGGATGGTATCATGGTGTGATACCATGGCGGATGGGCGGCGGTCACCGGGCTGCCTGGCTCAGGCGGCGGCCTCGGATGCGGCCTTGGCTGCCTGATGCAGCGGGAATTCGCAGGTTACCGCGGTACCGATTCCTTCGCGGCTCTCGATGCTGAAGGTGCCGCCATGCTGGTTGATCAGGGCGCGAACCAGCGACAGGCCGAGGCCGGTGCCTTCGCGGGCGTGGGCGGGATCGTTGATCGCCTGTTCGAAAGGCAGTCCGACACGCGCCAGAAGGCTTTCGGTCATGCCGATGCCATGGTCGCGCACTGTCACGACCAGCGTCTCGCTGGTGATCCGCGCGGTGACTTCCACCTCGTCGCCGGGGCGTGAGAATTTGATCGCGTTGGAAAGCAGGTTGAGCAGGATCTGCCGGAAGGCGCGCTGGTCTGCCGAAAAGGTCAGCCCCTGGGCCGGCAGCAAGGTCACCAGCTTGATGCCGTTCTCGTCGGCGCGACCCTTCACCAGCCGAATGCAGTAGGCGACACTCTCGGTCAGATCGACATCCTGGATGTCGAGCACGAATTTGCCGGCTTCGATCTTGGCGATATCCAGAATATCGGACACCAGGTTGAGGAGATGGTGGCCCGATTCATGGATGATGGTGGCATAGTCGCGATACTGTTTCTGCAGCGGTCCATAGATCTGGTTCTGGAGCAGCTCGGAGAATCCGATAATGGCATTGAGCGGCGTGCGCAGCTCGTGGCTCATATTGGCGAGGAATTGCGACTTGACCTTGCTGGATGCTTCCGCGGTTTCCTTGGCGACCTCATTTTCGCGCAAAGCCTCTTCCAGCCTGCGCCTCTCGATCACATTGTCGCGGAACAGGCGGAGGGATCGCGCGAACTGCCCGATTTCGTCGCGCCTGTTCTGAAACGGGATGCCGTGATCCAGGTTGCGTCCGGCCACGGCTTGCATTGCTTCAGTGATCGCGCGGAGAGGACGGATAATGCGGAATATGACATAGAGCAGGGTGAAGGACGCCAGGCTTATCGACAGCATCATCAGCATCAAAGCGATATCGAATTCCCGGTTTGCCTGCTCGAGTGTTTTCGCCACGCCTTGCCGCGTGAGGATAAAGGCGGTTCGCGAGACGTCGGTAATGGAAAGAAGGCCGCGGCCGGATTCGTTCAGCCATCCCGAAGCCGACACGGGTGACGCCTTGCCCGCGCCGAGCGCATCCAGAATTTTTCGGCGCGTGGCGCGAACCTGGCTGAAATAGGTCTCGTCCACATTGTCTACGGCGTGCTTCAATTCCACTGGAAATGTGGGCAGCTCGGCCTTGTCGCTCGCCAGCACCGTCCATGGATAATTGAGATTGCCTTCCTGCTCGGCGAATGTCTGCAATTGTTCGGACGTCATTTTTTGGCGAGCGATGATGGCTTCCGCGAGTTGCCGGCGATCGCGTCCCAGTATTTCGCGCATCGACCAGGCCATCCGGATGATCTTGGTCATCTCATTGTTGAAGGCGCTGGCATCTGCGATATACATCGAGCGCACGCGGGTGCGCGCGTTGATCACCGCAACCGCATTGTTCAAGGCGTCGTACCATGCGTCGCGCAAACCGGCCGGCCGGTCCGCCAGCCGGCGCGTAATGTTCGCCTGAACTTCAGCATATTTCGCACGATACACTTCGCCGGCCTTCAGAATCTTCGCGAGATTGGGGATGGCGCCGTCGGCCTCGATGTTTGCGCTGCTACGGGTTTTCTCCAACGCCGCCAGGCTGTTTCTGTGAAGTCTCTCGATCCTGTCGCGGGTCTCGGCGTCGGCCGGCATGGGCTCTGTCAGCGCGGTGCCGATTTCACCTTGCTCGATCCGCAGGGCCTCCTGCGCGGCAAAGACGTTGTTCAAAACATCGACGGTCTTGAGCAATTCCACGGCATGTTCGCGCCGGTCATAAGCCTGCTTGGCGGTATAGGCGAAGACGTAGATCAGCAGGACGACCAGCAGGCCGGTGATCACCGATAGCAGTACGCCGATCGATTGAAATCGCTTCATTCTTCGCCGGTCCCGAACAAGCGGCTATTTTAGGCGGGAAAAAATGGAAGATGGTTTAATGGGCGGGAACCGGGGCCGCTCCATGGTTGCAACGCGTTAACCAGAATTTTCTTGCCGCGCGCGTCAGCGTTGCGGGATTCGGTGCGCTTTGACATTCCGCCATTCGTTGAGAACCAGCGCCAAGGTGAGAAGGTCGAACAGGGCGAAGCTGAGCACCCAGCCCGACCATTTCAGCGCGAGTTCCCGGCCCATATAGAGAACGAAGCCGGCGAGGATCAGCGAGGCAATGGGAAATACCCGGCGCCCGCCGCCACGGAGCAACGCCGCCACCACGCCCAGTTTCAGGATTCCATGCACCAGCAGATAGAAGATCACGAATGTGTGCGAACTCTCCGCCAGCCGGGTGGCGCCGCTTCGAATCGCGTGCAGGGCAGGGTGATAGCCCGTCAGTTCCGGTGCCGTGATCCGAATCACCCATTCATAGACCCGTTCCGGTCCGGCCAAAGCGATGACCATGCCGGCCAGCGCTTCCAGGATTCCGTCGAATCCCTTGATCGTGATCGCCACCAGATACGCGTAGTGCAGAAGGGGCGCTCGCTTGGCCAAGGAAAAGTTCCCACCACTGGACGTTCCTTTATAGAGGGCCATGGGGCATCTGCAAAAGATCAACTTCTTCAGGGTGTTAAGGTTTTGCGGGGTCGCGACTGGCCATCTTGGCGCAGTGAATGCTTTGGTCTCGCCAGCGGAACTTCGGCTCGTTAGGGTCGCGCCCGAAAAGCAGCGCCCCTGGGAGACACGTAATGCGGTATCCGACGATTTTTTCCAGCGCGCTGTGCGCGGTCCTGCTGCTGGCCGCGCCGGTCCTTGCCCAAACTCTGGACCAGCCCGACGCCGATCCCAACGACTATCCCAACCCCTATGCGCAGGTGAATGATTTCCTGAAATTGCCGGCTGGCCGCAAGATGGGATCCACCAGCGCGGTGGCGGTGGATCATCAAGGTCACATCTGGGTGGCGGATCGCTGCGGCGCCAACAGCTGCAAAGGCTCCAAGCTCGACCCGATCATGGAGTTCGATGCCAACGGTAATTTCATCAAGGCCTTTGGCGCTGGCAAGTTTCTCTTTCCGCACGGTCTTTATATCGACACGAACGATCATCTCTGGCTGACGGATGGTCAGATCGGTGACGGCATCGGCAATGATGTGAAGGAGCTCGATCGCGAAGGCAACGTCCTTCGCACTTTGGGCGTGCCCGGCGTGATGGGCGACGGGCAGAAATTCGTCAACGGCATGTATGCCTTCAACGAGCCCAATGCCGTGATCGTTTCGCCGCAAGGCGAGATCTTCGTCGCCGAAAGTCACACGCCCAATCAAGGCACGCACCGCATTGTCCATTTCGACAAGAACGGCAAATATGTGGGCTGGTTTGGCGGTCTTGGAATCGGTCTTGGCCGCTTCAATGTCCCCCACGCCCTGGCGATGGACAGCCAGGGCCGCATTTTCATCGCCGACCGTTACAACAACCGCATCCAGATCTTCAGCCAGGACGGCAAGCTTGTTGATATCTGGAGCCAGTTCGGGCGCCCCAGCGGCATCTATATCGACGAGAATGATGTGCTCTACAGCACCGACTCCGAATCCCGCACACCGGTCTCTTATGGCTTTCACCCCGGTTGGGGCCGCGGCATCCGCGTCGGCAGTGTCAAGGACGGCATTGTGCGGTCGCTGATCCTGGACATCGATCCGGAAGCCGACCGCCACATCACCAGCGGCGGCGAAGGCATCTGGGTGCATGATGGGGTGATTTACAGCGCCCAGGTCCGCCAGCAGGCGGTCGTGAAGTATGTGCTGAAAAAGTAAGGTTTTTCAGGCGGGATTTGACCGGTCCCGCCGGAACTTCCCGGTTAGGCGGTGCGTTCCTTGAGGGCGCCGGCCGTGCATAATGCATCGATACTGCGAAACGATATTCGAGCCGCGCATTTGGCGGCAAGGGAGATTTCATGCAGATCGGCATTGTCGGCCTTGGCCGGATGGGCGCCAATATCGGGCGCCGTTTGATGAGCAAGGGCCACCTGGTTGTGGCTTTCGACCGCGAGCCCAAGGCGGTGGCGGCACTGACGGGCGCATCCGGCGTCGCCTCGCTTCGGGAGATGGTCGAAAAACTCGATACCCCGCGCGCGGTATGGGTGATGTTGCCGGCAGGCAAGATAACCGATGACACGGTTTTCGCGCTTGGTGACCTTCTGGCGTCTGGCGACACGGTGATTGACGGCGGCAACACCTTCTACAAGGACGATATCCGCCGTGCCGAAATATTGAAGAAGAAGGGGATCGGCTATATCGATTGCGGCACGTCCGGCGGGGTCTGGGGGCTGGATCGCGGCTATTGCATGATGATCGGCGGCGACAAGACAGCGGTCGATCGCCTGGATCCCATTTTTGCCGCCCTGGCGCCCGGCTCCGGCGCAATCGAAAAAACACCCGGGCGTGAGGCGCGCGACCCCCGCGTTCTAAATGGTTATCTGCATGCCGGCCCAGTGGGTGCGGGCCATTTCGTCAAGATGGTTCATAACGGCATCGAGTATGGCCTGATGCAGGCCTATGCCGAAGGTTTCGACATTTTGCGTGGCCGCGCCAGCGACAAGCTGCCGGAAAACGAACGCTTCACGCTCGATACGGCCGACATCGCCGAAGTGTGGCGGCGCGGCAGCGTGATTTCGTCCTGGCTTCTGGATCTCACCGCCATTGCATTGGCCAAATCACCTGAGTTGAGCAATTTCGGAGGTTCAGTGGACGACAGCGGTGAAGGGCGCTGGACCATCGAGGCGGCAATCGACGAGGCGGTCGCCGCGCCCGTGATCACGGCGGCGCTGTATGCGCGGTTCCGCTCCCGCATCGATCACAGCTTCGGCGAGAAATTGCTGTCTGCGATGCGCAACGAGTTCGGAGGCCATGTGGAAAGCTTGGTCCCGGCCCAGAAGGCCAAGGACGACGGCCAATGAGCGCCTCGCACAAGAAGCCGCCGCCCAGCTGCGCCATCGTCATTTTCGGCGCCAATGGCGATCTGACCAAAAGACTGATCGTGCCGGCGCTTTATAACCTGGCGCGCGGCGGCATGCTGCCCGAAAAGCTGGTGCTCATCGGCGTCGATCACAATGACAAGACATCGGAGCAATGGCGCGATGCCTTGCGCGATTTTCTGGCGCAATCTCTGGAAAAGAGCGGCGACAAGATCGACGACAAACTTTGGGGTGCGGTTTCCCGCAGCATGACGTTCCTGCGGGGTGATTTCGAGAAAGACGAAACCTACAAGCAGCTGGGCGATCTGCTCTCCACGACCGACAAGGAACAGAATCTCGGCGGCAATGTGCTTTTCTACATGGCAGTGGCGGACCGCTTCTTTGCCACCATCGCCGCCAAGCTGGGCGAAGCCGGGCTGGCCGAGCAGAAAGACGGCCGGTTCCGCCGCCTGATCGTGGAGAAACCCTTCGGGCACGATCTGGAATCTGCCCGGGCGCTCAACACCTGCCTGCTCAAATATCTCAAGGAAGAGCAGATCTACCGCATCGATCATTTCCTGGGGAAGGAGACGGTGCAGAACATCATGGCGCTGCGCTTCGCCAACGGCTTGTTCGAGCCGATCTGGAACCGCGACCGTATCGACCATATTCAGATTACGGTGGCTGAAAATATCGGCATCGAAGGGCGTGGCAATTTCTACGAAAAGACGGGCGCCTTGCGCGACATGGTGCCCAACCATCTGTTCCAGCTTGTCGCCATGACGGCGATGGAGCCGCCAGTGTCCTTCGATGCCGAGGATATCCGGGCCAAGAAGGCCGAGATGTTCAAGGCCGTGCATCCCTTGACCTCGGGCGATGTGGTCCGCGGGCAATATGATTCCGGTGTGGTGGCGGAAAAACCGGCCGCCGCCTATCGCAAGGAAGAGAATGTCGCGCCCGATTCCAATGTCGAGACTTTCGTGGCGATGCGGATTCTCATCGACAATTGGCGCTGGGCAGGCGTGCCCTTTTATCTGCGCACCGGCAAGCGGCTGGCGGCGCGCTCCACCGAGATCGCCATCCGCTTCAAGCGCGCTCCCTATGCGCTCTTCCGCGAGACGCCGGTAGAGGAACTGGATGCCGACTGGCTGATCCTGCGAATCCAGCCCGATGAAGGCATCCGCCTGCGTTTCAACGCCAAGCGGCCTGGGCCGGCGATGGCGCTGGAAAGCGTGGCGATGGAATTCAAGTATAAGGACTGGTTCCATCAGGCGCCGGCCGTCGGTTACGAAACCCTGATTTATGACTGCCTAATCGGTGATGCGACGCTATTCCAGCGCGCTGATCAGGTCGAAGCGGCCTGGGGCGTGGTCGAACCGGTGCTGAAGGGCTGGGCAAGTACAACCCCTCGGCATTTTCCCAACTACAATGCCGGCAGCGAAGGACCCAGCGCCGCCAACGATCTTCTGGCCCGAGATGGGCGTTCCTGGCGCACCATAAAATGAGACGCAGATGAACATCGCCGGCGAAATGGAAGTCTTGAAGGATCTGGAAGCCGTATCGGCCCGGGCAGCGGAACTGATCGCCGACCGCATCCGGGGCTGTACAGCACCGTTCCGGTTGGCGCTGTCCGGTGGTTCCACACCGCGCGGCTGTTATCGCCATCTTGCGCACCTGCATCAGGTGCCATGGGATTGCGTGGAAATTTATCTGGGTGACGAGCGTTTCGTGCCGCACGATCACCCCGAAAGCAATTACCGCATGATCCGCGAATTGCTGTTGTCCGGCGCCACCGTCAATCCGCGCGGCATGTTCGCGATGCCTGGCGATGGTGACGCGGAAAGCGCCGCCCAGACCTATGAGGAAATCCTGCGCCAGCAATATGGCAGCAGCCATCTGCGGGCCCAGTTGCCCCTGTTCGATCTTCAACTCTTGGGGCTTGGGGAAGATGGGCACACCGCCTCGCTACTCCCCGATCAGCCTGTGCTGGAGGAGCGCAGCCGCTGGGTTGCAGTCGTGCCAGATGGGCGCCCCGAGCCGCGCATCACGCTGACTTATCCGGCCCTGGAATCCAGCCGTCTGACGGTCTTTCTGGTCTGCGGCGCGGCAAAACGAGAAGCTTTGGCCCGCGCGCGCGCCGGCGACCGGACCATTCCGGCGGGCCGTCTGGAGCCCCAGGGCAATGTCATCTGGCTGGTGGATCGCGCTGCAGCGGGGTCCGATGCGGATTGAGGATTATGCCGTCATCGGAGATTGCCACACCGCAGCACTGGTGGGCCGCAATGGCTCGATCGATTGGTTGTGCATGCCGCGTTTCGATTCCGCCGCCTGTTTCGCCGCATTATTGGGCGAACCCAAGCATGGGCGTTGGCTGATCGCGCCGGACCGCAAAGTCAAATCCTACAAGCGCCGCGCCGCGCCACATATTGCGCGCCGCTATCGCGGCGACAGCCTGATCCTGGAAACCGAATTTCGCACCGCCACCGGCGTCGCCAAAGTGATCGACTTCATGCCGGTGCACGGCGCAGACCGCTCCATCGTGCGCATCGTCGAGGGCGTCTCCGGTCATGTCAAAATGGAAACCGAACTGGTGATCCGTTTCGATTATGGCGTCACCATTCCCTGGGTGAACCGGATCGACTCCAAGACCATTTCCGCTGTCGCGGGCCCCAATTTGCTATGCGTGCGCACACCCGTGGAGCTGCGCGGCGAAAACATGCATTCCGCCGCCCGCTTCACTGTGCGCAGGGGGGATCGGGTGCCCTTCGTTCTCAGCTACCGCGAATCCCACTATCAGGTACCGGAAGTGATCGATGCCGACATCGCGTTGGAGCAGGCCGAGGCATACTGGGCGAATTGGATCGGCATCTGCAAACTCAAGGGAAAATGGCGGAGCGAGATTGTGCGCTCCCTGCTCACCTTGAAGAGCCTCAGTTACAAACCCACCGGCGGAATCGTCGCCGCGGTCACCACCTCGCTGCCGGAACAAATCGGCGGCACCCGCAACTGGGATTATCGCTATTGCTGGCTCAGGGACGCGACCTTCACGCTTCTGGCCTTTCTCAATGCGGGCTACACGGAGGAGGCCAATGTCTGGCAGCATTGGCTGGTCCGCGTGATCGCGGGCGCCCCCGAGCAGCTTCAGACCATGTATAGCGTGATGGGGGACAAACGGCTGGACGAAATCGAACTGCCGCATCTGCCTGGTTACGAGAATTCGCGTCCGGTTCGCATTGGCAACGGCGCGGCGCAGCAGTTGCAGCTCGATATTTATGGCGAACTTGCCGACGTGCTGACCCAGGCCCGCAGAGGCGGCCTGCCGGCCGCGCCACGCCGCAGCGAGATCCGCAAGACGTTCCTCAAGCATCTGGAAAAAATCTGGAAGCAGCCGGACGAAGGCATCTGGGAAATCCGGGGCGCGCCGCAGCAATTTGTGCATTCCAAGGTGATGACCTGGGTTGCCTTCGATCGCGCCAGCCTGGCCAATCCATCGGACAAACGCGGTTCGGCGCATTACCGCAAGATCGCCGATCAAATCCATAAAGAGATTTGCGCCAAGGGCATCGACCGCAAACGCGGCTGCTTCGTACAGGCCTATGGCTCGGATCGCATGGATGCCAGCCTGTTGCTGCTTCCGCTGGTGGGATTTTTGCCCGCCAGCGACAAGCGCATTCGCCGCACCGTGGAAGAAATCGAGAAAAAGCTGCTCTACAAGGGATTGTTGCGGCGCTATGAAACCGAAACCGGCATCGATGGCCTGCCGCCGGGTGAGGGGGCCTTTCTTGCCTGCAGCTTCTGGCTGGCCGACAATTACCTGCTGCTCGGACGCAAGGCCGATGCCAGCCGCCTGTTCCATCGCTTGAAAGGGTATGCCAACGATGTCGGACTGTTCGCGGAAGAATATGATCCGGACGGCAAACGCATGCTGGGCAATTTCCCCCAGGCCTTTTCCCATGTCGCTTTGATCAACACCGCCATCAACCTGGCGCAAGAGGAAGGCCGTCTCGATGCCCGCAAGGAAAAGAAAACAGTCCGTCGCTAGAATTTTGGCGATCGATGTCGGCGGCACCGGCCTCAAGGCGGCTATCGTCGATACAAGGGGGCGCTTTCTGACAGAGCGCGTGCGGGTCAAGACCCCGAAGAATACCGCACCGAAAAACATTGTGTCCGCGTTGACCGAACTGGTGGCGCCGCTCAAGAATTATGATCACATCTCGATCGGCTTTCCGGGCTATGTGCGTGATGGCGTCGTGTTTACCGCCGCCAATCTCGGCACCGAGGCCTGGAAGGGCTTCAAGCTCGCGCAAGCGGTGGAAAAAGCGCTGGGCAAACCCACCCGCCTCAACAATGACGCCGACGTGCAGGGGCTGGCAGTGGTACGGGGCAAGGGATTGGAGCTGGTTTGCACCCTGGGCACGGGTTTCGGCACCTCCTGGTTTCGAGACGGCGAATTGATGCCACATATGGAGCTGGCGCATATGCCGATCCATCACAAGGATGATTTCGACGCCTATATCGGGGAACGCGAGCGCCGCAAGATCGGCGACAAGGAATGGAACAAGCGGGTGAAGAAACTCATCCCCATTCTCGCCACAGTGATGAACTACGATCATCTGTATCTGGGCGGCGGCAATTCACAGCGCATTACTTTCAAACTGCCGAAGAATGTATCGCTTGTGTCCAACGATGCGGGCATGGAAGGGGGGGCTTTTGTCTGGCATCCCAAGGGCCCTCGCAAACACGCAGGAGCGTCGGCCAGGAAAAGTGCGTAGTGGTTTTCCGTCCGGCCGCGCGACCCATAACGGA
>JAZJZY010000003.1:1168718-1465156 GCA_040389405.1 Pseudomonadota bacterium | reverse complement strand
TCGGCCAGGAAAAGTGCGTAGTGGTTTTCCGTCCGGCCGCGCGACCCATAACGGAGCGTCGGCCAGGAAAAGTGCGTAGCGGTTTTCCCTCCGGCCGCGCGACCCGATAAATACGGAACCCAACGCGCTTCCTGCGCGTTAACGGGCAGGACCGGGCTTATGGCTTGGGCCGATTTCGATGCACGCCTTTTGAGACAGGACATATTGTGGACAGGTCAGGATGACGCCGCCTGTGAAGAAGAATTCGGCTCTTTTTCTGGATATCGACGGCACTTTACTCGACATGGCCCGCACCCCTGAAGCGGTGGTGGTGCCGGTCGAATTGCGATTGACCCTGCTGCGTCTGCACGATGCGCTGGACGGCGCGCTGGCATTCGTCAGCGGCCGCTCGCTTGCCGCCATCGATCAGCTGTTCATGCCATTGCGCACAGCGGCGGTGGGATGCCACGGCGCCGAAGTGCGTAGCGCCGATGGTTCTGTTCGGGCGTTGTCCGATCCCGTTCCCGATTCGGTGCGCGCGATTTTCCGCGGCCTCGCCGAAGACCATCCCGGCACCATTCTGGAAGACAAGGTCTATGCCCTGTCTCTGCACTACCGTCTGGCGCCGGAGGCGCGTGCGTCGCTGGAAGCGGCGATGGAGAAACACGCGGCCATTTTTGCCGGCGAAAACGTCGCCATTCAGGATGGCAAATCGGTGATAGACGCCCGGTTTCGGGGCGTGGACAAAGGCGCGGGCGTGCGCGCCCTGATGCGTCAGGCGCCGTTTCGCGAGCGCGAACCGATCTTCGGTGGCGACGACACCACCGACATGGACGTGTTTCACATCCTGCCAGAGTTGGGCGGGCATGGCTTTTCGGTGGGGCGCACCTTCGAAGGCGTCGCTTATGAATTCTCCTCACCTCAAGATGTGCGCCAATGGCTGAGCCGCCTGGCGGAAGAGGGCGTGGCCGCATGAGCAAGGCCCAGTCCCTCGATCTGGCTGTCATCGGCAATGGGCGCACCGCTGCGCTGGTCGATCGCAATGCGCGTATCGTGTGGTGGTGTTTTCCGCGCTTCGACAGCGATCCCTTGTTCTGCCGTCTGATCGCGGGCGATGAGGAAAAAGGCTTTTACGATGTCGTGCTGGAAGGCTTCTCGCACAGCGCCTCCCATTATGAACGCAATACTGCCACGGTGACGACCTTGCTGACGGCGAAAGACGGCTCGGCGGTGCGCATCACCGATTTCGCGCCGCGCTTCCGCAATTTCGACCGGATTTTGCGCGCGCCCCAGTTGATGCGGCGGATCGATCCGGTGGCGGGCATGCCGCGCATTACCATTCGTCTGCGGCCCACCCAGGATTATGGCAAACCGATGCGGCGCCGGATGGCGGGCTCCAATCACATCACTTATGGCGAGCCAGCCCTGATCCGCCTCACCACCGATGCGCCGCTATCCTATATCGAAGAGGAGGCCCCGTTCGCCCTTACCCGACCGCTCAACCTGATACTGGGCGCGGACGAACCCTTCGCTGCCGATCCCGCCACCACGGCGCGCGAATTCCTGGACCGCACCAACGAATATTGGCGCGAATGGGTGCGGCGGGTGTCGATCCCCTATGAGTGGCAGGATGCCACCATTCGCGCCGCCATCACGCTGAAGCTTTCCAATTTCGAGGAGACGGGCGGCATCGTCGCTGCGCTGACTACGTCGCTGCCGGAAGCGCCCAATTCGGGCCGTACCTGGGATTATCGCTATTGCTGGCTCAGGGACGCCTATTTCGTGGTGCGGGCCCTCAACCGCATCGGCGCCACCAAAACGATGGAGGATTTCATCGCCTTCGTCTTTTCCATTGTGGGCGAGGAAGAGGTGCTGAAGCCGGTTTATGGCATCGTGCCCTCGCGCGATCTCTCCGAATGGATCGCGCCCAACCTGAAAGGGTTTGAAGGTCATGGGCCCGTCCGCATCGGCAACGCGGCGGTGGATCAGATTCAGCACGACGCCTATGGCAGTGTAATCCTCTCGGCCGTGCCCATGTTCTTCGACAAGCGTCTGCCACGCCCCGGCGGCGAACCCTTGTTTCGGTTGGTGGAGAAGATGGCGCGGCAATGCGCGGCGCTGGCGCTGGAGCCGGATGCCGGCATCTGGGAATATCGTGGCCGCAAACGCATCCACACCCATTCGGCGGCGATGTGCTGGGCCGGCTTGTCGCGCACCGGCGCCATCGCGGCGCGGCTGGGTTTCTCGGATCGCGCCGCGCATTGGAACGATCTCGCAGACAAGGTCGGCGGCGTGATCCTGGATCGCTGCTGGAATGCAAAGCGGGGCGCCTTCACCGCTGCGGCCGATACCGACGATATGGACGCCAGCGTCCTGCTGTTGCCCGAATTGGGGCTGCTCGATTCCGCCGACCCGCGTTTTGCTTCAACAGTCGCCGCGATTGAGCAGGATCTGGTACGGGGCCATCATGTGCTGCGCTATGCCGCCGAAGACGATTTCGGCATGCCGGAATCCGAATTCCTAGTCTGCCGCTTCTGGCTGATCGATGCGCTGTGTCTGCTGGGCCGTACCGACGAAGCGCGCGACCGCTTCAAGGATGCATTGGCGCTGCGCAACCATTACGGATTGTTCGCCGAGGATATCAACCCCAAGACCGGTGCTCTGTGGGGCAATTTCCCCCAGACCTATTCCATGGCCGGCCTGATCCTGAGCGCGATGCGGCTCAGCAAGAGTTGGGAGGAGCGCTATTGGCACGCGTCTTCATAATCTCCAATCGCGTCGCCACGCCGAACGCCGGGCCTCATGCCGGTGGGCTGGAAGTGGTGCTGAAAGCCACGCTCAAGAATCATCCCTGTGTTTGGATGGGCTGGTCGGGCGAAACCGGGCCGCAGCCGCGCGTGCGCACGATGTACAAGGGCAACAACACCTATATCGTCAGCGATCTGACGGAAGAGGATTTCGACGAATATTACAACGGCTTCGCCAACCGCGTGCTGTGGCCGATCCTGCACTACCGCCTCGACCTGGCGGAATTTTCCCGCCGCGACCTGTCGGGTTACATGCGCGTCAACGAGCATTTCGCCGACGAACTGGTCAAGGTGCTCAAGCCTGACGATATCGTCTGGGTGCATGACTATCACCTGATCCCGCTGGCCAAGGCGCTGCGCGAGCGCAATCTGCACAATCGTATCGGATTCTTCCTGCACATTCCGATGCCGCCGCCCGACATCATCACGGCGATGCCCAATCACGAGCGTCTGATCCCGGCGCTCTGCGATTATGATTTGGTGGGTTTCCAGACCGACAATGATGCGGCCAATTTCGCCCGATATCTTGCCACCGAACTTGGAATGCCTTCCCACATCTCACATCGTCTGGGCTCAGGCGACAGAGCCATGCGCATTGGGACTTTTCCGGTCGGCATCGAGCCGCGCGGCTTCGCCCGCCTGGCGCGGCGCGCGATCAAGAGCGAGATGGTGCGCAAGGTCATCAAAAGCATTCCCGGCGCGCTGATGATCGGGGTTGACCGGTTGGACTATTCCAAGGGCATCGGCCTGCGGCTGGAAGCCTATGAGCGCTTTCTGGCGGCCAATCCCGCCTGGCACGGCAAGGTCACTTATCTGCAGATATCCCCCAAGAGCCGTTCCCAGATCAAGGAATATTCCGATTTAGAGAGCAATGTGAACACGACGGCGGGCCGCATCAACGGTACCTATTCTGACGCGTCCTGGACGCCGATGCGCTATGTCAACCGGCCCTATAGCCGGACCGCGTTATCGGGCCTTTACCGTGGCGCGCGGGTGGCGCTGGTGACGCCGCTGCGCGACGGCATGAACCTTGTGGCCAAGGAGTATGTCGCGTCCCAGGATGCCACCGATCCCGGCGTACTGATCCTGTCGCGCTTTGCCGGAGCGGCGGCGGAATTCAAGGAAGGCGCTCTGTTGGTCAATCCGTATGATCCCGATGCCGTGGCGGCCGCGATTGCGCGGGCCATGGCAATGCCATTGTCGGAACGCAAGACCCGCCATACCGCGCTATTCGCGGCGCTGCTGCGCAACGATATCTCGGGGTGGGGCGATAGATTTCTCTCGGCCCTGATGGGGACCAAGAAATTCAAACTGAAGGAGGCCACCGCCAGTCCGCGCGCCAAACTCCAGGACCAGCCCACCCGTCACTGAATTGCGATTGAAAGCGTCAGGGATGCACGGTGAAGCGGACGCGGCCTTCCAGGCGCTTGCCTTCATGACCGGCGGAATGCCAGCTCACCACATAGTGGCCCGCTTCCAACCGCTCCGGCCTCAAAGTAATCAAACGGCCGCTCACCTTGACCGGTTCGCCGTTCAAATTGCGGCCGTCCTTGTCCAGCAGCAATGCGCCGGAGAAGGCAGGTTCCAACGGCTCGCTGAACGTCAGCACGATGCGATGCGGCGATTTTACTTTCGCACCATTGGCGGGAGTGGATTTGATCAGACGCGCATTGGCAAAAGCAGGCGCCACGATCAGGCAGAGAGCCGCGGCGCATGACAGGAGTTTCATGGTGGAAATCCGAAATAACCCGCCCCTTCTAGACCCGGAGCGGATTACTCGCCAGCGCATTCCCGCTGGTGGAAAGTTTCAGGCGGCGTCGTGGAAAATGATGCCTGCCGTGTAGCGGGCACCCGCCGTCAGGGCACTCACTCCGTGCCGGTGATTGACGGTGTAAGTGCCCCGGCTGCCTTTGACCGGACGGCGATGCACCGCAAACACCACGCCATCGCCCTGGGTCAGCGGCACCACGCTGGCCCGCGATTGCATGCGTGGGCGCTGCTCGGTCATCACGAATTCGCCGCCCGAGAATTCCTCGCCCGGTTGCGACAGCAGGATCGCCACCTGTAAGGGAAAGACATGCTCGCCATAAAGATCCTGATGCAGGCAATTGTAATCGCCCGCGCCATACTTCAGCAGCAGCGGCGTGGGCCGCAATTGGCCCGCCTGATGACAGCGATCGAGAAAATCCTGATGGCGCTCGGGATAGCGCACCTCTTCATTTCGCGCTTGCGCCCAGCGATTGGCGATGGGCGCCAAGTGGGTGTAAAGCGCCGGACGCAGTCGGGCGATAAGATCGGGCAGGGGATAGGAGAAATATTTGTATTCTCCCCGCCCGAAACCATGCCGCGCCATGATGACATGGCTGCGGAAACTTTCGGTCTCATAGAGACCGCGCAGCCGGGCTGCCGCCGAAGCATCGATCAACTTCGGCAGCAATGCCCAGCCCTGGCTGTCCAGGCCGGCGGCGGCGCCGGCCCAGTCTTGTGTGGTCAAGGTCATGAGGATTACGCCGCCTCTTCGCGCGCGAGCAATTCCTGCTTGCGCGCCACGCCCCAACGATAGCCGGACAGGCCGCCATCGGTTTTCACCACGCGGTGACAGGGAATGGCGATCGCCAGGGAATTGGCGGCACAGGCCTGGGCCACCGCGCGTACGGCGCTCGGCTTGCCGATCTTGCGCGCGATGTCGGAGTAGCTGGCCGTCTTGCCCGCGGGAATGGTGGTCAGCGCCTTCCAGACCCGTTGCTGAAACGCGGTGCCGCGAATGTCCAGCGGCAAGTCCAGGTCTTTGCGCGGGCGCTCGACCAGTCCCACCACCTTTGCCACCAGCTTCTCGAACTTGGCATCCCCGCCCACCAGCCGGGCGCGGGTGAAGCGGTCCTGCAGATCCTGCAGCAGCTTTTCCGGGTTGTCGCCCATCAGAATGGCGCAGACCCCTTTCTCGCTGGCGGCCACCAGCAGCGCGCCCAGGGACGTCTCGGCGATGGCGAAGCGGATTTCCTCGTCCGCGCCGCCGGCGCGATAACGGGTCGGCGTCATGCCCAGCAGCGATTTCGATTTCTCGTAAAAGCGGCTGCCGGAATTATAGCCGGCGTCATAGATCGCCTGGGTGACGCTGCCGCCTTGGCGCAAGCCGTCGCGCACCTTCTTGCCGCGATGGGCGGCGGCATATTCCTTGGGCGTCAGGCCGGTGATCGCCTTGAAGACGCGGTGGAAATGATGCGGGCTGAGGCCGGCGCGGGCGGCCAGGCTGGTCAAGGACGGGATCTCCTCGCTGGCGGCAATGCGGCGCACCGCATCGGCCACCTTGGCGGCATGCGGCGTTTCACAACCCAGATCGGGCTTGCAGCGCTTGCAGGCGCGGAAGCCTTCCGCTCGTGCCGCCGCCGGCGTGATGTGGAAACGGACATTGGCGGGATTGGCCAGCCGGGCCGCACAGGATGGGCGGCAATAGACCCCGGTGGATTTGACGGAATACACGAATTGACCGTCGCTGGCCGTATCGCGGGCCATCACTTTGGTCCAGCGGGGGTCGGCTTCGGTTGCGGCTTTTGCCAACTCGCGGGGTTTCGAATTTTTCATTTCAGGCACTCCAGATCATCTGAAGCCAATCTCGCAGGGCGGGCGGGGTCCCACACTCCGGCGCTTGCGGTCAAATCGGGCCCTTGAAAGCCCGCCAGGCCAAAAGCGCCCAGCCGGCGATAAAGCAAAGGCCGCCGATGGGCGTTATCGCACCCAATATGGGGATGCCGGTCAGTGCCAGCAAATAGAGCGAACCTGAAAAAAGGACGATGCCGCCCATGAAGGCGGCAGCCGCGTGGCGCGCCGGAATCAGAGCGGCCAGCGCCATCGCCAGGGCATGATACATTTGATAGCGGGCGCCGGTTTCGAACACGGCCAGGGAATCGGTGCTCAGATGCGCTTTCAGGCCATGCGCCGCGAACGCACCGGCCATGACGGCCAGCGCGCCATTGATTGCCGCAATTCCCAGCCAAGTTCGATCCATATTCGATAATAGACAGGCTATTGCAAGCTGGGATAGGGGTGGCATGCACCGGCTTTCTTCCCCCGTAAGGCGGAGCCTTTGGCGGGGGAAGATGTGCGGTAGCGGGCTTGCCCGCGTGCCGCACAGATGGGGGTAAAGAGAAGCCATGACCGAGTTTGCGACGACCACGGACGGCATTCACATCGCCTATGAGCGCGTCGGCGAGGGCCCGCCGGTCGTGCTGGTGCATGGCTTCGGCTCCAGCAAGGAGCAGAACTGGAAATCGACCGGTTGGTACACATCGCTCGCGGAAGCGGGATTTTCCGTGCTGGCGATCGACAATCGCGGCCATGGCGAAAGCGACAAGCCGCACGATCCCTTGCTCTATCACCATGATCGGATGGCCGAGGATGTGGCGACGGTGATGGATCAGGCCGGGATCGATGCGGCGCCGTATGTGGGCTATTCCATGGGTGGGCTGATCGGGTTGCGTTTCCTGGCGCATTTTCCGGATCGCGTGACCCGTCTGGCGCTGGGCGGCGTGGGCGAGCATTATCTGAGCGGTCCGCGCGTGTCGGACCCCGAGCAGCGCACCGCGATCGCCGACGCGCTGCTCACCGACGACAAGACCAGCATCACCGATCCGCGCGCGCGGATGTTTCGTGATTTCTCCGAACAGCAGGGAAAAGACCGTCTGGCGTTGGCCGCCTGTATGCGCGCCATGACGGGGCCTCTGCCGCTCGCGATTCTGCAATCGTTTCGCAAACCCATCCTGGTGGTCGATGGCGACCAGGACACGGTCGCCGGGCCTTCCGGCCCCCTTGCCGCCATATTTCTCCACGGCTCCGCCGCAATCGTGCCCGGCCGCGACCACATGTCGGCAGTGGGTGCGCGCCCCACCCGCCAGGCGGTGGTGGATTTCCTTAAAAGCTGAAACCCATCTTCGGAGCGGCGCGTTTCCATGCTGCGGGCGCGGCGTTATTCTATGCCGGACTTCCGTCCGCAGTGCGTGCGGATGTTCGTCTGTACACAGATGGTATTAAATCTGTACACGGAGTATTTGAATGGATTGTTGTGGCTTGAATTGGGTAAAACCAGTACGTTTCCGTACGAAAAAAAGCATAGGCTTTTGGTTCAAGCCCGCTAAGTTCTGCGTGAGGGGTTTGTCGACTCGCGGGGCGTGCGCTTCCATAAACAGAAAAAGGATGCCCGGCCATGTCGATTGAGGCCGGCTTTAAATCCATGAATAACGTCATGCCTTCCCGGACGGATGGCCGCAACCGGCTGCTCAACAAGATGGCGGCATCGGATTTCGCGCTGCTGGCGCCGCATCTGGAAATGGTGACTTTGAAGGAGCGCCAAGTGGTGGAGGTGCCCAACAAGCCCATCACCCATGTCTATTTCATCGAGACCGGCGTGGTGTCGGTGGTGGCGGTGAATGCCGAGGACCATCGCATCGAGGTTGGGGTGATCGGTAAGGAAGGCATGAGCGGCGTGCCGCTGGTCTTTGGCGACGACCGCGCCCAGCATTCCGCCTATATGCAGATCGGCGGCAATGGCCGTCGCATGCCCGCCGCCGCTTTCACGGAAGCGATGAAGCAGAGCGCCACGCTGCGCGCGTTGATGATGAAATCCGCCCAGGCCTTCATGATCCAGACTGCCCACACGGCACTCGCCAATGGCCGCGCCAAGCTGGAAGAGCGGCTGGCCCGCTGGCTCTTGATGGCGCATGACCGGCTGGACAGCGATGCGGTGCCGCTCACCCATGAATTCCTGGCGGTGATGCTGGGGGTGCGCCGGGCCGGCGTCACCGTGGCGCTCCATTCCTTCGAGCGGCGAGGCTTTATCGCCACCCGGCGGGGACAGCTCACCCTCATCAACCGGGCGGGCATCGAAGAGGTGGCGGGTAGTTTCTACGGCGTTCCCGAAGCCGAGCTGAAGCGGCTGATGGCGGACGCAATCTAGAATTTCCTCGCCTTTTTGGCGTACTGCATGGGACAAATCTCCCATGCTGCCACCCCGTTTTCAGGACTGGTTCGCCGCCAAAGGCTGGACGCCGCGTCCGCATCAGCTGGCGCTGATCGAGACCGCCCAGCGCGGTGAGAGTGTTTTATTGGTGGCGCCCACCGGCGGCGGCAAGACCCTGGCGGGCTTTCTTCCCAGCCTGATCGATCTGGCAGACCGGCCCAAACGGTCGCGTGCGTCCCGCCTGCACACACTCTACATCTCACCCCTCAAAGCGCTGGCGGTGGACGTGGCCCGTAATCTGGAAGCGCCGATTGCGGAAATGGATCTTGCGGTGACGGTGGAGACCCGCACCGGCGATACACCCACCGCACGTCGCCAGCGTCAGCGCCACACACCGCCGGATTTCCTGCTCACTACGCCGGAACAGCTGGCGCTGCTGATCGCCCATCCACGTGCGCCGCAAATGTTCGAGCATCTCAAGACCGTGGTGTTGGACGAGTTGCATGCGCTCTACAATTCCAAGCGCGGAGATCTGCTGGCGCTGGGGCTGGCGCGCCTATCCCAACTAGCGCCGGGCCATCGTCGCGTGGGCCTGTCCGCGACGGTGGCGGATCCGAAGCCCTTGCAACGGTTTCTGGTGCCGCAGCCGATGGCGGGCGAAGCCTTGGCGGAGCTGGTGATCGCGAAGGGCGGCGCCAAACCCAAGATCGCGATCAGTGCCTCGGATTCCTATGTTCCCTGGGCGGGCCATCTGGCGCGCCATGCGATGCTGGACGTGATGACGGCGATCGGCGAGGCCAAGACGGCACTGATCTTCGTCAATACCCGCAGCCAGGCCGAGCGCACCTTCCAGGAATTGTGGAAACTCAACGAAGCCAACTGGCCCATCGCTTTGCATCACGGCTCGCTGGCGCCGGAGCAGCGCCGCAAGGTTGAAGCGGCGATGGCGAAGGGTTCGCTGCGCGCGGTGGTGTGCACCTCCACCCTCGACCTAGGCATCGATTGGGGGGCGGTCGACAAAGTGATCTGCATCGGCGCGCCCAAGGGTGCCGCGCGTCTGGTGCAGCGGATCGGCCGCGCCAATCACCGGCTCGACGAACCCAGTGCGGCTTTGCTGGTGCCCGCCAATCGGTTCGAGGTGCTGGAATGCAATGCCGCCCGCGATGCGGTGCTGGCGGGCGAACTGGACGGCGAGCGTCTGAAACAGGGCAGCCTGGATGTTCTGTGCCAGCATATCTGGGGTATGGCGGTGGCCGCGCCTTTCCAGGCCGATGACCTTTACGCCGAAGTGCGCTCGGCCATGCCCTTCGCAGATTTGAGCCGCACCGATTTCGATGCCGCCCTGAATTTCGTCGCCACCGGCGGTTACGCTCTTAAGAGTTATGACCGTTATGCCCGGCTGCGGCAATTGCCCGACGGCCCATCTTCCAAATCAAATATGTGGAGGCTGGCGCATCCGCGGCTGGGTCAGGCCTATCGCTTGAATGTGGGCGTGATCGTCGAATATCCGATGGTGGATATCCGCCTGCAATCGCGCGGCAAGCCCACCGGTGTGGGCGGGCGGCGGTTGGGGCAGCTTGAGGAATATTTCGTCGAGCAATTGTCGGCCGGCGACACCTTCGTCTTTGCCGGCGACGTGCTGCGCTTCGAGGGCCTGCGCGAGACCGCGGCCTACGTCACCCGCACCAACGATCCCGAAGCTCAGGTGCCCAGCTATAATGGCGGCAAATTTCCGCTTTCCACATTTCTCGCCCAGCGGGTGCGTGAGATGGTGTCGGCGCCGGAGCGCTGGCATGTCCTGCCAGCGCCGGTGCAGGAATGGCTGAAGATCCAGGAATGGCGCAGCGTCATTCCCAAAGCCGGGCAGTTGCTGGTCGAGCATTTTCCTCGCGGCAATCGGCATTACCTGGTCTGCTATCCCTTCGAGGGGCGGCTGGCGCACCAGACATTGGGCATGCTGCTGACGCGCCGGCTGGAGCGGGCGGGGATGAAGCCGCTGGGATTCATCGCCAACGAATATGCCTTGGCGGTGTGGGCGGCGCGCGACATGAGCGGCCTCGACATGGGCAAGCTGTTCGATGAGGACATGCTGGGCGATGATCTGGATGCCTGGCTGGCGGACAGCAATCTCTACAAACGTACTTTCCGCAATTGCGCCATCATCGCGGGCCTGATCGAGCGGCGGATCCCCGGCAAGGAAAAGACCGGTCGCCAGGTGACCTTCTCGTCGGACCTGATTTATGACGTGCTGCGGGCGCACGAACCCGATCATGTGCTGCTGCGTGCTACCTATGCCGATGCGGGCAGCGGGCTTCTCGACATCGCGCGGCTCTCCGATATGCTGGCGCGGGTGCGATCGCGAATCGTGACCCGGAAACTCGACCGGGTTTCGCCCCTGGCGGTTCCGGCACTGCTGGAAATCTCGCGCGAGATGGTGGCGCGGGGCGAAGTGGAAGAAGACATAATGCGCGAAAATGAAGACGCGCTGATTGCGGATGCGATGCGTGTTGACTGATCTTTGCGCGAACGTGAATGGCGAGACGGTGGTGCTGGACAAATCGGGAGCGGCCTGGTGGCCGCGCAACCGCACCCTGATTTTCGCCGACCTGCATTTCGAGAAGGGTAGTTCCTATGCGCGGGGGCGCCAGTTTCTGCCGCCCTATGACACCCGCGCCACATTGCTGCGCATGGCCGATGTGGTGGCGCGCCGCGCGCCGATCCGCGTCATCGCCCTGGGCGATTCCTTTCATGATGTGCACGCCGCCGAACGGCTAGGCGAGGAAGAGCGCGCCTTGCTAGGCGTTCTGGCGGCCAAGGCGCATTTCATCTGGATCACCGGCAATCACGATCCGCACCCACCAGCCTGGCTGGGCGGGGCGGTGATGGCGGAATGGCGCGAAGGCGGTCTTGTCTTCCGGCATGAACCGCAGATGGATGCGGAGCAGGGCGAAGTCGCGGGCCATCTGCATCCGGCCGCCAGCGTCGCAAAATATGGGCGCGGTGTACGTCGGCGTTGTTTCGTCGCTGACGCCAGGCGCCTGTTGCTGCCGTCCTTCGGTGCCTATACGGGCGGTTTGGATGTGGGCGATCCTGCCATCTCAGGGCTTTTCGGCAGCCGCTTCCACGCCTTCATGCTGGGCCAGGATCGCGTCTATGCCATTCCGCGTCAGTCGGGACGGCGGAAGAGCAGCGACGATATCCAGCCCATGATCACCGCCATCACCACGGCGGCCAGGCCATAGCCGAAGGGCTGGTTATGGGCGAAGTTGTAGAGCCGCCGCTCCAGACCGGTCTGGTCGATGAAAAGCGGCGTCGACTGGGCGCTCTGCACCTCGCCATCGCGGAAGAGATAGACTTCGACCTTGTATTGGCCGCGCGTCACCCCGGCCGGCACCGGCACATGGGCACGGAACAAGGTTTCGCTGAGAAATTCGACCCCGCCCGCGGCCTCGGTGTAGAGCCGGTCTTTCGTCAGGTGACGCAGCGCCGCTTGCCGGAAAGGTTCGTAATCGTGATGGCTGTGCACGGCGTCGGGCTGCAAATTCTGCAACCCGATACTGTAATGGGTCAGTGCGTTCTGCGGTGCGATGGCCTTGAGTGGGCGCGAACTGGCGAGAAAATAATAGGACGGCATGCCGGACAGTTTGGCGGCGTCATGGTTGATCCATATGCCCGCGACCCGGTCGCGGCGGCGGACCGTGATATCGGAATCAGGGCCTCGCACCACCACCACAACGTCCCTCGGCGTGCGCGGTTCGCCGGCGGGCTGGCCTTCGATGGCACCGAACACCACAATATCGCTGCCCCTGTAGGTGGAGGTGATCTGGATCAGATCCTGGCTGATGCCAGACACCAGCTGCTGGGCCGAGGCGGGCGATGCGGCAAGAAGAAATCCGATCAGCAGGGCGCGCCGCATCATGAGCCCCCGATGCTGTAGAAATCGGCGGGCGTGACCACCAGATCCCACAAGAGCTTCAGAGCCACCGCCAGAACCAGCAGCGCCAGCATCAGCCGGATCTGCTCGCCCCGCAGCTTGGCACCGGCCCGCACCCCGAACTGGGCGCCGACCACGCCGCCCACCACCAGGATCGCCGCCAGCACGATGTCCACGGCGTAATTGCCGGTCGCCTGCAACAAGGTGGTGACGATGGCGACGCCGATGATCTGCACCAGTGAGGTGCCGATCACCACATTGGTGGGCATGCGCAGGAGATAGATCATTGCCGGGATGATGATGAAGCCGCCGCCCACGCCCATGACCGCGCTCATCACGCCCACCACGAAGCCGATCACCAGGGGTGGAATGATGCTAATATAAAGGCGTGACTGGCGGAAGCGCGCCTTGAGCGGCAACCCGTGAATCCAGACATGGTTGACGGGATGGATGCGGGTGGGCGCATTGCCACTGCGCCACGCGCGCAAGGTGCGCAGGCTTTCGCGCAGCATGATGCCGCCGATGATGCCCAGCATTAGGACATAGGTGAGCGAGACCACCAGGTCCATCTGGCCGGCCCGGCGCATGATGGCGAACAGCCAGACGCCCACGCCGGTGCCGACCATGCCGCCCGCCATCATCACGCCCGCCATCTTGAAATCGATGGCGCGTTTCTTCCATTGCGCCACGGCGCCGGAAATGGACGAGGCAGTGATGTGGCTCAAGGTGGTGGCGACCGCGACGCCGGACGGGATGCCGTAGAACACCAGAAGCGGCGTCAGCAGGAAGCCGCCGCCAACGCCGAACAAGCCGGAGAGAAATCCAACCCCCAGTCCCATGGCCAGAATGACGATCCACTGAACCGACATTTCCGCGATGGGCAGGTAGATTTCCATAAGCCCGGACCGTCAACCGCAAAACAAGTCGCGAACCCCTCCGCGATGACGGAATGTGCGCGTGAGCGCTTGGTGGGTCAACCACCTAGAGCAAAATCGCTATTCACTGAATCGCGATTTTGCTCCAGGTCGCTGCATTGTCGCGCGATCTCTCGGATTTGGTAACGGCAGCACCCCGACGCCGCACACTTTTCCGGATCGCGCTCTGGGCGTGAAAAGAGACGGAACTGTCTCGGATCAATTCGACGAAATGTCCGCGGGCTCGGGCGGCACATTCGCGGCGCGATTGAGCGGCGCGACCTTGAATGCCTGGGCCGAACGGATCGCGGCGGCGCGGTCCGGTTCGGACAGTTGCGTCTGCAGCACCGCGAGCCGCGTCTTGGATTCCGCGTCGCCGGTAGCGGCGGCGATGGAATACCATTTGAACGCGTCGATCAGGCTTTGCGGCACGCCGTCGCCGCGTTCATAAAGCACCGCGAGATTGAATTGCGAATCCGACAAGCCCAGTGCCGCAGCTTTGGAGAACCAGCGCGCCGATTCCGCCATGTCCTTTTTGCCGGTCGAGCCTTCCGCGAACGCGACGGCGAGATTGTGCATCGCCTTGCGGTTCCCCAGATTGGCGGAGGCCTGGTACCATTTCGCGGCGAGGGCAGGACTGGCGGTGACGCCCTGGCCGCGCTCATACATGGTGCCGAGGCGATATTGCGCCACGGCCTGCCCCGCTTCGGCGGCTTTCTGCAACCACTTCACGGCCCGGGCCGGATCGGCGGCGATGCCCTGACCGTCGAGATATTTGAGACCGATGATGGCCTCGGCAACTGGATTGCCGGCATTGGCGGCGGCCGCCACTTTGTCGGTGGAAGGTTGTGTGCTTTTGGGCGTCTGGGACGCTGCCTGGGGCATGGCGGGAGCCTGGACTGCTTTCGGCGTGGCCGGGACCGGCGTGGCAGGTGCCGTGCTCTTGGCGTCGCTCGGCTTGGACGTCAGACCGGTCGCGGAGCTTGTCTGCGCCGTAGGAGGCGCGGGCGACAAGGGCGGCGTCATGGTCACGACCGTGCGCGGCGTGACGGTGCGGGATGTAACGGCCTTGGATACGGGCTGGCGTGCAGCAGTGGTATTGCGCGCGCGTTGATTGAACAGCAGCACGGCGGCGGCAGCCAGCAACGCGATAAAGATCACCACCAGAACGCCGACATAACGCGGGCTGGTCTTGTCGGCGGTTTCGGCGGCGGGGCGGCTCCAGCTGAAGCCGCCGTCGGAGCGCTGGGTCTCGGCGTCGGCGGCGGCCTTGGCAGAGCGGCGGGCCGCGCTGAGGAAATTATCGTCCGCGGGAACAGGCTCGGCCAAAGCCTCGACCAGATCCTGCGGCATTTCAAAATTGGTCGCGAAAGCGTCGGCCGCAAAACTGCCCGGCATGGCCGTATCGCCGGGCTCAAGCGCGAAGCCGGGAGCCTGTTCTTCCGCGGCTTCGGGCGCTGGCGTTTCCGAGAAATGAGACGTGTCGAAGTCGGTGGTTTCTATCGCGGGAGTTTCGAAGTCCGATAGTTCAAAGACCGGTTCATCAAATGCCGGTGTTTCGAAAGCGGGTGTCTCGAAGGTTTCCGAAACAGGCGCCGCCAGATCCGATATCTCCGCATCATGCTCCGCGAACGCAGGGAATTGATGCCCGTCGAAGGCGGACGTCTCGAATGCAGGTGTCTCGGGCGCCGTGAAGGCTGATGTCGCAAAGCCTGATGTCGTAAAGGCCGGTGTTTCGAATGCGGACGACTCGAAAGCCGATGCCTTGAACGCCGGTGTCTCGTCGAAAGCGGATTCCTTGAAGGCCGGCGCTTCGGTAATCGGCTCCGGCGTTGTTTCGGATGCACGGGCCGCGCCGGCGCGTAATTCGGCCAGCATTTCATTGTGGTTCTGTTCCACCGCATCCAGGCGCTGGCTCACCTGGCGCAGCGTGTCGGCAAGGGCGGCGGACGGATCGGATTGTTCCAGCCGCGCGACGATCCCGGTCAGCGCGCGTTCGATATTATCCAGCCGGCGTTCCATCGCCGGATCGGGGCCACGGACTTCCAGCCGGGCGATGCGTTCTTCGATCCGTTCCAGCGATCCCAGATGATTGGCTTCGCGCTTCTGCAGATCCGTCAGGTCATGGGCGCGGTTGTTGGTCTGGGCTTCGACTCGCTCCTGCACTTGTTCGAGCGAGGAAGCGGTGAATTGCAGAGAGCTTTCGACCGACGCGATCCGCGCTTCCAGGGCGCGGGTTGCGTTCTCGGCGTCGGCGCGGGCCTGACCCAGCCGGATCGCCAGCTGTTCCAGATTGCTGGTGAGCGTGGAGACCTGCGTCGCGGATTGGCTGGCGGTCTGGCCGATCTGGTCGGCAAGCCGCGACAGGCCTTGGTGCAAGCCCTTGACCGCATCCTTCAGGCCATCCTGGTGGGCGTTGCGCTCCAGCCGCTCCAACCGCTCGGATAAGCTGAGGACGTGGCCGCCCAGCTGGTCGAAAGCCTGGGCCTGTTCGCGGGTGGCGATATTGATCTCGCTGGCCGCCTTGCTCATCGCCCGGCTGTTTTCGGACTGGCTGCGTTCGGTCGTGTCCAGCCTGCGGCCGACGTTGCGCAGCTGTTCTTCGATGCGGCGGTAGGAATCGGTGGATTCGGCTTCGGACCGGCTCACACGGGCCAGCATGTCCTCGGTCTCGCGCCGGCTGACGGCGGAGAGAGGCAGCCCCCAGGAATCCAGGCCCGGCCGGTCATGCGTGGGACGCTCGAAAGCGGCGGTGCGTTCAAAGGCCATGGGCTGGGGCTCCTGTCCCATGTCGGAGAAGCTGCGCAGGATGCGCCGGGTCAGCCATTCGCCGACCGACAATCCCTCGCGCCTGGCGGCGGCCCGTGCAGCTTCCCGCGCTTCCGGCGGTATGCCAGCCACGTTCCAGGGAAGTTCTGCACGCATGTCGAATCACCCGCACCAGCGGCCCGCTATAGAAGGTAAAGGTGCCAAGATATAGTGTAAAGGAAGGCGCCTTCACCGAGTCGATGCAGCCGGGCCCCGAGTGCTTGGTCATACACAGATACTTGGTCCAACAGGCTTAACAAGCGGTTATTTTGTCTATGCCCCCTCCGGCCTTCGCAGCTTTGCTTTTGCGCTCCGGCTCGCGCCTGCGCGCTGCAAGCGCTGCTGCGGCTACCTCCCCGTCAACGCGCTCACGCGCGCGCAGGGGAGGCGGACCTGAGCAAGGCGCACGAGTGCTGAAATGGAAAGTTACGGGCCTATGCCCTGCGCGCCGCGCAGGCGGATCGGCGGCGGGGGCGCATCCTTCTGGGCCGCCTTCGGTGTGGCGTAGCTGGTCACCGTGCTGGAGGCATCCGCGTCCGCCATGGGTTTGAGGCCCATGTCGCTGGCAAAAAGCTGGGCCACATAGACCGTGTCGCCATTGACGGCGGCGCCCACCCCCGTGCGGTCATAGGCCGGATAGGCCAGGTTCTCGCGATGCGGATCGCTTTTCATCCATTCGTCGAGAAAGCGCGCCGCAAAGGCATTCGCGTCCACGCCGCTTTCCTTGATGTAGTGTTGGGCCGCCAGATTTTCGCCCAGCAGGCCCTGCCATTTGGCGTCGTCCGCCATCAGCAATGATGCGGACGTGTCGCCATTGGGTGCGGCATGGGCGAGATAATTTTTCGTCGCCATGTCGCGGGCGCGCATCTGAGCGATCTTGGTGAGCTCCGGATCGATCGCCAGGGCCTTGGCTTTCGGGTCCAACTTCAAGCGCTGTTCTTCCACCAGGATGGCGATGCGCAAGGCCAGCGGCGCCATCTGGGCTTGCGGATCGGGCTGGGGCGTTATCGATTCCGTGCTCGCGCAACCGGCGAGCACCAAAAAGGCAAACGCGGATATCGCAAAACGCGTCATGCGGTCAGGACAGGATCTCGAACAGGCCGGCCGCGCCCATGCCGCCACCGATGCACATGGTGACGACGCCATATTTGGCCTTGCGGCGGCGGCCTTCGATCAAGAGGTGACCGGTCATGCGCGCCCCCGACATGCCATAAGGATGGCCGATGGAAATCGAGCCGCCATTGACGTTGAGCTTGTCGGGCGCAATGCCGATCTTGTCCATGCAATAAAGGACCTGGCAGGCGAACGCCTCGTTCAATTCCCACAGGTCGATGTCGTCGGCGGTAAGGCCATGACGCTTGAGCAGGCGCGGCACCGCCAGGGCTGGGCCGATACCCATTTCATCCGGCTCGACGCCCGCCACCGCAAAGCCCTTGAAGATGCCCAGCGGCTTCAGGCCTTTCTTCGCTGCCAGTTCTTCACTCATCAGCACGCTGGCCGAAGCACCGTCCGCGAATTGCGAGGCATTGCCGGCGGTGATGTATTTGCCCTGCGCCACCTGCTGGCCGCCCATATGCACCGGCTTCAGTGCGGCAAGGCCGGCCAAGGTGGTGTCGGGGCGGTTGCTTTCGTCTTTCGCGACGGTGACCTCGACCATGCTTTCGGCCCCGCTCGCCTTGTCGATTTTCTTCATCTGGGTGGTGAGGGCTACGATCTCGTCGTTGAATTTTCCCGCCGCCTGCGCCGCAGCCGTGCGCATCTGGCTTTGCAGGGCGTATTCGTCCTGGCGTTCGCGGCTGATGCCATAGCGTTCGGAGACGATTTCGGCGGTCTCGATCATCGACATCCACAGAGCGGGCTTCACCTTGAGCAGATGCTCTTCGGTGTAATGGCTGAGATTGACGCCGCCCATCTGCACCAGCGAGATCGATTCCACCCCCGAACCCACTGCCACATCGGTGCCGTCGATCATGATCTGCTGCGCGGCCATTGCGATCGCCTGCAGGCCGGACGAGCAATAGCGGTTGATCGTGACGCCCGCCGTGCTCACTGGGCAGCCCGCCCAGATCGCAGATTCGCGGGCAATGTTGTTGCCGGTTGCGCCTTCGGGGAAGCCGCAACCCATATAGACGTCTTCGACTTCGCCCGGATCGATCCCGGCTTTGGCGATGGCATGTTTGACGGCATGGCCGCCCATCACTGCGCCATGGGTCTGGTTGAAACCGCCGCGCACCGATTTGGCGAGGGCGGTACGCGCCGTGGAGACGATGACGGCCTGTTTCATGAATTTCTCCTTAGAGCGCGATCCGAAAAAGTGTGTAACGGTTTTTCGAAAGATCGCGCGACAAATCAAAAACTGACAGCGAATGTGGCGAGATTAACGCGCCTGCTGCTCTGCCGCCAGCGCGGGATAGCGCAAGGTGAAGGTAATCGCGAAGCAGAGCGCCACCACATTCGCGGCGATGCCCAGATAAAATGATGCCGACAGAAACGTGACGGCGCCGTCCGCCAGCGCCATCGCGGCGAAGGTCAGCCCCCAGATCAGCGATATGCGGTGGTTGACGCGAAGGAAAACCGGAAGCGGCCAATGGCGGTCCTTGGAATCGCGATTGGCATATTGCAGCGAGAAAGGCCGGCGGCGCAGAAGCGAGGCAAAGATCGCCAGGCATAGGCCCGCATCCACGATGGTGCGGACCGCCGACAGCGAAAGCTCCGGCGCGATGAAGCCGCGCCACAGCGCCAGCAAGCCGAACAGCGCCAGGCTGACACCGTCCAGGAGCCGCAAGGACGGGCTTTCCACGAAATCGCGGATGGTGACGACGAACGCCGCCGCAAAGGCCAGCCACAAGGCCAGGTCGGCAGAAAGGCGCGACAGGATCGCGAAAAGCAGGAAGGGCGCGAAACCGAACAACAGGGTCATGGTCGCAGCCCGGATCGATCCGTATCCAATAAAAATGGCGAGACGCGATGACCGCGTCCCGCCTTGTTATGCATGGGTTACTGCGCCGGGGCGGCGGCAGCGGTGGCTGCAGGCGCGGGCGGGTTCTTCTTGATGTTGGCAAGCGCCACCCACAGACGGGTGATGCGCGCTGTGGCGGGACCGCCACCTTGCACCTGACCGAACGCCGCGAGGGCATCGTCATACTTGCCCTGGGCCAGCAACGATTGGCCGAGCACCATCGGCGCTTCGGTAGTGTCCTTCACACCGCCTTTGCTGGTGGCAAGCTTGGCCGCGGCTTCGGCTTCCGGATACATGCCATAGCTGTAGAGCGCTTCGGCCAGTTTCGCATTGTACTCGCCATTCTGCTTTTGGCCGGCCGCGATCTGTGCCGGAATCGTTTTCTTGTCGGCATCGGCGCGCGGGCCCGGGTCCGGGAAACCGGTGGCGCCATGCTGCTTGGCGATCTGCGCGTCGCCGAAGAAGGTCAGGCGGCTGGCATTCGAACCGAACAAATCGACATCCTGCTGCGAGGGCTTGGCGCCCGACGCGAAGAGCAAGCGGCCCAGCCAGATCACTTCCACGTCGCGAATGCCCTTGGAGGAGATCGCCACGTCGATCATCTGGGTCCAGTCGGCGGGATCGTTATAGGCGGCGACCAGCTGTTCCAGAATCAATTCCGCGCCGGCCTCGTCCTTCTGCGCCACCTTGATGTCCAGCATCATCTGCAAGGACTGACGATCGACCGGTTTGCCTGCGGCTTTGTCGGCATCGACGCGCTTTTGGATCGCGGCGATCGCGTCGGGATAATCCTTGGCGAAGTAATAAGCCTGGATGATCGCGGTCTGCGAAGTCGCGTCGGTGGGATTGGTCGTCGCCAGCGCCTTGGCATAGACCACCGACTTGTCAAAATGCTTCTGGTTGTTGGCCAGGATCAGCGCCGTGCGCAGGGTCGCGGCTTTCTGGTCTTCGGGAATGGCCGGCGATTCGGCAGCGGCTTCGGCGGCGGTGGTAGCCCCGGCCATGTCCTGGCTCTTCACGGCCACGGTCACGGCCACCGAGTTGATCATGTAATCGTCATAGTCGGTCTTGCCGGCGACGGTGCGCGCCTTGTCGAGGGCGGCTTTGGCGGCGGCGAGGTCGCCGGCATTGGTGGCTTTCTGCGCTTCGGCCAGAGCGTTGTTGACACCTCTGGTGAGGGTTGTCGCGCCGAAGGCCGGCGAGGCCATCAACGCCACGGTCGCGGCGGCGGCGAAAAGCGCGGCCGTCAGCGGGGCGCGAAACGATTTGCTCGACATAAAAAGACTTCCCTTTGATTGGGCGGCAGGTCTGGCCGCGCGAAAAACGCCCCTCGGACCTGATGAAGTATGAGGTTATTGCAACCTTAATGTGGCGAACCTCTGTTTCCAATAGGGCGAGGAGCCGCAAGCAAGCGGTTTTGCTGCATCGCAGCGTAAACAGGTTTTTTACCATACGGGTGCGAGCTTGCCCGGCCCGATAAGGCGTTCTGCCCACAATGGACCTGCCCAAGAATTTCCGGCTCGACGGCCGAACCGCCTTCATCTCGGCGGCGCGGGGACACCTGGGCGCGGTGATGACGCGGACCCTTGCCGGAGCCGGGGCGCATGTGATCGTCAACGGCCGCGACGATACCCGGCTTGCCGCATTCGAAGACCAGCTGCGTGCGGAGGGTTTGTCGGTCGAGCGCGCCACGTTCGATATCGCCGACACGGCCGCGGCCCGCAAATTTTTCGGGAGCCGCAAGCGGCTGGACATTCTGATCAACAATGCCGTGTCGATGCAGGTCAAAAGCTTCTCGGCGTTGGAGCCTGCCGATTTCGCCGTCACCTATGAGAGCGCCGTCACCGCCGCCTTCGAAGCGGTGCGCGCCGCGCTGCCGGCTTTGAAAGAAGCCGCGGCGGTCGCGGGCGAAGCCAGCATCGTCAACATCGCATCCATGTATGGGCAGGTCGCGCCCGACGGCCGCCTCTATGCCGTGCGCGACGGCCAGAGCCCTTTTCATTACGGGCCTGCCAAGGCCGCCCTGCTGCAACTCACCCGCCATCTCGCCGCCGAGCTTGGATCGCATGGGATCCGTGTCAACACGCTGATACCGGGCGCCTTCCCGGCTCGTATCGATCCCGAACTTGCCGGCCGGCTGGCAAGCCGCACGATGCTGGGCAGGCTGGGAACCGCCGACGAGATTGCCGGCCCGTTACTTTTTCTCGCGTCGCCGGCCTCCAGCTACATGACCGGCGCCGCGCTCAACATTGATGGTGGTTGGACCGCTTGGTGATACAAGCATGAGCATGTCGTTCCTTTCCTCCTTCCGCATCGGGCAGCAGACGCTTTACCCCGATGAATTGCGCGAAAGGCTTCAGGGCTTTGCGCTGCTGGAAAATGTGGGGGACGGCGCGCTCAAGAATCTGCTGTCGGAAGCCAATTGGTTCGGATTGCCTGGCGGCGCCCTGCTCGACCGCGAGGGCGAAAATGATTCGGCACTTTTCCTGGTCGTCACCGGTTCGCTGGGCGTCTTCGTGGCCGACGCCCAGGGCCAGCGCCGCATGGTGGCGCATGTTCCCGCCGGCGAGACGGTGGGCGAAATGTCTCTCATCGTCCGCGATCATCAGCACACCGCGCAGATCGTCGCCCTTCGCGACACCGAATTGCTGCGTATCAGTCCGCAAGGTTTCGAAGCCCTGATCGCGCGGCATCCCCGCGTGCTGATGAATCTGATGCAGATACTGGTGAGGCGCCTGACGGCCGCCACCCGCAACACAGGCGATTCCCGGCCCAAGACCTTCGCCATTGTGCCGCTGCAGGACGATTTGGAATCCGCGCCCATCGCGCATCGCATCGCCGCTGCGCTGGCGGAGATGGGCAGCCGGGCCGCCGTGCTGGACAGTAACGCCGCGGAACAGAGCGCCGAATGGTTCAACAGTTTCGAGGCGGCACATGATGTCGTGTTCTATCGCGGCGATGCGCCCGACAGCGCCTGGACGCATCAATGCTTGCGCCAGGCAGACCGCATCTTTTTGCTGGCGCGCTCCGACGTGCCTCTGCCGCTGCGCCCGCTCGATCTGCCTGCGTTCAAGGAACGCGCCAGCGGGTTGCCGGAATTGCTGTTGCTGCATCCGCCCGGCGTGCGGGCGGGCTTGCCGGAACATTTTTCGTTGCGCACAGGGCTGTTTGAATCCCACCACCATATCCGCGCGGGAAGCACGGCGGATGTACAGCGGCTGGCGCGGTTCATCGCGGGCCGCGCCGTGGGTCTGGTGCTGGCGGGCGGCGGGGCGCGCGGGTTCGCGCATATCGGCATCATCAAGGCGCTGATGGAAGCGCAGGTCCCGTTCGATCATCTGGGCGGTACTTCGATAGGGGCGGTGATCGCGGCCGGCGTGGCGCAGGAATGGGGCGTCGAGGAACTGACCGATCGGATGCGCGAAGTCTTTGTCACCAACAATCCGCTTGACGATTACACTTTGCCGCTAATCGCCTTGCTCAGGGGGCGAAAGGCGCGCCGTATGTTGCGCGCGAATTTCGGGGATGTTCTCATTGAGGAATTGCCGAAGCCTTTCTTCTGCGTCTCGTCAGACCTCACCACCGGCCGCATTCACGAGCATCGCGCCGGGCCTTTATGGCACGCTCTGCGCGCCAGTGTGGCGCTGCCCGGAATTTTGCCGCCAGTGATTCACCATGGCCATCTGCTGGTGGATGGCGGCGTGATGAATAATCTGCCGGTCGATGTGATGCGTGAGCAAGCCATCGGCGCCGGCCCGATCATTGCCTGCGACATCACCGGCGAAATCGACCTGCAGGCGCGCGAAGAGACCTATGGCGAACGGCCCTGGCGCTGGCTGATCAAGGATCGCATGAAGGGTCATCCCTCCATTATCTCCATTCTGATGCGGTCGGGCACGGTGGGCTCGGAAGCGCAGCGCCGGGTGGTGCGCGAACAGGCCGATTATCTGATCGAACCGCCTATGCCCACCATCGGCCTGCGTGATTGGAAGAAATTCGATCAAGCGATCCGGGAAGGCTATGAAGCCGCCAGTGCCTATATTGAAAAGAACGGTGTTCCGCTCACCCATGTTTGGAGCGACGGGCCGGCGATGGCAGTTCCGACACATGCTTCTAAATAGACGTTGAGCCGCTGGGCTCGGTCAGCACCACATTGTGCAACAGGTCGTAACGTCCGCCATTGGGCGTGGTCAGGATCATGGAGCGGATTTCCACCTGGCCGCGCGATGTATCGGCTTCGACGTCGAGAGTTCCGCCGGCTTTGTCGCCCTCGATCATCACCTGGTAGCTGGTATGGCTGCCCATCCCGGGCACGAACGAAAAAGCATTGCCCGCCACGCCCGTAACGGTGATGTCATCACCCAGCACCTGGTGTGCCAGGCCATCATGGCGCGTCAATTCCGTGACCGCGCGCAGCACCGGGTCGTGGCGAAAACCCTGATAGAGGAACCAGGCGCCATAGCCGCCGGCCAGCATCACGGGCAGGAAAATAAAAGCCAGGACCGCGAGGCATCCCCACAGACAGCCATTGGAACGGCGCGGCGCGTGTTGCGGCATCGTCATTGACGCATGAGACCACAGGCTCTGGCCACGTGCAAAGCGGCAAGGCACAATGGCGGCAAAGGATGGCGCGATGACGATCGATTATGACGACATGATGCAAAGCGGCGCGACCGGGCTGGAAGCGCGTTACGACGAAAAGGACGCGATGCTCTATGCGCTGGGCGTGGGGTTCATGCGCGATCCGCTCAACGAAAAAGAATTACCCTTTGCCTATGAGAATAACGGCCTGAAGGTGGTTCCCACTTTCGCCAGCGTCATCAATCGCGGCGAAGCGCCGCCCGAGCGCCAGCGCATGCCGCAGAAATCCTCGATCAATTTCTTGATGGTGGTGGACGGCGAGCGTCGCATCACGTTCCACAAGCCGCTGGCGCCGCGCGCAGAGGTGATCGCCGATGAGCGCATGATCGCCATTCTGGACAAGGGCGAAGGCAAGGGCGCCGTGTTGGTGCAGGAGCGGGCGGTGCGCGACAAGGCGAGCGGGGAAAAGCTTTTCACCATCGTCTCCTCGATTTTCGCGCGCGGCGATGGCGGCTTTGGCGGGCCCAAGGAAGGCGGACCCCAGCCGCATCCCATTCCCGAACGCGCGCCCGATCTGATCAAGGAATGCGACACCCGCCCCGACCAGGCATTCCTGTATGCGCTTTCCGGCGACCGCAATCCCCTGCATCGCGATCCCGCGTTCGCCAAGGCGGTGGGATTTCCCCGCCCCATCCTGCACGGGCTGTGTTCCTACGGCACGGCGTGCCGCGCCATCCTCTCCACTGTCGCGGACTACAAGCCCGAGCGCATCCGGCAATTCGATGTGCGCTTCTCCAAGCCCGTCTTTCCCGGTGAAACCATTGTCACCGAAATCTGGGTGGATGGCGCCACGGTGTCGTTCCGCGCCGCGGTGAAGGAACGGCCCGGCACCATTGTCCTGAACAACGGGCTTTGCATTCTTGGAGACTGATCCCGCTTCGATTGATCCGATTGGCGAAGCCGAAGCGCTGATCGCGTCAGGCCGGGCGGCTGAGGCGGCACGGGATCTGCGCGCGCGCCTGGCGGCCGGGCGCGGCGGCCTGCTGGCACGGCTGACCCTGGTGAAAGCGCTGATGGAATCCGGCGAGGCGCCAAGCGCACTGGTGGAAGCGCGCGAGGCGGTCGCGCTCAATCCGAGTGCCGCGGTCGCGGTCCTGGCGCTGGGCGAGGTTCTGCTCGAACGGGGCGCGTTGCCGGCCGCCATCGCAGAATTGCAGCGCGCCTTGCGACTCGATCCTGGTTTGGAACGGGCCCGCGCTCTAACCGGCCGCGCCTGGCTGGAGGCCGGCGAAGCCGAAAAAGCGCTGGAGATTTTCGAGGCGCTGGAAATGACGCCCGAAATCGAGGCCGGGATCGCGCGCGCCCGCGCCATGCAGGATATACCGCGCTCCGATGCCGGCTATGTCCGTCATCTGTTCGATCAATTCTCCGCCGACTATGACACGCGCATGATCGGGCAGCTGGCCTATGCCGCGCCGCAAATCCTCAGCGACCTGGCCGAGTTGGTGATGCCCGGGCGTGGCGATCTTGCCATTCTCGATCTGGGCTGCGGCACGGGATTGGCGGGCGCCGTATTCAGATCCCGCGCCGCGCGCCTGGACGGCATCGATCTGTCGCCCGGCATGATCGAAAAGGCCCGTCTGCGGAAGGTCTATGATTCCCTTGTCGTGGGCGATATCGAAGCCGCGCTCGCCGGTACTTATGATCTTGTCCTTGCCGCCGACACGCTGGTGTATCTGGGCGATCTTGCGCCCTTGTTTCGGGCGGTGGCGGCGCGCCTGGCCCCGGATGGTTATTTTCTTTTCACCACCGAAGCGAAAACCGGCAGCGGCTTTGAACTCGGCCCCAAACGGCGCTGGCGGCACAGCGAGATCTATATCCGCGCCCAGGCAGCGGCGGCCGGTCTGGATGTGGCAGGTCTTGTGGCGGCTTCGCCACGCACCGAAACCAATCAACCTGTTCCAGGCTTTGCCGTCGCTTTAACCGTGGCGTGAAAGGCACGTTTTTCCGATCTGCGCGTTCTTTTCCACGCGTCCGGAACAGGGAACTCCCGTGGTTGCCATCGAACACGATACCGCTCTTGTGGAAGAGGGGCGCATCCCCATACCGCGCGCCTGGGCGATTATTGCCATCGCCGCGGCCCTGGTCGGCATCGGAGGCTTTGCGGCCCGGGGCTTCAGCGAAAATGGCCTGCGCCTGGGCAGCGAGCTTGTCTGGCGCTTCACCTGCCTGGTGTATTTCGCCGCCATCATCGCCGGCCCCCTGGCGCGGCTGATCCCGTCGCAAACGCTGCGCCATATCTGCGAGCAGCGCCGCCAATTGACATGGGGATTCTGCGCCAGCTTCGGCGTGTATCTGGCAAGCATTCTGGTGCCCAATCTGCTGACACCGCCAAGCCTCGCCCGTGACGGTCTCACGGCCGGGCTGACGGTATTCGTCATGTTCGGTGCCGGCCTCACCCTGGTCATCGCGTATGCGGCCAGCCGTGATGCTACGCTTTTTTTGGGCAGGACGGCATGCGGCGTGATGCTGGGTGTAGGCCTGTCTTATTTCTGGCTGGCTTATGCGCTGGCGGGTCTGGCACGCATTTCCGGACCGCATCGTCCGGATGCATTTTATGGTTTCAGTCTCAGCCTGATGATCGTCGCACTGTTGCTGCGGTTTGCCGATCGATTTGCTGCCAAGATTCGGGCACAGGACAAGCCGGTATAAATTTCCTCAATTTAAAATGTAAAAGCGCGCAGTTCCGCGGAGCCCCGTGTCGCGCCATGTGCGGCTCTGGCCTGGCCAAATAAAACATGCTTCAATCCTGGGGCCTCCGAAGGGCGCGAATTCAAGGGGAGTTCCGGAAGACATGCGGCTCAAACTCGGCCCGATGCTTGCTATTCTGACGGTCGTGGGTGCATCCCCGGCCTTCGCCCAGGCCAATTGTGCCTTGCCGATTCCGCCAGCCGCCCCCGATGGGCGCACCGCGACCCCGCAGCAGATGGCCGGTGCGGTCACCGACGCCAAGAATTTCATTGCCCAGTCCGACGTCTACCAGAACTGCCTGCTGGATTATGTGAAGGCCCAGAAGGCCGAAGCGGCGAAGAACTTGGCCGACAGGGACATCAAGGATAAGAAGCCTTTCGACCCTTATATCGAAGCCACCGTCCAGAAGCAGATCGACAGCAATCAGGCCGCCAAGGTGCGCACCGGCGCCGAGATCAACGCCGCGGTCAACGACTTCAAGATGGCGCACCCGAAATAGGGCATAGCCCCGGACCTTGCCGATTCCCTGGCGGCTTTCGGCAGCGAATCGCCTATTATCGCGCGCCATGAGCGACGCGGCAGTGGCACCCATCGAGACAGCCTCAGGCAGGAGCGGAAAAAAAGCCCGCCCGGCCCATATGTCCAAGGCGGCTTCGCGATCTTCCATTCTGGATGCCGCGCGCCGCGTTGCGGCCCGCGACGGCGCCCGCGATCTTTCGCTGCGAGCAGTGGCGGCCGAAGCCGGGTTCGCGCCCGCCGGACTCTATGGCTATTTCCGGGGCAAGGATGAATTGCTGCTGGCTCTGGCGGCGGACGATCTCACGCACCTGGCCCGTGCCATGCGCGAGGCCGGTGGATTGAAAGGCGCGAGTGCCGCCGCTCTAGCCCTGCTGGGTGGAAGTGAAACCATCGCTGCGGCTTCCCAGGCCCTGCCGCGCGAAGGCGGCGGCGGCGATGCGGAACGACTTTTCAACGGCCGCATGATCGCAGCCTTGCGGGCCTTGTCGGAAGCCAGCGGCCTGCCGTCCGACAATCGCGAAAGTCAGTGCGATGTGGTGCTGGTCGCGGCCGCGCTTTCTGGGCTGGCGTTGCTGGAGCGCTCGGGCCGGCTGGGCGCGCTGGGCTTTCAGACGGATGAAATCCTCACCCGCCTGTCCAGCCGGTTCGCCAAATAATTATTTGCCAGTTGCGTCGCGCACGGGGAAATCCGCTGTGATCTTTGCACCATCCTGGAATGTCAGGGTGACAGGCACGCTGGCGCCCGGCTTAATCGCGGGCCTGGGCTGCATGCACATCAAATGATAACTGCCCTGCTTGAATTCCAGCGTGCCACCCGGAGCGACGTCGATGCTGTCGACATGGCGCATGCTGCTCATGCCGCCCTGATTTTCGGAAAGGTGCAGCATCAGCATGCCGCAGGCGGGTGACTCGGCGCCGGTCAATGTGACTTGTGCCTTGCCGTCATTGTGCAGAACGAAATAGCCGCCGGACGGGACCGTGCCGGGCAGGGCGCGGATCCAGGGATTTTCGATACGCAATGCCGGGGCCGCGTTCGCGGCGCCGGCGACGGTGGAAAAAAGCAGAGCGATCAAGACTGTTTTCATGGCGCTGCGTCCTTTGCGGTCACGGTGAGCGATGCGGCGGGATGCGCCGGCCGCTTGCCGCTGCCGTCGGGCAGTTCGGCCCAATTCTCGGCACCCTTCTGACAAGACTGGAGCACGGGAAAGTTCAGCACGCCGGCATTGTCCGGCAACCGCAGCATCACCACGAATTCGTCATACTGATCGGCCGGCAGGACGCCGCCCGTCCATGTGATGCTGCTGACCCGCTCGGTGATGGGGCCGCCTTCGCCGGCGACGGGCGCGGCCAACTTTGCGTGCGTCATGGATAGTGTCCATCCCGCCTTGGGCTGCGGCCGCGCCGTGATGATGCTTTCAGGCACCGTGACGGTGAGCGTGGTCGTCGGCGAACCGGCGCAGCCATGGCCGACCCGGAAGCCGGCGATGAAAGTGCTGGCCGCTTTGCCTTGCGGATTGGCGATGACGACATGCGCCATGGCGGGCGTGGCACTCAGCAGAAGCGCCGACAGGATCAACTTATTGCGCATAATGCACCTCCAGAACGAATGTCCGCTGCGGGAAGGGATGAAAGAGGAAGTATTTGTCGTTGTTCAAATTGTCGATGCCCGCCGCGATGCTCCAATTGTCGTCCCATTGGTAATGCACGCGCGCATCGGCAACCAGATAACCGGCAAAGCCCTGATAGGTCTGAGAGACCGGATCGGAATTGTCGATGGTGCCGAAAGCACGGTCGCTGTAACGGGCAGCCAAAGTGAAGGCGACTTTGCCTTCGTCCAGCCATTCGGGCCGGTAGGTTGCCACCGCCGTGCCGCGCAGCTTGGGAATTTGCGGCACGAACTTCCCTACCGCTGGGACAAACGCCGTGTCCTTGACGATCTTGCCGTCGGTGAAGGTAAGGCTTCCCGAAAGATTTAATCCATCAAAGATCGCATTCTTCTGATCCACCACCAGTTCGATGCCGCGAACCCGGGTGCGGTCCACATTCTGCACGAAGCTGAACAACGTGTTCGAGCCCGGCACCAGCGGCGCGGACTGCGACAGGAGCGCGTTGCTGATGTCTTCTTGGAACAGGGACACGCGGACGCGGCTGTCTTCCGTTTTGCGCTCGGCCGCCAGCTCATAGGATCTGGCATGTTCGGGCTTCAAGTTCGGATTCGGTACGCTGAGGAAGGTGCCGGTGGTGATGGCCTGATAAAGCTCCGTCACGGTCGGCATGCGGTAGGCCTGACCATACGATGCCGTCAGCAGCCAGGGCTCGGATGCCTGCCAGGCCAGCGCCGCCTTGGGCGAGAAAGTGCTGGTGGAAAGCTTGGGCTGGCTGACATTCAGCGGCGGCGCGGCCGAGAAATTGATGCCGTCATAGGCGCGCCATTCCTCGATCCTTCCGCCCAACGTGGCCTTGAAGTCGGGCGCAAAGCTCCAGACGTCCTGTGCCCAGAATGCATTGGTGGCGGTACGGCCCTTGGCGGCGGCGGCGGTCGATGTCGGCACGCCCGCCGTCCAGTCGGCGACATTGTAGCGGAACTGCGCGAAAGTCTCCGCATCGCGATGCGCGCCGGCCGAAATGGAATGATCGGCCCATCCGGTCCACACAGCCTTGATGTCCAAAGTGTACCAGCCGGTGCCATTGAGGCGGTTGATCGTGCCCGCGCCGCCTGCCGCGGCGCCAGGGAAGGCGGTGCCCGGAACGCGTTGATTGTCGGTGATGTAATTGTAATCGCTGCCGACGAACTCCCAGGCGAAATTGCCATCGGTGGCGGATTTCAGTGTCACCGCCTGGGCCAGATGGGTTTGCTCGGTGCGGTAGACTTGGTTGGAGATGGCGCTGGCGGGGATGTTGTAGTTGAAACCGGAAATATTGGTGTTGCCCGCAAAGACCGGCGTGCCCGCTGCATTGCGCAGATAGGTCTGCGCCGAAGCATTGTCATTCTGGTGGAAGACGCTGGCCGTATAGGTGGCTTCCATGCCGTTGTCGAAATCATAGGCCAGCTTCAAAGTGTCGGTGTCCTGGACCTGATGCTCGATGCCGCCCTCGCCAATCACCACGATCGGTTGGCCCAGCCGGTTGAGATCGGCAAACGCGCCAATGACGGGCGTGCCAGCGGCACTGGTCGTGGCCGGACGCGTCAAGGTGGCATAGGAAAGCGGCTGGCCCGTCGAATCCAGATGATTGGCCGAGAAGCGCCAGGAGAAATTGCCATAGACGTCGCCGATGCCGCCCGCGATCTGCCCGGTATAGAAAGTGCGGTTGGTGGCGTATTGGCTGAAGTCCTGAACCGCGCCCAGCACGTCGGCATAGATTTCCAGATGATCGGGCATGCGGGTGGTGATGTTCAGCACCGCGCCGATCGAGCCGCCGCCATATTCGGCGGCGAAGGGCCCATAGATCACTTCGAAATTCTTGATGTCCTGCGGCGCAGCGATGCCGAAATGCGGCGAGGCGCTGGTGTTGTTGTTGCCGATGGGCGAGGAGATCAGGATTCCGTCCGCATAGAGCAGGCTGCGGGCCGAGGCGCCGACGCCGGAGGTGCGGGTTGCCAGCGGATCCTGGGTGTCGCCGTAATGGCGCTTACGCACCACGATCGAGGGAATGTATTTCAGCATGTCTTCGGTGTTGACCGCGTTGATCTGGGTCTGGGCCTGAACAGCAGTGATGCCTTCGATCTTGTTGGGCAGATCGGCCTGGGTGCGTTCACCCGTGACGATCACGGTTTCCAGCCTGGGTGCTGCCGCGGCGGCGGCGACAAGCGTTTGTGCCTGACCGGATTGCACAGCGATGGCGGAAATGAGCGCGATGGCGGACGTACCAACGCCAAGGCGTGATGAGACTTTCATGGGATTCCCCAAATGGAATGAGCAGACGCACGTCCGCGCCAGGCGCGAACGCGACGAAAATCAACTCAGACGGAGATCGGGGGACCGCGTGGCGATTGCGGTTTGTACGTGGCGGCCTTGATGGCTGCCTGCTCAGCGGCCAGCAGCGGCGAGAATTTGGCCAACTGCGATGGAAGCTGGAGTGTGGCCACGCTGGAGGGTGTGGCAACATGCGGCGCGGCGGCGAAGGGGCAGGTCTGCTGGTGACCGTCGCCGGAATGCTTGCCGGAAGGCCCATGATCCATGCCGGACATGTCCATATTGGCCATGTCGGCGGCGGACATGTGCGACATGTCCATGCCGGACATGTCCATTTGATCCATGTCGCAGATGACGAAAAGGCTTGTCCCCGCGCCCGCCGGATTGGGCATCCAGCCCGCGGGCATCAACGCACGCAGCATCATCGCGGCAAGCGCGAGACAGACGGCGGCGCGGCGGAAGCTCGTCATGGCGCGGAACCTTGTCCTTTCCCCGGGCAAGGTCAACATCCCGGTTGTCGCGGACATTACCGTGGGAACCCGGGATTTATTCCCAAGGCCCTCAAATAGAGCGCGTAAAATACCGATTTCCGGGGCCGCTTGTGGGGGACCCAAATAGTTTACACCCCCGAACCATTTCTGGTTCGAGGGTGTAAACCGAAGGGCGTCACCCTTTTGACCGACGCCGTGTCAGCGGCGGAGGCCGTTATTCTGAGTGTCTGATCCGACATCAAGCCGGATATTCTGTTCGGGATTTCTCCCGTTTCGCGTACGATTCAATTGTGTTGCGGCGGTTCTTTTTCAAGGAACCGTTGGCCCCTTCACAAGGGGCCTGGATCTTATCGCCGGTGGCGTGCTTTCCATGCGGAACCTCCTGCGAGAGTTTCTACCCACGCGGTCCAGAGAAGGCGCGCTGCTCGGGGGTTCATCGGGGCGAAGCCGGTCCGTTCAACAGACCTCGCGATGGCGATCCTCCGGGATCTATAACCAGCGCTACACCCGAGAAGCACTCAACAAGCAGGCGGCAGAACTCTTGGTCCGCGAAAAAATTAAACGCCTGTGACGTGCCGACGTCAATGCGCATCTCAATTGTGGCGTTATGAGAAAAGCCCGTATTCGGCGCTATGCACCGCCGGCGAATTCTTATTCCGGTTATTTTTTCACGGTTTCGCTGAGGACGGGCATGGAGAACTCGGCACCGGACTTGATGCCGGAGGGCCAGCGGGCGGTAACGGTCTTGGTGCGGGTCCAGAACTTGATCGAATCGGGGCCATGCTGGTTGAGATCGCCGAAGGCCGAACGCTTCCAGCCGCCGAAGCCGTAAAAGGCCAGCGGCGTAGGAATGGGAACATTCACGCCGACCATGCCGATCTGGCAGCGATTGGCGAAATCGCGGGCGGCATCGCCGTCACGGGTGAAGATGGCGACGCCATTGCCATATTCATGGGCGTTGACCATCGCGAGCGCGCTTTCGTAATCGGGTGAGCGCACGATGGAGAGAACGGGGCCGAAGATTTCGGTCTTGTAGATGTCCATGGCGGTGGTGACGCGGTCGAACAGGCAGGGGCCCATATAGAAGCCCTTTTCATAGCCCTGCATCTTGAGACCACGGCCATCGACCACCAGCTGGGCACCTTCCTGGACGCCCCGGTCGACCAGGCCGGAAATGCGGTCGCGCGCCGCCCCGTTCACCACCGGACCGAAATCGCTGCCGGCGTCGGTATAAGGGCCGACCTTCAGGGCTTCCACGCGCGGCTTCAGCGCCGCAACCAGGCGGTTGGCGGTGGCTTCGCCCACCGGCACGGCAACAGCAATCGCCATGCAGCGTTCGCCTGCCGAGCCATAGCCGGCGCCGATCATGGCATCCGCCGCCATCTCGATATCGGCATCGGGCATGATCACGGCATGGTTCTTGGCGCCGCCGAAAGCCTGCACACGCTTTCCGTGGGCGGCGGCCGTGGCATAGACATGCGCCGCGATGGGCGTGGAGCCGACGAACGTCACGGCCTGGATGCCGGGATGCTTCAGGATCGCGTCCACCACATCCTTGTCGCCTTGCACCACATTGAAGACGCCCTTGGGCAGGCCGGCTTCGATCAGGAGTTCGGCCAGGCGTAGCGGCACGGACGGATCGCGCTCCGATGGCTTGAGGATGAAGGCGTTGCCGCAAGCGATGGCGGGCATGCCCATCCACATCGGAATCATGGCGGGAAAATTGAAAGGGGTGATGCCCGCGCCGACGCCGACCGGCTGGTGCATCGAATACATGTCGATGCCCGGTCCCGCGCCATGGGTGAACTCGCCTTTCTGCAGATCGGCGATGCCGATGCAGAATTCCGCCACTTCCAGGCCGCGGGTGATGTCGCCGATCGAATCCGCGACAGTCTTGCCATGCTCGCGCGACATCAGTTCGGCCAGCGGCTGCATGTTCTGATTGAGCAGATCGACGAATTTCATCAGCACGCGGGCACGGCGCTGGGGATTGGTGGCGGCCCAGCCCGGCTGCGCTTCGGTGGCGCTCTTCACCGCGGCGTCGAGATCGGCGGTTGAAGCGAAGGCGACATGGGCATCGACTTCACCGGTGGCGGGATTGAAGACATCGCCATGCCGCGCGCTATCGCCCGCAACCGCGCGGCCGTCGATGAAGTGGGTGATCTTGCGCATGACAATGTCCTTGGAAAGCGACCGGGTCTAATACCGCGCGAAACGTGCGTGAGTCTAAAGCTTCAGCGCCGCAGCGACGGCGGGATGGGTGATCCTGCCCGCCTTGACGTTGAGCCCCAAAGCGAAGCCGGGATCGGCGGCCAGCGCTGCATCCGCGCCCTTGTTCGCCAATGCGTAAACATACGGTGCGGTCGCCGCGTTCAATGCATAGGTCGAGGTAAGTGGCGCGGCGCCGGGCATGTTGGCGACGCAGTAATGAATAATGCCGTCCACTTCGAAGGTCGGATCGGCATGGGTGGTGGGATGGCTGGTCTCGAAGCAGCCGCCCTGGTCGATCGCCACATCCACCAGCACCGAACCCTTGCGCATGCGCTTGAGGTCTTCGCGCTTGACCAGCTTGGGTGCGGCGGCGCCCGGCAACAGCACGCAGCCGATCACCAGATCCGCATCCGCCACCGCTTCGGCGACCGCGTGATGGGTGGAGAAGACAGTCTTGAGACGCCCGCCGAACTGCACGTCCAGATCCTCCAGCCGTGCGGGCGAGATATCGAACAACGTCACATCGGCGCGCATGCCCACCGCCATCTCGGCGGCGTGTTCGCCGGAAACCCCGCCGCCCAGGATGACGACCTTGGCCGGATGCACGCCGGGAACGCCGCCGATCAGCATGCCGCGCCCGCCCGCGGGCTTCAGCAGCAGAGCCGCACCCACCTGCGTCGCCATGCGGCCCGCCACCTGGCTCATCGGTGCCAGCAACGGCAAACGGCCCTTGGCGTCGGTGATGGTTTCATACGCGATGCAGGTGGCGCCTGATTTCATCAGGCCCTTTGTCTGTTCCGGATCGGGCGCCAGATGCAGATAGGTAAAGAGAACATGGTGCGGCTTGAGCCGCGCGATCTCGACTGCCTGCGGCTCCTTCACTTTGACGATCATGTCAGCGGCTTCGAACACCTTGTCGGCATCGGGCAGAATTTCCGCGCCCGCTTTTCTGTAGTCGTCGTCGGATTGTCCTATGCCTGCTCCGGCGCCGCTTTCGACAAAGACCTTGTGACCATACACCGTCAGCTGGTGCACAACCGGCGGCACCAGCCCGACACGAAATTCCAATGTCTTGATTTCTTTGGGGACGCCGATCTTCATGGCCTGCACCTCACCCTTTGCCGGCTGGAGGTAATCCCATTCCTGCCCCCGAGACTAGGGCCAAAAAGCGTGTTAGAGGGGCCATGCAGGCGGCGCGGGGCAGCATGAAGAGCGGTTTGAAGGCGAATTCGCTTTCGTTTTTCGAATCGCTGGTGATGGGCGTTGCGGGCAGCGCGCCGGGCTACACCATCGCAGTGACGACGGGCGTGCTGTTGGCGTCGGCGGGCACCCTGGCGCCGGGTGCGCTGGTGATTTTCGCCATCCCCATGCTGGGTATCGCTTTTGCCTATCGCGCGCTGAACAAGCAGGCCGTGAGCGCGGGGGCCGCCTATCAATGGACGACATCCGTATTCGGCAAACTGCCCGGCTTCTTTTCCGGATGGGCGCTGCTGATCGCGGCGCTGGTTTTCATGGTGACCGGCAGCATTCCTGCCGCGACCGCGACATTAAATTTTATTGATCCGGCGCTGACCGGCGATGTGATTCTGACGGCGTCCGTCGCCAGCCTGTGGTTCGTGGTAGTGGCGCTGATCCTGATCATGGGCATCGAGATCACCAGCAAGGTGCAGGTGGTGATGACCACCATCGAGCTTCTTATCCTCACCTTCATATTGATTGCCGCCTTCGTGCATGTGTTTCACGCCGGCGCGGTGAATGCGTTTTCCTGGTCCTGGTTCGGGCTGGGCTATACGCGGCAAAGCTTTGCCGCCAGCGCGCTCATCACGGTGTTTTTCTATTGGGGCTGGGACGTCACCGCCAATCTGGGCGAGGAGACCGTCAATCCGGAGGCCACCGCCGGCAATGGCGGTTTTTCCAGCGTCATCGTAACCATCTTCTATTATCTGGGCTTCACCATCGCGGTGCTGTTTCTGTTCTCGCTCAAGGACGCCAAAAGCCTCACCGACAATATCATCTACAATCTTGCGGTGACGGCGGGCCTGGGGCGACAGGGCGGATTGGCGGCATCGCTGGCGGTGATCCTGTCCTCGATCGCGACATTGGAAACCACCATGCTGCAATTCTCGCGGACTTTGTTTGCGATGGGGCGCGACGGTGCTTTGCCGCGCCTATTCGGTCAGGTTTCCGCCAAGACCCAAAGCCCGGTGCGTGCCATGTATCTGCTGATCGGTGTGGGGCTGGTGTTGCTCTGGGCTTCCAGCCTGATGCCCAGCGTCAATGCCATCATCACCGCGTCGGTCAATGCGGTGGCGATCCAGGTGGCTTATTATTATGGGCTGGCGGGCCTGGTGGCGGCGTGGAGCTTTCGCCGCGAATCCGGCTGGCGCTGGCTGATGCTCAGTCTTTACCCCGGCGTCAGCGGATTGATGCTGATCGGGCTGGGCATTTACGCGATCACCACCTTCAGTCTCATCACCCAGATCGTGGGCGTGGGCGGATTTGCGCTGGGCATCCTGTTCTTCCGCCCCGGCCGCTATCGCGGTGACACTCAGGCGGGCGTCAAAAACACCAGCTTGTAGTCGGGCCGCTCCGACGGGGTGAAGGTGTGCTGGGTAAAGCGCAACAGGCCATCCACCGGATGATGGAAACTGCGCAGTCCGCCTTCGCGTTCCAGCACGGTCTGTGCATCCCAGGCCTGACGGAACAGCGGGCTATTGCGGCGCAGCCTTTCCACCAGATCGCGGGCACGCGGATCGGTGAAGCTGTGGCCATAGTCGCTGCGGAATTCCGCCAGCAGACGTGCGGCCCGTTCTTTCCAGTTGGGAATGAGTTCGCGCGCGGCGGGATCGAGAAAAACAAACGCCAACAGATTGCGTTGGCAGCCTTCGCTCAGCCAGCCTCGGAACAGGTGCGATGCCGCCCCATTCCAGCTACAGGCATTCCAGAGCCGGTCGAGGCCATAGGCCGGGTGCGCCACTGCTTCCACGGCGGCGCGGATCGACGCCGGTGCATCGGCAATCGGATCGGTCACGGGGCTGTCCGGATCGCGCACGCCGGACAATTCGAACAGATAGGCCCGCTCGGCCCGCGACAGCATCAGGGCACGGGCAAGGCGCGCCAGCGCGGGCGGCGACGCTTTCACGTCGCGGCCCTGCTCGATCCAGGTGCACCAGGTGACGCTGATGCCGGCGCGCGCCGCCAGTTCTTCCCGCCGTAGGCCCGGCGTGCGCCGCCGCCCGGGCGCTCCTTCGGGAGGCAGCCGCTCGCGATGGGCGCGGACAAAAGCACCCAGCAGCCGTCTTTGATCCTGGTTTGTCATGGCAGTCGTTATACCAGGATAAATGTCTATATTGTACTATGTTATATGTTGGGCAGAATGGAACAAATTCCGGGAGCCAGCCTATGAACAAAGCCCATGACGCCATGGTCGCCGACCAGTTCGGTCCGCGCGCCAATGCCTATGTCGAAAGCGCCGTGCATGCGCGGGGTGAAGATCTCGCCGCGCTGGAGGCGGTGGTAAAAACCGCCGCGCCTGTTCGCGCGCTGGACATGGGGTCGGGCGGCGGTCATGTCGCTTATCTGATGGCGCGTCATGCCAAATCGGTCGTGGCGGTGGACCTGTCGGCGGAGATGCTGGCGGCGGTGACCGAAACCGCCAAGAGCAAAGGTCTTGCCAATATCGAAACCCATCGCGCTTCGGTGGACAGATTGCCGTTCGCCGATGGCAGTTTTGATCTGGTGGTGAGCCGCTATTCTGCCCATCACTGGCATAATTTCGATGGCGGCCTCAGGGAAGCGCGGCGTGTCGCCAGGCCCGGCGCGCCGGTCGTGCTGATGGACGTGTTCACGCCCGGCGTGGCGCTGCTGGATACGCATCTGCAATCCGTGGAGCTGCTGCGCGATACCTCGCATGTGCGCAACTATACGATGGCGGAATGGTCGGAGGCGCTGGCCCGCGCGGGGCTGACGTTGAAGAGCGCCCGCACCTGGCGGCTGCATCTGGAATTCGAAAGCTGGATCGCCCGCATGCGCACGCCGGAGGTTTTCACGGCGGCGATCCGCGCATTGCAGGCCGGTGCACCAAAAGACGTGCGCGATCATTTCGCCATCAAGGACGACGGCTCCTTCACCATCGACACCATGATGCTGGAGACCGTCGCCGGTTAGCCTTCCACGGCTTCGACGATGCGGATGTCCCGGTCGGCGCCATCGCCCAATGCGTCCAAAGCTTCCTTGTAGGCCGGGCTGTCATGCGTCGCCTTGGCGGCGGCAACACTGGCAAACTCGATCAGGACCGTGCGGGCCTTGATGCCGGCCTCATAGACAAAGGCGGCCTCGCTGCGGGCCAGGAACTTGCCGCCTCCCGCGATGATGGCAGGGCCCGCCAGCACGGCATATTTCGCCAGTTTGGTCGGGTCGGAGACAGCGCGATAGGTGGTGATCCAATAAGCCTTGGCCATGCGATAGTCCTCATGAATTGACAGCATTCAAACCGGGTCGGGGCGAGAAAGCCAGCGCGGCACTCGCATGGCGGTTCCGTCATTCCACGGTCTGATTGAGACTGCTATCATCGCAGACGGGATATCGAAGCGTCTCCCGGCCTGGAGCTTGCCGATGGACGATGTTGTCAGACTGATCGAGCAATTCGGTCTTTTCGCCGTGTTCTTCACCGTCCTGCTGGACGAGGGTGGATTGCCAATCCCGGCATCGCCGCTGCTGGCGGTGGCCGGGGCGTTGACCGTGCGCGGGGACCTGAATCTCTGGGCCCTGATCGCAGCGGCCGTCGCTGCATCCGTCATCGCCGACAATAGCTGGTACTGGCTCGGCCGTACCCAGGGCCGGCGCGTGCTGGGGTTCCTGTGCAAGCTGTCTTTTTCGCCAGACAGCTGCGTGCGGGATACCGAAACCCTATTCGTGCGCGTGGGGCCATCGGCGCTGCTGTTCGCGAAATTCATTCCCGCCTTGGGCAATGTCACTATCGCGCTGGCCGGCATCACCCGCGTGCCCTTTGCGATATTCCTGCCCTTGGAGATTGTCGGCGCCACGATCTATCTGTCTGCGCCGATCCTGTTGGGACGCATTTTCCACAGCGCGGTGTCGCAGCTGCTCGACACGCTGGAGCGGCTGGGCGTCATCGGCGTGGGCATCCTGGCGATCGCGCTGTTGGTGTATCTGTTCATCCGCTGGTGGCAGCGCATGCTGTTCATTCGCCAGCTGCGGATGGACCGCATCACGGTCGATGAGCTGGTCACCTTGCTCGACAATGAGACAAAGCCGCTGGTGCTGGATGTGCGCTCGCGCGCGGCACGGGCCGACGGCATCATTCCCGGTGCCATTCCCGCGCACCCGACGGAAATGCATCCGACTCTGGAGCATCACGACCGGGACGCCGAGATCGTGGTCTATTGCGCCTGTCCCAATGAAGCGACCGCCGCTGTCGCCGCCAAACATCTCAAGGCGGCCGGCTTCAAGAAAATCCGACCGCTTCTGGGCGGGGTCGAGGCCTGGGCGCTGGCGGGGCACAAGCTGGTGATCGTCGAAGACGCCCAAATCGACGCAGCCGCCTGAGCAGCCACAAATCTGCAACACGAACAGCCTATAGCCCCGCTCGTCGGTCTTTGACCGGTAGTATTCCCCCAACTTGGCCGCGCGGTCTCCCCGACCGCGCGGTTTTTTCTTTTGGGTTTTCAGCCGGCTTCCGGTTGCGATTTGTCCATGATGCGGCCGCAACTGCGGCGGAAAAAAGGTTTTCGCAGCTTGGCGGCGCGTGCGTGGCACCAGGAGGATGGATCACGCGTTGGGACACCGAAGCGTCATCGTCAGGCCCATGATATTTTCACCGCAGACCTTTTTGGCGCCGGCCAGCATGCCCCCGCGTAAACCTGCCCGCATGGAAGCCCAACCCGTTATTTCCTGGACGGTGCCGCTTTTGCTGACGGCAGGATGGCAATGGCTGATCGCCGAGACGCAACAGGACGCGTTGCCCCGGTCTGAAAGTTAGACTCGATTAGAGAGCGCGGTGCCGAGGTACCGGCCATGGGAATCCGCCCTCGCTTCGCTCGGTGCGGTCCTCCATTTTCGTAAGTTCGCTGCGCTCACTAACGAAAATGGGGAATGGTCGGAGAGAGAGGATTCGAACCTCCGGCCCCTACGTCCCGAACGTAGTGCTCTACCAGGCTGAGCTACTCTCCGATAAGTCGGACGGGCTTTGGGCCGGTCTCGCGGGAGCGCCCTTATAGCGATGCCCCCCGGGGGCCGCAACCAAGCAAAAGCGGCTGAATTTCAGGCCATTCCCCCGGCGATTTTGGCATTTTCGCCGCGTTGAAAGGCCCGGCCCCCCTCTATATGGTCCCGGCCCGGACCACAGCTTTGGGGCGTCGCCAAGTGGTAAGGCACTGGATTTTGATTCCAGCATTCGAAGGTTCGATCCCTTCCGCCCCAGCCAGCCGTCAACGTAATGCGCGCAAAGCGCGCTTTACGTGAACGGCTGTCCCCCGGCTTGTCCGGGGGACCCATCTTGATCCCATCCCCGACCGCTCGCCTTTTCGGGCCGCTGGCAGCGCCGCTCTAAGCGAGTGCGCGATCCAGGCGGCCAATCAGGCGGTCGACCTCTTCGATCGTATTGTAATGCACCATGGAGACACGAACGACGCCGCGGTCAGCCGCAAGGTCGAGACTCTCGACAAGGCGCCGCGAATGAAAGTCGCCATTGCGAATGCCGATTGACCATTTGTCGATCTCGGTGACGATTTCGGCGCTGTCCCGGCTAATGGCCTTGAAGGAAATTGTCGGTACGCGGTTCTGCGGATCGCTGTCGCGCCGGCCGACGAGTTGAATGTCATTGCGGCCACGCAGATATGTCAGCAGCCTTTCGCCCAAAGCCGCCTCATGGGAGGCGATGCCTGCAAATGCGCGCTCGATGGCGGCGCGGTCGCCCGTGCGTCCGCCCAATGCATCAAAATAGTCGACGATGCCGGCCGCGCCCCACGCCAGTTCATAGCAAGGATTGCCTGGTTCGAGTTTGCCAGGGACTTTGTCGCGCCCGTAAAAATAATGATAGAGGCTGTCGAGCGCGAGCAGATCATCGTATCTGCCATAGAGCGCGGCAAAATGCGGTCCGTAAGCCTTGTAGAAACTGAAAACATAGTAATCGACATCGAGTGCCGCCACGTCGATCGCGCGATGGGGCGCGTAGGCCACGCCGTCGACGACGATCTTGGCGCCATGCGCATGAACCAACCGGGCGATCTCGGCGATCGGATGGATAGTTCCGAGGATATTCGACACATGCGTCACGGCAACCAGCCGGGTACGCGGTGAAAGCAGTCGTTCCAGTGCTTCGAGATCGATCTCGAAGCTGTCCTTGTCGAGGTCCCAGAATTTTATGACCACGCCCAGCGCCTCGAGGCTGAGCCAGGCCCCGATATTCGATTCGTGATCGAACCGGGTGACAATGACTTCGTCACCCGGCTTGAACTGATACGCCATTGCCCGGGCGAGATACTGAAGCAGGGCAGTGGTCGAGGGTCCAAACACGATCTCCGCCGGCCGCCGTGCCCCCATCAGCAATGCAATGCGCGCGCGTGCTTCGGCCAGCCGGGCCGAGGCGCGCTGCGAATGGGCATAGTTCGCGCCGGTCTGTACCGAAGTCGTCATCAGATATTCGTGAATGCGATCGGCGACCGTCTTGAGGACCAGCGATCCGCCGGCATTGTCGAAATAGGCAAAGCCGTCCGCCAGCGCCGGAAATTGCGATCTTGCGAAGGTGAGATCAAAGGACATGGCAAAGTCTTTCAGAAGATCGGGTGCGGCACTCAATGGGAAAGTATGGCATTGAGAAAACTCTTGAGACGTTCGTCGCGGGGCGCGTCGAACAGGGCCTGGGGCGGTCCCTGCTCGACGATGCGGCCCTCGTCCATGAAAACGACCCGGTTGGCCACCTTGCGGGCAAAGCCCATTTCGTGCGTCACCACGATCATGGTCACGCCAGTCCTGGCAAGCTGCTGCATGACATCCAGAACTTCGCCGACCATTTCCGGATCAAGCGACGAGGTCGGTTCGTCGAACAGCAGAACCTTGGGCTCCATGGCGAGGGCGCGGGCGATGCCGACGCGCTGCTGCTGTCCCCCGGAAAGCTGCGCCGGATATTTTTCGACCTGATCCTTCAATCCCACACGCTCGAGCAATTTGCGCGCACGCGCCTCGGCTTCGGCCCAGGACAGACCACGCACACGGACGGGGGCCAGCGCGACGTTGCGCAGAACACTCAAATGCGGGAACAGGTTGAAAGCTTGAAACACCATTCCGAGTTCGGTACGGACGGCGTTCAGGTCCGTGCCCTTCTGCAATAGGTGGCCGTCGACCGCAATCGTGCCGCCGTCATGTTCCTCGAGCTGGTTGATGCAGCGGATCAGCGTCGATTTGCCGGAACCGGACGGGCCGACAATCACGACGATCTCGCCTTCCGCAATCTGAAGATCGATCCCGTCGAGAGCGCGGAAACTGCCGAAATTCTTGGTGATGCCGTTGATATCGATGATCGCGGTCATTACCGCCCCTTTGCCGCGAGGCGGCGCTCGAAAACGCTGACCAATCGCACCAGAGGAAGCAGCAAGATGACGTAAATGATCGCCGCGGAAATCAGTGGCGTCGGATTTGCCGCCAAGGCCTGCGCCTGCGTGGCCTGTTTCAAAAGATCAGGCATGGCCACGACCGAAGCCAGCGCCGTGTCCTTGAGTACATTGATGCAATTCGAGGTGATCGGCGGGATGACGAGTTTGATGGCTTGCGGCAAGATGACATCGCTCATTCGACGAAACGCATTGAGCCCCAGCGCGCGTGCGGCTTCGAACTGGCCTTTCGGGACGCCTTCGATGCCCGCGCGGAAAATTTCGGCGGAATAGGCGGCCGAAACGATGCTGAGCGCCAAGGTGGCGGAGGTGAATGGTGTGAATCTAAGACCGGCAAAAGGGAGCGCGTAATAGACGATGACCAGAAGCACCAGCAACGGAACTGCGCGGAAAACATCACTGTAGGCTATCGCGATCTGACGCAAAGGCGTCGGCCCGTATAGCCGCAGCAGCGCCAGCAACATGCCTCCGGCGAGCCCCAGAACAATGGCGCAGAGCCCCAGGCTGATCGTGATCGTGAGACCGGAAACCAGAAGCGGAAGCGTCTGGACAAAGACATTCCAGTTCAGGAAAGCTTCGAAGAAGGACATGATATTCTGCTCGCTCAGAGCTTGGGCATCATTGCCGATTTCACGGTTGTGCTGTTTGTTCCGGCCGCGACGCCAAACCATTTTTTATGCAAGGCAGCGATAAAGCCTTCGCTTTTGAGCTTGGTGATCACGGCATCGGCTTTCGCCGTCAGCGGCGAATTGCGTGCAAACATGATGGAATATTGCCCGCCCGCCGGTATCCGCTCGACCACCTTGTAGGTCGGCTTGTCGCGTACGTAATACTGCACGGCAGGGAAATCGCTGATATAGCCATCGATGCGCCCGGCCGCGAGATCCATCATCGCCGGAGCAAGGCCTTCATAGCGGCGGATGTCCGCGATTTTATATTTGTCCTTGTTCTGGGTCGCCCACACATCGCCAGTGGAGCCGGTATCGACACCGATGGATTTGCCGGCCGTTCCAGCCAGGTTTTTGATTCCCGACGCTGTGGCAACGGACAGCGATTGGTCGCTGTCGTAATAGGGCTGTGCGAACGACACGCTCTGAAGCCGCTTTGCGGTGATGGTCATGGACGAAACCGCCATGTCGATCTGGCCCGATTCCACCGCCGCGAACAGCCCATTAAACGGAATGTTGACGACCTTGATCTTATAGCCAAGGCGCTTGCCGATCTCGTTCACCAGATCGATCTCGAAGCCGACGAAATCACCTTTGGAATTCTGAAATTCCCACGGCACATTGCCGATATTGGCGCCGAGTTTGAGCTCCTGCGCCTCAGCCGATGCCGTCGCGAGAGCGAAGCCAAACAAGGCACCAAGTATGGCCTTTGTTTTTTTCATCGAACCGAACATCGCAATTCCTCTGCTGCAATCGCGAAAAGCTACCGTCTCTGTCAGGGAACCCCTCACGAACTTATGCACCATCCGGTGATGCCCGTCTAACGCCGGGCCTTTTACGTTTCGGCTTGCCGCCGAATGCCGATCGCACGCATGCCACCCCCGCATTCCCGTCCCTCGGCAACCGGCGCCACCGATGTCATATTGCCTGCCTTCCGGAGGCGCTTCAGATGAGTCCCGTTCTTTCGCTGTTCAGTATCCTGGCGGCCCTGGCCCTGGGAGCCGTCAGTCCCGGTCCATCCTTTCTCTTCGTCACCCGCACGTCGGTCGCGCTGTCGCGCCGTGACGGCCTCGCCGCCGCCCTGGGAATGGGTCTGGGCGCGGCATTGGTGTGCGCGCTGGCGCTGGTCGGGCTGCGCGCTGTCCTGGCCCAGGCCGAGTGGGCCTATCTCGGTTTCAAATTGCTGGGCGGCGCTTATCTTCTCTATCTGGCCTGGCGCCTGTGGCGCGGTGCCGGGGCGGCAGGGTCTGCGCCCGCGCAACCGGCCGATGCGATCCGGCCCGGACGGGGCCTAGCCCGCACCTTCTGGCTGGCGCTGGCGACCCAGCTGAGCAACCCCAAGACCCTTGTCGTGATCAGCGGCATTTTCGCGGCCCTGCTTCCGGCCCGCGTTCCCCTCTGGATGCCGTTTGCAATCCCGCCCATCCAGTTCGTGATCGAGACCGGCTGGTACAGCTTCGTGGCGGTCGTGATGTCGTCTGCCGCGCCCCGGTCGGCCTATCTGCGGGCGCAGAAGTGGATCGACCGCGCCGCCGGATGCGTGCTGGGGGTGCTGGGCCTTCGGCTGATTGTCGAAAGCGTACGGGAAGCGGCCTAGGGCCCCGATGCGTGCCAGCCGCTTGCCCAAGCTCGCGGCGGTGGTCGTGGCGCACAGTGCGGTATCGCGCAAAGCGGCCGCTATCTTTTCCCCCAATTCTCCCTAAATTCCCTCGCCATGCCGGGAACCACGCGCGACTCAGGACGTTTTCCGCCCGGGGAATCTCGTGTGCGAGGCGTTTTGACGGCGAACCGGCTGGTGCTGCTTGCTGCGGTGCCGTTATTTCTGGTCCTGGCGACGATCGCCTATATCACCGTGCAATTCGCCGCGAACGAGAACGCAGCGCAACGCTGGGTGGCCCATTCCTTTCAAGTAATCGCATCGCTGCGCCAGGTGCTGGTCGACGCCCAGGATGCCGAAACCGGCCAGCGTGGCTTCATCCTGACCCAGCAGTCCAGCTTTCTGGAGCCTTATAATGCCGCCACCGGTCGCATCGATCGTGACCTGGGCCGCTTCAAAGAGCTCACCGTCGACAATCCCGACCAGCAGCGCCGTTCCCAGATGCTGGCCACTCTTGTGCGCGAGCGTTTTTCCGCCCTCGACCTGTCCCTGAAAGCCAGTGCCGGTACGACGGCCTCACCAGAGGTGATCAAAGCGCTGGAAGTCGGCAGGCAGCGCATGGATGCGCTCAGGGCCGAGGTGGCGGCCGGCATGGCGGCGGAACAGGCCCTGCTCAGGGTGCGCAGCCAGGAACGCGACGAGCAGGAACGATATGAGATCGCGTTTGCCGTTGGCGTCGCCGTACTGGCGCTGGCAATTCTTCTTCTCGCCGCTGCCATGCTGGTGCGCAACAATATCAGCCTGGCACAAGCGGAAAAGTCCCGCGCCAACGAGGCCGCGATCCTGCAGGCCACCGTCGACACGGTGCGCGACGGCATCGCCTATTTTACGTCCGAGGGCCTGCTGTGCGCCTTCAATTCGAATTTTTTCCGGCTGCTGGATCTGCCCAGCAGCTTGGCCAGGATTCAAGTCACGAAGCTGGCCGATCTTCAGGCCATCGAGGCGGCGCGGCCACAGCAAATCCTGGCGCCGCCGACCGAAGGACAGGGTTCGCTCGATACCCACCATGTCGCCTGGGGCGGCCGTGAGCTGGACGTCTATCGCGCGCATGTCTCGACTGGCGGCTTCCTGATCGTGGTGATGGATATCACCGCCCGCATGCGAGCCGAAGGCATGGTGCGCCAGAGCCAGAAAATGGAAGCGATCGGCCATCTCACGGGCGGCGTCGCGCACGACTTCAACAATCTGCTCCAGATCATCAGCGCCAATCTCGATCTGGCGGTGGCATCCGGCGAGGCCAAGGGCAATGCCGTGCTGGGCCAACGCCTGCAGAATGCCATAGGCGCGGTGTCGCGCGGCTCGCGCCTTACGGGACAGCTGCTGGCCTTCGCCCGCCGTCAGGCGCTTCAGCCGCGCTCGGTGGATCTGGGGCGGGTCATCCGCGACATGACCGACATGCTGCGCCGGACCCTGGGCGAGCAGATCGAAGTGGAAGCGGTGATCGCGGGCGGGTTGTGGAACACCCTGGCGGATCCCAACCAGATCGAGAACGCCGTCCTCAACCTCGCCATCAATGCGCGCGACGCCATGCCGGACGGCGGCAAGCTCACCCTGGAAGTCGCCAATGCGCATCTCGACGATGCTTATGCCGCGGGTCATTCGGACGTAACGCCCGGCCAGTATGTGATGCTGGCGGTCAGCGACACCGGCACCGGCATGACGCCGGACGTGATGAGCCGCGTCTTCGAGCCCTTCTTCACCACCAAGCCGGAAGGCAAGGGCACCGGATTGGGATTGGCGCAGGCCTATGGCTTCGTCAAACAGACGGGCGGCCATATCAAGATCTACAGCGAGATCGGCGAAGGCACGACCGTGAAGATCTATCTGCCGCGCACCCGCCGGGCTCAGGATGCGCTCGATCCCCCCGGCCAACAACCGGCGCTGGGCGGCAATGAACGCATTCTGGTGGTGGAAGACGATGAAGGCGTGCGTGCCGCCGTGGTCGATATGCTCACCGATCTGGGCTACCGGGTGCAGCGTGCTGAGAATGCCGAGGCGGCGCTGAAATTGTTGGAAGAGGGCGCCAAGATAGATCTGCTTTTCACCGATGTGGTGATGCCGGGCGCCATCTCTACCCGCGAAATGACCAGGCGGGCACAGGAAATGCATCCCGGCCTCAAGGTCCTCTACACGTCGGGCTATACGCAAAATGCCATCGTCCATAATGGCAGGCTGGACGACGATGCGTTTCTGCTTTCCAAGCCCTATCGCAAGGATGAGCTGGCCCGCAAACTGCGCAGCGTGTTCGCAGGCACCGCGCGCGGGCCGCTTCAGGCCGACCTGCCATCCGTCGCGGCGCCCGCCGAACGACGCGGCAAGATCCTGGTCGTGGAGGATGTGATGCTGATCCGCATGGCCACGGTGGACATGGTGGAGCAGATCGGCTTTCAGGCGAGCGAAGCCGGCGACGGCGCCGAAGCGCTTGCGATCCTGCAAAAGGACCCCGAGATCGAGATTTTGCTGACCGATCTGGGCCTGCCCGGAATGAACGGGCGGCAACTTGTGGAAGAGGCCCGTCGCCTGCGCCCCGACCTGAAAGTGATCATCGCGTCGGGTTATTCCACTGAAAGCGCTGCTGGCGGCCGGCCGGGCGAGGGCGATATCAAACATCTGATCAAGCCATATGACCTTGGCCAGTTGCGAAGGGCTTTGGAAGTTTGACCCCCATCTGTGCGGCACGCGGGCAAGCCCGCTACCGCACATCTTCCCCCGCCAATGGCTTCGCCATGCGGGGGAAGAAAGTCTGTGTCCGTTTCTTCTTGCGTGACGCTTGTTGTTCCGGGTTTGGGAAAGTAGAGCAGGGGCGCTACTCTCCCGAAATCAATGCCGGAAACGAAATCACAATCCATCCCGAAGGGCGCGCGCATCATTCTGGTGCGGCATGGGCGTCCGGATTTACCCTTGCGGCCGCGCACCAGCCATAACGGATTTCGCGATTATATCGACGCCTATGAGGCGGCCGGACTGGACCCGCAAAGCCTGCCGCCGCAGGAGCTTTCGGATCTGGTCAAGGAACTGGATCACGTCTTCACCTCCGACAGGCCCCGTTCCCATCAAAGCGCGCGCGCCCTGGCGCCACATGCCACGTTGCAGGCCGATCCCCTGTTTGCGGAAGCGCCGCTGGCTTCACCGCGCATTCCCCTGCTGAAAATGCGGGTGCCGAAATGGGCGGTGGTGGCGCGGGTGCTGTGGCATGTGGGCTATCACCCGGAAATCGAGAATTACCGCAGGGCCCGGCATCGCGCCGCAGAGGCGGCCGATATCCTGACGGACAAGGTCCGCGCGGGCGGCAGCGCCGTGCTGGTCGCCCATGGTTACTTCAATGCCATGATCGGACGCCAGCTACGCCAGCGAGGTTTTGTGCGAACCGGTGCGCACCGGGTGCGTTACTGGAATGCCGTCATCTATGAATGGAATCCGCCGTGATCGAGAAGAAATTTGAAATCGCCGCCGCCGACGGCGTCATCGATGCCGTTCTCTATGTGCCTGATGAAGCGGCGCATCCGGGACTGTTGTTTTACACCGACATCTTCGGCATCCGGCCCGCCAACCAGGGCATGGCGCAGCGCGTGGCCGCGCAGGGTTACGCCGTTCTGATGCCCAATGTCTTTTATCGTTACGGCAAGCCCCCGTTTGCCGACGCCAGTTTCAAATGGGGCGAGCCGGCCTCGATGAAGATCATCAGCGGGCTGTCCGGGGCCCTTACCGGCGCGCTGATGGAAAGGGATGCGCCGATTTATGCGGCGGCGCTTATCGACCGGCCGGAAGTCTCGGAAAGCGGAGCGTCGGCGAAAGCCGGAGCGACCAACAAGAAGATCGGTGTGGTGGGCTATTGCTTCACCGGCGCCATGGCGCTGCGCACGGCCGCGGTCTGCGCCGACCAGGTCGTCGCTGCCGCGTCTTTCCATGGCGGCCAGTTGGTGACGGCGGAGCCGGATAGCCCCCATAGCCGGATTCCGCAGGTGACGGGCGCGCTGTATTTCGGCCATGCGGTCGAAGATCCGCTGATGCCGCCTGACGCGATCGAAAAACTCAACGACACGCTGAAAGCCTGGGACGGCAAATATCAGAGCGAAGTCTATGAGGGCGCGCGCCATGGCTGGACGGTGCCGGGCAGGGATGTTTACAACGAGAAGCAGGCCGAACGGCATTATGAGAAGCTGTTCGATCTGCTGAAACGCAATCTCTGAGGGTCCTTTGCGCGGTGTGTGGCTGTTTTTGCTGGCGGCGTTGACGCCCGCGTCATTGACGTCCGCCCGGGCGCTGGCCGCCGATGCGCCAGCCCCATTCCGGCCCCATTATGTCAGTCAGCGCGTCAGTCAGGCGTCTCTGCGCGAAGGGCCGGGCTATGCCTACAAGATTTTATGGGTCTATCGCCACAAGGGCTATCCGTTCCGGGAGAATGCCCGTTTCGATATCTGGCGGCGGGTGACGACGGCGGACGGCACCGTGGGCTGGCTTAACGGACAGTTGCTGTCCGACGCCCGCACCGTGCTGGTCACGGGCAAGGGCCGTGCGGAAATTCGCAAGAAAGAAGATTCGGCTTCTGACGTTGTGGGCCTGGCAGAACCCGACTCGGTGCTGGGCCTGAAAAGCTGCGGACCTGAATTCTGCCGGGTGCGCGCCGCGCGCGTGGATGGCTGGATCGCAAAAACGCGCATCTGGGGCATCGACTCCGGCGAAGTCTTTAAATAATCGCGCTAGTGCCGGAAATGGCGCATGCCGGTGAAGACCATGGCCAAGCCTGCTTCATCTGCGGCGTCGATCACTTTCTGATCGTTCATCGAACCGCCGGGCTGGATCACGGCCGTGGCGCCGGCTTCGGCGACGGTCAGCAAGCCATCCGGGAAAGGAAAGAAGGCTTCCGAGGCCGCTGACGAACCCACCGTGCGAGGCTGCGCCCAGCCCGCCACCTTGGCGGCATCTTTCGCCTTGATGGCGGCGATGCGGGCGGAATCCACGCGGGACATTTGCCCCGCGCCGATGCCGGCGGTCGAACCGTCCTTGGCATAGATAATGGCATTGGATTTTACATGCTTGCCCACCGTGAAGGCGAACAGCATGTCGGTGATTTCCTGTTCGCTGGGCTGGCGCTTGGTGACGACTTTCAGCTTGTCGCGAGTGATGCGGCCATTGTCGCGGGTCTGGACCAGAAATCCGCCGGCCACCGAGCGGTAGGTGAGGGTCGGCGCCAGCGCATCGGGCAGGTTGCCCGCGATCAGCAGGCGCAGATTCTTCTTGGCGGCCAGAATGGCCTTGGCATCTTCATCGGCATCCGGCGCGATGATCACTTCAGTGAAGATCTTGGAGATTTCTTCCGCCGTGGCGCCGTCGAGCTTTGAGTTGAAGGCCAAGACGCCGCCGAACGCGCTTTGCGTATCGCAGGCCAGCGCCGCCAGATACGCCTCCTTCAGGCTTTTGCCGATCGCGACGCCGCAGGGATTGGCATGCTTGATGATGGCGCAGGCGGGCGCGATCTTGGGATCGAATTCCGCCACCAGCTCATAGGCGGCATCGGTGTCGTTGATGTTGTTGTAGGACAATTCCTTGCCCTGAATCTGTTTGGCGCTGGCGACACCGGCGCGCGCACTGCCATCGACATAGAAGGCGGCCTGCTGGTGCGGATTTTCGCCGTAGCGCAGCGATTGGCGCAGATATCCGCCCAAGGCGCGGCGACGCGGCGGCTGAGTTTCGCCTTCTTTCGCAAGCTCGTCGGCGAACCAGCTGGACACGGCGGCATCGTAGGCGGCAGTGCGGGCGAAAGCGCGCTGCGCCAGCGTGCGGCGCAGCTTCGCGGTGGTGGCGCCTTTATTGGCCGCCATCTCGTCCAGCACGGCTTTATAATCCTCGACATCCACCACCACCGTCACCCAGTCGTGATTCTTGGCGGCGGAGCGGGTCATCGCCGGTCCGCCGATATCGATATTCTCGATGGTGGTCTCGAAGTCGGCACCCCGCGCCACGGTTGCTTCGAAAGGATAGAGATTGCAGACCAGCAGATCGATGCCTTCGATGCCGTGCGCCTTCATCGATGCGGCGTGATCGGGCTTGTCGCGCAGCGCCAGAAGCCCGCCATGCACATTGGGGTGCAGGGTCTTGACCCGGCCATCCATCATTTCGGGAAAATTCGTGATCTCGGACACATCGGCGACGGTCAGTCCGGCCTCGCGCAGCGACTTGGCGGTTCCGCCGGTGGAAATCAGGGCGACTCCCCGTGCCGCAAGGCCCTTGGCGAAGTCGATCAGGCCGGTCTTGTCGGAAACGGAGAGCAGGGCGCGGGAAATCTTGCGGTCGGTCATGGAGCGGCGTCTCGGGAAGTGCCTGCCGCTCTTATCCCTTCACGATCTTATATAAAAGGGCCAGACCCACGCTTGCGCACAGTGAATAAATCACGGGAATCGTGACCGCCGCGGTGCCCCAATGGAAATGAATGTCACCGGGCAAGGGATCAAAACCGAATGCCGCGATGGCGGGGCTCAATACCAAAGCCCCGGCCGCCAGAATGATTGCAATCAAGCCGATTTGCCGCACCGGCACGCCTCCGGGTTGAACCGGAATGCAGCTTGGCCGGATTTGGTTAAAACCCTGCTAGAGCGGGTCCCGGCCGAAATTTCCCGCCCAGAACCCGAAAAAGGCTATTGCGCCGGGGTAGCGGCATGTCCGCCATGTATGCCGGTCTGGGCGTATGGCATGCCTTTTTCCAGCGTCCGTTCCAGACCCTCCACGTCCTGCGCGGCCTGATTCTGAAGGTCGCTGGCGGCAGCCTGGACGTGGGATTGAACCTGCTGGGTCAGGCCCTGGAACATTTCCGCATAGCGCAGGCCCAAGGTGGCGTATTCCTGCATCGCCTGCTTGATCCATTCCTGCTGCGCGCCGATCAGGCTGCCGAAATCGTGGCGGTCTTGCAATTGCGCGAAAGCGGAGCCGGCGTGATCCAGCTGCATGCGCGCAAGACGGAGGGATTCCTCGCGCGTGAATCGCGCCATGTCTTCCATCAATGTGCGATTCTGGCCCAGCGCCATTTCCAGGGAGTGGCTCAGATGGGCGATATGCTCGCGCGGACCGTTGGCGACGGGATGTTCGTGCATGGGATTCTCCTTTGTTGGGGGCTCCAGCCACCTGCATCCTGACGGGCGCGGGAAACGCATTTGTGACGTTCGCGGGATGCTTTGCGGACAAATCCCCGGACCGCATGGTTCCCCGGGCGCAAATCGGTCACAGTTTGACGACAGATAGGTTCCCCGGATGATTTGGCAGATGACCTGGCGGCGCATCATCGGAGCGGGATTGATCGTTATCGCGGTCGTCGCGCTGCTCCTCTGGATCATGCGTGCACGGTTGGCGGCGGAATTCGCGCGCGAATATTTCCGCGGCCATGGCGTCGCCTCCTCGGTCGATATTGACGGGCTCGGCTTGTCCGGGGTCTCGGGCCGTTTCGCGCTTGGCCCCACTGATGCGCCGGAGGTTTCCGCCGAGAAAATTGAGCTTCGCTTCGACCCGCTCCGGTTGATGCCGCGTGTGGTGGAAGTGCGGCTGGTCAATCCCCTGATCCGCGCCCGGGTGATGGAAAATGGCGCAGTGATTTTGCCGTCCCTGCAGACATGGATCGACTCGCTTCGCACGGCTCAGGGACAATCGCGGTTCGTCAGCGACGACCTGGCGGTCTCGCTCACGGGGTTGCGGGCTTTGCTGGCGTCACCCTATGGCGCGGTCGAACTGGATGGCGACGTCAAGCTGGTGCGCAATATGCCGGTCTCCGCGGCGCTGGCGGTCAAACCGACGTCTGTCACGTATGGCGAGACAAAGCTCGATCTGAAAACCGGACGATTCAGTTTCGACAGCAAAGACGGCCATGTGTCAGCGCAGATTGCGGGCGACCTGCACAATTCTGGCGCGACAGTGGAAGGATTCAGCGCCGATCTGTCGGTGACGGCGCTGCGCTGGACGTTTGCGCAAGGCGGCTTCGCTATTGCCGCGCCGTCGTTGCGGCTGGCCGGTTCGGCACAGGCCGTCCATGCGGGGTTGTCGGCCACTGCCATGTCTTTCGATGTCACTGCGCGCGATTTTCGCCTGGTGCAGTCGCGCGGCGGATGGGAAGGCCATGGCGATCTACGCATGACGGGCGGCGCGGATTTCGTGCCGGACACGGTGCGCGCTCTGCTGGCCGGGGATCGCGCGCTCGCCAATGCCGCTGCGAGTAATCTTAAGCATCTAGCGGTATCCGCCGGTGGGCGCCTGGATGTGCAGGGCGACAAGATCCGCTTTGCCTTGTCCGAGCCCGCTATGCTGCGCGGCGCGGCGGATGGCGTGCTGCACGTGCAGGAGATGGCATTCGAAGGCGCGGGACGGAATTTCACCGGATCGTTGAAGGCCACATTGACGGGGGCCGGACTGCCGGCTGTCACCTTGGGCATGTCTCATTTTGCGCTGACGGATGGCGTTTTTCTTGGCGATGCAAGCATCGGTGCACGGCTCGACTATGCCGCATTCCGCGGCATTGCGATCAATGGCACGGGCAAGATAAGCGGACAGACGGGCGAATGGGCCTTCTCACCTGCGACCTGCGCAAAAATGTCGATGGCCGCCTTCCGGCCCGGGCCGGAGAATCTGGCGAGTGGAATCAGTGGCGCGCTCTGTTCATCCACGAACAAGCCGATGATTGCTTTCGGCAAAGACGGCTTGAAGTTCAATGCGGCGACGCAGGGCATTGCGGCCGAGATCCCATTTGCCAGCGTCCGGTTGGAGCAGGCCCAGAGCGTGCTTGATTTTGGAATCGGTACGAACGTGCCGCTGCACGGTTCGGTCATGCTGATGTCGGCCCGCATGCTGGACCGCGCGAAGGCGCCGCGCTTCAATCCGCTGTCTGGCAGCGGCACTGTCGCGCTTGCCCAGGGCGTCTGGCGGGGAAAAATCGCTGCCACGGATGAAAAGAAAACATCCCTCGGGGATCTGACTTTCACCCACACCATGGCCAACGGCGAAGGCACGGCGCATATCGCGGCGCCCCGCATCATGTTCGCGCCCGGCAAGCTGCAGCCGGAAACCCTGTCGTCGCTGTTGGTGGCATTCCGCAACGCCGAGGGTGGCGCGAATTTCACGGGTGATATCGGCTGGAAGCCCGGCCAGATCACAAGCGGCGGCCATCTCAGCATCGGCAGCCTGGATTTTCTCACCCCGCTGGGAAAAGCCCACACCGTCAAGACCGAAATGGATTTCGTTTCGCTGCTGCCGCCCGCGACAAAGCGTGGCCAGGCACTTGCCATCTCGCGCATTGATTGGACATTGCCGTTCAGCGGGCTGGACGTGCGTTTCGGCTTCAGCCCCACCGCGATCCAGGTCGACAAGGTCAGCAGCGGTTTCGCCGAAGGTCATGCATCCTTGGGCGCCTTCACCATCGACCTCGCCAATCCCAAACGCATCGACGGCGTCACCGATCTGACGTCCATTTCCCTGGCCGCGCTGGTGACCGCGTCGAACCTGGGCAGCAAAGTGAAGCTGGAAGGCAAGGTCTCCGGCCATGTGCCATTTTCGGCCGGGCCCGACGGCTTCAAGATCGTCAATGGCCATGTTCAGGCCGATGGCCCGGGCCGGCTGTCGGTCGATCGCTCGCTATGGACGCAAGGCGGGGCCGCCGCCAGCGCCAACGCGGTGCAGGATTTCGCTTACCAGGCGTTGGAGAATCTGTCTTTCGACCAGCTCAGCGCCGATCTCAACAGCATGCCCGGCGGCAGGCTGCAGATCCTTTTCCACATCAAGGGGCGCAGCGATCCGCCCAAGCCGCAAACGGCCGAGGTGGGCCTGGTCGATCTGATCAACGGCACTGCCCTGCAAAAGCCTATTCCCCTGCCGAACGGCACGCCGATCGACCTGACTTTGGACACTTCCCTTAATTTTGACGAACTTCTAAAGTCCTATACCGAAGCGTGGTCGAAGACGCTTCAAGGGCAAACGGATTAGGAGCAATCCGATGAAACATCCCATACGTGCCGCACTGTATGCGGCCGCCGTTTGCGCGACGCTGGCGGCCTGCACGCCGACCATTCGCGTCGAGGTGGCGCCGATCAACATCTATGCCAAGCTCGATGCCGATGTGCGCGTGCGCCTGGACAAGGAAGTTCAGAGCGCGATCCAGCAGAATCCGAACATCTTCTAAATTGATCCGATAATTGATTTGGCGAAAAGGAAGCCTTCGATGAACATCCTCGCAAAAGTGAAATCGGCCCTGGCGCTGGCTTTGCTTCTGGCCTTCATCCAGCCGGCGTTCGCGGATCTGGCCAGCGACAAGGTGGCCGTCGATGCCGCCAAGGTGGCTGGTACGGTCGGCGAACAGGCCGACGGCTATCTGGGTTTCGTCAAGGGCTCGGCGGACGGCGCCACCACCGCGGCGGTCACGGCGATCAATGCGGCCCGGGCGGACGTCTATTCCCAGACGGCAGCCAAATCCGGTGTCACCCGTGATGCCGCGGGCCAGGCGACCGGCGCCCAGCTGATCGGCAAGCTGCCGGCGGGCGAATTCTACAAGCCTCTGGGCGGTGGCTGGACCAAGAAATAACCCCAGATTCATGGGTCTGGACGGCGCATCCGGCTTGTGGCATCTGTCCGCCGGAGGACGCACAGCGATGTGCGAAACTTCGCGGGCGTGGTGGAACTGGTAGACGCGCCAGACTCAAAATCTGGTACCGCAAGGTGTGTCGGTTCGATTCCGACCGCCCGCACCATCAAAACGAATGCCAGGGGCATTCGTTTTGATGTCGAGTTTCGATTTCCGAAAATCTTAGCCAGGCGGTCGGGTTATTTGTACCCGGTTCGCTGCCCTCACCGGTGGGGCCGCCCGCACCATCAAAATGAATGCCACGGGCATTCGGTTTGACGTCGAACCTCGATTTCCAAAATTGATATTCGAAGGGCGAATGGTCGGGCTACAGTCGTGGCGTCGCGACTGGAGGCCGAGGTGGCATTCAAGATATTGGTTTTCTATGGGTCGTACCGGACATCCCGCGTCGGGATTCGACTTGCCAACTATGCGGTCGATGCCCTGGCCGCGCACGGGTACGAGGCCGAATTGATCGACGCTCGGGCGGTTGGTCTTCCGATGCTCGACCGCATGTACAAGGAATATCCACCCGGGACAGCGCCGGCCGTGATGGAGACACTGGCGACGAAGATCCGTCGCGCAGATGCCTTTCTGTTTGTTTGCGGCGAATATAATTGGGGCGTTCAGCCAGGCCTTAAAAATCTGACGGACCATTTCCTGGAGGAATGGTTTTGGCGGCCGGCGGCCGTCGTCAGCTATTCTGCGCAGCGTACCGGCGGAGCCAGGGCGAATGTTGCCTGGCACGGCACGCTGTCGGAGATGGGCATGGTCGTGACTTCGAGTTCGCTCAGCGTTGGCCCGATCGCTCAGGCATTGGACGCCGACAACAAGCCGGTCGGCGAGACTGGCGCATATCTTCAGAAGGCATTTTCGCGCGTGGCGGAGGATTTGAAGTGGTGGACCGAAGCGGCCCACGCACAGCGCGCGAACCACAAGCCGCCCTATTAAGGCAGGATTTTGCACTGCTGCCCGCGACCGCTAATGTGATCGTTTGTGAGCGAATACAGGGCGGGAGCGACGCATGCCGGTCACGAATATTGGGGCTTTGCAGATAGGGTCGGCAAGCGCGGGCAAGGCTGCGACGCTCGATCAGGTCCTCAGTTTCGAGCAGAAGATAAAACAGGCCGAAGTGAGCCTCGTCGTTCTGCCCGAAGCGCTGCTAGGCGGCTATCCCAAGGGGGAAATCTTCGGCACGCGTCTGGGATTCCGCTTGCCGGAAGGGCGCGCGGCATTCGCCGACTATTATGCCAACGCCATCGATGTTCCCGGAACTGAGACCGAAGCGCTGGCTGATTTCTCCCGCCGAACCAATGCCAGCATCGTGATCGGCGTCATCGAGCGGGGCGGCAGCACGCTGTATTGCACGGCGCTGTTCTTCACGCCTGAGGCTGGATTGGTTGCCAAGCATCGCAAACTCATGCCCACCGGGACTGAACGACTGATATGGGGGCAGGGAGACGGATCGACGCTCCCAATTGTCCAGACGCGGGCGGGTCGGATTGCATCGGCGATCTGCTGGGAAAACCACATGCCGCAGCTGCGCACCGCGATGTATGCCAAAGGGCTGGATATCTGGTGCGCGCCCACGGTCGACGACCGCGATATCTGGCAATGCTCCATGCGCCATATCGCCCATGAAGGACGGTGTTTTGTCGTATCGGCCTGCCAGGTGCTGGGTTCCCCCAAGCAGCTTGGGTTCGATGTTCCGGGCTGGGATGCGGATCGCCCGCTCATTCGCGGCGGCAGCGTTATCGCCGGGCCGCTGGGTGATGTTCTGGCGGGGCCGCTCTATGGCGAGGCCGGCCTGGTCATGGCGACCATCGATACCGATGAGATCGTGAAAGCCCGCTACGATTTCGACGTCGTGGGGCATTATGCCCGGCCCGATGTCTTTTCGCTTGTTGTCGATGAGCGGCCGAAATTGGCCGTTTCATTCGAGTAGCGAACCGCTTGCATTGCGGCCCCGCCATTTGCGGCGATTGTCCGATTTGCGCGGCTATGCTCGTCTGGCGTCAGGAGGACCCGTCCATGCTCGAGCTGCGACCCAATTGCGAATGCTGTGATCGTGACCTGGCGCCCGACAGCAAGGACGCCCGTATCTGCACCTATGAATGTACCTTCTGCGCCGATTGCGTGGAAACCAAACTCAACGGCGTCTGCCCCAATTGCGGCGGCGATCTGGTGCCCCGTCCCATCCGGCCGACGGGCAAGCTGCTGAAGGATCCGGCATCGACCCGAAGGGTGCTGAAGCCGCAAGGCTGTGCCGCCTGACGCAAACCCCTGAAACTCCAAAGATTTGCAATAAAATCAAGAAAATCAATTTTTATGGCTTGAAAAATTGATTTTATAAAATATCTTCTGCCCATCAGATGAGATTGATGATGGCAGATACAAAAGACTGGCAAGAACTGACCCGGCTGACCCAAGGCGCGCCCTTGGTGGTGGAGCGGGTACGGCTGGCGGACCGGGATATCGCCCTGGAAGGGCAGTTCGCCCTGCCGCAACTGGCGCGGCTGAGTTCGGACGACCAGGTGTTCGTGGCGGCATTCTTGCGAAGCCATGGTTCGATCAAGGAAATGGAGCAGGTGTTTGGGGTCTCATACCCCACCGTGAAGGCGCGGTTGAACCGCATCGCCGCGCAGCTCGAATTCGTCGACACCGATCCCAAGCCACTGCGCAACGAGATTCTCGACCGGCTGGAACGTGGCGAGATCGGCGCCGCCGACGCCATCCGCCAATTGGAGCGAAAATGACCCAAGAAATCCTGCCCCCGTTGTCCGCCAGCGTGCACGTCAAACCGGCGAGCTGGCGCTTTGGTTTGCGGCTATGGGTGCCTTTGTTCCTGCTGTGGCTGCTGCTGATCCCGCTGTTGATCCTGGCGCTGCCGCTGCTGTTCATCGCTTCGCTGGTCTTCCGCTTCAGCCTGTGGCGTTCGCTGCGCGCGGCGAATGGCGTCTTGGCAGCGACGCGCGGTTCGCAGGTGGAAGTGGACAATCGCAACACACGCGTCTTCATCAAATTGCACTGACCAAAAGATCGAAAAGGACAAGCCATGAACGACAATCGCCGCCAGATCCTGGATATGCTGGCCCAGGGCAAGATCAATTCCGACGAAGCCGAACGCCTGATCACTGCGCTGGAGCGCAGCGATGTGCCGGCCGCGCGCGACACCAGCAATGTCAAATATCTGCGTGTTCTGGTCGATGCCAATGACGAACAGGAAGGGCCCACCAAGGTCAATGTGCGCGTCCCGATGCAGCTTTTGCGGGCCGGCGTGCGGCTGACCGGTTTTATTCCCGACCGCGCCCGCGAGCAGGTCAATGAAGCGTTGCGCAAGGAAGGCATCTCCTTCGATATCAACAAACTGACGCCCGACAATCTGGAAGAGATGATCGAGCATCTGCGTGACCTGTCGGTCGATGTCGACAATGAGCGCGCAAAAGTAAGAGTCTTTTGTGAGTAACCCTTTTTGATTGCCCCCATCTGTCTGCCACGGCCGCAAGCGGCCTAGCAGACATCTTCCCCCGCCAACGGCTTCGCCGTGCGGGGGGAAGAAATTTCCGACCAAGCCGCCAGAGCCATTTATGAACTACCGCCACGCCTACCATGCCGGAAACTTCGCCGACGTCGCCAAGCATCTGGCGGAGGTGGCGATCATTGCCCATCTGGCGAAAAAGGATGCGCCGTTCGCGGTGATCGACAGCCATGCCGGGCGGGGGCTCTACGACCTTGCCTCGGCGGATGCGCGGAAAACCGCCGAAGCCCAGGCTGGGATCGAAAAGCTGCGCGGTCTCACGGGCTCGTCGTTGCTCGACCGCTATCTTGGCCTGGTCGCCAACACCGGTGAGAATCATTATCCGGGCTCACCCCTGATTGCGGCGCGGATGCTGCGGCCACAGGACCGGTTGGTTGCCATCGAGAAGCATCCAGAAGAAGCGGCGCTGCTGAAACGAGTGGTGGCGCCCTGGCGCAAGGCGCGGGTGGAGGAGGGAGACGGGTATGCGCGGCTCCTGGCGCATCTGCCCCCGGCGGAACGGCGGGGGCTCATTCTGATCGATCCGCCTTTCGAAGCGCCGGATGAATTCGAAACGCTGGCGCGGACCCTGCGCGAGGCCGTCCGCAAATTTGCCACCGGCATTTATCTGATCTGGTATCCCATCAAATCCGATGCTGCCGGCAACGCCTTTGTCGGCGAAGTGCTGGCGTCCGGCGCGCAGAAGGCGTTGAAACTCGAAATGGCGATCGATGCGCCGGAGGGCAAGCTTGGCCGCACGGGATTGCTGGTGCTGAACCCGCCCTTCACCTTTGCCGACGACATGGAGGCTGCCCTGGCGATTGTTGCGCCACCGCTACGGGCGAAAACCCGCCTGGACTGGCTTGCGGGCGAAGACTGATTTCAGTGAGCCTTGTCGTTGGAAGCAACGCCTTCCCAGCGCTTGGTCACCAGGGACACCAGCCAGACACCCAGCCCAATCACCACCGCGACGGTAAGCCAGCGCAGCGAGCTCATGATTCCTTCGGGCGTGATGGTCGGCCAGGGGAATTGGCTGAGCGCATCGAAGCGGTCTTCCATCCAGTGCCAGGCCTGATGAGCCACCAGCGCCGACAGAATGACGATACCCAGGCGCTGGGCCACGACATAGCGGAACATCAGGTTCAGCGCCGGCACGAACAGCGCCAGCACGAGCAGCTGACCAATTTCGACGCCGACATTGAAGGCCAGCAGCGAGGGCAAGACATGCGACCCGGCGAACTGCAAGGTCTCGCGCAGGACGAATGAGAAGCCGAAGCCGTGCACCAGGCCGAAGAAGAAGGTGATGATCCAGCGCCGGGCCGGATGTTCGACCACGATATTCTCCAGCGCCATGTAGACGATCGAGACCGCGATCAGCATCTCGATCAGGGGCGGGAACCACATCGCGTCGGGCGCAAAGCCATAAGCCGAAGCGATCAGGGTGATGGAATGCGCCACGGTGAAGGCCGTGACCACCGGAATCAGCGGGCGGACACGGCGGAACGGAATCACCAGGCAGAACAGGAAGAGCAGATGATCGATGCCTTCCAGGATGTGATAGAAGCCCATGATCACGAACAGGCCGGCGGCGTGATACCAGTTGGGATCCAGCCGCACCAAACCGGCATCGCCTGGCAACTCATAGGCGCGCGAAACGCCACCCGGCAGAAGATATTGCACCGTGGTCATTTCGTGCTGCGCCAGCCGGTCGAAGGCGGCGTGCATCGAGAAATAGGATTTCTCGGACGTGATGGGATAGCTGAAAAGGACGTCGAGCTTGCCCTGTTCCCAGAACATGTTTGTCTCGGACGGCAAGGGCGGGCCGGTCACATGAGCCAGCGCCGTGCCGTAGTCGCTGAAGGATTTGTCTGAATCCAGCGACATCCGTGTCGAAACGATGGTCGGTTTGGGTAGCTCCTTGTCCCCTTCGTACATTTTGAGGGTTTCAAGCAGGATGACCGTCGCGGCCGCGCGCAGCGATGGATCGACTTTGGCGAGATCGACATAGTCGCCATTGCGGCGGGGATATTCTGCGTCCGTATAGGTCGTTAACGGGACGCGGATCATGACCTGGAGCTTGTGGCCCTCAGGCTTGACGAACATCTGCAGCGTCGCTTCGACCGGAATATTATGGGCGAAGGCGGGCAGGCTAAAAAAAGTCAGCGCCGCCAGTAGCAGAGCAAACTGGCGGCGCATGAGCTTATTCCACATCAAAAGTTACGCGACGGATTACTTGTTGTCGGGACGGGCTACGCCTTGGTCGAACTTGACGACTTTCGCCATGCCCTTGTTGAGGAACTTCTGGATGCGGCGACCTTCGTAAGTCTCCGTCGTGAACAGATTGCCCTTGGAATCGATGGCGATGGAATGCACGCCATGGAATTCGCCGGCATGATTGCCGCCGTCACCGAAGGTGGTGATGGGCGTCAGGGTCTGGCGATCGATCACCACAACCTGTTCGTTCACGCCGTCCGCCATGAAGATGTACTTCTGCTGCGGGTCCTTGGAGAAGGCGATGTCCCAGACCGAACCGTCGGTCTTGGTTTTGATCTTGTAGTACATCTCCTTCACGAATTTGCCTTCGGGCGTGAAGACCTGCATGCGGTCATTGACGCGGTCGCAGACATAAACCAGCCGGTCGACCGAAATGTCGGCGCAATGCACCGGATTGCGGAACTGCTGGGCATGCGGGGCATTCTCGTCATACGCGCCGAGCGGCGTGTCATCCGGCTTGTTGCCGTACGCGCCCCAATAGCGCTTCATCTTGCCGGTGTCGGCGTCGATAACCGCAACGCGATGGTTCAGGTAACCGTCGGCGACATAGGCTTCGTTTGCCTTGGCATCGACGAACACCTTGGCGACGCGGCCGAAGCTGTTCTGGTCGTTGGAATCCGCGGCGAAGCCTTTTTCGGACGCTTCGACAGTGGCATCGGCCGCTTGGCCCGCTTTGCGGCGCGCGCCGGCCTTGCCGTACTGCATCAGGAACTTGCCGTCCTGGGTGAACTTCAGGATGTGCGAGTCCGGGCCGCCATTGCCGCCGATCCAGACATTGCCCTTATGGTCCACGAAGATGCCGTGGTTGGATTCCGGCCAGTCATAACCCTGGCCCGGGCCGCCCCAGGCGTGAAGCAGATTGCCGGCTTCGTCGAATTCCAGAACCGGCGGCGCTGCCTGGCAGCATTCGCCAAGGCCGCGCTGCAGCTGATTGGTGGTGCGATCCACGGTGTTGGCGCGATGCACCATCCAGATGTGATCGTTGTTGTCGACCCAGACGCCGATCGCCATGCCCATCACCCAGTGATTGGGCAGCGGCTTGGGCCAGAAGGGATCGACTTCAAATTTCGGAGCGGTCGCGCCGACTTGCGCCACGGCCTTACTCTGGAACGCAACCTGCGATACGCCAAGCGCGCCAAGCAGCACAGCGAAGCTGGCACCGATCGCGAAATTCCGAGAACGAAGAATATTTTTCATTAAGGCTCCTCCAGCGAGCGAAGGGGCCCAGTTTTATTATATGCCCCCGACGGCCGCGAGGTTACACGAGGCCCGGCCTTTGGCAAACACCTCGAAGCTTCAAATAGGCGGCCGCGACCGGAAAATTACGGCTGAATTCTTGTCAGAATTGTATCCAGTTCTACGCTATGCGGCGCGGCCAAGCCGCCGAATTTGGCGTCGATGTCTTTGACCAGTTTTTGGGCATCGTCGCGCTTGCCACCCGCAACCAAGGCGTCCGCTTTGCCCAATTCGGCGGCAATATTCGTCTCGATAGCGGTGCGGCAGGACGCCAGCCGGTCCGCGCTCGGCCGCTCGGGATGCAGCAACGCCTCAAGCGCCCGCCCCAAGATGGCGGGGGACGCGACTTCGTGACCGGTGAAGGACATTTTGATGCTTGCAACATCGGAGACGCACCAGTCCTGCATCGAGCGCTTGCTGCGTGTCTCTGATTCCACATTGGCCGCGTCCTGGTCGCCGGTCACATAGAGAAGCCGCGTCCCGCTCTGGAATTGCCGGAACAGGGGGCCGGCCGGCAGGGGCTCATAAATCGTGCCGATCACGTCGCTGCCGGAATTGAGGAACGCGCCGTGGAAAAGATCGGGATAAGCCAGCGCCAGGCGCAGCGCCATGCGCGAGCCACCCGACATGCCGCCGACAAGGACTTGTGCCGGATCGATCGGGTACTGCGCCATCACATTCTGTGCGGCGATCAGGGCCAGCGGCTCGCGGCGGCTGACGATGTCCTCGTCATTGCCCGAGCGGGCGGGCGTCACGAAGATCATCCCGAACCGGTCCAGCACCGGACCCCAGCCCTGAGGCAATTGCGCCTTCTGCCAAGGCGGCACGAACACCATCAGTCGGTAGCCGCCGGGCGGCCTGGTCGGCGGCACATAGACGAGGAATTTTTCCGCTGTCAGATCCACGGAGGTTTCGCCCAGTGTCTTTCCGGTGCGCGCCAAATCGCGTTTGATTCCGGCCAAGGTCAGCGGCGTGAACACGCGGCTGAGGAGTTCCGAATTGCGCGCCAGCGCGGGATAGTCGGAGAACGCCACGTCTTCATGCAGCCCTGGCGCGGCATTCTGTGCGAAGGCCGAAATCAAACCCGTGGCCAGCCAAGCGATGGCGGCCATACCAGTGGAACGGATGCGGCGCATCTTGCCTCCCTGAACCGCCAGAATACAGGATTTGCAGGGCTAATGGCTTGCCAATCGAGAGCCGCTCAAGTATCCCCGCCGGCGGACAGGTGGTCGAGTGGTCGATGGCACCGCACTCGAAATGCGGCGAGCCTGCAAGGGCTCCGTGGGTTCGAATCCCACCCTGTCCGCCATGACCTCTCCCGCGGGATAGTCCCGGGGCCCCTATTCTAGAAGGGCCGCTCGCCGCGCCAGTTGCCGGCCTCGGAGTAGCGGCACACCAGAACATCCTCACGCGTACCGGTCGCTTCGGCACAGCCCACTTCACGGGTGGCGCGCCAGACCAGCTGGGTATAATGGCCGATATCTTCGACGCGGCCGGTCGTGCTGTTGTCGGGAAATACGCCCGGACGGAAGAATTTCTTTTCGCGGATCCAGGCGTCCACCATCGCTTCAGGTCCGAAGTAACCTTTGGTGCCGGCCCACAGATTTTCGCCTTCGGGGTTGCGGTGATTTTCCGGCGCATGCTCGAAGCGCCCGGTGGAGGCGAGGTAATCGGCCCAACGCTGTGCGGATTCGGCGAGCATGGGATTCCAGGCGAGCGGTTCGAGACCCAAATCCTGCCGCTCGCGATTATGCGCGATGAGAAGGCGCTGATCGACACTGGTCTGCCGATCGATCGCGCCCATGAAGAGCGGCGTGGCGCATATGATCGTGCATGCCAGTGCGCGCGATTTCCATCGGTCGAACATGGACAGGAAGCTCCTGCGTTACAGCAGGAAGTCTCCCAGTCCAGGGTTTCCATGGCGTGGAAAGACCTGGTTAAGCTTTGTCCAAGCGGTGCGTTAGGATTTTAGGACAATTTTAGACAGCTTGGTGAACGGGCCGTTAGCCGTGTTTGATTTCGTTCGGAAGAATGAAAACCGGATCGCCTTTGCCCATCACCGCGAATAGGCGCTTCGCAAAATCCAAGGGCACGCCGATGCAGCCATGCGTGGCATAGCCTTCGCGCACATTGCTGCCATGAATTGCCACGCCGTCATCGGTGAGCCGCAGCATGTAGGGCATCGGCGCGTCATAGGCGCGCGAGCGATAATCGACGGCCTTTTGCAGGATGGTAAAGTCGCCGGTCGGCGTGGGCTTGCCGTCGGTGCCGTACAGGATCACGGCGGAACCGATCTCATGGCCGCCGCGAAACACCGACAGAATCTGATGTGCAAGATCGACGCGCACCCAAACCGATCCCGTTTTCGGGATGCGTTCCTCGTCCCAGACGAAGCTGCCGAACTGCATCGGCCCTCTGATGTTGAGTGCGCTGCGCACGATCTCCTGCCGTCCGCCGGGCAGAGAAAGATGCGGGTAATCATTCGCGGCGTACCAGATGCGCGTGCCCGGCGCATTCGCGGGAATTGCCGCCAGACGCGCGGCGGTCTTCGTGTCCATGGTTTGTTGCGTCGCCGCGGCAGGTTCTTTTGCTGCGGGCCAAAGCAGGATTCCAGCGAGGCATATCGCGGTCACCAGGATCAGGGATCGCATGCGCATGCTGCCGCTATTCGGCCGCGGGGTCGGGTCGCAACTGCGCGCGCCGGCGCATCGCCCATCCCACCGCAAAAAAGCCCAGGATCATCACCGCCCAAGTCGCGGGCTCGGGGATGCCTGACGTCAACGGGGGATCGGGCGGGAGTGGCGGAACGAGCCCGCTGCCGCCGCCGGGAATGAATCCGCCGCCCGGCTCGCCAGGGCTGGAAAATGGGGCGCCGAACGGCGCGAACTGATCGCCGGGAACGCCGCCGGCAGGAAGCGCATTCTCTGCGGGCGGCGCGCCAGGCAGCGCAGAATCCGGCAGAAATCCCGGATCTCCTGCTGGTGGTGCGGCGCCAGCCGGATCGCGATCGCGCACCGTGGAGAGCACGCGTTCTTCGGGTCCGTGCCCCGGCTTGGTCGAAAGCAACGCGCCTTCGCCCCGTTCGCCCGGCGAGCGTCCCGCAAAAAGACTGAGGGGATCGAGCAGGGTGGCGATGATGCCGTCTCTGCGCACCTTGCTGATGGCGGGATGACCGCGTTCGGCAACGGCGGCGAAAAACACAACAACCAGCAGCGGCACCAGCACCGCTGTGCGCCTCCACCTGGCGTAGCGGCTGGCCAGCGGACGACGCTGCTGGTGCGGCCCCTTCGCGGGTCGCTTAGCGCGCAAAAAACGGGTGCCGAAAATGTCCCCAACTCCCAATCAAGCCGCCATTATGCAAATGCCATGCTCGCCGTGTATCTTGAGCATGTTGCTTGGTTAATTTGCAGGCAACCACAAGGGAAACTGACAACTCTGCCCCCCTGGGTCAACGGGATAGGGGCGAGTTCCCTTGATTAACCGCACTTTAGCGTTTCGAGCGGGACGGCATGATTTGTGCTAGGGTGAAGTTGACGGAGGCGGAAGTTCCGCCGGTCACTTGGGGGGCATATGCCCGAAAGCCATAATCCACCGGTATCCCCGCGTGTGTTCACGGTCGAATGGGACGTCGGACAGAAGAAGTTCATCGCCCGCAATGATGGGCGCGAAATGCTGGGCATGGCGGCGGATCGCGCCAACGCCATTGGCATTGCAATCCGCGGCGCCAATAGCGCCGGCCGGGTCGGCGGTTTCGTCGCCGTGAAGGTTCTGATGCAAAGCGGCAAATATCGGACCGAGTATATTACCCAGCCGGGAATCGGGCGGCCCTGAGCTACGGCGAAGCCGTCGAAATGGTCCGGCGGGCCATTTCGAGCGACGCCTCCCCTGCTTCGTTCAACGTCATGTTTCGAAGCGCCGCATCGTCCGGCAAGCTTGCCGTGGCACCGACGTGACGGCGAATGCATGGGGGCGGATTCTTGACCGAGCCGTCATGCATGTGAGGGCCGGTGAAGGCGATATTGCGCAAGGATGGCGTGCGGATGGCGTAAAACGCCAAGCTGATGCACTGCACCATCGTGAACGGCGTTGGCTGTAAAGCGAACCGTTTCCGGATTTGGCGACATCTGCGGGATAATTTCCTTGTGCGCCTCAGCGAGAATTCCCAGTATCCGTGACGTGGTTCGGAATTTGCCATTCGAGCCATGGCGGCGACGCCGAAAGGTATCCGGGGATGAGCACCAACCAGCTTTTGGGCGCGATGGACGAGGTGCTCGCGCAGGGCGAGGCCCTGCTTGGGGGATTGACCGACGCCCAATATGCCAAACCGGACGCTTTGCGCGCCTCGGTCGGCGCACATTACCGGCACAGTCTGGAACATTTCAAAATTCTGCTGGAAGCGGTGAACGAACCGCAGATCGACTATGACCGCCGCGAACGGGATGCGGGCCTGGAGACCGACCGGCTTTTCGCGCTGCAGGTGACGCGGGATTTTCGTCACACCGCCCGCTTTCTCTCCACCCTTCCCGCCGACCGGGCGATCGAAGCGCGAACCAAGATTTCCTACACCAGTGCTGGATCCTGCTGCGTGCCGTCCACGATTGGCCGCGAGATCATGTACGCGGTGTCCCACGCCATCCATCATTACGCGTTGATCGGCTTGATCTGCGACATGCGGAAAATTCCCGTGCCGCAGGATTTCGGGGTCGCGCCTTCCACCCTCGAATACCAAAACCAGGCCCAGTCCGCGCGCAGGACGGCATGACCATGCTCGACCTTTCATGGACCAAGGCAGCGTCGCTTTTCTTTCTCACATTCTTTTCTGAAGACGCGGCGACCCTGGGCGGCGCGGCACTTGCCGTTGCGGGTCAATTGGCGACGCCACTGGGCCTGGCGGCCTGTTTTTTGGGAATCTGGTTGGGCGATCTGGGGCTCTATGCGGTCGCCCGTTATTTCGGACGCCCCTTTCTCGGCCGCGCCTGGGTCAAGCGGCGGGTCAATGAGGATCGGCTGGCGAAGAGCGAAGCCTGGTGGAAAAAGCGGGGATTGCTGGTTCTCTTGGTGGCACGGTTCGTTCCCGGGCTGCGCCTCCCCACTTATCTGATTGCCGGGACCCTGGCGGTTCCGTTCCTGTCCTTTGCGGCGGTGACCGCGTTGATGGGTCTGGTATGGGTGCCTCTGGTGTTCACCTTGGTTTGGGTGGCCGGAACCCAGGCCGTCGCCTGGTACGCGGTGGCCAAGGGCACGCTCATTATCGCCGTGGTGACGCTATTGGTCCTGGTGGGACTGCCGATTCTCTTCCGTGGACGAATACGTGCCGCGATCCAGTCCCCAGCCACGCAGCGCTGGTTGCAATGGGAATTCTGGCCCGCCAGCCTGTTCTATATTCCCATCGGACTGAATTATGCGCGGCTGGCGATCAAGTATCGCGGCATCAATCTTCCCACCATCGCCAATCCGGGGATGCTGACCGGCGGCATGGTGGGAGAATCCAAAGACGAAATTCTGCGGGACCTGTTTGCGACCTCGCCCGCATTTACCGCTCGCGCGGCGTTGATCACGCGTGGGACAACAGATGAACGTGTGGCGCAGTTCGAGCGTCTTTGCGCCGAGCATGGCCTCAACCTTCCCGTGGTGTTGAAGCCCAACATCGCCCATCGTGGCAGCGGCTTTCGGCTGGTGCGGGCGCGGGAAGACGCGCGCGAATATCTGCAACAAGTTTCCGGCGACGTGATCCTGCAGGAATATGCGGCGGGCCCCTGCGAGGTGGGAATTTTCTATTACCGGTTTCCGGGCGAAGAGCGCGGCCGCATCTTCGCGATCACGGAAAAGATTTTTCCCTCGGTCACTGGCGACGGTCTGCGCACGGTCGAAGAGTTAATTCAGGCGGACAGCCGAGCCGCGATCATGGCCGGCACTTATCTGCAGCGTCATCGCGCGATTCGCGGCAAAGTCCTGGCCGCGGGCGAACGCCTCAAGCTGGTGGAAGCGGGCAATCACTGCCAAGGCTGTATTTTCCGCGACGGCATGCATCTATGGAGCGCGGCACTGGAGATGCGCATCGACCAGATTTCGCGCCAGGTGCCGGGCTTTTTCATCGGGCGCTACGACATCCGCTATGGCAATGACGGCGATATTCTGGCCGGCGAGAATTTCAAGATCCTGGAGTTGAACGGCGCGGCCTCGGAAGCCACCAGCATCTATGACAGCCGCAATTCGATCTTTCAGGCCTATGCGACCTTGTTCCGGCAATGGGATCTGGTCTTCGCCATCGGTGCCGCCAATCGCGCATTGGGTCATCAACCTGCGACGGTCGGATTGTTGCGGGACGAATGGAAGAAATACCAGCAGCTCAGCGCCTGCTACCCTCTGGCCGATTAAAGCGCGACCGATCCGATGTGCACTATTTCGTTTCTGCCGACGCGCCATGGATTCATGCTGGCCATGAATCGCGACGAGCAGATTTCACGCCCACGCGCGCTGGCGCCGCGACGGCATTGGGCCGGAACGCGCGTGGCGCTTTATCCCAGCGAGGTCGGCGGCGGCACCTGGATCGGCACCAACGATGCTGGGCTTACCCTCGCGCTGGTCAACTGGTACGCCAAGCCGCAGCGCGATCGCGCTCTTTGCGTCAGCCGGGGGATTATCATTCCGCATCTGCTGGCGGCGGAAAGTTTCGCGGAGGTGGCGACAATGTTCGCCGACCTGCCGCTGTCGCGGATCAATCCGTTCCGGCTGATCGCGGCGTCCGCCAGGGAGCGGATGGTGCGTGAATGGCGCTGGGATGGGCAGCTATTGACCTGCAGCCGCTTCGGATGGAAGCGGCTGCACTGGTTCTCGTCCGGCCATAACGAAGCGCTCACGAACAAAAAGCGCGCGGTGGTTGTCGGCGGAGCGGCGAAATTGACGCCAGCCGGGTTGCGGAAGCTGCATCAATCGCATCTGCCCGAAAAGGGACCATTCTCCATCTGCATGCATCGCACCGAAGCGAAGACGGTCAGCTACACGGAAATTGTCGCAACCAAAGCCGGTGTGGCGATGCGCTATGCCGCCGGATCGCCTTGCACCAAAAAGCCGGGTACGCCCCGCCTGCTGTCTTTTGCAGGCGAGGCGTGAAGATCAGCCCCGATAGAAGACGTGCCAGACCGTGCCCTTCTGGCTGTCGGTGATGAAGAGCGAGCCGTCCGGCGCGACGGCCACGCCGTCAGGCCGGGCCGGATAATCATTCTGGGTCTTGATTGGCGCGGAGCCGGCAAAGCCATCGGCGAAGACTTCGAATTTGCCGGACGCCTTGCCGTCGCTGTTCATGGGCTGGAACACCACCGCGCCCGGGCGTTGTTCGCCGGAACGGTTCCAGGAGCCGTGGAACACGATGAAAGCGCCACCCCGATACGCGGCGGGGAATTGTTTGCCGTCATAGAATTTCACGTCCACCGGCGCCCAATGCGCGGGAAAGCTGGCGGTGGGCAACGTGAATTTGGCGCAGCGCGCCGCTTCCTTGCCATCGCCGCCATATTCCGGGCTGAGCAGCAGCTTCTGGTGGCGATAGTCGAAATAGCAATAGGGCCAGCCGAAATCCGCGCCTTGATCGGCGCGGTACATCACTTCGGCGGGACCGTCATTGTTATCTTCGGCACTGAAATGCTCCGGATAGAGCACGTCGATCTGGTCGCGATTGTTCATCACGGTGTAAATCGCGCCATGGCCCCAGGCGACGTCCGGTTCCTGCCGCAGGCCGGTGACGACCCGCGTGCCGTCTTCCTGCTTCTGGTTCAGTTTGGCGGCGCTGAATTTCCAGATGCCGCCATGTTTTTCCAGCAGCGGGCAGGGATCCTGACCGGGCGAATCCTTCAAGCGGTCGCGAACCTGACAGGCGTTGGAAGGGCTTCCCACATTGACGTAGAAATTGCCTTTGTCGTCAAAGGCAATGCCTTTGTCATTGTGTTCGCGGGCGCTGTCGAAGCCCGAGACGACGATTTCCGGCTGACCCTGCGGCACCAGTTGGCCCGGTGTCATCTTGTAACGAACCACCTGGGTCGGCTGCGCGACATAGAGATAGCCGTCATGCAACGCCACGCCGGTGGCGCTGCCATTGTCGGCAAGCCCATTGCCGAATTTCTGCTGCACGTCGAAATGGCCGTCGCCTTTGGAATCATGCAGCGCCACCAGACCGCCCGGCTTGCCGCCACCGGCGCGCAAGGCGACATAGAGATCGCCATTGGCCGCCGCCACCGCATGGCGCGCATAGCCCAGGCCATCGGCGGCCACCATGGCGCAGAAGCCCTTGGGCAGAGTGATGCCGCCATTGTCTGGATCGCAGGCCGGCGCGGCGGATGCGGGCATTGCCGCCATTGCGGATATTCCCAGCGCGAAAATCGAAGCAGTCGATTTCATGGACGTCTTCCCTGCTGTGGCTTTGGTTACATGCCGGGAAATATATTTCCCCGCGGGCCCGCGATAATTGCACGAAGGGAGCGCGGCTGCGAAGATGGAACCACAATTTTGAAAGCTGTGCCGCAATGACCCTGATATTGCTGGCCTATCTCGGCGGCATCCTCACCATCGTCAGCCCCTGCATCCTGCCGGTGCTGCCGTTCGTCTTTGCGCGCGGCGGACGCCCATTCTTTACCGGCACCTTGCCGCTGCTGGCGGGCATGATCGTGATGTTCGCGGCCGTGGCCAGCCTGGCGGCGGTGGGCGGCGGCTGGGCGGTGAGTGCCAATCAATATGGCCGCATCGCCGCCATGGTTTTGCTCACGCTGTTTGCCGTGACGTTGCTGTCGCGCACTCTGGCGGATCGTCTGACCCGTCCATTGGTGGCGTTGGGTGACCGGCTGTCCGGTGAAGCGGGTGCGGGATCCGGTGTTGGTTCGTCGTTCCTGCTTGGCATCGCCACGGGATTGCTGTGGGCGCCGTGCGCCGGGCCGATCCTGGGGCTGGTGCTGACGGGCGCGGCGATCAGCGGCGCCAGTGTCCAGACCACCTTGTTGCTGTTTGCCTATGCCGCGGGCGCGGCAACATCACTGGCGCTGGCTTTGCTGGTCGGCGGGCGGCTGTTCGCGGCGATGAAGCAGTCCCTGGGCGCTGGCGAGTGGGTGCGCCGTGCTCTGGGCGTTCTGGTGTTGGCAGGCGTGGCGGTGATCGCCTTCGGGCTCGATACCGGTTTTCTTACGAAGGTCTCGCTGGCGAGCACCTCGCGTTTCGAGCAAGGCCTGGTCGACAAATTCCTTCCTCGCAAAGCGGTGCAGACCGTCGCGGTGGCAGGCAGCAATCTTCCCATCGAAGGCACGATGCCGGAGTTGAACGGCGCCACCGGCTGGCTGAACACCCCGCCGCTGATGCGTGGAGCCTTGCGCGGCAAGGTGGTGGTGGTCGATTTCTGGACTTACTCCTGCATCAACTGCCTGCGGGCGTTGCCATACATCCGTGCTTGGGCGGCGAAGTACAAGGATCATGGCCTGGTGGTGCTGGGCGTGCATGCGCCCGAATTCGCCTTCGAGAAAGATCCCGCCAATGTGAAGAAGGCGGTGGAAAGCATGGGCGTCAATTATCCGGTGGCGCTCGATTCCAATCTCGCCATCTGGCAGGCCTTCAACAACCAATATTGGCCGGCACATTATTTCATCGATGCCGAAGGACGCATCCGCGCCCATCATTTCGGCGAAGGCGAGTATGACAAGTCCGAACGCATCATCCAGACATTGCTGAAGGAAGCCGGTTACAAGGATGTTCCCGGCGGCGTCGTCGATCCCGACGCCAAAGGCGCGCTCGCCGCCGCCGACGGCAACAATATGGAATCGCCGGAGACTTATCTGGGCTACGGACGCGGAACGAATTTCGCTTCCAACACGCCGCAACCGGACAAGATTGCAACTTATACGACGCCCTATCCTCTGGGACCCAACCAGTGGGGCCTGACCGGCCGCTGGACCATCGGCGAGGAAAAATCGGTGTCTGCGGCGCCCGGTGCCAAGATCACCTTCTATTTCCATGCCCGCGATCTGCATCTGGTGCTGGGGCCGGGCGCCGGCAACAAGCCTGTGCGCTTCAAGGTGACGATGGATGGCCAGAAACTGGGTGCGGCGCATGGCGTGGATACGGACGAGGCCGGCAACGGCACCGTTACGGGACAGCGCTTGTATCAGTTGATCCGTCAGACCGGCACGATCGACAACCACACATTCAGTATTGAATTCCTGGATCCGGGTGTGGAGGCCTACGCCTTTACATTCGGATGACACACATTTGGCAACGGTCGCGCTCGGCTTTTGCCTAAAATGAAGGGCTGGCGTAGGCTTCTGGCATCGATCTATCGGCGGATACCGGTATGAAGCGAAAACCTCTTTACAGCCGCGCCTCAAGGCGGCGTTCCGGTTCGTCGGTCAACGACGAAGGAACGCCCATTGCCTGGTCCTTTGAAGAGGAACAAGGCCCGTCGCTTGCTGTCGAAATCTGGCGGAAAACCAAGTCGTTTGCCGCGCGTCATGACCGCAGCTTGCCGGCCATCGCGGCTGTGTTGGTGGCAGTGGCTTTGTTCGGAGCCTGGCAATGGTTCCATCCCGGTCCGACGGCGCTGACACAATGGGATATCGACAACGCCGTCAAATACACGCTGAGCAACACCCCGCCCGGTCCCGCCGAGACCACGGTGGCGGCCGCCACGGTAGGGCCTTCCGTGGTGCGGGTGGACGGGTTCCTCTCGCCGGAACATGCCGCGCAAGAAGCCAAGGCCGAAGCCGCCGAGGCGCGCAAAAATCATTTGAAGATCGCACCCCTGCCACCGCCCAAAGCCTCGGACGGCAAAGATGCGGAGAAAGACAAGGACGAACATCCCGATTCTACCGGCACCGGCGTGGTGATCGACGACAAGGGCGACATCCTCACCAATTTGCATGTGATCCATTCCACCGACCGCTGGGTCGTCACGTTCTTCGACGGCAGCAAATCGGAAGCGACCGTGGTCAATGTGCAGCCGGAAAATGATCTGGCGGTGATCCGCACCAAGACCCAGCCCGACGATCTCAAGCCAGCCACTTTGGCTTCGACGGCCAATCTGTTTCCCGGCGACACGGTGGTGGCGGTGGGCTTTCCGTTCGGCATCGGACCGTCGGTCTCATCGGGCGTGGTAGCGGGGCTGAAGCGCGAATTCGACGATCCCGCCGAGAAGGACAAGCCCACGCTTACCAATTTGATCCAGTTCACCGCGGCGGTGAATCCGGGCAATTCCGGTGGGCCGCTGGTCAATCGCGACGGCGAAGTCGTGGGCATCGTGACGGCGATCTACAATCCCACCGGCCAGCGCGTATTCGCAGGCATGGCATTCGCCGTGCCGATCGAGAATGCCGCCAAGGCGGTTGGAAACAATCCTCTCTGACAAAAAGGGTTTCAGGCATGGCCAGTGGTGCGCATGAAGGGTTGGAGCATCTTCTCTACGAAGTGAAAAAAGTCGTGGTCGGCCAGGATCATTTCCTGGAGCGGGTGCTGGTCGCCTTATTGGCGGGCGGGCATCTTCTGGTCGAAGGCGTGCCGGGCCTGGCCAAGACCTTGACGGTCTCGACCTTGGCGCGGGCCATGCAAGGCAGTTTCAAGCGCATTCAGTTCACGCCCGATCTGGTGCCCGCCGATCTGATCGGCACGCGGGTCTATAACCAGAAGAGCGGCGAATTCAGCACCGTGCTGGGACCCGTTTTCGCCAATCTGGTGCTGGCCGACGAAATCAACCGCGCCCCCGCCAAGGTACAGAGCGCGCTGTTGGAAGTGATGCAGGAACGCCAAGTCACCATCGCGGGCGAAAGCCATCCAGTGCCCAAGCCCTTTGTGGTGATGGCGACACAGAACCCGATCGAGACCGAAGGCACCTATGCCTTGCCGGAAGCGCAGGTCGACCGCTTCATGATGAAGGTGCTGGTGGGCTATCCCAGCGAAGACGAAGAGTTCGTCATCGTCCAGCGTGTTACCGGCATGGCCGCCGCCATCGGTGCGGTCACCAGCACCGACGAATTGCTGGCGATGCAGGCGCAAGCCCGCAAGATCTATATCGATCCGGCCCTGGTCACCTATGCGGTGCGATTGGTGGCGGCGACGCGCGATCCCGGACGGGCGGGCCTGCATGGCCATTCGCGCTTCATCCTGTACGGGGCGAGCCCGCGCGCCACCATCGGCTTGATCGAAGCAGGCCGGGCGCTGGCCTATCTGCGCGGCCGCGATTATGCGCTGCCCGCCGATGTGGTGGATGTGGCGGCGGATGTGCTGCGCCATCGCGTGGTGCCGTCTTATGAGGCACTGGCCGACGGCATCAGCGCCGACGATCTGGTGCGCGACATCATGCGGGCTGTCCCCGCGCCCGAGAAAGTTCTGGAGCGCCATGACCGCGCCGCAAACGCCTGAGGCGGTTCTTCGCCGTCTCGACCTGAAGATCACGCGGCGGCTGGAAGGCCTGCTGCAGGGCGATCACCGGACCGCGTTCCGTGGTCAGGGGTTGGATTTCGCGGATCTGCGCGAATATCAGTATCACGACGATGTGCGGCACATGGACTGGAACGTCACCGCGCGTTTGCAGATTCCCCATGTGCGCGAATTTCTGGAGGACCGGGAAATCACCGCCTGGTTCCTGCTGGACATGAGCCCATCGATCGACTTCCAGTCGGTCAGCGTTTCCAAGCGTGCCGTCCTGTCGGAATTCACCACTTTGATGTGTCGTTTCCTGTCCGGCAAAGGCAATCGTGCGGGCGCCTTGTTGTTTACCGGCGGGGTGGAACACATGGTACCGGCGCGGGGCGGGCGGCAGCAATTCCTGATTCTGCTGGACGCGCTCACCCGCTACCGCAGTCCCAAGAAAACCCAGGCCACCGATCTCAAGCGCGTATTGTCCGATGCGGCCAAGATGATCCGCCGCCGTTCTCTGATCTTTGTGGTCTCCGATTTCATTAGCGCCCCAGGCTGGGAAAAGCCGCTCAGCCAGTTGGCCAACCGCCATGACGTGATTGCGGTGCGCCTGACCGACCCTCTGGAAGCGCGGTTGCCCGATCTGGGCCTGATCACGTTCCAGGATGCGGAAAGCGGCGATCAGCTTTTCGTCGACACCCATGACAAGGGATTCCGTGCCCGTTTCATCGCCGCCGCCCAGGCGCGGGAAGAAGAGTTGATGACCGCGTTCCAGGCCGCCGGTGTCGATGCCCTGGAATTGTCCACCGAAGACGATGTCGTCGACGCCGTATTGCGGTTCGCCGATATGCGCCGTCTGCGTTTCACGAAGAAAACCGCATGAAGGAATGGGCGATCAAGACCTGGGGCCTGGTCCCGCATCTCGGCTTTCTCTGGCCGATGTTCCTGTGGCTGCTGATCGTCGTGCCGCTGGCGGTGCTGCTGTACGTATTCATCATGCGCCGCCGCAAGAAATCGGCGCTGCGCTACGCCAATCTGGCGATGGTCAAAAGCGCGATGGGCGTCACCGGCTGGCGCCGCCATGTCCCGCCGGCGCTGATGCTGGGCGCATTGACGTTTCTGCTTCTGGCCATGGCGCGCCCGACCGCGCTGGTCAGCCTGCCGTCCACCCGCGCCATCGTGATGCTGGCGATGGATGTGTCGGGCAGCATGCGTGCCGCCGACGTCAAGCCGTCGCGGATCGAGGCGGCGCAAGTGGCCGCCAAGCAATATATCAAGGACCAGCCCAAGGACATCCAGATCGGTATCGTCGCCTTTGCCGCCACCGCGCTGACGGTGCAGAACCCGACCACGGACCGGCTGGCGCTGAACGCGGCGGTCGACCGCTTTGAGCTGCAGCGCGGCACAGCGGTGGGCAGCGGCATCCTGGCTTCGCTGTCCACGATCTTCCCCAAGGAAGATTTTCCGATCAGCAATTTTTCCGGCGGCGGTTTCGGCAATGGCAATGGCGGTTTCGGATTCGGCGGTGGCGACCGGTTCAATCGCTTCAACGGTCGGGCGCTGGGCGATCGCAGGGGCGGTGCCGCGCCGAAAAAGAAGCATGTGCCGGTCGAACCCGGCTCCTACAAGAATGCAGTGGTGATCCTGCTCACCGACGGACAGACCAATGCCGGTTACGATCCGGTCGAGGCGGCGCGTATCGCTTCGGAATATGGCGTGCGCGTCTATACCGTCGGCTTCGGCACGACCAAGGGCAATGTCGTGGGCGTTGGCGGTTTCTCGATGCGAGCCCAGCTGGACGAAGTGGCGCTGAAAAAAATCGCCGACATGACCAGGGGCCGCTACTTCCAGGCTTCCAGCGCCGAGGACCTGAAACAAGTCTATAGCGTGCTGTCCAAGCAGCTGGTGATGGAGACGAAGGAACTGGAAATCACCTCCTTCTTCGCGGGCCTTGCCGCACTCCTGATGCTGGCCTCGGCTGGCCTGTCGCTGACCTGGTTCGGCCGGGTCCTCTAAGACCGGTTGCAAACCTGCCCGCTATCGCCCCTAATCGCATCAAGAACCGGGGGGTGCGCATGACCAATTCCGATCCGACGACGGACCTTGTCCGCGGCCGCTTGCTGCGCATTTTCGGGCTGGGCTTCGGGCTTGCGGTCGTGATCGGCGGCACCATCGGTTCGGGTATCTTGCGCAATCCTTCGGTGGTGGCGGCGGGTTTTGTCGATCCCAAGCTGATCGTCCTGGCCTGGCTGGCGGGCGGGCTGTTCGTGGCCATCGATGCCATGCCGACGGTGGAATTGGGTGCGGCAATCCCCTTGTCGGGTGGACCTTATTCCCTGGCGGTACGGGCGATCGGGCCTTTCACGGGCTTCTTTGTTGGCTGGGCCGACTGGCTGCAGCTGGTGATGTCGACCGGCTTCATCTCGGTGGCATTCGGCCAGTATGTGCAGCGGCTGGGTTTCTTCGGCGAACTGCCGACCGGACTGGTCGCGATTGGCTTGCTGCTGGGCTGCGGCGCGCTGAATTGGATCGGCGCGCGGGTGGGCGGTGCATCGCAGAACATCGGCAGCGCGCTCAAGGCGCTCGTTCTGGTCGCGTTGGTCATCACTTTGTTCGTCGCCCATGGCGATCCGGCTACGATTGTCTCTGCGCCACCGCCGCCTTTGTTCACCTGGGTCGCGGCCGCCGTGGCCTTGCGCGCCATCTATGGCGCCTATGGCGGCTGGCAGGCGGCGGTCTATTTCTCGGAGGAAGTCCATGAGCCGGAGCGCAACATCGCCCGCGCCACCTTTGCCGGTATCGCGCTGGTGACGGCGCTTTATGTGCTGGTCAATGCCGCGGTTCTGCACGTCGTGCCGGTCGGATTGCTGGTGAGCTCCACTCTGGCGGTGTCGGACGCCGCCGCCTTGGTCCTGGGGCCGGGCAGCGGCACCGTGGTCACCATACTGGCCATCATCTGCGTTGCCACCATCGCCAACCTCCAGGTGATGGAGCATGTGCGCACCACGTATGCGATGGCGCGCAAGGGCATGCTGCCGCCAAGTCTGGCGACTGTTTCGGCCAGCGGCACGCCGCGCGCCGCCCTGGTCGTGGTGATCGTGTCGATCTCGCTGGTGGTGACCGGCGCGAGCTTCATCAAGGGTGGATTGTACGAGGTGCTGCTCAACCTCTATGCGCCTAACATCATGATCATCTTCCTGATGCTGAGCTATGGCGCACTGCGTCTGCGCCGGACGGAACCGGATCTGTACCGGCCTTACAAGATGCCTTTCTATCCGATACCGGCGCTGATCAGCATCGCGGTGAATGCCATTCTTCTGGTGCTGTTCCTGTCCACGGATCTGGTCACCAGCGTCTGGTCCGTCGTGTTCCTGGCGGCGGCAGTGCCCCTATACGCGCTGGGCCGTTCCCGCTGGCGCAATGAGAATGCGCGATAAGGATCACATTCTTCCCGAAAGACTGAAGCCGGGGCTGACGTTGGTGTTCTGCGGCACGGCGGCGGGCCGGCAATCGGCATTGCAGAAAGCCTATTATGCGCACGGACAGAACAAATTCTGGCGTACGCTTTATGATGTCGGCCTGACACCTCGCCTATTTGCGCCCAGCGAGTATCCCGCGCTCTGGGATCTGGGCATCGGCCTCACCGACATCGCGAAGTTTGCCTATGGCATGGATCACCAATTGCCCAAGGACAGTCTGGGACAGGACGCGGCCGAAGCCCTGCGGGCGCGCATCCGGAAGATCGCGCCCCGCTTCCTGGCGTTCACCAGCTTTACCGCCGGGCGCACGGTGATGGGCAAGAAGGCAATGCCCGGCCGGCAGCCGGAGACGATTGGCAATACCGAAGTCTGGATCCTGCCCTCGCCATCGCCTCTGGCGAGCAATCACTGGGATATCGGGCCCTGGCGTGCCTTGGCGAAAGCCGTCAGGCGCGCGCAATAAGGCGCACACGGCAACGCATCTGCCGAAACGCCGATCTTCAGCCCACTCGTCTTGCCACTGTCAGTCCCAGGATCAGAAGCACCAGGAAGATAATGATAAAGACGAAGAAAAGCGTCTTGGCGATGGCGATCGAAGCGCCGGCGACACCGGTAAAACCCAGGAGGCCGGCAATCAATCCGATCACCAGAAAGATAAGAGCCCAGCGCAGCATCGAAAACTCCTGTAGCGAATTTATCAGGAAATGCGATGGCCACGCATAAAGTTCCCGCGAGCTGGTTCAGGGCGCGCGGGGGCGCTTGAGTTCCGGCAGAGGAGCCGCACGCGGCGGCGGTGTTGCGGGCCCGGTTTCGGCACTGTCTGCCGAGGCGGGCGGGGGCAGGGCCAATGCCCATTGGGATATCTGGTCGACGGCCTTTGCCAAAGTGGTGGCGAGGGCCTGGACCACGGAATCCACATTGTTCGCGGCGGCGGGCTGCGTGAGACTGACGGTGAGATTGGCCACGATCTTGCGCGTCCGGGCATCGGCCATATGGGCGATGATGGTCACCGCCACGCTGGGCACGCCATCGGGCGTGGCATAGCGCGCCTCGAAATCGCGCAGGTCCGTGGAGAGTTCATAGTCGGAGTGCAGCGCGTCTTCGCCGCGTGACACCGCGTCGATCCGCCCGGATGCTTCGAAGCCCGCGAGAAGCGCGGTCTGTATCAGATCCGGCAAGCGGTCAGGCCAGGCCGCGTTGGCGTAGTAATCAAGCTGGGTGTCGCTCTTGGCCAATGCGATGCGCGAACTATCCAGATTGCTGGAGGCGTCCGGCTTCAGGATCGACAGCGCCCAGCTGACTTTGTTGCCGCCGGGCTGCGCCGCCGGGACGGCAGGACGCAGCGCATACATCTGGGGCGCATCGGGCGGACCCACCAGCTTGTCGAGGCTGCCGCACGCAGCCAGCGCCAGTGAAGAGCCCGCGATCAGGAAGATGCGTCGGCCCAAATCCTGTATGTCAGTGCGCGGCATGCGGTCATTTCTTTTCATTGGGGTCATATCCCTTGCGGCGGTCGCCGAACAAAAGCTTTGTCGGCTCGCGATTGAGCTGATCGGAGAAGCGGGTGAGGCTCGTCATCAGGCGCCGCATTTCGCCGATCAGATTGGAGAACTGGCTCAATGCATCGCCTTTGAGGAAGGCATCGGCATCGTCGGCGACCTTGCTGAATTTGTTCACCGTCACATCGACATGGTCGAGCGTGGGTTTCAGGTTGGCGGAGACGTCGCGCAGATTGGCGGTGGCGACATTGGCATTCTTGATGGTGGCGTCGATATCGGCCGAACGCTTGGCGATGGCCGAAGTGGTTTCGTCCAGATTGGCCAGAACACTGGTCAGGGATTTGCGGTTCTTGTCGCTGAGTACATCGTTCAAGCGGGTAACCGCGATGTTGAGCTTGGCCACGACTTCGGGCGCCGACTGTTCCAGCTGCTGCAAGGTCGATTGCTTGGCGATGATGACGGGGTAGTCCTGACCATCCTTCGCCGTCAGGGTCGGCGACTTGGCAGTGCCGCCGCTGATCTCGACATAGCTGCCGCCTGTCAGGCCCTGGCTTTCGATCGAAGCCCGGCTGTCCTCGCGGATGTTGAGATTGGGCTGGACCTGCATGGTGACGATGACGCTTTGCGGATCGTTGGGATTGAATTTCAGATCCGTGACGCGGCCCACATCGATGCCATTGTAGCGGGTGACGGTGCCCTTGCCCAAACCTGTCACCGGCCCTTTGAAATAGGTCTGGTAGTAGGCGTATTCCTGACTGTATTGCGCGCCGGCCAGCCACATGATGGTGACCACCAATCCGACGACGCAGGCCAGCACGAAAGCCCCCACCGCGACATAATTGGCCTTGGTTTCCAAGCGTGCCTCCTAGCGCGAACCGGCCAGCGCGGCGTGACCGCGGGGACCGGAGAAATATTCGTGAATCCAGGGCGTGGTATCTTTGCGCAACTCGTCGATCGTCCCGGTCTTGATCTTTTTATCGACCAGAACCGCGATGCGATCGGTGACGGCGCTGAGACTGTCCAGATCATGCGTGACCATGAAGACCGTCAACCCCAGGCTTTGCTGAAGCTCCGCAATCAGCTCGTCGAACTGGTTGGCGGAAATTGGATCCAGACCCGATGTGGGTTCGTCGAGAAAAAGCAGTTCTGGATCGAGCGCCAGGGCGCGGGCGAGGCCGGCGCGCTTTTTCATGCCGCCAGAAAGCTCGGAGGGATATTTCTGCCCCGCGTCGGGCGGCAATCCCACCAATGCGATTTTCATCGCCGCGATCTCGTCCATTAATTCCTGGGACATCGACGTGTATTCGCGGAGTGGCACCTGGATGTTTTCGGCAATGGTCTGGGACGAGAACAACGCGCCTTCCTGGAACAAGATGCCCCAGCGCACTTCAAGCTTGCGCATGCGCGAGCCTTCGGCATAGCCGGTGCGCTTGCCGAAAACTTCGATGGTGCCTTCACGGGGCGCGTTGAGCCCGATGATGGTGCGCAGCAGGACAGATTTGCCCGAGCCGGATCCGCCCACCACCCCCAACACTTCACCGCGATAAACATCAAGATCCAGATGGTCGTGAATGATCTTGCTGCCAAAGCCGGTGACCAGGCCCTGGATATGGATGATGACGTCTTTCTTGTCGCCCTTGTTTTTTTTCGTGACCATCAGATCCCCAACACCGAGAACATGATGGAAAAGGCCGCGTCCAGCACGATCACCAGGAACACAGACTCCACGACTGAGCGGGTGGTGAGCTGGCCCACGCTGGCGGCGTTGCGCTCGACTTGGAAGCCTTCATAGCAACCCACCAGCGCGATCACAAAAGCGAAGACGGGCGCCTTGATCAGGCCCACCATCAAGGTACTGACATCGACGGCTTGGTTGAGCTGGCGCAGGAAGACGGGGATGGTAATGCCCAAGTCGAAGTAGCACATCATCGCGCCGCCGATCAGCGCCATGATGTTGGCATAGAAGGTCAGAAGCGGCAGCGCGATGACCAACCCGATGATGCGGGGCAGGACCAGCGTATCGACAGTGTTCAGGCCCATGGTCTGCATGGCGTCGATTTCCTGGTTCACGCGCATCGAACCCAGATGGGCGGTGAAAGCAGAGCCGGATCGGCCGGCCACGATGATGGCGGTGATCAACCCACCGATCTCGCGCAGCACGCCGACGCCCAGAAGATTGATGGTGAAGATTTCTGCACCGAACCGCCTCAACTGGTCGGCGCCCTGATAGGCCAGCACGACGCCGATCAGGAATGCGAGCAGGCCCACGATGGGAAGCGCACTGATGCCGGTCTCTTCGACCTGATACATCATGGCCGCGAAGCGCAGATTCTTGCGCGGGGCGGCGATCATTTCGCCGGTTTCGACCGTGACGCGGCCGAGATACCCCAATATGCCCCAGCCCTGATGACCGGCCTGGATGGTGGCCTTGCCGATGCGATAGAGCCGATACGTCCAAGGGCTCATGTGCGGGCCGCGCGGATGTGCGTGCCGCGCCGGATCGTCCCGATCCAGATTTTCCAGCAGGCTTGTGTACCGTTCGGGCACCTTGAGCCCGCTGACAGTTCTGCCGGCGCTTTCCAGGGCGCGGCGCGTGCGCAACAAGAGCCATGCGCCCGTGGAATCCAGCCGCTCTATGCCGCTGGCGTCCATGGCGATGGCTTCATTCGAGCCCGTTTCCAGGCCGCGCAATTGCTGGTCCAGACGGGCGCTTTGCGCGATGGTCCATCGTCCGCCGGCCGTGAATACGCCCCGTTCGACCTTGAACCAGGCATCCGGCTCCGCCGCGTTTTCGATGCTGGCCATGAAGGAGGGAAACCCCGCGTGAACCTTCAAGAATGCGGGAGACCGGCAGAAAGTTCCCGAAGTTCCAAAGGATCCACGCAGTCCCGACCCGGGACCCGCAGAAAGAATCAGGTCTGAGCTTGTTTAGGGCTGCAGGCCGATGACGGCGCGGCGGTTCTTGGCTTCCTTGACGCCGTCTTCGGTCTGGACCGCCAGATCGGTTTCGCCGACGCCGGTTGCCTGGATCGCGGCGCGGCGCGCGCCCAGATCGACCAAAGCTTCGACCACGACATTTGCGCGGTGCAGCGACAGGCGCTTGTTGTAAGCGGCGGAGCCCGACGTGTCGGTGTGACCGACGATGGTGATGTGCGACTGGCCACCGGCACGCGCGGTGTTGATCACATTGGTGATCACCGCCAGATCCTCGGCCGTCAGGGTCCAGGAGTCCAAATCGAAATAGACTGTGTAATCGGATGGCTGTGGCGGAGCGACGGGCGCGCTGACGACCGGCGCTGGGCGGGCCGGGGCAGGGCGACCTGCATTTTCCAGCGCGGTCAGCGAAGTAACCAGAGCGTTGCGGCACTCTCTCGCTTCGGCGGCGAGATTGGGGGCGCGGCTGTCCAGCACCAGGCAGTCATAATCGGCTTGGGCGCGTGCGGCCTGATCGGGAAAACCGTCCTTACCCTGGGCGATGGCGCGCACCAGGCGGGCACGCAGGCCTTGAGAGGTCGGATCGCTCGGTGCCGGCTCGGGGGCGGGCTCCTCGCCGGCCGCGGCGCGATTCGCCTTGGCGCGGAATGCATCCGCGACGCCCTCGGCAGGGTTTTCGGGGGCGCTATCGAAGATACTCGCAATGTCGCCGAAAAAACTGCCGTTGCTTTCCATCGCCTGGGGTGTCGGCGCAGCGGCGGCCTGGGCGGCCAGATCGGTGTAGTCGCGGAACAGGGCTTGGCTGAAGGGCGAACCCGAGGCGATCAGATCTTCATCGCCCGTGGCGCATCCGGCCAGAACCAAACTGGCACACAGGAGCGACAAGGAAGCCAGGCGGCGCGTGCCGCGAAAACAGGCAAAAATCTGCATGGACATCCCCTCAGACCGGGCGAGCCGGCCAACCTCAGAATGGCACATATAACCTGCCCACCCCCCGCCGTTAAGATGGCCGGGGTGCCAAAATCTCCGAAATCACCAGCGAGCATGGCATTTGGTAACCATCTATTGACGACAAGACCTTAAAACTGGCCGAACAACCGTGATCCGGGATTGGTCCTCAATGGCTTGGCGCTGGTAATGACAGAAGGCGAGCCCGCACTTATTCAGGCCCGTATCGAACGTCGGCGTTTTCGCCGCGTGCGTGTCGATCTGCCCGGCCGCCTGTTTACCCCCGTCAATGGCAATGAAGCGCGCTGCCAGATCTGCGATCTGTCGCCAGGCGGCGCCGCGATCGCCTGCGAGATGCTGCCTGAGCCGGGGACGCAAGTCATTCTGTATGTGGATGGATTTGGCCGCTTCGAAGGCCACGTCATGCGAATGGATGATTCCAGCTTCGGTGTGCTCTTTTCTTGCACGGCCTTGAAGCGCGAACGGACCGCCGAGCAACTGACCCTTTTTCTCAACAAGGACTTGGTCGACGAAACGGTCATGCGCCGTCACGAACGCACCAATCAAAAAGGCTTCGCCAAATTCACTCGCGCCGACGGTCAGATCGTGCAGTGCGAGGTGATGGACATTTCCTCCAGCGGCGTTTCTCTCAAGACCGATGTTCGTCCGACCATCGGCGAATTTATCCTGATCGCCCAGATGGCCGGCCGTGTCGCCCGCCATCACGAACATGGCATCGGCATCGAGTTTGTCGGCCAGGAAAAAACCGCGCAGGTCGAAACGTCCGTCCGGCTGAATCTGGTTCGGTAGTTTTTCTTTTTCTTTCCAGTAGTGAAGCCTGCCCAGGCCCGCCTCCCACGCGTGCGCGAAGCGCACTGGTGGGGGAGGTGGCCGTAGCAACCTCTCGAGGTTGCGTAGGCCGGAGGGGGCAAACAAGCTCGCGGATTAAATATCCGCGAGTTTATGTATCTGGCTGTTCGCGAGCGTGAGCTTTGCGATTGACAATTCGCCTGTGGTTTCCAGTGCGCCCAGGAAGCTGCGGGTGCGCTCCAGCGGCTCGGCGTGTGACGCAGCCCAGTCTTCCAAGGCCTTGCGCGCATGATCCGCGGTCGCGGTGGCGGGCAGTTTCGTCAGCAGCGATTGCGACAAGGCGCGCTGGGCGGCGAACAGATCGTCCACCAATCTGCGAATGGCCAGCCGGTCCCAATGCTCGGAAGCGGAGATGCGTGCCGCCAGCAACCGGATGCGGTCCAGCCCCAGCTGGGCGCCGACGCCGAAATAAAGCGCCGCAACGGGTGCGATGTCATGGCCGGTGGTGCGAGCCAGTTGCGCGATTTCCGGCGCCACACCCATCAAGGGCAGCAATCCGATATCGCGCGCCAGTTCGTCGGGCACACCCGGCGCCACGAAGCGGGCAATACGCGCCCGCGATTCCTCCGCCTGTTCTGGAGAGATCAGATGGCCATGCTGTGTCCGCAGTGCTTCCACGCCTGCGCGATAGAGTGCGATGGTAGCCGCCAGTTCGTCCTTGGCCGAGACATGGGTGAGAAACCACAAGCCCAGGCGGCGCAGAATTTCCGCGATCTCGGTGTAGAGCCGGATCTGAATCTGCGCTTCGACCTTGCCGTCCAGAGCGTCGATGCGGGCCTTGAGCGCCTCCAGCCCGAACGCACCCTCCGCCACCACAAAAGCCCGCGCCACCTCCGCGCCACTGGCCCCCGACATTTCCTTCATGCGGGCGATGAAGACCGGTCCGGCCAGATTGACCAGGCGGTTGGCGATGGTGGTGGAAATGATTTCGCGCTTCAGACGATGCTGCGGTAGTTCTCCTGCAAACTTTTCCGCCGCCTGTCTTGGGAAGTAAGCGGCAAGCGTGCCGGCAAAGGTGCCGTCATCGGGCAATGCGCTGTCCAGAATTTCCGCGTCCAGATCGAGCTTGGCATAGGCCATCAGCACCGCCAGTTCGGGACGCGTGAAACCTTTCTTGTCGTTTTCCAGCTTCTGGATATCGGCATCGCTGGGAAGATACTCCACCGCGCGGTCGAGCTTGCCTTTGGATTCCAGCGCGCGGATGAAACGGGCGCCGGCATCGATGTCCCGGCCCGCCGCCGCTTCGGCGACCGACAAGGCCAATGTCTGGTCGTAATTGTCGGCCAGTACCAGCTCTGCGATCTCGTCCGTCATCGCCCCCAGCAGGATATCGCGCTTCTGGGAATCGATCTCGCCCCGGCGATACGGGCCGCTGAGCAGAATTTTCAGATTCACTTCATGGTCGGACGTATCGACGCCCGCGGAATTATCGACCGCATCGGTGTCGATGCGCCCGCCAGCCCGGGCATATTCGATACGGCCAAGCTGAGTGACGCCCAGATTGGCACCTTCGCCGACCACCTTGGCGCCCACTTCATTGCCATTGATGCGCAGGGCATCGTTGGCCCGGTCGCCGGCATCCTGCTGGGATTGCGATGACGACTTGATGTAGGTGCCGATACCGCCGAACCAGAGCAGGTCGGTCTTCGCTTTCAGCAAAGCCTGGATCAGAGCCTGGGGCGACAGCTTGGCATCGCTGGTGCCGATAAGCGCCTGCACGTCCGGCGTCAGGGCGATTTCCTTCAGCGAGCGGGCAAAAATCCCGCCGCCCGGGCCCATCACATCACGGTTGTAATCGTCCCAACTGGAGCGCGGCAGATCGAACAGGCGCTGGCGCTCGGCGAAGCTTTTTAGGGCATCGCCCTTGGGGTCCAGGAAGACGTGGCGATGATCGAAGGCCGCCACCAGGCGGGTATGCTTGGACAGCAACATGCCGTTGCCGAATACGTCGCCGGACATGTCGCCGACGCCGATGACGGTAAAATCTTCGCTCTGGATGTCGCGGCCCATCTCGCGGAAATGGCGTTTGACCGCTTCCCAGGCGCCGCGCGCGGTGATGCCCATCTTCTTATGGTCATAGCCATGGCTGCCGCCCGATGCGAAAGCATCGCCCAGCCAGAAGCCGCGGCCTTCGGCGATGCCGTTGGCAATGTCGGAAAAGGTGGCGGTGCCCTTGTCGGCCGCGACCACCAGATAGGGATCGTCGCCGTCAAGACGCAGAACATCCGGCGGCGGCACGATCGATCCATCGGGTTTGAGGTTATCCGTCACGTCCAGCAAGGTATTGATGAATGTCTTGTAGGCGGCGACGCCCACGCTCATGAATTGGTCGCGGGTGGGATTGGCCGGCATGGTCTTGGGAAAGAAGCCGCCTTTGGCGCCTACCGGCACGATCACGGCGTTCTTGACCTGCTGGGCCTTCACCAGCCCCAGCACTTCGGTGCGGAAATCTTCGCGCCGGTCGGACCAGCGTAGGCCGCCGCGCGCCACTTTGCCGAAGCGCAGATGCACGCCTTCCATCTGGGGCGCGTAGACGAAGATTTCGCGCCAGGGGCGCGGGGCCGGCAGATCGTCGAGCTTGCCCGATTCCAGTTTCACGGCGATGGCGCCGATGCCGGTCTGGTAATAATTGGTGCGCAGGATGTTGGCGATCACATTGCGGAAACGGCGGATGATGCGGTCATCGTCCAGGCTGGGAACGTCGGCCAGCGCCGTTTCGATGGCGCCGCCGATCCGCGCCGCCTCCGCGTCGGAGTGATTTTTGGGATCGAGCCGGGCGTGAAACAACTGGGTGAGCAGGAGCGCGATCTCCGGATTGCGCACCAGCGCCTGCTCCATATAGTCCTGGCTGAAGGAGAAGGCGGCCTGGCGAAGGAATTTCGCCACCAATCGCAGGATCGCGACATCGCGCCATTCCAGGCCCGCACCGATCACAAGCCGGTTGAAGCCGTCGCTTTCCGCGACCCCACCCAATACGGCGTGGAACACATCCTGCAGCAGCTTGCGGATTTCATCCAGGTTGGCAGCTTCGCCGTCTGCACGCTCCATCAGGAAGTCCAGGATGGCGCCATCCTCGGTCCAGCCATCGTCGCGTTTGAAGTGAATCGGGAATGCGTCCTCGGCGATGACTTTCAGGCCCAGATTCTCGAATACCGGTAGTGACGCGGAGAGTGGCAACACATCTCCCAGCACATATAATTTAAGGCGTAGCGCGCTATGGGCGTCGTCGGGTTTGCGATAGGCACGGGCTTCGATTTTCAGTCCATCCTTGCGCGCCGCCAGCTCCTCCAGAATTTCCAGATCGACCGCCGCGGAATGCGCGGAAAAAGCGCCGCGATAGCCCGCGGTGAATTGCGCGACGCGCGCGGTGAGGCGGCGCAATCCCTCGGTGCGGCCATAACGGGCACACATCGCATCCAGCAGCGCATCGTCCCAGGTGCGGACAGCGTCGGCGATCTGGCGTTCCAGGGCGCGGATATCGACCTGGGGGCGCGGGCCCGGATTGCGTCCGATGATATAGTGAATGCGCACCAGCGCGCTTTCGTCGATCGCCGGGGTAGACGCCGACATGCGCCCGTCCAGCGCATGCGCCAAGATGGCGTGAATCTTCTCGCGCAATTCTCCGTTGATATGGTCGCGGGGCGCGAACAGCAACGCAGACACGAAGCGGTCGAAACGATCGAAGCGCAGGAAAAGCTTGATCTTGGGCCGCCCGCCCAGGCGCAGAATTCCCATCGCGGTTTCGAACAATTCGTCTTCGGAGATCTGGAACAGCTCGTCGCGGGGAAACGTGTCCAGGATATGGGCCAACGCCTTGCCGTCATGGCTGGCGGGCGCAAAGCCGGCGCGCGCCATCACCGCGGCGCATTTGCGGCGCAGCACCGGAATTTCCCGCGCGGAAAGGTTATAGGCACTCGAGGTAAAGAGGCCGACAAAGCGGCGCTCGCCGTTGAAGCGGCCTTCTGCGTCGAAGGTCTTTATGCCCACATAATCCATATGGGCGCGGCGATGGACCAGGCTGCGGGCGTTAGACTTGGTGACGATCAGAGGTTCGGGCTGGTCGAGATAGGCGCGCACATCGCCGGTGAGCGCCGGCCGCTCCGCGCTTTGCCGGATCACGCGCGCCTCGTCGTCGGAAAGCGCGCCCAGGCCGCTGCCTGCAACCGGATCGATGCGGCCATGGGTGCCGTCGGTGGCGAGTGCATAATCGCGCGCGCCGAGAAACGTGAAATGGTTGTCGCCCAGCCAATCCAGGAACGCCAGATCCTCGGCGATGTCCATGCCTTTGGGCGGCTGCGTGGCGAGACCCTCGCGGGCTTGTTTCAGTCGCGCCAGCATCGCCTTCCAGTCGCGCACGGCGTCGCGGCCTTGCACGAAGCTTGCGTTCAGGCTGTCCCGCAACGCGGTCTGCGCGGCGCCTTGGGGAACCGCATCGATCACCAGGACGATCACGCTGGTGGGCTTACCGCCAATCTCCAGCAGGGGATGGAAGGCCATGCGGATGCGCGCGCCCGCGGCAATCGCCGCGGCCAGCGCGGAATCGAACAGGAATGGACGGTCGTCATTGACTGCCACGACGACACTTTGCGGATCGCGGGCATCACCGTCCTCGAGCAGCGCGATCCGGATGTCGCCAACTTTGTGCTGGAGCGCTTCGCGCCAGGCCATTTGCGTCAGCGCCGCCAATTCTTCCGCGCTGCCGCGGTCGATATCTTCGCCGGAAGCCGCTGCAAACAGACGATCGAAGAAATGCCGTTCCTCATCGCTCTTTAAAAGAGCGCGCGCCTTGCCGAGAAGAATTTGCGCCGCGTCGTCCCCGGAAAGATTCTGTTTGCTGGCGGTCATGAGAGCTCTCGCGTGAGGGAAAAGATTAATCCATCCCGATTATGCTTCCGCGACAGTTTCCGCCGCATGAATTCAGCGCAAGGCCAGACCCGCGGGAAGAGGATTGCGGCGGCGCAAGGCGAGGGCTGCAAAAAGCCCCCACTGCACCACCAGGATTACCAGGGCAGCCAGACCGGCGTCGGGCCAGGACTGGATGAACGCAGCCAGGATCGTCAGCACGCCCGCAGGGGCCTGAAAAGCCGCAAGGCCGATCCCGTCATTCAACACGACGGCCAGCAACAGGGCGGGTACGATCGCGAACAGGACGGCCTGCAAAGCCGGAAGATCGGGGGGGACGGCAAGAAAAGCGCCCGTGCCCCAGGCGATACCCAGATAGAGGAGCGTTACGCGCAAATTTCGGGCGGCTCGCGAGACCGGGACGCGGTCGAAGGCCGTCGCGTTGGTGCGGATATAAGAGTGAATCAGGCCCACCACGCCAATCAGAACCAAAGCGGCCCAGGAGAAATTCTGCCCGATGGTTGCGCCGCCTCCCAGGAACAGCACGCATGTCCCCATCAGCATGAAGAGCGACGCGGCATGGATGGAATTGCGTAGCAATTTTGCCAGGTGCCTGGCTTCGCTGGTTTCAACATGCAGGCGCGTCAATTGGTCAAGCGCTGCAATCGGCAAGACCGGCAAAGGCCTGGCGGCTGGGTGAATAATATTGTTGTCTTCGGTGAGTGCCACGCTTCCCCACAAGCGTTAAAAGCCTGTCTCAGGCTCGGCTGACCCGGTTAACAAGACCTTAACGGCAGCCATATATGATTCGTTCCTCAGGTTCCATGACAGTTCCCTTTCTCACGATTTTCGACCTGGAATTTACGGCCTGGGAAGGCTCGCTGGCCCGTCAGTGGCTTGGACCGGGCGAATTCAAGGAAGTCGTGCAGATCGGGGCGGTCCGGCTGAATCGGGAGAGCCTCGATATAGAGGCCAGCTTCGATTGCCTGGTGCGTCCCTGCATCAATGCCGAGCTTTCGGGTTACTTCGAAAATCTCACGGGGATTTCAAACCTCCGGCTGGCAGACAGCGTCGATTTCGAAACCGCCTATCGCCGTTTCCTGGATTTCGCCAAGGGTGGCGTGATCGCCGCCTTCGGTCATGACGATTGGGTGCTGGAGGAAAATATCCGCCTTTATGGATTGAAGGCTCTGCCGCCGCTCCCCGAATTCCTGGAGTTGCGCGGCTGGTTCGCGGATCGTGGCATCGATCCCAGAGGTCTTCATTCCTGCGATATTGGACCCAGGCTGGGTGTGCCGTTTGAGGGCCAGCCGCATGACGCCTTATGCGATTCCCGTTCCATCGCCGCCGGTATGGCGGTGCTGATTCAACGCGGCGCTATCCTTTAGAATTTCGACGCTTGGTCGTGCCCCTTCGCCCCCGCGCATGCGAAGCATGCTGGCGGGGGAGATACCCGTAGCACGCTCTCGAGCGTGCGAAGGGAGAGGGGGTAATCAACCAGATTCAGGCAGCGACAGTATTTTTCCCAGCGCAAACGCGATCGCCCGGGACGAGGCCCGGCCGGCGGCACCGGCGGACGGCACGAAACTGACCAGCAAAGTCCGGCCCGATATCGCGATGGTGGGCTTGTCGCCTTCCACGATCCGCACGGAATCGAAGCGGCGGACAAAGGCGCTGCGTCCCGCCGGCGTGGCGGCCACATGTTCGATCCCCATCGCGCTGTTGATCAGGGTGTCGAAGGCATTGGCCCGTACATCGTCATTGTTTTTCAGGATCGATTCGTCGGCGGAAAAGCGCAACTTCATCTGCTGGACATAGGCAAGATGGCTGCCTTCGTCCGCCAGCGCCGCCGTGAGATTGGCGGCCGTGACGCTGAGGCGCGGCGGGGCAGAGGCGTCGCCATTGCGGGTGGCGGGAAGGCCGCTGGGCGCTTGCTGGGTGTAAAGCGTCACCCCGCCCCAGACCGAGACCTTCAGGGCCAGCGCGCCGGTATCATATTTGAGTTCACGTCCGCCCAGTGCCACTCGATCGCCATACAGGACGAAATTCTCCGGGCTGTCGTCGAAGCGCAGCAGATATTTGTCACCATAGGGCAGGATGGTGAAGTTGATGTCGTCGGCGGCGCTGTAATCGCCGGCCGCCAGGCCACCCACGCGCTCGACCGACAACCGCGCGGCCATGGGGTCGGCGGGCTCCTGTGCCATTGCGCCGCTTACACCCAGAAGCGCCAAGCCAAGCAGAATCGAAATACCGCGCGCGGTCATTCTCTTTATTCTTTTTGCCCCGCATGCGCGAACGTCCCACATGCATCCCTTGCCCACATGTTGGCCCGCGAATAGGGCGATTTTAAGCCTCGCGGGCCCATAATCCCGCCAAAAGCGCTATCTTTTGGTAAGGATTTTGACTAAATCCGGCGCAGCCGAAACAACCGAAAAGGCGCCCCCAGTGAGCAACCAGGTGACCAACCATCCCGACAGTTTCAAATGCCGCCGCACCCTGAAAGTGGGAAGCAAAAGCTACACCTACTTCAGCCTGCCGCAGGCGGAGAAGAACGGACTCAAGGGACTCTCGAAGCTTCCCTATTCGATGAAGGTGCTGCTCGAGAATCTGCTGCGGCATGAAGACGGCCGCACCGTCACCAAGGACGATATCAAAGCCGTCATCGGGTGGTTGAAGACCAAGACATCCGATCGCGAGATCGCTTTTCGTCCCGCGCGCGTGCTGATGCAGGATCTGACGGGCGTGCCTGCGGTGGTCGATCTGGCTGCGATGCGCGATGCGATGAAGGCGCTGGGCGGTAATCCGGAAAAGATCAATCCATTGGCTGAAGTCGATCTGGTGATCGATCACAGCGTGATGGTTGATAATTTCGGTGGCAAGGATTCCTTCAAAAAGAATGTCACCATCGAATATGAGCGCAACAAGGAGCGTTATGCGTTCCTGCGCTGGGGCCAGCAGGCCTTCGCGAATTTCCGCGTGGTGCCGCCGGGCACGGGCATCTGCCACCAGGTCAATCTGGAATATCTCGCCCAGACGGTCTGGATCCGCAAAGCCAGGGACGGAAAGAAGAATGTCGAAATGGCGTTCCCCGACACGGTGGTGGGCACCGACAGCCACACCACCATGATCAACGGCCTGGCGGTGCTGGGTTGGGGCGTGGGCGGCATCGAAGCGGAAGCGGCGATGCTGGGCCAGCCTATCTCGATGCTGATCCCCGAAATCGTGGGCTTCCGCCTGACCGGCAAGCTGCGCGAAGGTGTCACCGCCACCGATCTGGTGCTCACCGTGACCCAGATGCTGCGCAAGAAGGGCGTGGTGGGACGTTTCGTCGAATTCTATGGCCCGGGCCTGGATGAGATGACCCTGGAAGACCGCGCCACCATCGCCAACATGGCGCCGGAGTATGGCGCAACTTGCGGCTTCTTCCCGGTGGATGGCGAGACCGTGCGCTATCTCAAGAACACCGCGCGCCCCAACCCGCGCATCGCGCTGGTGGAGAAATATTCCAAGGCGCAAGGCCTTTATCGCACCAAGAAAAGCGCCGATCCGGTGTTCACCGATACGCTGTCCTTGGACATGACGTCCGTCGAGCCCTCGATGGCGGGTCCCATGCGGCCCCAGGATCGCGTGGCGCTGGGCGATGTGGCCTCAAGCTTCGCGGGCCATTTGCTGAACACGTATAAAAAGGAAGACACCGCCAACAAGCGCGCCAGGCTGGAGGGTTCGGAATCCTCCATCGGTCATGGCGATGTGGTGATTGCGGCGATCACGTCCTGCACCAACACCTCCAACCCGAATGTGATGATCGGCGCGGGCCTGGTGGCGCAGAAGGCTGTGGCGCGTGGATTGAAAGTGCGCCCTTGGGTGAAGACTTCGCTGGCGCCGGGATCGCAGGTGGTCACCGACTATCTGAAGAAGGCGGGCCTGGACAAGCCGCTCGACAAGCTGGGGTTCACCTTGGCTGGTTATGGCTGCACCACCTGCATCGGAAATTCCGGTCCTTTGCCAGACGACGTCACCAAAGCGATCGGCGAGGCGGATCTGGTCACCTCGGCGGTGATTTCCGGCAACCGCAATTTCGAAGGCCGCGTGCATCCCTTGGTGCGGGCCAATTATCTCGCCTCGCCCATGCTGGTGGTGGCTTATGCGCTGGCAGGTTCGGTCAATCTGGATCTCACCAAGGAGCCGGTGGGCTATGACAAGAAGAATGAGCCCGTCTATCTGAAGGACATCTGGCCCAGCCCGAAGGAAATTTCCGACACCATCCGCAAGGCGGTGAAGGCGTCCAGTTTCAAGGCCCGTTACGGCAATGTCTTTGCCGGCGACGCCAACTGGAAGAAGGTCAAGCTGGTCAAGGGCCAGACCTATCAGTGGGAAATGGGTTCGACCTATGTGAAAAACCCGCCCTATTTCGACGGCATGAAGATCGAACCGGTCCCGGTGAAGGAAATCGCCGGCGCCCGCGTGCTGGCGCTGTTCGGTGACAGCATCACCACCGACCATATTTCGCCTGCCGGCAACATCAAGGCCACTGCGCCCGCCGGTGTGTATCTGCAGGAACGCCAGGTCGCGCAAAAGGATTTCAATTCCTATGGCTCGCGCCGCGGCAATGACGAAGTGATGGAGCGTGGCACCTTCGCCAATATCCGTATCCGCAACGAAATGATGGGCGGCAAGGAAGGCGGCAACACGATCTACTATCAGGACGTCAATGGCGACGGCCAGCAGATGTCGATCTTCGATGCGGCTCAGGCCTACAAGAAAGACGGCCGGGACACGATCGTGATCGGCGGCAAGGAATATGGCACGGGCTCGTCGCGCGACTGGGCGGCCAAGGGCCCCAAGCTGTTGGGCGTGCGCGCCGTCATCACCGAAAGCTTCGAGCGCATCCATCGCTCCAATCTGATCGGCATGGGCGTCGCGCCCTTCTGCTTCGAAGCGGGAAAGACGCGCAAGGATTACAACTTCACGGGCCGCGAAGTGGTGGATATTCCGGGCCTTTCCGGCGATATCAAGCCGCGCATGCGGGTGGAAGCGACCATCCATCGCCCCGATGGCAGCACCGATAAGCTGCCGCTGGTGCTGATGATCCTCACCGCCGACGAAGTGGCGTATTTCAAGAATGGCGGAATCCTGCCCTACGTTCTGCGCAATCTCGTCGCCGCCTGATCGACGCGGTCCTTTTGCCCCCTGAGGGCGTCGCGCGTGCTCACGTGCTTACGCACGCTCCGCGCGACGCTCCTGCTCAGGCGGCAAAATTCCTCGCGCCGCGATTTGGCGGCCGAATGCGATTTCTAGAATTGAATTGAAGCCGGAAGTGGTCGGCGCGCGTCACAGGCGCTTGTCGAAAACCCGTACGGATGAGGAAGGCTCTTCATAGGCCGCGAGCACGCTCGCATGGTCCTGTTCGCGGCCGGCCATCATCTGCCCCAATAGCTGTGCGACAAAGGCGGCATCCAGGCGCGGCGCGTCAGGGCCGTACCGGAACGGAACGACCTGATCCGTGCCAGACCGGCACATATCGCTTTTGCGCCTGCCGCTGAGACGACGCGGATCGGGATCGGCATCTTCCCGCAGCTGATGATGCAAGCTATTGGGTGGGTTGAGTTTTTCTGACGCGCGGCGCTTCGCAGCCGCGATCAGGGCGGTGCTGTTAATGGACGCAGATGGGTCGCCGACGAGCCTCATGCTTATCCGGCAACGCAATCCTTGGGCCGTTCGCCTCCGTACCAAGGGTTACCCCTTTTTTAAGCCGCCGCACCGATACTTGCGCTCCAAGGAATGGTCGGAGAAATCGGCCGGGACGGTGGTGTTGCTTCAGCATTCGATTCAGAAGGGGACGGAGGCTCGTGCCGCGATCGGCGCGACCCATGACAATGCGCGCTTGCGGCTGGCATCGCAGGCGGCGCGTGTGGTGGTGCTCGACTGGCAGGTTGTCGAGGAACGTATCCATTGGGATGGCGCCATCGACATTCTTCCGTTCCCGCTCAGCAATGGTCATCCGCAAGCCATCCTCGATGCGGTGACGCGCGCCGGCCGCGATGCGCTGACATTGTTGCTGGAAGACAATTCGCCCTATTCCTCGCAATTCGAACTCAACCTGGAAGTGGCATCGGCGCTGGGCGCGGTGGGCTTCACCTTCGCCGGCACGCGCGTTCCCAACGCCGAAGGCCGTACCGAGCGGGTGATCGGTCTTTTACGCGAGAGCACGGAAAAGCAGCGCGAAATGCAGCGCCTGACCTATCTGGCCACCCGCGACGAACTCACCGGACATCTCAACCGCAACGCGCTGCGTACGGAATTGCAGCTCGCGATCTCCCGCGCCAAGGAAGAAAGTCGCCACTGCGCGTTCCTGGTGGCGTCGATCGATCGTTTGGCGATGATCAATGACGGTTATGGTTTCGATGCGGGCGAGGAAGTGATCGTGGGCGTCGGCGAGCGCATCGCCAAATCGCTACGCGCCAGCGACATTATCGGGCGCACCGCCGGCAACAAATTCGGCGTCATCCTGAAGAATTGCCGGGAGAATGAAATTACCGTGGTTGCGGCGCGCCTGAAGCGGGCGGTGCGCGATCACGCCATCGACACGCGGTCCGGCAAGGTCTCCGCCACCACCTCGGTGGGCGCGGTGTGGTTGCCGCTGGCCGCCGCCACCAGCCAGGAAGCGATGCTGCGCGCCGAGCAGGCGCTGGAGCGTGCCCGCATCAATGGCCGAGACGGCTTTGCCGTCTATGCGGAATCACCACAACGCGATACGGCGCGGCTGCGCCAGATGAGCATCGCCGATGACGTGATCCTGGCGCTGAAGGAAAACCGCCTCCGGCTCGCCTATCAGCCGATCATCGACGCCAAAAACCGCAAACCCGTCCATTATGAATGTCTGCTGAGGATGCTGCGCCCGGACGGGCAGGAAATCTCCGCCGGTCATTTCGTACCGGCCGCGGAACAGATGGGCATCGTGCAGCTTGTGGACCGTTTTGCGCTGGAAACAGCGGTGGCGCAGTTGACGCGGCACGACGGTCTCAATCTGGGCGTCAATGTCTCGGGCACCGCGGCGCTGGATCCGGTCTGGCTGCAAAGTTTCGTGGAATATGTCCGGGACAATCGCGATGTCGCCAACCGGCTGATGGTCGAACTCACGGAAACCGCATCGCTGCATCAGTTCGAGGAAAATGCCCACTTCGTTTCGCAGCTGCGCGAACTCGGCGTGAAAGTGGCGATCGACGATTTCGGCGCAGGCTATACTTCGTTCCGCAACCTGCAAATGATGCAAGTGGATGTCGTCAAGATCGACGGATCTTACATCAAGGATCTTTCCACCAGCCCGCAGAACCAGGTCTTTGTGCGCACCTTGACGGAACTGGCCAAGAATCTGGGAATGCAGGTTGTGGCCGAATGGGTGGGCTCGGCGGAAGACGCCGCGTTGCTGGAGAGTTTCGGCGTCGATTATTTCCAGGGCTTTTATTTCGGCGAGCCGTTGCTCGAACCTGCGTGGTCGAAGCTTTAATCAGACACGTCCAAACAAGCTCTGGGGAGCCTTGGTCATGTCCCGCCTCCCCTGCGCGCGCATGAGCGCGCTGGCGGGGGTGGTGGCCGCAGCAGCGCTTGTGATGCGGAGACCGGAGGGGGCGCTTATGCCTTTGGCAAAAGCAGAGTAGCGCGAAAGCCTTTCCCCACACTGCTTTCGAGGAGCAACTGGCCGTCGTGCAATTCGGCAAAGGCGTTGACCAGGGTAAGGCCCAGGCCGGCGCCATTGGCGTGATCCTGCGCGCGGCCGGCATGCTCGAACGGCTCCAGGATGCGTTTCAGATCTGCTGCCGCCACGCCCGGCCCATTGTCTGCGATGGTGACGGCGATCATCCTTCCGTGCGGCGCGACCGAAAGCTGTATTGCGCCGCCTTCCCGGGTGAAACTCACGGCATTTTCGATCAGCGCGTTGACCATGCTGCCGAACACGTTCTCGTCGGCTTCGACCATCACGCCATGAGGGCAATTGTCGGCGTTGATGGTGACGGATTTTTCCTGGGCGCGGACGACGAAGCTTTCGCGCGCCTGCCAGACCGCGCTGCCTGCATCCATCGTCACTTTGCGCAGATCGTAGCGGCCGGCCGAAATCTTGGTCAGATCCATGATCTGGTTGACCATCTTGAGTAGATTGCAGCCGCCTTGATGAATCAGGCCCGCATATTCGCGCACCTGCGCCGGCGTGAGGTTTTCGGATAGGGCTACGATAAGATCGGAGAAACCCAGAATGGCATTCAGCGGTGTTTTGAGTTCATGGCTCATGGTCCGCAGAAGCATGGTCTTGGCGTTGTCCGCCTGCTGGGTAACCGAATCCAACTGCTTGGCCAGATCGGCGAGATAATTGGTCTGCCGGTGTGCCTCGTTGCGGCTGGTCTCGAGCGCCGATTGCGCCTGCACCAGTGCGTTTTCGGCCCGGGTCTTTTCGGTGATGTCGGTGAAGACTACGGCGCGGCCGCCATCGGGGGTGGCATGGTCGCGCACCAGATAAGCCGTACCCCGGGTGGTCTGCAGCGTGTCCGCGGAAGAGTTCGCGCGATGGCTGCGCAGGCGGCGCTGAATCCATTCCTCCGGCGTCACGTCCAACGCGATGCGTCCGCTATAGGCTGCGTCGGTAATGATCTTCTCGAAAGAGCGTCCGCTCAGTTCCGCCAGCGACAGGCCGGCCATCTGCGCATATTGCGCGTTGCCCGTGAGAAAACGGTCCTGCGTGTCGAAAAATGCGAAGGCGTCAGCCGACAGGGTGATCGCTTCGCCAAGACGGGTGACTTGGTGGCGCGCGGCAGTGACATCCGCCCACAGAAGGATGGCATTGCCGTTGGGCGCGCGGCGCGCCTTGATTTCGATGATGCGTCCGTCGGCCAGGGGGATGTCGCGCGGTTCCCAGGCGCGGGGGCCGAGCTGGCTGAGGCGTCCGGCGATAAAGGCCTCAATCCCTTCGCTCAATGCAGCGGGGCATATTTCCGGCAATTCCAGCGCCACCACCTCTTCATAAAATTTTCCGATCAGCGTTTTGGCGGGCGGCAGCTTGCGGAAGATGTGGTTGAGATGGGCGCTGGCGAAAATTAGCCGTGAATCGGCATCGAAGATGGTGATGGCGACGCGCAGACAATGCAGGGTTTCGAGCAAGGTCTCATGACCTTGTTCCTCAACCGATTCGCCCCACTCCACCGCTGTCACGTTTTGCACGCGATCCCCTTTGATCCCGCAATTTTGCGCAGCTCCGGTTGCGGAATGGTTAGGCGAGCCAGCGATTTCCAAGAGATTGCTGGTGATAGTTGGAAGAGATCGGGCGGCATCCGGGCGACAGCCTGGCCCGAATCGCGCCACTTTTCTTAAAACTGATTAACCATGATGCCCGCAAAGCTTTCCGAATTGCCAACGAGTCAGCTCTCTCTTCAGCATTCGTTAAAACTTGGGCGACATGATCGGCCGGTAAATATGGTGAACGAGCCGTAAAGCGTGATCCGAATCTGGAATCCCCCGGATGTTCATCCCCGCCGCCTCTTTGCTTTCGTGCAGGGCGGAAAGGCGCTGGTCGGCGCGCTGCTCAGCCTGGGCTTTGTCCTGACGATCGGCCGTCCTGATCTGTTCGAAAGCATCGCGCTTGCGGGCTTGATGGCGCCCCTTCTGCTCGTCCTGGCGGCGATGACGCCTCTGCCGCTGGCGGCGCTCGAGCAACTGGGCCTGGCGCTGTTTGCCGTTCTCATCGGCTATCTGGCCGGCCTGACCGGCGGGCTGCAATCGCCCCTGATCGTATGGCTGGTGCTGGTGCCGGCAGAAGCGGCGCTGGCCGGTGGCCGCCGGTCGGTGATGGGCGCGGGCATTGCCGCCGCCCTGGTGCTGGCCGCCATCGCCGCGATCCAGATATTCGGTGAATTGCCGCCATCGCGTCTGCCGCCGTCAGAAGGAATAATCGCAGGCGTCGCTATTCTTGCGGCGCTGGTGCAAGCGGGATTGATCGCGGCGGCTGCGCGAGGCCAAAGGCGCGCCTCCGATGATGCTGCCGAGCAGGGCGCGGCGATGTATCAGCTGTTGGCCGACAATGCGGTGGACCTTATCACGCGTCATGGGCCGGATGGGCGCATCCGTTTTGCCAGTCCGGCTTCGGTGATGCTGTTGGGCCGTTCGCCCGCCGAACTGGACGGATTGCTGCCGGCGGCGCTCGCCCATCCCGACGATCTGGGCGCCGTGCAGGCAGCGTTTCTGGAATCGGCTTACTTCGGCCGCGAAGGCGCCGCCGAGGTCCGGATGGCCCATGGCGTCAGGGGTTATGTCTGGACCGAGATGCGTTGCCGCCCCGCCGGTCCCAGGGCCAAGGGCGCGCCAGCCGAGATCGTGGCGGTCACCCGCGATATTTCCGAACGCAAGGCGCAGGAGCGCGCACTGATCGAGGCGCGCGATGTAGCGATGAGCGCGTCGCGGGCCAAGTCCGCCTTCCTTGCCAATATGAGCCACGAACTGCGCACGCCGCTTAACGCGATCATCGGTTTTTCCGAGCTGATGGAGCGGGAGATTTTCGGGCCGCTCGGCAATGCGCGCTACGCGGAATACGCCAAGCTGATCCATGATTCCGGCGGCCATCTGCTGGAGCTGATCAATGGCGTGCTCGACATGTCCAAGATCGAGGCCGGCAAGTTCGAGCTTTATGAAGAGATATTCGAACTGGAGGATGTGGCGACCGCCTCGATGCGCTTCGTCCATCTGGCAGCCGAACGGGGCGGCGTGGCGCTGCGCAGCGACATCGCGCCCGGTGTGCGGCGGGTCTTTGCCGACAAGCGGGCGGTGAAGCAGATCCTGGTCAATCTTCTCAGCAACGGCGTCAAATTCACGCCGCGTGGCGGGCAGGTCACGCTCAGCGCGGAGCTGATCGAAAAAGGCATCGAGATTGTTGTGCGCGACACCGGCACCGGCATTTCCAAATCCGATCTGGAAAAACTGGGCAAGCCCTTCGCGCAAGCCGAAAACGCCGCCACCCGGGGCAAGGAAGGCACCGGGCTGGGCCTGGCGCTGGTCAAGTCGCTGGCCGCGATGCATGGCGGCGAAGCGCTGCTGGAATCCGCTCTGGGCACCGGTACCATTGTCCGGGTGCGGTTGCCTTTCGCGGCGGTGGATGCGGATGGCGGGCAGCGAAAACCCGATGCGAAGATTCTGCCGTTTCGCGGCGCGGCCTGATACAAGCCTGACATGACATTCGTTCCACGATTGAAGGCGGGCATCTTCGTGCGCGCGCTGGTGCGCCGGGCGGAAGTCGCCGGTGCGTCGGCTTTCATTGTGCGCAAAGGGTCGGAAGAAGCCGGCGCGGTGATTATCACCGTGTCGCGGCTGGACCGAACCTGTCTTCTTCTTAATCAGGCCCGCGACGGCAAGGGCAATCTGGTGTGGGCGCGGCCGCTGGGCGACTGGGGCGAGGAACCCACCGCGCGGACATGGCTGGACAAGCAGATCAAATTCGATCCCGACCTGTGGATCGTGGAGATCGAGGATCGGCAGGGTCGCGCTTTTGTCGACGAGCCGATTGTGTAAGCTTGGGGGCCGCCAAGTCCAGGTCTTGCATGCCGCACATCCAGCAGAACACGTTCAGTTATGTCATTCCCGTTCTGATCATTTTGCCGCTGCTTTATTTCCGGTTGCGCAAGATGATGCGGCCCCAGCCTCTGAAACTGAACCGGCTCTGGATCCGGCCCGCGATCATTTTGGTGCTGGGGATCGGCGCGTTGGGTGCGGCGCTGCCGCCAGTGGCGGATTTGCCCTGGTTCGTGCTCGCCGCTGCGATCGGTGCGGGCCTGGGTTGGCAATGGGGACGGCTGATGGTGATCCATGTCGATCCCGAGAAGGGCACCTTGATGACACGCGGCTCCCAGGCGGCGCTGATTGTGATGGTGTTGCTGATCGTGGTGCGGATCGGAATGCGGGCCGGATTGAACGCGGAAGCGGCAGCCTGGCACCTGGATGCGGTGCTGATCACGGACGGTTTCATCGTGTTCAGTGCATTTCTGTTCGGGGTGCGGGGGCTTGAGATGTTCCTACGCGCCCGCCGGGTCATGGCGGCGCAAGTCGCGAATTTCTGATCCCGGGTTGCTGCCCCGGGTTGCTGCCCCGGGTTGCTGTAAGTGTGCGCTTTTGCTAGGCCCCGCCTACCATGAGCCAGACCCCTGCCAGCGAAGCCGCTCGACGTCGGACTTTCGCGATCATCTCCCATCCCGACGCGGGCAAGACCACCTTGACCGAGCATCTGCTGCTGCTGGGTGGCGCCATCCATGCGGCCGGACGGGTGAAAGCGCGTGGCGAGGCGCGGCGCGCCAAGTCAGACTGGATGAAGATCGAGCAGGAGCGCGGCATTTCGGTCACCAGCGCGGTGATGACGTTTGAATACAAGGATGCGGTGTTCAATCTGCTCGACACGCCGGGCCATGAGGATTTTTCGGAAGATACCTACCGCACGCTGACGGCGGCGGATTCCGCCGTGATGGTGATCGACGCCGCTAAAGGCATCGAAGCGCAGACCCGCAAGCTGTTCGAAGTCTGCCGCCTGCGCAACATCCCCATCATAACCTTTGTCAACAAGATGGACCGCGAAGCCCGCGATCCCTTCGAGCTGCTGGATGAATTGTCCGACCAGCTTCAGATCGAAACCGCGCCGATGGTATGGCCGGCAGGCATGGGCCTGAATTTCAAGGGCGTGCTGGATCTGATGAGCGATGAATTCGTGCCGTTCGAAGATGTCGGACGCTTCGGTCATAACAGCCTGGCTGCCGCGCTGGATCCCGATGTGAAGAGCAAGCTGGACGAAGACGTGATGCTGGCGCGTGCCGGTCTTCCCACCTTCGACTTGGCCACCTATCGCGAAGGCCATCTCTCGCCGGTCTATTTCGGTTCGGCGCTGAAGAATTTTGGCGTCTCGGAATTGCTGAACGCGCTGGCGCAATACGCGCCGTCTCCGCGCGAGCAGAGCGCCATTGGGCGCGAGGTTCGCCCGTCCGATGAAGACGTCACCGGTTTTGTCTTCAAGGTCCAGGCCAACATGGACCCCAATCACCGCGACCGCGTGGCGTTCCTGCGCCTGGCGTCGGGACGTTTCCGCCGCAACATGAAATTGAAACAGTCGGGCACAGGAAAATCCATCGGTGTCCACAATCCGATCCTGTTTTTCGCGTCCGAGCGCGAGACGGTGGATGAAGCCTGGCCCGGCGACATTATCGGCATTCCCAATCACGGCGTGCTGCGGGTAGGCGACACCTTGTCGGAGCAGGGCGGCGTCATCTTCACCGGCATCCCCAATTTCGCGCCGGAAATCCTGCGTCGCGTGCGCCTGTCCGATCCCTTGAAGCAGAAGCATCTGGCCCGCGCGCTGGAAAGCCTGGCGGAAGAAGGCGTGACGCAATTGTTCAAGCCGCAGATCGGTTCGCAATGGATCGTGGGCGTGGTCGGCATGCTGCAACTTGACGTTCTGAAATCGCGGCTGGTGGCGGAATATGGTCTGGATGCCGATCTGGAGCCCGCGCCTTACGACTCCGCGCGCTGGCTATCGGGCACCGACGCTGATCTGGAGAAATTCTCGGCCGCCAATCGCGGCGGCATGGCGGCAGACCGGGACGGCGCGCCTGTTTTCCTGGCCAAGAGCGCCTGGGAACTGGGTTATGTCGCCGAGAAGTTTCCCAGCGTGAAATTTCTCAAAACGCGCGAACGGCACGAAATCCACGCCGAAAATTGACGGCCGCCGGCCCCCATTCGGGGGCGGAACTCTCGTCGCGGCCTCCAAAAACCCAACAATTCCGCCAAATATTACTACCTTGCGCTACATGGTACCATGCGGTATAAGAGTCCCATGTCCGAGTCTCTGCAAGTTCAGTTGAAGAAGGGTGTTTTGGAGATGTGCGTGCTGGCGCTACTCTCCAAAGGCGACAATTACGCCTATGAAATTGCCTCCCAGATGGCCGATGCCGTGGGCATGGGCGAGGGCACCATCTACCCGTTGATGCGGCGGATGCAGAATGACGATCTCGTCACGACCTATCTGCAGGAATCCGCCAGCGGTCCGCCGCGCAAATATTATAAATTGACCAAGGCGGGCGCCGCCACTCTCGAGGCGCAGCGCGCCGATTGGGGAGTGTTCAAAGCGGCCGTCGCCAAAATCCTGGGAGACGCGTCATGAATCGCGCCATGTTTCTGTCCGAGTTGCGTATGGGCTTGTCCGGCCTGCCGCAGTCAGAGATCGACGACACGGTCGCGGATTACGAAGCTCATTTTGCTGAGGGACTGGCAGCCGGCCGCAGCGAGGCGGCGATCGCCAATGCGCTGGGCGATCCGGCCCGGCTGGCGCGTGAATTGCGGGCCGAAGCCGGATTCAAGCGCTGGGAGACTGAGCGCAGCGCAGGCAGCATGGTCAGCGCGGTGATCGCACTCCTCGGCCTGGCGACGTTGGATCTGATTTTCCTGATCCCTTTCGTCTGCGTGGTCGGCGCCGTTCTTCTGAGCATGCTTGTCACCGCTATCGCATTGCTTTTTGCCGGCGGCGCTGTGTGGCTGCTGGCATTATTCCCGGGCGTGATGATCTCTGCGACCAGCGGCATGTTGGGTAGCGGCGCCGCGCTCGCGCTGGCGGGTTTCGGCCTGATCGCGGGCGGTGTCGGTCTGGGTGCCCTGACTTGGCTGCTGCTGGACGTTTTCGTCCGCGGGCTCGTGCAATACGCCCGGCTGCATTTCCGCCTGATCGATTCCGCACAAACAAGGAGAGACTGATATGCGCACAAAGCTCGCGATTATCGCCGTATCCGGATTTGCTGTTTCCGCGGTTTGCCTGGGAGGCGCGTTTGCCCTGGGCGGGCATGCCATCGGTGATGCCGTTTTTGGCGCCGATCTGATGAGTCTCGCCGATCTGCCGCGCTGCGATTCCCTGACGTCCGCGACCGCCACCAGCCGCAATCTGCGGTGGGACGGTAATGACGGGCGTGCCGCGATCGCGCTTCCCGCCAATGTGCATTATCAGGCCGGAAGCGGTGACGAACTGGTGGTCAAGGGCGATCCGGATTTCATCGCACACATTCGCGTCCGAGACGGATTGGTCGCTCTGGACTGCAACGGAAATTTCCATCTCGGCAAGAACGACCGGGTCGATGTGACCTTGCCGGGCCGTCGTACGTTCAAAAGCTTCGCACTGCTGGGAACCGGCAATGTACAGCTCAGCGGACTGTCGCAGCCGGACGTGAAGGTATCGATCGCCGGCTCCGGAGATCTTCAGGCTGACGGCAAGACCGACAATTTGAAGGTCGATGTCAAAGGATCCGGAAATCTGAAACTGGGCGATCTCGCCGCCAAGAATGTCGATGTCGATATCAAGGGCAGCGGAAAAGCCGAAGTCTCGCCGCAGGATTCCTTGAATGTGGACCTGGCAGGATCGGGCACGATCTATCTGCGCAGCGAACCCAGAAAGATCGAAACTTCGATCCACGGCAGCGGCACGATCGTCCATCCGGATGGCACAAGGCAGGGTGGCCGGTCGCATGAGCGGCACGCAAGCGCCGATGACGCCGCGATACGGGCCGCCGTTCTGGAGGCGCTGGACAATGACAGTGACAACGACAGTGACCAGGACCGCGACGAGGTGGAGCGCGCCAAGGACAAGCTGAAGGCACGCATCCGCGCCCGGATCGCCCATGAATTGGATCAGGAGACGCTCTAATGCGCAGCAAGCTCGCAGTGATCGCGATATCCGGTTTCGCCGTTTCCGCCGTTTGTCTGGGTGGCGCCTTTGCGCTGGGTGGGGATGCTGTCGGCGATGCCATTATCGGCTTCGGCCCCTTTGGCCAGCCGCGCTGTGATGTCGCCGGTGCGTCCACCGCTACTAGCCGCACCCTGCCTTGGGATGGCGGCGGAGACCGGGTTGCGGTGGACATGCACGCCGATGCCTATTACCGGGCCGGCAGCGGCGATCAGCTGGTGATCAAAGGTGATCCCGCTCTGGTCTCCCATGTCTATGTCCGGGATGGTGTGGTGGGGATCGATTGCCGAAGCAATTTCCGTTTTGGCAATTCACCGCGCCTTGAAGTGACGTTGCCGGGCCGCGCCTTCCGCACCTTCGAGCAACGCGGCAGCGGCAACATGCACCTTGCCGGACTTTCACAGTCCGACACGAAGCTCACAATCGAAGGCTCTGGAAGCATACAAGCGGACGGCAAGGTCGAGCACCTGACGGTCCGGGTGGCCGGCTCGGGCGATGTCACTGCCACCGGCAGCGCCGGCACGCTGGACGTCGATTTGCAAGGATCCGGTGACGTCAAGTTGGGCGGGCTCACCACCAAAAGCGCGCATGTGGAAATCAATGGCAGCGGCAACGTCGAAATCGCGCCCCAGGATGCATCGCGTGTCGATGTTGTCGGCGACGGTTCCGGCGATCTCGAAGCGGCCGGTACGACGAACAATCTGACTGTGTCGGTCGAAGGCTCAGGTGACATGAAGCTGGGCCGCCTGGCCGCCGATATCGTCAATGTGGGCATTCACGGCAGCGGCAACGTGGAAATCGCGCCCCGTGATGCGTTGAAGGTCGAGATCGAAGGGTCTGGCGATGTGACCTTGCGCAACGAACCGAAGAAGATCGAGACCTCCATCGCGGGAAGCGGCGACATCATCCATTCCGACGGCACGCGCCAGAGCAGGCATTCGCGTGAACGGCACGCACGGGCGGATGACGAGGCAATCCGGGCCGCTGTCCGGCAGGCGCTGGCGGAGCGCGATACCGAAACTGCGGATCGTCACGGCGATGCAGATATCCGCCGCGCGGCCGAAACACTGAAATACCGCATCCAGGCCAGAGTGGCACGGGATCTCGCACAAGCCGGAATCGATCCCCAGGGCGGCCTTCCGCCGTCGCCTCCGTCACCGCCAAACTAGTCTTCGACGATCGCCCAGCTGTCCGGGTAATAACCGTTGAAGGGCGAGCGCGACGACACGGTATAGGCGCCCATCGCGTCGAACAGCACGAAGTCGCCATTGGCGACAGTGTCGGGCAGCATCTGGGGACGAGGCAGCACATCGGCGGAATCGCAGGTGGGACCGAACGCGCGGAACGGGCGTCTCTCGTCCGATAGGGTCTTTGCGTTGCCCTTGGCATCAAGCGTGATGGCGGTCGGCGGATAATTCTCGTCGAAGCCGGGGAAGCGTTGCTCGTCGAAGCTGCCGTAAATGCCGTCATTGAGATAAATCCGGTCGCCGCGGCGCATCACCACCTGGGTCACCAGCGAGATGCCCTGGGCCACCAGCGCGCGTCCCGGTTCGCACATGACATTCAGGTCCGGCCGCCCGAGATTGGAAAGGGCCTCCTTGATCATGTCGAAATACCAATGGAAAGGCGGTGGCTCTTCGCCGGCATAAGCGGTCGGGAAACCGCCGCCGATATCCAGCGCCACGATCTGCACACCGGATAGATTGACGGTGCGCTGCGCGATCTCAATCGCCTGGGCATAGGAGAACGGCGACAGGCATTGCGAGCCGACATGGAAAGTCAGGCAAGGCTGGGCACCCGACGCCTTCACGCGCTTCAGCAACTTGGCGGCTTCGTCGGGCAGGCAGCCATACTTGCTGGACATTTCCAGCAGCGCGCCGCCCAGCTGCGCCACCAGCCGCACAAAGATACGCAGCTTCTTGGCGTTGCCGGTTTCGGCCAGAAGTTTGCTGAGTTCGGATTCGCTGTCCACGACAAAATCGGTCACGCCATGCTTTTCAAACGCCGCCTTGGCCTGACCGGCCAGACGTACTGGCGCCATGAAGTGGCAGATGGCCGAGGGGGCGATGGCCTTGATGATCTCGATTTCGCCCAGTGAAGCGGTATCGAAATGGCGGATACCCGCCTGCCACAATTGGTCGACCACGATCGGATGGGGGTTGGCCTTCACCGCATACAGGACATCGCCGGGAAATCCTTCGAGAAATTGCTTTGCGGCTGCGGCGAATTTCTTTGGGCGCACCAGATACAGCGGTTCGCTGGGTTTGAGGCTTTCGATCGCCTTGGCTGCTGTTGCGTAGCGCGGCAGCGTGTCGAAGCGGACGGGAGCGTTCATCGCCGGGCATCCTGAATTTGAACGGCGCCTCTTTGGGCCAAGCGGGGGGCGATGACAAGAAAAAAAGGGCCCCGCATCCCGCGGGCCCCTTTGTGTAATCTCTGTGACGCTCTGCTGGGCGGAATTCCTGCAATTATTGTGGCGGCGGCGGTGGCAGGCGATCGCCCATCTCCATCGGTCCCCCGCGCATCATGCCGCGATCCATCATGCCGCCACGGGCCATCATGCGGCCGTCGCCCGAGAAGGCCTCACGCTGTTTGGGCGTCAGTGCGTCATACAATGCGGCAAGCGCCGGGTGCTCGGTGTCGAGTTCGGCGAGCCGCTTCTTCAACATGTCCTGCTCGCGGCTCATGTGTTCGACCGGCGTGGACCGTTTGCGATCGGGGCGTGCGATGTGCTGGCCGCAATCGGCGGATTGGCGCTTGGCGATATCGAGCTTGATCCCTTTCCAGCGCGCGAAGATCGGTTGTTCGGATGCGGTCAAACTAAGTCGCGCTTCCAGATAGGCCATCCGACCTGCCTGGCGGGCATACTGGTCTTCGCACATCTGCTTGAATTGCGCGGTCATCTCCGCAGGTGACGGCATGTCGCGATTGTTGGCCTGCATCGGCGTGCTCTGGGCCAGCATGGTTCCAGGCGCGACCAATGCAACCATCACCGGTTTGCGGGGAGCGGTCTGGGCACGTGCATTGGTGGCGACAAGCGTGGCGGTGGCTGCGCCGCACAGCGCCAAAGAGACAAGGGTGGGAATGAGAGCTTTGCGCATGAAATATCCATCCTGAAAATGCGCGGATAACTTACAGGCGACGTGTCCCGGATACCGCCGATCAAGTGGGTGTCCGCATGAAATTTTTGCCATTCATGCTGCGTTCAGGTTCGGCGAGATTGAGTGCAAATGTAAGGGCGCGGCCGCTGTCAGGCAGAGGCGCGCAGTTCGCGTATGGTTTTCCGCCCATCGGCGGAAGGCTGATAGACATTGGTGATTTCACCCAGCGCGCGATGCAGGTCGTCGGGCGTAAAGCCTTCTGCGACCTCCCATTCGTCGAAGCCGACCCGGCGCTGATAGGCGATCTGATCATAGAGGAAATCGCCAACGGCACGCACCTGGCCCGTGAAGCCGAGACGGGTGCGCAACAGGCGTGCCCAGGAGAAAGCCCGGCCGTCGCGAAATTTCGGGAATTCCAGAGCGACCAGGGACAGGCGATGCACATCGTCGCCCAACTGCTCCGGCGACTGATCGGATTTCAATCGCACGCCGATGGGGGCATTGCGGGCGATCAAGGCGTCGCGTTCCGCCAGGAAGCGGGACAGCGAAACCAGGACCGCGCCGTCCGGCAACGGAATGTCGTCACCCAGCGGCGCGAATGCGTCTTCGCGAAAGCCGTCAACCGTTATAAGCGGCATTCATCTGTTCCTGATAGGCGATGTGTTTGAACGGTTCCATGCCGACGCGGCGATAGGTATCCAGGAAGCGCTCGCCCGGCGCGCGCTCCTTCAAATAAAGATCCACCACCCGTTCCACCGCGTCGGCGATCTCATGCGCGCCGAAGCCCGGACCCATGATCTGGCCGATGCTGGCATCTTCCGCACCGGATCCGCCCAAGAGCAGCTGGTAGAATTCCACACCCTTCTTGTCGACGCCCAGGATGCCGATATGACCGGCATGGTGGTGGCCGCAGGCATTGATGCAGCCGGAAATCTTGATCTTGAGTTCGCCGATATCCTGTTGGCGCTTGAGATCGGCGAAGCGCTTGGCGATGTCCTGCGCCACCGGGATGGAACGGGCATTGGCGAGATCGCAATAATCAAGCCCCGGGCAGGCGATGATGTCGGTGATCAGGCCGGCATTGGGCGCGGCCAGATCCAATTCTTGCAGTCGGGCGAAGATCGCAGGCAGATCTTTCTGCCGGACATGCGGCAACACAAGATTCTGTTCGTGGCTGACGCGAATTTCCGGAATCCCGAACGCGTCCATCAGATCGGCCAGTGTGTCCATCTGGGCCGCGCTGGCATCGCCCGGCACCTGGCCGATGGTTTTCAAGGAAATGGTGGCGATGGCATGGCCTGGCGCGCGATGCGCGTGGATATTGGATTTTTTCCAATTCTCGAACGCCGCATCGCCCGATGGCATGGCATCGGGCAGTATTTCAAATGCCGGCGGCGCGAAATAAGCCGCGATCCGCACCAATTCCTCGGCCGGCAATTGCAGGCTGCCGGAACGCTTGATCTCATCGAATTCACGGGCGACGCGGGCGCGCATCTCCTCCACGCCGATGGTGTTGACCAGGATCTTGATGCGCTGCTTGTGAATGTTGTCGCGGCGGCTGTCCTGATTATAGACCCGCAGCACCGCTTCCAGATACGCCAGGATATCCTCGCGCTCGACGAACTCGGACATCACCTGCGCGATGTAAGGCGTACGGCCCATGCCGCCGCCCGCCAGCACCTTGTAGCCGGTGCGGCCCTGGGCGTTGCGGATGATCTCCACCGCCAGGTCGTGGTACAGAAGCGCGGCGCGGTCATGCGGCGAGGCGCCCACCGCGATTTTAAACTTACGCGCCAGGAAAACGAATTCGGGATGCAGGCTTGACCATTGCCGGATGATCTCGGCCAGGGGGCGGGGATCCTCGATTTCTTCCGGCGTGGCGCCCGCGAATTGATCGGCCGTGACATTGCGGATGCAGTTTCCGGAGGTTTGGATGCAATGCATCTCGACCTCGGCGAGTTCGGCCAGAATGTCGGGCACATCGACCAGCTTGATCCAGTTGAACTGGATATTGGTGCGGGTGGTGAAATGGCCGAAGCCCTTGTCATATTTACGGGCGATATGGGCCAGCTTGCGAAGTTGCCGGCTGGACAAGGTGCCGTAAGGAATGGCCACGCGCAGCATGTAGGCGTGAAGCTGCAGATAGAGACCGTTCATCAGCCTGAGCGGCTTGAACTGGTCTTCGGTCAGCGCACCGGACAGGCGGCGTTCGACTTGATGGCGGAACTGCTCCGTCCGCTCCGCCACGAAGCGGGCATCAAATTCGTCATATCTATACATGCGAGGTTTGCTTGCCGGTGTCGGGGCGCACGCTGGGCCCCAGGCTGCGGATGACTTCGCGTTCCTTGACCGGAACGAAGCCCGTTTTGGTCTGGCGCACGTCGAAGAGATAAGGCGTTACCACCTGATTGGCGGCAACGAATGCCTGCGCGCTGGCCAGCGCCGCTTCGGCGGCGGCGTCATCGGCAAAGACCTCCGCACCGGCCAGGCTGTCGACCCAGTCGCCCGCCCGCCAATACAGCACATCGCCGGTGCGCAGCTGGTTGGCGGTGAGAATTTTCAGGACAGGGAGGGCCATGGCCGCTAAATCACATTTCGCGGCTGCAAAATCAATACTTCAACATTACATATATGTAGTTTTATATATAATACACTAATTATATGTATTATAACTGTTGACGCAGCGCGCTTTCGTGCCAGCGCCGTAGAAGTGCCCATTCCAAAAGAGAAAATGCCGCGAAAATGGCGATGCCCAGAAGCCCGAGCAGCAGCAGGGCCGCGAACAGGGTGGCAATCTCCAGCCGATTGCCCGCTTCGACGATCCGCCACGCCAGACCGGTGGCGGTGCCGGACCCGGCAACGAATTCCGCGACCACCGCACCGATCAGCGAAAGCCCGCCCGCGATCTTCATTGCACCCAGCAGATGCGGCAGGGCGGTGGGCAGGCGCAGGCGCCGCAGGATCTGCCAGCGCGAGGCGCCGTAAAGGCGCATCAGATCCACCAGGTTGAAGTCCGCGGATTTCAGGCCCTGTGTCGTGTTGGACAAAATGGGGAAGAACGCCACCAGCGCCGCGATCAACGCGAGTGCCGCATTGATATGGTCGAAGCCCACCCAGATCAGGATCAGCGGCGCGATCGCCACCACCGGCGTCACCTGCAGCACCACAGCATAGGGATAGAGCGCCCGTTCGACCATGCGGCTCTGGCTGAACGCGATGGCCAGGCCCACGCCCGCGATCCAGGCGGCGATGAACCCTTCCAGGGTCACGATCAAGGTGGAAAGCAGTGACGCCATCAGGGATGGAAAATTATTCGCCAGCGCATGAGCGATGGCGCTGGGCGCGGGCAGGACATAGGGCGGGATGTGACGCGCCGACACGACGCCGTCCCAAATGGCGAGGAAGACCAGGCCCAGGACAAGCGGCAACAGAATGTTGAAGAGGCGCGTCATGCCGCTTCCTGCAAAGCGCTGGTCACCCGCCGCAGGCCTTCGGAGAAACTGATCGAAAGACGGTCGCGGGGGCCGGGCGGCAAAGTGATTTCGGATTTGATCCTGCCCGGGCGCGGCGACATCACCAGCACGCGGTCCGACAGATAGCTTGCCTCCATCACGCTGTGGGTGACGAAGATCACGGTGATGCGATCCTCGCGCGCAAGGCGCAACAGATCGTCATTCAGGGCTTCGCGGGTGGGTTCGTCGAGTGCCGCGAAGGGCTCATCCATCAGCAGAATCCTGGGGCCGGCTGCCAATGCGCGGGCAATGGAAACCCGCATCTTCATGCCGCCGGACAATTCGCGCGGGAAAGCGCCGGTGAAATCCTTCAATCCCATCCGTGCCAACGCGGCCTGTGCACGCACATCCGCGTCGGTGCGGGGCAGGTTTTTCAGATCGAGCGGCAAGCGCGCATTGGTCTGTGCGTCGGCCCAGGGCATCAAGGTGGGTTCCTGAAAAACGAAACCCAATTCCGGGCGTGCGCCTGCCCAGGCGATGTCGCCGCTGTCCGGTGCGATCAGTCCTGCAATCAGGCGCAACGCCGTGGATTTGCCGCAGCCGCTGGGACCCAGCAGCGAAATGAATTCACCCTCGGCAACAGAGAAGTTCAATGCCGCCAGCGCTTCGGTGCCATTGTCGAAGCGCTTGCCGACATTGTTCAGCGTCAGAAGCGTCATTTGAAATTCTGGAAAGCTTGCCGCATGAAGCGGAGGTCATAGGCTTTGGTGACATCCATCCCCTTGGGATAGATCCCCACGCTCTGCATTGTCTGATAGAATTCGCGCCAGCGTTTGTCCGTCATGCCGCCCACGCCAAAGGCCGGCGCATCGCCGCCCGCGACAAGCTGGTATCGCTTCATCTTCTCGATCGACTGAGCGATGATGGCGTCCGTCATGTCGGGATTGTCGCGCTTGATCAGCGCATTGGCTGCCTTCGGATCGCCGTTCAGATAATCCAGCCAGCCGTCGCGGGTGGCATCGTAAAAGGCCTGCACCGCCTTGGGATTGGTGTCGATCCATTTCTGCGGCACCAACACCATGTTGGCATAGCCGGGATACCCGTAATCGGCCAGCAGGAATACCTTGGGCACGAAATGCGCCTGTTGCTGCACCGTGAAAGGCTCGCTGGTGAGATAGCCTTCCTGGATGGCATTGGGATCGACCAGGAACGGCGCCAGGTTGAAGGTGTATTTGCGGATCTGACTGTCGCTGAATTTCCAGCGCGCCTTCAACCAGGGCCAGAAGCTGGTCATCGCGCCATCCGAAATCAGAATCGGACGGCCGCGCATTTCCTCCAGCGATGTGAGATCGCGGCGCGGATGGCTCATCAGAACCTGTGGGTCTTTCTGGAAGATCGCCATCACGACGCGCAGCGGCACATTCTGCTTCACGATGTTGAGGGCGATGAAGCCGTTGGAGCCGATCCCGAAATCAGCCGCCCCGCCCGCCAGCAGTTGCGGCACATTCACTTGCGGTCCGCCGGCCCGGATGGTGACGTCCAGGCCGCGCCTGGCATAAAGCCCCTTGGCTAGCGCCTGGTAAAAGCCGCCATGCTCGGCCTGCGCCTTCCAATCCGTCACGAAGGTGATGTGCGTGCTGGGCGCCGCCATCGCGGGCGTGATCAAGATCGAAAGAAGTATGGCGATCAGAAAGCGCATATCCGCTTATAGCACGCACGCATTCATTGCGAAGCGTTCCCAGGTCCGCCTCCCCGCGCATGCGAAGCATGCTGGCGGGGGAGGTGCCCGTAGCAGCGCTTGCGATGTGAAGGGCGGAGGGGGAAATCAAAAAACTAGCGCGCCGGCCTCTCCGGCGCGCGCGCGCGATCATCATCGCGCCCGAACAACCAGCCGAGAACGCGGTCGAATCCATCGCGGTGACGCGGCCTGTCGGCTTCCGGTGGCGGCTCGGCGCGTGCCACGGCTCCGGTGGATTCATCGTCGCCGACCGTGACCTGTCCGGAAGGTTCGGACGCCAGAAGTTCATCGATATGCGCCGGTTCGGGCGGCGAACGGTTGAGGCCGTGGAGCGGCAGGCCCTTTTCGGCCGTCAGCATCGCGGCTTTCCAGATTTGCGCCGGCAGCGTGCCCCCGGTGACGCCACGGGTGGGCGAGTTGTCGTCATTGCCGACCCACACCGCCGTCACATAATCGGTGGTGAAGCCGACGAACCAGGCATCCTGGGAATTCTGCGTGGTGCCGGTCTTGCCTGCCGCTTCGCGGGACCCCAGCGAGGCGCTGGTCCCCGTGCCCGCGACCACCACATTCCACAGCATCGCCAGCAGATCGCGGTCGATAGCGGCGTCGATCACGCGCTGGGGCTTAGGCGCGGCGCGGCGATACAGAATTTTGCCACCTGCATCCACCTCGGTAATGAAATAGGGATCGGCGCGCAATCCGCCATTGGCGAAGGCGGCATAGGCGGCGGTCAGCTCCAGCGGCGTCACTTCGCTGGTGCCCAGCGGCAAGGAGGCGTTCGGCTCCAGCGGCGAGACGATGCCCACGCGCTTGGCAACATCGACGACTTTCTTGACGCCGACTTCCTGGGCCAGGTTGACGGTGATGGTGTTGACCGAATGCGCCAACGCATCGGCCAGGGTCAAAGTGCCGTAATAATGGTTGCCGAAATTCTGCGGCTGATAGCCGTTGATATCGACCGCTTCGTCGTCGCGCACATCCCAGGGGGAAATGCCATCTTCCAGCGCCGCCAAATAAACGAAAGGCTTGAAGGCCGAACCGGGTTGACGGCGCGCCTGCACCGCGCGATTGAACACCGAATTCTGGTAGTCGATGCCGCCCAAGAGCGCCGCGACGGCGCCATCGGGTTTCATCATCACCACGGCGGCTTCCTGGGTGCGGGTGCGCTTGCCGGATTTCGCGATCACGCGCGTGGCGGCTTCTCGCGCGCCTTCCTGCAGCTTCGGCTCCAAGGTGGTGTGGACAATCAGATCGGCATCGGGCTTGGCGCCCGCCTGGGCCGCCATCTGCTTGGCCTGATCGGCGGCGGTGTCGAGGAAATAATTGCGCGCGTCCAGAATGGTGCGATCGATGATCACAGCCGGATGGGCGCGGGCATCGGCGGCGGCTTCTTCGGTGACGGCGCCCGTCTGCTGCATCGCGTCCAGCACCAGGCTGGCGCGCTGCTGCGCCTTGAGCAGGTCGCGGCGCGGCGAAAAGACCGAAGGGGCACGGGTCAATGTCGCCAGCATCGCAGCCTGTGCCAACGTCAGATTATGTGCCGACGTGCCGAAATAGACTTGCGAGGCGCCGTCCACGCCATAGGCGGCCGAACCCAGATAGATGCGGTTGAGATAAAGCTCGAGGATCTGTTTCTTGCTCAGCGCTTTTTCCAGCCCCGCCGCATTCATCAGTTCGGAGAGCTTGCGCGACATGGTGCGCTCTTGCTGGGTGTAGACGATCTTGGCGGTCTGCTGGGAAATGGTCGAACCGCCCGCCACGAAATGTCTGGCGCGCACGTCTAGATACAAGGCGCGCAACAAGCCGCGCAGATCGATGCCGTTGTGGGAATAGAAACGCCGGTCTTCCATGGCGATGAACGCGGCAGGCAGATAGGCGGGCATCTGTTCCAGCTTCAGGCGCTGGCCGACCACGGCACCGCGATGGCCGACATCGTTGCCATCGACATCCAGGAAGGTGAACGCCATCGGCCGGTTGACGGTGTAGAGATCGACGGCTGGATCGGGCGCCGGCGCGAAAAGTCCCAGGAAGGATGGCAGGAGATAGATCAACGAGGCCGGCACCACCAGGGCGGTCAGCGCGATGGTGAGGCCCGGCACCATGCGATCGAATATCCGCAGGATTTCACGCATCACATCCTGAAGCGGCGGCGGGTCCTGGCGTTTCGGCATGGCGCTACAAATCGTTGAAATTTACGGCAGTTTCAAGGCTTTTTGAATTCCCCCTCCGGCCTTCGCATCGCAAGCGCTGCTACGGCCACCTCCCCCACCAGTGCGCTGCGCGCACGTGGGGGAGGCGGGCCTGGGCAGGCTGCAATAGGCGCTCTTTCGTCTTGGCCGTGGCTTTCTTCCCCATGAGGCCGAGTAGCGAAAGCTCCAGCGGAGCTTTCGGCGGCCGAACGCCCGCGTAGCGGGCAGCTAGGCGAAGCCGCTGGCGGGGGAAGATGTCTGCTAGCGGGCTTGCCCGCGTGGCATACAGATGGGGGAAACAAAAATGTGAAGAGCCCGCACCTCGGGAGAAGTGCGGGCTCTTCCTTGACAGCTCAGTACCCTATGGGGAGGGGCAAACCATGGGTGCTGCGCGCAAGCTCTGATTCAATTCGTCATCAAATCCGGAATTCTCCCACGAAGGCGCCGGTATAGGGGTTCACTTCCACGAACACGGTGCGGCCGAAGCGATTGATGGTGCGCACCACATAATGTCCGCGGACGAAGTAGGGGTCGCCGATGCCGCGATAGTGGCGGAAGCGGAGCGTGTCATAGATGCGGACGCGCTCCATATAGGGGCGATGGAAATCATGGCGCGCCACCGGACCAGGGCGGTGGTCGAACCGGTCGGCGCGATGGTCCCAGGGCGCGGCATTGGCAGAACCCGCCAGACTTGACAGGGCCAGAGCGGCGGCGGCCAGAAGGATCTTCTTGTTCAACATGGTCATCTCCTTAATCGTCAGGACAGGAGCGATCCCGTCCATGGGGCGTAATCTAGGAAAGCCCGGCTGAACGCGTTCTGGCCGAAGCGTTCATTTGAGGTTCATTTGAAAAAGGCTAAAAAGTGGCCATGCGCCTTGGCTTTGTTCTTCTGGTAGCGGCTTTGGCCATCGGTCTCTCAGGACCGGTTTCGGCCCAAGGCCGACGCATGGAAGATCGCGCGCCCGGCGTGCAACCGCTGGACCGGATTCTTCCAGAGGTGCGACGATCTCATCCTGGCGAGTTTTATGACGCGGACGGTCCCACAGCAGGCCCGGGCGGCTCCGAGCATTATCATTTGAAATGGATGCGGCCCGACGGACGCGTGGAGTGGCTCGATACCGACGCGCGCACCGGGCGGGTGCTGGGTGCTTCGCCGGGGCGCGACAATTTCGATGGCCCGGGACGGCGTCGCGAGTTCACGCCCGCGCCGTCCATCCCGACGCCGCAATCCGAGCGCCGCGACTTTGACAGGTCTGGACCTGAGCGTGGTGGCGATTATGGTAATCGGTTCGGCGGCCGCCGTGATTTTGGCGACCGCCCCGGCGGCTTCGGTGGACGTGAAGATTTTGGCGGGCGCCGTGATTTCGGCAGTCGTGGCGGTTTCGGTGGTCGCGGCGATTTCGGCGGACGTGGTGATTTTGGTGGACGCGGCGGCGGGCGTCGCGAGCGCTAGGGGAACGATGCGCATTCTGGTGGTGGAAGACGACAAGGATCTGCAGCGCCTTTTGAAAAAGGCGCTCGGCGAAGCCGGCTATGTCGTCGATGCCGCGTCCGATGGTGAGGAAGGTCATTTTCTGGGTGACACCGAACCCTATGACGCGGTGGTGCTGGATCTGGGCCTGCCGAAACTCGACGGCGTGCGCGTGCTGGAGAAATGGCGCAAGGCCGGCAAGATGATGCCGGTGCTGATCCTCACGGCGCGCGACCGCTGGAGCGACAAGGTGGCGGGCTTCGATGCCGGCGCCGACGATTATCTTGCCAAGCCTTTTTACACCGAAGAATTGCTGGCGCGGCTGCGCGCGCTTTTGCGTCGGGCCGCCGGCTTCGCCACCGCCGATATCGACATCGGTCCGCTGCATATCGACACCCGCGCCAGCCGCGTCACCTTGGACGGCAATCCCGTAAAGCTCACCAGCCTGGAATATCGCCTCTTGGCCTATCTCGCCTATCACCGGGGCAAAGTGGTGTCGCGGACCGAACTGGTGGAGCATCTCTACGATCAGGATTTCGACCGCGATTCCAACACCATCGAAGTTTTCGTGGGCCGGCTGCGCAAGAAGCTCGATGCCAACCTGATCCAGACCGTGCGCGGCCTGGGCTACAGCCTGGAAGATCCCGCGCTTGGGACCAGCCATCTTCCGGCTTAACTCACTCGCTGCCCGGCTGATCGCTGCGGCGGCGATCTGGACCATGCTGGGTCTGGTGGTGGGCGGCGTGGTCCTGTCCAATGCTTTCCGCAACGCGGCCGAAGGCAGTTTCGATGCCCGTCTTGCCGCAGACATGGATGGACTGATCGCCGCCGCCGAACCGGATGCCGATGGCGGTGTGGTCCTGCAGGATCGTTTCGTCAATCATCAGTTCGATCGCGTCTATTCCGGCCTTTATTATCAGATCAAGCCATTGGCGGGCGGACCGGGCGCGCAGATTTCCCGTTCACTGTTCGACCAGGTGTTGAACGTCGCCGGCAATGTGAGACGCGGCGCCATCAGTTATGGGTTCGCCGTCGGGCCGGAGAACCAGCATCTGCGCGTCCTCTCGCGGCGGGTGGAGTTTCCCGTCTCCGCCACGCCGGACAAGAGCGATACCCGCGCTTACACCTTCCTGGTGGCGGGCGATCTGGCGACGGTGGATGCCGACAGCGCGTCCTTCAATGGCACCTTGATCTGGTCTTTCGCTTTGCTGGGTCTCGGCCTGGTGGTGGCCGTTTTCCTGCAGGTCCGCGTGGGTCTGTTGCCGCTGCGCAAATTGAAGGACGCGCTGGCGCGCATCCGTGACGGCAGTGCGCAGAATCTGGAAGGCAAATTCCCCGCCGAGATCGCGCCGCTCGCCACCGAACTCAATTCCCTGATCGAGCACAGCAACGAAGTGGTGGGCCGCGCCCGCACCCATGTCTCCAACCTGGCGCATTTCCTCAAGACGCCGCTCAGCGTGCTGACCAGCGAAGCGGAAGCGGAGCCGGGCCCGTTGGCGGACCAGGTGCGCCGCCAAGTCGACACCATGCGCCGCCAGGTCGATCATTATCTTGCCCGCGCCCGCGCCGCCGGCAGCATCAATGTGCTGGGCAACCGGACGCAAGTGGCGCCGGTGCTGTCGGATCTGGCGCGGGTTCTCACGCGCATCCATGCGGAACGCGACATCACTATCGACTGGGATTGCCCGCCCGATCTTTACTTCCGCGGCGAACGCCAGGACCTGGAAGAGATGACGGGCAATCTGATGGACAATGCCTGCAAATGGGCCGGCGCGCGGGTGATGGTGCGGGCCTTGCGCGAAGGCGCCCGCTTTACGCTTACGGTTGAGGATGACGGGCCGGGCCTGACCCCCCAGGACCGGACCAGGGTGGGGACGCGGGGCGAACGTCTGGACGAAAGCGTGCCGGGCACCGGATTGGGCTTGGCCATTGTGCGGGATATTTCCAAGCTTTACGCGGGTTCTTTGACTCTGGACGCCTCGCCCCTGGGGGGACTTGAAGCCCGTCTGACCCTGCCTGCAATCCAGTAGCCGCAAAGGTCGCGTTAACGATACCGCCGCTAACGTAGACAGCAGAAACGGCGTGCGTTGAGTAGATCTTGACCGACGACAAATCCATCCTGTTGCAAAGCCTTCTGGGAAAGCTGCCTGAAATGGCAGCGAACAAACTCGCCCAGGCGATCGAAATGGATCGCCTGATGGATGGCCATGAACTGCCGCACGATGTCATCCTGCGCGGCCTGCGCCCGTCGTTGGGGCAGTCGAGCCGCACCCAGACACCGCTGCGCCTGTTCTGCCAGCCCTTCGAGGATTTGCTGGATTCTCAGCCTCGCAAGATCAAGCACAAGGCCGTGATCGCGCGCGCCAGCGTGATGCCAGTCTGGACCTGGCTGAGCGGCGTTCTGCTGCCGGAAGAAACGCAAAACTATTTCCGCACCGCCAAGACGCTGATCCTGTCCGGCAAGCTGGACGACGCGCACGCCCATACAAGGCCTTTCTGGGCCAGAGCCGGCGCCGCGATGCGCACGGCGCTGGGCGGATCGCCAAAAGGAATGAGCGCGGATGAAATCGCCGATGCGCGTGAAATGGCTCTGCTGCTCAGCGAAGGCGAGGAGATGGAGAAGGTGCAGGCGCGCTTGCCCCGGCCATTGCCGCATCTAACCGAGGATATTCTCTGGCAATTGCGCGAAAGCTATGACGCGCTGATCGTGCGCAATCCCGATGTCGCCCCCTTTGTCGCCGTGGTGACGATGAACCGGTTGCAGCGGCCCTGGGAAGCACTGCGCTTGCCCATGATGGTGTCCCGTCAAACCAGCGACGCATTGATCTCCAAGACCGATATGGGCCTGGTGGGTGAAATCTTGTTCGGGCGCATGGACGCGATGAAGGCCGCCATCATGGCGGCGCGTCATCCGATTTTCGATGCGGACATGCTGGTGACGCAGGTGAGCGGCTTTGCGGAACTGTCCAGCGCCGTTGTGAAGGAAATCGAAGTGCGCCGCGACGGCGAATGGGGCCAGCGCCTCTTGAAGGACCGCGCCGCCATCGGCGAAGTGATGGACGGTTTCATGGACCGCGTCGCCAAGGAATTGAATGCGGCGTTGCCGATGCAAAAGGGTTCCGGCGATTTCGCAAGACCCGCCAGTGCCGAAAAGCGCGCCCTGGGGCTCAGCTATGCCAAGCTGGTCGCGGGAACGCGCCATTTTGCTGCCGCCGGGTCCTTTGCCGCCAAGCAGAGAACGGCGCTGGAAGAAGCCTCCAATCATCTGCGCCGCTATGTCGAAGATGCCATCCGCGAATTGAGAAGCAGCAGCGGCGAAAAGCGGGCGACGATCGAATCCCAGCTGCAATATGGCGCCGATGTCGCCGCCATCCTGATCAGCACCGAAGAGGCGGAACTCATTCGCCGCCGCGCCCGCGCGGCGCTAAGCGCCGCTGCTTGAACAGTCAGAAATCAACGTCATCAGGAGCGATTGCACCTGAACGTGGGATGAACGGAGCAAGGTCAAGTTCCGAAATATTGGAAATTTCATCCTTGCGGTTGCAACTTGAAGCGCCGCACAATCGCTATACCTGGAAGGGGAATTCCGAGAGGCGATGTCATGATCCGTACTGCAAGTTTGGCCGCGTTGACCCTGGCGCTGATGAGCGCCACGGCATTCGCGCAATCCAACGCCGCGCCCGATGGTCCGCCGGCGCAACTGTCCAATCCCGACAACAATTATGACGACCGCGGTTATGACGACCGGTCCGATGCCCAGGACCGGCGTGACGACCAGCGCGCGGCCCCGCAGCGCACGGCGCAGGATCAGCGCTCGCGCGATCTGTTCTGCCGCCGCGACGCGGCAGCGCGCACCGGCTATGTCACGCCAGGCCAGGCTGCCGGTCATGAACAGGCGAACGGCACTATCCTTGGTACCCTGGGTGGCGCGGCCGTGGGCGCTCTCATCGGCGGCGCGGCCGGCAATGCCGGGGCGGGTGCCGCCATCGGCGCGGGCGCGGGCCTGATCGGCGGAACTGCCGTCGGCGCCGACAATGCCCGGCGCGCGGCGGCCGATGTCGAGAACGACTATGCCTCCGCCTATTACGCCTGCATGGGCGAAGCCGATAACGGACCGGGCGACGCCACCTACGCCTATGGCCCGCCTGCCTATGGCCCGCCGCCGGGCCCGGGCGGCTATTACGGTCCCCCGCCGCCGCCGGTCTATTATGGCTATGGCCCTGGATATCCGTACCCCTATTATCCCTATTATGGACCCTCTTACGGACCCAGCGTGGGTTTCAGCTTCGGCTTTGGCGGCGGCGGTCGTGGCTGGGGTCATGGCGGCCGGCACTGGCGCCACTAGGACGATCTGACTTCTTTTGTCGGGGGCGGCCGGGCTGTAAGGTCCGGCCGTTCTCATTTTCGGGTCGTCGATGCCGCCAAGAAACAATCCCGCAAAGCTCAATCCGCTGCAGCTGCGCACCTTGACCCTGCTGCAGGCGATTGTGCGCATTCCCGGCGCCGCCAGCCCCCAGGCCAATGGCGATATCCTCATCACCCAGTTTCCGAACGCGCATGGCGATCATTTTCACCTGGGCGACGCCACCGTCTCGGGGCGCGACGCCACCGGCCTGGAGAACCAGGCGGTGTGGAATGCGCTCACGCGCAAGGGCATGATCAAGTCCGAATGGCCGCACCAGATCGCGCTGACGCCGGATGGCCTGAATTATGACACGGGTCTGGCGGATGAAATCCTTCACCGCAGCAGTCACTGAGACACGATGAACGCCAAAAAGCGCCGCCGCCTTTATTTCGCCGCCGCACTGGTCGCGGCAGGCGGCGTTTTGGCCGTGGCGATCGTCTATCAGCTTGGCAATAACGTGCTCTATTTCTACAGCCCCAGCGACATCGCCACCAAGCATGTCGAACCCGGTATCGCTTTCCGCATTGGCGGCCTGGTGGAAAAAGCCAGCGTGCATCACGGCGCCGGCGCCGATGTCCGCTTTGTCGTCACCGATGGCGCGCGCACCGTGCCGGTGAATTTCGAAGGCGTGCTGCCGGCTTTGTTCCGCGAAGGCCAGGGCGTGGTGGCGACCGGCGCGCTGGACGGCACCGGAACCTTCAATGCCAGCGAAGTGCTGGCCAAGCATGACGAGAAATACATGCCGCCCGAACTGGTGGCGGCATTGAAGCGCACGGGCCGCTGGAAAGAAGGCGAGTAGCATGCTGCGTGAGCCCCATGCTGGGTGAACTGGGTCAGCTCGCACTGTGCTTTGCGCTGGGCCTGTCGCTGGTGATGGCGATTGCGGGCCTTTTGGGCGCGCGGGGCGATGCGCCAAATTCCGGGCTTAGTTCTGAGTTGGCGCGTTCCATCGCATCGGCCTCCACCATGGGCATGATGGTGTTCGTGGTGCTGGCGTTTGGCGCACTGCTCATGGGCTTCGTGACGTCGGATTTTTCCATCGCCGCGGTCGCCAACAATTCCCATACCCTCAAACCGATGATCTACAAGATCACCGGCGTATGGGGTAACCACGAAGGCTCCATGCTGCTCTGGGTGCTGGTGCTGTCGCTCTATGCGGGCGCGGTGGCGGCGATGGGGCGCGGGGGGCCACGGCTCACCAGCGCGGCGCTGGGCGTGCAGGGTTTGCTGGCGGCAGCGTTCATTCTCTTCATCCTCTTCACTTCCAATCCGTTCCTGCGCCTCGATCCGGCACCGTTCGAAGGCGCGGGCCTCAATCCTTTGTTGCAGGATCCCGGCCTGGCGATCCATCCGCCCATGCTCTATGCGGGCTATGTCGGGCTTTCCGCCTCTTTCTCGTATGCCGCGGCTGCGCTGATGGTGGGCGAAGCGGGCTGGGCGCGCGCGGCGCGGCCTTTCATGTTGATTGCCTGGATCGCGCTGACCTGCGGCATCGCGCTGGGAAGCTGGTGGGCCTATTACGAATTGGGTTGGGGCGGCTTCTGGTTCTGGGATCCGGTGGAGAATGCCTCCCTGATGCCGTGGCTGATCGCCACCGCGCTTTTGCATTCGGCGCTGGCGACGGAAAAAAGCGGCGCTTTTCGTACCTGGACCTTGCTGTTGGCAATTGGCGGTTTTTCCCTCAGCCTGATCGGCACCTTCCTGGTGCGCTCCGGCGTTCTGTCGTCGGTGCATGCCTTCGCGTCCGATCCCACGCGCGGCTTTTTCATCATGGTGCTGATCCTTGTCGCCATCGGTGGGGCGCTGGGCCTGTTCGCCTGGCGCGCGCCGACACTTCAAGGCGGCGCTTCCTTCGAGACCGTGAGCCGCGAAAGCGCGTTGCTTCTCAACAATGTCTTTCTGGTGGGTGCTTGCGCTGCAGTCTTTGTCGGCACGCTGTATCCGTTGGGGCTCGATGCCATGACGGGTCAGAAGATTTCCGTCGGTCCGCCTTACTATGCGCTGACTTTCGCGCCGATCTTCCTGGCGCTGATGTTGCTGGTGCCGTTCGGACCCAAGCTGGGTTGGCGTCGCGGCGATCTCAAAGCCAGTTTCCACGCCTTGATGCCTGCGCTGGGTCTTGCCGGTGTTGCCGCAGTGGCGGTTCTGGCCATCGCCAGTCCGCGCTTCCTGACCGGCATGCTGGCCTTTGCCGTGGCGGGCTGGCTGATCGGCGCATCCCTTCTCGACTTCATCAGGCGTAAAGGCGCACGTGCCAGCGCTTTCGCAGCCGCGCTGGCGCATGCCGGTCTGGGCGTCACCCTGATGGGCGTAGCGGGCACCACCCTGTGGCGCAGCGAAGCGTTGGATGTGGTGGGACCCGGCGAGACAATGAATGTCGGGCCTTATACGTTGCGCTTCGATGGGGTTACGCAGGTACAGGGGCCGAATTTCCAGGCGACCCAGGCGCAGATTGCCTTGATGGATGGGAGCCGCGTGGTGACGGTGCTTCGGCCCGAAAAGCGGATCTATCCCGCCGAAGGCCAGGAGACAGCGGATACCGCCATTCGCACGACCGGTCTGCGCGATCTTTATCTGGCGCTGGGCGATGACCGCGGTAATGGCCGCTGGACCATCCGCGCCTATGTCAGCCCGCTGGCGCCATTCATCTGGCTGGGTGCCTTGGTGATGGCGGCGGGCGGATTCCTCAGCCTGTGGGGCCGTCTGCGCGTCAAGCTGGGCGCAACGTCGCCGGCCGTGCAGCCCGCCGAATGAAGCGCGTCGTTTTTTTCCTTTTGCTGCTGACGGTGTCGATGCCGGCGGCGGCAGCGCCGGTGGCGGATTCCTTCACCAATCCCGCGACTGAAACCCGCGCCCGCTCCCTGCAACGGCAATTGCGCTGCCTGGTCTGCCAAGGCGAGAGCATCGACGAATCCGGCGCCACCCTGGCGGCCGATCTGCGCCATCTGGTGCGCCAGCAGATTGCGGACGGAAAAAGTGATCAGCAGATCAAGGATTATCTGGTCGCCCGCTATGGCGTATTCATACTGATGAAGCCGCCGCTGCAGTCCGACACCTATCTGCTGTGGCTGGCGCCTTTTGTGGTATTATTTGGCGCGGGCGGTATCGCCTTCTGGGTGATCCGCCGTGCCCGGCCGATCGATTCCGAGCCCCTGTAATTCTGTATATTTTGTAATATACTCGTTATGAACCAGTAAGAATGCAGGCGCATAGTCCGCCCGTGGGGTCTTCCGGGGGCGGACGGCCGCCGGCTTTAAGGAGCGCATGATGCAGACTGACAATCCCAACACCCCGCAACCCCATTCCGCACTTCGCCGGACCCGGGCCCGCCTCCTGGCAATGGGCAGCGCCGCCGCGATTCTTGTGGTCGGGCTTGGCGCCTTCGCTCTGATACCCCAGACACGCCTCACCCCGGTCGCCGATGTAGCCAGGCCGACGCAGCTCGCGGCGGCCAACGACACGCGTGCCACGCCTCGCATGTTGGAAAATTCCTCGCCGTTCAGCTTCGCCGATCTGGTCGAACGTGTCAGTCCCGCCGTCGTGACGATCACGTCGGAGACCATGACCACCGAGAATGACAGCGACGATCAGCAGGAAAATATCCCCGCGCCGTTCCGCGATCTTTTCAACCAGTTCAACAAGAATCAGCCGCAGAAGCCGCACAAGGCGATCAGCGCAGGTTCGGGTTTCATCATCGACAAGACGGGCCTGATCGTCACCAACAATCACGTTGTCGACAACGGCAAGAAGATCACCGTCAAGCTTCCTGACGGCCGCAGCTTCGAAGCCAAGCTGATGGGCACTGATCCGGCCACCGACATTGCACTGCTCAAGGTCAAGTCCGACAAGCCGCTGCCCACCGTGGAGTTCGGTGATGACCGTCAGCTGCGCGTGGGCGACTGGGTCGTTGCGGTCGGCAATCCCTTCGGTCTTTCGAATTCGGTGACCGCGGGTATCGTTTCCTCGATCGGCCGCGATATCGGCGCGGGCAATTATAACGACTTCATCCAGATCGACGCACCCATCAATCGCGGCAATTCCGGTGGTCCGACCTTCGATCTGCGCGGTCAGGTTATCGGCATGAACTCGATGATCTTCTCGCCGTCCGGCGGCAGCGTCGGCATCGGCTTTGCCATTCCGGCGGCGACCATCCACGACGTGGTGGGTCAACTGCAGGCTCATGGCAAGGTTTCCCGCGGCTGGCTCGGCGTCAGCATCCAGAGCGTGACGCCGGAGATCGCGTCCTCGCTGGGCATCAAGGATCAAAAGGGTGCGCTGGTTGCCGATGTGGTGCCGAACGGACCGGCGGCCAAAGCCGGCTTCGAGCAGGGCGACATTGTCACCGCCATCAATGGCCAGGCGGTCGATGACAATCGTGATCTGACTCGCAAGGTGGCGCTGGTTGCTTCGGGACAGACCGCGACCTTTACAGTCGTGCGGCAAGGTAAGCTGCAGAATATCCGGGCCGAGATCGGCAACCGGCCGGAAGACAAGGTCGCCGCCAATATACCGAACACGCCTTCGAGTCCGTCCGCCACGGGCGTCGCCATGGGCCTGGGCTTGGCGGCGCTGACGCCGGACGCACGCAAGACCTTCAATCTGGCGGAAAGCACAAGCGGCGTTTTGATCACCAAGGTCGATCCCAACAGCGACGCCGCCGAGAAAGGCCTGCAGCCCGGCGATGTCGTGCAACGGGTCGGCGGGCGTCCGGTTCACACCCCTGCCGAAGTACAGACCGGCGTGACGGAGGCGCAGAAGGGTGGCCGCAAGAGCGTGCTGCTGCTGGTCGCTTCCAGTCAGGGCGGATCGCGCTTTGTCGCCGTGGATGTCGGTGCGTGAATTTGAGTTGAGGCGATTATCGGGCGGCGGGGCGAGAAGCCTTTCCGCCCGGCCCCCCGCGCCGGTGGCGGTCGAGTCCCCCCACCCACGCCGCCGGCGCGGACCCTATTGGCGCTAAGGAGTTTCACCGCATGCGAATTCTCGTTGTCGAGGATGATCTGGAAGCCCAACGCTATCTGGTTCAAGGGCTGAAGGAATCAGGACATGTGGTGGACGATGCCGCCGACGGCGACGTCGGTCTGTCGCTGGCTTTGTCACGGCCTTACGATGTGGCGATCATCGACCGCATGCTCCCCAAGATGGACGGGCTGGGTGTCGTTGCCGAGATGCGCGAGCATGGCAATGCCACACCGGTGCTGTTTCTGTCGGCCCTGTCCGAAGTGGATGATCGGGTGAAAGGCCTGAAGGCCGGCGGCGACGACTATCTCACCAAGCCTTATGCCTTTGTCGAATTGCTGGCGCGCATCGATGCCCTGATGCGTCGGCGTTCGCCGGTGACGGTGAAGACGCGGCTTACGGTGGGCGACCTGGATCTGGATTTGCTGACCCGCGCCGCCCAGCGCGCCGAGCAGGCCATCGATCTGCAGCCCCGCGAATTCCGTCTGCTCGAGTATTTAATGCGCCATGCCGGTCAGGTGGTGACCCGCACCATGCTGTTGGAGAGTGTCTGGGAATATCATTTCGACCCCCAAACCAACGTCATCGACGTGCATATCTCGCGCCTCCGCGCCAAGATCGACAAGGGCTTCGACACCCCCCTGCTGCACACAATCCGCGGCGCGGGCTATATGATACGGGCCAGGTAGGAATAAAGAGGGGAGGCAATGCGCGCCGGTTTCCGCCTCCTTCGCACGCAAGCTTTCAGAATTGTGCTTGTGTATGTGCTGCTGTTCGCCATCTCGGTGAGCGCGCTGCTGTTCTTTACCTATTGGAACACGCGCCGCACCATGGACGCGCAGACCGACCAGATCATCGAAGCCGAGATCACAGGTCTTTCCGAGCAGTATCAACGGTTGGGCTTGCGCGGATTGGGCGAAAGCGTGATGAGCCGTACCCTGCATAGCGGCCAGGCGCTTTATCTTCTCACCGACAGCTCGCACCGGGTGCTGGCGGGCAATCTGGATACCTGGCCCGAGATTACCGCCAACCCCGGAAATTTCGTGGAATTCGATTATGTGCGGCGGATCAATGGCGTGCCTGAAACGCGGCGCGCCCGCGGCCGCCTGTTCCTGCTGCCCCAGTCAGGCAACTACTATTTGCTGGTGGCGCAGGACGTGCATGACCGCGACCTCACCCAGCGCATGTTCACCACCACCTTGCCCTGGACCGTGGCGCTGATCCTTGTTCTGGGTCTTCTGGGCGGGGCCATGATGAGCCGCAACATGCTGCGAAGGCTTGATGCGATCAATCGCGCCTCGAACGAGATCATGGCCGGCAATCTGACCCAGCGCGTGCCGGTTTCGCCCGCGTCCGATGAATTCGACGTGCTGGCGGAGAATCTCAATCGCATGTTGGACCGCATCGAGCGGCTGTTGAAGGGGCTCCGCGAAGTCACCGATAGCGTCGCGCATGATCTGCGCACGCCCCTGAACCGGCTGCGCCAGCGGCTGGAGCAGTCCCAGGCGCGGCTGCTGGCGTCCGGCTCGGACACCAGCGAGATCGATCACGCCATTGCCGACACCGACCAGCTGATCGCCACGTTCAACGCCTTGCTCCTGATTGCCGAGACCGATGCAGGCGCGGCGCGGGGCGCCATGTCGCCACTCGATCTGACTTCGGTGGCACGCGACGTCAGCGAATTATACGAGCCGCTGGCCGACGAGAAGAGCGTCATTCTCACTTTGGTAGCGGCCAGCGTGCCTGCCATCGAAGGTAACCGCAGCCTGGTGGCGCAGGCGTTGGCCAATCTGGTGGACAACGCGATCAAATACACGCCATCGGGCGGCCGCGTCGCGGTGTCGATCAGCCAGAGCTTTGCGGGCATCGATCTGTGCGTCGCGGACAGCGGGCCGGGCATTCCGCCGCAGGATCGCGTCCGGGTGGTCGAACGGTTCGTGCGCCTGGAGGCCAGCCGCAATTCGCCGGGCACCGGGCTTGGCTTGTCGCTGGTGGCGGCGGTGGCCCATTTCCACAACGCGCAATTGCTTCTGGAAGACAATATGCCAGGCCTGAAAGCGACTTTGCGCTTCCCGCGGCCCGCGTTGCGACTGACGCCGCCGGGCGCCAAGCCCGCGCAAATCCCTTCTCGCACGGCGGCCGAATAGATTTTATGGTCGGGCAATGCCCGATTTGCACATCCCGCCCCTCCCTTTCGATTCCGCGCGCGCCCTGCGCATGTTCGAAGCGCTGGCCGAACGGGGATTTGTCCCAGCTGCCGACCAGCACGCCTTGCTGGCGGGGATCTTCGGCAATAGTGCGTTTCTTGGCCGGCTGGCTTTGCGTGAATCCGAAATTCTTGAGCGGATTCTGGCCGCAGGACCGCAGGCAGTTCTAGGCACGGCGATTGCGCGCGCCGGGGCCGTGGCATTGCTGGAAGACGAAGCCCCAGCCATGGCCGAACTACGCAGCGCCAAGCGTGCGGCGGCGCTGGCGATCGCCTTGGCCGACATTGGCGGCGCATGGCCTCTAGAGGAGGTCACCGGCGCCCTCACTCGGTTCGCCGATGCCTGCGTACAAGGCGCGCTGCGTTTTCTGCTGCGCCGGGCCGCATCGCTTCACATGATGGAGGAAAGGGACGGCGCCGTTCTCGAAGCCACGACAGGGCTCACGGTCCTGGCGATGGGCAAATACGGCGCTTATGAACTCAATTATTCCAGCGATATAGATCTGGTGGTGTTCTACGACGCCGAGCGGTTTCCGTTTGCCAAGCGCGGCGACACGCGGGGAGCCGCGGTCGATATCGTGCGCGGGTTGGTGAAACTGATCGCCGAAATCACATCGGATGGTTACGTTTTTCGCACCGACCTCAGGCTGCGGCCCGATGCGGGCGCGACCCAGGTCGCGATCTCGCTGGATGCGGCGGAAGCCTATTATGAAAGCCTAGGACAGAATTGGGAACGCGCCGCCATGATCAAGGCGCGGCCCTGCGCGGGAGATCCCCGGACGGGCGCCGACTTCAAGGCGGCGATCGCACCCTTTATCTGGCGGCGCAATCTCGATTTCGCCGCCATCGAGGACATCCAGTCCATCAAGCGCCAGATTCACGCCCATGCCGGACATAGTGAGGTCGCAGTCGCCGGCCACAATATCAAGCTGGGCCGGGGCGGCATCCGCGAGATCGAATTCTTTGCCCAGACCCAGCAACTCATTCTGGGTGGACGTCATTCCGATCTGCGCGCGCCCGCCACTCTGGCATCGCTGGCCGCTTTGGCGGCGCACGGCACGATTGCACCGGAGACGGCGGCCGATCTCACCCATGCCTATCGATATCTGCGCATGCTGGAACATCGCCTCCAGATGATTGAGGACGAACAGACCCATACCGTGCCCAAAAGCGAGGAGGGCGTGACCCATATCGCCTGCTTCATGGGGTATGCGGATGCGGCGGATTTCCGCGCGGCGCTGACGCGAACCTTGGAGACGGTGCAGGGGCATTATGCGCGTCTGTTCCAGCGCGAAGCGGATCTGGCAGACAGTCACGGCAGTCTGGTCTTCACGGGCGTGGAGGACGATCCGGAAACGCTTGAGACCTTGCGCGCCATGGGTTTCGGCGCGCCATCGCAAGTGGCGGGCTCCATTCGCGGTTGGCATCATGGCCGCATTCGCGCCATGCGTTCGGCGCGTGCGCGCGAGCTGCTCACCAAGTTGACGCCTGCGATCCTCAAGGCACTGGCGGCCACCGCCGATCCGGACTCCGCGTTTCTTCAGTTCGACCGCTTCCTCTCCAACCTGCCTTCGGGGGTGCAGCTTTTCTCACTTTTCCTGGCGCGGCCCGAATTCCTCACCTTGCTGGCGAAAGTGGTGGGTTCGGCGCCGCGCCTCGCGACCCATCTGGCCCGAACCCCTGCGACTTTGGACGCGTTGCTGGACGCGGATTTTCTGGCAAATCTGCCTGACCGCTCGCAATTGGATGCGAATCTGGAACGCCAGCTTCAAGGTTCCTACGAAGAGCAGCTTGACGGCGCACGGCGATTTGCACGCGAGGAGAGTTTCCGCGTCGGCGTCCAGCTGGTGGACGGGACCGCAAAGGCGGAGCAGGCGGGTCCGGCTTTCGCCCGCATCGCCGAAAGTGCGATCGCGGGCCTGTTGCCGGTCGCCGGGCACGAATTGTCGGCAAACGCGGGCAAGGTGCCGGGTGCGGAGTTCGCTATCATCGCCATGGGCAAGCTGGGCGGCCGTGAGATGACCGCCAGTTCGGATCTCGATCTGGTGTTCGTCTACGACATACCCGAAGGCGTCGAAGGATCCGATGGACCAAGACCGCTTTCACCCACGCTCTATTTCGCGCGCCTGGCGCAGCGGTTGATTTCGGCACTCACCACGCCAACGGCAGCCGGCACGCTTTACGACGTTGACATGCGGCTGCGGCCCAGTGGCAACAAGGGCCCGGCGGCGGTGAGCTTCCGATCTTTTGCCGATTATCACGCCCGGGAAAGCTGGACCTGGGAACATCTGGCGCTTACCCGCGCCCGGGTTGTGGCGGGGCCGGAAAAATTGCGGGCGCGGGTCGAAGCTGAAATCGCCGCACGCCTGGGTGCACCGCGCGATCGCGCGCGCATTCTGGCCGATGCGCGCGACATGCGCGAAAAGATCACCACACAATATCCCGGCCGCAATCGCTGGGATCTGAAATACGCGCCCGGCGGTTTGATCGACATCGAATTCCTGGCGCAGTCGTTTCAGTTGATCCATGCATCAGCACGGCCGGATATTCTGGATACCAACACGGTCGGGGCGCTTGAGAAGATCGCGGCCGCGGGACTTGTCAGTGCGGGTGACGCAGAGGTCTTGCTGGGGGCCGCCAGGCTGCAGACATCGCTGACGCAGATCTTGCGCATCGCCTTGGAGGAGACGCTGGAACCGGCTACCGCATCAGCCGGTCTGAAAGCCCTGCTTGTGCATGCCGGGGGTGCCGTAAATTTTGCCAAGCTGGAACAGGAGCTGGCGGCTTGCCAGGACGAGGCCCATGCGGTGTTCCACCGCCTGATGGCTGGCTAATTTCCTCGACCGAACCGGCTTGAAACGGGCGGGGGTATCAGCCATAACCCCCTCCCTCGGACTTGGAGTGCGGGCGTAGCTCAGGGGTAGAGCATAACCTTGCCAAGGTTAGGGTCGACGGTTCGAATCCGTTCGCCCGCTCCATTTTCCGAAGGGAAATCAGTCACTTACGAAATTCGTATGCTCCCCGATGAGATATTGTCGGGAATACCGCGGCTGGTCCTCCAAAACCAAGCATTCGGGGTTTGGGCGGCCTCGAGCCGAGCATTAATCCCTGTGTGCGATGTTTTGCGAAGCGCGACCGCGCGTCAGCCGGCTTCTCGGATCGCGGCATCGCCGGCACCAATGCTTGCAATGGCCGATGCCTATTCGATGCGACCGGACGACGGGTACGCAATCAATCCATCATTCTCGACACGTTGCTGGATTAGAGCCCTTGTCCATCCCGGAAGTATCGCATGTGAAGACGGGGGCTAAGCGCGAGACGTCATATCCGAAATGCGATCGCACAAATCGTCGATCGCTATAGGTTTAAATAGAAGTCTGACTTCTCTTGCCTTCAAAACGCCTTCCGGTATGCGCTCCTCCGCATACCCCGTCATCATCAGCACTTTCAGTTCCGGATTGGCGGCAACCGCAGCCTCGGCCAGGGAAAACCCGTCCATTTGCGGCATTCTGATATCGGTCAACAATATGGAAATGGAAGGCGTGGCTTGAAGCAATTGAATGGCTTCCGAACCGTCGGCTGCCTGGATTACGTCAAAACCTTTGTCGGTCAAGGCTTCCGCCAAAATGACGCGAAGCGCCTTTTCATCGTCGGCGACAAGAATGGTGTTGGTTATCATGATACCGTACCAAAATCGGCAGCAGCAGATTGCGCCGCTCCTTGATTGAAACTTTAGGCCTTTGCTCAGCTGAGGCAAAACCGCCGCTGACCGGATGTAGCCTACCGGTAATCCCGGGCATAATAACCCCTTTGCAATCAAAAAAGTTCAGGATCGCCACCAATGGCCGATCTTGACGGTGTAACGATCGGAGATTTTCCGGATGAAGTTGATACGCTGGGGCACCAAAGGCGCAGAGAAACCCGGGCTGGTGGACCAGGCAGGCGGGCTGCGGGATCTGTCCGGTCATGTTGCGGAAATCACCCCCGACCTCCTGTCGCCGCGGGGCCTGGCGCATCTTTCCACATTCGACGCCGCCGAACTGCCGAAAATCCCAGATGACGCGCGCCTGGGTATTCCGCTGATCGGTATTTCTAAGATCGTCTGTGTCGGGCTCAACTATGCCGACCATGCCGCGGAAACCGGCGCCAAGATTCCCAAGGAGCCGATCCTGTTTCTCAAGGCGATCAGTTCGCTGAACGGCCCCAATGACGATATCGTCATTCCGCGCGGCTCGGTGAAGACGGACTGGGAAGTCGAGCTGGGTGTGGTGATCGGCACGCGCACCTCGTATGTGAACGAGCAGGAGGCGTTGGACCATGTCGCGGGCTATTGCATCGTCAATGATGTCTCCGAGCGCGAGTATCAGAGCGAGCGGGGCGGGCTGTGGGACAAGGGCAAGGGCTGCGATAGCTTCGCGCCGGTCGGGCCTTGGCTGGTGACGCGCGATGCAGTTTCCGATCCGCAGAATCTGAAATTATGGACCGACGTGAACGGTGTGCGCCGCCAGGATGGCAGCACGAAAACCATGATCTTCGATGTGCGGACGCTGGTGAGTTACATCAGTCACTTTATGAGTTTGATGCCCGGCGACATCATCGCCACGGGCACGCCGCCGGGCGTGGCACTGGGCATGAAGCCGCCGCAATATCTCATGCACGGCGATACGCTGCGCCTGTCCGTTGAAGGACTGGGCGAGCAGAATAGCCGTCTGGTGGCGTGGAGCCGCTAAAACCCGTTAGCGTTTGGTCGCGCCGTAAGCGTCGATGAAACCGTCCCGGTTCGGCATCTTCACTTTGGGCAGGCTCTTGGCGTCCAGCACGGCGTCCTTCTTCACGATGCCGTCGATCGACAGGATATAGGCCGTCAACGCATAGGTGTCTGGATCCGAAAGCGAATGCGGGCTGGTCACGGGCATGGCGCGGCGGATGTAATCGAACAGTGTCGTGGCATAGGGCCAGTAGCTCGACACGGTCTTGACCGGATTGGCCGATGCCAGCGAACCGACACCGCCGGTGAGTTGGTCGGCCGGTTTGCCCACGCCATTCACGCCATGACACATGACGCATTTCTCGGTGTAGATCGCCAAGCCTTCCGACACCGAACCTTTGCCGGCGGGCAACCCTGTACCGTCGGGCGGAATGGAGCGGTCCCAGGCTTTGACCAAAGCGGGATCGGCAGGGGCGCCGAAATGCGGCGCGGCGGCGGCGAGCAAAAATGCGATGGTCTTAAACATAGATGTTCTTCACCGTGTTATCGGCGCCGATCTGCCAGGCCTGAATGGCGTTGTATTGATAGAACTGGACCGGGGAAACCCGATCCTTCCAGACGGCGCGCGTCGGCTGGGTGTTGCCCTTCTCGTCGGTGGCGCGGCTTTGTATCACCACCGGCTTGCCGTCCCATTCCCAGGGCAGGCGGAAGCGCGTCACGCATTGCGGGAACACAGGGCCGGGCATTTCCGCGTCGGTCCAGGTGGTGCCGCCATCGAAAGAGATTTCGACCTTGGCGATCTTGCCATGGCCGGACCAAGTGATGCCGGAGATTTCATAATAGCCCGCTCCGTTCATGGTCATCATGCCCGACGGGCGCGTGATCACGGATTTCGGCGGCTGAATGAAATTGAACTGGTTGGCTTTGCCGTTCTTCAGGGACTGGCTGTATTTCGAGGTTTCGTCCTTGGCCATGGTGGGGCCGGCCGTGACCTTGATCCGGTGCAGCCATTTGACGTTGAGATTGCCTTCCCAGCCCGGCATCAGCAGACGCAGGGGATAACCCTGTTCGGGGCGCAGCCGCTCGCCATTCTGGTAGAGTACCAGGATGCCTTGCTCATGCGCTTCCTGCAGCGGGATCGAGCGCGACATGCCGGCGGCGTCGGCGCTTTCCGCCAGGATCCATTTGCCTTCCGGCTTCACGCCGGCTTCATCCAGCAACAGGCCCAGCTTCACGCCGGTCCATTCGCTGCACGAAATCAGGCCGTGAATGCCGCCGGCCGTCACTTGCGGCGGCGTGGGCGAACCGGCGTTGCCACCGCTGTTGCCGCCGCATTCCACGAAATGCATGCGGCTGATGCGGGGATAACGGTCCAAGCTCGCAATGGTGAATTCCAGCGGCTTGTCCACCAGGCCGTGCAGCAGGAATTTGTGCGTCTTGATGTCGATGTCGGGGATGCCGTTGTGATGGCGCTCGAAATGCAGACCACTTGGCGTGATCATGCCTTCCAGGCTTTCGATCGGCGACTGCGAGCCGCCGGAGCCTGGTGAAATTCCTGGCGGACGCAGGAGGCGCTTCACTTCTTCATGACCGGACGGCATGCCGTAGGCCGTGAAAGCCTTGCCCGGCGTCGTCATCGACGGGGTTATGTATTCGTCAGCTTTCGCGGACAGCGGCACCGCGGCGGCAGCGCCCGCGCCGGCAAGCGCGGTGGTGAGGAATTTGCGGCGCGAGGGGGCGGTTTTGTTTGTCATCAATTTTTCCCTATCTGTCAGCTACGGCCGCTAGCGGCCTAGCAGACATTTTTCCCGTCAATGGCTTTGCCATACGGGAAAGAGGCCGGAGATTGAAGGCCGGATTCTTCTTTTTCAAGCGGTGCGCCGGTTACAGCGCTGCGCGAAAAATTTAAGCCAATGGACATAAGGAAAATCTCGTTTTTCGTGATATTCCCATATGCATAACGGCATCCGCTTTGGCCCGTGTTAGCGTGGCGAAACACCAAGCGGGAGAGTCGAAAATGTCCGCACCAAGCCGCCGCGCCCTGCTTGCGCAAGCCGGCAGCATGCTGGCGTTGGCCTCCACGCCCGGCCTTGCCGCACCTGGTCCGGACTTTGCCTTTCCCGGCGGCAACGGTGCGCGTCCGCTGTCGAAGGACTTTCCGCAAAAGGGAAGCATGGTGTTGCAGCGCAGCCGCCCGCCGCTGCTGGAAACGCCTTTCACGGATTTCGATTCCGGCGTTTTCACGCCCAATGAGAAATTCTTCGTGCGCTGGCATTGGGCACCACCATCCGAAATCGATCCCGCATCCTTCCGTCTCAAAATCCGCGGACAGGTCGAGCGCGAGATATCTCTGTCTCTTTCCGATCTTTCAAAATTCGAGCGGGCTGAGGTTGCCGCCGTCAATCAATGCTCCGGCAATTCGCGGGGGTTTTTCGAACCGCGGGTTCCCGGGGCGCAATGGGGCAATGGCGGCATGGGCAATGCCCGCTGGTCGGGCGTGCGCCTGAGCGACGTGCTGGACAAGGCCGGGGCGAAGCCGGGCGCAATTGCGGCGCGTTTCAGCGGCCTCGACGAAGCCACTGTCAGCGAAGCGCCGCCGTTCAGAAAATCCCTCGGCATTGAGCGCGCGCGCCAGAAAGACGTGATCATCGCCACTGCGATGAACGGCAAGGCGTTGCCGGTGCTGAATGGCTATCCCATCCGTCTGGTGGTGCCGGGCTGGTATTCGACCTATTGGATCAAGGCGCTCAGCGACATCGAGTTGCTAGATGCGCCGGATGACAATTATTGGATGAAGACTGCCTATCTGATCCCCGATACCGAACATGCCAACATGAAGCCGGGTCAGGCGGGCGTCACCATGGTCCCGATCAACCGCATGGTGCCGCGCTCTTTCATCACAAATCTGGGCGCCGGCGCGAAGCTGAAGGCAGGCGCAACCTCGATGGTTCGCGGCCTGGCCATGGGTGGGGATTGCGGTGTCGCCAAAGTGGAAGTCTCGGCAGATGGCGGCCAGGCATGGCGCGATGCAAAGCTCGGCAAGGACGAGGGCCCTTACAGTTTCCGGCAATGGACAGCGCAAGTTCCGGTCGGCACACCCGGCGAAATCCTGCTCGCGGTTCGCTGCACCAACACCAAGGGCGAGGTGCAACCGGATGCGCCCAATTGGAATCCATCCGGCTTCATGCGCAATGTCATCGAGCGCCTGCCGGTCACGGTGGCCTGAGTCATGAAAGCGATTCTTTTTGCCGGATTTGCGATGATGATGGGAAGCGCGGCCTGGGGTGCCTCGACGCCTGCGTTCAAGCCTCAATCCATCGAATTGCCGACGGACGCTGCGACTTTCCCCGAAGGCCCCAATCTGAAAGTCGTGACGCAGAACTGCCTGGCCTGTCATTCCGCCGACATGGTGCTGGACCAGCCGCTATTGCCGCGCGCCACCTGGGCAGCAGAAGTCACCAAGATGCGCAATGTCTATAAAGCCCCGATCAGCGATGCAGATGCCCTGCTTATCGTGGATTATCTGGCCGCGACGCATTCTCCGCCATAAAGCGCATCTTTAAGCTTGATCGTGGGGCCGGGCCGTAAGACAAGCCCCGCATGGCGCCGCTGCTTTTCCTGAAAGACATTCATATCCGCTTCGGCAACACGGTCCTGCTGGACGGCGCGGATCTGAGCGTGGGCGAAGGCGAGCGTCTGTGCCTGGTGGGTCGCAACGGCTCGGGCAAGTCGACCCTGCTCAAGATCGCGGCCGGCATGATCGACGCGGACAGCGGCGAGCAATTCGCCCAGCCCGGCGCCACCATCCGGTATCTGCCGCAGGAACCCAACCTTACCGGCTATGCCACGACCCATGATTATGTCGAGGCGGGACTGCAGCCGGGTGACGATCCCAATCGCGCCTTTTATCTGTTGGGTCATCTGGGACTGACTGGCCAGGAAACGCCCGCGACCTTGTCCGGCGGTGAAGCGCGCCGCGCCGCTTTGGCGCGGGTGTTGGCGCCGCGTCCCGATATTCTGCTGCTGGACGAGCCGACCAACCATCTGGATTTGCCCGCCATCGAATGGCTGGAAAGCGAACTCAAATCCATGCGCGGCGCACTGGTGTTGATCAGCCATGACCGACGCTTCCTGGAGAATCTCTCGCGTGCGGTTGTGTGGCTGGATCGCGGACAGACCAAGCGGCTCGACCAGGGCTTCGGCGCTTTCGAGAATTGGCGCGACAGCGTGCTGGAGCAGGAAGAGATCGAGCGCCACAAGCGCGACCGCAAGATCGCCAACGAATTGGACTGGTTGGCCCATGGCCGCAGCGGCCGGCGCAAGCGCAATCAGGGCCGGTTGGCGCGGCTGAACGGCCTGCGCAAAGGCCGCCGCGAAGAATTGAAAAGCATGGGCACGGTGAAGATGGAGGCGCTGGAAGGCGGCACGTCCGGCACCAAGGTGATTGATGCCAAGGGCGTCGCCAAAAGCTTCGGCGACAAGCAGGTGATCCGCGATTTCACGTTGCGCATTCATCGCGGCGACCGCATCGGCATTGTCGGCCCCAATGGCGCGGGCAAGACCACCTTGATCAAGCTGCTGACCGGGGAGCTTGAGCCCGATGCCGGCAATGTGAAGCTGGGGACCGGGTTGGAAATGGCCAAGCTGGACCAGAACCGTGCGGCGCTGCATCCCGAAGATAATCTTGCCAATGCGCTCACCGGTGGCGGCAGCGACACCGTCTTTGTCGGTGGCAAGCCGCGCCATGTGGTGAGCTATATGCAGGATTTCCTGTTCACACCTGCCCAGGCGCGCACGCCGGTGAAGGTGTTATCGGGCGGCGAGCGGGCGCGGCTGCTGCTCGCCAAGCTGTTCGCGATTCCGTCCAACTTCCTGGTGCTGGACGAGCCCACCAATGACCTGGATCTGGAGACGCTCGATCTGCTGGAAGAAGTGGTGGGCGATTATCCCGGCACCGCACTGGTGGTGAGCCATGACCGCGATTTCCTGGACCGGGTGGCGTCCATGATCGTGATGTCGGAAGGCGATGGCCGTTTTTCGGTCTATGCCGGCGGCTATTCCGACATGGTGGCGCAGCGGGGGCAAGGTGTCACAAAGCCGGTCGCCAAAGGCGAGGATGGAAAAGTTGCGCCGGTAAAATCTCGCCCGGCGCGCGAAGTGGTCGCCAAACTGTCTTTTCCCGATCAGCACGCTCTGAAGACCTTGCCGGGTCAGATCGAAATCCAGAACAAGCAGATCGCGGCACTGAAGGCGGAACTTTCCAATCCCAAACTTTATGCCAGTGATGCCGCGAGATTTACCAAGCTTTCCGCGCAGCTGGCGGAAATTGAAGCGTCCCGCGACGCCAATGAAGAACTTTGGCTGGCATTGGAGATGAAGCGGGAAGCCCTGGAAAGCTAGCTTCTGCGTATAATTTTCCCGCCAGATGCGGAACGCCGTTTCCGTCTGTCCGTTTCATAGGACAGTCGAAATGGGTTTCCCATGAAGCGGATGATGGTTGCAGGGTTTGCCGGGGGTGCCGCGATGATGATCGGCGGGGCGCTGGGTGCGGTTTCGATCCAGACTTCGGCCGATCTTGCGCATAACGCCATCGTGGATTCCAACGGCGGGGTGATGAACCCCATGATCGCTGGTCAGGCCATGCTTGCCAATCGCAGTCTGTTGGAAAATATCGCAGCGTCGCCTGAGCATACCACGCTCGCCGCCGGTCTGCGGGATGCCGGCATTGCAGATGCCCTGAAGGGCAATGGCCAGTTCACGCTTTTCGCGCCCACCAATGCGGCGCTCTCCACGCTCCCGGCCCGCGCGCTGGGCGAGAACCACGCAGAGCTTGCCCGCGTGATGGGATATCTGGTGGTGCCCGGGAAATATGATTCCAAGGCTTTGCTGAAGGCGATCGGCGAGGGTGGCGGTCAGGCCAAGTTGCGCACGGTCGAGGGTGGTGTCCTGGTGGCGCGCATGAACGGGCCCACCAATATCATCTTGATGGATGAAAAAGGCGCCACCGCCGATATCGCGATTTATGATGTCTATGACAAGAACGGCGTAATGCATGTGATCGATCACATGCTCCAGCCCGGTATGGCGTCGCGCCAGCTCGCATCGCGCTGATCTATATTGGTCGCGGGCCCGGACGGAGTTGCCTAGCGCCAGCGTCGGGCAACGCTGCACACTTTTCCTGGGCCCGCGCCTCGCTGAAAATGAAAAAGCCGCGGGTTTCATCCCGCGGCTTTTCGTTTGACTTGTTTCGGATGTTATTGGGGATTGGGGTTGGTCCAATTCGCCAAATAATCCGCGAGCGCCTGGGGCGTCTGGCTGCGAGCGGTGGAGAGCGCGAAGACGCGTTCGCCATTGATCACCTTGTTGGTCTTGGGATCGACCACCAATACGGTGGGCACGCCCTTCAACCTTGTGTTGTAGCCATAACGGGCGCCGATCTGGGCGTTCTTGTCGAAACGGCCGACATCGACCAGCGCGACTTGGTAATGCGCGTCGACGAACTTCTTCATCTCCGGCACTTCCATCAGATTATGCAGGATGATGCAGTCCGGGCACCAATTGCCGCCAAGGTCGATAAGAAGAAGTTTGTTGTTCTTCTTCGCGCTGGCCAGCGCCTCATCGACGACTTTGTCGGCGTTCGCGTCTTCGTCATAGACATGCTTCTCGACGATCGGCAATTCGGCCATCGTGGTGAAAGGCATTTTCGGGGCGGGGTCGGCCGAAGCGGCGCCCGAAAATCCGGCAAGGGCGGCGGCGGCGAAAAGCACAGCAATTGTCTTCTTATGCATGAGTTGGCGCATCAGTTGGTCTCCAATCCCCGGCCTTTAAGCAGGGCCTCTATCTCTGGGTCGCGGCCACGAAAACTACGGTAGGTTTCTGTAAAATCCCGCGTCCCACCGGTGGAATAGATATGCTGATGTAGTTTCTTTGCAAGTGCGGGCGCGAAAGGATCTTTGGCTTCCATAAAAGCCTCGAAGCCGTCGGCATCCAGAACCTCAGACCATAGATATGAATAATAGCCGGCGCTGTATCCCTCGCCCGCGAAAATATGGCCGAAATGCTGGGCGGAATGGCGCGGCACGATACTGTCCGGCATGCCGATGGCGGACAGTGATGCGGCTTCGAGCGTCATGGGATCATAATTCTCCAAATTTTGACTGTGGAAATCCATGTCCGTGAAAGCGGAGGCCAAAAACTCCACGGTCTGGAAACCCTGGTTGAAATGGCGGGCTGCGATGAGCTTGTCCAACAGCTTGGTCGGCATGGGCTCGCCGGTCTGATAGTGCCGGGCAAAACGGGAAAGAACCTGCGGCTCTTCCAGCCAATGCTCGAACAATTGCGACGGCAGTTCGACGAAATCGCGCGCCACATTGGTGCCGGACAGGCGCGGATAGCGAACCTGCGACAACAACCCATGCAAGGCATGGCCGAACTCGTGAAACACGGTGCGCGCATCGTCGAATGACAGCAGCGCGGGCTCGCCCTTGATGAAATTGCAGTTGTTGGTGATCAGCGGCAGCACATCGCCGTCCAGACTCTGCTGATCGCGCAATGAGGACATCCAGGCGCCGCCCTGTTTGCCGGCCCGCGCGAAATAATCGCCATAGAAGAGCCCGATGGTCTTGCCGTCGCGGCTGACTTCCCAAACCCGCACATCGGGATGATAGACGGGCACGTCGGCGCGCGGCTGGAAGGCGAGCCCGAACAATTTCGCGGCCGTATCGAAGGCCGCCGCGATTATGTTGTCCAAGCTCAGATAAGGCTTCAGCGCCTCATCGTCGAAATTGTAGCGGCGCTGGCGAAGTTTTTCCGCGTAATAGCGCCAGTCCCAGGGCGCCAACGCAAAATTACCGCCTTCTTCCGCCACCAGCTCTTGCAGGGCATCCTGCTCTTCGAGCGCGCGCTTGCGGGCGGGAGCCCACACCTTTTGCAACAGGGCGCGGGCGCGGGTCGGCGTGCCAGCCATGCTGTCGGCCAATTTATAGGCCGCGTAGGTTTCATAGCCCAGCAGCCGGGCCTTCTGCGCCCGCAAGGAAAGCGTTTCAGCCATCACGGCGCTGTTGTCGTGAGGACCCGAATTGTGGCCGCGCCGGACCCAGGCCTTGAACAGTTTCTCGCGCAGATCGCGATTCCCGGCCGTTTGCAGGAATGGTTCGATGCTGGAACGCGACAGCGTAACGGCATAGGGCGCATCGAGACCGCGCTCCCGCGCGTTGGAAGCCAGCGCCTCACGCAACGATGAAGGTACATCCCCGATCAATGCTTCACTGAGCGGTTCGACATAACCGTCCTCGTCCGCCAGGACATTCTGAGAGAATTGCGTGGAAAGGGTGGCCAGGCGCTGGTTGATCTCATCCATGCGCGAGCGGGCTTGCGGCGAAAGCCCGGCACCGGCGCGTACGAAATCCAGATGAATGCGTTCCAGAACCTTCAGCGATTCGGGATCCAGGCGGAGATCCGCACGCTGCTGCCAGACAGCATCGAGGCGGGCGAACAAGGCGGCATTCAGATAGATCGCATTCCAATGCGCCGACAGACGTGGCGCCATCTCCAGCTCGATCGCCTGCAGGGCATCGTTGGTGGCCGATCCGGTCAATGCGGAAAAGACCGCATCCACCCGCGCCAGCAACTTGCCGCTTCGTTCCAAGCCGACAACGGTGTTGGCGAAATCGGGCGGTGACGGATCACCGGCGATGCACTTTATCTCGACGTCGTGATCGGCAAGCGACCGGACATAGGCCGGCGCGAAATGCTCCGGCCTGATGCGATCCAAGGGCGGCGTGCCAAATGGGCCGGCCCAGTCTTCTAGTAATGGATTCACTTGATCTCCCAGACGATGGTGATGTCCGCGTTGACGCTCTGCTCGCCCAGCGCCACCGGCACGGCTTTGTCACGCATCATCATTGGCGCGGCGGCGTACATCGGCCGAGGGCCATCATTGCCCGCTTCGCCGATGGACAGTATCGAGCCCAGGCTGACACCGGCGGCTTTCGCGAACGTCTCGGCCTTGAGGCGGGCTTCTGCCACCGCCGCGGCGCGCGCCTGCGCCAGCAACGCCGTGTCGTTCCGGATGGAAAAGCTGACGCCATTCATCTGGTTGGCGCCCGCCGTCACCAGGGCGTCCAGGGTGACACCCAGCTTGCTCACGTCTTCAAGCCGCACCTCGACCTGATTGTTCGCCTGATAGCCGGTGACGCGCGGCGCTTCGCCATTGCCGTTGGCATATTGCGGCGAGATGGAAAAATTCGATGTCTGAATGTCCTTCTCCGGCACGCCTTGTTTCTTCAGGGCCGCCAATACCGACTGCATGCGGGTGGTGTTGGCGGCCAATGCTGCCGCGGCGGTGGGCGCCTGGGCGCTGACCCCGGCCGACAGCATAGCGGTGTCGGGGATCGCGCGAGCTTCGCCATGGCCGTTCATGGTGATGACCCTGGGCAAGGGCGCGCTTTGTGCAGCGGCCAGCTGGGGCGTCCATAGAGCCAGGGCCAAGACCGTCCAGAACCGAAATTGCATGAGAATCTCCTTCCAAATCAGCCGGATGGTAGCTGCACAGCAGGGCGGAACTGGGGCAATTGATGATTTCGCCCCGCCTGTTATACCCGATGCGGAAGGGCCTGTAGCTCAGTTGGTTAGAGCTGACCGCTCATAACGGTTAGGTCGCAGGTTCGAGTCCTGCCGGGCCCACCAATATTTCCAGGGACTTGGTCGTCCTCAGAGTCTGAACTTTCATCCTCGCGGCACGCAAACGGCACGCAAACACCCGATTCGGAGTTGCGGTACAGTGGAATTACCGCGCGCATTTCCTTGCGGATTACACTCACGGTGCCGCTAGACACTTTACTGCGCTTGACCACCTCGGCGTGGGGCAGACCCGACAGAATGAGGAAACGCACCTCTTCTCGTTTCGCGCCGACGATGCCGCGCTTGGCCTTGCTAGGGATTGTTTTGGCGAGTGCAGCTGCGTCAATCACTGGCTGATCAATGTTCGCGCGTTTCAAATGCTTGCGAATTTCCCCCATCACGCTCTCGATCGCCGCCACGGCCTCGGAACAGTATTCGGGCTCGTAAGGCGCATAGATTGACGTGGTTGCGTCGGATTCCTTTGGTAGGTGGCCGAGGAAGATGCTGATCTGGTCTTTCGGCACTTTGCGCTTGCGCATTTCCCGCGCCATCCCGTGGCGGATCGAGTAGGGCGTTACCCGTTCATCTAGACCGGCCTCCTTGACCAACAACTCCCAGGCGGTGGTGATCGATTTAATCGGCGACCGACCATAGGCGACATAGCGCTGCGTCGGGACGTCGACCCTCTGTAACCAGGGCTTCAGCGTTGGGGTTACGGCCAGGATGGGGCGGTGCTTCTTGTTCTGGCGGCGGCCCGGCGGATTAAGATCAACGCGGTTATGCGTGTCGTCATACTGCGCACCCCGGAGTTCTAGCACCGCGCTGGGGCGGGCCAAGGTGTTGGTTGCAACAATTAGATAGGCAAACATGTGCCGCGAATTTGCGGCATCGAAGAGAAGCGCCATCTCCTTAGGCACGATTGGTCGCCCCAAGGGCTCGCGTGAGCGCTTGTCCTCGGCGGTCTGTACTCCGAAAATGTGCGGCGCCTCGGTCAACTCCTGCCATTTCACCGCGCGGTTTAGGGCCGCGCGGCCGTCCGACAGGATGCGATCAATCCCGCCTTCAGCAATGTCTTTGGCCGCAAGCCATTTCCGGAACCGGGTTTGCTCCTTGGGTGTGATTTCAGAGACTGTCGCATCATCCCAAAAGTACATCCAATACCGCAAGCCGCTCCAGGCTGTGCGCATGCTTGGAAGTTTCTTGGCATGCTCCTCCCAGTAAGTATTCAGGACCGTTACGATCAGGACTTGGTCCGGTCGAGTCTTTTCGTCGCCGACATTGGTGAGGACCCAGTCGGCGAGCAGGAGGGAGGCTTCGTAAAATTCCGCCGTGCCAAGGCTAACGCGGCTTGTTTGACGAGTGCGTTTGTCATACCAGGTTCGGCACCAGGCATCGGCCGGGCCGTCGCGGCCTGGTTTCTTGCTGAGCCAGTAATTCCCGACCTGTCCTGGCTTGGGCTTCCGTAAGCGCTTTCCCATGCTGTGACCTCTTGGCGTTGGAGATACGCTGTGATCAGCCCCGCCGTATAGAAAATTTTCGCGCCCACTTGCACATATCCAAGCCTTCCGCGAATGCGCTCGTTTCGGACGGTGCAAGGTTTCACATGCAGTAGTTCCGCGGCTCGCCTTTCGTCAATTAGGGTTGGAATTTCTGGATGCTGACGCCGATTCGAATCCATTTGGAGTTCGCTGGCAAGGTCCGGAGAATGATTTTTTTGCACAACAAACTCGGCTGGGTACTCATCCACAGAATATTGAGTGCACTGAGACGTTCAATACAGTGTCCGCGGCGAGGCAACTTTGGGCGCGCATGAGCAATTCTGCGGACCCATGCCATAAGCCTTGTCAAGCCCTCTTCTTCAAAGCCCGCAAGCGTTCCGTCGGTAGTTTACACCGATAACGCATCAGGTGCTGGCAGTGACCGTACATCTGATCTCGAGCTATCATTGCTCGCGTTACAACACCAACACCGGCGTGCTGACCACCGAAATGTTCGAGGCCGTCGTGGCGAAGGCAAAAAAACTGGCTCAGGCCGGGGTGTGACAGACCGCCTCGATATTGTGACCGTCGGGATCCAGCTGCATCGGCGCTTTTGACCAAATAGCCGCCTGCGCCCCTCGGCTCACCCCACCATAATCGACATAGGGTAGCCAGCCCGAGCGCGCAGGGGCAGGCAATGATCAGGACGGCGACAGCTCTGACTAGGGCGTAGGTGCCGGCTGGCATCCGCCCTATCTGCTTTTTTACTATTCGCAACGTGAAGCGCCATACGGTGAATGTCCACTTTGGGTTAAAGCGAACCGCTCGCTTTTGGTCCAAGGTAGTAGACAGCCCAAACGCTCGGACGAGTTCTCAAGGTGGTCTTAATTGGCGCGGTCTTGTGGCTCTAATCTGGGCGCAATGCGTTTCATACTGGAGCTATAACTCCTAGCAGTTCATTTGTCCCGCCGGACGTGCGTTAGTTTACTCGTCGCTGTTTGCATTGGCGCGGTTCCGCCCTCGCAGAAAGGCGCTTAGTGCAAATTAAGGATAGTCAAATGCGGCAAGCTGAGCAGGTGCGGCATAACGTGCTCGCTGTGCCAACGCCGGTATTAGGTGTGTCCTCAGCTTATGTTGCAGGAAGGAGGTTGGCGGCGGGCATATTTGACGTAGATGGCGTTCTGCTTGCATCTCCGCATGAACGCGCCTGGCGAGAAGCCTTAGCAGGTTTTGCTGACCCCGATCGCTTCACAACTGTGATGTACCAAGCCCACGTCGCAGGGAGGCCGCGGCTTGACGGTGCGCGAGCTGTCCTAATTAGCTTGGGTGTACCGGATGCGGTTCGACTGGCGGTCTCCTATGCCGAACGAAAGCAGAAACGGCTTGAGGAATTGATTAAGGCGGGCACCGTAACAGCTTTCGCGGACGCCATCCGGCTTGTCCAAGTGATCGCTGCCCTAGGCTGGCCTATGGCGGTCGCATCATCTTCGAAAAACGCCAACGAAATGATGCGTTCAATCCGCCTCCCATCGGGCCAAAGCCTGCTTGATATTTTCAACGTCAACGTCTGCGGTCGCGATTTGCAACATGGAAAGCCAAGTCCTGACATTTTCCTGCTCGCTGCGAAGGAACTACATGTAGACGCCGACCAATGCTTCGTGGCCGAGGATGCGTCTGCCGGTATCGAAGCGGCGCGTGCGGGCAATATGACTGCTCTTGGGGTTGCTCGGCTGGGCGATGCCGCTCCTCTGTGGGCGGCGGGCGCAGATCTTGTCGTCACAAGTTTGGATGAAATCGCGATCGATGAACTCGCTGATGGGCGGCTCCGCATGACACTAACATGAGACAGTTGCGCACGACGGGCCAGATCCTGCTGCCAACCGAAGATACGGCATGGGTACTTCACGAGGATGGCTGTGATCCGTTGCGCGACAGTAGCCGTGAAACCCGGTTTGCTATCAGTAACGGCTTCCTTGGCGTAAGGGGTGCACAAGCAATAAATCGCGGGGCTACATGGGCAACCCCACTTTGCACGTATGTCGCCGGCCTATTTGATACGCCCGACACCATCGGGGCCATACCGGAGCTGATTCCGGCTGCCGATTGGTTGCAAGTCGGCATTTCCCTGCGTGGTAGTTCTCTCGCCCACCATCCTGGAGATATCTCGTCTCATCCTCTTACGCTCGACATGAAACGAGGCGCATTGCTCACTGAATTCCGGCAGTTTGATGTGCCCGCGCTGAGCTTACGTCTCCGCACTCTGCGACTTGTTTCACAATGCGCACGGGAAGTCGGGCTTCAAATTGTCCAGATTGAAATTCAAGAGGGAGAGGATGAGATCACACTTAACGCCTCCCTCGAGAGCATGAACCTTGGGCTCATAACAGAAAGGCTCGAGCCGGATGTCGGCGTGTGGCGCACCAGACACTCTGGCAAGACGCTTGCCATGGCGGCTTCGGTAACACTGCGGATTGATGACGAAGAACTTCCAACGACTGCGCTTGGCCATTTCAAATGGTCCTGGAACTGGAAATTGCGGCCGGGACAGGTCATCTCCCTCGAGCGCATGGTCACGGTAGTGCGGAGCGATAACGGGGCCTCGGATGCTGGCAGCGTTGCACGGCAGAAACTAAATATCGCTAAAACTTTGGGCTGGCACGAAGTTTTCGCCGAGCACGAAGCGGCTTGGTCACACCGCTGGGAGCGCAGCGATGTCGAGGTAAATGGTGATCCGGTTGCACAGCATGCGCTGAGGTTCGCCCTTTACCATCTTAACAGCGCGGCTAACCCCGGCGACGACTCTGTCTCAATCGGCGCACGCGCCCTGACTGGACCCGATTATCTCGGGCACGTTTTTTGGGACACGGAAATCTTTCTTCTGCCATTCTATACTTTGACCTGGCCGGAAGCGGCCAAAGCATTACTCATGTATCGCTTTCATACCCTTGACGGTGCACGCGCGAAGGCAGCTCGGATGGGCTGGCGCGGGGCGCTCTATGCCTGGGAGTCGGCGGACACGGGCGTCGAAGCCACGCCCGAAAACGTCGTTGGTCCCGATCGTCAGGTCGTCGAAGTCCTTTCCGGCAAACAAGAGCAACATATCAGCGCTGATGTGGCCTACGCGATTTGGCAGTATTGGCGGGCAACGGGCGATGAGGATTTTCTGCGCGATGCCGGCGCAGAGATTCTTTTTGAAACAGCGCGGTTCTGGTCAAGCCGTGCCCTATTGGAGCCAGACGGTCGGTGTCATATTCGCGGCGTCATAGGACCCGACGAGTATCACGAGGATATCGACGATAATGCCTTCACCAATGTTATGGCGCGCTGGAATATCCGGCGGGCGCTTGATGCGTCGGCACTGATGCGTGAGCGCTGGCCACAGCGCTGGGAGCAATTGTCATCTCGTTTAGGTCTTGGAGATCCTGAACTGCAGCACTGGCTGGATGTTGCCGACACGTTGGCTACTGGCCTCGATCCCGAGACGGGATTATTCGAACAGTTTGCGGGCTTTCACGGGCTCGAACAGATCAGTTTGGCGAGTTATACTGGTCGCTCGGTGCCGATGGATGTAGTGCTAGGTCGCAAGCGGACTCAGGAGTCACAGATCATCAAACAGGCCGATGTCGTGGCGCTCCTGGCGCTGTTGCCGGAAGAGTTCGTTAGCGAAGCTGGAGGTATAAATTTTAAGTTCTATGAGCCCCGCTGCGGCCACGGCAGCTCACTGAGCCGTCCGATGCATGGTCTTGTTGCGGCCCGATTGGGTTACTCCGAATTGGCGTCGCGATTGTTCCAGGAATCCACCGCAATTGATCTGGCAGATACGCATGTCGCGATTGCTGGTGGTATTCACATCGCAGCGTTGGGGGGCGTGTGGCAGATGGCCATATTCGGCTTCGGGGGGATTTCTTTGCTTGATGACGGCATAGCGATTGATCCGAAGCTTCCCGCGAGATGGCGTAGTCTCAAGTTTAGCCTCATGTGGCGCGGTCGTGATCTACAGATCAAGATTAATCAGAATCTAAATAGCATTAATGCGACTCTAAAATGCGGAAAGCCAATGAAGCTTGTCGTAGAAGGTGAGCCGTATGAATTGCGCTTTGGACTATCACTCAATTTAGCCACCAAAAAAGCCGCCGGACAGATCACTGGTCAGTCGTTTGGCGGGGCCAACGTATGACGACGTCAAATTTCGCTCCCGACACCAAACCGACGTTAGCTCAGCTTGAGCGGCTTAATGAGGAGTGTTTTTGCATTACTCTAGACCGTGACGGCCTTTTCCGCGCCCTAGAACTGAAGGCGGGTGACCCACAAATCTTTTCTGCGCTTATGAATGCGCGGCCGCACCTGTTTTCGAATTCACCGGTTTTTCTTTCGAAATCAAACCTCGCCGAAATGCTTCAAATTATTCATGCGATCGAAGAAGCAGCCCGCCTCCCGGGTTATCGCGAGGCCGCATTGTCCTGGGCGCCTGAAAGCGCGCTTCGTGATTATGGGCCGCTCGGCGCTCTGATGGGTTATGACTTTCATCTCACGACGGATGGACCAAAGCTAATTGAGATCAACACGAACGCCGGTGGTGCTTTTTTAAATGCTTTGCTGGTCGATGCGCAACGCGCGTGCTGTTCCAACACAGACGCTGCGCTCTTCAGATCCCAAGGAGCAAACTTCGACTCATCGATAACGGCTATGTTTCAAAATGAATGGAGATTGCAAAGAAAAGGGGTGGGGGTGCTGCGCCGAATTGCAATTGTCGACGATCGACCTGAGGAGCAATATCTATACCCGGAGTTTATCCTAGCTCAGAGATTACTCCAGAAGGAAGGCATCGAATCGGTTATCGCCGACCCCGCTTATCTACAATATAAACGAGGGCAGTTATTTTTCGCTGACCAAATTGTCGACCTTGTTTATAACAGGTTAGTCGACTTCTCTTTGGGACTTCCAGTACATAACGATCTGCGCGCGGCCTATCTCGACGACGCGGTCGTCGTCACGCCGAATCCACATGTTCATGCCATCTTCGCTGACAAACGCAATATGACATTACTTTCCGATCAAGGTTTACTAGCATCGTGGGGATTGTCGCCCCAAATGGTCGCCTACCTGGCTCAGGTGCCCCGCACGGTTCTCGTTACCTCTGCGATCGCGCCACACCTTTGGCAGACGAGGAAGAACTTGTTCTTCAAGCCGGCCGGTGGGCATGGCGGCAAAGCTGTCTATCGTGGCGACAAATTGACGAAAGGCGTTTGGGACGAGATCCTAAGAGGCACGTATGTTGCTCAAGACTTTGCGGCACCCGCTGAACGGATGGTGAAGGTCGACGGAACTCCCGTGGCTCGCAAAACGGACATCAGGCTCTATGTGTATAACGGCGAGCTCCTCCTTGCTGCAGCACGTCTCTACCAAGGCCAGACGACAAATTTCAGGACCCCTGGGGGTGGGTTTGCGCCAGTGTTCTTCACTGAACCAAATCCGGAACTAGACGAGCACGACATCGAGCACTGAACCGTCTTTGACGGTGCCGTTGCTTCCCAATCAATGTGACATTTTATGGCCATCGCTTCCGTCAACAAATACTTTGCGGATAGCGGCCGACAGCCGAAGGAGTGATCCCGCTTGCATTGGTTCCGCTCAAAGCTACGCCCACAGCTCGTCCGTTGACTTGCGCGGGAAATGAAAACATTCGGCCGTGACCTATTTCTAAGACATTAAGATGTTTTGTGCCCGATTGGGAATATGGAGTGCCGAAGATGAAAGCTCTCATATATCAAGCTTTGCAGAAGAAGGGCTTAGAACAGCGCGAGAAGCCGCAGATCGTGGCCCCTACAGACGCCGTCGTCAAAATCACAAAGACGACGATTTGCGGAACCGATCTTCATATATTGAAAGGTGATGTCCCGACATGTACGCCGGGCCGCATTCTAGGACATGAGGGCGTTGGAGTCGTCGACCAAATCGGTTCCGCCGTCACGGAGTTCAAGCCCGGTGACCGTGTTCTGATCTCCTGCATCAGCGCGTGCGGAAAATGCGTTTATTGCCGCAAGCAAATGTATTCTCACTGCACGACCGGCGGCTGGATACTTGGCAACACAATCGATGGAACTCAGGCTGAGTTCGTCCGAACACCGTATGCGGATCTCAGTCTGTACCACATTCCCGAGGGTGCGGATGAAGAGGCGCTGGTGATGCTCAGCGATATTCTACCAACCGGTTTTGAGTGCGGTGTTCTCAGTGGCAAGGTGCAGCCGGGGAGTGCCGTGGCGATCGTCGGCTCAGGGCCGATCGGACTAGCCGCACTTCTTACGGCGCAGTTCTACCAGCCTGCCGACATCATCATGATCGATCTGGACGATAATCGGTTGGAAGTAGCGAAACGCTTTGGCGCTACTGCTACCATAAACAGCACAGACGGCAAAACCGCCGAAACGCTCATGAAGATGACGGGTGAGCGCGGTGTTGATACAGCAATTGAAGCGGTCGGTATTCCGGCATCTTTCGAGCTTTGCGCGAAAATCGTCGCTCCTGGAGGCACGATCGCCAATATCGGCGTGCACGGTAAGAAGGCCGATCTCCATCTTGAGTATCTCTGGGACCGAAACATTTCCATAACCACAAGGCTAGTCGACACTGTCACCATACCGATGTTGGTAAAGACAGTCGCATCGCATAAACTCGACGCGAAGAAACTGATCACGCACCGCTTCAAGCTCGACCAGATTCTTGACGCCTATGAGGCATTCGGAAACGCCGCCAAGACTAAGGCGCTCAAAGTTATCATTGAGACCTAAGCATCGCGCCGGGCTGCCCGCACTCTACGCGGACTTTCTGCGACCACGAGCGTGGTGCATCACAGCAGCCACCACGCTCTTGCAAGGTCTCCGCGATAGCGCCAATTCACTCTGTGTTGCGCCACCTCCAATCCCGAATTTCCGGCATGTCTCGGCCATAGCGGTCGATGTATTGCCTGTGCTCGAAAAGCTTGTCATTCAGTTGCCGCTTTAAATAGAGGCCTTTTTCGCCCGTTTGCGAAACGCGGTCGATGGCCGCCATAGCGAGGTGGAAACGGTCCAGATCATTAAGCACCGTCATGTCAAAGGCCGTTGTGATGGTACCTTCTTCCTTGTACCCCCGAACGTGGAAGTTTCTGTGATTGGTGCGGCGGTAGGTCAGTCGGTGAATCAGTGATGGGTAGCCGTGGAATGCAAATATGACTGGCTTGTCCTTCGTGAAGAGTTCGTCGAAATCGATATCACTCAACCCATGGGGATGCTCGGATTGAGGCTGCAGCTTCATGAGGTCGACGACGTTGACCATTCGAATTTTAAGGTCGGGCAGATGCTCGCGCAAGATTGATATGGCGGCGAGAGTTTCCAGCGTGGGTACATCACCACAACAAGCCATGACTAGGTCAGGTGCGACGCCATGGTCAGTGCTGGCCCACGACCAGATGCCGATGCCATTGGTGCAGTGTTTAGCGGCGGCGTCCATTGTCAGCCATTGGGGCGCCGGATGCTTGCCTGCAATTACGACGTTCACGTAATGGCGGCTGCGCAGGCAATGATCCATCACCGACAACAGACTATTCGCATCCGGTGGAAGATAAACCCGCACAATCTCTGCCTTCTTGTTAACAACGTGGTCGATGAACCCCGGATCCTGGTGGGTAAAACCATTATGATCCTGGCGCCAAACATGGGATGCCAGTAGGTAGTTCAATGATGAAATCCTCCGCCGCCACGGCAGGTGGGATGTGACCTTCAGCCATTTGGCATGCTGGTTGAACATCGAGTCGACGATATGGACAAACGCCTCGTAGCAATTGAATAGCCCGTGCCGTCCAGTAAGCAGATAGCCCTCAAACCAACCCTCGCATTGGTGCTCGCTGAGCATTTCCATCACACCGCCCGTCGGCGCCAGAAATTCGTCGTCTGGCACGGTTGTAGCGTCCCATTGACGCTTGGTCGCGCCGAAAACGGCCTCAAGGCCGTTGGACAGCGTTTCGTCAGGACCAAACACCCGGAAGTTGCGATGAACATTGTTCATTGCGACTACGTCGCGCAGGAAAGGCCCCAGAACATGCGTGTCACCGACTCCAGTAACTCCGGGCGTCAGTACGTCAGCTGCGTAGTCACGGAAGTCAGGCATCTTAAGATCGCGTAGCAAAATGCCTCCATTGGCGTGAGGATTTGAGCCCATGCGTCGATCCCCACTGGGCGCCAGTTCCGCTAGTACGGTTTTCAGCCGACCGTGTTCATCGAAGAGTTCCTCCGGCCGATAACTCCTTAGCCATTCTTCTAGAAGTTTTAGATGTTCGGGATTGCCGGCTGGGTCGGATAATGGCACTTGGTGCGACCGAAAAGTCCCTTCAACCTGGATACCGTCAACAATCTTTGGGCCGGTCCATCCTTTGGGGGAGTTTAGGACGATCATTGGCCAGCGCGGGCGAACCTGGTTGCCGTTCTGACGGGCGTCCCGCTGAATGTTTTTTATCTGCTCCACTACCGCGTCGAGCGTCTCCGCCATAGCCTCATGCATCAACTTAGGATCGTGCCCCTCCACGAAGAAGGGATTCCATCCGTAACCGCGAAGCAACTGTTCCAATTCCTCGCGGGTGATACGGGCGAGGATGGTCGGGTTGGAAATTTTATAGCCGTTGAGATGCAAAATCGGCAACACGGCGCCGTCGCTCACCGGATCGAGAAACTTGTTGGAATGCCACGCGGTGGCGAGAGGGCCTGTCTCCGCTTCTCCGTCCCCGACGACGCAGGCGACTATAAGATCAGGATTGTCGAATACCGCGCCGAACGAATGGCTGAGCGAATAACCCAGCTCGCCACCCTCATGGATCGATCCGGGGCATTCCGGCGAAGCATGGCTTGGAATTCCCCCAGGAAACGAAAATTGAACAAAAAGCTTCCGAAGCCCTGTCTCATCCTGACTAATGTCCGGATAGATCTCGCTGTATGTGCCCTCAAGATATGTGTTGCCCACTACGGCCGGGCCGCCGTGTCCAGGGCCGGAAACATAAATCATGTTTAGATCATATTTTTTGATCGCTCGGTTCAAATGCACATAGACAAAGTTTTGTCCTGGGGTGGTGCCCCAGTGACCCAGCAACATGTATTTGATATCCGCAATCGCCAATGGTCGCTTCAGAAGCGCGTTGTCGTAGAGATAAATCTGACCAACCGACAGATAGTTGGCAGCGCGCCAATAGGCGTCCATTTTGTCCAGTAATTCCGGTGAGAGAGTGTTGGCTTTCATGGTATATTTCTTTCTTTGTCACCTAGTCCAAGAATGTGACAAACCGACTCAGCTATGACGCGTTCCTCGTCAGTGCGAATGACACGAACCGTAACCTGGCCGGCCGCCGCTGAAATTACACTATTGTTCGAGGCGTTTTTATTTTCGTCCAATTCGATTCCAAGAAAGCCAAGCCCATTGCAGATCCGGCTTCGGACTACGGGCGAATTTTCGCCGATGCCGCCGGCGAACACGAGTGTGTCCAACCCACTCAATGCTGCCGTAAATCCGCCAATCCACTTTTTGACTTGGTAACAAAATAGCGCAACCGCTTCGGCTGCGCGGACGTCCTGTTTCTCACGATTAAGTAAGTCGCGCATATCGGAACTTGTCTCCGAGACACCAAGAAGTCCGGACTGAAAATTGACCATTTCATTAAATTGCTGGGCGTCAAGGTCTTCCGTGCGCGCCAGATATGGAAACAGTCCGGGATCGAGATCGCCGGATCGGGTGCCCATCGGCACGCCGGCCGCCGGTGTTAAACTCATGCTTGTGTCAATAGATCTTCCGTCTTGCACAGCCGCTAGGCTCGCGCCATTGCCGAGGTGAGCGAGGATAACGCGGCCATGGGCTACACCCGCTCCCGCCACCCGGGACAATTCGCCCATAAGAAATGCATACGATAATCCATGAAAACCATACCGCCGCACGCCCTGTGCTTCGTAGCGGCGTGGAATGGGCAACAGCTGAGCTACACGCGGCAATCCATGATGAAATGCAGTGTCGAAGCAGGCAATTTGAGGAACATCCGGGAACCGGCGCCGAAACGCCTCAATCGACAAGATTTCCTGTGGCAAATGCGCAGGATCAAATGAGCAAATCCGTTGGAGCTCCAAAATCATTTTGTCTGTGATTCGCTGCGGCTCGCTGTAAGTCGGTCCGCCATGCACGACGCGATGCCCAACTGCGGCTAATGCTTCGTACCCGACATGTCCCCCAACCCAATCGGTCAGGACATCCACTGCTGCCGGTTGATCCGGCGCGGCCACTAATCTCGAGACGATGCTTGTTTCGCCCAATCCCTTCGCCCGAAACGTGGCGTCCGGCAGTCCGATCCGCTCGATCACACCCTCCTGAACTCGTAGTAGCAAGTCAGTGGCCTCGAAAAGTGCAAATTTGATGCTCGATGAGCCGCCATTGATCGTCAGGACATGTGGGTTAGCTGTTTTCACGAAGGATCCGTTTGCCGTTCAACGCCGTGAACGAGTGAAGTCGAAGGCTATCGGAGCCTCCTGACGCTCCGGCAAATAGCGGCAGACATTCCATGTTTTCGGCACAACGACCTGCCCGACTGTGATCCTACTCACAGGTAATCGCCGGCGTCGTTTGAACGGCATATTTCTCCACCTCGACCCTGCGCTGCCGATCCATTCGCTCAATTCCAAAAACTTATTGGCGCCGGCGATGTCACCAGGACAGAACGTCCTCGCTTCGTGCGAGTTCATATTTATCGACGTGTGCTTCGTTTTTTCAACGTTGCACACCTTTCTCAGAAGGAAGCGAGCCAGAGTGGGAGAGAAACGGAGCCAGCTTTACTCCGGTTATCCGCCGCTTTTCCGGCATAGAATGACAGAGAGGGTGACAGCGCTGGAGCTAGAGATATGCCAACAGGGCGGCGCTAATGTATTTCCTTGCGTCAGGTTGCGGGGCAAGGCGGAGATTGAAACCACCTGCGGTTGGCTCGGGGCTCGCATCGGGGCTCGTCGACAACGGTCGTCGACTCGTGTGTGGGATGAAAGTCGAGCCCGCGGCGTCCAGATCGACTATTCATGACGGTTGCATCTTCTACTAGTGCTCGCAAGATGGCTGGGAAAAATTCGAAGCCTTGGCAAAATTGTAGTTGAGTGATGCCGCAAGCTCGTCGCAAGACATGATGGAGCGCGACGAATGACGATTCTCACTAGGCATCCTCGAAAGTTCTAAGTTCCGTGCGCCCTTTTCAAGAATTCACATAATTCAGGTTGGCGGCGCAGGAACGAATGCTTCGCCCAAAGGGTTCCTTAGTATGGCGTCGCTGGTATCATCATTCAGCTTCGGTTGATCGAACCGCGGAGAATCTTATGTCACGTAAAGCTGTTGCCCCTTTTGCCGCTGCTTGCCTACTCGGGCTGATTGGCCCAGTTTTGGCTCTGACGGGTTCGACAACTGGGGGTCCGTCCAAAGGAGCCTCCGGTACCTTGGATACACTCCATTCGGTGCCTATGCATTGCCAAGGCATGATAAACGAGGCCCACCCGAAGATGGATAAAATGGCCAAAGGCAGTAAGAAAACGTCGGCCATGAAGCAAATCGACTTGGCGAACGCCGCGATGAGTTTGGGTAAAGAGAAATCTTGTATGAGCCATATGAAGCGCGCGATGCATAACATGTAATGGGTAAAAGCGCGCTCAGCGTAATCAAATAGTCCGACTATACCGTCGGTTTTGCGCCAAGAATTCTAAGATGTTCTTAGTGCGCGCGGGGGCCTGCGACGCAACTTTGAAGCTCTAACTTAACGCTAACGTGATCGTCGGGGCTTGCTCGGAGGCGCGCAACTGGGCCATCGGAGTTTGCAATAGGGGCTTAAGGATCATGGAAGCGTTAACGCCGATGGAACGTTCTCCATTTGTGCGAGTTTAAATAGCACTGGGATGCGCCTTTGATCAACGCTGCGCACCTTTCTCAAAACGTACGGCCCGAAATCGGAGGGAAACCGGGAGGTTTCACCACCGACTTCGTTCAATTCTGGCTTGGTGCGATAGTGCTAAGCCGAAAGGCGCAACATGTCGGAATTGGTATATCTCATAGTTTGCGGCGTAGTGGTCTACTTCGTGGTACGTGTTGGTTTTCGCCTGATGGGAAATTGGGGAAAAAGCGCTGGCCTGCCGTCTGGAGCTGACACAAATTGGGCGCGACCGAGTACCGCTGCCGATCCTGTCTGTGGCATGTCGGTGGAAGCACCAACTTCTAAATCTTCGTCTTACGACGGGCGCCTTTTCTATTTTTGCTCGCTAAGTTGCCAAAAAAAGTTCGAAGCCTCGCCGAAATCCTTCGTCAGTGATGTCACCGGCTCGCGGCACGACATTATGGAGAAGAGCGATGAACATCAGCACTAAGCATCTTGCTAGCAAGCCCGCCGCAGCAACTCCACTTCTCGCCAGTTCCGTACGCTCCATTCCCGTGTTCGCATTTGGGATGGGGTTAAGTGGGTTTTTTGCTATTTCTTTTGTGCTTTGCGTTCTGGGTTATCTATTTTTTCCTGGCTTACCGATTGCACATTCTGCACTGTCGATTGTTCTTCCTGGATTTACCTTGCTAAGTTGGTCGAGCTTCTTATTGGGATTTGTCGAGAGTCTAGGTTGGGGCTGGTACGTTGCCCTGGTGTTTGCCCCCCTCTTCAATTTCTTTGCGACACGATGATATCGATCCCTTAATGGACCGAGTGTGCCGTATTGGTAGGCAAAGGACGACATTATCATGAGCAATCTCTGGAAAGTTACTGCGCTTTCGCTGGGTACGACATTTGCGGTGGGATACATTCTTTGCGCCGCATTTGATGCATTGTTTCCGCCTTTCGGGTTGATTGCCGCGCTTGCGCCGGCCAGTCCGTGGCCGATCTCAGGGAGCCCCATCGGCTTCGTGACGGGTTTTGCGGTGTTCACCGTCGCTGGTGTTTTAATCGGCGCGCTCTATGGAATCGCCTCGGAGTTTTGGCGCAAGAGACTGCCATAGAGCGGTTGTGGCGTAGTACTCCGAGATTCAAGAGTAGGATGTTTCTTGGGATGCGGCAATGAAAACGAGCGTTATTGAAGTTCACGATATGCTCTCCGTGTTGAGCGTAGTTGGAGTAGAAAAGCGCATTGGTCAGGTACCGGGCGTTGAAAGCGTTACAGTCAATTTTGCGGCGCGAAGCGCTACGGTGCGCTATGACGAAACCAGACTGAACGTCGCGGATATTAAATCGGACGTGCGCCAAAGCGGGTATGAGGCTTCCGTTGCCGTCGCGGAACGAAAAGTAGCAGACGCGCCGGCTGCATCCGCTCCACCTGCAGAGCTGAAATCTACAGACTCGACTGCCGCAGTGCTCGCGAGTAGCCCTACAAGTGACGGACAGAAAGACATAGCGCAGCCAGCGGTTCAGCCTTCGACCCTAGCCGCAACAGTGTCAAAATCGCCCGCAGCCGCACCTGCCATCGCTTCGCAGGATGAAGGCCATGCAGCCGCGAGAGTGTTGTCTGCATCCTCCGCGGCCCGGTCGCCAAAGTCAGAGGCAATTCCGAAAGCCGCCGAGGGGGCGCTAGCGCCTGTTACCGCCGCAGCGGCACCGGTCGTCGCCTTGGAGGGCGAAGGTCACGCCGACGCGCGAGCACTGTCTGCGACCTCTGCAGCTCCGCCGTCGAAAACTGACGCGAATTTGAAAGCCCCCGAGGCAGTGCTAGCGTCTACAGGGCTTAGCCACAAAAATCACGCGGCCCCACGAACGCAAGGTCCCATGCCCGCGGAAATGGCGAAAGAGATGGGCCATGGTGGCAGCGATCTGCCAGCCATGGTCCGCGACATGCGCAATCGCTTCTGGATTTGCGTGATCTTTACGGCACCGATCTTCGTTTATGCCCCGATGGGAGGCTTTTTTAAACCACCGGCACCACCGTTTGGACTTCCTCTTAATCTTTGGCTGTTCTTCTTCGCAACTGCCGCAATTCTATATCCGAGCTGGCCTTTTTTCGTATCCGCTTGGCGTGCGCTCAGGAAAGGGACCTTGGGCATGGCAATGCTAATCGTCCTCAGTGTCGGAACTGGGTATCTATTTAGCTTGGGCAGCACGTTCTTCTTCAAAGGCGGACAGTTCTTCGAAGCGGTATCCGTTTTGCTGATTTTCATTCTGCTAGGCCATTGGCTGGAAATGCGCGCGCGCGCTGGCGCGTCCTCTGCTATCAAGGCGTTAATGAATCTGACTCCGGCTAAGGCTTCGGTCATCCGCAATGGCACCGAGATGGAAGTGCCGACGGCTGAGGTGTTGGCCGGCGAGATCGTCGTAATGCGGCCTGGCGGCAGGATTCCGGTCGACGGCATTGTGGAGACCGGCGACTCACTGGTCGATGAATCCATGCTCACCGGCGAGTCGATGCCGGTTCAGAAGAGTCCGGGCGCCACTGTGATTGGGGCGACCATCAACAAGAGCGGCAGCTTTCGCTACAAGGCAACGAAGGTTGGAGCCGACTCTGCTCTAGCGCAGATCGTAAAACTCGTGCAGGAGGCGCAGAACTCGAAGGCGCCGGCGCAACTCCTCGCCGACAAGGCCGCGCAATGGCTGGTCATCGCCGCAATTCTCATCGGTCTTGCAACCTTTGCCGTGTGGTTCTGGTGGGTCGGCCAGCCGCTGCTGTTTGCGGTGACACTTGCAATCACAGTTTTCGTTATCGCCTGCCCAGATGCCCTCGGATTGGCAACCCCGATGGCAGTCATGGTGAGTACCGATCTCGGCGCGACGAACGGAATTCTTTTCAAGAACGCATCGGCACTCGAAGACGCAACGAAGCTCAATGTTGTCATCTTCGACAAGACCGGTACGCTTACAGTCGGCCAACCGGAAGTGGTGGAGATTGTGACCGCGGATGGGATTACCGACGACGTTGTGCTGATCGCCGCCGCAGCGGCCGAGCAGGGGTCAGCTCATCCGTTGGCTCGGGCGATCCTGCGTAAGGCCGCCAATCTCTCTGTCCCAGCACCGACAGAATTCGAAAGCCTCGACGGTATGGGCGCGCGTGCCGAGACCGCAGGTGGAACTGTGTTTCTTGGCAATCGACTGTTGATGGATACGCAAAAGCTTGCGTTGGGACGATTGGAGGCCGAAGCGAGCCGGTTACAAGCGGACGGCCGCACCGTAGTGCATGTGTCTCAGGCCGCTCGAGTGATCGGTCTTATTGGCATTGCCGATGCGATTCGACCCACCTCAAAGGCTGCGGTTGCAAAACTGCGCGAGCGTAAAATAGAAGTTGTCATGCTGACTGGCGACAATGCCGTCACCGCCAAACGCATAGCTGCGGATCTTGGTATTGATAGCGTATTGGCCGACGTGCTGCCGGCTAGGAAAGCCGAGAAGGTGAAGGAGCTGCAGGCCACGGGGAAAAAGGTCGGGATGGTAGGCGATGGTGTCAATGACGCGCCAGCTCTGACGCAAGCCGACGTTGGATTTGCCATTGGCGCCGGCACTGATGTTGCGATGGAAAGCGCGGACGTGGTATTAATGAAAAGTGACCCCTACGACATTGTAGGCGCCATCGAGCTATCGCGCGCAACTGTGCGCAAGATGCATCAGAATCTATGGTGGGCGGTCGGCTACAACGTAATCGCCTTCCCTCTTGCCGCCGGCGTCCTGTTCCCCTTCGTCCTGAGTCCAGAGGTCGCAGCGCTATCGATGTCCGGCAGCACGCTTATCGTGGCAATGAACGCATTGCTCCTGAAGCGTACCAAGCTGGAAGGCATTCGTCGCCAGGGCGCGAAAGCGCGTAGCGCAATGGTTACCACTCGCGCCTTGGCGACATCTTGACGAACCGCGCCCTATCCACCGGCGTTCCGCGGCCTGTTTTGGCAATACTATTGGCATCGGTATTCACGGTTTCGATTGGGTATGGCATTATATTGCCACTAGTCCCGTATCTCATCGAACGCCTCCTGGGCGCGGGCGGCGATGCGGCGCAGGTCTCTCGCTCGACGGGCCTTCTGACCGGCCTTTACACCTTTTCGCTCTTTCTCTTCGCTCCCGTGTGGGGACGACTATCTGATCGTTACGGGCGCCGCGCAATCCTTCTCATCGGCATGATTGGATTCAGTTCTACCATGCTGACCTTTGCATTCATCGACGACTTAGTTGCAGTTTTTATCGAGCGCTTTTTGAGCGGAATGTTTGCCGCCGCGGTTACCCCGATCGCACTGGCCGCGGTTGGGGATCTGGCGACGACGGAGGAGGCGCGGGGCCGCAACCTCACCTTCATTGGCCTGGCTGGAATAAGTGGGTTTCTTCTGGGACCGATGCTCGGCATTTTTGTTGCGCGAACCGCAGCTAGCCTGTTTCTAATGGTCAGTGCTGCCAGGTCAGTGGCAGTTCCGCTGGCGGGAACCGCACTTCTGGCAGTTATTGTAGCAATTGCCATCGGTATAGCGGTCCCTGAAACCAAGCAGAACAGCTCCGGCTCGAAACCCGACCAATACGCGTCCAAGTCTGATACGTGGCTCATTCCCAAGCTGCTTGCCTTGGCGTTCATCGTCTCCGCCGGCGTCGGTGTGTTTGAAGTCGGATTGGCTCTTCGCGGCAAGCAGCAGCTCGGTTTGACTCAGTATCAGATCGCCCTGATGTTCACTGAATGCAGTCTCGTGATGTTCGTCGTCCAAGCCATCGTTTTTTCGCATTGGATCAAGCCTGAAACCACCCGCTGGTTTATTGCGCCAGCTCTCGTTGTCTTGGCGGGTGGACTGTTCTTCGTCCCTCGCGCTTCTGACTTTATGCTAATGCTCGCGGTCATCGGAACGGTGGCGGCAAGTGCCGGGATTCTCGCACCGATCCTTACTTACTGGATATCCAGCAAGGCGGGCAGGGCGCAAGGAGCAGAACTCGGAAAGCAGACAGCTGCAGCGAGCCTCGGAGCGGCTGTAGGGTCGGCGGCGGGGGGGGCTCTTGTTCGATGTGGCATGGTTGCCCAACGCCTCATTCCTGCTGGTGACTGTACTGACAGTAATTGGTGTCGTGTTGAGCATCGGTCTTCCGAATAACCTGATCAAGCGAAGCCCCGAGACCGCACCTGTGAATGCTACGTCGTGAATGGCACGGGATACAATCGAACCGGTAAATCCCATTGCCGTGGTCCCTCACCCGAGGAGTGCAGAATCTATGGCCGACAAAAGTGCACGGAAACACCCCAGTAGGCGAAGAACACAGTCCAAGGCTTCTCCCAATGACAGCCATGGAGTTCGCAGGAAAAGCAAGGATAAAGAAGACTTGAGAGCTGCCCAGATTGAACTGGTGAAGCTAGAACGTCACGTCATCAAGACCGGACAAAAGATCCTCGTCATCCTTGAAGGTCGAGATGCGGGCGGCAAGGATGGCACAATCAAACGAATTGTCCAGCATCTGTCGCCGCGCGAAGCTCGCGTGGTTGCGCTCGGCAAGCCTTCAGACCGCGATCGCATGGCATGGTATTTCCAACGATACGCGAAATACCTTCCGGTCTCCGGAGAGATCGTTCTTTTCAATCGCAGCTGGTACAACCGCGCGGGAGTAGAGCGCGTCATGAAGTTTTGTACGAAAGACGAGCACGAGACTTTTCTCAAAACCGTGCCGATTTTCGAAGAACTTCTTGTCCACTGCGGCTTTACGCTCGTTAAATATTATCTCGATATTTCAAAGCGTGAACAAAAAAGAAGGCTTCAATCGCGCCGCGATGATCCACTCAAGCAATGGAAGTTGAGCCCAATCGATGCGGTGGCAGTCAAGCATTGGGAAGATTATAGCGCCGCACGCAATGAAATGCTCGAAAGGACCCATACAGCGATTGCCCCTTGGACAATCGTCAGGGCTGACAACAAGCCCCTAACTAGAATTAACGTGATCCGTGACCTGCTCACTCGAATTGAGTTCAAAGGGAAAAATCATCACAAAGACGATCATCCAGATCCTGACATCGTTTTTAGTTTCAACGAGAATACAATCAGCAATGGGTCGCTTGCGGGATGAAGTCGCAGTGGTAGAGCATTAATCTTGAATTGGGTCGGGACAGCGTTTCACCCTGGATTAACGAGATAATCCCCAGAGTGGAAACGGTGAGCAGCGAGATCTGACGCTTTTGTCAACTCGACCGCAAGTGGTTGTCCAACAATAGGTCTTATTAGCCGGTCAATTCGAGATTGCCGCTTTTGAGGTGTTGTCGATGTTGTTGACCAAGCGTCTTCTCTCGGCGACGATGTCATCGACTTGAGCGTTAAGGCGCGAGGCAGAATAAGGCATGTGTTTCTCAGAACCCGTGAGTTTCGTCGCCGGAGGGGTTTTGATGGCTGGCGGGGTGTTTGCTGGTTGGAAAGCATACAACATAAATAGTCGTTACCTGCCCGTTTCTCAAATGCCGACGTTGGCCGGGGTCCAGCAATTTATGGAAGGCCACGTTTGGATGGGAGTGAATAACGCAGACCCATCGATGGTCTGGTGGGCGGCGATGGGTTTTATCTTTTTTTCGTGGTTGATATGGCCGGTCTGGATACCATTCAGTATCTATTTTCTTGAACCGACAGCCAGTCGACGAAAATTACCGCTGCTGGGCTTTGCTGTTGCGGGACTTATTTTTGGTTTGGTCCTTTTCGTTCCACATCTTTTCCATCCCGACTGGGTAAAAGTCAGGGTCAACCACCAGTCATTGTCCTATGAAGACACAATGTTTCTCGATTACCTGATTCCGCGTTGGTTGACCTATTCAATCTACGTAATTCTGATCGTAGCGCCGCCGATGATCTCCACATACCTCCATATACGTCTGTTCGGATTGACGCTGATTGCCGTTTTAGCTGTTGTCTTCGCGTTTCTGACCTATGCATATATATCGTTCTTCTGTTTTCTCGCTGGCGTCGGTACCATTCACCTCATTTACATCATCATCTGGAATAAATGTCACCGCGAATGCCCCGAGTTGTTTGGCTAAGTAGAATGGACGTGCCTTAAGCGCGCATCATTATTTAGCGAGCGTCTGGCGTGCATAGCGGTACGGATGACACTCCGTGGCGATTTCTGGCCTCAGCGCGCTTCATCCTTATCCGCGCTTCAGGCGGGCGCGACATCGATCACCATCATCAACCCACCGCCTCCCTTCATTTCCATGTTGTTGTTGGTGGTGTGGTGGGGGATGTGGCAATGGATCAGCCATTTTCCGGGATTGCGAGCCTGCCAGATGACGTCATAGCGCTGCCCAGGTCCAACTTCGATCGTATCTGCTTTATAGCGCGCGGATGGGGCCAGTGTTTGACCGTCGATAGCGACGACCTCGAACGGCCCGCCATGAATATGCATTGGATGAATGAATCCGGTGCTCGTCCCGATGAAGCGCACCTTTAAAGTCTCGCCCACCTTCATGTGAATGGTGTCGGTTGCTGGATAGGCCTTGCCGTTGATCGTGAAGTAGTTGGCCATGCCGCCATCCATCGGCATAGCCGGATAGGTCAACCCCTCCCGCATCAGCCATTCTTGTAACTCCAAGACGTAGTCGTGATCTGCAGGGACTTCGTCCGCGGGGTTGGCGGGATCGATGATGAACGCACCATATAATCCCAACGCCTGGGTACGATCCGGATTGGCGTGCGGATGGTAGAAATATGTGCCGTGTTGGACGGCTTTGAAGGCATAAGTGAAGCTACCGCCAGGTGGCACGGCGGCCTGTGTTATCTCCGCCGGTCCGTCCATCCGATTGGGCAGAATGAGACCGTGCCAATGGATTGTCGTCGCCTCCGGCAGGCGGTTGTGCAGGACGATGCGAACTTGATCGCCTTCATGAATGTGGATGCGCGGGCCCGGCACCTGCCCATTGTACGCATAGGCGTCCACCGTAACACCGGGAAGTATCGTCCAACGGATAACCGAGGCCGTCAGGTCAAATACCTTGACACCCTCTATCAGGCGGTAAGAAAGTTCCTGATCGCCGTGAACGTTTAAGCCGTAAGTGGCGGTCACATTGTTGGGATTTGCGGCTGCCATATCGCGCATCGCCCCGGCCGGCGTGTCCCGATCCATTATCATGCCCGCGGGCATAATCACCCCGCCAACATCGCGCGCGGATAACGAGAGGTTCAACCAGTTGGCGGGGCCCGCTATACCAAGCACGAGGGCAAACACGGAAACGCCGCCCAATGCAAAAAGCTGGGGTCTGGTCGCCATTGACGACATGCTGTGACCGCCGCCATGACCGCCATGCATCGGTTCCGATTTCTTATGATGTGCGGGTCGTGTCTCCGTTTTGGCGGCGCCAACTTTGGCGTTCGGGTCGGTCATCAGACCGTGCTTGAGCCTCTGTGCCACCATCCAGACATTGGACGGATAGGCGATGGCATACCCTGCGATAACGCCCAACGACATGACGCCCCAGAAAAGCAGCTGGCCAGGCTCCATGGCGCGCATATCGCGGCCCATCATCAGAAAACTCATTGTGGGACCCATCCCGGCCATCATGAAATTCATGCTGATGAACTCTGGAATGAATGAGCGTCGGACATTTTCCCAGTAAGACCCACCCATCATCGACTTCATAAACAAGGCCTGAAAGATGAATAGCCCGCATCCGAAGCCCGCGAGATATTCGACGATGAGATCGAGCCACATGGGAAGGCCTAGTGCGGCCGTGATCACGGCAGCCAGAATGATGCCGGTCGCGTCGCCTGCCACGCAATGTATCGCCGAGCCTACGCCCTGTTTCCACAGAGGTTTGATGAAGGCATCGTGTTCGCCGGGTCTCGGCTCCTTATCGGCCAGCACATACAGCAGCAGGCCAAGCGGGCCGGTATAAAGGGTGACGAGAATGAAACCCCATTTCATCACGACCGGTTCGGGATTGTTCCGATATTGATCGACGCCCACATAGAGCGCGCTGCCGAAAGCTAGGAGGAACCATAGGACCAGGAAATAATCGATCGGTTGGATGAGCATTGCATCAGCTCCAGTACTTTAGCGAAGGACAATCGATGTAACCGCTAATGAACATCGTGATGTCCCTTTGGGCTCAGCGGGTAGTGTCATTTGGGTTGGATCTGCTGGGGACTATGGTTCTACGAACGGACTTTCAGTCAGGAAGGTGCCGCACCGCGATACGGAACCACAAGTACTAGTACGCAGTACGGGCCGCTAACCCTCCGCAAAAAAAGCTGAGAGACGCTTATTACTTGGCCCGGGCGTGATGAGAGCCAGTCTATAGTTATGTCATCTTACGCTCACTTGGTATCCGACCGACAGACAGGGTGATGAGTCCATCGCATTGTGTCGCCCCAGATGGCACAAAACGTCGGCTCGTGCGTTTTTACTCCGACGCGAATGGGAGAAATTCAGATGAAATTCAAAACGGCACTTTCTAGCGCAGTATTGATGGGTGGCTTGGTAGTTTGTACTCTACCTGTTTCTGCCCATGTCGTCTGCAATCGTGCAGGCGATTGCTGGAGTACGCACGCAAACGTGAAATATCCCCGTGATCTTGGAATCCGTAGCTACAATGATCGCTACGCTGACGAGGGCTACAGACAGCAGCGTTGGCGCGATAATGGCCGAACATGGCGAGGTAACGATCATGATCGCGACCGCGGCGCCTACCGGAACGGTGTCTGGTTCTCCTTCTAACTTATCAATTTAAGTGCGCTTCCTACCTCCAGAACGCGCACCGAAAGACCCGAGGGCGAAAATGTCTCGGGTTTTTCACCTTATGTCCCGAATTGGAAACCAGCGGAGGAGCAGATTAAGCGGTTGGTATTCTTCCAAGCCGCGCCAACGTCTGTTGTTCATCCTGACTTTCAGAATTCAATAGATTAGAGCTAGCTTGATATGCCCGCATCACCTCTATCATTCTTGTTATTTCTATAACTGGTTCGACATTCGAAGCCTCTAGAGCTCCTTGCAGGATGGCGCCTTTTGCGGCAGCGGGCGTCTCCTCAGAGGCATAAAGGCCAGCGCCTTGTGGCCTCAAAAACGTTTCCTGCGCAAAATGCACGAGACTGATCTTGGCGATCGTCCCGTTCTTTCCACTAATGGTACCATCTTGGGCTATTTGGATCCGACCATCCTCCGGTCTTATGGTGATAGTACCAGCATCTCCCAGTAGGACGGAGCCCCCGCTGGTCACGACGCGTCCTTCTCCGTCGAGACCAAAATGGCCATTTCGCGTGTAGCGCTGGCCGGCGGTTGTTTGCACTACAAAATAGCCATCACCTTGAATTGCCAGATCCAATGGGGCGCCCGTCTGGTCCGTTCTGCCCTGGCTCAAATCTCGTGTCGTTCCTACGACACTGACGTAACTAACCAGCTCTGGTGCTTTCTCGTCTTCTTCCGGCGGTAGCTTCTTGATGAACTCAGAAAATTGGACGGTTTCACGCTTGAAACCGACTGTAGAGACGTTGGCGAGATTATTGGCAATGACGTCAATTGATTTGAGTGTCGCCACCATATGGGAAAGAATAATCGTGCTGGAGTCGGCCATCGCACCACTCCGGACGCGCCGCGGCGCTACCCGCCTGGTTTATCTGTATCAATGTCTGCAATCGCCGCCGAGATTGTTCTCGTCCAGCCTTCTATTTCTTTGTAAAGCTCAGATGGACGGTGATCGCATCGCCCTTTTTGAGGTCTGCAATAGAGGCGGGTGGGAAATGAAGCTTGAGTTCCATACCGCCTGCGGTCACAGCGACGATCCCAGTTTTTGGATCGACAGCACTAACGACGGCAGACATATCGTGCATGCCCGCCATCCCTTGCATATTCATGTTCATGCCTGGCATGTTCATACCCGGCATTGACTGCATATTTGAATTTTGCGCCAGGGCCGGAGTAACCGCTAAGCAAAGCGACGCGCCAAGTATCATTGTACGTAAATCTAACATGATCTCTCCTTGCACAGTTGATTGTGTGGTCTTGCTGTAAATGCCGATGCACCTATTTCTTGTCGCCATTCTCCATTCGCATGCCCTTCATCATTTCATCGTGGTCTGCCGGGGCGCTCTTCACCGTGGCTTGATACTGGGAAGCGGAAAAGGAGGGGAGCTTGCGCAGAAACGCAACCATATCCCATATCAGTGCATCACTGTGCGTAGGCCCCCAGGCGGCCATGCCGGTCAACTTTACCCCGTGCTTGATCACCCAAAATTCCTGTTCGGGCGACAAATCCGTACCGTGCGCCAGTTCGGGGGCTCTGGGATAAAGGCCTTGGCTGATCTCGCTACGCTCAACGCCCGGACCGAGATGACACCCGCTGCACATCTCGTTGTATAAACCGGCGCCTGCCGAAATACGCGTGGGATCTTCAAGATTAGAGGGGGCCGTTATCCCTGCTGCATGGGCAATGATCGCGCGGTCTCGAACATTGTTAAGAAGCCAAAGGACGGGGCTAGTATGAGGTGCGTCCGCTGCGATATTGTAAGAGCCGGAATAGATTGCAATTCCGGCTATGCCGATAACCACAATTAGAGCAACAAAAAGAGCCGCTACTATCCGCTTCGGTGCCATCTGCGTCCTCTGTAATCGTGGCGCTCTTGAGCCATAGCCTATATACGCGGGCCAAAGCGCCCCCCCTCCCAGAAAAGAGGCTGTAGGTATATTTTGCTGCGCGGGTCCCTCTTGGCGAGGGGGTAGCAGGGTAGCTGCGTAGATTCTTCGTAATATCGAGGACGTCGAAATGCTTGAGAAAGAAATTCAGGATCTGATCCGGCGCGATAGTTTGGTCAATCTCGGCGACCTTGAGGCCGACATTTGGAGACGCGAGGCTGAAATAAGCGACTCGCAGAAAGCGAGCCGCACCCTCGCGGCATTTCAGGCTGTCGTTGTGATTTTTGCGATTTTTACCAGCGCCGCCTTTGGCTCCTCAATGGCGAAATCCTCTCTTCTGCCCCACGCCAGCATTCTCAACCCTGGTGCCAGCTTGGCACCTTCGGTTTTGCTATTTGGAGGACGCTAATGAGGACCCAGTGGCGAACCTTTATGGTGATGCTGGTGATTACTGTCTGCGCGGCTGCGTTCGCCGGCTGGGCCGGCGTGCAGTATGGGATTCGTCATGCTCGGCAGGACGTTGATCTTGATGCCACATTGCATCGCAAGCTCGCTCTGTCACCGGAACAAGAGGGAAGAATCCATAGTCTCGAGCAGCAGTTCGGACCGGAACGCAAGCAATTGCAATCCGAGATGAGGGCCTCGAATAGGGACTTGGCGCAGGCGATTATGCGCACACATACATACGGTCCGGAGGCTCAAGGGGCCATCGAACGGTCGCACCATTCCATGGGCGCTTTGCAGGAGGCGACAGTCAAACATGTTCTCGCCATGCGCGCGGTCCTCACAGCTCAACAGGGAGCAATCTTTGATAGGACGATCGCGAAGGCTCTTGCCTCGGACGTCCCGTGACGGCGGAAGGCCGAGAGACCGACGAGGATATAGCCGCACGGGCCAAAACGGGGGATCGGCACGCCTTCGATCTATTGGTTCAGCGGCATAAGGAGGAACTTTACCGTTTCGTTCGTCGCTATGTCGGACAGTCCGATGACGCACAGGATGTCCTGCAAAATTGCCTGCTTTCCGCATGGACGGGACTCGCGCGGTACGATCCAGCACGTCCGTTCATAGCCTGGCTACGTATCGTGGCTTTAAACAAATGTCGTGATTTCGGTCGCCGCCAAACAGTTCGCCGAATGTTGTTGCGCGCGTTCACGGCCGATGCGGCCGGGTATGATCGCGTGGAAGTATCGGCGGATGCCAGGGATTCCGAGGCGGAATATTCCGAACGGCTGACGCGTCTGGATCGTGCGATCTGGGAATTGCCGGCCCTGTACAAAGATCCCTTGCTTTTGACCGCGGTCAGCGGACTGACACAGCTGGAGGCCGCTGAAATACTTAAAACAACACCAAAAGCTGTCGAAATGCGACTGTACCGGGCTCGACGCAAGCTCTTGGCAGTGCTGGAGCGGCACCAAGCTGAGAAAAATTAGCGAGTAGGGTGTTCAGCAGTCACGCATACGCGTCCCCAAAATAAGCGACTCGCACCCGTCGACCCTACTGAGCTGAGATTGGCGCAAGTGTGCCGAGCCAACCTACAAGGCTTAGCACCACGAACGCTATACCGCTCTCCAACGCAATGCTGCGGCGCAGACCTGCGAGCGCATCCGGCTTCGAATAATCTTGTCCCAACCGACTCGCGAGCGCGGGGGCCAGCCGAAAGCGATTTAATGTAGCAAGTCCTAGCATTCCAAGAAACAGCGCCACTTTGGTGAGAAGGAGCTGGCCGTATGGTGTGGACCATAAGCCATTCAGCCCATTTGGTCCAACCAAAAACCAGCTATTCACAATTCCGGTGACAATAAGAATCGCCACAAGCGTCGATCCGATACCCGAAAAACCATTTAGAGCATTTAGAAGTATGCGCTGCGAAGCGGGGGTCTGACCGGACAAAAACAAAAGCACGAAAAAAACTATTAAGCTTCCGATCCAGGCGGAGGCGGCGAGCGCATGTATGATATCGCTGGCCAGATGCAGGTCCCCACCGCCACCCTCTGTTGCCGCTGCGTGCCCCATCCATGCGAAGCTCGCACTGATGAGAATACCGCCCGCGGCTGATACCACCCACATACGGTATCCCGGGCGCAGTACACCGGACATAAACAACAACAGGGCGGCCAAGCCTGCTCGAACGACGCTGGAACGGCCGAAATTCATGTCAACGATAACGGTCTCGAGCGAGCTAAGCTTTAGGCCCTCCGACAGCGACCCGGCCACTATTCCAGTTTGGGCAATGAGTCCGAGAATGCTGCTGAATAGAACGGCCGCCGCGCTTATGATTATTAATTGCCTCGGCAGTTTCCGGTTCGACGCGGCGTATTCTCCGGCCTTCGGCAAACCGAAAAGAAAGAAGAGCGACGATCCGAAAAGGACCGCCGCTCCCAAATATTGGACAAATCTGAGTAGTATTACTCCTGCCTGGAGCAAGCTCATTTGACTTTGAATGGCAACGTGCCTTCGCTACGATGGCCGTCTGCGGCCACCGCGTGCCAACTGATTTTATAATTTCCCGACATGAGCTTGCCTTTGGGGCTTCCCGTCATTGTCATGCCGTCTGCTGAAATCGTATTGGTGACGGCCATTTTCATTCCATCATCCATCGATAAATCGAAGCCGGAAAAAGCAGGTGTCAATTTCTCGCTAAAGGTCAAATTTATGGTGTGCGGAGCCGCCACGGTTTCATTTGCAGGTGGGTCCGACTTGACCAGCGCAGCATGTGCGTTCGCGGTAACCACGGAGCTCAAGGTCGCCGCCAAAAGGCTTGCTATGAAAATGGATTTTCCTACCGTCATCGATTAGTCCCCTGCTGTGTATGCTTTGTTTATACGCATGGAGCTCGCTTTTCCCTCTCAGGGGTCAAAGTGAAGAAAGCCCAACAAACGATTGTCCTCGAAAGGGGCTTCAAACCCCTGCTTCGGTCGGTTAGGACCGTGACATATCAACGGATTGGCCATGGCGTTCTCGAACGCGCTACGCCTCTTGGGGCTGCCGGGCCCCTTGGGAGGGATTCTGGAGAGTGATGCGTATCTATTTTGCACATGGCCCTTCATCCAGAGTTTCCATGACAAAATCCACAATGGGGGCATGGGCTTCCGGTTTGGCGGGTCCAGAATTTCTCATTGGGAGGCTGCGCCAGTCTGCGGCCCTGGGAGTGAAGCAATGAGAAAGACCTTTGATCGTCGGCAGCTGTTGCGTAGCGCCTCCCAGCTTGGAGGCGGAATAGCTCTAAGCTCCCTACTCCCAAGTTGGGCGCAAAGTGCCACGCCGGGCACGAGGCCCACGCTGCCAACGCTGGCTGGGCCCAACATCGATCTTCGGATCGGGCATTCCAGCTTCAGTGTTGATGGTGTCGCGGGGCACGCCGTCACCATCAATGGAACCGTTCCTGGCCCTCTGCTGCGCTTCAAGGACGGGCAAAATGTTCGCCTCTCGGTGACCAATGACCTATCTGAGGAGACGTCGATCCACTGGCACGGCCTCCTCGTGCCCTTCCAGATGGACGGGGTGCCCGGCGTCACTTTTCCGGGCATCAAGCCGGGAGAGACTTTCGTTTACGAGTTTCCAATCAAGCAATCGGGGACCTACTGGTACCACAGCCATTCCGGCCTCCAGGAGGCCGAGGGGCATTACGGGCCAATCATTATTGACCCGGCTGATACCGACCCGGTAGCCTATGACCGCGAACATGTGATCGTCCTCTCGGATTTCAGTTTCATGAATCCGCATACGATCTTCACCCGCCTCAAGCAGCAGAGCGGGCTCTTTAACTTTCAAAAACAAACCGTCGCCAGCCTGTTGGCAAGCAAGGATCAGACGCTTCAAGAGCGGCTGCAATGGGGCGAGATGCTGATGGACCCGACCGACATTTCCGATGTCACCGGCTCTGTCCTGAATTTTCTTGTTAACGGACATGGTCCCGCCGACAACTGGACCGGTCTGTTTACGCCCGGCGAACGGGTACGCCTGCGTTTCATCAACAGCGCCGCGCAGATGATGTTCAATGTCCGGATACCGGGCCTGAAGCTGACAATCGTTGCCGCCGATGGCCAGAATGTACGGCCTGTCGAGGTGGAAGAATTCCAGATTGGGAATGCCGAAATTTATGATGTCATCGTCCAGCCGACCGAGGACCGGGCGTTTACGCTCGTCGCGGAAGCGGTCGACAGGTCTGGTATGGGCCGCGCCACGCTGGCGCCCCGTGCGGGCATGACAGCTCCGGTGCCCCCTCTTCGCGAACGTCCGCGCGCGACCATGAGAGACATGGGCATGGATATGTCCGACATGAAGGGCATGAACATGGATGCATCTGGCGCGATGCCTGGCACGGACAAAGCCGGCGCCGGTCAGGCCATGGCTGGTATGCCGGGCATGGATCACGGCGCTGCGGGTCATGATATGGCCAGTATGCCAGGCATGGACATGAAGCCGCTTCCTGGAATGGCCGCACCGAAGCCCCGCGGTTCCGATGTGATGGGTGATATGAGCGGCATGGCGATGTCCATGTCCATGCTCGATCCCCAGAACGCCCCTCAGGTCAAAATAGGTCCGGGAGTGCAAATGATCGCTCCGATGCCAGCCGATCGCACCGGCGAACCGGGCCAGGGTTTGGAAAGCGTAGGCCACAGGGTGTTGGTCTATAAAGACCTGGTGGCTTTGTCGCCGAACCCAGATCTCCGAACGCCGACCCGAGCCCTCGATATTCACCTCACCGGCAATATGGAACGGTTCATGTGGGGATTTGACGGCCAGAAGTTCAGCGATAATCCACCGCCTTACAGCTTCGAAAAGAACGAACGGATACGCGTGACATTGGTCAACGACTCGATGATGGCCCACCCCATTCATCTGCATGGACATTTTTTCGAACTCACACACGCGCCGGCGGGATACGGACCAAGAAAGCACACGGTGATCGTGTTGCCAGGCGGCAAGGTCTCGTGGGACTTCACCGCCGTTCCCGGCGACTGGGCATTCCACTGCCACATGCTTTACCACATGCATGCCGGAATGTTCCAAGTCTTCAGCGTTCGGCCTCTCGATGGAGCGGTGACATGAAATGGCTCATCACGGTGGGCCTCATTCCCATCGCTCTGACCGCTGCTGCGCAAACGATGGACCATTCATCGATGCCCGGGATGGTCATGCCCGGTGACGCTGCCAAGCCGTCAACCAAGTCGGCTCCCGCTGCGGACCAGCGACCTTCTGAAACGCAGATGCCTTCCGCGCGAACACCGGCCAAGAAGGCTGTTCCGATGGACCATTCCTCAATGCCGGGGATGGTTATGCCCGCCACGCAAGCGCCTTCGCCCGATCACGCATCAATGCCGGGGATGGATATGAGTGGCGCAGCAAACGCGCCAGGGCATGACATGGCCAATATGGATCAAGCCGAAATCCCGCATACCTCACCACCACCGCCGCCTGCCGACCACGCCGCGGATCAGTTCTTCCCTTCTGCCGCTATGGCCGATGCTCGGGCCCAACTGCAGCGCGAGCACGGTGGTATGCAACTGAATAAAGTCATGGTGAATCTGGCTGAATATCAGGTCAGGAATGGAAAAGACGGGTATCGCTGGGAAGGCCAGGCCTGGTACGGCGGCGATATCAATCGCTTCGTCCTAAAGAGCGAAGGCGAAGGAACCCGTGGCGAGGGCGTCGATAGTGCGGAGTTACAAGCGCTCTACTCGCGCGCGATCGGAGTCTATACGGACGTACAAGCCGGCATCCGGCAAGATTTCGAGCCTCACAGTCGCTCCTACGCGACTATCGGCTTAGAAACCATGTCGCCTTACTGGTTCGATTTCCAGGCTGCCGCTTTTCTGTCCACCAAGGGAGAAGTCCTAGCGCGGTTCGAAGGAACCAACGATCTGCTGTTGACCAATCGTTTGATTTTGCAGCCGAGAGCTGAGCTCAATTTTTCTGCCCAGAATACACCTGCAACGCAGACGGGCTCAGGCTTGTCGAACGCGGAGTTGGGCCTGCGCCTGCGCTACGAGATCACCCGCGAATTTGCACCCTACATCGGCGTTTCGTGGGATCAGAAATTCGGAAAAACGGCGGATTATGCACATGCGTTTGGCAAAGAGGTCACCGCAACAAGCTTCGTTTTCGGCATCCGCACTTTTTTCTGACGAACCGCACGCGCTCTCTCGGCATAGAAGAGTGTCCGTCTTTAAGTCTGAAGGAGTGACAGCGACCATGGATAGTGTTCGCTTGATCGTGGCGGCTGCATGCCGTTTATCAAGTTGGGGCGCTCTCCGGCTTCTCTCCAGATCGCAGGATATCTGAAGTCTCCGAGCGGGCATGCTTGTCTTGAAATCTTACGGAGGATTGAATTCTGGAACGGCCTATAGAACGGAGGTAAATCTCGCCATAGACAATATTTGAGAGACGCAAGCGTTGTTTCCAAAGGGAAGCCAAAGAGATTCAACAACGAAGTTATAATTTTCGTCTTTTGTTATTCGCTCCGCCACACCCCGGATCGGACGTCGCCTTGCAACAGTTTCTTGCATCAGTGTTCCATACCTAAAGGCAATTCCTGGGTCGAGGTGCTCGCTTGTGAGCCGGCCTTTTTGCTTTTTCTCCAAGCCAGGAAACACGCTATCGCCCAGAAGGCGAAACCGGAAGTCCGCGCCATTATCCACAACATCAGATAAGTGAACGTATTTCAGAAGATGTTTGACGGACCGTATTATTTTAACTGGGTTGCTCGGCAATTCGTTCGATTCTTGGAGTGCCGCCCAGGCAGAAAATAAGACGCGCAAATCAGGATGCTCGACCAATTCACCTGCAGAAATCTGCGGCGGCGAAATGGAAGAAGGATATAAATGTTTAAAGGCCGGGTCGATCACTTCTATTCTCAGCTCCAAAATATCTCGTTGCTGCAATAGTTCCCGAGAACATTAATCCTGAAGCGATTTGATAGGCCTCGCAAGCGGTTGCCCGCCCTCAGCCATTTCGTCTCTATCGCTGTCACTACCATTTGACCCATCGTTGGGAATCATTTGGAGAGCTCTTTTTGTTTGAGCATATTGTACTCGCCGGCAAGGGGAGCTTGCACGTCCGCGTACGCCTAAGAATTGGCAGCCGCCACGTGGAAATTTTGGCGAATAAGAACCCACGCGCTAACTCCATGAATGTTTTTTCCAACATCTAGATGGTCAGTCATGATACGGGGACATCTATTAGTCCCAATGAGAAAAAAGGCCGTCTAGGTGATCGCCTGGACGGCCAGTCACCGCACTACATCGAGTGCGCTTGCTGTTGGGGACAGCGAAGGTTTCCACAATTGCTCAGTCGCCATTCCTCAGAGGCTATACCCAAGCTTTACATAGACAAATCGACCAGCTGTACCGTACGGCGCGAGGTATGCGTAGGGGAAGATTCCGGCATTATCTGATCCGTTAGTACCGGCCGCCACTGTTGCAGGGCTAGAGGCAAGCTGGTGCTCCGGATAGATATCGAACAGATTGGATGCGCCCGCTGTTAGCGTGAGCCCATCCGTGAACGTGTAACTGGCCTCGAAATCGGTAACGATATCGGGGCGGAACGTTTGAATTATCTGCGAGTTGGCAGACCCTGTGATGGGGACTATTGACGTGGTAAATCCTGGAGTAAGCACGGCGATCTGTGCCGGCGTGGCAGATGCAAACTGCACCTGTTGTGTACTGCCATAGCGCGTGTTGGTCAGATCAAAATTCCAGCCATCCTTCGCCCAATCCAGGTCTAGAGTCTCTTTGTTCTTGGGGGTCGCCTTAGTGAGACGAACCTGGCTCGTGAGGTCGTACAGAGGTGTTGTAATCCCTAAGGCGGCGAGTTGAGGCGGAGTTCCTGCGACTTTATCGAACTCGGTGTCGCTGAAATTCGCGGCAAGAGTGGTGACGAGTTGACCCCAACTATCTAAGTCGGCGCGATACCGACCCGTAATATCCATACCGCGGGTCGTTGTGTCCACGGCGTTGGTTTCATACGACACCGCATTGGTGCTGGGGAACCCATTGGCCGCCAAATACGTGGTCAGTGCGGCGCTGGAGAAAGAGGAAGACAGGACGATGCGATGCTTCAGTTTGATCTGATAAAAATCCAGGCTTCCGGACCAATCCCCCTGACCATAGACCAAGCCCGCCGAAATATTCTGTGACGCTTCCGGTTTCAGAGCCGGTGCGCCGACCAGATTGCCCAAGGCCGTCCCGGGACGAACGAATTTGGTTGTCACTTGTGTGGTGCCGACAAAATTGTTCGTGTTCTGATCGAAAAATGATTGCGCCAAGGCGGGCGCGCGGAATCCGGAACCCATGGAAGTCCGCAACGACAGGCCGTCAAACAGCGTCAGCCGGCCGGCAAATTTGTAGTTGGTAGTCTCGCCAAAATCCGAATAGTTTTCGTGGCGAATGGCCGCATCCAAAGTCAGTCGATCGCCGAAGTCCTTTTCAACTTCCGCATAGACGGCCTCGCTGTCGCGCCTGCCACCGTCAGCATCGGTTGGCGTGGTTACCTCATATGGCTGAGCCCCGATGGGCGCGGGCTTCCCGGCGTTTGGTCCATCAAGAATGGGTGCACCGCCATTGATGTAGGCATCCGGTTCGCCGGCAATCAGCGCATACCATTCCCTACGGTACTCAGCCCCAAACGCCAGCTTTAATGGGCCAAAATTGCCTAGCGGCACTTCGGTCGTCAGGTCGAGATTGTTGGTCCATTGTTCGAAGCGGGCGCGGCCAGTGTCGGGAAAATTAAGCGGACTGGCCGATCCGAGAGAGGGATTGTTGCTATTCTGCAGCGCCTGCTGATTGTGAGAACCGCCATAGGTTGAAGAAATGTCCCACCCGAAGCCAAGAAAATTATCGCCCTTCACACCAACAGTGCCGGAAAAGTTTGTGAGCCGCTGAACCTCAAAAGGCAGGAAGCCATCGGGATGAAGCGCACGTACAACCGCATCGTTGGAAGGTAGCCGGTAGAATTCTCGGCTGATGCCGCGCAGATGGCCATAGTTTGCAAACGCGTAAGCCGTGACATCAGTGAACACTGGCATTTCCGCGTTCACGACGAGATTCAGGTTTTTGTAGCTGCCTTGGCCGAAGCTCCAATCGTTGCGGTTGAAGCTTGCTTCGCGCGGGTCCAGCGTGCCCTTTGCGGGCGTCAAGCCAATGCCAGACCCAAAAAAACTTGACGGCGTGACGGGATTGCCCGCGACTATGCCGAAAAATTGCTGCCGGGTATCGGGCAAAGCGCGATTTGTTGCTCCCTGTGCTCGATAGGCTGCGGTCAGCCGGATAAAGCCGCCATTGCCCAAGTCAAAGCCTTGACCCAACGAAAACTCAGATGTCTGACCATCGCCTTTCGTGGTTTCGCCGATTCGCGCGCTGATGTCGGTGCCGACCCGCTTGTTGAGTTGCAGATTGATCACGCCGGCGATTGCATCGGAACCATACTGAGCGGCAGCGCCGTCTCGCAACACTTCTACGCCGCTGAGAGCCGCGGCTGGAAGGGAATTCAGATTGTACTCGACATCGCCGCGCCCAATTTGATTCCCCTGGTTCAGGAAAGCGTCCGTGTGGTAGCGCTTGCCATTGACCAACACGAGCAGATCTCCCGGTGAAAGGCCGCGTAGCGTCGGGGGTTGTAGGAAATCAAGTGCGCCAGCAGTTGAGGGGCTGGGCGTGCTGAAACTGGGCACGGTCACCTTGAGCATATTCTGGAGTTCGCCGGCGCCGCTCTTTGTCAAATCCGACACGGACACATAGTCGATTGGTGTGGGAGAGTCTGTCGCAAGCCGGCCCCCGAACCGCGAACCTGTGACCACCACTGTTTCCGGTGTGGTTGTAGAAGTGGTCGTCACATTCTGCGCATACGCTGCGGTTTGAAGAAATGCGGTCAAAGCGGTAACCGAAGCCGAAATGCGAAGTCCTTGTGCAGCGGACATAATCTGAACCCCCTTTTTTGCAAGAATGCAGCGCCCATCCTGCTCCCGCCAATTGCGGTCTTGTTCAGGTCGGGCCCCGGATCACGATGCAATCAGGAAAGGCGATATAACAATTGACGATTAGGCACGGGTCTATAACAACCTGTTATCGACTATCTTTGGGGTGGATTGCTCGAACCTTAGGAAAATTGGAGTTTTCCGGGCGGTAAGGATGGACCGGTCAAACATGATTTTTCCTATATTTTATAGTCCTTCCATCACAGAATTTTCGTACTCAGCCATTCGTTTTTCTGTCCGCCTCTTTATTCGTCCCATAAACAAGTGGTTTGGCGCATTGCAAATGCCGAGGCGGTAGGCCAGCCTCATAAGATAACGGATTAGTTTTGGCATATTGTGCCGCGATTCTGTCTACTCCAAGAGCTAAAGACTTGCGCTGCTCGTCAGATGAACGGATTGAGCGCGAAAAGAAGTGATCGCTGTCGCACTAATGCTGAGAATGCAACACCAAACGATGCCCATATCCGGACTTCCGTTTTTCACTTCAAAAGCTGCCACAGTTCCAGCTAATCAGGGAACCTGCGCTGAGCCTTGCACGTACCTGCTTACAGCAGCATCGCATGCTCGGCCCTCAACGCCCTGGACAATGCGTCCACATCGGCTTGAGTGCTATACAAGCCAGGGGTCACTCGGATGACGGGCCCGTTCGCTACCCCTTTTCGCCAGACCGTGTGGACCCGGTGTTTTTCGAAGAGGCGGTGTTGAACGCGCTGGGCATCTTCGTTTGTCCTCATTCCCTTCAAGCGGAAGCTTGTAATCGTGCAGTAGCGCTCAGGGTCGTCCGGGACACAGATTTCCACATTGGGTAAATCCGCGACAGCTTTTACCCAACGATCGCGCAGACCACGCATATGTCTTTCCTTCGCCGCTGGGCCGATGGCAAAATGGAAGTCGACAGCAGCAGGAATGGTGAGGATGGCAGCGAAATCGATCGTTCCAGCCGGAACGCGCGCAGTAACGTCATCATCTGGGATGTCGTGGTTATCGAAAGCTACGTCGATATCGGTGATACGAGTCTTGCGAATGTACATTGCGCCAGTGCCAAGAGGTGCGGATGTCCATTTGTGCACCGACCAGCCGATGAAGTCCGCATCAAGGTCGCTGAGCTTAAAGTCGATGCAGGCGATCCCGTGCGCAGCGTCGACGATAGTGTCAACGCCCCGCTTGCGCGCCAAGGCCACGATCTCACGCACAGGCGTCACCAGCCCCGTACGATTTGAGACTTGAGTCACCAACAACAATTTTGCGTTCGGCGTGCGGTTCAACACCTCATTATAGGCAGCGAGAATATTGGCGGTGGTGGCCGGCTCTGGCATAGCGAATTTGATGACTTGGGCACCGCGATGGTTGCCCAGCCAATCCATCGCCGCGATCGTGGCGTCGTAGTCGAGATCGCAGTGAATTACCGCATCGCCCGGCTTGAGTTGCTTGTAGTTTGCAATGAGCATCTGCAACGCGTCGGAGCCACTACGAGTTATCGCGACTTCTTCAACCATACATCCGACTTGGCGCGCGATCGCCTCGCGGGCTTCTCGCCCGCCTGCAGCTAAGCAAGCCCCGCCCGGGAGTACGTTGCGGGCCCAAATGGAATTGGTTCTATTTATTTCCGCACATTTGCGTGCGTAGGTTTCGGAGACAATTTTGGGCATTATTCCCCAATAACCATTTTCGAGATTATGAATGCCCCGCTCAACTTCGAAATACTTCGGCAGATCCGCTACTGCGATTGAATTGGGCTTTAAAATGGGGCTGCCCCGGAGCTCGCCCGCGTCAGCCAACTTTGGCCCTGCAACAGGGGCAAGCAGCGCTGAGCCAGTCGCCAAGGTAGCCTTAAGTAACAGTCGACGCGTCGGTGTAAAGGTCATGATGGCACCATTAAATTTGTAGGCCTAAGCGCTCAATGTCATTGGTTGCGACTTTCAAGGACGGCGCACCAACACGGAGTGGACGTCGTTCGCTATGCGCGCTCTTAAAGCAACTGTGAATCATTGGGCGCAAGCTGGTCAGGTCGCCAATTTGGAATCTCGTTTGTTGTACTTAGCGATCCGAAGTTTCCTTTTCATTCCAACATGGTTGTACAACCTCGTCTCGTTCATTTTAGTCGCCCCAGAGTTCAGACGAGAAAAGGCAATAAAACAATTGACGGATAGGTACGGGTCTATAACAATCTGTTATCGGCCATCTTAGGGGTGGTTTGCTTGAATCTTCGGCAAATCGAGTTCTTCCGAGCGGTAATGATCAGCGGATCGGCTTCGCGCGCTGCGGAGTTACTCGGCGTAACGCAGCCTGCCGTCAGCCGAGCAATTTCCGATCTAGAACTTCGAATTGGCTTCAGCTTGTTTGACCGGATCAAGGGGCGGCTCATGCCGACCCCGGAAGGGCGGCTTTTTTTTACAGACGTGAACGCAGCCTTTGTCGGCTTGGATAGCTTGCGGTCATCCGCGGCTCGTATTCGCGATTTTGGTTCGGGCAGCTTGCGGGTCGCGAGCCTTGCAGCATTGGGCTCGACCCTAGTGCCAAGAGCGGTACGGCGCTTTCGGGTTAAGAACCCCGATATCGCGATTACCCTGCAGATCGCATCCTCGGCTGCCGTGCGCGATTTGGTGGCGCGACAGCAATTCGATGTCGGACTTGCTGCGGATGAGATTGATCTTTCCGGCGTCGATCATAGCGCGTTTGCAAGCTTTCGCGCCGTTTGCGCGATGCCCGCCGATCATCCGCTGGCGAAGCGCGAGAGGATAAGAGCCGCCGATTTGCACAATATGCCCTTTATTGCCCTGTCGCCTGAGGATCGCGCCCGTCAACGGATAACAGAGGTGCTTGATAAGGCGGGCGTGCGGCCGCATATCGTGGTGGAAACGCCGAACTCAGCCACGATCTGCGCGCTGGCGCTCGAAGGGGCGGGCTTGGGTTTGGTGAACCCAGCAGCCACCGACGGCTTCGAGGAGCGGGGGCTGGTTCTGAAGCCGTTCGATCCGCCGGTTTATTTCAAAGCCTATATTCTGTTCCGGCCGGATGCACAGCGCGCAAGGCTGGTGCGAGATTTTGCTGCGGCCCTAACAGCGGCGCTTCGCAACGAAACCAGGGGGAAAAGCCGGCAGGCATAACATTTATTTATGGAGAGATGCTGGTCCATCAATTGACCCCATGCGTGGTGGCGGGATTATGGCCTGGCAGCAGGTCCCCTGGATTGGGTTGATCGAGGCCTGCCGTCTGAACACTTTTGGGGAGCTTTATGAAAGACTTGTCGCGCGTGGTGCATCATCCCAAGGTGTCCCAAGAGGGATTCGCCAGTTTGGCGGTCCCAACCTATCGCGCGTCAACCATAGTATTCGATGATGCGCCCGCTTATACGAATCGGAAATATCGCGGTCCGGACGGTTACACTTATGGGCTGCATGGAACGCCGACGACGCGGACATTGGAAGCACAATTGACCGCCTTGGAAGGCGGCGAGCGGACCATTCTCGTCCCGTCTGGCCAGTGCGCCATTGCGGTCGTCTTTCTCACATGTCTCAAACCTGGCGACAAAGTTCTAATCCCGGATACTGCCTATCCACCGGTGCGTGGATTCTGCGTGAATTACCTTGCATCGCGTAGCATCGCGCACGAGGTTTATAATCCCCTGATCGGTGTGGGCATCGAAAAGTTGATCGATGACAAGACCAAACTCATCTGGATGGAATCTCCGGGTTCGACTACGATGGAATTCCAAGACATTCCCGCAATCGTTCAAGTTGCCAAGCGGAGAGGCGTCCTGACCGGCTGTGACAATACCTGGGCGACGCCGCTACTATTCAAGCCATTGAGCCATGGTGTGGATTTCTCCATGCAAGCGCTTACCAAATATGCCGGCGGTCATTCCGACCTTTTAATGGGGTCCGTGAGTGTGCGAGATATCGCGCACTATGGTGTGTTGAAAGATACAATGCGCTTTCTTGGTATTGGTGTCTCACCTGACGACTGCCAACTGACGCTGCGAGGCATTCAAACCATGGGCGTTCGCATGACCCATATGGGTAAAGTCGCTGAGGAATTTGCACTGCGCCTTGCGGACTTGTCGGTCGTCGATCGCGTCCTACATCCCGCCATTCGAGGTTGTCCGGGCGCCGAAATTTGGAAGCGGGACTTTGCCGGTGCCAGTGGCGTTTTCAGTGTCGTACTCAAACCTGGCATTGAAACCGCCCTCGAAGCAGCGCTTACCAGCATGGAAATGTTCTCGATTGGAGCATCTTGGGGCGGCACCCATAGCCTCGTTGCCCCAATGTCGGTTAAATCTGATCGCGTTGCGAAGCCATGGACTGATGAAGGTACTATTCTGAGGCTCAGTATTGGCTTGGAAGATCCTTCGGATCTATGGAGCGACCTCGAAACCATGTTCAGTGCGTTGTCTGTTTACAAAGCAAGCGTTGCAGCGTCGGCCTAGGGGCATCATGCGCCCTTCATCCTGCATCATCGCGGGTCTTTCGATAGCCGTCTTGACGCTAATCGGGGGCTGCTCCCCGCATGGGAGCCGAACCAACCAAGACGGGATCGGCGGGACACTGGCTGCAGTCAGGAGTCGCGGCTATGTCTCCTGCGGCGCCAGTCAGGGAACCATCGGATTTAGTGCACCTAACAGCCAGGGCTACTGGCTGGGATTGGATGTCGATGTTTGCCGTGCAGTTGCAGCTGCGGTTTTGGGGGACAAAAACAAGGCGCGCTTTCTACCCCTGACAGGCGCCCAACGGCTCACGGCATTGCAGACAGGCCAGATCGACCTCATTGCCCGAACGTTGACATGGACGCTGTCGCGTGACGCCAACGGCGTCAACTTCACCCTTCCCAATTTCTACGACTATGTCGGCTTCCTGGTTCGTAAGGATCACAATGCCGCGAAGGCAGCCGATTTGAAGAATGCTTCCGTCTGTGTCCAGACCGGATCGACTATCGAAGTCACCCTTGCCGATGTCTCACGCCGGGAAAATCTTGGCCTGCGGCCCGTAATTTTTGACAGCGTCGAAGGCTCCCGTCAGGCATTCTTCTCGGGCCGCTGTGACGCGCTCATTACCGACGCGTCGGCGCTCACTTCGGTGCGCGCCGTGTTGTCGAAAAACGCTGCTGATTATGTCATTGTTCCCGCCGACAACCAAATTGAAGCACTCACCCCGGCAGTGCGGCATGGCGACGACCATTGGTTCGACATCGTGAAATTCTCCATCGCGGCGCTGATAGATGCGGAGCAGCTTGGCATTACTCAGAAGAACGTCGATGACATGTTGAAATCAAGCGATCCCGACGTCCGGCGCTTTCTTGGCGTGGAAAAAGGGAATGGCAAAGCGCTGGGTCTCTCGGAGGACTGGGCTTACCAAGTAATCAAGCAGGTGGGAAACTATGGGGAGGTCTACAACCGCAACGTCGGCGACGACAGCGCGCTGAAAATTCCCCGAGGATTAAACCGCCTACAACGCGACGGCGGCCTAATGGTCCCCATACCATTCAACTGATTGATTTGAACTGGATGAATACGTCAAGCAGAAAGGCGATCCGTAACCGATCTATCGGGGACTATTTGGTCCAGGCCGTCGTTGTTGGCGCGCTATTACTGCTTCTGGCTTGGTTGGCGGCAAACACCATCGATAATCTCCGGCTGCGCGGCATTACCGTCGGCTTTGACTTTCTATCCCGAGAAGCCCGCTTCTCGATCTCGGACACGGTGCTGCCCTACAGCCCGGCCGACACGTTCGCGTGGGCATTCTTAGTCGGACTATGCAACACGTTGTTTCTATCGGCGATTGTCGCCGTCGCATCGACGCTGCTGGGCTTTTGCGTAGCGCTGGGGCGGCGGTCGTCTCATCCGCTATCCAATCTAATCAGCACCATTTTTGTGGACACCGTCCGCAACATCCCGGTGCTGGTGCTCCTGCTATTTGTTTACTCACTGATAATTTTCGAATTGCCAGATCCCGTGACGGCGCGTGTCTGGCATGGATTCTTTCTAAACAACCGTGGGTTTTATGGCCCGGCGCTTTCCTGGATTGGGTCTGGATTGCATTGGAGTTTCCCGCACATGGGTCACTTCAATATCGATGGCGGCTGGATTGTGAGCCCGGAACTAGCCGCCGCCGTGGCGGGACTAACCATTTATTCCACCGCCTTCTCCGCTGAGATCATTCGTGGTGGCATTGACGCGGTCTATAAGGGTCAATGGGAGGCGGGCCGGGCGTTAGGTCTTGCCGACAAGCAGGTTCTAAGGCTCGTCATCCTGCCCCAGGCCCTGCGTGTCATTGTGCCTCCGATGACAAGTCAGTATGTCATCATTGTGAAAAACTCGACCTTGGCGCTCATGGTCGGTTATGCCGAAATAAACTTCGTTACCTCTACGACGATCAATCAGACTGGTCAGGCCGTGGAAGGGACCGCGATCCTGATGACTGTTTTTCTTGTCATCAGTCTGATGGCCTCTTGGTTGATGAACATTCTCAATCGGCGGTACGTTCTGGTGGAGCACTGATATGGCGCTTCTGCCCATCGAGGCCTTCGTTCTGAGCAAGGAAGCGCCGGCCCGTCCGCCTCCCCCGCGGGGCCAGATCAGGTGGCGGAAGACTTTATTCGGCGACGCAATCAGCGCCGCGGTGACCGCTGTAATTATCGTGACCGCACTATTCGTTTTGCCAAAGCTGGTTCAATGGGCTGTCGTCTCTGGTGTGTGGACCGGTGGACCATCGGCCTGTCATGACGGCGGTGCTTGTTGGGCATTCCTGCGTGAAAAAGCTCCGCAAATTCTGTTCGGCCTCTACCCTCCTAATGATCGCTGGCGGCCGATACTGGTCATTCTGCTGTTCCTTGGACTGGCTCTTTGGACGATGCCGCCGCGCCACTGGAGCGTTGCGACCTTGTGGGCATGGGCGGTGGGAGTAGCCGCCGCACTCGTGCTGATGGGTGGAGGAGTGTTTGGTTTGAAAGCCGTCCCGACCGCTTCTTGGGGTGGGCTGCCGATAACACTGCTCCTGACGGTTCTGTCGCTGTCCGCCGGATTTCCGCTAGCTGTCTTGCTGGCGCTCGGTCGTCAGTCCCGGCTTCCCGCAATTCGCGTTCTGTGTATCGGTTTTGTCGAGTTAGTGCGTGCTCTGCCGCTCCTTACCATGCTGTTCATCGCCTCTCTATTGTCACCGCTGATGCTTCCGAACGGACTGTCGATAGACAATTTCCTTCGCGCTCTTGTGGCTCTCACAATCTATGCCGCCGCGTATTTGGCGGAAGTATTGCGCGGTGGTCTGCAAGCCATCCCGCGCGGCCAATATGAAGCTGCGTGCGCGCTTGCGCTTAACAAATGGAAGACGGCAAGGCTGATCGTGCTGCCCCAAGCAATCGCCAAAGTAATACCTCCGCTGACCAACACCATCGTCGTTACTGTGAAGAATACCAGTCTAGTGCTGGTGGTTGGACTATTCGATCTGTTGAGCGCTGGGCGCGCGGCTTTGGCGGACCCGGTATGGCCCGCTCCGTACACAGAAACCTTTCTTTTCATCGCCCTGATCTATTTCGCGATATGCTTTTCCATATCACGCTACTCACTATTCCTGGAACGACGCATGGCATCGGAAGGCCGACAATGAACAAATGTGAATCGCCCGCCGCGATAGATCTCTTCGGCATTCATAAATGGTACGGAGACTTCCACGCCCTGCGTGACGTTGACCTAACGGTGCGGCGTGGCGAACGGATCGTTATCTGCGGACCTTCGGGGTCAGGGAAATCCACGCTGATCCGGTGCATCAACGCGTTGGAACAGCATGACGAAGGTCGCATCGCTGTTAATGGAACGACGCTGACGACGGATCCGAAAAGTGTGGAGAAGGTCCGCCGGCAGACCGGCATGGTTTTCCAGAGCTTTAACTTGTTTCCTCACCTCACTATCTTGGAAAATTGCCTGTTGGCGCCGATGCAGGTAAAAAAAGTTGGCCGCGCAGAAGCGGAGGAACTTGCGCGAAGCTATCTTGAAAAAGTGCGCATAGCGGACCAGGCCCGGAAATATCCGGGGCAGCTATCGGGCGGGCAACAGCAACGCGTCGCGATCGCTCGCGCTTTGTGTATGACCCCAAATATCATGCTGTTTGACGAACCTACCTCGGCGCTGGACGCGGAAATGGTTCGCGAAGTGCTGGACATCATGGTGTCACTTGCGGAGGGCGGCATGACCATGCTGTGCGTCACACATGAGATGGGTTTTGCGCGCCAGGTGGCAGATCGCGTCGTGTTCATGGATGCCGGGCAGATCGTAGAAGCCAATAGCCCAACCGAGTTCTTCGGTGCCCCTCAGCACGAGCGTACCCAGAAATTCTTGCGGCAACTTCTCCATTGAAATCGGGGAACCATATCAGGATCGAAGATCGATTATTCATTTTGCGTGTATTGTCTCACCGAAGCCAGCATACCGGTCACGACATATGCGCCATATGTTACGGGTGGGCCATCGGTTGGCCTCGACGATCGCGCCCTCCCTATTTTGGCGTCTGAAAGGTCAAAGATGCATAGATGTGATCTTTCTCGGACAGCGTCGGATCCAGCGGATCCGCATTGAGATCGGTCGTCAAGAGTTCCAAGCCCTTATGAAAAGGAACCTGGGCCACGCCGTCCGCGCCGGTTTTCACACTTGGTTGATCCTTGTCAGACAGCGGCTCGAGGCCGTCCGTATAGGTAATGTCTGCGCCAGGATAAGCTTTGCCATTGAGCAGAAGTTTCACTGGCAGCGTTGAGCCGGGATTGCTGAACGGGTCTTTCATGGCGACAAGCTCTAGCCGGGCACTTAAGACTTTGGAGTACGAGCCCGGACCCAGCAAGAGCTTGGCGTACTTGACGGTCCAGTGTTTCCCCGTGCCGTTAGGGATCAGCAGCGCACTGGCATTTCTTTCTAGCCGATCACCTGGGGCTGTGACCCAGAACCCGTTGTCATAAGACGCAGCCACCACCGAGTCGCTCGGAGCGCTGAACGGGCTGGTCATGAGAATTGGATGGCCAAAGGCATCGCCGGCTTTCGGTTGAGGACTGCGTAGGTCCGTTTTTCCATTGGGCGTGATTAAATCAAGGGTGGCCAGCTTCTTGACGTCGGGCATCTCGCGGGCCGACAGATCGCCGAAGTCGACCTGCACGACATGATTTTCGCCGCCTTTGCCCTCCGTCAACCAGATGTTATGTGCGCAGGCGACAGACGACAGTAATATAACCAGACATACCCCGCCGGCCGATGCCGCGACGCGTTTCCCATAAGTCATCATGTAGTTTCTCGCGTGACTTGTCGCTGAAGCTTGTCATCGCCACACGTGGGTAACAATTCTAATCCGCGTATCACTCTATGCCTGCGCGTTATGGATGCGATTTCATTCAAGACACCGCAGGGCCAGTACAGCCAATCTTGGTAGATGAACACGCGACTGATTGGATGCTTCCCCTTACTCAACATCATCGGCATCAGTAGCCTCGTTATGGCGGGTCGAGTTGGCCGCAGATGTCGCGTTAAGTCAGGTGCGTTGGAGAAACGGTTGTGAGCGAGTCATATGTTCACTGCCGCTACGCACGAGTATAAACCCCAGTTGGATTAAGGTGCGATGCTCGCCGCATTAAATGAGTAGATTGAAACCAATAATGATCGGCAGTGGTTGGCCCATGCATGGAATATTTCAAACTTTCGTTGATCGCTTGAATGACGCCCGCGATCCGGAAGATCTTCGGAACGCGATGGCTGACGCTGCTGCGGCGTTTGAACTGCAATGTTTTGCCTATTTATCTATGCCACGCGACGGCCGAGCTGCAGCAGCGCTTATCTCCACCTATCCAGCCTTATGGACCGAGCGTTATCTGAATGAGCATTACGAGCGATTAGACCCGGTGATTGTTCGAGCGCATGATCGAACGGAGCCTTTCGTATGGGGGCTCGAAGCGGACGGACCTGTCATGACTCAAGCTCAAGTGCAGCTCTTCGACGAGGCTGCGATGTTCGGTATACGCTGTGGCTTTACGATTCCAATTCGAGACGGTCGCGGCCCAATCGCCGCTGTAACATTTGCTAGCGATCAGCGACATAAAGACTTCCAGAAAACCATTCGTGCGAACCAGCGCGTGTTGCAGCTAATGTCGATATGCTTGCATTCACACGCGCGGCGCAAATTCTACTGCGAGCCGCACGTAAATGGTACGCGGCTCTCGCCCCGCGAACTTGAATGCTTACATTGGGCGGCTGCGGGAAAATCCGCATGGGCAATCGGCCAGATATTGAGAATCTCGCGGCGTACGGTCGCGTATCACTTAGACAATGCGCGCTCAAAGCTTGGCGTCCAATCATTGCGCCAGGCCATCGCAATACTCGCTACATATCGAAAATCGATCTAGCTTTAATCGCCCCTGTGTAATTGCACAGGATGTCGGACGCCATAGGACGTGGCCTCGTTGCGGAGACCCGCAAGGAGGCAATCGTGATTCAACTCATTACCGCCGATCGTTTTGGCGAATTCCTGGAGGAAATCGCCGAAATGCACCGTCTGCGTTACCGTGTCTTCAAAGAACGCCTTGGTTGGGATGTCGAAACCACAGGTGACTTAGAAGTTGACTCTTATGATTCACTGAAGCCCGCCTATCTCCTGCTGCGCGGCCGGAGTGGTTCGCTGACGGGATGCGTGCGCCTTCTGCCGTCGACCGGCCCTACCATGTTGCGCGACACGTTTCCTGCTTTGCTCGATGGTGCTGCCGCCCCATCGGCAGCGGATGTATGGGAAAGCAGTCGGTTCGGGCTAGATATCCACCGAGATGCCGAACAGGGCGCCCGCGCCGTAGCCTTGCCTACCTATGAGCTTTTTGCCGGTATGGTGGAGTTCGGTCTTAAACACAGGTTGTCCAGAATTGTGACAGTGACCGATGCACGGATGGAACGGATTCTGCGGCGCGCCGCCTGGCCGCTCGAACGCATCGGCCAGCACCGAGAGATCGGTAAGACCAGCGCCGTCGCCGGCTATCTCGAAGTGTCCCGCGCTGCGCTTATGCGTCTTCGCGCCTCCGGCGAAATAACTGGGCCCGTACTTTGGGCTCCAGTCGTGGACGCCGCTGCGTAATTCTGGAACGACGAAATCGGAGATGAATAGGAGGACGCCAAGGGGGTAGCGCATGGCTGAACCAGAACATTCGGTCGATTGGCAAAAGCGCGAATGCTATCAGAATCTGCTTATGATACCGCGCCGAGCATGGGCTTGGGAAATTCTGCGCCGTAATCGCGACTTTGCCAACGTTTGGGCGAGGGTGGATTCTTCTCCCGCTTCGATCGCTAGGTCTCGAGCCTCGATCATAAAAGCCTGTAATGAAGCTCTGCTGGAATGGGATTGCCTGTGGGCTGACGATCCAGGCCTTGGCTGCTCCGATGCGACCGTGTTCTGGAATCCGCGTGCATGCTCGAGTGTTCTACGTATGCGGGCGCTAGAGCCCTCCGGTGCCGCTGCATTTGAATTGAGCCAAATTGTTGTGCCATCGGTTTTGCTTGAGACGCGGGATGGCATGCAGCACGTCTTGTTTCGTCAGGGATCGAGAAATCTTCAACTCGTCGTGACCGGCATGTCGATTCGGCGCCCGGTCACCCTAACCGCCGATGTGTTCTCAAGCGCGCTCAAGCCTCAGATCAGGTCGCTTTCATGCTTTCACGATTTGTTGCGGACGGGCGACCTACTCGATCGCTATTTTCTTGCGGATGCCAGGGGTGCAAGGTTTATGCTTATTCTACAGGCGCTGGACGGCTGGTGCGCCGGAGCATCTCAGAGAGAGATCGCCATCGCGCTTTACGGCGCTGACCGCGTCAAATCCCTTTGGAACGATCCGCGTTCCCACATGCGCGACCGCGTTCGCCGTATCATCCGCCGCGCACGGTTTCTCCTAAATGGAGGCTACCGGTCGTTCTTGCTGCCCGTGGGAAACTAGGTCCAGTCGCCTCGTAACAGCTCTTTGTAGCCGTGCTGCGCCATCCAACGCGCACGATTCACATGGCTATCCAAAATCTTCTTGGCCCGGCCAGGGTCCTTTTGTGGATCAACGCCCAAGATAATCCGCGTGATTTCGGCGGGCGTGGCCTTAGCCTGTAGGGCGTCGAGCAGCTGGATGTAGATAACCAAATGGGTCTCGTCATAGGCCGTGACCTGGTCTGACCAAGGCGCTTCGTCAGCTATTGGCGGTTCAAGTGAGGGTCGAGGCATGGATTAACTTTGCAAATATGTCGCTTCAATCGAAGACATTTAGAGGGAGTTGGCGAAGCGGATATAGGCGGCACACGCTGAAAGCTCATTTACTACTACTATAGATCATAGAACTATAGTGGGCAATCGCGTTGCCATCCGCGCATGGATATCGTGCGCCAGGTCGGTATTAATCTCAGACACGCCCGCCTCAGCCGTGACTTGTCGCAAGAGACGCTCGCTATTGAGGCGCACGTCGCCATGAATTACGTCAGTGGTATAGAAAGAGGCGTCCGCAACCCAACGGCAAGGGTGCTGGACCGACTTGCGAAAGTCTTGGGCATTCCTGTCGCCGAACTGTTTGCGCCGATCCTCGGACGAACGTCCCTTGCAAAGTCCCTCAAGCCTGGTCCACGCCCCAACCGCGCGAGAAACCGTCCTAGAGAGCAGAAAAAACCGGTTCGCATCTAGGCACGGTGCGCGTTCACGGCGAGCCGGCGGCCCAATGATGCAAGGTTGCCGCCAGAGATATTTGGCCCCCGAATATACGGCTGCATCTTCTGGAAGCAGAATTTACAATTACGCTCGTGCAATTGGGCGCCCCGCGCTTCGCGCGGCCGGGTGCTCGTGAACCGAGCCAGCTGACGCCGTCTCGGCCTGCCGGCTTCGCCCCCTGTCGTAAAAAAAGAGACAGGAAGATAGCCATCGCTACGCGATGACTTTGTTTAAGGCCATTCCCCGGAAAATCGGGGTGGGCGGCGCTCCCTTGTAGGCCCGCCGCGGCGGCCCACAACCGGCCCTTGGCCGGTCCTCCACTTCGTTTCGGCCCTTCGGGTGCGGGCCGCCTCTGACGGCGGGCCTAACGGTCGCTTTTCGCCGCCCACCCCGCTTTCCGGGGAATTGCGCGCGCGAAGTTTCGAGCCGGAGGCACGCCATGAGCCAGACCCATCAGCAGCCAGCGAGCGGCGCAAGCCGCGTGTCCCTTTACGAAGAAGTCACTGACCGCATCATCGGCGAACTGGAACAGGGCCGGGTGCCGTGGGTTCAGCCTTGGGATGTTTCTGGCGTCACCATCGGCTTGCCGCGCAGCGCCGCCACCCGCAAATTCTATTCCGGCATCAATGTCCTGATCCTGTGGGAAGCCGTGATCCGGCGCGGTTTCGCAGCCCAAGAATGGCTGACCTTCCGCCAAGCCTTGAGCCTTGGCGCCCATGTCCGTAAAGGCGAGCGCGGCACCAACATCTGTTACGCCGACAGCTTCATTCCCAAGGCCGAGCGCGAGCGGGCGAAAGAGCAGGGGACCGATCCCAATGCCGTGCCGTTCCTCAAGCGCTTCACCGTCTTCAATATCGAGCAATGCGAAGGCTTGCCCGCGCATGTGTTGGATAAGGTCACACCCACCCCGGATGCCGACAAATACCCCGTCGCCGAACACCTGATCGCGGCCACCGGCGCGACCATCCGCGAGGGTGGCGGGGAGGCTTACTATCACCGGAGCGAGGACTTTATCCGCCTTCCGCCGCGCGCATCGTTCATCGGAACCGCAGATTTCTATTGCACCGCGTTACATGAACTCGGGCACTGGACGGCGCACCCCTCCCGGCTGGCGCGCAATCTCGCCAACCGATTCGGTTCATCGGCCTATGCTCGCGAAGAAATGATTGCCGAACTCACTAGCGCCTTCTTGTGCGCCCATCTGAACATCGCGCCGCAAATCCGCCACACCGACTATCTGGCGCACTGGCTCGCCATCCTCAAGGAGGATGCCCGCGCGATCTTCCATGCCGCCAGTCAGGCGAGCAAAGCGAGCGATTTCCTGCTCGCCTTCCAGCCCACCCCCGAAATTCCCCCGCATGAAACGGTGGAACAGGAGCCATGAGGCCCCGCCCGGCCTCATTCCGAGGCCGGTTCATCCTGAAAGGAGTAAAGCCCATGCAACTCGCTCATATCGAACTCAAAGACCTCAAAGTCTCAAAGACCAATATGCGTTACCGCGATCCGCCCCCGGACATCGCGGATATTCTACCCTCCATTCGCAAGAAGGGCATTCTGATGCCGCTACTGGTGCGGCCCGAGGACGGCAAATATGGCGTGGTCGCCGGTCGGCGGCGCTGGTATTCGCTTAAAGCCGTCAAGGAAGAAGCGGGTGAGGTCGCTGCTCCGCCTTGCGCCATCATGGAAGAAGGCGACGACGCCGAAGCTATCGAGGCGTCTTTGCTGGAAAATGTCGCGCGCCGCGATGCCGACCCCATGCGCGAATACGAAACCTTCGTGCGGCTTATCACCGAAGGCCGCACGGTGGACAACATCGCCGCCACCTTCGGTTTGACCGTTACCCAGGTCAAACAACGCCTTGCTCTAGGCAATCTGCTTCCCAAAATCCGCGAGGCCTACCGTGCCGAAGAAATCGACGACGAGACGGTGCGCCATCTGACGCTGGCCTCCGTTACCCAGCAGCGCAAATGGCTTCGCCTTTATAGTGACCCAGAGCAACATGCTCCGCGCGGCTATCAACTCAAGCAATGGCTGTTCGGCGGGCAGCAAATCAACACCACGCATGCCCTGTTCAAACTGACGGATTACACCGGCCAGACCATCGAGGATTTGTTCGGTGAGGACAGCTATTTCGCGGACGCCGACCTGTTCTGGGCGTTGCAGAACCGCGCCATTGCCGCCAAGCGTGATGCCTTGCTGAAAGGCGGATGGTCGGCGGTGGAGGTTCTAGAGATCGGCCAACGCTTCAACCAATACGATCATGTCAAAGCGCCCAAAAGGAGGGGTGGTAAGGTGTTCGTCACTATCAGCCATGACGGCGAAGTCAGCTTGTACGAAGGCTGGCTGACGCCGAAGGAAGCCAAGCGGCTTGCCAAGGCGCAAGTGCATGAGGCTGGAGACGAGAGTAAAAAGATTGCGCTCCCGCGTCCCGCCATGACAAAGGCGATCGAGAACTATCTCGATCTTCATCGCCATAGCGTAATCCGGCTCACCTTGCTCGCCAAACCGGACATTGCATGGCGTCTCGCCGTAGCTCACATGGTCGCACCTTCTGGCAACTGGCGCGTCGGTGCCGACCCCCAGACCAGCCGCAGCGAGGCGATCCGGGCCAGTGTCCAGCACAGCGCGCCGCAAGCCGCATTTGAGGCGGAGCAGAATGTCATTTTTGACCTGCTCGGCTGGGACATAGACGGCGATCATGCCGGGACCGACAGCGTGTTCGCGCGGCTGCTCGCGATGGACGCCGCCACCGTGCAGCGCATCGCCGCCTTCTTCATGGCGGCGAGCGTCGCGGCGGGGAGCGCCGTGGTCGAGGATGTGGGCGCTCGGCTGGACGTGGATGCGCGTCTGACCTGGCAGCCGGATGAGGCCTTCCTTGATCTCATTCGCGACCGCGCCACCCTGAACGCGATGGTCGCCGAGGTGGCGGGTGAAGCCGTTGCCAAGACCAATGTCGCGGAGAAGGCCAAGACGCAGAAGCAGATCATTCGCGACTGCCTCAATGGCACGAATGGCCGCGCCAAGGTGTCGGACTGGCTTCCCGGCTGGATGGCTTTCCCGTCGCGCGGGATCGGTGAGGGCGGGGTCGCCCCGACGAATGGCGCGGGGGAGACCGAAGCCGGGCGCATCGCTGCCGAATAAAGACAGGATTCTGCACAGGGTGGCGGAGCGATTCGCCGCCTTTTTTTGGCCACCTTGAACCCCCACGCAACGAGAGGTTGGGCGGCCCCGGCTGATCGCACAGCTCTCAGAATCCGACGCAAATAGTCGTTCAACGTCGGGCCGGTGCCGTGCGCGGGCCTACGGATAGCGGCTTGGGACACCTTTCCGTCCGCTGCTTATTCGATCCGATGCTTTCCCCGGCGGCTTCAATGGGGGACAAGGCTCGCGGCTTGCGGGTGATCATGAACGGCGCGACTTCTGCGCGACTGGCCGGAAGCGCCTCATCGCTTTGTTGCCCGTTGGCGGTTCGTCCTCCTGATCGGTGACACCATTCTTCCTTGCTTGTGGGCGGTAACCTACGGGCGGGTCCGGCCCTTCCGAAACCATCGCGGATCAGGTTTTTTCCCCGCCGTGCTCGCCCCTGCGGTGCGTGCGCGCGGCTCCTCGCGGTCGGCTGCGCCTGCAAAAAACCTGACCGCTCCGGTCCTCCGCTCTGCTCCGGCCCAAGAGGGTTCGGGTGCCCGTCCTCCGCCCGAAACGGTCCGCCGTCGCAAGGGAGAATGGTCTCCCGCGACTTCAAAAGGAGACGACAATGCCTGCCATCGGTCATGTTACGAAGCAGCAAGACGGCAACTTCAAGGGCCAGATCAAAACGCTCTCGGTCCGTGCGCCCATCGATATCCTACTCAATCCGAGCAAGAGCGGCGAGAAGCAGCCCGATTACCGCATCTTCAGCCAAACCGTCGAGGTCGGCGCGGGCTGGATCAAAAAGGGCCAGACGTCCGGAGAAGACTATGTGTCCCTCACGCTCGCCGATCCCGCCTTTGGTCCGAAGAAGCTCTATGCGAATCTCGGCCGCGCCGCCGGTCAGGACGACGACAATGTCTTTGCGTTGATCTGGAATCCCGTTGATTGATCTTGCGAGATCCCCGCGCCCTATAACGGGCGCGGGGATTTTGTTCCAATCGCGCCCCGGCAATCTCATCGCATGGAATCTTCGCCGGTCCGAAACACTCGCGTGCCGCTCTATCGTCTGCATCGGGGGATGATGGTCCCACATCGTCCCACCGGGTTAAACGAAACGCGAGGTTATTATGGACAACGATGCCATTCGCGCGGCACAGGCCAGAAAGGGATCACCGTTCCTGACTACCAAGGAAGCGGCATATTTCCTCAAACTCGCCGCGCTCACATTGGTTAAAATGCGCATGCAGAAACGAGGACCGAAATTCCGCAAGCATGGGCGGTATATCCGCTATCACATCGTCGATCTTGAAGAATGGTCGGCAAGCGCGAACGGACCAGCGTCATGAGCGTCTATCTCAGACGCAAACGCCGCCGAGCCGTGACAATCATGGTCATAGGAGCAGTTGCTGCACTTGCCGTCCTGATTCCGTCCAATCCGCTTCTTGTCTGGAACGCCACCGCGAGCGCGCCTCTAGGTCTTTATCGGTTGGAAGCGCCCGTTGAGCTGCACCGAGGAGACCTTGCTCTGGTAAAGCTTCCGTCCTCCATCGGAAAATTCGCGGCGCAACGTGGCTATCTTCCCGTCACCGTGCCGCTCATCAAACCCGTCGCCGCATTGGCTGGCGAGATAGTTTGTGGCATCGGTTCTTTCATCTTCATCGGCGGCAATGTTGCCGCCCGGCGTCTTGACCGCGATACCCAGGGACGGGTGATGCCGCGCTGGGAAGGGTGTCGATCTCTCGGCCCCGACGATGCCTTTTTGCTTAACCCAAGTGTCCAGGCCTCCTTTGACGGGCGGTATTTCGGGGTGGTGTCCCGCCGTGCGATCCTTGGGAGGCTTATTCCGATATGGCTCTTGCATCGCTCTTGACGGCGTCATTTATGGCGTGTGCATCTCCAGCTCCGCATCAGGAACCCATGGGGCGGTGGCGGCCCTATATCATCGAAGCATCCGCGTATTTTGACCTCCCCGAATGCTGGATCGAAGCCGTCATGAGACTTGAAAGCGGCGGACTCGCTGTCCTGAACGGCCGTCCCATCACATCTCCGAAGGGCGCAATGGGCCTGATGCAGATCACGCCACACACCTACGAGACACTTCGAATGCAATACGGATTGGGTGGCGACCCTTATGATCCGCGTGACAATATTCTCGCCGGGACCGCGTATCTGCGGCAGATGTACGACCGCTTCGGTGGGACGGGATTTCTCGCAGCTTACAACGCCGGTCCAACACGGTATGCGGCCTATCTCCAAGGCCTTCAGCCCCTTCCTGAAGAGACGATTCGCTATCTGCAAAAATTCGATGGACCCGCACAAATTGCGTCGAACAATGGAGCGGGCGGCAACGTTTTGTTCGTCGCTTTGGCCGGGAATTCACGCACTGCAATGCCGCGCAATAATGCTGGTCTGTTCTTCACCCCGTCAGCCGCGCCGCGCTAACGGCACCTCGTGAACATTTGAGAGCAATATCGGGAAAGTTGAGAATAGGAGTTGGCGGTAAGGCAAGATAAAAGGAATGGTGCCTGTGGCACGCATTCTAGTGTCTGCACATCTTGTTAGCATGGTGCCTTGTGTTGCCGTGTTGGCACTACGCATGAGTAACCGCCTGAAATTTCACAAAGTGCTGGCACCGATTGCCGATTGCAGCACGGGGCGTAAAGCTCGCAATGCGACCTGGAGGCGTGGCATGGCGCGCGATAACGAATTCGACCTCGACATCGGAAAGATCGGTGCGCGTGATGGCAGCTATTTGCAGCATGTGTTGCGAGCGTCCAATTTGGCGCGTGGTGGCGGACGTAAGTCCGGCTTCAAGGGTAATCGGCTAGGGCGGGGCGCCGCAATCGGCCCGGTTGTTGGTTCACAGGGCCGGCTCGGCGCATTGAGGCGGCGTGTGGTCATCAAGGCACGCATCGTCAAACTGCGCGGCAAAGGCTTCGCCGCGCCCCGGCAACATCTCCGCTACATTCAGCGCGATGGCGTTACCCGCGAGGGCGCACCGGGAGAATTGTACAACGCGGAGCGGACGAATGTAGAGGGGCGGGCCTTCCTGGAACAGGGAGTGGAAGACCGCCATCAGTTTCGGTTTATCGTCGCGGCCGAGGACGGTGCCCAGTACCAAGATCTCAAGCCCTTTGTTCGCAAGTTGATGACGCAGATGGAGGAGGACCTCGGAACTGAGCTCGATTGGGTTGCCGTGGATCACTTCAACACGGGCCACCCTCATACGCACATCGTGCTGCGCGGCAAGGACGACAAAGGCCGAGACCTTGTCATCGCGCCGGACTATATCAGCCGCGGCCTGCGCGAGCGGGCCTCGGACATCGTGACGTTCGATCTTGGGCCCAAGTCCGAATTGGAGATCGAGGGGCAGCTTCGGCGCGAGGTCGAGCAGGAGCGTTTCACCAGTCTGGACCGGGGCCTTATCAAGGACCTGGGAGAAGCGGGGATCGTGTTGTCGAGCGAAGGCGCTGGAGATGCACTCCGCCAAACTTTACGCGCTGGGCGGTTGCAAAAGCTGAGACGCCTTGGGCTTGCCGCAGAACTGGAACCAGGACGGTGGCGCCTGGTGCCCCAACTTGAGCCGGTGTTGCGCCGAATGGGCGAGCGCGGGGACATCATCCACGCAATGCATCAGGCGATGGCAGAGAGGGGAAGAGACCGGCCAACTGCCGATTATGCCATCTATGATCCTCAGGACCCGGTCACGCCGAGGCTGGTCGGTCGCATTGCCGGCCAAGGGCTCGCGGACGAGCTGGGCGACCGCCACTACGTCATCGTCGATGGCGTGGATGGGCGGGCGCATTACGTCGATATCGGTAAAGCCGATCCTGGCAAGGCAATATTGCCGGACAGCATCGTGTCGATCATGCCCAAAAGCACCAAGGCACGATCGGTCGATCGGACAGTGGCCGAAGTCGCCGCCGCGCATGATGGTCACTACAGTGTCGATATCCATTTGCGGCATGATTCCGGAACGACTGCTGAATTCGCTGGGACCCATGTCCGACGGTTGGAAGCCATTCGCCGGCTGGGAAATCATGTCAGCCGGGAGCCGGACGGCACCTGGATCATCGCGCCTGATCATGTCGAACGGGCGCATGCCTATGAGCTGCAGCAGGCCCGCCTGCGTCCCGTCATTCTGGAAACGCTTTCGGCCGTACCTCTTGAACGGCAGGTGAGGTACGAGGGCGCGACTTGGCTGGACAAAGAACTGGTCGGTTCGTCAACCACGCCATTGCGCAATAGCGGCTTTGGCCGTGAAGCCCAGGATGCGCTGGGCCGGCGGCGGCTATGGCTGATGGAACAGGATTTGGCGCATCAAGAGCAGGATCAGACGATTTATAGAACCAATATGCTTGGATCGCTGCGCCGGCGTGAGTTGGCCCGCGCTGCGGTGCAACTAGCGGGTGAGGTCGGCCTCCCGTACAAGGAGGCGGTTTCCGGTGACCGAGTTGAAGGACTCTATCGGCGATCCCTGGACCTTGCCAGTGGCCGTTACGCCGTAATCGAAAAGACTCGCGAGTTTACGCTCGTACCGTGGCGGTCGGTGCTAGAACGCAATCGAGGACAAGCCGTGGCGGGCATCATGCGTGAAGACACGATCTCCTGGACCATTGGACGGCAACGCAGCGGTCCGTCGATTCCATGAGACCTCACGCAACCTCTTGCCGCTCGAAACCTGGCTCCGGCGCGATCAGGCGCGCCGATGCGGTGTAGCCGACCAGACAAGCGCCGAGGATAGCCATGAAGTGCCGCCACATGGGCGAGGGCACGCCGACTTCCGAGAGCTGAAGCACGATGCTGTATCCCGCATAGGCTGCGGGAACCGCGAACAACGCGAGTGTGAGCCAGCGCAGTGCGCGGTTGACGCCTGTAAGAGCCACGCGCGCCATCAGGAAGACGACCACAGCTGCAACCAAACCGGCCAAGGCGCTCGCGACGCCCGCGCCGCCATGGAAAGCCGAGATTCCGACCCACGCTCCAATATACACCGGAACCGCATAGACCGCGAAATTGTAGAGCACGAAGCTGAGCAATCCGATGCCGGTCAGAAAAATCGCAAATCCCATTTGATCCTCCGCGATAACGCCAGCGGATTATAAATCCGCCGCGCTCGGAACACCATAGAATCCGTCGCTGTCGGCGATCAATCACGCGGCAGGTGCACGAACGCGCGCAAGAACCATCTTGATCCGCCATAAGGTCCATTGAGTAAAAGTAGTGCTCAGGATTGATTTGGTGTGCGAACAACGGCGTCCAAAATCCATGACACCCACCAAATTTCTGTTCGGACAAATTGTGATCGTCTTCGCCGTCGTCATCGGCGGGCTGTGGTTCGCTACTCAATGGACGGCTCTGCATCTGGGTTACCAACCACGTCTTGGTCCGGCGTGGCTCTGGATCGGCACCTTCCCGATCTTCTATCCCTGGAGGCTGTTCGAGTGGTGGTATGCATTCGATGCTTACGCACCCGCGCTATTAAACCGCGCCGGCATCATTGCGGCCTCCAGCAGCTTTGCCGGAATTGCGGCGGCGATCGCGGGATCTCTTTGGCGGGCCCGCCAGAACCGGCTTGTCACAACTTACGGGTCCTCTCGTTGGGCGGACCGTAGGGAGATTTCTCGCGCCGGTCTGTTCCGTCCCGCAGGCGTGATTCTCGGCCAATTGCACGACCAGTATCTACGTCATGACGGCCCGGAACATGTCATGGCCTTTGCCCCGACGCGCTCCGGCAAAGGCGTGGGCCTGGTCATTCCGACCCTGCTGTCCTGGACTGGCAGCACGGTGGTTCACGACATCAAAGGCGAAAACTGGCAGCTGACGGCCGGATGGCGGGCCAAATTCTCCCATTGCTTGCTGTTCAATCCCACGGATCCGAAGTCGGCGCGTTACAACCCGCTGCTGGAGGTCCGCAAAGGGCCGAATGAAGTGCGCGATGTCCAGAACATCGCCGATATCCTAGTCGATCCGGAAGGCGCGCTGGAACGGCGCAGCCATTGGGAAAAAACCAGCCATTCCCTCCTCGTCGGCGTGATCCTCCACGTCCTTTATGCGGAGAAGGAGAAGACTCTCGGACGGGTCGCGACATTCCTGTCCGATCCCCAGCGGACCTTCCAGGCGACGTTGCGAAAAATGATGGAGACCAATCATGTTGGGACGACAGCGAAGCCCGTCGTTCACCCCGTGGTGGCGTCGGCGGCCCGCGAACTTCTCAACAAATCCGAAAACGAGCGTTCCGGTGTGCTTTCTACGGCCATGTCATTTCTGGGCCTCTATCGCGATCCCGTGGTCGCCAAGACCACAGCGGATTGCGACTGGCGGATTTCCGATCTGGTCGACGGCTATCGCCCTGTTTCCCTCTATCTGGTCGTGCCGCCGTCAGACATCTCGCGGACCAAACCCCTGGTCCGGCTGGTTCTGAACCAGATCGGGCGCCACCTTACCGAAAAGCTGGAAGGCGATCCCACCAAGCGGCGGCGGCATCAGCTTCTCATGATGCTGGACGAGTTTCCGGCATTGGGACGGCTGGATTTCTTCGAGACGGCATTGGCCTTCATGGCAGGATATGGAATCCGTGCCTATCTCATCGCCCAATCGCTCAACCAGATATCGAAAGCCTATGGCGAGAATAACGCCATCCTGGACAATTGCCACGTCCGCATCGCCTTCTCCTCCAACGACGAGCGCACCGCGAAGCGGATTTCTGACGCACTGGGCACCGCGACGGAGTTGCGGGCGCAGAAGAACTATGCCGGCCATCGTCTTTCCCCTTGGCTGTCCCATGTCATGGTCAGCCGCCAGGAAACCGCGCGCCCACTGCTGACGCCTGGTGAAGTGATGCAATTGCCTGCGGCGGACGAGCTTGTCCTAGTCTCAGGCCTTGCGCCGATCCGCGCCAAGAAGCTGCGATATTACGAGGATGGCAATTTCCTCGCTCGCATTGCGCCGTCGCCGTTGCTCTCGGATGCAGGCTATGCCGACAAGCCGCCGCGCCGGCCCAATGACTGGAGCGGCCAGGTCCGCGGTATTCATATCGCGCTGTCCCGCGCGCTCGACGATGAATTGGGTTCGCCGCAGGACGGCCGCAGCCTGGAACCGCCGCTGCCCGCGCTCGATCGCGCTCACAAGGCTGCGCCCGATGCGTCTGATATCGCGGCGGCATTCCCTGATGACGAGAGGGGCGCAACCGAAGCTGATGCACTCAACGCCGCTTTGCGCGCGCACGCGATGAACCAGGGCGATCTCCAAGCCACGCCCAACCGCGATCTATTGCCAGAGTTCTGACCATGAAACCTCGCCAGAACCTTTATTTCGACGCCGATCTGTCTAAGCGGCTCGACGAACTGTCGTCACAGTCTGGCGTCCCGAAATCCGCCATCGTCGCAGACGCGTTGAGAAGCCATCTCGATCGCCGCGGCGTCAAAGAACTGGACGACAAACTCAAGTCTCGGTTCGACACATTCGGTACCCAGCTGAACCGGATGGAGCGTAATCAGCGCGTCGTCATCGAAAGCCTGGCGCTCTACATCCGTTTCCATTTCTCCGTGTTACCGCCCCTGACGGAAGCTGACCAGGCCGCTGGACGAAGTTTGGCTCACGAACGCTATCAGGCCTTTATCGAGCAGGTGGCGCGCAAGATGAGCGGCCCTCGCAGTATGGTCGATGATGTGCTGGATCACCCAAAGGAGACGCGTCAGTGAGCGTCTCCCACCCCCTGACCCTGGAACGCCGGCGCACCATGCTGAAGACAGCGATGGGCGAACGGATCGCCGCGGCGTTGGCCGATCCGGCCGTCATCGAAGTGATGGTCAATCCCGACGGCGTGCTTCGTTTGGACAGGCTGGGCGAGGGACGCATCGAGACCGGGATCAAACTCGGTCCGACAGAAGTTGAGCGCATCATCCGCTTGGTCGCATCCCATATTCATCTCGAAGTCCATGCGGGCAATCCCATTGTCAGCGCCGAACTACCCGAAAGCGGGGAGCGTTTTGAAGGTGTGCTGCCGCCCATCGCGACAGGGCCTTGTTTTTCCATCCGCAAGCCCGCGGCCAAGATCTATAACCTCGACGATTACATTGCCGACCGCATCCTCGTTCCCGGCCAAGCCGATGCTTTACGCTTGGCAGTTGCTGAACGGCGCAACATCCTCATTGTCGGCGGGACCAGCTCGGGTAAGACCACGCTCGCAAACGCCCTGCTGGCCGAACTCTCTAAGCGGGATGAGCGCGTCATCATCTTGGAAGATACGCGTGAGCTGCAATGCGCGGCGCGCGATTGCGTGGCACTGCGGACCAAGCCCGGGGTCGTCAGTCTTGCCGCTCTGGTACGTTCGACGCTGCGCCTGCGACCGGACCGCATCATTGTCGGCGAGGTGCGGGGCGCTGAGGCGCTCGACATGCTCAAAGCCTGGAACACGGGGCATCCGGGTGGCATCGCCACGGTGCATGCCAACTCAGGGCGTGCAGCACTTTACCGGATCGAACAGTTGATCCAGGAAGCCGTCGTCAACGTGCCTCGGCGACTGATCGCCGACGCCATCGATCTCATCGTCTTTATTCAGGGCCGCGGCGTGTCGCGTCGCATCGGGACGATCTCGGAGGTTAAGGGCCTCGACGCCGATGGCGATTACATCCTGTCCGAACCCCATCCCCTCAAACTGCAAATCCTCTGAAGGAGAACATGATGAAATCTCGGCTTTTTGCGCAATCGCTCCTGCTTTATTCCTGCGCCAGCCTCGCGCTGACAAGTCCTGCTTTGGCTGCAGGCACCAACATGCCCTGGGAACAGCCGTTGCAACAGGTGCTGGATTCCATCCAGGGGCCGGTGGCCAAGATCATTGCGGTGCTCATCATCGTGGTGACAGGGCTGACGCTTGCTTTCGGCGAGACCGCGGGCGGCTTCAGGCGCCTGATCCAAATCGTGTTCGGGATCTCCATCGCTTTCGCGGCGTCGAGCTTCTTCCTCTCGTTCTTTTCTTTCGGTGGCGGAGCGTTGGTGTAATGGCTGCTATCGAAGGCTTCGAGGTGCCGCTGCACCGCGCGCTAACGGAGCCAATCCTGTTGGCCGGCGCGCCGCGGGCCATCGCCATCGTCAATGGCACCATCGCGGCGGCGCTTGGGCTAGGCCTGCGATTGTGGATTGCCGGCCTGCTGCTTTGGCTGATCGGTCATTCCCTTGCCGTGTTCGCGGCCAAGCGCGACCCCGACTTTGCCCAAGTTGGTGCCCGGCATCTACGCCAGAAGGGCTGGTTCTCATGCTGAACCTCTCCGAATATCGCCAGCGCGCGGACCGTCTCGCCGATCATCTGCCATGGGCGGCTTTGGTTGCGCCTGGCGTCCTCCTCAACAAAGACGGTAGTTTCCAGCGCAGTCTTCGGTTTCGCGGCCCAGACCTGGAAAGCGCCACCGAAGCCGAGTTGGTCGGGGCGACCGCGCGCCTGAACAACCTGCTGCGCCGCTTCGGTTCGGGATGGGCGCTATTTTTCGAGGCCGAGCGGTTCGCGGCACCGGATTACCCCAAATCAACCTTTCCCGATCCGGCGTCCTGGCTGGTCGATGCCGAGCGCGAGGCGCCGTTCCGCGGAGACAACGCCCAGGACGGTCGGGCAGGGCGCGAACACTATGAGAACGCCTACACCCTCACTCTCTTATATATGCCGGCGGCCGACAGGACGGCCCAGGCCGAACGGGCACTGTTGGAAAGGTCCGATTCCGCCGAAAAGCGCGACTGGCAGAACGACCTTACCGCCTTTATCGCCGAAACAGAGCGCGTCCTAGATCTCTTATGCGGCATCATGCCCGAGGTTCACGCCCTCAACGATGCAGAGTCCCTGACCTATCTGCACAGGTCCATTTCCACCCATCGCCAGACACTCGCGGCTCCCGAAACGCCGATCTATCTGGATGCAATCCTAGCCGATGAGCCGCTCAGTGGCGGCATCGAGCCGGTGCTGGGCAACAAGCATCTCAGAACGCTCACCCTGCTGGGGTTCCCAAATAGCACCCGCCCCGGAATCCTCGATGCGCTCAATCATCTGGATTTCCCCTACCGCTGGATGACGCGCTTCATCGCCTTGGACAAGATCGAGGCCAACAAAGGGCTCATCCGGTTGCGCCGGCAATGGTTCAACAAGCGCAAATCCATCACCGCGCTGCTGCGCGAGGTCATGCATAACGAACCGGTCCAACTTCTGGACTCCGATGCCGACAACAAAGTGCTTGATGCCGATCTGGCCTTGCAGGCATTGGGCGGCGACCACGTTTCATTCGGCTATCTCACCACCACCATCACGGTGATGGATGCAGACCGCCATCTGGCGGACAAAAAGCTGCGCGCGGTCGAGCGCGTTATTCATGGCGCCGGCTTCACCACTATCCGCGAGAGCGTGAACGCGGTCGAAGCGTGGTTGGGATCGCTTCCAGGTCATGTTTACGCCAATATACGTCAACCCCTGATCCATACGCTCAATCTTGCGCATCTGCTGCCATTCTCATCGGTATGGGCGGGCCCGGAGCGCAACGACCATCTGAACGCGCCGGTACTTTTACTGGCAGAGACCAGCGGTTCTACGCCGTTTCGGGTCTCCACCCATGTCGGCGATGTCGGCCATATGCTCATTGTCGGTCCTACGGGGGCCGGAAAATCGGTACTTTTGGCGCTGCTGGCGCTGCAATTCCGCCGTTATGTGGGGTCTCAGGTCTATATCTTCGACAAAGGCAATTCCGCGCGCGCAGCCGTACTGGCGATGGGCGGCGCCCATCACGAACTAGGCTCTGATGGTTCATTGGCCTTCCAGCCTTTACGCCACATCGATGACCGGGCCGAGCGAAGCTGGGCGTCCGAGTGGGTTGCGGGACTTTTCGCCCACGAGAATGTCCCGATCACTCCCGAACTGAAGGAGACCCTCTGGTCCGCGCTCGGCAACCTGGCTTCCGCGCCGGTCTCCGAACGCACTCTGACCGGCCTTTCCAGTCTGCTTCAGTCCAATGCCCTCAAGGCAGCCCTGATGCCTTACACGCTTGATGGACCATTCGGTCGGCTGCTGGACGCTGCGGAAGACGATCTTGCTTTCACCGAAGTGCAGTGTTTCGAGACCGAGACACTGATGCACGAAGCCGGTGCGATCATGCCGGTTCTCACCTATCTCTTCCACCGCCTGGAAGCGCGCTTCGACGGCAAGCCCACGCTCCTGATCCTCGATGAAGCCTGGGTCTATCTCGATAACCCTCTGTTTGCGGCGCGTATCCGCGAATGGCTCAAAGTTCTGCGGAAGAAGAACGTCGCAGTCGTTTTCGCGACCCAGTCGCTCGCCGACATCGCGAGAAGCTCGATCGCGCCTGCCATCATCGAATCCTGTCCCCAGCGGATATTCCTGCCCAATGACCGGGCTATCGAACCGCAGGCCAGGCAAGCCTATGAAAGCTTTGGCCTCAACGATCGCCAGATCGAGTTGATCGCGCGGGCGACGCCCAAACGGCACTATTATCTGCAATCGCGTCGCGGCCATCGCCTGTTCGAACTGTCGCTTGGGCCGATCGCGCTGGTGCTTTGCGGGTCCTCCGATCCGGCAAGTCAAAAGCTCATCGACCAGATCTTGGCGCAATGCGGCCAAGACGGCTTCGCCGCTGAATTCCTCAAAGCACGCGACCTGGATTGGGGCGCTTCGCTGCTGGGCCAGTTCAAACCAAAGGAAACCACCCTATGAATCGCAAACTTGCAGCCCTTCTGCTTTTCACCACGCTTTGCCTGCCTATCGCACCGGCGCACGCCCAATTTGCAGTGTTCGATGCCGCAAATTATGCGCAGAACCTACTCGAAGCGGCGCGGGCACTCCAACAAGTCAACAACCAGATTCAGCAGCTCCAGAACGAAGCCACAATGCTAACCAACATGGGAAAGAATCTCAGCCCGCTGAACCTTTCCCAGCTGACTCCCATGCTATCGGCGCTGACACAGATCAGCACCCTCATGAATCAAGCCCAGGGCATTGCCTTCAATGTTAGTTCAACCATTGCTTCATTTACACAAAGCTATCCCTCGACCTATTCCAGCGCGACCTCGGCCTCCAGTCTGACCGCAAATGCCCAGCAGCGCTGGCGGGACGCAATGGCCGCGTTCCAGCAGACGCTTAAGGTGCAGGCACAAGTCACCCAGAATGTGCAGGCCGATAGCACGACGCTGGCCAAACTTGTCACCGCCTCGCAGGGCGCGACTGGCAACCTCGACGTTAGCCAGGCCGGCAATCAGCTATTGGCGCTGTCCACAAAGCAGCAGCTGCAGATCCAGAATCTGATGGCGGCGCAATACCGCGCCACCACACTGGATCAGGCGCGCGCCGCCCAGGATGAAGCAGCAGGACAAGCGGCCTTCACGACCTTTATTGGCAACGGCGTCGCCTACACGCCCAACTAACAAGTCGCGGTCCGTCATGAACGACTTCAATGTGATCGACAGCTTTCTGCAGACCTTCATCCGCTACATCGATGGTGGCTTTGGTATACTGAACGGCGATGTCGCGGCCCTGTCGTCGATCCTGGTGGCGCTGGACGTGACGTTGGCCGCTCTGTTCTGGGTGCTCGATGGCGAGGCCAATATCATGGCCCGCCTCATCAAGAAGGTCCTGTATGTCGGCGCCTTCGCCTTCATCCTCAACAATTTCTCCAATCTCGCCAATATCGTCTTCAATTCTTTCTCGCAGCTCGGACTCCAGGCCACCAATAACGGTCTGACGGCGCAGGATCTGCTACGGCCCGGCAAGCTCGCCGGCACTGGGTTTCAGGCGGCATGGCCGCTATTGCAGGAGGCGGGAAAGCTGATGGGCTTTACCTCCTTCTTCAACCATATCGTCACCATCCTGGTTCTCGTGGCGGCCTGGCTCATCGTGGTGCTGGCGTTCTTCATTCTGGCCGTGCAGCTCTTCATTACCATCCTGGAGTTCAAGCTGACCACATTGGCTGGTTTTGTGCTCGTGCCCTTCGCGTTCTGGAACAAGACTTCGTTTCTTGCCGAACGGGTGCTCGGTAATGTGGTCTCTTCGGGCATCAAGGTGATGGTCCTTGCCGTCATCATCGGGATTGGGTCGAGTTTCTTCAGCCAGTTCGTGAGCGCGCTGCAGGGGCATGATCCCAGCCTGGCGGATGCGATGACATTGGTCCTGGCGTCGCTCGCACTGTTCGGTCTGGGAATTTTTGGCCCTGGCATTGCCAGCGGTCTGGTGGCCGGTGGCCCCCAGCTAGGTGCCGGTGCCGCAATCGGCACGGCTGGGGCTTTGATCGGCGGCGCGGCCCTGGGCGGAGCAGCTGCTCTCGGCGCGACCCGGGCGCTGACAAGCGGCGGCATGGCCGCCATCCGCGCGGGTGCATCACTGGGCGGTGGCGCCTCCAGCCCGGCGGCCTCCCATATGGCGCCTGCTGGCACCAGTAGAGATGGCGCGCCCCAAGGCGGTGCGCCGACCGCCGGCAGCTCTTCAAACGCAAGTGCATCTTCCCCTGGCGCTGCGAGCGCGCCTTCGGGGAATTCTCCACCGGCGTGGGCCCGGCGCCTGCAGAGCGAGCAACGCCGCCGCGGCCATGCCAACAGCATCATTCAGGCGATCAAAGAAGGCGACAGGCCTTCCCACGGCGCCACGCCCGACCTTGATCAGAAGGAGACATAAATCGTGTTTAAGCGAAGCATCCAGCGTTACGCCACAACGCCTGAGCCGGTGACGCCATACCAACGAGCAGCACAGGCCTGGGATGACCGGATCGGATCGGCAAGGGTCCAAGCCAAGAACTGGCGCTTGGCGGCATTCGGTGCCTTGGGCCTCGCATCGACAATGGGCCTCGGTCTTATCTGGCTTTCGACGCAGAGTCGGGTGGTGCCCTACGTCGTCCAGGTGGACAAACAGGGCGGTGTATCCGCTGTCGCGCCGGCCATTCAGCACTATGTGCCGAGCGACGCCCAGATTGCTTATTTCCTGGCGCGATTCATCACTGATGTTAGGTCGCTGTCGATCGATCCCGTCGTCGTGCGCAACAATTGGCTGGAGGCCTACGACTACACCACCGACCGTGGTGCGGTGTTCCTCAATAACGCTGCCCAGAAGAACGATCCTTTCAAGGCAATTGGCGAAAGCACCGCGTCGGTCCAGGTGACCAGCGTCGTTCGTGTGTCGGACACGTCCTTCCAGGTCAAATGGAGGGAGCAGCATTTCGAGCGAGATGCGCTGTCCAGGACGGAGCGTTGGACCGCGATCCTTTCCATTGTGACCAAAGAGCCGGCCAACGCCGACGTGCTGCACGAGAATCCGCTCGGCCTCTACGTCAACGGCATCAACTGGTCGCGCGAACTCACCCCCGACGAAACGCCCTAAGGAGGCTCTCCATGAACATCAAACCTATTTTTCCGATGGCTGCTCTGCTCGCGTTAAGCGCCTGTGCTGGCAAGGTGCTACCGCCAGCGATCACCTATGACCACGCGCAGTTCAAACCCGCACTCGCGCAGCACGATCCTGCGCCGCCGCCAGCCGGACCCGCCGTCCCAGTTGGTGCCATCATTGGACCGTCGGCGCCGCTACCCGCGATACAATCCGTCGACACAGCACTGCCCACAATGCGGGTCGAGACAGCCAATCACCTGGCGACGCGCGAGCCGACCCGCGACGGCTATATCAATGCTGCGCAAATCTATCCCTTCTCGGACAACGCCCTTTACCGTCTTTACACCGCGCCAGGGCAGGTGAGCGACATCGCCCTGCAGCCGGGCGAGGTCTTATCGGCCATCTCGGCGGGAGACACGGTCCGCTGGGCGGTCGGCGATACCGTCAGCGGAAACGGCCAAGGCCGGCAGGTTCACGTAATGGTCAAGCCGTTCGCGGCCGGCCTCACCACCAATCTGGTCATTCTGACAGACCGGCGGACCTATCATTTGGTTATGCAGAGCACCGATCACGCATCGATGGCGACAGTCTCGTGGACCTACCCTGCCGAGAGCTTCCTCGACAAAAAAGTTGCGACTCCCGCCACGGTGTCCGCGATCGACACAGGCATTGCCCTGGAGAAAATCAACTTCCGCTATGCGATCAGCGGCGATAGTCCGCCGTGGCGACCGCTCCGCGCCTTCGATGATGGCCATAAGGTCTATATCGAACTCCCGGAGCGGATCGACCAGGGCGAGGCGCCGCCACTGTTTGTTGTAGGCGCGGGCGGCGGTAGCGAACTCGTCAATTACCGTGTCCGCGGCAATTATTATGTCGTGGATAGGCTGTTCGGCGCTGCTGAATTGAGGCTTGGTCAGGACAAACAGCAGGTCGTGCGTATCAGCCGTAACGACGGCAAACCGACGCCAGGGGGCCTCGCAAAGTTGATTGGGGGCGGCAATGACCGATAAGGACATCCCGCCGCTGCCCAAGGCCGAGCCCGAATCCCTGATGCTGCGTGCCGCACCGCGCCGAGTCGTTCGTTTCAAGCGCAATCTGCTTATCGGCATCGCTGCCGTTGGCGCCGTTGCCATCACCGCAGCGATCTGGTTCGCCCTAGGTGCCAATCACTCCATGAAATCGGAGGTCAGCGACGAACTCTACAATGTTGGCCGCAAGCCCAAACCGAACCGTCTGGCATCGCTGCCTTCCAGCTATGACAAAGTGAAGCTGGGGCCACCGCTGCCGGGCGACTTGGGGCCCTCGGTCGTTGCCCGCGAGCGCAGCCTCGGGATTTCAGCGACGGATTCGAGTTTTAAACCCAACCCAGCCGATGATGCGGCGAGGGCCGAGCAGATAAGACTGGCACAACAGGCGCGGCAGGCAACAGACGCAGGCGTCTTCTTTCTGATGTCGAAATCGGCCGGCACTGGTCCGACGACTGGGCCTGCTGGTAAATTGGCCGAGGCGGCAGTGCCGGGCATTACCCCCGCGGAAGTCGACAAGCTCAATCTCGACTTGATCAACGATCAAAACGGACAGGGACAAAAGCTGGGCTTCGTGAACCAGAAGGACGGCACAGAAACCTACAATCCGCACACCCTGCAGAAGCCAGCATCGCCCTATGAACTTCTCGCGGGTTCCGTCATCTCCGCAAGCCTCATCACAGGTGTGAACTCTGACTTACCTGGCATGGTTGTTGCCCAGGTGACCGAGAATTTGTATGACACCGCAACCGGCCAGACTTTACTTGTGCCACAGGGTTCGCGGCTCATCGGTAGCTGCGATAGCGTGGTCGCATTTGGGCAGAGCAGGGCGCTTCTTGTCTGGCAGCGCATCATTATGCCGGACGGCTCCTCAATCCAGATCGACAACCTGCCAGCGACGGATGCGGCGGGCTATTCCGGCTTGGAGGATGACGTCGACTATCACACTTGGACGTTGCTGAAAGGTGTTGCGCTTTCGACGCTGTTGGGTGTCGGTGGGCAGCTCGCGTTTGGCAATAACCAAAGCAATCTCGTCGAAGCGATTCGGCAATCAACGCTGGAAAGCACCAATCAGGCGGACCAGAAAATCGTCGAAAAGGATCTAAATATTCAACCCACAATTACCGTGAGGCCCGGTTGGCCGCTCCGTGTGGTTGTGCACAAAGACCTCATTCTCAAACCATATGGATTCTGAGGTATCTGATGCCTGACCTGAAACTTGCCAAGCTGCCCGACCGTATGCCGGTCAAGATCACAATAGCTGCAAGCCCGGAGTTGAACTTGGCATTGCAGGCTTACGCAGCACTCTATCGACAAACATACGGTCAGCAGGAGCCGGTAGCGGAGCTCATACCCTACATGCTCCAGAGCTTCCTTGACGGAGATCGCAATTTCGCGCGTTCTCTGAAGGACGGCGAGGTGAGCGTGGCATCCGAAGGATCTGCCGAGGGTCCGGCCCGCGGCCGTCGCAGGGGCCTAGGGATCGAGTCAATATCCAACACAACCCGCTGATGAAGTATCCATGTCGGTCATGGGCACGTTTAAGCCATCTGCTGAGGTCATTGCGACACATGAGCAGAAAGAGGCCCATTTTCAGTCCCTCCGCGGTCAGATCACCTCTATCCCTCCCAGGGCACGCAAGGTCCGACTCTTGCGCTCCGTCGAGCGTGTTGGCGGTCCGAAAATCGCTTACTTGTGCGCAGGAACGATCAAGCTCATTTTAGTTTGCCTTCGTAAAAAAATCTTGGCTATCACAATGTGTCGGCCGTCGCCCCCCACAAGGTCGATGAGTTGAGGCGCCCCTAAATCCTTCACCATTCTTTGCCCGGATTTTGCATAGCAATCATCTGAGAGATATGTTGATGCCTACTACGGCGATTGGAAAGAATGGCTGTGTGGCTTATTCGCAGGCTTCAATGCGGAAACTGACGAAAATTGAGGTGTAGGCTGCAACGGCGCAAACTGGGCCTGACCGGGCCCGAGGTTTCGGCCATCGGGTTGGGCTGCATGGGGATGTCGGATTTCTACGGCCCAGCCGACGATGGCGAGAGCATCACCACTATCCATGCCGCGTTTGACGCCGATATCAACATTTTTGATACCGCCGATTTCTACGGAATGGGTCATAACGAGATGCTACTGGGCCGCGCGCTGAAGGGAAAGCGCGATCAGGTTGTAATCAGCGGCAAGGCTGGCAAATCGCGCGGCCCGGACGGTGTCTTGTTTGGTTTCGACGGACGTCCGGCGACGGTGAAGAATTCGCTCGCTTATTCGCTAAAACGGCTGGGCATGGATTATATTGACGTTTATCGCCCGACGCGGCTGGACCCACCGGTGCCGATAGAGGAGACGGCAGGCGCCGTCGCCGACCTTATCAAGGTAGGTAATGTACGGCATCTGGGCCTGAGCGAGATGCCGGCGGAGACTGTCCAGCGCGCCCATACCGTGACGCCCGTTACGGACCTTCAGATCGAATATGGCTTACTCACACGGGGACCGGAAAAGAACATACTGCCGAGCCTACGGGAGCTGGAGGTGAGTGTCACCGCTTATGGCGTCTTGTCGCGCGGATTGATTTCCACTGCGGCAGTGGAAGGACAGTTGGAAGAGCAGCCCGCCCCCCGCCTCTCCGGTGATAATCTGAAGAAGAATGTTGAACTGGTCCGCACATTGGCCGAGATCGCTAAGGGCCGCGGTATAACAGTGGCGCAGCTTGCAATCGCGTGAGCGCTTGGACGGGGCTACGATATCGTACCCGTGATTGGAGCACGGCGGCGTGACCGCTTGGCTGAAACTTTGGGCGCTTTGGACGTGAAATTGGGAACGGACGAGCTTGCCGCGATTGACCGCACCGTGCCGGACGGCGCCGTGGCCGAACGCGCTATCCCGCGCCGCAAATGTTGTCTTTGGACAGTGAAAAGGCTTAACCGCTCGGATTCGTGACTGCCGACGCAGCGCCCCACACTCGATGGATATAGCTGATGGTCGGCCTACCTTTGCTCTTGTTAACTTGATAAGCGCCTGGCCGAGGTCTAGCATATGGCCTATGTGGGCCCGGCTTGCACGGCAGATTGGAACGGTAGTCCTCACCCTTAGCATAATTATTGGGGGTGTGGGGCCAAGTCGGGCTGCCATGACTCCTCCTGCCAAAAACGCCTCACCAGCAGTCATGGCGCTGTCGAAGATGCAAATGCCGGCTGGCTGTTTGGACATGGCCAAGAAGGGAACTAACAAGGAAATGCCATGTGATGGCACAGGCTGCGGTTGCTGCCTGTGCGGCACCTGCGCGACGCCACCGGCGCTCGATATGGCCTTGCAGGTTCTGTTTCTGGAACGGCCTAGTGAGAATACCACCCGCGACGATGTGATCCCTAAGGGGATAGTCGCTCCTCCCGCCCTTCCCCCTCCCATCGTCTGACACGACGTAACGGTTCGCTAAAGACGCGGACTTGTTCGTTTGTGCTTTGTGCGCCCGCACATGTTCGCGGGCTGCAAGAAGCATTCTTTCAGGCATGAAACAGCGATTCCGATCCAGGAATATCTGGGAAATGTTTGACGTCGTTTGTGTCAGAAAAATCTTTTGGGAGAGTAAAATGACAAACAGAATCTTCTCGTCAGCGGCTGCCATCGCACTGATTATGCTTGGCGCGCCTGCGTTCGCTCAGATGAGTTCGAACATGCCGATGAATGGCATGCCCGGCAATTCCACGCCGGCTACTACTGCAAATAAGGTGGATAAGGCATCGCCAACAGATGGCGCAAAAGAACCCATGTCGATGAAAGGCATGGACATGTCCAGCTCATCAAAGGTGGCGGGTAATGAAAAGCACCGCTGCATGATGCACATGACCAGGACCTCGATGTCGATGTCGATGAGCAACGGAAATCATCACTGCATGATGCGCAAAAAAAAGGCTATGGGTCCGATGTAGCCTCGCCGGAATGAGAGTTCGGCTCGTAGGAGGCGTGAGCGCAGTCGTTCACGCTTTCAGCGACCGCGCATATTGCGGGATGCAAGAGGCATTCTCAGGCATGAACCACCATTCAGATCGCGCCTTCGCGCGTCGGCAGGAGGATAGAATGAAGTACAGCAAGAAAAACTGCGTGAGCCTTGTCAGCCTCGCGGTCGCGGCCGCTATGCCGCTGGCGACCACGCCAACATTTGCAGCCAAAACAGCCATGCAAATGAGTAACGCCAAGCCAATGATGGCGACTGCAGGCTATAGCTTCGAGCTTGCGGGGCCACCCCTATCCGCTGGGGCAGGAGAAAGTTACATAACAGTCAAGCTGTTGCATGACGGCAAGCCGGTTACTGGTGCCATTGTCATTCAGAGCCGGGCGGACATGGGTCCGATCGGCATGGCCGGAATGACGGCCCCGATCAAGCCGCTCGGCGAGCAGCCACCCGGAATCTATCGCTTCGAAGTGGATAACGGTCCGGTCTGGAAGAAGCCGGACAATTGGGCGCTTACCTTCGGCGCCAAAGTACAAGGCGCCGCGCAAACCGTAACCGGCAGCGTCACAGTCCAGCTGAGGCCATAATCATGGATACCAAATTGCGGGATGGCGGTGGCGCATTGCGCCGCCGTCTCATTCCTCGACTTATCATGCTGGCGTTGGTGACAGGGAGCGTTTCTCCGGGGCGGGCGGGAGCCCAGGAGAAGGACACGCCCGTTGGAGCTACTGTCCAGAGCGTGCTGGAAGCGGCACACCGATTGAGCCCCACACTGAAGGCGGCAGCACTCGATACTGCGGCAGCCTCAAATCGCGCCGATCGCGCCGACGCGCTCGCCAACCCAGTATTGAGCGCGCAGACCCAGCAAGTACCGGGTCAACGCGCGGGCATGGACCAGACAATGATGTTGCTCCAGCAGGAGTTTCCATTGTGGGGCAAGCGCGGCCTTCGCAAGTCGGCCGCACTCGCCATGCTCGACGCCGCAAGGGGGGACCAGCAGGCGACTGCGTTTGAGTTGGACGAGAAGATCGAAGTCGCATTCGCCAATTACTACAAGGCGAGTAAGGCCCTAGCGGTCAACACCGACGTTACCGGCCTTGACGGCGAGATGGTGCGGGCTGCCGCGAGTCGTCTCGGTCAGGGTCTTGGCACCCAGGCCGATGCGCTTGCCGCCCAGGCGGACGCGACCAGAACGACCGTCGAACGCTTAAGGCTTCAACGCGAAGCAAACACGTCAAAGGCCCAATTGAACGCGCTACTTGCGCGCTCGCCGAGTTCACCGCTTGCCGAGCCGGTCAGTCTACGGCCCCTGCCGCAACCGATTCCAGCCATCGACGCGTTACTCGATCGCGTTCAGAAAGCAAACCCTGTTCTTCTCGCACAGGCCGCGCGCGTTCGCAGCGCTGAAGCCCAACAGGAATTGGCCCGCAAGGACTGGTATCCCGATGTGACGGTCGGCGCGGGATCTCAAACCAACCTAGGATCGTGGGGCTATGCCGCTTCCATCGGCATAAAAATTCCCTTGCAGAGGGGTGCCCTGGAATCCGCGGAAGAGGAGGCGAATGCCAATCTCGGAGCCGCCCAGCAGCGGCTCGTGGCAAGTACCGCTGAAATCGAAGGTAATTTGGCACAAGCCTTGGCGGCATTAAGCGCTGCCGAGGAGATGGGCGCGGCTCGGCGGGAACGACTGCAGCCGCAACTTACCGCTGCGTACAAATCGGCCCTTGCCGAATACGCCACTGGCCGCGGTGATCTCAACGCGACGCTCGAATCCGTGCATCGCCTTCACGATACCGAACTGGAGCTCTTGGACACCGATGCCGAAGGACAAGCCGCTCTTGCCACAATCGAGCGCTTGCTGGGAGGCACTCTATGAACGAGTTTCGCGATGGGGTGATCTGGCTTGCCGCCATCGTCTTGGTCGCCGCAGGCGGGGGATATCTCCTCGGCCGAACCCATGAAAACGCACCGGCGCCGATACAAGCAGTGTCTCCACCCGCGATGCCAGCCATGGCACTGAAGACTAGGACGCCGGTTTATTACCAAGACCCTGACGGCAAGCCGGATTATTCGTCGACTCCAAAGAAAACGGCAGACGGCCGCGATTACAAGCCAGTTTATGACGAGACGCAGACCGCCGCGGCGAGCGCACCAGCATTGCAGCCAGCGCCCCAAGGCAAAGGCAAGATTGTTTATTACCGCAATCCGATGGGCCTTCCCGACACGTCGCCGGTGCCAAAAAAGGATTCGATGGGAATGGCCTATATCCCCGTCTACGAAAACGAAACCGGCGATGACGCCGGGATCGTCACCGTCAGTCCTGCGCGCATACAGATGCTTGGCGTGCGTACAGCGCCCGTCGTGATGCGTTTGGCGCTGGCGCGTACTATCCGCGCCACCGGAACGGTTCAGTTCGATGAACGCCATCTTGCGACGGTGACTACTAAAGTCGCGGGTTGGGTCGAAAAACTGGACGTGGCCTCGACCGGTGAGAGCGTCCGTGCCGGTCAAGCACTTCTGGAGTTTTACTCACCCGATATCGTGGCCGCCGAACAAGAATATCTCGTCGTGGCCGCCATGAGCACCGGGGGGAACGGCGATATGATGCATGGCGATAGCAAATTGTTCGTCGATGCTGCCGTTCGCCGATTGCGCGCACTGGATGTACCGGAGGCCGAGATACAGCGCCTTCGCAATACCGGAAAGGCCGCTCGGCGTATTATCGTGCCGGCCCCAGCCAATGGCATCGTTACCGAGAAAGCTGCGGTGCTGGGGATGCATGTCGATCCGGGAACGCCGCTGTACAAAACGGCGGATCTATCGTCGGTCTGGCTCATCGCACAAGTACAGGAACAAGATCTTGGACAGGTGCGGCGGGGTCAGAATGCGCACGCCACGTTTGTCGCGTTTCCCGGGCGGGTCTTTGATGGTGTTGTGGACTTTATCTATCCGACCTTGGTGTCCGACACACGCACGGCCCAGGTGCGGATCATCGTGCCCAATAGCGACTATGTCCTACGCGAATCCCTGTATGCGACCGTCGCCATTGATACGCCCGCATCATCTGGCGAGAAAATGACTGTCGTACCGGATTCGGCCATTCTCGACAGCGGCACTGCGCAGGTGGTTCTGGTGGCGCGCGGGCAAGGCCGCTTCCAGCCGCGTGCCGTGCATATCGGCGCGCATGGCGATGGCTCCACGCAGATTCTGGATGGTGTGAAGCCGGGTGAAAAGGTCGTCGTCGGCGCGAACTTCCTGATTGACGCGGAAAGTAATTTGCGCGCCGCGCTGCAGGCCTTCGCCTCCGGCGGGAACAAGAAACCGAGTGCGCAACCGTCCGGAGTCAAGCCGTGATCGCCAGCATCATTGAATGGTCCGCACGTAACCGGATGTTTGTTCTTCTAGCAATCGTCTTTATTGTCGGAGCGGGCGTTTGGGCTGTCCTCAGCACTCCGCTTGACGCCATCCCAGACCTCTCCGATCCGCAAGTCATCGTCTATACCGACTATCCCGGCCAGGCGCCGCAGGTGGTCGAGGATCAGGTGACGTATCCGCTAACCACCGCTCTTCTGGCTGTGCCAAAATCCAAAGTCGTCCGCGGTTTCTCCATGTTCGGGGTCTCTTTCGTCTATGTGATATTTGAGGACGGCACCGACATTTATTGGGCACGCAGCCGAGTTCTAGAGTATCTCAATTTCGCGCAGAAGAAATTACCGACTGGCGTGACGCCGTCGCTCGGACCGGATGCCACCGGCGTCGGCTGGGTGTTCGAGTACGCCGTCGTCGGAGCACAGCGAACGCTGGCAGAGCTCAGATCTATCCAGGATTGGTTTATTCGCTTCCAGCTCGTCACATCGGGTGGCGTCGCGGAGGTGGCCAGCGTCGGCGGTTTCGTCAAGCAATATCAGATCGTGATCGACCCTGAGAAGCTTCGCGCCTATGGAATACCGTTCAGCAAAGTCACGGATGCCGTACGCGCCAGCAACATCGATGTCGGCGGCAGCACAATCGAGATGTCCGAACGCGAATACATGGTGCGTGGCCAAGGTTATCTACGCGGGCCACAAGACATCGAACAGATCGTTCTCAAAATCCAGAATGGCACCCCTGTGTTGGTGCGTGACTTGGCGCGCGTCGAACTGGGCCCCGACGAACGGCGCGGCCTGACAGAACTTAATGGCCTGGGGGAAGTCGTCGGTGGAATTGTATTGCAGCGCGACGGCGAGAACGCGCTTTCGGTCATCAAGAACGTCAAACAAAAGATCACAGAGATCGCCAGTAGTCTGCCCAAGGGCGTATCCATAGTTCCCGTCTACGACCGTTCCAGTCTCATCTATCGCGCCATTGACACGCTCAAGCAGACCTTGATCGAAGAATGCGCCATTATCGCGCTGGTTTGCCTCGTCTTTCTCCTGCATGTGCGGAGTGCGCTGGTCGCTGTCCTCATGTTGCCGGTGGGCATTTTGATCGCATTCACGGTCATGCATAGCATCGGGACCAGCTCGAACATCATGAGCCTAGGTGGCATAGCTATTGCCATCGGCGCGATGGTCGATGCGGCCATCGTAATGATCGAAAACGCGCACAAGCGCCTAGAGCACGCCAGACCCGATGAATCGCGTGTCGAGGTGCTTATCAAGGCCGCAACCGAGGTAGGACCAGCGCTGTTCTTCAGCCTGCTTGTGATCACTGTCTCCTTTATTCCGGTGTTCACGCTGGAGGACCAGGAAGGGCGGATGTTCAAGCCCCTAGTCTACACGCATACATTTGCCCTCGCGGCTGCCGCGTTGCTGTCGATTACGCTGGTACCGGTATTGATGACCCTTTTTGTGCGCGGCCGCATCATGCCGGAGCGGAAGAATCCGGTAAACCGAGCCATGATCTGGGTCTACAGACCCGTGATCGACGCGGTCTTGAGGTATCCCAAGGTTACGATCGCGCTTGCTCTGGCTGTCCTCGCAATTTCGATCTACCCGGTCACGCGCCTCGGTAGTGAATTCATGCCGACCCTCAACGAGGGCACGCTGATGTACATGCCGATCAGCCTGCCCAGCATGTCGATCACCAAGGCTGGCGAGACGATCCAGCTGCAAGACAAAATCATCAAGAGCTTCCCGGAGGTCGAATCGGTATTCGGCAAGGCCGGCCGCGCCGATACCGCCACCGATCCTGCGCCGCTCGAGATGTTCGAGACCATTATCACTCTGAAGCCGGAGACGGCCTGGCGACAGGGTATGACGACCGACAAGCTGATCGCGGCCATGAACCAGGCGCTTCAATTTCCGGGTGTCAGCAATGATTGGACCCTGCCGATCAAAGGCCGGACTGACATGTTGTCCACCGGCATCCGCACGCCGGTCGGCGTTAAAGTGTTCGGCAATGATCTTGGCGAACTCGACAGGCTGTCCAAACAAATCGAATCCGTCGTGCGCAACGTACCAGGCACGACCAGCGCCTTCGCCGAACGCGTGCTCGGCGGCTATTACGTCGATATCGAGCCCGACCGGCTCGCGCTCGCCCGCTACGGCCTCACAATCGACGATATGCAGAATGTGGTCCGGATGGCGCTCGGCGGCGAGATGGTGACCCAAACGGTCGAGGGGCGCGAACGCTACAGCGTGAACGTCCGTTACCCACGTGACTTCCGCGACGATCCGCAAGCTATCGCAAGCCAAGTTCTGGTCAATGCAGCCGGAGGTGCGCAAATTCCGCTCGGCCAAGTCGCTGCGGTCCGCGTCACCCAAGGGCCGCCTTCGATCCGAACGGAAAACGCGCAACCTGTCGACTATATCTATGTGGATATGCAGGGCCGCGATCTCGGTGGCTATGTCAATGACGCCCGCAAGGCGGTGCAAGATCAAGTCAAACTACCGCCCGGCTATCGCGTCGAATGGAGCGGTCAGTTTGAATATTTGGAGCGAGCAACTCAACGGCTAAAGATCGTCGTTCCAGTGACTCTCTTCGTGATCTTCATTCTGCTTTATCTCAATTTCCAAAGCTTTACCGAGACCTTAATCGTCATGCTGTCAGTGCCATTCGCTCTGACCGGCGGGTTCTGGATGATTTATTTGATGGGCTTCAACATGAGCGTGGCGGTGGCCGTCGGATTCATCGCACTCGCTGGCGTGGCCGCGGAAACTGGCGTCGTCATGCTGATCTATCTCGATCATGCTTTGGCCGCTGTGATCGAGCAGCGTCGACTCGAAGGACAGAAGTTGAGTGCTACCGACCTCTATCACGCGATCATCGAAGGCGCCGTTGAGCGGGTGCGCCCAAAGATGATGACTGTCTTTGCTATTACGGCGGGGCTACTCCCAATCGTATGGAGCAGTGGTACCGGTTCGGAAGTCATGCGGCGAATTGCAGTGCCGCTGATCGGGGGCATGATCACATCGACCTTGCTGACTTTGATCGTGATCCCGGCCATCTATTTGCTGGTTAATCGCCGTCATTTCGGAGACCCGCGGCATGGATAAGGCGAAGGATTGGATAAGGATTTATATTCTGAAATCCGCGAATCCAGACCTGGCCCATCTATGTGAGCACGCGCTTGAGACCGACTCCTTCCAACCTTGTTGGAGAATGCCCAATAGCAATTACGTCATAACATTCGTGGCCGACGGGCTGGGCTATATTGGGGTCATCAAAACGCAAGAAGGCAACGGGCTGGAGGATGCATTATTGATATCCGCCGTTTATCGAACAGGTACCGGTGAAGTAAGTGAAGTACTCGCGCATCTCAGATGGGCAAGCCGTCCAAGAACGTCTCGATTCGTGAAGTCTTTTGACAGCAAAGGTGTCTGATGGATCAAGCAGCGGAGATTGAAATCGTCACCGGAAGTAGCGGCTTCATCGGGTTGACGCTGGTTAAGAAGCGGTTGGCTCAACGATACCGTGTCCTCGGCTTCGACCGGAAAGTGCCGCCGCATCGGCCTCCTGGGGCAGAATGCATCTGCATTGATCTGACGGATCCCCCCAATATCGAGGCCGCCGTCGAGCCGGGGCCCAACCCCCAGCTTCACCCCGTCCACCACAAATTCCAGCGCATTGGCGGCGGCGCGCTTGAGAGTAGTGAGATCGGTCATCGCTCTCGACCATCCTGGCAGCGCATGAACCGGCCAAGAGGCAGACTCCCGAGAAGGGTTATCGCACTGGCATGGGCGCTTGCGGTGTTGCCTTTGGCCGCACATGCCCAGGAGCAGCAGAACTGGGGCGCGCCCGAGATCGTCGAAGTCCAGGCCCGACCCGGGCCCGCGGTTTGGCATCTCACTCGCGGGGATTCCGAAGTCTGGATTCTAGGCACGGTGAGTGGCATTCCCAGCGGCCTCGAATGGAACAAAGACTATCTGGCCGAACTGCTCGACGGCGCCCGCGCCATCCTGATGCCACCGCGTCCTTCCATCGGCCTGTTCGAAGGGGCATGGTTTCTTCTCACCAACGGCAGCAAATTAAGCCTGCCGCGCGGCCAGGCGCTGGATGCCGTCCTGCCCGCCGAACTCGACGTCCGCTTTGCCGCGACCCGCGAACGGCTCGGCCAGAATCAGGGACATTACCGCACCGACACGCCACTGCGCGCGGCGCTGCGTTTAGAGGACGATGTACAGGTCAAGCTTAACCTTACCCGAGACGAACCTTCCGACACGATCCGCAAGTTGGCGCGCGACAAACGTGTGCCGCTGGCCCCCATCGCCCGCTATGAAGTGGCGGACGCGGCCAAGGATATGCTCAAGCTCCCGCCGGCTGAGCAGCAAATCTGCTTGAGTGAGTCGGTGGAGGACGCGAACTGGGAGTTAAGCCATGCGGCGCTTGCGGCCCAGGCTTGGGCGGTGGGCGACCTCACGGCTCTGAAAGCCAATTACGGTGAGGCGCGCCTGGCCCATTGCGTGATCGCGGCGGTCCAATCCGTGGCCGACATCAGCGAACGCGACGTGGCCGATTACACCGCCGCTATCAATGACGCCTTGAGCAAGCCCGGCAAGACAATCGCGGTGATAGAAATTGGGCCACTGCTGCGCAAGAACGGTGTGCTCCAAAGATTGGAGGCTTTGCACGTCACCATCGAGGGTCCGGCGGAGCAATCCCGGTGAAGGGCCGGCCACCATGCCGGGAATACCTGACATGGGTCTACCGAAAGACTGGATAAGGATTCATAGCTCGACATCGGTTGACGCTCATTTGGCAAAATTATGCGAGTGCGCTCTAGAGAATGACGCATTCCAACCCTGTTGGATAATGCCGAATGGTAATTACATTATATCATTCATGATAGATGCGTCGGCCTACGTTGGCGTGATCCAGGCACAAGAACGTGAGGGATTGGAAGACGCTCTGCTGATCTCTGCTGTCTATCGCGTTGGCTCAGATGATGTGACTAAGTTGGTAAAGACGCCTTATCGGAGAAGCCAAAAACCCTTTAGCGGGATACGTATTCGATGAGACTGCTACACTAACCACTTTAGCGGTCCATCAACAATCCACTTACATTCCATTGCAGCGATATTGTTCGCAACAACGTATGTCTCTTCATATTGTTGGTAAGAGCGAACGAATACTCGATAGAGTATTCGAGGTGGAAAATCGAGGACGGTCGGTTAAGGCTCACGTTGCAGACCTGACGAGATCTGAGGACGTGGCTCAACCTCACAATGAAATCGGCGCTGTAGATCTATTGGTGAACAACGCCGGCATGGGGTCACTTGTGCAACCGGCTCTGTAAAACAGATTTATCGAAATTTCAGAGCGGGAATGGGACCGAGGCATTTCGGTCACTTTGAAGATCGCCTTCCTGGTAATTCAGGCGTTTTTGCCAAACATGTTGGCGCTGCGACACGGCCGAGTGCTGAATATGACTTCAATGACCGGTATCTACGTCTCAGATATCGGCGAGTCCGTTTGCTCGGCTGCTAAAGCTGGGATGATTGGAATGACTCACGCGCTTGCCCTCGAGGTCGGGTCCACAGGTATTACTGTCAATGTAGTTGCCCCAGGTTGGGTTAATCTGGCGCATCGACACCGGCAGAGCTTAGAGCTGCAGTTAAGACGCCATTGGGACGGGTTGCTCAGCCGGACGAAGTGGCTCACGCCGTGGCCTTTTTCGCATCGGATGGTGCGAGCGATCAACGGTGCGACGCTCGTTGTCGATGGTGGAAATATCCTCAAGGAGCAGAAGACTTAGGCTTCCAGCGACGAGCACCTCAATGAGTTCAAATATCTTAAAGTCTTCGACCGCGACATTCGGCTCAACGTGCTGCGCGATGGAATGATCGTCGCCCATATTGTACGTGGCGCGCTCATGCGTGTCATCGGCGCACCGCACCTTTGGCCGCATTTCGGTAACGCCACGGCGTTGGACGCGCTCTGGAAGCCCGATCCGGCGGAGCAGCGCAAGCTGTGGGGCGATGTGATTGATCAGTTGGCTGTAGTAGCGAAATTCGATACCGCGCGGATCAGCAACGGCCAACTCGGCGGCCCCCGAGCGCCATCAAGACTGTTTGGGCGCGATATCCTTGACGTAACAATAGTCGCCCTTCTCCTCGCCGACGAATTCTCTATAGGCACCGAAGAGGCCGCGGGGCAGGGGAACGGTTGCGCGCGGGTTGTGCACGGTGGTGAGGACAAAGACGCGATCGAGCATGTCGCGTTGATGGCCCTGGATAACGGCGGCGATGCCGGAATAAGCCGGATCAAGGAAATAGCCTGTGCCGATGGTACGGCCCGTCGCTTTGGAGAGTTCGAAACGCGGCATGTTTTCGGCCTTGCCAAGGGTCCCGTCGGGATTGATGGGCACAGCGATGGGGCCGATGGGATAGAGAGCCTCCATCACCAGGGGGTATTGGCTGATGCCGTTACCGTCCGGATCAATGTCGGACAGGCGGCAGATATTGACAGCAATGACCGCGCAATCCCGCGGGCCCACGATGCCCTTGGTGTGATACTCCTGAAACTTCGCCTTCTTGTCGGCGATGGCGGAGGTGCAGCGCAAAACGCGAGGCTGATCGATCTTGCTGCCCAATTTGAATTCGCCGGGCTTGACCGGCGTAAGATATTCTTCGGGAATGCCTTCGGGCGAAGGGACGACGGCTTCAACCCAGATCGTCTTGCCATCTCTGTCGAAGCGGAAGTCGGGCCCGTTCTGCCCGCCTGGCCCGCTACGATTGCGCAGCTCGTACCCCTGGGCCGTAAAATGGCGATAGAGCATGGCCTCCCACAGATGGGACCAGAGCTTACCTTCTTCTCCGGTCTCGATCTCCTCGATCATGTGGGGAGGTGCCAATCCGGAGTCCGCATATTCGGTGAGCAGACGCAGAAGATGGCCAGGGTAGATCTGATTGTTCGGAAAGCGCTTCGCCAATACCGCTTCGAGGCGCTGCGACCTGTTCAGCATCCTGCGATACCGAGTTCACGGGAAAGGAGGGTCGCGGTGAGGGCGAGTGCGAATTTGGCGTCGCGGCGAAAGATTTCGAGAGTGCCATCATGGGCTCCGGGGCTCGCGAAATGATATAGGCAGGCCTCCGCAGCTATGAGCCGCTCATTTTTGGACATCGCCTCGCGCTCCGACGCCAAGCGTTTGAGCGCGTCGGATGACCAATTGCGGCCTTGCTTCTGGAGGGTCGCGAGTGTGTCGACCGATTTGCGGCAATTGATAAGACAGTCCGCATAGTGGCCTTCATAAAAGAGTTTCTGCGCCTGCCGCATGTTGTCGATCACCGGCCTGAGCTCCGGTGGCGGATCGACGAACGGCATTGGGATTTCCAGGAGCAGGATGTCCATGGCTTTGGCGTCACGCAATTGGCGTATCCAATCGGAGCGGGCAACCTCTTTGACTTGCATATCGTGGGTGGGATGAACGGCGCCAGGATTGTCGCCGCCGCCCCCTTCACCGACAATGTAAACCTGAAAGCGGAGATCTCCTCCCGCGCGAACATCCTCAATGGCGGCAATTTGCGACGGCAAAAGCGCAAGCTTCAGTTCCATGGAGATATAGGACGGTCGTGGATGTTGCGCGAAACGGCATGGTTGACCCAAAAGGGCGGTCCCGAGCTGGTGGCTTTGGCTCTGTGGGCCAGTGACTTCGACCCGTGCATTCGCGGCGGCATACCACCATGGAGTCTTGCCGGGATCGTGCGGCGTGGATTTGCCACTGACGCCGATGAGAAGCTCAAAGGCGCCAAGGAGCGGCCGGAGCGCGATCTGGCTAATTTGTGCGTCCGCGACCATCTGGTGAACGACGTTGAGAGACATGGCATCGTCCTCGCTGGGCTCGGTATCGCAGTTATTTCGTGGTCGGCAGGAGCAATACCAAGAAGCTCAAAAACAGAAGGACACAGCCAAGGCCGGACACAAGCGCCGTCCAGGGCTCGGGAGAAAGGACCCGCTCCGTGCCGCTCTTGTTGATTTGTTCGGTCACCTGGCTTGCGCCCGTACCCCGCACCTGGGGATCGGCGGCCACTTTGTTGTCGTTCTTGCGAGTGACGCGACTGAAATAGTCGACGAAGAAGGGGATGGCGAGGAAAATGCCGCCCGCCGCGCCGAGCAGCGGCGAAAGCAGTTCCGCTATCTCCTTGGTGATCACCGGGACTTGACCGCTTGCGCCATACTAGAGGCGCCCGCGCGGCCAAGATGCCGCGTCTTGGCGCGCCGTTGCGCCAATACCCGCCCGGCCTTCGGATCATTCTGAATATAGCTCATGAAGCTGCGGTTCTTCTTGAGTTTGCTGGTCACCGAATCGAGCGTTTTGAGAGAGACCGAGTTGACGTCTCTGCCGAGAACCTTGGCGATCATTTCGCGGAGATCATGCTGCGCCTTGCCCTTGGGCTTGTAATGGAATTTGGTCTCCAGATAGGTAACAAACGTGTCTTCGGGCTTTTTTTTGCGCGGCTTGGTAACCGTATATACGACCATGTGTGTGCGCATTTTGCTGGGCGCAGGAATTTTGGGCGCAAAGGTCAGGCGATAGCCGCAGGCCTCCGCGACGCGAGCAAGCACATCGAAAGTCGGCCCGCGTTCTCCCGAGCCGGTCTCTAGGGCACTGATATCGGCCTGCTTGATCTGCGTCTGCTCGCCAAGGGCGGTTTGAGAAAGTCCCGCATTGGTGCGTATGGTGCGCAACAAGGTTCCAGCACGAACCGCGCCGGAATTCTCCTTGGCGTCATTGGCCCAATCAATCAAAGCCTGAGGCAATTCCTGAACGAACTGCTCTACCGATTTGCTGGAGGCGGACAGAGCCCCAAAATCCTCTGGCGCAATATCAACGTCCCGCGACAGCTCCGAGGCTTTGTGTTCACCATGGGTGTGCACGAAAGGATCAGCGGGCATCACCGTCACGCGTGACGGCACCCTCGACTTGGACGTGATTCTTTTGCTGGCCATGTCATAGACCTTTCAACGCGAGGCGCTGGACTACTTCGGCCCAGACCTCATCATAAAACACAGAGCTGTGTCGGTTGTTACGATCGCCGCAGTAAATCGCGTAGATGAGCGGCCCTGTCGCGGTCTTGAGCGCGAGATAGGCGAAAAAGGGTCCCTCGGGATCGTCCGGGGCCGGTTCGGCGAGATAGACCGAATAGATGCGTCCGGACTTCTGGGATTTGTAAGGTCGAAACTCACTGACTCTCTTCTGGTGGGCTTCGAACTTGTCGCGAGCACCGAGCAGGTGCCGCAGCAGTCCGAAGACTTTTCGCCATCTTGGCGTTCCATCGTATTTCGCGAGCAGTCTCGCATACTCTTCGCCGGCATCGAAACCCTCGCCATCAAGGTATTCCAGAACGCCAGTCATATAGGTACTATCCTATATAGGTTGTTACCACTGGAAATCCAGTGGGTCGGGGCCACCGCCCGCGAATTTCCCCTGAATGCGGGAACTTCCGCCAGCCTGCCGAATATTTTCAATGATCCCAAAGGCTTGCGTGGGTGCGACCGCGTGCGCGACAGGCGTTTGCGCACGCCGGGAGACCCCGAGTCGCCAAAGGCCTGCCGGAGCAAAGGCGTTAGGGCATCGGGAGGGTAGTCGGTCGAAGCTGGGTGTCGCTGGAAGTTTTGATGCGCTGAACAGTTCATTGACGATGAAGGCACGCACCGACCGTTGTCGGTGAAATAGAAGTCCCTAGGGTGCTGAAAATCAACTTCTCTCTCCGCACCATCATCGGCGATGGTGCGGCACGCAACTTGAGTTAAGTCTTGAATTTACAATGAGCCAGATCCAGCAACATTGAAGGAAAAAGCCAGCGTTTCCGCGTTTTCCTGTTTAGAATAGAGTGCTCATGAAGGTAACTACCCAAGTTACGTTAGTATATAACTTAGCAGGACGTGCGGTTGATCGGTCTAAGGTCCCTTCCGAATGTCCAGTGTCGTAATGTCTGCGTAATTTTCAGTATCCGATGAGTACGCCCCAAAAATGGCCCATCGCAGTATCAGGTAGATAGCAGCGGCGGCTATTTTGGCTTCGCACGTCATCCGAGCAAACACGGCCGGCCTTCAGCAGGCTATATCCTCGTCGGGACATACACTCCTCAAGCAGTTCGCCGATATCTGCGGAAGTCATACCGCGCCCCCGTGCCGTCAGGGTTGCGGTTTGCCCGCAAAGATCGAGCACCCGCTGATCAGGGGGGCTGCAGGCGGCCATGGGTAGAAGCCCCACCAATCCCGCGAAACAGTAGATGGCACGCTTCGACGATCTGCCCCATATGCAAGTACCGGAGGCCATTCTCTGATCCACAAGAGTCCCCGCCAAACTCGCCTAGATTGGCAAATTTACGTGCTCGCTGCAAAGGTCGTCTGTTTCAATCTGGATGGTCACGTGCTCAATCTTGAACCTAATTTTCATGGCCTCGCGAGCAGACCGTAGGACAGGGGGGCATTGCGCGGGTGTCGCCACTCTAAGATGAACGCTCAGCGCGTTCATTCCCGATGTAATCGTCCAGACGTGCAGATCATGCACGCCTTGGACATTATCGATGGAGGAAAGTGTGTCCTGAATTTGGGTGAGGTCGATGTCTGCGGGTACACCTTCTAAGAGGATATGAAGGGCCTCGTTCAATAGGCGCCACGTTCTTGGGATGATGAATAGTCCAATAGCAGCCGCAATTATCGGGTCGGCGATTGTCCAACCCGTCCACATAATTATTAGGGCCGCAATGATCACACCAACCGAACCGAGCATGTCGCTCAGCACCTCAAAATAGGCGCCCCTGACATTAAGGCTCTCTGACGAACCGCTTGATAGGATCCGCATGCTGGCGAGGTTGACCACAAGGCCAATGACAGCGACGACGATCATGGGACCGCTCGCGACCTCCGGCGGTGTCACGAGGCGTGTATAAGCTTCGTAAAGAATGAAGCCGGTCACGACGAGCAAGCCCGTGGAATTGGCGAGCGCCGATAGAATCTCGGCGCGCATATAGCCGTAGGTCTTCTGCGGCGTGACGGCTTTGGCAGCAAAATGTATCGCTAATAGCGCCAGGCCAAGCCCTGCGGCATCCGTCAACATGTGAGCGGCATCCGCCAGCAGGGCAAGGCTTCCAGTCAGAACGCCTCCAACTACCTCGGCGGCCATGTAACAAAGCGTCAGGCCAAGCGCCAGAGCCAGCCGATGTTTGTGCTGACTGGACGCGGTCCCCACCGGAGGCCTTGGAATCTCATGATCGTGACTATGCCCCACGATGAATAGCTCCATGATTCGCGTCAGTGGCTGCCGAATCGGGCCTTCTGCGGTGGAAAATCTGGTAGAGCGCGGGGAGTACGAACAAGGACAGTAAAGTCGCCGAAATGATACCGCCAATCACGACCGTAGCCAGCGGCCGTTGTACCTCGGCGCCGGTCCCGACATTGAGCGCCATCGGCAGGAACCCCAAAGAGGCCACAAGACCGATCATCAGAATGGGTCGCAGCCGCGTCATTGCCCCCTCTCGGATTGCTTCTTCCACCGGACGCCCATCTCGTATCAGCTCGCGAATGTAGGAGACCATAATCACGCCTGTCAGAACGGATACGCCACACAAAGTGATAAAGCCTACACCGGCGGTAATCGAGAGCGGGATGCCGCGGAGCAGCAACGCCAGAATTCCTCCTGTCAAAGCAAGCGGTACGCCCGAGAACACAATCAGCGCATCTTTTACCGAACCGAAAGTAACGACAAGCAGTCCCAGGATGAGTATCAAGGAGAGGGGGACCAAAACGCTCAATCTGCGGGAAGCAGATGCCAATTGTTCGAAGGTTCCGCCATATTCGACATAATAGCCGGGTGGCAATTTCAGACTATCAGCAACCGTTTTCTGGGCCTCTCCGACGAAGCCGGCTAAATCGCGGCCGCGTACGTTTGCCATCACCACGATAAAGCGTTTGCCATTCTCGCGGGATATTTGATTTGGCCCCTCGGTGTTTTTGAGCGACGCTACTTCAGCCAATGGAATATAGCCTCCGCCTTTGCGCGCCAAAGGCAGGCGAGTGAGCGCATCCGGATCGGTTCGCAGGCCTTCCGGCAATCTCACTTCCAAAGGATATCGTGCGTCCCCTTCATAGATTAGGCCGGTTTCTTTGCCACCAAGCGCGGCGGAAACCGCGTCCTGGATATTGGAAACGTCGAGACCATAGCGGGCCAACTGCATCCGGTTGGGTTCCACGGTCAGCAGGGGTAGTCCGGATGCCTGTTCCGTCTTAACGTCCTGCGCGCCGGGAATCTTGGAAATGATGCGCTGAGCCTCATCCGCTAATCTTACCAACTCGCCCAAATCGTCGCCAAATATCTTGAGCGCCACGTCACTGCGAACACCGGAAATCAGCTCATTGAATCGCAGCTGAATAGGCTGGCTAAAACCTACGACGGTGCCAGGCACAGCCCTGGTTGCAGCTTCCAATTCGGCGATAAGAGTTTCCTTTGTCTTTTTTGGATTGAGCCAAGCGTCTTGTGGCTTCAGCATCACATAAACGTCCGCTTTTCCCGGCGGCATTAAGTCAGTCGCGACTTCGGCCGTACCATTACGGGCGAAAACGGTCTTGACCTCCGGCACGGTCAATATCGCCCGGTTCAATTGCAACTGCATGGCAACAGCTTGTTCAATGCCGGTACTGACCGGCCTGCTGGTTTCCATCGCAATATCCCCCTCATCGAGGTTCGGAATGAATTCCGCGCCCATGCGCGAGGCCAGGAAGCCGCATGCGAGAACAAACACCAGTGCACCAGCCACTACGAGGTATTGGAACCGCAGGACGCCCTCTAACAATGGGCCATAAAGGCGCTTTGCCGACCGTACCAGCCAGTTATCGCCTTCCGTTATTTTCCCGGACAGGAAGAAAGCGCATGCCGCCGGAACGAAGGTTATTGAAAAGATCAGAGCGCCCACAAGTGCAACCACCACAGCGAAGGCCATAGGCTGGAACATTTTACCTTCCACGCCACTCAGTGCAAAGATTGGCAAATTGACCAACACAATGACGACAACGCTTACCAAACTTGGACGAAAGACTTCGCGCGTAGCATTGAACACAGTCTCGAAGCGCTCGCTTTGTTCCAGCAAGCGACCCTTCTGATGTTGCGCATGTGCAAGCCTGGAGATGCAGTTCTCCACAACAATCAGCGTTCCATCGACAATCAGGCCAAAATCTAGAGCGCCAAGACTCATAAGATTGCCGCTCACGTGACCCTGAACCATGCCGGTGAAGGTCGCCAGCAGTGCGAGAGGTATAACAGCAGCCGTTATCAGGGCCGCCCGCAAGTTGCCGAGGAAGAGGAAAAGAACGGCAATAACGAGAATTGCGCCTTCAATCAGATTTTTCTGCACTGTGCCAATCGTCTTGTTGACCAGAATCGTGCGGTCGTACACAGGCCGGGCGCTCACGCCTGGGGGCAATCGCTTATTGATCTCTTTGAGTTTTTCTCCGACCGCTTGGCTTACAATTCTACTGTTCTCGCCGATTAACATCATCGCGGTACCGATTACGGTTTCGTGGCCATCCTGCGTGGCGGCACCCGTTCTCAGCTCCTTACCGATGCTCACAGTCGCGACATCGTTTACGGTGATCGGGATGTTGTCATGCGTGGAAACCACCGCTCGGCGAATGCCTTCCTCGTCGGCAAGTTGTCCCGGAACACGCACAAGAAATTGCTCACCGTTGCGTTCAATGTAGCCCGCACCGACATTGAGATTGTTAGCCTGGAGGGCGGCTATGAGATCGGAGAGCGATATGCCAAATGATAGGAGACGAGCCGGATCGGGAGCGACTTGATATTGTTTCGCGTATCCGCCGATGGAATTGACTTCGGAAATGCCCGGTACCTGACGTAGCTGCGGGCGAATGGTCCAGTCTTGAATTGCCCTCAGATCGGTTGGCGTGTAGGCGGTACCATCTGGCTTCGTCGCGTTCCGGCCAGCATTGACAGTGTATAGGTAAATTTCACCCAAACCGGTCGAGACTGGTCCCAATCCCGGCTCAACATTGGCAGGTAATTGGCTCCGAACTTCTTGCAGACGCTCGTTGACGAGTTGCCGCACGAAATAGATGTCTGAGCCTTCCTTGAAAACGATTGTGACCTGAGACAGGCCATAGGCGGAAACGGACCGAGAGCGTTCAAGACCTGGCAAACCCGCCATCGCGGTCTCCACCAGGAATGTGACGCGCTGTTCCACCTCAAGAGGCGAAAAACCTGGCGCTTGTGTGTTGATCTGGACCTGGACATTCGTGATGTCCGGGACGGCGTCAATGGGTAGTTTGCCATATTGATAAGTTCCAAAGGCGACAAACCCCAGAACGGCAAGCATGACGATCCAGCGGTTGCGGATCGCAAGATCAATAATACGGTCGATCACGCGCTACCCTCCGGCTTGCCGATACGGACCAGCGCGTCTACGTTCACCACGCTAATAAGGCCATCGCCTGCTTGCCCGGTGTGGGCAGCACTCATGATGGTTTCCACGATGCTGGTGGCGCAATCTTCGTCGCACAGCACGACGAATACGCACCGGCGGTGATAAAGCAGTCCATCCGCATTATCGTAAGTGAAATTTCCGCCCTTGCCGCGACCGTGCCCCTGACCGTGGGCGTCGAGAACCGTGAAGCCCGGAAAGCTTGGAAGGCCGTGCAACGCTGTGACCACTTTGCTGAGTTTGTGTGGCTGAATAATCGCTTCTATGCGTTTCATATCATTCCTCTTCCGCTTCGCCCTTCAGCAGATCGGCTTTCACCAGATAGCTGTTGGTAGTCGCATAACGCTCGCCGGGACGCAGACCGCTGGTGATCTCGACCGCCGTCTGTGATCGTCGCCCGACCCCCACCGTTCTCGCTTCAAAGCCGCGCGCGTCTTGGACGAACACAGCGGGCTTTCCGTTCATCGTCTGCAGCGCGCTCGGAAGGATGGCCACGGGGGCACGAAATTCCGAAATGGCTACATCGCCCGTTACAAACTGTCCGGGAACCCACTCTTTGCGGGCATTGTCTACTGTGGCTCGGGCAACCACACTTTGGTTGTCGGCATCACCGGAGGGTGCGACATAGTTCAGGCGCACATCGGCCAGAAAGTGGCCGTCCGTCGCTGTTACCCGGGCCGGCATTCCCGCTCGGATATGCCCAAGATCCCGCGCGAAAACCGCGAACTCGACCCAAGCGGTCGAGAGGTCGGCGACCCTCATTAGAACGGTATCGCTGTTGACGGTTTCGCCGACATTTGTTTTGCGATCCAGCACCGTACCTTTGATTGGCGACGATATCCGGTAAACCTGTAAGCTTGAGCTAGACTCAATCATAAGAAGCGTGTCGCCGCGCGATACATTGTCACCGATGCTTTTCTGCACCGTGCGAACAGTCCCGGGATATTTGGCTCGGAAACTTTGTTCTTTCTCGCCATTGGATTTGACGGTGCCAAAGAGCGTGATTGTTTCCCGGACGTCGGCAGGTCCGACCACGGCGATCTGAATCCCCGCAGCTTTGGCGGCCTCAGGCGTAATGGCCGCGACCCCGGGCGCTGCCGGCGCCGTTTTTTCCGCGGCTGCGGACTTTTTCTCTTCGGAGCATCCAGCAAGGAGTGCGAGGGCCACCAAGCTACTCACGCCAAAAAGGCTTCTCATTCTGCGCATCATTGGATTGATCCCGTCTCTGAATTGGCCGGCTGCACGGCGGGCGCGAGTCTTTCGGTCTGGGCGCGGGCTGTGCGGAGCCTGGCTAGCGCGGCGATGTAGTTCGACCTTTGTTCGAAGAACGTCCGCTGGGCATCGAGGACTTCGAGATATTCGAAGGCGCCGCTGCGATAGCCGGCTAAGGCCTGTCGATAGGCGCTCTCAGCTTGGGGCAGTGATTGGCTTCTGATGCTGTTAGATTCTTGCCACGCCGACTGCCAACTCGTCCAGGAATTCACAAGTTCCTGCGATCGTTCGATTTCGGCCTGGCGGCGTTCCTGGTCAACTTTTCTTAGCTCCGCTTGCGCCCGCGATATCTCGCCTTGGTTCCGGTTGAAAATAGGGATTGGGACCGAAACACCGGCGAGAAAGGTCACACCGCCAATGCCCGGTGTCTGTCTGAGCCCGGTAGTGGCTGTGACATCTGGAATAGCATTCGCTTCGGCCAACCTCAGTTCCGCCGCCCGCAACTCCCGAAGGCGCTGGAAGCGATCAAAATCGGGCGCTGCACGAAGACGCACCTCGTAAGCGTCAAGGGGTTGAGGCCGGTCAGGCTGGGCAATGGTCTGATCGACCAGCGTTTCGTTAACCGTCTGAGCGCCCCAGAACCGACCGAGCCTTTGCAGTGCTGCGGTGCGGGTTTGCTCAGCGGTCTGGCGCGCCACCATGCTCGTGGAATAAGCGACTTCGGCCTTACTGCGCTGAAAAAGGGGGTCGCGGGCTGCGTTCACCCGGCGGCTCACATCGTCCAGAACCTGTTTCGCGGCAAACTCTGTTTCCTTCGCGATACTCACACCATCCTGGGCCGCCACGGCTTCGGAGTAGGCGACCGTGACATCGCGCCCGAGGTCGAGCCGTGCGGTTGTTGCATCGACTTCGGCGGTTTTGCGGCCGGCGAGGGCAGCGCTTTGCCGGGCTTCGCGCTTTCCGCCCAGTTCAATCAGCTGCGATACTCCTGCAGTCGTCTCGGTTGCTGAAAATCCGCGAAACGGCCCCGCGCCACCAAAATTCTCGACCTGCAGCGATCCTTGGGGATTCGGATACAGTTTAGCTTGCTGCTCGCTTCCCGCAGCAGCGGCTATCCCCGATGCGGCCGCTTCAAGTTTTGGGGAGGCAGCAGCTGCTTTTTCAATCGCCTGAGGTAGGGAAAGGATATTGCTAGAGACCGCAGATGCGGGCGGAGTGCCATTTTGTGCTTTGGCCACTTGCGGAACGAGCAGCAGCGCACCGAGCAACAAAGGTAAGCTTGCGACAATCATCGCCGGAAGGTTCCGGGCTAATGGATTTAATCGATCAGTCCGTGCAGGACCAGACGGGAACGTCATTCAAAGTACTCCGGCAAAGAAATGCGCGCGCGAAAGTCAGAGCGGCAGCGGACACTGCGGCTCGTTCTTGATCGTCGCGCGTTCTATTGCTGGATGATGATAGTTCCGCGCTGGCCCATATAGGCCGAGCGCATTGCAAGGGGTTCCAAAGGCGCTCTTGCAATTCGATTGCTAGACTTGTCGGCCGATGGGGTCGACGTGAGGAACGCAACGACATACGTTCGAATTTTGGCGAGAGCGGGTTCGTCCGTTGCCTTGGGAGAATGAGCGGTGGCCGTCGAAACCAAAGGTGTATCGACACAGTCCGTGCAGTGAGCAGTGGATTTAACAGAGCTGTCCTGCGCTCCTGTCGCGTCACCCGGGTCATAGCAATGCGTGTCCACCGAATATTCGACCACGCGCTGACCATCCTGCTCGACGCACAGCACAGACATGCCTGCAGAGGCCGATGCAGTCATGCTGATCGACCAAAAGACGAGGGTTAGAAGGGCAACCAGTCTCTTCATAAGTGGGTCTAAAATTCTTTCGCCGGCCAATAGTAGGGTTGAACGTCCGGTAGCATAAAACCTAAAGTCACTAGAGGGTCAAGCGACCCCTTCGGTCCATTATAGGCTTTTGCCATGAAAAAGTTTTTAACTATAGGTGACTTGGCGCTTCGTTCTGCGACCAAAGTTCAGACAATACGATTTTACGAGCAGGAAAATCTCATGCCGGCGCCGCCTAGAAGCTCGGGCGGGCAGCGGCGTTACGACGAGAAACACGCCAAGAGGCTGGGTTTCATCCGGCACGCTCGGGAGCTGGGCTTCCCGCTGGACGCAGTTCGGGAACTACTAAATCTGTCCGACCGCCCTAACCAATCCTGTGAGAATGTTGATCACGTTGCGCGGGACGTTTTAGCAGATGTCGAAGTCAAAATTGAGCGGCTGCTCACCTTGCAAACTGAACTGCGCAGAATGATTCAGCAAGGGCGTCACGGAAAAATTGGAGAGTGCCGGATAATTGAGGTTTTGGCGGACCATAGTCACTCCAAATGTCTGTCTTCCAACCACAACGTTAGCACCTAACCCATGAAACGGGCACGGCGTTTTCTGCCTAGTTGTTTGGGCGGCTTCTGAAGAGGCAACAGATATGAGTGATGACTTTCCGATCACCATCTATCACAATCCTGATTGCGGTACCTCGCGCAACACGCTTGCGATCATCGAGGCGGTGGGCTACAGGCTCACAGTCGTCGAATATTTAAAAACGGGATGGACGCGCCCGCAGTTAGGGAGTCTGTTCGCGGCCATGAGCATCACGCCGCGTCAGGCGATGCGGGAAATGGGTACACCAGCTGCCGAACTTGGCTACCCGATCCCAACGTCAGCGATGATGCAATACTCGATGCGATGATTGACCACCCCATTCTGGTGAATCGCTCAATCATCGTCACGCCAAAGGCGACGAAGCTCTCGCGTCCTTCGGAAGTCGTATTCGACCTTCTCGATAAGAAGCCGGCGACTCTCACCAAAAAAGTGGCAAAATCATAATGCCAAAACCGCGCTGATCGCGCAATTCGTTGTCTACTGAAGCAGAGGTTAATGCGCCGCCGCAGCCCTGGCCTCTGAGAAAATTTCGCGGGCTTCGATAAGTACATATATAGCGATCCCGGTCCCCACCATCAGATCGGCGTAGCCGAAGCCGGTAATGCCAACGAAAATGCCGGAAAGGATGACGCAAATATTCGCAACTACGTCGGCGCGTGTGAATATCCATGCCGCACGCAAGTGAACGCCTTCAGCTTTCAGGTTGCCAAGTTTGTGGAGCACATAAAGGTTTGTTACCAGAGATAAGCAAGCGATCACGATCATAACAGTGCCGTCGGCCCCTTCACCAGATTGGGCTCGACGTGCCACATCGATAAGAACGGCGCAGCCGAGCGCCGAGAGGACTAGGCCGCTCGCCTGTGCGGCGGCGACCTTGAATTTCGAACCACGGCGCTGAGCGACCAGCGCAATGGTGTAAGCCGCCGCGTCTGCCAGCATGTCGAGCGAATCTGCAATCAGGGCGCTAGAATGAGCCACCAGGCCTGCTCCCATGCCGACGACGAACATCGCAAGGTTCAGGGCAAGCGCAATATGCAAGATCTTGGGCTGAAATGCGGTGTCATCATGGCACATCGGGCGTTTCGCTGCGTGTGGTTGAAGAGACATCGATAGCAATGCTGCTCGATTGCGCTCGACGCACGTCTGCAACAGTGGAAACAGTCCCTCCTCTATGCGCCCACCTCAGCAGCCATCGTATGTCCGCAAGAACGTAATATTGACCTTCCGCAAGGTTGGCGAACGCGAAGGTGCCATCGTCGCGACAGTTCACGCGCCCGCCACCATTCGCTGTGACGAACATCCCCAGCTCGTCTTGCAACGAAGGGGCGGGCGCGTAACCGTTGCGTATTTGCTTGAAGTGTTTTTGCATGAACGCCGTGGTCGAGGGCGTGACAGGAATGATGTAGGCGTCAAAGCCGGCACACGTTCTGGCGTACCCTGTAGCCCCGGAACGGAGTGTCGCGCCTCCCTCAATGGTCCCACCATTGTGGTTCGCCCAGATCGCCATGCTCGGCTGGGGATAGCGGACGGCTTCTGGCGCGCAACCGAGCAGACCTAACAGGAGGCCAAGCAGTCCCCAAGTCCCTGCTCGGCGCGGAAGGCTTTCCTGGATTTTGCGGGATTCTATGCTGATCTTGTCTTGAGCATGCTGCATGGGACCAAATCCGAAGGTTTCCAGTCTGTTAGATTTGACCCTGTAGCTACTACAGGGTCAATGTTCCGTCGCTCTCTAGATGATTCCGGCCATGATGACAGGTTTCCTCCCGCTCCGTCCGGTCCACATTCTGGTGGGCTGCCTGGTCGCCACACTGGGGCTGGGTGTTGTCCTCGGCCGTTACGTCCTGCCGGCGACATCGCCTTCGACAAAGATCGAGAACAAGGACAAGGGCAGCGATTCCGACCAGGAGCATCGAGAGGTCAAATTGGATTCAAAGCGGATTGCCGCGGCTGGCATCCGGACGATCCGTGTTTCGCTTGGTGAACTGTCTGATCAGATCATTGCGCAGGCGACTGTCGCACCAACGCCTGAAGGTGCGGCCGTCATCGGCGCCCGCGCCGATGGTACTGTCACCGTCATTCGCAAGCGGCTCGGTGACCCGGTCCGCGCTGGCGAAAGCCTGGGCGAAATTCAAAGCCGGGAAGCGGCCACGCTCGCGCAAGAACGGGATTCGGCAAAGGCGGGCTTGGCGCGCACGGAGCAGGCCTTTGAGAGACAGAAGAATTTGCTGCGTGCAAACGCCACCTCGCGCCAGGACTATGACGCGGCCCAAGCCGAATGGCAGGTCGCGCAGTCCGTGTGGAAAAGAGCGGTGTCCTCGGGAGGGGCGTCCGGCCTATCAAAGGATGGAATTTCGCTGGACATTTTGAGCCCGATCTCCGGGCGCGTAACCTTGGCCCCAGCAATTCTCGGTTCCTACGTGGTCGCGGGAACGGAACTGTTTCGCGTTGCAAATCCTGAAAAGCTCGAGATACAGGCGGCGGTCCCGTCACAGGACGCCCAGCGTATTTTTCCCGGTGATAAGGCGACCATTGACCTGCCACAGGGATCGATCGCGGCCAAGGTGCGCGCCATCACGCCCAACGTCGATATAGAGAGTCGCGCAGCGACAGTGGTGTTGGTGCCCGCGGCGAATGCCCAGTCGCTACAGCCCGGTCAGTTGGTCTCGGCGCGAATTTTCATCGCCCATGCAAATACCTCCACGGGAGCCATGCTTGTCCCTACTGAGGCGTTGCAAAAAATTAGCGGAAGCGACGCAGTGTTCGTGAAAACCGACGATGGCTTCCGGGCCCAACCAGTCACGACCGGATTGGAAAGTGGCGACACAACGGAGGTCCAGTCAGGTCTGAAGCCAGGCGATGAGATCGCCACCCACAATTCCTTTCTGTTGAAAGCCGAGCTTCAAAAAGACAGCGCTGGCGACAATGATTGATGCTGGGATCTGCAAGGTCAGAGCGCGATGATCGACAAGATAATCCTATTCGCTGTCCAGCGGCGTTACATTGTCGTGTTCATTACGCTTTTGATCGTGCTACTAGGAGCGGTAAACTTATCCCGCCTTCCGATCGACGCGGTTCCGGACGTCACCAACAAACAGGTACAGGTCAACAGCGTCGCACCGTCGCTTTCGCCGGTCGAGATCGAAAAGCGAGTCACCTATCCCCTTGAGACAGCCCTGGCGGGCATCCCGGGACTACAAACGACGCGCTCGCTCTCCCGCAATGGCTTCAGTCAGATCACTGCCGTCTTCAGCGATGATGTCGACATTTACTTTGCGCGTCAGCAAGTCTCGGAGCGGCTGGCCAGCGCAACGGCCAGTTTGCCGGCCGGCGTTGACCCGCGAATGGGACCGATCTCCACCGGCCTCGGCGAAATCGTCATGTGGACCATCGAATACCAGCACCATACCGGACAGCAGGTCAGTAGACGTCTCGGCTGGCAGCAGGACGGTAGCTTCGTCACGCCAGAAGGCGAGCGGCTCAGGGATCCGGTCGCTTTGGGCAGCTATCTGAGAACCGTGGAGGATTGGCTGGTGCGGCCACAGGTCCGCAACGTACCAGGGCTCGCCGATGTGGACGTGATTGGCGGCTATGAGAAGCAATACGTTGTTGAGCCCCGCCCGACAGCGCTTGCTTCCTACGGTATATCGTTCACCGAACTCGCTCGGGCGTTGGAAGCCACCAACTTGGCCGTGAGCGGGAACCTCGTTCAGCGAGGCGGCGAAGCTTTTCTTGTTCGAGCAGATGCTCGCGTTCGCAATATCAATGATATTGCGAGTGCCGTAGTGGCCGAACGACAAGGTGTCCCTATTACCGTGGACAATCTAGCAGACGTGAGAATCGGAGGGGCGCTCCGCACGGGTTCGGCAAGCGAAAATGGCCACGAGGTTGTCATCGGTACTGCCATGATGCGGATCGGAGAAAACAGCCGCACCGTTGCGAAAGCTGTAGTGGAAAAGCTCGACCAGGTTCGCAAAACCCTACCACCGGGGGTCACTCTGCGAGTGGTCTACGATCGCTCAAAACTGGTGGATGCAACCATCCATACGGTCAGCAAAAACCTTGCGGAAGGTGCGCTGCTTGTCGTTGTGGTCTTGCTTTTGCTGTTGGGGAATTTCAGGGCGGCAATTATTGCCGCCTTGGTGATTCCTGTTTCACTGTTGATGACGGCCATTGGCATGAACGAGCTCGGTGTATCGGGCAACTTGATGAGCTTGGGTGCCCTGGACTTCGGACTCATCGTCGACGGTGCTGTAATTATTGTTGAAAACTCCTTGCGACGTTTGGCCGAACGGCAACATCGACAAGGTGGCACTCTCTCTCGCGCCGACCGGCTACAAGAAGTGGCTGCGGCCTCCCACGAGATGATTCGACCCTCGCTTTATGGGCAGGGCATCATCCTGCTGGTGTATGTGCCGCTGCTGACGTTCCAAGGCGTGGAAGGAAAGATGTTTCTGCCCATGGCCATTACGGTGATGCTCGCGCTCGCTGCAGCCTTTGTCCTATCTGTCACCACGGTGCCCGCACTCATTGCCATCCTCATGAATGGCAAGATCTCCGAGAAAGATGTGCGGATCATCGAAATTGCCAAGGAACGTTACGCGCCAGCCCTGCGCAAGGTCATCGCACGGCCCCGACCGATCATCGTTGCCGGCACCGCTCTATTCTTGCTCGCCGCAGTAACCTTCATGTTCGTGGGACAGGAATTCATTCCCCAATTGGATGAGCAGGATGTGCTAATCAATCCTCTCCGTATCCCATCCACATCGATCGACCAGTCGCAGAAAATGCAGATGGAAGTGGAGAGGGCGGTCGAGAAGGTACCGGAGGTGCAGTTTGTCTTCTCCCGCACCGGCACGGCAGAGGTAGCAAGTGATCCAATGCCCCCCAACCTGTCGGACACCTTCGTGATTGCAAAGCCGCGAGATCAATGGGGCGATCCAGGAATGCCAAAAGCGGAACTGGTCGAGAAGATCGATCAATCTTTGAAGGGCCTCTTGGGCCAGAATTACCAATACACACAACCCATTCAGATGCGGTTCAACGAGTTGGTGGCCGGCGTGCGAGCTGACGTGGCCGTTTCCGTGTATGGAGACAATCTAGGATCGATGCTGGCTACCGCACAGCAGATATCTCGTGTTCTCAAAACCGTCCCGGGTACCAGGGATTTGCGGGTGGAGCAAACCCAAGGCTTTCCGACACTAGATGTCGCGTTGGATCGCAATGCCATCGCAAGACGCGGTCTGACGGTAGAGGAGGTGGCTGCAACGTTGGAAACTGCCATGGGCGGCAGGGAGGCCGGCACAGTTTTCGAAGGGGACCAGCGCTACGCTGTGGTCGTTCGTCTGCCAGATTCGATTCGCAACAGTGCACCCCAAGTGGGTGCTTTGCCTGTCATGCTGCCACCACCACAGACCGGCCCACGGCTGTCCGTGCCATTTCGGGATGTTGCATCGCTTCGGTACAGCCAAGGCCTAAACCAGATCAGCCGCCAAGATGGCAAGCGCCGAATTATGGTGCAGCTAAACGTCCGTGGGCGCGATTTGGGATCTTTCGTGCAGGAAGCACAGGACCGGGTTAGCCGGGCGGTCACCGTTCCGCCGGGCTCCTGGCTCGAGTGGGGAGGGCAGTACCAGAATTTGCAGGCCGCAAAGTCGAGGCTTCTGCTCGTTGTACCTTTGGTCTTCGCTGTGATCCTGGGACTGCTCTATCTGGGTCTGGGGGGATTGGTCCCCGCGATCGCTGTATTTTCCGCGATACCCCTCGCGATCGCGGGCGGGGTTTTTGCCCTGGCGCTTCGTGGTATTCCCTTCTCCATATCAGCGGCGGTTGGATTTATCGCCCTTTCCGGCGTGGCAGTTCTAAATGGCCTGGTTATGATGAGCAGCATTCGCCGCCGGCTGGATGAGGGCATTCCACCCGACGAGGCAATCGCCGGAGGAGCTCTCGAGCGTTTTCGACCGGTCCTGAGTACGGCCCTGGTGGCCTCCTTGGGTTTTGTGCCGATGGCGCTCGCAACAGGCACCGGTGCCGAAGTGCAAAAGCCCTTAGCAACCGTTGTGATCGGTGGCTTGATAACGGCGACCGTACTGACGCTGTTTGTATTGCCGGCAATCTCAAAACTCATTTATACGCGTCAGCGCCGGATTGCGGGAAATAGGCCTGCTATTAATCGCTAACGGATAGTTTATTAGGAAATGGAGATTCCAGGATGGGCCAAGACCAAGCGCTTACGATCGGTGCCATGTCGAGAGCCACCGGGATCAACATTGAGACCATTCGCTACTACGAGCGCATCGGGTTGCTGCCGGCACCACCCAGAACCAGAAGCAATTATCGCGCTTACACCTCCATCGAGCAAAAGCGGCTCAACTTCGTGCGTCGAACGCGGAATCTCGGGTTCTCGATCGATGAGATTCGCGCATTACTTTGTCTCTCTGACAACGCCAATACCGATTGCCGTGAGGTAACCGAAATCGCGCGCAATCACCTAGGCGAGACCAAACGAAAGATCGCAGATTTGCAAGTGCTGGCTGATGAATTGCAATCCTTAATCGCCAGCTGTGCCGGCGGTATCAGTGTTGTGGATTGCAGGATTATCGAAGCGTTCGCTCATGCCTGATTTGCCTCTCGGCAATTGCGCTGGCGTAGGGAAGGATCTTTCTCAAGACGACTTGGGAGAGTTCACCGAGGAATGCATGGCCGCTAGGCGTGATTTTTATTCCGGCACGCAAACGGCACGCAGTTTGATCTAAGTCCTTGAAACTACATTGAGCCAGATTCAGCTGGATTGACGCAAGAAGTCAGCGTTTCCGCGGTTTTCCTCTTTGGAACAGGCCGCTCATAACGGTTAGGTCGCAGGTTCGAGTCCTGCCGGGCCCACCAACGTTTTGTTCGCCCTACCTACCACATTGGCAACAGTCAATTAACTTCCGCGCTATTCTGACCAGTCAGGGCGAGTGCTTCTCGGTACTCGAGAGTATCGAGTATGGGCGAAGCTACGAGCCATGATCGATTTGACATTGTTGGTTTAAGGCTTGTTCTTACTGCGCACCGGCAACGGCTTGCTCATGGTGCTCACGAGGTAGTCCTCAAAGCGCTTGAGATCGAAGCGGTTGACTATCTTGGCCTGCTGCAGGAAATGTCCCCGAGGAAATTCATAGGTGTATGACATTGTTCTACCGTAGTTGACACCAAACGTTGTCTCGACGTCGATCCACCGCGTTTCGACATTCGTCGCAAGGGTTGGATCGATGACATACGCCACCGCCAGCTGATCCCAAAATTGAACGAACTTCTGAACGGGGAGGTTCGGAGATGGCGTGGCTCGCGGGTCAATCTTCGCGATGACTGGATTCGCCTTCCAGATGCGCTGGAAGATTGTGGAATCAAATCGTGCGGAATTAGTAACGTCCAATGGAATGAACACCTGTTCGATCGGCTCCCGGTAGACGATCTTGGCCGCATCGGGATCGAACCATACATTGAATTCTGCAGCCGGCATTGTGTTGCCGGGCACGTCAAAGGCGCCGCCCATATATACGATGCGTTTAATAAGCGGCACGATATCTGGGGCTTTGCGGATCGCGAGAGCAATGTTTGTGACCGGGCCGATCGCCAAGATCGTCACTTGACCAGGATTTGCCCTGACAGTTTCGATTATGAAATCGACCGCGTGCTTTTCCTGAACCTTTGTGTGCTGTGCAGCGCCGTCTGGCGAAAGTTCTACATCCGCATCTGATCTCGGCTTTGGATGCGACCATGCTCCATAATAACCATCGCCAACGCCCAGCAGCGCCTTCTCTTCCTCAAAGCTTGCCTGGCTGTGCAGAAGCGGTCTGTCCGCGCCAGCAAAAATCGGAATGTCTGCCTCGAGCCCAACGCGCTCAACGGCTTCGGCCGCGATAGGTCTTTGCTCTTCAATCCAGGTATTGCCGGCGACCAAAGTCATCCCGAGAATCTGAATCTGGCCCGCGGCGTGCGCCTGAGCCGCGAGAATAAACGCCTGGCCGTCATCGCCAAAAAGATTGAAGTCGGTGTCGAAAATGACTTTCTGGGGGCTGCGCGCATCTTGGGCGCTTGCTGACCCCGATGTGACAATCAAGGCGCCAAGTGCAATCGCACGAAATTTAGAAACTGGCATCAAATCCCCCTCTCACGGACAGACATCAGGCCCACAACTAAGCCTTTTAGCGATGAAAATGAACCCTCCGTCGCTATCTAAACAATCCCGCGCCGGGCGTTATACACTCAGACGATGCCGAATGCGGACGGTGCAGACGACCACCCATCGACTTCTGGTACATCTAAAAGTCAGGTCACTCCGGAACAGGTTCGAAAATGCACGAGAATGAACGAATGGCTTTGAACGGTACTGTCCTTTGGTCTTAAGTGGGCTTCCGCGCTCACACTTGTAGGGTTATCGTCTCTCAAATGAAGTCGGGGCGCGGGGCATGAAGTTTATTGCGAGGCCTGCATTAAGGCTGATCCTCATAATCGGGCTTGGGAGCCAATGCTGGGCCTCATCCGCAGCCGACACAGTGGATACTATACCCTTATCCTTTGATCGCGGCGCTGCGCTGACATGGGGATTGCTGAAGAAGCTTCATACGCGCGCAAGCATCCTGATGATTGTCGCCCACCCCGACGATGAGGATGGTGCAACATTGGCATACGAAAGCCGAGGAATAGGTGCTCGAACGGAGTTGATGACGCTCAATCGCGGCGAGGGCGGCGCGAATGTTATGTCATCCGACTTGTGGGAAGCTCTAGGATTGGTGCGAACCGAAGAACTTCTTCAAAGCGGGCGCTATTACGGTCTTGACGGGCAATATTTCTCATCGACCGTTGATTATGGGTTTTCAAAGTCGCTGGAGGAAGCACTCACTCAGTGGGGGCATGCGCGCGTACTTGAAGCAGCTGTGCGCGTGGTAAGGACGGTTAGGCCACTGGTCGTGACGTCGGTATTTGTCGGTGGCCCGACCGATGGCCACGGTAATCACGCTGTTGCAGGAATGATGGCCCAGGAAGTCTTCAACGCTGCCGGCGATCCCAAAATGTTTCCGGAGCAAATTCGAGAAGGACTTTTGCCCTGGTCGCCGCTGAAACAGTATGCGCGCGTACCCACGTTTCGCATTTCCAGCAAGGGCGCCTACGATTACGCGACGCATCAATGGGGTCCGGTCGGTGTCCAGAACCATATTGCCCGGCGATGGGAGCCGGGAAATGTATCACCAACCGTTTCCGTTCCAGTCGGGACTTATGACTCGATGTTGGGCCTCACATATCTGCAAATCGCCCAAGAAGGATTGGGCTTCCAGAAGTCGCAGAATGGTGGCACCGAAATCCCTCTACCAGCCGAGCAGGCCCAACTCTACCATCGCTTCGGCTCTCGCGTGCCTGCTTCCGATAAGGAGGCTGACTTTTTCGGTGGCGTCGACGTCTCGTTGGAAGGCATCGCAAGTTTAGCCGGTTCGGCGCCCCCCCCGTTTCTTCGGGAGGGGCTGCGCGAAATCAATCGCACGATCGAGAAGGCGATCGCTGCGTTTTCGCCGCAGGACCCTTCGGCCGTTGCGGATATTCTTGCGGATGGTTTCAAGTCCAATGAAGCCCTTGTCGAAGCGGTCAAGCAAAGTTCTCTGACGCCCGAGCAAAAATATAATGTGCTCCATGAATTGGGCGTAAAAAGAGATCAGTTTCGCGAAGCCTTGCTAGCGGTGCTGGGTGTGTCTGCGAAAGCAGACGTCGTTCCTGTGGACGCTGGCGGAGCATCCGTGCCTTTCCGCGGCACTCGAGATACATTCCAAATGGCATTGCGCGGTCAGAACATCCGCGTGCGTGTTCATTTGTTCAATGGTGGCAAGCGCCCCATCGAAATCAAGAACGTTGCGTTGGTTTCCTCCTCAGGAAAGTCTTGGGGCATTAAGGCTGAGGCACAGATACCTCGGCAGTTGGCGCCAAACGCCGCTCAAAATATCGCCTTTGCCGGCACGGTGCCGGCGGATGAGCCATTCACACGACCTTATTTTTCTCGCTCGGATCTTGAGAAACCCTACTACGATAAAGTTGAGGGTGCCGATCGTAATATGGCCGTGCAGCCCTATCCTCTGGCGGCCGCGGTTTCCTACAGTTTCAAAGGAATTGAACTTCAGACCAAAGACGTTGTGCAGGTTATCAGCACGATCAATGGGATCGGAACCAGGCGTAATCCTATGCCGGTTGGGCCCCCCGTATCGGTTTCGATCAATCCTGGTGCCGGAATATTGCAGCTCGGTCGCACATCGTTCCCATTGACCGTTCGGCTGCACAACAACGTTGAAGGAACGGCTCATGAGACAGCCCGTCTCGAGTTGCCCGAGGGATGGACATCCGAGCCAACGGCCGCCCCGGTTTCATTTTCGCAAGTTGGGCAGGACTTGGCGGTAACATTTACTATTCATCCGGCCGCGGTGAACCAGCTATCCTATAAAGTCACAGCTGCCGTCGACTATGCGGGCAATTCATACAAAGAGGGCTACAGCGTAACCGGTTACCAGGGCCTTCGCCCTTATTTTCTATATAGGCCAGCGACGTACAGTGTTGTGGGCACGGACGTTAAGGTCGCACCATCCCAGAAAGTCGCTTATGTCGAAGGAAGTGGGGATGAAGTCCCCGCTGCACTCGAAGCGCTGGGCATCCACGTCACATTTCTGTCGCCCCAGGACCTGGTCAAATCCGATCTCGGTCAGTTCGATACAATTATCTTGGGTGTCCGGGCTTACGCTGTGCGACCGGACCTCATCGCCAACAATGCGCGTATTCTTAAATATGTTGAGAACGGCGGCACGGTTGTCGCCCAATACAATACGCCGGAATATGATCATAATTTCGGCCCCTATCCCTATTCGATGACCGAAGATCCGGAAGAGGTCACAGACGAGCATTCAGTCGTCACCCTGCTGGATGCCAAAGACCCTTTGCTGAATTGGCCGAACAGCATCGCCTCAAAAGATTTCGAAGGCTGGGTGGAAGAACGAGGGTCAAAGTTTTTGATGTCCTGGGACCCGAAATATAAGCCATTGCTGGAGACCCACGACCAAGGCCAGTTGCCCCAAAAGGGCGGCCTTCTGTACGCGCGCTATGGAAAGGGGATCTACATTTACAACGCTTATGCTTTTTATCGGCAGCTCCCACTGGGCGTCCCAGGCGCATATAGGATTTTCGCGAATTTGCTGAGCGTTCCGAAGAACCCGCTCCTGCACGGTCAGAATAAGTAGGAGCGACTTGGCAGGCGCCATGCAGAAACCAACCGCGGCTGATGGGGAAAGGATGGATCGCGGCGTGGGGCTCGCCGGAGCCTTGTCGATCAACATTCTCAATATGGTGGGTATCGGCCCATTTCTCACCATTCCGCTGGCACTCGCAGCGATGGGTGGCCCCCAGGCTATGCTTGGTTGGGTTGTGGGTGCGGTGCTGTGCCTATGTGACGGTATGGTCTGGGCAGAGCTTGGATCGTCGTTGCCGCGCTCCGGAGGACCCTATCATTATCTACTGCAGGCTTTTGGTCCAAGGCGCTGGGGCGGGCTGCTGAGCTTTCTATTTCTATGGCAATTGCTTCTGATCGGACCGATATCCATTGCGGCGGGCGCGGTAGGATTTGGCCAATATCTGAACTTCCTGATGCCACAACTTCGGCACGGCCATCTGATTGCCGTCGCGATGCTGGTCTGCCTTGCGAATACGGCGCTTCTCTATCGAAATATCCGTTCCATCAACAGAATATCCATCGCTATCGCGGCAGTGGTTCTTGCCACCTGTGTGTGGATCGTCGTTAGCGGCATCGCGCATTTCCGAGGTGCTATTGCCTTTGATTTTCCCGCTGGAGCCTTCTCGTTCTCGGGAACCTTCTGGCTTGGCCTGGGCGCCGCCACGCTGATAGCAGTCTATGATTATGGCGGTTACAACAACGTCTGCCTGATTGGCGAAGAGGTGCGCGATGCTCGCAGGGTGATACCGCGTGCCGTGATTTATTCGATTGTTGCGATTGCCATTTTATATCTCGCGATGAACCTAGCGATCATCGGCACAGTGCCCTGGCAACAGGGTCAGCATTCCAAAGCAATTGTCGCGGAATATATGCAGGTTCTCTATGGCCGCGGTGGCGGCTTGCTGGTGTCGGCACTGATACTGATCGCCAGCTGGGGTTCCGTATACGCGATTATTCTGGGATTCTCGCGCATCCCTTATGCGGCGGCGGCTGAGGGGCGCTTTTTCAAGGCATTTTCTCGCCTGCATCCGGTCGGGCGCTTTCCCACTACGTCTCTTTTGGTCATGGGTGGATTGTCGGCGATTGCGTGCTTGTTTTCCCTCCCGGATTTGATTTCCGTTCTGATCGTTGTCCAAACCATGCTTCAGTTCGTGGCCCAATGCGTGGCGGTGATTCTGTTGCGCCGCCAGGCTGCAGTCGATTCCGGCGTGTTCCGCATGCCTCTTTTCCCATTGCCGGCAATTGTTGCCTTGCTAGGGTGGCTGTATATCGTCGTTAGCAGCAATCCCATGCATATCGCCATAGGTCTGGCCATGGCGGCGGTCGGTGTGGCGGTCTATCTTTTGCAGGCACGACGAAAGGGCGAGTGGCCATTCAGGTCCCATGAAAAAGCATGACGTTGCCGTTGTAGGCGAAATCTTCATCGATCACGTATTCACGGGCTTTGGTCGGTGGCCGAACCCCGGAGAAGAGGTATTCGCACCGCAATATATGCGCGATGTGGGCGGCGGCGCGGCCATCACCGCTTGTGCGCTGGCCAAGCTCGATCGGTCCGTGTCTCTTGTGGGCATTATCGGCAGCGAAGATGCAAGCTGGATCGTCAATCGACTGAACGCCTTCGGCGTTTCCGATGAAGGAATTGTACAAAATCACGGCAGTACTGGGGTCACCGTTAGCGTTTCGATCGGCGAGGAGCGATCATTTTTTAGCCACGCGGGCGTGAACCGGGCCCTGCAACGCATGCTTGGTTCCGACGCCGTATTGAAGGTTCTGTCCCAAGCCCGGCATGTGCACTTCGCCCTGCCGCTCGAGTACAAGTTAGCGCTCACCTTGTTACCGGCTTTGCGAAAAAGCGGGTGCACAACCTCTCTTGATGTGGGCTTCCATCCGGATTGGCTCCGAAGGCCAGAAAATCTGGAGATCTGCCGCGCTGTCGACCACTTCTTCCCGAATGAAAGAGAGGCCGCATTGCTTTGCGGCGGCGAGGGCATGGATTACCTGACCTTTGCGAAGGAAAGAGGATTGGTTCGCCCTATCTTGAAGCGGGGGCAATCGGGCGCCGCCATGATCGCAAACGGTGTGAAGTATGAATCGCCTTCGCTGTCGGTCTCCGTTATCGATACGACCGGGGCAGGGGATGTATTCGATGCAGGGTTCATAGACGCCCAGCTGGATGCTCTTTCGCCAGAAAGCTGTTTGCGCCGCGCTTGTGTTTGCGGCGCCTTATCCACCCGCGCGCCTGGTGCTCTTTCGGCCTTACCGGACCGCATCGAACTGGAGCGCGTGAGCGAGCTGAATCATGGGGCGTAAGATCGCATTGATAGGTGGTGGGGGAGTGCGGACACCGCTCGTGGTTTATGGAGTCCATGAAGCGATCAAGGCACTCGACGCGGACGAACTCGTCCTGTTCGACCCGGATACGGAACGAGCTCACACTATGGCCGAGTTGGGCCGCGCCCTCGTTGCGCGCGAAGACGGCTCCCTCCGCATTCGTCAGGCGGTCAATATTGAGGACTCTGTCGAGGGCGCGAGCTTTGTGCTCAACAGCATTCGCGTGGGTGGCATTCGGGCGCGTACGCATGACGAGAAGGTTTCCGTGAAGCAAGGCTATCCCGGCCAGGAGACGACCGGCCCTGGCGGGGTGGCGATGGCACTTCGAACGGTCAGCATCGCTGTCGAGCAGGCCAGATTGGTCGAACGCCTTAGCCCCAGAGCGTGGCTCATAAATTTCACCAATCCGGCCGGTCTGATCACGCAAGCCATCACGCACAACAGCAATGCCAGGGTGGTAGGGATTTGCGATACACCCAGTGAACTGTTGCATCGCATCAATATCGCTCTCGGAGCGGGGCCGGACGAAGTTTTGTGCGATTATGTTGGCCTCAACCATCTCGGCTGGATCCGCCGGATTCAATACCGTGGCCAGGATGTGCTCGATCGATTTCTTGGTGACGATGATCTTCTTCGCCAGCTCTATCATGTACCGTTGTTCTCGCCGGACCTCATAAGGTCCTTGCGACTTATCCCGTCGGAATATTTATATTTTTACTATTCGCGCCGGCGGGCGCTAGAAAACCAGCGCCGGGAAAATAGCACGCGCGGCGCGGAAATCGAGCGACTCAGCGAAAGTCTATTTGCGCGACTTGCCGAGCTTCTTCGCGAAGGTCGCGGTGACCTAGCAATTGAGGATTATGCATCCTATTTAAACGCCCGGTCTGGCACATACATGAAGCTGGAAGGGGAGGGCAGTACGGCTTCTGGCTCATCGGAGCAGGCCGACCCATTCCGCGCTACCACCGGATATCACCGTATTGCGCTTGATGTCATGACGGCGTTATGCGGCACAAAACCCCGCCGCATGATTGTAAATACCAAGAGCGCTGGCAGTGTCTCTGAGATTGATCATGATGATATCGTCGAAGTACCCTGCCTGATCGGCCATGACTCGATCATACCCGAGCAGTGTGGCCAATTGCCAGAAGCAGTCCGCGGTTTGGTCCTAGCAGTAAAAGCCTATGAGCGGACGGCAATAGAAGCCGCGCTATCAAAATCCAACCTCTTGGCGCGCAAAGCCATGCTGCTTAATCCTGCGATCGGAGAATGGGAACCCTCAAAGGAGTTGCTGGAACAGCTCATCACACATTGCTAGGCGTTGTTCTTGATTGGGACGGAACGCGGAGTGATTTTTCCTTGAAATGAGTTGTCATAGCGGCGACGTGTGCTGAATATTGAATTTGAAATCGGCTGAGCTATAAGCCGGCGACTTAACGGCAAGTTAGAGGGTTTGAGCAAACGGCATGAGCGCCACATCGCTAGTTGGATTTTTGGCAGCCATCTGCACAACCACGGCCTACGTCCCACAGGCCGTTCGGGCTTGGCGAACCCGCTCAACTCACGACTTGTCGCTCAAAATGTATGTGATTATGACCACCGGCACCGCGCTGTGGCTCCTTTATGGCGCAATCAACGTGGACTGGCCGCTGATAGCTGCCAACACGATCAGCCTGGGCCTAACTGTGTCGATCCTGTTTCTCAAATTTCGCCATGGCTGATTTGTGCGTCAAGACTTGGCTCCGTCTAACGTTTCCACGGGTGTTCCGAGTCTTGACACACCTCCTGTCGACGACACGACTTTCTCGAACCAGTCTCGCCGCGGGTTCGAGTCCTGACTGCCGTCAAAGCGGACATCCTTCGACGTCTGCTTTCCGACAGTTTTCATAACAAAGCTGTCATCGCGCCCGATGTCGCAGTGCGACAGCCGATCTGCACGCAGAGCAGCGAACGTATAATCTGACCCCGATAAGCTTAGTCGGCGGTTATGCACGCGTGCTCCGGGCGATAATGTCGCTGGTGTGTCATTTAATGTTAGGAATTTTCACAATGCTGCCTCGCGCCTTCGGATCGTTTGGGTTTTTCGCAGCAGTTACGAAAATATAGCTTTCGTCGCTATCGAACGCGACATTGGTCGTACCGTCTCCTGCGGCAATATTGAAAACATGCAAAAGTTTACCTTGGGGTGACAATTTCAGAATCTTTCCCCCGGTCCATTGAGCAACATAGATATCGCCCTTGCGGTTGACTTTCATGCTGTCCGGACCCAGCCACCACGACTTTGCTTTATTGGGCACAAGCAGGCCGAGCAGTGCGAAATTTGACCGGTTAGTCAACGTACCATCGGCGTTGATACTAAATTTCAGGATGCAATTGCCAACGGTTTCGCTGACATAAAGGGTCTTCCGGTCAGGTGAAACGCTGATGCCATTTGCATAATTGATGTCATCGGCAACCTCGACCCATTGCTGGCTACCCGGCGCTCGGTACAGGATCTTTCCCATTACAGCCGCTGGAGGGTCCACGAAAAGACCGGAAAGCGTGGCATACACACCACCGTCGGTTGTCACCACGATGTCGTTTATACCGCCATAAAGCTTCTTTCCTTTGCTGTCCGTATCCCACCGGCGCAATTCCTTGCCCTTCATGTCGGTTTCGATAATGGCCCCTTGGGGCGCGCCGCACGCAATCAAAAACGTTTTTTGCTTTGTAAGCGCGAGCCCGTTATGGCCGCAGCCGGGAGTATGATTCAGAACGACACTCTTTTGCCCGTCCCACTTCGACAGTGTGTCTGAAGCAAAGCCTACATAGTAGAGGCTGCCTTCGACGAACAGCGGGCCTTCTGGCCCGAGAACATCCGTTGCAATCGTGACCTCATCGGCGAATGCCGCTGTAGTGAGCAGCATCGCGCCCATAGCGAAACTCAAGGCTTTACGGAGGTTCACGTGATTTCCCTTTCCAATGTCGCGCATTCTCGCGTCGCCTAAATCATACTGCGCACGCGTGCGGCCGACGCAACAAAAAGTGTCACGCATCACTATATCGCCAATGGAAGTTTACCACATGAGATAGCTTCATGACATGAAAGTACTTGTGATGGAGATTGGCCTGTGCCGGGTATAATTCCAAAGCTCATTCCAGCTAGGCGAACGCAAAAGTGTGCCGGCACAAGAAAATAATTGACACATCGAGCGCCTGGATCGACATCACTAGTCGGCAATGAGAAGTACATGCTGGTAGCGTTTGTGTAACAGTATATTCGCATGCAGAATGAAATCATGAGAAGGCCGTCAGAAGGGCAACGTGGCTGATGAATTCGATCGAAGGGCATTTCTGAAAGCTGCCGGGGTAAGCGGTGGCGTACTTATCGGGAGTTCCCTAGCCACAGAGCCGGCACCTGCCCAACGGCAGCGCAGCGAAGCCGATGTTGGTCATCCAAAGAGCAATGAGAAACCTGGTATGAAGCGACAATTGATCCGCGTTGAACCGATATCGACGTATCTGGAGCGATGGCATGCACCGGTGACGCCGGTCGTGCGGGCCGGAGACTTCATCTACGTATCAGGGCTGCCGCCATTCGATCCTCAAACAGGCGAGATTTTACGGGTACCGATTGAACGCCAGACTGAACTTGTTCTTGATCAATTGAAGCTTTGTCTTGAGACGGCGGGCACGTCTCTAGCGAATGTTGTTAAGTGCAATATTTATTGCACATCGGTTGATAAGTTTTCGGCAATCAACTCGCTCTATGCAAAATACTTTCCGGCGGACTTCCCCGCGCGGATCTTCATACGTGTTCCTGAATGGCCAGGTCCCTTCGACATTGAAATTGACTGCGTTGCCATATTGTAGCCACGGAATGAGATCCCTGGCCTCCGTTACCGCGATGATAAATTCGTTGTCGTCTAACGCGATATTGTGTCGGCATTATTCACCGGAAATGCGCGATGTCCGGAGAATACTGAATTGATTCCCGCGCTTAAGGAGGAATTATGCGATTCGCCGCATTTGCGTTGGCCACTACTCTTGGGATTCTTACGGCAACCGCCGAGTCGACAAACGGCGTCGGGCTCATACCGGATTCGACGACGCCCTCAAATGAGGTGCTCCATCCGTATCATGCGGTCCGCGACAACTTCAAAATGCCGACAGGCCGCAGCTGGGGCTCGACGAGCGCGGTTGATATTGACCGAGATGGCAAGTCAATCTGGGTCGCCGAGCGTTGCGGTAAAAATAACTGCTTCGATCGTCGGACGGGAGCGATGTCTGATCTGCCGACCGTGCTGAAGTTCGATGAAAACGGTAGGCTGATGAAAGCCTTTGGTGCGGGATTGCTCGTTTTTCCGCATGGTATCCATGTCGATCGCGACGGCAATGTCTGGGTGACCGATGGTCAGGACAACGGCGAGCGCCAGGAAATATCCACCGCTGGGCCAATTGGCCCGCGAAATGCCAGCAAAGGAAATCAGGTCTTCAAATTTAGTCCCGATGGCGAGGTCCTGCTTGTGCTTGGCAAGCCAGGTGGCGCCGTGGCGCCGGATTATTTCTATCAGCCCAGCGATGTGGTCACCGCACCCAACGGCGACATCTTCGTGGCCGACGGTCATGACTTCGGTAATAATCGGATCGTCAAGTTCGATAGATCCGGCAAATTTGTCAAAGAGTGGGGGAGGCGCGGTACAGCGCCTGGCGAATTTGACCAACCTCACGGGCTTGCTATTGATTCACATAATCGGCTGCTGGTCGGTGATAGAAACAACAATCGCGTCCAGATATTTGATCTTGATGGAAACTTTATCCAACAACTTCATCAGTTCAGTCGGCCAAGCGGCATCTGGGTCACAAAGGATGATGTCCTTTATGTCACCGATTCCGAGTCGGAATCGGCGACGCGCAGCCATGATGGTTGGAAACGCGGCATTCGCTGGGGCAGCTTAAAGGACGGGAAGATCACCGGCTTCATCCCAGATCCCGTCGAGCATGCCACAGGAACGAGTGCAGCGGAGGGCGTAGCGGTCGATGCAGATGGAAATATTTACGGCGCTGAAGTGGGCCCAAAAGAGCTAGTTAAATACACGATGGACTAGCGCATCGGCGCCGGATTCGAGGCGGGTTTTTGAAGCCTCCAAGCAGCGTTTCTGCGCCCACAGTCTGGGAACGGCATAGGCAACGCCTGTATAACCCTTTGAGCGACCGCCCGAGCTACTGGAGATGCACCGATGAGTAAAAGACAGTATTCGACCGCGCTAATCGTTGGTGCCGGTGCAGGGATTAGCGCCTCGCTCGCGCGATTACTCGCAGAGCGCGGATTGAAAATCGCCCTTGCAGCGCGAAACGTGGATAAGTTGACGGCGCTTTGCACGGAGATAGGTGGACAGGCTTTCCAAGTCGATGCGAGCGGTCCAGGCCAGGTGGACCAATTGTTCGAAGATGTGGCGCTCAAAATGGGGGAACCTGACGTCGTTATTTATAACGCCAGCGGGCGAGTACGCGGATCGCTGATTGATCTCGATCCCACCGAGGTCGAGCACATGTTGTTGGTATCGGCGTTCGGCGGATTTCTCGTGGGGCAGGCGGCCGCGTGGCGCTTCATGGCGAAGCCCATGGAGGAGAGGGGCGCCATTTTGTTCACCGGGGCCTCCGCCAGCATCAAGGGTTATGCGCGTTCGGCGCCATTCGCCATGGGCAAGTTCGCCTTACGCGGCTTGGCTCAAAGCATGGCGCGCGAACTGGCGCCGCAGGGTATCCACGTTGCCCATTTCGTGATTGACGGTGCCGTTCGTAGCACCTCGCGGGTGGATCCCCCTGACAAGCCTGACAGCACGCTTGATCCCGATGCGATCGCCGAAACCTATTGGCAGGTCCTGCAGCAACCCCGTAGCGCATGGACTTGGGAAGTCGAACTCAGACCTTGGGTTGAAAGCTTCTAGTGGTGGGAGGTCTAGCGATTAGGACGGCCGCATTCTTTGATATTTTGGGCGGCGAAGTACGGTACCGGTCCACAGATTAGCTCGAGGCATCATCGGAGCTATTTGGTAGAAATCAACGGTAGCCAGATCGCGCTTGCCTGCATTCCTCCGTGAAATACCGTTTGCGTGGCGCTCTTATAGTCTTGCGGCTGGGCCAGAAAGATATTGGTCACGTAAGTCTGCGGATTTCGGTCGTATAATGGAAACCAGCTCGATTGAATTTGGACCATGATCCGATGGCCCGGCCTAAAGACGTGGTTCGTTGGCGGTAAAGTGAAGTGATATTGCTGGGCCTTGTTGGCGGGTATGGCTGAGGGGTGCTCGAAGCTCTCCCTATATCGCCCTCGAAAGATGTCCATCGCGATGGGTAGCTCATAGCCTGACATTTCCGGCCGTGATGCGAGCATATCTGGATACACATCTATCAGCTTTACCACCCAATCGCTGTCCGTGCCGGTGGTCGCTGCAAATAGGTCGACGGTGGGAATGCCGCTAATGCGAACTTCGGAGGTCAACGCATCGGTGACGTAGGTTAGGACATCGGGTCTGTTTTCGAATGCGCGTTGGTCGGTTGTCAGCCACGACTGCCAGCGAGGACCATCAGAAAACAGGATAGGACGGGGAATGTAGGGAATGGGCCTGGCTGGATCGGCGGTATAGGAGGCGGAGCCGGCAGTGGGCTTGTCGAAGGATAGCTTTGTGCTGGCCGCCAAAAAGAGGGGTGTTAGCGGGTTGAGGCAATTGTTTTCGCAAGACAAAGGCCAGTCATTGAAGCGATCCCAGCTGTTCGCACCGACATTGTACACCATCGCTCTAGGCGTATTCGGCTTCGTCGCATTCTTCAGATAGTGATCGAAAAATGGCTTGAGAATGTCGCGCCGCCACTGCAAAGCAGTGTCGCCCTCAAATTTTAGCTCTCCCAGCACCGTGCCATCAGAATTGGCACCGCTGTGATGCCAGGGCCCGATAACCAAGAAGTTATTATCGATATACCCGGCGTTCTTAAGTGCTTGCCAAGCATGAACAGCGCCCCACATGTCCTCCTGGTCAAATAGGCCCTGTTCCCACATCGTTGGAACGCTGGATGGGTGTTGCACCAGCAGCTTATCTAGGGCTTGGCCCTGCCAAAATTTGTCGTAAGCAGGGTGTTTCACGGCCCTTTGGTAATAGGGATATTGGTCAAGTCCATGGATTCTGGCCCAGGCATCAACAGAACCGGCGCGAAGGAAGCCTTCATAGTCATCATAGATTGATCGGGGAACTTCCTCTCCTTCACCTCTTGCGCTTGTCGCTGCGGGAATGAAGTCCAGGCTGTTTTGTCGGTAGGCCCCATAGTGAAACCAATCGTCCCCCATCCAGCCATCGATCATAGGGCTTTCGGGCGCGGTTACTTTCAAAGCTGGATGAGGGTCCAGGAGGGCCATGACGACGGTAAATCCTTCGTAGGACGAACCGACCATTCCCACCCGGTGATTGCTTTCCTTGATGTTTTTGATCAGCCAATCGATCGTATCCCACGCATCGGTGGTTTCGTCGGTTTTAGTGGGATTTAGCGGACCCCGAACCGGCCGCGTGACGACGAAATTTCCCTCGGATCCATACTTGCCACGAATGTCTTGAAATACCCGTATGTAGCCATCGTCAGTGAATAGCTGATCGCCCTTAGGAAGTGTGACAGCACGATAAGGGGTGTCCGCCGCTTGGGAACGTCGGGCTGCGTTGTAGGGTGTTCGTGTCAGAAGCATGGGCGCGTTATGCGCGCCCTTGGGAATAACGAGGACTGTGTTGAGCTTCACCCCGTCCCGCATAGGAATCATCACTACGCGGCGCTCGTAATCATTGGTTTCAATGCTTTTAGTAATTTTGGCAGGGATATCGTTCAGTTCAGGCTGCGACCGCGCACCAACGGGCGCGACTAGAAGCACAGCCAATAGAAAAGATAAGCTCGCGCGCACCGCTTTGCTCCTCATCGATATTGGGGGCGCAGGTTCACGAGCACGTACCGCCAAGTTACACCAAAGAATCCCAACCTGACGGTTTGGACGACAGCGCACCTTTTAGGCGTTCAAGCCCGACTTTGAGCTGCTCCATACTGGATGCCGTTCCCAAACATAACCGAATTCCAGAAATATCCGCGCCAGGAAGGATTGGGCTTTCGGGTGGTGTAATCACCAACCCTGCACGCAAGGCTCGACTCACTACCATCTCCGCTTCGCGTGCAGGCAGCGAAAGCCATAAATGAGGTGCCGATGTTGGTGTTTTGCTGTCCAGCTCAAGCATACTTCTTGCCAGCACCAACCGACGCCCGATCTCATCTTTGACGGTTTCAACGATTTTAAAGGCCGAGCCGTCTTCGATCCACTGTGCGAAGAGCAGTCCACCCAAAGCGGACGGCGAATAGACGGTCGCACGTATAGCTTGAACGATGGAATCGAATGCCGCCCCAGACGGGCACACCAAGAAGCCTAGGCGCAGCCCGGGTGCCAGAGATTTCGAAATTCCACCAATGTAAAACGTTCGCTCCGGAAGAAGTGTAGCGATCGGAATGGTCTTGTTATCGCTGTGATTGCCAAAAAGAGCGTAGTTGTCGTCTTCGACAAGCCACAATTTGTTGCGCTGCGCGATTTTGGCAATCGCTTGTCGCCTGGCCTTACTCATCGTTCGCCCAGTCGGATTTTGCGCCGTCGGCATCAAATAAAGGACCTTCGCCTTCGTTTCGCGGCAAGCGGTCTCGAGACCGGCGGGAATGATTCCCTCGTCATCCAATTTGAGCCCGTGGAGTTTGTAACCGCGATATTGAGCCAACGTCTTCATTCCATAAAACGTAGCTTCCTCACAGAGGATCATGTCACCCGGCTTACTAAGCAACTCGAAAGTGAGAGAAATCGCATGCTGGGCACCAGTGGTTTGGATCAGCCGCTTCCAGTCAGCATCGAAATTTGCAATTCGTTTGAGCCAAACCGCCGCCGCCCGCCGCTGGTTCTCAGGTCCCGCGGATGGTGCATAAGCTAATGCACCAAACGCTTCCCACTGCCGCAACGCATATGATTTATAGTCGACGAAGTAGGGCACCGCCGCGTGGTGAGGGACAACGTTGACAGAAAGATCGATGATCTGATCTTCGAAGCTGCCTGGAGAAAGGTCTTCTCCAAATGGGCTAGTTACATAAGTGCCTCTGCCGACTTGCCCTCGCGCTAGACCTCGCCTCTCCGCTTCAAGATATGCTTTGGTGACTGTGCCTACACTGAGCCCCAGATGGTCAGCGAGTAATCGCTGTGCGGGAAGGCGAATGCCGTTCTTTAGATTGCCGCTTCGAACATCGCGTTCTAAAGCCGCCACGATTCGATCGTGAAGAGGGCCGGAGCCACTCAGTTTGGGTTTCCAGGACATTCGAGCTTCTAAAGCAAGTCGCAACATTTTCTACATCCGAATTACGTCATTGCATAATTGGCGTATCGCTTATGAACTATAGATCTTCAAATGTAATAGTACAATATTGAAATTGACATATAACGCACAAGGGATTTTGCTCTCACGGTTCGATAAAATGAAGCCTGGTGGGAATGCGCTATGCCTGAGGAACGAAAGCAGCCGGTAAGCCGTAGGTCCTTACTCAAAATGATCGGCACGGTTGCGGGGTCAACCGCGATGTACGGCGCGATGACCGAATTGGGCTTGGCTCAGGAGTCCGGGTACACCGGACCGCCGCGATTGGGGGCGACGCGACCGGGAACGTCTGTGCTCATTCTCGGGGCGGGCATAGCAGGAATGGTCGCCGCGCTGGAACTGCGTGACGCTGGCTACAAGGTGCAATTGCTAGAATATAATGATCGTCCTGGTGGTCGAAATTGGACGCTATACGGGGGCGATACTTATACTGAACTCGGTAGCTCTCCTCAGCATATTCAGTTCGATCGGGGGCAGTATTTCAATCCCGGTCCTTGGCGAATCCCCTATCACCATTATGGCATCCTTCACTACGCAAACCGGCTCAAAATAGCCCTTGAACCTCTTAACCTGCTCAATTTCAACGCGTACCTCCATCACACCGACGCTTTCGGCGGAAAGCCCCGTCGATATCGGGAGGTACAAGCTGATTTCCACGGTCACGTCGCAGAATTACTCTCAAAATGCACCCAGCAGAAAGCGTTGGACCAAGCTGTCAGCAGCGAAGACCAAGAAATGCTGTTGGAGGCGTTGCGCGCTTGGGGAGCGCTCGACTCCAATCATCGATATGTAAAAGGCCCTATCAGTTCGGAGCGCCGCGGGCCGGCTATAGATGGGGGCGGGGGTTTGGCGTCGCCCCCGGTCTATTCTGAACCCGACCCGCTCAGGCCTTTGCTACAAGCCAAACTGTGGCGCACGATCGGATGGGGCCAGGACTACGAGTATCAGACCCCGCTGTTCCAAGCGAAGGGTGGCATGGGCCAAATCGGCAAGGCGTTTGGTGCGGCCCTTGAAAACCTGATTCAATATAACTCCAAGGTTATCGATATTCATCAGGATGCGACAACTGTGACTGCGACCTATGTCGATAGCCGCAAGGGAGGTGCACCTCGTAAGATGACCGCCGACTGGTGTGTTTGCACTATTCCAGCATCAATTCTTAGCCAGATTCCAATGAACGTTGGTAACAAGATGAGGGCGGCGATAAATCAGCTCCCATACACTGCCAATCTCAAGACGGGGTTGCAATTCAAGCGTCGCTTCTGGGAAGAGGACGACAAGATATACGGCGGGGTTTCTTACACGAACCAACCTAACGCCATGATTATCTACCCGATGTCCGAATATTTTTCTCAGGGCAAAGGCGTACTAGTGGGAGCCTATGTGAGGGGCGAAACCGCCTTGGTTGCGGCGGCTAAGACGCCCGATGAACGAATTGAACACGCGCTGGCTTATGGTTCCAAAATACACCCACAATATAGGCGGGAGTTCGACTGCGGCGCATCCGTCGCTTGGCATCGGGTTCCGTGGGTTCTCGGGTGCAGCGCCCAGTGGTCGGAAGATGGGCGCGAGCAGCACTATAACAATTTGTGTGCGTTAGACGGCCGAATAGTGCTGGCGGGGGAGCATGCTTCTCGCCTGGGCACCTGGCAGGAGGGTGCCGTTACCTCGGCTACCGACGCAATTACGCGCCTGCATAAGCGTGTGATGAGCGCCTAAATCTCCAAGCGCTAATATCCAACATCTCTGAAGGTCACGCGAAAGTACAAAGGATACAAGTAGGCGTACTGATTGGTGTGACGACCGGTCCTTGGACCACCACCTTTTTCAAGCACTAGGAGCAGCCCGCAATTTAAAAAAAACGAGGCGGGAAGTTTGTCATTTTCAGCAGATGCTTTGATGGAAGCGGGAGTAGTCTATGAGCCTTAAAAACGAGAAGTCACTCACTCTTGCTACGCTGGCTGCACGGACCTATCTGGATGGCCTGAAGGATAATCGCCCGCTCAGCACCTCGATTATAAGGGGGACGATTTTTACTGCCCCGACAGCTACCGAACACGCTCGGCTATATAGAGAGCAGGCCAAGACATTCTACCAGCGGTTTGGGCACCCTAGTGAGGATGACTTGGCTGATAAGTTGGCGGCCCTCGAAGGCGCCGAAGGAGCACTGGTATTCGCGAGTGGGATGGCCGCTATCAGTACAGCGCTTCTAGCTCATCTACCCCCAGGATCCCATGTGATCGCTGGCGATCAGATCTTTGCGCAAACCGAAGAAGTGCTGCGGTGGCTGTCTGACGGCCGAGGGGTTGAGGTGACATTTGTTGATCCGCGTCAACTCGATCAACTGAGCGCCTCGTTCCGAGCTAATACGCGGTTGGTATACATAGAGACGCCATCGAATCCCACCCTTCGGGTAACGAATATCGCTGCAGTCTGCGACATGGCTAGCAATCATGGGGCGCTATCGTTCGTTGATAGTACGTTCGCAACTCCGATGGCACAGCAACCTCTCTCCCTAGGAGCTTCCTTGGTTCTGCATTCTGCTACCAAGCTCCTTGGGGGGCATATGGACGTGATGGGCGGAGTTGCCGCAGGGAGCCACGATGTTCTCTCACCGATAGCCGCATTGAAGCGCCTTTTCGGAGGAGTATTAGACCCCCAGGCGTCCTGGCTCTTGCTTAGAGGGATAAAGACACTCCATGTGCGCACGTCGCGAATATTCTCGTCGGCACTGGCTTTAGCAAAGCTGCTGCGAATATCGCCTGCTATAAAATCCCTCTATTATCCTTTATTGCCCACTCATCCCGATTTCGCGGTTGCTGTTGAGCAGATGCGTGGCGGTGGCGGCGTCATCACTTTTTCATTTCATGGTGGAGCCGCGGCAGGCAGGCAATTCATTGATTCCCTCGATCTCATCCAAATCGCTAGCAGTCTCGGGGGAGTCGAAACGGTGGTTGAGATGCCTTACGATTTGGATTGGATTGAAAAAACGGATTCCACGAAGACGTCAGAGGTCGGAGATGAGCCTGTTGATGTCGGATTGGTGCGTCTGTCGGTTGGACTAGAGGATTTGGCGGAGCTCTCCGCTGATCTTGATCAAGCGTTGCGGTGCGTAGAAGTTCGTTTTCCCGCCTGAACGAATAAAGAGCCGGCGGCGGCGGTTGATCGCCCATTCGTCACTAGATTACTGCATCTTCGGCTGACGAAAATGTGCAGTCCTGGCTACGAAAGCTTCGCGCAAAAAGTGTAATAGTACATTATAGAAATTGACATATAGTGCACACGATGATGCTCTTGCTCTGCGGCCGCATTAATGGCCAACGCAGTCGGAGAGTGTCGGATGGGATCGGGCGTGAGGACTGAAAAGGCGGCTCTGAGTCGCCGGTCCTTACTTCGAATGGTTGGGACCTTGGCGGGTTCGACCGCCATGTATAACGCCATGACCGAGCTGGGCTTGGCGCAACCGTCGACTTTCACAAATCCGCCGAAGCTGGGTGCGCCTAAGCCGGGCACTTCGGTGCTGGTATTGGGTGCCGGTATTGCCGGTATGGTGGCAGCGATTGAGCTTCGCGATGCAGGATATCAAGTTCAAGTCCTGGAATATAACGGGCGTCCCGGCGGTCGAAATTGGACGCTTTATGGGGGCGACACTTACACAGAGTTGGGTGGCGTCACACAGCAGGTGAAATTTGATCCGGGGCAATACTTCAATCCCGGGCCCTGGCGCCTACCGTACCATCATCGAGGCATCCTTCACTATGCATCTCGATTGAATATCCCGCTCGAGCCTTTTGCTCAGCACAATTACAATGCTTACGTCCACAGTACGGATGCATTCGGGGGTAAACCCCGCCGCTTCCGTGAGGTTCAAGCGGATTTCCACGGTCACGTTGCCGAATTGTTGGCAAAATGCACCCAGACTAGCGCGCTCAACCAGAGCGTATCTAAGCAGGACAAGGAGATCCTCGTTGAAGCCTTGCGAAACTGGGGAGCCCTAGACGGTGACCTGCGCTACAAAAAGGGCCGAGAAAGTTCGAGCCGTAGAGGGCCAAGAGTCGATAGCGGAGGCGGGCTCAATTCGGTCCCCGTATTCTCAGATCCAGACGATTTGGGCGGCGTACTTAAGTCTCAACTATGGCACGCAATCGGCTGGGGTCACGATTTCGAATATCAGTCCCCGATATTCCAGCCCAAAGGCGGGATGGGTCAAATTGGAAAGGCCTTCGGAGCAGAACTCGGAAGGCTAATAAAATACAATTGCAAGGTCACTGACATTCGGCAGGACGAAACTTCCGTCACTGTGAGTTACGTCGATGCTCGCACTGGGAAAGCTCCGCAACGTGCGTCGGCTGACTGGTGCGTGTGCACAATTCCCGCATCGATACTCAGTCAGATCCCAATGAACGTCGGCAAAAAGATGCGCGCGGCCATTGATCAAATTCCGTACGGGGCAAGCATGAAGATCGGCCTCCAGTTCAAGCGGCGCTTCTGGGAACAGGACGATGAAATATTCGGAGGCATGTCTTACACCAATCAACCCAATGCAATGATTGGGTATCCCACATGGGACTACTTTTCTAAAGGGAAGGGAGTGGTTTTGGGAGCATATGTTTGGGGTGCCCCCGCGATCATGGCCGCAGCAAAGTCGCCGGATCAACGGATTAGCGATGCGCTCGAATACGGATCGAAATTGCATCCCCAATACAAACGAGAGTTTGATTCCGGCGTCGCTGTCGCATGGCATCGCGTACCCTGGATGCTTGGATGTTCAGGCGACTGGACGGAAAGAAGCCGTGCTGAACATTACGATAATCTGTGCTCACTGGATGGTCGCATTGTACTCGCGGGCGAACACGCCTCCAGGCTTCCCACTTGGCAAGAGGGCTCGGTCACCTCAGCGATCGATGCCATCACGCGGCTGCATAAGCGGGTTATGGGAGCTTGATATGAATCTGCAGGACTTAATGCTTTCAGCCTCAATCTTCGTGTTTCTGAGTTTGATATCTGGCCTTCCAGCTGGTGCGCAAGAATTTGGTGTGGGCGCCATGGATCGGGGGACTAAGATTCCCTACCAAGGCGGAGAGGCCATATATAAGGGTGTATGTCAGGGATGCCATATGCCAGATGCAAAGGGCGTCATAGGCGCGGGGGCATACCCGGCACTCGCTCACAATGCCAAATTGGAAGTGGCGGGATACGCGATTGCGATCGTCGTAAATGGCCAAAAAGCGATGCCGGCTCTAGGGCCCATGATGACCGATCAGCAAATTGCGGATGTCGTCAACTACGTCCGTGGCAATTTTAACAATCGCTACAAAGACAAAGTGTCGCCAGCAGACGTCAAGCTGGCGCGCCCTTGATTACAGCATGAGGAGAGCTATTAGCATGTCCAAATTCATAAACTTCATCTCCGTGGCAATTCTGAGCTTCTTGGCCACTACGACTGCCGTAAATGCCGCGGACGGCGCGGTGTTACGTCATCAGGAGAATCCAGCCTCGCCTTTCGCCAGCTCTGTATACGTGCCTCCCGGATACGGCACCTATTTCATCAGCGGGATACCCGGCCGCACGGGCGACACGCCAACTCAAACAGCGGCGGTTCTGGACCAACTAAAAAAACAGTTGGCCACGCTAAATATGACCTTTGGGGATGTGGTTCAGGCCCGGATCTTTCTTGTCGGAGATCCTGCGAAGGGTGGAAAGATGGATTTTGCGGGCATGAATTCTTCCTGGTTCAAAGAGTTCGGGACCGCCGAACAACCCAATAAGCCGGCGCGCGCCACTGTGGAGGTTTCCGGTCTTGCGGAAGGATCGGCGTTGGTCGAGATCGAAATGGTGGCCGTGAAGAGGGTGCAATAGACGCGCCTCGCTCTGGAAACGTCCCCGGAAGTCGGTGGACGCTCACTTCATCTGAACACATAACAAGTCGGGAGGAAGCTTATGGAACAGAAAGCTAAAGTGAAACCAAGTCGGCGTGAATTCTTTGCACATACGGGGCGGGGTGCGAGCGTATTGGCTCTTAGTCCGCTGCTAACAGCGTTAGCCTCACCTGGATATGCGGCGGGGGCAGCGACTGGTCATATCGATTTCGATACGCCCTTTAATCGGATTGGCTCCGATAGTGTCCATTGGGATATGCCAATTCGCACTGAACATATGAGCCACATTGTGGCAGGGCTGGGCATTGCGGACATGGATTTTCGGGCGGCACCTGGAATTACTGCCGAGTTGCGCAAGCGCATCGGTCTTGAGAACTGGGGTTACGTGGACATGGGCTCACCCAATCCAAAGGCCTTTGTCAAAGGTATCCTGGATTGGAACCGTCGACGCTACGGTATTACTGTCGCAAACGAAGGCAACCTTGGCATCAGCACAGGGGTTCACTCCGGAATCATCGCTACCATGCGGGCGTATTGTCCGCCAGGTAGCAAGGTGTTGATGGCGACCCCAATTTATAATGGTTTCTACGGCGACCTCAGGGCTACCAAAACGGTGGCGAGTGAAAGCCTGATGAAAAACGTCAACGGGAGCTGGGAAATCGATTGGGCCGACTTTGAAAACAAGGCGGCCATGCCCGACACCAAAGTCTCGATCCTATGCAATCCGCAAAACCCGGTTGGCCGGGTCTGGACCCGGGAAGAACTCACCCGGTACGGCGAGATCTGCCTGAGGCACAATGTGCTCGTTCTGTCCGACGAGATCCACTGCGACTTCATCAACAAAGGACAGAAATTCATCCCGTTCAGCAATTTGCCCAACAAGGCAATTGTAGACAACTCGATTTCATACATGGCCGCCAGTAAGTCATTCTCGCTCGCGGGTATGAAGGTGGCTTGGTTCTTCTCGACCAATCCAGAAGTATTTAAGGCTACCGCTTTCTATAATCGCGCCGATCTCAACACATTGGGGATGTATGCATCCAAGGCGGCCCATGAAACGGGGGAGGGCTGGCTGAACCAATGCGTTGATTACATTGATGGCAATCACACATTTGCTAACGACTATATCAAGGCGAACATCCCGATGATTAAGGTGGGCCGCAAGCCAGAGGGCACCTACCTAGCCTGGTTGGATGTCACTGCGCTCGCCGACAAGATCGGCGCGAGAAAGATGGCCGATGATGCAAATCAGCAGGCTCGCGATGCAGCCAAGAACGCCGGTACAGACTATTCCGGTCGGCAATCCATCGACGCGGCTCGAACCCTCACGCCCGAAGACATGGTTCAAAAATGGTTGGCGAAAAACGCCTTTGTCTATCTCAATGACGGCAGTTCGTATGGGTTGGGCGGTGCAAATCACATGCGCATAAACCTTGCAACATCCCGCAGAACGTTAAAGGCAGCGCTCGACAGTATGGCCGGTGCGCTGAAGAATCTGGCTTAAAAAACCGCAAAAGGCCTCCCCAAAGGTGCGGTACGTGGATTGGCCCGAACCTCCCCCGTGTTCGGGCCAATTCGCTGTCTCTGAGTGTTAGAACAACTTTGTTAGAGAGGGGTCTTGAACAGAGTATTGCAGCCACCGATAGGATTTCTCGGCCTAGGCGTGATGGGCGAGCCTATGGCGTTGAATCTCGCGCGAGCCGGGTACCGCGTGTTGGCTTGGAACCGATCACCACGAGAGTTCATCGGCCTTCGCATCGCGGGTGTCGAGATAGTTGCTACTGCCAGCGAAGTTATATCCCGTGCACAAACGATAATTATGATGTTGGCGAATGAAGAAGCTGCTGATCAGGCCTTGAATCGGTCCAGCGCGGAGTTCGGCGTCAATATGGCAGGGCGCACATTAGTGCATATGGGAACGACGTCCGAAGTATACTCTCAAGAGCTTGAGGCGGCCATTTGCTCGAACGGCGGGTTCTATGTTGAGGCTCCTGTCTCGGGATCTCGCGCACCAGCAGAGCAGGGGCGTCTGGTGGCGATGCTTGCCGGCGAGGAGGATGTGATTTCCCGGATCCGCCCGGTGCTGGCACCGCTTTGTCGCGAGATGGTGTTTTGCGGCCAGGTCCCCAATGCTTTGTTGATGAAGCTGGCCGTCAACGCATTTTTGATTTCGATGGTCACCGGCTTGGCGGAAGCGTTTCATTTCGCGAAGCGGAAGGGCTTGGATTTAGCGACTTTCGAGACCCTTCTCAGCAAATCTCCAATGGCTAGCGAAGTGTCTCAAGCCAAGGCTTCAAAACTCGCCAATTCCGATTTCGGCCCACATGCCAAGGTATCGGATGTGCTCATGAATAATCGCCTCATCACAAGCTCTGCGGCGGCTAGTGGTATTGTGGTTCCTCTGCTCGAGGAATGCGGCAGCCTTTATAGTGAAGCTGTTGCGCTAGGGTTTGGGATGAATGACATGTGCGCGGTTGTAAAAGCCATAGAGGCTCGCCAAGGGGCCGATTTAGATCGTGCCGTCCGGCTCTGGTCCATGGGAGATATAAGTGGATGATGATCCGCGGGTGCCTCCTTGGTGAGCCCAGGTAGCGCTCGTTTGGTGCTTGATGCTCGGCTCGGGGATCCCGCCCGTCTCATCCCCTATATTGAGCATGCGCGCGTTTTATCACGCGCTTTGCAAATCTAGACGGTACTAGGAGTACGCCCTTGACCATCGAGCAGCTTTCACCAAGCGCCGCATTAGTGGTCGTCGATGTTCAAAACGGGTTTAATCATCCGGAATGGGGCGCGCGGAATAATCCCGACGCAGAGACCAATGTTGGAATTTTGCTCGCCGAATGGCGCAGGACGGGCCGCCCAATACATCACATTCATCATCATTCCAAAACGCCGGAAGGTAAATTCTGGCCGGGTACGTTTGGATCAACTGTTAAGGTGGAGGCATTGCCCATTAAACGTGAACCAATCCACGTCAAGCAGGTCAATAGCGCGTTCATCGGTACCTCCCTGGAACGGGACCTTCGCGATGCGGGAATCGATACGGTAATTGTTGTTGGACTTACTACCAATCATTGTGTTTCTACGACCGTCAGAATGGCCGCGAATTTGGGCTTTAAAACGTTTATTGTTCGTGATGCGACGGCGACCTTCGAACGAGCCGGTATAGACGGAGACGTTCGGCCGGCGGCCGAAGTCCATGCAAGCGCCCTTAGCGATCTGTCAGGAGAGTTTGCCACCGTCGTTAGGACAGCCGAGGTGATAACCGCCGCCGTCATTTGAATTATCCGTCTCAGCGTGAAATGCGATTTTCCGTTACTTGTTTCCCCCAAAAGACGTTCGCTAGGCCCGACCGTCGCCTTGCGGGAGTGATCGTTTGTGTCATAAAGAATTACTGAATCGATTACACGAGACTTGGATAGAGGCAATTCGATATGAGCGCGAACTATGCAAAGTTGATAGCGCGAGCTGATGGGAGCCGAGTTACGCGGCGAGGAATTCTTGCCGCCGCAGCATTCTTTTCTGGAGCGGGCGCGTCGTTAGGGGAAACGCCTATATTGGCGAAGGCGGCGAGGCGGATCGTACCAGATTATGATGCGGTTTCCTCGGTCGCCGAGCGTATTGCAAACGTAAAAATCGCGGGGACGGTCTCTCTTGTCATTGAGCATGGCGCCGATGTGATTGATGTAGCTTCGACCGCGCGCGGTCTGAAACTGTCGTTTCCGAAAGATATGGACGATCTTCTTCAAAATGGGCGAGGGCAGGAGCTTGTTACACTTATTGAGGCCGTTACTGCCAATCCAAAAGCCGCTACGGTAATCGCCTCATCGGAAATAAAGTTTGCTCCCTTGGTTACTCGACCTGAGAAGATTGTGTGTGTGGGATTTAATTATCGGAAGCACGCTGAGGAGACCAATACACCCATTCCTAAGGCGCCACCGTTGTTTGCTAAATACAACAATGCGCTGAATTCGCACAATGGCAGTATCAAACTTCCGACTGAAGCAGATACCTGGTTCGACTACGAAACCGAACTCGTCATTGTTGTTGGCAAGACTTGCAAGAATGTCAGCGAGGTGGAAGCGCTGGATTATGTTGCAGGGTACGCTACCGGAAACGATTTCAGCGCAAGAGGGCTACAGAACATTACATCGCAGTTCACGGCTGGGAAGACCGCCGACGGATTTGCGCCTATTGGGCCGTGGTTGTGTACTCGTAAACGAGTTCCTGACCCCAATAAGCTGAAGATAAAGACCGTGGTAAATGGCGAGGTTCGTCAGGACTGGACGACCGAAGATATGATCTACAATTGTCGGCACATAATTAGCTACGCGTCGCGGTGTATGACACTTAAGCCCGGTGATATAATTTATACCGGTACTCCTCAGGGCGTAATTTGGGGCCAGAAGATACCGGCTGATCAGAGGCGGTGGCTTCGGGCGGGTGATATCGTCACTTCTACCCTCGAGGGACTCGGTGATCTCACCGTGACGCTGGCGTGATGGTGTGTTCCTAGTTCTTCCAGAATTGCTTTGGACCCGAATGGGGGGTGCTGGTTCTCAACCTCAGGTTCGTGAAATGCTTTCCGGACATCGGGTAAGCGGGCGTAAGCGTGTGAAAGGTGCGATGAGAGTTCTCCAGTAGCCGCCAATTTATGACGACATGTTAGCATTATGGCAAAGGTGGTGCCCATTCGAATAGCGGCACACCGGTATCGGTATTTCGGTCGAGGGACGCTTTTGTAAAACCTCGCTCTGAAATGCAAAAGCCAGTCGCCACTGATCGCACTAGCTTCAAACAGACCAGAGTATCAAGCTCCTGGCGACTTAATTCACATTTTCGTTTCGTGGTGCTGCCGCAAACTGCATGGAGTCACTGTCCATGGCTCGAGCCACTCTCAAAGAAAGTGTCACGTGCCGCAATATTGATATGTAAGCGTCGGCACATGAATTAAATTCGCGCTGCTGAATATTTTGCGCGAAGTCGAACAGCTAAAATAGATCCGCGAAGTTGGCGTTCTTGTCGACAGCGTTTTTGTGATCGTCGCTCTAAACAAATGGGACTGGCGCGACTTCGAAGTCGGTGTCTGAATAGAGAATCGGGGGAATGGCTAAGTGATTGAACTATACAAAGTGGCGATTAGCCGTAGGTCAATGTTGCGGGCCATCGGCGCCAGCGCAGGCGCTGGCGCGATGTATCAAGCAATGATTGAAATGGGCTATGCAGCCAATTCTGATTTCACAGGCCCGATAAAGCTTAACGGCGATCCGAAAGGATCTTCCGTTATAATATTGGGTGCCGGCCTGGCGGGCATGGTGGCAGCGTACGAAATGCGCAAAGCCGGTTACAAGGTGCAAATCCTTGAATACAACGACCGACCTGGCGGCAGAAACTGGACGCTATATGGCGGCGATAGCTACACCGAGCTTGGTGGGTACACGCAGAAAGTTCAGTTCGCCAAAGGGCAGTATTTCAACACGGGCCCATGGCGCATTCCGCATCATCATGCCGGCATCCTTCATTACTGTAAGCTTCTCAAGGTTCAGCTTGAGAGTTTCGTGCTCGTCAATAACAGCGCTTTTGTGCATTCCACCAAGGCATTTGGCGGCAAGCCCAAGCGGTATCGCGAGGTGGTCGCCGATTTTGACGGCTACACGGCTGAACTCTTGGCGAAAGCGACCAGCCAGGACAAATTGGACGACCTTCTCGACAAGGATGAAAAGCACGGGTTGCTTCAAATGCTCAAAATGTGGGGGGCGCTCGATAAGAATTATGAATACAAAAAGAGTACCGAGGTAAGTGATGTTCGCGGCTATCAATATCCACCCGGTGCAGGGCTTGATAAGGCGCCTGTCAATTCCGAGCCCATGCCAAGGAAGGAACTGCTAAAGTCCGATTTGTGGCTTTCTCGTTACTTCCCAAAGCAATGGGACTATCAGGGACCGCTCTTTCAACCAGTTGGTGGAATGGGCGTTATTGGAAAAGCATTCGGCAAATTGCTTGATGGCCTTATAAAGTACAGCTGCAAGGTCACGAATATTCATCAGGATGATAAAGGCGTTACTGTCACTTATTCCGATACTAAGAACGGTGGGGTGCCAAAAACGGCAAAAGCCGACTGGTGCGTCTGCACAATTCCGGCGTCAATCTTAAGCCAAATCCCAATGACCGTCGGGCCGGCGATGCGAAATGCTGTCGACTCGCTATCCTATATCCCTGCTGTAAAGGTCGGGCTGCAGTTCAAGCGGCGTTTTTGGGAGCAGGACGAGGCCATTTTCGGCGGGATTACTTACACGGATCAGCCGATTTTTAATATTGCTTATCCATCTCACGGTGCATTTGAAGACGGGCCAGGTGTCTTAATTGGTGCATATGCCTATCGCCCCGGTTATGGGGTTTATGACCTGGAAGCGTTGTCGACACCTGATATTCTCAAGGCCGCGCTTGAGCAGGGCGCGAAGATCCATCCGCAGTACACCAAGGAATATCAAACGGGTGTTGCAGTGGCTTGGCACCGCGTGCCTTGGAGCATGGGCTGTTCTGCCCTTTGGTCCGACGAAAACCGTGCAAAAAATTACAATAACTTGTGCGCGGTAGATAACCGGATTGTGTTGGCTGGTGAGCATGCATCGCGGCTGATGGCCTGGCAGGAGGGTTCGGTGCTTTCGGCCCTTGATGCGATCAAGCGCCTACATCAACGCGTTATGTCGGCATGATGCGAGAAAAACAATGAAGTTACCGATCTTTATCTACACGGCGACGTGGCTTTTGCTTTTGTGCGACGCGCCCGCGGTCGCGCAAACTCGGCTATTCACGGCTCCCCAGCGAGGCGGCGAAGCGATCTATAAGAGCATCTGTCAGGACTGCCATATGCCCGATGGGCGAGGCGCGGTGGGTGCGGGTACTTACCCAGCCCTAGCGGGTAATAGAAAATTGGAGAACGCCGGGTACCCAATCTCTGTAATCATTCACGGTTTGAAGGGGATGCCTGCGCTCGGCGAGAGTTTTACCGATCAGCAGATCGCCGATGTAGTCAATTACGTACGCACCCATTTTGGCAATAACTACAAAGGAAGGGTCACTCTCGAAGATGTAAAGGCTGCGAGATGACACTCGAGCTTCTTAGATGGGTAGCCGGCAATCCCGAATGGGTCCTTTTCCAATTTAAGCGAAGGAAGTATTGAATGTTAAAGTACCAGGTCTGCATTTCGGCCGTTTGTCTCGGGATGCTTTACACGCAAGCCGTGGCACAACAGCCATCGCCCCCGGTGTCCGTGATCACTGAGCAGGGTGCTAAACAGGCGTTCGTAGGCGTTGAAGTAAATGGTTTTGGGTTGAAAACCTTGCACACCCTCGATGTCGAGGGCACACACACAAGTCTGGCGACCATTCAGCGCAACAAAAGTGAAACTAGCGGCTTGTCGCACGATCATGTGACCGAGATTTATAAAATCTTGGATGGCGAAGCCACGCTCATCACTGGCGGCGCGATACCTCATGGAAAAGCAATATTCCCTGCAGCCGACCCGGCCGTGGGGCCCAGTCATCAGGGTGTGATCGAAGGCGGGAGGCCTGAGCACGTGAAAGCTGGCGATATTGTTGTCATTGCCCCAAACACTCCTCACGAATTCGTCCAGATTGACGACCACATCACTTACCTTGCGATCCGCGTGAGCAAAGATAAGTATTGAGCCATCTCTTAAATTGCTATTGGCGCGGGTACTGCGGAGTTCGAAGCCTTACCCGCCGCGTCCCGCTCTCCGGGAAGGTGGGCAATTCGATTGCTCATCCGTCGCTAAGCTACAGACCTGGAATCGTATTTTTGTGCGGCGATTAACAAGCAATACTACCGAGTTTGCACGGCGGTTGGTTGACGCTCCAAACCCGCGTCGCCATTCGTGAGTGTGGACTGACCACAATCACGCGACGGAGTTCAAAAAAACTCTGGTATCGTCAGTAGGTCGCGACGAGCTAAATGTAATTCCGCTCTGGTCTGACATCATTGCGATGACGCAATTGGCTGATCGAAGCTGCAATCTCAGTCAAAGCCCTAGTCAAATCTGTTAGTGCTGGTCCACCGACGCACAGGCGTACACCGTCTGTCGGTCGGTCCGAATTGACAGTTGTCACGTCCGAAGGTGTGATTGTTACTCCTTTAGCGCGCGCCGTCGCTTCGAGGAGATCAGCTTGAATTTTAGGCATAGGAAGAAACACATGAAATCCTGTTGATCCCGGACGACGTATAGCCTCTCCCAGAATGCTTTTCGCTAGCTCAAGGCGTCTATTAGCTTCTGCTGCAATTGATGCGCGAACAAATTTGGCGCTCCCATCCAGCATCCATTGCTCCATAACCGCGCAGGATAACGGTGAAACCATTAGCGAACTGGCGCTGAGAGCCGCCTTCGCCGATTCAACTTCAGTCGGAGGCGCCACCAGTACGCCAATCCGAAGCCCCGGGCTGAGGGTCTTAGAAAGACTGTTGACGTAGAAAGAGCGTTCCGGCGCCAACATCGAAATGGGTGGCAGGCGATGGTTTGCGGATAGCGCGTAGACATCGTCTTCAATAATTAGTGCATCGTTTCGCCGGCAAACACGAGCAATATCCTGGCGCCGCTTAAGGGACATAGTCGCAGTAGTTGGATTTTGCATCGTGGGAGTTAGATATACGGGGGTCCGCGGCTTCTTCTGAGCATGGAGAGCCCTATCAAGAGCCTCTGGCAAGAGACCCTCATGATCCATATCGAGCCCAATAAGGTGATATCTCGCATGCTGTGCCAGTGTGATAGCGCCCGGGTAGGTGGATCTTTCCGTCAAAATGACGCCTTCGGCGCGGCAACATACAGAAAATGCAACTGCAAGCGCCTGTTGAGCTCCGTTACAGAGGATGATGCTTTCGGCGGGGGATTTCATGCCCAGATCAGCGATCCATCGTCCCATTAACCGGCGATGTTCGTCGTAGCCTGCCGCGGGCGGGTAGGTGGAGAACGAGCCGGGATCAATTCGTCGAGAAATAGCCACTAAGGTCTTAGCGAGGAGTTTCTCATTGAGGATGCTTGGTGGCGTGTTTATGCTGAGATCGATTGTCGCGCCCCGCCGCCTGCTCATCAGTGCAACAAATGTGCCCCGTCCCTTGACGCTTTGCACCAGGCCCCGACGCTCCAAAATTGTAAATGCCTTGGTCACTGTGCCAAGCCCGATGCCAAGCCGATATGCCAAATCTCGATGCGCTGGTAAACGCGCGCCCGACTCCAGCCGCTCTTCCAGAATGTCGTCGGCCAGCGCAGCCGCTAGCCTCTCAGACGGCGGGGCGTCCGTCTGACTAAGCCATGGCTTCCAGGGGGATTGCAGCCGCATCGATAAGTGTCACGTGTCTCTATATCAATTCGCAAATAGGGTCACATCAACTACCCTACTGTCAAGAAACTCGGCTTTCCCGCTAGAGAGCTCGGGAAACGCGAGAGGGGAACGACATCTATCTCCCAGGTCGGGGCGGCCAAAATGGGCGCATCACAATTCTCCCGTTATTGGTCGACCCTCAAAGGGACCATGTTGAAATGGTAGGAGCGCAATGTTCAGTCACGTAACAGTCGGATGTCGGGACATGGCCCGGGCTTGCATGTTTTACGATGCGGTCCTATCGGAACTAGGATTTTCTCGACGAATAGTCGTCGCTGACGGCGGCCCGCAAGCCGCCTGCTGGGTCGTTCCAGGTCAGCAAATTCCGCGCTTTTACGTATATATGCCGTTTAACGGACTGCTAGCCACTGGTGGAAACGGTAGTATGGTTGCCTTTTCCGCGTCATCTGTCGAAGCGGTAAATTACGCTTACGCTGCCGGCATGCGCAACGGAGGTACCTGCGAAGGGGTCCCTAATCCGAGACCTCGCTACGGTGATGGCTATTATGGGGGCTATTTGCGCGACCCCGACGCTAACAAACTGCACTTGGTATTTCGTGGTGACTTAATTCGCGCGGATGCCACCTGAGCACCTGCTTTAGTTGCGAATTAAGCCTCCGACCGCGTCCTTTGAAATTCAAGGTGAAAATCTGCATAGCACATATCCTGGATTAAGCGGCGGACGAAATCTAAAGTGTCACGTGTCACAATACTATATTGTGATTAGTGTCCCACAGAATAATAGTCACTCCGTCCTTTAGACAGCCTCCTCACCCGACAATCCAAATAGAGGATTGCCGCGGTCAAGGCGCAGCGATCGGAGTTTGGCGTGGGTTTCCCTAGGAATGACAAGCGCTATGCATTGACGACGCAGCTTCTGAACGCGGACAGAGATTTGGCTGAGGATCACAGCGTGTCGCCGCCGCTGTATCAGTCAGTAAATTTTTCTGTGCTGAGCGAGGAGCACCTTGACGAAATTTCCGAGCCGCTGGGCAGTCATTACTATACGAGGCGCGGAAACCCGACGAGTGCGAGGCTCGCGAAGGTTATTTCCGATATGGAGGGTGGCGAAACTGGAATGATCTTTGCGTCTGGTATGGGCGCAATAGCCACAACTCTAATGACCTTTTTAAAGGCGGGAGATCATGTGGTTGGGCAGAGGAACCACTATATCGGCATCACTGAGATGATCGACAAGATTTTGCCCGAGTACGGGGTCGAGGCTACTCGCGTCGATCAGAGATCTGTGTCGGCTTTTGAAGCAGCCATCAAGCCAAATACAAAAATGATCCTCCTGGAGTCACCATCTAATCCACTCATGCATATCACTGACTTAAAGGCGGTGTGCGACTTGGCGCGCGCGAGAGGGATAATTACGTTGTGCGACAACACTTTTGCCACGCCCATAAATCAGCGACCTTTAGACCTTGGTGTGGACATAGTCATGCACAGCGTGACGAAATATATAGGCGGTCACCACGATTTGCTCGCCGGCAGCATAACGGGCCCCAAAGCGCTTGTTGAAAAAGTGTGGAACTTGAGCATGGTGACCGGTGCGATCGCTGCGCCATTTAACTCCTGGCTTGCGCTCAGAGGGATACGCACGCTTGAGCTTCGCGTTAAGCAGCAAAACGCAAACGCACTAGCTATAGCGGAGCGCTTGGAAACACATCCCGCGGTGAAGGCTGTGTTCTACCCCGGCCTTCCTTCGAGTGCTCAGCATCAACTTGCCAGTCAACAAATGACAGGTTTTGGCGGACTTCTTACATTCGACCTGGATGGCGGGTATGCGGCCGGACAATCGTTCATGAGTAAGCTGCGATTGGCGACGCATGCGAGTAGCCTAGGGGGAGTGGCTTCAACCTTGGTGCAGCCCGCGACGCTGTTCGGTGGAAGACTGCCGTCAAAGCTTGTTCAAGAGCAGGGTATCACTCCCGGTCTTATCCGGTTCGCGACGGGAATAGAAAATACTGAGGACCTTATTGCCGACATTGAACAAGCCCTAGCTTAGCCGTTCGTGCGGGGTGTTCATGTCTTTAACTTTGAATGGCTCCGACCTGGCCCTTGTCCAGCAATCGGTCGATCGCGCAATCGCGGTCAGGCAAGAATGCTCGAGATTGCCGGTTTTTGTTCGCCAGAGAGCGTTGAGATTCGCGGCTGCGAGTGTACGAGCGCGAGATGAAGAATTCGCAATAGCGATTGCCACCCACGGCATCAAAACTATTCGCGAAGCTCGTTCAGAGGTGGGCCGCTGCATCCAAACGCTTGAACTCGCTAGTGGTGAGTGCGGGCTACAGGGTGGGGAAGCGTTCCAATTTGATCAATCGCCCCAAGGAGTCGGAAGGACGGGATGGTGGTCTAGGCGCTCCCTGGGGCTTGTGGTCGCGATTACGCCCTATAACGACCCCCTGAACCTTGTTGCTCATAAGGTTGCACCGGCCATTGTCACTGGCTCTCCCATTATTATTAAGCCGCACCCCAGAACCCCTCAACTTGCACGAATGCTGGCGGAGGCATTTAGAGGCGGTGGGTTACCCGACGATATGATCCAGATTGTAGAGGGGACGAGCGGCCAAGCGATAGCTTTGGCGGAAGACAAGCGGGTCGCAGTCGTCTCATTTACTGGAGGTAGAGTTGGTGGCCAAGCCGTCGCAATAGCCGCCGCGGGCAAACGTTTAATAATGGAACTTGGAGGGGTTTGTAGCTCGATGGTCGCGAGTGACGCCGATCCGGAACGGGCGGCGGAGGCTCTGGTTAAAGGAATTACAGCGGCCGCAGGCCAAAACTGTGTTCACACACAGGTGATAGAGGCAGCCGCCGAGGTCTATCAGAAGCTAGTAGACCGCCTATGTAGTGGCCTTGCTTCCCTCACAATGGGCCCGAAACTGGAGGAATCCAGCGACGTTGGGCCTCTTGTTGACGAAGCACATGCCTGTCGGGTCGAGCAGCTCATTCAATCGGCAATCCAAGGTGGTGGTCGCGTGTTGTGCGGTGGCACGCGAGAGGGCGCCTTTATTCGCCCTACGTTGATAGCCGACGTGCCAACAACCCATTCGTTGGTGAGAGACGAGGTCTTTGGACCGGTCGCGATCATTCGCAAGTATGACACGCCCTCTGAGGCCATAGATCGAATCCGATCGGCCGGCCCGACAATCAACGCGTCAGTATTTACACAACGATTGGATTTGATCCTTCGGTTCCGCGATGAGATCGACGCAGGGACAATTGTTGTGAATGACAGCACCGATTTTCGTATCGACGCCATGCCATTTGGCGGGAACGGACAGAGTGGATTGGGACGCGAGGGTATTAGGTATGCCGCCGAGGCCATGACAGAGCCCCAACTCGTTTGTCTGAGGCCTTAGGGGATCGAGCAATATCTCACTTCAACCTGAACTATTGGGCTTGCTGGTGACGTTGCATTGAAGTGGTTGAAACTGAAATGGGCATGGCTGAAATGATCCAGGGTAAGTCAGACGAAATTGAACTGAAAAGATCACTGGGCCTGGTTCATCTCATTGCGCTAGGCATCGGTAGTATTATTGGTGCCGGCATATTCGTCCTCACGGGCCAAGCTGCAGCAACGCTAGCTGGCCCCGGTGTCGTATTCTCGTTTGCAATTGCCGGCACCGGCTGCCTGTTTGCCGGGCTTTGCTATTCCGAGTTCGCCAGCATGATTCCGGGAGCCGGCAGCGCCTATACATACACATACGCCACTCTGGGCCGATTTGCGGCTTGGTTGATTGGATGGAACCTAGTCCTCGAATACCTAGCAGCCGCATCGGGTGTCGCGGTGGGTTGGTCGGGCTATTTAAACGACTTTCTCACTGGGTTCGGATTACCTATTCCCAGCCTGCTTCGTACCGCGCCGGTTGCACTGCATGGGGCGCATGCGTTTGTCGCCACGGGCGCAATCGTAAACCTGCCTGCCGTAGTTTTGGTGGCGTTTATCACCCTGGTTCTCGTGGCTGGGGTGACGGTAACTGCCAATTTCAACAACGCGATGGTGGCCGTAAAACTCTCAATCGTTCTGCTCGTTATATTCGCTTGCATCGGCTACGTCGTTCCTTCCAACCATCATCCGTTTGTTCCACCGAATACAGGTGAATTCGGTCAGTTCGGTTGGACTGGCGTATTTCGCGCCACAGGCGTGCTTTTCTTCGCCTACATTGGATTTGATGCGGTCAGCGTTGCCGCGCAGGAAGCGAAAAACCCTCAGCGAGATATTCCATTGGGAATGCTGGGATCGCTCGCAATATGCACCTTGCTGTACATGCTGATGTCATATGTGTTGACCGGCATTGCCCCGTACCAATCCCTCAATGTTGCACATCCGGTCAGTAAGGCTGTTGCAGCACTGCCCGGTACCAAATGGCTCGTTCTAACGACGAACATTGGCGCGATAGTCGGGCTCTCGTCAGTCGTCTTGGTGATGTTGCTGGGACAGTCGCGAATTTTCTATGCGATGGGGCGCGATGGCTTACTGCCGCCCGCATTCAACGCGATTCACCCTCGGTTTCGCACGCCGTATAAGGGCACGATCATCATCGGACTATTTGCGGCGGTGCTAGCAGGCTTTGTGCCACTCGACATATTGGGCCAGCTGGGCTCGATCGGTACGCTGGCGGCTTTCACAATTGTTTGCGTCGGTGTGCTGGTGCTTCGGATTAATGCGCCCCACGTCAAACGACCATTTAGAACCCCGTTCGTGTGGTTCACCGCACCTATGGGAATCATCATGTGTGTTTCGATCATGTTGTTTTTACCTCTCGATACATGGGTGCGGTTAGCAGTCTGGACCGCAATGGGATTAGCAATCTACTTTCTCTATTCAATCAAACACAGCGTGCCAGGCCGCTACTCGTTGAAAGATGGGTAGAGAAATCATCGATATTCGAGAAGTAGACTGTTTCATCCTTTGCACAAGTGCATTCATTATTTTCGCGGGAGCAACAACTTGCGCAAGGGCGAGTGAGGCGTCTGATGTAGCACTGTTGAAGTCCCAACCTTGGACGGGAACCTTATTGGGAGTATCGCCGGGTGCGCCGCGCGCGGGATTGTTTGTCGTTGAACCCTATATTTTGGTCAAGCATGGTACAGGATCATTTGATGGGCGCGGAGATTGGCACCCCGGAGCAGCCGACGAAGATCAGCTCAAGATGTTTAGTCTTGTGATGTACTCATTCACCGATCGCTTGTCTTTTCAGATGTTTCCGACCATTGGCCGTAAACTTGGCTCGCACGGCAGTGACATCGGGGCCGGGGACCTTCCAATTCGGATAAAGTATCGAATATTGGATGGTGGCTCCGAGATTTGGAAGCCTTCTACATCCCTCGGGTTCGGGATCACGCTTCCAGTTGGCAAGTACAACCATTTGAAGAATTCATCTGATGGAATTGGCGGGGGCGCCTTCTCACTCACCGAGCAAATCGTGTTGCAGTCGATATTCCTAAGCGGACCTTTCCCGAACCGCATGCGCGTATGGGCAAGCGTTTCCGAACCGCTCCATTCCGTAGGCCTGCAAGGGATCAGCAGCTATGGGACAGATCAAGGCTTTATAGGGTCAGTATTCCCGAGCATTACAGCGCAGGTGGGTTGGGCAGACGAATTCGCAATAAGTAAAGTATGGGTGTTATCGTTGGATGTTGTTCAGGACTTCGGCAAAAGCGCTCACCTTCACGATAATCGCACGTCGAGGCTCAGTCGAACGAGTTGGGGATCGAACTTCTCCATAGCGCCTGCCATTGAATACAATCTCACGGAAATGACAGGTCTGCTGGTCGGCGTGCAAATTCCGATCTCGGGGCACAATGCAGCCTCAACTGTCGTGCCTCAAATAGCGTTGAACCTGATTTTTTGAAGATGCACCTATGTGCCGCATGGCACTGTTTGATGAGTAAAAATCGACCATTGTACCATTACAATAAAGTTCGCTCACGAAGACGCGAATGTTGCATGATGGGCAGACCAATCTTGGGAATTGTGCAGGCACTTTCGCGCGAAACACGAAGGGACGGATTGATCATGACGCACGAATGGCGCCGCCTCTTCCTGGCCGTGTTGCTGACGTTTCCTGTCCTGGGGCAGGCTTCAGCAGTAGTGGCACGTGACGGCGCCCACGACTTTGATTTTCTGATTGGTGATTGGAAGGCGCATGCCCGCCAACTTCCCGACCGCCTGAATGGTTCGCAAATCTGGATCAGCTATGACGGGGTCGAGCATCACAGCCGGATTTTGGGCAGCAATGCCAATCTTGAGGAATTCAAAGTCGGGAGCGCCGATAAAAAGCTCCACCTGCACGCCCAGACGCTGCGACTCTACAACTCTGTCACGCACCAATGGAGCATGTATCTGACTGATGTCTTTGCCGGCAGCCTCGACCCCGTGCCGATCGTGGGTGGATTTACGGGCCCCCGCGGTGAATTCTTCCGTCAGACAAGTCTTAAGGGGCGCACCATTCTGATGCGCTATGTCTGGTTGAACATCTCGCCGAAATCGGCGCGCATGGAGCAATCTTTCTCGGATGACGGCGGCAAGACCTGGGAGCTAAACTGGGTTTGCGAGTTGTCGCGATGATCCCACCGAAATCTACCGTTTCTACCGCGCGGCCTCATCCACGTCTGGTATTATTGCAAAGCAGACATGGCTGAATGACCGCCTAAGACTCATTGCTGACCTTCGCCGACCTGAGTAGGTATTTTCTCGCTAAGCTGGAGTAAGATGATGACTGTTTTTCAGGGTGGTTGCCTCTGCGGCGCGGTGCGATATGAGACAACGGGGAAGCCGATAAATCAGAGGATTTGCCACTGCCGCCTTTGCCAGAAGGTGATCGGTGCTACTTTCAACGCTCGCGTGCTGATGCGAATTGAGGATGTCACCATAACTGGAGCTGTCGGCGTGCATCATTCCTCTGAAACGCTCGAGAGGGGTTTCTGCCAACGGTGCGGCTCAACGGTTTTCTCTCGTCGCATTAGCGCGGGCATCATGGGTTTGACGGCTGGTACGCTTGATAAGCCGTCTCTCTTCGAGCCCGACATGCACTTCTGGACGTCGTCAAAGCAGCCCTGGCTGAAGGTTGCGGACGACCTACCGCAATACACGGAAGGCCCGCCAGCCTAGGGCGTATGACCCCACACCATGTTTGATTGCCCCTGTGCAGGTCTCCAATCGCGTCCGCGCAGCGGGCACCGCAATGACTAACAGACATGTCTCCAGAGGGAGACCGTGTCTCCGAACGGTGACAGTTTTTGTCGGAAAGCTGACATTACGAGTCACGTCGCGCTGCGACAGAAGCACAATCAAAGCGGACACTGCCCAAAGTTCGTTTCCTATCCAATCACTGAACGCCAGCTGATTTTCCAGTAGTGAATTCTTGGCCAATCTTCGCTTTACGATCAATTGCAAGCATCGCTTTACCCATGCTTAAATGGCCGTTAACGGCTAGCTTAATGAGGGAGTTTAGCAGGTATGGTGGTCACCCGGATCATCGCAAATCTCACCGCGCCCAACCCGACCGCGCTAGCCAAGTTCTATGAAGAGGTATTCGGTCTGAGCATACCTCACGACATGGGATGGATTTCGTTTCTTGCGAATGATTCAAAGCAAAAGATTGAGCTACATACCGCTTCTCAAGGGGGCGCTGGCACGAAACTGCCAGTAATTTCGATTGGCGTTGATGATCTTGATGCCACAGAAGCCTCGGTTCGCGCCGCTGGCGCGGCAATCGTATATGGCCCGGTCAAGGAAGATTGGGGGCTTCGACGTTTTTATTTCGTTGATCCAGCGGGCAATCTAATAAATGTAGTCGACAGTTAATAGCGGAAAACGGACATTGGCCAAGGGTTGCTATCCGACCCGGTTGATTATGGGGGAGACCTCGAGCTTTTCTGATGTGCGGGGAGGACGATTTGCGCGGTTGGTTTCAAGTTCGTGAAAGGCAATGATGCGTTCGTCGACGGATTTACTCGAGTCAGACACGATTTCCGCGGCCAAGCTGCATGTCCTAGGCCTGGGTCCGCTCAAGGATCGTCTTGGCGCGCGCTGGGACCGTCTTAGCAACCTGGTGCACCGCCTCGTCGAGAAGGCCATCCGGTCCGCGCAGGGTCCGGCGGACCGTTGCATTGTTCTGGACGAACTGTCCTATGCCGTCACTTTCAGCAATCTCACCCTCGCCGAAGCGAGCCGGGTGTGCGCCGCCATCGCAAGGGAGGTGTGCGAGCATCTTTTTGGCGACCAGATCGACGAGGTGTCGGTGCGCAGTATCGTGGCGGAGATCGTGACTCTCAGCACGATCGAAGAGGCGGGATTGGGCACGCGAATCGAAACTCTGGTCGAGCGCCATGGCACCGAAAGCGTCATCACCCACAGCATTGAATCGGGATCGCCGAAACCGGTGGTGATAATGGCGGGTACCCGGTCCGAATCCACGCTGTCCGCTGCCGATCATCTTCAAACGATGAATTCCCGCTTCGCCCAGTTTGGATTGCGGCTCGGGCTTCTGCCGATCTGGGAGTTGGAGAAAGGCACCAGCAATTGCCTTTTCCTCACGACATTCTCCGGAAGTGCGTTGGGTGCCGTGCCATCGGGAAAATTGTCGCGAAGCGGAGCGTCAGATCAGCAAATTCTCGATATGGAGCTCGATCAGCTTTCTGCCGCATCCATATTTTCCCAGGAACTTCATGACGCCAAAAAAGTCTGCGCCATCGGCGTGGGCGTCAGCTATGGTTCGGTCAACAGCTTCCGGTCGCGCATTCGCTATGTCACGGCCTTGCAGAAGGGGCGATTTTTCCCGAAGAATCCGCTGCTGTTGAAGATAGAGCAGATTCCCGAAGGCGCGCCGGAGAGCCGCATCGCCGAGCTTACCGCCATGCTGAGCCTGACCAATGTCAGGATAACGCTTGAGTTTCAGATGCTGTCCGCGGTTGCAAATGTGGAGCTGCGATCCGGACCGGTTGGTATCGGCGGCGTGATTTCGCCGAGTCTCGATCACGAAGCCGCAGCCGCAATCTGCCGGAAACTGGCAACCCATGCCGCATCACATAAATTATTTGCGTTTCTCGATCATCTCGACACGCCAGACCGTGTCGCCATGGCGACCGGCACGCATATTAGATTTGGCATGGGCGCGGCCCTGACGCAAAACCCGTTCGAGAAATTGGATTCGGCACTACAGTTTCCCATGACCCTTTCTCGGGTCCCGGCTTAAGCGCCGATCGACTGTCCGTTTGTGGCATGACGCTTCTGACAATGCGCCTGATAAAGGCCCTCACCGCGCTTTATCTGTTCCCGGCGTGGGGCTTCCGCTGCAATCATGATTTGGAAGGACAGGTTCATTAAATATACTGCGATTGCTTCGAGATCGTTCCAGTTCATGGGGCTTGTCGAGGACGTTCTCCAGCATGAATCCGGCGGCCGTGGCGTATCGGTTTCGGCCGTCCCGTAGGAATCTAACCAGATCAGGATGACCCCGGGGGGATGACAGCTTTGCGATCAAAGCGGACACGCCGAGCGGTGGCTCTGTGCGGCAGCTAAGAAGTAAAAGCTGACATGAAGAGTGATATCGCAGTGCGACAGTTTGCGGCGCGGGTCAGCTCTCGGTCACTCTGCGACGGTATTGGTTGGGATCTATGCCGTGCCGCTTGAGTTTGCCGTAGAGGGTCTTTCGGGGCACCTCCAGTAGGGCGATGACCTCGGTCATGTTGCCTTGGGTCTGCTCCAGAGCTTCACGTATCATCATCGCTTCGGAGCGATCCATGCGCTCGCCAAGCGAGCCTTGGGGTCTGAACGCCGTCTGAGCATCGCCCGACGCTGGCAGATCCAGCACTGCGCTGAAGGCAAAATTTCGTAGCTCCCGCACATTGCCTGGCCAGTCATGTTCGATCAGACGCCGGCGCACTCCATCGCTCATCACGAAGTCGCCGCCGCCCAGCCGCTTTACGCCTTTGGCAACAAAGTGCGCGAACAGGGGCATGATGTCGGCTCGTCGTTCCCTCAATGGGGGTAACCGAATGTGCACTACGTCGAGTCGGTAGAAAAGATCCTGGCGAAACTGGTTTTGATTTATCGCGTCGCGCAGATCCCGTTTGGCGGCGGATACAACGCGCAGGTCGACAGGCCTCGGCTCGCCTCCGCCCAGCGATGTCACCTCCCGTTCTTCTAGAACTCGTAACAGCTTGACCTGAACCGATGGGCTCATGCTGTCGATTTCGTCGAGGAACAAGGTGCCCTTGTCGGCGGCCTCGATGCGGCCGACGTGCTGAGGCCTGCGATAGCCCGAGCCATCGCGCGCGTGGCCGAACAGCTCGGCTTCGGCGAAGGCGTCCGGCACCGCGCCGCAATTCACGGCCACAAACGGCCGCCCCCGGCGGCGGCCAAGCCTGTGCAGTTGCATCGCGACCAGTTCCTTGCCTGTGCCGGTCTCGCCCTCGATCATCACGTCGAGGTCGGTTTTGGCGACATGATTGATGGTTTCCCGAAGTCCGATCATCGCCGCACTTTCGCCGATTAATGGGCTGCTCGACTGTGTGACGGCCTCTGCCGCGGCGCGCATTCTCCGGTTTTCGATCACTGAACGGCGCCGATCCAGCGCCTGGCTGACTGCGCCAACGAGACGTTCGAGGGGAAAGGGTTTGGTCAGAAAGTCGAAGGCACCATCCCGGAGCGCTTGAACGGCCATGGGTATGTCGGCATGGCCACTGATGAGGATCACCGGAATCTGCGGATCGATGGTGCGAATATGCGCAAACAGCTCGAGCCCGTCCATTCCGGCCATGCGAATGTCGGACACCACCACGCCGGGAAAATCGGCGTCCAGGCCAGTCAGAGCCGATTGCGCGTCTTCTCGCGGCAGGGGCGATAAACCAGCGAGTTCCAGGGCTTCGACGATGGCGCGTCGAAGTTCGCTATCGTCCTCGATAAACATGATCGACGAGAGAGAGGACTGGATGGGTAGTTTCATGCGGCGCGCCTCAAGGTGATGCAAAATGCAGCGCCGCCCAGCGGCGATTCTACAAGATTCAGCGCGCCGCCAAATGCACGAGCTATGTCGCGCGCGATGCCTAGGCCAAGTCCGAGCCCGTCCGGCTTGTCGGTTGCGAAGGGCGCGAAAAGCTTCGACGTCATGGCGGCCGGCACGCCGGGACCGTTATCGGCTACGGTGACAGTGACGGTCACGGCGTCATCGGTATTCACCAGGATCGCTATGTGTGGATCGGATGTGTGCCGAAGGGCGTCTAAGGCGTTCTGCACCAGGTTGATGAGAATTTGCTCAAGCCTCGTTTTGTCCGCGATGACAGTAATCTCCGTCGGCAGAGGGGAGCGCTCGAGGGTGACTTGCTCTGCCCTGATGCGGTCCGCGATCAGCAGAATAGCGCCGTCGATTGCTTCGCCGAGCGGAGCCTCGCTGACCACCGGCGCGCCGCGTCTGGCGAAGTTGCGGAGTTCTGTTGTGATCCGACCGATGCGGTCGGTGAGATCGATGATGTCGTTGAGGCGCGAGTCCGTACGGGCAATGTCGGTTCGGTTCAGGTGTTGGCGAGCGTTCTCGGCAAATGCACGAATTGCAGCGACCGGTTGATTGACCTCATGAGCGATGCCAGTGGTGATCTGTCCGATAACCGCCAGCCGGTTTGCTTGAGCCAACTCCTCTCGAGCGGCGCGCCAGCGCGCCTCGGACGACATACGGCGATGAGATTCAGATCGCAGGCGATTGTTGGCCTGTTTGAGTTCGGATGTCCTCAACGATACTTCAGCTTCCAGGAGATGCCGCCGATCCGCCTGGACGAGCCGCCCGATGTGCAGCCACCAGAAGATCGCAAGTATGCCCGCGGCGACCGCCAGACTAATTAGGGCGATCAGACGCACGTTCGGAGAAATACGGGCTCGTGCGGGCTCCAGAGGTTCGAAATAAAACAGGCGAGCCCCATGCATCGCGGTCGGTGTTTCGGCAACGCGATGGGTGTCACTGTGGTCCGGCAGACGCAGGTCGCCATTGACTTCCCGCGTCAGCCCAAGCGGGGCGAGCCCCAGCGAACCAAACTGAAGTGTGCTGCGAAATTCCTCTCTTTCCGAGGCCGACACGGCGCGCGTGGAGCGAAACCGCCAGGGATCATAACCTGTAATAATCACCACGCCGTGCGAATCGATGACCATCGTGCGTCCCAGCTCGCGCGCCCACTGCGCTTCCAGTTCGGCGAAGTCGATCTTGACCACGACTACGCCCAAGGCTCGGCTGCCCTCGTCGATGCGCCGCGCAACGAACAGGCCCGGAGCGCCGGTAACCGAACCCACCGCGAACAGGTCAGCCTCTCTGGACGCCAAAGCGCCTCGAAAATACGGACGGAAACTGAAATTCTGGCCGACAAAGCTGCCAGGCGATCGCCAGTTGCTCGACGCCAGGGTGAGGCCATCGCGGCGAATAACGTATATCGCCGAAGCTCTGGTGTTCTTGGCCAGAAACTCCAGCTTGTTGTTAAGGCTCGCAACGGCGTTCGGGTCGCCGCCGTCAAGCACGGCGTGAAGGTCCGGGTATTCACTTAGAACGACAGGCAGAAGGCGAAACTTCTGCAGTTCGCTTGCCAAAAGCCGCGCCTTCTTGTCGGCCTGTTCCGCTGCTGTTAGATCTGCCTGTTCGCGCGCTCTCACGTCGATCCATCGGGTCGATACAGCGACGATCAGCACCGAAACCGACAGAAACAGCGCAGCTGCGGCCGTGAGCGGTCGATATCGAGCTGAGAGCACCTTCAAGAGCATCTGTTTCCCATAGCACACACTACAAAGTTCGTATGGCTCCAAATCGGCACACGTCGACTCGGTGTGCGGGCGTATGTCGTCAATTATATTCAGTTATTACAAATAGATAAGCGGAAAACGCGGCGGCCTTGTATTTCTGTTTCTCATTAGTTCAGGGGGAAACAAAATAGCGCGCAGTTGCGGCGCCGCTGCTGGGGGAGGGTTGGGCAATCTCAGTCAATAGGTTTGACGTGTTTTTCGGCCGGCAAGTCGCTGCGTCGAATAATAGAGCGTCCTAAAGTGACATCAACCACTGTGGTCAAGAAATTGAGTGTAATTAATAATATGATTGGAGAAAAAAGGCGTGACCTCAAGTTGAGACATCTCGGGGCAACAGGCCCTATGTCGTCCGGCCGTTGCGCTGACAGTGACGCTGCAACATATCAAGTTTGTCCGACGGATGGGGGAGTGACTGCCACAGGCATGCGCGATCAGTCCGGTTCGGCGACTGGGAGTTCGATGACAACCGGCGCCAATGAGGTCCCTAAGTCGGACCTTTCTACGGGTCAGCGGATGAAGGCGATCATAGCGGGCTCGGCGGGCAATCTCATCGAGTGGTACGACTTCTACATCTATGCGTTCACCGCGCTCTATTTCTCGTCGGCCTTCTTCCCCCAGAGCGACCCACTGGTGCAGGTGATGGCGACCAGCGGGATCTTCGCGGTGGGGTTCATCCTGCGCCCGATCGGGGGATGGTTCTTCGGCCGCTTCGCCGATCGCCATGGCCGTCAGAAGGGCATGGTGGTGTCGATGCTGATGATGGGCGCGGGGTCGCTGCTGATCGCCGTGTTGCCGACCTATGCGCAGGTTGGGGTACTGGCGCCGGCGCTGCTGCTGATCGGCCGCATGGTCCAGGGCTTCTCGACCGGCGGCCAGTACGGCACCGCCGCGACCTACCTGTCCGAAGTCGCTGGGCCGAAGAACCGCAGTTTCTTCGCGTCCTTCCAGTATGTGACCCTGGTCGGCGGCCAACTCTGCGCCACCGGCATGGTGCTGCTGCTGCTGCACCTGCTGCCGGAAAGCGCGATGAAGGTCTATGGCTGGCGCATTGGTTTCGCGGTCGGGGCGCTTGGCGCGGTGCTGATCCTGCTGTTCCGCCACGCCATGCTCGAAACCTCGTCGGCCGAGACGCGCCACAAGGATGCCGGCTCGATGAAAGAATTGTTCAAGCACATGCCCGCCTTCTTCTGCGTGCTGGGCCTGACCGCCGGCGGTTCGTTGAGCTTCTATACCTTCACTACCTACATGCAGAAATACCTCGTCCTGACCGCCGGGATGGACAAGGGCCTGGCCACCTCGATCATGTCGGCGGTGCTGATCCCGTTCATGCTGGTGCAGCCGTTGTTCGGCGCGCTCGCGGACAGAATAGGCCGCCGCAACAACCTGATCTTGTTCGGCATCCTCAGCACGCTGCTGACCATGCCGCTCCTGATGGCTCTCGCGACCGTGACGAGCGCCACCTCGGCGTTCGGCCTGGTGCTGGCCGGTCTGTTGGTCAGCGCGTTCTACACCTCGATCAGCGGCCTGTTCAAAGCCGAGCTCTTCCCGGTCCATGTCCGCGCCCTGGGCGTCGGTCTCTCCTATGGCATCGGCAACGCCATCTTCGGCGGCACGGCCGAGAATGTCGCGCTGGCCTTCAAGAGCGCCGGCAACGAGTCCCACTTCTATTGGTACGTCACCGGGGTTTGCGCGATCTCGCTAGCGACGGCGCTGCTGATGAATGACTCGCGCAAGTTCAACGCGTTGGGTGACGCCGAGGTTTGAAAAAAAGCTCTATTGGAGAATTGGTCATGATACGAATCGTCAAGGTGGGATTTCTGACGCTACCTCTGCTGCTGGCCGGAACCGCGCTGGCGCAACCCGTGGCCCAGGTGATCGCGATACCGGGCACGACTTTCACGCCGGTCCAGACGGAATTGTTCAACAAACCGAACACCTATTCCAATGCTTGGGCGGACTTCGACAAGGACGGCTGGCTGGACCTGGCCGTTTCCTCGCAGAGCGGCGAGATCCGCCTGTTCCGCAATGTCCATGGGAAGTTCGTCAGCGTAGGCGCCGAGATGGGACTGCCGACGATCGGCAAGGAATCCCGGGGCCTGAGCTGGGGTGACTACGACGGCGATGGTTGGCCTGACCTTTACTCGGGATCGGCGGACCCGAAGGGCGTCAGCTCCCTGTTCCACAATCTGGACGGCAAGAAGTTCGTGAATGTCGCCCCGGAGATGGGTGTCGAATTCCCCGGCAGAAGCTCGCGGCAGAGCAACTTCATCGACTACGACAACGACGGGAAGGTCGACCTCTACGCCACCGACCGCATCGGCAAAAACAAGCTGTTCCACAACGAAGGCGGCAAGTTCGTTCAGGTGATGACCGACGGCGCCGTCACCGTCTTTAGCTCCACGGTGGGCGCCTGCTGGTTCGACTACAACAAGGACGGTCTGCTGGACCTCTTCCTAGGCAACCAGTCCGGCAAAGCCGACGCGCTCTTGAGGAACAACGGCGACGGCACCTTCACCGACGTCGCCCCGGCGCTGCACATGGACCTGCCGAGCCGGACCGCCGAGGAAGGCGGGGTGGGCTGCGCCATCGGCGACTACGACGCCGACGGCAATCTCGACATCTTCGTCCCGAACTATGGGCGCAATGTGCTGTGGCACAGCAATGGCGACGGTACCTTCACCAACACCGCCGAAGAGATGGGCGTGGCGGTGGAGAACCATGCGGTGGGCGCGAGCTGGGGCGACTACGACAATGACGGCTTCCCGGACCTCTTCATCAGTTCCTATACCGGACCTCGCGGGGAGCAGCAGCCGCACGACGCCCTGTTCCACAACCAGGGCGGCAAGGGGTTCGTGAACGTCATCACGACCGACAGCGCGCTCAACAGGTCCGACCACGGGGCCGAGTGGGTCGACTATGACAACGACGGCGCCCTCGATCTGTCGATCACCCGTGGCTACACAGCGGCCGGTGGCCAGTTCCTGTTCCACAACAATCTGCCGAAGGCGGCCGCGGCGCACAGCCTGGCTGTCATGGTGCTGGACGCCAAAGGGCACTACACCCAGGCGGGCGCGGAGGTGCGGGTCTACGACCAGCACGGCAAGATCCTCGGCGCTGCCGAGGTTTCAAGCGGCGGCGGCTATGGCGTGCAGGACATCATTCCGGTGCATTTCGGCCTGCCGAACCAGACCAAGGTGACCGTCGAGGTGACCTTCATGAGCAACACTGGCCGCAAGGTTCACCGCGTCCCGAACGTCACCCTGTCGTCCTATTACGGCAAGTCGCTGGTCGTACGCCGGCCGGCAGGTATCTGAGCAAAGCGGGCGGCGGCTTGTCCGCCGCCTTCAACCATTCATTTCCCGGGGCGCTTCATCCCCGAACAACCGGAGACAGCAGCCCATGCAACTGAGACATCTCACGCTTGCGCTTTTCCTAGTCGGGTCGATTTCGGCGGGTCTTGGTCTGGCGCAAGCCCAGAAGGCGCCCGCCCCCAAGGGCGAGATACTGGTCGACACCTATGGCGTGCCGCACGTCTACGGCAAGGACGAAGCCTCGATGTTCTACGGCTTCGGCTACGCCACGATGGAGAACCACGGCGATCTGGTGATGAAGCTGTATGCCGAGGCCCGCGGCCGGGCGGCCGAGTATTACGGTGCGTCGGAGGTGCGGTCCGACAAGTGGGCGATCGCCAACGACGTCTACGAGCGCGCCACCGCCTGGTACAAGCTCCAGCCGCCTAAATTCCGCGCCGACCTCGACGCCTTCGCCGCCGGCATGAACGCCTACGGCAAGAAGCATCCCGACAAGCTCGACCCCGCTGCCCGTTCGGTGCTGCCGGTCAACGGCGTCGACGTGGTGGCCCACGCCCACCGCATGTTCAACTACCTCTATGTCGCGCCCGAGCGCCGCACCATGGAGGCCAACGACGCCGACGGCTCCAACGCCTGGGCCGTCGCGCCCAAGAAGTCGGCCAGCGGCAATTCCATGCTGCTCGCCAACCCGCACCTGGCCTGGGAGCCGGCCTTCACCACCTATTTCGAGATGGACTTGAACGCGCCGGGCTTCCACGCCTATGGCGCCACCCAGGTGGGCCTGCCGGTGCTGCGCTTCATGTTCAACGACCGGATGGGCTTCACCAACACGGTCAACAGCATCCTCGGCTCGACCAACTACGAGCTCAAGCTCTCGCCAGACGGCAAGGGCTATCTGTTCGACGGCAAGGTCCTGCCGTTCAAGACCGCCACCAAGAGTCTCAAGGTCCGCCAGCCCGATGGCAGCCTCAAAACCGAAACCTTCGAGACGCGCCAGAGTGTGCACGGCCCGGTGTTCGCCAACAGCGCCGGCAAGACCATGGCCCTGCGCGTCGCCGGCCTCGACCGTCCGTTCGGCCTCTTACAGTACTGGGACATGGGCAAGGCCAAGAGCTTCGCCGAGTACGAGACGATCATGAAGCGGCTTCAGGTTCCGTCCTTCAACATCGTCTATGCCGACAAGGAAGGGCACATCCAGTATTTGTACAACGGCGTGCTGCCCAAGCATCCGGCAGGCGACCGCAACTACTGGGCCGGCAACTTGCCGGGCGACACTTCCGCGACCCTGTGGAGCGACAAGGATATGCACGTTTACACCGACCTGCCCAAGGTCAACGACCCGGCCAGCGGCTACGTGCAAAACACCAACGACCCGCCCTGGGTCAGCACCTACCCGCAGGCGATCCAATACAAGGACTATCCCAAATACATGTACAACGAGGGTCCGGTCTCACTGCGCGGCCAGCAGTCCAACCACATGATGGCCGACCCGGGGAAGATCTCGTTCGACGGCTTCGTCATATCTAAGCTCAACACCCATGTGCTGATGGCCGACCGGGTGATGGACGACCTAGTCGCCGCCGCCTCTTCGGACCCGGACCCCGAAGTCCAGCAGGCAGTACAGCTCTTCAAGGATTGGAACCGCCAGAACGACGCAGACTCCAAGGCCGCCCTGCTGTTCGAGGTCTGGGCCGGCAAGTTCGCGGGGCCCAACTTCATCAGCGATGCCAACTACAAAACACCTTGGTCGGCGGACGCTCCGATCGACACGCCGAGGGGCATCAAGGACCCGGCCCAGTCCCTGACAATGCTGAAGGCCGCGATCGCTGATACCAAGAAGCTGTACGGCCGCATCGACCGCCCGTTCGGAGAGGTGGCGAAGTTCAACGCCGGCGGCGGCGGCAAGCTGAACCTTCCCGGCAACGGGGGGTTTGGCAATATGGGCGTGTTCCGGGTCATCACTTGGAGCCCGCTGGCCAAGGACGGCATCCGCGTGCCGCGTCACGGCGAAACCTGGGTGTCGCTGGTGGAGTTCTCGACCCCGATCAAGGCTGTCGGCGCGATGTCTTATGGCTCGTCCAGCCAGCCGGGCTCGCCGCACCGCGACGACCAATTGAAATTCCTGCAGGACAAGACTCTGCGGACTCTCTGGTACACCCGTCCCGAGGTCGAGAAGAATCTGGAGGAGAAGATCGTCTTCTAGGCGCGAGCGGCGACCGGATCAAATAAAGGCGGTCACGGCGCGATGCCGTGGCCGCCTTTTCTTTCTTCGGCCAACAGGTCACTGAGCGCAACTGCCGGCGGAATCATCGGATACTGAATAGGACGGATTGGATATCTGCGCCTCACCGGCAACCGTGGGGATATTTCCGGCAACAGTTCCCATACGCACGGAATAGTTGATGTCTGGCTGGCCTCTGCATCAGCGTGACCATCTGGCCAATAAGCCAAGCCGACATGAGAACGGTAAAGAAATGCGCTTGGCCGCGCACGTATCGGCCCCCGAAAGAGTTGTGCATGTTACAGCACAAAGCCCATCGCGAATGTGTGCAATTGGCACATCAATTGATCCAGCAGTCGCTCAATAAAGCAGAAAAACAGTAGATAATTCAAATTCTTAATGCATCAAATCGCGATCTGTCGGAAATTCGTATCAGATTGTTGAAGCCCCCTATCTACTACTGAAGGCGACGCTGGGAGTTGTGTCGCTGTGAGATCGACGCTTCGACCGTTCGCGAATGAAAACCGCGACACGCCTCGCAGCCGATCCATCAAGTTTCTATGGCTGTTTCCGGGGGCTACACACTATGCCGAGTACCAGAGCTCACTTCGCCAAATCGCCGAAGTCATCGGTCTGCGCTACGGCGCTTCCGATTTCCGGCGCTGCCTACGCGCAGGCGCCTGTCAGTTCAGCCGTTGTCGAGGGGCTCGTCGTCTGGCTCACGCGTCGTGCGCGACGATTATAGGTCACCAAGGTGGTGCTCGAAGCATTGTTCCAATTTTTAAATTGAGGGGGAAAATATGTCCTGTTCTGTGTCGCGTAAATCCAAAGTACTGACTCCAAGAGTTTGTTTCACTACTTTGCTAAGGGTATCGGTGTGCGTCAGCGCGCTTTTGACCGCGAGTTCGGCCATCGCGCAAACGCCCGCGCCTCCGAGCGACCCGTCGAAGCAGGAGGCTGAAGTCGTTGTCGTGACAGGTTCGCGCGTTCAACGGGACGGGTACGAATCTCCGACGCCAGTATCGATCGTCAGCGCTGATGAAATTTCAAAGTCGGCCACACCGAATATCGCCGACTTTGTGAACACGCTTCCGGCAATTTCGGGCAGCCAAACCCCGACGGTGACCTCGACCCAAGTTGGGGCGGGCCGTCAGGGGATCAACTCGCTGAATCTGCGCGGCATCGGCGATGTCCGCACCCTGACCCTGCTCGATGGCCGCCGCGTCGGCGGCATGATCAACACCGGCGTGGTCGATGTCAGCGAGCTGCCGCAGCAGCTGATTTCGCGCGTCGACGTCGTGACGGGCGGCGCCTCGGCCTCCTACGGCTCGGACGCTCTGTCGGGCGTCGTCAACTTCGTGCTCGACACCAAATTCACCGGCCTCAAGGGCGATTTCTCGGGCGGCGAAACAACCTATGGCGACGACCGCCAGTGGAAAGCCGATTTGAGCTACGGCGTCGGATTCGCCAACGACCGCGGACATTTCCTGCTCAGCGGAGAAGCCTCGAGGGAAGACGGCATCTATAATCCCGGCAACCGCGACTGGGCCACAGCCGGCTGGGCATTCATGAACAACCCGGCCTATACGGCGACCAACGGCCAGCCGCTGGTCCTGCGCCGGCCGAACGTGGTCTTAAGCACGGCGACCTCCGGCGGCGCCATCGCCTGCTCGGGGACCTCGACCTGTGCATCGCTGCGCGGGATCGCGTTCGGCCCTGGCGGCACGATGTACAATCTCAACTTCGGATCCATCGTCTCCGATCCGGTCATGTCGGGCGGTACCCAAGGCGACAACGCCCCCCGCGGCAAGCAGGACGACAGTCTGGTTCCTCGGCAGAACCGGCAGAACCTGTTCACGCGCGTCAGTTATGACGTTGCGGATGACTGGAACGTCTTTGCCGAGGGGATGGTGTCCCACCTGGACACTGACACCAGATATTTCTCTGGCACCTTTGGCAACACCCTGACGGTTCGCGCCGACAACGCCTACATGCCGGCCTCGCTTGCGTCCCGCATCACAGCGCTCGGCCTCACCTCGGTGCCGTTCGGCACGCTCAAGAGCGATAACCCAGTTTCAGGCGCCCATGCCGAGCACGGCTATTTGCGCGGTGTCGTCGGCGTCGACGGCAAGTTCGGCGCCTTCGGCACAGATTGGAAACTCAACGCCTATTATCAGTATGCGCGCGCCACCCTGGCAAACACCGCGACAAACGCCACCCAGCTGACGAACTGGAATCAGGCGATCGACGCGGTGCGCGCGCCGAACGGCTCGATCGTCTGTCGCTCGACCCTAACCAACCCAACGAACGGTTGCGTTCCCTATGACCTGTTCGGCACCGGTGTGAACAGCCTGGCTCAGATCAACTATGTAACCGGCAATCCGAACCAGCACAGCCACTTCGAAGAGAATGTCGCCAGCTTCAACATCACGGGCGAACCGTTTGAAATTTGGGCGGGCCCGGTCTCGCTGGCTTTCGGCGCCGAACATCGCACGGAATCGGCCAACGGCTACGCCGACGCCGTCACGCAAGCCAGCACGGGTAATTGGGACACCACTGGTGGTCTGCCGACGATCGGCGGCTACAAAGTGTCGGACGCCTATATCGAGACCGTTGTTCCGCTGGCCAAGGACCAGACCTGGGCGAAGTCGCTGGATATCAACGCTGCCGCCCGTGCTGTGAAGTACGACACCGGAACCTATGGTACATGGAAGATCGGCGCTGAGTATTCGCCTATCGACAGCGTGCGGTTCCGCGGCATCGTGTCTCGCGACGTGCGTGAAGCGAATCTCGCCGACCGTTACGCCGGCGTGTTCCAGGCACAGGCCTCTTTCCAGGATCCGACGACCGGCGCCCCGAGAACGGCCCGACAGTTGTCTTCGGGCAACCCCGACCTCGCTCCGGAAATCGGCAAAACCTACAGCGTCGGCATGGTGCTTCAGCCGACCTTCCTGCCGGGCTTCAACGCATCGATCGACTTCTACAAGGTCGACATCAGCGGCGCGATAAGCAGCTTGACGGTCCAACAGATCGTCAATCTGTGTGCTTCCGGCAACCAGACAGCTTGCGCGCTGATCACCGCAACCCCGGGCGGCTCCCGCCAGTACGATATCGTCGTCAAGCCTCTGAACTTGGCTTCGGAGAGCACAAAGGGGCTGGACTTCGAAACCAGCTACCGCTTCCAACTGGCCGACCTGTTCTCCGGCATGGATGGCGCGGTGGGCATCCGTGGTTTGGCCACCAACTACATAAACTACACCGTCAATTCAGGCTTGCCTGGCGCGATCGTGACTGAGCGCGTCGGTTCGGTCGCTCAACCCGATTGGCGCTTCAACTTATCCATCAACTACCTGAACGGTCCGCTCTCGCTGACCGGTGCGATGCGCGGCGTCACCCCCAGCGTCATTGACAACAGCTTCATCGAGTGCTCGTCCGGCTGCCCGACTTCAACGGCGAACCACCCCACCTACGACAATATCCAGGTGGACGGCGCGACCTACTTCGACCTGGCCGCAAGCTACATGTTCGGTGGGGACGGCCAGTACGAAGTCTACGTCAACGTCCGCAACCTCTTCAACAAGGACCCGGCCGTCGTGCCCCCCGGCCCGACCGGGCACGCGACCTGGTTGTACTCACCAGCCAGCTCTGCGCAATTCGACGTGCTCGGTCGGACATTCCGTGCAGGCTTCCGCTTCAAGATGTAGTCGCCAAGCGGGTCCTGGAAAGGCGAAGATGTATGAGATGCAATGGACTAATATCAGAGACGGCTATTGTTTCCCCGCTCATATCGGATGCCGGGAAGCGTCATTCACCTCCCCGCGAGTGACGCCGAACTTAACGCCCGGGTTCCAGCACCCGGGCGTATTTTTTGTAACTCACTAAGATTTCACCGAAGTGTTGGATTGGCGGGAAATCATCCGATAGGAGCGGCAAATGCACCTAACACCTTTCTCATTTGTTATGCACAAAAGCGGCGAGACGATTGGGACATTCCACGAGCATCAAATCCAATGACTGCTTTTAGTGGAAAGCGGCCATAGCTTGACGTCTGCTTTCAACGGAAAGTGGACATAAGCCGAAGACTGCTATCCGACAGAAATACAATCAAAGCGGACATCGCTGCGTAGCTTATTGCTTAGTCAGAAATATGAGTTCTGCATGCAATGAATTTCTATGTTGGAACACTTGTTGGTACTGATGGCGCTATCACAATCTATGTAGTTGTAAATAATTAGAAAAAGCGGGAAATATGAGTCCTGCCGGGCCCGCCACACACTTCGTTCGAAACGCATTTTCGCGGGAGAGCGGATAAAACGGCTTCTTCGGGCTGAATTTGGCGAGCGACCGAAGTCTAGCAGTCTCAGATCCCGAGATCGCGGGCGATCTAGTGTATAGTTGGTTGATTGTCTCAGGCGTCCCTTAAATTTTTCCCGACACCAGTTGCGAAATCGGGCGGAGACTGGTTCGACATTGCTCAGCGACGGGTTCGAGATACCTAGCATTCTGCGCTGCTTGGCCCAACTCGGCGGCAAATCAGTCAAGCGGGTAATGCCGATACCCGGGGCAGCCGGCCCGCTACGTTCCATACGATATGCGCCAGATTCTGCCCTTCTGAGATTCGGCGACGTAAAGTGCACCATCCGGCCCCACGGCAAGTCCCATCGGCCGATAGTTCGCACGGCTTCCATTCCGGTTCGTCTTCGCCGGTCCGGCAAATCCATCGCAAAAGATTTTCGGTGCGCCGGCCTTTCCGTTTCGGTCGAGCGGCACGAAGACGACATTATAGCCGTCGTCATGACCCTCCGGCAGATCGCCACCGGCGCCGTGAAACGCGATGAAGGCGCCGCGGCGATAGGCGGCAGGAAACTGATGGCCATCATAGAAAGCAATAGCCTGTGGCGCGACATGGGCGGGAAACGCTACTGTCGGCGTCGCATATTGGCTCTCCGTGACCGGCGTTCTGCCATCACCGCCATATTCGGGCGCCGTCAGCCGCACATGTCTTGCCGCATCGTAATATGTGTAGGGCCAGCCCATGTCCGTTGCCTTGGTGATGCGGAACATTTCGTCTGAGATGTTGGCATCATCGGCGAGGCTCACCAGTTTGGGCCAGAATTGATTTGTCCCGTCGCGTCCATACATGACACCGTAAAGAGCATCGCTGCGGTGCGACCAGGCAAGCGCATTCAGGTCGCGAAGCCCGGTGGCGAAGTGTTCTCCATCGGTCAGGAAATGCTGATTCGT
>JAZJZY010000003.1:1105919-1168708 GCA_040389405.1 Pseudomonadota bacterium | reverse complement strand
CGTCCTGGTCGCATCGAAACGCCACACGCCACCGCGCACGGCCAGGCTGGGACACGGCTTCGGACCGGTCGGCTTGTAATCTTTTGGCAACCGGCTGACTGGCCCGATGCCTTCGGTCGAGTTGGCCGCAACGCAGAAATTCGAACCGCTGTTAACCGCCAGGAACAGCCCACCCTTGCCATCGAAAACGAGCGGCGTGCGGGACGGCACGCCACCGACGATCGTTTCCGGTTGCGCCGAGGGGACCAATTCATTACCAGAAAACCGGAATCTATAAATTCCGCTAGCCGAGGCGGCGTAAAGTGCGCCTCTATCGAACGCAATTCCGGTGCCGTTATCGATTGTGCTGAAATGCTCCACCTTGTCGGCCTTGTGGCGGCTGTCCAGATGCAGGGCGATGATACCGGCATTCGCCGCATCCTTCCCCTGGCGTTCGGTCGAAACATACAGGCGATTTCGATCACGGAACACGAGGTGGCGTACCATCGGTCCGAGCCCCTCGCTAACAACGCTCGCGTGGAATCCGGGCGGTAAAACGAGGCCGTCCGGTTCATCCGCGCAGGCGGGCGATGCGACAATTCCCAAAATGAAAGCAGCGGCAAGATGTTTCATGACATTCAGTCTCTCCTCGAGGCGATAGACGATAATGCGATGACGAATTCGATCAAGAGATAGCGATTGTGAGCCACGGGCGGCGCACTCCAGTTTCAATTCATCTTGCGCAAGTCACCAACCGCGTGAAATTTGCGCCGGAAATACATCAGCGCCATTTCATCCCGGCATGGTGTCAGTGCAAGCACGCGACAGACAAACAAACTGTGGCTACCGACCTCAAGTATTTGCTCGATCTGGCAATCGAAGGATACGAGAGCGCCTTTCAGCACTGCGGCGCCGGTCGTCATGGTTGTCCACTCCGCGGCTGCAAAACGCTGCTGCATATCAAGGTTTTTGCGGCCTGCGAAGATTTCCGAAAGGTCTTTCTGGCTCGCCGTCAATGTGTTGATGCAAGCCACCATGTTGGCCTTGAACGCGGTGTTCTGCTTGCTGCTACGGTTCATGCAGACGAGGAGAGTGGGTGGATCGTCTGTGAGACTGCAAATCGCCGACGCGGTAAAGCCGCACTGCCCGGCCGAGCCACACGTGGTCACGATATTCACGGCCGCACCCAAATGAGCCATCGAGTCCCGAAAGCCGTCGCGGTCCACCGTCACCTAGATTTCTCGCCTTGTAACGAAATATGATATATGGTAACGAGTAGCATAACACCGGAATTTGGCAATGAAATTCGTCACTTTCGAAAAAGAAGGGGAGATTGCGCCCGGTGTTCTGACGGAAGTGGGCGACATTCTTGACCTGAAAAGGGCATCGCGGCATTTCGGCAAGCCGGCTTTTACGGACATGATCAGTGTCATCGCGGCTGGTTCTGCCGGAATCGAAGCGATCCGGGACTGGCTTCGTTCCGCACCTGCGAGCTGTTCGGTACGGATGGCCAATGTTCGGTTGAAGGCACCTTTGCCACGGCCCAATCAAATTCGCGATTTCGCCAATTACGAGCTTCACGTTCGCCAAGCCATCGCCTCGTCGTTGAAGCTTCGCGCCAATGCCACCCCCGATCCGGCCGCGACACTTGCAAAATTTCACGCCAGTGGCTTGGACGTCATTCCGCAGATTTGGTTCGATCAGCCGCTCTATTTCAAAGGTAATCCGATGTCGGTGATCGGACCGGACGAGGATGTTGTCTGGCCCAGTTACGCCAAATTGATGGACTACGAATTGGAGCTGGCAGTCGTCGTCACCGGACCGGTGCGGGATTTGACGCGGGAAAACGCAGCCGATGCCATCTTCGGCTATACGATTTTCAACGATTTCAGCGCCCGGGACGCTCAATCTCGCGAGACCCAGTTCCGGCTGGGCCCGGCCAAGGGAAAAGACTTTGATACGGGCAATGCGATCGGGCCCGTGATTGTTACGCGCGACGAAATTCCGGATCCCAATGCCCTGACCATGATCGCCAGGGTCAATGGGGAGGAACGCGTGCGGACGCATTCGGGCGGGATGCAGCATTCCGTCATCGACACGCTGGTTCACGTCTCGCAATCCGAAACACTATATCCGGGCGATCTGTTCGGTCTGGGGACTGTTGGAAATGGCTGCGGCTATGAATCTCTCACTTTTCTGAATGAGGGTGACCTGGTGGAACTTGAAATCGAAGGGATCGGCAAATTGCGCAATAGGCTGGTGCGCCGGACCCCAGCGAGCAGCGCGCCAAAAAACGCGTCCTGAGCGCAACGGGAGATGTGGGTCGGCTGGTGTTTTCTGACTTGGTGCCCATCAAGGGATGGGGCGCACAAGATGATTGGTTCAATGGCGATCTCGGGAGGTTAATCCGGTGGTTCGGACAGGCGCTCAGTATCTAGAATCCCTGAGGGATGACCGCGCGGTCTATATAGACGGCGAGCGGGTCCGGGACGTTACAAAAGATCCCCGACTGGCGGGGGCGGCAAACACGGTCGCTGAGCTTTATGACATGCAGCACGACCCTGCATTCGCGGCGAAGCTGACCTACCCTTCTCCGACAAGCGGTCGGCCGGTCGCACTGTCTTTCATCGAGCCTCGCTCCCGGAAGGAGCTTGAGGAGCGTGGAAAAGCATTCGCGATTGTCGCCGAAAAATGCAGCGGGCTTTTCGGACGAACCCCGGACTTCATGAACGCGGGGCTTGCCGCGATCGCGTCCGCCGCTGAAATCTTCGACACCGAGACCCGCTCTTATGGTGCAAATGTTCGTCGCTATTATGAGGATATGCGCGAACGCGACCTGACGATGACCCATATCCAGGTCAATCCGCAGGTCGATCGAACGCGAACGGTCAGCCAGCAAATCAATGATATTGCGCTCAAAACCGTGCGGGAAACCGATAGCGGATTTTACGTGAATGGCATGCGGCTCGTGGGCACACTCGCACAATTCTCGAATGAAATTCTGGTCATGCCGTCGGTCGTTGTCACCAATGACGAAAGCGCGGCCGACTACGCATTAGCATTTGCGGTATCGGTGGCCACGCCCGGCGTAAAGATAATCAGCCGACCCACATTGATCCCCCAGAATGCCGGGCATTTCCTGGATCATCCGCTGTCCTCCCGGTTCGACGAAGGCGACGCGACGATTGTGTTCGATAACGTATTCATTCCGTGGGAAAATGCGTTCATTTATCGCGACGTCGAGCGTTGCAACAGACTGTACAAACAGTCCTTCCTTACGGAACATTACACGCATCAGACGCAAACACGTGCCCTGGCAAAGACGGAATTCATGGCGGCCTTGGCGATCTATATCGCCAAATCGACCAAGATCGACAATTTCCCGAATGTCCAGAGTCAGCTTGCGGATCTGCTGATGTTCGTCGAGGGCCATCGCGCGCTGCTCGCCCAGGCAATCGCAACGGGCAGCCAGACGCCTTTCGGCACTTTCGCGCCAAACCGCTGGCCCTTGCACACCTCTCAGATTTATTATTATGAGCGCTATGATCGCATGATAAATACCGTACGCGCTCTGACCGCCGGTGGATTGGTTGCGGCGCCCTCTTATGCGGAATTCAGCGGCGAAATCGCGGATGTCGTAGAGCAATATTTTTCAACCGCCTCGTTGACGTCCGAGAAACGCATTCGATTGCTGAGACTGGCTTGGGACGCGAGTGTATCGGGCTTTTCCGGCCGCCAATCTCTCTATGAGAGATTCTATCAAGGCGACCCGGTCAGGCGGGTTACAGCCTACTACCGTGACTACCCCACACAAGGGATGACCGATCGAATCGACGAGGTGCTTGACGACCTGGCGGTGCGCGCGCGGCAATTCGAAAACAAATAGATCGGAGAGGGAATTTCATGAAATTTGGTACGATTCTTGTCGACGGGCTTGCCACGCCAATCCTGCGTGTTAACGAAAAATCCGCGGGCAGCTTGGCGGACCTGTATCGTTCTGCGGGACTCGGCTCGGCGCCGGCAACGAACTTGGCGCTCATCGAAGCGGGCCCTAAGGAATTGGATAAGGTGCGGGCTGCGCAACAAGCAGGAATGTCCGGCATTCAGAAAATAGACCTGGAAAGTGCCGACTGGCTCGCTCCCGTAACGAGGCCGTCAAAGATATTTGGCGTTGCATTCAACAACCAGGCACTCACGGAAATTGCACACGTCAAGCCGACCGTGCCGATGTTCTTTCTCAAACCGCCATCCGCGCTGACTGGACATAACAAGCCAATTCTGATCGGTAGCAACTATGGCCGCACAATTCCCGAGCTGGAGCTGGGTGTCATTATCGGAAGATCATGCAGAAATATCACTGCCGAACAGGCGCGCGATTACATATTCGGCTATACCATCGTCAATGACGTTACATCGACGGGATTGAAGTTTCAGTACGACTCCATCGCGATTGACATGGTCCCCAATAATGTGGAGCCGGTGCATATGAATTGGCGCCGTCGCCGCGATGCGAACGACAACGAACTTTATTTTACATATCATACAAGATCCAAAGGCTCCGATACGTTCGGGCCAATGGGGCCTTGGCTTACAACCGCCGACGAGGTTGAGAATCCCAACAAGTTGGAGGTGCGCGCCTATGCGGATGGCGAGCCGCTAACGGTCGATTCGACAAGCAACTACCAGTTTCCCATCGAAGAGATTGTCGCGGAGGCGAGCCGCTATTTTACCCTGGAGCCGGGGGATATTTTTCATTGCGGCACGACCGGAAAGGGCGTGGGAAAATATCCGCGCGGGCATTTGTCGCTGGATCTGTCTCGCAGCGAACCGGTCATCAGTGTTGAAATCACCGGTCTTGGCCGCCTCAGCAATCCGGTGAGGCATTTCAAATCGCCGGAATAAGGAGAAAATGCGCCGCAGCGGGCCGCCATTGGGGAGAAAAAGATGCTGTTTGCCGTCACCTATTTGGACCGCGATAATCCTGGCGACATCCGGCCGCAATTTCGCGATGCGCACATCGCCTATCGCAAGGGGCTTGGGCGGCAACTTCTTCTGGCGGGACCGTTATTATCCGCGTCGGGCAGTCCGATGGGCAGTCTTGTCTTGCTGGAAGCCGAGAATCTGTCCAAAGCAAGCGATCTGGCCAACGCCGATCCCTATGCCGTAGCGGGTCTCTTCAAGGACATCGCAGTCCACAATTACCGGATCATGGTGACGAACCTGCCTGCGGGCTCCTGAGCTAGGCGCCGCAGACAATTTCAACAAGCTGCCTGGCATCGTCGGGTAGCCGTTCGCCTCGCCAGGCCACGTGACGATCCGGCCGCGACAAAAGCAGATTTTCCCGGAACACATCCAACCGTTCGCAGGTGCGGATGTCGAGAAGCGTCAGGGGCATGCCCCGGCCGGCGGCGGCGTCCATCAGAGGCGTTACATCGATCGCTGGATCAAATCTCAACAGCGTGAAGCCGGTGCCGAATGCGTCATAGGCCGACCGCCCATTGGCAAGCCAGAAATGGGGCGTACGGCAGCCTGGCACCGTCGAGGACGTAAACATATCGATGGAGTAGGAGGGTGGGCTCTCGCCGTCATACGCGATTATCGGGGATTGATCGTAGAAATAGCCGAAATTCAATCCGCCGCAACAATATTGCCGGACATTCAAATCATAAACTGCTTTTCCGAATTCCTCGCGCGCCTGCTGCCCCTGAAGGCCCGGGGCCTCGACTGTGGCCGGGACCTCGCGGCGATGACGGATGGCGCCCAAGGCATGTTTCATCGCGAAATGCGATACCTGCTCGGTAATCGGGCCCCGTTCCGCCATGTAGGCGTCGAGAATCGTATCTCCTCCCCAGCCCTGCAGGCGGGCGGAGATCTGCCAGGAAAGGTTCATGGCGTCGGCTATCCCCGCATTCATGCCGTACCCCGCATAGGGGACCCAGAGATGCGCGCTGTCGCCGCAAATGAAAACGCGGCGGTCGCGGAACCGGTCCGCCACTAGCCGGCGGCCGATCCAATCTTCCTTGCTGATGATCTCGTACTCGAAATCGGGGCCTACGCCCAGAATGGTCCTTATCGAGGCGTCCCGATCAATGGCGTCGAAATCCAGCTCATTCTCGTAAAGATAATTGTGAATCAACCAGGTCTCGCGGCCATCGATCGCTATCGTGTTGCCGGATCGGCGAGGATTGAGCGAGAGGTTCATCCAGCCGGGCCTGCCTGGTATGAGCGACAGCAACTGCGGGGCGCGAATGTAGGTGGATTGCGCCCGCTGCACGACCGCATCGCCCACCAATTTGGCGCCTATCGCATGGCGGACAATGGAGCGGCTGCCGTCGCAGCCCACCAGAATCTCAGCCTTCAACGTGGTAGTGCCGGACTCTCCGATTTTCCGGATATGGCCGGTCACACCGGTGTCGTCCTGCTCCAGCGCCACCAATTCCGTTTCGCTGAATATCGATATGTTTGGCTGTGCCAGAGCGTGTGCAAACAGTATCGGCTCCAGATAGATCTGATTGATGCGATGGGCCGGCTCGGGGGTCGGCCACCAGGTATCGGGGCCATCGAAATTGATCCGCCGCTCGGCCGCGGAAGGGATCGGTACCCGGGTGATCTCATCGCCGGTAACGGTCGTGCGATAAACGCAATCGTTCGGATAGTCCGGCGGCAGGCCGGCACTCCTCACCTGATCGGAAACGCCCAGCAGGCGAAAGGCTTCCATGGTTCGCGATGCAACATGGTTGCATTTCACGCTTGGCAACTCTCCGCGCCGGCGCATCTCGACAACGCCGACGCGAATGCCCCGGCGTGCCAGATCCATCGCCAGTGTTAAACCGACAGGGCCTGCGCCCGAGATCAGAACCTGAAAATCCATGGTGATCCTATGCGGCGGCGCGGGCTCGTGCGGCGGCTATGCCTTCGGCGACGCGCCTGACATTATTCGCTGAAAGCCCCGCGATGTTCATGCGTCCGCTCAATGTTATATAGATGTGGTGGACCTGCCGAAGGTAGGCAACCTCCGCAGGCGTCAGACCGAGTTTCGCGAATAACCCTCTCTGTCCTGCGATGAATCCATGATCGACGCCGGTCAGGCTCGTCAATTCCTGCGAAAGCATATCGCGCATGGTCTTGATGCGCGTTCTCATGACATCGAGTTCCTGCTCCCATGCCGCGCGCAAATCGGCATCGCCGAGTATGAGCGCGACAATTGTCGCGCCATGATCCGGCGGCATGGAATAATTGGCTCTGATGGCTTGAAGAATATGCTGCCGCGCGATCTGGCCATCCTTGCGGTCTTGGGCGACCGTGGTGAGTGCGCCAACGCGGTCGCGATAGAGTGCGAAATTCTTTGAATTCGAACTCGCAACCAGCATTTCCGGAAGCGAATCCGCCAGCATGCGGACCGGTCCGGCATCCGCATCCAATCCGTCACCGAAACCCTGATAGGCCAGGTCGATGAACGGGACGGCCCCGATGCTTTTGATCAGCGCCGCGATCTGGCGCCATTGCCCTTCATTCAGGTCGGCGCCCGAAGGGTTTTGACAACAGCCATGCATCACAATGATGTCGCCGGGCTGGGCTTCCGACAGAGCTTTTGTCATTTCATCGAACAGAAGCTGGGCGGACGCCGCATCGTAATAGGGATATTTTCTTGTCGCGAGGCCGCACGCTGCAAAAATCGGCTGATGGGTCGCCCAGGTCGGATCGGGGAGCCAGATAATTGTCGAAGGGTCGCGGACCCGCAGAAAGTCCGCCGCCACGCGCAAGGCGCCGGTTCCACCGGGCGTCTGAATGCTGAAGGCGCGTCGATCGGTTAGCGCCTTGTGATTGGCGCCGAATATCAGTTCCGCAGTCGCAAGATTGAATTCTGGATTGCCCGCCGAGGACTGATACGCCTTGGATGCTTGATTCTGCTGGAGCGAGAGTTCCGCGGATTTCACGCAAGACAGCACCGGCGAGCGGCCCTGCTCATCTCGATAGATCCCGATCCCCAAATCCACTTTCAGGGGGGACGGGTCGGCCGCGAAAGCCTGGGCCACGCCGAGAATGGGGTCAGGGGGCAATATTTCGAGGCCGGAAAAGAGCACGGAAATTCCTCCAAAAGGCGGGCCGTCTGCGTCAAGTAACGAAATATGATATATGATTTTATATAATAGCATTGTAGGATCGCTGAGGCTATAGGCGCCAAAAGAAAGCGCGGCGAAGAACGGGGGATCTCATGCTTGCAGGCCTGCCCGGCTGGAACGATCCGGATTCAGAAAGCCGCCAGGGCTTCGGCAATTTGCTGGCGTCCTGGATGATCCTTTTTGCCGTCGTCGGCATCCCGGCCATCATGTTGCCCGTGCTTTACGCCGGAATCGTGGGAGATACCGGATGGTCCCGGGGCGCGGTTGCGGCCGGCGTCTCCGTGAGATTCGCTAGCGGGGCGGTCGCGGCCTTCTTCATTGGCGCGATCATCGACCGCTTCGGCACCAAGCCGACCGTTATTCTGCTTTCCGTTCTGGGGGGCGCGGCGCTCATTTCGTTCTACTTCGTGCACGCGCTCACGGAATTTTATGTTGTGAACGCGTTGCTTGGCATCAGCCAGCTTGGATTGGCGCCGGCCCTGAAGATCTATCTCTCGAAATGGTTCAACAAGCATCAGGGCCTGGCAATCGGAACTGCCCTGACGGCCCTTAGCGTGGCCGGGGTCGTGGTCCCGCTTCTGGTCACGGCGTTGAATGCCCGGTTCGGATGGCGGACCACGGCGATGGTGATGTCCTTGCCGATCTGGATTGGGGCTCTGCCGGCCTTCCTATTCCTCGCAAAAGACAAATTGCTTGTAACCGCGGAAAGCGGGGCAAAATCGAACTCTCCCTTTGAAAAGCGGGAGGGGCAAAGCGTATTGGCCCGGTTGATGGGGTCGCCGATTTTCTGGATCGTGCTGCTTTCGAATTTCCTCATCGGCATGATCGACCATGCGATGTCCGAACATCTGGTGATCTATTTCGACAAGGATTTGCACTTTGGCGCGCAGATCGCCGCCACGGCATTTACGCTTTTGATGCTGATGAGCAATTTCGGCAAACTGTTCTACGGCTGGCTGTTCGATCGCTATTCTACCAGGGGAATTGCCGCATGCTGGTTCATCGCGGCGGCGGGCATCGTCTATGCCACTCGTATTCATGACATCTCGTCGCTTTGGATATTCGCTGTGATTTATGGACCATGTCAGGCGGGCATGCTTTTGAATATGGCGATCCTGTGCAAGCATTTTTTCGGTCCTCAGGCGCTCGCCAAGTCCATAAGTGTCATCAGCGGCGTCTATTATCTGGGCGGCGCGGTGGGCCCGGGATTTGCCGGCTATATGTTCGACGTCACCGGCTCCTATCATTCCGCGTTTCTGATCGTGGCCGCGACGGCGGTGGTCGCCGGTCTGCTGGTTTTGTCTCTGGGCGGGTTCCGGAAATTTCAACAGGGGCCTGCGCCATCGGGAATTTCCGCCTGACGCCGGACGAAATTGTCCGAAACGAAATCAATCGGAGATCAGCGCTCTCGATGGGGCGCCATTGCACTGCAAGAACGATGGTCGTAACCTAGTTGCATATTATGGAATAGGGCGTGGGGCGAAGCCCGACGAAGGAGTGACATGGCAAGGGTCGTTTTGGGCATGGGCCTGTCCCACACGCCGCAACTCCATACGCCCCCCGACCAATGGGATATCCGGGTAGAGGCGGACCGGCGCAACAAGGCGCATCAATTCCGCGGGAAGACCTATGACTGGGAAGCGCTCAAGGTGGCTCGCGGCGCGGACCATCTTGGCGCGGAAGCCAGCATGGACCGCCGCACGGCGCGGCTCAATCGTGCCCATCAATCTCTTGAGAAACTCGCCGAAATCTACCACCAGACGCGTCCGGACATCGCCGTCATCGTCGGCAATGATCAGCATGAATTGTTCGACGATTCCATCACGCCGGCATTTACGGTTTTCTGGGGCGACAAGATCGAAAACATTCCGCGCTCGGAAGATCAGATCGCAAGGCTTCCCGCCGGCATTCACATCGCGGACCGGGGGCACGTGCCGCCCGAGACGCAAATTTATCCCGGATTGCCGGGACTGGGCCGGCACATCATCGAAAGCACCATCGCCGAGGAATTCGATGTCGCCCATTCCCGATTCCTGCACAAGGTCGATCCGGACCACAGCATATTGAGCGGAATTCCCCACGCGTATGGGTTCGTCTATCGCCAGATCATGAAAGATAACGTGATCCCCAATGTGCCGATTATCCTCAATACCTTTTACCCCCCCAACCAACCCAGCGTTCGGCGCTGTTTCGCCTTCGGCCAGGCCATTGGCCGGGCGATCAAGAGCTGGTCCGAGGATCGCACCGTCGCTGTGATCGGATCGGGGGGACTCAGCCACTTTGTCGTGGACCCGCAATTTGATCGGGCGTTCCTGGATGCGCTTCGCACCTGTGATGTGGCCGCGATGGCTGTGCCGGGTGAGGCGATGTATCAGTCGGGCACGTCGGAATGTAAGAACTGGATCACGACCGCGGGGATCCTCTCGACCACGGCTCTGAAAATGAATCTGTTGAGCTACGATCCCTTTATTCGCTCCGAAGGCGGAACAGGGACCGGCGCCGCTTTCGCCTATTGGAATTAACTGGGGGACATATGCCTCTTTCTTCGGACGTAAAAGCATTTCTCGCGCGCGAACACGGTCATCTGATAGATGGCACCTGGACGGTGAATCCCGGCGAACGCATCAACGTCTACAACCCGGCCACCGGCGTGGAGATCGCGACCACCGCATCCGGCGGCGCGGCGGAGATCGACCAGGCCGTTTTGGCGGCGCGCAAGGCCTTCCAGAACCCCGGTTGGACCGGACTGTCGCCATCAAATCGCGGCCGCCTGCTTTGGCGCATCGCCGATCTGATCGAAGAGAATGCGGAACAGCTGGCCGAGCTGGAATTCCTCAACAACGGAAAATCCAAGGTGCAGATCCTGGCCGGGGACATCACCGGCGCCGCCGAGGTGTTTCGCTATTTCGCGGGCTGGAGCACAAAAATCTATGGCCGGACCATGGATCTATCGCGGCCCACTTTGCATGCTTACACGCTGAAGGAACCGGTCGGCGTTGTCGGGCTTATCGTCCCCTGGAATTTTCCCTTGCTGATGGCGGCATGGAAGTTGGCGCCTGCGCTGGCCGCGGGCTGCGCCTGTATTCTCAAACCGGCGGAAGAGACGCCGCTGACGGCGCTCAGGCTGGGGGAATTGATCCTGGAAGCGGGTGTCTCGCCCGGCATCGTCAATGTCGTAACCGGTTATGGTCATCGTGCCGGCGCTGCTCTTGCGGCACATGACGACGTCAACAAGATCGCCTTTACCGGCTCGACCGAGGTGGGCAAGCTGATCGTAAGCGCCGCCGCCGGAAATCTGAAAAAGCTGTCGCTGGAGTTGGGCGGCAAGTCGCCGACCATCATTCTTCCCGATGCCGATCTCAAGGCCGCCAAGGTCGCGGCGGCCGGCGGAATCTTCTTCAACGCCGGCCAAGTTTGCGCCGCCGGCTCGCGCCTGTTCGTGCACAGATCCCTGTTCGACGAAGTGGTCGATTCCGTTATCCAGCGCGCCAAGGCAATCCGCGTCGGTTCCGGAGATGAAGCCGGTACCGAAATGGGCCCGCTGATTTCCCAAAAGCATCTGGAGCGGGTCGATGGGTATGTGAAAGGCGGCGTCCATCAAGGTGCGGAGCTTGCCGCTGGCGGAAACCGCGTTGATCGCAGCGGATATTTCTTCGAGCCGACGGTGATGATCGGAACGCAGGCGGATATGCGTGTGGTGCGAGAGGAAATCTTCGGTCCCGTCCTGGTCACGGATTCGTTTGACGATCTGGAGGAAGTCGCCCGCAAGGCGAATGACAGCATATACGGCCTGTCGGCATCGATCTGGACCCGGAACCTGACGGCGGCGCACACACTCGCACGAAAATTGCAGGCCGGATCGATCCGCATCAATGCCGCTGGCGGACTGGATCCAAACTTGCCCTTCGGCGGGTACAAACAGTCCGGTTGGGGGCGGGAGTTCGGCGAAGAGGGCTTGGAGCTCTATCTACAGACCAAATCTGTCCTGGTGGGCGTATAAAAAACTTCGGGATTCGTCGGCGCCTACTTCGCTACACAGCGCCTCGCCGAAACGGGTTGACGCTAGGATCGCCGCTGGCGACGACCGGCCTGGCGGGAATTGGATTGCCGCCGATCCCAGGCGCTCGATCCCATGGTGGAGGATATGCGCGCGGTGCAATCGGTCAGCGCCTTGACGATCGAAGGATCGGGTCCGCCGGCCAAGGCCGTCGAAGGCATGACAACCGCCACGACACCGGCCAGGCGATCTTCATGATCAAAAACCGGCGCGGCGATGCTGCCGATACCCATGGATTGGGCATCGGTCTCGAAGTCGTAATAATTCGCAAGGATGAAACTCTGACGCTCCTCGCCATAATTGTTCAATGGAGCCGCACCGGCGGAGCCCGGGGCATTCGCAAATGCCTGTAAAACGCGGGCGCTTGGCGAATTGGGAAGATCGAGATGCGAGCCGGGCCGCACGATGATCGTGGGAGATTCGTGGCTGGGCACGCATGTCAACACCACGCATCCGTCGCCGGAGCGGGTTGAGAGAATTACGGAATGGCGGACCTGATCCCTCAGACGTGAAAGATGAGGTGGTGCAACATTGGCCAGCGCATTCTGTTCCAGCGCGATCTGGCCCATGACAAAAAGCTTTGTTCCCAGCCGGTAGGCTTCCATCGGTTCGGCCTTCTCGATAAAGCCGAGGGCGCGCAGGGTGCTGACATGGCGCGAGATGCGCGGCAGGGTCATCTTCAGGACGCGTGCCAGTTCCGTGAGCCGCACGGGGCCACGAAATTCGGCGAGCGCATCCAACACCTTTGCCGCGACGATTACGGTTCTGACGGTACCGTCGTTATCGTCATTTTTCGCCTTGGCTGCGGTTCGCTTCACTGCATTTCTTTCATTGTCTTTGCTACAGGCTTGGCGGCTTTCCGATAACGCGCCTTCTTCTGCTTGATGAAACACGAAGTGCTGGTGGTTGCCAGAGATTTCACCGCAACGCCGGCCCCTTTTCGGCATCAACCGAACCGGCGGAAGGCCAGTTTCCCGGCCGGTCACGCCCGATATAGGCCATTGCGCTATGGACTAACATATTATGGAATAGTATTGCATAAAATAGAGAGGGCTCCGGCCCCTATCAACAAAGCCGCATCCGGTCATCGGCAGGCGGCAGAGGAGCTGACACATGACCACCGGGGGCCAGGCGCTCGTTGAGCAATTGCGGCGCGAAGGCGTTCAGGTCGTATTTGGCATTCCAGGGATTCAACTGGACTGGGCCGTGGACGCGCTTTGCGACGCCTCCGCCGATATCCAATACATCGTTCCCAGACACGAGCAGGCCACATCCTACATGGCCGACGGATACGCGCGCACGACCGGAAAAGAAGGCGTCTGCATGATCGTGCCGGGACCGGGGATGCTGAATGCACTGGCCGGGCTGGCGACCTCATGGGCTTGCAACGCGCGTGTATTGTTCATTGCCGGTCAAATTCCGTCCGGCACGATTGGAAAAGGCTATGGCATGCTGCACGAGATCGCAGATCAGTCAGGCATTTTGCGGTCGCTGACCAAATGGCATGCCATTGCCCGCTCGCCCGCCGAGATACCGGTGCTGGTGCATGAAGCCTTCGTGCAACTGCGGTCCGGCCGTCCCCGGCCGGTCGCACTCGAGATCCCGCCGGATATTCTGGAAGCCATGGCCGAAGGCGTGCAATTCTTCGATGCCGCGCCATTCGCACCGACCCCCATCGACCCCACGCTTGTGGCAAAAGCCGCGGCGCTAATGGCCGGTGCGAAATTTCCCGTGATTTATGCCGGGGGAGGGGTGGGCGCGGGCTCCGGCGGTGAAGCTCTACGAATGCTGGCCGAGAAACTGCAGACGCCTGTCGTCATGACGGAGGGTGCGCGCGGTGCTGTCTCGAGCGAGCATCCTCTGGCACTTTCCACGCTTGGCGGCCGCTGTGTCCTGCCCCACGCCGATGTTGTCCTGGTGGCCGCAAGCCGGTTTCTGGATGGACATGCGCATCCGATAGCCACGCCGCAAAATTGCAGCCTCGTTTATCTGAACATTGAGCCAGCCGATATGGAAGCGCCGCGCCCGCCCGGTCTGGCGCTTCGCGGCGATGTCAGCCTTGGTCTGGACGCGATCAGTCAAGCCATCGGCACCATCGCGCAGCGACGCTCCCGCAGCGAGGATGTCGCCAAAGTGAAAGCCTGGGAGCGTGTGCAAACTGATGCGATCAAGCCGCAGGCGGATTATACCGCTGTCTTGCGCGCGCATATCGCAAACGATGCGGTACTTGTCAGCGAACTGACCCAGGTCGGATATTTTTCCAATCTTGCCTATGATGTTTATGAAAAACGCACTTTGGTCACTCCGGGGTTCCAGGGCACTTTGGGTTACGGTTTTCCAACCGCCCTTGGCGTTTCGGTCGGCGCGCCCGACAAGCGCACAGTGTCGATCACTGGCGACGGCGGTTTCGGTTGGGCGCTGCAGGAACTGGCGACGGCCGCGAAATACCATCTCAATCTCACCACGGTCGTGTTTGCGGATGGATTTTTCGGCAATGTCCGGCGAATTCAGAAGCGCGTTTTTGGCCGCCTCATGGGCGCCGAACTGCATAATCCGGACTTCCAGCTCTTGGCCCAGGCCTTTGGCGTGCGATCCGAACGAGTAAATTCACCGGCAGGGCTTGCGGCAGCTCTGTCCGCGGCCAAGGTGGCTGGCGGCCCATCGCTCGTCGAGGTTCAGGTCGGAGAAATGCCGAGTCCCTGGGCGCTGATCCACCCCTTTGTTCCGTCCGCAAACCCTCCGCCAGCGAATCCCTTAGGGCAGCCCCCGGCCATCGCCCAACCTGCTACGCAATAGAGCGGGCCGCTCGCCGCGCTCCCGGGAAATGCCATCCCTAGTGATGCGGACCCGGGGGGACACGTCTACAGTTTCGTGCCGGCCGAGCTCGCCCACTTCAAGAACGATCCGATCGGCCAGATGCGGGCGCTGGCAAAGGAGCCGGGGCGAGAGAATGTGGAGGTCACTTCGGCGGACCTCGTGGCGCTACCGAAGGATTCGCAATCCCTAGATGTCGTGTGGACGCACCTTTTCTACCACGATCTCCATACCGCCCTTCTCCAATCCAGAGGCGCAACTCCGGCTAGCTTCAATCGAGCCGTCTATGAGCGGCTGAAGCCAGGCGGATTCTACATCGTCGTTGACCACGTTGCCGCTACCGGGATGGGGGCAAGTATCGCCGAATCGCTGCATAGGATCGACCCTGCAGCTGTTCGCAAGGAGGTGGAAGCGGCAGGATTTGTGCTGGACGCGGAAAGCACTGTGCTGGCTAACAAGGACGATCCGCACTCCATCAAGGTATTCGACCCTTCGATCAAGGGCGAGACCGATCGTTTCGCCTATCGGTTTGTTGGGCTCTGACTATAGGCCCCCCAACCGGCAGTGAGCTCAGCTCTCGCAAGCGTGAAGGCGTTGCCGTTTCGACGCGGCGCCGTGTTGGGCGCTCTTTTGAGCAAAGGTTCGGACGAGTATTGGCTTGAATATACAAATCAAGAGTCTGGAGCGCTCCCTGCTGCTCAATCGTAGTCATCGCCTTAGCCGCCAGGGGAGGGGCGCGTCATATGTTGTAAGTGCAATGTCCGCTAATCCGACAAAGCGGACATCCTCCGATGTCCGCTTTCCGACAGTTATCCCTGCAAAGCGGACATTAAGCGGGACGTCGCAGCGTAGCTGTAACAAGTAGAGATGTCGGCGATGTCGCGGGGCAGCAACTTTCGCGGCAATGCGCATATGGTCCGATGAATGTTGGCGGACATGCGCTCTTCTACGCAATTGATTTTCTTTAAAGCAATAGCAGGTGTTTCTCCCTAAGGATGATTCTGCGGCCCCCTCATTGCAGGTTCGAGTCCTGACTGACCTACCATCGTCTGCTTTAACAAAAATGTAAAACGAGCCACCCGTCAGCTGCGGCAGGTGGCACAGCGCCCGGCACGCCCAGGGAGGTTAGCTCACTGCGGGGGGCCTGGGGCAGGTGAGCGCGAGTAGATATGATTGAGAAGAAACTGGCTGGCCCTCGCGGAATCGGGTTCTCGTGAACCGAAGCGGTTGCGCGTCTCGGCCATTCGGCGTCAGTCTTCGCGCATTTTTCAGGGAGGTTCGCTCCTCACGCGCGTAAGCCGTCTTCCCCGCGGCGATTGCGTATGCAGCGGTGTCGAGAAAGGTAACTACATTGAGAAGAGCGCCCCGCCAGCCGAAGCTGACGGGGCAACAATGGGGTTGGGCGTAAGCTTTCGAAGGTGCCCAACGCGGGGCAAGTTATAAGGAGCACGCCGCTCCAAGATCAAGTGCAACTTCTCGCTTGCACACGCTCGCTGCAAACATTGGTTTATACAGATAAGAATACGTTGTAAGAGCCTTTGCGAGGGCCGGATAAATTGCTCTGCAGAGGCGACATTGTTGTCTTGAACGTAAATATTCCTGCCAGGCTTTTCTAACGGTTTGTTCCTTCCCGACAGGTCTAGGAGAGATCCTGATGAATTCATATCTTTCCTTTGCGAAGCGCGGCCGTAGTGCCTGGTGGCGGTACATGCTGACACCGGTAGTTGGTCTGGCATTCGCGATGCTTGCCTTGGCGCTTCTGTCGATAGGGCTCGCTCTGCTGCATTTGCTGCCACTGGATCTGGCGCGGCAGATGCAAAATCCCGCCAACCCATGGATATTCTTTGCTGCGATCGCTGTCGTGTTCGCGGCATTGGGCGGAGGCCTTGCTGCGGCGGCGGCACTGATACAACGCAAACGTCCCGCCGATATTATTGGCACCTGGCGTTGGCGGTTGGCCTTGAGCGGCCTGCTACTGTGGCTCGCAGTTCAGGTGATCCTGTCGGGGGTCGATTTTGCTCTTGTGCCTTCCGGTTTTTCTTGGGCGGGGCATACCACGCCGTTTCTGGCGCTCGGGATATTTGGCGCAATCATGGTTCAGACGTTTACCGAAGAATTCATATTTCGCGGTTTCGTCACCCAGGGAATTCTGCTGGCCCTGCGGCGGCCGTTGCCGGCCGCATGCCTCAGCGGCCTTGTATTCGGCGCCATGCATATTCCCAACGGCTGGCCGCAAGCGATCAATGCCACGTGGTTCGGCATCATTTGCGCACTCATAGCCATCCGGACAGGCGGTATCGCGCTCACCAGCGGTATTCATCTAGCGAACAATTATTTCGGCGCGATGGGTGTCGTGTCGGGCAGTGACGTGTTCAAGAATAGTCCCGGCCTTCTGGTCCAGAACACGCCGCAGCTGCTGTGGTGGGATCTGGGTCTGGCAGTTCTGGCGCTGACGATTCTGCCATGGCTTTTGCAGAGGCTGGGGCTTTTGCCAGAGAGCGCAGCGGCTTAAGTCAGTTAACCATGTTCTGATTTAAACTGCGGCGCCGATTGTGAAAAACACGCAAGGCTATTAACATTTTCGGTTCGCGGCGTTTTTTCGAAGGGAGCGCCCCATGCCGATCCGAAACGATATCCGTCGCGCGAATCCGCTTATGCGGTGCATGCGCCATTTCCTGCGCAGCCGGCGCGGCAACGTCGCCGCGCTGACGGCAATTCTGATTCTGCCGCTGGCTGCGTTGCTGGGTATGGCCACCGAAGGTGGCAGCTGGTTCCTGATCACGCGCGCGATGCAGAACGCGGCCGATTCCGCCGTGATTGCTGCGGCGACCAATGGCGGCAACAGCACCAGCGGCACGGATTATGTGAACGAAGGCAAGGCCATCGCTTCCAGCTATGGTTTCATCAACGGCGCCAGCAACGCGACGGTCACGGTGTCTGCACCCGCGAAATACGCATCGGTGGCATCATGTGCTGCGTCGGATTGTTATCGGGTCAATGTCACCAAAACCGTGCCGCTCTATCTGATCGAGCTGGTCGGCTACAATGGGAATGTGGCGCTGGGCACAACACGGGGCCAGCAGCTCAGCTCCGTGGCGCTCGCAACACTTAAGACGGTCGACGCGCCGTTCTGCCTGACGGCGCTGGGGACCGGTAATGCCCTGCGAGCCAATGGCGTTCCAAGTTCAACGATCGCCTGCAACCTGCAGTCGAATGGCGACGCGAACTGCAATGGCCACTCGCTCACTTCTGGTTGGTCGGACACGGTCAGCAATAGCAACGACTGCGGCACCAAGCAGCACAAGGGTGTGGCGACCACGGTGGATCCCTATGCGAGCCTCGCATCCAATATTCCGCCGAATATTTGTGGAGCCTACAATGTTGGACCCTCCCTCCCTGCCAGCAATAAATGGACCGCGAATTCACTTCCAACTCAGAATATCTGTGGCAATTACCAACTGCAGAATGATATCACGCTGCCCACTGGCGGCACGCTTGTGATCGAGAATGGCAATCTCGATCTCAACGGCCATACCCTCAGCACAACAGGCACGGCCGGGCTGACGATTGTTCTGACTGGAACGAGTTCACCCAGCTATTCGCATGTCATCACGGGCGGCGGGACGCTCAATATCTCCTCACCGACATCGGGCACTTGGTCCGGCATGACGATCTATCAAGATCCAGGAGTCGCGCCGCAGAGTTTGACCTATACCGGCAATAGCCCGACATGGAAAATCTCTGGCATCGTCTATCTGCCTAAGACAGATTTCACCGCCAAGGGCGCGGTTAGTAAGTCCGCCAATGGTTTCTCCTGCTTCACGCTTGTCGTCAATAAGTTCCTGCTCAGCGGTACCGGCGACTTGTTCTATACCAATGCGCAGTCGCAATGCGCGCAGCAGGGCGCCAGTTCGCCGACCAACAAGGCTTATGTTGTGGGAGCTCTGGTCTATTGATGACAACCGCTCGAATTCATTCCCGTCTTGGTCTTACCTGCCGGGCCTACGCAAAAAACCCGGCGGGTGCGGCGGCGGCCGAGTTCGCGCTTGTCCTGACGCTTCTGATCGTTCCGCTCATGAACGTCTTCGACATCGGCGTTTATGTGTATCAGCGGATGCAGCTTGACAATGCTGCGCAGGTGGCGGTGCAGACGGCCTGGGCGCAATGTGCGCCAGCCGGTGACGTGCCGGCCACGGTCAACAACAATTGTGCAGGCCTTGCCGCCGCGATGACGACAGCGCTCAGATCCACGCCGCTCGGGTCGGGCGTCACCATCACCTCGACGACGGAAAGCTATTGCTGTCCAGGGGCCGGAACCATAACCTGCCAGGGGCCGGTCGCCACCACGACGCCTGTCAATTGCAGCTCCGGCCAGGCACCTGGCGATTATATCTTCATCGCCACCCGCTACGCTTATTCGCCCGTCTATCCCAGCCTGTCGGTAGCCAGCCTTCTCACCACGCCGATCACGCGCACGGCCTGGATGCGGCTCAGCTGACCATGAACAAGCTGCAGCAGTATCTTCGCGACGACCGTGGCGCCAGTGCCGCCGAATTCGCGTTGGTGACAGTCCCGTTTTTCGGACTCGTTCTGGCCATCATCGGCGGCGCGATGATGTTCTATTCCAATCAGTCGCTTCAGTATGCAACCCAGAAAGCGGCCCGCTATTATTCCGTGCAGACCACAAACGCTAACGGCACGCCGCCGACCACGACCGTTGTCCAGACCTATGCCAAGAATGCCTATACCGGGCCCGGCATCTCGCCCACGTTCACCGCCGCCCGCGGTGGCTGTGGCGCGAACGGCTTTCAGGTCACGGCCAACGCGACATTCCCTCTCAATACCGGCCTCATCAATCTGTCCGTGCCACTGAAGGCGCACGCCTGCTTTCCCTGAATAGGGCTGCCAAAACGGCGTTAACAGGACGTAAACCCGGCGCGGCTTTAATGGCGGCATGCCAGCCGCCCCTGCCGATCTTCTGAAGATCACCGGCCTCGCCAAGCGTTTTCGCGGCGGTGGCGGCGTCGGCAATGTCACGTTTTCTGTTCCGGCAGGAACAGTCACGGGGTTCATCGGCGTCAACGGTGCGGGCAAGAGCACCACGCTGCGCTGCGCGCTGGGTCTGCTCAAGCCGGACGCGGGCGATATCCGCCTGTTCGGTGCACCATTCAGCTTGGCGGCGCGCCGCCGTATCGGCTTTCTGCCGGAAGAACGGGGCTTGTTTCCCCATGAGCGTGCCCGCGACGCCATCGCTTTCCATGGCCGCCTCAAGGGTATGACGCGATCCGCCGCTCTGGCCGCCGCCGACCGGTTGCTCGAGCGCGTCGGACTTGGCGCACGCAAGCACGACCGCATCGCGGTGCTGTCCAAGGGCAACGCCCAGCGGGTGCAGGTTCTGGCCGCTATGGTGCACGATCCCGAATTGCTTCTTCTCGACGAGCCGCTTTCCGGTCTCGATCTGATCGCCCAATCCGAATTGCTCTCGCTTCTGGCGGAATTCCGTGCGCAGGGCGGCGGCATCCTGTTTTCTACGCATTCCATGTCGGCTGCAGAAACCATCTGCGACCGGGTGGTGATGCTGTCAGCGGGGCGCACCATCTTCGAAGGTGCGGTGCCCGACGCTTCCGCGCTCGCGCCGCATGGCGCCATCGTGGTGACCACCGACGCCGAAGGTCTTGGCGCCGCGGCGCAGTTGCTGGGCGGGCACATCGTGCCCGTGGCAGGCACCATGGGCGAGGCGACGCGCTGGCGCGTGGTCCTGCCGCGCGAGATCACCCATCCGGTGCTGATCCGCGCTCTGGCCGAGCGCAAGGTGCCGATATTCGCGTTCGAAGCGATCAAGCCAGGGCTGGAGGGCGCCTTCTGGCACTTGGCGCAGCATCAACTTGTCGAAAGCCGGGCGGCATGAGCTCGCCGATCTGGTTGATCGCGGAACGTGAATTCCGCACTTATGTCGCGACCCTGAGCTTCTGGGCAGCGCTGGCGGTCGGGCCGCTGGCGGCCGGCGGCGGTCTGCTGTTGGCGCAAGGCGCGCATCAACCCGCGCAGCCTGTCGCCGTCGCGGTAGCGAGTGCCGATGCAAGCCTCGCCCGTGCGGCGGAAGCCGCGTTGAAAGAGGCCGGATCTCTCGACGGTCGCGATTTCGCATTCACGGATACGGGTGCCCGGTTGACCATCACTGCGCCGGCGCCGGACGTTATCGATCTCAGCTTTGAACCGGACTTTCCCCTTTCCGCAGCCGGCCGCGCCCTAGTGGCTCGCACACTGGAGCGCGATGCGGCACGGCGCAACTCCGATGCGGCGTCGCTGACGGTTCATCAAGTCGTGTCGCATTCCGTCTTGCCGCCGCGTCGCGGTCCTGCGGATGTTGCGCGTTTTGTGTTGATGGCGATGCTGTGGCTTACGTTGACAGGTTCGCTCGGCATGCTGCTCCAGACCGTGGTGCGGGAACGTGCGACACGATCATTGGAAAGCCTGCTGGCCGCCGCATCGCCCTGGCAAATCATGACCGGGAAATTGGCAGGTGTATGGGGCGTATCATTGCTGGTGCTGGCGGCGTGGATAGGCTCGTCCGGGGCGCTGGCACTGTTCGTGCCGGAGGCCGGACTTGCGCCTGCCGTTCTGGCCGAACTGATGCGGCCGGGTTTGCTGCTGCGCGCGGCGGTGATTTATTGCCTGGCTTATGGCTTTTACGGATCGGTCACGGTGGCGATTGGGGCGATGGCGCGGGACAGCGCCTCCGCACAGAATCTGTCCCGTCCCATGTTCATTCTGCTGATGGCGGCGTTCTTCATCGCGCTCGCACTCGCTCTGGGCAACAGTTCCGCGCCGTGGCTGATTTTTCTCCCGCCTCTCACGCCGTTCCTGCTCTTGGTCTATCCGGCGGACGCCTTGTCCTGGAGCACGCAGCTGGGCCTTTTCGGCCTGATGGCTGCCGCGACCTTTCTTGTCGCGCGCTTCGCGGCAAGCCGGTTTGGACTTCGCGAAGGCGGCGCGGGATTCTTTGACGCGAAAACCGCGGGCGGTTAACTGGCCGCGGTCAAGGCGGGTACTGCCTCGTTCCCGGATCTGGTGTGCATCAAGCGACTGGCTATGGTGCTTGCAAGCCAGATGGCGAATGCCGCCACGGCAAACCCACCGATCACATCCACGACGTGATGGCCGCCCTGGATCGGGGTCGATGCGATGACCAGACTATTAAAGACCAGGAACGGAAAGAACAGAATTCCAAGCCGGCGTGCATACCAGGCGACAATGATCGCTTGTGCGGTATGGAAGGAGGGAAAGCCCACCAGGCCTTTGACTGTCAGCGGCGATATGAGACCTGGCCCGTTCGCCCACAATCTAAGAAGTTCATCGGCGTAATTTTGATCCAGGGAAATTGGCAACTTGCCCACAACGCTCGCGGGCAACCCGTACACGGTAATTGCCCCGAACGAAGGAAACATCATCCATGCGCCGATCGTGAAAGCTCCACCAATCACAAGTGCCAAGCAAAGTTGCTCGACTGTTCCGGCCCGATCTTTCCGTCCGAGCGCCGCAATAAGAATTACTGTCTGCCATACCGACAACCGGTAAATAAAAAACAGGACAGCGTTCACCGTTGGATGCTTCGCCATGAAGAGGATAAGGGCCGGCCAATATATTCCCATGTGGCGATCGACGGACGCCAGGAGGTCGTCGATGCGCGGGCCGGCTATCGTCAAGCCGAAATAGCTTATTACGTTTAGGCTAGCGCCATAGATTATTACAAAACCAAAGCCGAACAGCATGCTGCTTATGCAGGTATCTTTTCGTATCCAATCATAGAGTGCTGCAGAAATCGCAAAGATCACAAAAAGTGCAAGGGGCCATGCGTAAGCTTTAGCGTCGACATTGAAATGTCCGACGCGCTGCCAGACAAGCTGGGTGCAGGCCAAAAATCCCAGGACCGCGAAGAGCAGTCGGCGAATGGTGATCGTCATCGTAAGTTTCTTGCGAGTTCAAATCGCGAGAACGATATGCGACGAAACAACGTGCGCTATGAAAGTCTGCTTGGATGGATAATGGGGCGCCTTTGCGGAAATCAACGCAGACGCAGTCCTAGCTGCGCCCTTTTCAACCGTTGGGCACTGGCCTTGGAGGGGCGTAGTTGCGACTGCGGAATATTCGCATCAAGAACGCAACGCGCGCGGAACTCTTTGTCATGCTGTTAACTACGCTTTTGGCTGTTCGCGGCGGGCAAAAATCGAAGTAAAAAAAATACCTGCTCAATATTAACCAGTGGAACAATAATCGTCGTTGTTTCAATGCGTTAACACCCTATTCAGCTTTACAATTCGTAAACCTTTTGAGACTGTTTCAACCGGACGTTTAGAAAAACGCCTGCCATGCAAACGCTTTTCGAAGGAGTGGTTGTGTGGCGCAATTCGCAACAATGGGGTGTTTCATGCGTAGCATCATCAAATCCTATCTCTCCGACGAGTCGGGCGCCGCGGCGGCCGAATATGCGTTGATCCTGACCATCATCGGCACTGCGCTCGCGGCAGCCGTTGTGATTCTGGGCAACGATATCGCGACCGCGCTCAAGAACGCCGGCTCGACAATTGCTGCATATAATTTCACGCCGGCGACGTGATCTGATTTGAGCGGTGCCGAATACGGCACCGCTCAATCATTTCCTGCATCGCTGAGAATTATCAACGGCCAAAAGCCGCAAGCGTTCGCGCGGCCAGTTGGCAGGGTGGGTGGTTATGTCTTCTATTTCTCTGCGCGCGATTACGACGCTGGTGGCCGCTGTTTTTCTTGGCCTGATCGCGGTCGTGTTAACGCGTTCCTATCTCAGCAGCGCGGTGCGTTCAAATCCCGCCGTTGCCACAAGCAATGGACCTGCAATTCCAGTGGTGGTGACGGCAGCGGATGTGGCGCGCGGCGGTGTGCTGCAACCGGCAATGTTGAAAGTGGTGGCGTATCCGACGGACGCCGCACCCGCGGGCGCCTTTCATTCTATCGCCGAACTAACCGGTGGATCCGGACAGCAGCGCCTCGCCCTGCGCAGCATGGTCGCCAACGAGCCGATTCTGCCAGGGAATGTCTCGGGGCCAGGCGGAAAATTGAATCTTTCGGGCACCGTCGGTCCAGGCATGCGCGCGGTAAGCCTGCGCTCCAATGACGTGGCCGGTGTCGGCGGGTTCGTCCTGCCGGGCGACCGCGTCGATATCCTTCTCACCCGTACCGGCGGCGGCAACGACACCGCAAAGGATACGTTGACCCAGATCCTGGCCGAGAATGCGCGCGTGTTGGGCGTGGATCAGTCGGACAATAATGAAGCCGACAAGCCTGTCGTCGCCAAGGCAGTCACGGTCGAGGTGACGCCGGCTCAGGCCGCCAGCATTTCACTGGGCCAGCAGATCGGCACTGTTTCGCTGACCCTGCGCCGGGTGGCCGATGATGCGCCGCTGGTTTCCAAAGTGATGAGCGTCGCTGACCTCAACCCCGCACCCAGGAAATCCACCGCGACACCGGCACCCACTGTGCGCGTCATTCGCGGCATCGAGTCTTCTCGATTTTCTCTAGGTGTCGGCGGCGGACTGCAAAAGGCCGCCGAACAAATGCCAACAGCGGTGAAAACGCCATGAGCAAAAACATGAATCATTCCAGACTTTTCCGGGCTGCTTTTGTTTCCACCGCCATCGTGGTGCTGGGCGGGGGCGTCAGCCTCGCCGCTGATGCGCCCGCCATGGTCAGCGGCGCGCCGACCGATACCGTCACGCTTGCCACCGGCAAGTCCCGCCTGGTCGAACTGCCGACGACCTATTCCGACGTGATGATCGGCGATCCAAAAATCGCCGACATCGTGCCGCTCAACAATCATTCGGTCTATGTCGTGGGCCGCGGCATGGGAAGCACAGCTCTCACCATCTACGGTGCGGGAAAGAAAGTGATTTACACCGCGGATGTGGTCGTGTCGGCCGATCTGGACGGTCTGAAGAACCGGCTCCACGCCATCATGCCGAATGAGAACGGCATCGCAATCAGTGCGGCCAATCAATCCGTCATCGTCTCCGGCACGGTCTCCAGCCCCGCGGCGTTGCATCAGGTTGCGACGCTCGCGGATACCTACGCGCCCGGTAAAGTGGTGAACATGCTGTCGGTGCAGGGCACCCAGCAGATCATGTTGTCGGTGCGCTTCGTGGAAATGCAGCGCTCTGCAGCCAAGAACCTGCGCATCAACACGCAACAGACAGCGGTCGGGTCCAGCCCCCAGGTGGCGGTGGTCACGGGTGACACTCTGATCAACTCCGTCCAGTCGGCGGCGGATTCTTTTGGCGCGGCCGCCCTGAGCTGGAGCGTAGGCGGGGGCGATCTCTCCTTCCTGTTCGATGCGCTGGAAACAAAGGGTCTCGTCAAGACCCTGGCCGAACCCACACTGGTCACTATGTCGGGCGACACCGCCAACTTCCTGGCGGGCGGTGAATTCCCGATACCGGTCTCGCAGAACGGCAGCAGCGGTTCTGGCATTCCGACCATTACGGTGGAGTTCAAGCAGTTCGGCATTTCACTCGCCTTCACGCCCACCCTGCTGCAGGACGGCCTGATCAACATGGTGGTCAACCCGGAAGTCTCCAGCATTGATCCCTCAACCTCGGTGCGGCTAGGTACGATCTCGATACCCGGCATCAAGGTGCGCCGGGCCCACACCACTGTCGAATTGCGCGATGGAGAAAGCTTCACCGTTGCCGGCCTTCTGTCCGACAATTACCAGAACAGCATCCGGCAATATCCGTTCATCGGCGACCTTCCCATTATAGGCAGCCTGTTCCGCTCAACCGGCTTTCAGCGCGATCAGACCGAACTCGTGATCGTGGTGACGCCGCATCTGGTCGTACCGCGTCGCATTGCATCGGCCACGCCTGCGGATCATTTCGTGCCGCCGTCTGACTTCGAACTTTTCCTGTTCGGGGCGCAGCGCGGCAAGGCGGCAGACCTGAAACCGGAAGACCGTGCCCTGATGTCGGCTGATCCCGGCAAGGGCGGCGTGGACGGGCCTTATGGCCATGTCCTTTATTGAGGAGGCAGCTTCCATGAAAATCGCTCGTCCCATTCTTATTGCCGCCGCGGCACTTGGCCTCTGCGCTTGCGCTCAGAACCCCACTCAAAGCGAGATGCGCATGTCGCCGGATTTCGGAGACGCGTTGCGCGAGAATTTCGCGGCCCAGATCGCCGACCCGGATGCGCATTATGCCGGCACGCTGGCGCCGGGCACATCCAGCGGTGCCCGAATCGATCTGGCGCAGACGCGCTATCAGCAAAACCAGGTCATCCAGCCCAGCTCTACCACTGCCTCCGGGCAGCGCTCGGGCGGCGCGGACAATGGCAGTGCCGGCGCAGGTGTCGGTACGGCAGGACCGTCACGGTAACAGGCGTTTCATGGGGCGTGAATTCCGGGAGTACCAGTGTTGATGGATCTCAGGGGTGGATTGAAGGGATTTGTCGGGTCCGAGATTGCGCAGAGCCATGCCCTGAAGCTGGGGGTTGCTGCCGGTGCCCTGACACACGAGCAGGTGGCGGGAATGACGGCCCTGTTTCCCGCAATTCAATTCGAATTTCTCGGCGATGAGTTGCGCGATGTGCCTGGCGACGCGGACATTCTGTTTCTCGCCATTGACGGTGCGGCGCCGGAAGAGATCGAAGGGGCAGTCCGACTGTGCAAGCTGAATCCGGGAGCACCGCAGACGGTTTTTGTCTTGCGTCATGCCGAGCTTTCCAACACCCGGGCGCTGCTTCAGAGCGGGGCAGTCGATGTGTTACCTGCGCCTGTCGGCGAAACGGCGTTGGCGCTCTGCCTGGAACGGCTTGTGGCACGCGGCAGACTCTCCCGCAGTGCGCCGCGTCCGGCGGGTCAGCTCGTAGCGGTCCTCAAAGCGGGTGGCGGCGTGGGCGCAACTTCGCTGGCCGTGCAGGCCGCCATTATGGCCGCCTCCAAGGCGGGCGAAGCCGGACGGGTTTGCCTCGCCGATCTCGATCTTCAATTTGGCAGTGCCGCGCTCTATCTGGACATGGCCGATGCCTTGACGGTCACTGACTGTCTGGCAGTCGGTGAGTTCCTGGGCGATACGCAATTTGCCACCGCGCTGGCGGCGCATGAGAGCGGAATCCGGTTGCTGGCCGCACCGCGCGATGTGGCGGCACTCGATGCTCTGACGCCGCAACAGGCGGATGCGCTTCTGACGGCCTTGCGACGCGATTTTGCGCTGACGATCGCCGATTTACCCTCAGTGTGGACGGCATGGACCTTTCGCGCGCTTCAGATGGCCGCGCGAATCGTCCTGGTGACGCGCCTATCGGTGCCGCATGTTCATCTGGTGCGGCGACAACTGAATTTACTCGCCTTGCAGAAACTCGATGCGATCCCCCTCACACTGGTTTGTAACGCGGTCAACAACGATCGCCAGAATCTGGTGTCGGTTCGGGCCGCGGAGCGCGCGATCGGCCGCGCATTCGACGTCGTGATCCCGGAAGACACACGTGTGATGGAGACGGCCTGCAATCAGGGTGTAGAAATCGCAGCGATCCGGCGAGGCACCAAGCTGGAAAAAATGACAGGCTTGTTGGCCGAAACCATGACGGCCGATGCGCTGGCGGCGCTCCCCGCCTCAAGGCTGCGGTGACATCATGTTGTTCAAGGAAGATACAATCCGCGAAGGCATCATTTCGGAAATCGGCGGACGGGGGTCGCTGGCGATAGAGGATGGTACGGCGCTCCGTCTGAGAGTCCATCAACGCCTGCTTGACCTCCTCAACCTGAGCCTGCTGGAGAAGACACCGCGCGACGCTCTGCGCGCGGAAATCCGCGGCGTGGTGGGCCAGTTGCTTCTGCAGGAGAAACGGCTTCTGACGTTGGGCCAGATCGACCAACTGATCGACGATGTTCTCGATGAATTGCTTGGCCTGGGACCGCTCGAGCCATTGCTGAAGGACGAGAGCATCAACGATATCCTGATCAACACCCATAACATGGTCTATGTGGAGCGGCGGGGGCGGCTGGAGCTGACCGAAGTCCGCTTTCAGGACACGCGGCATCTGCTGCGCATCATCAACAAGATCGTGTCGGCGGTCGGCCGCCGGGTGGACGAATCCCAGCCGATGGTCGATGCCCGTCTGGCAGACGGCAGCCGCGTCAATGCGATCATTCCGCCGCTGGCGGTCGACGGCCCGTTGGTGTCGATCCGCAAATTCGCGGCCACGCCCATCCATGTTGCGAAGCTGATCGAGTACCGCAGCCTCAGCGAGGAAATGGCGAAATTCCTGCAGGCCGTCGTCAAGTGCCGCCGCAATGTCCTGATTTCCGGCGGCACGGGTTCCGGCAAGACCACACTTCTAAATGCCTTGTCCGCTTTCATCGACAATCGCGAACGAGTCGTGACGATCGAGGATTCTGCCGAATTGCAGATGCAGCAGCCCCATGTCTGCCGCCTGGAGACAAGGCCGTCCAACATCGAGGGACGCGGCGAAGTCGCGCAGCGCGATCTGGTGCGCAACGCCCTGCGTATGCGGCCAGACCGCATCATCGTGGGCGAAGTTCGTTCCGGCGAGGCCTTCGACATGCTGCAATCCATGAATACCGGCCATGATGGATCCATGACCACCGTTCATGCCAACACCCCGCGCGACGCGTTGGCCCGTGTAGAGCAGATGATCGGCATGGCGGGTCTGGATATCTCGCCTCGCTCCATCCGTCAGCAGATCGCATCGGCCATCAATATCATCGTCCAGGTGGAGCGCATGGAGGATGGCGGCCGGCGCATTGTTTCGATCTCCGAAATCGTCGGCATGGAGCAGGACGTCATATCCTTACAGGAGATTTTCCGCTTCCGCCGCCGGCCGATGAGCGGCGACGGAATGATTCATGGAGATTTCGAAACGACTGGCATCCGGCCAAAAGTGATGGATCTGATGACCGCCCGCGGGATCGAAATGCCGGCGATGACATTCGCCCCCGGCAGAAAGTCGGTCTGACCATGCAAGCTTTGCTCGCCTTTCTCATCTACGGCGCCGCTTTCCTGGCCGTCATTCTGGCCGTGCATGCCGGTGCCCAGTTTGTCTTCGCCTCTGGCGACCGGAAAGACAGGACAAACCGCCGTCTCCAGATGCTGGCTTCCGGAATGGCGCCCGAGGATGTCTACAGCGCGCTGATGCGGCGATCGGCAAGGCGGGGCGGGGGCGGCATAATGCGTTATTACGACGCTCTATGCGTTCAATGCCAGCAGGCCGGAATCGGGGCCAATCCGCTGCATATTATTTTCTGGGCATGCGGCGCTGCGGGGCTGCTCTGGGTGCTGTCCCTTTCTGTATCCCGCGCGGCGTCCTTCTCGGGCGGTTTCACGAATGCCGCCGGGACCTTGGTTGCCAGCTTTCTGATTTCCGGGATGTCGGCCTGGCTTTGGATCAATCGACGGAGATCCAAGCGGATGCGGCAGCTGGAAGACCAGATGCCACTGACGCTGGATGTCGTGAACCGGGCACTTCGGGCTGGGCATCCGGTCATTTCCGCAGTTCAGCTCGCCGGAAATGAAATGGGCGACCCGATTGGATCGGAGTTCGGTCTGATCGTGGACGAGACGACTTATGGTTCCGAATTCCGTGAAGCCCTGACGAATTTTGCACGGCGCACGGGCTCGCAAGATGCGCATTTTTTTGCGGTCAGCGTCGGCATTCAAGCTGATACAGGCGGCAACCTCGCGGAAATATTGGAGGGTCTCGCCTCTGTGATCAGGGGGCGCGCCACGCTCTCCAAGCGCGTAAAGGCACTTTCCAGCGAAGGGCGCGCATCGGCGCTGCTGCTGAGCGTTCTTCCCATCATCATGATTTCGGGCCTGATGCTGATTCATCCGGAATTTTATACGGCAAAATTTTCCGATCCGATCTTCTGGCCTTGGGTTGGTGCCATTGGGGTTCTTTATTTAATCGGTTGGGTGATGATCCATCGGATCATCAACTTCAGATATTAGGATCTGAGCCATGCGTCTGGATCTGATCATCGAAATTCTCATCTTTGTCACCATCGCCGCGGCAACCTGGTTCTTTGGCCGAGAAGTCGAACGGGCGATCGCGCAACGTCGGCGCCTGGGTGGAGAGGGAACCACGGCCATTGGATCCGCGGGATCGCTGCTGCAAGGGCGGGATGTTGAAAACCGCTTCTTTCAATGGGTTCAAACTTCGACGTCGATCAGCGAACCGGCGGCGCGGCAGAAGCTGCGTGCAGAGCTGGCATTGGCCGGCTTTACGAGCCCATCGGCACCGATCTGGTTCGTGATCATTCGCTTCCTTATGGCGATCGGTGATCCTCTGGTCTTTCTTCTGTCTCGAATTGTCATGTCGAAACCGATCGGTGGCTCCGGTTTTCTATTTTCTGTCCTCATATTTGGTGTACTCGGATTCCTGGCTCCGTCGATTTTCATAAGACAACGCGCTCATTCGCGGCGCATGGATCTGGAAATGGAATTCCCGGATGCGCTAGACCTCATGGTTGTTTGCGTGGAGGCAGGGCTTGGTCTCGATGCTGCCTTCATTCGGGTCGGCGACGAAATACACGAATCCCATCCACGCATTGCGAAGGAATTCGGCCGGCTGGCCGAGGAATTACGGGCCGGCAGGAGCCGCAGCGAAGCGTTGCGCGCCATGGCCGATCGCTGTGATGTCCCGGGTATTCGTTCGTTCGTCGCGCTGGTGATTCAGACCGATGTGCTGGGTGCGAGCATTGCGCAGACGCTGCGCACCTATTCCGCCGAAATGCGTCAGACCCGGTACCTGAAGGCGGAAGAGAAAGCCATGCGCATTCCCGTTCTCATGACCATTCCGCTGGTCGTGTGCATTCTTCCCGTCATCATTGGGGCGCTCATGTTGCCCGCGGTGATTGATGTCATTCGCTATCTCGGGCCGGCCCTCGCGGGGCACCAATGAGGCTGCCATGACCCACATGACGCATGCCGTCCGGATGTCCCTGGTTTTTCTGACGAGCGTTTCCCTGGTCGCTTGCGCGCCATTCCTGGAAAATCACCGATCCTGGCAGCCCTCTGCCGGCACGCGCGCCATTCAGACTGACCTGCAGCCTTCGATCGGTTACTACGAAAGCGCGGTAGCGGCCATCAATGCGCGCCGCTACGTGCTTGCGCTGGAATATCTTCAAACCGCGCGAGCGCAAAAGCCGGACGACGTGCGGGTGCTGACGGCGTTCGGTGTTGTCTACGATAAGCTGGGGCGCTTCGATCTGAGTGCGCGCTATTATAGTCAGGCTGCCGCTGTGGATCCTCAATCCAAAATCGTTGCCGCGAATCTGGATTATTCGCGAAGACTGCAGGGTTTTACAACGGCAGAGACGAATCCCCGATTGGCCATGGTTGCACCCGACGCTGCAGAAGGGGTGTTGCCCCCAGCGGTCGCCGGAGTGGCGCAAATTCAGGTCGCGGGCGCCTTGTCCACACCAATTGGTGCCAAGGAAGAGCATGTTTTGATCCGTCAAACCAAGCTTCCCGCTGCGGCCGACTCCCTGTCCAAGACGGGATTGGGGGCACCTGCGAATACCAAAGCGGTTTTTCTGACTGGCCACCCGCTGAAGATCGTCGATGCTTCCGGGCGCGGCGATGTCGACAGGTCGGTACGGTCTTACCTTACGGGCCTGGGTTGGACCCTTGCCAAGGGCGAAGCTCCGAAAGCCCCCGGCCGGCCCGAAACCGTCATTCTCTATGGCGATTCCATGATCACAGCCGCAAAGGCATTGGCACGTACGCTTTCCTTGCCCATGCGGCTGACGGTCAGCAGTGACGTCCAAGGGCTTCAACTGGTTTTGGGTGGTGATATTTCCGGCGTCAATCTCGCCGGAAGAGCGCAGCGGCCGCCACGCCGGCAACTTGCACTGGTGAGCGCCAACACGGAAAAGCGGGAGTAAATTCATGATGCAGTGGAAGAATAGTGCCGCCCTTATTTTCGCACTGACGGCAAGTATCGCGATGGCTGGACCGGCGCGGGCCGGGCTGCTGGGAGATGCGAATGCTTCGCCGCAATCCGTTGACGATCGGGCAATCGAACAAATCCAGCAAGCGCTTGATGATCAACGTTATGTCGATGCCGGCACGCTGCTTGATCGGACTCTGATTTCCGGGAAGGACGATGCCAGGTTGGTGCTTCTGGTGGGGGAATTTAACCTTGCAAGAGGTCGATATGATGTAGCCCTTGCAAGTTTTAAACGAGTCGATGCGCAGCCGAAACTTCGGGCACGCGCGCTGGAGGGCGAGGGAATAGCCATGTCGTTGCTCGGTCGCACCGACGATGCGCTTCCGGTGCTGGAAGCGGCGGTATCCGCCAATTCCGACGCCTGGCGCGCGTGGAATACACTTGGCGTCCTCTATGATCGCCGGCATGAATGGACCAAGGCGGATTTGGCCTATGAACATGCCATGAAAGCGTCTGGCCCGTCTCCACTGGTACTGAACAATCGCGGTTTTTCCCGCCTATCTCAGAACAGGTTGGATGACGCCGCGGCGGATTTTGTCGCCGCTTTGCAGAAGAAACCTGACTTCGCGTCGGCGCGGAACAATCTGCGCTTGGTGATCGCGATGAAAGGCGAATATGTCCGCGCGACCGAGGGGGCCAGTGCGACGGATCGCGCATCCATTCTCAACAATGCGGGATTCGCTGCCATGGCGAGGGGGGATTATTCGGCAGCCGAAAACCTGCTGGGTCAAGCCATCCAGGCCAAAGGTGAATATTATTCCGTGGCTACCGCCAACCTCGAAAGAGTTCGTGGCCTTCAGTCCGGTGGGGCAACCAGTGCGGCGCACGATGCCGGCACCCATTGAAATCGCGCGCTATGCAACGGTACTACTTCTCTGTCTTGTCCTAGCGATCGCAGGTGTGAGCGACGTCCGGACCCGCCGGATACCCAACTGGACGGTGCTGGCCACAGCCGGGCTATTCTGTGCATGGTTTTTCGTGGGGTCGCCGGCATCGCTCCTGTCCTCGCTGGGTGCGGCGCTTATCGTCCTGGTCTGCAGCAGTGTTCTGTATGTTTTCGGCATTGTGGGTGCCGGGGATTCCAAGCTGGCAACAGCCGTCGCCTTGTTCGCAGGTATCGCCCGGCTGCCGGAATTTCTTTTCTACATGAGTCTCACCGGTGGTGTGTTGGTGTTGTGCATGGTGGCGGCACAGCCGGCGAGGATACTTGTTATATTGCACATGCGCGGGAAAGGCGGGTTGGATAGAGGTGTACCCTATGGCGTGGCCATTGCTTTGGCAGGCGCGATGTTGTTGCTACCCACAATAACTCAGCAATTAATTTAATGCCGGCGCATGGATTCACCCGGTTCAGCCCGTCTGGCGGGTATGCCAGTGGTTTCGTAAGCTTCAACGGAAGCTTTGGGGAAGACCCTCATGGCAAGATTGATAGTCGGAATTCTGATCGGGCTAATTCTCGGGCTCTACCTGGACAGTGCGTCGAGCAGCGGTGGCGCTCGGCCTCTCGCGCAAATCGAGACGGCGATTAAGAACCTCATATCTTATCGATAACCGGCGATCCTCTCCGGGGTCCGTTATCAGGTGGAATGCATTACACAGATGGAAGCTCTGACGGACGGTTGGCTCTCCATGGACAAGCCAGCGATTAGTCACGGTTTTCGTGATAAAAATTCTGTTGGCATCACAGTTGGTATCTTTTACTTGGGCAGCAACTAAGTATTTGAAATAATTATCAGAAAGATAAGGACGTGGGTCCTGCCGGGTCCACCAACTATTACGCGGATTTTGATGCCCAGATAAGCCCGCCACTTGGCTGTTAACCCCAACTCAGCGGCCACCTTCGCCTTCGGATCATCCAAATCCGCTCATGCAATTCCTATCGCGTCAGATTTCTCTGCTGACTCATGGCGTCCTCGCCTAAATTTGCCTGCTATGGAGCGGAGAATACCCTGACAAGCGCCTTGAAATTCCCTGTTATGGAGACAGGTTTTCCGGGATTTTCTGACGAAAAGGCCCGGGATTTTGGATACTTTTGAGGCGGCCAGGCTGCCTTTTTACGCCAATTCCTGAAGTTTTCCCTGTTATTGGCCGGAAATCGCGCCGAGACCGGTTCGCGCAAAGTGGCTGCATCGCCAATTGTTGTATGAGGATGTCCTGACACGCCTCCCACATTGTTCGCTTTTGCGGATGCGGGATATCAGAACGGATGTGGCAGTTTGACAGAAAATGATCCAGCGCGGACCCCTGCGTCTGTTATTACTGATTAGCGGACAAGTAGGTATGCGATCGATCGTGCGACCCATGCCGATTTCATTTTTCAGCGCGATTATGGCGTAAAGCACGTTCCTAATACGCCGATACAGCCTGTGTCCATCGAATGCGGTGGAGGCCGGCTTGAAGTTGCTTTCCGAGTCCAGATGATTTTTTTGAACGGCCGATTGTGGCTCAGTGGTGCAGAGTTGGATCGATCCGAAGGCATCAAAAAAGGCTCTACGGCTACCATTTAAGAAACTTAAAAGAGTCTTAACTCCGCGTACGTAAAATCGTCGCGCGCCGTATCCTCACGCGCGCTGCGGGAGATGCCAATGGCCATCCTTAAACGCGTGCGAATCTCCGGAAAGATTTTCCTGGGCGTCAGCTGTTTCATTTGCCTTGGTGCGGTGGTCACTGGCTTTGCAGCGTACAATCTCTATGTGCTCGCAAACAGTACGCAGTTCACTGCACATCATGCGGCGGCAGCAGTTGATCGCAGCGTCTCGGCTGAACAGCACATGTCGAGAATGCACCGATTCTCATTTCTCACATCGGATTCCAATCCGGATATCGCTCGGAAAAACAGAGAGCTGATTGAGAGCGAGAGAATTAAGCTGGCAATTGATCTAGAGGCACTAAAGCCCTTGCTCGATGCTGACGACATGTCGGTGTATCAGGAAGTGATTGTCGGCGTGGACCGATATAATGAAATGATGAAGCGCCTGAAAGTGTTAGCGCTGGCGGGCAAAGAGAAGGAATTTGGCACACTGTGGGATGCGGAGGCCCGCGGAAAAGCGCAGGCGGTGGACACCGTATTCTATACACTTATCCGCAACAGCTCCGGCAGATTGGTAAAGGAGATCGATGCTGCTCATACTAGAGCGCAGTCGAGCCTCGCGATGGTTATGAGTGGCGCGCTCTTCGGCACATTGTTGATTCTGGGTTTCGGCCTGTTTCTGGTGAAGCGTGAAATTGTCGACCCGCTTGTGAACGTAACCACAGCTATGAAGCGTTTAGCTGAAGGAGATTTGAGCGCGACCGCCGAGTCAGGCAATCGCGAAGATGAAGTCGGAGACCTGTCGCGCGCATTTCAGTCTTTCCGGCAGACCATAGTGGATAAAGCCACTGCGGAAGCGGATACCGAAGTGCAGCGCAAGGCTGTTGAAGAGGAGCGCCGTAAGAACGAGGAAGTGTTGACAGCATTGCTAGAGCAGCAAGCATTTGCGGTTGCCGCCATCGGCAATGGCCTCGAGGAGTTGGCAAAGGGCAATCTGACATGTCGCCTGGTCGGAACCTTCGCGCCTGAATTTCAAAAATTGCAAGCCGATTTCAATCGTATGACGGACGAGGTCGCGGCGCTTGTCGGTCAAGTCCAGAAATCGGGAATTCAAGTGAATACATCAATGACGGAAATCGCAGCGACATCCAAGGAGCAGCAGGCGACGGCCAGCGAGATTGCCGCGACCACCACCGAGGTCGGTGCGACGTCAAAGGAGATTTTTGCGACCTCCAAAGAACTTGTCAAAACGATGAACGAAGTCTCCACAGTGGCCGAACAAACCGCCAGTCTGGCCAGCAGCGGTCAAAGCGGATTGTCTCGCATGGGAGAGACCATGGCACATGTGATGGAGGCTGCCACCGCCATCAATTCCAAGCTCATCGTGCTCAACGAAAAGGCCGGTAACATCAACCAGGTCGTCACCACTATTTCAAAAGTTGCCGACCAAACCAATCTTCTCTCGCTCAACGCTGCGATCGAGGCGGAAAAGGCCGGCGAATACGGGCGTGGTTTTGGCGTGGTGGCGGCGGAAATTCGACGACTTGCGGATCAAACGGGCATCGCGACGTACGACATCGAGCAAATGGTCAAGGAGATTCAGTCGGCCATTTCGGCAGGCGTAATGGGCATGGACAAATTCTCCGAAGAAGTTCGCCGTGGGATGCAGGAAATGCAGCTGATTGGTGAACAATTGTCGCAAATCATTCTGCAAGTGCAGACGTTGGCACCGCGCTTCGAAACGGTCAATGAGGGTATGCAAGCACAGGCTACGGGTGCCGAACAAATCAGCGAGGCGCTTCTGCAATTGACCGAGTCCGCGCAGCAAACAGTGGAGTCGCTTCGGCAATCGACTCTCGCTATCGATGATTTGACTCAGGTTTCCGGGGGGCTGCGCAGCAGCGTTTCACGGTTCAAGCTTCGGGCCTAGCAAAACCGCATTGGTCAAATAGGACGCAGGAGTTGCGGGCATGCTATTTCTTCTTTTTCAGCTGGGCAAAGATCGTTACGCATTGGCTGCCAGCCAAATCGAAGAGATTTTGCCTCTGGTTAGCATAAGACAAGTCCCCGGATCTTCCGCAGGTGTTATAGGGGTCTTCAATTATCACGGCACGTCCGTACCAGTCGTTGATTTGAGCGAGTTGATACTTGGCCAGGCGGCGCCGTCTCGCTTGAGCACGCGCATTGTTATCGCACGTTACGACAACGAGAACGGAAAGACGCACCTGTTAGGCATTATTGTTGAAAACGCTACCGAGACCATGCAAGGGGAGGACGCCGATTTCATTCCTTCGGGAATTTCCAATGATTTTCTGCCTTTCCTTGGCGCAATATCGACCAGCCCACGGGGCCTGATTCAGCGAATTGACGTGCACAAGGTGCTATCGACGGCCATGCAAGTGCCACTACTTAAGCGGCAAGCGAAGAGCCGACAATGATCGCCAAATACGAAAAATTGTTAAAACACGCGATGGGCCTTGACGCCGATACCGTCGGCCCTTCAGCCATTGCGCGTGCGATACGCGTGCGAATGTCGGCCTGCAATTTGAACGACACTCAGGCCTATTGGGAACGGATATGTGCTTCTAAAAGTGAATTGCAAGAACTGGTCGAGACTGTGGTGGTCCAGGAAACTTGGTTCTTCCGTGACCGCGAGGCCTTCGCGACGATGGTCCGCATGGTTCATCAGGAGTTCCTACCTGATCGTCAACGGGACAGACTGCGTGTTCTGAGTCTTCCCTGTTCTACGGGCGAAGAGCCATATTCCATCGCGATGACGCTGTTGGATGCGGGCGTTCCGGAAGACCGATTTTGCGTCGATGCCGTGGACATCAGCGCTCGCGCGATTGCACAAGCAGAGGGCCAAGTATACGGAAAGAATTCCTTCCGGGGAAATGACCTCGAGTTTCGCGATCGCCACTTTACCAAGGTGCCCAAGGGCTATCGGCTGGCAAGTACCGTGCGTGCGCAGGTACGCTTCGAGCAGGGTAATCTATTCGATGCTGCGTTTCTGCGTGGCGTCGAATCCTATGACATCATTTTTTGCCGCAATTTGCTGATTTATTTTGACAGCGTTGCGCAGGACAGCGCCGTTGGAGTGTTGACGCGTCTGCTGAGAGCTAAAGGTCTTCTGTTTGTTGGTCCGTCCGAGACAAGTTTGTTGGTGAAGCATCACTTCGTTCCGGTAAAGAGTCCTATGGCATTTGCCTTTCGCAAAGTCGTTGCTGTTGGGCGTGAACCCAAGCGGGATATCGGTCGCCCGATATGGAATCTCCCGTCCGCCCGCCACGCGACAACCCCCATATTCCAATCGGTGTCTTTGTCGCTCCCGGCGCCAAGCGCGTTGCCTAAACCGCGTTCACCGGCCGAAACCAAGCCGACCATAGAGGAAATATGGCGTATCGCGGACTGCGGGAATCTGGTCGAAGCCGCACGTTGTTGCGAAGAATATCTGCGCAATAACGGCCAATCGCCGGAAGCTATGTATCTGATGGGGTTGATACGTGACGCCGCGGGCAACCAAGTTGAAGCCGCCGACTATTATCGCAAAACTCTTTATCTGCAACCCAACCACCACGAAGCGCTCGCTCACCTTGCTTTCCTATTGGAGAAAGAGGGTGATCTGGTCGGTGCAAATATTCTGAACGACCGTGCGCGACGGCTGAAGCGCACGGGGGGGGCGTGACATGCGTGATCGGCCAGACAGCAAGCTAGGCAGCTCCCACTCTTCGGTGAACGATTGCTGGAACAAAATCGGCGTCTACGGCGATGCCTCCTGCAAGGAATTGAAGCAGAATACGCATTGCCGTAACTGCCCGATCTATTCGGCCGCTGCGGTGTCACTGCTCGATCGCGATCTTCCGGCGGGGTACCTTTCCGAATGGAGCGACCATTTCGCGCAAAGCCGAGTGACAAAAGAACTCGATACGCATTCAGTTTTCATCTTCCGTATCGGCGGCGAATGGCTCGCTTTTCCCACTCTGGCGTTGGACGAGGTCACAGAACTCCGGTCCATCCATTCTTTGCCTCATCAGCGCAGTGGAATCACGCTGGGTTTAGCCAATATGCGGGGTGAACTTCTCATCTGTGTTTCTCTGGGAAAAATGCTGGGCCTTGAAAAGCCGGACTCTCCAAAACGCGAGCAGGGCGGCGCGGTCCACAAGCATCTGATGGTGATAGGCCATGGTGGCCATCGTGTGGTGTTTCCTATCGATGAGGCGCACGGCATTCGTCGCTACCATTCGCGCGAGTTGAAAGCGGTGCCCGCCACCATCGCCAAAGCCGCTGCGAGTTACACCAAGGCCATGTTGCCATGGCGCAACAGGGCGGTCGGCTGCCTGGATGATGAGCTTGTCTTGCACACGTTGAATCGAAGCGTCGCATGAGAGCGAAGGATCTCAGCGAGTTGTCAATGCTCGATCTATTTCGAGTGGAAGCGGAAAGTCAGGCGCAAGCGTTGACATCCGGACTTCTGGCGCTGGAGCGCAATCCAAGGGCTGCCGAGCAACTCGAATCCTGCATGCGTGCGGCGCATTCGATCAAGGGTGCCGCACGGGTCGTGGATATTGACACGGGCGTCGTGTTGGCCCACGCGATGGAGGATTGCTTTGTTGCGGCACAAGAGGGCCGCATCACATTGCACCAGGAGCAGATCGATGTATTGCTCCAGGGCGTGGACTTGCTCATGTCCATCGCCAAAGCGCCGGACATGGAACCGGGGCAACCAACCGGAAAAATACGGCCGGACGTTGATCTCTTTGTAGCCAACTTGGCGCATATTCTTACAGAGCAAGGTACCGGCACGGGAGCACCTGAGAGAGCTGGCACCGAAGGGGTACCTGCTGCGTCATCGAACAAACCGGTGCGAATTGTGCCCGTGCCCCCGATGAACGGATCGCTAACGGCATCGCTGGCCGAATCGCGACCGGGCGTCCCCGCCGTATCGGCAGAACGCGAAACGTCCGACCGTGTTCTGCGTGTGACCGCCGACAATTTGAATCGCTTGTTGGGGCTCGCCGGCGAATCGCTGGTCGGTTCGCGCTGGCTGAAACCATTCGGGGACTCACTGTTGCGACTGAAGCGGTTGCACCGTGGCAGCGAAAAAGCGCTCGAGACACTGCGCGAAGCCTTGTCGGAGCAGCATGTAGACGAACGTGTACATGCCGCGATGGCCGAAGCCCAACGTCACGTTCTCCAATGTCAGAAATTTCTATCGCAGCGTCTGGTGGAGTTGGAGATGTCCGGCCGTCACTCCACCAATCTTGCACATCGGCTTTACGATGAGGCGCTTGCATGCCGCATGCGGCCCTTCGCCGATGGTGTAGTGGGACTCCCGCGCATGGTGCGCGATGTGGGTCGTTCTCTTGACAAGCAAGTAAGGCTTGAAATTGTTGGCGCTGCGACGCAGGTGGACCGCGATGTATTGGAAAAACTCGAAGCACCGCTTGGCCATCTGTTGCGCAATGCCGTGGATCACGGCATCGAAACCCCCGACGAGCGCCTCATCGCCGGTAAGCCCGCCGAAGGTGTGGTGTGCCTTGAAGCACGTCACAACGCCGGATCGTTGCAGATCACTGTTTCGGATGATGGCCGCGGCATCGATTTGAATGGGTTGCGGGAGAGGGTTGTGATACGCGGCCTGACAAACCGTGAAATCGCCACGACTTTGAGCGAGAGCGAATTGTTGGAGTTTCTCTTCCTGCCAAATTTTACGACAAAAGACGTCGTTACAGATATTTCCGGACGTGGTGTGGGTCTTGATGCCGTCCAAGACATGGTCAAGAGAGTGCGCGGGGTTGTTCGCATTTCGTCGCAGCCCGGGAGTGGTACGCGTTTTGTGCTGCAACTGCCTCTGACGCTTTCGGTCGTTCGCACATTGCTCGTGGATATCGGTGGGGAGCCATATGCCTTCCCACTCGCATACATTGTGCGTGCCATGAAATTGTCGCGAGAGAAGATTGAAATGATTGAGGGGCGGCAACATTTCAGCTTCGATGGACGGCAGATCGCGCTAGTTACCGCGCATCAAATATTGGAAAGCGCCGAGCCAAAAGTGAATGGCGATGAACTGTCGGTGGTCATCGTGAGTGACCAGAAAAATATGTACGGGCTGGTCGTGGACGGTTTTCTTGGTGAAAAAGAATTGGTCGTGCAACCACTCGATGCGCGTCTTGGAAAGGTCAAGGACATTAGTGCCGGTGCGCTGATGGAGAACGGCTCGCCGGTATTGATTGTGGATGTCGAGGACATGATTTGCTCGATGGAAAAGCTTGCTTATTCCGATCGTTTGAACAAGGTGAGAAGCGACGTCGCCGAAACCGACGAAGGGCGGCGGAAGCGAATATTGGTGGTGGACGATTCGTTGACCGTGCGCGAACTCCAGCGCAAGATCCTCGACCACAACGGCTACGAAATCGAAGTCGCTGTCGATGGTGTGGATGGTTGGAACGCCGTGCGCACCGGCCGTTTTGATCTCGTCATTACGGATATCGACATGCCTCGCATGGATGGCATCGAGCTGGTAGCGCTTATTAAGAAGAACCCGAACCTGAAATCCCTTCCTGTCATGATCGTTTCCTATAAGGACCGTGAGGAAGACCGCCGTCGCGGACTTGATGCGGGCGCCGATTACTATCTCAGCAAGGGTAACTTTCACGACGAAGGCTTGACGCATGCCGTTGTGGATCTGATCGGTGAGGCGACCGAATGAAAATCGGAATCGTCACCGCCTTGCCGTTGGCGGCCGAGACTCTGAGACGTGTGTTGACGTTGGTGCCCGAGCGCGAGCTGGTCTGGACCGCAAAAAATGGCAGAGAAGCAATCGAGTTCTGCGCCAAGAGAGCGCCCGATTTGGTATTGATGGACCTGATTATGCCGGAAATGGGTGGCGTGGAAGCGACGCGCCAGATCATGGCAAATACGCCATGCGCCATCGTGATCGTAACCAGCGACGTGAAGTCTCATAGCTCGCGTGTGTTCGAAGCGATGGGGCATGGCGCGCTAGATGCGGTAAACACACCGGCACTTGACTTCGGCGATCTGTCGGCCGCCGCCGCGCCGTTGCTTGCCAAGATCGCCACCGTTGAAAGGTTGATTAGGGGCACTGGCCCGGCACACGGTGTGGTCAGGTCCAGGCGCGTCTCCGCCGCATCGCGACAAGAACTGGTGACGATCGGTGCGTCCGCAGGCGGACCGGCCGCGCTTGCCGTAGTTTTGGGCGGGCTGCCATCAACGTTTGCGGCGCCGATTGTCGTTATTCAGCATGTCGATGAACGGTTCGTTTCCGGCATGGCGGATTGGTTAGGACAGAAATGCGTCTTACCCGTGCGGTTGGCAGTGGAAGGCGATCATCCGCAACCTGGGACCGTTCTGCTCGCCGGCACAGGAGACCATTTGGCGTTCAAAGCCGCGAACCGGCTGGGTTACACGCCGGTGCCGCGCGACTATGTCTATCGTCCTTCGGTGGATGTTTTTTTTCAAAGCGTTAGCAAATTGTGGCCCGGCAGAGCTGTCGGCGTTTTGCTGACTGGAATGGGGCGGGATGGGGCCGTGGGGCTGAAGGCATTACGCGCCAAGGGGCACTATACGATCGCACAGGACAAGGCCAGTAGTGCGGTCTATGGCATGCCGAAAGCCGCCGCAGAGGTTGGTGCTGCCGTGGATGTACTTCCCCTGAAACGCATCGCTCCAAAATTGATCGAATATTTTTGCCCACAGGGTTTGAGCTGAATAGGAGCCGAAATGGAGATCAATGAACATCATGAACCGGGGCCTACACTCTCGCCCCAATATCCGATTACTGTGCTCTTGGTCGACGACCAACCCATTATCGGTGAAGCCATTCGTCGCGCTTTGCTCGGCGAACCGGGGTTGGATTTTCATTATTGCGCGAATGCCGCTGAAGCCGTTGCAACTGCTCGAGAGTTGAAGCCGACCGTCATTTTGCAGGATCTGGTGATGCCGGGCGTGAGCGGGTTGGAACTCGTACGCCTGTATCGCGCGGATTCCATCACGAGCGGAATTCCTATCATCGTGCTCTCGACGAAGGAAGAACCCGCCGTGAAAAGCGATGCCTTCAAGGAAGGGGCGAACGATTACCTCGTTAAGTTACCGGATAAGATAGAACTAATTGCCCGCATTCGGTACCATTCAAAGGCTTACCTGACGCAACTCCAACGCGACGACGCCTACCGAGCACTTCGCGAGAGCCAAAAGCAGCTCGTGGAAACGAATCTCGAGTTGGAGCGGCTGACCAATGTTGACGGCCTTACAGGCCTGAGCAACAGGCGATATTTCAACGAGTATGTGGAGGCAGAATGGAAGCGCGCTGTCCGCGCGCAAACCTCGCTCGCAATCCTAATGATCGATGTCGATCACTTTAAGCTATACAATGACACGTACGGTCATCTTGCGGGCGACGAGGTGTTGAGGAGTTTGGCGCAATCGATAAAGCAGAATTGCGAGCGGTCAACCGATCTTGCTGCGCGCTTCGGCGGCGAGGAATTCGTGGTCGTACTTCCGATAACAGCTCTTGGTGACGTCCAGAATCTGGGCGAGAAACTGTGTCGCGCCACGGAAGCGCTGAAACTACCGCACAGTGCCTCTTCCGTTGGAGATTACGTTACCATCAGCGTCGGCGGAGCGGCAACGCATCCGCAACGCGAAGGGTCATTTTCGGCTCTCATCGATACCGCCGATAAGGCACTTTATGAAGCCAAGGGAATGGGCAGAAATCGCGCGATTACCCGCGGTTACGATTCCTCGTCATCTCGTTAACCGCGTCTGTTTGCCCGAGTTGGAAAAGCATCCTTCTATATTCACCCAGCCGGCTTCGCGCTCGTGGTGTTGTTCAATAGGACGCAGTTTCCTGGTCGGATAGGCTGCTACCTCATGCAATGAGGTCAGTCGATTTCACGGCAACCAACTGATATCAAATACATTTGCAGGGCGATGGAATTGTCGCCGGAATGAGCGTTATGGATCAACGTTATGTCAATCACCGGCAGAATAAGGTCGCGCGGCCTTAGATATGGGCGCCAACTTTGTTAAGTCTAAGTTCCCTTCTCAATCTCAAATTCCGGGCGTCATCAGCGTCAAGGCCGGCGCGTGAGGTATTGCTAAGTTGGGATCATCCCGCATTGGGCATCTGTTTCGGCGTCATACTCGCCAGCGTGTTACTGATCGGACATATGCGGCTTATACAAGCGGAAGCTTCGGAGTTCGCCATACTGGCATCTCTGTTGGTCGGCGCCCTTCCTTCATACTGGCTATTCCGCGCCTTGAACAAGATCCAAGGTGCGCGTGCGAGCGAGCAGTTTTTGTTTCTGCATGCTCTGGATGGGATGTTATTGATCCGTGTACGAAGTAACCGCCTTCCATTTTCTTTCGTGATCGAGGCCGAAAACCCCGCTGCCGTCCGCCGACTGAATATGTTCGGCCAGGCGGAAAGTTACGTCGGAAACGAAATTGAGGCAGTATTTCCAGATTGGCTAATAAAGAGGGTGCGCGAGGAATACATCGCTTGTGTGCAAACGCGTATGCCGCAACGCTATGAGATAATCGCACCCGACGGCCAGGCGACACATGAATCAACCGCCACGCCGGTTCTGGACCGGCCTGGCGGGGATGTCACTCACATCGTGGTGATTATGCGCGATGTTAGCGAAAGGAAGAAGCAGGAAACTGATCTTGCCCGAGCTATGGATGAGGCCAGATCCGCGAGCAAAGCGAAGTCCGAGTTTCTTGCCTCCATGAGCCACGAACTCAGAACGCCGCTCAACGCTATATTGGGTTTTTCGGAACTCCTCACCCATCAGATTGGCGGCAGTCTGACCGATAAGCAAAAGGAATACCTCGGCTTCATTCACCAAAGCGGATCGCATCTTCTCAAAATAATTTGCGACATTCTTGATCTTTCTAAAATCGATGCCGGCGGCCTTGTCTTGCGCGAGGAGCGGACTCAAATCGGAGTGATCGTGGAAGAGTGTCTGCACATGGTCCGCGATAGCGCCGCAGCCAAGAAGCTTTCGCTTGTCAGTGACCTTTCAACCACCCTGCCGGATGTCCTGGCCGATCCGCTCCGCTTGAAGCAAGTGTTACTCAATCTTCTCACCAATGCGATCAAATTCACTGACAATGGATCGGTGACGCTGGAGGCGCGGTTCGACAGCAGGTGTGGTGTTGTCTTCTCTGTCAGCGATACCGGCGTAGGCATGACGGAGGAGGAGGCGCGCTTGGCGCTGGAACCTTTCGGCCAAGTGGAGAGCGCTTTCTCCCGCAATCACGATGGCACCGGGCTTGGTTTGCCCATCGCCATGCGCCTGATTGCGTTGCATGGCGGTGAGTTGACGCTTTCCAGTGCCAAAGGCGCTGGGACACGAGTTTCAATCTTCCTCCCACCTGAACGCGCGTGTGCGCCAGAAGCAATCGATGAGCGCGCTGCCCATCAGGCCGCCCCTGGGGGCCGCGAATAGGCCACACGGGTTGGAGTCCCGCCAAACCAACCATTGTTCGTTTAAAGGGGGGCGGTAAACTAACACGACGAGTATTCAAAGGGCGGTGGCAAGAAGTTGGCGGAGAGGGGATCGCCTCATCTACGCCCGTCTCCTCGCTCCCGTCGGCATCGGCTGCGGCCCTTGTGCGGTCACGTACCGTCTCTACGCCGGTAGCGGGGCTGGCGTATTTATACGCGCTTTAGTGAGCGAGATGCCGGGTAAGGCCCGAGCAAATGGTGCGTTGGGATGCGTTCGCCCGAACGCCGCGTGGCGGACATCGACACTGAAGCCAGTGCGACAGTGATTGTTGGAAAGCGAATATCGTGATTGATGTCGAGGTGCGATAGGAATTGGCCCAAAGCGGGTACGTGACCTAGGCGGCCAATGGCTCTGCGCCACCGGCAGGAGCTAGCAAAAGCGGCAGCCGTATGCTGATCGCTGTTCCTCCACCTTTAGGAACAGATCGGGTAAGCGTACCCCCCAATTGCCGGACGAAGATAGCCACATAATCGGAGCCGCGCTTCTCCGGGACCTCGCTCGCAAGCTTGTCCTTGATACCAATCCCGTCATCGGAAACCACCAGCTCGATTTCACTTCCGATTCGCTCAACGCCCAAAAAGACATGGCCGCCCCCTCCATTGGGGAAGGCGTGCTTGATAGCGTTTGTGGCTAGCTCATTGACGAGAAGTCCGAAGGGCACGGCTCGATCCGGATCGATCTCCAACGGTTCTGCCTTCACGCGAATTTCGATGCTGGATTGGTCACCGATAAGGCTGGCAGACATTTGCTTGGCGATTTCGCCCAGATAGGCGTCAATGGCGATGCTTTCCCCGCGACTCGATTGCGAGATCAGGTCATACAGTTGGGCGATGGCGCCGATGCGGGATTGCATGGCCTTTAGCCCTGGAACACTGGCGGCGTTGGTCAACTTTATTTCATACGCGATCAACCCTATGACGATCTGCAGGTTGTTCTTGATGCGGTGGGAAATTTCGTTGGCCAGCATCAAGGCATCGCGCTCGCGTTGCTTGCGGTCCGTGATGTCCTCAAAAACCAGCAACATGCGATGGCTGTGATTACCAGGTTGCTTGATCTTGCGCGCATTCAGATTGAAAACACGGCGGCCGAGCCCCGGGAAATCGTCTTCGATCTCGAAACCCTCGATTGGTTTGTTTTCGGGTAGGACCTTTTCCATTAAGCCCCGCAGGGCTGGAACGTCCCATTGATGTTGGCCGAGCTCGGAAACCCGTCGCCCATGGGCTTCTGCCTGAGTAATCCCAAATATGGTGAGAAATGCCTTGCTCGCTGTTACGATTGTCATATCGTTTTCAAGCACAACCAGCGGATCGCGGATCGTATCAACGATGCTCTGGGTCAATTGCCAATTGCGGCTGCTCTCCTTGCGCGCCGTACGTTCTTCGCTGACATCCTCGATGGCGAGAAGGATAAACCCATCATGGTCACCCGGCCGGAATATTTTTCTGGCATTGACCAACATAGTGCGACGGCCGATGACCGGAAAATTATGCTCGACCTCGAATCCTTCAACCGACGCGCGATGCGGGATCACGCTTTCCAGCAACGTGCGCAGCGCGGGAATATCCCATTGCCGGTTACCAAGATCGTAGATCAAACAGCCTTCGGTTTCTGCAGCACTTGTTCGGAATGTCTGGTAAAACGCACGGTTGGCGGAAGAAATGTTCAAGTTCCGGTCTAAAATCAACAATGCGCTGGGGACCGTTTCGACGATGTCGCTCGCAGCAATGTCCGATACAGCCATTTTTTCCTCATCGATGCCGCGAACGGATCGCAGCTTACCGTTATGTCGCGAATAGAATTTTTACAGACGTCCCGAGCTGATCCTCGGTATAGGGTTTGGGGAGAAAGTGTGTGCCGACGGCAAACAGGGCGCGCAGCTTGTCCGTCACCCGGTTGGCCGTCGTGTACAGAACGCGGATCCCTGGGCGCAGCAAGACGGCCTCCCGCGCGACATCGCAGCCGCCATGGATTTCGGCCTTGAGGTAAATGTCGGTGAATAGAGCGTCGATGTTGCTGCCCGATCTAAGATGGGCGAGAGCTTCCGGAACGTCACATGCGGAAAGAATTTCATGACCCCAATCCTGGATCATCGATTCGGCCATTTCCCGAATGAAAACATCGTCTTCGACGACCAGAATCACTGCCATCTCGGAAAGCCCCTGGCGTATAGATGGTTGTTGGCTGAGGCTTATAGCGCCGCAGAGGCCGCATTGCCGCCGCGCGGGCTTACTCTAAACGCCTCAGTGAGAATTCGGTTCCATTCAAAAGCTTGATTTTAGCTTGGTGGCTCGAATTTAGCCTTCGTTCTTCGAGATCGGTCGCGCGGTCAACAGCGGAAAACGGGCATCGGACTCGTGTCGCAATTCGACAATGACTGGTTCAAAAGCGGACATTATCTTCCCAGTGTCAATTTAAATGCGATGCTTGCCATAACTAGTGCGATTAAGCCGTCTAACAGACGCCACGCTATCGGCTTCGCGAACAACGGCCGAAGCCAACGGGCGCCGTAGCCGAGAGAAAAGAAAAAGAGAAAAGACCCCGTGACCGCGCCAGCTGCGAACGAAGTTTTTGCGTTTTTGAACTGGGTCGAGATTGTCCCCAATAGAACGACGGTATCGAGGTAAACATGGGGATTAAGCCAGGTGAACGCCAGGCAGGTGAGCAAAGTCTTACCTAAGGAATTTCTTTCACTCGACATATTGACCAACAACGCATCTGAAGAGCGGAGTGCTGAACGGACACTTTTAACAGCGTACCAGAACAGAAAGGCTGCGCCGCCGTAGCGCATTGCTGGATCAAGCCACGGAACAGACGTGATGATTTGCCCAAAGCTGGCCACGCCCGCCGCGATAAGTATGGCGTCGGACAAAGCACACGCCAGGCAGACTGCAAATACATGTTCGTGGCGCAGGCCTTGGCGGAGGACAAAGGCGTTTTGAGCACCAATGGCCACGATCAGGCTCAGACCCATGGTCATGCCTGCCACATAAACAGAAGCGTTCATGTGCTAATCGCTGCCATAAATCCCCGAGCCCAAATGCCAGCCTGGCGGCACCAATAGTCGAAAGTGGTGCCGACTATAGCCGGCTTGAGCAGATAGTCGTGGGCCTCACGCGCCAAATTGTCGCCCAGAGGCCGAATTTCGCCAAATGCCCGAGCGCGGATCTGCATTCGTGCAGCCCGTTCTAGATAGACCGCAAGGTATGTGGCTTCTTCAACGGTTTGACCAGTAGTCAATTGGCCGTGATGTGCGAGAAGAATTGAGCGCTTGTCCCCCAAGGCGTTGGAAATGATAACACCCTCTTGGTCGGCAATAGGTACCCCTGGCCAATCTGCAAGGAACGCACAGTCATCATGGAATGGAGTCATGTCCATCTGAGACACAATGAGAGGCTGACGCGCTGCGACCAGGGCGGAGACCCAAGGCGAGTGCGTATGGACGATGCTGATGATGTCGGGGCGTGCAGCATAGACCCAGAGGTGGAAACGCGTCGCGGGGTTGGCCATTCCTGAGCCGGAAAGGGTGTTTAGATCCTGATCGACCTCGATGAAATCGTCCGGAGTGGCTTCGTCAAATCCCAAACCGAACCGCAGCGTCCAGTAAGCATTGGGCGTGTCCGACCGGGCGCTGATTTGGCCAGCAAGGCCTGCTTCTTGACCCGTCATCGCCAATACTCGCGCCGCCGCCGCTAGGGTTTCGCGAAGGCTTCGCTGCTTTTTGGGAAGATGTTCGGCCATCTCCCGGGTGGCGCGGTCGTCGAAATACTCTTTCGAGCGCAAATTCTGCATGGCGAAACCTTTCTCAGCGGAGAAAATGTGGCGCGTGTTCTTAAGCCTTGGCGGCTTTTTCCAGTTCGTAAGGTATGGAAAGGAGATCTAGCGCGCCGTCTTTTCGAAGGCCCTCCATCACTCCATTGTAGTCAGCGAGACCCTTGTTCTGGCTAAGCTTCCACTGACCTTCCAGTGACGTTATGCGGATCGTAAAGCCAACAATGGCGCGCATCTGACGCGCGATATAATCGGCAGGTGCATCGTTGATGTTCCAGGGCACCTCGCGACCAGCTTCATGTCTACGGACAAGCTGTTCGAGCAAATCGCGAAGCCGGCTCTCATCATCGAAGAATGCGATCTCCCCATGCGCATGAACTGAGATGTAGTTCCAGGTCGGGACCACTTCCTGGGTTTGCGCTTTGGTCGGATACCAGGACGGGCTGATATAATGATGCGGGCCTAGAAACACGGCGAGGGCCCTGCCGTCACAATCCTTCCACAGGTTGTTCGCGCGAGCCAAATGCCCAACAAGGATGTCGGAGCCGTCTTCAGATTTGTCCAAGATCAGCGGGACTTGGCTTGCACCGATTTGCGTGCCAACGGTCACCAGAGTGGCGAGCGCAATTCGATCTATCGCGGCCCGGAGTATTTCAGGCCGCTCCTCCCTGAACGCTCTTGGTGTATACATGATGGGTCCCGCGATTGTGCCGCAGCATTACCAAGTCACGGCGATGTATTGGCACTCCGTGAATTCGATCAATCCGTGATGGCTACCCTCGCGGCCGAGGCCGGATTGCTTGACACCACCAAAAGGAGCGGCCGTGTCGGAAACCAGGCCGCGATTGAGACCCACCATGCCGTACTCAAGGCGTTGCGAGAGTCTCAGGCCGCGTTTCATGTCCTTCGTATAGAGGTATGCAGCGAGGCCATATTCGGTGTTGTTCGATAGCCGGATGACTTCTTCCTCGTCATCGAATTGGACGATGGCAGCGACGGGGCCGAAAATCTCATCCTTCAGAATATCGGCAGTCGGCGGTACGTCGGTGAGCACAGTTGCAGGATAGAAATATCCCTTTCTGTTCGGCCGGGCGCCACCAAGCGCGACTTTGGCGCCTTGGGCGACGGCGCCGTCAACCAGGCCGGCTATCTTGTCGGCCTGCTTTTGCGTGATCACCGGACCGAGGGTCGTTTCGGGGTCTGTGCCATCTCCAAGCTTCAACCCCGCCATGCGATCGATCAGCTTCTTGGTGAATTCCGGCGCGACGCCTTTTTGAATGTAGAACCGGTTCGTCGCCGTACAGGCCTGACCGCCGTTACGCATCTTGGCGATCATCGCGCCATTGATTGCTTCGTCGATATCAGCGTCGTTGAATACGATGAAGGGAGCATTTCCGCCCAACTCCATGGAGCAATTCAGGATCGTCTCGGCAGCGGTCGCGAGCAGCTTGCGACCGACGGCGGTAGATCCGGTGAAGGAGAGCTTGCGGACGCGCGGATCGCGCATGATCGCGCTGCAAACCGGCGCGGGATCGAACGGGGTGATCACGTTGATCACCCCGGGAGGAATGCCCGCATCCAGCATCAGTTGGGCGATTGCCAAGGCCGTCAGAGGGGTTTCAACCGCCGGCTTGAGAATGACGGTGCAGCCGGCGCCGAGTGCTGGCGCAATTTTCCGCGTCGCCATGGCGGCCGGAAAATTCCAAGGCGTGATGAGGAGGGAAATGCCGATGGGCTGGTACTGGACAAGAATCTTGTTGTTGCCGCCAGGCGAATCCTGGATTTCGCCCCGAATGCGGGCGGTCTCTTCCGAATACCAGCGGAAAAACTCGGCCGCGTAGAGCACTTCGCCTTTGGAGTCGGGGAGGGCTTTACCCATCTCCAGTGAGATCAAATGTGCCAACCAGTCAGCGTTTTTGATCATTATCTCATAGCATTTGCGCAGGAGCTCGGCGCGCTCGCGCGCGGGAGTCGCCGCCCAAGCCGGCGCAGCCTTCTCGGCCGCGTCGACGGCCGCCATACCATCCTCCAGGGTCGCGTTTGCAATCGTGGTGATGATCGTGCCGTCGGCCGGGTTATGGACGGGGATGCGCTGCTTGGTCGAACCTTCGCGCCAGGAATTCCCGATCAACAGATCGGTAGGGATCGCATCATTGGCCGGAACCTGGATATTGGTCCTGGGGGCAGCCAAAGCGTACGTGTTTGCAGATTTCATTTCGGTCTCCTACGAAGCGAGGGCGGCGCGGTTGCCAGAATAGGCGGCGTTGGTGATTGCCTTCATCGCGGCAATATCCAGCTTGCGCGGATTGTTGTTCACAAGACGGGCGGCATTGATAGCATTGGTCGCCGTCCATTCCTGCTTGTCTTCAGGCAAGCCCAGTTCTTTTAGAGTGCGAGGAATTCCAACGGAGGCCAGCAGCGACGCAACTTCGTCAATCAGTTTCCTTGAAATGGAGTCGTCGTCGCCGGTCAGACCAATTGCTCGCCCGATTTCGGCAAATTCTCGAACGCAACTGGGCCGATTGAATTCCATGACATAAGGCATGAGCAATGCGACACCGACGCCATGAGGCGTGTGGGTCTCATTGCCAACCGGATACTGAATCGCGTGCGCAGCGGCCGTACCCGCAGTGCCAAATGCACATCCCGCAGCGAGCGAGGCAAACATGAGGCTTTCGCGAGCTGCCACATCGCTGCCATTCCGATATGCGCGAGGAAGAGACTCAAAGATATTTTTTATCGCAGCGAGGCCGAAGATGTCGGACAGTGAATTTTTGCCTACAAAAACATTGTTGATTGTAAGTTCGGGCGTCACGTCGCGGCGCGCAGCTGTGTAGGACTCAATCGCATGTGTGAGAGCATCTGCGCCGGAGCACGCCGTAAGGCCTGGTGGGCAGGTTAACGTCAGCTCCGGGTCACAAATTGCTGCCGCTGGAATGAGGTATGGGCTGGAAATACCGACTTTGGTCCCTCGCTCGGTATCCGCAACAACCGCCACCGGCGTCACTTCCGATCCCGTCCCAGACGTGGTCGGGATTGCGATCACCGGAATAACGGGGCCTGGAATCTTGTTTTCGCCGTAATAGTCTCGGAGAGATCCGCCGTGGGTGAGCTGAAGCGCAACGCATTTCGCCATGTCCATGCAGGAGCCACCGCCAATTCCGATCACAACCGCCGGCTTAAAGTCGTGAAATTGTTCGACGCAGCTGGCAATGCCTTCAATCGGAAGATCGGCTTCGGTCTTGTCGAAGACTTCGGCCTGTACACCGTGTGCTTGCAAATTCACCACGAGCGCCTGGAATAGGGAATCTCGGCCCATTCGCTCATCGGTGCAGATGAGCGCGCGAACGCCGTAACGAGCCGCTATGGGGCCGATAGCGTTGCGCTGACCGGATCCAATTATGACTGACGAAGGCAATCGAAGGGCACCGAACAATCCTGACATCATATTTCTCCTATGCCGTCGCCATTTGTTGCAGGTCCTCGTAGAGCTTTTCGTCGATATCCAGGCCGTTTGCGAGGAACTGCGCTCGCGAAGATCGCGCTCGATCTCCCGGCGCGAGGACCGGCTTGCCGGCTTCTGCGGGATCGGTTTGGCGCAATTCTTCCAGATAGGCGCTGACGATGCCTCGCGCGAAGCCGGCTTGAGGAGTGGAAATCGCGATGAAGACATCACCTTTGTTGCTGGGATGGACCGAGTCCAAGGTCCCGCGCACATTGTTGCCGATAGCCGAGGCGGTCAAACTGGCGACAAGAACTTCGATTGCCACACCCAGCGCATAACCTTTGGGCCCGCCGAACGGCGCGATGGCACCAGCTTTAGCGGCTTCGGCATCGGTCGTGGGGTCGCCGTTCTTGTCCAGCGCCCAACCAAGCGGGATGGGAAGGCTCTTGCTCGCGTAATCATAGATTTTTCCCATGGCGACAAGGCTTGTGGCCATATCCAGGATCAAAGGCGCGGGATCGGCGGGCACGCCGATCGCAATCGGATTGGTGCCGATGAGGGCCTTGCGTCCCCCATAAGGGTGAACCAGGGCTTCGGAGATGGTCAGACCGATGCAGGTGATATCCTGCTTGGCGGCATATTCGGCATAATAGGCCAGCGCACCCAGATGGTTGGTGTTCTGAATTGCCGCAATGGCGATTCCATCTTCCCGCGCGCGGGCCATGATCGCATCCAAGGCCGCCATGGCGACGACCGGCCCCAAGCCGCGCTCGCCATCGACCCGCAAATAATTCCGCCCTGCCCAGGTATGGCCCCCTTTGGTGTCAGGGACCGACAGGCCAGCGCGAATGCGCTCGATCACCCGGCGCAGCCGCAAAAGGCCATGGCTGGGAAGGGCCCGCAGCTCGCCCTCAATGAGCAAATCTGCCTGGATTTCTGCGTGCTTATCCGGAACCCCCGCCCGGGATAGCGCCGACAGCGCGAGAGACCGAAGTTCATTGACAGGCGCGCGTCTCATGTCCAATATCCTATAGGATATAGGCTGTGGTATCTGATACGATTTGGACCGTCAAGGTAGATTCGTTTTCCGGGAGTGCGTTTAGCGATGGTCTCGCATGCAAGTTTAGAGAAGCCTCAGAATATCGAGGAAGGTCAGATCATAAGGCCTGTTGGGCTTGCCGAAGAAGTCTATCGGCGCATCCGCGCCGATATCATGAGTCTGAAAATCCCTCCCGACACCAGAGTGTCCGTGGATAGTTTGGCGCGGCAGTTGGGTGTCTCACAGACTCCAATTCGTGAAGCATTGTCGATGCTGGAAGCAAACGGGTTGGTTAGCCGGAGACAATTTACCGGCTATCACACCGCGCCGAGACTGGATCGGGCGCAGCTGGACGAGTTGTTTGAATTCCGCCTGCTGGTCGAGCCCCATCTGGCGAAGAAGGCAGCGGAGTCGATCTCCAAGGCCGATGCCGTGAAACTGCGTGCCGCCATTGGAAAAAATGCACCATCGCACGATGCATTCGCAGATCTGGACACCGAGTTTCACCGGATCATCGCGCAAGGAGCGGGGAACAATTTGATCGCCGACTCGCTCGCGCGGCTACATACGCATATCCATATATTTAGATCCTGCTTCCGGAGCGAAATTGCGAAGGATGCCGCGGTAGAGCATTCCGATATCAGTGAAGCCATTTCCTCCGGCGATGGTCGTGCGGCACAGGTCGCCATGAGAAAGCATATCGAACGTTCATATAAGCGCCTCAGTACGTTTATCCCTGAGTAAACCGGCGCGGTGAAGCAATCAGGCTATCTCTTGCAATGAAGGAACGCAGCTCGATGCGATACTCAGACCTGGAGATCGATCTCCTTCGTGCCTTTGTTGCAGTCGCTGAGACCGGAAGTTTCACGGGCGCTGCGCAAATTGTCGGACGGTCGCAGTCGGCCGTCAGCCAAAAAATAGGCCGGCTTGAAGAATTGGTCGAGGCGCGGGTTTTCGATAGGACCAGCCGTTCCCTGAGTTTGACTCAGCACGGCGAGCATTTGTTCGCCGCCGCCCGCAAGATGATCGAGTTCAACGACTCGGTAATGAAGCAGATCCGCGCGCCGATGGGTGTGCTGAAATTGCGGCTGGGAATCTCGGAGGACTTCATTCCTGGCCAGCTGCCGGCGCTACTTGCCCGGTTCAATCGCCTATATCCGATGGTCGATTTGGATCTCATGACCGGATTGAGCTGTGACATTCTCGCGGCATACGACAGCGGAAGGCTGGACACCGTCATCGCCAAGAAAAGCGGATCGGCGCCTCGCGGGCGGGTCATCTGGCGCGACCAATTGGTCTGGCTCGCGAGCGCGGACTACGAAGTGGATATGGGTCGGCCAATAAATCTGGTCATGCTCCGGCCGCCCTGCACCTATCGCGAGCTGATGATATCCACCCTTGATGCGGTCAGGCAGGAATGGGTTGCGGCCTGCACCGCCAGTAGTCTGATGGGTGTTCAGGCGGCGGTTGGCGGTGGGCTCGGCATCTCGATACTTGGCCGATCATTCGTGAAAAACGACATGCGTGTCCTCGATATGCCGGAGGACTGGCCTGATTTGCCATCCACCGAAGTCGTGATCATTGGAGAAAAGCCAGAGTTTGCTGATCTTGTTCAAGCTCTGGTGATGTTCCTTACGGAAAATCGGCCGGCCAACGTGACACCGTTTCCGGGGACGCGAGCACACGCACATGTCGGCTGAGCTGCGCCGGACCTACGACGTGGTTATGTGAATCGGCCATAGAGGAAGCTTTCCGAAAAATCCGCTCCTCCTCGTATGCGATTTTCGATTGGCAGCATCCCGCAAGCCGATGGCTTGCGGGATGCTGTTATTCCACCTCCACATCGGCTCTGCGCACCTCGAAATTCCAGGGATACCGGCAATTTGTTTGGCCAGTCAGGAGTTACTGAGGGGATCCATTAGCAAATCCAAAGGCACGTAGAAGAATTATGCGTTTTTCTAATGCCGCGTCGCATGACTAAGTGATTGCGTGAAGAAACCGCCACGAGAAGAGTTGGCCATGCAGTCCGAAACCACATCGAACATCATATTCGCCGCGATCACCATTTTTGTTTTCGTGGGTACGTCGGTGGTTTCTCTTCAGGCGCTTCCCGGATGTGGACTGTTCGCTTGATCCAATGGCGGCGGGGGCTCCTTTAAGGTGCGAAACAACGGTGTAAGTCGGCGCAGCTTGATAAACTTGATTGGCGCTTCTGTAGGCAGCGCGGTCATGTATGACGCGATGCTTGCGATGGGCTATGCCGCTGAATCGGACTTTGATGGCCCCATCCGCCTGAGCGGTGAAGTCAAAGGTGCTTCCGTCCTGGTTCTTGGAGCGGGCCTTGCCGGTTTGACCGCAGCTTACGAGCTGCGGAAGGCCGGGTATAAGGTTCAGGTTCTGGAATACAATGATCGTGCGGGTGGCCGAAATTGGTCGCTATACGGGGGCGATGAGTACACTGACCTGAGCGGCGTGACGCAAAAAGTCCAGTTCGACAAAGGTCTCTACTTTAACCCTGGTCCTTGGCGGATACCGCATACGCATCGTGGCATCCTGCACTACTGCAAAGTGCTAAACGTTCCCCTGGAAAGTTTTTGTCAGGTCAATTACAGCGCCTATGTGCATTCTGAGCGCGCCTTTGGCGGAAAGCCGAAGCGGTTTCGTGAGGTCAACGCCGATTTCAACGGCAATATTGCCGAATTGTTGGCGAAAGCAACGAGCCAGGATCAGTTGAAAGAGGCGGTCTCGGCTGATGAGAAGGCCATACTCTTGGATGCGCTCCGAGATTGGGGTGCGCTCGATCGCAATCTTCAGTATCGCAAGAGCGCTCAAGTCAGCGGCATTCGCGGTTTCGTCGTGCCGCCGGGCGGCGGACTGCACCTGGCACCCGTCGACTCTGAGCCAATGCCATTTAAGCAATTACTTGATTCAGGTTTTTGGGGGTCGATCGGCCAGGGGCTTGAGTTGGAGCATCAGGGCCAAGTGTTCCAGCCCATCGGCGGAATGGGTATGATCGGTAAGGCGTTTGGAAAAACGCTCAATGGCCTCATCAAATACAATTGCCAAGTCACAAAGATTGCGCAAAGCGCTTCCGGCGTATCGGTCAGCTATTCAGTGCGCGGAGACAAATCGCAGCAGTTCACCGCAAATGCCGACTGGTGCGTGTGCACGATCCCGGCATCAATCCTCAGCCAAATTCCGATTACTGCCGGTGCGCCGCTAAAAAATGCGATTAATTCGCTCTCATATGAATCGGCGTTCAAGGTGGGCTTGGAATTCAAGCGCCGCTTTTGGGAGGAGGATGATGGCATTTACGGGGGTATAACTTACACCGATCAACCCATATCGAATATCAGCTATCCATCCACCGATTTCCATCGCGCCGGAGGTGGCGTGCTCCTCGGCGGATACATTTTCGGAGATCGGCCGAAATCGTTCGAGTTCTCCGCACTCTCTCCCCAGGATCAGGTGAAGGCCGCTATCGCGCAGGGCGAGAAGATTCACCCGCAATATAGGAAAGAGTTCAAGAGCGGTGTCGGTGTCTCGTGGCATCGCGTGCCTTGGACGTTGGGCTGCTCCGGGCACTGGACCGAGGAAAACAGAAAAAAGAACTACGCGAACATGTGCGCGATAGACGGCAGGCTGGTGCTTGCCGGCGAGCACTGCTCGCGCCTGCCTGCCTGGCAGGAAGGCGCGGTGTTGTCCGCCTTGGACGCGATAACCCGGCTCCATAAGCGCGTCGTCGGGCACGCCTGAATATGCCCATATCGCTTGCTTCCCCCAAAAACCCAGACCTCCGGCCCCCTGGATGCTCACCGATACTCCCGAGCATCCCGGTATACTTGCCACCTCGCTTTGGTGTTCCCCACCAACGCGGGGTGGCCCCTTTTTGGGGATTTCAGGGGGCGGAGCTGTGAGATGTTAGATGCACTGAAAGGGTGGACTTCCGCCCAAAGACACGTTGTGTCGGCTGCATTTCTGGGATGGACGCTCGACGCGTTGGATTTCTTCCTTCTTGTATTCGTGATCAAGGATATCGCGGCTGAATTCGGGGTGAGTATTCCCACCATAACGGTGGCCGTTACCCTCACCTTGGCTTTGCGGCCTCTGGGTGCTTTCATTTTCGGCCGCCTTGCGGACCATTACGGTCGCCGGCCGGTATTGATGATCAATATCGCCGTCTACTCGTCTCTCAGTTTTGCAACCGCTTTCGTACATAGCCTGCCGATCTTCCTGATCGTGCGGGCCGCCTTCGGCGTCGGCATGGGCGGCGTTTGGGGGATCGGCTCGTCTCTGGCAATGGAAACGATCAAGCCTGAAGCGCGAGGCATCGTTTCCGGGCTTTTGCAATCGGGATACTCGGCTGGCTATCTGCTGGCTTCCATCGTTTTCGGTCTCTTGTATCCGCATGTCGGATGGCGAGGAATGTTCATGGTCGGAATTATCCCGGCCCTACTGCTGATTCCGTATGTCTACGTCACCGTCCCCGAATCCCCCAGCTTTCACCTCAAGAAGGCAAGCGCATCCACTATCGAAATTCTTCGCACCCATTGGAAGCTGGCGCTATACGCCATCATTCTGATGACGGCGTTCAATTTCTTCAGTCATGGTACGCAGGATCTCTACCCCACATTCCTGCAGCGTCAGCATGGCCTGCAGCCGGGCGCTGTGGGTCAGATCGCGGTGATCTACAATATCGGCGCAATCTTGGGCTGCCTCCTATTCGGCTCTCTCAGCCAACGGTATGGCCGGCGGCGCATGATGATCACGGCGGCGCTGTGCGCAATCCCGACAATCTGGCTTTGGGCCTATGACGCCAACCTTGTAGTGCTCACCGTCGGCGCATTCCTTATCAACTTTTTCGTGCAGGGCTGCTGGAGCATCATTCCCGCACATCTCAATGAGCTCTCTCCCAGCACGGCCCGGGGAACGTTTCCGGGCACGGTCTACCAGCTTGGCAATCTGGTTGCTTCAAGCAATCTGACAATTCAGGCGCTGATCGCGGAAGACATGCACAATTACGGTCTAGCGCTTGCAGTTGTCGCATTTGGTGCGGCGCTGGCGATCACGGCTCTGCTCGCGGTCGGGCCGGAAGCCAAAGACGCCAAGATGCATATCTGATTTTAAGCAACCACCAAGAGATGGAGTAGAGAGTGAAAATCCTTATGATTGCCGCAATGGCGCTGTTTTCCACCGGCGCGTTGGCGCAGGACGCGCTGACACATTCTATCACGACTGTGCCGGCGGTTACCGACGCTGCCGGTCGCGGCACGATCGGAACCGTCCATACCTCGGCTCTGGCCAATCTCTATGAGCTCGATGCCCAGCCTATCGAACAGGTTAATTCCCTGGTGCAGCGCCAGTTTATCTCCGGATCGCAATCGACGATTACGAAATGGACCGTCAAGAAGGGTGGAGTGTTTCCGCTCCACCACCATTCCTATGAGCAGACGACCTGGATCACGAAGGGGCGCTGCGAGGCCTTTTCACAAGGGAAAAAATACGTGCTCACCGCGGGCAGTGTTCTGATCTTCCCGCCCAACGTGCCGCATGAACTGACTTGCACGGAAGACAGTATCGACATCGACTTCTTCTCGCCGCAACGGCAGGACTGGATGGACGGCGTTCCGTCCGCTGCTGCCACAGTCAAATAACCGAGAGCGCCCCGACACGATCGGGGCGCTGCTTTCGCAGAAATAGAGAGGAATTGAGTATGAAAAATAAAACGAAAGCCGTCTTGGGTGCCTGCGTTTTTATGGTCGCGTCGACAACGGTATATGCTCAGGCTGAGAAAGATCTGCCGCCGGGATGGCCCCGCCCTGGGGCTGCGCTGCTGGTCGAAAATGATCGGGGCGCGGCGTACAACGTCGTCTATCCGAAAGATCAACCGACGCCCTTCCACCGTCATCGCTACTTCTTTGCCGGGCTGGACCTGAATACTGCGACAATCAAAGTCACACAGCTGGACGGAAAGTTTGACCTGCATCCCGTCGTGAAGAATCACATGTGGTACCTGCCCAAGGGTCTTACCCATCGGGAAATGTCGACCACCGAGCCCGGTCGCCACACGGTCGTGATCGACATCAAGGAAAAGTCTGTTCCTGAGGCGAAAAATACCACTGATTACCCGACGAACAAGTACGCGACCTATCAAAGCAAGGTGGTCGACAATGATCGCGTAATCATCTGGGATACCGCCTGGTCCCCCGGCGCCGAGCCGATCACGTCATTCGACAGCAGGGACATGTTTATTGCGTTCGCCGAGGGTGGTGATATCACCATTGCAACCCCGGGACAGCCAGCGAAGACCCAGCATTACGACACGGGGCAAGCGATTTTCTTACCTGGCGGACAAGCGCGAACCATCAGCTCTGCGAATGACACCATTCACGCGATGCTCGTGGAGGTTAAATGATGTATGGCAAGAAGCTGGCAATAGCCGTTGCATTGATCGCGCTGGCGGGAAGTTCGGTCGCCGGAGTGGCACAACCTGCGAACAAGCTGCCACATGCTTGGCCGCGTCCCGGATCAATGCTGCTGATCGACAATGACCGCGGAACGGCCTTCAACGTCGTCTACAAGGTCGGGGTGCCATCCCCAATGCACCGGCACCTTTATGATTTCGTTGGTTTGGACCTCAATACCGCTGCCATTGAAGTTAAAGATTTAAAGGGCAAGACCGGTATCGGGACCGTCATCAAGAATGACATGTGGTTTCTGCTTAAGGGCGAGCCTCATCAGGAAATGTCGGTTGTTGAACCGGGCCGGCACACGGTGGTCATCGACATCAAGGCGAAGCGGGTTCCAGAGGCAACGAACACATCGAGTTTTCCGGCAAATAAATATGCCCGCTTCCAGCGGAAAGTTGCCGACAACGATGAGATCGTAATCTGGAACTGCGCCTGGGCGCCCGGCCAGGAGGTCCTCACGTCGTTCAATACCCGCGACATGTTCCTTGCGTTTGCAGAAGGCGGAGATCTTTCGATCGCAACACCGGGCCAGGCACCTAAAGTTCAACATTATGAAGCCGGTCAGGCGATTTTCTTGCCTGCCGGCCAGGTCCGCAGCATCAGATCCGCCAAAGGTGCAGTCCACGCGATGCTGGTCGAAGTTAAGTAGCAGCTCGGGCGACTATTGTTGCGCCAGAGATTATCGAATTCGCAGAGAGAATGATGTCAACCGACTCACTGGTCATTACCGACAATGAAGCGCTCATCTATCATGTCGAGCATAGACCAGGAAAAATTGAAATCGTGTCCTCGAAGCCTATGGCTACGAGGCGCGATCTTTCCTTGGCTTATTCTCCTGGCGTCGCCGCGCCGGTACTCGCAATAGCTGAGAATCCCGCGGCTGCTTTTCTGTATACCGCGAGAGGAAATTTGGTCGCCGTCGTCACCAATGGTACCGCGATATTGGGTTTGGGAAATCTTGGCGCGTTGGCCTCAAAGCCAGTCATGGAAGGCAAGGCGGTGCTTTTCAAACGCTTTGCGGATGTGGATTCGATCGATCTTGAATTAGATTCGGAAGACCCGGAGGCGATCATCAATGCGGTGGCGTTGCTTGAGCCGACATTCGGTGGGATCAATCTTGAAGACATCAAAGCGCCTGAATGCTTTTTGATAGAGCAGGCACTCAAAGAACGGATGAACATCCCTGTTTTCCATGACGACCAGCATGGCACGGCCATTATTGTGGTGGCGGGCCTTATCAATGCCTTGCACCTGACAAGCAGGGAGCCCGAAGATGTTAAGCTCGTCATTAATGGTGCGGGCGCCGCGGCGCTTTCGTGTGCGGAATTGGCGAAGGCGGTCGGGGTAAGGGACGTGGTCCTTTGCGACTCCAAAGGTGTCGTCTATCGGGGGCGGGCGGCGGGCATGAACCAATGGAAGTCTGCCTATGCCGTGGACACTGCCGATAGGACGCTCAGCGATGCCATTCAGGGTGCTGACGTATTCTTCGGCTTGTCCGTTCAGGGCGCACTATCGCAAGACATGGTACGCACGATGAATAAAAGGCCGATAATTTTTGCGATGGCAAATCCGAATCCCGAAATATTGCCTGATCAGGTGAGAGAGGTAAGAGATGACGCGATTATTGCGACCGGGCGCTCGGATTTTCCAAACCAGGTCAACAATGTGTTGTGTTTCCCCTTTATTTTCCGGGGTGCACTGGACGTGCATGCGACCGAGATAAATAGGGAAATGAAACTGGCAGCGACATATGCAATCGCGATGCTGGCGCGAGAGGAAGTGCCCGACGAGGTTTCGGAAGCAATAGGCGAACAGACGCCTGTATTCGGCCCAGAGTATATAATTCCTTCTCCGTTTGATAACCGCCTTATTGAAGTCGTATCCCTGGCTGTGGCCAAAGCCGCAGTAGCGTCGGGAGTGGCACGAAAGCCAATCGCGGACGAAGAGCGATACAGGGCAGAATTGCGGCAGCGCCTGGAAAGAGTGCACGCCTTTTCTCTAGCGGGCTCCAGCACCTTTCTCCCTGTGCTTGAAGAGGTGAGATACTGATGAGTTGGGTGAAGCCATTGTTTCTTGGTTGCGCAATGAGCGCGTTCATGACAGGGGCATTTTTCTCTCCTATCGCCTATGCGCAGGGCGCCGGTAACGAGAACGCCGGCTTCACCGAGCGGGATGGCGAAGCCATCTTCAAGAATGTCTGCCAGGGTTGCCACATGCCGGACGCCAAGGGTGCGGTCGGCGCGGGCATGTATCCGGCGCTTGCCAAAAATCCGAAGCTGGAAGTCGCGGGCTATCCGATTGCGGTGATCGTCAATGGTCAGAAGGCCATGCCAGCACTGGGCGGCATGTTTTCCGACCAGCAGGTTGCCGACGTGACGAATTACATTCGCACCCATTTCGGCAACAACTACAAGGACAAAGTTACGCCCGCCGATGTGAAAGTGGCGCGTCCCTGAACCATCATCCGAGGAGGAATGGCGATATGAACAAGGCTCTGAAGTACGCGTGCGTCACGGCGCTGGGTGCTGGTCTTTTCGTGTCCGGTGCGTTCGCCGCCGATATGGTGGTGCGCAATCAGGATGGAAAAGCGCCTTTTGCCAGTTCGGTGAAAGTGCCGGCTGGCTACGACACCTATTACGTCAGCGGTTCGACCGGGGAGGGTGCCGACACCGCCGCCCAGACGGCCGCGACGCTGACCGGTCTGAAAGCCGAACTTGCCAAGCACGGACTGCCTTCGGCGACATAGTCCAAGCGCATGTCTTCCTGGTCGGCGATCAGGCAAAGGGTGGCAAGATGGATTTCGCCGGAATGAATTCCTCCTGGCTCAAAGAGGCAGGGCATTTCTGGCGAAAGGGCTGGATTTTGAGTTCTTTCAAGGATAGCAGGACCGGTTTTTTCGCCAATTCCTGATATTTTCCCTGTTATTGGCCGGAAATCGCGACGAGACCGGTTCGCGCAAAGTGGCTGCACCACCATAAGATGTTTGGAAGTGCCGAGACGCACTAAGTGTGCATCAGCGGGTGCAAACTTGGCGACGTGC
>JAZJZY010000003.1:898922-1105909 GCA_040389405.1 Pseudomonadota bacterium | reverse complement strand
TTATCGATCCCGCGCAAAACCTTTTATGACACGTTGAGGCGGCACCAGATCGACATCAATCGCTTCCGCAGATCCCGCTGCTGCATCGGGGCAGCCTCCGATCCGCTTTTCGATAAATTGTGCGGGTCCACGCACCAAAAACCATTTTCGTGTGTGGAATTCCGCTCAACGGGCGCTGCATTGCGAAGCGGGCTTGGCGGCTAAGCGGCCAGAAGCTCAAGACAAAAGCGCTCTTGATGTCCCTGTGGAACCGGAATTGCTTTGATCTGAAAGGGGCCTCAAACTGTTGTCTGGTGTGGAACGCCGTTCGCGTTCGACAATAGGGGAGGCGGCCTTGAAGCCGGATCTTAACAGCCTTGGCGCGACGCACGCCGGGTGTTCTCCGCTCGGGCGACTCCTCATAGGCAGCACCGCCCGCGCGCAACCCTGCGCCCCAATCCAGGCCTTGGGTGTACTCCGCTGCATGTACCGAAAGTGAGAACGAATGGATGGCTCCCGGCTCTCACATGCGGAAAAGCACCTGGCGCAACTCTTCACGATAGGCGTTGACCCATCCAGCTCTCACACGATCGGCCCTATGCGAGTAGGGCGTCTCTTCCTTGAGCAGATATCGGACCGCATTGCGCAACTGACCCGCCGTGTCTCATTGGATGCCGTCATCGAGCCGATGCGACAGACGGAGAGTGATATGAGCGCGCAGCATAAAGAAACCAGCCTTGGAGGCTTGGCCGTCAACGCTCCTCGTTTACTGACAAACGTGGAAATAAACAGTAGGTCGTGATCGTCAGCGTGGAACGCAATTAGCGCGCAAGAATATGCAGGAGGAAAAATGATCGCCTTTGTTCGTTTCCCAGCAATACAGCGAGCGGCTGGCCTGGCGCTGCTGGCGGCGACGATTCTGTTGGGACCGATGCCTGTTCTTGCGCAAGGCACACACGGCGAAGCACCGCCAGCTCCAAACAACATAGGCCCGGTCGCCACAGCGCCCGCCGCGGCCAAAAACATCGTCATCATCCCACAGGGTGAGATGGGCGCCGGCACGGAAAACCGGATGTGGGCTGCCCCGCCCGCGCCACCTGCGCCAAGACCGGCGCCTTACAAGCTCAACATCACCGAGCATGTGAAGATCGCGATGCGTGACGGCGTCAAGCTGGACGCGCTGCTCTACGCGCCCGTGCGGAAAAAACCTGCGGGTTGCATTCTCGTCGCCGACGGCTATGGCTGGAGCTATGACTCGCGTGACCGGCGGTTCGCCGAACAGGATGGCTACGCGGTTCTGAATGTGAGCTATCGCGGCATCTTCCAATCGGAAGGAGAGGCAGGGCTCTACGATCATTTCGGCGAGGACGGCTACGATCTCGTCGAATGGATGGCCAAGCAGCCTTGGTGCTCAGACGGCCATGTCGGGATTTTCGGCTCGTCGCTGCCGGGCATCGCGCCCTGGCAGATCGCCAAGACCCTGCCGCCGCACCTGAAGGCCATCGCGCCCGATGTCGCTTGTGCGGATTGCTACAGCTACCTCTGGTATCCGGGCGGCGCGCTGCCAGGGCCGGGGCGCGAGGAACGCGGCGACCACGAATATCTCGCTGCGATCAAGCACCGCGACCGCGACGCGTGGTGGGACAAGCAGATCGTGGACAACAAAGCGCTCGCAGCGATCGCCAAGAGCGGGATGGGCGTGATGGTCTCGGGCGGTCTGCAAGACTATATCACCCCGGGCAATTTCCCGGCGTTCACCACGGTGCATGAAGCCGGCGGCGCCGCCAAACTGCTGATCGAATCCGGCGCGCATTATGGCGCCCGCACCGGCGTGATCGGCCCGTGGCATCACGAGACCCATATGGATCTCTTCTTCGCCCACTATCTTCGCGGCGAGAAAAACGCGTGGAGCGATGGCAAGACCTACAAGGGCGATGCGCTTATCTGGATCATGGGCGCCAACAAATTTCGCTGGGAAAAGACCTGGCCGATCCCGGACACGCGCACTACCAAGCTCTATCTGCGCGCCAAGCCAAGCGGCACGATCAAGGCGCCCGTCAGACGAGGGCCACCCAGCGACGATCCGGAAGCCGGAAAAAGCAAGGTCAGCGACGGATCGCTGAGCGCAGCTCTGCCGTCCGCCGATGAGGCCCCGATGATCTATCGCTACTTCCCGCAGTCCGGGCCCTTCCTGGAAGCCATGCGGACCACAGCTGAGGGTTGGCCCAAGGTCGACGAGACTGCGGACGAAACCAAGACAGCGTCCTGGACCACAGACCCCTTGACCGTGCCCACCGAAGTCACGGGTAACATTGTGTTCGACTTCTCGGCTTCCTCGACGAGCCCGGACACGGACATCGTGTTGATGGTCACGGATGTCGGGCCCGACGGGACGTCGCATTATGTGTCGTCAGGGGTCATCAACGCCCCGCGCTATCCGGATCCGTCGGCTCCGAACCCGCTGAAGCCGGGCGAGGTTCGAAGCTACAAGATCGTAGCGCAACCGATCGCGTATGTGTTCCAGCCGGGCCACCGTGTCCGCTTCTCGGTGGCAGGCGGCGAGACGCCGGCTCCGGGTCAACGCGGCGCCCAGGGACCGGGCAAGAATGCCTATTATTCCCAGGTCACCATCCTTGAGGACGCCGCACATCCCGCGTCGATGACGATCCCGATCATCGGGACGGGCCAACTGACGGCCGACGTCGCGTCGGCGCGATAAGAACAGGGAGGAGGCGGCCGCCTCCTCCGTTTCTCTGCCATGAACAAGATATTGCATACCGTCTGCGCCCTTGCGGGCATTGGCTATGCGGCGGCGAAGCCGTCTCCAGAAGCGATGTGCCACTAGACGCACACGCCCGGTCCTTTCGTGTGCGGATTTCCGCTCAAGGCCCGTTGCGGGCAAGAGGCCTAGATCGGCATAAGACCATGAAATAATTCAATCTATCCGCTATTTTGACCGGTCTCGGCGGGTCGGTTGCGGCCCCCCGCAAGCAACGTGCAAGGTTTGTGGTGTTGGCGAGCCAAAAGCTCAGGGAGGGGATCTGGGACCAGGCACCAGCCGTAGCTGCTGAACGCTAGCGCTTTGACCCCGGCCTTGGGATGTGCCGACGTCGCCCAAACCACTATCGGCGCCAGCGAATGCGACCTTAGACGACGCGACGCGAAATAAGATCAATCCCTGGGACTTGAGGGGGGAATTAAAATGGAAGCTCAGATCGACAAGAGGGCGCATGCGAGCGTGCGGCGTCTCCTTGCCGGCGCTTTATTCGGGGCCGTTCTGATCCCTATGGCTGTGCCGGTTTACGCCGTGCCGCCTGAAGCCTTGACGGCGCCGACCATCGCGGTCGTCGGCGGTCGCATCATCGACGGCTATGGCCAGGCACCGATCGAGAATGGCACGGTGCTGATCAAGGGCGAGCGCATCGTCGCCGTCGGCTCGAAGGCCGAAGTGACCGTGCCGGCTGACGCCAAGATCATCGACGCCAGCGGGCGCACTGTGATCCCCGGCATGATCGAACCGCACGCCCACCTGATCACGCTCGGCCACGGCAATTATCCGCGCTGGTTCAAATGGCTGGATGAGCACAAGGACAAGTACCCGCTCGAAAAGATCATGGAAATCTCGGCGCGGCAGTTGCTGGTGTCGGGCATAACCACCGCGGTGGATCTCGGCGCGCCGCTGGAGCCCAGCCTGCAAGTCCGCGATCGCATCAAGAAGGGCGAAGTCATGGGGCCGCGCCTGATGGTTTCGGGGCCATGGATCATACCGAAAGCCGCGATCTTCCCGGATGCCTCCTCGCGCGTGGTCGGATATTCGGCCGAGGCTGCCGCCAAGGCGACCCAGGCCAATGTCGACGCCGGCGTCGACATCATCAAGGCGCATGGCGACCTGACCGGCGAGCAGTACAAGGCAATCGCCGACGTCGCGCACAAGGGCGGCATCCTGGTGACTGCGCACATCAATGACGAGGATGCGATCTGGAACGCCTTGAAGGCCCATATCGACATCCTGCAGCATGTCGGTTCCGCGTCGCGCCCAACCTATAGCGATGCGCTGGTGAAGGCAGTCGTCAACAGCAACACGGCGGTCGTGCCGACGGCGGCCAGTTCCGGCTCGCTGCCGGCGACCGTGAAATTCCCGGAACGTCTGCAGGATCCGATTCTGAGAACCCTCACGCCCCCGGACATCTGGGCGGAAATGCAGGACTCCTTCAAGGACTATCGGCGCCTGGGATACTTCGGTAACCCGGAGAAGGCCGATCAGCTGCGGGCGGATTCGCTGAAGCAGTGGTTGTTCTCGGGTGCTGTCTTCGGCGTCGGCACCGACAATGGCGTGCCGCTGACCTTCCACACCGATGCGCTGTGGATGCTGGGCAAGATCTACACCAGCCTGGGCGTTTCGCCGATGTGGGTCATCGACCACATGACCCGGATCAACGCCAACATCCTCCACAAGTCGAAAGACATCGGCACGATTGAGCCGGGCAAATACGCCGATCTGGTCATACTCCGCGGCGATCCGCTCAATGACCTGTCGGCCTTGGCCAATGTCGAGACGGTCATCAAGAACGGCGAAATCTACAAGGGCGGTCTCACTCTCTCGTTCGAAGACAAGGACGGCCAGGCGAAATGAAGGCGCTAAAAACAACGGGCCTCGCTCTAGTCCTCACCGCACTGGCCACAACCGCCAACGCCCAGGCCAAAGCAGATTGGGCGCATTTCGGCGGTGACATCGGCGATACCAAATACTCGGCGCTTGATCAGATCAACGCGAAGAACATCAAACGCCTGAAGGTCGTTTGGCGCGCTCCGGCCATCGATCCGGCGGTGCTGACCGAAAACCCCGGTCTGGTGCTTTCCAACAATTACCGCGATGCGCCGCTGGTTGCGGATGGTGTCATGTATATCAGCGACCAGGACGGCCAGGTCGAAGCCCGCGATCCAAGCAACGGCAAGGTTATCTGGCGTCAGCCCGGATTCGAGGGCGACGGCCCGGTGAAGGCAGTTTATTCCAGCCGCGCCATTGCGCTGTGGGGCACGGGCGCTGCCGCTCGCATCGTCACCGCACGCGGGTCCTATCTCTATCTGCTTGACGCCAAAACCGGGGCCTACATCAAGGATTTCGGCGACAATGGCCGCGTCGATCTGCGGGAGGATCCGAAGAATACCTACGCCTGGAACGCACCATCCCCGATCGTGGTCAAGGACGTCATCGTCATCGGCGGTCAGCCGGTCGCCCTCGGCGTCGCGGATTTCAATCTGGCTTCGCTGGCCGGCGACATCCGCGGTTATGACATACGCACCGGCAAGCTGCTCTGGACTTTTCACACCGTACCGCACGAAGGCGAGCCCGGCACGGAAACCTGGGAAAACGAATCCTGGCGCAAGGGCGGCAAGACCAAGGACTGGACTGGGTTCAGCGCCGACGAGAAGTTGGGCTATGTCTATGTGCCGCTGAGCGCGGCCGCCAACGATTATTATGGCGGGGCGCGCCCCGGCGACGCCCTGTACTCAGACTCTCTCGTGGCGCTGGACGCGAAGACCGGCAAGAAGATCTGGCACTTCCAGACCGTTCACCACGATCTGTGGGATTATGATCTGCCGACGCCGCCGATGCTGGCCGACATCAAGGTCAATGGTCGCATGCGTAAAGCGGCCATCCAGGTCACCAAGACCGCGCAGGTGTTTGCTTTCGACCGGGCGACCGGCGAACCGCTGTTTCCGATCGTGGAAACGCCCGTTCCGCCTTCGACCATCCCCGGTGAAAAAGCCGCACCGACGCAGCCCATTCCAGTCAAGCCGAAGCCCTTCGATCGGCAGGGCTTGAGTGAAGATCAGCTGATCGATTTCACCCCGGCGCTGCATGCTGAGGCGGTCGAGATCATGAACCGCTACGTTCACGGTGACATCTTCACGCCACCGACGCTCAAGGGCGATCCCGATGGCAAGCTGGGCACGCTCTATCAGCCCGGCTGGGTCGGCGGGGCCAACTGGACCGGCGCCGCGCTCGATCCGGAAACCGGGGTGATGTACGTCCCCTCTGTCAGCGTGCCCTGGCTTGCCGGCCTGGAGGCCGACGGCAAGGGTGGCTATCGTCGCGGTCGGGAACCCAACCTTTATCTTGACGGCCCGCAAGGCCTCCCGCTGATAAAGCCGCCATATGGCAGGATCACTGCGATCGACCTGAACACCGGCGACCATAAATGGATGGTTCCCAATGGCGACGGGCCTCGTGATCACCCGCTGCTGAAAGATCTCAATCTTCCCCCGCTCGGTCAGCCGGGCCGGGCCGCTCCGCTCCTGACGCGTTCGTTCCTCTTCATGGGTGAGGGCGACATGGTTGGCATCAGCATGCCGAAGTTCAGCGGGGGCAACATGTTCCGCGCCTATGACAAGAACACCGGAAAGGTCGCGTGGCAGATAGATCTGGGCGCCGGTACGACATCCCCACCGGTCACCTACATGTACAAAGGAAAGCAATACATCGTTGTTGGCGTCGGCGGCGCGAAGCATCCGGCCGAACTTGTGGCGATGAGCCTCGAATAGCGGGTCGCAACATGACCATCTCAAGCACCAGCACAAGAATAATGATTGTCGTGGAGGAACTATGACGAATACATCTCGCTTGGTCCTGTCGGTAGCAGTCTTGGCGTCAGTTCCCCTTGGCGCACTTGCCCAACCGGCTCTCACAAGAGATGGGCGCCCGATGCCGACCGGCACGCCTGGTATCACCCAGCCGCTGACTCCCGCTCAGATCGCGCGTGAAAATCCACCCAACGTTCTTTCGGGCGCCGCTATCGACAAACCGGTCGTGCTGAAGAGCGAGGGCGGCATGTCCATTCGTGTCGTCAAGTTGGCGGAAGGCCTGTCTCACCCGGACGGTCTGGTGTTCCTCCCGGACGGGCACATCATGCTCTTAACGGAGAGGAATGGCCGCTTGCGCGTGGTCAAGGATGGCGTGCTCGATCCGACCCCTGTATCTGGCCTGCCGGACATGGATCACGTCGCGTTGGGCGGCTTGCAGGATGTGGTTCTGCACCCCGACTTCGCGAAGAACCATTTTCTATATCTTTCATATTCCAAGAACCGGGAACCGCAGCTGGGCACCACCCTTGCGGTCGCGCGCGCCCGGTATGACCAGGGCCGGTTGACCGACGTGAAGGAGATTCTCGGCATCGATGCGTGGGAGAGCCCGCTCGGCACCTATGGCGGGCGGATGATCTTCGGGCCTGACGGGATGCTTTATATCAGCGTCGGCGACCGCGACGGCACCACGTCTAACGATATCTCCAGCGCACGTGCGCAGGTGCAAAATCTTGCCAGCCATATCGGCAAGCTTCTTCGCGTGCGTGACGACGGCTCGATCCCGCCCGACAATCCCTTTGTGAAAGACCCGAAGGCGAAGGGCGAGATCTACGCTTACGGGCACCGCAATGTATATGGCATGACGTGGGACCCGAAGACCGGCAAGATGTGGACGTCCGAGTTCGGCCCCTTTGGCGGGGACGAAATCAATCTGGAGCTCCCCGGGCACAATTATGGATGGCCGCTCGTGTCCATGGGCCGGAACTACTCCGGCCATCTCGTCTCGGATCAACCCTGGCATCGCGACGGGATGGACGATCCGGCGTTCTTCTGGAATCCGACCTTCAATCCCGAGAACATGTTCTTCTATACCGGCGACAAATTCCCCCGTCTGAAGGGCAGGCTGATCGTCGCCGGCTCCGGATCCAAAAAGATCGCTCAGATGACCGTTCGCGACGACGGCTTCGTTGCGCAGGGCGACACGATGTTGCACGAACTCAACGTGCGCTTCCGGGATATCCGGCAAGGCCCGGACGGGTACATCTATGTCCTGACCGAAGGCCGGCTACGCGGACCCAAGGACACGGACGGCATGTTGCTGCGGCTTGAACCCGGCGCCGCGGCCGTCCCCGCCGGTCGTGACGGCGCGGCAGCTTCACCCGACTGATGGCCCCGCAGTGCGATCGACGTCTCAAGCTCGGAGTTAGATCAATGAGGCTTTCCCGCCTTGCGCCGCTTGCGGCAATTTTTTCGCTGACCATTGGCGCGTGCGCGCATGCGCAGGAGTTGCCTGAGGGCAAGGGGAAGGCCGTGGTTCAGACCGCATGCAGCCAGTGCCATAGCGTCGATATCATCCTGGGTCAGCCGCGGTCACGCGGGGACTGGATGGATGTGGTTTCGCGCATGGTGGGCAACGGCGCAGAGCTCAGCGACGACGACTTCAATTTGGTGATCGAGTACCTCGCCACGAATCTTGGACCCGCCAGCCAGAACGCGCCCGCAAAGGGTCACTCGGGGAATTGATGTGAGGATTCTAAAACCGATCTATGTGCAGGTGCTGCTTGGCATCGTGCTCGGCACCCTGGTGGGCTGGTTGTGGCCGCAGGTCGGTATCGGCCTCAAGCCCCTGGGCGACATCTTCATCGGTCTGATCAAGCTGGTCATCGGTCCGGTGATTTTCTGCACGGTCGCCGCGGGTATCGCGCATATGGGTGACCTCAAGGCGCTGGGCCGAGTGGGCTGGAAATCGCTGGTCTATTTCGAGGTCATCTCGACCTTCGCCCTCGTCATCGGCATCGCAGCCGCCACCCTGCTGCATCCCGGGGTCGGGTTCAATATCGATCCGGCTACGCTGGATCCCAAGCTCGCTGCAAGCTATGTGGGCAAGGCGCATGACATGACCGCGATCGACTATGTCATGCACATGGTCCCGGTCAGCTTCTTTGCGCCGCTGGCCAACGGCGACATCTTGCAGACCTTGGTCATCGCCATATTCACCGGCGTGGTCTGCGTGCGACTGGGTGAAACCGGCGCGCGTATCGGCCATGTGCTCGAAAACGCTTCGAAGATCTTCTTCGGTATCATCCATATCGTCGTCAGAGCGGCGCCGCTGGCTGCATTCGGCGCCACGGGCTTTACCATCGGCAAGTATGGCATCACGGCGCTGGTGCAGCTGGGCGCCTTGGTCGGGGTGTTCTACCTCACATCGATCCTGTTCATCGTCGGCGTGCTGGGCACGGTGGCCTGGGCATCGGGCTTCTCGATCTTCCGCTTCATCGCCTACATTCGCGAAGAGCTGTTGATCGTGCTGGGCACCTCGTCCTCGGAGACGGTGCTGCCTCAGATCATGGAAAAGATGGAGCGCCTGGGCGCCTCCAAATCCGTGGTCGGCCTTGTCGTGCCGGCGGGCTACAGTTTTAATCTCGACGGCACCAACATCTACATGACCCTGGCCACGCTGTTCCTGGCCCAGGCGACCAATACCCACCTGACCTTCATCCAGATCGCCACTCTCCTGATCGTCGCCATGCTGACATCCAAGGGCGCGACAGGGGTCACCGGTGCCGGATTCATTGTGCTGGCTGCGACCCTGGCTGTGGTGCCGGACATTCCCGTCGCCGCTCTGGCCGTGCTGGTCGGCGTCGACCGTTTCATGAGTCAGTGCCGCGCCCTGGTGAACCTGATCGGCAACGGCGTGGCGACACTCGTGGTCGCCGCTTGGGAAAAGCAGCTCGACCGCGGGAAGCTCAAACGTGAACTCCGCGCCGGCCCCGCTGCGGCCGAAGCTGACGAACTTGTCCAACCGGTCATTGAAGCCATGCCCGTCGGTGCCCGGTCGCAACGCCACAAGCGCGCCTAGTCTCACCACCGTTGACAGGCCAAAATTTGAGGTCGCCATGAAACGGAAAATCCTGCTTTGCACCGCCGCTTTGTTGTTCGCCAATGTCGCGTTCGCCCAACCCGTGGGCGGCGTCAAGGTGTCGCCGCAAGCCCGCGCGGTGCATGAGGCCGCCATCGTCCTCGACACCCATATGGACACCCCGGCGCTGTTCTCCCGGCCCGGCTGGGACATCACCGACCGCCATGCGGTCGAGAAGGACGGCAGCCAGGTCGATCTGCCGCGCATGATCGATGGCGGCGTCGACGGGGGATTCTTCGCCATCTACACGCCCCAGGGCCCGCGCACGAAGGCCGGCGACGACGCGGCGCGCGCCTTCGGCCTGGTTCGCGCGACCGAGATCCACGAGATGGTGGTCAAGCATGCCGACAAATTCGAACTGGCGCTGACCGCTGACGACGCCCTTCGCATCGCCGGGCAGCACAGGCATTTCGTGTTTATGAGCATGGAGAATGCCTATCCGCTGGCCGGTGATCCGGGGATGCTGCAGGCGTTCCATGCGTTGGGCTTGCGCATGGCCGGCTTCGCCCACTTCACCAACAATGATTTCGCCGACAGCGCCACCGACAAGCCCGAGTGGAACGGCTTAAGTCCCAAAGGCCGCGCGCTGTTGGCCGAAATGAACCGCTTGGGCGTTATCCCGGATCCGAGCCATTCGTCCGACGCTGTGCTCGAACAGGTGATCGAGCTTTCGAAGACGCCGGTGGTTCTGTCGCATTCCGGCGCGCGCGCGGTATTCGACAATCCGCGTAACGCGCCCGATGACCTGATCCGAAAGTTGGCCGCCAAGGGCGGGGTGATCCAGATCAACGCCTACAACGCCTACATGACGAAGATCCCGCCCAACGCGGATCGGGATAAGGCGATGGCGGCGTTGCGCGCGAAATATAGCGGCCGGCGCCTGACCGAGGCCGAGGTCGTGGCTGAAACCGCGGAGCGCCACGCCATCCTGACCCAGTATCCGGTCCCTCGCGCCAATCTCGACGATCTGATGAAGCATCTGCTGCATGTCATCGACCTGGTCGGCGTCGACCATGTCGGGCTCTGCGGCGACTTCGACGGCGGCGGCGGCATTGATGGCTATAACAGCATCGCCGATCTACCCGCTGTGACCGAACGGCTGCTTAAGGCCGGCTACTCGAAGGGCGATATCGCCAAGATCTGGGGTGGCAACGTGCTGCGAGTACTGCGCGAAACCCAAGACTATGCCCAGAGCCAAAAGGGCGCGCCTAGATCAGAATAGTCGCCGCTCAGCACCTATGTCGGCGCCGCCAGCCACGGCGATGGCTGTCATCGTGGGCCACCTTTGGTTGTGCGGAAATCCGCACGGGCGGCCAATTTCATTAGGCGGAAATAGTAACAGTCCGGGATTTTCGCGGCCATGCACGCTGAAGAATCAATACCTTAAGCAATGTGACACGCGAATTGCACAGATCACTTCGCCGAATACTCTGATCCTCGGACAGAAGATCAACGGTCAAAACCGGAGCGTGAGTAAACACGCGCAGAGGGGGTTTCATGTTTGGTTTGCGTACTAAGATTGTCTTGCTTGGTAGCGTCGCTTTGTTGGGGCTGCAGTATTCTTCAGAGGCGTGGGCTCAAGCTAGAGCGTCCGATGCCAACGAAACGGTGATCGTCACAGGCACAAGAGGTAAAGAAAGGACCGTTACGTCCAGTGCAACCCCGATCGATGTGCTCAAGGGAGCGGCGATAGAACAGGCAGGACAAGGAAGCGTTTTAGCCGCGCTGAACACCTTGATCCCATCCTTTGTTCAGCCTGCAATCCCAGGCGGATCCACCGCAACGGTGATACATACAGGTGGATTACGCGGCCTCAATCCCGACCAGACCCTCATATTGGTGAACGGCAAGCGGCGGCACAAAACAGCGCTCATCAATGCAGCTTCGGCGCTCTATAACGGATCGGTACCCGTTGATCTGGATCTTATTCCGCAATCAGCCATCGATCATATCGAAGTTCTCAGGGATGGGGCGGCTGCTCAGTACGGCTCGGACGCGATCGCCGGCGTGGTCAACTTCATACTTAAAAAGGACACCAGCGGCGCTCAACTGAGTGCAAGCGCGGGCCAGAATATGGACCGCAATGACGGTCAGATCTTAACCCAGCTCGGCCATATAGGGTTCAATCTGGACGACAAGGGATTCCTGGATATATCCGCCACAGGATCGCAAACCTTCAAATCAAACCGGGCTCAGCCAATCTCATCGAGCATTTTGCTCTATAATCTGATCAATGGTCAGCCGGACCCGCGCGAAGCGACAATCAATCGCCTGATAACCCCGAATAACGGGCAAATGCCTCAGCGGACATACAACACCGCTTACAATGCCGAATACTCCCTTGATGGCGGGATCGATGTCTATTCTTTCGGAACCATGAGCCATCGGATATCCGATTTGGATTGGACGTATAGGCAGCCGAACAATATTGCGTCACTGCCGCAAGTTTATCCCAACGGCTTTGAGCCGATAGAGCCCATCAGCGAGTGGGATTACGAAGCGGCGCTTGGAGTTCGCGGCACTTTGGATGGATGGAGTTGGGACGCGAGTACCAGCTTCGGTACGGATCAGGCGCGCGAAACCGTCCACGATACCATCAACGCTTCCTTGGGACCCACCAGCCCCACCCGAATGCGCGTCGGTAAGCTGGAGTCGACGGAATGGATAAATTCACTCGACGTTACGCGCGGCTTTCCCATCGGGGAGGGAAGTCTGCAGGTGTCTTTCGGATTTCAACATCGTCAGGAGCGCTTTGACATACTTGCTGGTGACCCGGAGGCCTCGGCAATCGGCAATTATGTGATACCCGCGGGCCAACCCTTCGCCGGTCAGCATCCCCCACCGACATCTCAGTCAACGTCAGGCATATCTGCCGCGGATGCAGGGCACCTCTCTCGAAACAATCTCGCTGCGTATGTCGATGTTGCATATGATCCCACCGATCGATTGACGATCGCGGCGGCTGGGCGTTTTGAGCATTATGACGATGCCAGCGGCGATTCCGTCATCGGGAAGATCGCGGGTCGTTATGCTCTGACGCCATGGCTTGCACTTCGTGGAGATGTCAATACCGGCTTCCGTGCGCCCGCATTGGCACAGGAATTGTGGACTTCCACGACTTCGCAATTCCAGTTGATCGGCAGCACATTGACCCTGCTGCAAATAAAGTCGCTCTCGGTGGCATCCCCGGCAGCGGTTGCTCTTGGTGCCACGCCGCTGAAGCCGGAGACATCGGTAAATTATAGCGGCGGCGTGGTCTTAACCCCGCTTCCGGATTTTGCCTTAACTGCCGACGCCTATTCGATCGATGTCTATAATCATGTCCAGCCGACAGGGACTTTTACCGGCCCGGCGGTTACCGCCATCCTGGTCGGCAAGGGGTTACCCTCGAATATCAGTGCGACGTATTTTACAAACGCAATCAATACACGCACGCAAGGACTTGATGTCGTTGCAAGCTACGATGTTGACGTTGGCGAATTCGGCCAAATGTTGCTCAATGCAAGCATGAATTACAATGTAACGACCATTACCCATATCGTTCCCAATCCGCCCCAATTGGCATCCCTAGGCGCCGGTTATGTGATCTTCGATGCTAGGTCTCAGGGAAATTTGACTGTTGGATTGCCGAAAACAAAAATCGTGCTGAGCGACACTTGGAACTGGAATGATTTCACTCTGATTCCGAAATTTATTCGGTACGGTGGGTTCACGTCCGTTCAGAACCTTGCGAGTCAAACGCGAAGCTTCAATGCCAAGTGGATTACCGATCTGGAACTGTCATGGCGGGTTTCGCCGCAGTGGAGTGTTGCAGTCGGCGCCAACAATCTGCTTAACGTGTACCCCAGCCCTGCGGGTATCTATAACGTGAACACGGGTACCGGCCAGTATCCAGGGTCTTCGCCTTTTGGATTTACAGGTGGCTTCTACTATACCCGGCTAAGTGTGTCGTTTTGAACCTTGTCGAAGGTTGAAGTGTCGAGGCGGTGGGGCCTGTGATTGGAAGACTGAACCAAGGGAGAAATTCATGACAACGATCGGAAAAATCGCGTGGGCTCTCGCTTTCTCGGTGGCGACGATGGGGTCCGCATCGGCGGCCGCCGACTTTAGCGGCTCTTATCAATCCGTGGCATCGAAATCGTCATGGAGTAACGGCGAGTTTCCTAAGAACTTCAGTTTAATGATTCAGGTTAAGTTCGAAGGAGACAAGCTCGTCTATCATTCGGTGAATGCTCATTCGCCCGCTGCGAACCTCGATTACACGGCGCCGATGGACGGGACAGTCGTTCCCATGGCAGGGAATGCCCGTTTCAATCAGATCCGTGTCAAGAAAATTGCGCCTAACGAGCTTGAGATTCTGGAAATGAAGGACGGGGATGTCCTTGTGGCCGCGTACTGGATGTTCGATGCGAAGGGCTTTGTCCGGCGCGGGGTGGGTAAGGGTGCGGACGGAAAATCCCACGAATATGAAGAGTTTTATACCAAGCAGTGATAGGGTGTGACGGTCCAAGGGGGATTTCATGAACCACCGTTTCCTTGCCGTCACGTTCCTTCCAATGCTGCTTCTGGGGGCGGCTGCGTCGGCCGCGCCGGAGGAAAATCTTTCACCCGCGGCAAAGCAATGGTGGGCGGATATCAGTTTTATCGCCAGCGATGCCAATGAAGGCCGGCAGACCGGCTCGGCCGGTTATATGCGCGCAGCCGACTATGTGATCATGCGGATGAAGGCAGAAGGCCTCAAAGCCGCCGGCGACGACGGCTTCCTGCAGCAGGTGGCGTTCGAGCAGCAGGTGGTGGACCAGGATGCGTCCCGCGCCATGCTGGTGAATACCGATGGCTCGCAATCGCCGCTCAAAGTCGGCGACGCCCTTCTTATCAGACCTGGCGGCGAGGCACGCCCCGCAACTGTGGATGCGCCGCTCGTGTTCGTCGGCTATGGCCTAGGTCTGCCCAAGCAAGGTTATGATGATTTTTCCGGCCTGGATTTGAAGGGCAAGATCGCTGTGGTGATCAGCGGCGGCCCCGACAATATCTCCGCCCCGATCAAGTCCGACGCGCGCGCCAAACGCGAGAGCGAATTGGCGAAGCTTGGAGCGGTGGGCGTGATCACCTTGACCACGCCGCATCAGGTTGAGATCGTGTGGTCACGGCAGCGCCTGATCGCCCATCAGGCAGGCATGTATCTGGCCGACCCGAAGTTCCATACCGTGCCCGGTGGATTTTTCACGGCCGCTGTGGACCCCGGCCAGACCGAAGCCTTCTTCAAAGACAGCGGGCATAGCTTCACCGAGATGAGTGCCCTGGCGGACGCCTCCAAGCCCGTGCCGCGCTTCGAGCTCAGGCCGCGTTTCAAAGCCTCAGTAGCGGCCACGCGCACAAGGCTCACTTCGCCCAATTTGATCGCCAAGCTGGAAGGCCGGGATCCAAAACTGAAATCGGAATATGTGGTGGTGTCCGCCCATCTGGATCATTTGGGAATCGGCGAGCCGATCAATGGAAAACGGCTCTATAACGGCGCCATGGACGATGCGTCCGGCGTCGCCGCGGTGCTCGATATCGCCCACCGCATCGTGAGCGGCCCCAGGCCGCGTCGCTCCATTCTGTTCGCGATATTCACGGCCGAAGAAAAGGGCTTGCTGGGATCGCGTTATTTCGCCACCACGCCCACGGTGCCGAAAAGCGACATTGTCGCCGATCTGAATTTCGACATGCCACTGCCGCTCTGGCCGCTGAAGATGGTTTATCTGCCTGGCGAAACCGAAAGCACGCTGGGCGCGGACGCGCGGGCGGTTGGGCTGCAGCAAGGCATTCAAGTGGTACCGGACCCCAATCCCGATCGGAATGTCTTTATCCGGGCCGATCAGTACAGCTTCGTGCGCGAAGGCGTGCCTTCGCTGTTCATGAAATTCGGATTCCTCAAGAACACGCCCGAATATCAGATCGAGCATGATTGGCGTGCCAATCGCTACCACGCACCGTCTGACGATCTCGATCAACCCGGCATCTTCAAGGAGGACGCGGTGAAGTTGGACGCCTATACCGCCGCGCTTGCGTTGCGCGTGGCCAACGCGGATTCGCGGCCGCAATGGCTGCCGGACAGCATCTTTGGCCACCACTCACAATGAGCGTTCTCCGCTGATCCTCTGAGGCAGCGAGATGATCTGGCCTGCAAGTTAGGGTGCAGTCCCACCCGTGATGGGCAACCAGATGGCGCTGGCCTGCGAGCCTCCGTGCAATATCGTCTGGGTCGCCGGCTTGTAGTCTTCCGGTTTTGCCAGAAAGATATTCTGAACATAGGTTTGCGGATTGCGGTCGTAGAGTGGAAACCAGCTCGACTGGATCTGCACCATGATGCGGTGGCCGGGCAGGAAGACATGATTGGTCGGCGTCAGCGTGAAGCGATAGCGCTTTGGTTCGTTTGCGGGAATGGGACTGGGGTGCTCGAAACTGTCGCGATAACGCCCGCGGAAAATGTCCATCGAAACCGGAAGCTGGTAACCCGACATCTCCGGCCGCGCCGCCAACATATCGGGATAGACATCGATCAGTTTCACCACCCAGTCGCTGTCGGTACCGCTGGTGGCGGCATAGAGATCGGCCACCGGTACGCCACTGATGCGAACCGGTGCTTTCAGCGTGTCGGTTTCGTAGACGATCACATCGGGCCGGTTGGCGAACGGGCGCTGATCGGTCGTCAGCCAGCTTTGCCAGCGCGGTGTGTCGGAAAACCGTACCGGCCGGGGCAGATAAGGCACCGGCTTGGCCGGATCGGAAACATAGGACTGCGAGCCTGCGGAGGGCGCCGTGAAGGATAGCGATGTGTTCGGTGCCATATAAAGCGGCGCCAGGGGCGCGGCACACCCCTTGTCGCAGGCCAAGGGCCAGCTCGCAAAGCGGTCCCAATGATTCTCGCCGGTGTTGTAGATCATCACTTTGGGAATGTCGGGCTTGGGGCTGTCCTTCAGATAGTGATCGAAGAAGGGCTTGAGCACGTCTCGACGCCATTGCAGGCCCGTATCGCCTTCGAATTTGAGATCGCCCAGGGCGCTGCCATCGTAATTGGCGCCGCTATGCCGCCAGGGCCCCATCACCAGGTAATTGTTGTCGCCATGGCCGGCATCCTTGAGCGCGGTCCAGGCATGAATAGCGCCCCACATGTCTTCCTGATCGAACAGGCCTTGTTCCCACATGGTCGGGACGGACGAGGGGTGCTGCGCCAGTAATTTGTCCAGAGCCTGCCCTTGCCAGAACGCGTCATAGGCGGCATGGCGGACTTCGCGCTGATAATAGGGATATTGATCGACGCCATGGGCGCGGGCCCAGGCATCGACCGACCCCGCGCGAAGGAAGCTGTCATAATCATCATAGATCTCGCGCGGTACGCTGTCTCCTTCGCCGCGCGCGGTCGATTCACTGGTGATGAAATCGAGATTGTTCTGACGGAAGGCGCCATAATGGAACCAGTCGTCGCCCATCCAGCCGTCAATCATAGGGCTTTCGGGCGCCGTTACTTTCAGTGCGGGATGCGGATCGAGCAGCGCCATCACCACGGTAAAGCCTTCGTAGGACGAGCCGATCATGCCGACCCGGCCATTGCTTTCCGGGACATGCTTGACGAGCCAGTCGATCGTGTCCCAGGCGTCGGTGGTTTCATCCGTCTTGGTGGGATTGAGCGCACCGCGAACCGGTCGGGTGAAAACAAAGTTTCCCTCCGAACCGTATTTTCCGCGAACGTCTTGGAATATCCGAATGTAACCGTCGTTCGTCAGCAGTTCATCGCTGTGGGCGAGGGCCATGGCGCGATACGGCGTTTCCATGGCTTGAGCGCGTTTCGCCGCGTTGTAGGGCGTGCGTGTCATCACCATTGGGGCGCTGTGGGCACCTTTGGGGATCATAAGGACTGTATACAGCTTGACCCCGTCACGCATGGGGATCATCACCACGCGCTTGTCATAGTCGTAACCGGCCGTGTTCTTGACGATTTTGGCCGGAATGTCGTTCAGGTCGGGGCCGTCTTGCGCCGCCGCCGGTATAATCAGCAGCGCCATCACCAAGGCGGGCAGAAATCGCAAATGGGCCATCGTATCCTCCTGGGCCGGTAAACTCCCCGTGCCGGCAGGTAGGGAGGTTATTGCATCGAAATGTTCCAATCCAGCGGGCGATTGGTGCTGCGCCGGGCATACAGGGAGGGGCGGTGATCATGCACCGTCGCCGGCCCAACGGCACACCCCGCGGATAGCCAGCCCGCCATCGGGGCCTCGATGACATCCGCCGGGGTGCTCTAATGGGGCGGAGACTTCTTCGATCAGAAGCTGCCTTGGTGAGTTTAATGATACTTTCTACCGGTAATCCGAAATCCGAATATGGTGTCGAGTCAGCTTGTCGTAGAAAGTTTTTCTCGGCAGTTTCAAAGCATCCATCGAGCGCTTTGCGTCTCCTTGATATCGGCTCAAGACCTCTTGAATTAGTTCTGCTTCGAACTGGTTGACCCGTTCCGCCAACCCAGGATTCTCAGCCGAGAATGAGTCTTCCTCCGGTTCCAGGCCGAGGGCAAAGCGTTCTGCAAAGCGTTCCAATTCACGAACGTTTCCTGGCCAATCGTGGCGCTGAAGATGCATGAGGGCGCGCAAAGTCAATCGTGGAACAGGTCTTTTGGTTCGGGCGCTGGCAGCGAAAAGAAAATGCTGAAAAAGAAGACGGATATCAGTGCGCCTCTCCGAAAGGGGCGGAACATGCAGCGTAACGCCACTCAGCAGATAAAACAGGTCCGCTCGAAATGTTCCGTTCTGAACGGATTCTCTGAGGTTTTCGCGAGAAGTCGCGACAATTCGCAAGTCGAGTGGCCTTGGTTCGTCCGCACCACGGGCCAAGCATTCTCGTGTTTCAACGACGCGAAGAAGCGCAGCCTGTTGTTGCAGGGAAAGGGCGCCCACGTCGTCGAACAGAATGGTCCCGCGATTTGCTCTTTCGAGATGTCCAATTACGCGTTTTGAGGCGTAACGCTGGTGCAGCGCCTCTTCGGGCACGCTGCCAAACACTTCCGCATAAAAATTATCCTCGGACAGAGACGCGCAGCTAATTTGCACAAATGGCTTTGCCTTGCGGTGACTTAAGCTGTGTAATGATCGGGCGACGGTCTTTTTTCCTGCGCCACCTTCCCCCGTAATGAGAACATCGACGTCGGCCTCGGCAATCTGAGAAAGAGTTTGGCGGAGCGAGTCCATCACCATACTTTCACCGACAAGCGCGGTCTTCGCATTGATATAGCCTGCGTGAAACTTACGCAGGTTTCTGTTTTCGATGACCAATTCTCTTTTTTGAGATGCGCGGCCCAGGGATGCAATCAACTCCGCGACCGAGAACGGCTTTATCAAGAAGTCGTAGACCCCGTCCTTTAATGCCTGAACCGCCATAGGAACATCTCCGTGACCGGTCAGAAGTAAGACCGGCAGTTCCGGATCGAGCTCGTGCACGTGTTTGAAGAGGCTCAGACCGTCCATGTTGGGCATGCGGACGTCGCTAACGACAACCCCATCGAAATCGCGCGTTATGTGACGTATCGCTTCCGTACCGCTCAAAAAAGCCTGGACGGCAAAGCCGCCTAGTTCAAGCGCCTGAACTTGCGCGTCGAGAAAATCCTTATCGTCATCAATCAAGATAATTCGTGGAGGCATTTCGGCATTAAGATGATCAGCGATTGTCACGGCTGTACCTTTTTCAATTTTACTATGAATGTGGCCCCGCCCTTCGAACTCTCAACGTTCAGCTCACCACCGAGATCTCGGACAATGTCGTGAGCGATCACGAGGCCAAGACCGAGGCCGTTCTCTTTGGTGGTCGTAAATGGGGTAAAGAGAGACTCCGCTACATCCGTCGGCAAGCCAGGTCCGTTGTCGATGATGTGAACGAGGACCCAATCGGCTTCAACGATAACGGATATTCTGATCTGAGGGCGGGCCGAGCCTTCGAGAGCTTCAAAAGCATTTTGCAGCAAATTCACTAGCACTTGCTCTAGACGAATTCGACCACCAATAACTTGAATTTTGGGATCGAAGGGATCGCGAACGAGCTTGACCCGATTTTCTCGTAATCGAGATTGGTTGAGCAGGATGGCCGAGTTAAGCGAATCCTTGAGAGAGATAGGCCCGGTTTCCCTGTTACCCTTTCGAGAAAAGGCGCGGAGTTCCCGCGTTATGTGGCCAATTCGTTCATTGAGGCGCACAATGTTGTCCAAGTTGTTGCTAATCAGGCTTGGGGACTTGCTATCTTTTCTTCCAAGCAAAGCTATGCAGTTATCGGCGAGAATACGAATTGCCCCGAGAGGTTGATTGATTTCGTGAGCAACACCGGCGGTAATTTGGCCGAGTTGGGCCAACTTGTTCGCTTGTACGAGGTCGGCCTGAAGCTCGTTTAAGCGCCCTTCAGCTTGTTGCCGTTCGGATATTTCTTTTGACAGAAGGTTATTTACTGCACTCAACTCTTGAGTTCGCCGGGCAACGTCCTGTTCTAACCGGACCCGGTAACGTGCCTCAGCGTTGGCCCGCTCGGTGATATGTTTGCGGCGACGAGACAGCCAAAGCAGGGAAATGGCTAGAAGCATTTCCACCAGGACTGCGATAAGCGCGGCGGCTCTGGCGGAGCTGAGAGCGTCTTTTCGCGAGCTGTCCAGAGTTAGCGTCCACCCGGTAATCGACGCGGGAAGCGAAGTCTCAATTGTGCCGGGTGAAGGTTGCGGCAATTTCCGGAAGCGTTGACTCGGAACGCTGGTCAATAGAATTTGATTGGCGGAGTTCGTAACGAAGGTGTTTGTGGACGTGCCGCGCCACGATGCTTCTATTTCGTCGAATTCAACTTTAACGACAACCACGCCAGACGGCCCCGCGCCATCCTCAATTCGATGCGAATAATAAAAGCCTGGATGCTTGCTCACCGAACCCAGGGCAAATTGTTCGGCTTCACCGCGCTTTAAGGCTTCCGAAAAATATTGGCGAAAACCGAAATTTTGCCCAACGAACGTGTCGGGTTCGGCATAGTTGCTCGCCGAGAGAGTGCGACCGTGTTCGTCGATGACATAAATGACCGCGCCACGGGTTGCATGTCGGAGAGTTTCCAGCTTTTTTGAAATTGCGAGAGAGTGTTGCGGCGACGGGTTTCTAACGGATTCGACCAAGTCAGTATCCATCGCGAGGATCACCGGTACCGATCGTTGCTTTTCCAGTTCGCTTTTTAAAACCGCGGTTTGCAGTTGCGCTTCTACTTTCGCTTCCGAGACAAGTATTTTCGCTTCGCGCTCGTAAACGACGCCATAGACGGTCAAGGCGATCAAAGAGGCAGCCAAAAGCAGCAGCAGTGATGCAATCCATCTCCATGCCGGTCTTGCTGAAGCAATTGACTCATCCATAGCGATGGCTGTCATCGGGAACCTACCTTCGTTGTGCGGAAATCCGCACAGGATGACAATTTCATCAGGCGGAAATAGTAACAACCTGAGGTTTTCGCGAGCCATGCATGCTGAAAAATCAATACCTTAAGCAATGTCGTGCCTTGGATTGCACAGCTTACCTCGCAGAATACTCTTACCCTTGAGATAGAAGATCAACGGTCAAAAATCGTGCTTCGCAATGTTAAGCGAAGTGTCCGGAGATAAACGACGGAAGCAGTGGGCGGGCCAGCAATGGGCGCAAGCGGCGGCGGCTGCGCAATGGATCGCGAACGCCAAGTTGCGCCGGAAAGGGGCGAGCATTTCGACCACAAGGCGAGCGCCTCGTCTCGGAGTTTCCGAAATAGCTCGATCATTAAGTGCGTAGCGTTGTTGCAACATGTTTAAGTTGAGGGGAAAAAATATGTTCTATTCCGTGTCTCGTGCGTCCAAAGTGCTGAACACAAGAGTTTGCTTCACGACTTTGCTAAAGGTATCGGTGTGCTTCAGCGCGCTGTTGACGGCGAGCGCGGCCATCGCGCAAACGCCCGCGCCTCCGAGCGATCCGTCGAAGCAGGAGGCAGAAGTCGTTGTCGTGACAGGTTCGCGCGTTCAACGTGACGGGTATGAATCTCCGACGCCGGTGTCGATCGTCACCGCTGACGAAATTGCAAAGTCGGCGACGCCGAATATCGCCGATTATGTGAATACGCTTCCGGCGATTTCAGGCAGCACAACCCCGATAACGACGACGAACTCAGTTGGCGCGGGTCGCCAAGGGATCAATTCGCTGAACCTGCGCGGCATCGGCGATATCCGCACTCTGACCCTGCTCGACGGCCGCCGTGTCGGCGGAATGATCAACAACGGCGTGGTCGATGTCAGCGAACTGCCGCAGCAGCTGATTTCGCGCGTCGACGTCGTGACGGGCGGCGCCTCGGCCTCCTACGGCTCGGACGCTCTGTCGGGCGTCGTCAACTTCGTGCTCGACACCAAGTTCACCGGCCTCAAGGGCGATATCTCGGGCGGACAAACGGAATACGGCGATGATCGCCAATGGAAAGCCGATTTGAGCTTCGGTACGGGATTTGCCAATGACCGTGGCCATTTCCTGATCAGCGGAGAAGCCTCGAGGGAGAACGGGGTCTATAATCCCAGCAACCGCCCGTGGACCAAAGCCGGCTGGGCGTTCATCAACAACCCGGCCTACACGACGACCAACGGTCAGCCGCTGGTCCTGCGTCGGCCGCAAGTGGCCCTCAGCACGGCGACGCTCGGCGGGGCCATCGCCTGCTCGGCGACGTCGACCTGTTCGTCGCTGCGCGGGATCGCGTTCGGCCCCGGTGGCACGATGTACAATCTCGTCTTTGGACCCATCGTCTCCGATCCGATCATGTCGGGCGGTACCATGGGCGACAACAACCTCCGTGCCAATGTGGACAACAGCATGGTTCCCAAGCAGAACCGGCAGAACCTGTTCGCGCGCGCCAGTTATGACATTTCAGATGACTGGAACGTATTTGCCGAGGGGATGGTATCCCATCTGGATACCGATACCCGATACTATTATGGCGGCTTCGCCAATAATCTCAGCGTAAAAGCCGACAACGCCTATCTGCCCGCGGCTATCGCCAGCCGGATGACGACACTCGGCCTCACCTCAGTTCCATTCGGCACGATGAAGGGTGACAATGGGGCGTCGGGCGCCCATGCCGAGCACGGCTATTTGCGTGGCGTCGTCGGCGTCGACGGCACGTTCGGTGCCCTTGGCACGGATTGGAAATTGAACGCCTATTACCAGTATGCGCGCGCCACCCTGGCAAACACCGCGACAAACGCCACCCTGCTGGGGAACTGGAATCAGGCCATCGACGCGGTGCGCGCCCCGAACGGTTCGATCGTCTGTCGCTCGACCCTGACCAACCCAACGAACGGTTGCGTTCCCTACGACCTGTTCGGCACCGGGGTGAACAGCCGGGCCCAGATCAACTATGTAACCGGCAATCCGAACCAGCACAGTCACTTCGAAGAGAACGTCGTCAGCGTCAACATCACGGGCGAGCCGTTTGAAATTTGGGCTGGCCCGGTCTCGCTGGCCTTCGGCGCCGAACATCGCACGGAATCGGCCAACGGCGTCGCCGACGCCATCACGCAAGCCAGTCCGGGTAATTGGGACACCACCGGTGGCCTGCCGACGATCGGCAGCTACGAAGTGTCGGACGCCTATATCGAAACCGTTGTCCCGCTAGCCAAGGACGCGAGCTGGGCGAAGTCGCTGGACATCAACGCTGCCGCCCGTGCCGTGAAATACGATACCGGCACCTATGGTACATGGAAGATCGGCGCTGAGTATTCGCCTATCGATAGTGTGCGGTTCCGCGGTATCGTGTCGCGCGACGTGCGTGAAGCGAATCTCGCCGACCGTTTCGCCGGCGTGTTCCAGGCCCAGAGCTCTTTCCAGGATCCGAACCACAACGGCGCCTCGACGACGGCCCGATCGTTGGCTTCGGGCAACCCCGACCTCGCTCCGGAAATCGGCAAGACCTACAGCGTCGGCATGGTGCTTCAGCCGACCTTCCTGCCGGGTTTCAACGCGTCGATCGACTTCTACAAGGTCGACATTTCCGGTGGCATCGGCAGCTTGACGGTACAACAGATCGTCAACCTGTGTGCTGCCGGCAACCAGCAAGGTTGCGCGCTGATCACCGCAACCCCAGGCGCGGCTAACCAGTACGATATCGTCGTCAAACCTCTGAACCTGGCCTCGGAGAGCACCAAGGGGCTGGATTTCGAAACCAGCTACCGCTTCCAACTGGCCGACCTGTTCTCGGACATGGATGGTGCGATGAGCATCCGAGGACTTGCAACGAACTATATGGAATACACGGTGAATTCCGGTCTTCCGGCTTCTGTTATCGTCCAGCGGGTTGGTCAGACAAATGCCACCGGGCTGCCGGATTGGCGCTACGACTTGTCGATCAACTACCTGAACGGCCCGCTCTCGCTGACCGGTGCGATGCGCGGCGTCACTCCCATGGTCGTCGACAACAACTTCATCCAGTGCTCGTCCGGCTGCCCGACTTCAACGGCGAATCACCCCACCTACGACAACATCCAAGTGGCCGGCGCGACCTATTTCGATCTGGCTGCGAGCTACATGTTCGGTGGGGAGGGGCAGTACGAGGTCTATGTCAACGTTCGTAACCTCTTCAACAAAGACCCGGCCATCGTGCCCAACGGTCCGACCGGTTACCAATCCTGGACGAACAACCCGATCAACTCGTCGCAATTTGACGTGCTCGGCCGGGTATTCCGCGCGGGTTTCCGGTTCAAGATGTGATGCGTATTGTAGGAGTACCGCCGGCGTGGTGCTCCTGCAGCACGGCAGCAATTACGGTTTGGAGGGCAAAAGAATGAATGTGAACGCGAATCTCAAAGGACTCACGCGCGGAGTTATGCTTGCCGCAGCAGTCCTGCTGTGTTCCCCCGTCTATGCTCAACAGCCGAAAACAACGGTTCTCGTTGGCGGCATGCTGATCAGCGGATTGAGTGTGCCGCCGTTGCACAATGCCGCTGTCGTTATTCAAGGTGCCCGGATTGTCCAAGTTGGCAGGGCAGGCGAGGTAAAAATTCCCACCGGCGCGACTGTCATCGACACCAGCGGTCAAACCATGATGCCCGGCCTGATCGAAGCGCATGCGCATCTCATGATGCTGGGTTACGGCGACGAGGGTGACTGGTTTAAGTGGCTCGGGACGAAAGGAAAAAAATATTCCATTGAAGATGTAATGGAACTTTCCGCCTATCAGCTTCTAATGTCCGGCGTCACCGGGGCCATTGATTTGGGGGGCACGCCTCAAGATAGCGTCAACCTCCGTAATCGCATTGACAAGGGAGAGATTCCTGGTCCGCGACTGCAGGTGGCGGGCCCCTTGGTTACGCGCACCCCTTATCTCGGCTTTCCGGCTGACGCCTCGGCCGTAATCAAGAGTCCGGAAGAAGGCGCTGCGCAAGTCGAGCGCCTTTTTAATATGGGCGTCGACGTGATCAAGGCCCATGCGGGTCTCACGCGCGAAGACTATTTTGCGATTGTGAAGGCGGCGCACGCCCATAAAATGAAAGTGCACGCCCACGTCTATGACGAGACCGCCGTGCGCAACGCATTCGACGCTGGCGTGGATGTGCTTCAGCATGTTGGTTCTGCCGGCAACCCCACATTCTCAGCCCAATTGGTAAAAGACATTGCGTCGGCCGGCCGTCCCGTGGTCTTGACGGCGGCCCACCGGAGCTGGATCTACCCGGACACAGTCGCTTTTCCCGAGCGGCTGCAAGATCCGGTGCTCAAGAGCCTCTTCCCGAAGGACATGTGGGAAGCCGTTCAGGATTCACTGAAAGACTGGCCTGCCCAGGGCTACTTCACGCAGATCGATCGTCAGATGAAGTACCGCGACCCGCAAGTGAAGCAGTGGATCGAGTCGGGCGCTGTCATGGGGGTGGGGACCGATAGCGGGACGCCCATGAATTTCAACACGGACGGCCTGATCAGGGAAATGAAGGTGCTCGCTGATGAAGGCGTTCCGCCGCTGGCGGTCATCTCCGACACCACGCGCGTCAATGCAAGGATCATGGGCAAGCGTGACCGGATGTTTGGTGCGCCGGAATTTGGCACCATTGAACCGGGCAAACTTGCAGATCTCATCGTCGTGCCGGGTGACCCAATTTATAGCGACTTGACCGATCTCGCATACGTGCAGGTCGTGATCAAGAATGGCGTTATCTACAAGGAGAATGGCAAGCCGACAATTGCGATGCCGAAATGACGTGCAATCGCGGCACGCATGCCCGCCACGCCGATGAGGTCCATATGAGGTCGCTTTGATCCCTGTGCGTCGCGGCCCCCTTCGCGACGCACAATTTTTTTCAACGGCACGAGATTGAGCTTGGATGACGGACATGACAGCGGAGCACGAGAAAGACGATACCTCAGGGGATGGTGCGAAATGAGGGCAGTGAAGACGGCGAACTTTGCGTTTGCGATGCTTCTTCTTGCCACGGCCGCGCACGCTCAGGCCAAGGGGAATTGGGCGTATCTCGGTGGAGATATCGGTGATAGCAAATACTCTGCACTCGATCAGATAAACGCCGGAACCATCAAGCGGCTAAAAGTTGCTTGGCGTACTCCAGCGATGGATCCGGCTGTACGGGCCGAAAATCCGCAATTGGTGCCATCGAACAACTACCAGGACGCTCCGCTCGTTTTTGATGGCGTCATGTATATCAGCAACCAAATCGGCCAGGTCGAAGCCCGCGACCCGGGTACCGGCAAGGTGATCTGGCGCCAGGCGAACTTCCCCGGCGACGGTCCCCTGACCGCGCTCCGCTCAAGCCGCGGCATTGCAATTTGGGGCGAGGGCGCGAGCGCTCGCATTGTCACGGTGCGCGGCCCCTATCTCTATCTTCTCGATACGAAAACGGGCGCGGTCATCCCCGGCTTCGGCGACAACGGCCGCGTTGACATGCGCGCAAATCCTAAGGATCTCTTCTACTGGCGCACGCCCAGTCCGATCGTCGTCAACGATGTCATTGTCATCGGTGGCCAGCCGATCGCTACCGGCACCGTCGATGCCAACAAGGCGTCCCTGGCCGGCGATATCCGCGGCTACGACGTACATTCGGGCAAGCTGCTCTGGACATTTCACACGGTACCTCACGAAGGCGAGGCGGGTACCGAGACCTGGGAGAACGAGTCTTGGCGCGACGGCGGCAAGTCCTACACTTGGAACGGATTCAGCGCCGACGAACAGCTCGGATACGTGTATGTGCCCCTGAGCGCGCCCACCAACGACTATTACGGTGGGACCAGGCCGGGCGACAACCTCTTCTCCGACTCCCTTGTTGCCCTCGACGCCAAGACCGGCAAGAGGGTTTGGCACTTCCAGACCGTGCATCACGACCTTTGGGACTATGATATTCCGACGCCGCCGATACTGGCCGACATAAAAGTCAACGGCCGCCTGCGCAAGGCCGCCATTCAGGTCACCAAGACCGCCTTTGTATTCGCCCTCGACCGACTGACCGGCGAACCGCTTTTCCCGATCGTACAAACACCCGTTCCTGCATCGACCATTCCCGGCGAAAAGGCGGCGCCGACGCAGCCGATCCCTGTGAAGCCCAAGCCTTTCGACCGACAAGGCATGAATGAAGATCAGTTGATCGACTTCACGCCGGCGTTGCACGCGGAAGCGGTCGAGATCATGAATCGTTACGTTCATGGCGATATTTTCACACCGCCATCGATTGCTGGCGGGCCCGACGGCAAGCTGGGCATACTGTACATGCCCGGCTGGGTCGGTGGTGCGAACTGGAGCGGCGCTGCCCTCGATCCGAAAACGGGCATAATTTACGTCCCCTCGGTGAGCGTGCCTTGGGTTGCCGGCCTTGAACCCGATGGCAAGGGCGGCTATCGCCGCGCCCGCACCCAAGGCGGCCTCTATCTGGACGGACCTCAAGGCCTGCCGCTGGTCAAACCGCCCTATGGCCGGATCACCGCGATCGACATGAACAGCGGCGACCATCTCTGGATGGTTCCCAACGGTGACGGCCCCCGCAATCATCCGCTCTTAAAAGATCTCAACCTTCCGCCGCTCGGCCAGGCGGGCCGCGCAGCGCCGCTCCTTACCAAGTCCTTCCTGTTCATGGGCGAGGGCAGCGACGCCGGTCAGAGCATGCCCAAATTTAGTGGCGGCAACATGTTCCGTGCCTACGACAAGAAGACCGGCAAAGTGGCTTGGGAGATCGATCTCGACGCAGGCACGACCTCCCCCCCGATCACATACATGTACAAGGGCAAGCAATTTATCGTCGTTGGCGTTGGCGGCGTGAATCATCCCGCCGAACTTGTGGCGATGAGCGTCGAATAGTCAGTCGTAACGCGACCATCTGAAATGCCGGCAAAAGGCGTAGTTATAATGTCAGTGGAGGGACTATGATTCATACACCCTGTTTGACCTTGGCGGTTATGGCCTTGGCGTATATTCCCCGTTGCCGCAACTGCCCGACCGATAGACGCGCCGGGCGTCACGTCGCCGTTCACAGCCGCCCAGGCGATAATCGCGGTGCGGTATCTCCGGCATCGCCAGACTAGAAATGCCGGCGGTTTAGCACAGGCCCAGAGACGCCCCGCGCCGCCAGCTCTGCACCCAGCCGGCCGTGAGACCGGTCACAACAAAACGACGCGGCGGGCCAGCCGCCAGTAAAAGAGACACCCATGCGGCACCTTAAATCGATCTATGTCCAGGTCCTGATTGCGATCGCGCTCGGCACTATTGTCGGCTGGCTCTGGCCGAAGGCTGCCGTCGAGCTCAAACCCCTGGGCGATCTGTTTATTGCGCTGATCAAGCTCATTATTGGGCCGGTGGTGTTCTGCACCGTTGCGTCCGGGATCGCGCATATGGGCGATTTGAAAGCGCTCGGCCGCGTGGGTTGGAAATCGCTCGTGTATTTTGAAGTGATCTCGACCTTCGCCCTCGTGATCGGCGTGGCTGCGGCCTATCTGCTGCACCCCGGTGTCGGTTTCAACATCGATCCCGCCACCCTCGATCCGAGTATCGCCGCAGGCTATGTCGGCAAGGCGCATGACATGAAAGCCATCGACTATGTGATGAACATGGTTCCGGTGAGCTTCTTCGCGCCGCTGGCCAGCGGCGATATCTTGCAGACACTTGTCGTGGCCATTTTCACCGGCGTCGTCTGCGTTCGATTGGGCGACAAGGGAAGACGAATCGGTCACGTCTTGGAGGATGCTTCAAAGGTCTTCTTCGGCATCATCCACATCATCGTCAAAGTTGCGCCGCTGGCGGCGTTCGGGGCGATGGGCTTCACCATCGGCAAATACGGGATTTCTTCCCTGGTGCAACTCGGCGCGTTGGTCGGAGTATTCTATCTCACTTCGGCGGTTTTTATTATTGGCGTTCTGGGCTGCGTCGCGTGGCTATCCGGCTTCTCGATCTTCCGGTTTCTTGCCTACATCCGCGAGGAGTTGCTGATCGTCCTGGGAACTTCCTCATCCGAGACGGTGCTGCCGCAGATCATGGAGAAGATGGAGCGGTTGGGCGCCGCCAAGTCGATTGTTGGCTTGGTCATTCCTGCGGGTTACAGCTTCAACCTCGACGGCACCAACATCTATATGACTCTGGCCACCCTGTTTCTGGCTCAGGCGACCAATATCCACCTCAGCATCGAGCAGATCGCCACCTTGCTGATCGTGGCCATGCTGACATCCAAGGGCGCAACAGGCGTTACCGGCGCGGGCTTCATAGTCCTGGCCGCTACGCTTTCGGTTGTACCGGACATTCCGGTCGCAGCCTTGGCCGTGCTGGTCGGCGTGGATCGGTTCATGAGCCAATGTCGCGCTTTGGTGAACCTGATCGGGAACGGGATCGCCACTCTCGTGGTGGCAGCGTGGGAAAAGCAGCTCAATCGTGTGCAGCTGACAAGGGAATTGAAGCGAGGGCCGTTTTTCGTCGAGCAGCTTGAGGCGAGCAACAGGCCGATCGTCGAGCAATCGACGGCTTCCTGACTCCCTGTTGGGTGAATTCTTTCCCGTCGGACGAATGTGCGGCTAGACGCACTCGCTGGCATTTGTGTGTGCGGATTTCCACTCAAAATCGGTTGCGCAACGGCCCTAACAAAATGGCATATCCATATGAAAGACATAAGTTAATCAGAGTATCGGCATCACGTTGGATGCGCCGGTTGCGCCCTTCAAGAAAAAACATCCAAGCTCTGCGGTGTCCGGAACTCATTTCACAGTTGCGGCGGTCCTTCTTTAGTGGCGCGATTTTTCGCTCCAATGTCCCCGCATTGGTGGCGCTTCCTGGGGGGCAGTGGCTGAACCCACCGCCCCCTTTTTTTATCGATGGCTGACCTCGTGATTTCGTCGCATGGGCCGGATTGGAAATCCGATATTCTGTCCAACTGGGCTCTGAGTCCCCGCAGAGACCGGGGTGCGGCCTTACGCACAAGCAAAGAATTCTTTGTGCCGAATTCCGCACAATATCTCGACTTGAAACAGCCTTTTTGAAGATAAGGCATTAATAAATAAAGAGAAATTGTGCATGCCTAAGATGGATTTCTTGAGGAGTTGCACATATCGCGGACCAAGGTTCAGTCTATAGCAAGCTTGCGCGCCATGAGAAAATTCTACGACGACGGCAACATCGCCACGGCAGTCGCCGACCAGAAAGCGCGGCGCGACCCTCATTCGCGGCGCGTTCGTTTTCCTGCAATTTGAAAAGTGACTTTCCTTGGGAGGGGCCGACATGACGAAGGACACCACCAACAAGAACGAAGCACCCAGAGGCAGCAAGATTGGCCGCCGGCAGGTTTTGATCGGCGGCCTTTCTGGGGCGGCGCTCTCCGCGACCGCGGCAGCCGCGCTTGCGCAGGCCCCCGCGCAACCGGGCGTGGGAAGGCAGGCGCCCGACGCGCCCCGCAGTGGCGCTGCGGCCGTGGTGCAGCATCGTGTCGAAGTTCCTGCGCCGCACGGCGCGGTGGCCGCCGGCCATCCGCTGGCCTCGATGGCTGGCGTGCGCATGCTGATGCAAGGCGGCACCGCCGCGGATGCCGCCGTTGCAGTGATGGCCGTGTTGAACGTCTGTGAACCCTGGGCCTCCAGCGCTGCGGGCAACGGCCTGGCCACTTGCTATGACAAGAAGACAGACAAGATCATCTCGCTGGCATTCACTGGTGCCGCGCCCCGGCTCGTCGATGACCATGCCACCGTGCAGGATTTGACCTGGGGCCCCAAGGCGGTTGTTACCCCCGGTTCGTTCGGGGGCTGGATCGAGCTGACCCGGCGCTTTGGCCGTCTGCCTTTGTCCAAGCTGCTTGAACCGGCGATCGGTTATGCACGCGACGGGCATCCGCTTGATCCGTCGATTGCACGCACCATCGAACGCCAGCAGGCTCAGTTGGCCAAATTTTCCACCACCGCGGCGATCTTCCTGCCTGGCGGAAAGCCGCCGCCGCCGCGCTCGCTGTTCAAGAACGAACCGCTGTCGCGCACCTTGCAGGCGCTGGCCGACGCGGAGACCCGCGCACTGAAAGGCGGTGCCAGCCGCGACCGCGCGTTGCAGGCCGCCTATGACTATTTCTATACGGGCCCCATCGCCCAGGAGATGGCGCGCTTTTCCGAAGCGAACGGCGGCTGGCTGCGCCTGGACGATATGCGCAGCTACAAGCCCCGCTGGGCGGAGCCGGTGGCAACGACCTATCGCGGCCTCAACGTGATTTGCGCGCCCCTTACTTCGCGGACGGGGTTGGAGACTTGCGAACAGCTAAACCTACTCGAGGCTTTCGACATCGCCTCGATGCCGGCTGACAGCGCACAAGCGGTCCACCTGATCGCTGAGTGTATCAAGGTCGCCAAGGCGGACGTTTATCGCAACGCTGCCGATGCCTCATCATTCTCGGCGCCCGTATCGACGCTGATCTCGAAGGAGTTTGCTGCACAGCGGCGCAGGCTGATTGACCTCAATCGCGCTGGCGCCTTTCCCGAAGGCGCCGACCTTGGCGGCGCGTGGAAGCCGCCGCATGATTTGAATGCGATTAAAAAGGTCTCCGGCGATACAACGAACCTCTCGATCGTGGACGACGAAGGCAATGCCGTGGGCGTCACCACCACCCTGGGCGGCGGTTTCGGTACCGGTGTGGTGATGGGCAGCACGGGCCTGCTCTGCAACAACGGCCTGCGGACCGGCTCGACCGCGCCCTATCGCGATCATCCCAATTTCGTCAAGGGCGGACGGATTCCGCTGCTGGGAAACTGCCCGACGATCGTCATGGACAAGGGCCAGTTCAAGATGATCTTCGGCTCCCCCGGTGGCGAAACCATCGGCCAGACGCAGTTTCAACACCTGATCAACGTCATTGATCGCGGCATGCCCGTGCAGGCCGCGATCGAGGCGCCGAGGATCGCGCTGGATCCGGATCCCGGCTTCTATACGCCCGGGGCGGCGATTACCGTCCAGGCAGAATCGCGGTTCTCGCCAGAGACCCTGGCAGGGCTCCGGTCGATGGGGCACAAGGTGGAGACGGTCGGGCCCTATTCGATCGGCAGCATCCAAGCAGTCCTCGCGTCACCGTATGGCACGCGAACGGCCGGCTCTGACCCGCGACGGATGGGCTACGCAATCGGTTACTAGCCGTGTCTCCCACAGTATGAAGCGTTGCGCCTCTGGGAGGGATGCAAGGATGGTTCGGGCTGACCTATCCTCAACGTCCACCTCATAGCCTGGCTCTATGGGTCGTTAAGTTCAATCGGAACAGTTAGCCCGACTTTCACGCGATCCATCGCGACGAATGTGCGGAAGTGCTTGACGTTGTTGTTGGCGAAGAACATGCGTTTGGTGAGGGCTTCATATTCGGCCATGCTGGGCACGATCATGATCAGCATGAAGTCGGCTTCCCCTGTCACATAATAACATTGCTGCACTTCCGGCGCGGCCGCGAAGCTTGCCTTTGCCGCGTCCAGCATCTCGCTGCGCTCGCTTTCCATTTCGACAGCGACAATGAGAGTGATCGGCTGGCCGATTTTCGAAGGATCAATCACGGCGACATTCGCCTTGATAGCGCCGCTCTCTTCCAGTTTCTGGATGCGACGCTGGATGGCCGGCGCCGAAAGCCCCACCGCCTCTGCTATGAGACGTTGAGGCATTTGATTGTCCCGCTGAAGTACGCGCAGGATCGCCAGATCGAAATTGTCGATGTTATAGCCAACGAGCCGACCGCTCATTTTTTGCCCCTTTTGCGAGCGAATTCTGCGCTGGGATGCGGAAAATACAGCGAAACAGCGGAGCGCTCCGAGTTATTTATAACTCATGTCAGCAGAGACCAGAACCCGGCCCATCACACTGATCCGTAACGGTTCTGCGGACTACCGCCGGCCCCTGGATCCGGTGGACATTCAGGCATTGGGGGCGAAGGCCGCCGACGAGGTCCGGCGATTTCTGGCCCTGCGCGAGGATTATGCGCCGACGCCGCTGGTGCCGCTTCCGGCCTTGGCAGAGCAGCTGGGCATCGGCGCCATTCATATCAAGGACGAAGGAAAGCGCCTGGGACTGGGCAGCTTCAAGGCGCTCGGTGGCGCTTATGCGACCATTCGGCTTGCAGTCGAGGAAGCGGCGCGCACGCTCGGTCGTCCGGCCGATATGGCCGAGTGGCGATCGCCGGAAGTGGCGAAGGTCGCGGCAGAAATGACGGTTGCCTGTGCCACGGATGGCAACCACGGCCGGTCGGTCGCGCAAGGCGCACAACTTATCGGCGCACAATGCGTGATCTTCGTCCATGAGGGCGTCAGCGAAGCCAGGCGCGACGCGATCGCCCGTTTCGGTGCGCGTATCGTCCGCGTCAAAGGCGGCTACGACGATTCCGTCGCCGAAGCATCGCGTATGGCCGAAGCAAATGGCTGGACGGTCGTTTCCGACACCTCCTGGTCGGGTTATGAGCAGATCCCCCGCATGGTCATGCAAGGCTATACCGCACTACTCGGAGAGGCGCTGGCGGAAATTCCAGCGCCGCCGACCCATGCCTTCATCCAGGCAGGTGTGGGCGGTATTGCCGCGACCGTCGCGGCTCATTTCGCGCTGGTCTTCGGAGACAAGCGCCCGTTCCTCACCGTGGTCGATCCTTCGAATGCCGCCTGCCTGTTCGAAAGCGCTAAAGCCGGGCGACCGGTCAAGATTGCGCACAATTTCTCGACGGTGATGGCAATGCTCGAATGCCATGAACCCTCAATGATTGCCTGGCGCATTCTCTCCCGCGCGGCCGATGCCTTCATGACGGTCGAGGACGAGGACGCCATTGCCGCCATGAAGCGGTTGGCGTTCCCGCTGGGTAATGACCCGGCAATCGTCGCAGGCGAGAGCGGAGGCGTGGGGCTCGCCGCGCTTATGAAGGTGGCGAACGATTCTTCCTTGCGCGACCAGATCGGCCTTGGTCCGGACGCGCGCGTATTTCTCATCAACACCGAAGGGGCGACCGATCCGGCGCTCTATCAGGCACTTATCAACAGTTGAACAAGCAAGCAGTGGGGACGACGAACATGACACACAATTCGCATGATCGCAGGCGTTTCATGGGTCTGGCCGGTTTCGCCGCCTTGGGCGGCACCACCGCCGCATTTACGGGATCGCTGGCCGGCTCGTCGCTGGCCGCTTCGTCAGATCCCGGGAAGGCCGATCTCGTTGTTACCAACGCCAAGGTCTACACGGTCGATGCACAAATGCCGCGCGCCGAGGCATTTGCCGTCAAGGACGGACGTTTTCTTGCGGTGGGCTCAACCACTGAGATGAAAGGTTTGATCGGGCGAGGCACTGACACGTTCGACGCTAAAGGCATGACCATCGTGCCGGGCTTCATCGACTGCCACAATCATGCGGAGATTGCCGGCAGGATACTGCGCACCGAAGTCATCCTCGGCAATCCCTATGCGCCAGAGATCATGACCATCGCGAGCCACCAGGAGAAGCTCCGCGCCAAAGCCGGCCAAACGGCGCCGGGCACCTGGGTGGAAGGGTTCTTCTATGACGACACCAAGTCGAAGGACGGCCGCCCGCTCAACATTCACGACCTCGATGCGGTTTCCCAGGATCTGCCGGTCGCCGTCTATCACGGCGGCGGACATTCCGCCTATTACAACAGCAAGGCCTTTGAAGTCGCGGGCATCACCCGCAATACGCCCAATCCGCCCGGAGGAACCTTCGATCATGATGCCAAGGGAGAGCTGAGCGGCCGCGCCACGGACAATGCGATGGACGTCATGAACAAGTCCGTCAAGCGCGCCGTCCTGTCCGCCGAAGAGGATCTGCGGCGCAACCGCGACGGGTTGACGTTTATCTCCAAAGAGTTCGTCCGTTTCGGCGTGACCAGCGTTGCCCACCAGGGTGGAAGCCTGACCGCACTCCAGCAGGTGCGCGACAGTGGGGACCTTCTGCACAGGGTAAACTACGAAGCGGATGGTACCGTTATCGATGCGCTGATCGCCGCCGGCATTCATACCGGCTTCGGCGACGACCGGATCCGATTTGGCGCCACATATGAGCACATATGCGACGGTTCATTCGAAGAACGGACAATGTCGCGCCGCACGCCGTTTGCGGGCACCAATCCGCCATACTATGGCAATATCACCACGACACAGGAGGATCTCAACGCCTGGGCGGAGCGGTTGCACCGGGCTGGCATCGAGTGCAATTGCCACGCGAACGGCATCCCCGCCATCGAGATGGTTTTGACCGCCTATGAGCGCGCACTCAAGCTGGCACCCCGCGCCGGTGTCCGCCACAAGATCACCCACTGCACCAATATCAATGACGATATTGTGCGCCGCATAAAGGAGATCGGTGTCGTTCCCAACTCCTTCACGGTCTATCTCTATACGGACTCGGAAAAATTCCACCTCTACGGCGATGCGTTCATGAGTCAGTGCATGGCGTTCCGGACCTGGATGGATGCCAAAATCCCCGTGGCGACGGGGACCGACTATCCGCCGGGATCGTTCGATCCCCGGATCAGCATACAGAGCATGGTGACGCGCACGGGCTGGAACGGAGAGACATGGGGCGCCAAACAACGCATCAGCGTGGACGAAGCTTTGCTGATCAACACGATGCACGGGGCCTATTATATGCATGAAGAGGCGATCAAGGGCTCCATCACCCCCGGCAAGCTGGCCGACTTCGTGGTTATGGCGGACGACCTGCACACCGTCGATCCGAACAAAATCAAGGACATCCCAATCGTGCGCACGGTCGTGGGCGGCGTGACCGTCTATAGCGCGTAAAACGGTTCTGGCGTTCGGAAGTGAAAAGCGATCTTTTGCTTGAGCGTTTTCGCAAGACGCTCGATGATGTTCTAAGGGTGAAAGAGATTCGTGATGCGCTTGACTGATTTTAAGGCGCTGACATTCGATTGCTACGGGACCCTGATCGACTGGGAGTCCGGCATGATGCACGCTTTGAGTGGGCTGGTCGGGAAAAGCAGACGCGACCTCACGCGCAACCTTATCCTGGAAGCGCATGCCCGGCACGAATCCGCGCAACAGCGCCAAACGCCGACCAAGCGCTACTGCGATATTCTGTCGGTCGTCTACAAGCGCCTGGCGGAGGAGTGGGGCGTTGCGGCGACCATCGACGAATGCGAGGCATATGGACAGTCGGTGCGTCACTGGCCCGTCTTCGCGGACTCGCCGGAGGCGCTGCAATATCTGAAGGGCTTCTACAAACTCATCATCTTGTCCAATGTCGACAATCGCAGTTTCAGTTTCAGCAACGCCAAGCTGGGCGTGGAATTCGACGCGATCTATACGGCCGAAGACATCGGCGCCTACAAACCCGACGACCGCAATTTCGCATACATGCTGGCCCATGTGGGCGATCTGGGCCTGGCGAGAAGCGACATCCTGCATACGGCGGAAAGCCTGTTTCACGACCATGTCCCGGCGCGCCGCCACGGTCTTGCCAATTGCTGGATTTATCGTCGCCATGCGGAAGAGGGTTTCGGCGCCACCATGGATCCCGGCCAAGCGCCCGAAATCGACTTTAAATTCAACTCATTGGCGGAGCTTGCCCAGGCCCATCGGGAGGCGGTTCAGGCCTGCCGCTAGTGACTCTTGTCCAGGAAGCGGTAGCATTCAACAGCCCGGCCAAAAAAAGGACGATCAGATGGAAACAACGCGCAGAGAAAGCATCGGCATGATCGGCGGCGCGGTCGCAAGCGCCACCGCCGCGATCAACGCGGCCAAGGCGGCGCCGTCGTCCAATCCGTCATCGCCCAAGATGAAATTCTGGGCCGCCGCCACCACGCCTTGCGACAAGAATCTGAAAGTCGATCTGAGCGCGATGCGCGAGCAGGTCGAATGGTACAAGAGCCATGGCGCCGACGGCCTGACCTTCCTGGGTTCGACCGGCCAGATGACCGGCTTCACCGTCGCCGAACACAAAGCGCTGATGGAAACGGTGGGCAAGGCCAAGGGCAATCTGAACGTGCTCGTCACCGCCTCGACCGCCAATGTTCCCGACACGATCGAGCTTTGCAAGCATGCCGCGGATCATGGCGCCGATGGCGTGATTGTGTCGCCGCCCTTTTACGTCAAGGGCATCTCGAACGAAGGCATGCTGCGCTACTACACCATGGTGCTGGACGGGTTGCCCAAGAACCTGCCCTTCTATCTCTATCATGTGCCGCGCTGGAGCATGGCGCCGATCCCGGTCGAAGTGGTCAAGCAGTTGCGGCGTTACGGCAATATCGCGGGGCTGAAAGATTCCACCACCGACGCCAAGGGCTACACCAACTTCATCACCAGCTTCCCCGACCTCAACATCATCACCGGCACATATGAAAATCTGGAGATCGCGCTGAACCACGGCATGGGCGGCATCATTCAGGAAGCCGGGCCTTATTGCCGCGAGTTGACCGATCTGTTCGCGGTGGCGCGTTCGGGAAAAGACACCCATCCGGCTTACGCGGCGCTGCAGACCAAGATCGCCAAGCTTTATGGCGCACGGGACGGCATCGACCAGTACGCTATCATGCAATATGCCATGACGTTCGAGATGGGAAAGCCCGCCAGCTTCCCGCGCCCGCCCTTCCTGGATCTGCCGCCCGCGCGCAAGGCCGAGATCGAAAAGACGCTACGCGAGCAACGGGTCCAGCTGGGGCGGATCTAGGGCGGCCGCGCTGGTCAGCCTGGTGCGCCGAAATGAGATCAATACTTTTTTGACCAACATCATTATGTCTTGAGTCCTTCGGACGGCTTCGAGGCCGGTCATATGGGGGGATGAAGAATGTTGGCCGCTTTGCGGGGTTGGAATTCCGCCCAGAAACACGTCGTGGCCGCGAGCTTTCTGGGTTGGACGCTTGATGCGTTGGATTTCTTCTTGCTGGTTTTTGTTATCAAGGACATTGCCGCAGAGTTCGGCGTCGGGATCCCGACGATTACGGTTGCCGTGACACTGACACTCGCCCTTCGTCCCGTTGGCGCCTTTCTGTTCGGGAGACTGGCCGATCGTTATGGCCGACGACCGGTGCTTATGGCCAACATAGCTGTGTATTCCACTCTTAGCTTTGCAACTGCATTCGTGCCGAGCTTGCCAATATTTCTGTTGGTACGGGCTGCCTTTGGCATCGGTATGGGCGGCACATGGGGAATCGGATCGTCCCTGGCCATGGAGACAATTCGGCCGGAATCCAGAGGTGTTGTGTCTGGGCTGCTACAATCCGGATATTCGTCCGGATATTTGCTGGCGTCTATCGTCTTCGGCTTCTTGTATCCGTATGTCGGCTGGCGCGGCATGTTCATGGTTGGAATTATTCCGGCGCTCCTTCTGATTCCCTATGTCTATGCGAAAGTGCCGGAGTCGCCGAGCTTCAACAAAGATCGCAGTGGAAAATCCTCGACAATTGCTGTTCTGAGGGACCATTGGAAACTCGCTCTTTATGCGGTCATTCTGATGACCGCCTTTAATTTCTTCAGCCACGGTACACAGGATCTCTACCCAACCTTTTTGCAACGTCAGCATGGATTGCAACCAGCCGCCGTTGGCCAAATAGCGATCATTTATAATATCGGTGCCGTGCTCGGATGCCTGCTGTTTGGATCGCTCAGTCAGCATTATGGACGCCGGCGCATGATGATCACGGCAGCCCTGCTTGCCATACCGACGATTTGGATTTGGGCCTACAGCGCCAACCTGGTCACGCTGACGATTGGAGCTTTTCTGATCAACTTTTTTGTGCAGGGCTGCTGGAGCATCATTCCGGCGCATCTGAATGAGCTATCTCCGAGTAAGGCGCGAGGAACATTTCCGGGCACGGTGTATCAGCTAGGCAACTTGGTCGCCTCGAGCAATCTGACAATCCAGGCGCTGATCGCAGAAAACGCACACAATTACGGACTGGCATTGGCAGCCGTGGCATTCGGGGCCGCGATCGCAATCTCTGGCCTCTTGTTCGTCGGCCCCGAGGCTAAAGACGCAAAGATGCATATCTGAATTATGCCCCCTTCATCAGAGCGCAAAGCAATTGGAGCGCATTTTATAGCGCGTTGGGGCAATGCGGTGTTTTTGGCGCAAGTTTCCCATACGGTGGCGATACTCATGGAGCCAATTGCGGCGTTATTTGGCGCTACCGACTATCCGACGCGCAGCGGTCATTAATCGCGTTCGGAGCGGGTCGCTTGACAATATTGGTCCATATTTGTTGATTTTGGTGTGACTTGGGCGCGGGGGGCGACATGTCGAGGAGGGGGCGGATTGCTCCGCGTTTTGCGGCGGATCTTGAGGCATGGGGAGATGCACCTGCGCTGATCGGTGAGGATGGCGGCTCGATTTCATATAGCCAGCTCGCCGGGATGGCCGACGGCTTCGCCGCGTCTCTGCCTGACGAAGTGCGGCTGCTGGCGGTCGAGGCGCGCAACCGCGTGGAAGCCCTGGTGGCCTATCTCGGGGCGCTCCGCTCGAACACGGCGGTCTTCATGCATTCCAGCGGGCCGGCGGCCGACCATATTCTTGATCACTACCGGCCCGACGCGCGTTATGCCCTCGACATGGCGAGTGGCGAATGGCGCCTGGCGATCACGCCGACGCCATGGGAATGCGTGCCGCATCCGGAACTGGCACTTTTATTATCCACGTCCGGTTCTACAGGTAGTCCCAAACTCGTTCGATTGAGCGCCACGGCGCTGGACGCGAATGCGCACGCGATCGCGGCCTATCTCGGCCTCGCTGCCGCCGACCGCGCCGTGACCAGCCTGCCGCTTTCATATTCGTACGGATTGTCGGTGTTGAACTCGCACCTGACGGTGGGGGCGTCAGTCGTTCTGACAGAGTTAAGCGTGACCGATCCCGGTTTCCGTGATTTGCTCCATGCACGCGGCGTGACGGGCCTTGCCGGGGTACCGCACAGCTATGAGTTGATGGAGCGATCCGGCCTGCTGGCGGACCTGCCCGCAAGCGTGGCGACATTGACCCAAGCCGGCGGTCGCATGGCGCAAGATCTCACCACGCGTGTGGCCGACCAGGCGCGCAGGACGCGGGCCCGGCTCTTCGTCATGTACGGCCAGACCGAGGCCACGGCGCGTATCGCCTATCTCCGCCCCGAGCAGTTGACGCGATATCCGGGCGCCATCGGTCAGGCCATCCCCGGTGGTGAACTCTGGCTGGAGGACGAGAATCGCGCGCGCGTCGCCATTGGTGAGGTGGGTGAGCTCATCTATCGCGGCCCCAACGTAATGATGGGGTATGCGACCGAGCGGCGGGAAATGACTGACCCACCGGGCGCCGATATGCTGCGCACCGGCGATCTGGCGATCGAGATCGAGCCCGGCATATTCCGCATCACGGGGCGCAAGAGCCGCTTCGTGAAGGTGTACGGCTTGCGGATCGGGCTGGACGATCTGGAATCGCGGTTTCGCGAGGCAGGGGCCGAAGTCTTCGCAGCCGGGGACGACACTCTGGTGGTGATCGGAGCCGCTGCCCGTGCGGATCTCGACAAGGCCCGGCAGACGCTGATGCGACTGGACCTTCCGGAGGACCCGTTCGCATTCATCCAACTCCCCGAGATTCCACGGCTGCCGGGCGGCAAGGTCGATTATCCGGCTATCCTGCGTGCCGGCTATGGCCACAAGGATCGATCTCACCCCACCAAGGCGAACACCATCGAGACGGTGTTCCAACTCTACCGTCGGCTGGCGCGCGGTGCCCCGTTGGCGGAAACAGATAGCTTCGAGAGCCTGAACGGCGATTCCCTCAGCTATGTGCAATGTTCGATCGCCATCGAAGATGCGCTGGGCGAAGCGCCGGACGGCTGGGAAAAGCTTTCACTGGCGCGCTTGCGGGCGCTGGCCAAGACGGCACGGCGCGCCGCGAACTGGTACACGATGTCGCTGGAAAGCGACATCGTCGTGCGCTGTCTGGCCATCACGCAAATCCTGTTTCAGCATGCCCTTGGCAATATGCAGGGTGGCGCCGACATATTGATGATGCTGGCCGGCTTCAGCTGGGCCAGATTCCAGCACATGCGTCTGGTGACGGGCGAGTCCGGGGCAGCGTTCATGGATTTCACCCGGCGCTATCTGTCGGTCTATCTCGGGATCATGCTCGGGGTCTTTTTTCTCAATCGGAAGATCGTCTGGTCTCATCTGTTCTTCATCAGCACCTTTCGCGGTGACTGGGGCGGTATCCTCAACACCTATTGGTTCATCGAGAGCCTGGCCTGGTGCGTCGCCACGATATGCGTCGTGCTGGCTGTGCCGGCGATCCGCGGATTCGCCGCGGGGCGGCCCATATCCTTCGGCTTGGCCTTCGTGGGCGCGGCCTTGGCGATCCGCCTGATTGGCGGCTTTATGTTCGACGCGGCCGCGCACCTGTTCCGCAGCCCGGACCAGATGTTGATCTATTTCGCCGCGGGTTGGGCGGTCGCCCTCGCCGGATGGGAATTGCGTCTTGCGTTGTTCGCTCTGCTCGGAATCGTTTCGGCCATGGCATGGGGCTGGAACGACACCCATGTCGCCGCGATAGCGGTAGCTGCCGGCCTGATTGTGTTTGTGCGTCGTGTCCCGATGCCCAGACTGGTCGGCCGCGTGGTGGGAACGATCGCCGCGGCGAGCTTCTACATTTATCTTTTCAACATTTTCCCGATGTATGCGACCGACATCGTCCTGCACGCCAGGTTCGGAAAATTGTGGCCAGCCCAGATCGTCGCCTCGCTGGCATTGGGGATCGCAATGTCCCTGGTCTTCTTGCGCTCCGGCGAATTGTGGGACCGTGGGCGTGCATGGTTACGCCCCATCAACAGGCGCCGTTGACCTATCGCGATGACTAGTTCGGGCGACAAAATGACGACGTGGAGATAGGCGGCCCGTTTTAGCTGTGCCGGCCTACTTTCCCCGACATTACCGGGAATTTACCTGAGGAGAGTGCCAAGAGAGATTCGGGTAAGCTGCCCGCACCACCAGATAAATCCGTGGCGTTGGTTTTGTGCCCATTTGGGCTGGCCCATCTCGGGACGCCGGCAGCCTCTAAGGTCACACGGTGTGACGGTATTTTCTGATATCACCACACGCCTTCCCAATTCGGCGATTATGCGCTTTTCTTCTGCGGGATGGTTCCCTTTGTGCGCAATTGCCCGTGCGGAACAGACGCCGCATCGGGCTCGATAGGGCAGGGCAGAGATGACAAAACGCAGCACAGCAATTGTTGGCCTTTCAGCGCTAATTGCATTGACGTCCGCTGGATGGGCGGCCACTTCGCCGCTGAGACAAGAAAGCGCCAACCAGAAGCCCGACGCGCTCTCCAGTGCCGCGCCAGATCAAGGCGTTCTGTTCCATCCCGAAGGTGTGGATAGCGAAGGCAGCGTCACGGTGGAAGGTTCTCGCGTCGATTATCGCGCGACGGCCGGCACCATCATCGTGCATCCCAAGGATTGGGATGACGCAGCCTGGCGCGAGCATCCTGGCAAGTCAGGCGATGACGAGGACAAGGATAAGCAAAACGACAAGGACAAGAAAAACGACCAGGACCTGGGCGACCGCAATCCCACCACGGCGGAAGCTTCAATGTTTTATGTCGCCTATTTCAAGAAAGGTGCGCCAGCGAAAGACCGGCCCATCACTTTCCTGTTCAATGGGGGACCGGGTTCTTCCACCGTATGGCTTCATATGGGCGCCTTTGGGCCGCGCCGGGTTCACACGCCGGGCGATACCCATGTTCCTGCTGCGCCCTATAATCTGATCGATAACGCCTACAGCCTTCTGGATGTTTCGGATCTCGTTTTTATCGACGCGCCGGGGACAGGCTTTTCGCGGATCGCGGGTAAGGACAAGGAGAAAGCCTTTTATGGCGTCGACCCCGATGCCTATGCCTTCAGTCAGTTCGTGCTGGGGTTTCTGTCGAAATATGGCCGCTGGAATTCGCCCAAATTCCTTTTTGGCGAAAGCTATGGCACGCCGCGGAACGCAAATCTGATCAATATCCTGCAAACCGGCAATAGCGTCGATTTCAACGGCGTGATCCAGCTGTCGCAGATTCTGAACTTCGACTTGAGTGCGGATTCGCCGCAATATAATCCCGGCACCGATCAGGCTTACATTGTGGCGCTGCCCACCTATGCGGCGACGGCCTGGTATCACAATCGACTGGGCGCTACGCGGCCCGCCGCCCTCGAACCTTTTCTGAAAGAAGTCGAGCATTTCGCCGCCACGGACTATGCCCTGGCGCTACAGCAAGGCGCCGCGATCGATCCGGCGCGCAAGCAGGCGATTGCCGACCAACTCGCCCGTTACACCGGACTGCCGGCGGCCTACATCCTGAAGTCGAATCTGCGCATGAATGTCGGGCAGTTCGAAAAAATGCTGCAAGATAGCGACGGTTTGACCACCGGACGATTGGACTCGCGTTTTTCAGGTCCCGATCTCGATCCCCTGAGTCGCGAGGCCGAGTATGACCCGCAATCGGCATCCATCGCGTCGGCCTATGTTTCCTCGTTCAACGATTATGTGCGCAAAGATCTGCACTATGGCGATGGCCGCTCTTACCGTCCGGAGATTGATGTCGGAAAATACTGGACTTCGAACCATAAGCCGCCCGGCGCCACCGATCCGCAGCCCGGCATCCTCAATTTGATGCCCGACCTCGCATCGGCGATGAAAACCAATCCGAATTTGAAGGTGCTCCTGGCGGGGGGCTATTTCGATCTCGCCACGCCCTATTTCGAGGGCCGTTACGAAATGCAGCACCTTGCCATTCCCGACAAGCTGCAGAGCAATATCGAGTATCACTACTATCCCTCAGGCCACATGGTGTACGCCAACGACGAGTCCCTGAAGTCGCTGCACGACGACGTCGCGCGGTTCATTCGCCAGAATCAATCAGCCGCGAAGGAAAGGTAAGCCTGCTGCTGCCCAACCGCGGGCCATTGCACTCGAACCGGTCGCCCATGATTTTTGCCATGGCGTCGATGAGCGTCCGCTCGACGTTAAGGGTGGGTTGGCGAACGATACCTGGGCGTGGTCTCTAAGCCGGAGTTTTCAGCAGGGCCGGAAGCACCCTGACGTCAGAAATTGTTTCGAGCCGCAAAACCGTTTCGGCGATCTCGCTGGGTCGCTGGGATGGCAATATGGCGCCCGACAAGTCGTGGAATTTTGCGATCAGCTGGTCATCCGGCAATGGATTTTTGGGGCTGCCATAGGGAAATGGAACAGTCGCGGTGTGGCGGTGATTGTTGGATGTCGCAATGGTGATCACCGGCTCATCCTCGTCGGCCATGTGATCGTCGATATGAACCGAGGTCCGGCCGAGCCATTCGGTTATCCGCGGCGATGTCCACGCGGCCGGTTCAATCTCGGACACTCCAACCTTTCCGAATTGCAGTTCGGCCGCGATGGCGTAAGGCAAGCTCATCTGCGCCTGGGCGCGCGAAGAAATTATCTTTCCCCCACACATCTCGAATTGAAAACGGCTCATCTGAACGTCGATAGCGATAATCTGCTCTAGCCGGATTTGATGTGCCGAGCGCAGTTGACGGATGGCATCGATCGCCGAATGCGTTCCCCGGCATGTCGCATACGGCTTGATGGAACAGCGGTCGAGCCGCCAGTTTTCGCCAAAGCCTTCAATCAGGCGGATTGGATCGGCCTTCCCAGGCGAGAAGGTCTTGAAGAAGCTGCCCCAAGCGTCCGGATCGAAGACCTTCGCGGGGCCGGTGAATCCATTTTCTGCCAGAAGTGCGGCCGTCAGTCCCCCTTCGGCAGCTCGGCCGGGATGGAGTTTCTTGGTCTGGCTGCCGTCATGGATGAAGCCCCACGTCCCACCCGAGAATGAGCAGGCGATGCCGAATGCTTGCTCCAGCCGGCGCGCGTCCAGACCCAGCAGCAACCCTGTGGCCGCGGCCGCGCCAAACACGCCGCATGTACCTGTGGAATGCCAGCCAAGATTGTTATGAACTTCGTACCCGCCGACGGCTTCCAAGACGCGCCTGCCGACCTCATATCCCATGAGAATGGCAGTCAGGAGCTGATGTCCCGTTATCGGACCTTTCAGCTGTGGCAGGATGGCAAACGCTGCGGGCACCACCACAGCCCCTGAATGATCGCAACCTCCAGAATCATCCAGTTCCATGGCATGCGCCGATACGCCGTTTATGAAACTGGCCGATCGCGGGCTGAGGTTGAACGGCATGCCCCAGGCAGCCGACTGGCCTTGATCCATCTGCAGACCAAGAGCATGCCATGTGACCTGCGTTTCCGCGGAGGTCGAGCCTGCCAGCGCCGCGCCCAACGTATCGAGAATGTGCAGCTTTGCCTTGTGAACGGTCGATGCCGGAAAGTCCGAAAAGCGGACATGGCACAATTTCTCGGCCAGCTGTGCACCGACGCTGTCAACGGGGGGCACGATGTTCTCGCTTATAGGCATCAAAGACATTCAGAGGATGATCCGGGCTTGTGGCGTGGGCATTGTTGGCCAAATGCCAGGCGGCGACCTCGGTGGCTGTCGCGAGCCACACATCCTCGAAGGACAGGACGTGCTTGATAAACGCCTCGACCAGAAATATCCGCCCAGGGGTTCCCGTCATTTCGGGACGCAATTGCAGCACAAAGCAGGCGCCGAATTTTCGATAAGCGTCGAACTCGGCGATCCAGTTCGACAGCACGGAATCATAGGATGCGATGCGGCTTTGCCCCTTTGGAAATGCGGGTGTAAAGTTGAACTGAAAATAAGGCCGGTCTTCCAGTTCCAGATGGACAGGAATTTCGACCAATGATGAAGCGTGCATATAGGGCGCGTCGTCGCCGTTGAGCGAAGCGGACCAAAGAAAGCCCGCTTCTTTCAGCAAGCGGTCAAACTGGTCTGGCCAATTTCCCATTGGAAGCCGAAATCCCGTCACCGGCTTGCCGGTTGCGGCTTCAATGGTCTGGCGCGACTGCTTCAATAGCTCCAGCGATGAGGCGCGCGGCAACTCGTCGTGACGCTCAAATCCCCAGCCATGACTTTCCACGTCATGTCCTGCCATGGCAACGGCGCTGATCAATGCGCGATGCTTCTCGGCCACCGTGGCGGGAACGAACCAGGTCGTGCGAATTTGCGCCTCCTGGAAGGCCCGGCACAGCCTTTCCACGCCGCGATTGGCACCGTAAAGCCAGACGGAATGGCTTTTGTTTCGGTTTGCCAGATCAGGCGCGCGAGCGACTGCGTCCATGCCATCGTCAAATATCACCGAGACGATCGCGGCCGCGCGCTTGCCAGTCGGCCAGATGACCTTGTCTGGAGAAAGGGCGCTCAAGATGCAGTTCCGTTCCGATCAAGCCACCAATTGGCAATCTCGGAGCCATGGGCGATCCAGACATTCTTGTGGCCGCGGATGTCCCGAAACAGCCCGTCGAGAATGCTCAGCCGTCCGGGCTTGGCCACCACCTTGGGATGGAAGATCGTGGTCCAGCACAATCCGTCCCGGTAATAGCCTCGAAACTCGTGCCGCCAATTCTGTTCCACCAGACGGTAATCCGAAATGCGATCCAGCCCGGCCGGAAAATCCGGATCCTCGAAATAAGCCAGGGCGGTGTAGTCATCGATGTCCCAGCGGGCCGGAATCTCGACCAGCCCTCGAGAACCGTCTTTCCGTTTGTGAAAATAGGGCCGGTCATCGCCCCGCATGGAGCTTGAGTAAATGACGCCGAATTTGGCCAGCATGGAGGCGGTGTCGTCGCTCCAGTCCCCGGAGGGCGTTCGAAAGCCTGTTGGTGTCACGCCGAGACGACGGGAAAATATCTCCCGCGACTTTCCCATGATCTCGCGCTGCTCCTCTATCGAGCAATCCTTAAAGACTTCGTGCCGATGGCCGTGATAGGCGAGTTCATGACCATCCTTGAGGATGCGCTCGCAACGGTTCGTCCAATGCTGAACCACCCAGGTCGGGACGAAGAAGGTTGCCTTCAAGTCGTGTTCGGCCAGGAGGTCGAGCAGGCGCGGCAGGGCGCGCCAAGGCCCGTATGCGCCCTCGGTAAAATAGCGGAGATTGTGCAGCAGGCTGCCGTCCAGCATGGCATCGCCTGTGGGACCGTCGAGATCGAACGCGAGTGCGACCGCGCACTGCTGACCATCGGGCCAAGATGGTCTGTCCGACGCGGCTATGGGCCAACCAGACATATGCTCTCTATTTGACACTATTGACCGAGATGGCCGGAATGGCGTTGCGCGTGAGGCCCCATTTGGTGAGCAGCTTGCCATATTCTCCGCTCTTCATGAGATCGTTCAATGTGTTCACAATGGCGGCACGAAGCTGCGGATTGTTCTTGGCGACGCCGATACCGAATACGTCATTCTTGAACAGAGGATCGCCCACCATGGCGTAAGTGTTGGGTTCGACCTGCATCTGATAAGCGATGGTTTCGATCCCTTGGACCACGCCGTCATAACGCCCCTGTTTCATGCCCAGCCGGGCGGCATTGGAGTCTTCGGTGCCCTCATAAACGATAGCAGGCTTTCCCTTGGCAATGCAGTTATCGTTGCTCCATTTGGGGACATCGACCGAGAAGCTGGTGCTGCGGCTGCCGGCGATTTTCTTGCCGCAGAAATCGGTGGTCCTCTTGTAGATCTGGGCCTTGCTATTCAGCGTGAACAGGATGGGGCCGGTCGTAAGATAGTCCACAAAGTCCATGCTGGCCTGGCGCTTCAAATTATCGCTCATACCGGAAAGGATCAGATCGCCTCGTCGGGTCTGAAGACTGCTTTGCAACTGCGCGAAGGCGGATTGAGACCAGCGGTCCTTGAGACCCAATTTGGCGGCGATTGCCTTGCCGAGATCGATATCGAACCCGCTCAGTTCGCCGGTTTTTGGATTCACGAATTCCATCGGGGGATAAATCGGGTTGGTCAGGAACCGGATTTCCCCTGGTGCGACCAGGTTGAGATTCTGCGGTACGGCCAGGGCAGGGCATGTCGCCAAAAGGCCAAGGGCGGGGGCCAAAAACCTGATTGCGTATCTCATTATCGGATGTCCTTTGACGACGGGATTCTACAATACCGCAGATATGAAATTGGCCACCCGCGGATTTTGCGGGCGGACGATCATATCGTCGGGCGTGCCGGCGGCAATGACGGCACCCCCGTCCATGAATACCACGCGGTCGGCCACTTCCCGGCAAAAGGCGATTTCGTGGGTGACGACCACCATGGTCATCCCCGATTGCGCCAATTCCTTCATGACGCTGAGGACTTCCCCCACCAGTTCCGGATCAAGGGCGGAGGTGGGTTCATCGAAAAGGAGGATTTTGGGGTGCATGGCCAGGGCGCGGGCGATGGCGACGCGCTGTTGCTGCCCGCCGGATAGCTCGTTGGGGTAGGCGTCCGCTTTCTCTGCCAATCCGACCCGTGTCAGAAGTGCCAGAGCCTCGCGTCGGCATTCTTCGACGGGGCGCCTTTGAATCCAGACAGGGCCTTCCAGAAGGTTTTGCAGGACCGACCGGTGGGGAAAGAGATTGAAGCGCTGAAAGACCATGCCCACATGCTGGCGCTGTCTGGCGATCTGGCTGTCGGTCAAGGGAAAAAGTGAATCACCTCGCAACCGAAACCCGGCGATCTCTCCGTCGATGGTGATGACGCCACCATCGATACTCTCAAGCTGGGAAATGCATCGAAGCAGCGTGCTTTTCCCAGACCCCGATGGGCCGATGACGCAGACCACCTCACCACGAGTCACAGCAAGGCTCACATCGTTCAGTGCCCGAAAAGCTCCGAAATACTTCTGAACATGGATTGCTTCGAGAATGGGAGGCATCAGGCAGCTCCCGTCGCATCGGCGGGGTCGGCCGATAAGGTTTTTCGGGTTTGCGGCGTGCGGCCCCATCCCCTGGAAAAATATTTCTCGATATAGCTTTGCCCGATGCTGAGGACCGTGACGATCACCATGTACCAGATGCCGGCCACGATCAGCAGTTCGATCACTCGCGAATTGGCGTAGTAGACGTCCCCGACCGTGCGCAGGACCTCCGAATACTGGATAACGCTGGCAAGCGAAGTCAGCTTGACCATGCCGATGGTCTCGTTGCCGATCGGCGGTACGATCACGCGCATCGCCTGGGGAAGAACGATCGTCAGCATCGCGCGCAGCTTGGTCATACCGATCGACTGCGCCGCTTCCATCTGGCCTTTATCCACCGAAAGTATGCCGCCGCGCACGACTTCGGCCGTGTAGGCGCCCTGTTGGATGCCAAGGCCCAGCAGGGCGGCAACAAAAGGCGTCATGACGTCGACGGTGTTTACGGGGAAGAAGCCGAAAAAACTGATGGTCGGAAAGATCAGGGCCAGATTGAACCAGAGCAGTAATTGCAACAGGGCAGGGATTCCCCGAAACAGCCAGATATAGCCGGTCGCCGCCGAACGCAGCACGCCGTTGGTGGACATGCGCATGATGGCGACGATCGTTCCGAGCAAGATGCCCACGATCATCGCGCAAATGGTCATCAGGATCGTCCCGCGGACACCTTTAAGGATGGGCGGCGAGAAGAGGTAATCGGACACATAGTGCCATTCGATCGCCCCGACCCAGAACGCATGAGCGATGAAGGCCAGAACGAAAAAGAGAAGGATGGAAGCGATGATCTGCCGATAGGCAATGGGCCTGGCGATCTTCAGCTTCTGGACGTCCACCCCAGCAAGATTCTCCATCGCGATCCCCCTGGGCTTTTCTAGCAAAGCTGCGACCCGTCTCGACGGATCTGCCCTGGTCTATTTGGCACCCACTCGGGAGATTTTGCACGCCGAAATGTTGCTGTCGCTGCAAAAAGGCCAAGTGACATTGAGGTGAAAGGAAAGGACAAGGTGCCGCGCTTAGCGGCTGGAGGGCGGACCTCCCAAATAGCGGGTCGAAAAGGGTATGGGAATCGCAGAAACCCCGACGCCATATGGCCAGATGCTTGGCAACCAGTTGCACGTCGGATAATGATTTCTCGAGCTGTTTTTGCAATCCGGGCGTTACCGCCGCTGCGGCGAAAAGTGACGCCGAATAGGCCAGGGATCCGATCCACCCACGTCAGCCAGATTGAAGCGGCAGAAAGCATTTGGCCGAGGGCGGCCCAGGAAACGTTCGGTCAATGCGTGAGACGCGCACCATCATGGGCATGCCCATCAGTCTGTCCGTGTTGGACGTAGGCGTCCGCCAGCAGGACTTGGAAGCAGTGTTCGCGGAATTTGTCGCGGTCGATGCGCAGTTCAGCCCCTTCAAGGATGACAGCGAGATTTCCAAGGTCAATCGCGGCGAGATCGCCGAAAAGGATTTCTCGCCATGCATGCGAGAGGTCATCGCCTTGTGTGAGAAGACCAAACGGGAAACCGGTGGGTATTTCGACATCAGCCGCCCTGACGGAACAATCGATCCTTGCGGCATGGTCAAGGGTTGGGCGATCAAGAATGCGGTTCGGCAAATCACCAATATGGGCTTTTCGAACTTCTGCGTGGAAGCCGGCGGCGACATTCAATGCCATGGTTTCAATGACGAAGGTGGGGAGTGGACGGTAGGGATCCGCAATCCGTTTTTGCACGGCGAGATTGTCAAAGTGCTTCAGCCCAAGGGCCATGGCGTCGCCACCTCCGGAAATTACATCCGCGGCGACCATATCTATAACCCGCATACAGGTCGGTACGTATCAGGCAATATCGTCAGCCTCACTGTCATTGGACCGGATGTGCTTGAGGCCGACCGCTATGCAACCGCCGCGTTCGCCATGGGGCGCGAGGGCATTTATTTCATCGAGCGTATGCCGGGTCTTGAAGGCTATGAGATCGACAGCTCCGGCACGGCGCGCATGACCAACGGATTGAAGAAATACTTGCCATGTTGAATCCGACCAAAAGGCGGGGAAGCCTTGCCGGAAAACTGCTCTTGTCCTCAGCGCTTGTCGCGGTATCGCTGGTCTATGGCTGGTGGCAACAACACGATGCCAATGGATTGTCTTTGGCAATGGTGTCGGCGCCCCGGGCGTTCGTACCCAACAACCTTGTGTCCGTGCGCCCCAGTTCCGCGGTGACGAAGTCCACGGCCACGGCGCGACCCATGGCATCCGACGCGGATGTCGCATCCAGCGTGAGTAACGGGTCAGCTCAAAAGCCCGCCGCTCCACAGCCACAAAAGCCCCTCGCCGTTGCCAGAATCGCGCCGCAGACAATTGCGCCTCCTGTTGCTTCTGCGGCACCGGAAGTACAGCCGCAACAGAACAATGAACCTCCCTCTTCGCCCCCTCCCTCCTTGACGGTGCAGCAGGCGATGCAAATGTATCTGCCGATGGAGGGTGCTTCACCGGCGCTACCATTGGTCACCGGCAGTCCTGATCCTGGCGCCATTGCCTCGATTCCAGCAGGTGCGCATCTGGAGGATGGTGAGTATGTCAGCAGCAAGCATCGGCTCATGTGGGGCGAACTCAGGATAAAGATATCCGTCCATGGTGGGCAGATAACCGGGGTTCAGGCTTTGGAATTCCCCGATCACCGTTCTCAGTCTCTCTATCTGAGTCAAATGGCGCTTCCGGTCCTGGGGAGTGAAGTGATCAAGAGCCAAAAGTCCCAGGTCGACGTTGTCTCCTCCGCCACCGACACCAGCTACACGTTTCAAGACGCCGTTGCCGACGCGATCATAAAGGCGACGCGCGGATGACGTTGTTTCGTCGCGTTCTGACTTATCGGCTGACACTTTACTATCTGGCAGCGATCGTACTGGCGGCTCTGGTTCTATCGGTCCTGGGCATCGTGCATCAGCTATGGGTGAACTTGGCCTTCTCCACGGCGGTCGCACTGTTGGCATGCCTGGGCGTCAACAGCGCCTTCGCGCGGGTTTTTGAAGCGGAGAGCAATTGGGAATCAGCCTGCATCAGTGCCCTTATCATCGTCCTGATCATAACGCCTTCAGCGCCCGGCGACCTTGCCGCTGCAGGTTTTCTGATTCTGGTGTCGGCGTGGGCCATGGCCTCAAAATACATATTCGCCATCGGCAAGCGTCATCTTTTCAACCCCGCCGCTTTCGGGGCCGCCCTGATGAGCCTTGGCTTCCATCGCACCGTGAGTTGGTGGGTGGGCGACAATGCGGTGCTGTTGCCGCTGCTTTTACTGGGCGGTGCACTGATACTTACCAGATTGCGCTATTACGCGATGCTGGCAACCTATGCGCTAGTGGTTCTGAGCATCTCCATCGCGCACGGTGATTTTTCCAACATTGCGGGTATAGCGCACGCGATCTCGATGATCGGCATCCATTCCATGTTCTGTTTCTTTGGTCTGGTGATGTTGACCGAGCCGCGCACCGCGCCGCTCGGCCGCTGGCGTCAGATCGTTTACGGAGCGTTGGTCGGACTGCTATTTTCTCCCTTCACGCATATCGGCAGTTATTATTTTACGCCCGAGGTCGCCATCCTCTGCGGCAACATCTTTACATTCTTCTCAAACAAGCGGCGGGTCCGTCGCTGGGTCGATGCGCTCGCTTAATCTCGTTCGAAATACAGCCGCGAATGGGTTGAGCTGCCAACCCATAAAACTTCGTGATGACGGGTATTCGCCGTTTTTGTTGGCTTCCCTCACCGACGAGGGCTATTCAAAAGGGGTGTAGACAGAGGCCGCAATACCGTGACGCCATGCAATTCGCCATCGTTTGATGGTCACGAATCCATTTCCTCATATTTCGACAAGCGATCCGGCTTGGCCTGTATCGTAGCAATTCACTCCACCGCTCGAGGTCCCGGGGCAGGAGGCTGCAGAATGCTTCCATACTCGAATTGGGAAGCGGCGTTGGACGATGCGTTGCAACTTTCCCGCGCCATGTCACTCAAAAGCGCGATCGCGGGGCTCGATCTTGGAGGTGCTTGGTCGGTCATTATTGGTGATAGCCGGTCGAAAAAAACGCCAGCGCTGTTTGAAGCATATGGCCGGGTGGTGAACACGTTCGACGGCAGATTTTGGGCAATCGTCGATGTGGGGACGACGGCGTTGGATCTCGTGCATGCGCGCAAATACTCCGCGTATGTCACAGGGTTGGACGGACACCCCGCGGCGAGCGGAGATCCCAGCCCCGTGACTGCCGAGAGCGTGTTTCGCAGTATCCAAATCGCAGTCAAGAAATGTTACGGCAGCTCCCTGAGCGGGGTCAGCGTTGCCGTACAAGGTGTCGGCCAAGTGGGCGCGTCCCTGACAAAGAAATTGATGGCGGCGGGCGCACGACCCGTTATTGCCGATACGTGTGAGAGCACCATTCGCAGGGTTGCCGATGAGACCGGTGCACGCGTTGTGGTCCCCGAAGATATTCTGGGTCAAAACGTGGAGATATTTTGTCCTTGCGCGTTGTCTGGTGCGATTTCCGCGGCAAATCTCGATCGGCTTCGCGCGCGGGTTGTCGTAGGTGGCGCCAACAATCAACTCGCTGACGAGGATTTGGGTAAAGCGCTTTTGGAACGGGGGGTATTCTATGCTCCGGATTATGTGGCGAACGCAGGTGGTATCATACATATCGCGGGCGAGATCAGAGCGATCCATGCCGGCAGTCAATTCGATCCGGACTGGGTTCACGGCAAGATCGACCAACTGACTGTGACCTTGGACGATATTTTTGAACAGTCATTAGCCGAGCGCCGGCCGACAAATGAGATTGCCGACGCAATCGCAAAAAAGCGCCTGACCCAGGTGGCGGCAAGGCACTGAACATCAGCGCATATATTGCGTCCGCAGCAACTCCATGACGCTTTTGGCTGCGGCGCTGAGAAATCCCCCCTTGCGGCTCACCATGCAGATAGCCTGACCTGCGCCGAGGCCCGGAACCTTGATTTCATCGAGAGTACGGGCTCCCAGTTCTTCCAGCACGCTGCTTCTGGTCATCAGCGCTATTCCGAATCCCGCCTCAACGAGTCGCTTTTGTGCCGTTAAACTATCGACTGGCGACCAATTTATCTCACCGAGCTTGTGCGCCAGATACACACTTGCGATATGTGAAGCCGACAATTCTCGTTGGCCGGGAAGCTCCGGAAACGCAATCCATTGTTCGTCTTTGAGAGGCTTTAGCGATTTGAGCGAACGACCTGCTTGCAGATGATCGGTGGGACATACTACCACCATCTTATCGGCACCGATTTCTTCAAAGTGCAAATCGCGGGATCTATCGCGGTCGTAGCGGAGCCCAACCGTCACATCGCCGTTACGCACCAGATCGCTTATTTCGGTGCTGCGTGCCGTGCGTAATCTCAATTCCACCGACGGATGCATCGCGGCAAACTGTTTCAAAATTGCAGTCAGTTTCGTACTGGCAAGTGTGCCAACCATGGCCAGTGCGAGGGGCCCGGTCATCTCGACACGCAGGCTGCGGATGGCGTTTTCTGCGTCCTGCATTGCGGCGATAGCCCGCTCGCCATATTCGAGCAGAACCCGTCCCGCCTGACTGAGTACGATACCCTGCGTTGTTCGCTCGAATAGACGTACTTGGAGCTCTTCTTCCAGCAAGCGTATTCGACTCGAAATCGCGGGCTGGGTGCGATTCAGCGCGCGCGCCGCACCGGAAAATCCACGCTCGCGGTACACTGCCAAAAAGGTGCGAAGGCCTTCATAGTCCATTTCGCCATTAGATATTTTTATGGGTGCTCGTCAAATTATAAATTCGACGGACATATCGCCTTGGGTTTTACTGAGGTGCGAGATGTCTCCGATGACGTGCCGGACGTCGCGACCTAAGTTCTCAAACGACGGATGGATGACATGAATAAGTTCTCTCGACGCGATGCGGTCTTGGCCGGAGTTTTGGGCGGCGCAGTCCTTGCGCCGATTGCCGCCGCCGCCGCGTCGCCAGCCGGCAAGAAGTCGGCGGACGGCACGGTGGAAAGATATGCGATCACGGCTCACGCACCTGGTATTCCCCGCATCAGCTATGTCATTGCTCGCGGCGACACCGTTTACACTGCCGGTGTAACGGCTAACCTGATCGACGCCCCGGAAGGCGCGCCGTTGGGTGACATCAAGGATCAAACTCGACGGACGCTGGCGCAGATCGACAAGCTTCTGGCGCAAGCGGGCACCGACAAATCCAAGCTGCTTACCGCTCAAGTTTGGTTGACCGACATGAAAAACTTCGCGGCGCACAACGATGCCTGGAACGAATGGGTTGATCCCAATAATCCGCCGGTACGGGCTTGCTTGCCGGCAGACCCGCTTTTTAAGGCTGGAATGCTGGTAGAGATCATGGTCACTGCATCGCGCGACAGGGCGAAGGGCGCTCCAGATTAATGTTATGACACCCGAGCGTCGTTCAAGCTTTCAACGGCGTAAATTGATTTTTCGTATAACCGTTGTCACCAGACCGACAAGCATGCGTGCGATGGACCCCTCGCACAAGGGGACTCATCCAGCGCATTCCGCGCCCGGGATTTTCGCAAAACATGCGGGAATGCCAATGAGATTGCATGCCCTTTTGCTTGCGAAGGGGCAATTTCATGTCGAAGATTTCCACGCACCTCAACGGCACCGTTGCCTGCCTGGCCTTATTCGCCGGCGCGCTTCTGGCGCATCCTGCCGCGGCCCAGCAGCTGGCGGCAGCAACCGGCGCTGCATCGGGAGGCGGCGGCACCGCCGCCGGCTCGGAAACTGTTGTGGTGACCGGATCGGCCTTCAATGCCGATGTCGCGCCCGCCAAGGCGTCGCTCGACACGATGGAGCCCCAGACCGTCATCAACAAATCCTACATTCAGGATTCCGTCGCCAATACCGCCGATTACACCACCATTCTTGCCATCGCGCCCAGCATGACCGGTATGGACATCAATGGGCCCGGACTGTCGGACGGCAATGTTAAAAACACATTGCGCGGACTGCCGGACGGCAATTTCGCCATGCTGTATGACGGCATTCCCTTCGGCGACACCAATGGCCCCACGCACCATTCCGAATCTTATTTTCCCGCCAGCACGATAGGCAGCATCACCGTGGATCGCGGCCCCGGCAATGCCGGCAGCCTGGGCGCCGCCACGTATGGTGGCTCGGTCAACATATTTTCCGATGTCCTGAGCCCGGAACAGCGCCTACGCGGCGCAGTCACTTATGGCAGCTACAACACGACCGATTTTACGGGCACTTATCAGACGGGCGATTTCGATATCGGCCACGCCAACACCCGCGCGCTCTTCAGTCTGCAGGGCACCAATTCGGACGGCTATCTCACGCTTCAGACCACGGCGCACCAGAACGTCCTCGTCAAAGTGCAAAACGAGTTCGCCCCGGGCTGGACCGTTACGGTTTTCGCCAATTATAATGGACTGTTCCAGCATTTGAACGACAACAACGGTGCCACCGCTGCGCAGATCACGGCCTTCGGTAAGAACTTCGCGTTGCAGAATGCCAATCCCAATCTTGCAACCTATCAGGACTATAATTTCATCTCCAAGAAAACGGACTTGGATTATGTCCGACTCGAAGGCGATCTGGGTGGCTTCCACCTGGACGACACCGCGTACACATACGCCTATGTCAACAAGACCGTGACCGCGACCAATATTCAGCAGACCGCGGCCGATATCATCAACGGCGTTACCGAAGGCTCCGGTACCATCGTGGGCGGGGTGAAGTTTGCAAAAGACGTTCCCGGCTATACGAAAAAGAACGCCTATCGCGTCTGGGGCAATATTTTGCGGCTGTCACGCGACTTCGATTTCGGCTGGCTGACCGGCCAGCTACGCACCGGCCTATGGTGGGAAAATGCTGCAACCCAGCGCGCCCGCTTCGACATCGATGTGCAGAAATGCGTCACGGCCGGCTGCGATCCCTGGCACAGCCAGACCTTTGCGGATTCGACTTTGGTTTCCAAAACCAAGTCGGCGGCTTTCGATGGCGGTTTCTTCGAATATAACGAGCATTCGGCCTGGAGCCAGTATCAGCCCTTCGTAGAGGTTGAATTGCATCCCCTGCCAGACCTGACCGTGACGCCGGGCTTCAAATATGTGAGCTGGGATCACAGCGTGAACGCGCCACTGGAACAGAAAACCGTGCCGGTGATCCCTTTCCAGGGCTCCTTCACCACCACCCGTTCGCTGCCCTTCGCGATGGCGAACTACAAGCTGCAACAGAATTGGAGCGCTTACGCGCAATACGCCCAGGGTATTTATATTCCGGACATCAGCGCCTTCGAGCAGGCGACCCCCGTGCTGACCTTCCCCAAGGCGCAGACCACGACCAACTATCAGGTCGGCACCGTCTATTATGCTGACAATTTCACCTTCGATGGCGATCTCTATTACATCGGAGTCAACAACAACATCGTCTTCCAGTCCTGCAACCAGGCGCCGATTTTCGGTCCCGCCGGCGAAAATTGCGCCGTCAACACGGGCACGGCCACCTACAAAGGCGTCGAAGCCGAAGCGACCTATGCATTCAACGACGATGTCTGGGACGGGTTGCTGGATGGGCTGGTGGTGTTCGCCAATGGCTCGCTCAACAGTTCCAAGACACAGGGCAAGTGGGTGAAGCAGGCGCCGATGTGGACCGAGGCGAGCGGCCTGGTCTACAAGATGAACGACATCAAATTCTCCTTGATCGACAAGGTGGTCGGTCAGCAATATTCCGACGGCACCAATACGCAATTCTACAAGCTCGGTGCCTATAATAACACCGATATCAAGGCGAGCTGGACGCTCGGCATGATCGAAATGGGGGTCGGCATTTACAATATCTTCAACGAGCGCAATCTTCTTTCGGTCGGCATCAACGACAAGGCGACCATTGGCGCCAATGTGCACGACCTTCTGGGACGCGGTGCGAGCCTGGACCAGTATTACTTCCAGCCGTCCCGCAGTTATCAGCTGACGCTCACCGCCAAGTTTTGAGGCTCCCATGACGAAGACTCTCGCATTCGCGACGTTCCTTCTGATCAATGCCAGCATTGCCGCCAGCGGCGCCGTTCTCGATCCGGCACAGGTCGATGCCGCGCGGCTGGTACCGCCGCCGCCGGTTTCCGGCTCTGCCCTGGCCAAAGACGAACTTGCCGAAATTCACGCCATCCATGACCGTTCCTCGGAGCAAGAAATCGCTGCGGCACGCAGGGATTCCGATGACGAGAAGCCAGACATGTTCAATGCGGCTATCGGCTTTGATATCACGACGCTTCCTCAGACTGCCAAGCTCCTCGACATGGTCATTGGGGAAGAAGATGCAGCCACGAAGGCCGCCAAGAAATATTTCCATCGCGACAGGCCCTGGATTGTCGATCCGACGATTGCGACCTGCACGCCAAAGCCGCCTGGTCCAGCCGCCAATTCCTATCCCAGCGGACATTCCAGCGTCGGTTTCGCGATGGGCGTGATGCTGGCCAATCTGATGCCTGAGAAGTCTCAGGCAATCCTCGCGCGTTCGGCGGAATTCGCGGAACACAGGCTGGTCTGTGGCGTACATTTCCGCAGCGATATCGTGGCGGGTCAGCAATATGGCACAATATTGGCTTTGATGCTGATGCGAAGCCCGGTCTTTCAATCGCAGATGGCCAAGGCTGCTGCCGAGTTGCGCGCCAGATAATAGCTCGGCGTCAGTCATAGGCAACTCCGCATCGTGTGCGATGTGCCGGATAGAGTTGCGAATTTCATCGCCATCGCCTGCTGGTCACGCGTGACCTTCTCGAAAAACGCAAATTGAAGCGGCACAATGCCGGCTCCCGGTCGGTGCGTGGCCGGCGGTGACCTTGCCTTGGTCGGTCACGTCGCGCGTCGCGGGACATTCCATTTATAACTCCCGCACGTTTTCCGTATGGAAATTTAATGCGGGTCGGACTTATCGCTACCAGCCGCAAGATCTGGTGAGCCATATGACATGGATATCGTTCGCAAGCTCGTCATCGCAAGGGGTGGACAGCGTCCGGCCGGTTTCGAAAGTAGAAACGTCTCCGCCGATGACGTCTGGCCCGAGGTTTCCAGTCACTATTCGGAAGAAGAATTGGCTCGGTCCGCACGTGAGAATTCTCCCAAACGCGTTTTCTTCGAGGCTTCTATGATTCTGTTCATCGCAAGCCTGATGGCTGCCGTGGCGGCCCAATGGGCGACCGTTCTTTCATAAGCATCTTCGGGAAGTCTCAGCTCATTCAGGATCAACGCAATTGCTCATGACCAGGCCTTATCCGCTGGATAGGCCCCATCGGCCAATAATCTGGAATGCATGCAAATGAACAATCCGATTTCACGCCCGCTTTCCCATCTGGCTCGTTTCTTTCGTCCCTTCCTGGCGCCCGTAGTTGGTCTTGGGTTGCTGATGCCGCAAGCGAGCTATGCCGATCAATCGGGAGCGCAAACATTGTCCGCTGCTGCGGACCCGCCCCCCGCATTGAGTGGCATCTGCACAGACCGGCCAACAAAATCCAATTATGCCTGCACAGTGGATTCCGGACATTTCCAGTATGAGGCGGATGTCTTCAACGGCAGTTTTTCAAGGTTGGACGGGATCACAACGGACACCTGGCTCATTCTCAATCCGACGTTGAAATACGGCCTTTCGCCGAACGTCGATATCGAGGCCAGCTTCTCTCCCCTTGCTATCGTGCGCACGCACGACGATGCCGGTAAAGGGCAGACCCTGACAGGCGTCAGCGACCTTTATCTGCGCATGAAGTATGAGTTCCTGAACATTGGGGGCGGCGATCTGCAGGCGACAGTCCTGCCTTATGTCAAGGCGCCGACGGCGCGGATCGGCATCGGCAACGGTGCTGTCGAAGGCGGTGTATTGCTACCGGTGAACTATAAGCTGACGGATATCATCACATTGACGACGGTGCCGGAAATTGACGTCTTCAAGAATGCGGTCGGTGGCGGCCGCCATGTCAACACGGCACAACTTATCAACCTGGGCGTAAGCCTGCCGCATGGCTTCACGCTATACGGGGAACTCTGGGGCAACTGGAATTTCGACCCCTCGGGCACGACGCGCCAATACTCCGCAGACATGGCCGTGGCGTATGGCGTCACACCTTATCTGCAACTGGATGCGGGGCTCAATTTAGGTCTCAACAAATATACACCCGACGTGCAGGCCTATGTCGGCGTGTCCCGGAAATTCTGATGCCCGCGATTTCAGATCCATCTGCGGGCAGGGGCGAATTCTTATGGAAGTTTTATTTCCGGGCGGCTTTTCCCACATCGAACCCTTATGCGTATGAGCTTATTGGATAATCGCGCGGCAGTGAGGTTTCATGCTCGATATTCTTTTCATGATCGTTGGCTGCGGCTTCCTTGCGGGCGCGACGCTCTACGCCGCCGCTTGCGATCGTCTGTGAGAGGCTAGGATGACCATCGACTATATGTCAGGCGCGGTCGTCACCGTCGGGCTGCTCGCCTATCTCATTTACGCTTTGATCCGCCCAGAGCGGTTTTAAGGGACGTCTCCCATGACCATATCTGGCTGGATCCAGATCGCGCTCTTCAGCGCGATTGTCATCGCTCTCACCAAACCGCTGGGCGGTTACATGACCCGCGTCTTCAACGGCGAGCGGACGCTATTGTCTCCATTGCTGCGCCCCGTTGAACGCGCGCTCTATGGGTTGAGTGGCGTGAATGAGAAGGAAGACCAGCACTGGCTGGTCTATGCTGGCGCCATGCTGGCCTTCAGCATGGCTGGATTTGTTTCGCTTTATGCGCTGCAGCGGCTGCAGGCTATTTTGCCCTTCAATCCACAAGGGCTTGCAGCGGTCGGCGAGCATCTCGCCTTCAATACGTCGGTGAGTTTCGTCACCAACACCAACTGGCAGTCCTATGTCCCCGAAACCACGATGAGCTATCTGGTTCAGATGGCCGGACTGACGGTTCATAATTTCGTTTCCGCGGCGACCGGTGTCGCCCTGGCGGTGGCGTTGATCCGGGGCTTTGCTCGCCGCTCGGTGCAAGGGGTTGGAAATTTCTGGGTCGATATGAGCCGCTGCACGCTTTACGTCCTGTTGCCGATTTCCGTCATTGTCGGCCTGTTTTTCATCTGGCAGGGCGTACCCCAGAATTTGAATGCCTATACCAGCGTCACGACCTTGGAAGGGCCCCGGCAGGTTATCGCGCAAGGTCCGGTGGCGTCCCAGGAAGTCATCAAGATGCTGGGCACCAATGGCGGCGGATTCTTCAACACCAATTCCGCCCATCCGTTCGAGAATCCCACCGCGCTGACCAACCTGGTTCAGATGGTCCTGATCTTCTCGATTGGCGCCGCACTCACCAATGTGTTCGGCCGCATGGTCGGCAATCAGCGCCAGGGCTGGGCGATCTTCACAGTCATGGGCCTGTTGTTCCTGGCCGGTGTCGCGACCGCCTATTGGGCTGAGGCACCCGGCAATCCCGCTTTTGCCGCGATGAAGATCGACCAGACCGCGGGCACACTCCAGGCCGGCGGCAATATGGAGGGCAAGGAGGTGCGCTTCGGCATCGCCAATTCGGCGCTGTTCACGACCGTCACCACGGACGCGTCCTGCGGCGCCGTCAACAACATGCATGACAGCCTGATGCCGCTTGGCGGCATGGTGCCACTGGTGAACATGATGCTGGGTGAGATCATTTTCGGCGGTGTGGGCGCCGGTCTCTACGGCATGCTGCTCTTCGCCATTCTTGCGGTGTTCGTCGCGGGCCTGATGGTCGGGCGCACGCCGGAATATCTGGGCAAAAAGCTGGAAGCGAAAGAAATCAAGATGGCAATGCTGGCCATCCTGGTCCTGCCGCTGTCGATACTGGGTTTCACCGCGCTGGCGGCGGTACTGCCCGCGGGCCTGGCGGGGCCGGCCAATGCAGGACCACATGGGTTCAGCGAGATCCTTTATGCCTTCGTCTCGGCCACGGCCAACAATGGCAGCGCCTTCGCGGGCATCAGTGCCAACACCATGTTTTACAATTCCACTCTGGGATTGGCGATGTTCGTCGGCCGATTTCTTATGATCATACCCATGCTCGCCATCGCCGGATCGCTGGCGGCCAAGAAGATCGTACCACCGTCGGCCGGCACTTTTCCCACCGACGGCGGCCTCTTTGTCGGTCTGCTCATCGGCGTGATCGTAATCATCGGCGGCCTGACATTCTTCCCCGCGCTGGCTCTTGGCCCCATCGTCGAGCATTTGGCGATGATGGCGGGCACTTTCTATTAAACGGCCGAAAGAGGCATCCCCATGGAAATCTCCAAAGCCCGCAACCGCAGCGCCTTCGCCACCATAACCGACCCCAAGATCTTGGTGCCGGCGATCGGCGATGCATTCCGCAAGCTCGATCCGCGCATCATGATCCGCAATCCGGTCATGTTCGTGGTGGAGATCGTCGCCACTTTGACCACGATCCTGTTCATCCGGGACATCGCGGCAGGCGCGCCACATCTGGGCTTCGCCTTCCAAATCAATCTGTGGCTCTGGTTCACGGTTTTGTTCGCGAATTTCGCCGAAGCTGTCGCCGAAGGCCGTGGCAAGGCGCAGGCGGCATCCTTGCGCCAGACCAAAACGGACGCGACGGCAAAGCTGCTTGTCCCCGGTCAAGCCCAGACCCGATCGGTCGCGGCGGCTTCTCTCAAGCCCGGCGATGTCGTTCTGGTCGAAGCAGGCGATCTGATCCCCAGTGATGGTGACGTCGTCGAAGGGGTCGCTTCCGTCAATGAAGCCGCCATCACCGGCGAATCCGCGCCCGTGGTGCGGGAGAGTGGCGGCGACCGTTCGGCGGTGACCGGCGGGACAATGGTGATCTCGGACTGGATCAAGGTGAAGATCACGGCTGGATACGGCCACACATTTCTCGACCGGATGATCGCGCTGGTCGAAGGGGCATCGCGTCAAAAGACGCCAAACGAGATAGCCCTCAATATTCTGCTGGCGGGATTGACGCTGATTTTCGTATTTGCCGTCGCCTCCATTCCCAGTTTCGCGACCTATGCCGGCGGCAAGATGCCGGTGCTGGTACTGGTGGCCCTGTTCGTGACCTTGATCCCCACCACAATCGGCGCGCTTCTCTCGGCGATCGGTATTGCCGGCATGGATCGGCTGGTGCGATTCAATGTCCTGGCGATGTCGGGACGAGCGGTTGAGGCGGCGGGCGACGTCGACACGTTGCTGCTCGATAAAACCGGCACCATCACGCTGGGCAACCGCCAGGCAACGGAGTTCCTTCCTCTCCCGGGCGTGAGCGAGCGGGATTTGGCGGAGGCGGCCCAGATGTCGTCTTTGGCGGACGAAACGCCCGAAGGCCGCTCAATCGTCGTTCTGGCCAAGGAAAAGTATGGCATTCGCGGTCACGAAATGGCCCCACTGCATGCCAGCTTCATTCCTTTTTCGGCGCACACGCGCATCAGCGGCATCGATTTTGAAAACACACATATCCGCAAGGGCGCGGTCGATGCTGTGCTCGGCCACGCCCTGATGGAAGCCGGCATGGCGATCGGACCGGACCAGATTGCGGCGATAAAATTGCTGGGGGCCGATGCAGGCGCCGCCTTTATCGCCATATCCGAACGCATCGCCAAGGCGGGCGGCACACCATTGGCGGTCGCCAAGGATGGAAAATTGCTTGGCTTCATCCACCTCAAGGACATCGTCAAGGGCGGTATCCGCGAGCGTTTTGCAGAACTGCGCAAGATGGGCATTCGAACGGTGATGATTACCGGCGACAACGCCTTGACGGCGGCGGCGATTGCGGCGGAATCCGGTGTTGATGACTTTCTGGCTCAGGCCACGCCCGAAGCCAAACTCAAGCTGATCCGGGATGAGCAGGCCAAGGGCAAGCTTGTCGCCATGTGCGGCGACGGCACCAACGATGCTCCCGCCCTGGCACAGGCCGATGTCGGTGTGGCCATGAACACCGGGACCATGGCGGCGCGCGAAGCGGGCAATATGGTCGATCTGGATAGCGATCCCACCAAGCTCATCGAGATCGTGGAGATCGGCAAACAGCTGCTGATCACCCGTGGCTCGCTCACGACATTTTCGATCGCCAACGACGTCGCCAAATATTTCGCGATCATTCCGGCGATGTTTCTCGCCTTTTACCCCCAGTTGCATGCGCTCAACATCATGAACCTGCATACACCCGAGAGCGCGATCCTGTCGGCCATCATCTTCAATGCGCTCATCATTATTGCGCTGATACCGCTGGCACTGAAGGGGGTCGCCTACAGACCGGTGGGGGCCGCGAGCATGCTGCGCCGCAATCTCCTGATCTACGGCGTCGGCGGCCTCATTGTCCCGTTCGTCGGAATCAAGCTGATCGACCTGGCCGTCACCGCAATCGGAATTGTATGAGGATCGCGCCATGCTGAAACAAATCCGCCCCGCCGTCATGATGATCGTGCTGCTGACCATCATCACGGGCCTGGCCTACCCGCTGGGAATGACCGGCATCGGTCAACTTCTGTTCCCGCACCAGGCGAATGGCAGCCTGATAGAAAAAGGCGGCAAGATAATCGGCTCGGACCTTATCGGGCAGAATTTCACAAGCGCCGGATATTTTCATGGCAGGCCTTCGGCAACGTCGGGGCCGGATCCCAAGGATTCGACCAAGACCATTGCGGCGCCCTATGCCGCCAATAACTCAATCGGCTCGAACTATGGGCCCACATCGAAAGCATTGATCGCCCGCGTCAAGGGTGGCGCCGAGGCGCTGCACGGCGAGAATCCGTCCGCGGCCGTTCCGGTCGATCTGGTGACCAGCTCCGCGAGCGGGCTGGACCCCGATATCACGCCGGCGGCGGCTCAATTCCAGATTTCCCGCATCGCCAAGGCGCGGGGCCTGTCCGAAGCTGCCGTGCGTCAGCTGGTCGCGAACCATGTTGATGGACGGTTGCTCGGCATTATCGGCGAGCCGCATGTCAACGTCCTGAAACTCAATATGGATCTGGATGCGATGCAAGCCGCCAACAGGTGAGTTAGTCTGCCAGCATGGTCGCGAGAATCGAACGGGACCGCCCCTCTGCCGATGCCCTGCTCGAACAGGTCAGCAAGGAAGGACGCGGCAGGCTTCGCATCTTTCTTGGTGCGGCGCCGGGCGTCGGCAAGACCTTCGAAATGCTGACCCAGGGGAGGGGGCGGCGGCTCGATGGCGCCGATGTCGTCATCGGTGTGGTCGAGACCCATGGGCGGCTCGAGACCGAGGCGCTGACAAAAGGATTCGAGATCATTCCGAAAAAGCGAGGCCTCTATAAGGGCCGTGTGGTGTCGGAGATGGACCTGGATGCGATACTCCAGCGCAGGCCGCAGCTGGTCCTGGTCGACGAATTGGCCCACACCAATGTGGACGGCAGCCGGCATCCCAAACGCTATCTTGATGTCCAAGAGCTGCTCGCTGCCGGTATCGACGTTTTCACGACCGTCAATATTCAGCACATCGACAGTCTCAACGACGTGATCGCCCAGATCACGCGGATTCGTGTGCGCGAGACCGTCCCGGACGTCGTACTGGATGAAGCCGATGAAATTGAGTTGGTGGACCTGACGGCGGAAGATCTTCTCGCCCGGCTCCGCGAAGGCAAGGTGTATGTCAAGGCGCAGGCCGAGCGCGCGCTGAACCATTTTTTTTCACCGGGCAATCTTACGGCTTTGCGCGAGCTTGCCCTGCGCAGGGTCGCACAGCATGTCGATCGCGATATGGTCGACTACATGCAGGCGCACGCCATCGGCGGCCCCTGGCCTGCGGGCGAGCGCATCCTGGTCTGCATCAGTGAACATCCTTCGTCCGCGGAGTTGGTGCGGCATGCGCGGCGGATGGCGGCAGCACTCAGGGCGGAATGGACGGCGCTTTATATAGAAAGCACGCGGCACACCACACTTGGCGAAAGCGAGAAAGATCGTATCGCGGACACGTTGCGTCTGGCCCAACGACTTGGTGGTCAGGCCGCCTCACTTCCCGGACGGGATATCGCTGAGTCGATATTGATCTATGCGCACCGAAACAACATCACCCAGATCGTCATCTCGAAATCCGAGCGGCCGGCCTGGTTCGAACTTCTGTACGGCTCCGTGGTACGCAATCTTATCCAAAACAGCGGGGCCATCAGCGTTACGACAGTGTCGCCGCGCGGCGATATCATCCCCGCCAAAGGGGTAAAAACGGCGCCACGGCCGGAAGGCATTTCCTGGCGCGGCTATGTACTGAGCGCCGGTGCGGTAGCAGGCACCGTCTGCCTGGCCTGGGCAATGAACGCGATCTTCACGCAGTCGCTTGGCAGCCTGGGCATGGTGTTTCTGGTGCCGGTGTTGGTCAGCGCAGTTTTTTTTGGACGCTGGCCGTCTTTCGTCACCGCGCTTATGAGTGTTCTGGCGTATAATTTCTTTTTTCTGCCACCGCTCTACACATTCACCATCGCCGATCCCAATAACTGGCTGTCATTCGCCGTTCTGCTCTTCGTGGCCATCATCGCCGGCAATCTTGCGGCGCGGGTTCGCGCGCAGGCGGATCTGGCGGCCGCCCGCGCGGCAGCGATGACCGAACTTTATCGTTTCACGGGAAAACTGGCAGGCATCGCAGGTCTTGACGATATCCTGTGGGCGGCGGCCTTTCAGATCTCTTCGATGTTGAAGGTCAATGTCGTCATTTTGCTCGAAAATCCCGCCACCAAAAGCCTTGATGTGCGGGCGGGCTATCCTCCCGAAGACGAGCTGGATGCACAGGATCTGGCGGCAGCGGCCTGGTGCTGGGGGCACGGTCAGCCTGCCGGGCGCAATGCGGAAACCCTCCCTGGCGCCAAGCGCCTATTCCTGCCCATGCGGACAGGCGAGGGGCTGGTTGCAGTGGCCGGCCTGCAACGCCCGGACAATCGCACCTTGTTCACGCCGGACGAGAGACGCCTTCTGGATGCATTGCTCGATCAGACGGCGCTGGCGATCGAACGATCCAGGTTGGTGGAACGCGTGGATGAGGCGCAAGTTCTGGCGCAGGCCGATAAGCTCAGAGTGGCGATGCTGACTTCGCTTTCGCATGATCTGCGCACGCCGCTGGCGTCCATTCTCGGGGCTGCCACCACACTTCTTGCGGGTGGCAGCCTTTATGATGCCGGCCAGACAAAGGAGTTTCTCACAACCATCCGGGAGGAAGCTGAGCGCCTTGACCGGTTTGTCGGAAATCTTCTCGACATGTCTCGTCTTGAGGCTGGTGTCCTGGGTGCCAAACCGGAGGCTTTGGATCTTTTCGAGTTGGTGGAGACGGCAATCAAGCGATTAAGCCGTCGCCTGGCTTCTCATAAAATTGCGATCGATCTTCCGTCCGACCTTCCGCAGGTTCGTGCCGACCCCGTGCTGCTGGAACAGGCAATCGTCAACCTGTTGGACAATGCCGTCAAATACTCGCCTTCCGGTGCGAGCATCCAAATCCATGCGCGCACCGATCCGGATCGCGTCATTCTCACGATCACCGACGAAGGGAGCGGGATTTCACCAGAGGCACTGCCGCACATTTTTGAAAAATTCTACCGGGCCAAGGCCTCAGACAGCCGTATTGCGGGAACCGGGCTGGGCTTGGCCGTTGCGCGCGGCTTCGTCGAGGCTTTTGACGGAAAACTGGACGCTTCCAACAGATCCGATAGAACGGGGGCAGTACTGACGATCTCGCTTCCCGTCGCGACCGATGGTGGAACGTAATATGGCAAGCCGGTTTCCCCGAATTCTTATTGTCGATGATGAACCGCAGATTTTGCGTTTTCTGCGCATAAGCTTGCCGCCTCATGGCTATGAATGTGTGGAAGCCAATAGCGGCAGTCTGGCGATACGAGCTTTTTCCAAGGAGCGGCCCAACGCCGTCATTCTCGATCTCGGATTGCCCGACCAGGATGGCTTCGCCGTGATCGAAGCTGTGCGAGCCATTGCACTTACGCCGATCATCGTGCTGTCGGCTCGCAACGATGTCGAAGGAAAAGTGCGCGCTCTGGAACTGGGCGCTGACGATTACGTCACCAAACCTTTCGATATGGCCGAACTGCTTGCGCGCCTGAAGACGGCCTTGCGGCATGCCCTTCAGATTGCCGGAGAAGCGCCGGTCTTTCACGATGGTCCGTTATCGGTCGATCTCGTAAATCGCCGGGTCATGCTCGGCGACAGTGAAGTTCATCTCTCGCCAAAGGAATATAATCTGTTGCGCTTTCTTGTGGCGCATGCCGGCAAGGTGGTGACACACCAGCAGCTCTTGAAGGAGGTGTGGGGTCCGGCGCATCTGGAAGACGTCCAATATCTGCGTGTCCTTATGCGCCAGCTCCGCCAGAAAATCGAACCGGATGTTTCCGTTGCCAGATTGCTCGTCACCGAACCGGGGGTCGGATACCGTCTGCAATTGCTGATCGATAACGGTGCCGGCGGTTCATGACGCACGCATCGCCCGCGCGGCTGCCCTGCATGCCGCGTCGTTCAGATGTCGAACTTCACACCTTGAGCCAATGGCAGAGTGGTGCCGTAATTGATGCTCTGGGTTTGGCGGCGCATATAGGCCTTCCAGGCATCCGAGCCGCTTTCACGGCCGCCGCCGGTTTCCTTCTCGCCGCCGAAGGCGCCGCCGATCTCCGCGCCTGACGGTCCCATGTTAATGTTCGCAATGCCGCAATCCGATCCACTGGCGGACAGAAACCTTTCCGCTTCGCCGAGATCGCGGGTGATGATGGATGAGGACAGTCCCTGAGGCACGTCCCGCAGCAACGCAATGGCCTCGGAAAGACTGGAATATCGCAGCACGTACAGGATCGGCGCGAAGGTCTCTTCCCGTACGATATCCGTCTGTCCGGGCATTTCCACGATGGCGGGGCGTACGTAAAGATCGCGCACTGCTTCGCCGCCTGTGATTTTCCCCCCGGCAGCACGCGCGGCCGTAAGTGCCTTGGTCATGGCGTCGACGGCCTGCCGGTCGATCAGCGGGCCGATCAGATTGTCGGCGTTGCGGGGATCGCCGATGGCAATGCCGGCGAAGACTGTTTTCAGGCGACCAACCAGCCGCTCGTAAACGTCTTCATGGACGATCAGCCGGCGCAAAGTGGTGCAGCGCTGACCGGCAGTGCCCGCCGCGCCGAAGGCAATGGCGCGGAGCGCAAGATCCAAATCCGCGGACGGCGTCACGATGGTGGCGGCATTACCGCCCAGTTCCAGCAGCGAGCGGCCGAAACGCGTAGCGACCGCCGTGCCGACCGCGCGTCCCATGCGGGTGCTGCCGGTGGCGGAGATGAGCGGCACACGCGGATCCTTGACCAAGGCCTCGCCAAGCGCCGCGCCGCCGACAAGAAGCGCCGACAAGCCCGGCGGGGCAGGTTCGAATTCCCGAATCGCCTTTTGCAGCAAGGATTCGGCGGCAAGTGCGGACAAGGGTGTCTTCTCGGACGGCTTCCACAACACCGGGTCGCCGCAGACCAGAGCCAGCGCCGCATTCCACGCCCAAACCGCCACGGGAAAATTGAAGGCCGAAATAATGCCCACCGGACCCAGGGGGTGCCACATCTCGCGCATGTGATGGTCGGGCCGTTCGGACGCGATGGTGAGGCCGTAAAGCTGACGCGACAGACCGACCGCGAAATCGCAGATATCGATCATCTCCTGCACTTCGCCCAGGCCTTCGGACAGAGGCTTGCCGGTTTCCAGTGTGACCAGGCGGCCCAGTGGCTCTTTGGCGGCACGCAGGATTTCTGCAAGACGCCGCACCAGTTCGCCGCGCACCGGAGCCGGTGTCGTCCGCCAGATCTGGAACGCGGCCGTGGCGGACGCGAGAGAATTTTCCAGATCCGTCGCGCTGCATTCCGCCACGCCGGGCAGAACCGAACCGTCGATCGGCGAAGGGAGCCCTTTGCCACCTTGCGGAGAAAGGCCCAGATCGGCCAGGATTTTCTTTGCGTCTTCTGCCGCCGCGATCATGTGGCCGTCATCTTGAAAATATCCTGCGCATTGCTGGCGTCGAACGTCAGATCCAGCCGGTTTCCAAATGGTAACCGCGCCAGGAGGCGTTTGATCCTCAGGCGGCCCTGCTTGAAGGCGCGGACCCGCTGCCACCATAAGCACAGCCAAAGCGGTTGGAAAGGAAGGTGGAAAGCTTCACATCCTCTTGCCGCACAAAGCCCTTTTGCGGGAGCGCGCCGGTGGCGAGCAGATCCAGCATGGTGCAGATGCCTGCCGCGGTGGTGATCTGGATCGCGCTGCGGGCGATGCCGTTGATCTCGGCACCATAAATCTTGTTGGTGTAGGTTTCCTGCAAATACTGCCCGTCGCGGTATCCGGTAACGGTCACGAAGACCAGCACCACATCCTGGCGCGTGGCGGGGAGCGCCTGCTCCAGAATGTCCTTGAGAACGTCGCGGCGCTCGCCCAGGCGCAGATCCTGGATCAGCGCCTTCATGATGTCGCGGTGACCGGGATAGCGTACCGTCTTGTAGTTGAGCTGGCGCACTTTTCCGGCAAGAGTTTCGCAAAGCGTGCCAAGGCCGCCCGACGTGTTGAAGGCCTCATAGCGGACGCCGTCGAGGGAGAACTCCTCCAGCTCTTCCAGCGGCGAGACTTCGCGCACGGTGCTGTCCACGATGGCTTCGCAGGGTTCATCATATTCGTTGATTACCCCGTCGGTGGACCAGGTGAGATTGTAACCCAGCGCATTGGACGGATAGAGGGGCAGCGCCCCCACGCGCAGCCTGACGCTGTCCAACCGTTCAAAGCGGCGCGCCAGATCGTGCGCCGCGATGGCGATGAAGCCGGGCGCCAGACCGCATTGCGGGACGAACGCGCTGTTCGCACCATCGGCGAGCGATTTCACCAGCCTGGTGTTGACCACGTCTTCGGTGAGATCCAGGTAATGCACGCCCGCCGCGCGGGCGGCGCCGGCTATCTTGCCGGTGACGGAATAGGGCGCGGCGCTGAGGACGGCGAAACGGCCTTTCATGGCCGCTGCGAGTGCGCCCGCGTCGGTCACATCCAACGCCAAGGTCTTCATGTGAGCGCGCCGGGGTAATTTCTGAAGCGACAGGTCCGAACGGTCCGCCACCGTCACGCGGTAATCGCCGGAGCTGCACAGAAGATCGGCAATGGTTTCGCCGATTTTTCCTGCCCCAATGAGAAGAATGTCGCGCATAACCGCCTCTTTCCAGGGTCGCAAAAGCCAGTCTGCACCCGCACGCTATCCAGTTTGAAGTTGAAAAGCGTCATAATTTCAGGCCTTATAAGACAAAATGACTAGAAGAAACGACACTTTGTCTTTGGACGTGCTCGATGAGCGGCTGCTGGCGCTTCTGCGGGAGGACGCCCGTCAGCCGGTCACCAGTCTGGCCAAGGCTCTGAAATTGTCGCGCGCTGCTGTCTATACGCGCCTTGGGCGGCTGCAGAGCCAAGGACCGATCCAGGGCTACACGGTCAAGCTCAGTCCCGATTTCAACCGCCGCCTGATCCGCGCCCATGTGATGATCAAGGTTCTGCCCAAACTCTCCCGCGCGACGGAACGGCAATTGGCGGCGATGTCCGGGCTCACAGCGCTTTACACCGTGAGCGGCGAGCATGACCTGATCGCGATGGTGGAGGCGGAGGATGTTGGCAAGCTGGACAGCCTGATCGACGCCATCGGTTCGCTCGAAGGCGTGGAAAAGACAGTGTCCTCCATCCTTCTTTCCTCCAAGGTCCAGCGGTAACCGACCGAGCGGCCCGATGGACTTTCGGATTTGCCGGGGTAATCTTGGCGGGACGAGGGATGTCCGCGACTATGCAGGCTCGCTCACAAGGAGGGAAATATGCGATTTGCCGTATTTGCGTTGACGACCGCCCTTGCCATCACCCCGGCGGTTGCCCAGAAGACGACGAGCGCCCCCGCAATACCCGATATGACGGCGCCCACCAACGATGCGCCCAATCCGTATCGGACGATCAAGGACAATTTCAAATTGCCGGAAGGTCGCGTCTGGGGCTCCACCAGTGCGGTGGAAATCGACCGCGACGGCAAATCGATCTGGGTCGCGGAGCGCTGCGGCAAGAATGGCTGCCTTGACCGCCAGACCGGCGCCATGTCGGACCTCCCGACCGTCCTGAAATTCGATCAGACTGGCAAGCTGGTGAAGTCGTTCGGCGCGGGCCTTATGATCTTTCCGCACGGCATCTATGTGGACCGTGACGGCAATGTCTGGGTGACGGACGGACAGGACAACGGCAAGCGTCGGGAACGCGGCGCCACCGGTCCGATCGGTCCCGACGGTGCGAGTTTGGGCAATCAGGTCATTAAATTCAGCCCCGAGGGCAAGGTTCTGCTCACGTTGGGGAAGAAAGGCGGTGCGGCGGCGCCTGATTATTTTTATCAGCCCAATGACGTCATCACCTCCGCCAATGGCGACATCTTCGTGGCCGAGGGCCATGGCGCCGGCAACAACCGCATCCTGAAATTCGACAAGACCGGCAAATTCATCAAGGAATGGGGCAAATTGGGAACGGGTCCGGGCGAATTCGACCAGCCGCATGCGCTTGCCATCGATTCCCACAACCGGCTCTTGGTCGGCGACCGCAACAATAATCGCGTGCAGATTTTCGACCTGGACGGCAATTTCATCCAGCAGCTGCATCAGTTCAGCCGGCCCAGCGGCATCTGGCTAACCAAGGATGACGTGCTGTACGTCACCGACTCCGAATCGGAATCGGTCTCGCGCAACCATGATGGCTGGAAGCGGGGAATCCGCTGGGGCAGCTTGAAAGACGGCAAGATCGTCGGCTTCATCCCCGATCCCGTCGAGAAATCGACCGACACCAGTGCCGCAGAGGGCGTAGCCGTCGATGCGGCCGGAAACATCTACGGCGCCGAGGTGGGGCCGAAGGATGTCATGAAGTATGTGAAGAATTAGTCCGAGCCGCCGAAGGGCGCGGCGCGGCGTACACTGCCCCGGCAAGATGACAACCATCCGGCCGGGGCAGAATAACTGACAGGTTTCCGCCATGCGTTTGGATGATTTGCGCCCTACCGAAAATGTCGAAGACCGTCGCGGCAGCGGCGGGGGATTCGGCCCAAGATTGATGCTGGGTGGCGGCGGTCTGGGGGCGGTGGCCGTGGTGGTGATCTCGCTTTTCTTTGGCGTGGATCCGACACAGTTTTTGAGTCCCGAAGGTGCTCCGGACAATGGAGTTTCTCAATCCCAGGGACCCGGCGCGCCCCGCGCGGACGACGCCGCGTACCAGTTTGCGCGCCGCATCGTTGGATCGGCGGAAGATGTCTGGACCCCGTTGTTGCGAGACCAGCGGATTGCCTTCACGCCCGCGACCCTCACGACCTACGATTATGCAACGCCGACCGGTTGCGGCACCGGACAGTCTTCCGCGGGCCCATTCTACTGTCCGGCCGATAATCGGATTTACCTCGACTTGGCGTTCTTCAACGAACTTGCAGACCGGTTCGGCGCGCCGGGTCAGTTCGCGCGCGCCTATGTCATTGCGCACGAGTATGGGCATCACATCCAGAACCTGACCGGCGCCATCAACCGGAATTCCGCGGGCGAAAGGGGTGCCGAGGGGACGTCGGTCCGTACCGAATTGCAGGCGGATTGTTATGCCGGTGTGTGGGGCTATCACGCCAATCAGCAATTCAACATTCTGCAAACGGGCGATGTCGAACAGGGACTTCAGGCGGCGTCTTCGGTGGGCGACGATACGCTGGAGAAGCAAGGCCAGGGTTACGTGGTGCCAGATTCTTTCACGCACGGAACGAGCGAGCAGAGGGTGCGCTGGTTCCAGCGCGGTCTCCAGAATGGCGACATGGCCGCTTGCGACACGTTTTCCGCGCGCAGATTATAGTCCGCTACCTGAAACGCGGCCGGCTGCGGATACCCGCAGCCGCCGTCTGCCGTGTCAGACCACCGCTTCGATCATGATTTCGACGGCGTAACACGGCTCCGCCAGCTTGGCCTCGACCGTGGCGCGTACAGGCGTTTGGCCGGCGACGGCCCATTCTTCCCAGGCCTGGTTCATCTCATCGAAGGTGGCGATATCGCTGAGCCAGATATTGGCCTTCAGGATACGGGTCTTGTCGCTGCCGGCACGCTCAAGGACTGCATCGATCTGCTGGAGAACGTCGCGCGTCTGTTCCAGCACGGATTTGCCGGACATGGTATCCGCCACGAAACCCGAGGTGTAGATCCGGTCGCCATATATAAGCGCCTCGCTCAAGCGCGGGCCTGAATCAATTCGGCGTATGTCGGTCATTGAAACCTCCTCGTTTTATTTGGTCCAGCCGCTTATCGGTCCGACAGGCTTCTTGCAAGCGCTGCGGTGCACCGCCCTTGGTAAAGGCGATTTGTTGGCGCTATCATCGCGGTCAGTTCGCAACGGAGTCGGGGGGCGCCATGAAGAAATTTGCCATAGGGATTTTTCTGGCCGGGTGCCTGTCTTCGGCTGCCTTTGCCCAGGGGGCAGGCGTCGACGTGGCGGCGGGAAAAGCGCTCTGGGAAGGCTCCCAAACGCAATGCCGCAGCTGCCATGGCAGGCTGGGGGAAGGCGCGTTCGGGCCTCCACTCGCGGGGCGAAATCTGTCTGCTGCGGAATTCCGGCAGGCGGCGCGAAAGCCATGGGGCCTTATGCCGGCTTTTACGCAGGACCAGACCAGTGACGCAGAGCTGGCCAATTTTGCGGCCTATTTCGCAGGGCTTCCGAAAGTCGCCGAACCGGGTCCCTGGCGTTTTCCGGTGCCGGCGGATGGCCGACCGGGCCAGCGCGTGGCGATTTCCCTGGGATGCGCCCAGTGCCATGGGGCGACGTTCGATGTGGCGCGCGGGATTTTCGGCGGCACTGCGCTGGGCTTCGTGCAGTTCAAGGACCTTGTCTACGATCACACGGTCGCGATGCCGAAGCTGGGGATTGCGGAGGGCAATACGCCGGGACAGCGCCTGCATATGGGCAATTACGATCCCTTGCGCATTTCGGAACAACAACTGAAAGAGATTTACGACTGGACCAAGAATGACCTTGGGTTCCGGCCTTTCCTGGAAGCGCGCCTGACGGCAAAGGAACCGACCGGGGCAACCTATGTTCTGAGGGTTGAAAATTCCGGCTTCAAGCAGAAAGGCCCTGCCGCGCAAGACGTAACGGTCAACATTGTTCTGCCTGCCGGCGCGACCGTTATTCGTGCAGCGGGAGAGGGTTATAAAGGCGTGCATGCCGATCCGGCGGCCAAGGCTGATGTCGCCGAGTGGCGGCTGGCGCAAATTGCCCCCACCGACGAGCAAACATTCGAAGTCACATTGTCGGCGCCCGTCGACAAGGCAGCGGGCCTGAAAGGTACGTTGAGCTGGGCCAAGCCCGCGCCGAAAACCGGCGCGAAGCTTGACGTGATGAATTTCGTTTTGCGTACGCCCGGATAGCAGGCACGAAGGCTAAGGGGCCTTGCGTGCCGCCGTCATCGCAGTCAGACCCCGTTCGACTTTCTGCGCGTAGATATTGCAGGCAGCGGTGCGCAAGCCGGTTTTGGCTGCTGCGCCGTCAGAGGCAAAATCCATATAGGCGTCCGCCGGTCCGCTCTTCGACCAGACAGGAAGGCCGGGCCCGTTGGGATCGCCCTTGGTGACGAAATTCACCAGATAGCGCTGTTCCTGATCCACCAGCTTGGCGTCGCGCGGCTGGTCGGCGGGCGGCTGGGTCCAACCAAAGACATACATCATGTCCCAGAGATGCACGCCGCCCAGCGGCTGATAGCCATGCGAGAACTGGTAGCGCCAGGCCGGGGCTGTGCGGGCGTGCCAATGGGCTGTGATGCCGGCTCCGCAGCGGAAGAATATGTCGGTGCTGAACGCGGTGATCGCGTCGCCATCCACGGGATCGATCCCGTTCTTGTCGCTGTAGAGTTTCACCGCCTGGCGCGCCAGATCGGCATGGGGCGCATAGTAAGCCTCGATCTGCTTGACGCCTTCGGGCCCCAGCGCCGCGACTTTATGGGTTCCGACAAGCGGGCGGGATTTGTCGGCCAGAGTAGCCGCCGCCTTGGGCGTGCCCGATACACCCATGCTGTCGACATCGCCATCGCGCGCCGTGTTGCCGATGATGAAAGGCACCTGCGCTTCGTGCCCTTGCTTGAAGGCCAGCGAAGGCTGTTCGGGAAAGGCATATCCGTCCACCACCGGACCGCGCGGCTCGATGGCATGAATTTTCTCGCTGGCCATCATGATCTTGAACAGGTCGGCCGCGGATTTCTTGCGCAGTGAATCGATGCCGGCCTTGTCCGGAGCGCCGAGCGCCTTGGTGAATTTGGCGCCGTCGCTTTCGGCATTCTTCAACTCACTCGCTCCCAGCCGGAAGTCGGCCACCGTGCCGCTGAAGCCGATGGCTTTCGCAAACAGCCCCTTGGCCAGCGGCGAAGTCATCAGAAAGCCCACACTGTAGGATCCCGCCGACTGGCCGGAAATGGTGACATTGGCGGGATCGCCGCCGAACTTGCCGATATTGGCCTTGACCCAATTCAATGCCGCGATCTGATCCAGCAAGGCATAATTGCCCGACACATGATGCGCCGACTCGGCGGAAAGCTCGGGATGCGCCATAAAGCCGAACATGCCCAGGCGATAATTCGCGGTCACCACGATGATGCCGCGCGCCGCCAATTTTCCACCATCATAGGACGGTTCGATTTCGTTCGCGCCCTGCGCGCCGCCGCCATGATAAGCGCCGCCCGGGAAGAAAATCATCACGGGGAGCGCCTTGTCGCGCTTGACCGGTGTCCAGACATTGAGGAGCAGGCAGTCTTCGCTGCTCTTGGCGGCGGTGCTTTTGTTCCATTCCAGATTCGCCTGGGCACAAGGGGCGCCGAATTCCAGCGCGTTGCGCGTGCCGGTCCAGGGTTTGGCGGGCTGGGGCTCGCGCCAGCGCAGCGCACCGACCGGCGGTGCGGCATAGGGCACGGCCTTGAAGCTCACAACGTCGCCGGCGACTTTGCCCTGTAATTGTCCGCTGGCGATGGTCACTTGGGACGATGACGGCGTCGCGCTCATCGCTGCCTGCAGGGTTAGCGCGGCAGACATCGCCGCAAATGCGATCAGGAATTTCCGTTGCATGTGTTTCCCCCTCGAATGCTTTAGGTCTCAAGCATATATGTAATCGGGGTCAGATCACAAAGGCAGGGTTTCCCTTCTTTTTAATGTCGCTGTTTGTCGCGTGCCGCCCGGAACTCGCTGTCGGGATACCAGTTGGGCCATGCCGTGCCGTTGGCCAGCATCTCGGCAGCGATATAAAGCACTTTGGTGTCCTCGGTCGGTTCGGTCATGTCCCAGTCCTTGCGCCATTCGTCGCTGGGCTGATGATAGCGATGCTCGACATAATCGTTCGAAAGCTTCAGGCCAGCGGCTTCCCCGCCCACCACAAGGTCGTGCCCGCCGCCGGGCGAGATCGCCGGTATGCCCTGTTTGGCAAGGCTGAAATGATCAGAGCGGAAGAAGTGGCCCTTTTCCGGTTCCTTGTCTGGCGACAGCACACGCTTCTGGGTGGCCAAGGCCTTTTTGAGGATGTCTTCCAGCTCCGACTGTCCTGTGCCTGGTGCCTCCATGTCGCGGGAAAGCGGGCCGGGGCCATCGGCATCGCTGTTGAAGACACCCACGATATGGCCGCGCGGCCAAAGTGGATGCTCCGCAAAATATTCCGAGCCCAGTAGTCCCTGTTCTTCCAGGGTCCAGAAGGCGAAGGCGATAGAGCGCTCTGGCCGCTTGTCGTGCGCGAATTTCTCCGCCAGCTCCAGCGTGGAAGCAACGCCGATGCCGTTATCGACCGCGCCGTTATAAATCTTGTCGGCGCCGGGCATCGCATCGCTGCGGCCCAGATGATCCCAATGGCCGGACATGATCACGACATCGTCGGGATTTTTGGCACCGCGTATCAGGCCGACGACATTGCGGGTCTTCATCGGCGTGACGGTCGAATGCGCGCTCACATCCAGACTCTCACCTGTCATGGCAACCGCCTTGAAGCCGGGCTTGTTCGCGGCGGCCTTGAGCGCGGCATAGTCCAGACCGGCACGGGAAAACAAATCCTTTGCGGTGTCCAGGGTCATCCAGCCTTGGATCGGCAGCTTGGATTTGTTCTTGTCGGCCGCGTCCAGCCACAATTTGGCGCCCGAATTGGAGCTGCGCACCACCTGCCAACCATAGGCAGCGGGTTTTGTCTCATGGACGATGATCGCGGCCGCGGCGCCTTGGCGGGCGGCTTCCTCATATTTGTAGGTCCAGCGCCCATAATAGGTCATGGCGTTGCCCTTGAAGAATTTGAGATCGGGCTTGGTGTCTTCGTTGCCGGGGTCGTTGATCAGGATGACCACGGTCTTTCCCTTCACATCGACGCCGGCATAGTCGTTCCATTTATATTCCGGCGCGACCGCGCCATAGCCGACAAACACCATCTGCGAACTCTTCACCGCCACATCGGGGCCGGAAAATTGCGGCGTCCAATAAACGACGTCCTCGGCGAATTTCGGGGTGAGCTTGCCCTTCGGAGTCGAAAAGGCGAATTGCGACTTGGCGCTCTGCACCGCGATCGAGACCGCGGGTACGGACTGGAAATAGCTGCCCTTGTTGGCGGGTTCGATACCCAGGCGCTTCAGTTCATCCGCAATCCAGCCCGCAGCGGCCTCCCCCGAAACCGTGCCCGGTCCGCGGCCTTCGAAGGCGTCATCGGAAATCGCACGCACCCGCGCCGAGATATCCGCCCCCAATATTTCCGGCGAGGTTTGGGGATGCGCGGGGTAGGACGCGCCTTGTGCTGCGCCCGCGAGCAATATGACCGTCAACGAAAAAATGGTGGCTTTCACGATAGACCTCATTTCTGGTCGGCAAAGCCCAGCATAGCAAAACGCATCGCGGTATCCAGTGTCAGTGCGGCTGGGCCATTAGCTCAGTCCATCCCGTCCAGATGATCTGGAGGCCGATGCACAGAAGGATGAATGCGGACAGGCGCACCACAACATTCGTGCCGCTCGGTCCCAACCGTGAGACTGTGCTTTCGGCGAAGCGATAACAAAGGTAAATCGTTACCGTTATAGCGATGATGCCTGCCACTGCGGCGGAGCCCAGCGCCAATAATTGTGGCAGGTCGGCCGAACTGGGACGCTGGCTTCCCAAAGCGATCGCGGCGGAAATCGATCCTGGACCGACCGTGAGCGGCATCGTGTAGGGATAGAAGCTATCCAATGGCTGATGAGCCGGGCTTGCGGCGGCATGGTCATCATCCGTGCTGGCGCCGGAATTCAGCAGCTGCCATCCAAACGCGGCCACCACCAGGCCGCCGCCGATCCGCACGATTGGAAGGCTGATGCCGAAGAATTCCAGCACATGCGATCCCACCACCAGAGATGCCAGCAAGAGGAAGAAACTGTTCACCGCCACGCGTGCTGCCAGGGCGTTGCGTTCCGCTTCGGTGCGAAACCGCGTGAGTCCAAGAAAAAGCGGTGCACTGCCGACCGGATTGATGATGGGAAACAGGGTGGCAAAGCAGAGCAGGAACGTGTTGGCGAAACTGTTCATCCGGCGGCCCCGTCCATCGTCCCCAAGACTAGCGCTCCGGGATAGCACCGGCAAATCACGCAGCGGAACTTGCGCTTACCTCAAATTGCGAACCGTCCCCGCTTTGGCTAGGGTGTTGCCCGTTCCTGCCTTCGCTCGTTCCGAGTACCGACAGACCCCAGCCCGAGAGGAATCACCATGCCGCATGCTTTTCGCACTGCCATCGCCGGACTTGCCATCGGCACGCTGACATTGCTTCCGGTCCAGGCCGCGACCGGCAATCTGGTTGGAACCGGCGGCGCCGCGCGGGGCTCCGTCACGGTCACGGGCGCTCCCAAGGGTGTGATCCTGCGGGTCGAGGCCACGGGCTTGTCGCCCGGATGGCACGGGATGCATTTCCACGAAAAAGGCGACTGCAGCGATCCCAAATTCACCAGCGCCGGAGCCCATGTCCATTCCACGACGCCGGTGATGCACGGACTGCTGAACGATGGGGCCAACGATGCGGGCGATCTGCCGAACATCTATATTGGCACCGACGGGTCGGCCATGGTGGAATTCTATTCGACCCTGGTTTCACTCAGTGGCGGCGATGCTGCGCATCCGGCGCTGATGGATGCCGATGGCGCGGCGCTGGTGATCCATGCCAATCCCGATGATTACCGCACCCAGCCGATCGGCGGCGCCGGCGATCGCGTCGCCTGCGCAGTCATTCGCTGAAATAGGCATGTTTCAACTGAAGGCGGTACCATCTGCCAGTGCCGATCTGCTGTACGACGAGCTTGCCCAGCAGTTGACAGGGCTGCTGGCGGGCGAGCGCGACATGATCGCCAATGCCGCCAACAGCGCGGCATTGATTTTCAACTCACTGCCGGACCTCAACTGGGCAGGCTTTTATTTCCTGCAAGGGGACACGCTGGTGTTGGGGCCGTTCCAGGGCAAGCCGGCCTGTGTGCGGATCGCTATGGGCAAGGGCGTTTGCGGAACCGCCGTGCAACAGCGGAAAACGCAGCTCGTGACGGACGTCAATGATTTTCCCGGCCATATCGCCTGTGATGTGGCTTCGCGGTCCGAACTTGTTGTGCCGTTGATCCATGACGGCCGGACGATCGGCGTGCTGGATCTGGACAGTCCGACACCGGCCCGCTTCACCACAACCGATCAGGCGGGGGTCGAGCGTCTGGCGCAGATCTTCGTTGCGGGCAGCAGCTTTGCATAAAATGCGCTTGGCCCGCCGGGCATCTTTCTGGATCATCCGGCTGCGACAGATCGCAATATCGTGAAACGGGGCCGGATTATGCCGCAGAAAGTCATCGGATTGATCGGAGGCATGAGCTGGGAAAGCTCGTCCGAATATTATCGCATCATCAACCAGGCCGTGCGCGAAAGGCTGGGTGGATTGCGCTCGGCGCGCTGTCTGATGTGGTCGTTCGATTTCGGTGAAATCGAGGCGTTGCAGCATGCCGGCCGCTGGGACGATGCCACGGCATTGATGATCGACGCGGCTGAGCGGCTGGAACGCGGCGGCGCCGACTTCTTCCTGATCTGTACCAATACCATGCACCGGATGGCCGACCAGGTGCAGGCTGCCGTCGGTATTCCACTGCTGCATATCGCCGATCCCACGGCCGAGCGGATCAAGGCGCAAGGCATCCAGCGCGTGGGGCTGCTGGGCACCGCTTTCACCATGGAACAGGAGTTCTACAAGGGCCGGCTGCAAAACCGGTTTGGCCTGGATGTGCTTGTGCCGGAGACGGAGGATCGCGCCACCGTCCACCGCATCATATATGAAGAGCTGGTGCAGGGACGTGTGGAGGTCCAATCGCGCGAGGCCTATCGGGGGGTCATCGCCCGGCTGGTCGAGCGTGGGGCCGAAGCGGTGATTCTGGGCTGTACCGAGATCATGCTTCTGGTGAAGCCGGAGGACAGCCGCGTTCCCCTGTTCGACACCACTGGTATCCATGCCGAGGCCGCGGTGGATCGGGCGCTCTCTATATAATGTCGATATAAAGTCGATGCCGGCCCGTTTTGGCGAGCGGGGCGGGGTTACCCCGCCCGAAAAAAGGGGCTCGCCGGCGGCATTTTCAAGAATAATTTGGCATGAGCAATTTTTTTGCCGCTTTGGGCGCAAAACCGCGCTATAGCGGGTTCAATCCCTTCAAGATGGCCATTGTGAACGCACCCCTAATCTTGCCGAAATCGACCGAAAGCTGGCAACAGAAGCTCAGTCGATACCGCAAACCGAAAGTTTCCCGCGCAGTCTTTGAGCTCGCGGTTACGGCGATCCCATTCACGCTGACCTGGCTGGCGATGTTTTTCGCCGTCTATCACGGCTATGTCTGGCTCTACGTCGTGCTTCTGCTGCCGGCCGCATTGCTCTTGGTCCGTCTGTTCATGATCCAGCATGATTGCGGACATGGGGCCTTTCTTCCGGGCAAGCAGGGCAATGACTGGACGGGCCGGGCGATCAGCATTCTCACGCTTGCGCCCTACGATCATTGGCGGCGTTGCCATGCCGCGCACCATGCCACGTCGGGAAATCTGAGCCGGCGCGGCGTGGGCGACATCGATACCCTGACGGTCGCGGAATATCGGGAACGTTCGCGCTGGGGCCGGCTCTGGTATCGCCTCTACCGCAACCCCCTGGTGATGTTCGGCATTGGGCCTTTGTATTTCTTCGGCTTCAAGAGCCGTTTGCCTTTCGGCTTCATGCGCGATGGCTGGAAGCCCTGGATCAGCACCATGACGACCAATATCGGCATCGCCTTGTTTGCCGGCGTGGTCATATCGCTTGTAGGGTTCTGGGCCTTCCTGTCGATCCATCTTCCCATCGTCATCGCCAGCGCGACGATCGGGGTCTGGCTGTTTTATGTCCAGCACCAGTTCGAAGAGACGCACTGGGCTTACGATGGCGGGTGGAGCATTCAGGACGCGGCGCTGCAGGGCAGCTCCTACTATGATCTGCCGGGTGTGCTGCGCTGGTTCACCGCCAATATCGGCGTGCACCATGTTCATCATCTCGCCAGCCGGGTTCCCTATTATCGCTTGCAGGACGTGATGCGGGATCATCCGGAGCTGAAGAATCTTGGGCGCCTGACGTTGCTGCAAAGCCTGAAATCGGTGCGCCTGGCGTTGTGGGACGAAAAGAGCCGGCGCCTGGTGTCCTTCAAGGACGCGCGCCACGTCTGACAGCATGACGTTTCTGCAAGAAATGCCCGGTCACGATTGCCGCCATTGCCGATTGCAAACCAGGGCGTAAGTCCTTGCCGCCGTTTATGAATGCGGCAGCGCGGGGCAGGGCCCAAAGCGCCCGCCAACACCCGCGACGGCGTGAACCGGCGTCATGACATTCCGCCGGCGCCATGTTTAGATTGCCCGCGACTTGGCAGAGGGCGCCGTGCGAGACATCAGAGCATTGCGTACGGGAATTCAGGCCCTGGCTTTTCTCGGCGTTCTCGCCGCGACAGCGATCTCCGCGCAGGCTACGGCCTGGCCCCGAAGCGATATACCCTCCGATCCGGCCGTCACCTTCGGCACTTTGCCGAACGGCATGCGCTACGCGATCATGCACAACGCGACACCCAGCGAGCAAATCTCCGTCCGCTTGCGGATCGCGGCCGGGTCGATGCAGGAAAGCGCGTTGCAACGCGGGTTGGCGCACTTCCTGGAGCACATGGCGTTTCGCGGCTCGCTTCATCTGGCCGATGGTGAAATCAACAAGAGCCTTGAACGTCTGGGTGCGCGGTTCGGAGCGGACACCAACGCATCGACCGGACAGGAAGAAACGATCTACCAGTTCGACATTCCGAAATCCGACGACCAAAGCATCGACACGGTGCTTGAGATTACCCGGGAAATCGCCAGCAATTTGAATCTGGATCCTGCCGCGGCGCAGACCGAAGCCGGAGTGGTGCTTTCCGAACTCAAGCTGCGCGATTCTCCGGCGTCGCGCGCCTTGCAGGCGCAAATGAATTTCATTTTGCAGGACGCCCATGCGACCGCACTGCCGAACGGCGATCCTGCGATTATTGCGCAGGCGCCGGTCGCCCAGATGCGCGCCTATTACCAGGCCTATTACCGGCCGGAGCGCGCCACATTGGTCATTGTCGGCGATCTGGATCCCGCCCGCGTTGAGGGCAAAATCAAGCAGCGTTTTTCCGATTGGCGCGGAGTTGGTACAAGAGGCAAGGATCCGGATCTCGTCATTTCGCGGTCGCGCGATGTGGAAGCGGAGACCTTTGCGGAGCCGCGAGCGACAAACAGAATATTGCTGGCCTGGGTCCGACCGCCGGAGCGCACGCCGGAACGTAAGGCCGACGAAAAAACCTCACTGATCCAGGATATCGGCCTGGGTGTCGTCAATCGCCGGCTCCGGGATTATGACGTGCCCGCGCGCCCCTTCACGCGGGCGGGTGTGAGCCGCGAGTCGGTATTTAAGGACGCTGAACTGACCAGTTTTTCCATCGGCTATGAGCCGGGTCAGTGGCGGGCGGCGCTGGACACCGCGGATCGCATTCGTCTGGGCGCGTTGCGGTCAGGCGTCACCCAGGAAGAGGTCGACCGGGTCGTCGCGGAGCTGCGCAATTCCATCGAGAATGCCAACACGGCCGCCGATACCCGCCCCAGCAGAAACATCGCCAACGCGATTCTGCGGGAGGTCAGCGCCGACAATGTCTATACCAGTCCGGCAAGGGACCTCGCCGCCCTGAATGAGGATGTTGCCGGCCTTGCCGCCGATGACGTCAACCGGGCACTGCGAACTCTTTTCCGTGGCGGCGGACCGCTGATTTTCGTGTCCGGCACCGATGACATCGAAGGCGGCAAGACCGGCGTCCGTGCGGCGTTTCTCGAGATCGAAAAGTCCATCGCGGCGGAGCCTCTGACCACCGCCGAGGCAACAACCAAGTCATCCTGGTCTTTCACGGATTTCGGATCGCCCGGTATGGTGGCGGAGAGAAAAGAAATTCCCGATCTGGGCACGACATTCGTGCGTTTTGCCAATGGCGTGAAGCTGACCGTCCGCCCTTCCAAGCTGCGCACGAATGAAGTGCTGGTCTCGGTCAAGGTCGGGGGCGGCCGTCTGGCCCTTCCCAAGGATCGCCTAACGGCCGCCTGGGCGGTGGGGATGTTTGCCGAAGGCGGGCTCGGCACCATGTCTTACACCGACATGCAGCGTGCGTTGACGGGCAAGAATTACCGCACCTCGTTCGGCATGGGCGAAGACGGATTCAATTTTTCCGGTCAAACCACGCCGCGCGACATCGACATCCAGCTCCAGGTTTTCGCCGCCTATATGCAGTCGCCGGGATTTCGGCCCGAGGCCTTCGAACGAGGCAAGAATGCCTATGCTGCACAATTGCTGCGGGCCGGCGCCAGCCCCGCCGCGACCATGCGGCTGATGGCGCCACAGTTTCTTCATGACGGCGACAAGCGCTGGGCACTGCCGTCGGCTGAAGAGGCGCGACTTACCAAGCCGGAGGATCTGCGGGCTTTGCTGACACCGGCGCTTTCGACCGGCGCCATCGACGTCACGATTGTCGGCGACATAAGCGTGGACGAAGCCGTCCGCTCCGTCGCCGCGACGTTCGGTGCGCTTGCACCCCGGTCCGACCAGCGGGAACAGCATGGTCCGCAGAATGCAACGCATTTTCCCAGCGAAGGCGATCTGGCGATCAAGATCGTTACGGCCGGCCAGACCGACCAGCAGATCGCCAGCGTGATCTGGCCTACCCATGGGCGCTTTCCCGACATCAAGGAGCAGGCCACCCTGCAACTCATGAGCGACATCATGGAGCAGCGGCTGTTCGACCGGTTGCGCGGTATCGGCACGGTCTATGTGGCGCAAGTGAGCAATGCGTCGTCGGAAGTGTTCGATTACGGATATGTCCAGGCATTGGCCCAGTTGACGCCCGGTGAATCCAAGAAATTCTATGACGCAGTCGATCAGGTCGTGAGCGAGATGATAGACGGAAAATTGACTGCGGATGATTTGGCGCGCGCGAAAAGTCCTGCCTTGCAGGAATTGCGCAAGGTGCGGGAAACCAATGGGTATTGGCTGTCCGTGCTCGATCGCGCCCAGGAAGATCCCAATAAGCTGGCCTTGGCGCGCAATTATGCGGGTTCTCTCGAGAGCGTCACCACGGCCGACATCGTATCGGCCGGCCGCAAATTTCTCGACGAACCGCGCGCCCTCAAGCTCACCGTCGGTCCTTGATCCGTCAGTTCGCGGCCGCTCTCGTGAAATGCAGATCCTGATAATCGAAGCTGAAATCGGCCAGGGGTGAAATGGCGGCCATGGTGACGCCCGCGATCTTGCCGTCCTTGACCGCAAAATTCACATAAGCATCTTCGATGGCGTCTTGGGTCCAACGGGTGCGGAATTTGTCGCCGGCAACAGGTTCCAGTGCGCCTTCCATGCCCGGCGTGCGATCAAAGCGGATCGACAGCTTGCCTTGGCCGGCATCGCGAATGGTCATGCTGCCATACCAGGGGTCCATGTATTTGCCGGCATACGCCGCCAGCGCGAGCGATGGTTTGGCGCCATTGAGCGGATCGGGTTTGGGCAGCGCCTTCATCGCTGTCTGCGCTTTGGCGATGGTTTCCGCCTGCGATTTCTGCAGCACCGCCGTCCAGTCGGTGGGCGGTATGTCAAGATAATGATCGAGCAGATGATAGAGCACCGCGACCATGGCCATGCCGTCTTCCGAATTGATGGTGACAGCGATGCCGGTGTTCTTTTCCGGAATCAGATAAAGCGCAGCGAGGGCGCCGCCCACCGCCCCGGTATGCCGGACGATCTTGTGGCCGCGATACATCTCCACATACCAGCCCAGGGCGTAATTCTGCATCTCCGGCTTTAGCAGCGCGACACTGCGCGGGCCTTGCGGTGGCACGACCACAACGGGCTCCCACATCACGCGTGCCTGTTCTTCGCTGAAGATTCGCTTTCCGTCCGGTAATTTGCCGTGCGCCAATTGCACATTCATCCAACGCGCCAGATCCGTGGCACTGGCGTTAATGCCGCCGGCCGGAGCAAGAACCTCGGCCTCGCCATGCGGCAAAAGACTTTGCCGCGAAACGCCCTGGATCGGGCCGCTGGCGCGCACGTGTAGCGCGACTTTGTTGGCGGCATTCGGGTCGTAGCTCGTATGGGCATCGACCATGCCCACGGGCTGAAAGATATTCTGCCGGACGAAATTCTCCCAGCTCTGTCCCGATACGGCTTCGACCAGCGCGCCGGCGACGATATAAAGGATGTTGTCGTAGGCGTAGGATTCTCGGAATCCTGTCGCCGGCTTCAGATAACGCAGTGCATGCACCAGCTCGGCCCGGTTGCGGTCGGTGTTGGGAAACAGCATCAAATCGCCTTCGCCCAGGCCGAGCCCGCTGCGGTGCGTGAGCAGATCCCGCACTGTCATATGGGCGGTGACATAGGGATCGTACATCTGAAAGTCCGGCAGCCTGTCCTTGACCAGATCGGTCCATTTCAGCTTCTTGCGGTCCACCAGGATGGCGAGTGCGGCGGATGTGAAAGCTTTCGATTCCGATCCGATGGGGATCGCCGTGTGGGCGTCCACTTTTTGAGCGGTATCGATCTGCCGCAGGCCATAGCCCTTGGCCAGCACGGGCTTGCCGTCTTGCACGATGGCCAGGGACAGGCCGGGGGTACCGAATGCCGCCATGGCTTTCGCGACATATGCGTCGGTATCCGCCGGTGCGGCCGCCAGAGAAGGCGAGATGCTCAATAAGGTCCCCAAAAAGCCTGCGATCAACGATCGCCCTGCCGTCGATTGTTTCATTGGAGCATTTCCCCCTGCATGAAGGCCTAAATGGATTGAGTCTGCGGTAGGTCCGGCATAGCCCAGCCAATCATGGCATGGGCGATTTCGCGTTCGCCCATGATCACCTTGTCGGCGCCCCGGGCGATGAGATGGTCTCCTTCGGCATCATAATGAGCACGCGCCACGATCCTGAGTGTTGGATTGGCGCGGCGCGCCTGCTCCACGATCTGGCCGGCCTCGAAAGCTTCGGGGATCGCCACGAACAGCATCGTGGCCCCCGCGATATTGGCGGCGGTCAGCGCGTCGCCTTGTGCGGCATTGCCGGTGATGTGCTCGATGCCCGCTGCGCGCAATTTCTCGGTCGCATCCTGGGCCTCCTCGATCACCAGCAGGGGCTTGTCCTTCAACTCCTGCGCCACCAGCCGCCCCACACGGCCGAAGCCGACCAACACGGCATGGCCGGTGAGAGCAGTGGGCTGCAACACAGGTTTTTTCGGTACTTTCGGCTCCGGCGCCTTGGTCGGCTCTTGCACGCGGTCGCGGGTGGCCAGCCAGAACAGCAGGGGATTAAGAAGGATCGAGAGTATGGATGTGCCCAAGATCAGATCACGAGCCTCGACCGGAAGGACCCTCAGCCCGATGCCGAGATCGGCCAGGATGAAAGAGAATTCGCCGATCTGCGCCAGGCTGACCGCGATGATCAGGGCCGCCGCCGTCTTCTGGCCCAGCAGGCGCAGCAGCAGGAAAGCGATGCCGCCGCCACCCATCGTCACGACCGCGAAGGTCAATGCGATCATGCCCGGCTGGCGGAGCAGGATCAGCGGATTGAACAGCATGCCGACAGAGACAAAGAACAGCACGGCGAACGCATCGCGCAGCGGCAGCGATTCCTCCGCTGCGCGCTGACTGAGGGGCGAGCCGGAGAGGATCATACCGGCGAAGAAGGCGCCCAGCGCGATGGAAACACCGAACAGTTCCGCCGCGGCGAATGCGACCCCAAGCGCCACTGACAGCACCGCCAGGCGGAACAGCTCGCGGCTTCCGGTATGGGCGATGTAGTGCAGCACTGCCGGAATGACGCGCCGTCCCACCAGCAACATCAGCGCGGCAAAGATCGCCAGTTTTCCGAAGGTCAGGGCCAGGGCCTTGACCACGATCAGGGGGTGAATGTCTCCACCCTTCATGGCGCTTGCCAGCGGCGGCAGGATCACCAAGGCCAGGACAGTGAGAAGATCCTGCACCACCAGCCAGCCGATGGCGATGCGGCCGCGCTCGCTTTCCATTAGGCGGCGATCCTGCAGCGCCCGTAGCACCACCACGGTACTGGCCACCGAAAGGCACAGGCCGAACACCAAACCCGATGCCAGCGGCCAGTCGAACAGCCATGCCGCGCCGAAGCCCAGCACGGTCACCGCCGCCATCTGCAAGGCCGCGCCGGGCACCGCGATGGCGCGCACCGACATCAGGTCCTTCATGGAAAAATGCAGGCCGACGCCGAACATCAGCAGGATGACGCCGATCTCCGCCAGCTGCAGGGTCAAATGCTGGTCGGCCACAAAACCGGGCGTAAAGGGCCCCACCGCAACCCCGGCCAGCAGATACCCCACCAGTGGCGGAAGCTTGAGCCGCTGGGCAACGGTACCGAAAACAAAAGCCAGAGCGAGACCGACGACAATCGCGGCGATGAGGGGGGAGGTTTCGAGCATGCCCCACTATAGGGACAGCGCCCGCGTCCGGTTAACCCCCAACGCGGGGCCGATGGCCAATATTATGGCTGTGGTGCCTGCCGTTCCGCAATTATTTCGGTGTGTCGGCCACCGGGGCGGGCATTTCGTTCGGATATAGAAGCTTCCAGTCCGCTTCGGCCTGGATGCGCGCGAAATAGCCCCAGCCCTTGACCTGAATGGAGCGCGCCAGCCAGGGCTTGGCTTTGTCGCGTTCGCCCATCAGCAGGTAATATTGCGCGATGCTGTAGCTGGTCGAGGCGATCACGCCGTCCGGGGTGGCAAAAGGCTGGCCGCCATCGCTGGTGCTGAACATCGAGCTGGTGGGCCTGTTGCCCTTGAAGAGCTGGATGCCGTCGAAATAGGTGTCGGAGTCGCCTTTGGGGTGAACCTCGAAAAGCGTCTGCCGATAGCCGTCGAGAATTTTCCGCGCCTCCGCTGTTCGACCGTCGCGGGCGGCACAAAGGAACATCCAATAGACGGTGGAGGATTCGGTCTCGTTGTCGCGGCTGAACGCGGCGATTTCGCGCGCCCTGGCGAATGATTTCTGGGCATTGGCATAGTCGTGCTTGCCGTAATAGGCCTGGCCCAGGTGATAATGCAGATACATCTGCACCATGTCGGGATCGCCGGGGAAATAGGCCGGGCCTGGCTTTTCGCGCTCGATCGGCTGGCCTTCATAATATTTGACGCCCGCAAGGCCATCCGCGATCGACTTGTCGAATTCGCGCAAGGTGAGATAACGCTGGGCGCGGTGGCGCAACAATTTGCCCGAGGTCGGATATTGCTTCAGGCCCCGGTCCAGGACCGCGATCGAATCCAGGATGTGATTTTGGTACATCAAAAGACGCGCATACCAAGTGGCTGTGTCGGGCGTGACCGACTTCTCGAAATCGCTCTTCGCCTCTGCGGTGGCCTTCACAAGATTGTCCATCTGGGCGGGCGGGAAACCGATCTGCTGGGTGATGTAAAGCGGCTCGCCCAGCAGCGACTTGCCTTGCAGTTCGGCGGCCGATGCCGGCACACCGAACGCCAAGGCGCCGGCCACGATCAAGGCCGCCATGCATGTGTGTTTCATTTTCGTCCCCCCGAAGGATCAATGGCCGGCGTTCAGCCGTTATAATTTCACGCTCCGGCGCAAGGCCGATGCGCTATTAAAAAGCAAACCCGTGTCCGTGCCTATGGAAACAAAACAGGCACCCGACTGGATATACCGGCTCGCCGCGTCGGCCGAGGCCGCGAAAATGCCGGCAGCTTTTCCCGCCGACCGGATGCGCGTCAAAGCTTGGGAAATCGCGGATACCACGTCTGGATGCGTGGAATCGCCCAGATGACCCAATCCGCCGGCCAGGTCTCCGGGACCGATGAACAGGCCGTCCACGCCTTCGACGGCTGCGATGTCTTCGATCGTGGCCAAGCCGGCTTTACTTTCGATCTGTAGGACAAGACAGATATCCGCATGCGTGTTTTCGAGATATTGGGCGTTCGCCCCGAAACCCGAGGCGCGGCTGGTGGCGCTGGCGACGCCGCGAATGCCATGGGGTGGAAAGCGGGTCGCGGCGACCAGCATCTTGGCCTGGGCGGCGCTTTCGACCATGGGAATGAGGAGCGAGCGGAAACCGATATCGAGATATTGCTTGAGGACGACCGGATCGCCCACCGGCGGGCGTGCTACTGCTTCCACGGGATAGGCTTTTACCGCCTGGAGTTGCGCCAGCAACGTCTGGATGGTGTTGGGGGCATGCTCCCCGTCGAACAGAAGCCAGTCATAGCCCGCGCCGGCACAGATCTCGGCGGTATAGGCGTTGGCCAGGGCCTGCCACAGACCGATCTGCGGGCGATGCGCTGCGAGGGCCTGTTTGAGTTTGTTCATGCGAACCGAACCGAGATGTTGCCGTGGGGACCGAAATCGATGTGGAAATTGTCTCCGGGGGCGGCAAAGACCGGTGCGGTGAAACTTCCGCAAAGGACAATCTCGCCCGGCTGCAGGGATTCATCCCATTCCGACAATTTGTTAGCAAGCCATGCCACGCCCAATGCGGGATGTCCAAGCACAGCTGCCGCGACGCCGGAATCCTCGATCACGCCATTGCGATGGATCAGGGCCGATACCCAGCGCAGATCGACCGTGCCGGGGATGGGTTGGCCGCCGACGACCAGCCCCGCGCTGGCCGCGTTGTCGGAGATCGTGTCGAACACTTTGCGGGTGGCGCCAGTTTCCGTGTCGATCCGGCGGATGCGGGCATCGATGATCTCGATGGCGGGCGCGATATGATCGGTCGCATTCATCACGTCGGAGATCGTGCAACCGGGGCCTGAAAGGCGGTCCTTCAGGATGAAGGCAAGCTCCACTTCCACACGCGGCTCGATAAAGCGGGCTGCGGGAATGTCACCCTTGTTGGCGAACAGCATGTCGTCCAGCAGGGCGCCATAATCTGGTTCGTTGATGTTGGACGAGCGCTGCATGGCGCGGCTGGTGAGGCCAACCTTGTGCCCGATCAGCTTGCGGCCTCCCGCCAGCTTGCCCGCGATCCAGGCGCGTTGCACCTGATAGCCGTCTTCGATGGTCATTCCCGGTTGCTCGCGCGAAAAAAGGCCGATCTGCTGGCGGTTTTTTTCAGCGTCATCCAGCTGGGACGCCATGTCCGCGATCTGTGCGTCCGATAACGGCATCAGGAATCCTTTTTGAAACGCTTGTGAATATTATTGTGCTTGAAACTGCCGGCTTCGTCGGTTTCCTCGACATACAAGGACAAAGCGAGATGGCGCCTAGCATAAAGCTCTGCGAAATGAGTTTTGATCTGCTCGAAGAGGTCGGTGAAGAAGGTCTTCTTGAATTCGGTGCTCCGGCCAGCGGCCATCTTGACCGTGACATTGACAAAGGCGTCGTCCGCCTTGCCATCGGCTATGACATAATCATCCAACCGGATGGCGCGCACTCGGATACCGCCCCAGGGAAAAACGCCGCCGGAATTGCGCATGGCCGCCGCGATCAGCTCCAGCAGGCCGCGAATGTCCGCTTCGCCTTCCAGATTGGACGTCCATTCGACGACGGCATGGGCCATCAGACAATCTCCAGGGTGGCGACCGTGCAGCCGACGGCGAAGATGGGGATTGGCGCATAGAAATGGACTGTGCCCTTGCCCCGAGCTGCCGCGGCTGCCGCGACGAAGGTGCGGATTTCAAATCCGCCCTGACCGGCGTCGCGATAGGTTTCTGCATCGGTGTAGGCGAGCATGGCGGCCTTGTCCTGCCGGGCCCAGCGATCCAGGAAGTCCTTGTCCCAATCGACATTGATCATGCCGCTGTCCGGCGTCGCGGGCCAATGCGAGATGCCGCCGGTGCAGACCAGTGCGACCCGCTCCGGCACGGCGTCGGCGGCGCGGCGCAGCGCTTCACCAAATGCCCAGGCCCGGTGCAGCGGCGTCAACGGCGGCCCCTGGCAGTTGATATTGCCGGGGATGACAGCAAGCCGATTGTCCGGATCGAGAAAATGCAGCGGCACCATGATGCCGTGATCGAAACGCCATTCTTCGGCATAGGCGACATCGACGGTCTGCTGCACTTCGACGATCAGGCGGCGCGACAGATCGGGATTGCCGCGAATGGTCCGGCGCGGGATGCGAAGCCACTGTGCATCCTCAATCGGTCCGTCATAATTTTCCGCCATGCCCAAGGCATAGGCGGGCATGTTGTTCATGAAAAAATTGGCGAAATGTTCCGCGGCGATCACGATCAGCGCATCCGGCCGTGTGGCGTGCAAGGCGTCGCGCATCTCGCCAAAGGCTTTGTAGAACGGGTCGCGGAGCGACGGATCAGCCCGTTCCGACCGGCCCGTGATGCCAGGGGCATGGCTGCAGACCCCGCTGAATACCAGGCTCATGACCCTGCCACTTTCTCATCGACAGCGGACAGCATGGCATAGATTCCGGCCCGAACAGGTCCATGCCGTTTGACACCGTCGCGCATGCGTTGAAGGTAATCAGACCATTCGATGCCGCTGAAGGCGGCGAAATGCATCAATATCTGCCCGTTGACGCCCAGGACATAGAGAAGGCCGATATCCGGCTCGAGCACGGCGCGGCGCTCGTCATCGCTCAGTCCGAATGATGCGATCGCCTCTTGCGGCGCGATCTTGAATTTCCGCTTCAGGTCTTCGTCGCGGTTGAGGTGAAACAACAACTTGGAAAGTTGATAAAGGCTCATGGCGCCAGCTCCGCGACCAGGCGGTTGGCAAGGCGCCCAATGCCTTCGATCTCGCAGATCACTTCGTCGCCTGCCGCGCAGAAATGAACACCTTGCGGTGTTCCCGTCAGGATCATGTCACCCGGTAAAAGCGTCATTGTTTGGGAAAGATAAGCGATCAGGCCGGCAACATCGAGCACCATGTCCGCCGTCGAACCGTCTTGGACCCGCTGACCATTCACGAATGTGCGTAAGGCAAGATTTTGGGGGTCGGGAATATCGCCCGCCTCGACGATCCATGGCCCCAGGGGCGTCGTGGCGTCACGGTTCTTCACCCGCAAATTCGGGCGATAATAATTCTCGAGATATTCGCGGATGGCATAATCGCAGGCGATCGCATAACCGCCGACATGGCGCAGAGCATCTTCGGCGCGGACGTTGCGGGCAGGCGTGCCGATGACGGCGACAAGCTCACATTCCGGATGCATCTGGTTCGCATCGGTTGGCCGTGCCGTCTCGCCCTGGTGGCCGACCAGTGTATTCGCGCCCTTCAGAAAGACGAGCGGCGGTTCTTTCGTCTTGAAACCCAGTTCCTTGACATGATCGGCATAGTTGAGCCCAAGCGCAAAGATGCTCGCGCCCGGCGTGACCGGTGGGAGCCAATGCGCGGTGGCGACAGGAAGGGTTTCACCATTGCCAAGGCGCAAAACGGTATCGTTTTTGACCAGATCGGCCCAGACAGCGGATCCCTTGTGAGCGATGCGGGCGCGCTTCATGCGGTGGTCGCGGATTGGAAGCGTATGGCGAGAGGCGCAAGACCTGTGCATCTGATATGCACCTGGTCACCCCGTTTCGCGTGGGGCGCGTCATGCGGCAGCCCGATCAACAGCAAGTCGCCCGCCGCCAGGGTCATGAAACTGCTGATGTCGGCGATCAGGGTCGCGGCGTCGCACGCCAGTCGCTGCGGCGACCATGCATGAACCTTGGCGCCATTGACGGACGTGATGATGTCGGCGCCGAACAGATTCCGGTCGAACGAGCCGGGCTGCCCCAGCGGCAGGAAGCCATCGCGGCAGCGTTGCCGCACGGCCGGCCTATAATAGCTGCTTTCGGGTTCGCTGATGTCCAGGGCGAGACAGACGCTTGCCACACAATCCAACGCATTTGCGGACGATACTTTCGTGGCCGCGCCTCCGAACATCAGGCCCAAAGTGGCGGCGATTTCGACCTCGGTGAGATCGGCATCCAGCGCGATGCCGTCGGCGCGGGTCATCAGGCAGTTGCGCGTCTTGAGATACAGAACCGGGGCCTGCGGCGGCGCCTTATAGGGCGGCATTGCAAAAGCATCTGCCATTTGCGCAAGCTGCGGACGATCGTTCAGGACAACACCATAAATGTTTCCCGCGATCATCCGTTGCCACCTTTCCCCAAACCGGGCATATATTTAACACGTTAAATAGAAAAAGTTGATCCCTTGCCACGTAGAATCCGCGACAAGCCCAAGCTGGAAAAAGCAAGAAAGTTGCTGCCCTATCGGCAATCCCTGGCCGGCACGTTGCTGGCCGCCCGCGAGGCGGTGATGGCGCCCATTCGACCCATGCTGAACGAAGCCGGGGTCACCGAGCAGCAATGGCGTGTCCTGCGCGTGCTGGATGGGGCGGGCCCGATGGATCTGAAGACGCTGGCGGACTCTGCGCTTCTGTTCGGCCCCAGCCTGTCCCGGATTATCAAGGATCTGGCCGATCGCGGCTTGGTGCTGCGCAAGAACAACCCCCGGGATGGCCGGGGCTCCATTGTTTCCGTGACGGCCCCCGGTCGATCTCTGATCCAGGGCACCGCGCGCCGCACGTTGCGGCAACTGGACAATTACGCGCTCAAATTCGGGGACGAGCGCCTGAAGAAGCTCATCGCGGAGTTGCACGCCTTTACGGATGCGATCCGGCCGGAAAGCGATTGAAATCTCAGACGCCCAGGCGCTGAATCTTGTGATTGCCCCGCGCCAGGGCGACATTCTTGGTCTCCATGTAAAAGTCGAAGCTCCAGTCACCGCCATCGCGCCCGATGCCGCTTGCCTTGGTGCCGCCGAACGGCGTGGGCAGATGCCGAACATTCTCGCTGTTGACCCAGACCATGCCGGCCTCCAGCGCCTCGGACACCCGCAAGGCGCGCTGGATATCGTTCGTCCATAGATAAGCGGCAAGGCCATAGACAATGTCATTGGCCTTGGCGATGGCGTCGGCTTCATCGGTGAAGGAAATCGCGGTCAGGACGGGGCCGAAAATCTCTTCCTTTGCAATTCGCATCGACTGGCTGGCGCCGGCGAACAGGGTCGGCTGAACGAAATATCCGTTGCCGGTCATCGCGTTCCCGCCCGCCGCAATGGTGGCGCCGTCTTGCCGCGCCACGTCCATATATCCCATCACCTTGGACCGATGCTTGGGATGGATCAGGGGGCCGACTTCCGTGGCCGGGTCGAAAGGGTCACCCACTTTCAACTTGCGCACGCGCGCCGCCAACTGTTCGACGAAGCGGTCATAGATCGACGACTGAATGAGAACGCGCGAAGAGGATGTGCAGCGCTCGCCATTGAGGGAGTAGATCATGAAAATCGCCGCATCCAAGGCGCGTTCCAGATCGGCGTCGTCGAAAACGATGACGGGGTTTTTCCCGCCCAGCTCGAAATGCACCCGCTTCAGCGTGTCGGCGCCTTGCCGCATGATCGCCGAACCGGTCTTGGATTCCCCGACAAAGGCCACCGCTTTGATGTCGCTATGCTCCGTCAGGCGTTTTCCCGTGGTTTCGCCCAGGCCGTTGATCGAGTTGAACACGCCGTCCGGCAAGCCGGCGTCGCGAGCAATCTCGACCAAGAGACGCGCGGAATAGGGGGCCCATTCCGCGGGCTTGTGAACCACCGTGCAGCCCGCCGCCAAAGCCGGTGCTATCTTCCAGGTCGAGAGCATGAACGGCGTATTCCAGGGCGTGATCACGGCGACCGGCCCGATGGGTGCGCGGGTGGTGTAGTTCAAGTGATCCTGGGTGGGGAGGGTCTGGCCATCATTCGCCATCGGTGCGCGGTCGGCGAAGAAGCGGAAATTCTCCGCACCGCGAATGGCCGCCTTCGACATGAAGCGCCAGCATTGCCCTGCGTCCAGGCATTCCACAGCGGCGATTTCCTCGGCCCGCGCTTCGATGAGATCGGCGATCTTGTGCAGGATGGCTTTGCGCCGATCGCCGGGCGTCGCGGCCCATTTCGGAAAGGCAGCTTTGGCGGCGGCGACGGCCTGGTTCAGCTCTGGCTCGGTCGCGTCGCAAACCATGCCGATGGTTTCGCCGGTGGCGGGTTCGGTCACCGCGAAGGCTTCGCCGGACCCGGGAAGCGATTGGCCATTCACGAAATGACCAAGGGGAGCGGGCATCCGCCCGATGGCGGCTTGGGCAGCGGCGCGGCGCGCATTCGTCATGGCGGGGTCTCCAGCAAGGCGGCCATGATAATAAACATGTTAAGTAATGCAAGCGAACTCCAAACCACACCTTCCGCCTTGCCAGCGAAAGATAACATGTTAAATTAATCCACGCTGGATGACGCCCTTCGAAATTGCGGCACCTGCAAAGCATGGCCTCCGTCCGGCGGCGAACCGCAGGAATGTGATACAAAAGGGCTCGGTACCGCGTCGGGAGGAAGGCATGCTTCGACAATCCACCGCTTATGGACGCCAGCAGCCGACGTCTTTCGAAGAACTGACGCGCGTAGGGGCGGGCACGCCAATGGGCGAGCTGCTCCGCCGCTATTGGCATCCCGTCGGGCTTGCGGCCGACGCCAACGAGACGCCGCGCCGGGTCCGGGCCCTGGGTGAAGATCTGATACTCTTTCGTGACAAGGCGGGGCGCCCCGGGCTTGTCCACCATCGCTGCGCCCATCGCGGCGCGTCTCTTTATTATGGTCGGGTGGAAGAAGAAGGCATCCGTTGCTGTTATCACGGCTGGATGTTCGCGGTGGATGGGCGCTGCGTCGATCAGCCTTGCGAGCCTGATCATGGCAAGGCCACCCGCAAGAATATCCGTCAGCCCTATTATCCACTACAGGAGCGTTATGGGCTGATTTTCGCCTATATGGGCCCACCCGACAGGCAGCCGGTCCTGCCGCGCTACAATATTCTGGAAGAATTGGCGCCTAGCGAATTCATCGAAGCGGACGACAGCAGCATCGGCAGCGGCGGCGCTGCCATCGTTCCCTGTAACTGGTTGCAGCATTTCGAGAATGTGATGGATCCGTTTCACGTTCCGATCCTGCATGGCGCTTTCAGCGGCAACCAGTTCGTGGCGAAAATGTCGGTGATGCCGCGTGTGAAGTTCGAATATACGGATCGCGGTGTCCTTTCCGTTCAGTTGCGGGATATCGAAGGCGGCACGCATCGCCGCATCACGGAGGCCGTGCTTCCCACCATTCGCGCTGTCGCCAGTCCGCGCGCCGAAGGCGAAGGATCGTGCAATCTTCTGGGATGGGTCCTGCCCATCGACGATACGAGTTTTCGGATCTATTCGGCGGGCCGTGTCACCGAAGCCGGCGCACTCTCCAAGATCCGTTCGCATTTCAACGGCAAGCTCTGGCACGAACTGAGCGAGGAAGAGCACCGGAAATTCCCGGGCGATTTCGAGGCCCAGGTCAGCCAGGGCGAGATCACGCTTCATTCGGAAGAACATCTGGCGTCGACCGATATGGGTGTCTCGAAGCTGCGGCATGTATTCCGGCGCCAGCTCGAGGCAATTGCCGCCGGCAAGGATCCCATGGGCGTTGCATTCGATGCCGGCCAGGATCTGATTCATCTCGATGCCGGCACCAGCCTGGAAGCGAAGGGTTCCTGACCATGCAGGCCGGACGCTCACATTATATAGATGGCGCCTGGCACGCCGCTTCGTCGACGACCCCCACCATCTCGGTAATCAATCCCGCCACCGAGGCTTTGCTTGCCGAGGCAACGGCAGGGTCCGCGGCGGATGCCGCCCGGGCCGCATCCGCCGCGCGCAAGGCGTTCGGACGCTGGTCGCAAACACCCTTGCCGGAACGGATCGCCTTGCTGGAACGGGTGCGCGCCGGCATCGAGGCGCGCGCCGATGAACTGGCAAGCCTGATCACGGCGGAGATGGGATGCCCCATTGGTTTTTCCAAAGCCGCCCAGATCGGGTTGGCGATGGGGGATATCCGCGCGACCCTGGCGGTCGCGGAGGCACTGAATGATCGCGACCTGGGCCGTTCCATCGTCCAGAACGATCCCATCGGCGTGGTGGTGGCGATCACGCCCTGGAATTTTCCTCTGCATCAGATCCTGGCCAAGATCGCGCCCGCGCTGGCAGCAGGCTGCACCGTGGTCCTGAAGCCCAGCGAAGTGACGCCGCTGGACGCCACCATCCTGGCCGAGATTTTCCATGCCGCGGGAACGCCGCCCGGCGTATTCAACATGGTGCTTGGCGGCCGCGAAACCGGGGCGGCGCTGGTGGCCCAGCCGGACGTGGACATGGTGTCCTTCACCGGATCGACGCGCGGGGGACGGGCGGTTGCGGAAATCGCCGGCCGCGAATTGAAGAAGACGGCGCTGGAACTGGGCGGCAAGTCCGCCAACATCATCCTGGATGACGCCGAGCTGGAAAAAATCATTCCGGCGGCATTGGGCCAGGCCTTCATCAATTCGGGCCAGGTCTGTGCGGCGCTGTCGCGCCTGATCGTGCCGCAGTCGCGGCGGGCACAAGCCGAGGCCATCGCAGTGGAAGCCGCCAAGGCCTGGACCTTGGGTGATCCCATCGACCCGGCGAACCGGCTGGGACCGCTGGCCAATCGCACGCAACAACAAAAGGTGCGAGAGGCAATAGACGGCGCCGTGAAAGAGGGCGCGGCCCTCTTGTGCGGTGGATCCGGTCAGCCTGCGGGCTTGTCCAAAGGTGCCTATGTGGCGCCGACAATCCTGTCCAATGTCACCCGCGCCATGACGATTTTCCGTGAAGAGACATTTGGACCCGTGCTGTCGATCATCGGCTATGCCGATGAAGCCGATGCGATCCAGATCGCCAATGACAGCCAGTATGGCCTGTCGGGCGGCGTGTGGTCGGAAAGCCTGGAGCGGGCGGAAGGCGTCGCGCGACAGATGCGGACGGGCCAGGTCATCCTCAATGGGCCATCCCTTGATCTGGCCGCGCCGTTTGGCGGGGTGAAACAATCGGGCCTCGGCCGTGAGAATGGCCGTTATGGCCTGGAAGAATATTGTTCGCCCAAGGCGATAACCCGCCCCCAACCCCGATAGCGCATGGGCATGATGGAGCAGAAGATATGACCACGGGGGGCCAGGCGCTTGTCGAGCAGCTGCGCCGCGAGGGCGTCCGGATCATATTCGGAATTCCGGGTGTGCAACTGGACTGGGCGGTCGATGCGCTTTGCGATGCAGCGCCTGACATTCAATTCGTCGTGCCCCGGCACGAACAGGCCGTGTCCTACATGGCGGATGGTTACGCCCGCACCAGCGGCAAGGAAGGCGTGTGCATGATGGTGCCAGGCCCGGGCATGCTCAATGCGCTGGCGGGCCTGGCGACATCCTGGGCCTGTAATGCGCGCGTGCTGTTCATCGCCGGGCAGATCCCGTCGCCCACCATCGGCAAGGGCTTCGGCATGCTGCACGAAATCGCCGATCAGTCCGGGATTTTGAAAACCCTCACCAAATGGCACGGCATCGCGCGTGCGCCGGGCGAGATTCCCGCGCTGGTGCACGAAGCCTTCTCACAGTTGCGGTCGGGCCGACCACGACCGGTGGCGCTGGAGCTGCCGCCGGATGTGCTTCAAGGGGTAGTCGAAGATGTCCGATATTTCGACGCGGCGCCTTTCGCGCCCACACCCGTGGATGCGCCATCTGTTGCGCGAGCGGCCGAATTTTTGGGGGCCGCGAAGTCTCCCGTGATCTATGCCGGCGGGGGCGCGGGCACGGCCGGCGAAGCGTTGCAAGCTCTGGCCGAAAAACTCCAGGCGCCCATCGTTATGACGGAAGGCGCGCGGGGCGCCGTATCGGCCCGCCATCCGCTGGCGCTTTCCACACTTGGCGGCCGCTGCGTCCTGCCGCATGCCGATGTCGTTCTGGTGGCGGGTAGCCGGTTCATGGATGCCATAGCCAAACCGATTCTAGTTTCGCCTCACTGCCAGCTGATCTATCTCAATATCGACGAAGCCGCTTTCGCCGCACCGCGACAGTCCGGGCTGAATCTTCTTGGCGATGTGCGCCTTGGGCTTGCGGCGATCGATGCCGCGATTGGCGGCGTCACAAAACGCCCGTCGCGGGCGGGCGATGTTGCCAAGGTGAAAGTCTGGGAAGATGTCCAGACCGACGCGATCAAACCGCAAGCCGATTATGTTGCCGTGCTGCGCGATCACATCGCCGACGATGCGACGTTGGTCAGCGAACTGACCCAGATCGGTTATTTCGCCAACATCGCCTATAAGGTTCACGCGCCGCAGGGCCTCATAACTCCGGGCTTCCAGGGCACCTTGGGTTACGGCTTTCCCACGGCATTGGGCGTTTCGGTGGGCGCGCCCGGTAAGCGCACGGTTTCGGTCACCGGCGATGGCGGTTTCGGCTGGGCGCTTCAGGAGCTGGCGACTGCTGCGAAATACCAATTCAACCTCACCACCATCGTCTTCGCGGACGGGCGGTTTGGCAATGTGCAGCGCATCCAGAAGCGCACCTTCGGGCGCACCTTCGCGGTCGAATTGCAGAATCCCGACTTCCAACTGCTGGCCCAGGCCTTTGGCGTGCGATCCGAACGGGTGGATTCGCCAGCCGGTCTTGCCGCCGCGCTGAAAGCGGCTGAAATCGCCGGCGGTCCGTCGCTTATTGAAGTGCAGGTCGGGGAGATGCCAAGCCCCTGGCCTTTGATTCATCCCTTCGTGCCGCCTGCAAATCCGCCGCCGCCAAATCCCTTGGGTGAAAAGTAACGCGATGAAAAGTAACGCGGGTGAACCGTAACGATTGCCGGAACCGCCTCTAATGGAAGGATTCCACACCGTGCATGCAGATCCCGTTGTTACCGCAGAACCGGTGCCCGTATCCGTGACAGGCTTGCGGCGCTTTTACCCCTGGTATGTCGCAGGCGTCCTGATGGTGGCCTATGTGTTGTCGTTCCTCGACCGCCAGATCCTGTATCTGATGGTGGGGCCGATCCGCCGCGATCTTCACATCACCGATTTTGAATTCTCGCTCCTCACCGGCGGCGCTCTGGGTATTTTCTACACCCTGATGGGTTTGCCGATCGGATATCTGGCCGACCGCTACAATCGGAAAAACCTGATCGCCATCGGCATCACCGTATGGAGCATGATGACGGTGTTGTGCGGTTTCGCGCGTACCTATCCGGTCTTGTTTCTGGGCCGTATCGGCGTCGGCGTGGGCGAGGCGACCTTGTCACCTTCTGCTTATTCCTTGCTCTCGGATTCTTTCGACAAGACCCGCCTGCCGCGTGCCATGAGCGTCTATGTGTTGGGCCTGTTCATCGGCGCGGGGCTCGCCCTCATCATCGGCGGCGAAGTGGTCGGATTGCTCCAGAAGACCCCCGATGTCGTCGTGCCGGTTTTCGGCGCGATGCGGCCCTGGAATCTGGTTTTCATCGTCATTGGATTTCCAGGGCTGTTGATCGCATTGTGGGTTTCCACGCTTCGGGAGCCGGCGCGTACCGGCGCGGTGAAAGCGCCGATGACCTCCGGGAACATTCCCTTCGCAGAAGTGTTTGCCTTCCTGCGGCATTATCCTTTGATGTCGCTGTCGCTGTTTGTCGGGTCCGCGATGTTCTCCGTGATCGCGTATACGGATTCCTGGTATCCGGAGTTGTTCATCCGAACCTGGGGATGGACGGCGCGCGAAACCGGCCGCATGAACGGCATATCCTCCCTGATCGGCGGCCCACTCGGCCTTCTGTTTGCCGGCTGGTATTCCAGCCGCGCGCTTGCACGGGGGCAAAGCGATGCATGCCTGAAACTGACGGCCTGGGCGGCATTGGGCATCATGATCCCGGCCTGCATTTTACCGCTCGCGCCCAGTGCGACGATCATGGCGGGGCTTCTGATCCCCTATAAATTCTTTATCGGCTTCACGCCGGTTCTGATTCCATCTGCCATTCAGATGGTGGCGCCCAATCATCTGCGGGCCCAGCTGGGCGCAACCTTCCTGCTGGCCACAGGACTGTTCGGCGTCAGCATGGGGCCGATCCTGCCGGCCTTTCTCAGCGACTTTGTCTTTACGGGCGCGCGGGCCTTGCCGCATGCCCTGTCGACCACCGCCCTGGTGCTGGGGCCGCTCACTTTTTGCATCACCTGGCTGGGCCTCAAACAATACCGCCAGCGCTATGCCGAAATGGCGCAGACCCGCCATTCCGGTTGAATGCTTGCGGATTGCACACACTGACGATAGGAAAATCCCCTTGTGACAAAGGGCCGGTGAACCATCTGGCCAGGGGAATATCTGGAATGTCTGGGATATCGCAAAGCCACGAAGCCGGCATGGGTAAGGCGCAAATCCGGAACAACATGATCCGGTTTGCAGTTGCGCAGGCATTCGGCAGCGCCAATTCCGTCATCGTCTATGCCACCGGCGCCATCGTGGGCGACATGCTGGCGCCCAACAAGGCTCTGGCGACATTTCCGATCTCTGTTTTCGTGGTGGGCATGGCGGCTTGCACTTTGCCGATTGGTGCCATCGCCCGGCGGCATGGCCGCCAGGCCGCATTTCGCACCGGCACCGTAGCCGGCATGACCTCGGGCCTGATCGCTGCCCTGGCGGTGCTTTTGGGATCCTTCTGGCTGTTCTCGGCAGCTATGTTCCTGGGCGGCGCCTATGCGGCGGCCGTGCTGTCGTTCCGTTTCGCGGCGGCAGACTGCGTGCCGCAAGAGCAGCGGGCGCGGGCGCTTTCCATCGTGATGATCGGCGGCGTGTTCGCGGGCGTGCTGGGTCCGCAGATCGTCACGCATACGATGAAGCTGCTGCCGCCTTATCTTTTCCTCGCCAGCTATCTGGCAATGGCGGCGCTGGCGGTGCTGTGCGGATTGATTTTGGCCGGCATATCGATCCCGCAGCTTGCGAACGAAAATAGTGGCAGCGGCCGCCCGCTGATCGAGATCGTGCGTCAGCGCAAATTCGTCGCCGCGATCATCTGCGGCGTGATCAGCTATCTGCTGATGAACTTCATCATGACGGCGGCGCCGCTGGCGATGAAGATCTGCGGTCTTTCTCTCGAATCCTCAGCTTTGGGCCTGCAATGGCATGTCATCGCCATGTATGCGCCTAGCCTGTTCACCGGCAGCCTGATCACCCGGTTCGGCGCGGGCCGCATCGTGCTGGCGGGTCTGGCGCTGACGGTCTGTTCGATCGCAACCGGCCTTGCCGGAATCACCCAGACGCATTTCTGGGTTCTGCTGATCCTGTTGGGGCTGGGTTGGAATTTCGCGTTCCTGGGCGCGTCGTCGCTGGTGCTGGAATGCTACCGCACGGAAGAGCGAACGCGGGTCCAGGCTTTCAACGACTTCGTCGTGTTCGGTTTTGTCGCGATCGGCTCGTTCATTTCCGGCGGCCTGCTGGAAACCTATGGCTGGACGATGGTGTGTTGGGTCGCGTTGCCGCCGCTCTTTATCGCGGCGATCTCGCTCGCCGCGACCGGCACCTTCCGCCGCAAGGTCCATGAGCATCTGGACGCGCTGGATCCGCTGATGGCGGATGCCGTGCCGTCCGATCAAAGGTAAGCGGTTTTTTAAGCCACATCTTGTGAGCCGTTCATCCTGCAACGGGTGAAATTGAACACATCTATTGGCGAAATTTATAGTGGCAGGCGGTCCGGCCAACCAAGATGATCCTTTTGGATGTGGCACAGTGCGCCCGAGGATCCGCCGGAAGGTGACGTCATGTCCCGAGCAATTGCATTGGCCCTATGTGGCGCGTTGTGTCTGGCAGGCACGGCTGTTGCGGGCCCGTCGGGCTATCACATCGTAAAGACCATCAAGCTCGGTGGAGAAGGTGGGTGGGATTACGTCAATCGTGATCCCGCTACGGGCAATCTTTTCATCACCCGCGGCGCGCATGTCATGGTGGTCGATCCCGTCGATGGGCGAATGCTGTCGGACATTACCGGTCTTCAGGGCGTGCATGGCACCGTATTCGCCGGCGATCGCGCTTATGTGACCGAAGGCGGCGCCAATCGCATTGCCGTGATTGACCGGAAGAATTTCACCAAGGTCGGTGAAATTCCGGTGGGCACGCGACCGGACGGCATTCTTTACGATCCGCTTTCCAAGCGGATCTTCACATTCAATGGTGCGAGCGGCGATGCCACGGCTGTGGATGCGGCAACCGGAAAGGTGATCGGTACGGTGGCGCTGGGCGGCAAGCCGGAAGCAGCGGAAATCGACGGCACCGGAACCATCTTCGTCAACATTGAAGACAAGAGTGAGTTGGCGGCATTCGACGCCAAGACGCTCGGCGTCAAGGCGCGTTATGCGCTGGCGCCCTGCGAATCTCCCTCCGGCATGGCTGCGGACGTGGCGCATGGCCTGATTTTCTCCGGATGTGACAACAAGATGACGGCGGTGACCGATATGAAGACCGGAAAAGTCATCACGCATTTTCCGATCGGTGAGGGCGTGGACGCGGATCGTTTCGACCCGGCCACCGGGCTGATCTTCAGCTCCAATGGGGAAAGTGGTACATTGACCGTTGCGCATGAAGACGAGCCCGGCAAATACACCGTGCTTGAAAATATTCCGACCGCGAGCGGTGCCCGAACCATGGAACTGGATCCCAAGTCGCATCGCGTTTTCCTGGTAACGGCCGATCGTCGCCCCGGTGTTCCCACCGCCGCGCAGCCGCATCCCCGAGCGGTTCCGGTTCCCGGCACCTTCCGTCTCCTTATTCTGGATCGCTGATGCGGAAATTTGCTTTCGTGCTGCTTGCGTTGCTGTCGGCTTGCGGGCCGGGCGGCACGCCCGAAAAGAAAGAGGGCAAGGACGCGGCGCCAGGGGTCAGCCTGAGCGCAGAGGAAGTCAAAGGCCTCGGCATAGAGACGTCCGCAGCGCGGGCCACGACATTTCAGAAAGAAGTCACCGGTTACGGGATCGTGACAGCGCTCGACGCAATCGCGCAAACGGATGCGGATTTCTTGGCGGCATCTGCGGCGGCGAGCCAAAGCGCCGCCGCCGCGGCGCGAGCACGATCGCTGGGGACGGGAGACGAAGCTGCTGTCTCGCGCGAGATTGTCGAAGCCGCGGCCAGCAAGGCGGCCGCCGATCAGGCAGCTCTTGGCTTGGCGCGGCGAAAGGCGGATGCGATTTTTGGCATTCATGCGCCTTGGCAAAGTCCAGCGGAACGCACGGCCATCATGGCGCGTCTGGCGAGTGGAAAAACGGCTTTGGTTCACATCACGTTTCCACTTGGTGCTTTGGGCGGCGCCGCACCCACGAAGCTGAAAATCACGCGGCTGGGCGCTGAGACGCGGAATTGGATGACGGGCAAGGTTTGGGACGCCCCGTCGGACCCCGCCTTTCCGGGCAGGGGGTTCTATGCGCTGGTCGATGGCAGCGATCTGGCCCAGAACGAGCATGTGATTGCGGCGATCCCGGTCGGTGCCCCCCAGAATGGCATTGCGGTTCCTGTAGCGGCTTTGTTGATGGGCGAAGGGCAGTCCTCCGTCTATGTCGAAACCGGCGACAATCATTTTCTGCGCACCAGGATCGACACGGGAAGGCCAATGGCGGAGGGCTATTTCGTGCTGCCGGGAGCTGGCATCGTCGTGGGACAGAAGATCGTCACCAGTGGTGCCGGGGTGTTATTGTCCCATGAAATCAATCCCAGCAGCGGCGCCGAGGACTGACGATGCGCTGGCTCGTCGATCTTTGCGTGCGCTATGCGGGCGCCATCGCCACTCTGACGCTCATTGCGTTGCTGGCAGGACTGTGGGCGGCCCGTACGGCGCCGCTGGATGTCTTCCCCGATTTCGTGCCGACGACCGTGGACATACAGACCGAAGCGCCGGGCTTTACAGCCCAACAAGTCGAGCAACTCGTCACCAAGCCGATCGAAAACGCCGTCAATGGCGCGACCGGTCTTGCAACCATTCGCTCCGAATCCATTCCCGGCCTATCGGTCATCAACATTCAGTTCGCGGACAACATCAATCTCTATAATGCCCGGCAGGGCATTTCCGAACGGCTGGGCGAACTCGGCTCAAGCCTGCCTTTGAGTGTCGGAACGCCGAAACTGTCGCCCCTGACATCGAGCACCTTCGATCTCCTGAAAGTTGGGCTGGTTTCGGACAAGCTCGATGCCTTTACGCTGCGCGACCAGGCGGACTGGGTGATGAAGCCGGCGTTGCTGGCGGTGCCCGGCGTAGCGCATGTGATTGTGTTTGGCGGCGCGGTACGCCAAATCCAGATTCAGCCCGACCTGCCGCGCATGACGTCATATGGATTGACGCTGACCGATCTGGCGGATGCAGCGCGGCAGGCCATGGCGCTGCATGGGGCCGGTTTCGTGGATCTGGCGCATCAACGCGTCCTGATCCAGACGCCCGTTCCGACGCCCGATCCGGGGACCATAGCGGCTGCGGTGATGGTGGTGCGATCGGGCCGGCCGATTACCATCGGCGATATCGCGACCGTAACCGAAGCGCCTGCGCTGAAATTCGGTGACGCCCAGATCATGGGAAGGCCCGGCGTCTTGTTGGCGCTTGCGAGTCAATATGGCGCCAATACACTGGATGCGACACGGGCGGTCGAGGCCGCGATTGCCCAACTGAGGCCGGCGCTCGAGGCGCAAGGCGTGAAAATTTATCCGGCATTGCATCGCCCCGCCAACTTCATCGAGCAGGCGCTGAATTCGCTCGAACGATCGCTGGTGATCGCCGCGATATTGATTCTGGCGATCTTGTATCTGTTCCTACGGGACTGGCGGTCCGCCCTGATCACGTTCCTGGCGATTCCTCTTTCCCTGCTTGCCGCCACGGCGGTGTTGGACCGGATGGGACAGTCGCTCAACACCATGACCTTGGGCGGGTTTGCGGTGGCACTCGGCGTGCTGGTGGATGATGCGATCATCGGCATAGAAAATGTTCTGCGGCGGCTGGGCGAGAATGCAAAACTTGCAGACCCCAGATCGCGCATTCTGGTGATCCGCGACGCCACGCTGGAAGTGCGCGGTCCGGTGGTGTACGCGACCCTGGTCGTCATCGCCGTTTTCCTACCGCAACTTTTCTCGACCAGCGTGCAGGGCCATTTTGTGGGGCCGCTGGCACTGGCTTTCATTCTGGCCGTGCTGGCATCACTGGGTGTCGCCCTGACGGTGGCGCCGGCGCTCTGCGCCTTAATGCTCAATGCACGTGATGCGCACGCCGATTTCGGCTGGATTCTCCGGCTCAAGGCATGGCAGCGGCGCGGGATCGAGTTGGTGCGCGAACGTTTCCGGCTTGTCCTCGGCCTGCTGGCGGTGGCTACTATCGCGGCCATTGCGATGCTTCCGCTCCTGCAGTCTTCCTTCATGCCGGATTTCCGGGAAGGGCATTTCGTCATGCAGGTGGACGCCGCGTCCCCGGGAGTTTCGTTGGACGAAATGGCTGCGATCGGTCGGCGTATCAGTGCCGAAGTTCTGACGCTTCCCTATATCGCCACGGCATCGCAGCAGATCGGTCGTGCCGAACTGGGCGAGGATACCAGCGGCCCGCATCAAAGCGAATTTCATATCGAGATGAAGCCCGATGCTGGAGTCGATCAGGTGGAAGCCGAAGACGCCTTGCGGGAGATCGGAAAACATTATCCCGGCGTCCAGATCGATGTTCGCACCTTCCTGGGGGATCGGATAGAGGAAAGCCTGACCGGTGCGACCGCCGACATATCGGTGAAGATATTCGGCGATCAGCTGGACGCGCTCGACAATACTGCGCATCAGATCGTGAGCGCGCTGTCCGGCACGCCGGGAATCCAAGATCTGCAATTCAAACCGCAAAGCGGCACGCCCACCTTGGCCATCCAGCTCGACACGGTCGCCTTGGGGGCGACCGGCCTCAAGGTCGGCGATGTGCTGGACGCCGTACAAACCGATTATGCCGGGGCAACCGTGGGGCAGACTTATTCCGGTACGCGGGCGGTGAATGTCGTCATGCTCTTGCCTGCGGGTGGGCGCAACCGGCCGGAGAGTCTCTCGTCGCTGATGATCGCAGGGCCGCTAGGGCCAGTGCCCCTGAGCCAGGTCGCGAGAGTCGTGCCAACCGATACGCGGTATGCCATCACCCATGATGGCGGGCAGCGATTTGACGCCGTCACGTTCAACGTATCCGGACGTTCGTTGCAAGCCACTGTGAACGACGCCAAGCAGCGGATTTCGGCGCTCAAACTGCCGCCGGGCGTTTATGTCGAATTTACCGGGGCAGCGGCGGCGCAGCAGGCGGCACAAATCCAGATGCTGCTCTACACAGCTTTCGCGCTTATCCTTATCGGACTCATATTATTTGTCTGTTTCCGCTGGCGTGCCCACACCTGGCTGGTCCTGGTCAATCTGCCGTTCAGCCTGATCGGCAGTGTGGCGGCGATCGGCGTTACCGGCGTCGGATTGTCGCTCGGCGCGACGGTGGGGCTGGTCACTGTTTTCGGCGTCAGTGCCCGCAATGCGATCCTGCTGCTGGCGCATTACGAACATCTGGTGGACATGGAAGGCGCCGATTGGGCACCAGCAACCGTTCTGCGCGGGGCCCAGGAAAGGCTTGTTCCGATCCTGATGACGGCTGCCGTCACTGCGCTTGGCCTGATGCCGCTGGCGCTGGGCATGAACCAGCCGGGCCAGGAAATCGAAGGGCCCATGGCGGTGACGGTTCTGGGCGGCCTTATCAGTTCGACCTTGCTGAATCTCGTCGTCCTGCCAGCCTTGGCCGAACGCTTCGGCGGACGCGGCCGGAGGCAGCCGGATGCGTAGGATCACACTCTCCACCGCAGCCTTTATCTGTCTCGCGGGCTGCGCACAAACCGCGCCTCCGTCATTGCCGGCAGGCGATATTCCTTCGGCCTTCGAGCAGGTCGGTGACGGCAAGGCGCCGCTGTGGCCCGCCCAGGATTGGTGGACCGGCTTTGGCAGCCCGCAGCTCTCCGCCCTGATGGCGACAGCCCAGGACAACAATCTGGACATCGCCCAGGCCGGCGCGCGCCTGCGGCAAGCCGATGCCAGGGCACGGCAGGCAGGCGCCCCTTTGCTCCCCAGCCTGGGGTTCAATGCCAATGTGAGTGATCTCTACGGCCGGGCGAAAGGCACATCGCTCCATGAAACGGATTGGAGCGCGGCGCTGGGGGCGAGCTACGAACTCGATTTCTGGGGCAAGAACCGCGATGCGCTCCAGTCTGCCACCGCCGCGCGGACAGCGAGTGCGGCCGACCGCGCCGCCGTAGGTCTCACTGTTTCCGCCAGCGTGGCGAATACGTTCTTTCAACTCCTTTCCCTTCGCGAGCGCATGGAAATCGCCCGCGCCAATCTTCAGGCATCGGAGGAAACGCTGCGTTTGGCGCAGCGGCGCGTCGATGCCGGATATGCGGCGACATCGGACCTGACGCAGGAGCGGGCGAATATGGCAGCGCAGCGCGCCGTGCTGCCCGGTCTGGCGCAACAGGAACTGGAGACGCGCAATGCGCTGGGAATATTGCTGGGCCGGCCGCCCGAAGGGTTTGTGGTGACCGGCGTTGGGCTGGCGGATATGTCGGGCCCGATCATCTCTCCCGGTATGCCGTCCGAACTGCTGGCGCGCCGGCCCGATGTGATGGCGGCGGAGGCCAATCTTGCGGCTGCCCATGCCGATCTGGCTGCTGCCCGCGCCGCGTTTCTGCCCGATATCACGCTGACTGCCAATGGTGGCGTCGCCTATCCGGCGCTGGCGGCGGCAGTGGATACCCTGCCGGGAACCGGTTTGGCGGCGGGCATTGGCGCCGCGCTGGTGCAGTCGATCTTCGACAACGGAAAGATCCAGGGCCGCATCGACGAAGCAAAAGGTCGCGAGGAGGAACTGCTTGCGGCGTACAGGGCTGCCGCCATCGCGGCATTTTCCGATGTCGAGAACGCTCTGGGAAACATCTCGCATTTGGCAGCCCAGGAAGACGCATTGCGCGATCAGGTTGCACAGGCGGAAAAGGTGCTTGGGGCGGCGCGCCGTAAATATGCGGCCGGTTATGGCGATTTCCTCATCGTGATTGAAGCTGAACGGACGTTGAATGCGGCGCGCGACCAGTTTGCCGACATTCATCGTGCCCGGCTGGTGGCCCTGGTCGCTCTATACAAGGCGCTCGGTGGCGGCTGGACGAACGATGCCAGGTGAACGAACAACACGCACGCGTCCGTTGACGGATGGCGGCTTACGAGGCCTGTGACGCGAGGGGGAGCCGGACGGAAATGGAAAAACCCTTGCCGTTCGTTTCATGGATCGTCGTCCGTGCGTCATGCAGTTCGGCGATCGCCGCTACCAGCGCCAGACCCAGGCCGTAACCGGGACGGGTCCGGCTGGCTTCGAGGCGATAGAAACGCTGGAACAGCTTCTGATGCTCGCTGGGCGGGACGCCGGGACCGTCATCGCTGACCGTCACCACCGCTTCGTCATTCTCGCGGCTCAGATTGATGGTGACGATGGTTTCGTCCGGGGTGTGCAGGATTGCATTCTCGATCAGATTGGAAAAAGCTTGAACGAGAAGCTCGCGGTCGCCCGAGATGATGGAGGGGCCGTTGAGCGACAAGCGCAAATGGTGATGCGCATCTTCCGCCACGGGTCCGAACACATCACCCAGTTGCGCCAGAAGGCTGGAAAGATCGAGCGGGGCGAAGGCCAACCGCCGGACGCCGCCCTCGATTTGCGCAATGCGGAGCAGGGCGCTGAAAAGGGCCAGGATATCATCGGATGCGGCAATCGCCGCTTCCAGGGCGTGGTCGTAATCCTCGACGCTGCTTGCCCGGTCGCGGGCCCGCTCCAGACGATGGCGCAAATGCGTTACCGGTGTGCGCAAATCGTGCGCGATGTCGTTTGTGATCTGCCTGAGATTGTCCATCAGGGCCGCGATGCGATCCAGCATGGCGTTGATGGTTTCCGACAGCCGGTCGAGTTCATCCTCGGTACCGCGCACAGGAATGCGGCTGGCGAGGTTGCCCGCCATGATGGCGCGGCAGGTTGTGGCGATTTCATCGGCACGATGCAGGAAACCGCGGCTGACGATCATGCCGCCCAGCAGCGCCAGCGCCACCGCGCCGGCGAATATCCAGATGAGGGTCCGCAGGATCCGCTGACGCGCCATTTGCGCGGTGCGCAGATCGCTACCGGAAAAAACATAGAGATCCGGCGCGATGAATGATCCCACGCCCAGGATCGTGCGTCCTGCCCGGTCCCCTGGATACGGCAATGTGAGGATACCGGTGCGGGGCGTCATTGGGGGCAAATTGCCGGCCACCTTGGTGGAGGCGCCGCGCTGAAGCAAAAAGAAATCCGACGCGCCCGGTGCCGCCATGCGCTGGCCGACCACTTCGCGGGCTTCGTCCTCGCCTTCGGTGCGATAGCCGTCCCTGACTGAGCCAATATCGGCATTGGCGAATTGAACGATCTGGTCCCTCAGTTCCTGATTGACGACCTCCAGCGTGACGACGGCCAGAATTGTCGCCGACAACGCGAAGATGGCGACAAAGATCGCCGCGATGCGGAAGCCTTCGGTGTGAAAGATTCTAATCCGCACGCAGGATATATCCGTTGCCGCGAATGGTGTGGATCATTTCGCGCGTATATCCCCGGTCCATCTTGGCGCGCAGCCGGCTCATATGTGTTTCCACGATATTGGTGCGCGGGTCGAAATGCAGGTCCCAGACATTTTCCAGCAGCATGCTTCGTGTGACCAGGCGCCCGGCATTGCGCAGCATATATTCCAGCAGGCGGAATTCCTGAGGCTGTAGGTCTACCGGTTTGCCGCCGCGATGCACCGTGCGGCGGATCAAATCCATCTCCAGATCGTCGGCCCGCAATATCACGGGCGGTCCCGGTTCGCCCCGCCGCGTGATGGCATTGATCCGCGCCACGAGCTCCGCCAGTGCGAAAGGCTTGGCCAGATAATCGTCCCCGCCGACATTCAGTCCTGCGACGCGGTCATCGATACCCGTCATGGTGGTGAGGAACAGCACAGGGGTCTGGAAGCCTTCGTCGCGGAGTTGCCGCACCAGGCTGAGCCCATCCAGCCCCGGCAACATCCGGTCCACGATCAGGGCCGCATATTGGCCGCTGCGCGCCGAGGCCAGACCGTCCGTTCCGGTTCTTCTTTCCTCCACGTCATGCCCCTGCGCGCGCAGGGCGTGACAGATATGGTCGGCGGTCTCCGGATCGTCCTCAATCAGCAATATTTTCATACCGCTATTGTCCGGGTGGGGGTGGTCGCTGGCAAGGGTACTAAACCGGGGACGAAAGATCTTTCCAGGCGCCGAAAATTGATTTTCCGTATAGAGATACATTGGGAAAACAGGCGCATAGGCAGGTCCGGTGCATAAGCCAATGCCGCACGGAAATTGTGTCCGCAGCAGCCGGGAAGTCACCCGGTCTATTGGAAGGCGAAAATGAATTCTTCCAGAAAGCTTTGGGATATTTCCCAGCCTTTGCGTCCAGCGCTTCCCGTCTGGCCGGGGGACACACCTTTCGCCATCGGCAAGCGATGGACGTATGGCGATGGCAGCCCGGTGAATGTGGCATCAGTCACGTTCTCCACCCATTCGGGCGCTCACGCCGATGCCCCCCTGCATTACGATCCTGCCGGCTTGCCGATCGAGGCGGTATCGCTCGAGCCTTATCTGGGGCCATGCCGGTTGGTGGATGCACGGGGCGCCGGGGCGGCCATCGGCGCCGAGCTGGTGGAGCGGCATTGGAGTGCTGGCGTCAGCCGCATGTTGTTTCGCACCTTTGATCATTTCCCCATGGACCGGTGGCCGGAAAATTTCACCGCCGTCAGTGCGCAGGCCATTCAGGCGCTCCATGCGCGTGGCATCGTGCTGGTGGGCATCGATTCGCCCTCCCTGGATCCGGAAACCTCCAAGACCATGGATGCCCATCTGGCCATGCCCGCCAACATGCGGATTCTGGAAGGGTTGGTGCTGGATCACGTTCCGCCCGGTGATTATGAGCTGATTGCACTGCCGCTTCCCCTGGCGGGGCTGGATGCGTCCCCCGTGCGAGCCGTTTTGCGGGAGTTGGGCTGACGGCGGGTGATCTATCCGTTCCAGTTCACAACCCCCCTTCAGGGGATTAGGCTCCGCCGGGTCGATTGTTTAGGTTTCGAACAATTCGGGACGGATGACAGGTGGGTGGGTATTCGCATCCGGACCCGAGCCATGGGGGGCTAATTCGTGTCAAATAACGATATGGCGCAGACGGTCGATCCGGGCCTGGACAGGGTCAATCCGGGCGGCACGCTCAAGCGGGCACTCACCGCGCGGCATCTGCAATTCATCGCCATCGGTGGGGCGATCGGTTCCGGCCTTTTCATGGGGTCGGCGGCGGGCATCCATAGCGCCGGGCCGGCATTGCTGGTCGCCTATGCGGTCGGCGGGGTGATGATCTTCTTCATTGCGCGGGCTTTGGGCGAGATGGCGCTGGCGCATCCCAAGACCACCACCATGGATGCATTTGCGGAAGACTATATCCATCCCGCCTTCGGCTTTCTGGTCGGCTGGAATTACTGGATGAGCTGGATCCTGGTCGGCATGGTCGACATCACGGCGATGGCGATTTTCGTCAAATTCTGGTTTCCCGATCTGCCGCAATGGATTCCGGCCCTGGTCAGCCTGATGGTCCTATACGGGATCAATCTGCTGGGTGTGCGCCGGTTCGGAGAAACGGAATTCTGGATGGCGTTGATCAAAGTGGTCACGATTATCGGCATGATGCTCGCCGGCATCTTCCTGTTGTATCGCGGTATCGGATTGAGCGGTGCCCACCCGACCTTGGCCAATATCTGGAATGATGGCGGCCTGTTTTCCACCGGCATGATGGGGTTTCTGACCGCGTTGCCCATAGCCTTCTTCGCGTTCGGAGGAAGCGAGCTGGTGGGTGTCGCGGCGGCCGAAGCGGAGGATGCGGAAAAATCGCTGCCGCGCGCGATCAACGGTGTGATCTTGCGAATTCTCATTTTCTATATCGGATCCTTGACCATCATCATGGCGCTGGTGCCTTGGCGGCAGATCACCACGACGGAAAGCCCGTTTGTTGCGGTTTTCACCCGGGTCGGCTTGCCTGCGACGGCCAGCGTCATCAATTTGGTGCTGATTTCCGCCGTGCTGTCGTCCTGCAACAGTGGACTGTTTGCGGGCGCGCGGACCTTGCAATCCCTGGCGACCAAGCGGCATGCGCCCGCCATGCTGGCCCGCATCGACAGCCGCGGTGTACCGATCACAGGGATCACCATTTCAGCCGCGATCATGTTCGCGGGCGTTATCCTGAATTATTTCGTGCCTGGTAAAGTCATGGAATACATCATATCAGCGTCCGCGATCCTGCTGATGGGCACCTGGACCAGCATCATCGTCAGCCATATGGGCTTTCGCAGCCGGGCGCCGAAAAGCGTGGTGCGCAAATATCCCATGCCGCTCTATCCTCTGGCGAGTTGGGTCGTGCTGGCCTTCATTGGCGGCATCGCCCTGATCATGGCAACCTATCTGGGCATGTATATCCCCATCGGATTTGCGTTCGGCTACTACGCGCTGCTGGGCCTGATCTATGCCGCTTCCGGCAACCAGCGCCGCAGGACCGCCGCATGACAGCCGATTTACCGGACTTCATCCGGGCACTGGATGATGCCGATCCCATCCGTGGATTCCGACAGAAATTCTCGCTGCCATCGGGCGTGATCTATCTGGACGGCAATTCGCTGGGCGCGTTGCCGGCGGCGACCGCGCCGCGGCTGGAAGAAGTCGTGCGGCAGGAATGGGGCATGGGCCTGATCCGCAGCTGGAACACCCATGACTGGATCGGCGCGGCCCGCCGTGTGGGCGACAAGATCGCCGGGTTGATCGGGGCACAGGCCGGGGAAGTCGTTATCGCCGACTCCACTTCCATCAATATCTACAAGCTGCTGATGGCGGCGCTCGCGGCGCGGCCGGGCCGCAACGTCATTCTTTCCGAAGCGGGGAATTTCCCCACCGATCTTTACGTCGCTCAAGGGATTGCAGCTTCTCTGCCGCATATATCCGTTCGTGCGGTGGATCCCGCACAGATGCTCGATTCGATCGGCGAAGATGTCGCCGTGGTCCTACTCACCCATGTCCATTACAAGACCGGCGACAAATACGACATGGCGCGCCTCACGCGACGTGCACATGAATGCGGCGCGCTGATGATATGGGACCTGTGCCACAGCGCGGGCGCGGTCGAAGTCGATCTTGGGGCGGCGGACGCCGATATGGCGGTGGGTTGCGGTTATAAATACCTGAATGGCGGGCCCGGTGCCCCGGCATTCCTGCATGTTGCGAAGCGTCTGCAGACCGAGCTGCAGTCGCCCGTGACGGGCTGGCTGGGGCACGTTGCCCCGTTCGAGTTTGCGGGCACTTATCGGCCTGCGCCCGACATCGGTCGGTTCCTCAGTGGCACGCCACCGATTCTGGGTCTGACGGCATTGGAAATCGGGGTGGACCTGCTGGCGGAAGCACCGCGCGACCTGCTGTTCGAGAAAGCGCAGAAATTATGCTCGCTGTTCATCGAACTGGTCGAAAAAAATTGCGGAAGCTACGGCATCGAAATCACAACCACCCGCGATCCGAAAGTACGGGGAAGCCATGTGTCGCTTCGGCACGCGCAGGGCTACCCGATCGTTCAAGCGCTCATCGCCGAAGGCGTCATCGGGGATTTTCGGGCGCCCGATATCCTGCGCTTCGGCTTTACGCCGCTCTATCTCAGTTACGCCGATGTCTGGCGGGCGGCGAATGCCTTGCGGGATATCCTGGCCACGGGCCGCTGGGATGAGGCACGCTTCAAAGCGCGCGCACAGGTCACCTGACGTTTATTTCTTGGCGCGGCCGGTCATGTCTTCCGCGCGGGGTTCGAATTCGGGCCGGGGCTCGGGATTCCAGCGGAATTTGAACGCGACGATGGAATAGGTGTCCCGGATTCCTGGCACGGTTTGCAACTTTTTGGTGACGAACTCGCCATAGCTTCTTTCGTCGCTCAGCTCGAATTTCGCCAGAAGATCATAGGTGCCGGATGTGGAATAGACTTCCGCCGTCTCCGGGAAATTGTCGACAAGATAGGCGGCAACATCAAATGCCTTGGTTAGCTCGCATTTGATCTGGCAGAAAATGGCCTTCATGGAAGTCTCCCGGCGCGTTTTGGAGCGTTCAGCTTAGACGGCTTCGCGGCCGAGGGGAATTCGCAAAATCCGGCAGCTGCCTTGACTCAGCCGGACAACCCCACGAATTTCATGTCTAAAGTATCGCCGGGAGGGGTCATGCGCGATTACGCTATCCGGACAATCGGCATTTCGACGGTCATTCTGACCGCATTCTGTGGCTCAGCGTTCGCTGCGCCTGTGCGGGCGGATGCGGTCTATCTGAACGGCAAGGTATTCACCGCCGACGCCAAGGACAGGGTGGTGCTGGGGTTCGCCGTCTCCGGAAGCCGGTTCATTGCCGCCGGTGACAATGCCGCGCTGCGCAAATTCATCGGTAAGGGCACCAAGGTCGTCGATCTTAAAGGGCATTTCGTCAGTCCCGGCCTGACGGACGATCATTTTCACAATGAAGGCGGCGGCAGCGGCATCGATCTTTCCCATGCCCGCACCATGACGGAGCTTCTAACCATGGTGGCCAATGCTGCCGCGCAAATGACGCCGGGCACATTGCTGGTCTCCAATTCCGACTGGCACGAAGCGCAGCTCAAAGAACAGCGTCTGCCGACCGCGAAAGAATTGGATCAGGCCGCGCCCGGAAATCCGGTCGTGCTGGTGCGGGGCGGGCATTCCTACATTCTCAGCAGCGCTGCTTTGCGTAAATATAATATCACCAAGGACACGCCGGTCCCGGCGGGCGGCCAGATCAGCCGGGACGCGGACGGCGAACTGACCGGCGAACTTTTCGACAATGCCAAGGCGATGGTGCCATTGCCGCCGCCCAAGACGCTGACGATGGACGATATCGTCGCGACCCAGAAGGCGCTCAATCCCTACGGCATCACGGCCGTGCGGATCGCCGGTTCGTACAAGGGTGACATGCTGCACGCTTTGCAACTCTGGAAAGAGGCCGCGGCCAAAAACGCGCTGACCCTGCGATACACCGTTTATATGCCCGGCTTCGAATTCCGAACGCCTGGGCAGGTCGATCAGGCGGTCGCGCGCTGGGGGGTGCGGCAGGACGAGGGCGATGACTTTGTGCGCATTGGCGGGATCAAGTTGATCGTCGATGGTGGATTTGAAGGCGGCCACATCTCGCGGCCTTATCAAGAACCCTATGGACGTGGCGGCACGTATGCGGGTCTCACGGTTTCGCCGCCCGATGCCTACAATTCCGTGGTTCGGGAGATCAATCGATTGGGCTGGCGCGCCGCCACCCATGCGGTGGGCGATGCGGCCGTGGACCAGGTGCTTACAGCCTATGAATTGGCCAACAAGGACAAACCGCTGATCGGCAAGCGCTGGTCGGTGGAGCACGCCTTCGTCGCCCGGCCCGACCTGGTCCGGCGGATGCAGGACTTGAAGCTGATGGTCTCCGCGCAAGACCATCTCTATCTCGCCGCCCCGGCGCTGAAGAAATATTGGGGCATGGACCTGGCTAGCGAGGTAACCCCGGTCAAGATGTATCTCGATGCAGGGCTGCTGGTGGCGGGCGGCACCGATTCACCGGTGATCCCGTTCAATCCGTTCTGGGAGCTTTATCATTTCGCCAGCCGCGACACGATTTCCGATGGCGTCTATGGTGCGGATCAGAAGATCGCGTCGCGCGCCTTGCTGCTCAGGCTCGATACCATCAATTACGCCAAGCTGATCGGCGAGGACGATCATCGCGGTTCGATCGAACCGGGGAAGTTGGCCGATTTTGCGATCTTGACCGGCGATTTTCTCACCATGCCGGTCGAGAAGATTCCCGATATGAAAGCGCTGGCCACCTATGTCGGCGGGCAGGAAGTCTATCGCGACCCGAATTATCATTGACGCATCGGATCGCAGGGAGAGCTCCATTGAGCGACACAAGCTATCTGGCATGGCCCTGGTTTGAAGACCGGCACCGCGCGCTTGCCGAAAAGCTGGATGCCTGGGCGGCGGCGGAATTGCCGAAGCTGTTGGGCGACCATAAGGACACCGACGCCATCTGCCGGCGGATGGTCGCGGCCATGGGTGACGCCGGCTGGCTCGACCTGGCCGTGCCGACGGAGAACGGGACATTCGATCTGCGGGCAATTTGCCTGGCACGCGAAATTCTGGCGCGTCATGCGGCGCTGGCGGATTTCGCGTTCGCCATGCAAGGCCTGGGTACTGGCGCCATCACGCTTTTCGGCACCCCGGAACAGCGCGCGCAATGGCTGCCCGGGCCGCGCGCCGGGCGCACCCTGACGGGATTTGCGTTGTCAGAGCCCGATGCCGGATCCGATGTCGCGGCGATGCGGATGACGGCGCAGGAAGAGCCGGGCGGATTTCGCCTCGATGGCGTCAAATCCTGGATCTCCAATGGCGGTATCGCCGGTCAGTATGTGGTGTTCGCCAAGGACGGTCCCAAATACACGGCCTTTGTGCTGGCAGCCGATACGCCGGGCCTTGCCGTGCGAGAGCGGATCGATGTCATCGCGCCACACCCGATGGCGACGCTTGAATTCAGCAATTGCATCGTGCCGCGGGATGCCGTGATTGGGGATCGCGGCGCGGGCATGCGGGTGGCGCTCGCGACCTTGGACATATTCCGCCCCAGTGTCGGCGCTGCGGCGTTGGGATTGGCGCGGCGGGCATTGGACGAATCGCTTGCGCGCGCCATCGCGCGGCCCATGTTCGGTGCCCGCCTTGCCGATCTCCAGCTGACCCAGGTCAAGCTGGCGGAGATGGCGTTGAAAGTGGATGCCGCCGCATTGCTGGTCTACCGCGCCGCCTGGGCGCGCGATTGCGGCGGCCAGACGCGCATCACCCGCGAGGCCGCAATGGCCAAGCTGTTCTCGACCGAAGCGGCGCAGGAGATCATCGACGATGCCGTGCAGATCTGGGGCGCGGCCGGCGTGGTTTCGGGGGCGGTGGTGGAGAGTCTCTATCGCGAGATTCGCGCCATGCGAATCTATGAAGGCGCTTCCGATGTGCAAAAGATCGTGATCGCCCGCTCCCTGCTGGCGCCGGAATGATCAATCCGGAAGGATGGCGGTCGCTTCGATTTCCACCATGGCCTGCGGCTCGACCAATGCCGTCACCTGCACAAGGGTCATGGCGGGGTAGTGGGTGCCGAATGTGTCGCGATAGACCTTGCCGATCTCCTTGACGTTGCCGGTATAGGCCGCGAGATCCGTGACGAACCAGGTGAGCCGCACCACGGTCTGTGGCGTGGCGCCTGCTTCGCGGAGCAGAAGCACGATATTTTCCAACGCCCGGCGGACCTGGCCGACAAAATCCGGCGCGAAAACACCCTTCTCATCCCAGCCGATCTGGCCACCGAGAAAGACCGATGTGCCCCTGGCGACGATGCCGTTGACATAACCTTTGGGCCGCGGCCATCCCTCCGGCAGCAGAATGCGATGGGAATCCGTCAAGTCCGGAATCCTCTCTGGCAATTGTCCCGGTACGCAATCAGTGCGTCCTTGATATCGGGAGGGATGTTGATGGCGCTGTTGGTGTTCAGGGATGTCGTCACCATCACCAGGCGGCATCGCATGATCTCCTCGACCTCGCGGACGCAATGGATCGTGAAGATGATGGAGGTGCGCCCGATATGCTCGATCAGTACCGTCAGGCTGAGGCGGTCGCCCATGAAAGCGGGTTTGAAGAAATCGGTGTCGACGCTCTTGTAACCAAGCCCGACCCTGCTGGTCTGAATGAGCGCGTGATAATCGACGCGAAGCTGGCCCAGGAAGAAATCCTCGATCACGCCATTGGCCATATCGATGAAGCGCGGCGTATAGACGATGCCGGCCGGATCGCAGTCCGAAAACCGCACCGAGCGTTTCGTGGACCAGGCATCGTCCGGCAGATAGCGGGGATGCAGCGGCACGGGGCGTTCGCGGCCTTTTGGAAGAGGTGGTCGTTCCATGCTCAATTTCCCTGAAACACGGGCTTCTGGCGCGCCGCGAAGGCGCGATAAGCGCGGCCGAAATCTTCCGTCTTCATGCAAAGCGCTTGCGCGACCGCTTCGGCATCAATAGCGGCGTCCAATCCCATCGCCCATTCCATCGTCAGCATCTTTTTGGTCAGACCATGCGCGAAGCCCGGACCGGCAGCGATGTCCTGGGCCAGCGCCGTTGCTGTCTGCGCGAGGGTGTCGGAAGAGGACAGACGATTGAAAAAGCCCCAGGCGAAGCCTTCCTCGCCGTTCATGTTGCGGCCCGTGAATAAAAGTTCCGAAGCACGACCCAGACCAATGAGGCGCGGCAGCATCGCACAGGCGCCCATGTCGCAACCGGCCAGGCCGACGCGGTTGAACAGGAAAGCGATCTTCGCGTCCGGCGTCGCGATCCGCAGGTCCGATGCCATCGCCAGAATCGCGCCCGCCCCGGCGCAAACGCCATCGACCGCCGCGATGATGGGCTGGGGGCAGGCCCGCATCGCCTTGACCAGATCGCCGGTCATCTGGGTGAAGGCGAGCAATCCCTTGGTGTCTTTTTCGAGCAGCGGGCCGATGATCTCAAAGACATCGCCGCCGGAACAGAAATTGCCGCCTTCGCCAGACAGCACGAACGCTTTGACGATGTCGTCGGTCGCTGCGGCACGAAACAGCTGCACAAGCTCGGCATAACTTTCGAATGTCAGGGGATTCTTCTTTTCCGGCCGCGCCAAAGTGAGATGGGCCACGCCCGCGACTACCCGTAGTTTGAAATGCTTCGGGGTCCATTCCTGCAGGGACAGGATCGCCGGATTCACGGTTGGGCCGTTCTGTTGACCGATTTCACGGACTCCTTGAGCTTTCCCAGCGACTGGATCAGTCCATCGATATCCTTGGGCGACAGCTGGGCGAACAATTCGGCAATCCAGTCTTCATGGGCGCCGGCAATCCGGTTGAAATTGGTCTGGCCTTTCGCGGTCAGCTTGACGATCTGGACCCGCCGGTCATTCGGCAGCGAGAAGCGCTTGATATGGCCCGATTGCACCAGCCGTTCCACCAGGCCGGTGACATTGCCGTTTGTCACCATCATGCGGCGCGACAGATCGCCCAGGGTCATGCCCTTGGGCGCGCGCTCCAGCTGCGCCAGAAGATCAAAGCGCGGCAGGGTGGTGTCGAAATGTTCCGCCAGCCGTTTGCGAATTCCCGCTTCGATCAAATTCGTGCAGGTGAGCAGGCGCAGCCACAGGCGCAGCTCATCCTTGTGGGCATGGGGAGATTCCGCAACCTTGGTCTCGGAATCCAGATGGGCAAGCTTCGCGTTCATATCTCTCCCCCCGTCACCGCGATTGCCGATCCGGTGATGGACCCTGACTCGCGCCGGGCGAGAAAGCATACCGCATCCGCCACTTCTTCGGGAGCAATCAGCCGCCCCATGGGATTTGCCTTGACCAGCTCGGCGCGGATTGCTTCGGGCGTCCGGCCGGTCTTTGCGACGATGGTCTGTACACCTGTTTCCACCATGTCCGTATCCGTGAAGCCCGGGCAGACCGCATTGACCGTCACGCCGGTTCTTGCAAGTTCCACTGCCAGGGCGCGGGTCAGCCCGAGCAAGCCGTGCTTTGCCGCCACATAGGCGCTGACATAGGGATAGCCTTTCAAGGCGGCGGTGGAGGCGACATTGATCACCCGCCCGAATTTCCGCGCAACCATTCCGGGCAGCAGCGCCCGGGTTGCGATCACCGGGCCCAGCAAATTGACATCCAGCATGCGCTGGAAATCGGCGTGGCTGGTCTTCAGGAAAGGTGCCGAGATCGCGGCACCCGCATTGTTGACCAGAATGTCGAAGGGCTGATCCGCCGCAGCCGCGGCCACGATCTTTTCGAAACCGGCGGCATCCGTCACATCCGCGACGAGGGCGGCGGCGGCATCACCGGCCTGGATGCGAGCTTCCAGCGCGGTCTTGTCGCGTCCCAGGACGGTCACGCGCACGCCCGCATGGGTCAGCGCCGCAGCGATCGCGGCCCCGATGCCCCGTCCGCCACCCGTCACCAGAGCATTGAGAACTTCCGACATTTGTCCCGATCCGGCGATCCGGTCTAAACTTGACTCGGGCATGGAGATATTTCAAGATTAAAATATATCCGGGAATGCGATCTCCGAAAGCGGGAGAGGCAGTGGATCTGTTGCGAAAATGAAGATTTCCATTCTCGGCGGCGGCCCGGCCGGCCTCTATTTTTCCATTCTGCTGAAAAAATCCCGTCCGAACTATGACGTTGCCCTTTATGAGCGCAACCGGGCCGACGACACATTCGGCTTTGGCGTCGTCTTTTCCGACCAGACCCTCGATATTTTCAGGCGCTACGACCCCGTCAGCCATGCGGCGATCCTGGACAATTTCGCCTATTGGGATGACGTCGCGATCCATTTCAAGGACGAGGTCATTCGCGTCGGGGGCAATGGCTTTTGCGGCTGCTCGCGCCAGACCTTGCTGCGGCTTTTGCAGGAAAGGGCCGCGGGACTTGGGGTCGCGCTCCATTTCGGGCGGGAAATCGACGATCCGGCCATTTTCGCGGACAGCGACCTGATCGTCGCCGCCGACGGTATCAACAGCCAAATACGGGCCCGTTATGCGGATCATTTTCAGCCGGCAATCGATCTGAGGCCAAACAAATTTGTCTGGCTGGGTTCGACGCGCCCGTTTGATGCCTTCACGTTCTTTTTCCGCGAGACGAAACACGGCGTTTTCATCGCGCATTGCTATCAGTATGAAAAAGGCCATTCGACCTGGGTGATCGAAACCGATCCGGCGACATGGGCGCGGGCAGGTCTGGACACGATGAGCGAGACGGAGTCCGCCCGCTTCCTTGAAATCGTGTTTGCCGAGGAGTTGGACGGTCATGGCCTGATCACCAACCGGTCCCTGTGGCGCAGCTTTCCGGTCATCCGCAACACGCGCTGGGTGAAGGACAATATCGTCCTGCTGGGCGACGCCAAGGCGACGGCGCATTTTTCCATCGGCGCCGGCACCAAGCTTGCCATGGAAGATGCCATCGCGCTGTTCGAGGCCTTGAACGCCCATGGCGATGATGTGCGGGCATCTCTCGCCGGCTTCGAGCGCGAGCGGCGCGAGGATGTGGAAAAGACCCAGCATGCCGCCAATGTTTCGTTGGTCTGGTTCGAGCACCTGGCCCGCTTCTGGAATTATAGCCCCATCAAATTTGCCTTTGGGCTGATGACGCGGTCCAAATCCATCACCTATGACAATCTGGCGATGCGCGCGCCTCAGTTCGTGCAGGCGGTGACGCGTGAATTCGCCCGCGAGCAGGAGGCGTTGGGCTTCCCCGTTCGCAGCCCGGATGCGCCCCCCATGTTTCAGCCATTTCGACTGCGGGACATGGAGCTGGACAATCGCGTGGTGCTTTCGCCCATGTGCATGTATTGCGCGGATGAGGGCCTGCCGGACGACTGGCATCTGGTGCATCTGGGGGCGCGGGCCCTGGGTGGCGCGGGCCTGATCTTTACGGAGATGACGAATGTTTCGCGCGAAGCGCGGATCACACATGGGTGTGCCGGGCTTTATACCGACGCCCAGGAAGCGGCCTGGAAGCGGGTGGTGGACTTCGTCCATGGCAACAGTCGAGCCAAGCTGTGCATGCAGCTGGGTCATGCGGGGCGCAAGGGTGCGACCAAGCTGATCTGGGAGGGCATGGACGAGCCGCTGGAAGACGGCGCCTGGCCGCTGATCGCCGCTTCGGCGATTGCTTATTATCCGCACAGCCAGATTCCCCGGGCCATGACGCGCGCCGATATGGATCAGGTGAAAAGCGATTTCGTCCAGGCGGCCCGCCGCGCCGAACGCGTTGGGGTCGACATGATGGAACTGCATTGCGGCCATGGCTATCTGCTGGCGTCGTTCATTTCGCCGCTCACCAATTGCCGTACCGACGAATATGGCGGCAGTCTCGAGAACAGGCTGCGCTATCCCCTGGAAGTATTTGCCGCTCTTCGCGATGTCTGGCCCGTCAACAAGCCCATGTCAGTGCGCATCTCCGCCACCGACTGGAAAGCCGGCGGCCTGACCGGTGAGGAATCGGTCGAAATGGCGCGCCTGTTTTCCCAAGCGGGCTGCGACCTGATCGATGTCTCGACCGGCCAGACCGTGCACGATGCCGAGCCGGTGTTCGGGCGCATGTTCCAGACCCCCTTCTCGGACAAGATCCGCAATGAAGCCGGCATCGCCACCATGGCGGTGGGCGCGATTTCGTCAGCCGACCAGATCAACACGATCCTGGCGGCCGGCCGTGCCGATCTCGTCGCCATCGGGCGGGGTCATCTGGTCGATCCGTCTCTGACTTTGCGCGCCGCCGCCTGGTATGGGATCGATCTGGCGGTGGCGCCGCAATACGCACTGGGATATCGCGCGCAGCTTTCACTGGCCCGCCGCGAGCGCCAGGATTTGGCGGATCTGCGTCAGCGGGCCCGCCCCATGGGTGGCCAGATTGCCGACAAATAGATTTGTGGCCGTCTATTTCGCGCGGAGCGCGCTGCGTAACAATTTTCCCGTCATCGTCTTGGGCAACGCATCGCGGAATTCGACGGCGCGAGGATATTTATAAGGCGCCAGCATGCTCTTGACATGCTCCTGCAACAGTTTGGCGAGCTCGGGACCTGCCGCCGCGCCGGACTTTGTCACCACCACCGCCTTGACGATCTGTCCGCGCTCGGAATCCGGCCAGCCGATCACCGCACATTCCTCGACATCGGGATGCAGCATCAGGGCCGCTTCCACTTCCGGTCCGGCGATGTTGTAGCCGCCGGAAACGATCATGTCATCGGCGCGGGCCACGAACCAGTAATAGCCGTCCTCGTCGCGGCGATAGACATCGCCGGTCAGGTTCCAGCCGCCGACAACATAGTCGCGCTGGCGCGCATCGCTGAGGTAGCGGCATCCGGTGGGGCCGCGGATGCCCAGCCGCCCCGTTCCCGCGCCTTCAACGGCACGCATATTCTGGTCGAACAATTGAGCGGTGTAGCCCGGCACCGGCTTGCCGGTTGCACCGGGGCGGATTTCGTCGCCCTTGGCCGAAATGAAAATGTGAATCATTTCCGTGCCGCCGATGCCGTCGATCAACCTGAGACCGGTGGCCGCAAACCAATCGTCGGAGATGCGTTCCGGTAAAGCTTCGCCGGCTGAAACGCAGACTTTCAGGCTGGACAGATCAAATTCATTTTTCCAGGCCGTGATCGCCCGGTAGCCGGTCGGCGATGTGAATACATGCGTTGCGCGATGGCGTTCGATCGCTTCGGCCAGGGCGGTGGGCGTGGGGCTTCGTGGCAAGGCGATGGCGGCGCGAAAATAGAGCGGAAACACCAGAAGCCCGCCCAGGCCGAAAGTGAACGCGATGGACGGTGTGCCGGTGAAGATCCCGTCGGGCCCGGCAGGCACCAGGTGCCGGGCGAAGGTTTCGCACATCGCCAGCACGTCGCGGTGAAAGTGCATCGTCGCCTTGGGCTGGCCGGTGGTGCCGGAGGTGAAGGCGATCAGGCAGACATCGTCCTGGCTGGTGGGGATCGCAGGAAACGCATCGGGTTTGCCCGCCATGGCGGTTTCCAATTCGCGGCCGGTACCGCCATAGGACACGATGCGGCGAAGCGGTGAACTGCCCAGGATCGCTTCGAGATCGCCGGTCAGGTCTTGCGAACAGATGGCGAGCGCAATGTTCGCTTTCTCCACGATTTGCCGCAATTCGAGCGTTCGCAACATGGGCATGGTCGATACGGCAATGGCGCCCACCTTCATGGTCGCCAACCAGGCCGCGAACATGAGTGGGGAATTGCCGCCGCGCAGCAGAATCCGGTTGCCGGGCACCACTCCCAATTCTTCCGTCAGGACATGGCAGAGCCGGTTGGTCTGGGCCGCCAGTTCGGCATAGCTCCAGACTGTGTCGCCTTGAAAAATAACAGGCTTTTGTGGCGCGACCTCGGACAGGGCCTGATCCAGCAGCCAGTCGCCGCAATTGAAAGGGTCGGGGATGTGCAATTGCGGCAGCGAAAATTCGAAGACCGGCCATTGGTCCTCGGGCGGCAAATTTTCCCGGGCGAAGCCATCGCGGTGGAGTGACGGGCGGAGCGCCATGAAAGGAGCTTTATGCTTAAAATAATGTCCGTCAAGGGATTCAGGAGAGTGCCGCGTCTTCCGTGGCGCTCATTCGGTCCATGTGGCGGGAGAGCTTGGTCAAAAGCGTGTCCAGGGACTTCTGTTCGCCCGGACCGAGGACCGAAAGAAACTGCCGTTCCAGGCTGAGGGCCAGCGGCACGACCTCGTCATAAATGGCCTGGCCTCTGGCCGACAGCGACAGATGTGCGACGCGCCCGTCTTGCAGATGTGCGGTTCGGGTCAGGCGCTTTGCCGCCAACAGGGACTGCACCGCGCGGCTCACCTGCACCTTGTCCATGGCGGTGCGCTTGGCCACCTCCCGCGCCGACAAGCCGGGGGCTTGGCCCAGCACCGCGATCACCCGCCATTCGGGAACCGACAGATCGAAGCGCTCGGAATAGTGCCGCGCGATCGCGCCGGAAACCCGGTTGGTCAGAACCGAAAGGCGGTACGGCACAAAGCTGTCCAGATCGAGGCGCGTCTTATTCGGCATCGGGCTGATTCTCCGGGCGGGCGGCGGCAAATGCGGGCAACCGATAAGCCGCATCTTCTATCCGCAAGAGCGTCGGGTACGGAGCCAGGTCCAATTGAATGCGGCGCGCATTGAGGAGCTGCGGCACCAGGCAGATATCCGCCAGGGTCGGTGTATCGCCATGGCAGAACATGCCGGTGCCGGAATCGCCCGCCAGCATTTTTTCCAAAGCCTCGAAGCCCAGATTCATCCAATGATGCTGCCAGCCGATGCGGGTCTGGTCATCGATCTGCAGCTCTTTCTTGAGGTATTGCAGCACGCGCAGATTGTTGAGCGGATGAATGTCGCAGGCGACGGACAGGGCAAGCTGGCGCACGCGGGCGCGTTCCAAAGCACCGCGCGGCAACAAAGGTGGCTCGGGCACCTGTTCTTCCAGATATTCCAGGATTGCCAGCGACTGGCCGATGACCTGGCCGCCGGCGACCAGGGTGGGCACCAGCCCCAGCGGATTGACCTTTTTATAGGTCTCCGCGTGCTGGGCGCCGCCGTCCTTGAGCAGGTGGACGAAACGCATGTCCGCCTTCAGGCCCTTGAGATTGAGGGCGATGCGCACCCGGAATGCGGCCGAAGACCGGAAATAGCTATAGAGCGTAAGGTCAGATGCGGCGGACATGCTGGTCGATCGCCCCGAAGATGCTGCGGCCGTCATGGTCGCACATTTCGATCCGTACCCGGTCGCCGAATTTCAAAAATGGTGTTGATGGCGCGCCGGTTTCGATCTGCTCCAGCATGCGGCGCTCCGCAATGCAGGCCGACCCGGCCGCGCGGTCGCGATTGGAAATCGTGCCCGAGCCGATGATGGTGCCCGCTGCCAGGGCACGGGTTTTGGCGGCATGGGCGATCAGCTGCGGAAAATTGAACACCATGTCGATGCCCGCGTCCGGCGCGCCGAAGGCCTCGCCATTGACGGCGACTTGTAGCGGACGGTGCAGACGTCCATCGCGCCAGGCGGTGCCCAATATATCCGGCGTCACCGCGACGGGGGAAAATGCACTGGCAGGCTTGGACTGGAAAAAACCGAAGCCCTTGGCCAGTTCGCCCGGGATCAGGTTGCGCAAGCTGACATCATTGACCAGCATCACCAATCTGATGTGCCGTGCCGCATCTTCGACCGGGCAGCCATAGGGCACATCGTCGGTGATCACCGCGACTTCCCCTTCCATATCGATTCCCCAGGCTTCGTCGGCGGCGAGAATGGGATCGGTTGGGCCGAGGAAATTGTCCGAGCCGCCCTGATACATCAGTGGATCGGTCCAGAAGCTTTGCGGCATTTCCGCGCCGCGCGCCCGGCGCACCAGTTCGACATGCGTGACATAGGCGGACGCGTCCGCCCATTGATAGGCGCGGGGCAGGGGGCTGGCGCAGTCCCCAGGCTTGAATGCAAAGCTGTTCGCGGCGTCATTGGCATTGAGGGCGTCATAGATGGCCGAAAGGCGCGGCGCCAAAGTGTTCCAATCGTCCAGGACCGTCTGCAAGCTGGGCGCGACATCCCGCGCCGACACCGCACGCGTCAGATCGCGCGATACCACGGCCAATTGCCCGTCGCGTCCGCCCTTGAGCGAGGCGAGTTTCATTTTGGTTTCCAGCTGTCGATGTAGCCGGTGTCTTCCTGTGCCTGCGCCAGTGCGCCCATGTCCAACGCATCACGGGCATCGACCATCACCGCCACTTCGTCGGTCATGGTCTTTGCCGCCTTGGCGCCGGCGGCGAAGGCTTTGGGATGGGGGCCATGGGTAAAACCGCTGGGATGGAAGGTCACCATGCCCGGACGGATATTGTCGCGGCTGAAGAATTCGCCGGCGTGATAGAAGATCACTTCGTCGAAATCGTCGTTGGAATGGAAGAACGGCACTTTCAATGCCCCGGGATCGCTTTCGATGGGACGCGGGACGAACGTACAGACCACGAAACGGTCGGCCACGAATGTGGCGTGGACGCTGGGCGGTAGATGATAGCGGTGGCTCATGACCGGGCGGATGTCGCGCCAGTTGAGCTTGACCGGCGCCAGATTGCCTTTCCAGCCGGCGGCGTCCAGGGGATTGAACGGATAGCGGATGATGGAAATCTGATCGCGGCGTTTGACCCGGACCGACCAATCGCCGTCGCGCTGGCCAAGAAATTGCGCGTCCAGGGTCGGTGTTTCCAGCGCGGCGGGATCGAATTGGGCATGCGGGCCCAGCATGCCGCGGTCGGGAAGCTTGAAGCCGCCATTGCGGGCTTCGATTTGTAGCGCCGTGGTCGGCGATGACGGCTCCAGCCGCCACATGGTGCCGCGCGGCAGCAGAATATAGTCGCCGTCGCGATACGTCAGATGGCCGAAGTCGCAGAACAGATCGCCGGCACCTTGATGCACGAACAACAGAAGGTCGCCGTCAGCGTCACGCACCAGATGCGGCATGGCTTCTGCACAAGACCAGATCGCGATGGCACAATGAACGTTTGTGAGCAGGGCGGCGCCTTCCATCGGTGCGCCGGAACCGGCAGCCGCCTTCGCGTCGAACGCCCTGGGTTTGAGCGGACCTTCGAACGACGTCCAACCGGTGGGCGGATGACGGTGATAGATGTGAGCGGCAGGCCCGAAAAAGCCGTCGCGTCCGATCTCCCGCTCATAGGTGCCTTGCGGCAGATCGGCATGAGCCTGGCGGGATGTGAGACCTTCGACTCTGGGAAATTCGATCCAGTTGCGGGTCATGATTTCAAATCCTGCAGCACGCCCCGGCGGATCTGGTCGGCTTCGATGCTTTCGAACAAGGCGCGGAAATTGCCTTCGCCGAAGCCTTCATTGCCTTTGCGCTGGATGATCTCGAAAAAAATCGGGCCGATGGCGTTCTGGGTGAAGATCTGCAGCAACAGGCCGGTTTCCTCGTCGCGTGCGCCGTCCATCAGGATACGGTCACGCTTCAGGCGCGGCACGTCTTCGCCATGGCCCTGGATGCGGTTGTCCAGCCGCTCGTAATAGGTATCCGGCGTATCCTGAAAGGCGACGCCATTGTCACGCAGTGCTTCGACCGAGGCATAGATATTGGCGCTGCTGAGCGCGATATGCTGGATGCCCTCGCCGTGATAGGCGTGCAGATATTCCTCGATCTGGGATTTATCGTCGGACGATTCGTTGATCGGGATACGGATATTACCGTCCGGGCTGGTCATGGCGCGCGATTTGAGGCCCGTCAGTTTGCCTTCGATGTCGAAATAACGCACTTCGCGGAAATCGAAGAGCCGCTCATAGAAACCGGCCCACAAATCCATATTGCCGCGAAATACGTTGTGGGTGACATGGTCGATGTTGCAAAGGCCGGCGCCGTCATGGACGAAACCGCGCGCGGGATCGGTGGGGATGAAGTCCACATCATAGATCGAGTGGCTGCCATAGCGGTCCACCAGATAGATCACGCTGCCGCCGATGCCCTGGATGGCGGGGATATTCAATTCCATCGGCCCCACGGCGTTGGCGAACGGTTCCGCGCCGCGCGCCAGAAGCTGGCGATAGGCGGTAGCGGCATCCTTGACGCGAAATGCCATGGCGCAGGCACTGGGACCATGCTTCTCAGCGAAGCGCACGCCATGGCTGCCCGGCTCGGCATTGACGATGAAATTGGTGTCGCCCTGGCGATAGAGTGTCACCGCCTTGGAGCGATGGCGACCGACAGCGCGAAAGCCCATGCCTTCGAACAGGCTGTGCAACGCGGCAGGGTCGGGGGCGGTATATTCGACGAATTCGAAGCCATCCGTGCCGATCGGATTGTCCCAAAGTTCCATGGGCTTGTACTCCTGTCGCAGGCGAAGATCAGCGATATAGTTTCATATGAAACTAAATGGAGTCAAGACGGGTAAGACTGCTGCGCCGTCACAAATTCGTCGAATCGGGCGACTGACAAGGCCGATATCGCCAAGAATGTTCAGACTGTCGCGGCGGAGCAGAGCCGCGATGCTGGAAGCGATCCGCAATACGGACGCCGGCAAACAGATCATGGATGCGATCGGCGGCGATAAGAAATAGGCGGTAACGGGCCGACGGCGTGTAATCTGATGGCGTGAGTCTCGCGAGGACCCACATCAAGGCAGCGGGACGGTTCCATGAAGCGTCTGGTCTTTTCCGGCATGCTGCTCGCAGGCGCGAGCCTTGTCTTGCCGCCCGGCGCGGTCGCGCAGGAAGCGCCGCAATTGTTTTCCGCCAATTGCGCGGGTTGCCATGGCGCAGGGCTGACCGGCGGACGCGGCCCCAGCCTTTTTGCGGAAAGCCTTTTGGCGGAACATTCGGATAGCGATCTGCGCCGCATCATCGCAACTGGCGTCGAAGCGAATGGGATGCCGTCCTTCCGGGATGTGTTGAAGGAAGATCAGATCGCGCAGATCGTTTCGTATCTGCGAAATCATGGCGGCGAGCTGCAAAACCAGCCTGTCTTTGTACCCAATCCCGACCGGCAGATTCTGCGGACGCGCAAGCAGGCCGTCCGGATCGATGTCGTCGCCGCCGGCCTCGATACGCCTTGGGGCGAGGCGTTTCTGCCAGACGGGCGATTGCTGGTGACAGAGCGCAGCGGCCATATCCGCATTATCGATCACGGCAAATTGCTGGCCGATCGGGTCAAGAATACGCCGGTGCCCTGGGTACGTCAGGATGGCGGTTATTTCGATATCGCGGTTCATCCGGATTATCGCAAGAATGGCTGGATCTACCTTTCCTACTCGGAAGTCTCGCCGGGCTATTCCGGACCCGTTGCCGATGCGCCAGGCGCCGCGCCGCCGCCCACCATGACCCGGATCGTGCGCGGGCGCATCAACAGTCGCAACGAGTGGGTCGATCAGCAGGATATCTGGAAGGCAGCCCCTGGTTTCTATACCGCCATCAACATCCATTATGGCTCGCGCTTTCTGTTCGACGGCAAGGGGCATCTGTTTTTCTCGATCGGCGAACGCGGCGACATGACCAATGCGCAGAAATTGTCGACACCGCTCGGCAAAATTCATCGCATCAACGATGACGGCTCGGTGCCCTCCGACAACCCGTTTGTCGGGCAAGCTGGCGTCGTGCCGACTATCTGGAGCTATGGCCATCGCAATCCCGAAGGCTTTGCCTTCGATCCGGTGACCGGGCTGATGTGGGAATCCGAGCATGGGCCGACTGGTGGCGACGAAATCAACATCATCGAGAAGGGGCATGATTACGGCTGGGGCGTCGCCACCATGGGGCTGCAGCCCGGCATCACGCAGCAGCACGCGCCAGGCATGGACGATCCTGTTGTCTATTACTCACCCGCCATCGCGCCGAGCGGGGTCACGTTTAACAAAAACAGACGCTATGCGGGCTGGAAGAATAATTTGTTCCTGGCGGCGTTGGTGGGACAGAAATTGCTGCGCTACGAGATCGCCGGACACAGGATCGCGAGCGAAGAAACCTTGTTCCAGCAATTTGGCCGTACGCGTGCGGTGATCGTGGGCCCGGACGGTCTGCTTTATGTCTTGATAATGAATCCGACTGGGCGGAACACGGGCGTGGATCTTTCCGCTTCGGTATCCGGCATGGTGGTGCGGCTGACGCCCGTCAAATGACTCAATGCGCCGCCCAGGGCCCGATCTCGGGCTTGCCTTGGGTGTTGGCGAGCGGGCCCAGCTCGTCCTTCACGCCTTTGGCGATTGCAGCCATCTCGGTGCCGCCCTGGAAACAAGTGAAATCCGGACGATCGCGCCAGGCGAGCGGACCACATAGGCGGATGCCGGCCTTCACGGCCGCATCGTGCACAATGTTGATCTCCCGCTCATAATCCGGATCGCCCTGCTTGGTGCCTGCGAAATTGCCCAGATCGGCGCTGGCGGCGAAGATAGCGGTGACACCGGGAATCTTGGCGATGCGGTCGGCGTCCTTGAGGCCGTCTAAGGTTTCTATCATCAGGATCAGCACCAGATTGTCGTTGATGGTCTGACGGTAGCCGCCCGGTACGTTTGCATAGATGCTGAACGCCTGGCCGCCGCCAAGGCTACGCTTGCCCAAGGGTGGGAAATAGGCCCAGTCGCGTGCCTTGATCGCTTCGTCGTAGGACCGGATGGTCGGTATCACCAGCACCAGCGCGCCGGCATCCATCGCATGTTGCTCCTCGCGCTCGTCGGTATAGGCAACACGCACGCCCGGCACTGCCTTGGCGGTCGGGCAGGCGCCCCACATGCGTTCGGCTTCTTTCCAGTCGCGCGCCGAGTGCTGCTGTTCGGTCCAGATAAAGTCGTAACCCGCGCCCGCCATGGCGCAATAGGTTTCCGGATCGGTGGCAGCGAACACGGTGCCCCCGACCACTTTCTGGCCCTGCATCATCTTCAGCTTGACGGGATTCCAGATCTTGACGCCCGGCGGGGCGTCCCAGGCATGGCCGTATTTCCATTTGTCCATATCGAACTTGCCCTGGTTCATGGCTCCTGCCGGGGCACGGTCGATGGCGTGGCTGTCCTGGCCTGCTTTTGCCGCAAGTGGAAATTCGCCGCCCTTGGCGATTTCGTCTTCGGTTGCTTGCCCGAATGCGACTGCGCTGGCGCCCAACGCAAGTGCAGCAGACAACAACAACGCTGTCGCGATCGGTTTCATGGAATGACCCCTGCCGATAAGTCGCTGCTTATGAGGTTCCGCAAATTGCGTATTGTCAAATGGGCGGCGCACCCATTCCGGCAAGGTGCGATTTCTTGCGCCTGTCTGCGGGCGGGCATAGGATTGCGAGATATAGGCAAGAATCGCTGTGGGGGTTGATGATGCCGCGCGGAATGCAGCCGAGCCGCCGCTATTTCCTTGCCTCCGTCTCGGCACTTCCGATTCTGGCTTTTGCCGGCACCGCCGCCGCGCGCACCGTGTCCGGCGCTTTGCCCTGGAAGGCGTTCGCAGGCGATCCACCCAAGCCCGTCAATCCTATGGGCTGGTATTTCTTCAATCCTCAGGAAGTGGCGACTGTCGAAGCCATTGTCGATCGCCTGATACCGCCGGACCGGCTTTCGGTGGGCGGCAAGGAAGCGGGTTGCGCGGTCTTTATTGATCGCCAGTTGGCAGGCGCGTTCGGAAAATCCAGCCGTCTCTACATGAAAGGTCCTTTCGCCACCGGCCTGCCGACTCAAGGTTATCAGGGCGAACTGACCCCGGAAGGTCGTTATCGCGACGGCCTGCGGGCGCTCAACGACCATTGCCGCATCGCCCACGGCAAGAATTTCGCCGCACTGCCGCCTGTGGAGCAAGATGCCGTCCTGTCGGGACTCGAAGGCGGCAAGATCGATCTCAAGCTCGTACATGGCCTCAGCACGCGCGCATTCTTCGAACTGATCCTGCAGAACACGATGGAAGGCTTCTTCGCCGATCCTTTGTATGGCGGTAACAAAGGAATGGCCGGCTGGAAGATGCTGGGCTTTCCCGGTGCGCGTTATGACTATCGCGATCACATCGGCAAGCCCAATGTGCCCTATCCGCGCGGCCCGATCTCGATCTACGGCGAGGCCTGAGCGATGGCACAACTTCTGCCGCGCAAAGATGTGGTCATCATGGGCCTGGGATGGACCGGCGCGATCCTGGCGCAAGAGCTGACGGATGCCGGTCTGAATGTGGTGGCGATCGAACGCGGCCCATGGCGCGACACCGCCACCGATTTCAATATCGGCTATATGCCGGACGAGCTGCGCTACGCGATCCGCAAGGAATTGTTTCTGGCACCGGCGCAGGAAGCCATGACCATGCGCAACAACGTCGCGCAAACGGCGCTGCCGATGCGTGATTACAGTTCCTTCCTGCCCGGCGCGGGTGTCGGCGGTGCCGGCGTGCATTGGAATGGTTTCAACTGGCGCTTTTTCCCCAGCGACTTTCAATTGAAGACCCATTTGACCCGGCGCTATGGCGCGGGCCGCCTCAAGGAGCTGCAGCTGGAGGATTGGGGCGTCAGCTATGACGAGATCGAGCATTGCTTCGACCGTTTCGAATATGTCTGCGGCACCTCCGGAAAGGCCGGCAATCTGAAGGGCCAGATCGTCGAGGGCGGCAATCCATTCGAGGGCGCGCGGAGCCGGGAATATCCCCTGCCTCCGCTGAAGATGCCTCATTGCTCGACGCTATTCACCGATGCGGCAAAGGAATTGGGCTTGCATCCCTTTCCTTTGCCCGCCAGCAACATGTCCAAGCCGTATGTGAACCCGCTCGGCGTGGCGATGGGCGAATGCACCTATTGCGGTTTTTGCGAGCGCTTCGGCTGCGCCAATTATTCCAAGGCGATGCCGCAGACCACCATCCTGCCTGTGCTGATGAAGAAATCGAATTTCGAGGCGCGCACGGAATGCGAGGTTCTGAAGATCAATCTGCGTCCCGACGGCAAGACCGCCAAAAGCGTCACCTATATCGATGCGGCGGGCCGCGAATTCGAACAGCCGGCAGACATCATCCTGTTATGCGGCTATGGCCTGATGAATGTACGCATGATGCTGCTGTCCGGCATCGGCAAACCTTACGACCCCGCTGAAGGCAAAGGCACGGTGGGGCGCAATTATTGCTATCAGACCCAGGGCACCGCTGCGCGACTGTTCTTCGAGAACAAGCACTTCAATCCCTTCATCGGCAGCGGGGCGCTCGGGGCGGGCATCGACGATTTCAATGGCGATGCCTTCGATCATGCCGGCTTGGATTTTGTGGGCGGCGCCAATATCAGTTGCGGCACCAGCAACGGGCGTCCCATCAGCAACCGCCCGACGCCGCCAGGCACACCGCGCTGGGGTGCGCAATGGAAAAAGGCGACGGCCGAAACTTATCAGAATTTTACAGCCATCGGGGCGCAGGGATCATCCTATCCCACGCGCGGTAATTATCTCGACCTCGATCCTACCTACAAGGATCGCTTCGGCCGGCCGTTGCTGCGCATCACATTTGATTTCCCCGACAATGATCTGCGTATGTCGCGCTATCTGGCGGACCAGCTGGCGAAAATCGGCAAGGCAATGAATCCCAAACAGATGGCGGTCGGTCATGCCGCCAAGGGTTGGGACTCCGTGCCGTATCAGACGACGCACAATACGGGCGGCGCCAGCATGGGCGCGGATCCGAACACCAGTGCGGTCAACCGCTATCTGCAAAGCTGGGATGTCTCCAACCTGTTTGTGATGGGCGCATCGGCGTTCCAGCAGAATGCGGGCAAAAACCCCACCGGCACGGTGGGTGCGCTGGCTTACTGGGCGGCGGAAGCGATCCGGACCCAGTATCTCAAAAAGCCTGGAGCCCTGGTGCCGGCATGAGAAAGTTTACGTTCGCCGCATTCCTGATTGGCTGTGCTGTAAGCACTGCGAATGCGCAGGATGCGCGGATCGCCGCTGGTCGCTACCAGGCCGTGCTGGGCGATTGCGAAGGCTGCCACACCGCGCCGGGCGGTCCAGCCTTCGCGGGCGGCACAGTGCTGGAAACGCCGTTCGGCAAGATTGCAGCCCCCAACATCACGTCCGATCGGGACACCGGACTGGGCCGTTGGACCGAGAATGATTTTCGCCGCGCCCTGCGTGAAGGTCTGGCGCGGGATGGCAAGCGTCTGTATCCGGCGATGCCGTATCCCGCCTATGCGCGGATGAGCGATGCCGACATCGCCGCACTATGGGCTTATATGAAAACGGTGCCGGCGGTGCGCCATGCCGTCGAACCCAATCTGCTGCGATTTCCGTTCAACATCCGGACCCTGATGGCGGGCTGGAACTGGCTGTACCTCAAGCCCGCGCGCTTCGAGCCAATGGCTGGAAAGACCGTCGAGTGGAATCGCGGCGCCTATCTTGTCACCGGTCCCGGTCACTGCGGTGCGTGCCACACGGCCAAGACGCTTCTGGGCGCGGATCGCGCCGAGATGCTGACGGGCGCATCTCTCCAGGGCTGGTTCGCACCTCAGATCACCAATGCCAAGCCACAGGGTATCGGCGGATGGAGTGCCGACGACATCGTCACTTATCTGAAGAGCGGCTGGAACAATCATGGAGTCGCCACCGGGCCGATGGCGGAAGTGGTGGAGCATTCCACCTCGCAGATGATGGAGAGCGACCTTCGCGCCATTGCCGTCTATCTCAAGGACCAGCCTGCCGCTGGAATGCCGCCACAAATCGCGCTGCCGCGCGACAATCCGGCGATGCTGTCGGGCGGAAGGCTCTATCAAGACAATTGCGTCGCCTGTCATGGCTGGGATGGCAAAGGCGCGAATCTGATTTTTCCGCCTCTGGCGGGCAACGCAATTCTCATGCAGCCGAGCGCCGAAAGTCCCGCGCGTGTGATACTGGAAGGGGCGCAAGCGGTCACCACCAAAGCGGCGCCGACAGGGCCTTCGATGCCGTCCTTCGCCTGGAAATTCAATGATACGCAGATAGCGGACCTTCTCACTTATGTTCGCAACAGTTGGGGCAATGCCGCCCCGCCGGTGACTGCCGATTCCGTCGCAAAAATACGCGCGACGCTGCATGACCGGGCCGATGCGCGCTAGTATCGGGCGTGCGCTCGCCACCCTGCTGGTGTTGACCGCGGGTGGGATGGCCGATGCGCAGACCGGAGCGGCATCGCCGGATCTGAAAATCATCTCCGTCGACGTCGAAGGCGGCGCTGCCGTTCTGATCCGCACGCCGGAAGGAAAGTCACTTCTTATCGACACCGGCTGGAAGCCGGGCGAGGGCGTGCCCTATCCGGTGGCGGCCGGCGCGCCGCCCATCCCGCAGCCCATCAGCGCGGATCGCATTGCGGCCGCTGCCGCGGGCCTGGGAGTCGGGAAGATCGATTATCTGGTGATGACGCACTATCACGCCGATCATCTGGGCGGGTTGGAAGCACTGCTTGCCCGGCTGCCGGTTGGGACCTTTGTCGATCACGGGCCAAATCGGGAAATCGCACCGTCGGGCCATGCCGCAGCCGGTTCGCCCGAGGCGCGCTATCCGGCATGGCTGGCCGCCGCGGCAGGGCATCCGCACATATCCGTTCGTGCGGGTCAGACCCTGGACATCGGTTCCTTGCATATCCTTTTCGTGGCGTCCGATGGCGAGGTGCTGGACGCGTCGTTGCCCGAGGCCGGGCAATCCAACCCGCAATGCGCGGGTGTGAAGCATGTGGTGAATGATGGCGGCGATGAAAATAACCGTTCGCTGGGGATGCTTCTTCGTTTCGGCGTGACTCGCATCGCCTATCTCGGTGATCTGAGCTGGAACAAGGAAATCGCGCTTCTGTGCCCCGCCAACAAGGTCGGAAAAGTCGATGTCTATTTCGTTACGGGCCATGGAATGAATCTGTCAAGCAGTCCACCGACTGCGGCACTCGATCCTCTGGTCGCTGTCATGCAGAACGGTCCGCTGAAAGGTGGAGACCAGGAAGTCATCCGCACGGTCAACGCATACCCCAGCCTGCAAGGCTTCTGGCGCACACACGCCACGATCCGTTTTCCCGCCCTGAATGGCGATCCGAACTTTATCGCCAACACGGACGAGGCGCAGGATCGGGGTTATGCGATTGCACTCGATATCACGCGCGGCGGCCGTATCACAGCGACAAATATACGCAATCAGTTTCACAAGACCTATCAGGCGCGAGATACAAAACCGCGCTGACACCTACACTCTTCATCCGGGGGCCATGTCATGATTCAGAATTATGATCCCTTCCACCAGCCGATGGTGTCCACCGCCGTCGCCGCGTTTCCTATCCTGTTGCTGCTGGTGATGATCGCGTCGGGCAAGATCAAGGCCTATTGGGCCGCGCTCATTGCATTGGCTGCAACCCTGGTGGTCGCGATCGGGGCATACGGCATGCCGGCCGGCATGGCGTTCAAAGGCGCGGCGCTGGGGCTTGTCGGCGGCTTTTTTCCGATCGGCTGGATCATCGTCAATGTGCTCTTTCTTTATCGTCTGACGGTGGACAAAGGTCACTTCGCCGTCTTCCAGCATTCGATGGGTTCGGTCACCACCGACCGGCGGATGCAGTTGCTGTTGATCGCCTTCTGCTTCGGCGCTTTCTTCGAAGGCGCGGCGGGCTTCGGCACGCCGGTAGCGGTAAGCGCGGCGATGCTGATGGGTCTGGGCTTTTCCCCGCTGGCGGCGGCTTCTATGTCCTTGCTGGCGGATACCGCGACGGTGGCGTTCGGCGCTTTGGGCGCACCGATCCAGGGCCTTGCCTCCGCCACCGGGCTTGATCCCTTCGTGCTGGGACAAGCGATCGGCCGGCAGTCTTCGGTCTTCTCGTTGATCATCCCATTTTACATGATCTGGATGTTCTGCGGCGCGCGGAAGATGTGGGAGGTGTGGCCGGCGATCTTGGTAGCAGCTCTGTCCTTCACCATTCCGCAGTTCCTCATTTCCAACTACTCCAACCCCTATATCGTGGACGTAGCGGCCGGGGGGATTTCGATGGCCGCGCTGGTGCTGTTTCTGCGGGTCTGGCAACCGCGCGAGATCATGACCGCGACGGCGTTGCGGGTTGCCGACGACTCTCACAGCGAGATCCGGCCGATACCGCCTTTACAGTCGTTGCCCAGCACGCGGCAGGTGATCAATGCCTGGATTCCCTGGCTGATTCTGTGCGTTGTGCTGGTGTTCTGGGCGAGCGACTATTGGAAACACATCGCCAATGCGCTGTTCGCGCCGGTCTATCATGTTCCGGGCCTGGACAAGTTGATCCTGCAGATGCCGCCTGTGGTGGCCAAACCAGTGCCGGTTGCCGGTGCTTTCACATTCTCGTTCCTCACTTATTCCGGCACCGGTATCCTTGTTTCCGGTTTGATCGCTGGAGCATTCATGGGTTGCTCGCCGGCTTATCTGATCCGAAGCTATGGCCGGAATTTGCGGATCGTGGCGCCATCCATTGTCACCATTACCGCCATGCTGGCGCTCGGCACCTTGACCAGTCTTTCCGGCGCCGACGGGACATTGGGCCTGGCCTTTGCGGGAACCGGATTCCTGTTTCCCTTCTTCGGTACCATGCTGGGCTGGCTGGGCGTGGCGGCGACCGGTTCGGACACGTCGTCCAATGTGTTGTTCGGCGGCTTGCAGGTGATCACGGCGCACCAGTTGAATGTGTCGCCGATCCTGATGGCGGCGGCCAATTCCACCGGCGGCGTCATGGGCAAGATCATCTCGATATCGTCCATCGTGGTTGCAGCGACGGCCACCGGCTGGCATGGCGGCGAAGGCAAGATCCTGCGCTACGTGTTCTGGAGTGCGGTGTTCCTTGGCGTCCTGGTAGGATTGCTGGTGATGCTGCAGGCCTATGTCTGGCCCTTCACCTTGACGGTGCCGCCGGGGTGACGAAACGGACGCGGTGCGTTTAAGCTGCCGCCGATTTCAGAGGCGGGCACCTATGCCATTGTCGGATCCGGCCAGCGATGCCATCGCCGATTTCATGCGGCGAGAGAAGCTCGGTCCGGAATTCATGGAAATCGTGGCACGGATCTACCGGCCACTGGCGACGCGGATCGAAACATTGGCGCGGGTGCGCCGCGGTTTGGTGGTCGGTTTCTGCGGTTCCCAGGGCAGCGGCAAATCCACAGGCGTCGCTGTGCTGCGCCTTTTTCTGGAAGCAACGGGTTTGCGAGTTGCGACCTTGTCCATCGACGATCTCTATCTTCCCAAGGAGGCACGGCAGAGGTTGGCGGAAAATGTGCATCCCTTGCTGGCGACGCGCGGACCGCCGGGGACGCATGATGCCGCCCTGGGTGAGAGCTTGCTCGACACGCTATTCAAACCGCAAGTCACTGCCATTCCCCGCTTCGACAAGTCGCTGGACACGCGTGCAGACCCTTCGCTTTGGGAGCAATTCCAGGGACCGGCGGATGTCATCCTGTTCGAAGGCTGGTGCGTGGGCGCGAAGCCTGAACCGCCGCAAGCGTTGGCGGACCCGGTCAATAATCTGGAACGGAATTCCGATCCGGACGGCAAATGGCGCCGATACGTCAACGATGCACTGGCCGGTCCCTACCAAAAGCTGTTCGGCCACATTCAATTTCTCGTATTTTTACAAGCGCCATCGTTCGAAGTGGTGGCAGGCTGGCGCAAGGAGCAGGAAGCCAAGCTGCGGGCGCGGACGGGCGCGACATCCGGTGTCATGAACGACGATCAGATCGACCGCTTTGTGCAATTCTATGAGCGGCTCACCCGCTGCCTGCTGACCGAAATGCCGTCACGCGCCGATGCGGTCGTGCAGCTTGGTCCGCATCGCGAACCGCTGGAGCTCGACATTCATATCCGCTGAGCGCGCCTTACGCCTTGCTGGCCAACCGGCCGATCAGCAGATTGAAGAAGCGCGCGGAATCCACATCGATGGCGACATTGGCGTTGGGCACGAATTTGTCCCGCAACATGGTCGAGGTTTTGGTTCCCGCCAAGGTCGGCGCGGAGCCGCGCAATCCAGCTTCATTGGGGCGATAGCCGAGCGTTTCTCCAGCGGTCAGTTCGCCGGTGGTTTCAACATCGACATAATAGGGCTTCCATTTGAGCAGAGACGGATCCAGGAACGATGCTAGGGCCAGCGAGTCATGCATGTTCGGGCCTGACCGGTTGCCGGCCTTGCGATTGAGGTCGATATCGTTGCGGGCGATCTTGGCGGCGGCCATGCTGACTTGCGTGTTGGCGGCTTCCAGCACTTTGACATGCGCGTCCGTCAGCGCGGTTTTGCGGGTGACGTCCAAGCCCACCATGGTGATGGGAATGCCCGATTGGAATACGATGCGGGCGGCTTCGGGATCGACATAGATATTGAATTCCGCTGACGGCGTGACATTGCCACCTGACAGCGAGCCGCCCATCATCACCACGCTTTTGATCATGCGGGCGAGATCTGGATCGGACGCCAGCGCGGTCGCCAGATTGGTCTGCGGCCCCAGCATGATCAACGTCACCTGGCCGGGATATTTCCGCACGATCTGGCGGATAAAGACAGAAGCCGGGTCGGCAATGGGTTTGATCTTCGGCGCAGGAAACACCGCCCCGCCAAGACCATTCTCGCCATGCGCATAGGTCGCCGTGATCAGGCGCCGCTGCAGCGGAGTCTTGGCGCCCACCGCCACGGGAATGTCGGTGCGGCCGGCGATTTCGACCATGCGCAAGGCATTGGGAAGCGACAGCTCCAGTGGCACGTTGCCCGCGACCGGCGTGATGCCTTCGATCTTGAGTTCCGGTGAGCGCATCGCCAGCAACAGTGCAAAGGCGTCATCCACGCCCGGATCGGTGTCGATGATCACGCGGCGCGCGCCGGTACCTTGACCGAATGCGGCGCTCGAGGCGGCCAGACCTGCGGTCAGCCCGGCAGCAGACGACACGAATGACCGTCTGGTGATTCTCTCGAAATTCATGCGATCTCTCCCCACGCTTCCCCAACCATAGCCTCAGTTTATGCCACATCAAATTCGCTTTGATACAAGTCGTGTGCGTTTCTCTCGCACTTGCGTAAGGAATGTGCCTGTTGAAGGCGCATATGAGTTGTGAGAGCCTAGCGCAAATACACAAAGGTGGGGGCCTCATGTTTCAACCGGACGGTTACGCGGTCGCGCTCGTCATGATGGTCACGACCATGATCTGCTGGGGATCATGGGCCAACATGATGAAGCTGACGCCGGGCTGGCCCTTTCAACTCTTTTACTGGGACTATGTGCTGGGCGTCCTGCTTGTCAGTCTGGTGCTGGGCCTGACCATGGGATCCACCGGCGGTCCGGCCGCGATGATGGCGAATCTGCGCCAAGCCGATGCGACCAGTATCCTCTATGCTTTGGCGGGTGGCGCCGTGTTCAATGTCGCCAATCTCCTCTTGGTGGCGGCGATCTCCATCGCCGGATTGGCGGTGGCGTTTCCAGTGGGAATCGGCCTGGCGCTGGTGGTCGGTGTCCTGCTCAATTACGCGATCGCGCCGGCTGGAAATCCGATGCTGCTGTTCGGCGGTGTCGCTCTGGTGCTGGCAGCCATCGTAGTCGATGCGCTGGCCTATAGCAGGCGCGGCAGCGACGGCAGCAAGAATGTGGCGCGCGGATTGAAGCTCGCCATCGCTTGCGGCTTTCTGATGGGAATCTTTTATCCGCTGGTCACAAAATCCTCGGAAGGCGCGACGGGACTTGGGCCTTATTCGGTGTCGTTCGTATTTTCTGTCGGCGTCCTGTTGTCCGCTTTGGTCTTCAACACCTATCTGATGCGCAAGCCCATCACCGCCGATCCGCCTTGCAGCTTCCCGGGCTATTTCGCCGCGTCCTCCCGCACGCATCTGGTGGGCATAATTGGCGGCGCAATCTGGGGCGTGGGGATGACGTTTTCACTGGTAGCGGGGACGACCCATTTCGTTGGCCCGGCGGTGTCCTATGCCATCGGGCAGGGTGCGACCATGGTGTCGGCGGCCTGGGGTGTTTTCGTCTGGCATGAATTCGCCGGCGCGCCGCCATCGGCGCGCAAGCTTCTGTCTCCAATGTTCGCACTGTTCCTGATCGGATTGGGCTTGGTGGCAATAGCGCCGCTCTACGCATGAGTGCGCCTGACATTCTGGTGGTCGGAAGCGCCAACATGGATCTGGTGGCGTTCGCGGATCGTTTGCCTGCTCCGGGCGAAACTTTGTTGGGCGGGGCCTTTCAGAGTTTCGCAGGCGGCAAGGGCGGCAACCAGGCGGTGGCGGCAGCGCGCGCCGGTGGCAAGGTCGCGTTCCTGGGACGAATCGGCAACGACATATTCGGCGCACGGCTGCGCAGCGGGCTCGAGGAGAATGGCGTTGATACGCAGCTGCTCGGCACGGTCGAAGGTGCTTCGGGCGTCGCCATCATCATGAGCGGCGGCGGCAACAACATGATTGTGGTGGCGCCGGGCGCCAACGCCACGGTCACCGCTAAGACGATCGATAAAAGTGTCTTTGCGGGAATCCGGTTCGTCCTGGCGCAACTGGAAACGCCGTTGGACGGGGTGATCGAGGCCGCGCGGCTGGCGCGCGCGCAAGGCGCGATATTCATCCTGGATCCGGCTCCGGCTCGCGCTCTGCCGAGCGATTTGCTGGCCATGGTGGACTGGCTGACGCCCAATGAGAGCGAAGCCTGCGGACTGTTAGGACTGAAAGTCTTGGGTGAGCCGGCAATGATGGCGCAGCAACTCAAAGCATTGGGCCCTCGCGGCGTCGTCCTGAAGTTGGGCGGGCAGGGCGTGGTGCTGCTGGGCGACGACGATGTTCCGATCGTTATACCCGCACACAAAGTGACGGTCGCCGATACCACGGCGGCGGGCGATGCCTTCAATGGTGCTTTCGTGGTGGCCTTGTCGGAAGGCAGGACGCCCCAGCAGGCAGCGCGTTTCGCAGTGGCCGCTTCGGGGATTTCCGTGACGCGCCAGGGTGCGCAGCCGGCCATGGCTTCGCGCAGGGAAATCGACGCCTTGATGACGCGAAGCTGACTTTTCCGCGCCATCGCCGGGAGGGATTGAGATGAAAAAATCGATGCGCCTTGGAACATTTGCCGCTCTTGTCGCGCTGACATCTTCTGCAAGTCTGCTTCCCGCTCAGGCACAGGATTCCAATTACCGCCCCGTCGGCCAGCAGATACCGCCGCCCGCCTGCTTTACTTTGACCGAAGCGTGGGAGGATCTGCGGGCCGGGCAAGGACCGGCGCCTTGCACGCCCAAACTGCAGCAGGAATGGTTGAAGGATATCCAGCATTGGAAGGAAGAGCGCCGCATCCGCATCGGCTATGACGATGCCCGCTACCGGATGCCGGAGCTGAAATGGGCCCAGTCCAGCTTCATCCAGCCACAGACTATGGTGCAGGATCGCTATCTCTATGATCCCATCCAGCAAAAATACACGGTCGACCGGTATCTCGATGATCTGCAAAAACGCTATGGCGGTGTCGATTCCGTCTTGATCTGGCCGACCTATCCCAACATGGGTATCGATGACCGCAACCAGCATGATCTGGTGCGCTCCATGCCCGGCGGGTTGGACGGCGTGCGGGGAATGGTGGCCGATTTCCATCGCCGCGGTGTGAAGGTGATGTTCCCCATGATGATGTGGGACCAGGGGACCCGCGATCCCGGCAAGCCCTGGGCCGACGAGATTGCGAGTTTGATGAAGGATCTCAATGTCGATGGCGTGAATGGCGACACCCAGGACGGTGTGCCGCTGACATTTTCACTGGCGGCGGACAAGAGCGGTCACCCCATGGTGTTCGAACCCGAACTGACCATGAGCGATGAAGCGCTGGCCTGGAATCTGATTCATTGGGGTCAGTATAAATACCAGTTCGTGCCGACCTTGGACAAATATCGCTGGCTGGAGCCGCGCCACCAAGTCCACATCTCCGACCGGTGGAATCACAGCAAGACCGACGCGCTGCAATTTGCTTTCTTCAACGGCGAAGGGTGGGAAAGCTGGGAGAATGTCTGGGGCATTTGGAATGGTATCACGCCACGCGATGGCGAAGCGACGCGCCGGGTCGCCACCATAGAGCGGGCGATGGCTCCTCTGTTCGCCAATGAGGGCTGGGAGCCGTTCTACCCGATGAATTCATATGGTGTCTTCGCCAGCCGTTGGCCGTCAGGCGACCGCACGCTTTGGACCATCGTCAACCGCAATGCCTATGACGTCGAAGGTCGGCAAATGACGGTCCCGTTTGCCGAAGGTGCGCGATATTTCGACATTTATCATGGCGTCGAACTCCACCCGGATCGCGAGGGCGCCAATGCCGTGCTTTCATTTTCCGTGGAGGCGCATGGCTATGGTGCGGTTCTGGTGCTTCGCGGCGCGCCCGATTCCGACATCACGGGGTTGCTGGCGAAAATGAAGATAATGTCGGCCAGGCCGCTCTCCAGCTACGCTGACGAATGGAAGCCGCTGCCGCAGACTTTGGTGGAGATAAAGTCGACGGCCGCACCCGCGACCGCACCGCAAGACATGGTGAAAATTCCCGGCGGGGATTTCCATTTCAAGATCGAAGGCATCGAGATCGAGGGGCACAATGATGTCGGTGTTGATGTGCAATATCCCTGGGAAAAGGATGCCCGGCGTTTCCACGACCATCGCCTCACGGTGAAGCCGTTCTACATCGACAAATATCCCGTCACCAATTCCCAGTTCAAGGCCTTCCTCGATGCCACGCAATACCGTCCGGCGGACGCATTGAATTTCCTGAAGGACTGGACGAACGGCCAATATCCGCAAGGCTGGGACAACAAGCCGGTGACATGGGTATCGCAGGAAGATGCCCGCGCCTATGCCGCCTGGGCCGGGAAGCGTCTGCCCCACGAATGGGAATGGCAGTTCGCGGCGCAGGGCCAGAATGGGCGCATCTATCCTTGGGGCAATGACTGGGACATGGCGGCGGTGCCTGCTCCCAGCAGTGCACGCACGCTCACCCCGCCGGATGCGGTGGATGCGCATCCCAAGGGTGCCAGTGAGTTCGGTGTGATGGATCTGGTCGGCAACGTCTGGCAATGGACCGATGAGTATGTCGACGACCACACCCGCGCGGCCATTCTGCGTGGCGGGAGCCGCTATCAGCCTGCCGGTGCGATCTGGTATTTCCCGCAAGCGGTTCGGAACGACCAGCATGGCAAGCTATTGCTGATGGCGCCCAGCTATGACCGCTCCGGCACGATAGGCTTCCGCTGCGTTAGGGATTCCCAATAAAGGCCGTTCGCCGCCATTCCTGGCCTTTCCCAAGCCACTGCGGCTTGGCATTGGGATGGAAGTGGCATCAAGAGCGATCTGGGCTTAATATACACTGGTCACATAGCGAGGTTTCGGCATTCGGACATAAAGGAGGTTTCGATGAAGCATCTTGCTCTTCTTTCCACCTTGTTCGTTTCGGCCCTGGGCGTCTCCGCGGCAGATGCCGCCGTGGGGGCGGCGAATCCGGACAAGCCGGCCGGCAATGTGGAAATGATCTACAGCATCAACCCCGCGCTTCAATGCTATCACACAGCCCGCGATGGAACGGATCTGCGGTATGGATTGGAGCATTGCGATGTCGCGATGCGCGATCCGCACATGAATTTTCGCTCCCAGACGGTTCTCAATCGCGGCATCATCCGCTACGCAATGGGTGACCGCAGCGGCGCGCTGAGGGATTTTCGAAATGCGCTCGACTATGATCCTACGATGGGTGACGCCTATCTGAGCCAGGCCCAGGTATTGGTGGCGGAGAAGCGCCCGACCGAAGCATTGGCCGCGATCAACCAGGGCATTGCCATGGGCGCCAGGAATCTTCATGTCGCTTATTACAGCCGCGGCGAAATCGAGGAAGATGCGGGGCGCTTTTCGCAGGCCTATCGCGACTATCGGCGCGCCCTGACGATCAAGCCAGATTATGCGCCGGCCTTGCGTCAGCTGGAGCGCTTCAAGGTCGTTCCGAAGAGCACGCCGACGCAGTAATCGCAGGGCGTGTTCTTTAGACGATCACGCATCACCGTGCAGGGCACCCCACATCGTTGCCGCCATGGTGCATCGTGTGGGGCCTGAACGCGTAGCGGTTCAGAACTTTCAGAGCGCTTTCCAGGTTGGTCTTGATCCCGCTGCGGGGACCGGACGCCGCGCGCACCATTTCGGGTGTATTGAGCGAGACCTTGGCGCCCTTGTATCCGACCGGACCGGGCAGGGCCAAAAACAGCGGCACCCCGCCTTGAAGGCCGGTGGCGACAAAATCCGCAAACCAGGGTTGCCGGATCGTCTTCAAAGGATTGGCGATCAGGGTGAGACTGATACCGACAGACGATTGCAGGTGGTCCGGGACGTCGGTTTCCAGCTCTGCGAAAACGCCCGATTTATCCGGCCTCCAGTCTTCGCCGAATAGTTCGAGCTGCCGCCAGCCGCAGAAGTAATTGCCGCAGACGGCGGGCCTGCGGTCATAGATGGCGCAGCCCGCGTCGCAATGGCGGCAGGTCGCGCCCGCCGCTTTCTGGATTTCTGCATTGTCGATGGCGGGCACGGTGCAGCAGACGGTGCATTCGCCGCAGTTGCGTCCCCGGACAAGGTTTTCCATATCGGATATCTTATAGCGACCGTGGAGACTTTAACGACAATCGGCCCGCGGATACATTGACTGTCGCGCGCATGGCGGGCGACCGGGAAGGGGAATGTGATGGCGATCGCCCAAAATGGCGGAACGCGGCTTCATTGGCGCGAGGATGGCGCGGGCGAACCCTTGCTGTTGCTCAACTCGGTCGGATGCGACCTGACGCTCTGGAATGCAGTGATGCCTTATCTGAAAGGCTTCCGCGTGCTGCGGATGAATATGCGTGGCCATGGCGAATCCGATTCGCCGCCGGGGGACTACACGCTCGATCAGATTGCTGGGGACGCGCTGGCGGTGATGGATGCAGCCGGGGTCGACAAGGCCGCGATCTGTGGCCTGTCGCTGGGCGGGATGACGGCCATGACGATTGCCCTCAAGGAACCCTCCCGGGTGTCAGCACTAATTCTGGCGTGCACCTCGGCGCACATGGATAGGCAGATTTGGGACGCGCGCATCGCCACGGTTCGCAGTCAGGGACTGATTGCGATCGCTGACGCCGTAATGACACGGTTCTTTTCGGAAGAGTTTTTCCGTGACCACGCATCGGAGGTGGGAGATATCCGCACCCGTTTTCTGGAGCTCGATGCCGAAGGATATGCGGGTTGCTGCGCCGCCATTCGCGACATGGATCTGCTGGACAGGATCGCGCAGATCGCGACACCGACGCATATCATTGCGGGCAGCCAGGATGCCGCCACGCCGTTTGAAGGCCATGGCAATGAAATCCGTAAACGCATTCCCCAGGCGGATGTCAGCATGGTGCCGGCGGGCCATATTGCGCCGGTCGAAAGGCCAGCCATGTTCGCTGCCCTTGTGACGGATTTTCTGTCCGAGGTTCCCCACGCCGACCGAATGTGAGCCTCGGCCGCATTTTCGGCATGGCCGTGTTGCCGTCGATCGGGAATTTCATGTCATTTCCGCGATTTAGGCCGGATTTCCCCCAGTGCGCGGTGCGCACTTTTACGCGGAATTTACCCCCCGGGCCCAATCTCGATTCTGCTGCCGCGATGCCGGCCCAATCGACATTCGAGAACCAACCCGATGACCCCGGCATGGGCCTTGTTTTTCATAGACCTCGTTACGGTGTCGGCCGGCTGGCCTTCGGCGCTTTGGATCGCCGGGGCCGACTGGCAGCAGACCTGGCTGCAGATGCTTGCCTTCCCGCTGGCCAATCTCTTGTGTTTCTACGCACTGGGTCTTTACCGCCGCGAAAGCATCGCAGACACGTCCAAGGCGCTCGAGCGGGTTCCGGTCGTTGTCGTGATCGCAGTTGCCGGGGCCAGCCTGGTTACGGCCATTCTGGGCTGGAGATTTTCCCTGTCGCTCTGCATCGCGGGCGCCGCTTGCTTCATCGTCTGCGCGGCGCTGGCGCGGCTGGCTTTCGTATCATTGCGGCGCCATTCGATATTCCGCACGCGACTGCTGATCATCGGTGTGGGAAAGCGGGCTTGGGATCTGGTCTGGATCCTGCGCACCCAGGGGCGGTTCTGGCAATATGACCTGACCTTCGTGCATGAAGACGGCTTCGGCGAAATCGACGAACGTCTGGCGGCGGATTCCAGCAACCGGATCATCGTGGCATCCAGCAATCTCATGAAGGTGGCCAGCCGGGCCCGGGCCGACGAGATTGTCGTTGCACCAGATGAGCGGCGCGGCATGGCGTTGAAATCGCTGATCACCTGCCGTGCCGCCGGTTATCCGGTCTCGGAATATTCCAGCTTCCTGGAAAAGGAGGTATGCCGGATCGACATCAAGCGCCTGGACCTGGCGTGGATGTTGTATTCGGAAGGATTCCGCACCGGCAAGCTGACTGCCACCCTCAAGCGCAGCTTCGATATTCTGGGAAGTCTGGCGATCCTCATTCCCGTATCGCCATTCCTGTTGCTGGCGATGGCGGCGGTGTGGTTTGGGGATCGGGGTCCCATTTTCTATCGGCAGGAACGCGTAACGCGGCGCGGGCGCAATTTTCGTATTCTGAAACTGCGCACCATGCGGGTGAATGCGGAATCCGGTGGTGCCGTCTGGGCCGCAGCCAAGGATAGCCGGATAACACCGGTCGGCGAATTTCTGCGCCGCAGCCGGCTGGACGAAGTACCGCAGCTTCTCAATGTCTTGTGGGGAGACATGTCGCTGGTCGGTCCCCGGCCGGAGCGGCCGGAATTCATCGACGATCTTGCCAAGATGCTGCCGCTGTATCATGAGCGTCATGCCGTGAAGGCCGGCCTGACCGGCTGGGCCCAGGTCAATTATCCTTATGGCGCTTCGCTCGATGATGCCCGCTCGAAGCTGAGCTACGACCTTTATTACGTGAAGAATTACAGTCTGTTCTTCGATCTGCGGATCGTTATGCAGACCTTGCGCGTCGTGCTCTGGCCCGGCTCGGGCGTGCGCTGATCGGGCGAGCCTTCTCAGGTTCGCCCATGATTGTCTTTAATCCCGTCAGTTGCGCGGTGCGGCCCCAGCATTTCCCGGACCGCCGACCGCCTGCAGTTTCGGCAGCCTGTCTTCGACGGGCGGCAGCGCGGGATAGGGCGCGTGCGGCTCGGCCTGATACCAATAGGCGACGGAATAGTAATTGTCCGATCGGTAATTGGCGTGGCCATGCTCGATAGTGGCCTTGATCGATTTGCTGAAGGGGATGGGCGAGTCGAAATGGAAGCGGTAGACGCTCGAGCGGCTTCCAGCCAGTTCGTCACCCACGATTGGCGCGCCATACAGCGGATAGGAAAAAGGATGTCCGCCGAAATCCCAGGCGCCAAGGAAATAATCCTCGGCCCCGGTACCCGCGATGGACGGTGATTTCTCGCCATCGATGAAGAACATGTCGTCACCTTCGCCCCACCACAAATCCTGGTTCTGCAGGACGGACATGGTCACGCCGACAAACTGGCCGTGGCCCTGTGCTTCCATCCAGACGTAATTATTCTCGCCGGTGAGGTTGGGATTTTTGCTGGTGTCCTGGTTTCGCAGCCAGTCGTTGCTGACCCCGTGATTGGGCTGCGCCTGACGATACTGGGCGTGGAAGTAAAGTGTGCCCGCGGCCAGCGGGCGCGCATAGGTCCGGTAGTCGATATTGTAATAGAAATCGCCGACCGGCTGTTTTCCTTCATTGGTAACAGTGATGCGTGCGTGGCGCCCGAACGGCATGGGGAAGTAGCTGTTCATCGCCTTGTCGTTGCCCACCGAGAGCATCTGGGATTGCCAGCTGTTATAGACGCCAAGGCCAAGCCCGAAAAAATCGCCGATCGGTGTTTCGACGCTGGGGGTTTGCTCGCCATCCCAATAGATGCGCAGTACGATTTTCTTGAGGTGATAGTTTTCGTTGGTCGCGATGGTGAACCAGATATGCGAGATGGTGCCGGGGCCGTCCGCATCCAGAACCGTCAAGGTAGCGCCCGGCTCGATCCGCCGGGAATCGTCATTGCGGCCGGTGGGATCCGAACTCGAAGCGCGATGCGGCGTATAGGTCTGCTGATGCGTGGGATCCGGCTGCCAGTTCATTTCCTGTGCCGAGACGCCAGCCGCCAGCGAAAGGCCAGCCATCAGAACAAGCGAAGACATCAGACGCATCATGTCGAATTCCTCCCCGGAAAATTCAAATGCGAACACCCACTATTGCGGCCACTATATCGCTATACTAGCGTCTATCCATGGCGTCTCTTCTTTCGGCCGCGGGCATCAACAAGCATTTTGGCGGCGCGGCCGCGCTGACAGACGCGCGGTTCGAGCTCGATCGGGGCGAAGTGCATGCCCTGATGGGTGAAAACGGGGCGGGCAAGAGCACTTTGGCACGCATTCTCGCGGGCTCGGTCCGGGCCGATAGCGGTCAGATCGCCATGGACGGCCAGGGCATATCGCCCGCCAATCCGCTCGATGCCCAGCGACTGGGGATCGGCATCATCCATCAGGAGCTGGATCTCTTTCCGCACCTGACCGTGGGCGAGAATCTGGTGATCGCCAATCTGCGCTTTGCGGAAGGCCGGCTGGTCGATGGCGGGGCGATCGAAAGTTTTTGCCGCCCGTTCCTGCGCCAGGTCGGACTGGACATCGACACACGGGTCTGGGCGGGCTCGCTGTCCATCGCACAGCAGCAACTGCTGGTCGTCGCGCGGGCCTTGAGCATGGATTGTCGAGTGCTGCTGATGGATGAACCCACCAGTGCCCTGTCCGAGGATGCGGCGGAACGCTTGTTTGCCTTGATCGCCACCTTGAAATCGCAAGGCGTGGCGATCGTCTATGTGTCGCACAAGATGGATGAGATTTTTCGGTTGTGCGACCGGGTTACGGTGCTGCGCGACGGCGAAACCATCGGAACACGAATGGTGGCGTCCACCGATCCGGGGGAATTGATCCGCATGATGGTGGGCCGCGCCGTGGAAGCTGCTCCGTCACGCTGGGCGAGATCGACGTCCGGCCCGGTCGCGCTGTCGGTCGCTCATCTCACCACTGGCAAGCTGCGCGATGTGTCGTTCGATCTGTATCGCGGCGAAGTTCTGGGTGTGGCTGGTCTGGTGGGCGCGGGCCGCAGCGAATTGGGCGCGGCTCTTTTCGGGTTGGACCGGATCCGGCAGGGGGAATTGAAATTGAAGGGCGAAGTTTTTCGCCCCCGCGGGCCTGCCCAGGCGCAGGCTGCCGGAATGGGATTGGTGCCAGAAGACCGCAAACTCCAGGGCCTGATGCTGCAAATGAGTGTGCGGGAAAACAGTACGCTCTCGGTGCTGTCCCGTCTCAGCCGCTGGGGTCTGATCGGCTCCGCCCGGGAGAAGGATCTGTTCAATCCCATCGCGGGCCGCCTGCGCCTCAAATGCGCGTCACCCGATGTCGCCATCAGCAGCCTGAGCGGCGGCAATCAGCAAAAAGCATTGCTGGCGCGCTGGATTTTCGCCGATCCCGATGTGCTGTTCCTGGATGATCCGGCGCGCGGCATCGATGTCGCGGCAAAGGAAGACATCTATCGGCTGATCCAGGAGCTGTCCGCCAGCGGCAAAAGCATTCTCCTGGTCAGTTCCGAATTGCCGGAACTGATGCGCTGTTGTCATCGGATCATGGTGCTAAGGGATGGGCGCGTCTCCGGCATGTTCCCGGCCCATTCCGCAACCCAGGAAGACATCATGACTGCCGCGGCCCATGCGCCGCTGGCGCAAACCGGCTGACGCATGCCCGTACGGATGAAAGACATCGCGCGTGATCTGGGCATATCGCCGATGGCGGTTTCCAAGGCGCTGCGCAATCACAGGGACATAAGCCAAGAAACCAAGGAACGCGTCCGCAAGCGGGCGGCGGAATTGAATTACCGCATGGACTGGGTGGCCCGCAGCATGGTCACAGGCCGGACCTATCTGGTGGGACTTGTGGTGCCGGACTTGATGCAGTCCTTCTTTGCGGAGATCGCCGCGGCCCTGACGGCGGCGCTTTCACCCGCAGGCTATCATCTTCTCATTTCGCACAGCAGCGAGAATGCCGTCGACGAGGCTGCCAATATCGACCTGCTGGTATCGCGCAAAGTCGATGGCCTGATCATCGCTTCGGCCCAGCGAAACGCGGCGTCTCTCAAAGCGCTGAAGACGCCGTATGTGTTGATTGATCGCCGCGTGCCCGGTCTCAAGGCCAATTACGTCGGTACGGAAAATGAAGATATCGGGTTCCTGGCGACGCGCCATCTCATTGAGCAAGGCTGCCGCCGCATCGCGCATCTCAAGGGGCCGTCGCTCTCCACAGCCCAGGGCCGCATGCGTGGCTATCGCCGCGCGCTGGAACGGCACGGCCTGACGGCACGGGACGAGCTTGTCCAGGAAGCCGGGCATGACGATGCCAGCGGCTATCAGGCGATGCAGCGGCTTTTGTCGCGCAAGCAGCGGCCGGACGGCGTCTTCTGCTTCAACGATCCGGTGGCGGTGGGGGCGATGCGTGCCATCCTGGAAGCGGGACTTTCCATTCCCAGGGATATCGCGCTGATCGGGGTGGCGAACATGCATTCTTCCGACATGTTCCGGGTGCCGCTGTCGACCGTCGACCAGGGCACCGCCGCAATGGGGGAACAGGCCGCCAATCTGCTGCTTGCCAGCATGGCGGCTGGAAAATCATTGCCGCCGCGGCAAGTGATCCTGCCGCCCCGGCTGATTGTGCGATCCTCGACCCGCCCACCGGAACGCTGAGATCGCGCCGCGATTGACAAGGCGGGTGGCGCGGGCAAATGCTATATCGATAAAGTACGGATGGGCAAATTGGACCTGCCGGCAAAAATATCGGGATGGACGCTGGAAATGGGGCGTGTGCTGCGCACGCCCAGTCTGGCCGCTTTGCTGGTCCTGGTGATTCTGGCCGTCATCGTCAGTCCCATTGCCCAAGATGGTTCGCGCATTTTCTTTCAACTGGGCAATCTCACCGACATCCTGCGCCAGGTTTCGCTGATCGGCATCATCGCGCTGGGCATGACCTTCGTGATCTTGACAGGCGGGATCGATCTCAGCGTCGGCAGCGTGCTGGCCCTTGCCACCGCGCTGGTCGCCGCGTCGCTCTCGCATGGCTGGGTGAGGGGAGCGCCCATGGTCCAGATCGCTGCGGCCATTGCGATCGCGGTCATGGCCTGCGGTTTGGTCGGCGCTCTCAACGGTATCGTCATTGCGCGACTGAAGGTGCAACCTTTCATCGCCACTCTGGCCGCGATGATTGGCATTCGCGGTTTCGCCAAATGGTTCACGGGCAACGAGAATATAGACATCGGGTTCGGCAAGGATGTCGCTGCACAATTCGCCGCCATTTTTCGCGAGAAATCGGTCGTCATCGGCAGCTATATGGTGCTGGCGGCCCTGTTCTGGCTGCTGCTGTCGAAGACCGTATTCGGGCGTCATGTTCGAGCCATTGGAGACAATCCGACGGCGGCGCTCTATGCCGGTCTGCCAATTCTGCGGACGCAATTGTGGGTTTACACATTGGCGGGACTGTTGGCGGGGATCGCGGGCGTGCTCTATGCCGCCGAAAACAGCCAAGGCAATCCCAATGCGGGCATCGCGTATGAGCTGGATGCAATTGCCGCGGTGGTGATTGGCGGTACCCGTCTGGCCGGTGGACAAGGCACGATCGCCGGCACCATCATCGGAACGTTGATCGTGGGCGTGCTGACCAACATGCTGCGCCTGAACAATATCGACAGCAATGTGGAAATGATGATCAAGGCGGTCATCATTGTTCTGGCCGTGGCCGTGCAACGGAGCCGAAAATCATGAAGGCGATCAAGATACTCTGTGTCGGAATGCTTCTTGTGTTGGCGGGCTGCGGCGACCAGAAGCCGTCGCAGAAGATAGTGGCCTTCTCCCAGGCCAACAATGCCGAGCCGTATCGGGCGACGCAGAAAGCGCTGATGGAAAAGCTCTTCGCCGTGACGCCGGACGTCAAGCTGGTGGTCTCGGACGCCCAGCAGGACAACAGCAAGCAGATCGCCCAGATCGAGACCTTTATCCGGCAGAAGCCCGCGGTGTTGATTGTGGCGCCGAACGAGCGCGCGGCCCTGACGGCGGTGATGGGCAAGGCGATGGAGGCGGGCATCCCTGTGATTTGTCTGGAGCGCGATATTCTGGAGTCCAACTACACCACCTATATCCGGATGGACAACAAAGCGATCGGACGCCTGGCCGGGCAATTCATCGTCGATCAGCTGACGAAAAAATACGGCTCGCCCAAAGGCAATGTGGTGATGCTGCGCGGCCTGTTGGGCGTGGAGGCGGAGATCAACCGCGATAGCGGGGCGCGGGAGGTCTTGACCCGCTATCCGCAAATCCATGTCGTGGCCGATCCGGTGGCGGACTGGATCCAGGCCCAGGCCAAGGATCGCATGACCGAAGTGTTGCGCGTCCAGCCGCAGATCGATGTCGTGTATGGGCACAATGATCCGATGGCGGTCGGCGGTTATCTCGCGGCCAAGGAGCTGGGCCGCGAGAAGGAGATGATCTTTATCGGGGTCGACGGCCTTGGCGGCCCTTCCGGCGGAATCAAGAAGGTGGTCGATGGCGTGCTGGCCGCCACCTTCGTCTATCCGCTGGGTGTGCGCGAAGCGGTCGATATCGCGCAGAAGATCGTGAAGGACCCGGCGTTCAAGCCGGAAAAGGAAATCACGTTGAATTCCACAATGGTCACGGCGGAAAACGCGGCCGAGCTTTATCAGAAACTCACAGTATCAACCGAGTGAACCGGCCATCCGGCGCCAGGGCCGGAGCGGCACTTGCGGGAGGCCATGATGACCCAAGCTGTTTTTCTTGTCGCCAATGGCGATCTGCGGCTTTCCGCCAATCAGAAATGCTGGCCGGTCCAGGCGGATGTCGAGGCGGCCGTGATCGCGGCCGTGCAGGCCCGGGGGCGCGAAGTTCGCCGGGGGCATGCCTATGATCCCGTCAAGCAGCATGGCTTCATCGACAGCCAGAAGCGCGGTATCGAAGTTTTCCGCACTATTCCCGAAGACGCGCCGCTGCTGGTGGTCGAAGCGGTCTGGCAATACAGCCAGCATCTGATGGCGGGCCTGCTGCATCACAAGGGCCCCATCCTCACGATTGCGAATTGGAGCGGGCAATGGCCGGGCCTGGTGGGTTTGCTCAATCTCAATGCTTCGCTGCGCAAGGCGGGCAAGGATTTTGACACATTGTGGAGTGTCGATTTCACCGACCGCTTCTTTCTGGATGGCCTGGAAACCTGGCTGAAGGGAGGGCGGATCCGGCATGACCGTTCGCATGTTCGGCCCATGGCCAAGGCTTCGCTGCCGGTGGATGCGCGGGCGCTGGGCAAGACACTTGCCGACACGCTACGGCGCGACAAGGCGATCCTGGGTGTGTTCGATGAAGGTTGCATGGGGATGTACAACGCCATCATTCCCGATGAGCTGCTGGCACCGATGGGGGTATTCAAGGAGCGCCTTAGCCAGTCCGCGCTTTATGCCGAGATGCTGAACACGCCGGAAGCCGAAGCGCGCGCCGTCTATGACTGGCTGGTCAAGAAAGGTATGCGCTTCAAATTTGGCCCAGTGCCTGAGACGGATCTCACCGAGACGCAGGTTCTTGAACAGTGCAAGATGTATATCGCCACCTTGCGGATTTCGGACGCGTTCGGGTGCGATGCCGTGGGCATTCAGTACCAGCAGGGCTTGAAGGATCTCACGCCCGCGTCGGACCTGGCGGAAGGCATCCTGAACAATGTGGACCGCCCGCCGGTCAAGGATCGCGAAGGCAAGATTCTTTATCCCAACGCCCCCCTGCCGCATTTCAATGAAGTCGATGAAGGCGTTGCGCTGGATGCGCTGGTCACCAACCGGGTCTGGAATGCCTTGGGTCTGCCGCCGGAAACGACCTTGCACGATGTCCGCTACGGCGAGGATTACGACGGTCAATTCATCTGGACCTTGGAGATTTCCGGTTCGGTCCCCCCGGCGCATTTCGCGGGCGGCTATGCCGAAGCGGTGAGTGAACGTCAGCCGCCGATGTATTTCCGGCTGGGTGGCGGCACCATCAAAGGCGTCAGCAAGCCGGGATCGGTGGTCTGGAGCCGGATTTATATTGAAGCCGGAAATCTGAAAGCGGATATGGGGCTGGCGCAATCCGTGGCGTTGCCGCAGGAGGAAACCGAGCGGCGCTGGCAGATCACCACCCCGCAATGGCCGATGATGCACACGGTATTACCGGGTATCAGCCGCGACCAATTCATGGCGCAGCATTGCTCCAACCATATCCAGGTGGCGTATGCCCCCGATCCGGCGAGCGCGCTCAAAGCCTTGTCGGTCAAAGCGGCGATGTTCAGCGAGATGGGAATTGCGATCAATTTTTGCGGTGACGTGTGACGGCATAGTTGTCGATTGGGAGGGGCCATGAACGGATCGATTTGGAATCGCAGAAGCATTATCAGCGGCGCGGCAAAGCTTGTTGGCGCGCTGGGCACGATCGCCGCGGCGGGCCCGGTACGGGCGCAGGCGAACAAAGGCACGGCGACCAACACGCCCGGTCTGACCACTGACCTGTTGAAACAGGATCGGCTGCCATTTCGCATCGGCTTCGAGCATGTCTTCGATCCGTCGGTGGGCGAGAAGGAGCCCTGGTATCTCAATGATCATTGCCTGATCCGGGCCAATGATGGGGTCTGGCACCTGTTTGGCATCACCCACAAGGAGCCGGCTGATCCGGACCATGAATCCTTTTTCCTCCACGCCACCGCGCCGGATGTGAAGGGGCCGTGGAAAAAACAGGCGCCGGTCATGCACATCGACGCGGCGTTCCAGGAAACCGTGGTCTGGGCGCCCCATGTGGTGGCGCATGATGGCAAATACTGGATGTTCTATTGCGCCGGCGGCAAGGATCACACCCAGTTCCATATCCATCTGGCGACATCGACAGACCTGACGAGCTGGACACGGCATCCCAGTAATCCCGTCGTGGTCGATGGCTATGATGCGCGCGATCCCATGGCGCTGCATGACGGCAATCAATGGATTCTCTATTATTGTGCGAACGAGACACCGGCGGGCGGCAACCATGTCGTCAAGGCGATGACAAGCCCGGACCTGTTGCACTGGTCAAAGCCGCAGATCGTTTTCCGCTCGCCGCAGAAAGGCACCTTTGGCGGCCCCACGGAATCACCGTTTGTCGTTCCCCGGAACGGGAAATATTACCTCTTCGTCTGCACCAACCAGCCCTACAACAACAGCGCGGCCTATGTGAGCGATTCTCCCCTCGCATTTGATCCCGCCAAAATTGTGCAGAATTTCCCAGCCCATGGTGCGGAAGTCATTCAGACTCCGGATGGGCGATGGTTCGTTTCCACCTGCGGCTGGGAGCAGGGCGGCCTTTATCTGGCCGAACTGCGTTGGGACGATCATGTGTAGCGTATCGGCCTGGCACGCGCTCTCATGACCATCGTTGCAGGCGTCGATTTCGGAACGGCAAGCGTCAGGGTCTCGATCATCGACCGCGAGCGCGGCCGTCTCAGCTTCGGCATCGCGCCTTATCCGGTTCTGCGCAACCGCGACGACGCCAATTTCACCACCCAGCGTCATGAGGATCATTGTCGGGCGCTGGAAGTCGCGTTCCAGGCGGCGCTGGCGAATGCCGGTATAAAAGGATCTCTCATCGAAGCACTCGCGCTGGACACCACGGGATCGACTGTCGTTCCGGTGGATGAGCAGTTGAAGCCGCTGGACGATTACTATCTGTGGTGTGATCACCGCGCCTGGCGCGAAGCCGCCGAGATCACGGCCAAGGCACGGGAACGCAAACTTGCGGCGCTGGACTGGTCCGGCGGCACTTATTCTTCGGAATGGGGGTTCGCCAAGTTGCTGCATTGGCTGCGGCATAATCCCGAGGCGCGGCCGCGCTTTCACACGGCCCTGGAGCATTGCGACCTGATGGTGGCGACGCTCTGCGGGATCAAGAATTCGTCCGAGTTGCCGCGCTCCGTTTGCGCCATGGGCCACAAATGGATGTGGAACGAGGCGCTGGGTGGATTGCCGTCAGACGCATTCCTGTCCTCGGTCGATCCCTTGCTGGCGGGTATGCGCCAGCGGTTGGAGGGGAATTATCGAACGTCGAGCAGCACCGCGGGCAGCCTGTCGGACGAATGGGCTGCGCGACTCTGTTTAAAGCCAGGCATTCCAATACCGGTCGGTGCGCTGGATGCGCATTGGGATGCTATCGGCGCCGGGTGCCGGTTGGGCGATGTGGTGAATGTCATCGGTACCTCGACCTGCATCATGGCGCTTTCGGACGAGGCGCGCCTCATTCCGGGCGTCTCCGGCATCGTCCAGGGTTCCATTCATCCCGACAAGCTCGGCATCGAAGCGGGCCTGTCGGCGGTGGGCAGTCTGTTCGATGCCATCGCGCTGCGCGCCAATGCATCGATTGCCGATCTCATGAGCGGGTTGCAGGATCATGTCGCCGGGCAGACCGGGTTGCTGCGTTTCGCATGGGACGATGGCGACCGGTCGGTATTGGTCGATCCCAGACTCTCGGGCATCACGATGGGGTGGCGGCTGAATCATACCGCGGCGGACGAACTGTTCGCGGCGATCGAAGGAACGGCATTCCACACAAGGATCATTCTCGACCGGATGTATGATTATGGCACGCCCATCAACCGGGTGATCCATGGCGGCGGTATCCCCCAGCGCAACGGCGTGCTCAATCGCGTCTATGCCGATGTGCTGAACAAGCCGATCCTTGTCCCCGACAAGGATACAACAAGCCTGGGCTCGGCGATCTTCGCATTTATGGCGGCGGGGACCTTCAAGACGGTCGAAGAGGCGCAAGCGGCTTTCTCGCCGGGTTATCGGACGATCGAGCCCAGCGCGGGTCATGTACAAATTTATGAGGATCTTTTCGGGAAATTCCGAGAGCTTTATTTCTCCCTGGGGCAGAAGCCCCATTAGTTATGCTGTCATATTGGGAAGATGCCATTTGAGGTTTGCCCCCACGTCATTCTCCGCTAGAAAGGCGGCCTGCGAATGCCTCGAAACCGGCTTCAGGGGAAAACAGATGAGCAAGTCCGCCGCACAGTTTATCGCAAATATTTTTCCCCTTTCGCTGCAATCCGCCGCGACCGTCATCGGCGGTGTCGCGCTGCTGACGCTGAGCGCCAAGATCCAGATTCCCTTCTGGCCTGTTCCCCTCAATTTGCAATCGATGGCGGTGATGGCATTGGCTATCGGGCTTGGTCCCCGCCTGGCGGTGACGGCTTTCGCAGCTTATCTCGCCACGGGTGCATCAGGATTGCCTGTCTTCGCAGGGTCGCCCGAACGCGGTTTGGGTCTTGCCTATCTGGCCGGTCCCACCGGCGGCTATCTGATCGGCATGCTGGCGGCGTCCTGGCTGACGGGCACGCTCGGCAGTGGCCGGGGTCTTCTCGCCCGGTCGGGCGCGATGCTGGCGGGCATGGCGGTCATCTATGGCCTGGGTGTCGCCTGGCTTGCCTTGTATGTGCCTGCGCCGCGGTTGCTGGCAGAAGGCATTGCGCCTTTCATCCTCGGGGATCTGCTCAAGATCGGTATCGTCGCGGCAGGTGCTTCACTGGTTTCGGGCATGGGTCGCCCCGCCGAATAGCCCGGTTTAATTCATGTCGCGGGATACGCCCTGAAACCGTCCAGGGCATATCCGATCCATGCGCGTATGTCGTTGACCGACAGCGCCAGAATAATCCAACTCGAAATCCAGACGCCGCACGCCAGGATAAAGAGCTCGCCGCCATCGCCCAGAATTTCCACACCCAGCGGCGTGAACAAATGAAATGATAAGGCGCCTGTCATGATGCCGATCGCCATGGCTGCTCCAAAAATGCGCATGCGCGGCACGAAGAGCAGGATGGAGGCAATCAACTCGCATGTGCCGATGATCCAGCGTCCCGCTGGCTCGAACAAAGCAATCCCGGACCAGGCTCTCAGGGTCGAGAAAATGTATATGCTTTCTTCCGACCCGGTGAATTTGAAGAACAGTGATTGAACAAAGACGAATGCGATATAGGCGCTAAGCGCCCATAAGACATATTTTCGAATCGTCATGACCATCCCCTGAAATATCTGGAGGGCAATTCGCGGCCGTGTCGGCAAGGTTACATTGCACGCGCTTCGATTCTTTGCAGTCGGTCGAGGCGCCGGTATAATTCAGCAATTACAGGGCCTTGATACCTAAGGCGTAATCCAGCCGCCCAGCGGTACGAAGCGGCTCTGGCGCAATTCGCAGACAAAGCCGGCTTGTTGCGCATGATGGTTGGTCTTGGAAAAAGTCACGGGCGGAAGGATGCCGCCGGAATCCCAGTTTCTGATGGTCTCCATCGCGTCGATGAAGGTTTCGCGTGTGGGATTGGGTCCCGCGCGCCGCAAGCCTTCGGCTACCATCTGGCCGAAGGCGTAGCCGTACAGAGAGTAGCGGTTCAGCTTTTCGCCCGGAAAATAGCGGGCCATCAGGCGGCGATACTCTGCGATCCCGGGGGCGTCGGACTGATTGGGGTCCGGATAGTAACAAAGACCCAGAGTGCCTTCGGCATAGCCACCCGGCACATTGAGATATTCCTCGTCGGTCAGCGGACCGGTGGAAACCATGCGGACATCTTTCCAGTCCAGTCGCGCCTTAGCCTCCATCACCCGCTTGGCCTGGGGCGGATAAAGCGCCATCACGATGGCGTCCGGCTTGGTTTCGCGCAGACGCTGCATTTGTGCCGTCAGATCGGTTGGCAGGGTCTGCTCCACTGCTTCCTCTCCCGCCACGACATAGCCGTCGGCGGTGGCAAGCGCTCGCAACTTGTCGCGGAAGAACCGGCCATAGGCGTTGGGATCGTACAGGATGGCGATGCGCTTCATGCCGCGGTCGCGGGCGAGGTAGCGATACATCATCCGGGTTTCGCCATCGTAATGCGGGAAAGAAGTGAAGACATAACGGGCGTCGTCCATGTCCACCAATCCGGTATGGGGAAACATGTAAGGCAGCTTGTGCGCCATGGCGAAAGGCGCGATCTGCATGGACGCGGTGCCGCCGTGATTCCACAGCAGTAGCACATGGTCTTCATCGGCGAGGCGCGCGACATGCGCCAACACTTCAGTATCACCCGCGGCGCCGGACTGGGTGCGGCCATAGCTGCGCTCGACCAGCTTGCGGCCATTGATCCCGCCGGCATCGTTGACCTCACGGATCACCAGCCGCATGCCGAGATTTTCCGCGGTCCCCGACGGCGAAAGCGTCGAGGGCGCCTCGATCCCGATCACGATGCCATCGGCCGGCGCATCGGCCATGGCAGCATTCGTCACCAGCAAAAAGGCCAGCGCCGGCAACAGCGATCGCATGATCTGTCCCCCAAACTCAGAGAAATTGGATCACGATGCCGCCGTCCTGGCAAACGACCCGGACGGGCAGCCGGCGTCAGGCGACCGATTCGGCAAGTCGCAAAGTCTCTTCCTCGGCCGACGCGTGCACTGCGGCATTCGCGGCCGATAGCTCCAACACCCCCGGCATGTGCCAACGGCCTTCGGGGCGGATGATGAGATAGGGATCGTCGCCAATCGCAACGGCACCGGTATCGCGTTCGATGTCGGCGATGACTTCGACATAATCATAACCGGAGAACACGAAACCCTTCCCGCCTTCCAGAACATGGAAGCCGAAGCGTTTCCAGAAATCGACCAGCCGGGTCTGCGAATGGGCATAGATGCGCCCATAGCCTTTCTTCTGGCAGAATTTGAAAGCGGCGCGGACCAGTTGGAACGCAGCCCGCGATTTGCGGAATTCCTTGCGGATGGCAAGCCGCTCCAGTTTCGCGAAATCGGCGAAGAAACGCAGACGCAGGCATCCGATCGGCTCGTCGCCCATATAGGCAAGAAGATGTGTGGCCGAAAGATCGTTGCCGTCATATTCCTCGTAATAGGGGCATTCCTGCTCGCCCATATAGACCACGTTGCGGATGGCGGCGACGCGCATCATGTCTTCAAATGTGCGCGCGACCGTGACACCGATTTCCCGCTGATTGGCGCCCGGGACATAGCTGTCATAGAGCGGCGCGGGCGACGTGCGCGGAAATACCCAGATGTTTGGCGCCGATATAGGGCCGATCTGTACACCCTGCGTCAGCCCAAGCGTTTCGTTGAAGCGCCGTCCCAGATCGGTGTTCGGCCTGGAATAGAGATTGACGCCGGCATAAGGCGGGACAGATATCTCATCCATGAAGAGCGCCATCCCGGCCGCCAAAGATCCAGGCGCGAAAACGCACCACATATAGATACCGGCCGGCCGTTCATGCGGCTTGGCGAGCAGGCGGAAATCAGGATCGGGACCATTGATGGCGCCGAGCGCGAGCTGCAGCAAGCCGATTTCGTTCAGCAGCAATATGAGGATGAAGCCGTCCCCTTCCGGGGCCGCGGCGTTATATCTGGACTTGCGCGCCACCGCGAACATGTGGCCCAGACCATTACGCAGCACATTTTGAATGGTTTCCGTTTTGCCCAGGCCGGGAATGCTGAGGCGGGCTTTGGCCATCAGGTCCGCAATACCCGCGTCATCGGGGCGGAACAGGACCAGATGACGGGCGACACGGCTGGCGTCCAATTCATCCAGCTTGTGTTTACCATGCCGCGCATTGGCGACGTGATCTTCTTGAATCAGCTCCCGCTGAGGCAGTGACATGTTACCCGCCCTGGTTGTTAACGTTCTGTAAACCATAGTTGTTTCGGGAAAGGAGATAAACACCGAATTATCGAAGAAGTTAATTCGACAGATGAAGGCGCGGAAAACACGTGCCCGATGGCGGGTTGCCAGCGTCGGACCATACGCTGTGTGGAACCTTTAGGGCGGCTACGCACTCAGCGTCGAGAATGGATGATGCGCGAGCCGACGATGCGGGGCGCTGCCATGGTGCTTTCCAGGACCGCGTTTCCAATATTTTTACAATGCATGGATTACAACCAGGCGGCCCTGGATTTACCGGCAATTTAAGTTTTCCGGCAAAAATCGGAAGTATGGATGTGATCGCGGCAGCTAGGGCTCTTAACCGGAAGGCGGTCCAGATGAACTGGCATCACTTCTGCGATCCGACTTTGGCGTTCGTGGACCCGGGATACGAGCATCTTCTCACGCTGTGGCGAACCAAATCAGGAAGTCGAAAAATGCCTTCACGTTCCGATATCACGCCGCGAGACCTAAAGGGTATTTTGCGCAACATGCTTTTGCTCGAGAAAACCTCCGACAATCCATCGCAATATCGCTGGCGGCTGATCGGAACGGCGCTGACCAGCGTGCTTGGCGAGAATACCGGCAAGACCTTCGAGGAAAGCATTCCGGCGGAGCATATCGAGCGCTGGACGGAATGCGGCGACATGATTCTCGAAGGAGGCCAACCGCTGCGCTTCCTGGGGCGTGTTCATATCAGCGGCCGCGAATATCTGGATGCCGAGAATCTTTTCGTGCCGCTGGCCAACGACAATGGCGAGCCGAGTTTCATCCTGGGCCAGTGCCGCTACACGCCGCGCCGGTCCGAGACCGAAGATATCTGGGAAAACCAGATGGCCTCGCTTCCCGGCGGTCTGCTCTGACGCCTGCCGGGCGCGAACGCAATTTCCGATTCTCCTGATTGCCCCTCACGCACATCTGCTCGCAGCTGCAGCGTGAGCGGCTATTTCTTTGATTGCTGCCCCATGGCATAAAACCCGAAGCGTGGTTCGCCACCGGGGGAAATCATCATGGGTCGTCGTCGATGAAACAATCCGAAGCGACGGCTTCTGCGACGCCTTTCTATTATGGCTGGGTGATCCTGGCCGCCGCGGCGGTGTCGGAATTACTGGCCCAGGGTGCCACCAGCTATGCCGCCGGCCTGTTCGTATTGCCCCTGCAGGCGGAGTTTCATATTTCGCGGGCCGTGGCCAACATGCCGGTGCTCATCATGTTCCTGGGTGCCGCCCTGGTATCGCCGCTGGTTGGCAGAGCCCTGGATCGCTTTTCGATTCGTCTGGTCCTGCCACTGGGCGCCATCATCTTCAGTCTGGCCCTGATCGGCATCGCGCTCAGCCATTCTCTGCTGGCGATGGCGGTCCTGCTTTTCCTGCCGGCCGCCATCGGCTTCATGTGCATCGGTCCGCTGACAACGGCTGCGATGGCGTCACGCTGGTTCTACCGGCACCGGGGCCTGGCGCTGGGATTGGCAGCGGTCGCGACGTCGGGCGGCGGTTTCACGGTAGTGCCGCTGCTCAGCCGCGCCATTCAGCAGTATGGCTGGCGCCTCGCCCTGATTTACGAAGCTGCCATCATGGCGGCCATTATCGTGGTGCTGGCGTTGCTGTTCCTGCGCGACAAGCCCTCCGATATGGGCTTGGACGCCCACCCGGAAAATCGGGGACGGGAAAGCGATCCTGCGCGGAGCACCGGCGATGCGCCTGTCTCCCGGCTGCGCTGGTATGAAATTCTCACCAGCCGTGCTTTCTGGATTCCCAGCATCGTCCTGGCGATGGTTTCGGGCACCTCCCAGGCGCTGGTCATAACCCTGGTTCCGTATGGCGTTAGCCTGGGTCTCGCGGTGCCGTCCGCGGCGGTTATGATTTCTGCTTTTTCAATCGCGGCCGCCCTCACCAAAGTTTCCGCCGGCCTGCTGGCGGACTATATCAGCCAGAGGATATTGCTGATCGCCGCAGCGGGTTTGATGACCTTGGCGTGGTTGACCCTCAGTCTGTCTGCTGAACATGCGGCATTATTTGCCAGTGCCTGCTTGGCGGGCGTGGCGCTGGGATGCGCGCTGCCGACCGCGGCGGCGCTGATCGCGGGATATTACGGGCCGGCGCGGTTCGGCGCCGTGATGGGCTGGACATATAGTTTACTGGGCGTGATCACGATCGTGTCGAGCGTTTCGATCGGGTTCCTCTTCGACCGTCTCGGCGGTTATCACTCGGCCTTTCTGGTCTTCTTTGCGCTGCTGGCCTGTGTACTGGTGGCAACGCTCCTGTTTGCGCCGGCGCGGAAAACTGCGTGAGCGGTCCCGAACAGGACAGCTCCACACGGCAGGAAATATTCCAGCAGCCCGCGCTATGGCCCACGACGCTTGCGCATGTCGATGCCGCATCGGCGCGGTTGGACCTGAAGACGCGGCTGGCGGGCAAACGAATATTGCTGACGGGGGCGGGAACGTCCTTCTATGCCGCCGGCGCTGTTGCGGTCGCGGGGCCCGGGTGTCTGGCCATTCCCACAACCGATCTGCTGATCGACATGGAGCGTCACCTGGCGGGTGCCGATGCCGTGATTTCGCTGGCCCGATCCGGCGCGAGCCCGGAGAGTGCTGCGGTGGTGGAACGGGTCCGTTCTCTACGGCCCGATATTTTCCAGCTTGCCATCACCTGCAATCCGCAAAGCGCACTCACCCGCGCGGCGCTTGACGGCATCATATTCCTCGATCCCCGCACCAACGACCGAAGCCTGGTGATGACCAGCTCCTTCTCGAATCTGGTGTTGGCGGGCCAGGCGCTGTTCCAGCGCGACGCTGCCGGGAAGGCTGTAGAGACTTGCGGCGCCCGCGCCCAGGCTTTGTTGCCCGCGATCGATCAGGCCTGCCGCGCCATCGCCGGGCAGGCCCGGGGCCGGATCGTCATATTGTCCTCGTCGCCGCTCAACGCCTGGGCACAGGAAGCCGGGCTCAAAGCGCTGGAGATGACGGCCGGCGCGTTTCCCGTGGTGACAGAAACATTTCTCGGCTTGCGGCATGGCCCCATGTCGTTTGTTCGCGGCGATACGCTGGTTTTTGCACTTCTCTCCAGCGATCCGCTGCGGCGCCTGTATGAACAGGATCTCTTGCGCGAGCTGCGCGCGAAAAAGCTCGGCTATCTGGTCGGCATCGCCGATACAGACAGGCCGGACGAATTGTTCGATGCCATCATCCCGGCCGCGGCGCCGCATCTGCCGGACGCGTTGCGCACGCCGTTCGAAATCGTTGCGGCCCAGCTTTTCGGTTACCACCTCAGCCTTTCCAAAGGCATCGACCCGGACAATCCCAGTCCCGGCGGCGTGATCAACCGGGTGGTGCAGGGCGTTACCATCCATCCCGCGCGGCGGACGTGATGAGCGGGCAGCCGCATCTTCGCCGGGCGCTGACTCTGTGGAACCTGATTTTCATCGGCATGGTGATCATCCAGCCGACGGCGCCCATGGGTATCTATGGCGTCATCAGCAACACGGCGCATGGCCATGTCGTCACCACCATCCTGATCGCAATGGTGGCGATGCTGTTCACCGCCATCAGCTATGGCCGCATGGCGCGGATCTATCCCAGCGCCGGGTCGGCCTATACCTATGTCGGGCGCGAGATTCATCCTGCCCTGGGTTATGTCACCGGCTGGAGCATGGTGATGGACTATCTGCTCAATCCCCTGATCTGCACGGCCTTTTCGGCCAAGGCGGCGATGAACATCGTGCCGGGCATACCATTTTATGGGTGGTTGATTGTCTTTGCGGGGTTCTTCACCTGGGTCAATCTGCATGGCATCCGCACATCGGCGAAGTTGAATGAAGTGCTCTGCGCCGCGATGGTGCTGGTGGTGCTGATTTTCTTCGCAGCGGTGGTGAACTATCTCTGGCGCATGATTCACGATGCGGCTTTCTTCCTGCATCCGTTCTATGAGGCGCAGAGTTTCAAGGCCGACAGCATCTTCGCCGGCACCTCTGTCGCGGTTCTGACCTATATCGGCTTCGACGCGATATCGACACTTTCCGAGGAAGCGGAAAATCCGCGCCGCAACGTCATGCTGGCCACCGTGCTGGTGTGCCTGTTCGCGGGCGTGCTGTCCGGGCTGGAGGTTTATGCGGCACAGCTGGTATGGGGTTCCAAGCCATTCCCTCCCGCCCAGGTCGAATCCGCTTTCGCGATGGTGTCCCAGCAGGTGGGTGGTTTTCTTCTGTTCCAGGTGATGAATTTCACGTTGTTGATCGCGAATATGGGGACGGCGATTGCGGCGCAGCTTGCGGCCGGACGCTTGCTCTACGGCATGGGGAAGGGCAACGCGCTGCCCAAATCATTTTTTGGCGTCATCGAGCCGCGTCACCGGGTGCCGCGCAATGGCATTATTCTGGTCGGCGCGTTGGCTCTAGTCGGTGCGGCCACCATGGAATTCTTTTCGGACAGGCTGGGCGGCAGCGCCTATGCCGTGGGCGCCCAGGCGCTCAATTTCGGCGCTTTCATCGCCTTCATGGGCGTCAATGCGGCGTCCTTTGTGCATTATTGGTGGCGCGGCGAAAGCCGGACCTGGAGTCACTTTTTGGTGCCGGTGCTGGGGTTCCTGATCTGCGGTTTCATCTGGCTTCATCTGAGCCGTGCCGCGATGATATTGGGCGCGGTCTGGATGGCGGCGGGAATTGTCTATGGTGCGGTCCGCACCCGGGGTTTTCGCTCGGACTTGGTCAATTTCGATCTGCCGCCGGAAGAGGCTTGAATCTCAAGCCCGGCAAGCCGCGGTATAGGGGCGAAGCGCATCGCGGATCCTGTCCAGGATCAGAGCCTGGGGATCGCGGGTGAGTTCGCCATCCCGTACGCGCCGATATTGAAAGGGCAGATAACGGCTCAACAAAATGTCCGGGGGTGGTGTTGCGGTGAGATTGGCGACCAGTTTCGCCGTGGCCGCTTCGATCCGAGGGTCGGGCCAATAGTAGCGGATGCGGTCGCTGTAGCTGTTGAAAAGCAGAACATCCTGTTCTGCGACCGTTCCGGAATAATAGTCCCGCCAATGGGCGGGATTCTCGTGCATGACGGCACGAATGATATCCAGAACGCCGGATTGTGCTGCGGATCCGATGGTCAGGTTCTCGATCTCGGCCAAGGCGCAGATCGCCTCGCGCATGGCGAAGGTCACACCAGGTCCCACTTTCAAGATGGCAAAACCGTCTTTGGCCAGGGCGCCATAGGCATCGTCGCGCTGGAAATCGGTGGAATGGGCTTCGAACACCAGGCCGCCAGCATCCGCTTGGCGCCAACGCGTCAAGGCTTGTGCTTTTTCCGGGTCATAATCGACGACCGAAACATTATCGAACTCCACCCCAGGCTGAACCACCAGGCCCACCACCCGTGCCCAGGCTTCCGCCAAACCGGCCTCGGCAAAGGCTTGTTTGTGCACGGCCAGGGTCCGTGACGCTGCTTGTGGCGTTGTGACCGCCAGTTCGTGTCCGTGAGATGCGCCGCCCGGGACCGGCACTTCGGTGCCGACGATGTAGAAAGGGCGCGCGCCGCCGGTATGGGAGGCTTCCGCGACCTTGGCCAGCTGCGCCGCGCGAAGGGCGATGATTTCGTCAGGCAGGATGTCGGGATCGCCGGCACAGGGCATGCTGGTGTCGAGATGGATCTTGGTGAATCCGGCCCGCACATACTGGGCGATCATCTCCTCGGCGCGGCGCATGGCATCGCTCGCGGGCAATTTGCGCCAGACATGCGGGCCAAGATGATCGCCACCCAGGATCAGCTTGTCGGCGGGCAGGCCCGCGCGCGCCGCGATGTCTTGCACGAAATCGCGAAATCCCTCGGGCCGCATGCCGGTATAGCCGCCGTCCTGATTGACCTGATTGCAGGTGGCTTCGATCAGTAGCAGGCCGCCATCCGCCAGAGCCTGGTCTGCCGCCGCCCGGATCACCCAGGGATGTGCCGAACAGACCGATGGAATGGCGCGCTGACCATTTGCCGACAGCAGGTCCAATAATTCATTGCCCGCCGCCAACATCTGCCCCGATTGTTCTTGTGTCTTATTTCGCGTGCCGGTTTTGATGCTATCATTTCGGCCAGGACCGGCAACAAGAATGGGGCTGCATGGCCGTTTCCAGGGCGCAATTCGACGTCGCCATCGCTGGCGAAATCAATCTCGATCTGGTGCTGGACGGCATCCCGGACCCCATGCCGGTGGAGCGTGAACTTCTGGCCAGCGCTTTTCGGGTTACCCTTGGCAGCTCGGCGGCGATACTTGCGCATAATCTATCGGCGCTGGGGACGCGGGTCAGCTTTGCGAGCCTGGCGGCGAAGGACGAATTTGCCAAACTGGCCCTGCGGTTTCTCACGGACCGTAAGGTCGATATTTCCGGCGTCCGCTATAGCGAGGGCTCGAGCGGGTCGGGCGTCACGGTGGTGGTCAATCACGGCACAACGCGCCATATCCTCAGCTATCTTGGCACGACGTCGCAGATGCGCGTCGCCCATCTCGACCTCGATCATCTTTGCACCGCCCGCCATTTTCATCTGTCTTCCCTGTTTCTGCTGAACGGCATGCACAAAGACCTCCCGGATCTCTTCCGCGAGATTCGGCAACGGGGGCTGACCATTTCGCTGGATACCAATGACGATCCGGACGATGTCTGGGGCGGGGTGCTGGGCGATCTTCTTCCCCTGATCGACGTGCTGTTGCCAAACGAGCGGGAATTGCTGCGGATCACGGACAAATCGAACATCGCGGACGCGTTGACGGCGATGTCCGGGAAGGTGCCGTTGACGGTGGTCAAGCGCGGCCCGCTCGGCGCCATGGTTCAACAAGGCAAGGACCGCCACACCATTCCGCCGGTCCATGTTGCGCCCCTGGACTTGATCGGTGCCGGCGACAGTTTCAATGCCGGCTTTCTGGCTTGCTATGTCCGCGGATTTCCGCCTGAAACATGCGCGGCCGTGGGAAATGTCACGGGCGCGATCTCAACCCTGAAGCCCGGCGGGATCGAGGCTTTCCGGGATGGGGCGTTCCTGCGCGAAGCAGTCAGGAAGCTCGCGCCCGGCCTACCGGTGCTGGATCCGCTTTTTCAATAATCGCGGTCGCGCCACCCCTTGCCGGCATGATCCTCTGCGGCCTTCACCTGGAATTCGCAGATCGCCTGACCTTGCATCCCAACCACGAGGGGGCAGGATTTTTCCAAATGGCGGACATAGCGAAGCCATTCCGCGTCATGGACGCCAAAGCGCTTGGGCCGGTCCCGCAGGCAACGTGCCAGTGCGCGGGGGCCTATGCCGAAAAGCCCGGCATAGACCGGCTCGAGGCAGGCACGCGTTTGTATGTCGCTGGACCGAACGGTCTGGCCGTCCAGCAGAATGGCGGCGGCGACCAAGCATACGCCAGCGGGCAGGGCGTAGCGCCAGCGGGACCGCCGGCTGCGCCCGTCCGTATAGCGAAGTGGCGGAAGGACTGCCGGGGCGTCGCTTGCCATCTGCGGTTCCTGTTTGCAGCACTCTAGCGGCTCGCTGGTCGCTGGGTAATCCGCGGCATCCGGCAAAGAGAAAATGGTGCGCCGCAAGAGGCGCAGCCAATCGCACACCGATCGGCCCCCGTCAGGGCTCGCGTTCAGGTCAGACAGAATGCTTTCGGCGACCGAAGCATTTAGCGGTTGAAGACGTCAGCCCGCCAGCAACAGAATCTCTGCCGCCATTTCGCCCTTGGGACCCTGGCCGATCCGCACTCTTACTTTCTGGCCTTCGCGCAATTCGCTGATTTCGCAGCGCCGCAGGGTTTCCATATGCACAAAGACGTCTGGCGTGCCGAGGCCGCGGGAAACGAAGCCATAGCCCTTGGACCGGTTGAACCATTTGACCACCCCGTCGAAGGCGGGGCCGGTGGGTTCGGCGATATAACGTGGGGCCGGATCCTGGCTCGCGGGCATCGTCCGGGCGGTCGAATTGTCGACCGAAATCAGCTTGGTTGCCTGCCAGCCACGGGTTCCCATGATGGTTTCACAGACCACGGTGGCCCCCTCCTGAACGGTCCGGAAGCCTGACTGCCGCACACAGACCTGGTGCAGCAGGATATCGTCGGCCTTCTCGGACGAGGTGATGAAGCCGTAACCCTTTATGAAATCGAACCATTTCACCTGACCGGCGACCCGGGCCGCGCTGGCGTCGGGGCCCCGATGGCCCGGCAGTGAAGTCTCTCTGATCACCGAATGCTGCTGTACCATACCCCTGCCTCCCCGGATAACCGGGTCCGACCGACCGCTTTTGCGACTTACGGCCATAAATCAGGAGGTTAGGGCGTATGGCGGAGGCTGTCTGTTCTTCGGAATGGAAAGGGGCGTTCCAAATACGGAACGCGTCTTTCGGCCTGCAGCCGCTATTGAGGAACGAAGGCGGTCGGTCGGCGCGAAAGACTTGAAAATGGAAGAAGGCTCCCAACCGGGTCCGGCAAAAGGCCCGTCTGCAGCCCGTGAACGGGGCATCCCGTCATTGGGGGGCGATGGCCAGCCACTTTCTGCGTCCGCCCGCGATGCCGCAAATCAAGTCCGCGCCAGGAATGTGCTGGGTCTGGACGGGCTGGCAGCGACCCCTGCATTGCCGCCGCGGGCTGAACACCTTTGGCGGATGGACGGATTTGCCGCCGACGTGCCCTTCACGAACGCCATGTTCATTCCCATGGGGCAAACCACCGACTGCGGTCTGTTGCACGAAACGGTCGCAACTGTAGTGAACCGGCATGAGGCTTTGCGCACGCGCCTGGCGGTGCGGCGCGGCCGGGTCGTCCAGATCGCCGAAGACTGGAAGATCAAGCATCTGGAGATAACCGATGTCCTGCAAAGCGAACTTGCGGACGTCCGTCCAGGTCAGAACTCCGCCGTCAGCGCCTTCACGCAAGGCGCGATGGATTTGTATGCCCAGGACGGATTTCGCTGCCATGCTTTCCGGGACGAGAGCGGGGATGTGACGCTCGGCTTGCTGGCCCATGGCTTCTACGCCGATGCCTGGTCTTCGCAAATCTTGTTCCGGGAAATCCGCGCTGTCCGTGATGCCCTCGAAAGCGGGACATCCGCGGGACTGCAACCTGTGTTCCAATATGCCCAGTATGCCTGGGCCCAGCGGCAATCATTCGACGGTGATCTTTCTTCCCGTCTGGCCTATTGGCAGGGGAAAATGAAGGACATGCCGCCGTCGCGCCTTCCCTTTGACCGGGATGCCGCTGTGGGGCGAAGGGGGCGATCCTTTTTCTTCCTGGATCAGAAAATCGCGGAACGGCTGGCTGCGATCGCGCAAGAGAACCGGGTCTCCCTGACGATCCTGCTGCTGGCCGCCTACCAATTATCGCTCGCACGATGGAGCGGACAGCTGGAAATCCTGTCCGCCGCTTATACCGCGGACAGGGTGAACCCCCGGTTCCAGAACACCATAGGCTTCCTGGTCACCAACATGCCTGTCTGCAGCCGGATCGACCGGAATGAGACCCTCAAATCCTTTCTTCCGGATTTTGCCAGAGAGTATTACGGCGGCTATGCGCACCGCGAATTGTCGTGTGAGTTGTACGAAGCGATTTTCACGCCGGATCAGCCATTTTGCGCCAGCGTTTTCAATTTCATTCCATTACAGAAGAATTTTTCGGCCGGGGAGCTCTATTCGGTGCCGTCGTTCGATGGCGTCCTGACGGCACCCGACGCCGCCAAGCCTGCCATCTACAGGGATATTTATCTGGGCCTGTCGCAGCATCCCAACGGGATTCTGGGCAAGGTCTTTTACAATACCGGACGTTTCTCGTCCGAGGCCGCGGAGACCTTCGTCCGGCATTTCCGGCATATGGTGCAGGCAATGGCGACAGATCCGGATGCAAAGCTGCATCAATTGCTGGATTGACGCCTAAGATTAGGGCGAGGCGAGTCTATTTTTGAACATGCCGCGCCAACTTGTGCTCGGCGGCATATCTTTCCTCGTCGAAATGAGGCGGGCTGGTGTAGCCGGCGAACAATGAGTTCACCAAAGGATCGCCTCTATATTCCTTTGCAAGCTGGCTCGGATGAATGAATTCGTCCCGGAACCAGGGAAAGCGTTGGGGGTCGAAAGATTGGATGATCCAGTCGATGGTGCGTTTGACCCGCGCGATCCGCTTGGCGTCGGGATGGTAGGCCATCCAGATATCGATCGGATGGACGACACCGATATCCAGCGGCACCAGATGCGTGCCGATCGCCTGGGCATAAGTCGCCAGCATGCCGATGCCGGCCCCTTTTGCGATCGACCAGTAATGGGCGCTGGCGACATTGCTGCGCAGCGATACAAACCCTATTGGGGAAATGCCGGGGAATAGCTTGTCGTAAAGCTCCTGCGAGCGTTTCTGATCGTCGGACTGGATGACCAGCCGGTGATTTTGGAGGTCCGCAACGGATTTCGGATAGCCGTAGGTGTCCAGATAGGATTTGGACGCGAAAAACATCGCGTGCAGGCGTCCGATCTTGGCCATCCTGAGGTCGGGCGCCACCGGCCGCTCAAGCTGAATGGAAACATCCGCCTCCAGCCGCAGAACGTCGGCCGATTTCATCGCACAGTTGAGATGCACCATCAGCTTCGGGTTGGCGCGCTGAAACTCCACCAATCGCGGCGCCAGCCAGAAGGTGCCCAGGCCTTCGGTCACCGCCAGGCGGACTTCCCCTTCGACGTCCTTTTTTGCGGAATTGCGGGCCTGGAGAAGGTCGAAAGATGCTGCTTCCATTCGCAACGCAGCGCTATGGATCTTGTCGCCTTCGGCAGTCGCCCGGACGCCGTCGACATGGCGCGTGAGAAGAATAACGCCCAGCGTGTGTTCGAGTTCATCGACTTTGCGCCGCAGCGCATTGATGGATTGGCCCAGCCTGTCGGAGGCGGCGCGAAAACTTCCGCTGCGCAAAACTTCCAGGAAGATACGGACCGTTTCCCAGTCCGGCACCCGCCTGGGTTTCACGAGAATGGCATGTTCACCTTGAGGAACACCCTGTTCCTCCAAAGGCTGCATACGCGTGTCACCGATCAAGAAACAATCACTCCCGTTCTTCCGAAAAACCACTTTACCACGGCCATTAGAGCCCGAGGCAAACATGACAGAACACCCGCTGCGATTGGTTCGTGAAAACCCCCAGACAGTCAAGCCGGAAAAGGCCAAGCATGACCTCGGTGGGCTGGAATCGGCCAAATATGCCAAGCGATTGGTGCTCTTCCGGGCCGATCCATCGATGCTGGAGCATTTGATGGGTTTGGCCCGTCCCCACATTCCGGGCATGGCGGAAAACGAAGTCGTCCGGAAAGTCCTGGAGCACAACCCAGACTGCCTCTGGGTTGTAGCGCGAAAGCAGACATTCGATCCGGCAGCGCCGACGGGCGAAGGCTTTATCGCGATGCTTCCGCTCACCGCCAAGGGCCTGCATCGGCTGGCGATCAAAACCTTCAATGGCGCAGATCCGGATCTCAGCCTGATCGCCAAGCCAGGCGAAAAGCCAGCCGGTCTTTACATGTGGGGGACCTATGCACCGGGGATACTGGCCGGCGGCATCAGCCTCTTCATGAACGAGGTCGCCGCATCTCCCTATGACGGCGTGAATCTGTATTCCCGCCCCAATACGCCAGAAGGTGTTCGCTACAATGAAGCGCTAGGCCTCAAGAAAAGTCCGGTGATCGGCGGCGTGGTCGCGCCCCATCTTTACGAGTTCGTGCGCGGGCCCAAGCGGCCTCCCATCTATGACACCTATCGCAGCGGGGCCAGTCCCGACGGCCTCAGTGTCGTGGCGGCGCGGTCTTTTGATGATCTGATGCGGGTCGTTGCCATTCGCAGTGCTGTCTATATCGGTGAGCAAGGATGTCCTTACGACGAAGAGTATGACGGCAACGACATGTCCGGCACGCATCTGCTGGGATTTGTCGGGGACGAACCAGCCGGCTGCACGCGAATTCGCTTCTTTGCGGATTTTGCGAAGATCGAACGGCTCGCCGTGCGCAAGGAATTCCGCCACACGCGCCTTTCATTCCAACTGGTCCGCGCCAGCATGGAACTGGCCCGCATGAAGGGCTATCGGGTGCTCTACTGCCATGTCCAGAAGCACATGATAAATTTCAATGCCCGCTTTGGGTTCAGAGTTTTGGAGGGCAGGCCGAAATTTGCTTTTTCCGATTACGACTATGTCGAGATGGTGGCGCATGTCGAGCCGCATCCGGACGCGATCAATCTGGACGCCGGCCCCTACAAGGTCATCCGCCCCGAGGGCCGCTGGCACGTGCCCGGAATTCTCGAGGCGTCGGCGGTTCGCGAGGCAAATCGATCGCTGGTTGGAAATCGATGACATGACGTCGGTAATCGATTTTCTTCAATTCAAAAGCGAAATTGTCACGCCTACACTTGTTCTGGTCGGGCTTCACCAAAATCCCGACGGAAGCGCGATCGACCTGCAGGCCTATTCGCGGGCGCTTTCCAATTGCCGCATGATCCTGGATCGCGCCAAGGCGTGCGATATCCCGGTGGCGCATGTGCGCAGCATCGCGCCAAAGAACGAGCGCGACAGGCTGCGTTATCCCCATTGGATTTCCGGTTTCGAGCCGATGCGGAACGATATGGTCTTCGATGTCCTGCAGCCGTCCTGCTATTCGAATACCGAATTCTCCCGGGCCATGGAATATTCCGAGGGGAATTTTGCGATCGCCGGACTATTCGGCGAAACGGCGTGCCTCTCGACCGCCGTGGATGCGCATCATCGCCACCACAAGTTCATCTATCTTTCCGATGCTTCGGGCTGCCGCAGCAATGGACCGGTTCCGGCGCGGATGTTCCATCAGGCGGTCTCTCAAGTGGTGTCGATGTATGGCGCCGTTCAGGAAAGCGCCGATTGGAGCCAGTCTCTGATGCTGAAGCGGCGGGGCAGATGACCGATCTGCAACCGCCTCAGCCGCTGCAATATTTCATGGCGTCGCTCGCGGGCATCGCCCGGGCGCTGGAAGACTTCGGGTATGAAGACGAAGCCGGACAATTGCTGCGCGTGAAGAAGGTCCTGGAAACAAAAAGCCAGTCATTGGCAGAACAACCGACAAACGGGGCCTCAAGATGAAAAAGCCATCCTTGGAAAATTACGTCATCGATTTATTCTCTACCTGCTTCCCGGATCGGGGTGCCATAACGCGGGATACGGATCTGGTGGCCGATCTCGATGCCGACTCTATGACGATGGTGTCGCTGATCTTCTCGATCGACGAGAAATTCCGCATCGGTACCGACCGGCTCGGAGATCTTCTTCTGAATTGCCGCACGGTGGGTGATCTGATTTTGGCCGCCGAGCGTTTGCAGCATCAACCGGCCTGAAGCGACGCTCATGAAGCTAGATCAACTCGCTGCCTGCCTCCCGGTCAGAAAAGGTGCGATCATCGTACTGGCCCAGGGAAAACCGGTTCGGCACAGTTATGCCGTCCTGGCCGAGGACGTGGCACGGGCGCGCGCGCTTCTGACCGCGTGGAACGTGCGGGCGGGGACGCGGGTGGGTATTTTTGCCCCCAATTCCTATGCCTATATCGTATATGACCTGGCGCTGATCGATCTGCGCGCCATTGCGGTTCCGTTCACGGACGACTTCGCCGGCATGCTCGATCGTGCGCTTGTCGACAAATATGATACTTCGCTGATGCTGCTTGGCAAAGACGTGCGTCACGGATTTGATTCGCAAGACAGCTTTGTCGCACAGATCGATGGCGACAATGATGGCGTTTGCGCACTTGCGCATACGCCCTATTCCCAGGGCGATGATCCGGACGATCTCTGCCTGGCATTCTCGTCCGGTTCGGCGGGAGGGCTTAAGGGGTTGGTGATAAGCCGCAAGGGCGCCGAGTTGACCCTGCCGCCGGTGGCGGAAATCATCAATCTGAGCAGCCAGGATCGCCTGCTGCTGTTTTTGCCGATGTCGAATTTCCAGCAACGCAACATGTACTATGCCGCCATCTGGTACGATTTCGACATCATCGTGACGGAATACACGCAGCTTTATCCGGCGATGAAGCTGCTTCAGCCGACGGTTCTCATCGCCCCTCCTATTCTTTACCAGCTCCTTCACACAAGATTCTCGGAAGCCGGATGGAAGGGATGGCTTCAGCGGCTTGCCGGCGCTCTTGCGTCCCTTCCATTGGGCCGGACGTTGCGCCGGCACATCGCAGGTTCTGCCTTTAAGGAGGTGCACGCGATCTTCGGCGGCAAGATGCGGCTTCTGATTTCAGGAATGGCGCCGCTCAGCCGCAATACGATTCAGTTCTTCGAACGCGCCCAGCTGCCGCTTTGCGAATCTTATGGACTGACCGAGACCGGCTCTTTGACCTATCGGCCCGCCTTTTCGAAGAAATACAGTTCGGTGGGAAAGCCGCTGGCCGGTGTCGAAATCACGCTTGAGGAAGATGGGGAAATCATCATTCACCGGGAAAGATTTCTGACCCGGAAATATTTCCAATGCGCGCCCGGCGAGAATGAAGGCACATTTCTTGCGGCGGACCGTATTGCCACCGGCGATATCGGGAAATTCGACGCCGATGGCTATCTCTACCTTCTGGGGCGCAAGAAGGAACTGATCGTGACGCCGGCCGGATACAAGATTCATCCCGAGATGCTGGAAGGCGCGTTGAATGGATGCGAGGACATCGTGCAGTCGGTTGTCTTCCAGAAGCCCGGTGTGCCCCATCTGACCTGCGTGGTCGTTACGAGCCAGGATCGCTCTGAAGGCACCATCCAGCGCATCCGGCATCATGTGAATGGCGCGACGGCGGGAAAGAAGATTCGGATCGGCGAAATCACACTTGCCGATGAACCATTTTCCCGGGAAAACGGCTTGTTGCGGCCCAATCTGAAATTGAACCGGAAAAATATCGCAGCGAAATACATGACGGCCGCGTCCGCCTGAACCGGGCAGGCGGCCCATCCGCCGCGCCGCGGCAGATGGGCTGTTCTCGTCATCCTAGACGGACGGTCTGCCTGCATTGCTCCCAAGCCGGCCGCGAACTGCCTTCGCGGCCGCCACCATCGCCACCAGCGCGGGCTTCACTTCCGCCCAGCTGCGTGTTTTCAAGCCGCAATCGGGATTGACCCAGAGCTGCTGCGGCTTCAGCACCTGCAATGCCTTTTCCAGTAACGCTTCCATTTCCAACTGACCGGGCACGCGGGGCGAATGAATGTCATAAACGCCGGGGCCGATATCGTTGGGGTAGGAAAAATGCGCAAACGCATCCAGCAATTTCATCGCAGAGCGTGACGTCTCGATGGAAATGACGTCGGCGTCCATGGCGGCGACCGCCGCGATGATGTCGTTGAAGTCCGAATAGCACATATGGGTGTGGATCTGGGTTTGCGGTTTCACCCCGCCGGCGGTGAGCCGGAACGCATCGACCGCCCAGTCGAGATAGGTCTGCCATTCGGCCTTGCGGATCGGCAAACCCTCGCGCAATGCCGCTTCGTCGATCTGGATCATCTTCACGCCCGCGCGTTCCAGATCCATGACTTCGTCGCGGATGGCGAGTGCGATCTGGCGGCAGGTATCGCGGCGCGGCTGGTCGTCGCGAACGAAGCTCCATTGCAGGATCGTGACCGGGCCGGTCAGCATGCCCTTCACAGGCTTTTGCGTGTAGCGCTGGGCTGTCAGGGTCCATCGCAGGGTCATGGGATTGGGGCGGCTGACATCGCCGAAGATGATCGGTGGCTTGACGCAACGTGAGCCATAGCTTTGGACCCAGGCGCGTTCCGTGAATGCGAAACCCTGCAATTGCTCGCCGAAATATTCCACCATGTCGTTGCGCTCGAATTCGCCATGCACCGGAACATCGATTCCGATCGCGTCCTGCCAGCGCATGGCGTCCGCGGTCCAGTCTTCCAGCATCTGGTCATAAGCCTTCTCGTCGATCTGGCCCTTCTTGAAGCGCGCCCTCGCGTCGCGCAGCTCCTTGGTCTGGGGCAGAGAGCCGATGCTGGTGGTAGGAAGCAGGGGAAGGCCCAGAAGCGATTGTTGCAGGCCGATGCGCTCGTGGAAGGCCGGAAGGCGCTGTGCCATCTGGGGGATCACCGAATCCAGACGCTGTTTCACCGCCGGATCGTGGATGCGGGTGGAGGTGACGCGGCTCCCCCCGGCGCGCGCATTTTCCCGGAAGAAGTCGCCATCGCGCTGCCCGTTGGCGGCGCCCGCCAGGCCGGCGACTTCCTTCAGCTTTTGGGTGGCGAAGGCCAGCCACCCCTTCATTTCGGCATCGAGCCTGGTTTCGGTTTCCAGATCCACCGGCACATGCAGCAGCGAACAGCTTGGTGCGATCATCAGCTTACCGCCCCGAAGCATTCTGGCCCGTTCGATCAGGCGTTCGGCATCCGTCAGCGCCGTCTTCCAGATGTTGCGGCCATCGACCAGGCCCAGCGACAGGGTGCGATCTTCTGGCAGTGCGCGGCAGATAGTGTCGATCTGGTCGGGCGCCCGCACCAGATCAACATGCACGCCCGCGACCGGCAGGCCGGCGAGGCAGGGCAGATTGTCGCCCACCGCACCAAAATAAGTCGCGAGCATGAGTTTGGCCGGCAGTTTGCCCAGCACGGCATAGGCTTCGGCGAACGCGCGGCGCGCCGCATCGTCCAGATCGGCGACCAGGACCGGTTCGTCGATCTGCACCCATTCCGCGCCGGCCTGCGCCAGGGCGCCGATCAGCTGCGCGTAAAGCGGCAGGATTTTCGGCAACAGGGCCCAGCGATCCGAATCATCCCGCATTCTTGCCAGCTTGAGAAACGTCACCGGCCCGATCAGGACCGGGCGCGTGGCGATACCCAGGAATTTCGCTTCGTTATATTCGTCCAGCGCCTTGGAGCTGCCAGACGCGAATAGGGTGTCTGCTTCCAGTTCCGGCACGATATAGTGGTAGTTGGTGTCGAACCATTTGGTCATTTCCATCGCGCTGGCGTCCTGGCGTCCGCGCGCCATCGCGAAATAAAGCTCTGGTGAAACCGGTCCGCCGGAATAACCGAACCGCACCGGCACCGCGCCCAGCATCGCGATCGTGTCCAGCATCTGGTCATAAAGAGAGAAATCATTGGAGGGGACATGGTCGATCCCCGCATGCTGTTGTGCGAACCAGTGGCGGGCGCGAAGCGCCGCCGCGATCTTTTGAAGCTCTTGCACTCCGATCGCGCCGGACCAGAAATTTTCCAGCGCCTGTTTGAGTTCGCGATGGCGGCCGATGCGGGGAAAGCCAAGATTGGCCGAACGAATGTCGGTTGAGATAGGCATTGAGATACACTCCGTTGGAGACATGGGTTGGCAAGGCGCGCGAGGTCCCTGTCGAAAGGACGGTCGTGCGCGTGTCACCGCATGGACGAAGTAATCGTTGCCGTCAGGAACCCGCCGTTCCCTGGCCTAAGCGTGACACCCGATAGCAGGTCTCCTGGCTCGCGGGTCGTCGCCTTGGGCTGTCTTCCCGAACGCAGTTGCGTTCAGTGACGGTGCATCGGCCCTTGGCTCGCCGCTGACAGTTGCGGGGGCAGCTCCGGTTTTGCACCGGATTCCCTATTAATCCCTTTCGGGAACTATCGAGGCGAAACTAGATTGCGCGGCATGCCCCGTCAACGACGGAGCGTCCGTCAGCTTCCAAGGGCTTTGACGAGGCCCACGATATGACGGCGCAGAAGCGGATCGTTGATCGCCATGAAGCCATGGATAAGGCTTCGCCCTTCGGTCGATTTTGTGAAGCGCGCGAGATCCTTGCTGCTTCCGGTTGTGGGGGCTGGGTGATTTTCCAGAATCATCAATTCGCCGACCGAGATATTCAAGGCCCTTGAAATCTTGATGAGAGTTGCGGCGGAAACGCGGTTGGTCCCGTTTTCGTATTTCTGAACTTGCTGGAAGGAGACGCCGAGATGCTTGCCCAGCGCGGTCTGCGAAATATTTGCGCGTTGACGGAACATCTTGAGGCGCCCACCGATAGCTTTATCAATGGAGTGGGTGTTAGCCTTCGGCACGATACGCCCCCGATAATAACAGCGCCCAATACACGGCGTTGAGCCACGATATGGCCTGTCATACAGCCTTGTCCATATGGCCTGTTGTGCGGGTTTCGGGTCCGGCCGCCAAAGCAGGTCCCGGATCGGCTGGCACGGTACGATCGGAGGGCTTCAGGTGAACAATTTGGCGATGGCGCCCGCCAATTCGGTCTCGGTGAAAGGCTTGGCCAACTTCAGCAGGTCCTTGGCCGAGCCGGCAGGCAGTTCGGCATAGCCGGTGGCCAAAATAACGGGCAATTCCGGCCGCCGTTCTTTGATAATCGCGATCAATTGCATACCCGACATTTGCGGCATGGCCTGATCGGTGATGACCAGGTCCACCCGGTTTTTCTCTAAAATTTCAATGGCCTCCTTGCCGGAATGAGCTTCCAGCGCGATGTGGCCCAGATCCTCCAGCATGGCGACCGTGTTGAACAGGACCAGCCCATCATCGTCGACAGCCAAAACCGTGAGGGACCGTGCGCGCGCGGTTTCCAATTGCTCTGTCTCCGGCGATCGTGCGCCCGCCTTGCCCGCCGCTGCCGGAATCCAGATTTCGGCGATGGTGCCTTGACCGAGACTGCTTTTCAGCACGAACCGGCCGCCGATCTGTTCGGCCATGCCATGCACCATCGACAGACCCAGGCCGGTACCCTTGCCCACGCCCTTGGTGGTGAAAAAGGGCTCCGTCGCCCGCGCCAGGGTGTCCGAATCCATGCCTTCGCCTTGGTCGGTAACGGTTATGCAGACATAGCGCCCGGCAGGAAGGCCGATCGCATGGTCCGCCTTTATCATTTCTTCCCGCGCGGCCAACTTGATGACGCCATCCTCGGGCGAGGCGTCGCGCGCATTCACCGTCAGATTCAGCAGTGCCAATTCGAGCTGGTTTTCATCCGCCCGGACGGACGGCAGCGATGAAGGGAAATCCGCTTCGATCCGGACGCTGGGCCCGATGGATCGTTGCAAAAGATCGATCAGGTTGCGCATCAGGGTTGGCAGATCGATGGATTTCGGCTCGAGCGACTGGCGTCTGGCGAAGGCCAGCATGCGCTGGGTCAGTACAGACCCGCGCTGGGCGCCCTGTATGGCGTTGTCGAGCAGGCGCGTGATCTTGGGATCGTCCGGCAACCGCTTCTTTGCCAGTTCTAGGCTGCCAAGAATTGCCATCAGAAGATTGTTGAAGTCATGGGCGACGCCGCCGGTCAACTGCCCGATCGCATCCATCTTCTGGGATTGAAACAGAGCTTCCTGCGCCTGCTCCAGATCGTGCTGGGCCTTCTTGCGCTCCGTGATATCGCGCGTGACCTTGGCAAAGCCGATGATTTCGCCTTTCGCATCGCGGATCGGATCGATGATCACATGGGCGTTGAAAACGCTTCCGTCCTTGCGGACCCGAAAGCCTTCCTTTTCGAAGCGGCCTTCGCGGATCGCCGTCTCCAGCGCCCGTTGCGGTTCTTCGCGCGCGCGGTCCTCGGGCGTATAGAATTGCGAGAAATGCTGGCCGATGATCTCGTCGGGGAGATAGCCCTTGATGCGCTGCGCTCCCTGATTCCAGCTGGAGATATGACCGGTCGCGTCCAGCATGTAGATGGCGTAGTCGGTGACGCTCTGGACCAGCAGGCGGAATTGCTCTTCGCTGCGCTTGAGCGCTTCATCGGCCAACCGCCGTTCGGTCATGTCGCGCGTGATCTTGGCGAAGCCGATCAGCTCTCCATTGTCATTGCGCACCGGGTCGATGATCACATGCGCCCAGAAGCGGGAGCCGTCCTTGCGGACCCGCCAGGCTTCGCCTTCGAACTTGCCTTCCTGAACCGCCGTATTCAGCGCGAACGCCGGCAAGCCGATCTCCTGGTCTTCGGGGGTATAAAAGCGTGAAAAATGCTGGCCGATGATTTCCGCCGGCTGGTAGCCCATGAAGCGGACCGCTCCCGGATTCCAGCTGATCACTGTGCCATCCGGGTCGAGCATATAAATGGCATAGTCGGTTATCGCGTCGACAAGCAGCCGATAGCGGCCATCGTCGGCTTGGGACGTGGCAAAGCGGTCTGCGAGCAAAACTTACCCCTGGGTGTAACGGAAGAGAACGCTCAGCGGCCGCAAAGGTTCCCCTCAAATATGCTTATGGTCGTCCATTGCCGACGCGCTGGCCGCCGAGGGCGGTAGAACCAGCCGCGCCAAGGTGCCATTGGAGACTTCTCTCGACAATATCCCGCCCGCCTGGCGGGCGAATTCTTCCAACAGGCTGGTGCCAATCCCGCTCTTGGACATTGTTTGGGGAAAGCCGACACCGTTATCGCTGACGCTCAGGGACCATCCGGCGTCTGTCTGCTGAAACCGGACATCGATATTGCCTTCGCGGTCGTTGGGAAAGGCGTGCTTTACGGCGTTGGTCACCAGTTCATTGGTTACAAGCCCCACGGCGATGGCCCGGCTGCGCGGCATATAGGCTTCGTCGCAATGGCAGCGCAGCTGCAGTCCGGTAGGTGGAAAGGCCGCCGCAGCAAGCGCCGTGCAAAGATCGGCGAGATATTGGCGAAAGTCGATCGCGCCGATTTCCGGCAAAGTATAGAGATGGTGATGCACCCGAGCGACCGAGCGGATCCGGCCCATCGCCTGTTCAAGGGCCTGGCGCGTTTCCGGATTGGCACTGCGCCGCCGCTGCAGATCGAGCAGGCTGTTGACGATGGTGAAATCGTTGCTCACGCGATGCTGCAATTCCCGGAAGAGCAATTCGCGCTCCGCCAGCTTGGCGGTTCGTTCGGAAACGATCCTCTGTGCGGCGACACGAAAGGCTTCGCCCACCGCGATGACGGCTGCCGCGGTGAGCCCGACCAGAATGGCGCCCGCGATCTGCTGGTTGGTATGGCCGCCTTGCGGCATGGGCACCACGAACGTCCAGGCGAGCAATTCGGTCCCCACCAGGGTACCGACACCGGCCTGCCATCCGCCCAGCAGAGTTGCCATCAGGGCGGCAGGATAGACGAAGGCGAAAGGCGCAGCGCCGGGGGTTATCCGCTCGACGATGAAGCGCAACAGGACCGCCAGGCCGATGCCCAGGATCGCGCAGGCGGTCTTGCTGGCCCAGCGCGGCGCGATACCTGACAACAGGCGCGGAATGTCGAGATCGACCATCTGATGCCCCCGGCGAACGAATTCGCGCCGGGCAAAACTTAAGTCCAACTTTCGTCCCGGGCAACAGTCCGCAACCGGGCGCGCCGGGCCGCGCGACCTGCCTCGCCGGGGACGGAAATCCGGACGGAAAAATCAGGCGGCGCCCTGAATGGCCTTTGACAGCTTGGCGGCGATGGTCGTGATCTGGTCGCGTTCCAGGATCAGCGGCGGAGACAAAGCGATGATGTCGCCGGTAACGCGCACCAAAAGCCCATCGGCAAAACATTTGGTGAAGATGTCATAGCCCCGTGTTCCGGGCGCGCCAGGGCGAGAGGTGAGTTCGATGCCTGCGATCAGGCCGATCGTGCGGATGTCCGCCACATGCGGCAGATCCCTCAAGCCATGGATCGCGGTCCGCCAGTCCGCTGCCAGAGTGGCGCCGCGTGTGAGCAGGCCCTCCTTCTTGTAGATCTCAAGCGTCGCCAGTCCCGCGGCGCAGGCGGCGGGGTGCCCCGAATAGGTATAGCCGTGGAAGAGCTCGATCTGTTCGGCGGGCCCTTGCATCAGCGCGTCGTAAACCGTGCGGCTGGCGAAAACGGCGCCCATCGGGATCGCGCCATTGGTGAGACCTTTGGCGGTGGTGACCAGATCGGGAATGACACCGAAATAATCCACCGCGAAGGGCGTGCCCATCCGGCCAAAGCCGGTGATGACTTCATCGAAGATCAGAAGGATGCCGTATTTCTTGGTAATGGCACGAAGCCGCTCAAGATAGCCTTTCGGCGGCAGCAGCACCCCAGTCGAACCCGCCACCGGCTCTACGATCACGGCGGCGATGGTTTCCGCGCCATGCAGGGCCACCATCTTTTCCAGATCGTCCGCCAGTTCGGCGCCATATTCCGGCAGGTCCTGCGAGAAAGCATTGCGCGCCAGATCATGGGTGTGGCTGAGATGATCCGCGCCCGGCAGCAACGGAAAGACGCGACGGTTGTTGACCAGGCCGCCCACCGATATGCCGCCAAAGCCCACGCCGTGATAGCCACGCTCGCGGCCAATCAGGCGCATGCGGGTGCCCTGGCCGATGGCGCGCTGATAGGCGATGGCAATCTTGAGCGCCGTATCCACTGCTTCCGAACCGCCGCCGGCGAAGAAAACGCGATCAAGTTGCGCCGACGGCCCACCGGGCGCGGCAGCGGCCAGCTGTTCGGCGAATTCGAACGCGATGGGATGGCCCATCTGGAAGGCGGGCGCGTAGTCGAGTTTCTCCAGTTGGTGCGCCACCGCCTCGGTGATCTCGCGGCGGCCATGGCCGGCATTGACGCACCAAAGGCCTGCGGTGCCGTCCAGCACCTGGTTGCCGTCCACATCGCGGTAGTACATGCCCTGCGCGCTTTCGAGCAGGCGCGGCGTCTGTTTGAACTGCCGGTTGGCCGTGAACGGCATCCAGAAGTTTTCAAGGTTGCGTGTATTGGCCGCCATGGCGCCTCTCCCCTGTGACCGGCGGCGGCATGAGCAGCCGCAGCCTGGATCGACCTTTTATATAGCCTGACTTGCGGGACCGGGCATGATTTCCTGGGGTTTGTTGACGCACATCAGGGCTGCTTCCTAAGCTGGCCAATTCATGCGCCCCAGGACTCTCCGGATGACCAGTTTTCGTGCCGCCGATCTGCCTCTGGACACTTCCGCCATGATGACGACCTTGCGGCGTTGGGTGCAGTGCGAAAGCCCCAGCTATGATGCGGCGGCGGTCAGCCGCATGGCAGCTCTGGCAGCGGAGGAGATGGGCGCAATGGGGGGCGTGGTTGAATGCCTGTCCGGCACGCAAGGCTTTGGCGATAGCGTGCGTGTGCGGTTCGCGCGGCCAGACGCAACCGAAGGTGGTATTCTCCTGATGGGGCATCTGGACACCGTGCATCCCCTGGGCATGGTGAACGAAATGCCTTGGCGCGAACAGGATGGCCGTTGCCACGGCCCGGGCATTCTGGACATGAAGAGCGGCATCGTGCTCGCGCTGGCTGCCATCGCGGCGCTGGGGCGCATGGGTCTGGTGCCGCCCCTGCCGGTCACTGTCCTTTTGAATTCGGACGAGGAGGTTGGCAGCCCCTCGACCCGTGCGCTGGTCGAGGCGGAAGCAGCGCGGCATCGTTATGTCCTGATCCCCGAACCGGCCCGGCGCAGTGGCGGGGTGGTGGTCGGGCGTCATGCCGTGGCTCGCTACAAGCTGGTGACCCGCGGCCGGCCCGCTCATGCGGGATTGCGCCTCAACGAAGGACGTTCGGCGATCCAGGAGATGGCGCATCAGATCATCGCCATCGACCGGCTCAGCCAGGCGGACTGCACCTTCTCCACCGGTGTCGTTCGTGGCGGTCAATGGGTCAATTGCGTGGCGCGGGAATGCGAAGCGGAGCTGTTGTCGGTTTCCACCAGCGAGGCGGCGCTGGCACGTGGCCGCCAGACCCTGGCGGATTTGCAGCCCACCGCACCGGGCACGGAGGTCGAATTGTTGCCCGGTGCCGTGCGGCCCTTCTGGCATACCGGCGAGGGTGACCGGGTGCTGTTCGAAACCGCCGGCCGTATCGCCGCTGACCTCGGATTCGATCTGGTGGGAGAGACATCCGGCGGCGGTTCGGACGGCAATTTCACCGGCGCGATGGGTATTCCGACTTTGGACGGATTGGGTGCGCGCGGCGATTTCCTGCACACGCGCGATGAGTATATCGAGATCGACAGCCTGGCGGAGCGAGGACGGCTGATGGCAGGTCTGTTGATGGCATTAGGCGCGTGAGAATTAAGACGCGGCCCCATCTACGGCGATGGTCGCGCCATTGATATAACCGGCCGCGCCGGACAGCAGGAACGCAATCGTGCCGGCCACTTCGTCCGCCGTGCCTGGCCGTCCTGCCGGGATGGCGCCCAGCATGCGGACGCGCTCATTCTCGGGCAGAGTGTTGAAGCGGTCGCGGATGCGGGTGCCTGGTTCGCCCAGGATCAGGCCGGGCGCCACCGCATTCACGGTGACGCCATCGGCGGCGCAATCCTTTGCCAGCTGTGCGGTCAAGCCGAGCAATGCCGCTTTTGCTGCGGCGTAGGGCAGGCGCGCGGTGACGGTGGTGGGTGGGCCTTTCTCGCCTCGTGCGAGGATGGAGGACAGCGTCACCACCCGGCCAAAGCCTTGCCGGCGCATCGCAGGCACTAGTGCACGGCAGAGCAGGAAGGTGCTGGTGACGTTCAGCGCCATTACATGCTCCCAGGTGGACAATTCTGTGGCTTCAAGATCAGCTGCGCGCTTGGGTCCGGCGCCGCCCGCGATATGAATTAGAGCATCCACGGAACCGAACAATTGTTCGGCGCGGGCTGCGACCGCCGCGACCTGCTGCGGATCGGAAACGTCGGCGGTCAATGTGATGACACCGTCCGGCGTCATCGATGGCGTGGCCAGGTCGACGGCCAGAATGGCGCAACCTTTTTCGGCCAGCAGGCGTACCGTGGCAGCGCCGATCATGCCGCTGGCGCCAGTCACCACCGCCGACTTCGCTTCGCGCATGCTGGATCACTCCCGGGCGAGACTTTTTTGCGCGCCATGCGTTGGCTTGGCGTCAGGGTTTCATCTTACAGGAGGATGCATGGCCAGATACAGCCGCAGCGCCGGCAAGGATGTCGAGCGGGCGATGGACCGCCGAAAGAAAGGCAAGCTCAAGCGAGGCAAGGGCGGCAAAGGCGGCACGGTGAAGAGCAGAAAACAGGCCATTGCCATCGGTCTGTCGGAAGCGCGCAAGAAGGGCAAGAAGGTCCCGAAGAAGAAAACCGCCAAGAGAAAAACGGCGAAAAAGAAAAAGAAGAAAAGCTGACGGCACGCCGCCCGGCGGTAACTCCCCGGGCGGCAATGCATTGGGGGAGGCATGGCCGCGAAGATTGCGCAGAGCCCGCGACGTGCGGCAAAGCGGGCCGGGCTACATTATATATCCGATACCATGCCCGGGATTTCCCGGCATGGAAGGCCGGGCCGTTTCTTCTATACCGGACCATCTGGAAAGCGGGTGCGAGACAAGGCAACCTTGAAGCGCATCGCAGCGCTGGCGATTCCGCCCGCCTGGCGCGATGTGTGGATTGCGCCGGATCGCAACGCGCACATGGCGGCCACCGGCCGGGACGCAAAAGGCCGCAAGCAATATCGCTATCATGCTGCTTTCGCAGCTTCCCGCGACGCAGACAAATATGCGCATCTGGCCAGCTTCGCGAAAATTCTGCCGGCACTGCGCAAGCGGCTGCGTACAGATCTTCGCCGCCCGGGAATGCCACGCGAAAAAGTCCTGGCCGCCGTCGTGACCCTGCTCGAAGAGACATTGATCCGCGTTGGCAATGAGGACTATGCGCGGACAAATCACAGTTTCGGTCTCACCACCTTGCGCAATCGCCATGTGCGGGTGCGGGGCTCCGAAATGCGATTTCTTTTTCGCGGTAAGAGCGGCAAGCAATGGAATCTCTCTATCCGCGACCGGCGCGTGGCGCATTTGATCCGTGATTGCCAGGATCTGCCGGGCCAGCATCTGTTCGGATATCGGAACGGCGACGGCACCGTGCACGCGGTCACTTCCACCGATGTGAATGCGTATCTGCGCGAAATTTCAGGGCGCGACATCACCGCCAAGGACTTCCGCACCTGGGCCGGGACTGTTGCCGCCGCCCGTGCCTTTGCCGCCTGGGACGGTGACCCCGGTCCTCGCGCCATCCGCACCGTCGTAGCCCAGGTGGCGGCACGGTTGGGCAACACGGTCGCGGTATGCCGCAAATGCTACATTCACCCATCGGTCATTGCGGGATTTCAGGATGGAAGCCTGAGTGCCCGCCAAGGGATCTCTGAGCGGGCGGTGCTGCGATTTCTTACGCAAGTTGGAAAAAAGTAACAAGGATCGTGACGCTTTGTCCGATATCGCGCGCAATATCGGCAGACAGTCGCTGACGAGGATTCTGTCAAGCGCAAAGTTATCGCGGAACCGGTGCAACCATCGGAACGTGCTTTGCTGCAATGGGTTTTCTGTTCATGGGCTGGATCATCACGAAGAAGGATCCATCATGGGAAATAGCGCCAACAACGATCAGGGCAAATCCGCCAAGCATGGTCAGCAGGATCAGTCGCAGATTCGCCAGCAACCCTCGCAGCAGAATCAGGAGGGTCGGAAGAAAGACAGCAACAACAGCGCGGATTCGAACCAGGCCGGTAACAAGACCAGCCAGCAGAATGCGCAAGGCGGCAGCCAGGCGGGTCAAAGCGGCAATCGCTAATCCCAGTCTAAAACGCCGTTCAAAATGAAAGAAGCCCGGCCGCGAGGCCGGGCTTCTTTTTCATTCACGACCGCCTTACTGCCAATCGCGGTCAATATTGTAATAAGTGTAGCTCTTCTCGCGAATGCCACTCAGGCTGCCGTCATGCTTGGTGAGATCCTTGAGATCATAGGCGGGGGCTTTTTCGATCCGGGACTTGTCCAACGGAACGACATAGCCGCCCTTGTCTTCGCTGTAGTTTAGCATCGACCAGGGAACCGGATAGTATTTTTCACCGATCCCCATCAGGCCGCCAAAGCCTAATGCCGCGAACATGATCTGGTTGGAGAGCTTGTCCAGAACCACATCTTCTACCGTACCGATTTTATCGCCGGCATTGTTATAGACGGCGGTTCCTTTCACTTTGGAAGCGAGAATTGCGGTGGTGTGGCCGCTGCTGGTTGTCATTATGTCCTCCTTGGCGCGCCATATATCTGTATCGGCACGCGCTGACGTTGCCGGATTTGGGTTATTGCGACGGTGAAGCGAGAGCGGCGGGAACCGGCTTTCGCCTATTCTCGCCGCTCTTTGTGATCATCGGTCATCGCTGATCGATATATCACATACTGAAAATGCCGGAACCCGTTGACCGTTCCGGGACTTCCGAAAATGTGATCGGACTGATCGCCATAAAACCCGATCGCGCATGGCGGACCGGCGCGGGCGCGAGGTTGGGGGAAGCGGTGGTTTGGTTTAGCATCCCGCCGCCGCCCAGGAGCCCTGGCTTTATGAACGCCCCGCACACCGACGCACCCCGCCGCCTGGATTTGAAGGATCCCTCGCTTTTCACCGACAAGGCCTATGTCGCCGGAGAGTGGATTTCCGCGCCGGACGGCAAGACCATGACGATCAGCGATCCTTTTGACGGCTCGCTCCTGGCCAAAGTGCCGGATTTGGGCGTGGACATGCTGCGGCGCGCCATTGACGCTGCCCACACAGCTCAAAAGGAATGGGCGAAAAAGACCGTCAAGGAGCGGGCGCAGGTCCTGCGCCGCTGGTACGATCTGGTACTTGCCAATGCCGACGATCTGGCGCTGATCCTGACCAGCGAACAGGGCAAGCCGCTGGCGGAGGCCAAGGGCGAAATCGTCGCCAATGCCGCATATCTGGAATGGTTTGGCGAAGAAGCCAAGCGCATCGACGGCGACATTATTCCTAGCCCGCGCGGCGACCAGCGCCTGCTGGTGTTGAAGCAGCCCTTGGGCGTCTGCGCCGCCATCACGCCGTGGAATTTTCCCAATGGCATGATCACCCGCAAGGTGGCGCCTGCCTTAGCGGCCGGTTGCACCATGGTGCTGAAGCCGGCGCCGCAAACGCCCTTGTCGGCCCTGGCGCTGGCCGTGCTGGGTGAACGGGCGGGCGTGCCCAAAGGCTGCTTTTCGGTGGTGACCGGCGAAGCGAAACCGATCGGGGAGGAATTCTGTCACAACCCGAAGATCGCCAAGATCACGTTTACCGGTTCGACCGCCGTGGGTGCGTGGCTGATGCGCGAAGCCTCGGGGCAGATCAAGCGCTTGTCGCTGGAGTTGGGCGGCAACGCGCCTTTCATCGTGTTCGACGACGCGGATCTGGATGCGGCCGTTGCCGGTGCTATGGCCTCGAAATACCGGAACGCCGGCCAAACCTGCATCAGCGCCAACCGGATTTATGTGCAGAATTCGATCCATGACTCTTTTGTTGAGAAGTTGAAGGCCAAGATCGCGACTCTGAAACTCGGGCGCGGCACGGAGACGGGCGTGCAGATGGGCCCGCTGATCGATGCCAAGGCCATGGCCAAGATGCAGGATCATCTTCAGGATGCGCTGGCGCAGGGTGGCATCCTGGTGGCGGGTGGAAAACCATCCCAGCTGGGTGGGACATTCTTCGAACCCACAATCGTCACAGGCGTGACCCAGTCGATGAAGGTGGCGCGCGAGGAGACTTTCGCGCCGCTGGCGCCCATCATCCGCTTCCATAGCGAGGACGAAGTCATCGCCATGGCAAACGCCACCCAGTTTGGGCTGGCGGCATATTTCTATGCCCGCGACCTGTCGCGGGTCTGGCGGGTGGCCGAGGCGTTAGAGACCGGCATGGTCGGCGTCAATACGCCCCTGATCGTTAGTGAAATGGCGCCCTTCGGCGGCGCCAAGCAATCCGGCCTGGGCCGCGAAGGTTCGAAATACGGCATCGAAAGTTATCTGGAGCTCAAGCTGGTCTGTATGAGCGGTATTTAGGAACGCGGCTTGGAGCAGTTCGACATTGTCGTGATCGGGGGCGGCGTCAATGGTTGCGGCATCGCGCGCGACGCGGCCGGACGCGGATTTTCCGTGCTGCTGGCGGAAAAAGGCGATCTCGCCGGCGGCACCTCATCGGCTTCGACCAAGCTTATCCATGGCGGGCTGCGCTATCTGGAATTCTATGAATTCGCGCTTGTGCGCGAAGCGCTGAAGGAGCGCGAAGTGCTGTGGGCGATGGCGCCCCACATCATCTGGCCGCTGCGGTTCGTGCTGCCCGAAAGCCACGATTCGCGGCCCGCCTGGCTGCTGCGGTTGGGGCTTTTTCTTTACGACCATATCGGCGGACGCCAGCGCCTGCCGCCGACGCGGACCTTGGATTTGCGCACCGATATTGCCGGTGCGGCGCTGAAGCCGGCGATGACAAAGGGATTTGAATATTCCGATTGCCGCGTGATGGATGCGCGGCTGGTCGTGCTGAATGCGCGCGATGCGGCGGCGCGGGGCGCGAAAATTCTTACCCACACGGAGGTCGTGAGTTTAGCGCGCCAGGACGGCGACTTCTTCGTCACGCTCAAGGATGGACCGTCGGGTGAGGTGAAGGACGTAAGAGCGCGTCTGGTGGTGAATGCCGCCGGACCCTGGGTCGATCATGTTCTCAATCGTGTTGCGGACGAACAGCCGCGCCATCATGTCCGCCTTGTGCAGGGCAGTCATATCGTGGTGCGGCGACTCTACAAGCACGACCGCTGCTACATTTTCCAGAACCGGGACGGCCGCGTCATTTTCGCGATCCCTTACGAGAATGACTTCACCCTGATCGGTACCACTGACCGGGATTACCAAGGCGATCCGGCTTCGGTGACGATCAGCGAGGAAGAGAAAGATTATCTCTGCGCCGCCGCGAGTGAGTATTTCCGCCTACCCGTTACGCGTGACCAGATTGTCTGGTGCTACTCCGGCGTGCGGCCATTGTTCGACGACGGCGCCTCTAAGGCGCAGGAAACCACGCGCGAGTATGTGCTGAAGTTGGACGGCGATGCGAAAACCGGCGCCTTGCTGAATGTCTTTGGCGGCAAGATCACAACCTACCGACATCTGGCGGAGGGCGCGCTGTCCAGGATCGAAAGCGTGCTGGGAAGGCGCGGTCCGACCTGGACAAAGGGTTCGTCGCTTCCCGGTGGCGGTTTCGCGGTCGACGGTTTCGAGGCGCTGGTGACCTCACTGCGCACGCGCGCGATGAAAATTCCGCCCGTCACCATTCGGCGGTTGGCCCGCGCTTATGGCATCGAGGCGCGCGACATTCTGGTCGACGGCGATCTGGGGCGTATTTTCGGGGCCGATCTGGGCCAGCGGGAAGTGGACTTTCTGGTCGAAAAGGAATGGGCCCGCAGCGCGGAAGATATTCTCTGGCGCCGGAGCAAGCTGGGCTTGCGGTTTTCGGCGGAAGAAACAGCGGCGCTGACGGGCTATCTGGCGGAGCGGAATTGATGTCGGAATTCATTCTCGCTATCGATCAGGGCACCACATCGTCGCGCGCTATCGTGTTCGATGGTGCCTATCGCATACGTGGTGTGGCGCAGCAGGAATTTCCCCAGCATTTCCCCCGTTCCGGCTGGGTCGAACATGATCCGGAAGATTTATGGCGCACCGTGGTGGCAACCATGAAGGGTGCCATCGAAAACGCCAAACTGTCCGCCTCCGAAATCGCCGCAATCGGCATCACCAATCAACGTGAAACCACCCTGATCTGGGATCGCAAGACCGGCCGTGCCGTTCACAATGCCATCGTCTGGCAGGACCGCCGCACGGCGGACATCTGCGAGAAACTGCGCGCCGACGGGGCCGAGGCGATGGTCACGGCGAAGACGGGGCTGTTGCTCGATCCTTATTTCTCGGCCACCAAGGCCGCCTGGATTCTGGATCATGTCGAAGGTGCACGGGAGCGGGCGGAACGCGGGGAATTGGCTTTCGGCACGGTGGACACGTTCCTCCTCTGGCGCCTGACCGGCGGGAAAATCCACGCCACCGATATCACCAACGCCTCGCGCACCTTGTTGTGCAACATCGACAGCGGCGAATGGGATGACGACCTGCTGAAATTGCTGCGCGTGCCGCGCGCGCTATTGCCCGCAATCAAAGAGTGCCGCGATGATTTCGGTGAGACCGATGCGGGGTTGCTGGGTGTCGCCATACCCCTGCGCGGCGTTGCGGGCGATCAGCAGGCCGCGACCATCGGGCAGGCCTGTTTCCAGCCTGGCATGATGAAGTCCACCTACGGCACTGGCTGCTTTGCCCTGCTGAATACGGGCAGGGCGCGGATCGCTTCCAGCAAGCGGCTTCTTACCACGGTCGCATATCGCATCGACGGCGAGACTGCGTATGCACTCGAAGGCTCGATTTTCGTGGCCGGTGCGGCGGTGCAATGGCTGCGGGACAGCCTGCATCTGATCACGCGCGCCGACGAGACCGGAATGCTGGCGGGCGCTGCCGATCCGGAACAGGCGGTCTATCTGGTGCCGGCCTTCACCGGGTTGGGCGCTCCCTGGTGGGATCCCAATGCGCGGGGTGCGATGTTCGGGCTCACCCGCAATACGGGTCCGCGCGAATTCGCCCGCGCGGCGCTGGATGCGGTTTGCTACCAGACCCTCGATCTGCTGGAGGCGATGCGGGACGACTGGCAGGGCGCATCCGATACGGTGCTGCGGGTAGATGGCGGCATGGCGGCCAATGACTGGATGCTGCAACGACTGGCCGACATTCTGAATGCTCCCGTTGATCGCCCCGTCCTGTTGGAGACCACAGTGCTGGGTGCGGCCTGGCTGGCGGGCTCGGGCGCGCATGTCTGGCCCGACCGCGAGGCTTTCGCCAAAAGCTGGCAACGCGATCGCCATTTCCAGCCCGTGATGGATGGCGCGACGCGGATGACATTGGTGACTGGCTGGCGCGATGCGGTACGTCGCACACTCTCCATCGCCTGAAGACCACTCTTCTATAAGATGGACAAGCCGGGACCCCGCCCCTAGGGTCGAGCGGGGAGGCGCATGTGGACGAAACACCGGGTTATCGGCCGCTTTATCGGCAAGTCTACGACATTTTGGTGCGCAAGATCGCTGAAGGTGCTTGGAAGCCGGGCGAAATGCTCCCCAGCGAACAAGCGCTGGCCCGCGATATGGGCGTCAGCCATGGCACGGTGCGCAAAGTACTGGATGCGCTGACCGCTGAAAATCTTCTGTTGCGCCGTCAGGGCAAAGGCACTTTTATTGCCGAGCACAATCAGGCTCGCGCGCTGTTCCGCTTTTTTCATATCGCGCGCCCGGGTGGAGAGCGCCTCGTGCCCGAAGCGGCGCATGTGAAAGTCAGATTACGCCCATCCCGGGCGGCTGAGCGCGAAAGGCTCAATCTGCGAAACGGGGATGCGGTGTTCGAAATCGCCCGCGTGCGCTTGATCGGCGGCAAACCTGTCATTCGTGAAACCATCATTCTGCCGCAGCGTCTGTTCCCACGGCTGGACCGGATCGGCGATCTCCCCAACACGCTCTACTCTTTGTATCAGTCGCAATTCGGTATCACGATTGCCACAGCTCGCGAGGAATTGCGCGCCGCCATCGCGACCAAAGCCGATCAGTCGAGCCTGGGCGTGAAGGCGGGAGGTCCCATTCTGGTGATTGGCCGGGTGGCGCTGTCGCTCACGGACCAGCCTGTCGAGTGGCGGGAAAGCCGGGTTCGCACCGACGATCTGGTTTATGCCGTGACCCTGCAATAACCGGCCTTGCCAGGGCGGTAAGTCTTATATAAGACATAAGACACGAGGAGGCGCTCATGACAATCCCGCAGCTTTTGGTTCATGCCCGTCACGACAATGTCGGCGTGGTCGTGGTCGAAGACCTCGCCGCCGGCACCGACATGCTGGCGGTGGTCACCGAGGATAACAGCGATTTTCGCATGCAGGCGAAGCAAGCCACGCCCATCGGCCACAAGATCGCGCTCAAGGATCTCGCGGTGGGCGACACCATCATCAAATATGGCGAGGATATCGGCAAAGTCGTCGCGCCCATTGCCAAGGGCGAGCATGTCCATACCCATAATCTCAAAACCAAGCGCTGGTAGGGCCCTCCATGAACTTGTCTGAACGGAAAATCTGGGGCTACCGGCGCGAGAATGGCCGGGTCGGCGTGCGCAATTATGTGGCGATCTTGCCGCTTGACGATATTTCCAACGCCGCCTGCGAAGCCGTCGCGGCCCATATCCAGGGCACCATCGCCCTGCCGCACGCCTATGGCCGGCTGCAATTTGGTGAAGATCTGGAGTTGCATTTCCGCACCATGATCGGCACCGGCGCCAATCCCAATGTTGCGGCCTGTATCGTGATCGGCATCGAAGGCGGATGGACCGAGAAGGTTGTCGCGGGCATCGCCAAGACGGGCAAGCCGGTGGCGGGATTTTCCATCGAAGGCAATGGCGACATCGCCACCGTCGCGGCGGCATCGCGCAAAGCCAAGGAATTCGTACATCTTACCTCGGAAAAAGTGCGCGAACTGTGCCCGATCACCGATGTCTGGGTGGCGGCGAAATGCGGCGAAAGCGACACCACCACAGGGTTGGCGTCATGCCCGACCGTGGGCAACATGTACGACAAGCTGGTGCCGCTGGGCCTTTACGGTTGTTTCGGCGAAACCTCCGAGCTGACCGGGGCCGAACATCTGGCGGCGGCGCGCGCGGTGTCGCCGGAGATTAAAGAGAAATTTCTCAAGACCTGGCAGGCTTACCAGGACGATGTGATCGAAGCGCACAAGACCTCGGATCTGTCGGACAGCCAGCCCACCAAAGGCAATATCGCCGGCGGCCTCACCACCATCGAGGAGAAGGCGCTGGGCAATCTGGAAAAGATCGGCAAGAAGATCAAATACATCGATGTGCTGGAACCGGCGGAAGCGCCGGCGCGGGGCAATGGCCTGTATTTCATGGACACGTCGTCGGCGGCGGCGGAGTGCTGCACCTTGCAGGCGGCGGCCGGTTATGTGGTCCATATCTTTCCCACCGGCCAGGGCAATGTGATCGGCAATCCGATCATGCCGGTGGTCAAGGTGACGGGAAATCCGCGCACCGTGCGGCTGATGAGCGAGCATATCGATGTCGATGTCTCCGGCATCGTGCGGCGCGAAATGACCATCGATCAGGCGGGCGATGTCTTGATCGACATGATCGAGAAGACCGCCAATGGCCGCCTCACCGCTGCCGAAGCTTTGGGTCACCGCGAATTCGTGATGACCAAATTGTACCGCAGCGCTTGACCCTGTGAGCGTCACGCTTTCTCTTGACGAGGCTGAGGCGCTGGTCACGCGCGCGCTGATCGCCAGCCGCACATCGGATGCGAATGCGCGCGTCACGGCCCGAGCATTGGTGGGCGCCGAGGCGGACGGACAATTGGGGCATGGGCTGGTCCGCGTGGCTTCCTATGCCGAACAGGCCCGGGTGGGAAAGATCGACGGCTTTGCGAAGCCGGAAATCTCCGGCAGCGGCGCATCGCGCCGGGTGAATGCGGGCACCGGCTTTGCCTATCCGGCGATCGAACTGGCACTCGAAACGCTGGTGCCGCTGGCCCGCGAAATGGGCATCGCCAGCGCCGGCATCTATGCGTCCCATCATTGCGGCCAGGCCGGACGGCATGTCGAACGTCTGGCGGAAAATGGTTTGGTGGCGTTCGCTTATGCCAACACGCCCAACGCCATGGCCTTTCATGGCGGAACGCGTTCGCGCCTGGGCACCGATCCACTGGCATTTGCCGCACCCATCTTTGGGCGCGCGCCGCTGGTGATCGACATGGCACTATCGGTGGTGGCGCGCAGCAGGATCGTCGCCGCGAAGGCCAAGGGCGAATCCATTCCCGAAGGCTGGGCGGTCGATGAAGCGGGTCGGCCCACGACGGACGCGAGCAAGGCTTTGACGGGCACATTGTTGCCGATTGGCGGCGCCAAGGGATCGGCGTTGGCGCTGATCGTTGAGATCCTGTGCGGTGCGTTGGCGGGGGCGAATTTCGGCTGGGAAGCCAGCGGCTTCATGGATGCCAACGGTGGGCCGCCCCGGCTGGGTCAATTCCTGATTGCGCTCGATCCGCAGCATTTCGCAGGCGCCCGTTTCGCTGTGCGGATGACCGAATTGGTGACGGCGATTGCGGATGATGGTGCGCGCCTGCCCGGCGACCGGCGTCTGGCAATTCGTGACAGAGCGGCGCGCGAAGGGCTGATCGTCGCTGACGATCTGTATGCGCAGATCCGTGCACTGGCGCCCTAGCCGGCTGCTACTGCCAGCGATAGGCCAACGCCAGACCCAGCACATTCACATTGGATTCGGTCGTACCTACCAACGTGCCGCGCAACGCGTTGCCCGGGGCAGTGCCGCTCTGGCTGACGGTGCGTGTGTCGTTGAACAGATGACCGAAAGATAATTTCAGGTCCATCTCCGGAGAGGCGCGCCAGGTCACGCCGGCAGCGACCCAGGTGCGGTCCGCATCGGGAATGCGCGGCGCCAGGGTGGCGGACGGAACCGGTGACTGGTCCAAGGCCGCGCCCAGCCGCAGCGTAATGTCGTCGCTGGCGGCATATTCGGCGCCCAGCGACATCATCCAGCTGCTTTTCCAGTTGGCGATCGTGACATCATTCGGCTGCACCAGATTGCCTGCGACCGCCGTCAAATTCTTGAAGCTGGACCAGTCGGTCCAATCCGCGGTTGCCAGCAAAGTCCAGTTTTCCATGAACTGCTTGCGCAAGCCGAACTGCAATTCGGCGGGCGTGGCGAGCTTGGCCTTGGCGCTGGTGTTGGAAAGAAGCGTGGTGGCATTGCGGATCGCCGCACCCAGTCCAAAATTGTCGAGCGCGAAACCCCAGGAGCCGCTCAATGTGTGATGCACGATGGAGCGATAAGAGATGCCCAAGGTCCAGCCGTCATCGAGTTGCGCGCGCGCGCCCAGCACATAGCCATAGCCCCATCCCGACGCATTGATGGTGGAAGAGCCGTCCATCCCGCCGGGAACCGATCCGGGAATTCCAGACAGCGCGCCCAGGGTGCCGATATCGACGGCGCTGGAAAGTGTGCCTTTCGCATACTGGGCCTGCACGCCGCCGGCGATGGTGATGCCCGGCGCCAGGTCATAAGCGATGACAGGTGTGATGTTGATGGTGGCGAGCTTGGAGCCCAGCGCGTGATAGCGCCCCGACCATCCGCTTGGATAGCGTGTGGAAAGACCCCATGGCACGGAAACCGAAAGGCCGACCGACCAGCGATCATCAAGGCGCTGACGGATGGCGATATCGGGAATGATCGCGTTGCGAATGAAATCGTTGGGCCTGGCGTTGCCGCCGGCGGGCGTTCCGGCCGCTGTCAATGCGGTCGTATAATTTGCCGAGGAACCCGGCATGATCGAGACGGCGCTGAGCGCAAAGTCGCCACCGCCGGTGCCGGCCGCCGCGGCCGGATTGTAGGACAGGAATCCCGCATCGCTGGCGGTCGCAGCGGCGCCCGCATAGGCCTCACCCATCGCTTCGGTGCTTTGCTCGCGAAGGCCATAACCTGCCGCAAGGGCAGGGGTTGTGGGCAGAAGGCAAAGCAGAACTAAAGTTTGACGACGCATACTGGTCCCCCGGGTTGCCGGTTCACGGAATACTCCCGCAATGCGCATGCTTCTGCGCAGGGTATAAAGATTTTGTTAACGCTGTCCGCTTGCCATTTTGTTTACCCACCGCGACCTAGTGTTTCGCCGTGGAGGCCCGGGGCTTTTCCCGTCCGAATGACCCATGAGTGACAGTAGTATGGCGTCCGACGCGTTGGCCTATTCAAAGATATGGCTGCGCTTTTTCGATCCGGAAACGGAGCGCAGATTCGCGCGCCGGGCCCTGATCGATTCCATGCTGTTTATCCGGATCTATCTGCTTGCGGGTACAGCACTTTACATTCTCTACGGATTTCTGGACGCGCAGGTGAGCGGCGATGCCCTCACCACAGTCTGGATCATCCGCTATGCGATCTGTTGCCCGATCCTTCTGACCAATTTCGCGCTGTCCTTCACACGCCATTTCGAGAAAATCGGCCAGTATGTGCTGGCGCTTCAGATGGCGGCGTCGGGCCTGGGCGTGGTGGCGATGACGGCGATCATGCCGGCGCCCTTCAACAGCAACTATTATGCCGGCGTGATCATGGTCGTGATTTATTGCGGCAGCTTCATCCGCGTCAACTTCATCACCACGGTGCTGATCTCGCTGATGCTGGTTCTGTCCTATGAGCTCTCGGCGGTGGTCCTCAACCCGCTGCCGATGATCGATCTGATCTCCAACAATTTCTTCCTGCTGATGGCCACGGGCGTGGGCCTGCTGTCGAGCTACATCCAGGAGACCCAGACCCGCAAAGGCTATATCGCCCACCGCATCATCGAAGAGAAGAACGAGATCACCAACGTGCTTCTGGTGGAAGCCAACAAGGCCAATCATTCCAAGAGCGAATTCCTCGCCAATATGAGCCACGAACTGCGCACGCCGCTCAATGCGATCATCGGATTCTCCGACATCATGGACAAGGAGACCTTCGGGCCGGTGGGGAATGTGCGCTATGCCTCTTATGTGAAGGACATCGCAGGTTCTGGGCATCATCTGCTTTCCATCATCAACGACATTCTCGACCTCGCCAAGGCGGAGGCCAACAAGCTCAATCTGGACGAGCGCGAGATCGATCTTGTCCAGGTCGCCGCGGAAAGCATCCGCATGTGCGAACCCAAGGCGCAGCAGACCGGTATCGCCATCGCACTGAAGCCCTGTGTCGATGAGATCATCGTGCGGGCGGACGCCAAGCTGATGTTGCAGATTCTGCTCAATCTTGTGTCCAACGCCGTCAAATTCAGCCATGAAGGCGGCAGCGTCGAGGTCGCGCTGGAGGTCAATGCCGATCGTTCGGTCATGATGGCGGTGCGCGACAAAGGCATCGGCATCCCCGCGACCGATATCGAGCGCGTGCTGCGGCCTTTTGAACAAGTCGAGGACTCTCGCACCCGGGCTCATGGCGGCACCGGCCTGGGCTTGCCCTATGCGGTGAAGCTGGCCGAGCTGCATGGCGGCGCGCTCTGGATCGAGAGCCAGGTCAATGTCGGCACATCCGTGATGGTGGTGCTGCCGCGCGAGCGTCTTGTCGCGCTGCGCCAGGCGACCAAGAGCGCCGATCTGAAAGTGGCGGTCTAATCCGTCAGGGCTTGCGCAGGAAAAGCAGCCGCACCCGGCCGGTCTTTTCCGTCTCCGTCCAGCATTCCTTGGCGTTCAGCCCCTCGGACCAGCCCATCATTTCGGCCTCGCCGCGATATTGCAGGGTCCAGTCGGCGATGAATTCCATCGGCCAAAGGTTGGAGAGTGCCGTCTCATTCATATTGCCGATGATCAAAAGGCCGCCGGGCAGCAGCGCATCGTAAAGCCGGCGCACCAGCATGCGGGCGCGCCGGTCGCTGAGATAGTCCAGCAATCCCACCGAATAGATCAGATCCTGGGGCGGCACCGCCTGCAAGCCGCCATTGGCGCGCAGGATATCTGTGAAGGAGATGTTCAGGCACTGGACATGGGCATTGCCTCCCAACCTGAGCAGGGGCGGATAGGCGCGATCATAGGCGTAACCCAGCGCCTGCGTTTCCTGATCCACCAAAGTGAACTCGACCTTGCCGGCACGGGCATGCGGGCCTTCCAGGAACGTCTGGATTTCGCGCGCCGGGCCGCTACCCAAGCTGAGGATGCGCGCGGGACGATCCTGCCCATAGATGCGCACGGTCTCTGCGATCTTATTGCGCACCACCTGCATGCGAGTGTCGATGCATTCGGCGACTTCCAGGCCGAGGCGATGGATCAATTGCTGATAGACGCTGGTGCCGACCTTCTCCCAGTCATAAACCTGATTCATGATCTGGAAGTCGCCGGGATAACCCAGCGGCTTGGCATAGGAGCGGTCCCAGACAGCCCCGGCGCGCATTTCCGGGGTCAGGACCAGTTCGGTGAATTCCTTGGTCGCTTCGCGTTCCTCGCGGCTTGCCATAACACCGCGCACAATGTCGTTGCCGGTAAGCCAGAAGCCGCGCCATTGCTCGACCAGGCGGCCTTCACAGGCTTCGAAGGCGCCGACATCGTCGAAGGCCTGGGAAAAGCTGTCGGCGAGATGGATGTTCTTGTCCAGAAGCGCGCGATAGGAGCGCAGCACGCCCAGCACGTCGGCGCAGAAGGCGCGATATTCGCGCGGCACCAGGGCGCTGCGCTCGGAAGACAGGAAGCTGCCATTGGCGGCGATCTGGGCTTGGACGTTGCGGCTGAGGAGTCGGTCGAAATCGACATAGGAATCAACCAGGCTGAAGGCGAGCTTGGAGCCGAACACGGTGCTTTCGGTGCGGCAGACTTTGGCGCGCCCTTCGAAGATCGACAGACCGGCTTGCTGAAAGACCAGCGGGACGGTTTCACCCAGGGACAATTCGTCGTCCATCGCCTGCTTGGCGACGACAGCGATGCCGGTGAGGCTGATGTCGTGAAGCTGATAGCTGTGGGACTTCACCCGCACTTTGGGCGGATTGTTGGGGAATAGTTTGCGTGCGTCGTAACGGGTGGGGCGGAACCAGACCTCTTTTCCGCTCGAACCTTTCAACTCTTCATAGGCAAGCATTATCTGCACCCAAAATATGGTTTGCGCGAATGCTTCCTCGACGCCACCCCGCTTCTGCCGGCGAACCGGCCCATTACCCGTCTCTCTTTTTTGGCGATGCTTGAGTCGCTTTCGACCGCCCGCTCTGAGAGTTAATAAATGGTTAATACCGTACAGAAATGGTTAACGTCAAGTTTTTTCAATGTAATTTGGCGCGGTGAAGCTCGAAAAGCTTGGTTTACGCGGTCAAATCGTCCGTAGACGGCTGATTGCGGTCCGATTGTGGCTCGTTGCGAAGGGCGCGGGCTTGCCATTTGACCCGGAAACTCAGCGATGACGATTGACCCGGGACGCAGCGTTCAGAACGCCCAGATATTCCATGATCGCGCCCGACATCACCTGGGCTTGGTGGGCGATTTCCGGGATGGCAGTGATTTCCCACCAATGGCCACGGGTCAACGCACCCATCGCCAGAAGCGACGGTTGGGCGACGCCGCTCTTGTCCAAAACGCGATTGCGGGCATCCACATCCAGGCCGACGCCCGCATCGGTCCCGCGCGCCAACCGCGATGCGACCAAATTCTCGATCAGATGGTCATGTGTCTTTTCCGGATTGGGATTGGGTCCGGTGCAATTGATGACATGATTCACCGGCAGGTCGATGACGTGTTCACCGTGGGCTATCACGGCGATCATGCCATTTTTCCCGGGCCTCAGATGCCGGAGCCGGCCCTTCTTCACGTGCATGTTGTCCCCCAGGCCGTGCCGCAGATATTCGCCGACTGCCGGCGCCAGGCGATGCCGATGGATATTCCACTGCGTAACACAATGACGAAGGAAGCGCTTTTTCTCCGCGGTCGGGAATGACAACCAGATCTGCGGCCAATGCGGTCGCATCGCGTCCATCAGGCCTTGCCATTGCGCAGCGCTGGGCGTGGACCCCAGGCGCGTGCGCATGGCGCGCAGAAAGCCTCGCGCAGTTTCTGGAAATGGTTGCGCAAGAGGGGAGGCCGGTTCCGGCTCGACATGAGATTGCGGCAGAAGTCCGTGTCGCGACAGAAGATGGATTTTCCCCGTATGCCCGCGATCCTTCAGGCTGATCGCGACATCGATGGCGGTCAACCCGCTGCCAAGAATCAGCACGTCTCGATTGTTTTCCAGTGCATGTTCCGCCCAGGGATCATCACTGATGCGGGCTGCAAGCTTGGGGGCGTGATGTGCGCCAATCGGCGGTGGCAGATCGTTTCCCGTCGCCAGCGCCACAAGATCGGCATTCACCGCGCCGCCTTCATGGGCGACGATCCAGCCCAGATGTTTCTTCATCAGACTTTTGACTTCGCCCTGAATGAAGCGAACCTCCAGATCCGGGTTGGATTTGAGTGTCGTATCCAGCAGCTCGGACAGATAGTCGCCATACAAGCTCCGCGATACGAAGCTATGGGCCCAGTCCTGTGTCGCGATCCCGCGCGTAGCGAGCCATTGCACAAACTGATCGGGCCGATTGATGTCGGCTGACATCCGCGTCGCGGGCACATTCAACAAGTGATTGGGATTGCGGGTGGAATAGGCGATGCCGTGTCCGGCCTCGGCTTTCTTGCCGATTATGACGATGGAAAGACCTAGTCCGGCCTGGCGTGCCAGGGCGCAGACCAGCAACACAGCGCTCGCGCCGTTTCCGCACAGGACAAGTGTTCTGCGGCTCATGGATGTCCGGTTTCGGTGAGGCGGCGAAACCTATCTATCAGCGAAATCACGATAAATCAACTCGTGTATGGAACACATCTTGACCACGCTGTGCCGGCGCGCGCGATGTGAGCACGGCGCGCGCATTTGATGAGGGTGATCGCATCTGAAACGCCGCATGCACAAGGACATCAACGTCGCATTGATCGACATCTCCTGATCCGTGTGATCTGATGAAGCTCCGTTCGGATTTGCCGCATTTTGGCCTTACACAGAATTTACGCGCCGGTTCCGCCCAAAAAAGCCAGTGTTTCAAAGCGGTTGCGTCGCGCGCGATTTTTGCGATGCTTTTTGTATTTTGTTCCCGCACTTTTGCGGTTATACGACTTCCACATGTCCGCTTGGATTGTTCGAAGCCGGCATCATTTTTGATCGGCGCTGTTCTCGAACGCGCCACCGGCCGAAGCGATCCTCAGGGATCCATAGCGGCTTTTCGGCAGAAGGAATTTGTTTTGTCCGATGGACGTCCGCTTGTGAGTTCGGCGATTGCTCTGCGCACCCGCGCGGCGGCGATGCCCGCTCTGTTGCCGACGCGGAATTTCGTGCGTCTTTTGCTTTTGGGCGGTGCGACCTTGGCCATGATCGGAGCGCTGCATCAAATGCGTGCGCCGTCCCTATACGCATCGGCCCCGAAAATTGCGGTGGAACGTGCGATCAGCGAGGCCGTCCAGAAACCCGCTCAACCTTCGGTCTTCGCGCAGGAACAGACGATGTCGTCCTCGGCCATGATGACACGCTGGGAGCCGCTGATCGCCGAGGCATCGCGCAAATTCAAGGTTCCCGCGCAATGGGTGCGCGCCGTCATCCGCCAGGAAAGCGGTGGGCGCACCATGCTTGCCGAAAACCTCCCCATCATATCGTCGACCGGCGCGATGGGAATCATGCAGATGATGCCCGGCACGTATGCCGAGATGGCGGCGCAATACCGGCTGGGCGGGGATCCCTATAACGCCCGTGACAATATCTTTGCCGGTACCGCCTATCTCAAATGGCTGCATTCTAGATACGGCTATCCGGCCATGTTCGCCGCCTACAATGACGGACCGGGAAATATCGAGGACCATCTGCATCGCGGCCGGCCGCTTCCAGCGGAAACGCGCGGCTATATCGCCCATATTGCGAAATCGCTGGGTGACAAGGCAATCGCCACCGATCTCACGAAAGTCGCGCTGACACAGCCGGACGGCACGCCTGTGACCGTCGATGCACATAAGGTGACGGCCGTTCACCCCGCCATCCCCGGCATCTACGCGGCGTCCGTGAAGTCCGTGGTCACCGTCGGAAAGCTTAATCGCGGCATCCGCGAAGATGTGGCCGAGGCAACATCCCTGCTCCGCAGTCACGGCGCCAAACTCTAGATTCGGCTGGTGCCGCTTTCGGCGGCATGGCGCAAGCGGCTCTCGTCCAGATCCAGTTCCCGCTCGATGCGCCGCCGCGCATCGTCTTCCAGCGCGCCCTTCTTGTAGAGATCGGCGATCGCGCTGCGTTCGGCATTGAGGAATTCCAATTGCAGGGCAGTGGAACGGGCGACGGCTTCGCCGCTTTCCAGATCGCGGCAGGCCGCCCAGGCAGCGCCACGGCCACCAGGCC
>JAZJZY010000003.1:792423-898912 GCA_040389405.1 Pseudomonadota bacterium | reverse complement strand
TCGCGGCAGGCCGCCACGAAATAAGCGCGCCGGTCGCCATGGCGGCGGCGTAGAATTTCCACCGTCTCGGGCGCCAATCCGGCGCCTTCCAGCCGGTCCAGCCGCGCCAACGCGGCATCGATGCCCGTCACCCGCGCCTGAACTTCATGCTGCTTGGCGATATCGGCTTCGCGTTTTCCCAGCGCGGTGAGGCCAAGTTTCTGGACCACCCAGGGAAACGAAAATCCCTGCCCCACAAGCGTGGCAAGGATCACCGAGAAGGTGACCAGCAAAAGAAGACCGCGTTCGGGAAATGGCGCCGCTCCCGACATCAAGGGGATCGACAGCGCGGCCGCCAGCGAGACCACGCCGCGAATGCCGGTGAAGGCGATGGTGAAAGTCTCCTGCCAGGGCGGAGCGGGGTTATGCTTGCGCCAACTGGGCCAGATCCAACAGGGCAGGTAGGTGCCGGTGAAAACCCAGATGAAGCGAACCAAGATGATCACGCCGGTGATGGAGACCGCCGCCAGCCCCAGGCGCGTCCAATCGGCTTCGCCCAGGGAATCGACAATCACCACCGCCTGCAATCCCGTCAGCAGGAAGATCACGCCTTCGATCAGATAGACGACCAGGTCCCAGACGAAAAAACCCTGCAGGCGCGTGGCGGGCGAGATAAAGCGCGGTCCGTTATAGCTGACGAACAGTCCCGCCGTTACCGCCGCCAGCACGCCGGAACCGCCCAGGCTTTCCGGCACCCAGAACGCTGCATAGGGCGTCAGCATCGCCAGCACGATTTCCACCCGCGGCTCATGCGCGTAGCGGCGCAGGAACAATGCACCAAACCCCACCGCCACGCCCCACAGAATTTCGCCCACCACGATCGCCGCAAAACTGCCGACGGCCAGAGCCGGTGAGAATTGACCGCCCAGCACGACGGCGGCGACAGCAAAGCTGAACAGGATCAGCGCGGTGGCGTCGTTGACCAGGCCTTCACCTTCCAGAATCGTGAGGACGCGATTGGGAATGGGAAATCGCTTGGCGATGGCCATCGGCGCCACGGCGTCGGGCGGCGCCACGATAGCACCCAGGACAAACCCCACCGCCCAGGTGAGATCCAGCAGGTAGCGCGCCACCACGGCGACCGAAGCGGCGGTAAAAATCACGCAGCCCACCGCCAGGAGCAGGATGGGCCGCAGATGGGCGCGAAAGCCCTTCCAACTCATGCCGACGCCGGCCGAATAGAGCAGGGGCGGCAGCAGCAGGGTCAGGACCAGGTCTGGCCTGAGCGCGACGCGCGGCATGCCGGGTATGAAGCCGATCCCCAGCCCGACCAGAACCAGAAAGATGGATGGGGGAAGATTGGTGCGCCGGGCCGCCACCGCCGCCAGCGCGGTGACCGCGACCAGGCCGAAGCCGATGGGAAGCGCTGGCAGTATCACGGACAAATTCCCCTTCGCGGCCGCGAGGGCCGGAAGGGGAGGTTAGAGCAAAATCGCCTCGGTGGCGATTTTGCTCTAACTTTTCTGTTGGTCGCGCGATCTGCCGGAGCCGGTAGCGCCAGCGTACCGGCGCTTACACTTTTCCGGATCGCGCTCCGTTTATTGCTGAGCGACCTGCTTGCGGAAAGACGCGATGTCCTTCGAGGTCAGCTTGGCGCCCTGGGCGCCGAACCGGGCCGTGACATAGTTCGCCACATCCGCGATCTCGTCGTCGGAATAGGCCGTGCCGAAGGCGGGCATGAAGATCTTGCCGTTCACCGTGGTGCGGTCCACACCGGCGATGATCGTCTGCGCCACATTGGTGGCGGAGGGATCATTGACGGCGCGGGCGCCCGTGAGCGTGGCGTATTTGCTGACCGGGCTGACACCGGTCCAGTCGTGGCAGCTGGCGCAGGCGCCGGCGAAGATCTTCTCGCCGCGTGAATCCAGCCCCGCCGTCACACCTTCGCGGTGCGAGACCGGTGCCGGAACATTGACTGTGTGCGGCAGGTCGCTGTTCTGCGCCGGAACGCTGCGCAGATAGACCACCAGCGCTCGGATATCGCCCGCAGTCAGATACGTGAGGCTGTTGTCGGAGGCTTCGCCCATCGGGCCGCCCGCGCCGCCATGGCCATCGGCATGACCGGTGGAGAGGAAAGTTGCGATGTCGTTGTCGCTCCAGGCTCCCAAGCCCGCCTTGCTGTCGGCGGTGATGTTGTAGGCGCGCCAGCCGGCGGTGAGGGCGCCGCTGAATTTCTTCCGGTTGTTGACCGCGAAGGCCAAGTTGCGCGGGGTGTGGCATTCGCCGCAATGGCCCATCGCTTCGGCCAGATAGGCGCCGCGATTCCATTCCGCGCTCTGCGTGGTGTTGGGGCGGTAGCGTTCATCGGCATTGTAGAACGCGTTCCAGAAGCCCATCAGGCTGCGATTGTTGAACGGCCAAGCCATCTTGTTCTGCTTGGCCGGCGCATGCACCGCCGGCAGGCTGAAGAGATAGGCCTTGATCGCCAGCGCGTCCTCGTCGGTCATGTAGGTGTAGGACGCATAGGACATGCCCGGATAGAGATTCTGGCCGTCGGCGCGCTTGCCCTTGTGCAAAGCGTCGAGGAATTGCTGATCGGTGTAATTGCCGATGCCGGTTTCCTTGTCGGGGGTGATGTTGGTCGAATACATCGTGCCGATCATGGGCAGGTTGAAGGCCAGGCCGCCGGCAAAGGGCGTGCCGCCTTTGGTCATGTGGCAGGCGACGCAATCGGCGGCGTGGGTGAGATACTCGCCCCGCGCGATCAGATCGGCCTTCGCCATGTCTTTCGGCACGCCGGTGGGATTGGTGTCTTTGTAATCCGCCAGCGCCACGCTCGAGCCGCTGGCGAAAGAGGTTGGGCCTGGGATCAAGACCATCCAGGCCGCAAAGACCACCCCGATAAGGGCAATGACGGCAATCGCGATACCGAGTTTTCTCATGATTATGCGACTTTCCTGTCCGCCAACAGATTGCGGTCGATGGGGAGCTTGCGAAGACGAACACCGGTGGCGGCAGCAATGGCATTGACCAGCGAGGGCGGGCCCGACGAGCAACCCGGTTCGCCGATGCCGCCGGCAGGCTCGAGGCTCTGCACGATATGCACCTGGATGTCCGGCGACTCGTTGATGCGCATCATGCGGTAGTCGTTGAAATTGCGCTGCTGCACCCGGCCATCCTTGACGGTGATGTCGCCATAAAGTGCCGCGGTGAAGCCGAAGGTCATGCCGCCCTGGACCTGTGCGATCAAAGTGTCGGGATTGACCAGCCGGCCGGCATCGATCGCCGCATGGACCTTGCGGATGCGTACCGTGCCGTCGGTTTCGACTTCGACCTCGCAGACCGCCGCGATATAGGTGCCGAAGCAGAACTGCGCGCAGATGCCCCGTCCCGTGCGGGCCGGCAACTTTCCGCCCCATCCCGATTTCTGCGCCACCAGCTGCACCGCCGCCTTCAGGCGCGGGGTGCCATTCAGATGCGCGATGCGGAAGGCGACCGGGTCCTGCTTGGCTTTCAGCGCCAGCTCGTCGATCAGGCTTTCGGTGGCGAAGACATTGTTGTTGGGGGCGACGCCGCGCCAATAGCCGACATTCAGGGCGCGGGGTTCAGCTTCGATGAACTCGACGCGGAAGTTCGGCGCGCCATAGCTGTTCTCGGTGGCGCCTTCCAGTGAGCCGCGATCCATTCCGCCCTTGAGCGGCTTGCCCGACATGCGTACCGACACGGCGCCGCCGGCAATCCGGTGCGTCCAGGCATCGATCTTGCCGCTCTTGTCCAGGCTGGCCGACATCACATTGCGATAGGCAGGACGATACATGTCCTGCTGCATGTCTTCCTCGCGGGTCCAGATCACTTTCACTGGACCATCGACTTTTTGCGCGATGCGCACGGCCTTGACCACCATGTCGGTGTCCAGCCGGCGTCCGAAACCGCCGCCAAGCATGTAATTGTGGAAATTGATTTTGTCCGGCGTGGTGTCCAGGGTTTTGGCCGCCGCGGTAACGGCGGCGGTCTGCACCTGGCTGCCGCCCCACATTTCGCAGCCGCCATTCTTTACATGGACCGTGAAATTCAACGGCTCCATCGGGGCATGCGAGAGGAACGGCAATTCATAGGCAACGTCGATGCGATTTTCCTTGGCCCCGGAAAGCGCCTTGGCCGTGTCGCCGTCTTCCTTGGCCAGCACGCCCGCCTTCATCGAGGTGTCGCGCAGCTCCTGCCACATTTTGCCGGAGTCCATCTTGGCGTTGGCGCCGCCGTCCCATTTGATGTCGAGCGCTTCGAGGCCCTTCTTGGCGGCCCAGAAATGGGGTCCAACCACGGCCACGATATCGTCCAGCACCACCAGCTGCAGTCCGGGCATGGCCTTAAGCTTGCTGTCATCGACATGGGCGACCTTGCCGCCCACCACGGGCGAGGCTGCCAGGGCGCCGAACTTCAGCCCATCCATCCGCACATCGATGCCGTACTGCGCTTTGCCATTGACCTTGTCCGGCGTGTCCAGCCGCTTGACCGACTTGCCGATATATTTGAGGTCCTTGTCGTCCTTCAGCTTGACGTCCTGGGGCGCCGGCAATTTCGCGGCGCGCGGTGCCAGCACGCCATAGGACAATTTGCGCCCGCCATGCGCGTCATCGATCACCTGACCATTTTCGGTGCGCAAGGTGGCGGGGCTGACATTCCATTGCTGCGCCGCCGCCTGCACCAGCATGGCGCGGCCGGACGCGCCGACCTGGCGCAAGGGGGTGTAGAAACCGCGGATCGACTGCGAACCACCGGTGCCCATGCGATGCGAGCGCGGACTGCCATAGACCGCATCGATCGGCGGCGCCGGAAGCGGCGTCACGTTCGCGAAATCGACATCCAATTCGTCTGCCAGAAGTTGGGAAAGTGAGGTGTAGACGCCTTGGCCCATTTCTTCTTGGGGAATCTGGAACGAGACCTTGCCGTCGGGTGTGATGGCGATGAACGCATTGGGATTGAGAACATATTTTGTGGGTGCGGGTGCTGCGGCTTCTGCAGCCGCTTTCTTTTCTTGTGCAGACACGTCGCCGACATGGAAGCCGAGCATCAGCCCGCCGCCCGCGGCAGTGCCGACCTTGAGGAAATTGCGCCGCGACAGATCGGCTGCGGCAGCAGGTTTCGGTGTGCTCGACATGGAAGTCCTCTTAAGCCGTTTTGGCGGCGTTCTTGATCGCCTGACGGATGCGCACATACGTGCCGCAGCGGCAGATGTTGCCCGCCATCGCGGCGTCGATATCGGAATCATCGGGATTGGGCGTGCGGTTGAGCAGGGCTGTCGCCGACATGATCTGGCCGGACTGGCAATAGCCGCATTGCACCACTTCGATGTCGAGCCACGCTTTCTGGACCTTGGCGCCGTTGGGCGTGTCGCCGATCGCCTCGATGGTGGTGACGGCGCGGTTGCCGATGGCGCCCACCGGCAGCATGCAGGAACGAACCGCTTTGCCGTCCACATGCACGGTGCAGGCGCCGCACTGGGCGATGCCGCAACCGAACTTCGTGCCGGTAAGCCCGACGATATCGCGCAGCGCCCAGAGCAACGGCATGTCGTCCGGTGCGTCGATTGTGTGAGGCTGACCGTTGATCTGAAGCGTGACCATCGCTTTCACTCCGCTAAAATTGTCCGGGGGCTGGGGGCGTGATATATGATTGGTTATAACGCCTTTTCCCGTCAGGGATTTTAAGTCATTCCGGGTTCCGGCGCAAAGTCCCCATGGTCAAATGCGCGAACTGACAGTTTCTCCGCTTGCCAGCATCTGATGGACGTTTTTGACTGCAACTTCCTCAAGGAAGGCGAGCATGACGCACAAAATTCACGATATCGGCGTGGCGGCCAGGATCGGCACCTACAGCGACGCCGTCGAGGCGACGCCGAATCAACGCTGGCTCTTCACCTCGGGGACGCCGGGAATGGATGGGGCAGGCGAACTACCCGACAACATCACCGCCCAGGCGGAACTGGCCTGGGGTCATATCCTGACCATGCTGGACCGTGCCGGCATGGCGGTGGGCGATCTGGTCAAGATCACGCAATATCTGACGCGGGCGGAAGACATCCCCGCTTATGCCAAAGTCCGGGCCCGGATGCTGGGCGAGGCGCGCCCCGCTTCCATGATGATGGTGGTCGCGGCGCTGCCCCGGCCCCAATTCCTGCTCGAGATTGAGGCCGTCGCGGCCAAAAGCTGAGCGTCAGGAATAATCGGAAATGCGCTTGCCCGTCGCCGCGAGCTGTTGCAGCAGCGGCGCGGGGGCGATCCCGTATTTCTTCAGGCCCGCGATCACCGTCTCGAGACCGATACTATCGGCATAAAACATCGGGCCGCCGCGATAGGCGGGCCAGCCATAGCCATTCAGCCAGACGATATCGATATCGGAGGCGCGGCTGGCCTTGCCGTCCGCCAATATCTGCGCGCCTTCATTGATCATGGGCAGCAGGCAGCGTTCGCGAATCTCATCTTCGCCGATTGTGCGGGGTGTGATGTTTTTCCCGGCGCGGAAGTCGGCGATGAGCTTTTCCGCGACCGCCGAAGGCGTGGCCTTGCGCGCGTCGTCATAGTCGTAGAACCCTGCCTTGGTTTTCTGGCCGCGTCGTCCGGCTTCGCAGAAAACATCCCGCAGGGTTTCGCCATGCGACCCGGCCGCGTTCCAGCCCAGATCCAGCCCTGCCAAATCGGCCATGGCGAAGGGGCCCATGGGAAGACCGAAATCGGTCAGCACCTTGTCCACCGCATAAGGCGAAGCGCCTTCCAGAACCAGCTGATTGGCCGCGTTCTGGCGCTGCGAGAGAATGCGGTTACCGATGAAGCCATGTGCGTTTCCGGCCAGGACACCGACCTTGCCCGCGGCCTTTGCCAGCTTCATGGCCGTGGCCAGAACGCTGTCGGAGGTCTTTGCGCCGCGAACGATCTCCAGCAGCTTCATCACCGGCGCGGGTGAGAAGAAGTGCAGCCCCAGGACATGATCGGGGCGCGAGGTGACGGCGGCGATCTCGTCGATATCGAGATAGGAGGTGTTGCTGGCCAGAATGGCGTCCGGCTTGGCGATTTTTTCCAGGCGCGCAAAAACACTCTTCTTCACCTCCATGTTTTCGAACACGGCTTCCACGATCAGGTCGCGGTCGGCGAGGTCTTCCAAGGTCAATGTGCCGGTGATGCGGGCGAAACGCATCCGCGCTTCATCTTCCGTCAGCCGGCCGCGCTTGACGCTGCTTTCGTAATTGCCCTTCACCGCGTCCAGTCCTCGGGCCAGCGCGGCGGCATCGGTTTCCACGATCGTCACGGGAAGACCGGCATTGGCGAAGACGGTGGCGATGCCGCCGCCCATCAGGCCGGCTCCAATCACACCGACCTTGGCGACCGGCAGCACCGGCGTGTCGTCGGCAAGTCCCGGAATTTTCCCCGCCTTGCGTTCGGCGAAGAAGGCATAGCGTTGCGCTTTGCTTTGCAGCGAGTCCTTGCAGGCCAGGAAGATGCGGGTCTCGAATTCCAGACCCTGGTCGAACGGCATTGCGGTGGCGGCCTCGACACATTTGATCGCTTCTTCCGGCGCCGCGAAGCCGCGGAATTTGTGGCTGCTGCGGAAATCGGAAAATATCTGCGGCGAGATGCCGGTGACTTTCTCATTTTGATCGCGCGTGCGGCGGATGCCTTTGCCTTCGGCCAGCAACTGCCGGATGAACGCCAGTGCGCTGTCTTTTAGTTCCTTTTCCGCCATCAGCGCGTCCAGCAATCCCAGCGCCAGACCATCGGCTGCCCCAATCGGTTTGCCGTCCGTCACCATTTCCAGTGCTTTTTCCACCCCTATCAGGCGCGGCAGGCGCTGTGTGCCGCCCGCCCCGGGGACGAGGCCCAGCGCGACTTCCGGTTGACCCAGTTTCGCCGAAGGCACCGCCACCCGGTAATGACCGCACATCGCGGTTTCGAGGCCGCCGCCGAGTGCGGTGCCATGGATCGCCACCACGATGGGTTTCTTCGCTGCATCCATCGCGTCCTGAACGTCGCGCAGGCTGGCGCCCGTCAGCTTCCTGTCGAATTCGGAAATATCCGCGCCCGCGATGAATGTGCGGCCGGCACATATCAGAAGTGTTGCGCGGACCGCGCTGTCGGTTTCTGCGATGCGCAAGGCTGCGATCAAACCTTCGCGCATGGCTTCCGACAGCGCGTTGACCGGCGGATTGTTCAAAGTGATGACGGCAATCTCGCCGTCGCGGCTGAGGTCGGTGACGGAATTGATCGCGGTCATTCTTTTTCCTGCTGAAACGCTTGCAGCCCCGTCTGCGCACGTCCCAGGATCAGGGCGTGCACGTCGTGCGTACCTTCATAAGTGTTGACGGCTTCCAGGTTCATCATGTGCCGGATCACCGGATAGGCGTCGGACACGCCATTGGCGCCCAGCATGTCGCGGGCCTCGCGCGCGATGGCGAGCGCCTTGCCGCAATTGTTGCGCTTCATCATGGAGATCAGCGGCGGCGAGGCCGTACCGTCCTCCATCATGCGCCCCAGCCTGAGCGCGCCATTCAATCCCAGGGCGATTTCGGTCTGCATGTCGGCCAGTTTTTTCTGCACCAGCTGATTGGCGGCCAGCGGCCGGCCGAACTGCCTGCGATCCAGCGTGTAGTCCCGCGCCGCGTGCCAGCAATCTTCGGCCGCGCCCATCGCGCCCCATGCAATGCCAAAGCGGGCGCGATTGAGGCAGGAGAAGGGGCCCGAGAGACCGACCGCATCCGGCAATATGGCGTCGTCCGGCACAAAGGCATCTTCCAGGACGATTTCGCCGGTGACGCTGGCGCGCAGCGAAAATTTTCCGTCGATGCGCGGCGTGGAAAAACCTTTCGTTTCACGCTCCACCAGAAAACCGCGGATCTTGCCGTCCAGCTTGGCCCAGACCACGGCGATGTCGGCCACCGGGGAATTGGTGATCCACATTTTCGCGCCGTTCAGCCGATAGCCCGCACCGTCCTTTACCGCGCGGGTGGTCATGCCGCCCGGATCCGAACCATGGTCCGGTTCGGTGAGACCGAAACAGCCGATCAATTCGCCGCTTGCCAGGCCGGGCAGGTATTTCTTTTTCTGCGCCTCGCTGCCGAAAGCAAAAATGGGATGCATCACCAGCGAGCTCTGCACGCTCATCGCGGAGCGGTAGCCGGAATCCACCCGCTCCATCTCGCGCGCCACCAGGCCGTAACAGGTGTAGGGCAAGCCGCCGCCGCCATATTCTTCCGGCAGGGTCATGCCCAGAAAACCCATCTCGCCCATTTCGCGCATGATGGCGATGTCGAAAATCTCTTCCCGGAAGGCGTCGCGCACGCGGGGCGCCAGTTTGGCAGCGGCATAATCGCGGGCGGATTTCACCACCATGCGTTCCTCGATGGCGAGGTCGCGCTCCAGGCCGAAAGGGTCGGTCCAGTCGAATTCCGTTTTGTCCAGTTCGCTCATTTGCGTGCCTTGGCGGAGGATTTGGGTTTCGTGGCTTTCGCCGTTTTCGAGTTGGCGGTGGAAATCGCCGCCGGCTTGGCCGGCGGGAAGGTTTTGACGATGAATTCTTCCATATCGGCAAGTGCCTTGGCACTGGTCGCCGGATCCGCGACGCCGTCCTTGCTGAAATCCTGTCCGACCCCGGGATAGACCAGAATTTCGGACGGCACATGCTGGTCCCGGAGCGCGTCATTCAGCTTTTGCGATTGGTCCGGCGGCACGCGCGTATCGGCCGATCCATGCTGGATCAGGAAGGGCGGGCTGAGTGTCCCTATATAAGAGTGAGGGCTGGCAGCCCGCACCAGGCCCGGCGCGCAGTCCCCGGCTTCGCAGCCCAGATAAGCGCCCAGATGGGTCGGCGCACCAGGTTCGGACGGATGCGCCCCGCCGGTGTCCCAGCTCGCCAGATCGGCGGGACCGTACCAGTCGATCACGCCCTGCACGCAATCCGACGCCAAGGTCGCCTTCGATTTGGCATCGGCTGTCGGTTCGAGCGCGGTAACGCCGCAACTGGTGCCGACCATCGCGGCAATCTGGCCACCGGCCTCCGCACCCCAAATCATGACGCGGGTCGTGTCGATATTATAATCGCCCGCATGGCCGCGCAGCCAGCGCACGGCGGACTTCACGTCTTGAATCGCGGCCGGGAAATGCGCCTCACCCGACAGCCGGTAATTCACGCTGGCCACCACAAAGCCCTTGGCCGCCAGAGCGGCGAGGGTCGCGGGAAAATCGTCAAAGCCGGCCAGATGGCGCGCATCACCCGTCACCCAGTCGCCGCCATGCACGAACAGGATGGCCGGCCTGGGCATCTCTTTCGCCTTGGCCTGTGTTTGGTACAGATCGAGCGTCAAAGGCCTGAACCCGTCTATCGCCGCATAGACAAGATCGCGATGCAGAAGGACGCCGCCTGCAAACGCGACGGTCTGGTTGGGTGTGGGCGGCGCGGGCTTGTCGGCGGCGTCTGCCGGCAAGAGTGCGGCAAGCGCAAACAGCGCGCCCAACAGGGCCATTCGCAACATTGTCATGTGTCCGTTTCCGCACCCCGAACGTGTCATGCGCCTTGGCCTGTTGCAACGCCAGACGGCATCGGACCACGGGCAACGTCCCGGTTTCTGGCGCGTTACGGGATAGCGGGATTCCCCGCCTGGCTCCGGCGGTAATTTGACAATGCAATTTCTACAATCCCGATCGGCGCGTTTCTGCGGCCTGCTGATGATCATATTGTGCCTGATGGCATTTGCCATACGCGGCCCGGCCGCCAGTCAGCCGGCTCAAATCGATCACCTCCAGACAAGCGTCAGTGCCGAGCCGGCCCATCAAGCCGATCTGGCGGCTACGAAAAACAAGGGCAAGGATGCCGCGGCCGGCAACGGCTCTTCCAGTACGGGAAAAGCCGAAGGTCTTCTGATCGCCGAAATCGTGCTGCTGGTTCTGGTTGGCCGCATTCTGGGCGAGGGGATGCAGCGGTTGGGCCAGCCCGCGTTGATGGGCAATCTGCTGGCTGGGCTGGTGCTGGGCCCGTCGCTATTCGGGGCGATCTGGCCTGAAGCGCAGAAGCTCATTTTTCCGTCCGATCCCGCACAGAAAGGCATGATCGACGGCCTTTCGCAGGTCGGCATCCTGTTTCTGTTGCTGCTCACCGGCATGGAAACCGACGTCAAGCTGGTGAGCAAGATGAAAGGCGCGGCGGTGGCGATCTCGCTGGCTGGGATTGCGTTTCCTTTCGCATGCGGATTCGCGCTGGGTGAGTTCCTGCCTGCCTCCTTGATGCCGGACATGCCGGGCGGGCGATTGGTGCCGGCGCTGTTCCTGGGCACGGCGCTTTCGATTTCCTCCATCAAGATCGTGGCGATGGTGGTGCGGGAAATGAATTTCATGCGCCGCAATCTGGGGCAGGTGATCGTTTCCACCGCGATCATGGAGGACACGGTGGGATGGGTGATCATCGCCATCACGTTCGGCATTGCGGGCGCGGGCAAGGTAGACGCGCTGGGCCTGGCCAAAACCGTTGGCGGTGTGGTCTTGTTCATGCTGTTTTGCTTCACGGCCGGGCGTTGGCTGGTGTTCTCCGCCATCCGCTGGGTCAACGATACGTTCCGCAGCGATTTTCCCGTTATTACCGTCATCATCGTGATCATGGGAACGATGGCGCTGATCACCCAGCTTCTGGGCATCCGTACCGTGCTGGGTGCCTTCATGGCGGGCGTGTTGATCGGGCAATCCCCGATCCTCACCGATCACATCCAGCAGCAGTTGCGGGGCATGATTTCGGCGTTCTTCATGCCGATCTTTTTCGGCATGTCGGGTTTGGCCGCTGATCTTACCATCCTCAAGGATCCGATGACGGCGCTGCTCACCGGCGGGCTGGTGCTGATTGCGTCGTTCGGAAAATTTTCCGGCGCCTTTGTCGGCAGCGTGATCGGTGGCCTGAAATGGCGCGAAGGCGTCGCCCTGGGTTGCGCCATGAACGCACGCGGTTCGACCGAAGTGATCGTGGCTTCTATCGGCCTTTCGATGGGCGCGCTGACGCAAAATCTCTACACCATGATCGTCACCATGGCGCTGCTCACCACCATGGCGATGCCGCCCATGTTGCGTGCCGCCCTGGCCGGTCTGCCGATGGACGAATCCGAAAGAAAGCGGGTGGAGCGCGAGAGATTGGACGAGAAGGGCTTTGTCCCCAATTTGGAGCGGCTGCTGCTTGCCGTCGATGCCAGCTCCGTCGGCCGCATGGCGGCGCGCATGGCGGGTTTGCTGGCCGGCGGCCATGGCATGCCGGTGACCATCCTGAAATTGGATTCGGATTTGCGGAACATCGCAGACCGCCAAATCCGCAACACCGGGTCCGATACGGCGGACGCGAACGCAGAGCAGGAGAGGCGCCAGAAACATTCGCTGGCCGAGGCCGCGCGGGATACGGATTCGGCACAGAAGGACATGATCGGCGCGCAATCGATCAGCCAGAGCGCCGGAGAGCAGGCGGACGATCCGCTGGCGAAAGAACTCAAAAAGGGCGCCAAAGCCAGCGCCGATAAAATGGAAAAGGACGAGGCCGAGCCGAATCCCGACAAGGTGCACCTCACCACGCGTCTTCCGGTGGACAAGGCGGCGGATGTGGTACGCGACGAAGCCCGCAAGGGCTATGACCTGTTATTCATCGGCATGGAAGAAATCCATAACGCGGACGGCAATATCTCGCCCGAGATCGCGGACCTTGCCGCGGGCTTCGACGGGCCCCTCGCATTGCTATCCTATTCCGGTGACGGGCCCGCGCCGCAATTGTCGTCCCGCGCCCATATTCTTTTGCCGGTCAATGGCTCGCCCGCGTCGCGCCGCGCCGCCGAAGTCAGTTTTGTGCTGGCGCGTGCCACCGGCGCACGGGTCAATGCGCTTTATGTGTCGCAGACCGACGGGCGCTCGCGCACCCGTTCGCGCGAAGAGCGCGTGCTGAAGGATATGGCGGAGTTGGCCGAACGTTATGACGTGCGCTTTGCGACCCATATCTCCAAGCGCGGCGCTGCGGCCGAAGCGATCCTGAAGGAAGCCCGCAACGGCTATGGCATGATCGTGATGGGGGTCAGCCCACGGCCGGGCGAAGAACTTTTCTTCGGCAACACCGCCGTGGCGATCTCACGGGACTGGAAGAACCCTTTGTTGCTGGTTGCTTCCTGATCGATATTTTTACCCGGTAAGCGGACCCGCTTCGGGTTTGCGCAATTTTATTGCGCACCATCTTCATTTTAATCGCGAGAATGGCCGTTTGTGACCCAAAAACACCAGGGAAATCCCGGTCTTTTCTTGAGAGTGACGCGTTTCCTCTGATATTTTAGGCCGGTCCGGGTTACCGGGTTAGGACTGGGTATGAACCGCTGTTTTCAGGCTGCGCTTGTCGCGGCCGGTCTTGTCGCCTTAGCAGGCCAGGCCGGTGCCGTGGAAACGCGCCTGCCGCCCAGCCTCACCGCCTTCGGTGCGTCCGCTCCCATAACCCCTTTCACCGCCGCCATACTGTCGGAAGCGGATTTGCGCGGGCCGGCTTACCGCACCAGCCAGGATGCGCTCGGCAGCGATCCCGTTCGGCTCAGCACCAGCTTCGGCACGGCGGCCAAACCGCACCAATTCGTTTCCAGCATCGCGCTCAGCGCCCACCTGGCCATCGACGCGGGTTACGACGTGAACCTCAGCCAGCGTTTCGACAATTATGATGGCGTGCAATCGCCGCTGATCGCCGATAGCGGTTTTCTGGGATTGGCGAACAGCGGTCATTACGCGGGCGCCACCTATATGCCGACGGCGGGGCTGCATATTCGTCTCGGCGCCAACCAATGGAGCGACCGGTTGGACCGGCTGACCTTGGAGCCTGCCGCGATTGGCCTGCCGTTGGCTTACGACAACGGATTTTCGCAATCGCTTCTGGCCGGTGTGTCCTGGGATGTGAGCCCCTGGGCGGATCTCGATCTCACCGCGCTTCACAACTCCCAGCAAAATCTGGGCGGCATCTCGAACCTGACGAGCGGCCGGATCGATACCGATGCGCTGGAAATGACGGCGCATCTGAAATTCGGCAGTGGCTGGGTAACGACAGCCTCCTACAGCCAAGGCCTCAGCCAGCTCGATCAGCGCAGCCAGACGCCGACCTTGGATACGCGCTCCTATTCCATCGCCATCGCCAAGCACGGCCTGTTCGGCGAGGATGCGCTGGGCTTCTCCTTCTCGCGGCCTGCGATGGGCATGCTCGATAACAGCTTCAGCGCGGTTTCCGCCTCCGGCAATCTGCCGCCTTCCTTCATCACCGGCGACCGGTTCGCCAACCAAACGCAGGAAACCGACCTGCAGCTTGGCTATGTCACCAGCTTCCTGGATGGCGCCCTGGCGCTGCAAACCAATGCCGCCTACCAAATGAATTATCAGGGCCAGAACGGCGCCACATCGGTCTCGCTGCTCAGCCGCGCCAAGATCAAGTTCTAGTTCCCCGGATGCGTTGCGATGGTCGTGCACGCCGATCTCTGGCGGCCCGCGATATCGCATCGCCGCGAGAGCGGGAAACAGAATCAGCGAACGGCTTGGTAGCCGCCGCGGCTTCCATGCGGCGATAAGACAAACTGTCCAACGCTGATGTAACGGCATCGAAAAGCGGCGGCATTTTGCAGTAGATAATATTCCCACATACGGCAAAAGCGATCACCGTGCTTGCTGTCCATCTCGGTGCGATGGGTTTGGAAATTCTCATTCCATGCCATCAACGTCTTATCGTAATCGACGCCGAAATTGTGGAAATCCTCGACAACAAATAAACCTTCGGCCGCGGTTGCGATTTCGCCAACGGACGGCAGGTCGCCGTTGGGAAAGATGTATTTATCCTGCCAGGGGTCGATTGCCGGATAGCGTTGATTCTCGACAATCGTATGCAGCAGGAACAGCCCGTCCTCTTTCAAATAGTCCCGCGCACGCTGAAAATAGGTGCGGTAATTCTTCGCGCCGACATGTTCGAACATTCCGACTGACACCAGCCGATCGACTTTCGGGCCGAGATAGGCACGATAGTCCGCCAACTGCGGACGCAGTCCCATCCCCTGATAGCGCCGATTGATGTAATCTACTTGCACCGGCGAGACGGTGACGCCCGCACAATCGGCGCGATATCGTTCGGCAGCAAAGCCGATAAACGAGCCCCAGCCACAACCGATATCAAGCACGCTTTGTCCTTCGCGCAATCCGATTTTGCGACAGATGAGATCAAGCTTGTCTTCCTGCGCGCTATCCAGGGTTTGCGCTGTTTTCCAGTAGCCGCAACTGCCCGTGAGACGCTTATCGAAAGTCGCTTCGAAAATATCCACCGCTAGATCATAGTGGACGGCAGCGACCTTACTGGCGCGGCGTTCCGTTTGGCGATTTTGGAGTTTCGCGCTGAGCATAAGCAGCGCCAACGGTAATGTAAGCCCAAGCTTTTCGGCGAGCCGAGCCGAAATCACGCGATCGAAAAATTGGTCCAACGCCGCGCAATCCCAATCCCGGTCCATGTAGGATTCGCCCAGGCCAAGCGAGCCTTGCGCCAAGACGCGGTTATAGAAGCGGTCGTTATGCAGCTGGATATCCCAGGGGTGGGGGCCGTTAATCGTCACCCCCGCCTTTGCGAAGAGAGCGTGCACCACTTGCGCCCGGCGCGTAGACACGCCTCCCGAGCGAGATTTCCTCGACCGGAAAGCGCCGGTTTTCTGGTCACCAGAGAGCGCCTCCGGCAGCGGAACTCGGACCATGGGGACACGCCCTCGAGGGAGGTGGGATGGACGCGGACAATGCTGGCCGAATTTTCTCCCCCGCACCACCAAAAAAAGGCTCTTTCCCGGCCGAAAAGCCCGCATTTGGGAGGCCATCCGTGCCTTCGCGTTTGGGTTCAGATGACTTCGGCCACCGCCCCGGCTAGAAAGGCGCGCAAACCGCCCAAGACCCGAAGAAAGTCCCGCATGGCAATGCGCGCGGGTTTTTTGGTGGCGAAACATATAGGGATTTCAAATAGATGGCCGGCCCGCAATTTGTTTATGTGATGAAGGGTCTGTCCAAGACCTATCCCGGCGGCAAGCAGGTGTTGAAGGACATCTGGCTGAGTTTCTATCCCGGCGCCAAGATCGGCATTGTCGGCGTCAACGGCGCGGGTAAATCCACCCTGATGAAGATCATGGCGGGGATGGATACGGAATTCACAGGCGAAGCCTGGTCTGCCGATGGCGTGCGCATGGGGTATCTCAGTCAGGAACCGCAGCTCGATCCCGCCAAGGACGTGCGCGGCAATGTGATGGAAGGCGTCGCCAAGAAGCAGGCGCTGGTCGATCGCTACAATGAGATCGCATCCAATTATACCGACGAGACCGCCGACGAAATGGCCCGGCTGCAAGACGAGATCGAGGCGCAGGGCCTCTGGGATCTCGACAGCCAGGTCGAGCAGGCAATGGATGCGCTACGTTGTCCCGATCCCGACGCCAAGGTCGATACCTTGTCGGGCGGCGAACGCCGCCGCGTCGCGCTTTGCAAACTGCTGTTGGATGCGCCGGACATTCTTCTGCTGGACGAACCCACCAACCATCTCGATGCGGAATCGGTGGAATGGCTGGAAGCGACGCTGCGCGAATATAAGGGCTGCGTCATCCTGGTGACCCATGACCGCTATTTCCTGGACAATGTCACCAGCTGGATTCTGGAATTGGATCGCGGCAAGGGCATCCCGCACGAAGGCAATTATTCGTCCTTCCTGGAGATCCAGGAAAAGCGCCTGAAACAAGAATCCAGCGAAGAACAGGCACAACAACGCACCATCGCGCGCGAGCGTGAATGGATCAAGCAGTCGCCCAAGGCGCGCCAGGCCAAATCCAAGGCCCGCATCAATTCCTATGATGAGTTGGTGGCCAAGTCGCAGGAACAGCGCGCCGTGACCGCCCAGATCTTGATCCCGGTCTCCGAGCGGTTGGGCGATCTGGTGATCGAGGCCGAGAATCTGTCCAAGGGTTATGGCGACCGGTTGCTATACGAGAATGTGAATTTCAAATTGCCCGCCGGCGGAATTGTCGGCGTCATCGGGCCCAATGGTGCGGGCAAGACCACCTTGTTCCGGATGCTGACCGGGCAGGAAAAGCCTGACGGCGGCACCTTGAAGGTCGGTCCCACCGTGCAGATCGGCTATGTCGACCAATCGCGCGACGCGCTCAATCCCAACAAGAATGTCTGGGAGGAAATTTCCGGCGGCACCGACATTATCGAATTCGGCAAGACCAAGATCAATTCCAGAGCTTATACCGGCGCTTTCGCCTTCAAGGGCGGCGACCAACAGAAGAAGGTCGGTCAGCTATCGGGTGGCGAGCGCAATCGCGTACATCTGGCCAAGATGCTGAAGTCCGGCGCCAATCTGTTGCTGCTGGACGAGCCCACCAACGATCTGGATGTGGATACGCTGCGCGCTCTGGAATCGGCGCTGGAGGAATTTGCCGGCTGCGCCATGATCATCAGCCATGATCGCTGGTTCTTGGACCGCATCGCCACCCACATGCTGGCCTTTGAAGGCGACAGCCATGTCGAATGGTTCGAAGGCAATTACCAGGATTATGAAGCCGACAAGAAACGTCGTCTGGGCATGGACGCGGATCAGCCGCATCGGATCAAATACAAGAGATTTGCTCGCGCTTAATTCCCCCCTCTGTGCGGCACGCGGGCAAGCCCGCTACCGCACATCTTCCCCCGCCAGTGCTTCGCACGCGGGGGAAGAAAGCCGGTGTGCTCCGATGGAGCGCATTCTCTAAATCAGTTGCTGCGGAACTGCTTTGCCAGGTCGCTGAGATGCGCGATCAGTGTGTTGATGTTGCCGTTGTTCTGACCCAGGAAGGCGGTGAACTGGTCGCGTTCTTCCAGCGCCAGCCAGATGCCGGCCACCGAGAAATCCACCACCACAGGCTTGCCGCTGTCGGTGCGGACACGAAAACTGACTTCCAAAGGTTGCTGGCCGGATTTGTCGCTGGGATCGATCAGTTGGGTGGCGACGATGAAATCATCCTGTGACCGGGCCTGGCTGCCCGTCACTTTCAGGGTCTGGCCGGCATATTTGCTGAAATAGGACTGATAGACCGCCACCGCATAATTCTGGAACGCGTTCTCGAAAGCGGCGAGATCTTGAGGGCTGGCGGTGCGGCGATACTGGCCCAGGGTGAAATCGGCGATCCGCTTCATGTCCGTCAGGCCGAGCAGGAACGTTTCGAACTGGACACGGCGCTGGTCGGTCGAAAGCTGCTTGTTGTTCAGCAGTTCGAGACCCTTGTGAATATTCTGCTGCACGAAATCTTCGGCCGGATTGGCCGCGAATGCGGGCCCCGCGAACAGGGCTGCCGAAATACTCAACATCGTTGCCAGGAAGGTCCGGCGCAGGATCGGCTGGAAGCGCATCATGATTCCGTTCTTTCGAGAGGCTCTAGGGTTACGGTTGGGTGTGGCAAGTTCAAGGCAGGTGCCAATCTGTTTAGCACGAAAATGGCTCTAGAAATCCGGCAGATCCCCGGCTTTTACGGCCCGGCCGTTGCGGATCTGGTTGTCGCGGAGCTGACGATAGAGACTGCGCAGGCTGGCATAATAATCGACCGAGCTGCGCTGTATGCCTTGGACGGTGGAATAGGTCTGAGCCCGCAGGTCCAGGATGGTGAAGTATTTCTGGCCCGCGAACCACCACAAATGTTGTTTGTAATGGATGTAATTGGTGGGATCGAGCGCGACATCGGCGCCGAGGCCGAACGCATCGCGCGGATTGGAAGGCCCGAAAAAGGGCAGCATCAGGTACGGTCCTTCGCTCACGCCAAAAGTCGCCAGGGTCTGGCCGAAATCTTCGCCGTGATCGGGAATTTTCATCCGGCTCGCGGGGTCCAGAAAGCCGCCAAAACCGATGGTGCTGTTGACCAGGAAGCGGCCTGCGGTCTGGCCGCTGCGCTTGAATTCGCCCTGCAGGATGTCATTCACAAAAGTGGTGGGCAAAGTGAGATTTTCAAGAAAGCGATGCACGGAACGGCGGCCGCCATTCGGCACCAGCACGAAATAGATCGCCACGGTGGGAATGACGAAATAGCGATCGATCTGGCCGTTGAATTTGAGAGTCTGGCGGTTGGTGACTTCATAAGGATCGTTGTTGGCGATCATCTCCGGCGTCTGCGGGACCGAGGCGCAGGCCGTCAGCGCCAGACTGCAAAATCCCACCACCAGCGCTCGTAACACGCGCATCGATATTCTCGCCCCACCCCCAAGAAGGCGGAGGTTTTCCAGTTTTTTGCCAAGTCTGTCCATACTGGTTTTGCATTACCAAAGCCCTTGTTTTCCGCCTCCGGCCTAGCATATAAAGATATGTTTATATGTTTTAGGTGAGGTAATGGACAGGCTTGTGGCCATGCTGCGTGCGGCTGGGGACCCGACCCGGCTCAGGCTGTTGCTGCTCCTTCGCCAGGCGGAACTGACCGTCAGCGAGCTGATCGAGATCGTGGGGCAAAGCCAGCCCCGGGTTTCGCGTCACCTCAAGCTCTTGGGCGAGGCGGGTTTGCTGGAGCGGTTCAAGGAAGGAAGCTGGGTTTTTTATCGTGCCGCCGACCGGGGCAAAGGCGCGGAACTGGGAGCGGCCCTGGCCAGCCTCGCCGATCCGAATCTGAGCCAGGCCGATACCGCGCGGCTTGCACATGTGCGCCAGGCGCGTGCGGCGGCGGCGGCAGACTATTTCAAAGCCAATGCGCCGGAATGGGAGCGCATTCGCGCGCTGCACGCGCCTGAAAAAGATGTGGAAGCCGCCATCGTCCGCCGCATGACCACACGACCGATTCACAATCTGCTGGATGCTGGGACCGGAACAGGTCGCATGCTGGAGCTGCTGGCGCCTTATGCGCGCCGCGCCGTGGGTGTGGATGTCAGCCCCGAAATGCTGTCGATCGCCCGCGACCGGTTGCTGCGCGACAATCTCAAGAATGTGCAAGTGCGTCTGGCCGACACCTATCGTCTGCCGTTCACGGACGAGACGGATGTGTTCGACGCTGTACTGTTCCACCAGGTGCTGCATTATCTCGACGATCCCGGCGCCGCCGTCGCGGAGGCCGCCCGCGTGATGGCGCCGGGCGGGCGCCTTCTGATCGCCGATTTTGCGCCGCACACCCTGGAATTCCTGCGCGACGATTATGCACATCGCCGGTTGGGCTTTTCCGACCGCGAGGTGGAGGGCTGGTTCGTCAGCGCGGACCTCAAGCCGGGCGAGAGCGAGACCATCGCGCCGCCTTCGTCCGCCACCGAAAAATTGACCGTCAAACTCTGGTTCGCCACTGCCAAAAGCGCGCCCAGAGTCAAAGAGGCCGCATGAGTCTGAAAGATCTTATTGGCAACGCCACTCGGAAAAACGGAAATCCGATTTCGGTGTCGTTCGAGTTCTCGCCGCCCAAGACCGACGAGGCGGAGGCTTCGCTCTGGTCCGCGATCAAGCGGCTGGAGCCGCTGCAGCCGTCTTTTGTCTCGGTCACTTATGGGGCAGGCGGCTCGACCCGCGAGCGCACGCACGCGACGGTGAAACGCATTGTCGAGGAAACCTCGTTGAAGCCGGCGGCGCATCTGACCTGTGTCGGCGCATCGAAAGGCGAGATTGACGAGGTCGTGCAAGGCTATTGGGATGCAGGCATTCGCCATATCGTGGCCCTGCGCGGCGACATGCCCGGAATGGAAGGTTCGTATCAACCCCATCCGGATGGCTATCGCTCCACGCCCGATCTGATCGAAGGCATACGCAAGATCGCACCGTTCGAAATCAGTGTCTCCTTCTATCCCGAACGCCATCCGGATTCGCCCAGCCACGGCCACGATATTGAATTGCTGAAGGCGAAGGTGGCGGCAGGCGCCAGCCGCGCGCTGGGGCAGTTCGCATTCGACAATGAGGCGACGGCGCGTTTCCGCGACGATGCCGCCAAGGCCGGAATCGCTGTTCCCATCGTGCCGGGCATCATGCCAACCACGTCCTTCCGTGGTGTCGAACGCATGGCGTCGCGTTGCGGCGCCTCGATTCCCGGCTGGCTGTCGCGCGCCTATGATGGCCTGGACGAGGATGTGGAGAGCCGCCGGATCGTTGCGGCTGCGGTGTTGACCGACCAGGTGCAGCAATTGCACCACCTGGGCTTCGACCAGTTTCATTTCTATACGCTCAATCAGGCCAATCTCAGCTACGCGGCATCGCGATTGTTGGGATTGCGTCCAAAGGACTTGTCATGAGTTTCGATCGCGATGCCCGCCTGAAATGGATGAAGGAAGAGGCCAGGGAGCGCCTTTTGCTGCTCGATGGCTCCTGGGGCGTGATGATCCAGGGTTTCAAGCTGGGCGAAGAGGATTTCCGCGGGCCGCGCTTCGGCAATCATCCCAGCGAACTCAAAGGCAACAACGATCTTCTCACGCTGACAAAGCCGGAGATCATTCGCGACATCGGCCGCCAGTATCTGGAAGCCGGTGCGGATTTCATCGAGACCAATACCTTCAATTCCAATTTCACCAGCCAGGAAGACTATGGCTTGGGTCATCTGGTGGAGGAATTGAACGAAGCCGGCGCGCGTTTGGCGCGCGATCTGTGCGACCAGTTCGCCACGAGCAGCCGGCCGCGCCTGGTCGCCGGTGTGCTGGGTCCCGCAAACCGCACCGCCTCGATCTCGCCCGACGTCAACGATCCGGCCTTTCGCAACATCACCTTCGACGATCTGCGCGCGACCTATCGCGACGGCACGCGCGGCCTGATCCGGGGCGGCGCGGATGTGATCATGATCGAGACGGTGTTCGACACCCTCAATTGCAAGGCCGCGATCTTCGCCATCGAGGAAGTCTTCGTGGAAATGAATGTCCGGTTGCCGGTCTGGGTTTCCGGCACCATCACTGATCTGTCCGGCCGCACATTGACAGGCCAGACGCCGGAAGCCTTCTGGCATTCGGTGCGCCACGCCAACCCCTTCGCCGTTGGCCTCAATTGCGCGCTGGGTGCCAAGGAGCTTCGGCCCTATGTCGCCGATCTGGCGATGGCGGCCGATACGCTAGTGAGCGCGCATCCGAACGCCGGCTTGCCCAATGAATTCGGCGGCTATGACGAGACCCCGGAATCGATGGCCGAGATGATGGGCGAATTCGCGCGCTCCGGCCTGGTCAATATCGTGGGCGGCTGCTGTGGTACGCGGCCCGAACATATCAAGGCCTTTGGCGAGGCCGTGGCCGGCGTCAAGCCGCGCGTCATTCCGGAAAAGCCGCGCTATATGCGCCTGTCGGGGCTGGAGCCGTTCACGCTGACACCGGACCTCAACTTCATCAATGTGGGCGAGCGCACCAACATCACGGGCTCGGCCAAATTCCGCAAATTGATCGCGGCGAACGATTATGAAGCGGCACTGGAAGTGGCGCGCAGCCAGGTCGAGAACGGCGCGCAGATCATCGACATCAACATGGACGAGGGCCTGATCGATTCAGAAGCGGCCATGGCCCGCTTCGTCAATCTGATCGCGGGCGAGCCGGATATTTCCAAGGTGCCCTTGATGATCGACAGCTCCAAATGGAGCGTGATCCAGGCGGGCCTGAAATGCTGCCAGGGCAAGGCCATCGTCAATTCCATTTCGCTGAAGGAAGGCGAAGAATTGTTCATCGACCGGGCCCGCGAAGTGCTGCGGTTCGGCGCGGCCGTGGTGGTGATGGCGTTCGACGAAGTCGGCCAGGCCGATACGCTGGAGCGCAAGGTCGAAATCTGCAAACGGGCTTACGACATCCTGGTCGATAAGGTGGGCTTCCCGCCGGAAGACATTATTTTCGATCCCAACATCTTTGCAGTCGCCACCGGCCTGGAAGAGCATAACGAGTATGGCAAGGCCTTTGTCGAGGCGACGGAAATCATCCGCCGCCAGAATCCGCATGCCCACATCTCAGGCGGCGTCTCGAATTTCTCCTTCTCGTTCCGCGGCAATGAACGCGTGCGCGAGGCGATGCACAGCGTGTTTCTGTTTCACGCCATCAAGGCGGGCATGGACATGGGCATCGTCAATGCCGGCCAGCTTACGGTCTATCAGGATATCCCGACGCCCCTGCGCGAAGGCATTGAAGATGTGCTGTTCAACCGGCGTTCCGATGCCACCGAGCGGTTGCTGGATCTGGCGAAGGAATATCGCGGCGATGGCGCAACGGCGGAGGTGGAAGATGCCGCCTGGCGGGCGCTGCCGGTCAATGACCGCATCAGCCATGCCATGGTGCATGGCATCGACGCTTTTATCGTGGAAGACACCGAAGAGGCGCGCCACGCCGCCGAGCGGCCCTTGCATGTCATCGAAGGCCCGTTGATGGCGGGCATGAATGTGGTCGGCGATTTGTTCGGATCGGGCAAAATGTTCCTGCCCCAGGTGGTCAAGTCGGCCCGTGTGATGAAGAAGGCGGTCGCTTATCTGCTGCCCTTCATGGAGCAGGACAAATCCGCGGCCAAGGAAGCCGCCGGGCGCATCGTGATGGCGACCGTGAAAGGCGATGTCCATGACATCGGCAAGAACATTGTCGGCGTGGTGCTTCAATGCAACGGCTATGAAGTGTTCGATCTGGGCGTGATGACGCCGACCCAGAAAATCCTCGACGCCGCGCGCGAGCACAAGGCGGACATCATCGGTCTGTCGGGCCTGATCACGCCGTCACTGGATGAAATGGTGCATGTTGCATCCGAGATGGAACGGCAAGGGTTCAACATTCCATTGATGATCGGCGGCGCTACCACCAGCCGCGTCCATACTGCGGTGAAGATCGACCCGAATTACCGCCGCGGCCAGACCGTCTATGTCACCGACGCGTCCCGCGCAGTGGGCGTGGCCTCGAGCCTGTTGTCGAAAGACGGGTCCGCCGGTTATGTCGCCAATATTCGCACCGAATATGAAACTCTCGCTCGCAACCATGCGAACCAGCGCAGTGGCGGCAAGCGGCTGACCATTGGTCAGGCACGCGCCAATCGCGCCCGGCCGGATTTTGCGAATTACACGCCACCCGCGCCAAAATTCTTCGGCACGCGAGTCTATGACAATTACGATCTGGCGGAATTGGCGAAATATATCGACTGGACACCTTTCTTCCAGACCTGGGAATTGGCGGGCCCCTATCCCCAAATTCTGGAAGATGAGAAGGTCGGCAAGGCGGCGCGCGATCTCTTCCGTGATGCGCAGTCGATGCTCAAGAAGATCATCGACGAAAAGTGGCTGACGGCGCGGGCCGTGATCGGATTCTGGCCCGCCAATTCGGTGGACGACGATATCCTGGTCTATGGCGACAAGGCCCGGAAATTTCCGATTCACACCTTGCACACGTTGCGCCAGCAGATGGCGCGCGATGCAGGCCGGGCCAATCTGGCATTGTCGGATTTCATCGCACCGGCAGGCACACCCGATTATATCGGTGGTTTTGTCGTGACCTCGGGCATCGGAGAAGAGCCGCACATCAAGGCATTCGAGGAGGCCAAGGACGATTATTCCGCCATCCTGTTGCGCGCCCTCGCAGACCGTTTTGCCGAAGCTTTTGCCGAACGGATGCATGAAAAAGTACGTCGTGACTATTGGGGGTATGCGGTGGACGAAGAATTTTCGAACACCGATTTGATCGCCGAGAAGTATCAGGGCATCCGTCCGGCGCCGGGCTATCCCGCCCAGCCGGAGCACAGCGAGAAAGCGACCCTGTTCAAGCTTCTGGATGCCGAACACAAGATCGGTGTCCGCTTGACCGAGAGCTTTGCCATGTGGCCCGGCTCCTCGGTGTCGGGTTTTTATTATTCGCACCCGGAAAGCCGTTATTTCGGTGTGGGCAAAATCGAGCGCGATCAGGTCGAAGATTACGCCCGCCGCAAGAATTGGACCCTCGAAGAAGCGGAACGGTGGCTGGCGCCGCTGTTGAACTATAACCCGCGCGCCGTGAACGCGGCGTAGCCGACAAATCCCTCGCGCTCCTCATGCGGGTTGGGATAAACAGGATGCATGTCTGTTTGGGGAAAAGTCAGTGGCGCGGCGGCGGGTTTGCTGGTGGGCGGGCCCGTGGGCGCGGTCGTGGGCGCGGTGGCCGGCCATTTCATTTTCGATCGTGAAGGCGATCCCGGCGTAACCTTTACCATCGCCATCATCGCGCTGGCCGGCAAGATGGCGCAGGCCGACGGCCTTGCCACCGAGGAGGAGTTCTCGATCTTCCGCCGCGTATTTGGCGTGCCGATGCAGGAAGAGGGCAATGTGCGGCGCATCTACAATCTGGCGCGCCAGGACGTGGCCGGCTACGAATCCTATGCCGGGCAGATCGCGAAATTGTTCGTCGGCAATCCGGCGATGCTGGAAGACATTCTGGACGGGCTGTTCGAGATCGCCAAGAGCGACGGCGTGCTGCATCCCGCCGAGAGCACGTTCCTGGAGCGCGTTGCGGAAATCTTCGGATTTTCCCCCAACGAATTTCGCCGCATTCGCGCCTCGCATTTTGCGCCCGAATTGACCGACCCCTATGTGACATTGGGCCTGTCCTATGTCGCGGATGAGAACGAAATCCGCCAGACCTATCGCCGCCTGGTGCGCGAGAACCATCCCGACAGCCTGATCGCGCGCGGTGTGCCGGAAGAGTTCGTCAAGCTCGCCAATGACAAGCTGGCCGCGATCAACATCGCCTATGCCAAGGTGTTGGCCGAACGGGGCCTGCGATGAAATTGGTTCAGCGGCCGTCGCCCAATCACGATGCGCGGGACGGCGCGGGCGTGGATATGCTGGTGCTGCACTATACCGGCATGACCAGCGGTGAAGCGGCCATGGCGCGGCTCTGCGATCCCGCCGCCAAAGTCTCGGCGCATTACACCATCGACGAGGATGGCGTGGTCTATGCGATGGTGGCGGAAGAGCGGCGTGCCTGGCATGCGGGGATATCCTTCTGGGCAGGCGCGCGTGACATCAATACCCGCTCCATCGGGATCGAGCTGGTCAATCCGGGTCACGAGTTCGGCTATCGCCCATTCCCCGACGCGCAGATCGGCGCACTGATGGCACTATGCCGGGAGATCCTGGGCCGCCATTCCATTCCGCCCTGGCGGGTGCTGGGCCATAGCGATGTGGCACCCGCACGCAAGGACGATCCCGGCGAACTGTTTCCATGGGCCGGATTGGCTGCGGCCGGTATCGGCTTCTGGCCTTCGCCCGGCGACGATCCGGGCGAGGCGGCAGTGGTGCCGCTTCTGACGCGCTACGGCTACGATCCCGAAGCGGCACTGGAAAAAACCATCACGGCTTTTCAGCGCCATTTCCGGCCATCCCGTATCGACGGCATCGCGGATAATGAAACCCGCAAAGTGTTGGCGGGCCTGATCGATCTTTGCGCTGCCCATGATCATTGATTTTGCGCTGGCCTGAATTCGCGCGTATAAGCCGGCCGTCAGATGGCTGGGTGACCGCGGGCAGGGCAACCTGTTCGAGGAAAGTCCGGGCTCCACGGAAAGACGGTGCCGGTTAACGGCCGGCGGGGGCGACCCCAGGGATAGCGCCACAGAAATCATACCGCCTACCGGCCGGTCTTTTTCGGAAGACTGGCCGCGGCAAGGTTGAAATGGTGCGGTAAGAGCGCACCGCGTCGCTGGCAACAGGGACGGCAAGGCAAGCCCCACCGGGAGCAAGACCAAATAGGGACGGCACGTGATGTTTTCCGCATCGCCGTCCGGGTCGGTCGCGTGAGGTGTGTGGCGACACACATCCCAGAGGAATGGTCATCCAGTCACTTCGGTGATGGACAGAACCCGGCTTACAGGCCATCTGACATTTTCCTTCCCCTCCGCCCTGCGCAGCTTACTTTTGCGCGCCGGCTTATGCCGGCTCGCAATAAGCGCTGCTACGGGCACCTCCCCGCCAGCATGCTTCGCATGCGCGGGGAGGGCGGGTTCGAGCTTGCTTCGAGCGTCCAAAACGCTCCACTCAGAGGCCGGCCTTTTCCGCCGCCAACGCACCCAGCGCGGCCCAATCTTTTTCGCCCCAGCCTTTTTTCATTGCCTCTTCATAGTGTCCGCGCACCAGATCGAGCAGGGGCATCGGCGCCGACAATTCCTCCGATGCGCCTTTGACCAGGTCGGCGTCCTTCAAACCCAGCTTGAGATAGAAACCCGCGGGCTCATACGCTTCGTTGAGAATCTGCTTGCCGTAATTCTTGTAGACCGGGGCGGCGAACAAGCCTTCCGTCATGGTGTCGAGAAATTGCTCCGCATCGACCCCGCCTTTGCGCAGCAGCGCGAAGGCTTCGCCCAGGGTCTCCACCGCGCTCATGATCATGAAGTTGCCGGCGATCTTGAACAGATTGGCCATCTCCGGCTGTTCGCCCACGCGTACCGTGCGCCGGCCAATCTGCGCCAGAAGCGGCTCGACCTTTGTCACGGCCGCATTCGCACCAGCCACGATCACCACGGCCTGGCCCTTCGCCGCTGCTTCGGGGCGAGCGAAGACGGGGGCCGCGACATAGCCCAGCCCGCGGCTCTCATGCGCCGCGGCCAGCGCGCGTGCGAAGGCTGGAGAAATGGTGGCCAGATTCACATGGATGAGATTTTTGGCCGCTTTTTCCAACAGATCCGTGTCCAATCCGATGTCCTGCATCGCCTGGTCGCTGGCCAGCATGGAGAAAAGAACGTCGCCTTGCATGGTTTCGGCAGGTGTTCGCGCGGCAATCGCGCCTTGGGCCGCTAGCGTTTTCGCGGCGTCCGGCGACCGGTTCCAGACGGTCACCGAATGGCCCGCCTGCAGCAGCAGTCCCGCAAAAGCCGTGCCCATCTGGCCCAGGCCGATAAATCCGATCTTCATGCTGAGAATTCCTTTGAAGCTGGTCCGAACCATAAACCGGCGCTTGTCGAATCAATGCGCGGTGCGATGAGAAAAAATCACCACCACGACGCGCCGAACGCCGTTCGTGGTTAAGACATTCTTTACGAATCTGACCACAACCTTTCCGTGTTTTGGATTTGTTCTCAGATTCGCAAGCCCTAGTGAGGCAGCTGGTGTTAACACATATGCAAGTCCCTCAAAAATATGGGTTTTTCGTTTGACGCGACGCTTCGTCCCATGATATCCCAGGTTATCCCAGGGGTCTTGGTACCCCACCCGAACAACGGCCGACTGACCGGCCGCCCGGGCGCACTGGGACAAGGGGGCACATCGGGCGATGACCGGGTTGGTCCAGCCGTTTATTTCGACGGTTTTGGGGTCGCTCGACAGCAAGGGGCGGGTCTGCATTCCCGCGTCCTACCGCCATATTCTCGCCGCCCAGAACACCCAAGGCGTTTATGTCTGCCCCAGCTTCGCGGAAGCCGCGCTGGAAGCTTTCGGCCAGAGCGTGATCGACACGCTGCATGCGCGGCTCTCGACCCAGGACCCGTTCTTCTCGCCTGTCCATGACGATGAAGCGACCGCGGTGATTTCGCGGACGCAGTTGCTGGTGGCGGACGAGCAGGGCCGCGTACGCCTTCCCGACGCGATGATCGAACATGCCAAGCTGAAAGACCGCGTCACGTTCGTCGGCCTGTCGCAGAAATTCCAGATCTGGGATGCCGACACCTATGCGCCGATTCAGGCCGAAGCACTGGCGCGGATGAAGGCGCGTCTGGAGCGCGCCCGCGCCGCCGCGCAAGGCGGTGACGCATGAGCGGTCATCTGCCCGTGATGCTGAACGAAGTTCTCGCCGCGCTGGAGCCGCGCGACGGCGGCCGTTATGTCGATGGCACCTTCGGCGGCGGCGGATATGCCCGCGCCATCCTGGAAGCGGCCGATTGCAATGTTCTGGGCATCGACCGCGATCCGGAAGCCATCGCACGCGGCCGCAAGCTGGCCGAACATTTCAACGGCCGCCTCACATTGGTCGAAGGCGAATTCTCCCGCATGGACGAGCTGCTTGGCGACAGCGTGAGCAGCGCGCAGAGTGACGGCGTGGTGCTGGATCTGGGCGTTTCTTCCTTCCAGTTCGACACGCCGGCGCGTGGCTTCTCCTTCCGCGAAGACGGCCCCCTTGATATGCGCATGAGTCTGTCGGGCGAGAGCGCGGCCGATCTGGTGAACAGCGCCGACGAACGCACGCTTTCCCAGATCATCTCGCGTTATGGTGAGGAAAAGAATGCCCGCCGCATCGCCCGTGCGCTGATCGCCGCGCGGCCCGTCACCTCGACCGCGCAGCTGGCAAAGATCGTGTCCGATGCGCAGGGTCCTGCCGCCCTGCGCCATGCCATTCATCCGGCCACCCGCACCTTCCAGGCGCTGCGCATTCATGTGAATGACGAGCTGGGCGAGTTGGAGCGTGGGCTGGATGCAGCCCTCAAGATTCTGGCGCCGCGCGGCCGCCTTGCGGTGGTGTCTTTCCATAGTTTGGAAGACCGCATCGTCAAGCAATTCCTCACGCGCCACAGCGATACCCGTCCGCGCGCCTCGCGCCACGCCCCCGATATGGGTCAGGCGCCGCGCGCCGCGTTCCGACTTCTCACCAATCGTCCGCAGACGCCGTCCGTGGACGAGATCGCAAACAATCCCCGCGCCCGTTCCGCCAAGTTGCGGATCGCCGAGCGGTTGGCTGCTTAAGGGAGGCGTGGCAATGGTCCGGGTGCTCAACTTCTTCTGCGTGGCGTTGATGGGTTTGTCGATCCTGGCGCTCTATCACGTCTCCGAACGCACGCGCGTCACGCAGATGAGCCTGAACAGGGTCAATCACCAGATCCGCGAGGCGCATGGCACCATCGGCGTGCTCCAGGCCGAATGGGCCCGCGTCGCCGGTCCCGGCCGCATCCAGGAACTGGCGCAGCGCCACGGCATGAGCGACGCCACTTCGGCGCAGCTTTCCTCCTTCGATCTGTTGCCGCGCCGCGGCGAGGCGCCGCTCAACAATTCGCCGCTGCGCAATGCCAACGCGATCGTGCCGTCCGCGCCGCAAGCATCCTCGCAAGCGCCATCTTCCCTTCAGGCAATGGTGCATCCGACACTTTCCCCCCAAGTCATTTCCGTTCAGACGGGGTTCTGAAAACCCATGCGTGAAATCTCGGGCGTATTCCAAAGGCGCATTATCATAGGAGCGGTTTTCTGCGTTGCCGCTTTCGCGCTGGTCGGAATCCGCTTGGTTGATGTGAGCCTGATGCGGGGCGATAGCCGCAGTGGTTTTGCGGATCGCGCCGTCACTGCCCGTGCCGATCTGATGGATCGTAACGGTGAATTGCTGGCCCGGGATCTTCCGGTCAAGGATCTATATGCCCGTCCCCATGTTTTCTGGGACAAGAATGAAGCGGCGCACGATCTCGCCCTCGCCACTGGCGCCAATGAGGGGCGGCTGCGCGCGGGCTTCCTCAACAGCAAGCATCCTTATGTTTTGATCGCACGCCAGGTGACGCCGGCGGTCGAAAGCAAGGTGATGCGGTTGGGTCTGCCGGGACTGGAATTCGAACCCAGCGTCAAACGCTACTATCCGGACGGCCGCAACGCGGCGCAGTTGCTGGGCGCGACCGATCCCGACAATAACGGCGTGTCCGGTTTGGAGATGGGCCTGCAGGATCACATCCGCGCCGCCGAAGATGGCGCGCCGGTCACCACGTCCATCGATATGCGGGTGCAATTCATCCTGGCGCACGAGATCGCCGCGCAGCGTCAGACCTTCGGCGCCCACGCGGCGGGCGGCATCGTGATGGACGTGCGGACCGGGGAAGTTTTGGCCATGGCCTCGCTGCCCGATTTCGATCCCAACGCGCGCAGCCTCAGCGGCGAAGACACGATGCGTAACATCATGTCCCAGGACGTCTACGAGCTGGGATCGGTGTTCAAGATTTTTACGTTCGCGCAGGCGTTCGAGGATCGCAAGATGAACCTCGACGAAGTGTTCCAGATCGGCCAGGGCTACAAGATCGGCAAATACACCATCCACGAAGCCGAACGCATGCCGGCGACCCTGGCGGCACGCGATATCCTGGCCCAGTCCTCCAACATTGGCACCTCCCAGATCGCGCTGCGTTCGGGTGGCGTGCGCCAGAAAGAGTTCCTCTCGCATATGGGTCTGTTGTCGCCGATCCAGACCGAGTTGCCAGAACATCGCCAGCCGCTTTATCCCTCCAACTGGGGCGCCATCGAGACCGCCACCGTCGCGTTCGGCCAGGGTATCTCGGTCAGTCCGCTGCGCTTCGTGGCGTCGGCCGCCACCATCGTCAATGGCGGGCGGGAAATCACGCCTACCTTCATCAAGACGGATGCGGACCGCCGCGGCGCGCAATTGATCCGGCCGGAAACCAGCCAGCAGATGCGCGACCTGCTGCGCTATGTGGTGACCAACGGCACAGGCAAGAACGCCAATGTTGTGGGCTATGACGTGGGCGGGAAAACCGGTTCGGCGCAGGTGCCCGGCGAGCATGGCCGCTATATTCCGCATGCACTGCGGACATCCTTCTTCGCCGCCTTTCCCATCGAAAATCCCCGCTACATCGTTTTTGTGCTGATGGATCAGCCCCATGGGATCAAGGCGACCGGTGGTTTCGCGCTGGCGGGCTATACCGCCGCGCCTTTGGCCGGCCGCGTCATCGCCCGCATCGCGCCACTTTTGGGCGTACCGAATATAGCACCGCCGACGCAAGTGGCGGATGGGAATTCATAATGGCGCCCTATTCAAATGCGAATGTGGCGGACAAGAAAGACAATACGCCATGGTGGCGGCAAAAGATTTCACAGGACTGACAAGCGACAGCCGCAAGGTTGAAGCCGGTTATCTGTTCGCGGCATTACCCGGGAGCAAGACCGATGGCGCGCGTTTTCTGTCCGACGCAGTGGCGCGCGGCGCCCGCGCCGTGCTGGCGCGCCCAGAATTTGCGGCGGATGCGGCGGCTTTGGGGGTAGCGTTCATCGCGGACGAGAATCCGCGTTTGCGCTTGGCGCGGATGGCGGCGGCCTTTTACGGTGCCCAACCCGACATCGTCGCCGCGGTCACTGGAACCAAGGGCAAATCTTCGATCGTCGCTTTCCTGCGCGAAATCTGGAGCCGGCTGGGCAAGCCGGCCGCCAGCCTGGGCACGGTGGGCGTGGTCGGACCGAAGGGCGAGATACCGCTCAATCACACCACGCCCGATCCGGTGGAAATTCATCACCTGCTGGCGGGACTGAAGCGGGACGGCGTCGATCATCTTGCCATCGAAGCATCCAGCCATGGCCTGGATCAGTATCGCCTGGATGGCGTGGCGGTGGCGGGTGCGGGCTTCACCAACATCACCCGCGATCACATGGACTATCACGCCACCTTTGAGGATTACCTGGCCGCCAAGCTGCGGCTCTTTACCGAGGTGGTGGCGAGCGGCGGCGTCGCGGTGGTGAACAGCGACGCGGAACACTCCGACGCCTTCATCGCGGCGGCCCGCAAGCGCGATCTGACCTTGCTGACGGTGGGCGAGACCGGCGAAAGCATCCGGCTGAAATCCCGCCAAAGCCGGGGCGATGCCCAGGCGCTCTGCATCGTGCATGGTGGTCATACATATAATGTGTTGCTGCCGCTGGCGGGTGCCTTCCAGGCGTCCAATGCTTTGGTGGCGGCCGGGCTCGCCATCGGCTTGGGCGAGGACGCCGAACAGGTCTTTGCTGCTCTGGCGCATCTGAAAGGTGCGCCGGGCCGGATGGAGAAGGTGGCATACGCAATCGGCGGCGCGCCGATTTACGTCGATTATGCCCACACCCCGGACTCGCTAGAGAAAGTGTTGAAGGCGCTGCGTCCGCATACCGCCGGCAAGCTGCACGTGATGTTCGGCTGCGGCGGCGACCGCGACAAGGGCAAGCGACCCCTGATGGGCCAGATCGCGGCGGCGCTGGCCGACGATGTCATCGTCACCGACGACAATCCTCGCAGCGAGAACCCTGCCACCATCCGCAGGGAAATTCTCGCCACCGTGCCGAACGCGCGCGATATCGGCGACCGCGCCGAAGCCATCCGTGCCGGCATTGCAGCGCTTCAGGTGGGCGATGTGTTGGTGCTGGCAGGCAAGGGTCACGAGACCGGCCAGTATGTCGGCAGCGAAGTGTGCCCCTTCTCCGACCGCGAGGAAGCTGTGAAGGCGGCATTGGCGTTGGGAGGGCGCGCGGCATGACGTTGTGGACCGCCCCCGAAGCCCAGTCCGCCACCTTGGGCAAGGCCAGCGCAAATTTTGCCGTGCGCGGGCTTTCCATCGATACCCGCACCTTGAAAGAGGGCGACCTGTTCGTGGCGCTGAAGGGCGATCGCGACGGGCATGATTTCGTGGAAGCCGCGTTCCGGGCCAAGGCGGGCGCCGCGCTGGTAAGCAGTCCGGTTCAAAATGCCAACGGGCCGCTGCTGACGGTTGCCGATACGCAGCGGGGTCTGGAAGATCTGGCCTGTGCCGCCCGCACCCGCAGCAGCGCCAAGGTTCTGGGCATCACCGGCAGCGCGGGAAAGACCACCACCAAGGAAATCCTGCGGCTCTGCTGCAACGCGCTAGGCCGCACACACGCCTCGGCCGCGTCCTACAACAATCACTGGGGCGTGCCCCTCAGTCTGGCGTCACTGCCGCGCGATGCCGAATATGGTGTCTTCGAGATCGGCATGAACCATGCCGGCGAGATCCGCAATCTTGTGTCCTTCGTCCGCCCGCATGTGGCGCTGATCACCACCATCGCGCCTGCGCATCTGGAATTTTTTGGGTCCTGTGAGGCCATCGCCGATGCCAAGTCGGAAATCTTCGAAGGGCTGGTGCCCGGCGGCGCTGCCCTTATCCCATCCGATTCGCCTTATGCCGACCGTCTTGCCGCGCGTGCGGAACAAGCGCGCGTGAGCCGTCTGGTACGGTTCGGCAGCAGCGGCGATGCCAAACTCATTTCGTTCACGCCCGACGGCGACGGCATGCGTGTGAAGGCGGATATTTTGGGCCGCGCGGTCGATTGTTTTGTGGGAGCGCCGGGCGAACATATCGCCCGCAATGTCGTGGCGGCGCTGGCGGCGGTGGCTCTGGTGGATGGCGACGTCCTGAACGCAGCGGCGTCGCTCAAGAATTTCACGGCCTTGAAGGGCCGCGGCGCGCGCTTCGAAGCGAACGGCATTCAAGTGATCGACGAAAGCTACAACGCCAATCCCGCGTCCATGATGGCGGCGTTGGCACTGCTTGGCGCCGCGCCCGGCCGCAAGCTGGCGGTGTTGGGCGACATGCTGGAAATGGGTGAAGGCGGTCCGGCGTTGCATGCGGCTTTGGCCGAGCCCATCGCCGCTGCGCATACCGATCTGGTCTTTGCGTCCGGTCTGCAAATGAAGGCGCTGTGGGATGCATTGCCCGCCGGGCGGCGCGGCGCCTATGCGGAAAATTCCACCGCGCTGGCGCCCAAGCTGACCGCGGCGTTGAAGCCCGGTGACACGGTTCTGGTGAAGGGTTCGCTGGGGAGCCGCATGGCGGTGATTGTCGAAGCGTTGAAAGGGGCGGGGGCCTGATGTTGTATTATTTGTCGCTGTTCACCCACACCGACCAGCTGGCCTTCTTTCGGTTGTTCAAATATCTCACCTTCCGTTCCGGCGCGGCGGTGATGACCTCGCTGCTGATTGCCTTCCTGATCAATCCGGCTCTGATCGCGTGGCTGAAGATGCGCCAGGGCAAGGGCCAGCCCATCCGCAGCGACGGTCCGGCGCGACACCTTATTGAAAAAGCGGGCACGCCCACCATGGGCGGGCTGCTCATCCTCATTCCCTGGATCGGCTCCACGCTTTTGTGGGCCAGCCTGTCGAACCGCTATGTCTGGATTCTGTTGCTGGTGACCGGCGTGTTCGGTCTGCTGGGATTCTTGGACGACTATTATAAAGTGACCAAGCGCACGGCCGACGGGTTGTCCGGCCGCACCCGCCTCGCCATCGAGTTCGGGGGTGCTTTCCTGGCGACCTGGCTGATCATGCAGGTCGAGATTCCATCGCTCTCGGGCATGCTCGCCATTCCCTTCATCAAGACGGCGCTGCTGCCGCTGGGTCTGATGTTCATCCTGGTGGGCGGCTTTGTGATCACCGGCGCCGCCAATGCGGTGAATTTCACCGATGGCCTGGATGGCCTTGCCATTGTGCCGGTGATGATCGCGGCGGCCACTTTCACCTTGATCGTGTATCTGGTCGGCAACGAGAAATTCGCCGCCTATCTGCAGATTCCCTATGTCGATGGTTCCGGCGAATTGGCCGTGTTCCTGGCGGCGCTGGTTGGCGCGGGCCTGGGTTTTCTTTGGTACAACGCGCCGCCGGCCGCGATCTTCATGGGCGATACCGGCTCGCTGCCGCTGGGCGCTGCGCTGGGCGCGGTGGCGGTTGTCGCCAAGCATGAGATTGTGCTGGCCATCGTGGGCGGGCTCTTTGTGCTCGAGACGGTGTCGGTGATCGTGCAGGTGGTCTCCTTCAAGCTCACCGGCAAGCGGGTGTTCCGCATGGCACCCATCCATCATCATTACGAGCAACTGGGCTGGACCGAACCCACCATCGTGATCCGTTTCTGGATCGTGGCGGTGGTGCTGGCCCTGGCCGGGCTCGCCACCTTGAAGTTGCGGTGACGAAATGATCGCGGCCAACAGCTTTTCAGGAAAAATAGTCGCCGTGTTCGGCTTGGCCCGCACGGGGCTCGCCAGTGTGCGCGCGCTGAAAGCCGGCGGCGCCAAGATCATCGCCTGGGACGACAACAGCGCCGCGCGCGATGCCGGCGGCGAAGCGGGTGCGCAGATCGCGCCTTGGCGCGAATGGAATTGGGAAAGTATCGCCGCGCTGATCCTTAGCCCCGGCGTACCGCTTACGCACCCAAAGCCGCATGAAGTCGTCACGCACGCCAAGGCGGGGAATGTGCCCGTGATCGGCGATGTCGAATTGTTCGCGCGCGAGATCCGTCCCGTCGCCGGCCAGCCAGGGCGGGCACCGGTGATCGCCATTACGGGCACCAACGGCAAATCCACCACCACCGCCTTGCTAGGCCATATCCTCGCCAGTGCCGGTTTCGACGCGCAGGTGGGGGGTAATATCGGCAAGTCCGTGCTGGAACTGGCGCCTCCAGGATTGAAAACAATTTATGTGCTGGAGATGTCCAGCTTCCAGATCGATCTGACGCCAGGGCTTCATCCCAATGTGGCGCTGCTCTCCAATCTCACGCCCGATCACATCGACCGGCATGGCAGTATGGAAAATTACGCCGCCATCAAGGAGCGCTTACTGCGGCAAGTGCCGAAAGACGGGCATGTGATCGTGGGCGTGGATGACATGTACGGCGCGTCGATCTTTACAGGGTTATCGGCCAATGGCGGCGCGGCGGCGACGCCGGTTTCGGTGGGCAAGGTCCTGGGCCGGGGCGTTTTTGCGGTGGACGGTGCGCTTTATGATGCACAAGGCCAGCGGACAAATGAAGTGATGGCACTGGAAGACGCGCCGCGCCTGCCAGGCGCGCACAATTGGCAGAATATCGCGCTGGCCTATGCCGCTGCCCGGATTTTCATCAAGGACACGCGGGCGATCGTTTCTGCCATCGCCAGTTTCCCCGGCCTGGCGCATCGCATGGAAGATGTCGGGCATATCGGCCGCACTATCTTCGTCAATGATTCCAAAGCGACCAATGCCGATGCCACCGCGCGGGCGCTGGCTTGCTATCCCGACATTTTCTGGATCGCGGGCGGAAAGGCCAAGGAAGGCGGCATCTCCGGCCTGGCCGGGTATTTTCCCCATATCCGCAAAGCCTATCTGATCGGCGATGCGGCAGACGCTTTCTCGCAGACTTTGAATGGCAAGGTCGCATACGCCCTTTGCGGCACACTCGACAAGGCCGTGGAGGCCGCCGCCGCCGATGCCGCTGCATCTTCCGCGCCCGTGCCGGTGGTGTTGCTGTCGCCGGCTTCGGCCTCCTACGACCAGTTCAAGGATTTCGAGCAGCGTGGCGATAGCTTCCGCGCGCTGGTGAGGAAGCTGCCCCAAGAGGCACACCAGAAAGACTCGAGGGCGGTTTCATGAGCATTTCGCGCGCCGACAAGGGCGGGTTCGCAAACTGGTGGTTCACGGTCGACAAAGTGGCGCTCACCGGCATGGGGCTGCTGCTGGGTATCGGCCTGATGCTGGCGTTTGCCGCCAGCCCGGCCATTACCGGCGGACCGCTGACCGCTGGCGATTTTCACTACGCCGCCCGGCAATTGATGTACGCCACCGTGGCGTTGACGATCATGGCGGGGGCATCGCTCCTGTCGCTGCGCCAAGTCAAGATCGCGGCGGCCCTGATCTTTTCGCTCGCTCTGATCGGTTCCTTTCTGGTGCTATTTCTGGGCAGCGAGTTGCTGGGGGCGCGGCGCGAGCTCGATTTCGGGCCGCTCAGCCTGCAGCCTTCAGAATTCCTCAAGCCCAGCTTCGCCATTCTCGCGGCCGCTGTGCTGGCGGACCGCACGCCGATGAAATTCCCCAAGCCGGTGATCACGTTGCTGCTGATCGCGCCCGCGATCGTGATCTTGCTGCTGCAGCCTGATGTCGGCCAGACCGGCCTGCTGCTGTCCTTGTGGGGCGCGATGCTGTTCTTCGCGGGTCTCCCACTGTTCTGGGTGGGCCTGATGGCGGGCGCCACGTCCGCGCTGGGCTTTGCGGCTTATCTGATCTTCCCGCATGTGCATCATCGCGTGGCGCAATATCTGAGTGAAACCGATATCGGCTATCAGGCCGGTCTGGCGCTCAAGGCTTTCGCCCATGGTGGGCTTGCCGGCGTCGGCCCCGGTGCCGGAACCATCAAATACCGCATTCCCGATGCGCATTCCGATTACATCTTCGCGGTGGCGGGCGAGGAATTTGGTCTCATCCTATGCGCCGTCATCGCGGCGCTGTTCGGGCTTCTCACCGTGCGGCTGCTGCTGCGCGCCGCCAATGCGCGCGATCCTTTCTGCCAATTGGCGGGTGCGGGGCTGGCGGTGGTTACGGCCGTGCAGGCCTTCATCAACATGGGCGTGGCGGTGTCGCTGCTGCCGGCCAAGGGCATGACCTTGCCCTTTATTTCCTATGGCGGTTCGTCGCTCTTCTCCATCGCACTGACGATGGGTTTTGCGCTCGCGGTCACACGGCAGCGGCCCAAACTGACCACGCGCGCGGAATCCCTGCTGGGCGCGCTCGGGGTACATGCATGACGGGCGCCATCGTCCTTTCAGCCGGTGGTACCGGCGGTCACCTCTTTCCCGCCCAGGCTCTGGCGGGTGAGTTGACCCGTCGCGGCCGCCGGATCGTGGTGATGACGGATTCGCGCTTTGCCAATTACGCCACTTCGTTTCCTGGCGCGCGGATCGAGACCGTACCTTCGGCGCCGCTGGGTTCGGTTACGGCGCCATTCCGGATTGCGAGCGGCATCATCCAGGCACTCAACAAATTGCTGCGGCTGAAACCCGCCGCCGTGATCGGCTTTGGCGGCTACCCATCAGTGCCGGTGATGCTGGCGGCCAGCCTGTTGCGCGTTCCCACCGCCATCATCGAACAAAATGCCGTGGTGGGCCGCGCCAACCGGCTCGTGATGAACCAGGTCAGGCGTGTCGCCGCGGCCTTTCCGATTGCCCGCTTCGCGCCGCGCGACAAGACCAAAATCGTACTCACCGGCAATCCGCTTCGGCCCGCCGTGATTCAATTGTGGGGCGCGCCTTACGATGCACCGATGCCCGATGCGCCATTGCATCTTCTGGTTTTTGGCGGCAGCCAGGGCGCGCGTGCGTTCAGCGAGATTGTGCCCCAGGCCATCACGCGGTTGCCGCATACCTTAAAGAGGCGGCTGCGGATCGTGCAGCAATGCCGTCCGGAAGACATCGAGATCGTTCGCACCATCTACGCCAACGCCGAAATTCGCGCCGATCTTCAGCCCTTTTTCGCCGACCTGCCGCAACGCATGGCGGAAGCCCATCTAGTGATCGGACGCTCGGGTGCGGGCACTGTTGCCGAACTGATGGCGATCGGCCGTCCCGCCATTCTAGTGCCGCTGCCCCATGCGCTGGACGACAATCAGACGCCCAACGCGCAAATCTTGTCGCGCGCGGGCGCGGGCTGGATCGTCGCGCAAAGCGAAATGAGTCCGGATTCATTGGCCCGGATGCTGGCCGAGATTTTCGCCAAGCCCGACGATCTGGCGCAGCGCGCCGCCGCTGCTCACGCCCTGGCAGTGCCGGATGCCACCGAAAAACTGGCCGACATGGTCGACAGCCTTGCGAGGAATTCCGCATGATGGCCATGCCCGTCGCCACCCGCGTGCCGCTGGATATCGGCGCCATTCATTTCATCGGCATCGGCGGCATCGGCATGTCCGGCATCGCCGAAATCATGCACAATCTGGGCTACAAAGTGCAGGGCTCGGACGTTTCGGACAGCGCCAACGTCAAACGCCTGCGCGCCATGGGCATCGATATTGCCATCGGCCATGCCGCCGAAAATCTCAAACACGCCCATGCCGTGGTTTATTCCTCGGCGGTGAAGCCCGGCAATGTCGAGTTCGATGCGGCGCGGGCGCTGTCTTTGCCGCTGGTACGCCGGGCCGAAATGCTGGCCGAGATCATGCGGCTGCGCTCCTGCGTCGCCATCGCCGGCACCAACGGCAAGACCACCACCACCACCATGGTGGCGGCGCTGCTGGATGCGGGCGGGATGGATCCGACCGTGGTCAATGGCGGCATCATCAATGCCTATGGCACCAATGCCCGGCTGGGCGCGGGCGAATGGGTGGTGGTCGAGGCGGACGAAAGCGACGGCACCTTCCTGCGCCTTCCCGCCACGGTGGCCGTGGTCACCAATGCCGATCCGGATCACCTGGACTATTACGGCACCTTCGACGCCATGCGCGATGCCTTTCAGCGCTTCGTCGAGAATGTGCCTTTCTATGGCTTTGCGGTGCTCTGCCTGGATCATCCGGAAGTACAGGCGATGGTGGGCCGCATCACCGACCGTCGCATCGTCACATATGGCTTCAGCCCTCAGGCCGATGCCCGCGCCGTCAACGTCTCCTATTCCGAAGGCGCGTCGCATTACGATGTGGTCTTCACCGACCGCCGCAAGAATACCGAGGTGCGGCTCGCCGATCTCAGCCTGCCGATGCCGGGCGATCACAATGTGCAGAACTCGCTGGCCGCCATCGTGGTGGCGCGCGAGCTGGGCGTCAGCGATGCGGTGATCCGCAAGGCGCTGGACGGCTTCAAGGGCGTGGGCCGCCGCTTCTCCAAGCTGGGGGAATGGAAGGGCGCCGCCATCGTCGACGATTACGCCCACAATCCCTTCAAGATCGCCGCCGCCCTCAAGGCCGCGCGCCAAGCTTATAACGGCCCGGTTGTGGCCGTGGTGCAGCCGCACCGCTTCACCCGTCTGCGCGATACCTTCGAGCAGTTCGCCAAATGCCTGAACGATGCCGATGTCGCGATCATCGCCCCGGTCTATGCGGCGGGCGAGCAGCCGATCCCGGGCTTCGACCGCGACAGCTATGCGGACGCCCTGCGTGCCCATGGTCATCGCAATGTGCTGACCATCGATGGCGAGGACGATCTGGCGGCCGCCGTGGCGCCGCACCTGAAGGCAAGCGGTGTGGTGGTCGGCCTGGGCGCCGGCTCGATCAGCGCCTGGATGCACAATCTCCAGAAGAAACTGGAGGGCCTATGACGCGGCCCTGCGACATGCTTCCACCGGTGCGCGGCAGTATTGCACGCGATGCGGCGCTGAAGGACATGGTGTGGTTCCGCGCCGGTGGGCCTGCGGACGCTCTGTTTCGTCCTGCCGATGTCGAGGACCTGGGCATGTTCCTGGCGGCGCGGTCGAGTGACATTCCGGTTTATGTCATCGGTGTCGGATCCAACCTTCTGGTGCGCGATGGCGGCTTGCCGGGAACTGTGGTGCGCCTTCCCGCCAGTTTCGGAAAGATTGAAGCCACCGGAACCCGCATCCGCGCGGGCGCCGCGGCGCTGGATGCGCATGTGGCGCGGGTCGCCGCGGATGCCGGCATTGCAGGTCTGGAATTCCTGCGTGGCGTGCCGGGCACGATCGGCGGCGCGCTCAGGATGAATGCCGGCTGCTATGGCCGGGAGATTGCGAACATCTTCGTGGAAGCGACCGCGCTGGACGCGCAGGGCAATACGCTGACCCTGACAGCAGCAGATATGGGCTTTTCCTACCGCCATTCGCAGGCGCGCGAGGACCTGATTTTCGTCGAGGCGGTGTTTGAAGGCACGCCCGACAGGCCCGAGGCGATCAAGGCCCGGATGGAAGAATTGGCCGCGAACCGCGAAGCCAGCCAGCCGATCCGCGCCAAGACCGGCGGTTCGACCTTCAAGAATCCGCCTGGCCAGAAGGCCTGGGAATTGATCGATCGGGCCGGCTGCCGAGGCCTTATGCAGGGCGCGGCCCAGGTGAGCGAGAAGCACTGCAATTTCCTCATCAATACCGGCGATGCCGCCGCCGCCGACATCGAGGCGCTGGGCGAGGAAGTCCGCCGCCGGGTGCGCGAAACCCAGGGCATATCCCTGGAATGGGAGATCAAGCGCATCGGCTTGGCGCAAATGGACGGAGACGCGTCATGACTGCCTTCAAGCGCATCGCGGTTCTGATGGGCGGCCGTTCGGCCGAGCGCGATGTGAGTCTGTCCTCCGGACGGGGCGTGATGAAGGCGTTGGCCGAGGAAGGCTTTGAGCCGGTGAGCGTCGATCCCGCAGATAATCCTGGGGATCAACTATATCAGGCCAAGCCAGACGCTGTATTTAATGCCTTGCATGGGCGATTCGGTGAGGACGGCACGGTACAGGGGCTGCTGGAATTGATGCGGCTGCCCTACACCCATTCCGGCGTGCTCGCTTCCGCGCTTGCCATGCACAAGGAGCGCACCAAGGACGTTTATCGCGCGGCCGGTTTGCCGGTGGTGAAGTCCATCGTCGCGGATCGCCGGAAAGTCGCGGAGCGCCACCTGATGGAGCCGCCTTATGTGGTCAAGCCGGTCAACGAAGGCTCCAGCGTGGGCGTCTTCATTATCCGGCCCGGCGATAATCGCCCGCCCGCAGCGCTGGGCAGCGATCAATGGAATCTGTCGAACGAGATGATGGTCGAGGAATTCGTGCCGGGCCGCGAACTCACCGTCTCGGTGATGGGCGAGCGGGCGCTGTGCGTCACCGAGATCGTCACTGACCTTGAATTCTATGACTATGAAGCCAAATACGCGGCTGGCGGTTCGCGCCACATCCTGCCCGCCGATGTTCCGGCATCCGTCGCGAGCGATTGCATGGAGTTGGCGCTGAAGGCGCACCAGGCCCTGGGCTGCCGCGGCGTGTCGCGCACCGATTTCCGCTACGACGACACCGGCCCCAAGCCGCGCCTGATCCTGCTGGAGACCAACACCCAGCCGGGGATGACGCCGACTTCGCTGGTGCCGGAGCAGGCCGCGCATCTGGGCATCTCATACGCCAAGCTGTGCCGCTGGCTGGTGGAGGACGCCTCATGCGATCGCTGAAGGTGGACCGCAAGCCCCGCGACAATCCCCGAATCCGTGCCACGCGCAAGCCCGCGCGCCCGGTGCGCGATGCCGCCCCCGCCAAATCCGGCGGCAGGCGCGATAGCGGCGACGAAGGTATTTTCGCAGCTCTGCTCGGCCGCGCCGGTCGTATGGTTCGCCGGCCCATTCTGCTGCTGAGCCTGGGTCTGGTGCTGTTCGCGCTTATTGCCGCCCTGTTCGCCAGCGGCATCATCGGCCGCACCATTCACGGCGTGAACGACACGGTCGATGCCATCGTGGCGGACGCGGGCTTCGGGATTTCGGAGATCCATCTGGCCGGCAACGGCCGCGTCCCACCGGAAACCATCCTGGCGGCGCTGGGCATGAAGCCCGGCGAATCCATCTTCGGAGCAAGACTGGGCCAGGCCCGCAACCGCATCATGGCCCTGGATTGGGTGGCGTCGGCCGATGTGGTGCGCCGCTATCCGGATTCCATCTTCGTCACCGTGGTCGAGAAACGGCCCTTCGCGCTCTGGCAGTCGCCCGCGCAGGGCAATGGCGGCGGCCGCGTCGCCATCGTGGAGCGCGCCGGTGGTGTGATCACCACCCAGGGCATCGAGAAATTCGCCCGTCTGCCCAAGCTGGTGGGCGCGGGCGCGCCTGCCGCCGCCGCCGATGTCATCGACGCGGTGATGGCGCATCGGGCCGTCATCGCCCGGGTCGCGGCTTATGAGTATGTCTCCCGGCGGCGCTGGAACCTGATCCTGAATGACGGCGTGGTGGTCAAGCTGCCGGAGACGGACTGGCGCAAGGAACTGGATGCGCTGGAACGCCTGATCGTGGATGCGGGCATTCTGGAGCGCGACGTCACGGAAATCGACTTGCGGTCGCCCACGCAATTTTTCTTTGTCCTGCGCAGCGGCGAGAAGAAAGATGTTCAACGTGGGAAAGAAACCTGACGATGGGCGAGGCGATCCGATTGCGCGTCAATAACGAAATTCCCGCCTACCGCCCCGGCCTGGTGTCGGCGCTGGATATCGGCTCATCGAAGATTGCCTGCGTCATCGGCCGCGCCGAGCAGGGCAGCCTGAAGATCCTGGGCAGCGCGCTGCGCGAAAGCGCCGGCATCCGGGCGGGCACCGTGACCAGTCTGGAGCTGGCCGAAGAATCCATCCGCGATTGCGTGGCGGCCGCCGAGAACCATGCCGATGCCCGCATCCAGAATGTGCTCACCTCCGTCAATTGCGGTCAGCCCGTATCGGTCAACAGCCGGGCGGTGATGGCCCTGGACGGCGCTCTGGTGTCGGACACGCATCTGCGCACCTTGCTGAATGACGGCCGCGCCCGCTGCCGCCTGGAAGGCTATGAAGTGATTCAGAGCTCGCCCACCGCCTATGTGGTGGATGAGGCACGGGGGGTCCGCAATCCATCCGGCATGTTCTGCCAGCGTATCGGCGTCGCCATGCATGCCGTGGCGGTCAAGCCCAGCCCGCTGCAGAATCTCAAGCTGGCGGTCGAACGCTGTCATCTCAATGTGGTCGGCACTTTATTTTCCGCCTATGCCTCGGGCCTGGCCACCCTCAGCGAGGACGAAAAACAGATCGGCGCTACCGTGATCGACATGGGCGGCGGCTGCACCTCCATCGCGGTCTTCCTGGAAGGTCATCTGGTCTATGCCGATGTGGTGCCCAAGGGCGGCTTCACCGTCACCACCGACATCGCCCAGATGCTGGCGGCCCCGATCTCGGCCGCCGAACGGGTCAAGACCCTGTTCGGAGCGGCGCTGGGCGATCTGGAAGTCGGCACCGATGTGGTCTCGATCCCCCAGATGGGCGAGGATGGCGACGAGGCCGCCTTGCGCGTGCCTCGCTCGATGCTCACCCGCATCATCCAGGCCCGCTTGGACGATATTTTCGAGGAAGTGCAAAAGCGTCTTCAGGCTTCCGGCTTCGATGCCGCCGCGGGCCGTAGAGCCGTGCTGACGGGCGGCGCCTGCCAATTGGCAGGAACCCGCGAACTGGCGGCGCGCATCCTCAACAAACAGGTCCGTATCGGCCGTCCGCAGAATTTTCCCGGACTGGCGGCCGCGAATGCCGGGCCTGACTACGCCACCGCGATCGGCTTGCTGATGGCGGGGGCGACGATGCCACCGGAGATGATCAATCCCGATCTGCCCATGACCAACCCCGCTCAAGAGAGCAAAGGTTGGCTAGGACGGTTGACCGGCCGGTGGTTGGAATGATTCAACATAATAAAAGCGAATCAATTGGGCGATTCGGGCGTGTGCAAGGCAGCGACCCGCTCTCACCGAGGAGACTCTGAAAATGGCGATCAATCTCAAATTACCTGAGACCAAGGAATTGCGTCCCCGTATCACGGTGCTGGGCGTGGGCGGCGCCGGCGGCAATGCCGTCAACAACATGATCGAAGCCGGCCTGGATGGGGTCGACTTTGTCGTCGCCAACACCGACGCCCAAGCCTTGGCCCAATCCAAGGCCGAGCGCCGCATCCAGTTGGGTGCGGGAACCACCGAAGGGCTGGGCGCGGGCGCCCAGCCGGAAGTGGGCCGCGCGGGCGCCGAGGAATCGATGGCCGAAATCATGGAGCATCTTTCCGGCGCGCATATGGTCTTCATTGCAGCCGGCATGGGCGGCGGCACGGGTACCGGCGCGGCGCCGGTCATTGCCCGCGCCGTGCGCGAGGCCGGCATTCTCACGGTCGGCGTGGTCACCAAGCCTTTCGCGCTGGAAGGTGATCGCCGCATGCGGGTGGCCGAGAAGGGCATCGCCGAGCTGCAGCAATTCGTCCATACCCTGATCATCATTCCCAACCAGAATCTGTTCCGGATCGCATCGGATCGCACCACCATGTCTCAGGCCTTCGCCATGGCCGACGAGGTGCTGCATGCCGGCGTGCGCGGCGTCACCGACCTGATCGTGATGCCGGGCCTGATCAATCTCGACTTTGCCGACATCAAGTCGGTGATCACCGAGATGGGCAAGGCGATGATGGGCACCGGCGAAGCCGAAGGCGAGGACCGGGCGATCCGGGCCGCCGACATGGCGATCTCCAATCCGCTGCTGGACGATGTCACCATGAAGGGCGCCAAGGGAGTTCTGATCAACATCACCGGCGGACCGGACCTGATGCTGTTCGAAGTCGAGCAGGCCGCCAACCGCATCCGGGCCGAAGTCGATCCCGACGCCAACATCATCTTTGGCAACACCATCCTGGATGAGATGGAAGGCCGTATCCGCGTCTCGGTGGTTGCTACCGGCATCGACGCGGAACAGATGAAACTGCCGGAGAAGGTGCACACACTGCGCCCGCATCTGAAGCCGCAGGCATTCCGCATCGAACCGGCCAAGCCCGTCGTCAATCCGGTCCAGGCCCAGGTCGAAAGTCTGGCCGCGGAATTGAACGCCGCGCCGCACTTGAATGACGCGCATACCTTGGGCGGCCGTGACATGCCGGCCATTGAAGAGCATGCGGCCATGCCCGCCGCCGCGCGCTACCCCGCCACGGAAAGCTATCGTCCGTTGGAGCAGCAACCGCTGGCCCAGCGTCCGCAGGCACCGAAAAAGGCGGGTTGGGGCCTGTTTGGGCGCAAGAAGGATACGGCTCCCGACATTCGGGCTGAACCGCTCCCGGCCGAACGTCCCCGCGCCACGGCGACACCGATGCAGCGTCCCGTGGTTCAGGAGCCGGTTGCGCCGCCGCCGGGCGAGGACCTGTTCCCGGATCACGGCACGGACGAGCAGTTCGAAATTCCTGCGTTCTTGAGACGCCAGTCCAACTAGGGCCGCGCGTCTTGGCCCTGACTTTCTTCCCCCGCTTGGCGAAGCCAATGGCGGGGGAAGATGTCTCTGAGCGCTTGCGCGAAAGAGACAGATGGGGGCCATCAAATTGAGTTTCTGGATCGACGAGGCGCAGGAGGCGGATATTCCCGCCATTACGGCGATCCTCAACCACGCCGCCGCCCACACCACCGCCTCCTGGCACGAATATCCGAAAAGCGATGCGGAAATGGCGGACTGGTTCGCCGCTCGCAAGCAAAGCCACACAGTGCTGGCGGCGCGCGATGCGTCCGGCTTTCTGGGCTACGCCACTTACGGACCGTTCCGTGGCCCCTCTGGATACCGGCTGACGGCGGAACACTCCATATATGTCCGCGAAGACGTGCGAGGGCGCGGCATTGGCAAGGCGCTGCTGGTCGCCCTGATCGACAAGGCTCGCGCCCAGGGCCTGCATGTCCTGATAGGTGGGGTCGACAGCGACAATGGCCTGAGCATTGCGCTGCACAAGACTTTTGGCTTCGAGGAAGTCGGGCGGCTGCCCGAGGCAGGCCGCAAATTCGATCGCTGGCTCACCTTGGTATTTCTGCAGAAGCGGCTCTGACGCTATCATGGCCCGATCCGGGGGGCGCATATGCGGGCATTGATTTTGGCGGTGGGGCTGTCTGTTGGGCTGGGCGCTCCCGCGTTCGGGGCGCCCTACGATGTGGTGGACAAGGACATCGCGACCTTGCAGTCGGACATGGCGGCAGGCCGGATCGATGCGGCAGGCCTGGTGCAGGCCTATCAGGCGCGGATCGCTGCCATCGATCCACAGCTGCATAGCGTCATCGCGCTCAACCCCGACGCCGTGGCGCAGGCGCAGGAGCTGGATGCGGAACGCAAGGCCGGGCGGTTGCGCGGGCCGCTGCATGGCATTCCGATCCTGGTGAAGGACAATATCGAAACCCTCGATCCCATGCCGACCACGGCGGGTTCGCTGGCGCTGGCCAACAATATCACCCATCGCGATGCTCCGGTGATCGCACGGCTGCGCGCGGCGGGGGCCATCATCCTGGGCAAGACGAATTTGAGCGAGTGGGCCAACATCCGTTCCACCCATTCCATCAGCGGTTGGTCGGCGATCGGTGGGTGGACTCGTAATCCTTATGTGCTGGACCGCAGCACCTGCGGCTCCAGCGCGGGAAGCGGCGCTGCGATTGCCGCCAGCCTGGCGGCGGCGGGGTTGGGCACCGAAACCAATGGCTCGCTGGTCTGTCCCGGCGCCTTCAACAGTCTGGTGTCGCTGAAGCCGACCGTCGGGCTGGTGTCGCGCACCCATATCGTCCCGATTTCCCATACCCAGGACACAGCAGGGCCGATGGCGCGCAATGTGGCCGATGCGGCGCTGCTGTTGTCCGCCATGGCGGGCAGCGACCCGCAGGACAGCGCCACCGCACCAGCCGATGCCCATCGCGTGGATTATGCAACCCTGGGCGGCGCATCGCTGAAGGGAAAAAGGCTGGGCGTGATTTTGCCGCCGGCAGACCAACCGTCATCGGCGACGGAGCCGCTTCTGCAGCATGCCATCGCCATCCTGCGGCAGCAGGGGGCCGAGATCGTCGAAATTCGCGGTTTCATCAGGCCGCTGATCGCCTCGGACGCGGAAGGCACGGTGCTGAAGTTCGAGTTCAAGCACGACATCGGTGTCTATCTGCAAAGCCTTCCGGGCGCCGGTCCCAAAACCCTGGCCGACCTGATCGCCTTCAATGCCCGCACGCCGCGGGAGTTGGCGCTGTTCGACCAGGACTATTTCGAGATGGCGAATGAGAAGGACGGGCTGGACGATCCCGCCTATCTCCAGGCGCGCGAGGATCTGCTGACCAGCACCCGCGCTTTGCTGGACAAAACCTTAAAGGACAATCGTCTTGACGCTTTGATCCGCGTCACCGAGGACATGGTTTTCCGCCTTGATGTGATCAAGGGCGACAATGACGGGCCGGGTGCATCCTTCCTGCCTGCGGTGTCTGGCTATCCGCATCTCACCGTACCCATGGGGTATGTGCAGGATCTGCCGGTGGGCCTTTCCTTCATCGGATCCGCCTGGTCGGAAGCGCGGTTACTGGCGTTGGGCGCGGCTTTCGAGCATGCGGCGGCTGCAAGAAAGCCTCCGGGGTTCCTGCCGTCTCTCGAAAACAAACCGGATATCGCCGCGGCGCTTGCGCCAATGTCGCGCTAGGCTCGATTGCCTCAGGAAGGCCGGTCGATCAGAGCCTGTCTGTTGGTCGGGCCGATATAAATGCGCTGCTTGTTGAAATCGATCGCTAGGGAATTGTAGCGCAACATTGCGGGACCGATGATGGCGGCGGCTTTCTTGTCCAATCCGAAATAGCGGAACACCGATGCGTTCGCGATAATCACGGTTTGGGCCGGGAAGGTGCGGCCCGCCATGGTGATGGTGAGGCCCTTGACGGTCACCACCGGCTCCAATGTTCCCAGCGCGTCACGCAGGTTTTGCGGGATCGGCTGGTTCTCGAAATCTACGCGCCGGATACCCAGCCGTTCTGCCGCATTCCAGTTCAGCATGGTGATGCCAGAACCCATGTCCAACAGGGCGGTCACCGACTGTTTGCCGAATTCGGCACGCAACCACCATAACGTGACGTCGATATCCTTGGCCCGATAGGGCACCAGCTCGGCGGACGGCCATTCGCGGTAGATATTGGTGTCGGGCGACTTGGGATCCATCAGCTTCAGACGCAGCGCGTCGTGATCCACCATCAGGAAATACTCCGACAGCGCATCCATGCCCAATATGCCGTCCGCGCCTTGCACGCCTTCCGGCGGATGCACATCGTCCGGCAACACGCCCAAGGTCAGTCCCGTGATGGATCGGTCCGCCAGGCGCAATTCGCGGGGCTTCACCGGCATGGCGCTGCCGATATTGTTCATCGCGTAGACTTTGAGGCTGCCCGCTTCGGATTGGGTGAGGTTCAGCTTCTGGCGCAGATGTTCGAACAGCATGGTGCGGCTGGAGGCGGTATCCAGCAGGAAATTGAACGGCCCCTGACCATCGACAAAGACGTCTGTGCTGACGCGACCATCCCCGCCGATGCGATAGGGCAGGTCGGCGACGGTGTCGGCTCGCACCCCCGCTGCCATCAGCAAAAGGGCGATCGCCAGAAAAGCCGTCTTGCCGCGAACACCCATGTCTTGCCTTTATCCGGTCGATGGTACGGAACGGCCAGTTTGCTATAAGGCGGTCATGTCTTTTCGAAACACGCTTGCCCGTGAGCTTACCGTGTCCGGCACCGCTTTGCATGCCGGGACACCTGTGACCATGACTTTGGCGCCGGGAATGGCGGGCCAGGGCGTGATTTTCCGGCGCAGCGACAGGGCCAATGCCGAGATACGGGCCCGCTACGACCGGGTGAGCGAGACGCGGCTCGGCACCGTAATCGAACAGGACGGTGTCAGCGTTGGCGTCATCGAGCATCTGATGGCGGCCGTAGCAGGGGCGGGGATCGACGATCTCACCGTCACTTTGGACGGGCCGGAGCCACCCATCCTGGACGGCGATGCATTGTCCTACCTTGTGTTGATCGAGCAGGTGGGGTTGATCCCGATTGATGTACCGCACCGCGCGATCCGGCTGTTGCGGGAAGTGCGCGTGTCCGAAAAGGACGCGCATGCGGCGCTCCATCCAGCAGGCGCGGCGAGTTATGATTTCCTGCTCGAATACGACACGCCCGCGATCGGGCGCCAGGATTTCCATTTCGCGTTTTCGCCGGAAAATTTCCGTGACCTGATCGCACCGGCCCGCACCTTTGGCTTTCTCAAGGATCTGGATGCACTCAACGCCATGAACCTGGCCAAGGGCGCGTCGCTGGAAAACACCCTGGCGCTGGACGACACGGGCGTGATCAATCCGGACCGCCAGCGCTTCGCCGACGAGTTTGTCCGCCACAAAATCCTGGATGCCATCGGCGATATGGCGCTGGCGGGCGCGCCCCTGATCGCCCGGTTCGAAGGCGTCCGCTCCGGCCATGGCCTCAACAACCGGCTGCTCCGGGCTCTTTTTTCGGATTCCGGCAATTACGAATTCGTCACGCTTCCCTGACCCGCCCGGGCTTGTGCTATAAGAAAATCCTGGTCCGGACTGGAGCCGCCGTCAGGCGTAAGCTATTGTCCGAACAGTGCAATTCTCGAGGTTCGCCGACCGATGCCGATTCCTGGCCGTTTTTCTGCCCGATCCATCCGCGCTGTGCTTCTGGTGCTGGCCCTGGGAACCGCAATGGGCGGCTGCAGCCTGCTGGGCCTGGACAAGGACGATGCCAGCAACGACCTGAACAAGGATGCCGCCGAATATCGCGAACGTCCGGTGGAACAGATCTATGGCGATGGCTGGGCCCAGATCAACAAGCGCAACTGGGAAGAAGCCGCCAAGCAGTTCAATGAAGTGGACCGCCAGCATCCCTATTCGGTGTGGGCGCGGCGCGCCATGCTGATGAGCGCTTTCTCTTCCTATCAGGCCAACAAGTATGGCGATGCGGTCGCCACCGCCGACCAATATATCTCACTGCATCCCGGCAGCCACGAAGTCGCCTACGCCTTCTATCTGAAGGCTATCTCGCTGTATGAGCAGATCGTGGACGTCAATCGCGATCAGGCAAACACGGCAGGCGCTCTGGTGGCGTTGCAGGACGTGGTGCAGCGCTTCCCCGATACCGAATATGCCCGCGACGCCACCCTCAAGATCGACCTGACGCAGGATCATCTGGCCGGCAAGGAAATGGCGGTCGGCCGCTATTACCTGACCCGGGGCGATTACATTGGCGGCATCAACCGCTTCAAGGCGGTGGTGCAGCAATATCAGACCACCCCCCAGATCGCCGAAGCGCTGGAGCGGCTGACCGAGGCCTATTATGCGCTGGGCCTGGACAGCGAAGCCCAGACCGCCGCCGCCGTGCTGGGCGCCAACTATCCCGGCAGCCAATGGTACACGGACGCCTACACCATCCTGAAGGGCCGCAATCTCAAGCCCAAGGAAGACAAAGGCTCCTGGATCAGCCAAGCTTTCCGCCGGATCCTCTGAGAGTCGTTTTCCGATGCTCGCCGCACTGACGGTCCGCGACATCGTTCTGATCGAGCAGGCCGCACTGGAATTCGCGCCCGGCCTCAATGTCCTGACCGGCGAAACCGGGGCGGGCAAATCCATCTTGCTGGATTCGCTGGGGCTGGCGGTGGGCGGGCGCGGCCGTGCGGGCGTGCGCCCGGGGGCGGCGCAAGGCTCCGCCACGGCCGTGTTCGATCCCGCTGCCTCGCATGGGGCGCGCGCCTTGCTGAAGGATCAGGCGATGGCGCACGAAGGCGAGATCGTGCTGCGCCGCAGCCTGGCCGCCGACGGCAAATCCCGGGCTTTCATCAATGACGAAGCGGTGAGCGTGGGCCTGCTCAAGGATCTGGGCGGCCTGTTGCTGGAAGTGCATGGACAAGCCGACGATCGCGGCCTGTTCGACATCGCCACCCATCGCGGCTTGCTGGATTCATTCGGGGCGCTGGAGAACGCGGCGCGCGATGTTGCGGCGCTGTATGCGCAGTGGGATGTGGCGCGGGATGCGCTGGCCGGTCTCAAGGCCCAGGCCGCCGAGGCGCAGAAGAATGCCGATTATGTTCGCGCCGCCGCCAAGGAGCTGTCGGGCTTCGATCCGCAGCCGGGCGAAGAAGAAAGTCTGGCCGGCGAGCGCGCTCTAATGATGAACGCAGCTCGCATCGCCGAAGATTTGAGCGCGGCGACGGACGCGCTGTCGGGAGAGCGCGGCGCGGAGGCGTCGCTTGCCACCGCCCTGAAGAAGTTGTCGCGCCTGCAGGAAGAGGCGCGCAAGCGTGCCGCAGCGGCGGAAGCGGCGCTGGAGCAGGCATTTGCGCAGACCGAGGAAGCGCGCCGCGAACTCGATGCCCTGCTGGCCAGCCTGGATACCGACACCGCTGTATTGGAGCGCAAGGAAGAGCGGTTGTTCGAATTGCGTGCCCTGGCCCGCAAATATGGCACCACGCCCAATGGGCTGCCGGCGGTGCTTGCAGAATTCCTAGCGCAACGCGAGGCGCTGGACGGAAGCGGCACATCGCTGAAGAATGCGCAGGCGGCTGTTACAAGCGCGCATCAGGCTTATCTGGATGCGGCCCGCAAATTGTCGAAGAACCGAGCTGCGGCCGCGACGAAGCTGGAAGCCGCGGTCGCCGCCGAGTTGACACCCCTGAAACTGGGTCACGCCAAATTCCGCGTCGCGCTGGAAGCCTTGGCGGATGATGCAGGCACGGCAAACGGGCTGGAGAAAATCGCGTTTGAAGTCGCCACGGTCGAAGGCGCGGCCTTCGGCTCGCTGGCGAAGATCGCTTCGGGCGGCGAGTTGGCGCGCTTTTCGCTGGCGCTGAAAGTGGCCTTGGCCCAAACATCGCCGCCCACCGCCATGGTGTTCGACGAAGTGGATCGCGGTGTCGGTGGCGCGGTGGCCGATGCGGTGGGCGAACGGCTGCAACGGTTGGCGGAAACCACCCAGGTTCTGCTGGTCACCCATTCGCCGCAGGTCGCGGCGCGGGCGGCCCGGCATTTCCGCATCTCCCGGGTCGGCGACAAGACCCGCATCGTGATGCTGGAAGACGACGCGCGGCTGGAAGAAATCGCCCGCATGCTGTCGGGCGCCAATGTCACCGAGGAAGCGCGCGCCGCCGCCAAGCGGCTGGTGGCCGAAGCATCGCGGTCCAAGCCGGCGCGCAAGCGGGCCAAATCCGCGTGACCAGCAAGCCGGTCGATAAACTGTCTTCCGCCGATGCGGAAAAAGAGCTGGACCGGCTGGCGCGCGAGATCGCCGAGCATGACCGCCGCTATCACGCCGACGACGCACCCACCATCAGCGATGCGGACTATGACGCCTTGCGCCGCCGCAACGCCGCGATCGAGGAACGTTTCCCGTTGCTGGTGCGGCCCGACAGTCCCTCGCACCGGGTCGGCGCCAAGGCGTCGGAAAAATTCGCCAAGGTCATCCATGCCCGCCCGATGCTGTCGCTGGACAATGCCTTCAGCGATGAAGACGTGGCGGAATTCCTGGGCCGGGTCCGCCGTTTCCTGGGACTGAAGGACGGCGAAGAGATCGCGGTGATGGCGGAACCCAAGATCGATGGCCTCTCCGCCTCGCTGCGCTATGAGAAGGGCGTTCTGGTGCAGGGCGCCACGCGGGGCGACGGTCAGGAGGGCGAAGACATAACCCCCAATCTGCGCACCATCTCCGACATTCCGCTGCGGCTGAAAGGTAAGCCGCCCGCCGTGTTGGAAGTGCGCGGCGAAGTCTACATGACCCATAAGGCCTTCGAGGCCCTCAACAAGCGACAGGCCAAAGACGGCAAACCGGTCTATGCCAATCCGCGCAACTCCGCCGCGGGCTCCGTGCGCCAGCTCGATCCGTCGATCACGGCAGGCCGCACGCTCAATTTCTTTGCCTATACCTGGGGTGAGATCAGCGAGCTTCCCGCCAAGACGCAATCCGGCATGCTGGAAAAATTCCGGGAGTATGGGTTCACCGTCAATCCGCTGGTGAAGCGTTGTGAGACGTTGGACCAGGTTCTCAAATTCTATCGCGATATCGAAACCCGCCGGGCCCGGCTGGGCTATGACATTGACGGCGTGGTCTACAAGGTGGACCGGCTCGATCTGCAGGAGCGGCTGGGTTTCGTTTCGCGTAGCCCCCGCTGGGCCACCGCGCACAAATTCCCCGCGGAGCAGGCCGAGACCGTGCTGGAAGATATCGAGATCCAGGTCGGCCGTACCGGCAAGCTGGCGCCGGTGGCGCGACTGAAGCCCGTCACGGTGGGCGGTGTGGTGGTGCGCAACGCCACCTTGCACAATGAGGACGAAATCGCGCGGCTCGACGCGCGGATCGGCGACACGGTGGTGATCCAGCGTGCCGGTGACGTGATTCCGCAGATCGTGCGGGTGCTCACCGACAAGCGGCCACGTGGCGCGAAGCCCTACAAATTTCCCGACAAATGCCCGATCTGCGGCAGCCATGCCGTGCGGGAGGTGGATGAGAAAACCGGGAAGGTCGATGTGGACCGGCGTTGCACCGGCGGGCTGATCTGCGACGCCCAGACAGTGGAACGCCTTAAATATTTCGTTGCTCGCGACGGCTTCGACATCGAGGGCCTGGGCGGCACCCTGATCGAACTGTTCCATGACAAGGGATTGTTGAAGGAGCCAGCCGATATTTTCGCGCTGACCGAGAAGCCGGAAAAAGTGAGCAAGGTGCTGGCGGAACATCGCGCCGCATTGTCGGAAGAGCGCCGCGCCGCCGAAGGCAAGGATCCGGTCAAGGCCAAGACGAAGAAAGAGGACCGCGAAGACAAGGTGGTGGAAAATCTGATGGCGGCCATCGAGCACCGCCGGAAGATTTCTCTGGACCGGTTGATCAATGCGCTGGGCATCCGCCATGTCGGCGAGACCACGGCGCGGCTGATCGCACGCCATTACCGCACCATCGACGCTTTCCTGGATGGCATGAAGGCGGAAAATGCGCGCGAGGAATTGGAGAGCCTGGAGGGCATTGGCGGCATTGTCGCGGAAGCGATCTGCGATTTCTTCGGCGAAAAGCACAATGTGAAGGCGCTGGACCGGCTGCTGGCGTGGCTGGATGTGACGGCGATGGCCGCACCGGCCAAATCCTCGCCGGTGTCGGGCAAGACAGTGGTCTTCACCGGCACCCTGGAAAAGATGACCCGCCAGGAAGCCAAGGCGCGGGCGGAGTCGCTGGGCGCAAAAGTATCAGGCTCCGTATCCGCCAAGACCGATATCGTGGTGGCGGGACCGGGCGCGGGCTCCAAGCTCAAGGACGCGCAAAAGCACAATGTCCAGGTGATGGACGAAGATGCCTGGCTTAAACTAATCGGCTAAACCGCCCGCGTTGCCGTTTCCAACCAGGCGCGGGTTTCCTCATCCACCAGCGGACGCAACGTTTCCAATACCCGCGCGTGATAGGCGTTCAACCAGATGCGCTCGCCATCGGTCAGCAGGCCGGGTTCGACCAGATTGAGATCGATCGGCGCCAGGGTGATGGTCTCGAAACCCATCATCGGCCGCTCGCCATCGGGAAGCGGTTTGGGCTCCGTCACCACCACCAGATTTTCGATGCGGATGCCGTATTCGCCGGTCTTGTAATAGCCGGGCTCGTTGGAACAGATCATGCCGGGCATCAAGGGCTGGCTGACCGGACGCTTGGAGATGTTCTGCGGCCCTTCATGCACGGAGAGGTAAGATCCGACGCCATGGCCGGTGCCGTGATCGTAATCCAGGCCCGCCTCCCACAAAGGCCGCCGCGCGAAACTGTCGAGCTGCATGCCGATGGTGCCTTCCGGGAAACGTGCGGTGGCGAGTGCGATATGGCCCTTCAGCACGCGGGTGAAGCGGTCGCGCATTTCCGGGGTGGGTGCGCCGACGATCACGGTGCGGGTGACGTCGGTGGTGCCGTCGGGGTACTGCGCCCCGGAATCGATCAGAAACATCTGATCTTTCAGGATGGGTGCGTTGGTCGAGCGCGTGACGCGATAATGCACGATGGCGCCATTAGACCCCGCGCCGGAAATGGAATCGAACGACAGGTCGGACAGATAATTGGTGGCGCGGCGAAATCCCTCCAGTGCCTGGGCGGCATCGATCTCGGTCAGCGCGCCATTGGGCGCCTCGCGCGCGAACCAGGACAGAAACCGCGACAGCGCCGCCCCGTCGCGGATATGCGCTTTGCGGGTGCCTTCCAGTTCCAGCGGATTCTTGCAGGCCTTGGGCAACTGGCAGGGATCGGCGCCGTTTTTCACTTTCGCGCCGGCCTTGTTCAGCCGGTCGAAGATTGCCGCGGCGGCGGTGGCGGGATCGGCCAGCACCGTCTTGACGCTCAGGGCGTCCAGCGCGGCCGTGAAGGCGGACATGGGTGACAGGCGCACGCCATCGCCCAGATGCGCGATCAGTTCGGGCGAGCACTTGTTCTCGTCCAGGAAAAGATCGGCGCTGCCATCGGCACGCAGGATCGCGAAGCCCAGCACGAAGGGCGTATGGGGCAGATCGTCGCCGCGGATGTTGAACAGCCAGCAGACGGAATCGCACAAGGTGATCACGGCGGCATCGGCGTGATGCTTCCGCAGCGCCGCCGCGACGCGTGCGCGCTTGGACGGACTGTCCTCGCCCGCCAGATTCATCGCATGCGGTACCGCTTTGCCAGCCGGCTGCGGTGGCCGGTCGGTCCATACCGCGTCGAGTGGATTGCTGTCGCACGACACCAGGCTGGCACCAACCCGGTCTGCCGCGTGGCGCAAACCGGCCGCGCCATTGCCGGTGACCAGCCAGGGATCGAAACCCAGCTTGGCGCCTTTCGGGAGATGATCGGGGATCCAGCCTTGCGGGCCTTCCGCCACCAGGTCGCGTGGCTCGAACAGGGACGTGTCGGTCTGGGCGCGAACCTGCAACGTGTAGCGGCCATCGACAAAGATCGCCGCCTTGTCCGCCAGCACCACCGCCGCACCCGCCGAACCCGTGAAGGATGTCAGCCAGGCCAGGCGCTCGGCATTGGCGGGCAGATATTCGTTCTGGTGCGCGTCGGAATGCGGCACCACGAAACCGTCCAGCCCGCGCGTCGCCAGTTCTGTGCGCAACGCCGCCAGGCGCGGCGCCACGGTGACGGCATCGGACCGGTCGTCATAGGTCTGGAAGGACGTGGTTTTATCCATGACTATTCTTTCGGGCTGCTGGGCCCGGAAAGCCTAGCGTCCCGGCTTCTCCAAGACCAGCGCGCTCCAGGGGCCTTCCCGATGGCGGCCGAGGAACCGCAACCCATGGTAAAAGCTCAGGATCATGGCTTCCTGATTGTGCAGCAGGCCCGACAAAACCAGGGTTGCGCCGGGTGCCAGCGCATCCACGATCTGCGGCATCAGGCGGGTCAGCGGTCCCGCCAGGATGTTGGCGATGATCAGATCATAAGGCGCGGATGCGGCCAGCACGGGATTGATCAACCCATCCGCCACTACACCCCGCACCAGCGGGCCAACACCATTGCTCACGGCATTTTCATCGGTGACTTCGATGGCGACGGGATCGATGTCGGATGCCAGCACCGGTTTCTTCCACAGCTTGGCGGCACCGATGGCGAGCAGGCCGGTACCGCAGCCCAGGTCCAGCACATTGGTGTAAGCCCGGCGTCGCGCCAAACCTGACAACACGGCCAGGCACAGTGCGGTGGTTTCGTGATGGCCGGTGCCGAAGGCGAGGCCTGCTTCGATCCGCATCGGGATGACGCCGTGCGGCACCATGCCGGCGTCATGCGCGCCATAGACGAAGAAGCGGCCGGCGCGCACCGGCGGCAAGCCTTCCTGGGAAAGACGAATCCAATCCTGGTCGGGCAGGGGGGCGACCGTAATCTCGCGGCCCGCGATGCGGGACAATTGGGCGGCGTCAGGTTCTTCCGTGTACAGAGCTTCGACTACGGCGCCAGGCCCGAACGGTTCTTCGGCGATCAGCACGGCTTGCGGATTGGAAGCCAACTCCAGCAGTGAGGCCATGTCGGGTGCCTCGGCCTTGGCCAGCGCGACGGAGGCTTTCCAGAGAGGCGGCGAGGACGTCATGCTATTCGAATCCGTTATAATGTCATGGCCCGGGAATCCGGGCCATCCAGGTGACCGGGCCCGTGTCGAACACCTATTATGTTTATATCCTCGCAAGCAAGCGCAATGGCACGCTTTACATTGGTGTGACCAATGATCTCGCACGGCGACTTGGCGAGCATCGTGAAGGTTTGGTGCCGGGATTTACCAAACGATATGGTGTAACGAGGTTGGTCTATTACGAAATCTTCGGCGATATCCACGCCGCCATTCATCGCGAGACTCAAATGAAGAAATACAAGCGCGAATGGAAGCTGAATCTCATTCAGCAGAACAACGAAGAATGGAAAGATTTGGCTGAAGATCTGTGAGACGCGTTTCGGTCACCTGGATGGCCCGCACTCCGGCGGGCCATGACAAAATAAGGTTGAGCGTTATGCCCGCGACACGAACTGGTCGATGACTTTCTTTTCGCCGGCCTTGTCGAAATCGACGGTCAGTTTGTTGCCTTCCACATAGCGCACCCGGCCATAGCCGAATTTCTGGTGGAAGACACGGTCGCCGCGCGCGTAATGCGAGGCTTCAGGATCGCTGGTCTGCACGGCATAGGCCTGCGCCTCGATCATGGGCGGGCGCGTGCGGCCCTGAGCGGCGGCGCGGTTGGCCTGGGCCCGCTTCCAGCCGGGGCTTTCATAGGTGCTGGCGAAGGCCGGACCGCCGGCATTGTCGCGGAAACCCGTGGCGCCGCCATAAAAGCCTTCATTCAGAGTGGTCTCGACATGGTTCTCGGGAATTTCGCTGAGAAAGCGCGACGGCAGCGCGCTTTGCCAGCTGCCATGCACCCGTCGGTTGGCGGCGAAGGAAATGCGCGCCCGCTGCTTCGCCCGCGTCAGGCCGACATAGGCCAGGCGGCGTTCTTCTTCCAATCCGGCCACGCCGCTTTCGTCCATGGTGCGCTGGCTTGGGAACAAGCCTTCTTCCCAGCCGGGCAGGAAGACGGTGTTGAATTCGAGCCCCTTGGCGGCATGCAGGGTCATCAGATTGATGCGGTCGCCGGATTCGTCCTGGGCGATTTCCATCACCAGGCTGACATGCTCCAGAAAACCCGCCAGCGATTCAAACCCTTCCATCGAGCGGACAAATTCCTTGAGATTGTCCAGCCGTCCGGGGGCTTCCGCCGACTTGTCGGCTTTCAGCATGTCGGTATAGCCGGATTCATCCAGCACCATTTCCGCCAGCTCGGTATGCGGCAGCACGCTTGCGGTTTCCGTCCAGCGCGCAAAGTTGGCGGTCAATTCGTTCAGCGCCTTGCGCGCCTTGGGCGGCAGCTCATCGGTCTCGGCGATTTCGCGCGCCGCCGACAGCAGCGGCGATTGCCGGGCGCGGGCAAAGGTGTGCAGGGTTGCGACGCTGGCATCGCCGATACCGCGCTTGGGCTTGTTGACGATGCGTTCGAACGCCAGATCGTCATCGCCCTGGGCGATCAGACGCAGATACGCCATGGCATCGCGAATTTCCGCCCGTTCATAGAAACGCGGGCCGCCGATCACGCGATAGGGCAGGCCCAGTGAGATAAAGCGGTCTTCGAATTCGCGCATCTGGAACGAGGCACGCACTAAAATCGCCATGTCGCCGAACCGCGCGCCCTGGCGATGCAGGTCTTCCGCTTCGGCAGCGACGTTGCGGGCTTCTTCCTCGGCGTCCCAGACGCCCTGGACGCGGATCTGTTCGCCCGGATCGCCTTCGGTCCACAAGGTCTTGCCCAGCCGGCCCTTGTTGGCGGCGATCAAGCCCGAGGCCGCGCCCAATATCACGGGGGTGGAGCGGTAATTCCGCTCCAGCCGGATCACCTTGGCGCCGGGAAAGTCATGCTCGAAGCGCAGGATGTTTTCCACTTCCGCGCCGCGCCAGGCATAGATCGACTGATCGTCATCGCCCACCACGCAGACATTGCCGCTCTTGCTGGCCAGCAGCTTGAGCCAGAGATACTGCACCACATTGGTGTCCTGATATTCGTCGACCAGCATGTAGCGGAAGCGGTCGCGGTAATCGTCCAGGATGTCGGGATTGGTCTTGAGGATGTGCAACGTCTCCAGCAGCAGATCGCCGAAATCCGCCGCGTTCAGGGCGCGCAGCCGTTCCTGATATTGGCGATAAAGCGTTTTGCCTTTGCCGAAGGCGTAGCCCTGGCCGTCATTGTCGGAGACATCGTCGGGACGCAATCCGCGATTTTTCCAATTGTCGATCATCGAGGCCAGGGTCCGCACCGGCCAGCGCTTTTCGTCGATGCCTTCGGCGTCCACCAACTGCTTCATCAAGCGGAGCTGGTCGTCGCTGTCCAGAATGGTAAAATTGCTTTTCAATCCCGCCAGCTCGGCATGGCGGCGCAGCATCTTGGCGCCGATGGAATGGAAGGTGCCCAGCCATTGCATGCCTTCGACCACCCCGCCGATCAGGGCGCCGATGCGCTCCTTCATTTCGCGGGCGGCCTTGTTGGTGAAGGTCACCGACAGGATCTGGCCGGGCCATGCCCGGCGGGTGGCCAGGATGTGCGCCAGGCGGGTGGTAAGGACGCGGGTCTTGCCGGTTCCGGCCCCGGCCAGCACCAGCACGGGGCCGTCCACGGTCTCCACGGCCTCGCGCTGCTCCTTGTTGAGGCCGGCGAGGTAGGGCGGATCGCGGAGCACCGGGGCGGACGGCTCGCCGTCGCCGAAGGCCGCGTCCAGCGGGTCGGAATAAGGGTGATGGCTCATGAGTCCGATATTCTAGCAGGGGCGGCACGCAAAAGTCCTGCTTTTGTTCTCTTGCCGGGATAGGGCCGAAGCCCGCACAAAACCCCATGGCTTCGCATCTTCTGGACCAGTTCCCGGCCACCGCGCCGGACCGCGCTTTCATCACCACGGCGGATGGCCGGGCGCTCACTTATGGCGGGCTGGATGCCCTATCGGCGCGGCTGGCGCATGCGCTGCAGGCGCTGGGCGTGAAGCCGGGCGACCGGGTGGTGGCGCAAGTGGAAAAGAGCCCGGAAGCCATCGCGCTGTATCTGGCCTGCGTGCGGGCGGGTGCTGCCTGGCTGCCGCTCAACACCGCCTATACCCGCGCCGAGCTGGCCTATTTCGTGGAGGACGCAGAACCGGTGCTGTTCGTTGCGGCACCGGGACGCGAAGACATGGTGACGGGCTTTGCGGTCGCGAGTTTGGGAACCGATGGGCAAAGCGGCAGCCTGCTGGAACTGGCAGCGCGGCAGCCGGAACGATTTGACGATGTCGCGCGCGGGCCGGGCGATCTCGCTGCGATCCTCTACACCTCGGGCACCACGGGGCGTTCCAAGGGCGCGATGCTCAGTCACGAAAACCTGGCGTCGAATGCCCGCACCTTGGCGCGACTCTGGCAATTCACCGATCGCGACGTACTGCTGCACGCGCTGCCCATCTATCACACGCATGGACTGTTCGTGGCGACCAACACGGTGCTGATGTCGGGCGCCGCCATGCTGTTTCTGCCCAAGCCGGATATGGACGAGATGTTCCGCTTGATGCCGCAGGCGACGGTGATGATGGGGGTACCAACTTTCTATACCCGGCTGCTGTCGGATGCGCGACTGACGCAAGAGGCCACGAAGCATATGCGCCTGTTCGTGTCGGGTTCGGCGCCGCTTTTGAGCGAGACACATCATGACTGGCAGGCGCGCACGGGGCACGCCATCCTTGAACGCTACGGCATGACTGAAACCAACATGAACACGTCGAACCCCTATGACGGCGCGCGTGTTGCCGGAACGGTGGGGCCGCCTTTGCCGGGTGTAGACATCCGCATTACCGATCCGGAAACCGGCCATGCATTGGCGCAAGGCGAGATCGGCATGATCGAAGTGCGCGGTCCCAACGTGTTTACGGGCTATTGGCGGATGCCGGAAAAGACCAGGGCCGAATTTCGCGCTGACGGATTCTTCATCACCGGCGATCTGGGCGTCATCGACGCGAACGGCTATGTCGCGATCGTGGGACGGGGCAAGGATCTGGTGATTTCCGGCGGCTTCAATGTCTATCCCAAGGAAGTCGAAGGCGAGATCGACGCGCTGCCGGGTGTGGTGGAAAGCGCGGTGATCGGCGTCGCCCATCCCGATTTCGGCGAGGGCGTGACGGCGGTGGTGGCGAAGGAAGCGGGCGCTGCGTTGACGGAGGCCGACGTGATCGGGGCGTTGAAAGATCGGCTGGCGGCTTACAAGCTGCCCAAGCGGGTCCTGTTCGTGGGCGATCTTCCGCGCAATGCCATGGGCAAAGTGCAGAAGGCTTTGCTGCGGGAAACCTATAAGGATCTCTACAGCTAATCCTTTTTGTGCGCGTCCAGATCGCGGGCCGATTTCTCGCTACGCGCTTTGGCCAGATCGCGCAGGCGTTTGGGCGTGCCGTGCAAGGTGCGGTTCGCGTCGGCGGTCTTGGCCTTCTCGTCGCGCGCCTTGGCCTTGCGGGCCTGGCGCAGATTGACGATCTCGGCCATCGGTTAGCCCGCGTCCTTCGCCATCGCCCGCGCATAGGCGGGCCGGTCCAGGCAGCGTTTCACATAGGCCTCTACCGACGCCAGCTTGGGCATCATCGGGTTTTGCGCGAACATGCCGAAGGTGGTGGCATAGAGAATATCTGCGCCCGTGAATTTCTCGCCCGCGATATAGGGCTGCGCCGTCAACAGCTTGTCGATATAGGGCATCACTTCTTCCACTGCGACCCAGCCGGCCGTGCCGCGCGGCACATCCATCTTCATGAATTTGGAAACAAAGGACGGTTCCACCACATCGCCATAATAGGCCAGCATGGTGAGGTATTGCCCGCGTCCAGCTTCGCCCGGCCTGGGAGCCAGTCCGGCATCGGGAAAGGTATCGGTGAGATAATTCACGATGGCGGAGGATTCGAACACGACTTCGTTGCCGTGACGGATAGCCGGCACCTTGGCATGGGGGTGCGGATTGCTTTCATCGGCTGCGCCGCTGCCGTCGCCGCGCCGGATCGATACAATCTTGATTTCATAAGGCGCGCCCAATTCTTCCAGCAGGAAGATCATGCGGGTCGAGCGCGATTTGGGGGCGTGATAGAGCGTGATCATGCAGCCAAGATTAAATGTGGGTGCGGCTCACGGCAAGGGCGTGGAGGCGCAGCGCACTGGCCAGGGGGCGAGTGCCCCGGTTTCCGTCGATGAATTGCACCAGCGCCGCCAGACTGCGCCCGGTTTTCTTGGCCTCGCCATCCAGTATCACCCAGAATTCCTCTTCCAGCGCCACCGAAGTGCGGTGACCCGTCAGAGAAAAGGAGCGCTTTTTTAACAACTGGATCCTCTTCCCTCGCGCTTACGCGCTCGCCGAGGATGACCGCTTCGCGGTCACTTCGGTGCGATCATGTCTTCGGGACGAACCACGGCGTCGAATTCTTCGGCCGTGACATAGCCGCCCTTGACCGCTTCTTCTTTCAAAGTGGTGCCGTTCTTGTGTGCGGTCTTGGCGATCTTGGCGGCGTTGTCGTAACCGATCTTGGGCGCCAGCGCCGTCACCAGCATCAGCGAGCGTTCCAGCCCGGCCTTGATGTTGTCCAGGCGCGGCTCAATCCCCACCACGCAATTGTCGGTGAAACTCACGGATGCATCGGCCATCAGCCGCACGCTCTGCAGGAAATTATAAGCCATCACCGGGTTGTAGACGTTGAGCTCGAAATGACCCTGGCTGTCGGCGAAGGTCAGCGCGGCGTTGTTGCCGAAGATCTGCACACAGACCTGGGTCATCGCTTCGCATTGGGTGGGATTGACCTTGCCGGGCATGATCGACGAGCCGGGCTCGTTTTCCGGCAACGACAACTCGCCCAGCCCCGAACGCGGCCCGGAGCCCAGAAGGCGGATATCGTTGGCGATCTTGAACAGGCTGGCGGCCACCGTGTTGATCGCGCCATGGCTGAATACCATGGCGTCATGGGCGGCCAGGGCCTCGAATTTGTTGGGCGCGGTGGTGAACGCCATCTGCGTGATGGCGGCGATGCGTTCGGCCACCATCTTGTCGAAGCCCACCGGTGCATTCAGGCCGGTGCCGACGGCGGTGCCACCCTGTGCCAGTTGCATCAGCTTGGGCAAGGTTTGCTCGATGCGCTCGATGCCATTCTGAATCTGGGTGGTGTAGCCTGAGAATTCCTGGCCCAGCGTGATGGGCGTGGCATCCTGGGTATGGGTGCGGCCGATCTTGATGATCGCCTTCCAGGCTTCCGCCTTGTCGTTCAGCGCATTGCGCAACTTCTGCAGTGCGGGCAGCAGCCGGTGCACGATCTCTTCCGCGCAGGCGATGTGCATCGCAGTGGGATAAGTGTCGTTGGACGACTGGCTCATATTGACGTGATCGTTAGGATGGACGGGCTTCTTGGAGCCCATCACACCGCCCAGCATTTCGATGGCGCGGTTGGAGATCACTTCATTGGCATTCATGTTCGACTGGGTGCCCGAGCCGGTCTGCCAGACCGCCAGCGGGAAATGATCGTTGAGCTTGCCTTCGATCACTTCCTGGGCCGCCGCGACGATGGCCTCGCCCAATTTCTTGTCCAGATGCCCCAGCGCCATGTTGGTCTCGGCAGAGGCCCGCTTGACGATGCCCAGGGCCCGCACGATGGGCAGAGGCTGCTTTTCCCAACCGATCTTGAAATTGCCCAGGGACCGTTCCGCCTGCGCACCCCAATAGCGGTCGGCCGCCACCTGGATGGGGCCAAAAGTGTCGGTCTCGGTGCGAGTGGGAACGGATTTGTCGGTCATGGCGCCTTGCTCAGGAAAAGCCCGGCCCGGGTACTATTTCTTGCGGAAAGAATCCAGGCTGACGACCTCCCCGGCCGGGGTCTTGTCGGCAGGCAGGGCGGCATCGGGCTGGGGCTCATTCTCGGCAGGCGGCGCCGGCACCATGACAGGGCCGGAAGCCGGCTTGGCCTCGCCTTCGCTGCGAAATTGCAGCCCGAACTGCACCCCCGGATCGAAAAAGGCGGTGAGGGCGGCGAACGGGATATGCAACGGCGCCGGTAGCTTCTTGAAGGTCAGGGTGACCTCGAAAAAATCATCTTTCACCTTCAGCGCCCAATATTGGTGCTGAATGATGATGGTCATTTCGTCGGGATATTGTTCCTTCAGGAAATCGGGAATGTCCACACCTTCGGCATGGGTCTTGAAGGTGAGGTAGAAGTGATGGGCGCCGATCAGTCCTGATTTTTCGATACGACGAAGCGCGTCGCGCACCACACCGCGCAACGCTTGGTCCGTCAGGGCCTGATAACCGATAAAATCCTTCGCCATGAGACTTTTTAGAGTAAGCGAGGCTAACAAGGAGTCAATCGCGGGAACTCGCAAAAGACCTTCACTATTTGGGCGCAATTGCAGCAGACGGGGAACCGGAAGCTTTACCAAGCCGTTGTGAAGGGGACGTCGCCGAGGGCCTGGTTCCGTGAAAATTGCACAAATTGCGCCACTTGTTGAAAGTGTGCCGCCGCGACTTTATGGCGGCACCGAGCGCGTGGTATCCTGGCTGACCGAGGAATTGGTGGCCCAGGGTCACGAAGTGACATTGTTCGCTAGCGGTGATTCGCATACCTCCGCCAGGCTCGAGCCGGTGGTGCCGCGGGCCCTTCGCCTGGACGGCATCCACAATTCCATCCCGTACAATATGATCATGCTCGACCGGGTCGCACAGATGCGGGCGAATTTCGACGTGATCCATTTCCATATCGATTTTTTCCACTACCCTCTGTTTCGCAGCATGGCGCACAAGACCTTGACCACGCTTCATGGGCGTCAGGATCTGCCCGAATTGCCGGATATCTATCGCGCCTTTCCGCACATGCCGCTGGTGTCCATTTCCGATCACCAGCGCAAGCCCGTGCCGCCGGTCAATTGGATGGGCACGGTCTATCACGGCCTGCCGGAGAGGCAGTTTCATGAAGGCAAGGGGGCGGGTGGCTATCTCGCGTTCCTGGGCCGCATCTGCCCCGACAAGGGTCCGCTGGAGGCCATCGAAATCGCCCGGCGCGCGGGCATGAAGCTCAAGATCGCCGCCAAGGTCGATCCGGTCGACCAGGCCTATTTCGACGACATAGTGGCGCCCATGCTGGCCAAAAGCCCGCATGTCGAATTCATCGGCGAGATTAATGACAGCCGCAAACAGGAATTCCTGGGCAACGCCAGGGCACTGTTGTTTCCGATCTGCTGGCCCGAGCCGTTCGGCCTGGTGATGATCGAAGCCATGGCCTGCGCCACGCCGGTGATCGCGTTCCGGCATGGTTCGGTGCCGGAGATTCTGGAAGACGGCTTGACGGGCTTTGTGGTCGAGACCGTCGAGCAAGCCGCCGCGGCGGTCGAACGCCTGGACCTGCTGTTCCGCCCCTCGATCCGCTCGCGTTTCGAAGAACGCTTCAGCGCCCGTGCTATGGCGCGCGAATATGTGCGAATTTATCGCCAGTTGGCCGATTTTGACGAAATCCCGGTGGGTGCGGTCGAAGCCGCCTGACGCTTCTTGATTTTGATGTCGAACGATTTGGAAGTGCACCATGGAGGTCAAGCCCCTCCCGCCATCGCCTGACGAAACCTCTAGCTTTTATATCCAGGCAACTGAATCCATTCAGGAGCGCTGGCCGCGCACATTGAAGAATGGCGACATGTTCGGGCTGTTCGACGCGTTGGGCGATGTGAAGGATCCGGAACTCACGCCGGGCGGGCTGTTTTATCAGGACACGCGCCATCTTTCCGGGCTGGAATTGCTGATCGACGGGCAGCGTCCGCTGTTTCTTTCTTCGGCGGTGGAAAATGACAATGTGGTCCTCACCGTGGACCTCTCCAATCCGGATATTTACGAGAATGGGAAGATCGTGCTCCCGCGCGAAACCCTGCATGTGCGGCGCTCCAAATTTCTCTGGGATGGCGCCTGTTACGAGCGGTTCTCGATCCACAATTTCGATGCTCATCCCCAACGCTGCTGGCTGACGTTCAATTTTGAAGCTGATTTTCGCGACTTGTTTGAAATTCGCGGCCTGCAGCGTCCCTTGCGTGGTTCTTCCAGCGTCGAGGTGAAAAACGGAGGTTTGTCATTCCGCTATCTCGGCCTGGATGGGGTGGTTCGCCGAACGGAGATCCATCTCGAACCGAGTCCGGAGCGGCTGACGGAAGGCCAGGCCTTGTATGCGCTGGATCTCAAGGCAGGCGAACAGATCTCCATTGTGCTGACCATTCGATGCGCCGCGGCGGAAGGTGACCCTGAGCCGTTCTCCCAGCCTTACCGCGCTGCCCGGCGTGCGGCGCAAATTGCCAGCCGGCTGGGCGGTACCGTGACGAGTTCGAATGCACTGGCCAACCGGATGCTGCATCGGGCGGGTGCCGATCTTTCCATGCTGATTACCGAGACACCGGACGGGCCCTATCCCTATGCCGGCACGCCGTGGTTCTCGACGCCGTTTGGACGGGACGGGATCATCACGGCGTTGCAGACCTTATGGATCGATCCGGCGCTGGCCCGAGGGGTGCTGCGGTACCTCGCCCGGGCCCAGGCAACCGCCAGTGATCCGCGCGTGGATGCGGAGCCCGGAAAGATCTTGCACGAAACGCGGGCCTGCGAGATGGCCAATCTGGGCGAGGTGCCGTTCGGCCGCTATTACGGCAGCATCGATTCCACGCCTTTGTTCGTGCTCCTGGCGTCACGCTATTTCCTGCGCACGGGCGACCAGGCCACGATCCGGGAATTGTGGCCCAATATCGAGGCGGCGCTGCGCTGGATCGATCGTTATGGCGATCGGGATGGCGACGGGTTTGTCGAATATTATCGCGAAAGTGAAAACGGCCTCGTCAATCAGGGCTGGAAGGACAGCCATGATTCCGTCTTTCACGCGAATGGCGAGCTTGCTACCGGTCCCATCGCGCTGTGCGAAGTGCAAGCCTATGTCTACGCCGCCAAGCAAGGCGCGGCGATGATGGCGCGCGTGCTGGGCGACCATGCCCGCGCCGACACGCTGATGAACGACGCCGAGACATTGCGACGGAATTTTGAGGACCGTTTCTGGTGCGAGGAACTGGGCGTCTACGCCATCGCACTGGATGGCGCAAAAAAACCATGCCGTGTGCGCAGTTCCAATGCGGGGCAGGTCTTGTTCTGCGGGATCGCGTCGGCGGATCGTGCCGCACGCCTGGCCGAGACGCTGATGACACCGGAAATGTTCTCAGGCTGGGGCGTACGCACTCTGGCGTCGGATGCGCCGCGCTTTAATCCCATGTCCTATCATGACGGCTCGGTTTGGCCGCACGACAATGCCCTGATCGCACTAGGTCTCGGCCGCTATGGATTCAAGCGCGCTGCTGCCTCCATTTTCGGGGGTATATTCGATGCGGCTGGCCACATGGAACTGATGCGGCTTCCCGAATTGTTCTGCGGGTTTCCGAGGCGACGCGGTACGGCACCGACCCTCTATCCTGTTGCCTGCCAGCCCCAGGCCTGGGCCAGTGCCGCCCCGTTCGCGTTGTTGGAAGCCTGTCTCGGCATCGTTTGCGATCACGAACGCCGCGAAATCCGCTTCCACAATCCGTTCCTGCCCAAATTCCTGGAAGAGATTCGCATCCGCAACCTCAACCTGGATGGTGCGTCGGTCGACCTGCGCTTGCGCCGAAGCGGTGAGGGCACGGAAGTGGCGATTCTGGCGCAACGCGGCGATATTTCGGTTCGAATTGCGCAATAGAATCGAATAGCCGCCAACATTGCCGAAACGTCGCTTGAGCCGGCCAGGCGCCCGGTATATGCCCGTTGAAAATGACAGCCGAGAACCGCCCGAATCGTGCCGTCGAAGCGGTGCTGCCCGAAGATCTTGAGTTGACGCCGCAGGCTCAGCCGGTGGAAGTGCCGCCGCCCGAGCTGTTGCCGGCAGATGTGGCAGAAGACCGGAGCGCACTGGCGTTCCTGAAAGTCTTCAAGCATCGCAATTACCGATTGTTCTTTTCCGGTCAGCTGGTTTCTCTGATGGGAACCTGGATCACCAACGTCACCCAGGGCTGGCTGGTTTACAGCCTCACCCATTCTCCATTGCTGTTGGGGGTGACCTCCTTTGCCGCGGCCGTGCCGGTTTTCTTCTTTTCCGTGTTCGGAGGTGCAATCTCTGACCGTTTTGACCGGCGGCGCCTGCTGTTCATCACGCAATCACTCGCATGCCTGCAATCGGCAACGCTGGCGGTCCTCACGCTGACGCATTGGATCACGGTGTGGGAGATCATTGGCCTGGCCCTGTTCCAGGGCTTCATCAACGCCTTCGATGTTCCGATCCGCCAGTCCATGACCTTGGACATGGTGGGCAAGGATGATTTGCGCGATGCGATCTCGCTCAACTCGATGATGTTCAATCTGGCGCGGGTGATCGGTCCCAGCGTGGGCGGAATTCTGATCGCACTGGTGGGCGCGGGTGTATGTTTCTCCATCGACGCGCTTTCTTATGGCGCGGTGATTGCCAGCCTTTACCTGATGCGGTTCGTGCCGCGACCTCCGCTCAAGCATTCCGCACCGCTGCGGGCAGTGAAGGAAGGCATCCTCTATGCTTGGCGCGAGCGCGAGATCCGCGCCTCGCTGGTTCTGATTGCGATATGTTCGGCTTTCGGCGCGGCCTATCTCAGTCTTCTGCCCGCCTTTGCGCGCGATGTGCTGCACCAGGGAAGCGAAGGGCTGGGGTTCCTCTATACCGGTGTCGGTGCGGGTGCATTTCTGGGCGCCTATGCCTTGGCGCGCGTGCCGGACCGGCACCTTTTCACCACGCCGATCGTGGCGGCGGTGGGCTTTGGCGTCTCGCTGCTCCTGTTTTCCCAGTCGCACTGGTACGGACTGTCTCTGGTGCTGTTAATGCCCGCTGCTTTCAGCCTGATGCTGCTGGGCGGGTCTACAAATTCGATCATCCAGCTGGTGTCGCGCGACGACATGCGCGGCCGGGTGGTGGCGCTTTATGCGATGGCGTTCCTGGGCATGATGCCCTGGGGCGCGCTGACTCTGGGCTGGGTGGCGGAGCATTTCGGCACCGGCCGCGCGGTTGCGATGGGCGGATGCATCTGCATCCTGGCCGCGATGCTGGCCTGGTATGATCGCCGCGGCGAAAGCTGGAAGCTGAAAGCCGCTGAGTGAACTGCGTTCCGGTGCGTTGCCCGGTACCCAGTGCGACGACGCGCTTGCGCGTCGCGCCATTAAAGAATCGTGGGGCGCCGAAGCGCAACTGCATAAGGTGGGGGGCTTCTGTTGCCCGGCGCCCCCCGAGCCGCGCTTACCTAATTAATTAGGCAGCGAGCACCATTTGATTATCGTTGGCACATGTACGATTAGCCCGATAACGGCGGAACAATACCGAGCAAAAGGACAGCCTTTACACGTCCGTCGATCCTGTTTCGCCCCCACAAAAACCCACTTTTCAAGATGGGCTTATGGTGGAGGCGCCGGGTACCGCCCCCGGGTCCGGGCCGCTTATTACGAAGCCGTTTATCGCCATAGCTGGTTGCCCAGCCTTTCCTATATAAGCCTTGGCGGTTTACTTTTGAAGGCCATGAGTCCGCATCCGGAACTTTATTAAATGCGCCAATATCTTGATTTGCTGGAAAAAGTGCTGCGCCAGGGTGTTGAGAAACGCGACCGCACCGGTACGGGCACACGTTCGATCTTTGGCCACCAGATGCGGTTCGATCTTGCGCAAGGCTTTCCCCTGGTCACCACCAAGAAAGTCCATCTCAAATCCATCATTTATGAACTGCTGTGGTTTCTGCGCGGCGACACCAATGTCCGGTGGCTGCAGGAGCACGGCGTCAGCATTTGGGACGAATGGGCCGACGCGAGCGGCGAGTTGGGGCCTGTCTATGGCTATCAGTGGCGGTCCTGGCCGACGCAGACGGACGGTACCATCGACCAGATTTCCAACCTGATCCGCGACATCAAGAAGAATCCGGATTCGCGCCGATTGATCGTAACGGCCTGGAATCCCGCCGATGTGCCCAAGATGGCGCTGCCACCCTGTCACTGCCTGTTCCAGTTCTATGTCGCGGACGGAAAACTCTCCTGCCAGTTGTACCAACGCTCGGCGGATATTTTCCTGGGCGTGCCGTTCAACATCGCGTCCTATGCGCTCCTGACCATGATGGTGGCGCAGGTGACGGGGCTTGTGCCCGGCGAGTTCGTACACAGTTTCGGCGACGCACATTTGTACTTGAATCACATCGAACAGGCGGAATTGCAATTGTCGCGGTCGCCCCATCCGTTGCCAGCGATGACACTCAATCCGGCGGTGACGGATATTTTCGGATTCCGCTACGAGGATTTCAGCCTGGAGAATTACCAGGCCCACCCCGGCATCAAGGCGCCCATCGCTGTTTGATGTGTCAGCTGTCCAGCAATTTCAGGATTGCGGCGGCGGCATAGAGATCCTGCCCCGCATTGCCCACCGCCTTGTAGACCGTTCGCCCCTGGGGCCGTGCCGCCAAAGGCGTGGCGATCAATTCCCCGATCGCGCGCAGACGGGCCGCCGCAGCTTCCGCTGACCCGAACGCGGCCAGCAGATCGCCAGCTTCTCGTGCCACTGGGATTTTGCTGTCCGCGAAAATCGCGGCATTCAACAAAAGCGTGGCCGGCAACTCGCACATGTCGGGACGATAGGCGCCGATGGCGTTGATATGCGCGAGCGGATGGACGTCTTCGGCTTCGAACAAGGGTGCGCGGGCATTGGTGACCGTGCAGATGATGGTGGCATCGCGCAAGGCCGCAGCATCCGGCCCGGCGATGGCTTCGACCCCGAACCGGTGCCGGAGATTGTTCGCCAGCTCCGCCGCGCGTGGGCGATCACGGCCGGTTACCAATATGCGTTTGATCGGGCGCACCGCCAGCATCGCTTCGGCGTGATGGGCTGCCTGCGGGCCGCTGCCGAATAGCGCCAGGCTGTCGGCGCCCGGCAGCGCCAGCAGATCGGTCGCCACGGCGCTGCAGGCGGCCGTTCGCAGCAATGTGACTTCTTCAGCGGGAAGGCGGGCGATTGCGGCGCCGGTCACCGCATCCAGCACCGTCAATTCGCCCATCACGCCGGGAATGCCCAGCGCCCGGTTGCCGTCCACCAAGGTGAGAAATTTGAAAGCCGCAAGCTTGAGTTCTTCGGAACGCGCCGGCATCGCCAGCATGCCGAAATCACCGCGCAGGCTCCAGCCTGCCCGCAAGGGGACTTCCACCCGGCCTTCTGCTTCGGCTCGCAAGGCATCCCGCATCACTGGAAGAAGCGCCGCGATATCGATGCGTGCGGCTATTTCCTCCGGCGAGACGTTTTGCATTCTGACCTCACCATCCGACGGTGATGCCGTCTTTGCGGTGATCGGTGCCGCCGCGATAGGTGCCGTTGACGGGCTGGGTGGAGTTCTTGGCCTGTGAAGGCGCGGGCTCCTTGGGATCGGGCGTCATCAAGATGGCCTGATAGCCGCCCATGCTTCCACCGCCAGCCGACGTCACGTTGTGCCCCATGGCTTGCAGCTGAGCGCCCACCAGCTTGAAGGCTTCGGATTCCAGTTGGACCGTGTCGCGCACCTGATTGTGGTGAAAGCGCGCCATGTCGGAAGCCGCCTGCAGATTGGCGCCCAGATCGACCATGTCCACCATCACCTGGGCATGGCCCTGGGACTGCATGTCGCCGCCCATCAGCTGAAGTGCCATCAGTTGTCCGTCAAAGCGTCCGCCCTGCATCACAAAGGCGGCGGCCAACGTGTTGTATGGACGTTTGTGCGGCGCGATCACATTCGGGCTGTTGGGATCAAGCGTGAACAGGCCGCCCCGGTTGTGCAGGATGAAGCCATAGCCCGGCACGGTGATGCCGGAACCGAAATTGTCATAGTTGGAGTTCACCCAGGATACCATGTTGCCCCAGCGGTCGGCTGTGCTGAGCACGATGGTGTCGCCGCCGACATTGCCGTTGGTCGGATGCAGGTTCATCGCTTTGGTGGGGCTGATCTTGGCGCACAGTTCCTGGGCATGGGTCATGCCGATCAACTCCTTCACCTTGGCCAAAAGGCCCGGATTGGAATTGGGATCGCCATTGAAGCGGTTGAGGTCCGCATAGGCCAAAGCCTTGGCTTCGATCAGCATATGCCAGTAGCGCGGATCGACGGGGCCCAGCGACGCCAGGGTCTGGCCGGGATAGACTTTGTCAGTACAGGCCGACAGGATGTTCAGCATCTCGTTGGCCGCAAAACCTTGGCTGGGCGGCGGCAATTCCGCCAGCGTGTAGCCGTGATAGTCGCTTGTCACCGGCTCGACCCACTCGCCCTTGTAGTTGGCGAGGTCTTCTACGGTCATGGTGCCGCCCAGCGCGCGCACTTTTTTTACAAGGGCGTCGGCCACGGGCCCTTTGTAGAAACCGTCGCGGCCTTTCTCCTGCAGAATGCGGAAGGTCTTGGCCAGGTCGCGATTTTTGTAGATCTGGCCCGCCTTGGGTTGCTTGCCGTCGATGTACCAGGTCGCCACCGAATCCGGATCGAGCTCGGTGCAGCAGTTTTCCACTTGGGCGCGGTTGGCATTCACCGCCTTGGGCAGATGCCAGTCGAAGGCGATGCGTTCGGAGATGGGAAAACCTTGTTCGGCATATTGAACGGCAGGCTCCAGCACCTGCTTGAATTTCATGGTGCCGTATTTGTCCAGGACCTCGCCCCAGCCCCAGGCGGCGCCGGGCACGGTGACGGACAGGACCCCGCGCGCCATGCCCGAACCGGGGCCGTCATTGCGGGGGTCGAATTTGTAGCCATGGCTGTTCATGAAGGCCAAGGTCTGGCCGGACGCCGCCATGCCGCTGGCATTGATCACATGCAGCTTGTGGTCCTTGGCGGTATAGATGATGGCAAACATGTCGCCGGCCAGGCCCACATTCATGGGCTCGACCAGATTGAGCATGGCAGCGGTCGCCACTGCGGCGTCCACCGCATTACCACCCTTTTTGAGGACATCCAGGCCGGCCTGTGCGGCCAGCGGCTGGCTGGTCGTCACCATGCCGTTGCGGGACATTGTCTCCGAGCGGCCTTGTGCCGGCCAGCCCTGAGCCCGGTCGCCCCGAACCGCATGGCAGAATGCTGGAACCGGTCCGCCTTTCACATCGCAGCTGGCCGATGCCAGATCGGCCGCCGAAGCGGAGGGGGCGGCGAAGGCGGAGATCGTCGCCAAAAGGGCCAGGCCGGGCAAAAGCCCGGTGCGGGTCGTCCTGTTCATGCGCGTCTCCTCGGTTTCCAGTCTTGTGCTGGTATCTCTGTCGATAGGAGACGACTGGTTACGCTACCGCCCTCATCCCCGAAGCGCATTTTGCGGGGGATATTAACGCGCGTCCAGCAGGCGGCGCGCCACACCCCAGGGACGCCCATCGATGGCGGCCAGTCCCACTCCGATCAGAGCCATGCCCATCAGCGCCCGCAAGGTTACGACCTCGTCAAGGAACAGGGCGCCCAGAACCAGCGCGCTTCCCGGCAACAGGAAGGTGACAAGCACCAGATTGGTGGCCCCCGCCACCGCCAGGATGCGAAAGAAAAGAAGATAAGCCAGAGCGGTCGAGAGCAGGGCAATCGCGAGCAAGGCGGCCCAGACACCGATCGAGGGCATCGGCAGGGCCCAGGGGCGGTCCACCAGGGCCGCCAGCGGCACCAGGATGATCGTGGCGGCAGTCACCTGGGCGGTAGCGATCTTGAGCGGCGCGATGCCCTTGAAGCGGCGGCCATAGGTTGCACCCAGGCTATAAACTGCTGCCGCCAGGAGACAGGCGCCATCACCCAGAAGATCTTCCCGGCCGAAACCGGACAGCGCCGCCGGACCTATCAGCACAGCCACCCCCGAAAAGGCGGCCAGGACGCCGACGCCTTTTGCGGCAGTGATTTTTTCGTCGCGGGTGAAGAAATGCGCCACCAGAATGGTGAAGATCGGCGTGGTGGCGTTGAGGATGGCGGCAGACCCGCTGGCGATGCGGATCTCTCCGAACGCAATCAGGCTGAACGGGATGACGTTGTTGAGCAGCCCAAGGATCAGAAACGATTTCCATTGCTGCACCGACAAACGCAGCGGATCGCGCCGTGCCAGCAAAAGCAGGTGCAGCGCCAGCGCTGCGATGCTTACCCGGCCCAGCACGACGGTGAAGGGCGGAAGCTCCGCCACCAGTACCTTGTAAAAGAAAAAAGAACCGCCCCACAGCGATGAGAGCGCGAGCAACGCGATCCATTCCGGCGCGCCCATGCGTGGCGCTGCTGCGTGCGACGACATCGGTTCGATTCCCCAATCGCAGTGAAGGGTATCAGCACCCGCTTGGGAGCCGCCATCCCGGACTTGCATCGGAATCGGAGGTGCTGGGTTGCGCCTGGTGCAAGCGCTGGATCGACGGATTGTGATCATTCGGCTATGATCAAACTATGAAATACGGGCCGGATATCGCCATTGCCGCCAGCCTGATCGGCGATCCCGCCCGCGCCAATATGGTGCTGGCGCTGATGTCGGGGCAGGCGCTGTCGGCCGCCGATCTGGCGCGTGAGGCGGGGGTCACCCCTTCGACAGCGACGGGGCATCTCACCAAGCTGGTTTCCGCCGGCCTGCTCAATGTCCGCAAACAAGGTCGCAACCGCTACTTCGATCTCGCCGAGCCCGATGTGGCGCATGCCATCGAAGCCTTGATCGCGGTGGCGGCGCGCGCCGGACATTTGCGGACGCGGCCGGGTCCCAAGGACGAGGCCATGCGGCATGCCCGCTCCTGTTACGATCATCTGGGAGGGCGTCTGGCGGTCGATCTGTTCGGGCGTTGGCTGGCTGGCGGTGTGCTCTGCTGGCGCGGCGGCGCGATCCATCTCACACGCAAAGGTCGGACTTTTCTGGCCGAGCGCGGAATCGTCGTCGCCAGTCTGGAGGCCCACAAACGGCCGCTTTGCCGCTCCTGCATGGATTGGAGCGAAAAGCGGCATCACTTGGCCGGCATGCTTGGCGCGGAAGTTCTTGCGCGGGCGGTGATGCAAGGCTGGGCGGTCCGCGAGCCGCGTCTGCGCGCGGTGTCTTTCAGCAAGCGAGGTGAAGAGAATTTCGTGCGGTGGTATTCGCCGGATTAGAAAATTTGGCTTCGTACCGTTTTAAACGGCGAGAAACGGAACAAAGGGAATGCGCTCGCGTCTTGTGACCAGCGGCAAAAGGGCATTGACCGCGATCTTGAAATGCTCGGTGGCCTCGTGCGCACCCCGCGCCGCTTCATCGACATAAAGCTCAAAGACAAAAAACAGGCAGGGATTGGTTGGCGAGCGGTAGGGCAAGAATAACTTCACGCCCGGTTCGGCCATGGTTGGCGGGGTCATGACCCGCAGGATCTCCGCAAGGGTCTCGGCGCAACCGTCTTTGGCTTCCAGCATGATGGCGACGACGAAGCCCCGATCGAGGGCCGCCAGCGCTTGGGGTGCAATCCATGGATTTAGCATCGTGATCTCCGCGACCTGTGGCAGCTGACGAATAGCACCGATGGCCATGGTTATGTTTTGGCCGCGGCCAAAGCATTGCGGATGCTTGCGAATTCAGGCGTCGGCGGCGCCATAGCGGCGATAGATGAAACCATCAGCCGCCGCTTCCGCTTCGCCGGCCGCCAACTCAACAAGCCGTGCGTGATCTTCGGACAAGCCGCAAGCCGGATCGGTCTTGGCGGCATCGCCGGTGATGGCGAAAGCCTGGCAACGGCAGCCGCCCCAATCGATTTCCTTGCGATCGCAAGAACGGCACGGCTCCGGCATCCAGTCGGTACCACGAAAGCGGTTGAAAGCCTCGGAATCGCGCCAGATGTCGGCCAAGCTCCGCTGACGCACATTGTCGAACGCCATGCCGTCCAGGCTCTCCGCGGCATGGCAGGGCAGAACCTTGCCGGACGGTGAGATGTTGAGAAAGCGGCGGCCCCAGCCGCCCATGCAGGACTTCGGGCGGCGTGCATAATAATCCGGGACCACATAATCGATCACCAGAATGCCTTCGAGCCGTTGGCGCGCGGTGACAACTGTCGCCGTCATTTCCTCCAGCTGATCACGACTGGGCATCAGGGCTGCGCGGTTCTTCAGCGCCCAGCCGTAATACTGAACATTGGCGATTTCGGCGCGGTGCGCGCCGATCGCGACTGCCATCTCCAGCATGTCGGGGAGATGATGCATGTTCTGGCGATGGACCACGAAATTGGCGGTCAGTGGCAGGCCGGCATCACGCACCAATTTTGCGGTGGCGAGTTTCTTGGCATGGGCACCTTCATAACCGCCGATGCGTTCGCCGATCTCGGCACCGGAATCCTGGAAGCTGAGCTGGACATGTTCCAGCCCCGCGGCAATCAGGGATGAAAGACGCTTGGCGTCCAGCGCAACGCCCGAAGTGATCAAGTTGGTGTAGAGTCCCGCTGCCGTCGCGCCGGCGATCAACTGCTCCAGGTCGCGGCGCACCGTGGGTTCGCCGCCGGAGAAATGCACCTGCAGGCAGCCCAATTCCGCCGCTTCGTTGATGGCGCGAAGCCAGTCGGCGGTGGGCATCTCGTTCGCGGCTTTTTCCAGCGCCAGCGGGTTGGAGCAATAGGGGCATTGCAGCGGGCAGCGGTGCGTCAGTTCCGCAAGAAGGGCCAGAGGCGGTTCTAGCATGGTCATGCCTGCATCACGCTTTTGTCGATGAAATTCTGGATCAACACGAGCACGTCCTTTTCGATGACATCGCGCGGCGCGCCGGGAAAGGCGTTGCAGAGATCCACCACCACGGCCTCCAGCGAGACGGCGCCATCGCAGCGCGAAACGACGGCATGAGCGACTTCGTCCAGCACGAAGCTGCGTTCGGGCGCCTGGATGGTCCATTGCGCACGGGCTTTGTCGTGACGCAGACGCATGTGCGGGGCCAGGCGCGGCGTCGAGGCCATGTCGATGATCGTCCGGGCGGTCATGCCCGGTCCCCTGGCACAAAGGCGCCGGGTGGGATCAGCGCCGGGGTCACATAAGCGTGATTGAGGGCATCCAGCTGACTCCAGAGAACGTCCGTCTTGAAGCTGAGCGCAGCAAGACATTGCTCCTGCTTCTCGCGGCTGTCGGCGTGATCCAGCACATAACCCAGACCGAACGCGACATCCTCGGGCGCCTGCACCAGCCGTGTGCGAAAATAGGCCAGTGTCCGGTCGTTGGCGAAAGGATAATGCTCCAGCAGGGCGGCAATGCGGGTCTTGTGCAATCCCGGCGCGAACATTTCGGTAAGCGACGAGGCGACGGCTTCGAGCAAGGTTTTTTCCCGCACAAAGCGGATATAGGCTTCGCAGGCGAAACGGGTGGCGGGCAGCACGCCGGCACAGCTGGCGACATAGTCGCGGTCCAGCCCCACGCCTTCCGCCAGCACCAGCCAGCGTTCGATGCCGCCTTCGCCTGCCGCCTTGCCGTCATGGTCGATGATGCGGCTGATCCATTCGCGGCGGAGCGCAATGTCGTCGGCGCGGCCTATCAGGCTCGCATCCTTCAATGGGATCGATTTCTGATAATAGAAACGGTTCAGCACCCAGGCCTGCATCTGGCCCTGATTGAGCGCGCCTTCGTGCAACTTGATGTGGAAAGGGTGCTGGTCGTGATAGCGCACAGCGCCAATGGCGCGCAGATGCTGTTCGAATTCCGCGCGCGGCCAGGCCTGGTTCAAAGCTGCATCTCCATGCCGTCGTCGGCGATCAGCCATCCCGCGGCCTCGGCCAGGGCGCGTTCTGGTGAATTGGCGACGAACAGCGGATTGGTGTTGTTGATGTGGATGAAAATCTTGCGCTGAACGTTCAGGCCGGCGAAGGCCGCGATGCTGCCCGCATTGCCGTCGCAGCTCATATGGCCCATGCGATTGCCGGTTTTTGTGCCCACACCGGCGGCGATCATTTCGTCGTCGCGCCACAAGGTGCCATCGAAAAAGACCAACGACGCGCCGCGCAAACGATCTGCGAGCGCAGGCGTCATCTGCGCGCAGGCGGGGATATAGAAAAAGGAGGCGCCATCCCTATCCGTGATCTCAAGCCCGATCGTGTCGCCATCGGTGGTCCCGAAATTATCGGCGTTCTTGTCTTCCAGCCACAGCGCGACTTTTCCGGGCACCGTGAAGGCGCGAATGCGGATACCCAGGCTTTCGTCGTCCCCGTTCCGCAACGTCAGATCCGTTTCCAGCGGCATTGGGCGGCGCGCGACGAAATCGGGATTGAGCACGTTGAAGATGCTGTTGCGGGCCAGGACATCCAGAACCCGGGCATGGCCATAGACCGCGAATTTCTGGCTTTCACGCAGATTGAGCAGGCCGGCGACATGATCAACATCTGCATTGGTCAGGACCACCGCCGCGATCGGGCTGGCACGCAGGGGAGTATCCGCGCCGGGTTGAAGTTGGCGGCGCTCGTTGATCTGCTGGCGCAGATCCGGCGAGGCGTTGAATAGCACCCAATGTTTTTCATCGGCGCTCACCGCGATGGAGGACTGCGTACGCGGGCGTGCACCAGGATCGCCCGCGCGGGTACGCCGCGCGGTCGCGTCATTGCTGTTCCATTGCGGAAAGCCGCCACCGGCCGCGGCACCGAGTACAAGGATATGGAGCACGGAAATCCCAAAGAAGAACGGACGGAGTTGCCGCGATTGCGGGCGGCAGCCCCGTCCGTCATTTAGGCATCGATCAGATATCGGCGCAGGCGTAGCAATTGATTTCCATGCCAACGGCGATTTCGATCACGCGAGGTGTATTCCAGGTCATAGGTTTCTCCTTGTTGACAGAAACGGAAAAACCTTATGAGTGCGCGGTGACGATGCAAAGCATATGAAACGCGTGCGCGCTGGTTTGGGAAGAATTCCTCCGCGTGCGATCGTTTGGATGAACGCTTCGGGAAGAATTCCCGTGAAATGATTTTCGCTCAGCCCAGATCGGTGAGGCCGCGCCCGATGGCGATGCGAATCAAGTCGGCGGTGTGACTGACGCCAAGTTTTTCCTTGATGCGGCTCAACGTGTTGGCGACAGTCTTGTAGGCGATGCCCAACGCGTCGGCGATCTGGTTCAAATTGTTACCTTCCGCCAATAGCCGCAGAATTTCCAGATCGCGCTGGGTGAGGGGGCGCAGATAGGCATTTTCGCCGATCTCGTGCACGGCGATTTCGCTGGCGATGTCGCGCTCAATCACGGTGCCGCCCGCCAGCACGGTGTCGATCGCGGCCAGAAATTCCTCGGGGGCTGCATTCTTGCTGACAAATCCGCGCGCGCCCGCTTCCATGGCGCGGGTGGCGTAGATCGCTTCGGTGTGCAGCGAGAAGACCAGGATTGACAGGCGTGGATCGGTCTTGAGCAGACGGCGCAGCAATTCCAACCCCCCTAGACCCGGCAGGTTGAGGTCCAGGATCAGAAGCTGGAATTTCGTGGCACGGACCTGATCCAGAGCCTCCTCGCCGGTGGCAGCTTCCGAAAGCTCCAACGCAGGCAGATCCGCCAGCAGGCGGCGGATGCCGGACCGCACGATGGCATGATCATCGACCAACAGAACCCGGGTCACGCGATTTCCAGTTCTCGTGTTTTTGGCAGGAAGGCGCGGATGCAGACGCCGCGCCCTTGCGCTTCTTCCACCATCATATGGCCGCCCAAGGTATGCAGCCTCTCCTGCATGCCGGCCAGGCCCATCTGGCCCAAGCTCATGCCACCGGGCAGATCCTGTTTAAGGCCTCCACCATCATCGGCGACACAGACCATGACCTGATCTGGCTGGTCGACGATGGTGATTTCAATCTTTGCGGGCTTTCCATGCCGCACCGCATTGCTGAGACTTTCCTGGACGATGCGATAGGCGACGTCCTGGCCCCGGCGATCCAGGCCTGGCGTGGGCGCAATGATGCGCTCGAACCGGATATCGGGATGGCGGCGCGACCAAAAGGCTACCAGATCGGCGATCGCCGGCTCCAGGCCGAAATCCAGACTGCTGACCGGCCGCAGCTGGCGCAGAATTTCCTTCACATGGTTTTGCACATGCAGGGCCGCGTCGCGGATCGCGATGCCCATGGACCGGGTCTGCGGTTCGGTGGATTTCGCCAATATGTTCGCGTCCACCTGGATCGCGAAGAGATAGGGCCCCACTTCGTCGTGCAGGTCGCGGGCGATCCCGGTGCGTTCTTCTTCCTGGACGCTATGAATCTGCTGCTGCAGGCGCTGATTGCTTTCGGAAAAGCTTTTGAGCCGCGCCGCCATATGGTTGAAGCCGCGCGCCAAGGCGACAAATTCCGGCGGCCCTTTGGCATCGAGACGCGCGTCATACCCCCCGTCCGAGATCGCGAGAAGCCCGGTCTGGAAGCGGCGCAGGAAGCGCAGGGCATACGCCACTGCCAGTGACACCGCCGCCATGGTCGCGGCGCAGAACAGAAGCATGGCGACAAAGGCGTCTCTGGCATGATCCCAGACATCGGCGATTTCGCTGCGTGGGTCACTGGTCAGTTCCACCACACAGGGATATTGCGGCAGGCTGATGTTGAAGCGCGCCGACAGGGGCGGCGGCATCATCAGCCGCGCGAACCAAAGCGGCGCGGGATCTTTCAACCGCCCGATTTCGGAACTGACGATCACTTTTTCCTGTTCGTTTATCAGAGCGGCGCGGACATGGCGCTGGCCTTCGAAGCTGGCGACCACCTGACGCATGGTGACGGTGTGCTGAACATCGCTTTGCAGCGTATCGCGCACGGAATTCTCTGCGCCATGGAAAGCTGTACGGACTTCGATCTCGACCACCGAGCGGGCGTGCAGGATCAAAAGCGTGCCGCCGCACAAGAGGCTGAGAAGCAGCAGGATGGCGATGGAGCCGAGGACGCGGAATTGCAGTGACATGGAGCCCTGGGAAATATGGCCCATCTTTATACCCCCGCAGGGCCATTTCCGGGAAAAGACATTTTCCGGGAAAATTTCCCGAAATTCCGCCGTTTTTCTTCCCAGGCAGGCAGGCATATTTTTGGTGAGACCGCGAAGGCAAACGGCCTCTGTTCGCGCGGCGCGGCGGGCCGGCGATCGCAATTGGGGGACATGCATCGCATTCGGCCTTTCGGATTTTTTACGCAACGCTTTCGATCACTTGTCTCGTATATCCGCCGCCTCTCTCTACATTCGCGTCATCCGCAATGATGCGGTTCAATGAAAAGGAGCAGTGGCATGTTGCAGAAAATCATTCGTGCGTCGTCTTTGGCTTTTGTGCTGGCAATGACTGCCTCGGTCTCCGCGCATGCGAGCGAACTCGGCGTCAGTGCAAACGAGGAAGATCTGGCGGCGCCGCACGGCTCCTTCACTTCCGACATGGGTGCGCCGGCGGATTTCACCGCGGCGAGAATGGAGCGGCGCGAGCGTTTCGCCATGCGCTTTGGCAATGAGGCCCGCCGCATGCGGCAGGACATGGACCGCCGGAAGTAATCGATGAACGGCGCCGCGGACCTGAAGGAGGACTAGACCTTCTTCAGGTCCCCCTATTCGTAGGGCCCTTAAAATCTGGGCTGGGAAAAGTTCCCGTATTGTCCCGCCATTAGGCTAGGATCGCCCCGAACGCCGACGCCAGGGGGCAAAGAATGAAGGTATTTTCCGCGACGCTCGTTTTTGCTTTGACCGCTTTACCTGCCTTTGCCGACGAGCCGGACGGTCTGAAACTGCCGCCGGGGTTTCATGCCAGCGTCGTTGCGGAAGGCCTTGGACCTGTTCGCCACATGGCGCTGCGCGGCAATGGCGACATCTTCGTATCCACCCCCCGTGACCGGCAGACCGGCGCGGGAGGCGGCATCATCGCCCTTCATCCGGATGCGAGTCACAAGGCCGGCCAGCCCGAGCATTTCGGGGTCGTGGACGGCGGCACCGGCATCCGTTTTTATCGCGGAGCGCTGTATGCGGCCACACCCTCGCGCATTTATCGCTACTCATTCTCCGGCAACAAGCTTCTGCCTAACAGCGAGCCGCAGATTGTGGTCGATGGCATGACGCCTGCGCGGGGCTTCAATCGCGGCCTGGCATTCGACAACAAGGGCAACATGTTCGTCTCACTCGATGGTGTCGGTAATGCCTGCGAAGACCCCAAGGCGGCCAAGGGCGCCAAGCCGGTCGGCGTCAAGCCGTGCCCGGACCTGGGCGCACGGGCCGGTGTCTGGCGGTTCAGCGCCAGCAAACTGGGCCAGAAATTCTCCGACGGTGAACAGCTTGCCACCGGCATCCGCGATACCACGGCGCTCGATTGGTCGGCCAAAGATGGCGGCCTCTATGTGGTGACGCATGGCCGCGACGATGCAAACCAGGAATGGCCGGACATGATCAGCGCCAGCGATGACGCGCATATCGCCGACGAGATGCACAAGATCACCAAGGGAATCGATATCGGCTGGCCCTACAGCTATTACGACGCCGTGAAAAAAGTGCGGCTGACGGCGCCGGAATATGGCGGCGACGGCAAGACGGTGGCGACCGGCAATTATGCGACCCCGATGGCGACCTTCCATTCGGGCCGTGCCGCGCCGTTGGATCTTCTGTTCTATACTGGCGACAAATTTCCGGCCGAATATCGCGGCGGCGCATTTGTGGTTCTGCATGGCGGCGGCGGCGCGCAATCGCCTGCCGGCCATAATGGATACAATATCGTCTTCATGCCGTTCGACAGAAACGGCAAGGCCGGCGATGCCAAGGTCTTTGCCGACGGCTTCGCGGGCCCCGACCCTGCGAACAAGAATTCCGGCGGCAAGGCAAAATACCGGCCGGTCGGCGCGGCGGTCGGGCCGGATGGCGCGCTCTATGTCGCCGACTCGGTGAAAGGCCGAATCTGGCGGATCGCGTATGGCGAAGCGGGCTGAAAACCGGGCCGCGCATGATCGGTGGAAAATGAGCTGGAGCGGGTGATGGGAATCGAACCCACGTATGCAGCTTGGGAAGCTCATCTCAATGTAGTCCGGTCAAGCACTTAGCTGCAAAATTCGTGCATTTCGATGCTAATTGGATCAAGTGGTTACGAACGGAGCGCAAAACTCAGGCTCCGCGATAAGAGCCCTGATCACCACGCGTGCAGACGTTGGGCCACCGCAGTCTTAGGACAAGCGATCACCTTCGATTGCGTGTGCATGCAATGCGGAGACGTGATATAATTACTCTTCGATCAACAAACGGCTTTGCCGACCCGGACCTCATGTCATTCCACCCCCACCATTCCAGCAGTTACTCCGCCATCAACGCCTAGGGCTGGCCGGAGCTAAGTTCATCAAGGACCAAGCTCGCTTTCCGATTTTCATCACTATCCAGCCGAATTTCTGCAAAGCACCGTCTGCTATTAAGGTAGCGCCCGGCACCCCGAACACTCCCGCAAATAAGACGTGGGCGATGTTGCGAACCCTCTTCTTTCGCCTAGATGGAGAGCGTACTGGCTGCCCAAAGCCAGCACTTCTCCCTCCGGATCAGCGATTGCAGGGTTTTGCCGTTCTCGAAAAGCACGATACCAATCCTCACATCCACCTGCTTTTGCGCTGCCAGGATGGCGCAGACCAGTCCGATACGGCGGAGTTTCTCCTTGAAGTACTCGATAACGTCCCGAAGGACCGGAAGGACTTGCGCGATGAACGGTGGCAGAAGGACACATGGGGAGAAATACTGAAGCGAGGAGGCAGGGGGCCGGACCTAATGCCCTGCCGCAAATCATCCATGCTGACAAATGTGGCGCCTGCGGGCACTGCGATGGTCCAGATAGTGCGCCACGAGGATGACCTCGGGGAAGTCGCTCGCTATATGACGAAGACCTGGTCCCAATCACAGCACCGTCTCGCCGGGTTCGCCAGCGACGTTTTCGTTGAACAGTCAACGGACTGGAAATTCCTCGACGAGTTCCACGCTAGCGTTGATCCGTCTCGCATAGCCCGCCAGGATCGGTTCGACCGCATTACTGGCGCCCTGAAACCAAGAGCAGCGAACGCCTCGTGGAAGACAAATGGCGTCCGCATCCAATCCTCCCGGAACTAATCGACATAGCTGGTATCCAGCACCAACCGCTGTCCTTCTTCAGCGCGGGGTGCCACCGGCCATCACACTAAACCAGGGGGCGGCGAAAGCCGTCCCTGTTGTTGGCCTGTCCGGAAAACAAACAGTGAAGAGGGTTCTACGGGGTCATCTAGTCCAACGTGAATCGCCAAGAAACTTAAAGCGGGTGTGCCAGGCCGCAGTCGAGCGAAGCGAGCGAGGACCTGGTCGCCCAGGCGGAGCGAAGCGAAGCCCCTTGGACGGGATGCGGTCAGCGAGAATGGACTTATGTCCCATTCATTCGTATTTCCACGCTCTGTGAATCCGGGAAAGCGGTGATCACGTAACCTCTGGGGCTTCCACTGAAACTCTTCTGTCTTTTTCCATCCAGCTGCCAGACGTACTTCCCCACGACGATGCTGTTTGTCCCATTGTTCAACAGAGCCTCGACACGGATTTGCGTCGGTGAGATTTCCCTGATCCGAGTTTCGTTATGGACCGTGAACCCGAAGTCCACCGGACCTTCCTCGATCCTGGGAACTGGACCGGGTGTTCCCCAAGGCGACCCCAAATCCGGATTGAAGAGATAACCGCCGTGGCGTGTATCCAAGATGTAGAGGGCGCGATCTGGGCTTTCGTAGAAGGCGCAGACTGTCTGACTTCCGCCACCTTTGCCATCCGCACCTTCGGGCAACAATACGCACCATTCCACCGGATCAACGTCAGAAATAAACGACGTCGATGATTCAAACCCCAAGTTTGTTGCCCAAGCTTTCGCGCCTTTGGGAATAATGATTGTGTGACCGAACAGAGTTTTCAGCTCCACCCTTTCCGCGATTGTTCCCGTGCGCTCGGGTCCCCACTGGAGGTCTTGTACGACGTCTCCAACATGCCTTGTCCCCGGATATACCCGATGTGTTCCGGCCACGTTGCCGACTTGGCGCTTCCCATCCCATAGGTCGGGCACAGGCCGGTGGGGAGGGTCGTAAAGCCCAGTACATCCGGAGATGACTAGGAGTGCCGAGATGGCTGCAACGAGACGCCGCATGTTTCTTTTCTAGCCCATCCAGGGGTCGGGGCGCGGACGAGCCCGGACCTAATTCTGCCTAACAAAACTCACGCTGAGCCCGAACACTCAGCCTGCTTATTGTCAGCAATTTTCGGTCATTTCGGTAGTGCCAACTGAAATAACCATACAAATACCCCTCGATTTCGTCGAGGCGAACGCCAATTCGGGCGTTCTAGGAAAGCAGGCAGCAGCCAGTGATGGGATGAACCCCGTCGTTCTTATCCTCATGCTGAGGGTATAAGCATCACCCCAGCGATGTATCGCTGGATCCCTCACAATCTTTTTCAATCGGGATTTCCGGAGCAGGTTGTACCGGTGGGGTATAAGCAATGCAGAGCTTCCGGGAATCGGCTGGATTGACGGGGTAGGCGAAGGTCCCCGGTTGCGCGTATGGAAAAAGCCTTATAGCGCTCCCGTCCCTTGCCCCGCTGAGAGGCTGCGGTTTCCTAATTCGGGGCAACTCAGGATTTCTGCGCGATTTCCAACATCTTCGATCCGAAAAACTCAAAGAAGGGAAGATTTGTCGGAACGACGCTCTTCTGTTTTGCGATTGCCCGCCCCCGGTTACGCGGGATGGTATCCGCCATGATCCAGCGCACCGGGAATTCGCGCCTCGCGATGCACGTTGCACCATAGGCAGGACCATCGCAGGTTCGCCAAGCCGTTCATGCGCCCGTCGAGATATGGCGCGAAGTGCTCAAGGCTTCCGATGCGCCGTCCCACTGCGTGCCATCGTAAAGGGCTACCCTTCTCGGCGTGCGACGGGCGGCTCTCCACCGCCAGCGAGCCGCAATAGACGCAACGGCCTTTAGCAGCTTCGACGATGGCCCATATGTTGCCGCCCTTGAGTCTCACCCCTCCTAAGCAACCGTTTCCAACTTCGGAGCCGCAGCACTCGCAGGGCTTCTTGGTCTCCTCGCGCATCAGCACTGACCACGGATCGCGGCCAATATACGCTCGCCTCCACTTACAGCAGTGAACGCGATTGGCTCTCTTGGCTGCTGCATGGCAGCGGTTCATGCGTTCGGCATAGGCGGTACGGGCGAGATAGTCATCCCACGACGCGAAAGCAGGAGCGAACAGATCAGAAATAACACCGCCCCGCGACCGCAACATGCTCTCCCCGAAATTTCCACGCAGAAGCTCGCATGAGAGCGTCCGCCTCGTTTGAAGCATAAACGATCATATGACGCTTCGTCGGTTCGTCGAACCCGGCTTGATTGCGCGTGCCCCGGACTACATACGGGTTCAGTCGCATACGTGACTCCTGTCTGGTTGCTACTCGATAAAGATCGTATGGCAGCTTCCTGGTGAGAGCAAAGAAGTTCAGCGCTATTTGCGCGATAATCTGAGGGCGCTGCATCTAATGTAATCTTCGACCTAAGTATAGCGCTCGAAAATATGGCTCCAAATTTGTTGGGCTAAAAAGCGAGCGCTAGTTTTGAGGTAAGTATTTTGACCTCTTGAAAATTGAGCGTTCAAATAGTTTGGCGAAATAACGAGCCTCAATTTCTGCGGTCATAATTCCTCTTGCTGGCGAGCATTTCGCATCGACTGGTGCTGGGACCTCGCCCGGAAATATCACTGCCTACGACTCTCCTAATGGCTCTGGGCGTCCTTTTTAAGCTGTAGGTATAGTGGGACCGGCTGGACTGTCTCGCCAAGGTATAAGCAATGCAGAGCTTCCGGGAATCGGCTGGATTGACGGGGTAGGCGAAGGTCCCCGGTTGCGCGTATGGAAAAAGCCTTCGCCCCGTCCCATGCCCCGCTGATTGGTTGACAGGCTGCGGTTTCCTAATCCGGCGCGGCCCAGTCTTTCCGCACAAATTCCAACATTTGTCTCTCGAAAGGCCGAGAAAGAGGCCCGTTTGTTGGATGGAATAAAACGCCTCCACATGCTCATGGGCGCTTGCCTCATTTCCGGCACGAAACGTCCCCAGCGCCAAGCAAAGAGCCAGATAATGGAAGGCTTACTGGTATCCTCGCCAATGCTCCTCAATAGCCCACAGGGGTCGCTCGGTTTCCTCCTGCAATTTGGAAATCGCGCCGATTACGTCTTCATATTGCTCGCTGCTAAAGTTTGACCAGCCGACATCCCGCATTGTGCGCCAAAACGACTTCGAGCCCAGACCGGACGATGCGAGACCATCAAGCAGTACTCGATCAATCGGCGGATGTAGCGCGCCAATACGAGGGTCGCCATGGTAGGCTGTGGTTACCAAAGCCGCTTTCAGATAGGTGTTGATTAGCTTGGCGGCAATTCCGTGAGAAAAAACCAACCCATTTGATTGCGCTGCTTCAATGACACGCGCGCGCCATTGCTTGTGGTAGGCATTCATGCCTTCAGGTTGCGGAAGCCTATCTGGTCCACTCGACAATTCACGCAACCGAGCTACTTCAATTATGTCCTTTCCCTTCGCTACACTAAAGCGAAGGGTGCTGGTGCTGGCCGCACGGCTCGCGGCCCAGGCAGCGAACCGATGCACATGTTCATTGATGTGATAAGGCAAAGAACCATTCGCTAAGCCTTCGCTCATTTAAAGGGTTCCCCTTTTCTGCCGCTGATCTTTCATTCCACATCACTTTTCCAAGTTGGCCGTTGCAAAAGCTTCGCTTTTCGTTTCACCATTTTTGAAATCTCTTTTGCGAGAGAAATTTCTTGGCGTAACTTCGCTAACGCAGATTTATCGCCATCGGCTTTGTAGAGAACTAGTAGGTTGTTCAGGGTCGCGATAAGCTTTTTCGTTAAGTCTTCGGTTTTAGCGGCCATCCCTTTCTCTGTTTTTTTCGGGGAGGTTACTCTCGCCTTCCGGGAATGGGATTTGGCCTCACCTTTCTTCGTCGTTTTTGCTTTCGATGTTTTTATCGTTCGTCCCATTTCGAGCTTTCCCACCTGTCCTTTTGTCACGTATCACCTGTATCGGCAGGTGTGGCCGTTGAGGCTATGCGGGATGGCCTTCGACTGGCATGCTAGCTTCCTTCCCGTACTTTTGGGGCTTCTGCCCACCTACTCTCCTGATTGTACCCTACAAAGCCCCTTCAAACCCAAGCCATAGTCAAGCTGAAAAGAGTACCGGGCATGCCGGGTCCTGAATTCGGCTGGCTGCCCAAGTTCTAGACTGGGACCCCATGATCGTTCACGTCGAAGCAATGAAGGAGTTGGCGGAGCCGCTAGCCGAACTCGGGCGGCGCTGGGCAGCTTCGACGCACCGACCCAAGCCATCGCCAGAGGCCCTGGCAAAATGGGACGTGATCCTAGATGCGTGGGTGGCTTCTGACCTTCCGCTTGTATTGCGTGACAGCCGGCGGCGCACGATGGTTGTCACGACTGATTACGGGCGTAAAATTGTTTTTGCGGATAATACGCCCGCAAACTGGATGTTCGATCTCGCACTACGGAATGAAGCGCCGGACCTCGCCACCCTGACGCATGAGAATTTCATCTCAATGGTGCCATTAAGCTTTCTCGCGAAGGGATCGTTTGCGAGGCGGGACCTGAACAAACAGGGCTGGAAAGTCTGCCACATTGCGAATGTTTCGGACGGTAAGCGATACGCCGTGGAAGCGGCACCAGCCAGCGTCCTGGAAGCGGAATTTAGGCGCTTCCTCTCGCCCCGTAATGTGTTCTTGATACCCAAGGCGATCTCGGGTGCCGGAGAACTGCCCGAAGTGATCAACGCAATTGCGGCGGTCAACCGAGGCTAACAAGGGCCTCGGCTCTTTCAGCGATTGCCAACATCAAGCCGCTTTCGAAGGCATGAACTAGCATTCCCTCCGCGAATCGATCTTTGCGGATGATGGCAGTCAGCAGTCGAGCTAATTGATTCTCGTCGGCGCGGACAAGGAAGGCGCGATCAAGGAAAAGTGAATTACATTCTTCACTCCCTTGCCATTCCGCCCAATCGAAGTCGGTTACCACCCAGCCGCTGTCGTAGGCCATCTTCACGAACTGGTCCCCGAAGCCCGACAAAATGGATTGACCCGTGCCCATGACGTAGGGATCGTCAGAGGTGCCTTTGCCTTTCGGTGGAACGAACTGGATGAACTGATCCGGATTGTCCCGGAGCTGGGGAGCGTAGGCGACCAGGGATTGAAGGCGGCTGGGCTTGATCGGCTTTTTCATCCGGCCAGTCTAACGGTTGAGGCCACCACCGAACAAACTACTCAACTACCCCCCACAAGCCAACGTGAGGTTGGCAAGCCTCCAGCGACCGTGCCCTGGCATGGGTCCAGCTCGCTCAGGCATATAGTGCCCCTCCTTGCATCGCCCATAAGGCGGCAACCAAAAGTGGCTAGGCCCTGGCATTGATCCTCGAAGACCGCCTCGCTTAAGGCGGAAGGTCTTGGAGCCAGTGCTATCGCCTGATAGCTCGGCATTGCCAGAAGAAGTGTCTATAGGTGCCTACAGGACCGCCCCTAGCGGGCGAGCGTCACGTCCATGCCGTTCTGTGCGCAGACCATTCCAAAGACTTCGGCGTCGTAATCTCTAACTGTGGTCATCGAGATTGCGTTGATCACCTTCCCGCCCTTGATTCCGGCAACGACCATGCGAAGCGAAGCGATTTGGGGAAGATATTATCTCGGAACAGGTTTTAGCTCAGGCCAAAGTGGTATTCTCCTTACCGAATGTCTCTCAACCCTTCGTGGTCCCGATTGCACTCAAGTCGGTTGGCCCTTCCAAGATTCACATCATCGAATATGACATCGTTACTAGAGATGCCGCTGAGATCACGGAGGCATTGAGTATCGTGAATCAACAGGTGTTCGAGCTTGTCCCGCCTGTTCCGGGAATTGGCGCGTCCAACTCGCGTCTGGCCGACTGACACTTCATTCAAGGGGCTTGCTCATTTCCCACTCTCAGCCCCCCGCCACGTCATCCTTGCGTCCCATCGCCACGGTCCGCACAACATCATCCGGCGCTGGGTCTTGAAGACCGGCCTCATCTCCAAATCGCTCGATTGTGTGCCGCGCCAAGAACTCGGGCGTGAACAGTTCGGCGTTGGGCACCAGATCGTCAGTCATTCCTTTTCAGCAGCCGCTTGGGGGGCAGCCCAACGTTGCGCGCCCGTTGGAAAGAGCGGAGGCGGCCATATTCGACTGGCTGCTAGCGCGACACCTTCCGGTCTCGACGCCGTCCACGACTCTCCCAACGGCTCTGGGGAGGTTTCTAGCAGCTAGTTTTGGACCATTCCCGCGCCCGCTCCGAGGACTGGATCGTGCATAACCCGGCGTTCGACGTGACGATGAAGCCACCACAAAAGCGCAAAGTGATTTGGAAGCCCCCGGTCAACCTTCCGCTTCCGTCAATCAATCGCTCACTTGTAATTATTCAATCCTTGGCAATGATTGCGCGGATTACGCTGGGCGGGTGTCGTCATGACAATGATACTCGAAGTCGCTGCGGGCGTCGTCTTGGGTGTTTTCATACTCAGGGCTCTAGGCATCATCGCAAGCAGCCTTAAAGGCGTCCTATCAATTTTGATGTTCATTTACGCCGCGTGCTTGGTGGGCCTCACTTTTGGGGGCCTCTTGTTGCTGAAACAGTTTTACCCGCACTCAACGCTGACCACCGCAAACGCCTTCTGGTTTAGCGTGTTCGCCGTAGCGAGTGCCGCCGCCGTAATCGGCGCCGAATACATTCAAAATGCCATCAACGAGAAGATAAGGAAGCGCCAGGACGCGCGCGGTGATTAGGCGAGCAACTGAAAGCTGCCCTCCCGCAGGGAAGCTTGCTGGCGAGCGTTTCGCATCGGCTGGTGCTGGGACCGCGCCCCGAAATAACGCTGCCTACGACTCTCCCAATGGCTCTGGGAGTCCTTTTCGAACTGTAGGTATAGTGGGACCGGATGGACTGTCTCGCCAAGGTATACTCGGCGAGGCGTCTCGCTTTACCGCCATTTTCGCCTCTTTTGACCCGACGCCGGACTTCCGAGGCGGTAGGAAGGAGACCTCTAGACCTTATGAGGCACCTCCCCATGACCTTAGTCGCTTATGCAAGAACTTCGTCTTCCGGCCAGCCGCTGGATGTGCAGTTAGATCAGCTTCGGGCTGCTGGTGCGGAGGAGCTTTTCCAGGAGCAACGGTCAGCGACCACGACCGCCGGACGCGACCAGCTGGAGGCCGCTCTGAGATTCGTCCGGAAGGGCGATGTTTTCGTTGTAACTCGCCTGGACCGGTTGGCGCGGTCAATGAGCGACCTTCGCCGGATCGTGGACACGCTGACAGCCAAGGGCGTGGGCTTCCGTGTCCTGCAGCAAGCAATCGACACTACGACTTCTGAGGGACGACTCTTGCTCAACCTCCTCGGGGCATTCGGTGAATTCGAAACAGAAATCCGGAAAGAGCGTCAACTGGAGGGTATCGCCAAAGCAAAGGCTGAAGGTCGCTACAGGGGCCGGCCCACGTCGATTGATCCGGAGAAGGTAGCAGCGCTCCGTGCCGAGGGACTTGGTGCGACAGAAATCGCGAGGAGGCTGGGAATAGGACGCGCGAGCTATTATCGGGTCATGCGGCAACCCAGCTGATTACCGGTCAGTCTGCCGTCAACATTGCGACCAACTTCAATCATCAAATCGGAAACGCAACTCTTCCAGAGACATTATGTGACCACCGTCGTCCAGCAAATCACGGCAACTTATCTTCCCTCTGCACCACAGGTCCGCTCGCCCCTCTCCTAGAATTTCGTCAAGATAGGATCGTGGTTTTCGTTTAAAGAATTGATCGAAAGAGGTGTTTCGATCAATTTGGCCTTCATCGCTCGCGCGAGTGCCTTTCATATTTCGAATAAGCGGATTGCCGCTGATACCTACAAGCACAGAGCGGCAATTGAAATGGTGGGGCGGGCCGCCGTTGAATGGCAACGTTGTTCCATTCAGGGGGTTTCCATCAAAATCCCACTCGCAATTACTGTATGCGATGCAAATTAGTGACGCGTGGCAATCAAACGTTGATAGCTGACGAACGCCTAATAGTACGTCAGCGTTCTTGCGAAAAACTGCTAGGCGAGAAACGTTGGCTTCTGCCACGCTCAAGATTGGTAGCCCGGGAGACGCCCCTGACTCTGTCTTGGTCATTTTGTGTCTTCCCTCGAATTCAGTACACATCGCAATATAGTTGTGCCGCACTCAATGAGCGGAAGACACTCAAGCCCCAAGGCGTTCTCTGTCAATCCTCAGTGAGATTGAGGGAAACGACTTGCTTTGTGACCATGTTCCAGTCGCAAAAATAGGTCACCAGTCCAAATGCACCGAAGCCGTTTTCCATCTGTAGGTCGTGACCGACGACCGAGATCGTATTGTTGTGTACGCTCCAGCTTGAACTCGGGATGAAATCCGCTTTGTAGTCGCGCTTAGCACGCACCTCCGCCGCCACCTTGCAAGCCGCATAAGTGCGGAGATGTCACAGCGCGACTTAGCAGCCGCATTGGGCAAGCCGCCTAGCTGGATTGCGAAGGTCGAGCAGGGAGAACGCCGTTTGGACCTGATAGAGTTTATAGCCATCGCCTGGGCGCTGGGTGTGGATGAAGGCGGGCTTTTCCGCAGAGTGGTCGGTTCGCTACCCAAGAGATTGGACAGCTGACAAAGCGAAGTCCTAGAAAAAATTGCATCCTGGCACCCGGGTCCCCCCAGTTGCCGCACTCCCTATGGCTAGCCCTTATACAGTGCCATTACCGAGCATTCTGTTTTCTGAGATAGTCAGCTAATGCAGTGAGATTGGTAAGAGTGAAAAGTATCGCCCATAATTGCGCGGCTGTTTCGCCGATGTAAGAATAACAAGTCCGGCTCTTGCACCCAGTGCGCCGAGAAGACGGTCCCCAAGATCCGTTAGTCTGGCAGTAGAAATGTAGCTGCAACCATCATGCGATACAGCCTGTCGAATGATCGATTTCCACGCGGGCGCGCGAACTCCCGGTCCGGGTCATAATTCGACCTGCGTTGCAGGCTCCCGAACTGAAATGGTTCGTTACGCATACTGATGCTGGCCCTTTTTCTCGATATGAAGGACCATCCATTTATGAACCTTGCCGTCAATCTCGAACTCGACCTCGTCATCTTCTTCCGCTCCGAGAAGAGCGGCTCCGGAAGGATGCCGAACAGATATAATGCCGAGGCTCGGGTCGTGGCGATCAGCAGATAGCGTCAGCACCCTTACTCGATTGTCATCGCTAACTTGCACTTGCACCCGGCTTCCCACCTCAACCACCACAGCCACCTCGGTCGGAAGCTCGCTGTACGCCTCCGGTTGACCGTCACAAGCATCGCCGCCGGGTCTATCGCCATCCTCGGTTTCGTCTTTCGTGAGCGGATATTTACGGAACTCCGTCCATACATTCGGCTGCCGGTCATTTCCTATCGGTTCAATACCCAGCGAAGACAGGCTGCCGATCAAATCGTCAATGCAACCCTCAGGATCAATTCTGTAGCTAGACCCCCAGCAGCGCCAGAAGCGCCAGCCGACGCGCTCCATCACTCGTTGGCGTGCCAAATCCTCGGCCCACTTCTCCGGGCCATGGTATTTGTCCCCATCAAGCTCGACCGCCAACCGCCGATCTTCCCGACCTTCCACGACCAGATCAATCGAGTATGGCCCGACGCTGACCTGTGGCTGCACTCTGTATCCCAGCTTAATTAGGCGCGTGAGAACGTCACGCTCAAAGCCCGAATCGCACAACGCCAGCAGATCGCCGGTCGGCTGCGAGCGGCCTGCCATAGGACTCTTGAAGTGGCGTAGCACTTTTGCCTTTAGATCGTCGGGCTTGAGCATTTCTTCCGTCACCGAACGGAAGAGATATTGGCGATCACGGGCGCGTGACAGCGCCACATTAAACCTTTGTTGAAGCGCCAACGCCGTTTTAGAGGTGCGGGTCTGAGGGCACTCAACCATGCTGAGAAGAACAATATCGCGCTCTTTCCCTTGGAAAATCGCGGAGTCGCCACATGCAATGTCGTGGCGAACATATGCCTCCTCGCCGATCCGCTTTAGAAGCAACGATTGAATGAGAGCGGCCTGTTTTGCACCGATGAGCGAGATTACCCCTATGCTGCGATTTGCCATTGCCGGATCGGCAACAATCTTTGCTATCTCATCAACAATCGCTTCTGCCTCGGCAAAATTCCGATTGCTCTTATCCTTTTGGCCGTTGGTCACGTGAACATCGATTAAGGGCGGGGAAAGGCGTTCCGACGCTTTCGGGAGGCGCACCGGTACGATTTCTTCCGTATAGAATTGAAAGCTAAAGCGGATGATCGGCTCGACACAACGGAAATGCTCCCGGAGCATGATGCGTCGGCCCGGAAAACAGGCCAGCGCCAATTCATAAAGCGAATTGCCCGGAAGCATAAGCGCGCCAAAGTGCTGGCCGTCGAGATAGTGCATCCTAAGCGAGCGAATTTTCTGCTCTTCGATGAACGCGGCGGTGGGGCTTACCTGCTTGTCATCGCCGACCACGAGCACTTTCTTCGCCCGCAAGACTGCCGGAAGAGCGCTAATATCGGACTGAGACGCTTCGTCAATAATGACGAGATCGAAGGAAGCAAGGGTGGAAGGCAGGCTCTCCGAGATGCGCCAACTTGGCATAATCCAGCAGGGAACGGCGGCGTAGGAAGATTCCATAGCATCGCGGGCATCCCTCCGCAGGCGCGAAGCACTTTTTCCAGTGCCTTTGCCAATCTTGCGGATCGCCGTGAGAAACATCTGCAAGGCGGCATCAATTTTGCGGGTGATCCGAGATTTGAGGGTCAACAATGTCCGAAGTCGAACGACGGATTGGAACAGCCGATGTATCTCGTCGTCCGCAGCGAGCCTTTGTTTATCAAGCTCCCGAAGGCGGGCGCGGCCATCGATGGCGCGCAGGTGCGTGTCGGCTTGCGCCCATACCCAAGCGCCCTGCCAATCCTCGGGTGTCCATGGATCATTCACTCCGGTGACCGGTGTGGTGCGGAGCGCATTCCCCCATTTTGGCGCACCGGATTGAGAAACCAAGTCTGAGACATTTGAAACGGTTTCCAAAAGCGTCCGCATACCGCGCACGCGATCAAGCTCTGCCAGGAGTTCTCGCCAGTTGTCGGATATGGCATTCGGCGAAAAGTCAGGCGATCCCACGTCAGTGCTTAGGAACTCCTTCAAGCGGCGCGAAATGCGTCCGCTGCAAGGTTCCAACTTGGCTTTCGTGTCATTGAGCTTCGCGCGGGTAATCAGCAAGCGATGTCGTGAAATCTCCGAACGGATGGCATCGGCAGCTTCGAGGGCGGTTTTCTCGCTTTTTGTAACCTCTACGGCGTTTAGCCCAAAAGGAAACAGGCGGGGAGATTCAGTCAGCACCACAGGGATGTGCAGCCGAATCGCCTCAGCTATCAAGCTGACATTCTCGGCGTGCGTTTGCAGGGCACGCGCAGCCTCATTGAACCCCAAGGGAACGTCCGGGAGCGAAAACTCCGCGCAGAGAGCCCGCCACCGCGCCAAGGTGCCTGACATATTTCGTTGCCAGACCAACACGTCTAGGACCGCCTTCCATTGAACCGCTGACTGGGCGGGCACGCCAAGGATGCGTATCGATTTGAACGCGGCCCGTAATTCGGACTGCCCCCAGCCGATCAAGCCAAACGGCTTTTGACCGGCACACGCCCGCTCAACTGCGGAAACGAATTCCGGAATTGCGTATGCGCCTTCTGGGACTGAGACGCCGTAGGAGGTAATTTGGGTCCGCTGCCGTATGACCTCCCGCATCTCAGCAAAAAGTGTTGCTAAGGGGCGCACAGATTCCGCATCCATCCCACTGCGCCGCCACTCTATTAATATGGTGCCCAGCCATTTATGCGCTGCGCATGATCCTTGGACTGCTGCCAGCGCCTCCACGGCTGATAAGAGCGCACCTGCTCTTGCCAACGCATCGGCTTCGGACGATGACATGACCGGCGCGTTCGCATTGCGGTCGCGCTCGATGCGCGCGGCGTTCGCCAAATCTTGGTGGACGGCTCCTATGGCGGCAGGGTCAGGAAGGTCCGAAGTGCTAGGCAAGTCCGCGCCAATATAATCAAGGTCGGAACCAAGTGCTCTGCGTGCGGTACGGGCGGCGTGGACTTCCTCTGGGCCAAATTGCGGCTTCCCAGCCTCCGAAAAAGCCGGTCTATCAACAAACCAGTCATAGCGGTCACGCTCTCGAACAATGCGTTCGGCAAGTTCGATGGGCAAAATTCCATCGGTGTCTTTGGTTGCGCCAACCCGCCGGAGATGCTTATCCGCGAATGCCCGCATCTCGGCGTCGATCTTAGTAATACGGTTTTGGAGTTCGACTATGCGGCCTTCACTATCGCGAACATCGCGCTCCGTGCTTCTGGTGTCCAACGATGCAATACGAGATGCGAGGACATTGACGGTCGTCTCAAGTTGCTTGAGCCCCTCCCTTTCGGAGGTTAGCAAGCTGATGACGAGGTCTCTTATCCCTTCGGGGATTTGGTCCCGAAGCACTGCGAGTGCGCCTTCGCTCTTTGAGGTGACAAGAACGCGGCGCCCGGTAGCAAGATAGTGACAGATGATGTTTGCAATGGTGTGGGTCTTCCCGGTGCCGGGAGGGCCTTGGACAACAACCCCCTCTACATCCGAGTCCTCCAAGCGCTGCACAATTGCGATTTGCTCTTCGTTGAAGGCTTTGGGGAAAAAGAACTGGGATTGGGAAAGTTGTTCCTTACCTGATGTGGATTGCTCGTAGCCCCCGCTTGCGGCCATGCCTCCGGTGCTGAAAGCACCGAAGGACGTTGTATATGTCATTTCATCCGATGGCGCGGTTACGAGCGCCACAGCCGGAGGCGGCAGCGTTTCAGCAGCTTCGACCGCCTCTTTCAAACGTATCAAATCGGCGGTGAAAAAGTTCTCCGAACGCGGTCGTGCGTACAGCGCCCAAGTATCGGTGATAATGAGGTTCGGGCCAGCGGGGGGTACGGACCTATCGTCTGGCGGCACGACATCCGGGTGGTATCGACCGCTTTTATCAAACTGCGCACAGGCATAACGGAGCACAGGCGTATAGGTATCTTTGACGAAGGGAGAAAAGTCGTCCTCTATGACGCTACCGGAGAAGTGTTCCCGCGCGAAACGAGCAACCAAATCAACGCCGGGATTTTCCATGGCGGTGTAGGGCTTCAAGGCAATGAACGGATCGAGGCTGCGCGGCCTTACCAGGATGGCTCCTGACTCATCGAGTTCCAGTTCGACCAGTTGCTCGATGAGCGGGTGGTCCAATTCGTTTGGCGGCAACTTCCATCTCGCGACGCCCATGCCCCACACGACCTCTAGGGGGCGCTCCGACCCCTCAAGCTTCAAGGCTTGTTGCAGGCTGAAAACACGTTCATAGATGTCTATGGTTTCGCGGCGTGGCTTTTCAGCTTGCGCCCATTGCGGCCATGTTTGGGTCACATAGGTCTCGACCTTTGCCTTGGCGTCCGGGAATCGGTCGAGTCGAAAAATTACATCGCACAAATCCTCGCCGGGCTTGGGCTTCAAAGTTTTCGATAAATCGGTGGGATCGACTGTACCTGCCGCAACGAGCTTGGCGGCTTCCGTCGCGCTTATCACCGACGTGCGCAATGTCTCGACGAGCGGTTCTTTATAGGGATCACGTCCGACCGTGAGCCAATCCTTTGCTTCCGGATGTGGCTCGGGAGGGTCGGTTCGCCGCAGACGGTCAATTTTTAGATAGACCGCTCCCTCCGCGTCTTTAATGTCGTGTCGTATTCCTATCCGGTTGCGAAGGTCCTGTTCCGTGAGCACGAGATTGTTATAGCTCGATACTGACCAAACTGGCTTGTCGGCCATTTCGATCAACACCCGCACATAGTCGATGAGTTGCGACAAGCTCCGCTGCTCTTGAGAGAGCGGCGCTGCGTCGGAGATTTCGTCAGACGAATTCATAGTGCCGCGTCCCCTCGACTATCATTCATGACCGCTGACTCTGGAAAACGTTATGGGTAGGATACTAACGCACGGTAATTACTTGACTATTTTCAATGGGGACTCGGATGTTCCAGCTTAACCCGAATCTTATCCGGGTGTCCCCGGTCTAATCGACATAGAATTCGCTGGAAAGAGTGGTCCAACCGGCCACGAGAGAGAAGGGTAGCGAGAGCTTTTCTCCGAGGCGTTCGGCAATACCGAAAAACCTATCCCGCAGTTCGTGTTCATCCAATTTGAGAAGAAGAATAAGCTCGCCGACCTTCGAGATAACTGCTGGGGCCAAAAAGGCGAGATTGGGCGAGAAATCCGGATATTCCGGAACGCTATAGCCCCCCGTGTTACGCGGGCCATTCAGATCGACGACGCACACTTCCAGATATTGGTCGAACGCTTCATCCCGCTTTCCCTCTTCTTCTAAGAACGCTGCCATCGAGAGATGCGTATTGCGATATAGTCCCCAATTCCTTTTAGCCGCGTGCGCAGCCGCCTCCTGTGCTAGTGCGGGCCATGTGATTTCGGATGATGTAGGGGCTCTGCCGAGCGATTTTGTCAGACTGGCGCGCTGCTTCTCGAATTCGGCCTGATCCACGAATACCCGAATGGTGACGTGTTTGAACCTAGCCCATTGCCCTTCGACGATTTTCGCTTCCTGCTCGGTCAGGAGAACACGCATCTTATCCAAAGGCCGCGTCCGCACGAAGATGTCATGCAGACAATGTTTGCAGGCCGTTCGCCTCACAGGCCGTTTTTTAAGTTCAATGCCGCAGTAGGGGCAGTAATTGTCCAACCGTCCTATGTCGTTCATTTCGATCTTGAGCCTGCGCGGCAGTCCGCTTTGGGCACTCTCGGAATCGGTTCGAGCAGACATCTTCCGTATAACCGCTCCCTCCGATAAGGTGAGGCATTAGCGGCCCCCATATTATCCGAGGTGCGCCCCCGGTTGTGCCCAAGTATAGCAGAAATTGAATTCAGGGCTATTTAACTACCTGACAAGTCCCACCATGAGGCACCGCCATGTTCAACAAGATTTTCGGGAATGGTGGCACCCGGAGTTCGACGCCGGTAAAGATAGACGAAGCCAGCGGCTCATCGGAGTCGAACGGAGACGCCCGCAGCTTCGACCTCAATATCGAGAAGATATTAGAGGGCTGGGAGAACTGTCATGCAATTCGTGAATTGATAGCGAACGCCCTGGACGAGCAGGCCCTGACAAGCACAAAGGATGTCGAGATTCGGCGCACTGCCGACGGAGCTTGGCGCGTTCGAGATATGGGCGCGGTTTGCGGTACGATCGGCAAGGTCGCTGCCGCAAGCCTGCATCGACCAAAGCTACCGCCGCTTTTCAATTGAAACCGAGTTGGGCTAGGGGATTTGGACGAGCGAGTTCAAAGCTATTTTCGGTCTATTGAACCATGTCTTGGGCTGGCGAAATCGTCAAAAACGGAATAGCTTGCCGTTCATTAGTTGCGTCCCGCTTACTCAAGCTGGCATTCCATGAAAATTAAGCTTCTTCACACCGCCGATTGGCAGATCGGCAAGGGCTTCGCCAACTTCGAGGGTGATGCTGGCGCGCTGCTGCGCACTCAACGGCTTAAAACGGTAGACCGTATCGCCAACATCGCAAGCGAGCAGCGCGTCGATGTAGTGCTGGTGGCGGGGGACGTGTTCGAGACGAACGCAGTGGCTGACGACACACTGCGGCGCACCTTGAACCATATGCAATCGTTCAAGGGGCCGTGGGTTCTGTTACCGGGCAACCACGACGCGGCACTTGCCGACAGCGTATGGACTCGGCTCACTCGCATCGGATTGCCAGACAACGTGAAGCTCGCGATCCGGCCAGAGCCACTTCTGCTGTTGAATGACCGGCTCGCGATTCTACCAGCGCCGCTCGCGCGGCGTCACGAGGCGACAGACATAACGGAATGGTTCGACACGGCGATTACGCCGACCGATGTCTTCCGGGTCGGTCTTGCCCACGGCAGCGTGGCGAACCGCCTGCCTCAAAAGTCAGACGCGCTGAACATGATCTCCGACACCCGTTCGGAAACGGCAAAGCTCGATTACCTCGCACTGGGAGATTGGCACGGAACGCTGGAGATCGCTCCCCGCACTTGGTATTCCGGAACGCCGGAGCCTGAGCGCTTCCGCAATAACGAGCCGGGTAATGTTCTGATTGTTACCCTGACCGAGCCCGGAAGCGCACCTATCGTCGAAGTGGTCCCAGTGGGTCACTTTAGCTGGAAACAATTGGAACACACCGTCTCCAGCGCTGATGACGTTGTGGCTCTCGATGCTCTGTTAGCCGCTGAGTCACAGGTTGATCGGCTCGTTGCCAGTCTTACCGTTCGAGGAACGGTCGATCTCGCTACCCGGAGACTTGTGGAGGAACTCATGGACCGCCATCGCGCGCGTTGCCACGTCCTCCGCACAAATGACGAGGAACTTGTAGGAGTGCCGAGCGATCAGGACCTTGATCGCATCGATACGATGGGATTCGTCCGTGCCGCTATCGAAGAACTCCGGACCAAGGCGAACAACCCCAGCGACAGTGAGAGCTTGGTTGCCCGCTCGGCATTACAGAAGCTCTACCTCGAACACTTGCGGCTGGGCGACTGATGCAGATTCGCAAGATCGAGATTCAGAATTACAAAAAACTGATCGGGCCGGTCGTGATCGACAAGATCGGCGACGGGATTACCGTGATCGCGGGCGATAATGAGGAGGGTAAAAGCACTCTTCTTCAAGCGATCCGAACCGTCTTGTTCGATAGACATAATTTGACAGGTGATGCGGCGGACGCGATGCAGCCGTTTGGACATCGCGTGCGGCCTGAGATCGGGCTCGAATTTGAGATCGGGAGCATCACCTACAGACTCAGGAAGGGCTATTGCCAAAGGCCAAGCGCAGAACTCATTACGCCAACCGGCGTTCTCACCGGGCCTGACGCCGAGGAGAAGCTTCAAGAGCTATTGCGCTTCCGCCCACCCGGAAAGGGCCAAGGGAAGCCCGAACAGCATCATGGCGTGTTCGGCATGTTCTGGATCGAGCAGGGACGCGCTTTCAGCCCGCTCCCTCTGAGTCCGGACAACCGCACTACATTGATGGGCGCCCTTGAAAGCGAAGTCGGCCAAGTTCTCGGCGGCGCGAGAGGCCGGACACTAAAGGACGCAATCGCCGCGCAGTATCGCGTGATCTTCACCGATGGTGGGAAGCCCCGTGGGCCATATGCAGAGGCGCTTTCTCTGGTCGATAAGCTCGAAGCGGAGATCAGCCCCAAGCGTGAGCAACTAAAGCAATATGACGATAAAGTGGACGATCTGGCCCGAACGCGGGACAGGCTGTCCGGATATGAGAAGGAAGGGCGACTGGCCCGCGCGGAGGCTGATCTCAAGACCGCCCAAGCAAAGCTCGATCATATCGGCACCCTCGAAAACAAGGTTGCCGCCGCCGATCAGGCATATCGCCTAGCGGAAGCCGAAGTCCGGTCCCCAACAGCCGCCGTGACGCAACGTGAAGCTCTGATTGAGCGCGAAAAAAAGGACCGCGAGGCCGAGAACGGCTTCGCTGAAGCTTTAAAAGAAGCAGAGGAAGCAGTTACGCGATTGTCGGGAGAATTCACCTTGCGCGCGGGTGCGCTCAAGACCGCTGAGACCACGTTGGATGAAGCGAGTTCGGCACTTCTCGCAATCGACCGGAGACTTGAACGCCAACGCTTGACAGCGGAGCGGGATCGTCTCACGGCTGCGTTTGGTGCAGCGAAAGCTGCGGACGACAAGGCCCGAGAGGCACGCGCTGCATCTTCGGCGATAAAAATTGACGCTGTGGGTCTAAAGCGACTCCGGAACCTCGACCAGAAGCGGATTGAGGCGGAAGGCGCACTTGCCGGAAGCTCTACCCTGATCCAGTTTCAGTTGAAGGCGGACAATTCTGTGACGGTGGGAGGCACGGCAGCACCATCGTCCGGAGATATGTCCGTGACCGATCCGACCAAGCTGGAGATCGTGGGCACAGGCACGATCACGGTAATTCCGGGCGGCGAAGAACTCTCGACGAAACGCACGAGCGCCGAAACTGCTCGCAAGGAATTGCATGATGCCCTGCAAAAACTGGGATGTGCATCGCTCGCGGAAGCGGATGGCTCGGTGCAGGAACGCCAAGCCCACGATGCTGCTGCGAACAAGCACGCAGAAGTGTTAAAAATTCACGCGCCCGAAGGTGTCGATAAACTCAGCGAACAACTATCAGACGCCGCGGCACTAATCGCGAAACTTCCCGGAGCCGAGGATGATAATGGTTTAGACCGTGCCACAGCATTGGCGTCGCAACGCGAAGCCGATCAGCAGGTCAAGAGCGCCCGGACGCAGCGTGAGACTTGCCAAGCAGAACTTGGCGAGGCGCAGCAGGAGTTGGCGAGACAGCGAGCCCTAAGCAGTTCCGCCGCCGATAAGGCGCGAGATACCGCCGTCGAACTTGAACGGGCGCGTCAGACCAAGGCCGATACGGTGCTGCGCGAGGAATTGGCGACTGCGACCAATCAAGGGACTCAGACGAAGGCGGTTCTCGAACAGGCACAGAAAGTGCTTGCCGAGGCCGACCCCGAAGTTGCGCAGCTATCCTTCGAGAGTGCACGCGACGGCCACAAGGCCATTCGAGACGACATAGACAGATTGCGGGCGACAGCAGAAAGGCTTGCCTTAGAACTGCAATTTCTTGGGCAGCAAGGGCTCGGTGAAGCTATTCAAGAGCTTGAAGGCGAGCTTGCGGTCGCCACCGCGCGCCGGGATCGTGCGAAGAAGGATGCCGACGCTCTCAAGCTTCTCTATGACACCCTTGTTCGTGCAGAGCAGCACGCTCGCGAAGCGTTCCTTGCCCCGGTTCAAAAGCGCGTGCAGCCCTATCTGAGGCTCCTGCTCCCGGAGAGCGAACTGGTACTGTCCGAAGACGACCTCGGCGTCACAGCACTCCGGCGCAACGGCCAGGACGAGCCATTTGAGTCCCTCAGTGTGGGCGCGAGGGAACAGGTTGCGGTTCTCACGCGCTTGGCCTTCGCCGATCTTTTGCGTGAACGAGGCGTCGTCGCGCCGGTCGTCCTCGACGATGCACTAGTGAATAGCGATCCGCGCCGTTTCGAGCGCATGTTGCTGGCAATCCGGCGAGCGGCGAAGAATCTTCAAATCATCGTGCTCACCTGTGACGAAGTTGATTGGGTGCAGGCGGGTGCACCGATGATTCGGCTCGCGGATTGCATTGGTGTGCGGTCAAATTAGGAGCAGTAACGCATTCTCTCAGCCTATGTTTTTCTCTTATGAGTTGAAGAACATCGATTGAGCAAATTTGTGAATTTACAGGGGCGGGCGGTGAAAATAGAGTCTGTACGTATCCAAAACTTTCGCGGGTTTGAAGACGAGACTATCCCGTTCGAGGATCACACATGTTTGGTTGGACAAAACGGAGCGGGAAAATCAACGGTTCTGGGCGCTCTAAATATATTCTTTCAGGAGACGAGCAGCGCAACCGATGTTTCGGTCCTGAGCACTGAGGATTTCCATAATGGCGAAACGAAACAGCCGATAGAGATCACAGTCACCTTCCGGGATCTGTCCGACGCAGCCAAAAGCGCGCTAAGCCACTATGTGCGGCAGGATCATCTTGTTGTCACCGCTGTCGCAACATTTGACCAGCAAACTGGTCGAGCGCCGGTCGAACAGAAGGGCGAGCGGATGGTATTTAAAAAGTTCGCCCCATGGTTTGAAGACGAAAAGAATAAGGTCCTGGCGGGGCCGCTAAAGGAGCGCTTTCGGGAACGCGTTTGTCCGGTCACCCGCGCGAGTGCTCGAACGCGAGGGTTTATAGCTGACCATTGGCAGTCGCGGTACCTAGAAGCTGAAGTGAGCGGGCCTCATAGAGTGCCTGCAACTTGTCGAAACACCGGCATAATTCGACACGGCCAGCCGCCACGTTGGACACAGATCTTGGGACATTTTCTTGATCGCATTTGCCATTTGAAGATGACAATACAGCACTGTATTAACAAGCGCGGACAGTCTTTAAGACGATCTTCAGCTGTCCGCTTGGCCTGAGGTCCCGGCGAGAAATCGTCGGGACTGACCACCGTGACCGGTGCATCGCAACCCGACAATAAATAACACTGGAACAATAGAATTGAGGTTAGCCGCAAAACGAGCCATACAATTTGCGGTTATAACGCAAGTCGCCGGGAAGAAGCATGTCTCAAGCCAGTGATCACGACAATCGGCAAATTAATTTTAGAGTTTCCGCTGTGGATCACGAGGCCCTTCGGATTTTTTTGGTCAAATTGAAGACCAACTACAGGGATTATTTTATGGGCCTCCATCGCGCGTCCTCGCAGGCAACCGAGTTTTCCCATCTAGACAATCGTGCCTTTCCGAAGGCCGGAGACACGGTGACGCTTTGCGTCAAAGGGAAGATATTGGATCTAAAACGGCCATGAAAATCCACCTGACACCTACTCAGCGGCATTTTTTTGCCCGCTCGCTTGTTACCTATGGGTTCGGCTTCATAGCCATTGGCGTTTGGCAAGCTACTGTGGATGCGGCGAGGCTCCCGCTGTGGGCCGCGATAGCTTGTGTGCTGACTGGACTATGCTTTCAGGTAGGGGGGCTTATCGTTGTCACTGATTGATGCGAGAAATTTCTCGATAGGGTTGGACTCCGGCTTGCATTCGGCGCGGGATATTCTTATATCCCAATCGGGCTCGACGAGCCTGAGCGCCGTTCCTTGTGCGCTGATGAACCAAAGTCGTATCGGGCGCGGTGATTAAGGACCGCAAACAGCGACTCTCTCCCAATGAAAAATGGAAGTCCGTAAGGACGTGGCAAAAAAGGGCCACGTTAAGCGCTAACCCATGCGTAACAATAATGACGACCCAAATATCATTCATCTGAATATGTCCCCCTCAAAAGCCCATGACTCGACGGGCGGCCAATCCTCCAAACGGCAGCGCTCCTCCAAAAAGACTCCAGGTAGGAGCAAACGACACCAGACCACGGGCGCGGCTTCGCCTAAGACGCTCAATCGATCATTCGAGCAGAGAGTCCTCCGCCTCCGCTATCACTTCGACAATCTGGTGAAGCTTAATGTGAGGCGTAGAGATGATCTGAAATGTCATCGCACTCCGGACGGTAGTGAAATCGATTTTTTTAAAAGGGTGAACGAGCACGTCTTCCTAATTCGTTTTGCTTTTCTCGAATTGGACAAATTCAGTAAGCGACTCGCTCGTGGCATTCCTACATCCGGCGAAAAAATTCCGATTACGAAGGGGTAGAGGTCCATCGTGCAAGTTCTCCGGGATTGCCTAGAATCTTTTCCGAGGATCAGCTTGCTGAGCGGTTTGCTAATGTCGGCCTTACAAAACGGCTATTCTGTGAACATCGAAAATGCGGCAAACTGGAATGCATTCCTTTAACGATGGGTGGCATCTCGCCACGAAAAAGACGAGGCCCGCGCAGCCACGAAATGTTGCGGCGAGGCTACCGGACTAAACTTTAAAATGGACACTCCTTTTGACTGCGACGGTACAAACGTGCCGTCTGTTCTCTTTATTGACCTTTTTGCGAAACCTCGAGGGGGCAGTCGCCGCCCACGCGTGACAGTCGC
>JAZJZY010000003.1:393360-792413 GCA_040389405.1 Pseudomonadota bacterium | reverse complement strand
AGACTCTAAGAAGGATAACATCCAGATCTTAGGTCGATTACGTAAGCTACGGGACTTCCCCGATGTTGTTCCACGCTTAACGTACATGGCTTGTGAAACGATACCACACCACCTCCGTTATTCGAATTGGCGAACCAGGTGACGGGATCGAAAACCGGTGAGGGTGCGCCAGCCTCTCTCACCCCGACGGATAGTGGGGATAGTTCCGATGCAGCCCACGAATAGTCGCCGTTCTGAACCGACATGGCGCAAGGGGCGTCCGCTCGGACTGAACACAAAATGGGGCGATCGACGCAAACCATGTCCTAGGCGAGGGCTGGTCCCGTTACCTTTCCCACAGGAAGATGATGTGTGGGACGAGGACGATAGTCCCGGCCAGTATCTGTCCGCCAATTCGGTCCCGCTTGATCGCGACGAGGAGGTGTCGTGATGGCTAGCCCCTTTAAACAGCGCGACATTGAGCGAGCTATGCGAGCGGCACGCAGGGCAGGTCTTTCACTAACGAGTACAGAATGCCACCCCGACGGGAGATTTATTCTGTGCTTTGGTCACTCCGAGATCGAGGTGGGAGACCACCTCGACCAGGAGCTGGAGGAGTGGAGGCGAAAAAATGCCCCCAATTAAGTTGAAGAACGGACCTGTGCGACAGCGTAGCAAGGGAAAAGACTACTGGTATGCGTGGCGTGGGGGGCCACGCATTCGCAGCGCATCGGGAACGGCAGCATTTGTACAGGAGTTTGCGGACGCGGTCTCAGCTCGTAATGCTCCAGATGCGTCGAAGATGGCTGGGCTTGTCGCCCAATATCGCGCTAGCGATGACTTCCAGAATCTTGCGCCCACTACAAGGGACCTCTGGTCGCCATGGCTAGATCGAATCCGAGATAAGTTCGGGACGCTGAGTGTCCGCCAGTTTGACCGGGTCACTGTCAAGCCCGAGATCAGACGGTGGCATAGCATCCACAAAGCGACCCCGCGGGCAGCTGATACGGGTCTCCAGGTACTGTCGAGATTGCTCGGCTTCGGTATGGCGGAAGGACGGCTGGCATCGAACCAGTGCGAAGGAATTCCTCACCTGCACAAATCCAACCGTGCAGACATCATATGGACGCCCGACGACATGCAGATATTGCTTGCGCACGCTTCACCGGAGATGGCCCAGGCGACCCGCCTAGCCGCTCTCAGCGGGCTGCGGAAAGGCGATTTGTTGAAGCTAGCTTGGAACCACGTTCATCTCGAAAAAAGGTACATCGAGCTGAAGACCGGGAAGAGCAGGGGGAGACGGACCGTCCTCATTCCTGTCACGCCGGAGCTTCGTGCACTACTGGAAGCCATCCCAAAGCGGTCGACGACGGTGCTTACGAGCTCCAAGAAACGCCCGTGGACTGAGGATGGCTTCGGATCGTCCTGGTGGAAGACTATGCAGGATGCCGGGATGGGTGAGAGCGACCTTCGCTTTCACGATTTGCGCGGTACCGCGGCGACGAATTTTCACCGGGCCAGATTTGAGAATCGAGAAATCGCCGAAACTTTGGGATGGTCCGAAGAACGGGTTGAACGCCTCATCGACCGATATGTGAAGCGGGATGAAATCATCAAGGACCGCATCCGGCGGCTGGAGAAAGCAGCTCTAGTGCAATCTGCGTGATTACAGTGGAGAAGCCCCTCGGTGAGGGGCTTTTTCATGACCGTCTAGAACGGACATGAGAACAAAATCTGCAAAACCGGGCGCAAAACCGTTCCGTACACTGAGCGAAAATGGCTGCTAACCTATTGAACTTAAATGGAGCGGGTGATGGGAATCGAACCCACGTATGCAGCTTGGGAAGCTGCCGTTCTACCATTGAACTACACCCGCGCCCTTTAAAGCTTGTAACACGGTCGCGCCCGGTTGCTCTAGCACAGGCCTTTGCCACGAAAAAGAGCGCGCAAGCGAGGCCTGCGCGCTCCGGTTTTCGCGATTGATGCGGATCAGTCGCCGAGGCGCTGATAGCCACGCATCATCATGTTGGGAATGGTCATGCCCGCCCACAGATCGACTTGGATCTCCGGCTGGATGGTCTTGTGGTCGATCTTCATGCCCAGGACCGCCTGGCCGCAGACGCGGAAATCGACGCCGGCCTTCTTCATCGCCTGGATCAGGGCGATATTGGGATTGTCCACGCCATTGTTGCGCTTTTTGTATTCGTCGCTCATCAGGATGGCGGGCGTGCTCTTCTGGTGGAACACAACGACCAGCTGGCGGTGGCTGGCGGGCACATTGTACTTTGCCAGCGTGTTGATGAACTGGGCCACGCCGCGCAGGCCGGGATTGACCTTGTCCGGGCTATCCGGGCCATTGGCGAGATCGAAGACGAATTTATAGGTGAGGTTGGGATCGGGATATTCGTGCGCGCCCGGCTGGTCCTTTGCGGGATCCACGCCCGGGATCGGCAAGTCCTGCGCCATGGCGCCTGCGGATATCCCCACCAGTCCAGCCATCAGAATGGCGCACGCCAATAACTTTCTCATGCCTTGCGTTCCCTCGATTGAATTTCATTGTGATCGGCCCAGGCCCCCGGGTCGCGCGCATCCTAGCGGTTTCCGTGGATACACGGAAGCTGAACCACATGGCATCGACGGATAGACGGACGATCGAGCACGACGTTTGCACAAAGAAAAACCGGCCCGGACAGATGTCCGGGCCGGTGTTCCGTGTCATGCGGCCCCGAAGAGCCGCCTGATATTAGGCAGAGATCTTCTTGGTGGCGGCCGCCATGCTGTCGAGGGCCGCTTTCAAGGTCTTGCGCGAAGTGGCGATGTTCATGCGCATGTGATTTGCGCCGCCCAGGCCGTAGCTGGTGCCTGCATTGAGCTGGACGAAGGCATTCTTCGCCATCCAATGCTGGACCATGTCTTCCGGCGTCTGGACGCGCATCTCGGCTATCCCGGCACGACCGGAATAGTCGGTGCCCATTTTGCTGGCAGCGTCCTTGGCCTGCTGGTTGGCGTCATCGGCCATCTTCTTGGCGCCGATCTTGTCGGAGATCGCGGTGACGTCGATCCACTGCAGATAGGTGCCTTCCGGAGCATTGCCGACCTTGATCATCGGAATGTTCTTCTTGATGTAGTCGTTGGCGAACTGGTGATTGTCGCTGATATACGCTTGGCAATCATTCATCCAGCCTTCGCCGCCGGCATAGGCCGCTTCCGCCGCATACATGCCCAGAGTGTTGAGGTCGGCATGGTTGTGGAAGACGGTGGCCTTGTACACTTCCGGATTGGTCGTGAAGAACCATGCGACCTTCATGCCGGCCAGCGAGAAGGATTTGCTGACGGACTTGTAGGTGATGGAGTTCTTGACGACGGCTTCGTTGTCCAGGTTCGCGAAAGGAATGTATTTCTGGCCCTTGCTGATGAAGTCGCAATGGATTTCATCCGACAGCACCAGGACGTTGTGCTTGAGGCAGATCTCGCCATAACGGGTCAGTTCTTCCTTGGTCCATGCGCGGCCGACCGGGTTCTGCGGATTGCAGAGAATCGAGACCTTGGTGTCGGGCATCGACGCCTTGGCTTCGAAGTCCGCCCAATCGATTTCGTAGCGGCCATTGACCATCTTCATCAGGCTTTCACTCGCGACCGTACGGGTGGCGCGAACGTCGCCATAGAAGCCATTATAGATGGGCGTCGCCATCAGCACTTTGCTGCCCGGCGGGCTGTAGGCGGCCATGGTGGCGAGAATGCCGGCATGAACGCCCGTGGTGATGGCCATGTTGCCTTCGTTCATGGCGGTGATGCCATAACGCTTGTGGTTCCAGTCCACGATGCTCTTGAGCCATGCCTTGCGACCGGGCTGGCCCATGTCGATATAGCCCCAATTGTCATACTGGACGGCCTTGCGCAGGCCGGCAGTGATGGCGGGCGCGGCCTTGAAGTCCATGTCCGCGATGCCCATGCCGGCGACGAGATGATCGACATGTTCGTTGCGAATGCCGGCGTCCCACTTCACGCTGTCATGACCGACGCGATTGGCGGTGTTGTCGAAGTCGTTGGCTCCGGCGGCGGAGGCTGCGGTGCTGGTGGCAAGCGATGCCGCCAAGGGCCCCAGCGCCAGAACGCTGCTGCCGACGCCCGCATTTCTCAAAAATGACCTGCGATTGAATCCCGATTTCATAGTCTGTTCCAAAGCTAACCTCCCCGTTCTTTTGCTGCACACATGGAGGGCGGATGGCATCCGTTGCCATTTCCGCCACATCCCCCAAATGGCCGATGAATTATCACTATAGCTTCGTTCATACCGTCGCGGAAGGCGGCGAAACACTTTTTGCACTGCAAAAGGCATGGGGAATGCGACTTGGATAAAAGTTGAAAAATTGGATTTATCTTCCGCCTTCTTATGCTGCGCCACTTGTCGCATTTTGTCGTGTTGCAGTGCACACGTTCCGCACACGTTCGTCCCGAGAAATGTCACGTTCTCTTTCCCGTGTAAGATGCCTTTGAATCATGGGTTAAGCACAGTTTCCAGGACGCCCGCCAAAGGCGCTGTTTCAGACCGGTCGCGGAAATTTGTGCGCCGCGATGCGTGCGAATGTGTTGCGGTGCGCCTTCCATCTTTCCCTGCACGACGGCTTTGGCTGTTTGAAACATGGGCGCTTCGTTCGAACTTTGGCCTCGGCGCTGGCGGCCATCGGTCGATGCTCCATATTTCGTAGAATCGGCGCGGGTGCGATTCTCGCGACGGAAAGGATCCGCGTTGCGGTGTGCCGGCATGGGCCGCTAGGCTGCTTGAAAATTCGAAGGGATACTCATGCGCGCGCCTTTTATGGCTCTTATAATCTCGATGGCCGCATGGTCGCCGGCCATCGCCCAGCCGATGACGGCGGCAAAGACATTCGCATCGTCAGGCGAGGTGCAGCAGCTGATCGCCAAGGCGAAAGCCGACCGCAAGGGCGATGCACCGATCACGGTCGAACCGATCCTGTCGCTGGCCGCTTATCACGCCAATCTTGAATATCGTCCCATCGCCGGGCCGGCGGCGCTGCATGATACCGAAAACGAGCTCATGGTTGTGATCGAAGGCGCGGGCACCATCACCATGGGCGGCCAGATGGTGAATCCCACGCGGCCCAATCCCACCAACCAGTCGGCGGCCGCGATCAGCGGCGGCAAGGATACGGCGGTGGCGAAAGGCGATTTCATCATGGTGCCCCATGGCACGCCGCATCAGATCACCGCGGTAAAAGGCGGGCCGCTGGTGCTGATGACCCTGCATATGCCGCAATAGACTTGGCGCCGCCTTTCGTCCTGTTCGGCCCCGCGCATCTTGCCGCGCTGGTATTGAGCGTGGCCGCTCCGGTGCTGCTGGCGCTCTGGACCCACAGATCGCCGGCCCGTGATCGCAACGTGCGCGTACTTCTTGCCATGCTGCTGATCGGCGGCTGGCTGGGATGGTATGCGATGCTGTGGGCGAGGGGCTGGCTGGCGCCGGGAAATGCGCTTCCCCTAAATCTATGCGACTGGGCGCAAGGCGCACTGATTATCGCGCTGCTGTCGCGCAACCAGCGCGCCTATGAGCTGGGTTATTTCTGGGGTCTTGGGGGCACCCTGCAGGGTGTGATCACGCCGGACGTCCCCAGCGGTTTCCCCGATCTGCAATTTCTTCTCTTCATGCTTGACCATGCGGGTCTGATCGCAGCGCTTTTGTATCTGACCTGGGGAACCGGCATGCGGCCGGTCGTGGCGTCGCTGCCGCGCGTGATCCTGGCGACGTTGCTTTATGTCGCGATTGCGGGAATTGCCGATTATGCGCTGGGTACTAATTATGGCTTTCTGCGCGGCAAGGGCGATCAGGTCAGCCTGCTGACCTGGCTGGCGCCATGGCCCTGGTATATTGGTGAGCTGGTGCTAATCGGCTTCGCGTCCGTGGTGATCTATTACGCGCCGTTCTGGCTGTCCGACCGGTTCAGGAGACCGAAAACATCGACATCGTGACGGATGCCGTCGCGCAGAACATAGCCGCTCAACCGCCCTTCGGGCATGAAACCCAGCAAGCCCAGAAGTTTCTTCGCAGGCATGTTGGCGGCGTGGACCTTGGCCTCCAGCCGCTCGAGCCGCAGTTGGCGAAAGGCGTGTTGAATCAGCGCTCCCATCGCTTCGCGGCCATAGCCCCGACCCCATTGGTCGCGCCGGAACAGGAACCCGATCTCGCCCCGCAGGTGGGTGAAATCCAGGGCGCTGAGATCGATGCTGCCGATGGCATCTTCATCGCGCCACACCGTCCAATAAAGAAAATGACCGTCCTCCATGGCGGCGAGTTGGCTCGCGACAATTTCGGTGGCGGTGGCGGTGCGGGCGATCGCCGGGCGGTCCCAGAATTTCATCGCTTCCGCGTCGCCAAGAATGGCGAAAAGGTCAGGTGCGTCTGCCGCGCGCAGCGGGCGCAGGGTCAATCGTTCGGTTTTCAGAATCATGGGCGGCATGATGCCCGCCGCGCGTAGCGAGGCTAGCGAAACTATTGTGCCAAAAAACTATGAGGCGGCCGGCTGCTTTCGCGCCGTAGCCGCCTCACACTGCCCCCTTCAAAACGGACCCTCGGTTCCAATCCCCAAATTACCGGAACCAAACACTCGCGGGGTTTCCCCAAACCGTCCATCCGCAAGTGGCGCTACTGTGCCGTAGGAATGCCAAGACGCAACAGGCAAGCAGGTCAGCCCTGTGCTTTTGGTAATGCTCTGTGGATTTTCAGCAACAAAAACGCATGCGCGCCGCGACAGGATCCGGAAACTTCACCGAAATGGACAGCTCTGCGATGCAAAGCTCAGGGTGTTCTGAAATGTTTGGACAGTTTCAGATCCTGACCTTGGTAGTTGGAGCCAAGCCCGGCGCCATACGCTTCGGGTGGCGGATCGGTGAGTCGCTCGAACACCAGCCGCCCGATGGTCTGTCCATGCTCCAGGATAAAAGGCACTTCGCGCGAGCGCACTTCCAGAACTGCGCGCGCGGAAGGCTTCTTGCCGGGAGCAAAGCCGAAGCCGGGGTCGAAGAAACCGGCATAGTGAACCCGGAACTCGCCCACCAGGGGATCGAACGGGACCATCTCGGCAGCGTGATCGAGCGGAATGGCAACCCGTTCGCGGCTGGCGAGGATGTAGAATTCATCGGGGTCGAGCACCAGATTGCCCGCCTCATTCGGCTCGATGGAATCCCAGAACTGATAGGGATCCAGAATGTCCGGCCGGTCGACATCGATCAGGCCGGTGTGACGCTTGGCGCGCCAGCCGATCCGCCCTGGTCCTTTCAGGTCGATCGATAATCCCAGGCCGTTTTCGATATCCGGGTCGCGATCGACCAACGGGGAATCGGCATGCAGGCGGCGCAGTTGCGTGTCGCTGAATTGCGGCGAGCCGTGGCGGATGCGCAGCTGATTGAGCCGCGAACCTTTGCGCACCAGAGCGGGGAAAGTCTGGGGGCTGATCTCGGCATAGAGCGGGCCGCGATAGCCGGCTTCGATGCGGTCGAAGGCCTGGGCCCGGTCGGTGATCAGCCGGGTGAAAACGTCGATGCGGCCGGTCGAGCTTTTGGGATTGGCGAGGCCGGAGACGCGGCCGGAAAATTCCGCACGCTCCAGCAGCGGCACGATATAGACGCAGCCCGTTTCCAGCACGGCGCCGTTGGTCAGATCGATCTCATGCATGAAAACGCTGGCAAGCTTTTCTTCCACCGTGGCTTTGGCCCCGGGCAGGAAGCTGGCGCGCACGCGATACGCCTTGGCGCCCAAGCGCAAATCGATGCTGGCGGGCTGGATCTGCGCATCGGTGAAGGCTTCGCTCGCGCCAATCTCGCGACCCGACGCGATCAGGCGTTTCAAAACATGACTGGGCAAGATGCCGGTGGAGAAACGACCATAGCCGTCTTCGTCGGAAGTCTGGATTTCGCGCATGTCACCCATGAGGGACGTTATAGGGGGTCGGCTGGCTGCGGTCAGCCCAGGAATTGGCGAATATCCCCAACCGCTTCCGCCAGGCCGCAGCGCTTGATTGGTGCGGCCTCGGGAAAGGCGGTCAGCAGCCGCGACGGCGTGGCGCCTTCCAGAATGACAAAACACCCCTTGTCCTCCGGTCCCCGGATCAGGCGGCCGAATGCCTGTTTCAACCGGAAGCGTGTCAGCAGATCGTCATAGGAGCGGCCAAAGCGGGCCCGGCGCGCCTTGTGCAGGATGGTGGGCTTGGGCCATGGCACCTTGTCGAACACCGCCAGCCGGAGCGAGCGGCCCGGCACGTCCACTCCGTCGCGCAACGCATCCGTTCCCAGCAGGCAGGCATTTTCTTCGGCGCGGAACAGATCCACCAGCGCACCCGTGTCCAGGCGGTCGATATGCTGTGCATATAAAGGTATGCCGGCATCGGCCAACGGTTGGGCGATGCGCGCTTCGGTGTCCTTGAGCGCGCGTACGGCGGTGAATAGACCCAGTGCGCCGCCACCCGATGCCAGGAACAACTCGCGCATCGCAGCGGCCAAGGCATCGGCGTCGCGGCGCGGGACATCCTTGACGACAAAAATGCGCGACTGTTCGTCATAACGGAAAGGCGAACCGAATGATGCGCGGCGTGGTGGTTGCGGCAGATGCAAGGCGCCCGTGCGCACCTCGGCGCTTTGCCAATCGAGTCCTTCTGCGCCTGCGTCGCGCAACGTGGCGGACGTGATCAAGGCGCCATGTGCGGGTTCCAATATCTCCGATGCCAGGGGAATCGTCGGGTCGATCCAATGGCGCTCGAAACCGATGTCGGAGTCGCGACCATCCTCGCGGCTGATTTCGAACCAGTCCGTGAAATCGTCGCTGATCTCACCCGTTTCCAGGTTTTCCAGCATGCGCATCCAGGTTGGCAGCACCAGCTTGGCGCGCCGGTCCAGTCCACGCGCCGCCGCTTCCAGTCGGGCGCGGGTATAGGGCTCCAGGGTGGCGCTCTTTTCGTCCATCGCCTGACGCAGCGATTTGGAAAGCCTGGCGAGCGGATCGGCGATGCGTTTCAAGGCGCGCGACAATTCCGTCACTGCGCGCAAAGTCTCGTCCTGCATCGGCTGCGCTTCGGCTTCCAAAGTATAGAAGCTGTCGCGGTCATCGCTACGGGCGCGGACATGGCGATAGATTTCGGAAAGGAATATCTCACCGGGCCCGCGCGCCGCGCCGCCGGTCACGCGCCCCATCCAGCCTTCGCCCGCCAGCGCGCCCGCTGCCTGCACCGCATCTTCCAGAGCGTGCTGCGCGTTTTCATCGTCGGCGATCAGGTCCTTCAGCCGCTCCTCCAGGCCACGCATGCGGGTCCGGGCGCGGCCTTCGGGTCCCCGGATCCAACGCCTCAGCTCCGCCATCTCGCGTCCGGACAGAAGCGCGGCGAAGCCGGAATCCGCGGCGTCGAACAGATGATGGCCTTCGTCGAACACGTAACGCAGACGGCGTTCCGGCGGCGTATCGGTGGTCTGGTCGGTCGCCAGCCAGTCGCTGGCCGCCTGCGCGATCACCAGCGCATGGTTGGCGATGACGATGGGCGCATGGCGGGCGCGGCGCACAGCGCGTTCGATGAAACAGATGCGGTAATGTGGGCAGGCGGCATAGATGCATTCGCCCCGCCGGTCGGTGATCTCGCTCAAGGGCAGCGAGGCCGCGAGGAAAGCAGGAAAACCCGCGCCGGAAATATCGCCATCGGTATTGGAGCCGATCCATCGCGCGATCAGACCCAGCGCCACGCTGCGCTGGCCGGGGGCCAATGCGGTGCGTTTGGCCGCTTCCTCGAAATTCAGCAGGCAGAGATAATTTTCCCGCCCTTTTCTGACCACCGCTTTTTCGGCCCGCTCGACGGGATCTGGATAAAGATGTGCGATCTCCTGCACGATCTGGCGCTGAAGGTTGCGGGTGTAGGTCGAGATCCAAAGTCCTGGGCCGTTCTTTTCAGCCCAGACACTGGCAGGTGCCAGATAGCCCAATGTCTTGCCCGTGCCCGTGCCCGCCTCCACCAATGCGATGCGCGGCGCGCCGGAATCCTCGCGCGGGCCGAATGCATAAGTGGCGGCGTCGCTATAGGCGCTTTGTTCCGGCCGCGGCGTGCCCACAAGCGCCAGCAGTCGCGCCCGCGTTTCTTCCACGGTGACCGGCTGCGACCCTGGAGTTCCCACCGGCGCCTCGTCGTCCCATTGCGGCAATCCGCGCCAGGCTTCCATGCCAGCTATGGGCGAGCCGTGCGGTGCTTGCTCCCCAAAGGCATTCTGCAGGAGCGGCCCCCAGCGCCAGCCGCCGCGCGCCAGAGTCGCGGCGAGGGGAGATAAAGCGGCCCGCATCTCCGGCGGCAGCCGGCGGGCTTCATCCAGCAGGCAGCGTGCAACGGCAAACAGTGCGACAGCCGATTCTTCCGGGGTCAGAGGTAAATCGAGAGACAGCGCGCGCGCCAACCCAAGCGCGCTGGGCACGAATGGCCGGCCCGGCCGCAGGAAGGCGAACAGTTCCAATACGTCATAAAGCGGCTTGAGGGGCTGCGCTTTCAGACGACCAGCGATGAAGGCGGCATGCGCCACCAGTGCGTTGCCGGACTGGAACGCGGTTCGCGCCTGGTCCTGACCGACGCGCCGGCAATCCCCGCCGCCATGGCAGATCGCCGCGCCCGGCGGCGCAGGCACCAGGGCAACGAGATTGGAGAGCGAGTCGGAAGCGGGAAGCATCCCGCATCATAGCGATCAGTGGAGCATCAGCCAGGAAAAGTGCATCGCGTTGCCTACGCTGACGCTAGGCAACTCCGTCTGTGCGACCCGGAGAAAAGAGCATCAGCCAGGAAAAGTGCGAAGCGTTGCCTACGCTGATGTTAGGCAACTCCGTCCGGCTGTGCGACCAGATTGAATCAACGTAAATCGGGATAGAGATTGGAAAGCGCCTTGCGTGCTCTCAAATGTTCGCCGACCACCATTTGTGCGGCGTTGCGCAGCGCATGAGGATTTTCACCGTCGCGATTGGCCTTGGTGAAATGGCGCGCCGCCTGCGTCATCGCGGTCAGACCCAGCCCGCCGGCGGCTCCGACAATATCCTGGGCCAGTCGCCCGGCTTCATCCCATTTCTCTTCGGCGCAGGCTTCGGCCAGCGCATTGGTGAGCTGTTCGGCGGTCACTTCATAACACTGCAGAATTTCGATGAGTGTCTTGACCCCCACCGATTTTTCCAAACTCGAGAATGTGACGGCATCGATAGCAGCGGGAAGGGTGAAATTTGCATTTGCCTCCCGGGAGGTCACGCACACCGAATCCAGGGCATTGAACAAATCGTCGCTGGCGACCGGCCAGCGCAGCAGGCAGTCGGTGGCACCCGGGGTGCGGTCGCCGCGCAGCAGGATCGCCACGATTGGGGCCCGGACGCCGGGCGCGGCGCTCAGCAGATCGGCTTCGTCCGGTCCTGCGAGCAGGGCATCGAAATGCTCCCGGCTGGCGCGCGCGGCCGCTTCGGCGGCCGTGGCCGCAATAATGACCTTGTTGCCGAACGGCTCCAGCATGTTGCTGAGCGACGCCGCGATATTGGGGGCCGGCACCGAAATCAGCAGCGACAGTCCCTGCGGTGCGACCCTGGAATTTTCCGCGGCTGCGTTCTGGGTCGCGGTCATGCCGGCATGACCGGACGCGGGAAGCGTAAACCAGAACAGTGCCCCGTCGCCGGGCGTGGATTCAAAGCCGATTTGGCCACCGGCCTGCTCGACGATGCGCTTGGTGACGGCCAGCCCCAATCCCGCGCCCTGTTCCTTGCGCGCATAGGAAACATCGCCGGGCGAGAAGGGCTTGAACAGGCGCTGCGCTATTTCCGGCGTGACGCCGGGACCTGTGTCCGAAATGGTGAAGCGCACCATGGGTGCTTTCCAGCTGTCGCCATCGAGATCGATCCGGATATCCACCAGACCGCGGTCGGTGAATTTGAGCGCATTGTCGGCGAGCTTGAGCAGCGCCTGGCGTACCCGGCGGGGATCGGCGGCAACACGCGGCAGATTTGCGCCGGCCGTGAGCGTCAGTCTTAGCCGCTTCTCCCAGGCCCGGGGTTGCAGCAACCGCGTGACCGCGCGCGCGATCTGGACCGGATCGCAATCTTCATCCTCCAGCGCGTCGTCATCGTCGCGGGTGAGTGCGATGACATCATCGAGCAAGGTCTGCAGGCCGCGACCTGCTTCCAACATGACCTTGACGTGATCGGCTTGCTGCTTGGGCAAATCGGCACGCTCCAGCAACTGCGCCATGCCCAGAAGCGCGTTCATCGGCGTGCGCAATTCATGGGAAATGTTGGCAATGAAGGCCGATTTCGCCAGGGTCGATGCCCGGGCGCTGTCGCGCGCCAGGATCGCTTCGGCTTTTTCGTTCTGGAGATGCACGACCAGATCGGCATTTTCGTTGCGCAGGGTCAGGCCCTCGTCGATCATCCGGCCCAGGCCGCCGCTATAGCTCATCAGGACGGCGCCGAAAAAGACGACGAGAATGGCGGTCATGGTCGAAAACATGTCGCCCTGCATTGCAAGCATCACGACCAGAGGTCCCAATGCCAACACCGAATGCACGATATAGGCGGGCCGATACGCCGAACGCGCGATAAATTCGGTCGCGGCCATGCCGAGAAACGCCAGAGCGAGATAAGCCTGCGCGGGGAAGGAGCCCCAGACAAACCAGAACACCGATCCCAGGCCCCAAGTGGCCCCGGCGATGGCCGAGGTGAAGGTATAACGCCTGGCCCAGAAATGCGGATCGCTGCCTTCGGCGCGATTTTTATAGGCTGTCGTTAATTGCTCGGCCGCGATCACCACCGCCATCAGCAGCAGCAGCGGCGTCACCGGCAGGAACCCGAGCCGGTTGCCGGCCAGAACCGTGGCGGGCACGCACAGGACCGCGAAGGGGAGAGAGAGATAATGCCGCCCCATGGTGTAAAGCACGTCGATGCGTCCGGCGAAGACTTGCCGTGCGTCATCGCGTTGGGACAAGATTTTGGCGGTCATTGACGCTATCCCCTGCCAAAGCCTAGCTTCGCGCCCTTTCGAAACGCTTAAGATCAGCCCTAATAGAAAGTGAATTCTGCTGTGAAAAACGTGCGGGAACAGGCACTTGTTGCCAAGGCCTGGCCCTTCGAGGAGGCCCGCAAGCTTCTGGCCCGAATCGACCGCCAAAAAGCCGCCGGAAAGACGGTGGAACGGGTGGTGTTCGAGACCGGATATGGCCCCTCCGGCCTGCCGCATATCGGCACCTTTGGCGAGGTGGCCCGCACCAGCTGGGTGCGCCAGGCTTTCGAGGCGATGTCGGATACTCCGGCCCACCTGATCGCTTTTTCGGACGACATGGATGGCCTGCGCAAAGTGCCCGAAAATCTTCCCAACCTGGAGATGATCGCGTCCAATCTGGGCAAGCCGCTGACCGCTATCCCCGATCCGTTCGGCACCCATCCCAGTTTCGGCGATCACATGAATGCGCGGCTGCGCGCTTTTCTGGATCATTTCGGTTTCCGCTACGAATTCATGAGCTCGACCGAGACCTATAAGTCAGGCCTTTTCGACGCAGCATTGCTGCGGATTCTGGCGCGCTATGACGATGTCATGAAGGTGATGCTGCCCACGTTGGGCGAAGAGCGGCAGCAAACCTATTCGCCGTTCCTTCCCGTCAGTCCAAGGTCCGGCAAGGTGCTGCTGGCGAAAGTGGTGGACCACGACGTTGCCAAGGGCACGATCACCTATGTCGAAGAAGACGGATCGCTTCAAACCGTTCCGGTGACGGGCGGCCATTGCAAGCTGCAATGGAAACCCGATTTCGGCATGCGCTGGGCCGCGCTGCACATCGATTACGAGATGTATGGCAAGGATCACCTTGCCCAGACCCCGCTATACGACGCGATCTGCAAGATTGCGGACGGCATCCCACCCGAACATTTTGTCTATGAGCTTTTTCTGGACGACAAGGGCCAGAAAATCTCCAAGTCCAAAGGCAACGGCATCACCCTCGAGGAATGGCTGTCCTATGGTCCGGCGGAAAGTCTGGCGCTTTTCATGTTCCAGAAACCGCGTGCTGCCAAGCGGCTGCACTTCGATGTCATTCCCAAGGCGGTCGACGAATATATCGCCTTCCTGGACGGCTATCATGCCAGCGCGGACGTGGCGCAGAAACTGGAAAACCCTGTCTGGTTCATCCATGGCGGCGAGGTGCCGGAAGAAAAATATCCCGTCAGCTTCGCGCTGATGCTCAATCTGGTCAGCGCATCGGGCGCGCATAATCGCGATGTATTGTGGGGCTTCATTCGCGCCTATGCGCCGGACGCGTCGCCGGAGAAAAATCCAGGCCTGGAGCGGCTGGTAGGATATGCACTGCGCTATTACGAGGACTTCGTGAAGCCGGCCAAGCAATATCGCGCACCGGATGCGAAGGAGCGCGCTGCCCTGGAAGATCTGGCGGCGCGATTGGAGGCGCTGGGTGACGAACGCGACGGCACGGCGGTGCAGAATGTGGTTTACGAAGTGGGCAAGCTGCACGGCTTCGAGCCGCTCAGGGCCTGGTTCGCCGCGCTCTACGAAGTACTGTTCGGTCAGACGGCGGGTCCCCGCTTCGGCTCTTTCGCTGCGCTGTTCGGTTGCGCAGACACGGCGGCGCTGATCCGGCGCGCCCTGGACGGCGAATTCGTCAAATGAAGGCGGCGCTGCTCGCTCTGGTGCTGGCAGCGGCGCCTGCGGAAAACGGCCCGCTGTTCGCGCTCTACGCGCAAGGCCAGTATGAAGAGGCGATGCGCCAGGGTGGCGCCGCCGGCACAGCGGCAGGACTGGCGATCGCCGCGCGTGCCGCGATGGCCGATGCGATGATGCGCCCCACGCCCTGTCTGGAATGCCTGAAGCGCGGTGAAGCCTATGCGCGCCGCGCCATTGCCGCCGACAAGGACGCGCCCGATGGCCATGTCTGGTTGGCGGCTGCGCTGGGCTATGAGGCGCGGATCGTGGGGTTGGTGCGGGCAAGGCTCGACAATGATCCGGCCCAGGCCAAGGCCAATCTCGATGATGCGTTGCGGGTACAACCCGAAAATGCCTATGCCTTGGCGGCGCTCGGCGGCTGGAACGTGGAGATCGTGCGGACCGGCGGAAAATTCCTGGCGAACAAGCTTTACGGCGCCAGCATCGAACAGGGCATCATTCTGTTTGATCGTGCGGTGCGCGCCGCGCCGCGCAATGTGGCCGTGCGCTACCAGATCGGGCTATCGCTGGCGGGATTGAATCCCGAGATTCACCGCAACCGCATCGACAACGAGCTTGAAGCAGCGATCCGCGCCATGCCGGAAACCGCCTATGAAAAATTCGTCCAAGGTCGCGCCGCCGAATTGCTCACGCTTCTGAAGCGCGGCGATCGCGAGACCTTTGAGATAAAGCTCCGAGCTTTTCAAGGTTATCCATAAACGCCAGTGCGCCTTGGCTGAGGCTTTCTTCCCCCGCGCGGCGAAGCCGCTGGCGGGGGCAAGATGTCTGCTAGCGGGCTTGTCCGCGTGGCAGACAGATGGGGGCAATAAAAACTACTGACTTACCCAGACAATGCGATGGATGAAGGTGAGCTCGGCCAGCGGGAAATTGCGGTCCGCATAGGCGGGATTGAAGCTGCGCAGTTCGATGTGCTGGGCAGTGAGGCGGCTCAGTTGCTTGGCCATGACTTCTCCGGCCCGCGTCTTGACCACGACACGATCGCTGCGCCGCAGACTTGCGGACGGCGAAACCAGAATCCGATCGCCGTCGCGATAGACCGGCAGCATCGAGTCGCCGGCGATCTCGAGGGCATAAGCGTGTTGGTCGCCAAGGTCGGGAAAGCTGATTTCCTCCCAGCCGCTGCCGGCAGGAAAGCCTGCATCGTCGAAATAACCGGACTGTCCGGCCTGGGCCAATCCAATCAGCGGTACGGGTCGCACGCGGCCATGCCGAGCCCCCTCGTTCCCAGACGTCAGGGCAACAAACTCCTCCAGGCTGGCGCCGGTTGCGGCCAGGACCTTGGCCAGGCTTTCGGTGGACGGCCAGCGCAGCTTTCCATTGGCGGTCCCCCGCTTGCTCTTGTTAAAGGTGGTGGGGTCCAGCCCGGCAAGCTTCGCCAGTCCGGACGGCGAAGTACCGTGACGAACCGCGAGGGCGTCCAGGGCGCGCCAGATCTGGAGATGCGTGACCATTGCGATTTATAAGAAAGCAGTCCGGTTTGCGGTAATTATTCCTATTTTACGAAGTACAGGCCGGCACGTCCAGTGTGCCGCCCGGGAGATAAAATGAATTTGGATCTGGCCGCGCGCGCGATGCGGGCCCTGCCTGCCGAGACTGCTCACCGCGCCACGGTGCGGCTGATGGGGCTGCTGGCGCCCTTGCTGCCCGAAAATCCGCCCGAGGATGTCCGGCTGGGCGTGAAGGCGTTGGGTTTTGATTTTCCCAATCCGGTCGGGTTGGCCGCAGGATTCGACAAAGATGCCGAAGCACCGGACGCGATGCTGAAGCTGGGCTTCGGCTTTGTGGAATGCGGCACCGTCACGCCGAAACCGCAAGACGGCAATCCCAGGCCGCGGCTGTTTCGGTTGCCCCAGGACCGCGCCGTCATCAATCGCATGGGTTTCAACAATCGCGGCATGGACGTGGCCGCAAGCCGGCTTGAAGCGCGGCGCAGGGCGGGAATTGTCGGTATCAATATCGGCGCCAACAAGGACAGTGCCGACCGCACCGCCGATTACGTGAAAGGCTTCGCACGGCTGGCGCCGCTGGCGGACTATGTGACGGTCAATGTCTCGTCGCCCAACACGCCCGGCTTGCGGGGATTGCAGAACAAGGATGAATTGACGCGGCTTTTGTCGGTGCTGATGGAGTCGCGAGGACGAACCGCGTTCAAGCCCATCCTTCTGAAGATTGCACCGGACCTGGATGGCCAGGCGCTCGATGACATCGCGCGCACCGTCGCTGACTCCGGCATCGAAGGCATCATCATTTCCAACACCACCATTGCGCGGCCTTCTCTCAAAAGCACTGACGCCCATGAAACGGGCGGCTTGTCGGGCCGGCCGCTGTTCGCGCCTTCGACGGACATATTGCGGCAGATGCGCGGACGCATCTCTTCCAACATCGTTCTGATCGGTGTGGGTGGAATTTCGTCGGGTGCGGATGCCTATGAAAAGATCCGCGCCGGCGCCACCCTGGTGCAGCTTTACACGGGCTTGGTCTATGAAGGGCCCGGTCTTGTCAGGCGCATCAAGCAGGAATTGCTCGCCTGCCTTGACCGCGACGGCTTCGCTTCCATCACCGATGCGGTTGGAAAAGGCTGACTTCAAGGGCCGTGAAACTTGCCCAGGCCCGCCTCCCCCTCGCGCGAAGCGCATAGAGGGGGTGGTGGCCGTAGCAGCGCTTGCGATGCGAAGGCCGGAGGGGGTATTAGAAAGTTCCACGGAACTGTAGAGTCCGGCAGCAAGGCTGGAGCAGTGATGGACGCGGCCATTCCCAGACGCCAGCGCATCAAGCAGCAGAACCGCCAACTCATCCTGGACGGCGCACGCCGCGTCTTTGCCGAGCAAGGCTATGGCACGGCCACCATTCGCGACATCATCCGCGCCACGCCGCTGGCGGCAGGTACCTTCTACAATTACTTTACGTCCAAAGAAGATGTCCGCCTGGCGTTGAATGCGGAGATGGCTGCGGCGCTTCGCCCCCGCCTCTCGGAGGGGCGCGCACAGGCGGCCACGGCGGAAGAATTCCTCTCCGCGTTTTTCAGCACCGTATTTGCATTGAAGGCCGAGACCGGCACGGTCCTGGAAGCGATCGACCTGCGCGCGGGTTTCGAGGATCTTCGCACCGATCTGGATGATGCCGTCGCGCGCGGTTTATTTCTGCCTGTGGATTCGAGTGCCCTGGCGGCGGCATTGCTGGCAGCGGCGGAAGAAATCGCCAGGCGGCTTGCCACCGAGGGCGGCGATGCGGCGGATGCCACAGCTTCGGCGACACTGCTTTTTCTGCGGGGCATTCAGCCCCCGGTCTAGATCGGTGCTCTAGATCGGCGCCCTTATCGTTCCGCCAGCTTGCGAAGATAGTCCCAGCTATAGAGCCCGCTATCATGGCCGTCGTCGAACACGATGCGTACGGCGTAATTGCCCACCGGTTCCAAGCGGGAAATTTTCACATTTTCCTTGCCGGTAACGGGTGGCGGCCGCCTGCCGCCATGGCCTTGCACCTCGGCGCTGGGAGACTGGGTTCGCAATTTTTCAGCGGCCAGATTGGCGCGGATCCCGTCATCGAACAGAATAGCGAGCGCATTTCTGTCCGGATTGACCCGCAATTCCGTGGGCCAGGTCACGATCTTTCTTCTTCGCTGAGCTCGCGCGCTTCGGCGGCAAGCATGATCGGCAATCCACCGCGAATGGGATAGGCCAGACCGGCCGCGCGGCTGATCAGTTCCTGACGCTCGCTGTCGTACCGCAAGGTGGTGCGGGTCAACGGGCAGACCAGAATTTCCAGCAATTTCGGATCGGTCGCCATGTCAGTTCAGCGAGCCGGGGCCGGGCGCAGTGGAAATCTCCAGCAAGGTCACCAGGGTGGAGACGCGCTCGATCCAGCTGGGTGCTTCAAGCAGCGCCTGTTTTTCCGCCGGCTCGAACGGGCACATCATCGCCAACGCATTGACCAGCGATTCCGGCGGTGCCGTCATCACGCTTTTCCAGTCGGCCTTCATGTCGCGGTGGGAGAGATAATGTTTGAGTGCCGCCAGAAGCCGGTCGCGGGGAAATTCGCCGGCCTCGCTCTGCACCAGATCCGACACAAAGGGTGAAAAGTCGCAGGCGATCTGACGATAAGGCGACAGAACGGGAATCTCTTCCTTCACCCGGAACCGGCAGACCCCGGCCAGCGTGATCAGATAGCGATTATCCTCGGTTTCGCGATACGAGATAACGCGCCCGGCACAACCCACATCGGACAGTTTGGGTTTCAGCACAGCATCTTCACTTTCGGTGGGCTGGATCATGCCGATCAACCGGTTGCCCGACAGCGCGTCATCCACCAACGCCAGATAGCGGGGTTCGAAGATATTGAGCGGCAGCGCCGAATGCGGCAACAGCACCACGCCGGTCAAAGGAAAGATCGGCAAGGTCTGGGGCAGGTCGGAAAGCGCGTGAAAGCCCCGCTTCATGTCCGCCTCACGAAAAAAGGGTCGCGGAAAGCTTGCGCCGTGCGTCCAGGGTGCGCGGATCCGTGGGGCCCATCGCTTCGAACAGAGTGACGAGGTGCTGGCGCGCCGCATCGTCATTCCATTTGCGGTCGCGGCGCACGATTTCCAGCAATTCGGTCAGCGCGCTTTCCCGGTCGCCGCCGGAATCCAGCGCCAAAGCGAGGTCGAAGCGGGCCTGATGGTCATTCGCATCGGCGGCCAGTTTGGCCTTGAGGACTTCCGCTTCACCACGGGGCGCCTGATTGGCGCTTTCCAGCAGCTTGAGTTCCGCCTCCGCAGCGCGGATTGCGTCGTCAGCCACGCCATCGGGGCGCACCAGCTGCAAGGTGGTTCTGGCGCGTTCGATATCGCCGCTCTTCAGATAACAGGTTGCGAGGCCCGCAACGGCTTTGGGGTTGCCGGGATCGTCCTGCAGGACATGGCCGAACGCTTGGGCGGCAGTGCCGATATCGCCGGCGGCAAAGGCCTCCGCCGCCACAGCCAAAACTTCCTCCGCATGACCGGGGCCGGCATGATCATGCCCGCCGCCGCCGGACAATCCGGACACGAAGGCCTTGACCTGGCTTTCCGGCAAGGCACCCATGAAGCCATCCACCGGCTGTCCGTCCTTGAAGGCAAAGACGGCGGGAATGGACTGGATGCGCAGCTGCTGGGCGATCTCCGGATTTTCGTCGATATTGACCTTGACCAGCCGCACGGCGCCCTCGGCCTCCGTAACGGCCTTCTCCAGGACCGGGCCGAGCTGCTTGCAGGGGCCGCACCAAGGCGCCCAGAAATCCACAATCACAGGAACTTCCCGGCTGGCTTCGAGCACGTCGGCAGCAAAGGTGGCCAGCCCCGAATCCTTGATATGCGGGCTGGCTGTGCCGCTGGCGGGCGCGGGCGTGGATGTAACGGGGCGGCCGCCGGGACCAATCAAAGCCATGCTGTCATCTTTCTCGGTTGAACAAGGAAAGATGGAGACTCGAAGCCCGAAAGAAAAGGGCCAAGATAGGCTCTAGGGTGCCTTGGCCCGGCTTTCTTCCCCCGCGCGGCGAAGCCGCTGGCGGGGGAGTTCGATAGCGTCAGCGTATCGAACGGCTGCTAGCGGGCTTGCCCGCGTGGCGGACAGATGGGGGAAATGAAATTAAGGAACCAGCTTCTTGATCCAGTTCGGCAGCGCGAAGGCTGCCGCATGGATTTCCGGGTTGTAATAGTCGCATTTCAGCTTGATGCGCTTATAGGCCGCCTTGGCCTTGCGGATGCCGGCAGCGGTGCCCAGCGGCTTGCCACCCTTACTGGCCCATGACAGCGCCATGAAGCCGCCGATATAGGTGGGAACCACCGAGAGATAGAGCCCGGAGCGCGGAAAGAAGCGTGCCAGATCTTCCAACGCCTCGGTGATCTCCCAGGGCTGGTAGAAGGGCACGCCCGTCTGGAACGTGGCGTAGCCGCCCTTTTTCAAGGCGCCTTTGATGCGGTCGTAAAAGGTTTCGCCGAACAGCGCCTTGCCGGGCCCCACCGGATCGGGACGGTCGGCGATGATGAGATCAAAACGATTCTTGGATTCCTTGCGGCCCAGATATTCGAACGCGTCCGCCACTTCCAGCTTCAGTCGCTTGTCCTTGAACGCCTTGGCGTTGATCTGCGCAAAATGTTGCTTGCAGAGCTCGATCACGCGGCCGTCGATATCCACCAGCACGACCTCCTTGACGGATTTGTGCTTCAAGGCTTCGTCGGCGATGGAAAGATCGCCGCCGCCTACAATCATCACCCGCTCGACCTTGCCGTGTTCGAGAATCGGCAGATGCGTGAGCATGTCGGCATACGCGCTTTCGTCGCGGCTGGTGATCTGGACGATGTCGTCCAAAGTCATGACGCGGCCGTTAGAAACCGTGTCGAAGATGCGGATGCGCTGATACTGGCTCTTCTCGTCTGCCAGCGTCTTGGTCACGTCCATGATCTGGGCGTAGCCTTTGTGAAGACGCTCTTTAACGCTGGAAAGCTTGGCCATAACACTTCCTTAAATCTTGTGGCAGTTGGCGCCGTATAAGACGCGTTTAACCGCGTGTCTATCGTTGCTCTTGGCGCTGCTCCAAGGCAGCAGATCGGCAGCCGAGACACGCCGTCACAAAAAAATTGGCGCAGGGGGAAATTTTTTCTTGCATGGGGGGGCGGTAAGCCCTATTTCACGTTCGACCCCGCGAGAAGAAAAGCGGGACAAAGCGGCGACCGGGTGACCCCGTGCGTCGCTTTCTTCTTTAGGCGCGTCCGGAAGTCCGTAAGGCCAAGGCGCAGGTGTCAACTCCAAGACGGGTAGGTGCTTGAATGGCTCGACTTAATCTGGTGGCGGCGAACAAAGAAGCAAGGGCGCCTCGCGTCCGCGCGACTGCGAGGCCCGTTCCGGTCATTGTTCCTCCTTCGAACGATGATCAAAAAGATCATTTCATCACGAAGAATGGCGTCTCCTATGCGGGCAGCCATCTCATCATCGACCTTTGGGAAGCCGAAGGCCTGAATGAGCGCGACCGTATCGAGGCGGCGCTGATCGACGCGGTGAAGGAAGCAAAAGCGACGCTTTTGCATATCCATCTGCACACCTTCGAAGAAGGTGGCGGGATTTCCGGCGTGGCGGTTCTGGCGGAAAGCCACATCTCCGTCCACACCTGGCCGGAAAAGGGCTATGCGGCGTTCGACGTGTTCATGTGCGGCGATGCCGAGCCCCGCAAGGCGCTCGAAGTCTTCAAGCGCGCTTTCAATCCCGGCCGCGTCGTGGTCGGTGAACACAAGCGCGGCGTCGTCTGAGCGCGTTAACGCGTTAACCAGCGAATGACTTCGTACCAAACGCGCGGGAATTAACCTCGCGCCGGAGGCGCGGATATTAACCAAGGGCGGAGACATATAGTTTCCGCCCTTTTCGCATCCGCGTATCCTGCGAGTCCCGGAAGAACACACTTCCCGGCAGGATCAGGATAACAAAGCGTGCGGTACGACGCGGCGATCATCGGCGCAGGCGCGGACGGTCTTACCGCGGCGGCGACGCTTGCCAAAGCGGGATTGAAAGTCGTCGTGCTGGAGCGCGGTTCGCATGCCGGCGGTCGTCTCACCACCTTGGAATTTCACGCCGGTCATTTCGCTTCCCCTTATGCCGATGCGGTGCCGGAGGTTCCGCTGGCGATCGCGCGCGCCTTCGGCCTGGGGTTGCGGCCATTCAATCGCTTGCCAGATGCTTTGCGCGCCACGCGCGACGCAGCTTTGGCGCGAGCCTTCGCCGAGGCCATGGAAACGCCCGCAGCAAGCGCGCTGGCGCGTTGGCTGGCACCGCCGCCGCAAGCTTGGCCGGGTGAGAATCTCGCCGCCGCCGAACTTGCCGCTTGGCCTGCCCTGCGCGGGCAGGCGGTCGCTGGCCGGGCCATCGATCCGGAACTGGCGGGGAGCGCCTTGGCGCTGCTCTCCGTGCCGCTCAGTGAAGCCATCTCGGGGGGGCTGGGCACCCTGGGTGCCGATTTCGCGGAAGGCGCCCGCGCGGCGGGTGCTGAAATACGATTGGGGCATGAGGCGGTGGAGGTGGTGATCGCCGAAGCCCGCGCTGCCGGCGTCGCGTTGGCCAACGGCAACCGCGTGATGGCGAAATCTGTCATCTCCACCCTCGATCTTCGACAAAGTCTTTTGTCGCTGTTTTTCCGCACCGCGTTGCCGGATCACATGCTGGAGGAAGCGCGCAACTGGCGGATGTCGGGAGCGACAGCGCGCCTGCTGCTGGCGCTGCGCCGTCCGCTCCGCCGTGAGGGACCACTTTTCCTGGCCGGCGACAGCAGGGCGCGCGCGGCGTTCCGCCATGGCCGGATGCCTGAAACGCCTCCATTGCTGCTCGATCCGGTCTCGCGGCGCGATCCCAGTCTGGCGCCGGAGGGGGCGGCCACCGCGACCGTCACCTTGGGTGCAATCCCACATCGACTGTTCGACGGCGGATGGACGCCGCAAAAGCGCACGGCTCTGGCGGCACACGCGCTGGCGCGGATCGAAAAAGCGATTCCCGGTACGCTCGCCATCCTGGCGTCCGTGAAGATCATTGTTCCGCCCGACATGGAAAGCGCTCTCGCCGCAACTGGCGGCGATCTGGATGGCGGAATTCTGGCGCCGGACCAGATGCTGAGTTTGCGCCCTGGGCCCCGCACGGCGTTGCCGAGTTTCTATCTGGGCGGGCGTTCGACACAAGCGGGGCCGCTGGGCACCGGAGCAGCTGGTTTCGCCGCGGCGGCAGCCTTGATGGCGGATGGCGCCAAATGAGCGAGCGCGCGGCCGCTCTGGTCATCGGCGCAAGCGTGGGCGGCCTTGCTGCGGCGTCTTATCTGGCGCGGGCTGGATTGCACACGCTTCTGCTCGAGGCGGAGCAGGCGCCGCGCGAGCCGGACGGACCGCTGATCGCGCTGGATCCGCGCATCGTTTCCGAATTGCGTTTGTCTTCGCTTGGCCTTGCCTTTACGGCGCGTGACTTGCCCATGGCGGTGGCCGGCGACACGCCGCTGTTGCTGGGACGGGATATCTATGCGTCCAGCGCAATGCTTGCCAGGCTCAGCGATGCCGATGCCCTGGCCTGGCCTGCCTGGCGCCGGCGCCTGACGACCGAAGCGCGCCGGTTGCGGCGCTGGTGGTGGACCGCGCCTGCGGATGGCACGCCGGACGCGGCGTGGAGCGCGGGCGCGCGGCAAAGTTTTCGTCATCTCTGTTTTTCCGGTGCGGACGCGTATCTGGCGGCGCGCTTCGAGACGCCGTCCTTGCTGGCGGCTTTGTTGTGGGATGCGGGGGCGGGCGGGCTGGCGGTGGGCGAACCGGGCTCTGCTTTGGCGCTTGTCTGGCGCGCGGCGCAGGAAATGGGAGGCGTTCAGGACGCGACGGCAATCGCGCAGCCTGGCAGCTTGACCACGTCCTTGATGCGCGCGTTGGGCATGGCACAGCTGCGCAACAATACGCGCGTTACACACATTCTCACCAAATCCGGTGGCGTGACGGGTGTGGTTCTGGCGGACGGATCGGAAATCGAAGCCGATCATATCGTCTCCACGCTTTCGCGCGCCGAGACGTTGCGGTTGGCCGGCCTGCCGCACGTGGCGCCATCGATCGGTGAGGCCAGAATTCTTTTGCGTCTGGCGCGCGGCTTTGCCGTGCCGGATACGCCGCCCGCCCGCCACATTCTGGTGGTGCGACCGGAGGTGCATGCCGACGCCCATGAAGAGGCCCGTGCGGGGCGCATCGCGGCGGAACTGCCGATGGAATGGGTGATGCTGGCGCCGGACCTGATTGCCGTGACTGCCCGGCCGGTGCCTGCCGTGTTGAGCGCAGAGCAACGCCTGCGGCTGGCGGCGAAGATCGTGCTGGCGCTGTCCCCCGCGATGCCGGGCCTTGCCCAGGCCATGACGGGGGTGGAGATTCGGCTGCGGCCGCAGCGGGCCCGCCTCGCGGATCTATTGGCGCCGCCGCCCTCGCGGCTTGTCACGCCCGTCAAGGGCTTGCTGCTGGCCGGCGAAGACGTGGAGCCCCTGCCTTCGATTTCGGGACGGGCCGGACGGCTGGCGGCGCGATCGCTTCTTTCGTCCTGACGCCGCTGCATCGATAGTGCCTGCCTCCTTGCGACGGAACATCGTGTTCCGCACGTTCAAGGGTCGACGGTCCGATATGCACGACCCCGATGCCGACGATGTTGCCAGAGCCGGGCAAGGGGACCGCAGAGCCGCCGCGCGCCTGATTGGAAAACACGCACCCAAGCTGCTCACAGTGGCCCGGCGAATGTTGGGGGCGCAGGCAGAGGCCGAGGATGCCGTGCAGGAGGTTTTTCTGCGCCTATGGACCCATGCCGCGCGCTGGCAGCCGGGCAAGGCGAAGTTCGAGACCTGGCTTTATCGGGTGATGATGAACCAATGCTACGACCGCCTGCGCCGCCGGCCCACCGCCCCCTTGGAGGCGGCGGAAGATGTAGCGGACGATGCCGCGCTGCCCGACACGGGCCTGGACGAGGGCGTGCTGGGCCGTGAAGTCGCACGCGCCCTGGACGGTCTGCCGGAACGGCAAAAGGCGGCCATTCTGCTCTGCCATTTTCGCGAGCTCGGCAATATCGAAGCGGCGGAGATCATGGGGATCTCCGTTGAAGCCTTGGAATCGCTTCTGGCCCGGGGCCGGCGAGGTCTGCGGTCCCGGCTGGAGCATCTGAAGAGATTTGCGGGAGACGGGTTATGACGGACAAGCGATCTGATCGAGACTTTGCGGAGCGTGTCTTGGAGCATTTGCCGCGACCTGCGTCTTCGCCCACGTTCGAGGCGGCGCTGCTGGCGTCGTATGATGCCTGGAATGCCGAGCGGGCGAAGGGATTGTGGGCGGCCTGGAACGCAGGTCTGCGCCGTTTCTCGGAAACCGTCTGGCCGGATGCTCCGCTCTGGGCTCCCGCTTCAGCCTTGGTCGCGGCGCTCGTGATAGGCACCGGCCTGGGCGCGGCATTGCCGGCGATCATTTCTACCGATGAGCCGGGCTTTTCGCTGGAACAACCGGAAAGCTTCAACCTGTTCGCGTCCGAAGGGACGCAAGAGGAGGATCTTTAAAATGGTCGATCCGAGTTCGTCTCCGGCATCTGGCCGGACCCGCACGACGTTGATGGTAATGTCGCTCTGTCTCAATGTCGGGCTGATTGCATTGATCCTGGTGGGGATTGGGCGCGTGGGCGGCCGCTCTTTCGCCCAGCCCGGCGTGATGGCACCGGCACAGATCGCGCGTGCGTTGACGCAAGAGCGGCGCGAGAAGATCTCCGACATTGTCGCGCTGCATCGTGACGGCATGCGTGAGAAGCGCCAGGCTGCCCGGCGGGCGCGGCAGGAGGCCTTTCGCGTTTTCGGTGCGCCGGATTATTCGTCTGGCGATTTCACCCGCGCGTTGGACGCTGTGCGTATGGCGGATGCGGCGCTGGAGGAGGAAGCGGTGGCGTTGCAGCAGGATGTGGTGAACGTGCTGACGCCCGCCGAGCGAAAATCGATTGCCGAGCGGATCAAGGCGCGCCGGGAGCGTCTGAGATGGTGGCGTACGGCGCGGCCCAATTTCTGAATTCTTGCGCCGTGAAACTCAAGGCGCGCTGTCCGCTTTCGGCAGCCGCAATTCCATGGCGCTGCCCTGGCCCGGGACCGACGACAGCCGCATCGCGCCGCCCATGCGCCGCGCCAATTCCATTGCAATCGCCAGGCCGAGCCCTGCGCCGGTGACCTGGCCGGGGCGATCGAAGCGCTGAAAGGCGCGCCCGGCGCGTCCGCGTTCGGCGGAAGTGAAGCCCTGGCCACTGTCGCGCACCAAAGCGATGCCGGCGCCTTCGTCGATGCGCACGTCTACCAGGACCGAGCCGCCCTTTTCCGTATAGGACAGCGCGTTGGTGATCAGATTGGAAAGGGTGCGTTTGATCGCCAGGGGATCGGCGCGCACCAGCGCGACAGATGTGAAACCGATGTCCAGCGCGATGCGGCGGGAAAAGGCGCGGCCCTTATGTTCATCCACGCAGGCCCGCGCCAGCGTGGCAAGGTCGACGATTTTGGGTTGAAGCGGATAGCGTCCCGCCTCGATATTGGCAAACTCCAATATGTCGCCGATCCGGGCATGCAATCCGCGCCCGGCATCGCCGATGTCGCGGGCATATTCCGCATATTTGGGATGGCCGGGTGGACCATAGAGACCCTGGGCGATCACTTCGGAAAAACCGATCACCGCATTCAGGGGCGTACGCAATTCGTGGCTCATATGGGCGATGAATTCGGATTTGGACCGCGACGCCTCCACCGCGGCGCGCTCGGCATTGGCCAGACGCACCATCAATTTAGCTTCGATCGGGCGCAGTGTTTTCAACGTGCGTATCGCGTGCGCTGCTTTCTCGTGGCGTTCGAAGGCGCCCACGAACAGGGCTGCGAGCCAGCCGCCTGTGATGGCCGGACCCAGTATGACGAAGAGATAGAGTGGCAGGACATCCCGCCAGCGGGCCAACGCAACGTCCTCGTCCGTCTGGGTGGCGGCGGTCAGGGGCCAGTTCGTGACGGCGCTTTCCTTGCGCGATATGTCCGCGCGCCAGCCCGCTCCGCTGAGCATGGTCGTGGTGTCGGAAAAAATAGCGGCGCGGCGCATCACGGCCTGGGGGGCCAGCGCCGCGGGATCGAACAGCACCGCGACTATGCGGCTGCCGTCTTGCACCGCCAGGCCGGTTTCCGGGCCGAAATTAAAAACGCTTCGCGCGCCGGCGAGAGCGGGCTGCGGCGGCAGGGCGCTTTGTGGCTTGAGGGCGGTGACCAGTGCACCTTGCTCGAAGATCGCAATGTTGCGGATCGCCGGATCGCCTGCATGCGCGTCGGGATTGCGGGCAAAATCAAGCCCGGCCCGAGCGAGCCGGTCCAGTGTGGCGCTTGCCGTCGCCGCCAGATCGGCAGCGCGCGCTTGTTCGAAATACCCAGCCTGATTGATGGCATGGGCGCGGTCCAGACGCATGGACAGAATCGCCGCGGCGGCAAAACTGCCGCAAATCAAAGCGATGCAGACCGGCACCATCAGCCGGTTGTTGCGCAAGAGGCGACGGGGCCGGAGGCGCCCTGCGAAGTCCCACGATCCGGTCAAGGCGCGCAGCTGCGCCATTTCATGCCCCCAACGCGAATCAGCGATTCGCTCTCAGGAGTATGCGAATCAGCGACTCGCTGTCCACCGCGGTTAATTTTGGTTAATTCACTCTTAACCAGCCGTCAGCTGAGAATCTTGGACGCGACTTCGAAAAGGTTGGGAGAGATGCCCTTCTGCGCCAGGATCGATTCTAGTTCGGCACGCATTGCGACCTGACGATCGGCGTCATAGCGGCGCCAGGTCTCGAAGGCGCCCGCCAGCCGCGCCGCGACCTGAGGGTTCATCGGATCGAGGGTTCGGATGACATCCCCAAGCAGCCGATAGCCCGCGCCCGACTTGTCATGGAAGCGCAGATGATTGGCGCTGAAGGCACCGATCAGAGCCCGCACCCGGTTGGGATTCTTCATGTCGAAGGCGGGATGCTTCATCAGCGCGCGCACCGAAGCCACGGTGTCAGGCAGCGGCGCGCCGGCCTGCAGGCTCATCCATTTGTCCAGCACCAGCGGGTCGTTCCGGAAACGGTCGTGGAAGTGGGTGAAAGCCTTGTCCCTGAGCGGGCTTTCCATGCGGGTGAGCGCGGCCAGGCCTGCGATCATGTCGGTCATGTTGTCGGCGGTGCGGTAATGTGCGTCCGCCAGTCCCGCCGCCGCTTCGTCATCGGCGGCGGTCAGATAGCGCAAGCAGGCGTTGCGCAGGGCGCGGCGTCCCGCCGATTTTGCATCCGGGCTGAAATCATTGGTATCGCGCATATGTTCGTAGAGATCGGCCATCGCGCTGCCATGCGCCTGGGCCACGGCCCGCACCAAGGTCACGCGCGCCGCGTGGATGGCGTCCGGATCGGCGGGTGTACGCTTGGCCGCGATCTCGCTTTCCGTAGGTGGCATCAGCATCTGGGCGGCAAAAGCCGGATCGTCCGCGGCTTTGCGCAGCACAGACCCCAGCGCCGCGATGTAATCGCTGCCGGGTCCCGCGCCATCCAGCATGATCTGTGCCGCCAATGTTTGGCCGGCTTCCCAACGATTGAAGTCGTCGCTATCGCACCCCATCAGGACGGCCTGATCTTTGCGGCTGTGCTGCGTTTTGAAAATCGCCGGTGCAGAAAATCCCCGTCCAAGCGATAGCAGCGGTTCTTCCGTGACCTCGACAAAGACGAAATGATGTTTCGCGTCGCGTAGTTCCAGCACACGGCTCTGCGGCCCGGTCTGGTTTTCGCCCTCCAATGTCAGCGGCAACGCACTGCCATGTTGGCCGATCAAGCCGACGCGGATGGGTATGTGCATCGGTTGCTTGTCGGACTGGCCCGGTGTCGCACCCAGTGCCTGCGACAGCGTCAATCTGTAGGTACGGGCCTGCGCGTCATAAATACCTTCGGCCGCGATTTGCGGGGTGCCGGCCTGGCGGTACCAGAGACGGAATTGCGTCAGGTCCCGGCCGCTGCTGTCCTCGAAGCATTTGACCCAGTCTTCGACCGTGGCGGCGTGGCCGTCATGGCGTTCAAAGTACAAGTCTGTCGCCTTGCGATATCCTTCCGGCCCCACCAGCGTCTTCAACATGCCGATGACTTCGGAGCCTTTTTCGTAGATCGTCGCCGTGTAGAAATTGTTGATCTCGATATAGCTCTGCGGCTGCACCGGATGGGCGAGGGGGCCGGCATCTTCTTGAAACTGGCGCCCGCGCAGGGCGCGCACGTCCTGGATGCGCTGAACGCCATGGCTGCGCATGTCGCCGGAAAAGCTCTGGTCGCGGAAAACCGTCAAGCCTTCCTTCAGCGAAAGCTGAAACCAATCTCGGCAGGTGATGCGGTCGCCAGTCCAGTTGTGGAAATATTCGTGCGCCACCACGCCTTCGATGCGGGCGTAATCGTCATCGGTGGCGGTTTCCGGCGAAGCCAGCAGCACCTTGTCGTTGAAGATGTTGAGGCCCTTATTCTCCATCGCACCCATGTTGAAGGCCGAAACCGCAACGATCATGAAGATGTCCAGGTCGTATTCGCGGCCATAGGCCTCTTCGTCCCACTTCATCGCCCGCTTGAGCGCGCCCATCGCATAATGCGCGCGGGGCTCGTTGCCATGCTCGACATAGATGGCGAGCGCGACCTCGCGGCCCGACATGGTGGTGAAGCGGTCATGGATAGAGCCCAGGTCGCCCGCGACGAGAGCGAACAGGTAGGAGGGTTTGGGAAAGGGATCGTGCCAGAGCGCGAAGTGACGCCCGTCGTCCAGTACGCCCGTATCCAGCCGGTTGCCGTTGGACAACAGCACTGGATATTGCTCGCGCGCTGCCTCCATCCGCACGGTGAAGACAGACAGATTGTCCGGCCGGTCCAGGAACCAGGTGATGCGGCGGAAGCCTTCGGGCTCACACTGGGTGCAGAAAATTCCGGCCGACTGATAAAGGCCTTCCAGCGCCGTGTTCGCGGCGGGCGCGATCTCGCACACGGTCTCCAGTATGAATTTGTCCGGCACGGACGGAATGGTGAGGGATTTGCCATCCAGGCGATATTCGCCCTTTGCCAGTGGCTTGCCGTCGAGCGTTATCGAAATCAGCTTCAGCTCTTCGCCCAGCAGCACCAGCGGCGCGCCGGCGCGGTTGCGCATGATTGCGAGTTTCGCGGTGATGCGCGTAGCCTCTGGATCCAGGGAGAAATCGAGATGGACGGTCTCGATACGGAAATCGGGCGCCTGGTAATCGGCAAGATGAATGGCGCGGGGTTCTTCGGTGCGCATGCAAACCTCGATGGGGACAGCGGGAGGTTAGCGGGAAAGTGGCGCGGCTGTCAGGGTGCTGGGGCGCGGCGCAGGCGCGCGGCACGGGCGGCGGTGGCGGGATGCGAACCCAGCCAGCTGGGACCACATCCGGTCTTGCCGCAACTCTTGAGTTCCATCCGCTCCAGAAAGCTGGCGAGCTGGGTGGGATCCTCGCCATGGCCGCGCAGCAGCGCCGCGGCATCGTCATCGGCCTGTTGTTCGAAATTGCGCGAATAGGCCGATTGCAGAAGGACGGCTGGCAGGATCACGGCCAACTGCGCGAACTGGCTGGCGTCGCCGGTGATGAATGCAATGGCGGCCGGTACCAGCGATGCCTGATAAACGCTTCGCAGGCCATGGGCGTGGTTCACATGGGCCATTTCGTGCGCCACAACGCCATCGATTTCCATGTCGTCCTTCGCCATCAGGATCAACCGATCGGTTACGACGATGCGGCCATCGGGCAAGGCGAAGGCGTTGGGCCCTATATGCGGCGCGTTGCGCAGCAGCAGTCTGTAACGCGTCGCGTCGTGATGTTCCCATCCCGCCACGGTCTCGAAGCGGTTCTGGATTTCACGCTGGCGTGCGGAAGGCAACGCCGTCGGCAACAGGAGTTTGCCGTCCATCGCTTTCAAAGTGTGGTCGGTGATAAGGCGTGTGACGGATGGCGGTGTCCGTTCTGCCAACCATCCTGCGCTACCCGGAACACCATAGAGGATGAAGAGCGCCGCGCACGCCGCGATCGCCAGCAAGGATACACCCGCCAGCCGCCAGGACCGTTCCAGCCGTGCCAGCGCCCCGCTATAGCCTGGGAGTAACGCATCGACGCCGTCATTGTCGGCGGTCTCGAACAGGGCGCCGTCGGGGAATTCCATTTTGCGCCGCAGGCCGCCCAGCCGCGAGGTCACGGTAACGTGTCGCCTTGGCGCGCCGGCCAGCACCGCGCCGCTACCGTCCCGCACTTCCAGGGATTTTCCGTCGGCGGCGACGCAAAGCGTGGCGTCGGTCTGACGAGCGGAACCGGGCGGAAAATAGAAGCCCGCGAGCTGCACCGTCAGAGGCCGAAATCAATGTCGAAAAAGCTCGCCATTTCTTCGCCGACGGCATTGCCGGCAGACATCGGCATGGATTGGAAAATGCCAATATCCGTAGGCCCCATGACTGAAATGCAACTTGCCATGTACCGGGCTCGCCTGACACGCGCCCAGGGATACATCAATCCCAAGGTGATCGCGGTCAGCAGAATGTTGCTGAATATGATCCATGTCATCCGGACGGGCGACAAATGGGATTGGAAGTCGGCGCCTTCGCCGAGGCGTGTGTTGTTGAGCGCCAGGTTGAACGTCAATGCGCCCAGATAAGCCGGCGCACCCCAAAAAGCGATCGCGCCGAAAATGATGGAACCAATTCGTGCCGTCATGATAAGCGGGTTGTCCGGCTTGAATATGTTCAAAGTTCCGCCGGTCAAAGTGACGAGCATCACAAGCGCCGCAAGAATGGCGAGCAAGGCGAGGCCGTAATATTTATAGAGCTTGCCGACCGGTATGGTGGCTTTGAATGGCGTCTGGCCGAAGCTGCTGTTGTTGATGTTATAATAATCCCGCGCGCGGTGAGCGTAGGGCAGGGCGACAAACAGCGTGATCGTTGTCAGCAGCGGCCATAAAACAAATGCCTTAAGCGCGCCCCAATAATCGCCCTTGAAATCGAACCGGACGTTGCAATAGCTGGTGTTCCGGGCGGCGAAACGCAGGCTGGACGCGATCAGCCAGGGCAGTGCCGCGAGGAACAGCAGATACCAGAACCCGATAAGTTTCGGAGAAATTGCGATGGTCAGCGAATAGGCCAGCAGAAAACCGAACGCGATCGCGCGGCCAAGCAATATGCGCAACGGCGCCGCGTGATAGTCGAACGCATGCGTCCCGATATAGGTGTTGCCATAGAAGTATCGCTTGCTTCTCACCTTGGCCCAAGCGCTGAAGATGCCCAGCGTGACGATGGTCAACGCGATATTGACGATCCAGATTTTGAAATATTCACCAGCGGAGCCTTCGAACCGCAGTGTGCTGCGCACAGCATCGGCAGGCGCCTGTGGCGCCGTCAGCGGTCTTGTATCCATATCGGGTATCCCAGCCTCGACGGATGCAACCTGCCATAGAAGCGCCAAGCGATCCAGCGCAGCGGCAGTCTTTTACGGGGCTTTGTGAATAGGCTTAATTTGCAAGGCAATGACCGTGCAGGTTGTGGTCAGCCCTGGCCCTTCACATGCGCGAGGATATCCTGCGCGCTGTGCGCAAGTTCGACCAGAGTATTGGGCATGTCCTCGCCCGATTTGCGGGCCCACTCCACCAGACCGTTGGCGAAGGAGGCGAGCTGCGGCGCGCTTGCGATTAGCCGCGCCTGCATTTCCACCTTTTGCGGGTCGAGATCATATTCGGCGCCCGGCACGCGCCAGCCGCCCCATTCTGCTTCGCCGGTAATCACCACCGGATAGGTACCTGGTATGGGGTGGCGGGCGCAGTCTTCGGCTGGTTGCCATTTGTTGCGGGCGCGCACCACGCGCCAGCGCGGGCCATTGTTCAGCGGCATCTCGCTGACGGGCTCCTCACTCTGCAATTCTTCGGCGGCAAATTCGCGCCCCAGTCCGACGTCATAGTGAATCCGGATGGGCTCATCGAGGCCCTTGGCCCAATGCGGCACGACATGCTCGATCAAGGCCCATGTGCCGACCGGCTTCACATAGACACGTTGGTTTTTGTGGAATTGGGCTTTGGCCATGCGACAGGAATCCCGACGGGTGGCCCAAGGCTAGGGCGTCGCTGTTAAACCCCGGTTAAGACCATGATCGGCCTTTGAGAAAACCGGCCTTGATCCCGGGCTTTATCGTTACCCATGGCCGCGATAGGAAGGCGGGATGGAAAGCCCCTGCGTGAAAATCTGCACCTATCAAGCTGGCGCAGGAATGTGCCTGGGCTGCGGCCGCACCCTGGCAGAGATCGCGCAATGGACACAATTTTGCGATGCCGAACGGCGCCGGATCATGGAAGAACTTCCCGCACGGCTGGAAAAATTCAAAGAGGATCGAGCGTGACGGCTGTTCTGGTCAGCCAGTCGAGCTGATCGCGCAACTGCACATTGGTTCCGATCACGATGATCGCAGTGGCGGGGCTTTGCGCTGCCGCCGCCGCCAGATTTTCCAGGGAGGTGACGATGACCTGCTGGTCCGCGCGCGTGGCATTGGCCACGATCGCTGCGGGCTCTTGCGGGTCACGCCCTGCCGCGATCAATGCCTCGGCGATGGCGCCGGCCTGCTTGCGCGCCATGTAAAGCACAAGCGTGGGGGCGCCTTTGGCAAGGGCCTTCCAGTCATGCGGTGGCAATTGTCCGTCGGCGCCATGTCCGGTGAGAAACGTCACGGAGGCATTGGTATCGCGATGGGTGAGGGGGATTCCCGCATAGGCCAGCCCGCCTATGCCTGCCGTGATGCCGGGCACGATGCGAAATGGAATGGCATCACGCGCCAGATTTTGTGCTTCCTCGCCGCCGCGACCGAAGACGAAAGGATCACCGCCTTTTAAACGGACCACGCGATGGCCTTGCCGCGCCAGATCGGTCAGCAGGCTGGAAATGTCTTCCTGGCGGCAGGAGCGCACGCCGGCCCGCTTGCCGGCAAAAATCAGGCCGACGCCGGGCCGCGCCGTCTTCAGAAGCGTCTCGTCGACCAGGGCATCATACAAAATAAAATCAGCCTGAGCGATCGCATGCAGGCCCAGTATTGTGATCAATCCCGGATCGCCCGGGCCGGCGCCCACCAGCCAGACCGAGCCGGGCTGAAAATCCGGCAATCCCAGCAATGTGGCGAATTCGGCGAAATTTCTGTCCATTGCCGATTATACAAAAGCTCCGGAGCCGAAACACCGCATTTCGCGGAACGCGGCGTCCGTGTCCGCGTTGCCGATTACGGGGTTTACCCTAATCCGGGAGCCAAACATGACGGAGAAGGTGGGCGAAACGGTGCGCGACAGTGCCGATTATCGCTGCGAACGCTGTCACAAGGTGGCGCATATGACTAAGGGCGCGTTGATCCAGCCCTGCCCCAATTGTGGTTATGACACCTTCGATATTGCCAATCCGCGCTTCGAGCGGCGCGACGGGAGCCTGGGCCCGCATGAGCCGGGTTGAGGCGAGGAGGCCGGGCGGCTAAAACCCAGCCCGCACCCGCTCACGGAATCCTGATGATCAAGCCCCGCTCGGACCTCAAACCCAATACCGCCGATTACGAGAATCTGCCGCTGGTCACCGCAAACGGCTTTCGCGAATATGATGCGCGCTGGTTGTTCGGCAAAGAGATCAATCTTCTGGGCATCCAGGCGCTGGGTGTAGGCCTGGGAACCTATCTGCATCAGATCGGGGTCCAACCCAAAGTCGTCACCGGTCATGACTACCGGTCCTACTCGCTGTCGATCAAACAGGCGCTGACCATCGGTTTGCTGCGCGCGGGCTGCGAAGTGCATGACATCGGATTGGCGCTTTCGCCGGTAGCCTATTACGCGCAATTCGCGCTCGACTGCCCCGCGGTGGCGATGGTCACCGCCAGCCACAATGAGAATGGCTGGACCGGCGTGAAGATGGGCGCGCAGCGTCCACTCACCTTTGGCCCCGACGAAATCAACGTCATCAAGAAGATCGTGCTGGAAGGCCTCGGCCAGGAACGGCCCGGCGGCAGCTATATCGCCGTGCCGGATATGCGCGAGACCTATCTGCAGGCAGTGACCAAGGGCCACAAGCTGTCGCGTCCGATCAAAGTGATCGCGGCCTGCGGCAACGGCACGGCGGGCGCTTTTGCGCCGGAAGCACTGCGCCGCATCGGCGCCGAAGTGATCGGCATGGACACCGACCTCGATTACACCTTCCCAAAATACAATCCGAATCCCGAAGACCTGCATATGCTGCATGCCATGAGCGATGCGGTGAAGGCGCAAGGCGCCGATGTCTGCCTGGGCTTCGACGGCGATGGCGACCGCTGCGGTGTGGTAGACGATAGCGGCCGCGAAATTTTCGCCGACAAGATCGGCGTTCTGCTGGCGCGCGATCTGTCGGCGCAGCACAAGAATGCCCAGTTCGTGGTCGATGTGAAATCCACCGGGCTTTATCTCACCGATCCGGTGCTGAAGGAGCGCGGCGTCAAGACCGATTACTGGAAGACCGGTCATTCCTACATCAAGCGCCGCACCGCCGAATTGAAGGCGCTGGCGGGCTTCGAGAAGTCGGGACACTTCTTCTTCAATCCGCCAGTCGGCCATGGCTATGACGACGGCATCGTGGCCGGCATTCAGGTGCTGGAAATGATGGACCGCGCCGGCGGAAAAAAGCTATCGGCGCTGTATGACGGCCTGCCCAAGACTTTCGGCTCGCCCACCATGGCGCCGGAATGCCCCGACGACAAAAAATATGCCGTGGTCGATGCGCTGGTGAAGGAATTCTCCGACCTCGCCGCCAAGGGTGAAAAGCTCCTGGGCCAGAAAATCGTGTCGGTCGTCACCGTCAACGGCGTGCGGGTTACGCTGGAGGACGGCACCTGGGGCCTCGTGCGAGCCTCCTCCAACAAGCCTTCCCTGGTTGTGGTGGTGGAAAGCCCTGTGTCGGAAGCGAACATGCGCGCGATGTTCGCCGACATCGATGCACGCCTCTCGAAGTATCCCGAGGTCGGAGAATACGACCAGAAGATCTGATCGCCGCGTCTGTTCAACCCCGCTATTTGCTTGCTAGTCTCCCACCGGGATAACGGCGGGGACGGTCATGCAGCGCATACTTCCGGTCATTCTGGTTTCATTGATGGCGGCGGGTGCCAGCGCACAAACCAATCCACCGGCCAATTACCCAGGACCACAGCCAGTGCCGATGCCGCCGGTCATTCCGGCGCCGCAGGATATCCCCTATCCCGGCGGCACTATCCAATTGACGGTCGATGCCAGCCAGCCGGCGCAGGGCATCATGCGCGTGCATGAGGTGATTCCGGTTTCGAAATCCGGCCCGCTGACCCTGCTTTATCCGCGCTGGCTACCCGGCAATCATTCGCCCAGCGGCCCCATCAGCAAGTTCGCCGGTCTTGTCGTCCATGCCGGCGGCGCCGTGGTGCCGTGGGAGCGCGATACCGCCGACATGTTTGCCTTTCACATCGATGTGCCCAATGGCGCGCGCGAAGTGACGGTCGATTTCGACTATCTCTCGCCGGTGGAAGAGCGCGAAGGCCGCGTCATCGCGACCGATGTGATCGTCAATCTGGAATGGAACGCGGTGGTGCTTTATCCCGCCGGTTATTTCGCCCGCCGCATTCCGATGCAGGCGGAAGTGAAGTTCCCGCAAGGCTGGCAGATCGGCACGGCGCTGGAAGGCGAGAATGGCCGGTTCAAAACAACCTCGCTGGAGACACTGGTGGATTCGCCCCTGCTGGCGGGTAAGTATTTTTCCCGGGTGGATTTGGATCCCGGCGCCAAGGTGCCGGTGCATATGGACGTGGTCGCCGACCGGCCCAACCAGCTGAAGATCTCGCCAGAGCAACTGGCGCCGCACAAGGCTCTGGTGCAGCAGGCTTACAAGCTCTACGGCTCGCACCATTACGACCATTATGACTTCCTGCTGGGCCTGTCCGCGCATGTGAGCGGCGAAGGCTTGGAACATCACCAATCCAGCGAGGACGTCACCACCGAGAAATACTTCACCCATTGGGACAAGAGCAGCACCGGCCGCGACCTGCTGGCGCACGAATACACCCATTCCTGGAACGGCAAATTCCGCCGCCCCGCCGATCTGTGGACGCCGAATTACAACGTGCCGATGCGCGGCAGTTTGCTCTGGGTTTATGAAGGTCAGACCCAGTTCTGGGGTTTCGTGCTCGCTGCACGGTCCGGCCTCTGGAACAAGCAGCAGGCGTTGGACGCTTTCGCCGATCAGGCTGCGTATTACGGTACCCTGGCTGGGCGGCTGTGGCGGCCGTTGGAAGACACCACGCTCGATCCCATCATTGCCAGCCGGGCGCCGATTCCGTGGCGCAGCTATCAGCGCAGCGAGGATTATTACAATGAAGGGCTGCTGCTCTGGCTGGATGCGGATTCCCTGATCCGCGAAAAGACCAAAGGCCAGAAATCGTTGGACGATTTTGCCCGCAGTTTCTTCGGCATCAACGATGGGAGTTTCGTTCCCGTCACCTATACGTTTGACGATGTCGTAAAGGCATTGAATGATGTGATGCCATACGACTGGGCTGGATTTCTCAAAACACGGCTGGCGCTGGCGACCAAGCCGCCGCTCGATGGCGTGACGCGTGGCGGCTATCGGCTGGTTTATACCGACAAGCCGTCCGAGCGCACGCAGACCAACGATTCACGCCGCAAGCAGGACGGCTTTTCCTATTCGCTCGGCCTGACGGTCGACAACAAGGGGCGGATCACCGATGTCGCCTGGGATGGCCCAGCCTTCAAGGCCGGTCTCTCGCTGGGCAACGAGATCGCCGCCGTGAATGGCGCGGATTACGACGCCGATGAGTTGAAAGATGCGATCACGGAGGCGAAGACCGACCAGGCGCCGATCCAGCTTCTGATCAAGCGCAACAACAGCTTCCGCACCGTGCCGATCCCATATCATGGCGGTCTGCGATATCCGCATCTGGAGCGGGTCGCGAGCACGCCGGCCTTGCTGGACGCCTTGATCGCGCCGAAGAAATAATTCAGGCGGCTTCGTATTCGGGTGACAGGAGCGCCAGGGCATCGCGTAGCACCGCGATGCCGGCGTCGTGACGTGGCGCATTCTCGCTCAGATGACGCCGGAAGCCGCGCGCGCCAGGGCGGCCGTTGAACATTCCCAGCATGTGCCGGGTCATGGTGTGCAGGCGGACACCATCCTTCAGTTTCCGCTCCACATAGAGGCACCACTGCGCCAACACGGCGTCCAGTTCGCGCGGCGCGTCACCAAAAAATTGCGTATCGATGCCCAGCAACATGGCCGGATTCTGATAGGCGGCGCGTCCCAGCATCACGCCATCGACATGGGCAAGGTGAGCCTGCGCCTGATCCAGCGTCTGGATGCCGCCATTAAGCGTGATTTCCAGCGTGGGATTTTCGCGTTTCACCCGATAGACCAGATCGTAATCCAGCGGCGGTACGTCGCGATTTTCCTTGGGCGAGAGTCCATCCAGCCAGGCCTTGCGCGCATGTACCGCGAAGCGGGTCACGCCCGCCGCTGCGCTCATTGCGATCAAGCTGCGAAGGCTTTCTTCGGGGTCCTGGTCATCGACGCCGATACGGCACTTGACCGTCACGGGTAAAGACACGGCATTGCGCATGGCCGCCATGCAATCGGCGACCAGAGCGGGCTCGCGCATCAAGCAGGCGCCGAAGCGGCCCGACTGCACCCGATCCGAAGGACAGCCGACATTCAGATTGATTTCATCATAGCCGAACTCCTCGGCAATGCGCGCCGCTTGTGCCAGCCCGCCGGGCTCGGAACCGCCCAATTGCATCGCCACCGGATGCTCCGACGCATCGAAGCCCAGAAGCTTTTGGCGATCGCCATGCAGGATGGCATCGGCCGTGACCATTTCAGTGTAGAGCAGGGCGCGACGCGTCAACAGCCGGTGCAGCACGCGGCAATGCGTGTCGGTCCAATCCATCATCGGCGCGATGGCAAAGACTTTCCCCGGATGACTCAAGCGTCTAACCTGCCTGTGAAAATTCGAATTTGCGGGCTTCCATACGCCGAAACCGCTCGCCTGTCAGCACGGAAAGATCAGAGACATGGCAAATGCTTCCGCCGAAATGAAAGCAAAAGCTGAAGCTTTCCATGCCCTTCACCAGGCGCCGGGAACCTTCATCATCCCCAATCCCTGGGATCGCGGCACGGCGCGCATCCTGGCGCATCTGGGGTTCAAGGCGCTGGCCACCACCAGCATGGGATATGCTTTTTCCATCGGCCAGCGGGACAACAGCCTGACGCGCGACCAGACTTTGGCCAATGCCGCCGACATCGCGGCGGCAACCGATCTGCCGGTGAATGCGGACCTGGAAAACGGTTTTGGCGATGCGCCGGAAGATGCCGCACAGACCATCCGTCTTTCCGCGGCGACGGGAATTTGCGGCGGCTCGATCGAGGACGCCAGCGGCCGGGCCGATGCGCCGATCTATGATATCGGATTGGCGGCCGAACGCGTGGCCGCAGCCGTGGCGGCGGCGCGGTTGCTTCCCTATCGCTTTACCGTGACAGCGCGGGCCGAGAATTATCTGTGGGGCCGGGCCGATCTCAAGGACACAATCAAGCGGCTGCAAGCCTTCCAGGACGCGGGCGCCGACGTGCTTTATGCGCCCGGCTTGAAAACCCGCGAGGACATCGCGGCCGTGGTGTCGTCGCTGGACAAGCCGGTGAATGTCGTGATGGGCCTGCAGAGTGCGCAGCTCAGTCTGGAAGAATTGTCGAAGATCGGTGTGAAGAGGATTAGCGTGGGCAGCTCGCTCAACCGCGCCGCGCTGGGAGAGTTTGTTCGGGCGGCGCAGGAAATAGCAACCCAGGGAACATTCACGTATGCTGCGCGAGCAGCGTCTCCCAAAGAGATGACGGCAATCTTCGACTCGTTCAACAAGTCTTAGGCCAGCACCGTCAGTTCCAGATTTTCCAAACTCGCGCGATCGGCGACAGCCTCGACGCCAGCAATGCGGCCGCCCGTGATCGTAAGGCGGAGCACCAGCGCCAATTTTCCCCGCGGCGCCACGACCAAGCCCAGCACGCCATCCAGCAACGCCGTCCGCGCTGCCTGGGCGCGCCCTGCGAAGGCGCGTGCCACGGCCTCGGCGCCGCGCAGCTCCTGTGGGCCGCCCATTCGCACTGCGGTCGCATCGCCACGGAACACCACATCGGGATCCAATACGGCGATCAGGGCGGCAAGATCGTTGGCACGCGAGGCGGCCAGAAAGGCATCGACCACTGCACGCTGCTTCGGCAGTTCTGCCGTGGGAATATCGCCGCCCTGTACCCGGCGGCGGGCGCGGCTGGCCAGCTGGCGCGCCGCATCGGTCGAACGCTCCACGATGGGCGCGATGTCCTCAAAGGGCAGGGCGAACATGTCGTGCAGGACAAAGGCAATGCGTTCGGCGGGATCGAGCCGGGTCAGCACCACCATCAACGCCAATCCGATGGCTTCTGCCAGCAACGCTTCCTGTTCGGGATCCACCACGGTACGGACTGGCCGCCGATCCGGTTGGATATCCAGAGGTTCTTCGCGCCGTGCCTTGCGTTGGCGCAACATGTCCAGGCAGATGCGCGCCACCACCGTGGTCAACCAGCCGGTGGGATTTTCCACGCCTTCAAGGCCGGTGTTACTGAGGCGCAGCCACGCTTCCTGCACGGCGTCATCGGCCTCGGCCAGGGATCCCAGCATGCGATAGGCCACCGCCCGCAAATGCGCCCGGTTGGCCTCGAAAAGTTCCGCGGAATTTTTTTCCTGATCCATCGGTCACATCTCTCCATCCCATTCCGTCAACAACATGACGAAACCGGGCCGTCCGATGTGACGGCGGCCCAGCATGCAAAAGGAGAAAAATCATGCAAGCACGAATGAAAAACCCCGCCATGGTCCTGCCCGAGGCGTTGCCCGCGATCCAGGCGCTTTATGGCGCCACGGCCAAGGCAGGTGTTTCCCCGGGGTTGCATCATCTGATCCATCTGCGCGCCAGTCAGATCAATGGCTGCGGCGCTTGTGTCGATGGCGGCGTGAAACATGCCAAAAAGGCCGGCGAAACCGACGAGCGGCTGTTCGCGGTTTCGGCCTGGCGCGATACGCCGTATTTTACCGATGCCGAGCGGGCGGCGCTGGCGCTCACCGAAGCGGTGACCCGCCTCAGCGACCGCGCTGATCCGGTACCGGATGCGGTCTGGGAAGAAGCTGCGCGCCATTATGACGAGAAACAGATGGCGTCGCTGCTGCTGGCCATCGCCACCACCAATGTCTTCAACCGCCTCAATGTCGCGACGCGGCAGCTGGCCGGCGCGGGCTGGTAGCCGGCCTTTCTGGCAAGGAGGGGCTGATATAGGCTCGCGGCGTGGGGCGGGCGGATCAGCACATGCAGGCGGGCGAGGGGATGGAGCGGGCTGCGGCGGGACTGTGGCGTTCCATCCTCGCCGCCGCTGCCGGCAATGTGCTGGAATGGTATGACTTCACCGTCTACGCCTATATGGCGCCTCACATCGCGCAGAAATTTTTCCCCGACGACGATCCCGTCGCGGGCTTGCTGGCGGTGTTCGCAACCTTCGGATTGGGATTTGTCGTCCGGCCGCTGGGCGGAATCCTGATCGGCCGCTTCGGCGATCTCACGGGACGCAAAGCGGCGCTGCTGCTCACCATTCTTCTCATGGCGGTGGGCACGGTCGGCATCGGGTTGGTTCCGGGCCGCGCCGCGATCGGCGGCTTGGCGCCCTGGCTGCTGGTGTTCTGCCGCCTGCTGCAAGGCTTTTCCGCGGGCGGCGAATGGGGCAGCTCGACTGCCTTCATCTATGAATGGGCGCCGCGGGGGCGCCGGGGATTTTTTTCCAGCCTGCAGCAATCCAGTGTGGCGGGCGGCATGCTGCTGGGGTCCGCCATCGCCGCGCTGTTCGGTACTTTTCTCAGCAAAATCCAGATGGCCGATTTTGGCTGGCGCATTCCCTTCTTGCTGGGCGTGCTGATCCTGCCGATCGGCCATTACATGTGGCGCTATGTGGAAGAGACACCGGTCTTTGTCGCCCGCCAGGACAAGCCTGTGACGATGCGTGCGGGATTGCGGTTGGCGGCGCAGGCCAGCGGCATCATCGTGATCTGGACGGTGGCCTATTACGCCATTCTCACCTACATGCCGGTCTTCACGGCACGGTATTCGCACCTGGGTCCTGCGGCGGCGCTGTGGTCCAATGCGCTCAGTCTTTTTGTTCTGGCCGTCACGATTCCATTTTTCGGCGCAATGGCGGACCGCATCGGGCGCAAGCCACTGCTGCTGGTGGGCGCGGGCGGCTTTCTGCTCCTGTCCTATCCGTTGTTCCTACTGATCGTGAACAGTGAAGGCCCGGTCCCGATCGTGCTGGCGCAGATCGCTTTCGCGCTGCTGACGGCGATCTATTCCGGCGGCGCGCCCGCGGCAGTGACGGAGATATTCCCCTCCGCTTCGCGCCTGCTCTGGATGTCCACGGGTTATAGTCTGACCGTGGCGTTGTTCGGCGGCTTCGGACCCTATATTTCGACCTGGCTGGTCAGGGCCACGGGGTCGCCCATGTCGCCGGTGATTTATATCGTGGGATGTGCCTGCATTTCGCTGGCAGTGATCCTGCCGTTGAAGGAAACGCGCGATGACGGATAAGGACATGCAGCCCTGGCAGTGGCCGGAAGCGCATTGGCGCGGTATTCTGGGCCAGGCGCGCGCGGGCCGTCCGTTGCGGCCGAAAACCTGGCCGGACGGGGCGCGGTGCGCCTTTGCCCTGTCATTCGATTCCGATCACGAAACCAATGAACTGCGCGATGGCGGAAAATCCATCGGGCGGTTGTCCTGGGGCCAATATGGCGCCCGGGTCGGCATCCCGCGCATCGCGGCGTTGCTGGCGCGCCATGACGTGCGCGCATCCTTCTATGTGCCGGCCGTGACGGCCTTGATCTATCCCGAAGAGCAACAGGCGCTGACAGCCGCAGGACATGAGATCGGCATCCATGGCTGGATTCATGAACTGAATTCTGGACTATCCTATGAAGACGAGCTCGACCTCATGTTGCGGTCGTCGGATGCGTTGACCAAAATCACTGGCAAGCGGCCCGTTGGGCTGCGCACGCCGTCCTGGGATTTCAGCCCCTCGACCTTGCGGATCCAGAAGGAAATGGGCCTGCTCTACGATTCCTCGCTGATGGCCGACGAGGATTGCTATGAACTTCTGCTGGACGGCGAGCCCAGCGGTGTGATCGAGATGCCGGTGGAATGGGTGCGCGACGACGCGGTCTATTTCATGATGAACCGTTTCCAGGCGCAGCGGCCCTATACCCCGCCGACCGATGTGTTCGACATTTTCCGGCGCGAATTCGATGCCGCCTATGACGAGGGCGGAATTTTCCAGCTCACCTGCCATCCGCACATCATCGGTTATCGCTCGCGCATCTGGATTCTGGATGAGCTGATCCGCCACGCCAAGGCGCGCAAGGATGTCTGGTTCGCCACCCATGAGGAGGTGGTGCGCTGGGCCAAGGCCCACGCCGGCTGATATCGCCGGCACCTCGAAAGAATCTTCGCCGCACGGGAACATTTTCGCTGCCGGATCATCCAATGGGTGTCCGGCACCGCGATCGGTGTTCCGGCAAAGGAGATTTCTCATGCTGACCAGACTGATGTTCGCGGCTCTGTTGCTGACGCCCACCGCCGTTCTTGCCCAAGCGCAAAAGCCCAACGACGCCCAGATTGCCCATATCGCCTACACTGCCGGTGTGCTCGACGTCACCGCGGGCAGGCAAGCGCTGGCCAAAAGTACCAATCCCGATGTCAAGGCTTTCGCCGGCGAGATGGTGCGCGATCATCAGGCGGTGAACGACAAGGCATTGGCCCTGGTCAAGAAACTCGGTGTCACGCCCGAGGACAACGCCACCAGCCAGGCGCTGATCAAAGCTGCCGCTGCCAAACAGACCGAATTGGGCAAGCTTTCCGGCGCCGCCTTCGACCGCGCTTATGTCGAGAATGAAGTCGCTTATCACAAGACCGTCAACGGCGCCCTCAAAGACACACTGATCCCCAATTCCCAGAATGCGGAACTGAAATCTCTGTTGCAGACCGGCCTGTCGCTGTTCACCGCGCATCAGCAACATGCCGAACACCTGTCCATGTCGCTGGCGAAATAAATGCCCCGTAAGTCCAGTCTATGGCAGGTCATGGGCGCGCTGCTTCTGGTTTGGGCCACCCCTCACCCGGCCGAGGCAGCGCGCTATGTCATCGAGATCAAGGATATGGCGTTCGGTCCGGCGCCTGCGCAGCTGAAAGTGGGAGATGTAATCGCCTGGAAGAACAGCGACATATTCCGGCATACGGCCACGGCCAGGCCCGGAATTTTCGATCTCGATCTGGCGCCCGGCGCGCAAGGGGAGGTAACGCTCACGAAACCCGGCGTTCTGAACGTGATTTGCCGCTATCATCCCAACATGACGATGCGGCTGGCGGTGGAAAAGGAGAATTGACCGCGTGAGGCAGACAGCGCTCGATTATGGGACGATGCCCGAGAAGGTGCTTCTGCGCCATGCCCAGGACGGCGATCGGGAAGCATTCCGCGCCATCATGCAGCGCCACAATCAGCGCCTGTTCCGCGTCGCCCGGGCCGTGGTCAGCAATGACGATGAGGCCGAGGATGTCCTGCAGGACTCCTATCTCAAGGCTTTTTCCGCCATCCGCCTGTTTCGCGGCGAATCCGGACTGATCACCTGGCTCACAGCCATCACTCTGAACGAAGCGCGCGGGCGGTTGCGCCGCCGCCGCCCAACCGAGAGTCTCGAGGATATGGAAGAAACCGGAATCCGTATTATTCCTTTTCCGGGCATGGCTGAAATTCCCGACCCCGAAGCCGAAGCGGTGCGTTCCGAAGTTCGCCACCTTCTGGAACAAGCGATTGACGGCTTATCTGACGAATTCCGCATCGTCTTCATGCTGCGGGACGTGGAAGGCTGTTCGGTCGAGGAGACGGCGGCGCAGTTGGATCTCAACCCTCAGACCGTGCGCACGCGCCTGTTCCGGGCGCGCCAGTCACTGCGCCAGGAACTGGTACTGAAGCTTTCCAGCGGAATGGAAGGCGTCTTTCCCTTTCTCGGCGCGCGCTGCAGCCGCATTGCCGACCGGGTCCTGGAGCGGCTCACCGACCTGGCGCCACCAGGTTGAACGCGGCGCCCTGCGGATCCATCGCCTGTACCACCCATTGGCCGCCTGGCACTTCCATCGGGCCGTTGAGAATTTTGCCCCCGCCGCCTTTGATCTTCTCGGTGCCCGCATCGATCGACGGCACGTTGAAATAATAGCCCCAGAAGCAAACGGGAATCGCAGCAGGTTTGTTCATCATGGCGCCGATGGCGGGGCCACCCGCCGCGAAGAGTTGATAGGTGCCCATCGGTCCCATATCGACCGCCTGATCCTTGGTCCAGCCGAATAATTTTTCATAGAAGGGAAAGACTGCCTGCCAATCGGCCGCCATCAATTCATTCCATCCGACGGTGCCGGGCGTGCCGACGGGAAGCGGTGGCGGCGCGTCGGTGCGCAGACCCTTGGCGACATAGAACGCCGCGCCCTGAGGATCGGCGACCAGTGCGACGCGGATGACGCCCGGAATCTCGAATGGCTCGCGATGCACCTTGCCACCCTCGCGCTTGACCTTCGCCGCCACGGCATCGACATCGTCGACCGCGATATAGCCCAGCCAGGCGGGACGGGCGCCATGCCCCGCCATTTCTTCCGTGATGCGGAACATGCCGCCCACGCCCTGGCCATTTGCATTGAGAACCATGTAGTCGTGACCTGGGACGCCGGCGTCTTGCGCCGTCCAGCCCACCACATCGGTATAGAATTTCCGTGCCGCCTTGACGTCAGTCGTAATCAATTCATGCCAGAAAAACTGGTTGGACATTACATTCTCCTGTGATCTTTGTGCGGAATCTATTCCGCCGCAGCGTCATACTCGTCGTGACGGCGCACGAAATTCATCGTGCTGTCTTCGTTGCGACCCAGTGGGGTACGGTCCAGGATCATCAAAGTGCCGATGATTTCCTCGGCGCCGCGCGCGTAGCTGGAATAGGTATGGAATATCGCACCGCTCTTGTCCTTGAAGAAGGCGCTGAGGCCCGGCAATTCGTCATTGGCCTTATCGGTCGGGACGCGCCCGAAATTGTAGTCGACATTGCCCGTTGCCAGTTCTTCCTTGGAGAAGGAGACATGAAAGTCGTGATTGAAGCTGCTGCCGGCCGATGATGCCCAAGGAAATTTCCAGCCCATGCGTTTCTTGTAAGCCGCGATCTCATTCATGGGGGCTCGTGAGACCGCAGTCCAGGTCACATCGTGATGGTTGAGATGCGGCAAGGCGCCGTCGATGTGATCCGACAGGAAGGAACAACCGGGACATCCCGCCTTCCAGCCCGGGCCCAACATGAAATGATAGACGATCAGCTGGCTGCGGCCATCGAACAACTTGCTGAGGCTCCTTTTCCCTGACGGCGTGTCAAAGATATAATCCTCGTCCACCCGCACCCATGGCAGGGCCTGGCGCGCCGCGCGCACCGCATCGCGCAAATGGGTTTCCTCTTTTTCCTTTTGAAGCAGCACCTTGCGTGCCTGGAGCCATTCTTCCTGGGAGACGATAGGATGATCCATGCGGCAGTCCTCCTGCCGTCATTCAACCGGACCGTACAGGTTGACGTCAACCTTTATGACTGGCGACAAAGATGAATTTTCTTTGTCATTTCCGGGAACTCGGAGGGGAGGCTGCAGCACCTATTCGTGGTGCTGCAGGCCCTTGTTCACGATCTGGAAGAAGACCGGGACGAAGAAGATCGCCAGGATGGTTGCCGTCAGCATGCCGCCGATCACACCGGTGCCGATGTCGTTCTGGCTACCGGCGCCCGCGCCCGATGCCACCGCCAGCGGGAAGACGCCGGCGATGAAGGCGATCGAGGTCATCAGGATTGGGCGCAGACGCAGCCGCGCGGCTTCCAACGCCGCGGCGCGAGCCGTCATGCCCTTACGCTCGGCGTCCACCGCGAACTCCACGATCAGAATAGCGTTCTTGGCGGAGAGGCCGATGGTAGCAAGCAGACCGACCTGGAAGTAAATGTCGTTGAACAACCCGCGTGCGCTGGCGGCCGCGAGCGCGCCGATCACGCCGAGCGGAATGACCAGCATCACCGACAGCGGGATCGCCCAGCTTTCATAAAGTGCCGCCAGACAGAGGTAGATGATCAGGATCGACAGCGCATACAGAGCGGGAGCTTGCGCGCCGGACTGCTGCTCCTGGAAGGACAGGCCGGTCAGCTCATAGCTGATGCCTTGGGGCAGTTTCTTGAACAGCGTGTCCATTTCCTGCAGCGCCGTGCCCGAACTGATGCCCGGCGCGCCTTGACCCTGGATTTCGATGGACGGAAAACCATTGTAGCGGTTCAGCGTCGCCGGTCCCAATGCCCAGCTTGCCGTGGCGAAGGACGAAAAGGGCGCCATGGTGCCGGTGTTGCTGCGCACATACCAGCGATTGAGGTCGTCCGGCGACATGCGATAGGGCGCATCGCCCTGCATGTAGACGCGCTTGACGCGGTTGCGATCGATGAAATTGTTGATGAAGGAGCCGCCCCAGGCGGTCGACAAGGTGGAATCGATGTCGGTGGTGGCCACGCCCAGCGTGTTGGCCTTTTCCTGGTCGATGTCGATGTGCAGCTGCTGGGTATCGTCAAGGCTGGCAGGGCGCACGCCGACAAGTTTCGGGTTCTGCGACGCCAATCCCAGCAACATGTTGCGGGCCTGGATCAACCCCTCATGACCGAGATTGCCGCGGTCTTCCATCTGCAGGTCGAAGCCGGTGGCGATGCCCAATTCCTGCACGGAGGGGGGCACGATCGGGAACACCTGCGCATCGGGAATGCGGAAGAAGGCCATGAAGGCACGCCGCGCGACGGAGGCGGCGGCGCGTTCCCTGCCGGGCCGCTCATCCCAGGGGCGCAGGCGCGCAAAGGTGATGCCGGCATTCTGGCCGACGCCCAGGAAGCTGAAGCCCGCGACGGTGAAGACCATGTCGACGTTCTTCTGCTCGTCCTTCAGGTAATGCTCGGAAACCTGCCGCGCCACCGCCAGGGTCTTGGGCTGGGTGGTGCCGGAGGGCAGGTTGATCAGGTTGATGATGAAGCCCTGGTCTTCATCCGGCAGGAAGCCGGTGGGCAGGTAGACGAAAAGACCGGCCATTGCGGCGACGATTACGGCATAGATCGACATCGTCGCTTTGGGGCGGTTCAGCACCCGTTCCAGATTGCGGTGATAGGTATTGCGGGTGGCTTCGAAGCTGGCGTTGAACCAGGAAAAGAAGCGTCCCAAGATTCCGCCGGCATGCTGATGGTGTCCGGCTTCGATGGGCTTGAGCAAGGTGGCGCAAAGTGCGGGTGTCAGGATCAAGGCAACCATGATGGAAAGCGTCATGGCTGAGACGATGGTGATGGAGAATTGGCGATAGATTACGCCGGTGGAACCGCCGAAGAAGGCCATGGGCAGGAACACAGCTGTCAGCACCAACCCGATACCGATCAGGGCGCCGGTGATTTCCTGCATCGATTTCAGAGTTGCTTCGCGTGGGGGCAGCCCTTCCTCGCGCATGATGCGCTCGACATTTTCCACCACCACGATGGCATCGTCGACCAGAAGTCCGATCACCAGAACCAGTGCGAACAGGGTGAGCGTATTGATGGAATAGCCGGCCATGGCCAGCACGCCGAACGTGCCCAGCAGCACCACCGGCACCGCCACGGCGGGCACCAAGGTGGTGCGCCAGTTCTGCAGGAAGAGGTACATCACCAGGATCACCAGCGCGATCGCTTCGATCAAGGTCTTGACCACGTCGCGGATCGAAAGCCGGATGAATTCGGTATTGTCGACCGGGAAAAGCAGTTTCATGCCGGGCGGGAAGGTCGGTTCCATCGCCAGGGCCCGCTTCTTCAATTCATCCACCAGCTTCAGGGCGTTGGCGCCCGGTGCCGGCATGACGGCGAAACCGGCGGCGGGATGGCCGTTCATTTCGCTGATGACGGCGTAATTGTCGCCGCCCAGTTCGACACGCGCCACGTCCGACAGATGCACCACGGCGCCGTCGGGGTTGGTCTTCAGGATGATGTCGCGGAACTGCTCGGGCGTTTGGAGCTGCGATTGCGCGGTGACGGTGGCGTTCAGCGCCTGGCCGGGAACGGCGGGCTGCCCGCCGATCGAACCAGCCGAAACCTGGACGTTCTGCGCCTGAACGGCGGCCCGCACATCGGAGGGCTGCAAGGAGAAATTGTGCAGCTTGTAGGGGTCCAACCAGATGCGAATCGCATATTGCGTGCCGAAATTCTGAATATTGCCGACGCCGGTGACGCGGCTCAGCTGATCCTGCATCTTGGAGGTCATGAAGTCCGACACGTCCAAGGTGGTGTAGCGGTTGGTGGTGTCGTACATGGCCACGACCAGGAGGAAGTTGGTCTGGGCCTTTGCCACCGTCACGCCCAGTTGCTGCACCTGGCTGGGCAGCTGCGCCACGGCCTGTTGCACCTTGTTCTGGACCTGCACCTGCGCAATGTCGGCATTGGTGCCGGGTGCGAAGGTTGCGGTGATCAGCACCGAGCCGTCGGAATTCGACGCGGACGAGAAATACAGAAGATTGTCCAGGCCGGTGAGCTGCTGTTCGATCACCTGGGTGACGGAGTTCTGCACCGTCGACGCGTCGGCGCCGGGATAGAAAGCGCTTACCGTGACGGCGGGCGGCGCAATGACCGGGTACTGCTCGATCGGCAGGGTGTACGCGGCAATGCCGCCCGCCAGCATGATGACAATGGCGATGACCCAGGCGAAAACCGGCCGGTCGATAAAGAAACGAGACAGCGACATAGTCGCTCCTTATTTTGCGCCCGGTTGGGCGGCCGGTGTGGGACCAGTTGCGGGACCTGTTTGCGCCGGCATCGGCGTGACTTTCGTGTCGGGCCGCAAATTCTGCAGGCCCTGCACGATTACTTTGTCACCGGCCTTGAGGCCGTCCAGTACCTGCCAGTTTCCGTCCACGACGCGGCCGGTCTTGATCAGCTTGAGGCGCGCCATGTTCTGGTCGTCCACCACCAGAACGGTCGGTTCGCCCTTCGGATTGCGGCCCACCGCCAGTTGCGGAATCAGAATGCCGTGCGGATCCATGCCTTCATTGATGGTGGCGCGCACATACAGGCCCGGAAGCAGGAAGCCATCCGGGTTGGGGAAGATGGCGCGCAAACGCACCGTGCCGGTGGTCGGATCGACCGTGACGTCGGTGAATTGCAGCTTGCCCTTCAGCGGATAGACGCTGCCATCGTCGAGCGTGAGCGTCACTTCGGCGGACAGCGGACCGCTGCGATCGATCTGGCCTTTTTGCGCGGAGCGTTCCAGCGCCAGCAATTCGGACGATGATTGATCGATGTCGACATAGATCGGATCCAGGGTCGAGATCGTGGCCATCGAATTCGCCTGATTGGCTGTAACCAGCGCACCGATTGTAACCGTGGACGCGCCGATACGTCCGGGGATGGGCGCGGTGATGCGGGTGTAGGCCAGATTGATCCGCGCGGTCTCGAGGGTCGCCTTGGCCTGCAGATAGGCCGATTGCGCATTGTCATTGTCCTGCGGCGCGATGGCGCTGGCCTTCAGCAGCTCCGCAAAGCGGGTTGCCTTGATCTTGGCGCTGGAAAGCGTGGCCGCTGCACTGTCATAGGCGGCCTGATAAGGCGCCGGATCGATCTGATAGAGCGGCTGGCCAACCTTGACGGTGCCGCCTTCGGTGAAGAGCCGGGCCTTGATGATGCCCGAGACCTGGGGGCGGACTTCGGAAACGGCCGTCGGATCGGTACGGCCCGGAAGCTCGGAGGTGAGCCGTACGGGCTGTTCCTTCACGACCATGAAGCCGGCCATTGGCGTCATCTGCTGCTGCTGCGGCGGACTGCAAGCCGCCAGAACGGCTGCGACCGCTATGATGACCGAATAATTGCGCACCATGAATTCCCCTCAAAATACCGGCAACGCCGGCCCCGATTTGGGCGCTCTCCTACCAGAAGCTGCGCTGAACCCCAACCTGCCGCCGGGGCAAAATCCCCGAGGCCCGACCCTACAGAGGGCTTAAATAAGCGGGGCCCAACCAATTGAAAGGGGGCGTCCCGCGAAAGACCGCGTCTTTACAGATGTTTTACACAAGCGCAGGGGCTGGTGCGGAAAGTGAAGCATCCCGCCAGAAATTCGAGACAGCCTTTTCCAGAACCACAGCATTTTCGATACGGCACAGTGTGGCTTTGACCTCACGGCGTGTTGCAGGTGTGCCAAAGGGCGCGTTTTCCACATACCAGCCCAGATGCTTGCGAAAGACCTTGAGACCCAATGCGTCGCCGTAAAATTTCAAGGATGCCGCCAGATGCTCGAGCAGGATGTTCAGCCGGGTGCCTGTTTCAGGTTCCTGCATGGCCTCGTCTTGCGTCAGAGCTTTGCCCAGTTCGGATGCAATCCAAGGTCGGCCATAGCTGCCGCGCCCGATCATCACCGCATCGGCGCCGGATTGATCCAGTGCCTCTTGCGCCGAGGCGAGGTCCGTGATGTCGCCATTGACGATGACGGGAATCTTCACCGCCCGCTTGACCTCGGCAACGGCGCGCCAGTCGGCCTTGCCTTTGTAGAATTGCTGGCGGGTTCGACCATGTACCGTAATTGCTTTGACGCCCAATTGCTCGGCCCGCGCCGCAATCTGCGGCGCATTCTTCCAGTGGTCGTCCCAACCCAGCCGCATTTTAAGTGTGACAGGACGGGAGGTGCCGTTCACAGCCGCCCCGATCAATCGTGATGCCAGTTCCTCATCCCGCATCAAGGCTGAGCCGGATAGCGCGCCGGTCACTTCCTTCGCGGGGCAGCCCATGTTGAAATCGATAATGTGGGCGCCGGCCTGTTCTGCCAGGCGCGCGCCCTTCGAAATCCATTCGGCTTCACGCCCGACCAGCTGGATCACCATCAGGGCAAGTGTATTTTCTTCGTCCTTGGTTCCGATCGCAGCACGGCGCACCACATCGGGACGGCCGCGCGCGAAGCTGTCGCAGGCCACCATTTCCGTCGCGACATAGGGCGCCCCCTGCCGCGACGCGGCCTGGCGAAAGGGCAGATCCGAAACGCCGGTCATGGGGGCGATCAGCACCCGGCCGGGAATGGTCACATCGCCGATCTGAAGGCTGCTCATGGCAGCGGAAATAACGCTTTTCCCGCCGTTTTTCCAATAGTTAAGGCTTTGGGCCCTAGAAAAGGCGATGCTTTCGGTCCGCTTCAACCGACTTCTCGCCCGGCTGACCCCCGCACGATCCGTGCGATTTGCCGGCGCGCGTCCCATCGCCAGCATCACTTTCGACGATTTTCCCAAATCGGCCTGGGTCCGGGGTGGTCCCCTCCTTGGCCAATATAAAGTGCGCGGCACCTACTATGCCGCAGGTCGCTTTTGTGGCCGCATCGAGGACGGCATGGAGTATTACAACGCCGACGATCTGCACGCTGTGGCCGCCGCCGGGCATGAAATCGCCTGCCACAGCTTCGGCCATCAGCCGACGCCGTCTTTGTCTTCAAGCGAATTGGCGCAAGACGCGGCGCGCAACGCCGAGTTTCTCAAGCCTTTCCTGAATGGCCAGCCGCTGGAGAGTTATGCATTCCCCTATGGCCTGGCGTCGCCACGCACCAAGAAATTCTTCGCGCCGCGCTTCACCAATGTCCGCGGCGTCCATCCCCGATTGAACAGCGGTCGCGCGGACCTGGCGCTGCTCAATGCCATGTCCATCGAGACGCGCTGCTGGGACCCTGAGAAAATCGCGCGCGCCATTGCCCGCGCGCGCCACGATCATGCCTGGATCATTTTCTACACCCACGACGTCAGCGACGCGCCCAGCGAATATGGCTCCACCCCCGCCATGCTGTCGGAGGTGCTGGACCGGCTTGCCGAAGCGCGCATAGAAGTGCTGCCGATGCGCGAGGCCGCCAAATCTGCTATCGGTTAAGTGCTGCTATCGGTTAGGCCATGACACACCGGATCGCCACCGCCAATACTTCGCGCACCTGGACCTTCTTCGAAGGCGAATGGCACGAAGGCAATGTGGCGATCATGGGTCCACGTACCCAGGGCGCCTGGCTGGCTTCCGTCCTGTTTGACGGCGCGCGCGCCTTTGAAGGCGTGACGCCGGATTTGGACCGGCATTGTGCGCGCATCAATGACTCCGCACGTGTTTTCAAGCTGAAGCCCGTGGTGAGCGATCAGGACTGGCTGGCGCTCTGCCGGGAGGGCGTGCGGAAATTCGAGACCGATGCGGCACTCTATATAAGACCGATGTATTGGGCCGATACCGGTGGCGGCGGCGGCGTGATGTTCGATCCCGAAACCACCCGCTGGTGCCTTTGCATCTATGAAGCGCCGATGCCGGAGCCGACAGGGGTCGCGATAACTTTGTCACCGCATCGCCGCCCGACCATGGAAACGGCACCCGTGGCGGCCAAGGCGAGTTGTCTTTATCCCAATAATGGCCACGCGATGCTGGAGGCGGCGTCACGCGGTTTCGACAATTGCCTGCTCCGCGACATGCTGGGCAACGTCGCCGAACTGGCCAATGCCAATGTCTTCATGGTGAAGGACGGTGTGGTCTTTACGCCCGTGCCCAATGGCACCTTCCTGTCTGGCATCACCCGGGCCCGAGTGATTGGACTGTTGCGCAATGACGGCGTGACCGTGGTCGAGAAGCCGTTATCGTACCAGGACTTCCTGGGCGCCGACGAAATCTTCTCGGCCGGCAATTACAGCAAGGTGGCGCCGATGACCCGCATCGAAACCCGTTCGCTGCAGATCGGTCCGGTCTATCGCCGCGCCCGCCAGCTCTATTGGGATTTTGCGCACGCCTGACAAACGCCCGGCCGGCTCATCCGAATATCACTTTTTCGGTATAGGCGAGATCGTTGAGTTTTGGCGGATGGGGGCCCTTGTAGAGACGGGGCTCCTTTCCATCGGCATATATCGAAGGCATGTGTTTCACCTTGCCGTCCAGAATGAAACCAAGAAAGCCCCGTGCAAGGAAATGACGGCCGAGAGCGGCGCCGCAGCGCTCGAAATCCGATGTGTCCCGGCAATAGATCAATTCCATGATCGGCAATTGCAGGCGCGTGACACGGCGAGGCCGGAAAACGAATGGCGAAACCACGCCGCCCTTCACACATACGGCGCTGACGCACCCCAAGGCGCGATGCTCTTCAAGCAGGCTCTGCTCGGGCAGATCGGCGGGGATGTCTTCGCTCACTTTTCCGCTGCCCATCGTCAGGACAGGAAAGGCGATGCTGCGCCCGAAATTATATTGCACCCAACCCAGCGATTCCATGGTTTTGCGGGTGTGATCGGCGGGCGACGTGTTCAGATAGATCGGGCCGTCGATACTGGTCGCCGTAATCGGCAGTGAGGTCGCGTGGGGCCGGCGATAGGGCCGGTCCACATACCAGGAAGACAGGTTGCAGATGACCTGCCGACCCCTGAGTGATGAGATGGTGAGAATGACCCCAACGGGTCCGGAATCCGTTTCCAGCAGATGGCCGAAACGCGGCATGTGTTCTATGACGGGACACGCCGCGATCCGTGCAAGGCCCTTGACCCAGAAATCGCGCGTATGGACAGAAAAGCCGCGTGTCAGCTTGTCCGCAAGCGCATCCAGATCGCTTTCTACAATCTGGCGACACTGTACGCGCGAAACAGCGGCAGGTTCGGCGGACATGGGCATAAAAGTCCTTCCTGACAAGGTTTCATTGCATGTTCCCATTAGCGGAACGTTAAAGCTCCGGGCCTAGTCTGGAGCGGAACTCTCCGGTTCTACGCATCCGGCCCATGACCTTCGAGAAATTCGCGCAGGTCGCGCGTGAACGGGAGAAACAAATGGCGCTTCTAAGCGGCACTCTGGTGTCGCGGAAGATGGGCTCGGATTCGCAACGCAAGGCGGGATAATGCCGCACGATCACAAGACCATCGAGAATTTCGCTTTCGGCCAGCGCGGCACGCGCGCGACTGTGCATATCGGGTTGGTCAACAACATGCCCGACGCGGCCTTGCGCACCACCGAACTGCAATTCGCACGGTTGCTGAAGGAAGCTTCCGGCAATTTCGATGTCCGGCTGCATCTGTTCGCCATGTCCGAAGTCCCCCGTGGAGAAGCTGCGCTTTCCCGAATGGACGGCTTTTACGCCGACGCCGCCACTCTTCCGGGTGCGGGAATGGATGCGGTGATCTTCACCGACGCCGAACCAAGTACCGCCCGGCTGAATGACGAGCCCTATTGGCGGGCGCTGACCCGTCTGATGGATTGGGCCCGGGGCGACACCGTCACCGCCTTGTTTTCCTGCCTGGCCGCCCATGCGGCGGTGCTGCATTTCGACGGTATTGCGCGCCGCCCGCTGCCGAAAAAGCTCAGTGGCGTCTTTGCCAGTTTGCGTACGGGCGAAGATCCGTTGCTGTCTGGCGTTCCGGCCCGGGCAATGATGCCACATTCGCGCAAGAACGGCTTGCTGGAAGGCGATCTCGCGGTGCGCGGCTATCGGGTGCTGACCCGCTTGACTGACGGGTCGGTGGATTTGTTCGTGCGCGAGGAACGCAGCCGTCTGGTCTTTCTCCAGGGGCATCCGGAATATGGCGCCGATGCGTTGGGACGCGAATATCTGGGCGATGTCGGGCGTTTTCTGAAAGGCGAGGGCCCTCGGCCTTCCATCCCGGAGAGTTATTTCGACCGGGTCACCGAAAATGCACTTCAGAACCTGGCCAGCCGCGAGGCGGAGATTTCCGACTATAATGAAGTGGTGACGGGGGCCGTGCCCCTGCAGTCCTGGCGCGGCCCAACATTGAAGCTGTTCGCCAACTGGATCTCCGGCATTTCGGCGGAAAAGCCGCGCCGCCGGGCGCCGCGTGCGGCAACGGCCTACAGGTCCGCCTGACCGGACAGGGTTGTGCGGTATACCGGCAACATTACTTAATTGTCGCAAATTGTGCCGACCGGGGGGCCTTCTCCCTGCCGGGCCCCTCCATTACATAGGGTGCTTCGGCGGGGGCCGGAAGAATGATGGCAACGCTATTTATCTGGGCAGGCAGCCTTTTTGCCGGTCTCGCGCTTTTCGGCGCAGGCTATGCCCTGACGGCTGCCTTCCTGGCAGGCCGCTTCATGCGGGCTGGAAATGTGGCCGTGGCCGCCTATCCCGCGGTTACCATCTTGAAGCCGCTGCATCTGGGAGAACCCGGACTGTCGGAGAATCTGGAAAGCTTCTTCGCGCAGGATTATCCCGGCGATATCCAGATCGTGTTCGGCGTGCATGATTCAAACGATCCCGCCATCGCGGTGGTCGAGGCGCTGCAGGCGCGCTATCCCAATCTCGATACCGTCATTGTCGCCGATGGCGCGCTGCACGGCTCCAACGCCAAAGTGTCCAACTTGATCAACATGCTGCCGGCGGCGCGGCACGGCATATTGGTGCTGTCGGACAGCGATATCATGGTGACGCCGCGCTGGTTGCGTCATGTGACCGATGCATTGGCCCAGCCGGGTGTCGGTCTGGTGACGTGCCTGTACACTGGTGAAGTGGTGCGGGGTCAGAATCGCATCTGGTCGACTTTGTCGGCGATGGGAACATCCTATGATTTCCTGCCCAACGTTATGCTGGGTGCAAGCCTGGGATTGGCGGAGCCTTGCATGGGCTCCACGATCGCGCTTACCCGCGCGACGCTGAACGAGATCGGCGGCTTCATGGCGTTCGCCGATTATCTGGCCGACGATTACGAGATGGGCCGTGCCGTCCGCGCCAGGGGCCATGTGCTGGCCATCCCGGCAATGGGCGTGGGGCACACCGCGACCGAGTCGAGTGCGCAGGAGTTGTTCCGTCATGAATTGCGCTGGACCCGCACCATCCGCACCGTCAATCCGCTGGGTCATTTTGGCACCATCATCACCTTCGGGTTCCCGATTGCGCTGATTTCAGCGGTGCTGCTGGATTTTTCGTGGTTCAGCATAGCTGTTATGGGTGTCACCTTGGTGGCGCGGCTGTTTCTCAAGCGCCGCATTGATGGTATTTTTGGTACGTATGCGGGTCCGTCCTGGCTTTTGCCGGTGCGCGATCTTTTGAGTTTTGCGGTGTTCGTAACATCGCTGTTTGGCGAGACGGTCCATTGGCGGGGAACCCGCTTTTCGGTCGAGCCCAGCGGCGCCTTGTCCCAATTCTGAAGGTAGTCATTCCATGCCCATGAAGTCGCTGTTTCTCCAGGCCCCGTCCTTTGACGGTTACGACGGCGGCGCCGGTGCGCGCTATCAGATGAAGCGGGAAGTGAAATCCTTCTGGTTTCCCACCTGGTTGGCGCAGGCCGCGGCGATGGTTCCAGGTTCGCGCCTGATCGACGCGCCGCCGCACAATCTGTCTTTCAAGGACATTGAGGAAGACGTGAAGGCGCACGAATTGATCGTGATCCACACTTCGACGCCCAGCTTCAAATCTGACTGCAAGACCGCGCGCCTGGTGCGTGGCATCAACCCCACCGCCAAGATCGGTTTCATCGGCGCCAAGGTGGCGGTCGAACCGACCGAAAGCATGGAAGCCTGCCCCGAACTCGATTTCGTGGCGCGCAATGAATACGACTTCACCATCAAGGAGCTGGCGGAAGGCGTGGACTGGTCCACCATCAAAGGCCTGACCTATCGCGACGCCAATCGCCAGATCGTTTCCAACCCGGAACGCGAAATCCTGGTCGACATGGACAAGCTGCCCTCGGTGCTGCCGCTCTATAAGCAGCTCGAGGTAAAAAAGTATTTCGGCGGCTATCTGCTACACCCATATATGAGTTGGTACACCGGCCGCGGCTGCAAGTCGCGCTGCACCTTCTGTCTCTGGCCCCAGACTATTGGTGGTCATAAATACCGCTTCATGTCGATCGAACGCGTGGTCCAGGATGTCCAGTATGTGAAGGACAATTTCCCCGAAGTGCGCGAAATTTTCTTTGACGATGACACGCTGACTGACAATCACGACCGTGTGGAAGAGCTGGCCAAGGCGCTGGGCCCGTTGAACGTCACTTGGTCATGTAATGCCAAGGCCAATGTGCCGCGCAAGACGCTGGAAGTGATGAAAGCCAACGGCCTTCGCCTGCTGCTGGTCGGTTATGAATCCGGCAACCAGCAGATCCTTCACAACATCAAGAAGGGTCTTCTGGTCGACGTCGCCAAGCGCTTTTCCAAGGATTGCCGCGAACTGGGCATCGTCGTGCACGGCACATTCATTCTGGGCCTGCCGGGCGAGACCCGCGAGACCATCCAGGAAACCCTGGCCTTCGCCAAGGAAGTCAATCCGCGCACCTTGCAGGTGTCGCTGGCTGCGCCCTATCCGGGCACCTTCCTGTACAAGCAGGCCAAGGAAAATGGCTGGTTCGCGTCGGATGTCGATCTTCTGACCGATGACGGCACCCAGATCGCGCCGCTCAATTATCCGCATCTCGGTCACACCGAGATCTTCGAGTCGGTGGAGACCTTCTACAAGAAGTTCTATTTCCGCCCCTCCAAGATTGCGGAAATCCTGGGCGAAATGCTGACGTCACGCGACATGATGGTGCGGCGCCTGCGCGAAGGTGTTGAGTTCTTCCAGTTTCTCCGGAACCGCGAAGACATGATCGTCTCCTAAGCTTGAAAAATCTGATCCTGACGGCGGACGATTTCGGCGCCGCCGTCGAAGTCAACGAAGCGGTCGAGCGTGCGCATCGTCACGGTGTGCTCACGGCCGCCAGCCTGATGGTGTCGGGCGCCGCGGCGCATGATGCGGTGGCGCGGGCGCGTAATATGCCGTCTTTGCGCGTGGGATTGCATCTGGTGCTGGTGGAAGGAAAACCGATCCTGCCGGCGCGGGCGGTTCCTGATCTGGTGGACGGGCAGGGATACTTCCACACCGACATGGCGCGTGCCGGGGCCGCGATGTTCTTTCTGCCCAAGGTGCGTGCCCAACTCGCCGCGGAGATCGAGGCGCAGTTCGAGGCCTTCGCTGCCACCGGCCTCAAGCTCGATCACGTCAACGCCCACAAGCATTTTCATCTTCATCCCACCATCGCGGCGCTGATGGTGAAGGCAGGACGGGCGCATCGCGCCAGGGGTGCACGGGTGCCGCTGGAGCCCCAGGCAATCTTGCAGCGGATCGAACAGCATCGAGCCCCGGCGGTCGTGGCGCTTACCACGCCGTTCGCCCGTGCCCTGCGGTCCCGTTTCCGCCGCGCCGGCATCGCGGCGCCCGATCAGGTCTTCGGTCTGGCCTGGTCTGGTGCCATGACGACGCAGCGTTTGAAGGGGTTGATCGAACACCTGCCGGAGGGGCTGTCGGAGATCTATCTGCATCCCGCCACGGGCGCCTATCCGGGGTCGGCGCCGGGTTATGCTTATGGCGAGGAATTGCGCGCTTTGACCGATCCGGACATGCCCGCCTTGATCGCAGGGCATGATATTCGGCTTGGCGGCTTTTGCGACTTTCCGGTACACTGACCTGAACCGATGGCTGGGTTGGCTGTCAGGAAATTCAACCACTTAGAGAGCAGTTTTGAATGAGCAGCCCGGCATTCGCCATTCCGCCCGATCTTTCGCGGGACACCGGCATCTGGCCTGGTGACGGCCCGATCCGCTATGGCACGGACGAGCACAAGCGGCTGTTCTGCAAGACCCTGCTTGACACCTTCGATCCCTACCGCCCCGCCGTCCTGGATTGGCCCAAGCTGGGCGAGGAGGCGGAGAAGCGCATCACCTCGCTGCCGATCTGGGACATCGCGGTGCAGACGGAGAATCGCGCCGGTCTCAATGTCTGCACCTATGCCGAGAGCATTGCCGATCCCTTGCTGCGCAAGGCGGTCGAGTTGAATGGTTTCGAGGAACGCCGCCACCGCCATGTGCTGTCCCATCTGGTGGAGGCGTATGGCATCAAACTGTCGCCCGAGCCGGTTTACGAGAAGCCGCGCGATCCGGAATGGTCCTTCATGGTCACCGGCTATAGCGAGTGCATCGACAGCTTCTTCGCTTTCGGCCTGTTCAAGGCCGCCAAGGACACGGGATTCTTTCCGCCGGAACTGGTCGACACATTCGAGCCCGTGGTGAGCGAGGAGGGGCGGCACATCCTCTTCTTCGTGAACTGGATGGCCTGGCACCGCCGCAACATGCCGTTCTGGCGCCGGCCCTATTTCGAACTGAAAGTGCTGGCGGTGTGGTTGTTCCTGATCTGGGAACGCATCGGCATCGCTTCCAATGTCGGCAACGGTGACCAGGACTGGAATTTTACTGTCAACGGCGCCAGTCAATTGGGCGCTGACGTGAATGTGGGCGAACTGATCGCCATCTGCGTGTCCGAGAATGATCGGCGCTTAAGCATCTATGACCAGCGCCTTAAGCGTCCCCGCTTCGTGCCGTTCATGGCCCGGCTCGCGCTGAAATTCATCGGACCGAAGAAAAAGAAAGCTGCCGCATGAAAATCGGATCGCTGGAGCATCGCGACACCTTCTGCCGCCATTTCAATGACACCTATACCGAGTTCGATCCGGACACGTTGCCCTGGCCCGATCTGGACGAAGCGGCGTTGACGCGCCTCAAATCGGTGCCGTTCTGGGAAGAGGTTTTTTATACCGAGCGCCGCGCCGGTGCCATCGTCGCGGCCTTTACGGAGACCGTCAAAGACCCGGTCCTGAAACAGGCCATTGCGTTGCAGGGGTTCGAGGAAGCGCGGCATGCTAAGCTCATCCGCGTCATGATCGAGAAATACGGCATCGACGCCGCCGAACGTCCGCTGGAAGACGTCAGCGACAATGTCGAAACCCGCTTCAAGGATTTCGGCTTCGGCGAATGCATGGATTCTTTCCTGGGCTTCGGGGTCTTCAAGATCGCGATGCAGTCCGAATTCCTGCCCAAGGAGATGTTCCAGATCTTCGAGACCCTGATGTACGAAGAAACGCGCCACATCGTCTTCTTCGTCAACTGGATGGCTTACGCGCAGGCGCAGAAGGGGGCATTCGCCCGGATGGTCCTGCCGCTTACCTCTTTCCGTTATTACATGCGCGCCTTGGGCCGCATGATCGGCACCGCCAAGCGGGGCAAGGAATTGAACGACGGCAAGGAATTCACCGCCACTCAGGCGTCGGTGTTCCTGGACGGGTTCACCTTCAAGCGGTTCCTGGAGGATTGCTATTCCGAGAACCGCCGCCGCATGGGCGCTTTCGATGCCGAATTGCTGCGTCCCAGCTTTCTGCCGCAATTGGCGGAAACGGCGCTGGGCGCCATGCGTCTGTGGAGTTTCCGCGCCAAGCCGCTACCGGCCTAATTTCTAGTTGGGAATACGGCGATGAAATGGGGCGTTGCCATAGCGCTGCTCGCCGGTCTGGTCGCGGCGGTTTATCTGGTCTGGGCTATCGGGTTCGGCGCGGTGATCGACGCCGTGGCGCGCGCCGGTATCGGCGGCCTTGCTATTCTCTGCGTGTATGCCCTGGTCGTATTCGTGGTGTTGACGGCAGCCTGGATGGCTCTGCTGCCGCGCACCGAACGCCACGACCCCAAGGATTTCTATCTCGCCCGGCTGGTGCGCGATTCCATCGCCGAGATTTCACCCTTCTCGCCCGTCGGCGGCATGGTGGCGGCCGGGCGGTTGATGATCTTGCGCGGCATGAATGCGGGTTATGCCGCCGCCTCTGTCACGGCAGACGCCACGACTGAGGCGATGGCCCAAGTGGCGTTCCTGGCTTTTGGCATTGCGCTGGGCGTGGCGCATTTTCGCGATCTCGACAGCGCCGGTCCTTTGACCGAAGCGATGGTGGCGACCTTGCTACTGGCGGTGCCGGGCATCGCCGCCTTGATCCTGCTGCAGAAAAAAGGTGCCGATTTCGCGCAGCGGATCGCGGGGCGTTTTTTCCCGCAGGTTCGCAGCGGAACGTCGTTCCGCGAAGCCATCCACGAATTATACGATTCACCGGGCCGGCTGGCCGCTTCGGCCGCGTTGCATCTGCTGGCCTGGATCGGTGCGGGCGGCGGTACCTTCATCGCGTTCCGGCTGGTGGGCGGACAGATCAGCCTGGCCGACGCCCTGGCATTGGAGGCCTTGCTTTGCACATTGCGGTCGATCGCGGCCTTTGTTCCGGCAGCGCTGGGTGTGCAGGAGGCGGGTTATGCAATGCTGGCGCCCTTGTTCGGATTTCCTGCCGAAATGGGTCTGGCGGTGTCTCTGCTCAAGCGGGCGCGAGAAATCGTGATCGGGATACCGGCGCTGATCTATTGGCAGGCCGTTGAAGGGCGAGCCGCGTTGACAACATCGGGGCCAGCCGATGGCTGACACGGTTCTTGTCACTGGCGCGTCCGGTTTCGTCGGTGCGGCCGTCGCGCGCAAGGCCTTGGCGCGTGGGTTCCGGGTCAAGGTGCTGATGCGCGCCACCGCATCGCGCGCCAATATCGATGGGCTGGACGTGGAAGCGGTGGCCGGCGATATGCGCGATCCCGTTTCGATGGCGGCGGCGATGCAGGGCGCGCGCTATCTCTTCCATGTCGCGGCGGATTACCGGCTCTGGGCGCGCGATCCCTCCGAGATATCCCGCAACAATCTGGAAGGGGCGCGTGCCACCATGTCGGCCGCGTTGCGCGCCGGCGTCGAGCGCGTGGTCTATACCTCGTCGGTGGCAGCCTTGAAGCCCGGAAATGGCGAGGCGGTGGACGAAACCTCGCGCCATACGCCGCAAAGTGTGATCGGCGCTTACAAGCTGAGCAAACTGCTGGCCGAACGCGAAGTCGAACGCATGATTGCCGAAGAAGCATTGCCCGCCGTCATCGTGGCGCCTTCGACGCCGATCGGCGCGCGCGATATCAAGCCCACGCCCACGGGGCGCATTATCGTGGAAGCAGCGGCGGGCCGCATGCCTGCCTTTGTCGATACCGGGCTCAATCTGGTTCATGTCGATGACGTCGCCGAGGGCCATTTCCTGGCGCTGGAGCGGGGCAGGATCGGTGAGAACTATATTCTGGGCGGCATGGATGTGACCTTGGCCCAGATGCTGGCCGATATTGCCGCTTTGGCGGGGCGCCGCGCGCCGACGGTTAGATTGCCGCGCGGGCCGCTGTTCCCTCTCGCATTCGCCGCCGAAACCGTAGCGCGGGTCACGGGAAAAGAACCGTTCCTCACCGCCGACGCCCTGCGCATGTCGCGCTATCAGATGTATTTTTCGTCCGCCAAGGCGATGCGCGAACTGAGTTACGCGGCGCGTCCGTACCAGGAAGGTCTGAAAGACGCCCATGCCTGGTTCGCCGCGCAGGGATATCTCGCATGATTGCGGCCATCCTGTTCGGCTTTCTGCCGCTGGCGATATGGCTCTATCTGTTGCTGGCGCGGCGCGGCTTCTGGCTGTTGCGCGAACGGGATACGCTGCCGGCCGCGGCTCTGACCATATGGCCTTCGGTGGTGGCGGTGGTTCCGGCGCGCAACGAAGCGGATGTGATACAGCGCAGTCTCGGCAGCCTGCTGGCACAGGATTATCCCGGCGATTTCAAAATTGTGCTGGTGGACGATCAGTCGGATGACGGCACCGGCGATCTGGCGCGGGCGATGAACAAGGACCGCCTGACCGTATTGACTGGTGGTGCACGGCCGCCGGGCTGGACGGGCAAGCTATGGGCTATGCGGCAAGGCGCGGATCACGCAGCCGCGTCGGCGCCGGAATTCCTCTGGTTCACCGACGCCGATATCGCCCATGCGCCCGATAACCTGCGCAACCTGGTGGCCCGGGCCGAGGAAAATTCTCGTGTTCTGGTCTCGCTGATGGCGCGGCTTTCCTGCCGCACCGCGGCCGAGCATTTTCTTGTTCCGGCCTTCGTGTTCTTTTTCGACATGCTGTTTCCCTTCGGCGCGGTGAATGACCCGAAGAGCCGGGTCGCGGCGGCGGCAGGTGGTTGCATGCTGGCGCGGCGCGGAGCGCTGGAGGCGGCAGGCGGCATCGACGCGATACGCCACAACATCATCGACGATTGCGCGCTGGCCCGGGTGCTGAAAAAGCAGGGACCGATCTGGCTGGGGCTTACCGACCGCGCCGTCAGCCTGCGGGCTTATGAAAAACTGTCCGACATCCGCAAGATGGTGGCACGTTCCGCCTATGCCCAGCTGGATTATTCGCCGCTGCTGCTGCTGGGCACGCTTGTCGGGCTTTTCATCGTCTATATTGCGCCCGTGCTGGGCGCGCTGTTTGCCATGTATTATGTCCAGCTTGCCGCCTATCTCGCCTGGGCGATCATGGCCGTGATGTTTCAACCCATTCTGCGCTTCTATCGCCTGTCGCCGCTCTGGGGTCTGGCGTTGCCGGTGATCGGTGCCTTTTACGCGGCTTTCACTTTGGATTCGGCCATTCAGCATTGGACCGGAAAAGGCGGCATGTGGAAGGGTCGTGCCCAGGCCTCATATAGCGAAGCGGTAGGCCATAAAAAAAAGCCAGGTGAACGGGCATGAGCGAGGCAACCGCACTTCAATCCGGCAAAGGCCATCACGACGAGAATTTTCCCGTTGCATCATTCCTGATCGCGCCGCGGCACCGTCCGCCAGTGCTTGCCTTCTACCGCTTCGCACGCTTCGCCGATGACATTGCCGACAATGCGACGGCGCCCGCCGAAGAGAAGCTGCGGCTTCTGGAGGAAATGCGGGCGAGCCTGGTGGGGGAGAGCAACGCGTCGCCGGAGGCGGTGGCGCTGCGGGCAGTGCAGATCGAACACGGTCTCAGCGACCAGCATGCCCTGGACCTGCTGGAAGCGTTCCGCCGCGACGTCACCAAGCTGCGCTATCGGGACTGGGATGAACTGATCGACTATTGCCGCTACTCGGCCATGCCGGTTGGGCGGTTCGTGCTCGATGTGCATGGCGAAAGCCGCGATGCCTGGCCGGCCAATGACGCCCTGTGTGCCGCGTTGCAGATCATCAATCATCTGCAGGACTGTGCCAAGGATTTGCGCAATCTGGACCGGGTCTACGTCCCCGAAGATGCGCTGGCCGCGAAGGGTTTGTCCGTGGCCGCCTTGTCCGAACCGGCTGCCGGTCCGGCGCTGCGCGAGGTCATTGCCGGACTGGCGGTCCGCAATGGTCTGCTCCTGGCGCAATCCCGCCCCTTCGCTGGACAGATACGCGATTCCCGGCTTGCCTTGGAAGTCGATCTCATTCAAACCCTCGCCGAAGATTTGAACACCCTGCTGACCCGCCGCGACCCCTTGTCCGAAAAGGTGCATCATTCCAAGACGGACATCGCCGCGCTGTTCATCAAAAGGCTGCCGGGCTTTGCCCTGTCACGAATGATGCGCCGTCGATGAAAAAAAACGAAAGCCTTCCCGCCTCCCAGATGGCCGCCGTCAAGAAAAAGGCGTCGGGCAGTTCCTTTTATCTGGCGATGCGGCTGATGCCGCGGCGGGAACGCGACGCCATGTTTGCAATCTATGCCTTCTGCCGCCGCGTGGACGACATCGCCGATGACGGGCTGGGCACCCGGCCGGAACGCCGCGAAAAGTTGGACGCGTGGCGCTATGACCTGGACGCACTGTATGACGGCCAGACGCCCCCCCGGGTGAATTTTCTGGCATCGGCGGTGGCGCAGTTCGGCCTGCGCAAGGAAGACTTCCTCACCATCCTGGACGGGATGGAAATGGATGTGGCGGAAGATATTGTCGCGCCCGCCCTTCCCACCCTGGATCTGTATTGCGAACGGGTAGCGAGCGCGGTGGGGCGCCTGTCCATCAAGGTCTTCGGCATGGACGAGGGACCGGGCTTCGAGTTGGCGCATCATCTGGGCCGCGCCCTGCAGCTGACCAATATTCTGCGCGACGTCGATGAGGATGCCGATATCGGCCGTCTCTATCTGCCCCGCGAGTATCTTTTTGCGGCGGGTTTCAAGTCGCTCGATCCGAAGATGGTTGTGTCGGATTCCCGCGTCGATGGTGTCTGCCGCGCGGTCGCAGCCCTGGCGCATGATCATTACGACAAGGCGGCCGCGATTTTGGCGAAGAAACCCAAAGGGCGGATCGCCACGCCGCGTCTGATGGGTGCCGTCTATGGCGAGATCTTGAAGGCGACGGAAGCGGCGGGTTTCGCCCCCCCACGCCATCGCGCGTCATTGTCGCGGGGCAAACTGCTTTCGCTGCTGCTGCGCGTGGGTTTCGGGTAAGGCCATGGCCTCGGTCGAACCAGCGTCCGGCAGAAAGGGTCAGCGCCGCGCCTTTGTGATCGGCGCGGGAATTTCCGGCCTTGCCGCCGCCACCCAGCTTGCGGCGCGCGGGATGGCCGTGACTTTGTACGAAGCGGCCGGGCAGGCGGGCGGGCGTTGCCGCTCCTATTACGATCCGGCGATGGATCAGATCATCGACAATGGCAATCATCTGGTGTTGTCAGGCAATGGCGCCATCGCCCGTTATCTGGAACGCATTGGCGCGCGCAATGCGCTGACCGGTCCGCGCCGGGCGATTTTCCCGTTTATCGATTTGAAGGCGGACGCGCGCTGGACTCTGCGATTGAATGGCGGCCCTTTGCCCTGGTGGATCACTTCGCGAGCCCGCCGTGTGCCCGATACCAAGCCCAGCGATTATGTCGCGTATGGAAAGCTGATGTTCGCCGGCCGCCGCGCCACCGTGGCGCAGACCGTGCCGGTCAAGGGCGCCTTATGGGACCGGCTGATGCGGCCTTTCCTGCTGGCGGCGCTGAATACCGCGCCGGAATCCGGTTCGGCGCAGTTGGCCGGCCAGGTCATGCGCGAGACCTTGGCGCGCGGCGGTCGTGCCTGTCGCCCGCGGATTGCCACGCCGACCTTGGGCGCCGCCTTCATCGATCCCGCGCTGGCCTTTCTGGAAAAGAAGGGTGCCAAGATCGAGCTGGGCAAGCGATTACGCACCCTGGTGCTGGGCAATCGGGGAGTCCTGGCGCTGGAATTTTCCGATGCCACAGTGCCGCTCAATGAACGAGACATGGTGGTGCTGGCGGTGCCGCCTTGGGTTGCCAAGGAACTGGTGCCCGACCTGACCGTGCCGACCGAATTCTGCGCCATCGTCAATGCGCATTTCCGGATGCCTGCGCCGAAAGGCACCCCGCCCATCATGGGCGTGATCAATGGCACGGTGGAATGGATTTTTGCGTTCGAGGACCGCATCTCCGTCACGGTTTCGGGTGCCGATGCCATTGTCGACCGTGACCGGGAAGATTTGGCGCGATTGTTGTGGGACGAGGTGTGTCGCGCGCTGCGGATCACCGCCGAATTGCCGCCTTGGCAGGTGGTCAAGGAAAAGCGCGCCACTTTTGCCGCCACGCCGGAACAAGACATAAAACGCCCGCCCGCCAAGACCCAATGGCGCAATCTGATGCTGGCCGGCGATTGGACCGATACGGGGCTGCCTGCCACCCTGGAAGGGGCGGTCCGTTCGGGCGAGGCGGCCGCCGCTTTGGCGCTGCGGCGTAGCACCTTATAGTTGCGGGCAATGAACCAGCTCGCCCCCAGCGATTTTGCCGAAGTGGAAGGCGCGATCCGCACCGCGACGGAAGCGATCCTGGCCCAACAACGGCCGGACGGACACTGGGTCTATGAGCTCGAAGCCGATGCCACCATTCCGGCGGAATATGTGCTGCTGGTCCATTACCTGGCCGAGACGCCCAATCTGGAACTGGAGCGCAAGATCGGCGTCTATCTGCGCCGCATCCAGGGCGCCCATGGCGGCTGGCCGCTTTATCACGAGGGCGCCTTCGACATCTCAGCCACCGTGAAAGCCTATTTCGCGCTCAAGATGATCGGAGACGATATTGACGCGCCACACATGAAACGGGCGCGCGAGGCGATCCATGCGCGGGGCGGCGCCATCAAGGCCAATGTCTTCACCCGCATTCTGCTGGCGCTCTATGGCGAAACCGCGTGGTCGAATGTCCCGACCGTGCCGGTAGAATTGATCCTGTTGCCGCGCTGGTTTCCCATTCATCTGTCGAAGATGAGTTACTGGGCCCGCACGGTGATCGTGCCGCTGCTGGTTCTGGCGGCGAAACGGCCGCTGGCCCGCAATCCGCGCGGGATCCATATCTCTGAGCTGTTCGTACCCGGTGTGCCGGCGGCAAGTCCACGCGCGCCACATCAGAGTGCGGGCTGGTCCGCTTTCTTCGCGGCACTGGACTGGGGCTTGAAACGCTTCGAGCCGTTCTGGCCGAAGGGGCTGCGGACGCGTGCCATCGAGAAATGCCGGACCTGGACCACCGAGCGTCTCAACGGCGAGGATGGGTTGGGCGCGATCTATCCCGCCATGGCCAACAGCGTGATGATGTATGACACGCTGTGTTACGCCCCATCGCACCCCGACCGCGTCATCGCGCGCACATCCGTCGAAAAGCTTCTGGTGATCAAGGATCACGAAGCCTATTGCCAGCCTTGCGTTTCACCGGTGTGGGACACAGCCCTGGTGGCGCATGCGTTGCTGGAGACCAAGGACGCGAAAGCGGAGGCTGCCGCGGTGCGCGGGCTTGAGTGGCTGGCGCCGCTGCAGGTGTTGGATGTCAAAGGCGATTGGGCGGACGAGAAGCCCGGTGTGCGGCCGGGCGGCTGGGCCTTCCAGTACCGCAACGATCATTATCCCGATCTCGACGACACCGCGGTGGTGGTGATGGCGATGGACCGGGCTGCTAAATCCGGCATCTCGCCGCAATACAAAAACGAGATCGCGCGCGGCGCCGAATGGGTCGATGGCTTGCAGAGCCGCGACGGTGGCTGGGGTGCCTTCGACGCCGACAACTCCTATACTTATCTCAACAATATTCCCTTCGCCGATCATGGCGCGCTGCTGGACCCGCCCACCGAAGATGTCTCGGGCCGATGCGTCGGCATGATCGCGCAACTGGGCGGCGACAAGACGCGGCTGGATGCAGGCGTTGCCTATCTGCGCAAGACACAGCTGGCGGATGGTTCCTGGTTCGGCCGCTGGGGCGTCAATTACATCTACGGTACCTGGTCGGCGCTGGCAGGATTGAACGCGGCGGGCCTTGCGCCGGAAGATGACACCATGCGCCGCGCCGCCGACTGGCTGGTCGCGATCCAGAATCCGGATGGCGGCTGGGGCGAGAATTGCGACAGCTACAAGCTGGATTACCAAGGCTATGAACCAGCGCCGTCGACCGCATCCCAGACCGCCTGGGCACTTTTAGGCCTGATGGCGGTTGGGCAGGTGGACCATCCCGCCGTGGCGCGGGGTGTCGCTTATCTGAAGCGGACGCAGGAAGCAGACGGGCTGTGGAGCCAGGCGCATTACACAGGCGGCGGCTTTCCCCGCGTCTTTTATCTCAACTATCACGGCTATCCGAAATTTTTTCCGCTCTGGGCGCTGGCGCGCTACCGCAATCTCAAGACCGGAAATTCGCGGCGCGTCGAGGTGGGGCTTTGAGGGGGCAGCGCCTGTGACCATTCTCGCCGTCACGGGTCTGACGCGCGAAGCCGAGATCGCGGGCGGGCCGGGCGTGGTGGCGGTGGCAGGCGGCGGCGATTCCAAGTCGCTGGCTACCAAGCTGGATGCCCTGCATGGCGATATCCAGGGCGTGATCTCGATCGGATTGGGCGGGGGGCTGTCGCCGTTGCTCAAAGTCGGCGACGTAGTGATTGGCGAAAGTGTTCAGGTCGTTCGCCCCCGCGCGCGCCTTAGCGCGCTGGCGGGGGAGATGGCCGTAGCTGGCTCTCGAGCCAGCGAAGGCCAGAGGGGGGAAATAATCCGCTGCGACGAGCGCTGGCGCGTCGCGCTGGCGGCCAAATTGCCGCAAGCCCATCAGGGGCCAGTGGCCGCAAGCGCGGTGATCCTGGAAAACCGGGACGACAAGGCAGATCTTTACGCGAAGACGGGTGCCTTGGTGGTGGACATGGAAAGCGCGGTTGCCGCGCGGTTCGCGGCGGTGCGCAAGCTGCCTTTCGTCGTGCTGCGGGTGATTTCCGACGATGCCGGGCATGTGTTGCCGCCGGTGGCGTTGGTGGCGATGAAGCCGGATGGCGGCATTGCGCTGGGCCGCGTTCTGGGATCGCTGTTGCGCCATCCGTTGCAGGTGCCCGCACTGATCCGCACGGCGCGCACCTCCAACAGGGCGTTTCGCGAATTACTCCGCTGCCGCGGCCTCTGTGGTGTTGGACTTGCCGGCCTTGATCTGTGAGATCTTGGTCTCGACGTGGCGGGAGAAAACGAACTCCGCCGGGCGCTGATGTGACAGGTCAATATCGGGTGCCATCGGGCCTTCGGTCTTGATGCCACGCATCAGGATCGGCAGCATCTTCAGCGGATGCTTGATCGCATCGGTGGCCGCGGTGCCTTCAAAGCCGCAATGCACCATGCAGTTGGCGCATTTCTCATATTTGCCAACGCCGTATTTTTCCCATTCGGTGCCTTCCATCAGTTCCTTGAAGGTCTTCACATAACCTTCGCCCAGCAGATAGCAGGGCTTCTGCCAGCCAAAGACGGTGAGCAGCGGCATCGACCAGGGCGTGCATTCATAGGTCTGGTTGCCGGCCAGGAAATCCATGAACAGCGAGGAGTTGGTGAAATCCCAATTCTTGCCGCCATTCCCGCGCGCCAGAATATCGCGGAACATCGTCTTGGTGCGCTCGCGATTGAGGAAGTGCTGCTGATCGGGCGCGCGCTCATAGGCATAGCCCGGCGATACGGTGATGCCGTCCAGGCCGATCGCCATCATCTCGTCGAAGAATTTGGCGGTACGTTCCGGATCTGTGCCGTCGAACAAGGTGCAGTTGATCTGGGTGCGGAAACCCTTGGACTTGGCCAGCTTGATGGCGGCGATGGCCTTTTCATAGGTGCCATCCAGGCAGACCGACTTGTCGTGCATGCCCTTGTCGCCATCCAGATGGATCGACCAAGTGAAGTTGGGGTCCGGCTTGTACTGGTCGATCTTCTTGGCCAGCAGCAGCGCGTTGGTGCACAGGATCACGAACTTGTCGCGTTCCAGATAGCCCTGAACGATCTTGGCCATGTCGCGATGGAGCAGGGGCTCGCCGCCGGCAATGGAAACGGCAGGCGCGCCGCATTCGTCGATCGCGTCCATGCACTGCTGGTACGACAGGCGTTGGTTCAGGATCTCATCCGGATAATCGATCTTGCCGCAGCCGGCACAGGCCAGGTTGCAGCGAAAGAGCGGCTCCAGCATCAGCACCAGCGGGTATTTCCCGCCGGAAAGATGCTTCTTCAGCACATAGGCGCCGATCTTGGCGGCCTGTTTCAGTGGAAGACCCATGTCACGCCCTCAATTCGGCCGGCAGGCGGAACTCGATATGTTCCTTCTTGCCGTCCATCTGTTCGACTACGACGTCTTCGATTTCGGAAAGCGCCTCGATGACATGGCGCACCAGTTCTTCGGGCGCAGAGGCCCCGGCCGTCAGGCCCACTACCTTCATGCCGCGCACCCATTCAGGTTTCAGTTCGCTGCCGTCCGCGATCAGGTAACTGGGAAGGCCTTCCTCGATGCCGATCTCGCGCAGGCGATTGGAATTCGAGCTGTTCTTGGCGCCCACCACCAGGATCACATCCGCAACCTTGGCCAACTCGCGCACAGAGGTCTGGCGGTTCTGGGTGGCGTAGCAGATGTCGCTGGTTTCCGGGCCGACGATATCGCTGAACCGTTTCTTCAGGGCGACGATGATCCCCTTGGTATCGTCGATCGAAAGCGTGGTCTGGGTGATATAGGCGACCGGCTTGTCGGTCGGCAGCGGCAAGGTGTCGACATCGGCTTCGGACTGCACCAGATGCACCGGCGCGCCGACCTGGCCCATCGTGCCTTCGACTTCCGGATGACCGGCATGGCCGATCAGGATCAAGGTGCGGCCGTGCGCGACATAGCGCTTGCCCTGATTGTGTACTTTGGAAACCAGCGGGCAGGTTGCGTCCAGCACGGGCAGGCCGCGCGCGGCTGCAGTCTTGACCACCGACTGCGGCACGCCATGCGCGCTGAACACGGTGACGGCGCCTTCGGGAACCTCGTCCAATTCTTCGACGAAACGCGCGCCTTTGTTCTTCAGCGCATCGACCACGTGTTTGTTGTGCACGATCTCATGGCGCACATAGACGGGCTCGCCATACTTATCGAGGGCCTTTTCCACGATATCAATGGCGCGCACCACTCCGGCGCAGAAGCCGCGCGGCTGGGCAAGAATAACTCGCATCTATCTTCCTTTGTGCCGCAGGCGCCCGGCTTTGCGCCGCGGGCCGCCCGGATGGCCGAAGGCCATTTATGGGCGGGCGGCTCGACCGCAACGCAGCAAAGCCATTTTCCCGCATTGGGGGGGCTGAAATCAACCCCTTCAGCCACAGGGTCGGAACTCTTGTTTTGACTTGCCTTTCCCGGCTGACCAGATTGTCGCATCCCGGGCCCCCAGGCTGGATCAGGCTGGATTCCGGGGACCAAGCCAGCCATAGGGCATCGCATGGGGAACATGGACACGACCAAGGACTTGGACAAGGCCAAACTGGCGACCCTGCCAGCCGCCATTGCCGCCAGCGCCACGGCGGTCGATTCGGTGCTGGAGACGGTGCTGCCCAGGCCCCGCGGCCCCCAGGGCCGGGTCCAGGAGGCCATGCGTTATGCCACCTTCGCGGGCGGCAAGCGCCTGCGGCCATTCCTGGTCCTGCACTCCGCCCGGCTGTTCGGGGTGGATGACGCGCATAGTCTGCGGGTCGGGTCGGCCATCGAAGTGCTGCACACTTATTCGCTGGTGCATGACGATCTTCCCTGCATGGACGATGACGATCTGCGCCGCGGCCGTCCCACCACCCATATCGCCTTTGACGAAATGACGGCGGTGCTGGCGGGCGATGCGCTGCTCACCATCGCGTTTGAAATTCTGGCCGACGCAAAGACCCATCCCGATGCCGATGTCCGCGTGGCGCTTGTCGCGCGCCTGGCCGAAGCCGCGGGTCACGATGGCATGATCGGGGGCCAGGTGATCGATATGCTGGCGGAAGAAAGTTTCGGCCTCGAAGATGTGGTGAATTTGCAGCGCCTCAAGACCGGTCAGCTATTTGAATTCTCCTGCGAGGCCGGTCCTATTCTGGGACGGGCTTCGGCGGAAGATCGCGCACGCCTCAGGGCCTATGCCCGCGAAATGGGCGTGGTGTTCCAGATCACCGACGATCTCTTGGACGTGACCTCGACCGCCGAAAAAACCGGCAAGGCCGTGGGCAAGGATGCCGACATGGGCAAGGCCACTCTGGTCACCTTGTTGGGGGTCGATGGAGCCCGCGCAGAAGCCGAGCGCCGCGCCCGCGCCGCCATCGACGCCCTGGGCGAGCATGCCAAGCGGTCGCCCGAGCTTTCCGGCCTGCCCCTGTTCCTGCTGGACCGGGAGTCCTGAACAGGCGTCCCAAGACGGTCCGTCTTGCCGGGGCCTGACTTTTACCGAAATTTTGCCAGTATGGCGCAGCATATTTGCCGGTTCGTGCGTTTCCGGGCACGTGGTTCACGCGATTTCGATGAGGCATTGATGACCGCTCGCATGATGAAGATTCTGTCTCTCGCCTTACTGACGGCTGGCGCCACCTTGCCTGCAGGGGCGCAGGGCGCCGATCCGGCTGCCGCAGCGGTTCAAAATTTCTACGACGCGCTGGTTGTCAGCATGAAGTCCGGTGGCACCGCCAAGAGCCGTTATGAAAAACTGAAGCCGGCGGTGGAACAGGATTTCGATCTCTCCGCTATGACGGCCTTGTCAGTGGGACCGAGTTGGTCGTCGATGACGCCCGCCGATCAGAAGGCGCTGATCGATGCATTCGAGCGCATGACCATCGCCAATTATGCCAGCAATTTCGACAGCTTCAGCGGCGAGAAATTCGTGGTCGATCCGGCAGTGACAGAGCGCGGCGCCGACAAATTCGTCAAGAGTACGCTCAAGCCAACAAGCGGCGCTGCCATTCCCTTCAACTACCGGGTTCACGATGCCGGCGGCAGCTGGAAGATCGTGGACATTTATTTGAACGGCAATATCAGCCAGCTGGCGCAGAAACGCTCCGACTTCGGTGCGACGTTGCAAACGGCTGGTCCGCAGGGCCTCGCGAAAAAGATCAATGCGCTCGCGGACCAGACGTTAGGTTAACCCCCTCCGCCTTCGCTGGCGGTCGGCCCTACAAAAGGTCCACTGGACCTTTTGCTGACGGGCCTCCAGGGCGAGCTACGGCCCCCCCATCAGCGTGCTGCGCACGCACGGGGGAGGCGGGCCTCGGCCAAGGCGCGAGAACGCTCAAATCAACTTTTCGTGGGCGCGGTGTTCTCGCGCCGGGGGAGGCCCCAGCAACGCGGGACTCACGAAAAGCGTCGAGACCAACGTCCAGAACAACGAAATCATCAGAAGTTCGCCCATGCTGGCGGTGCCGGGGTGGCGCGACAGCCATAGGGTGCCGAAACCGGAGGCGGTAGTGGCGGCGCTGAAGATCACCGCTCTGGTCAGGCTGGACTGCAGGAAGTTTTTTGCGCCGGCCCGCCAGGCCACCACGAAATAGATGTTGAAGGCGACGCCGATGCCGAGCAGCAGCGGCAGCGCGATGATGTTGGCGAAGTTCAGCTGCAGATTCAACAGGACACAAGTTCCAACCGTCAGAAGGCCCGCAAGGACCAGCGGCGCCAATGTCATCACCACATCGGCGGTGCGGCGCAAGACCGCCGCCAGCAGGATCACGATGGTGATGAAGGACAAGATTCCCGCTTCGACAAAAGCCCTGACGATGGTACGGCCGGATTCCCGGATCGATATGGGCGCACCCGTCGCGTTTGGGGCGATTTTCAGTACCGCGTCGCTGAATTGCGAGAGCATGTGGGGATTGTTGCTGGTGTCTTTGGGAAAGACTTGGACGCGGGCGGTGCCGTTGGGTGCGATCCATTCCGCCCGCATTTCAGCGGGCATGCTCGCTAGAGTGACGCGCGCGGGCGTCAGGGCGTCGGACAATTGGCGCAGCATGGTCTTGAGCCCGGGGACCAATGCCTCGGTGGCGCGGGCGCGATTTGCGGCGGGGCCATTCGCCAGCGTCTCCAATGCACCGGCGAGAGTACGGGCATGCGATGCTGGCGCATCGGTCAGGTCCTTGGCAGCTTCGCGCAATTTGGCAGCCACGGTCTTGAAGCTGGTCACGATATCCGCGTCGCTGGGCGCAGTCTTCACGTCGAACGGATTGAGCGTGGAATCAAGCAACCCGTTGGCGTCGGCAATCAGCGCCAGCTTCTGGTCCTGGTCCTCCGGCACGAAGCTGGAAAGGGTCAGCGCTTGGGCGACCTCCGGGAGCTTGGCCAGACGAGCCCCCAACGCATCCGCACCAGCCGGCGAGGGCGCGGTGGCGTTGATGGTGTTGGGCGAGGTCTGGGGATTTTTCATCAGATCGAACAGGGTCGAAACCGACTCCACTTTCGGGCTGCGCAGATCCAACGGATTGGAATTGAAGCGCAGGAAAATGGTGAGCATCAGGCAGATCAGGCCGGCGCCCACCGCGATGCGCAGCACCGTGCGGCGATGGCGCGTCATGAAATCATCCATGCGCGCGAAGGTGGTAAAGCCCACATCCTCGGCTTCGCCTTCGGGCTTCAGCAGCATCAAGAGTGCGGGCAACAAGGTGATCGAGGTGAGGAACGCCACGATCATGCCGATGCCCGCGACAAGGCCCAGTTCCGCGACGCCGATATAGTTGGTGGGAAGGAAGGAGAAAAATCCGACCGCGGTCGCGGCGGCCGCCAGGGCCAGGGGCAGCCCCACGCTGCGGCCGGTGTGACACAGCGCCTTGGAAAGTTGCGGGTACTGGAAACGCTCGGCGCGATAGCGCACCGAGAACTGAATACCGAAATCCACACCCAGCCCCACGAACAGGGCGATGAAGGCAATAGAAATGATGTTGAACACGCCGATGAAGATCAGCCCCAGACCCATCGTCAGCACCAACCCCACCACTAGGCTCGCCAGAATGGCCAGGATGATCTTGAAGGAGCGCAGCGCCAGCCACAGCGTCGCCAGCACGCCTGCCATCATGGCGGCGCCCATCAGCCAGGCACGATCGGTGAGGGTGGCGAATTCCTCGTCCGACAGGGGCACGTCGCCGGTGAGGCGGACCTGTACCCCGCGTTCTGGCGTCAGCCCCAGATCGTGGGCGGCGGCGCGAATGGCGGCGCTGGCACGGGCGCCAGGTTCCAGCGCGTCGAAATCCAGAACCGGTTTGACTTCGATGAAGCGGCGAAGTTCTTCGGGACGCGGCGCACTGCCCGTCACCAGGGCCCGCCAGGAAAGATAATCGGTCCGGCCTTGAGCGGCGGCAGTAAAAGTCTGCCCCAACCGGGTCATGGGGACATCGATGTCCGCCAGTTTGGCTTGTCCCAGCGAAACGCCCAGGAGCACCGTCGAGAGGCTGTCCATCACGCCGCGCAGCGATGGATCGGAAGCCAGCGCACCCAGAAAGGGTTGCGCCTTGAACAATTGTTGTGTGGTCGCCTCCACGTCCTTTACCGGCAGGAACAGCAGGCCGTTATGGTCGAAGAAGGCGCCGCCGTCGGGACGGCGGACATCGGGAAACAGTTTTTTGTCCTGGATCAGGCGGGCGGTCAGCGAAGCTGCACCGGCTTCGGCCAGTTCCGGCGTCCTGCCATCGATCACCGCCAGAATGAGATTGGATTGCTGGGGGAAGAGCCGATCGAACTGGATTTCCCGCTTGCGCCAATCGACCTCTGCCGAGATCAGTTTCTGGCTGTCGGTGTTCATGGCGAAATGGGCGCTGGTGAAGCCGCCAGCCGCCACGGTCGCGATCACGGCCGCCAGGGTCACCAGCGCGGGCCAGCGGCAGCAGAACGCGACAATGCGCTCGATGAGAGGGATGGTCGGGGCGGTGGACATATCCGCCCGATGCTTAGCCGGTTCCGGGCCGTTCTAAAAGTCGGGAAGTTCCGCCGTCTGGACGGCCCGGTCTTCGACCTGGCGCTCGCGCCGCTGCCGGTAATAGGCCCGCATGGTGGCGTAATAGTCCACCGACGCGCGCTCGATATCCCGATAAGTCACGATATTGGCGGAGCGGTTGTCGACCGAGCCCAGGCTGGATTTGACCAGTCCGACATAATTGCTCCCCGAATAATGGACGAAACGGAGCGGCGAGAAGTAGCCATCGACATAACCGCCCGCGAAGTCGCGCACCGATGTCGGTCCGCGGAAAGGAAGCACCAGGTAAGGCCCCTGGCCGATGCCGTAAACGCCCATCGTCTCGCCGAAGTCGCGGCCGCGCTCGGGCATTCCCCAGTCGGTGGCGACATCGAAGATGCCGGCCACGCCGATGGTGGTATTGATCAGGAAGCGCGCCCCTGCGGTACCGGCATAGCCGAAATCCGCCTGCAGAATGTCATTGGCCACGGTGACCGGCCCGCCCAGATTGGTGAGCACATTGTGGACGTTCACGCGTATGCCGCGCGGTACCGTGTCGGCATAGAAAGTCGCGGCCGGCAGCGCCGCATGCCGATCGAGCCTTCGATTGAAGTCGAAAAAGAACCGGTTCATCGGTTCCAGCGGATCGTTAGCGGTTTGCGCCTCCAGATTGTCGTTGGATGCGCAGCCTGCCACGGCCAGCCCCAGAGTCAGCACCAGAAAGAGTTTTCTCGTGTTCATCGCCCCTAAACTTGCGCCGGTCTTTGACCGATTAAGCACAAGCCCCCACCCCATTACGGGACAACTATAGGCATGGCTGCGGCAACCTGTCTCCGGCTAAAAGCGCTCCGGTTAACCTATCGAAGCGATTTTTCCATTGCGCGCCGGGGAACTTGGCGGGCGCGATGCCTTCGCTTAAGACTAAAGGACAGGCCGCACCGGCCAATTATGCAAAGAGGGTGACATGGCCGCGGCCGATCCAGAACTTTTGCGGTTGCGAGACAGCATCGACAATATCGATGCCGCGCTGGTCCACCTGTTGGCGGAGCGTTTCAAATGTACGCAAGCGGTCGGAGAATATAAAGCAAAGCATGGCCTGCCGCCTGCCGACCCCACCCGCGAACAGGTGCAGATTGCGCGTCTTCGTACGCTGGCCCAAGCCGCCAAGCTCGATCCGGATTTCGCCGAACAATTCCTGGGCTTCATCGTCAAGGAAGTGATCCGGCATCATGAGGCGATCCGGGCCGCGCGGTAAGCGGCACGCGCGAGGATTTGATGGACCTGACTTTTGCGCCTGAAGAGGAGGCCTTCCGGCAAGAGGTCCGCGATTTCATCGCCGAAGCCAAACCGCAATTGCCCAAGAATCTGGGGGCGCCGGAACAGGCGCGGCTCTCCAAGGACGATTACCTGGTCTGGCATCGGCTGCTTTATAAAAAGGGCTGGGTGGCGCCGGCTTGGCCGAAAGAATTGGGCGGCTGCGACTGGAGCGTGACCCAGCGCTACATGTTCTCGAGCGAAATCGCCAAAGCGGGCATGCCCACCACCTTGCCCTTCGGCTTGGGGATGGTGGGACCGGTGATCTATACCTTCGGCAGCGAGACGCAGAAGGCAAAATTCCTGCCCCGAATTCTCTCCGGCGACGATTGGTGGTGCCAAGGCTATTCGGAACCCGGCGCCGGTTCGGATCTGGTCAGCCTGCGCTGCCGCGCGGTGCGCGAGGGCGATCACTATGTCGTCAACGGCCAGAAGACCTGGACCACACTTGCACAATATGCCGACTGGATCTTCTGCCTGGTGCGCACCGATCCCGCGGCCAAGCCGCAGGAAGGTATTTCCTTCATTTTGATCGACATGAAATCGCCCGGCATCACCGTCAAGCCGATCGTCATTCTGGATGGCGCGCGGGAAGTGAATGAAGTGTTCTTCGACAATGTGAAGGTGCCGGCGGAAAATCTGGTGGGCGAAGAGAACAAAGGCTGGACCTACGCCAAATTTCTTCTGGCGCATGAGCGTTCCGCTTTGGCCAGCGCTTCGCGGTCGCTTGCGGCCCTGACGCGATTGAAAAAATTGGCCCGAACGGAGCAACTGGACGGCGAGCCGTTGATCCGCGATCCGGATTTCGCGCGCAAGCTGGCGGCGCTGGAAGCCGATCTGATGGCATTGGAATTCACCGAGTTGCGCATCCTCAGTCAGGAGGCGAAAGGCGAGAAAGTCGGAGCGGAAAGTTCGATCCTCAAAGTGGCGGGCAGCGAGATCCAGCAACGCGTTGCCGACCTGGCGATGGAGGCTGTGGGTTATTACGCACTGCCGGATGACCTTGGTCTGGGCGACAATGAAGCGGTGGGACCGGATTATGCCCGCGGGCTGGCGGGACGCTATTTCAATCTGCGCAAAGTCTCGATCTATGGCGGATCGAACGAGATCCAGCGCAACATTATCGCCAAAGCCGTCCTGGGGCTCTGATGGATTTTTCCTTCTCCGAAGAGCAGGCGCTTCTGCGCAATTCGCTGTCGCGCTATTTGGCGGACCGTTATTCGTTTGAAAATTGGCGCATATTCACCCGTACGCCGGAAGGCCGCGACCCATCCCATTGGCGGCAATTCGCCGAGATGGGCCTGTTCGCCGCGCCGCTGCCGGAAGCCCAGGGCGGGTTGGGCGGCGGCCCTATCGCAAGCATGGTGGTGATGGAGGAATTCGGACGCGCTCTGGTGGTCGAGCCCTTCGTGCCCACGGTGGTGATCGGTGGCGGGCTCCTGGCTGGCAGCGGCGGCGCGTTGGCGGATGAAATGCTGCCCAAGATCGCGGCCGGCGAAACCATCATGGCGTTTGCCTTTGCCGAGGCACAGGGCCGCTACGATCTGGCCGACCTGACCACCTCCGCGAAGAAGCAAGGCAATGATTACGTCCTGAACGGCCAGAAGAGCGTGGTGCTGGGCGCGCCCTGGGCCGACAGGCTGATCGTGACGGCCCGGACCAGCGGTTCGCGGCGTGAAGCACAAGGCGTCAGCGTTTTCCTGGTCGAGAAATCCGCGAAAGGCGTTTCGACCCGCGACTATGCGGCGATGAGCGGGCTGCGTGCCAGCGAGATCGTGTTCGAGAATGCGCCCGCGCAATTGATTGGCGAAGAGGGCGCCGCATTACCGCTGCTGACGAATACCCTGGACCATGCCATCGCTGCGCATCTGGCCGAAGCCAATGGCGCCATTGCCAGACTGATGGCCGCGACGACCGAATACGCCAAGACCCGCAAGCAATTCGGCCAGCCGATCGGAAAATTCCAGGTGCTGCAGCACCAGATGGTGAACATGTACATCGCGCAGCAACAGGCGCTGTCGGCCAGCCTGATGGGGAACCTTAAATTGGGCGACGCGGATGGGCCACGTGCAGTATCGGCCGCCAAGGCCGCGTTGGGAAAGTATGCCCGCGCGGTGGCCGAAGGCGCGGTGCAGATTCATGGTGGCATCGGCATGACCGACGAGCTTGATGTCGGGCATTATTTCAAGCGTCTGGTGCTGCTGGAAGTGCTGTATGGTTCGCCCGACCATCATCTACGCCGGATGGCGAGGCTGGACCAATAAAAAAGGCGCCGTCTCCGGCGCCTTTTTTTCTGATTAAGTCAGGATTTCAGAAGCTCAAGGCTTTGGCCATTTTGACCATCGGCAACTTCGTGAGCTGTTCGACGACGGCATCGGGCACCTGACCATCGACTTCGATCAGAGCGATCGCGTCCTGGCCTGGGGCGCTGCGGCCCAGGGTGAAGTTGGCGATATTGACCTTGGCATCACCCAGCAAGGTGCCGAACTTGCCGATGAAGCCCGGCTTGTCTTCGTTCACCACATACAGCATGTGCGGCGCGAACTCGGCGTCGAGGTTGATGTCCTTGATCTGGATCAAGCGTGGGCGGCCGTCCGAGAACACGGTGCCGGCGATGCGGCGGGTCGAACCGTTCCCGAGTGTGACCGTAATCTTCACATAGCCTTCATAGGCGCCTTCCTGGCCCCGGCGCACTTCGCTCACCTTGATGCCGCGTTCCTTGGCGATGGACGGAGCATTGACCATGTTCACGCCCGACAGGATCGGGTTCAACAGCCCCGCCAACGCCGCCTGGGACAAAGCGCGCGTGTTGAGCAAGCTGGCGGTGCCTTCATAAACGATCTCCACCGCCGTCAGGCTGGTGTCGGTGAGCTGTCCCGCGAATGCACCCAGCTTGGATGCCAGGGCGATCCAGGGACCGACTTTCTGCGCTTCGCTCGCCGAGATCGACGGCATGTTCAGCGCATTGGTGATGGCACCGGTGAGCAGATAGTCGGAAATCTGTTCCGCTACCTGCAGCGCGACATTTTCCTGGGCTTCGGTGGTGGAGGCGCCCAGATGCGGTGTCGCCACGATCTTCTCGTTGCCGAACAGGACATTTTCCTTGGCCGGTTCGACTTCGAACACGTCCAGGGCCGCGCCTGCGACATGGCCGGAATCGATCGCGGCCTTCAGCGCCTTCTCGTCGATCAAACCGCCGCGCGCGCAATTGACGATACGCACGCCCTTCTTGGTCTTGGCCAGGGCTTCGGCGGAGAGAATATTCTTGGTCTCCGGGGTCATCGGCACATGCAGGGTAATGAAATCGGCGCGGGCGAGAAGATCGTTCAACTCGACCTTTTCGACGCCGATGTCCTGGGCGCGTTCGGCGGACAGGAAGGGGTCATACGCGACGACCCGCATTCTGAGACCCTTGGCGCGGTCGGCCACAATGGAGCCGATATTGCCGGCGCCGATCAGGCCCAGCACCTTGCCGGTGATTTCCACGCCCATGAAGCGGTTCTTTTCCCATTTGCCGGCCTGAGTGGAGGCGTTGGCGGCGGGAAGTTCGCGGGCCAGCGCCAGCATCAGCGAGATGGCGTGCTCGGCGGTGGTGATGGAATTGCCGAAAGGGGTGTTCATCACGATCACGCCGGCGGCGGTGGCGGCGGGGATATCGACATTGTCGACGCCGATGCCGGCGCGGGCGACGACCTTCAGCTTCTTGGCGGCCTTGATCACATCGGCGGTGATCTTGGTGGCCGAGCGGATGGCAATGCCGTCATATTGATCGACCACTGCCAGCAACTCTTCCTTGGTCATGCCGGGTTTGTTGTCGATCTCGACGCCGCGCTCCTTGAAGATGGCGACGGCGGCGGGGGACAGTTTGTCGGCGATAAGAACTTTGGGCATGGAAGACTCCATGTTGGAATTTCGGGGAAATGAAAAATCCCGGCGCGCATCTCGCGCACCGGGATGTGGTCAGGCGGAAGCGGTCTCTTTGACCTTCGCCCAGGCCCAGTCGAGCCAGGGTGTCAGCGCTTCCAGATCCGCGGTCTCGACCGTGGCGCCGCACCAGATGCGCAGGCCCGCGGGGGCGGAGCGATATCCGGCGATATCGAGCGCGACGCCTTCCTTGTCCAGAAGGCTGGCGATCTTCTTGGCGGCATCGGCCTTGGCGTCGTCGCCCAGACCCTGGAACCAGGGATCGGTGATCTTGATGCAGACCGAAGTGTTGGAGCGGCTGGCCGCATCATTGGCCAAAAAGCCGGCCCAACCGGATTTCTTGGTCCAGGCATCCAGCACCGCCAGATTGGCGTTGGAACGCGCGATGAGGCCTTTCAGGCCGCCGACGCTTTCCGCCCAGGTGAGGGCATCGAGATAATCTTCCACTGCCACCATCGATGGCGTGTTGATGGTCTCACCTTCGAAAATGCCTTCGACGATCTTGCCGCCCTTGGTCATGCGGAAGATTTTCGGCATCGGCCAATGCGGCGTATAGGCCTCCAGGCGCGCCACGGCGTTGGGCGACAGGATCAGCATGCCATGTGCGGCTTCCCCGCCCAGCACCTTCTGCCAGGAGAAAGTGGTGACATCGAGCTTGTCCCAGGGCAGGTCCATCGCGAACGCCGCCGAGGTGGCGTCGCAAATGGTGATGCCGTCGCGGTCGGCCGGAATCCAGTCGCCGTTGGGAACTTTCACGCCCGAAGTCGTGCCGTTCCAGAGAAAGATGGTATCGCGATTCTTGGCGGCCTTGAGCTCCGGCAACTCGCCGTAACCGGCCTTGTGCACGGTGGCCTTGAGCTTGAGCTGCTTGACGGTGTCGGTGACCCAGTCTTCGCCAAAGCTTTCCCAGGCGAAGATGTCGATTTCCAACGGGCCCAGCATGGACCACATCGCCATTTCCATGGCGCCGGTATCCGAGGCGGGCACGATGCCGATCCGATAATCGGCGGGAATGCCCAGAATTTTCCGAGTGCGCTCGATGGCGTCTTTCAGCTTGGCTTTGCCGGGCTTGGAGCGGTGAGACCGTCCCACCAGCGCGCCGTTCAGGGCTTCAGGGGTCCAACCGGGGCGCTTGGCGCAAGGTCCGGATGAAAAAAAAGGCCGCGCGGGACGCACAGCCGGTTGCTTCACTTCAGTCATGTCAATTCATTCCTTCCAGAATGATAGCACCTCGTTGGGGAGGTGTGGCCCGGCGCCGATATAGGGGGCGGGCTTTGTTCCGTCAACCCGCAAAAGGCGGAACAGCCCGCGCGCTCATGCGTTCTCCGAAATGTAATATTTACCAGGAATTACCGCATGGCTCGCGCGGCGCAGACACCCCAATTGGACATCCCCACGGACAAGCTGAGCTTCATCATCCTGAAAGCCCGCGAATATGACGTGAAGGAAAGCGATGGCGATCCCGATGAAGGCTCCAATCCCACCGATGACGGCAACACCGATGTGCTGATGGACAAATCCGACGATCCGGTGCGCGAGGAGTTGCTGGGCGCGATCCGCGAGTTGCCAGAAGATGAAAGGTTGCAGTTGGTGGCGCTGGCCTGGCTGGGACGCGGCACCTATGACATTTCGGAGTGGAAGACTGCGCTGGAAACGGCGCAAAGCGAACACAGAAAGCGCACCGCGGAGTATCTTCTCGATCTGCCGCTGCTGGGCGATTATCTGGAAGACGGGCTGGCGATGTTCGACGACAGCATCGTCGACGATACGGACATGCGTGAAGGTTTGGATGCCGAAGATGAACCGCTTGGCAACATGACCGATAAACCGAAGCGCCAATGATCGGGCTTCAGACCTCGATCTCGCCGGTGAGATAGATCACGCAGGGACCCTGCAGGATCACGGTCGCGTCATTATCCGTACACAGAATATCGCCGCCGCGCGGCGAGGCCTGACGCGCCTTCAGAGTCTTGCGGCCCAGCCGCTTGGCCCAGAATGGCGTCAAAGAGGTGTGGGCCGAGCCGGTGACGGGATCTTCCGGCACGCCGAAATGCGGTGCGAAGAAGCGGGAAACGAAATCATACGGCTTGCCGTCGCCCGGCGATGTCGCCACCAGCGAGCCCGCCTTCACTTGCAACAGCACGGCTTCCAGACCGCCACCCGGGTTCAGCGCCTTGACGCCGTCCGGCGAGGGCCAGACCGCGATCAGGGCGCCCGCACCGGCGCCGCCCTTGCTGCTGTAATGCAGCTCCGCAGGTGCGGCGGCGTTCAGTGCTTTCGCCAGAGCGTCAATGAAACCGGCCGGCGGTATGAACGGCTCGGACTGGGCCGCAGGCATGGCCATTATGTTTCCATCCGGACCGCCGCGCGTCACTTTCAGCTCGCCCGAACGGGTCTGAAAACGAACCTCGTTCAAACCGGGCTCCAGAAAGCGGAAGATCACTTCGGCACTGGCCAAGGTGGCGTGACCGCAAAGCTCCACTTCGGAATTGGGTGTGAACCAACGCAGATCATAAGCGCCGGGCGCGGTTTTCACGAAGAAGGCGGTTTCGGCAAGGTTGTTTTCCGCCGCGATGCCCTGCATCAAGCTTGCGTCCGGCCATGCTTCAAACGGCACCACCCCTGCCGGATTGCCTCCGAACACCTTGTCGGTGAACGCATCCACTTGCCAGAGCTTGAGCTTCATCGCTGCCTCCCGTTGGGGAGGAGCGTATCGCCCTGGCGCGGTCCCGGAAGCCGCGCCGTCGCATACTGGCTATGCGGGCGCTGCGATCTGTTTGGGCTGCATGGCGGCTTGAAGCTTCTCGAAAGCGCGCACTTCGATCTGGCGCACGCGCTCGCGAGAAACGCCATATTTTTGCGACAGATCTTCCAGAGTGGCCGGATCGTCCTTCAGACGCCGCTCCTGAATGATGTCACGCTCACGCTCGCTCAGCGTATCCAGCGCGCTGGTCAGCAAATCGTGGCGATCGCCACGCTCTTCGCGCTCGGCCAGCCTGGTTTCCTGGTCCATGGTGTCGTCGGCCAGCCAATCCTGCCACTCGCTTTCGGATTCCGAACGCAGCGGTGCGTTGAGCGACGAATCCGGACCGGACAACCGGCGGTTCATTTCCGTCACTTCGCGTTCGGTGACGCCCAGCTGGTCGGCCAGCTTGACGGTGTGGTCGGGCGTGAGGTCGCCTTCCTCGATCGCGCCGATGTTGGACTTGGCTTTGCGCAGATTGAAGAACAGCTTCTTCTGGGCCGCGGTGGTGCCCATCTTCACCATGCTCCAGCTGCGCAGCACATATTCCTGGATGGCGGCGCGGATCCACCACATCGCATAGGTGGCGAGGCGGAAACCCTTGTCGGGATCAAAGCGCTTGACCGCCTGCATCAGGCCGACATTGCCTTCAGAAACGATCTCGGACACGGGCAGGCCATAGCCGCGATAGCCCATCGCGATCTTGGCCACCAGGCGCAGATGGCTGGTGACCATCCGGCGCGCGGCCTCGGGGTCGCCATGCTCCTTCAGGCGCTTGGCGAACATGAATTCATCTTCGGGTGACAACAGCGGAAATTTGCGGATCTCGCTCAGATAACGCGAAAGGCCCGCATCGCTGGAAAGGGCCGGAAGGCCTCGGCTACTCATGCTATCCCCTCAATTCTGGGCATTTCGAATGGTAACGCCGCAAGACGGCTTACGCACCCGGAACACACCCCTGGAAGAAGGAAATGGGAGTTCCTTAAACATCTTTCAAGCCACGCAGGGCCTCAACCAATCCCGCAAAATCGGCGGGCCAGGGGGACTCAAAACGCATAGTCTTGTGCAGAGTGGGATGCTGGAACCCCAGAACGAAGGCGTGCAACGCCTGGCGGGGGAAGTTGCCGGCAGCCGCAAAAGCCACTTCTTCTTCTGTGGTTTTCGGCCTTGGCGCCTGCCGGACCCGGCCATAAGTGGGATCGCCGATCAGGGGATGTCCCAGATGGGTGAGATGGACTCGGATCTGATGGGTGCGGCCGGTTTCCAGCCGGCATTCGATCAGGGATGCCAATGGCCGGGCATCGTGCCCGAACTTCTCCAACAGGCGATAACGGGTGCGGGCCTGCTTGCCGCCGCCGCGCAAGACCGCCATCCGCTTGCGGTCAAAGGGGCTGCGCCCAATCTGGCCTTCGATGACGCCTTCCGGCATTCGCGGCGCGCCCCAGACCACGGCATTATAGGCGCGCTCGATGGTGTGGTTGGCGAACTGCTTGGCCAGGCTGGCCATGGCGCGCTCGGTCTTGGCCGCAACCAGAAGACCTGAGGTGTCCTTGTCCAGGCGATGAACGATGCCGGGCCTTGCCTCGCCGCCGATGCCCATCAGACCATCGCCGCAATGGGCGATCAGCGCATTGACCAAGGTGCCGTCCGGGTTGCCTGCGGCGGGATGGACCACCAGCCCGGCTGGCTTTTCGATGATGATGAGATCCTTGTCCTCATAGACCACATCAAGAGGGATATCCTGGCCGCGCGGACGCGCTTCGACCGGCGCGGGCACGGCGACCGCAAATACGTCGCCCCCTTTGACCCGGTGGTTGGCGTCTTTTATCGTCGCGCCATCGCGGGTGACGCGGCCTTCGCCCAGCAATTGCTGGATACGGGCCCGGGACAGATCGCCAAGCGTACCGGCCAAGACACGGTCAAGACGATGCCCCGCCTGGGTCGCGTCCACCGTCACCTGATAATGTGACCCGTCGCGAGAGGATTTAATGTCCGACATCCAGCCCGATCCGCAAAACAGCCCCGCGCTGAAGGCCGCGAAGATCGCCGTTATTATTCTCTCGAGCCTGATTATCCTAGCCCTGATCGCGCTGGTGGTGGGCGCGGTGATGAAACTGTCCGGCGGAGCCAAGAAGACGCCGGAACAGCTGGCTTCCAGCTTCACCCTGGCGCCGGGCTCGCGGATCGTCAGCATGGACAGCCAGCCGGGCCGCCTGATCCTGCGCATCCGCACCGCCACGGGGGAGGAGATCGACATTATCGATACCCAAAACGGTCACTTGGTGGGGCAGGTCAAGGCGGCCGCCGAGAAATGAAGCTGACCCTGCCGCGCGCGTTGCAGGTACGAATCGAAGCCGAGGCCCGTGCGGCCTATCCGGCGGAATGCTGCGGACTGGTCGAAGGCTTGGCCGATGGCCAGATGGCGCAGGCATTGACGCTGTATCCCACGCGCAATATCGCGCCTCTGCGTGACCGGTTCGAAATTCATCCCGAGGATCATTTCGCGGCATTGAGAACAGCGCGCGCCAATGGTCATGCGATCATCGGTTGCTACCATTCTCATCCGGACGGGATCGCCCAGCCGTCGGAAACCGACCGGGCAGGAGGCGGCGAAGAAAATTTCATCTGGCTGATCGCGGGTTTGGCGCAAGTCGATGGACCCGTCACTCTTGCGGCTTTCGCCTATTCAGCTGCGGGCTTCTTGACTGTCGATCTCGCAAATCCGGTCGGTGCCGATTTCGTCACATCGTCGGAATAGCTGCGATACTCTCCGTTTCTGAACAGCACGTCGTTGGCGTCGATTTTTGCGAGGATTGTCCCCCGCTCGTCTGCGATCTCGATTTGCCGGTGATCCAGATGACCACCGTGCAAAAGGTGCTCTCCCAGCATTTCCCGGTTGACGCTGACGGCCTCGGTGCGAGCGGCGTCCAGGTCGGGCAGTTCCTGGCCCTCGGCGTCCTGGCTGATATCGCCATCTGCATCCCGGACGTTGAAGAAATATCTGGGCATCCCTTTGAGTCCGCTGGGTTTCGACGAATCCAACGACCGGAGAAACGCTCCGTTCCGGTCCCGATTTTTGGGGACATTCTTTTTACCGATGGAACTTGCCGCCTCGAACCGGCCTCGCGTATAAGCCCGGACCGCTTGTTCCCATCGTCTAGCGGTTAGGACGCGGCCCTCTCAAGGCTGAAACAGGGGTTCGATTCCCCTTGGGAGCACCATCAATTCTCTGAGATATTTCAAAGAGTTGATGGAATTTTGGCGATAGTCAGTACACTGACGAAAATCACAAAAACCAAGGATGGACCAAGGATGGGAGCCATTCCGGTTTGCCAACGGCCTGCAAACGGAGACAGGGTTCCACTCCCGGTGCGCCGCCGCGTTGCGTTTTGGATTGGTGTGCCGGGACCTTCTCCACCCAACCGTTTTAATTAGAGCCATAGCGCGCAGCTTCTGCCCACGCGCTAGCTGCTTGCGTCTCAGTCCGGCCTTTCACTTCGTAGTGCTTGTCCAAATACGACCCTGTCGCGATCCAGACTGTTTTGGTCTTCTGGTACACGCTGATCTCAACGTCGCGGCCCCACACTTTCACCGTGCGATTTCCCATAGTGCTGTCCCCCTAAAGCGCGCGCTCATTTCGCAGTGAAATTACCTTTGACCAAGAGTAAGTGCATATCGCGACATCAACTCAGCGCATTTGACCGCGCTAGGATGAAAAAATGTTCTTCCATTATCAATCTGTCCCTGAATGGGCTGACCAAAATAACTCCTCAGCGCTCCCGCTGCCCACGTAACATCTAATTCAGACATTCCGTGGGTTGTCGCGATGAAGGTCTTTGGGGATTGCAGCGGCTGTGGTTTCAGGAGTGCCATATTCTGTGGGTGGAACGCGAAGCCAAGGAAGACGACCTGCTCTGCTTTCTCGATCTCCTCATGGATTGGTTTTGGATCGGCAGCACTCTCACTATAGGTCTGTATTGAATCCGTATTCGCCAACTCTCTAATCTCTCTATTGCTACCAAACGCCACCAAATTCGTTGGAGCCAGCCCTGGCAGGTTACCCACCGCACCATAGGCGTGAATGATCGTTGCCTGTTTTACAATCTCACAAGCATCCTCAGATTTTATCGCGAACCCATCCTTGAGCGCGTGGATCAGAAAAATTTCAAGTGACCGGTCGTAATTGAAGGTTACGAAGGCCACGTTATTGAAGACGTTCTGCACTGTGTCTCGGGTGTGACCACGAAGCAAAATTTGGCTCAGTTGGAGCAGCCATGTTTCTTCTAACCGGGATGTATTCAGAAGTTGTTTGTCATCGATTACCGTGTCGAGTTTTGAATTTCGTTCCGCGTTCAGGATCGCTTGAATAATTGCCACCTTGCCCATCTTGACGACTTCATCTGATTGCGCATGAACGCTCAGGAAATCGTCAATCGAAGCATTGTATGTGACGCCACGGTTCAAAATGCGTGCGGCGGTTAGTAGCTGGTTGTCAGTGTATGTTCCCGGCGAACTTCCACCGAGAGCCATCATTAAGATCGTCCCTGGGCCATCGGGTAGCCCGCCTTGCCGGGGATAGATGCTCGTGTTTTGCTGAATGAGTTTTGCAAGACCGTAACCCAACGGAAATCCAAGTTCTGCACTAGCCCCAGCGCCGATTATGAAGAGGGTTTTCTTTCCGAACATGCGCTTCATATAGCGCGTCCTAGCGAACCTTGGAAGGTATGAGGTACCGCTTCAGGGTTGTATGACTTCGCTACCCTGTCATTCGGCATCGGCCATAGTGCAGGCTAGCGTCTCCGTGTACCACCCGTGGCAATCGGATTGTAGCCTTCCTCTTGCCGAACCTCGTTGATGGTCTTGGCCCCGGTGTCCAATGCAATCTTGTTGTTGGCCCAGCGGGTTTGCGGATCACCACGCAGCAAGCCGGACAGGTCCAACGACATTTCGATATTGCCGCCTGAAAAGACGCTGCGCGAAAATTCCGCCTCAGCCTTGTTGGCCCAATAGCTCAGGGTGCGGGTTGCAAACCAAAGCCCGGCCTGCTCTGCGTTTGTGAAGGTGTTGTTCTCGTAGTCTTGGATAATTGGCGGCGGCACATCGAAAATTCTTGCAATCTCAACTACGCCAAATTTTCTTGACTCAAGTAGCTCTGCATCCTCCGGCGAGATTTGCATGGTGGACCATTTCAGACCGTCACCAGCAATAAATACCTGACCAGCCTTCCTGGGACCGGTAAACCCGTCAGCGATTGTCTGCTTGAGCCGCGCGGCTGTCTCATTGGAGATCGCGCCGGGAGCGGAGAGAATGCCGGAAGGGTATGCACCATTCCTCAATAGTGATCTGGCGAAGCTGCTGGCGTCATGAACGCTGCTCACGGCCTCCGCAGCGCGCGACAGAACCGGACGACCAATGTAGCCATCATCCGTGCGGTCACGGAGATGGAGGACTTCGCCCTCAAGGAAGATGCCACCCTGTCCCGTGATGGGATCAGTGATGGTGTACCGAAGCTTTCCGCTGGAAAGGCGTTCGACGGACACAGTGCCCCATGGAACATATTTGAAACCCTCCAATATGCCGCTGCCATTGCGCTGGATCAGGGAGATGCCGTTGCCGTGCAGCAAGGTGGAGGCCAAGACATGCTCCAGCCAATCGCACCATGTCATGCCGCTATTGGCTCCACGCCGGACGATCTGGGCCATAGGGTGAAGCGGCTGTTCGATGCGGTCACCGGTTGCGGTGCGCTGATAGACCACCACAGGAATAGCAGCCAATGAACGAGCGATGCTGTTTACGCAAGCGATCACCGACGAAAGGTTCTCAGCGCCTCGCACACTCAAGCCGGATGTGTAGATGCCACTGGAAACCGCCGCCCATGATGGATCAAAAGACTGAACGTCACGCCTTTCGTAGCCAACGAATGCGGCAAACTTCTGGATCAGACCCAATGCTGCGCCTCCGCATGTGCGAGGATCAGGCAGCGCCGGTCCACCATATCCAGAGCGACACCAGTCTGGTGCTTCTTGAGGTGGTCCGCATGGCGCAGCGCCAAGTCAGCAGCAGTGCGTTCATACGCGGGCCACGATGAAATGACGCTCACTTCTTTCAGCACCACACTCCGCAAGGTGCGATTGTTGCCGTTCCACTCTTCGCCATTGTCGCGAATGGTGAAGCCGAACGACATGCCGCCCAGGTCGCCCCGTTGGGCCAGTGCCACCACATCATTGCCAGCCTGGGTGTCAGGGATCGCAAGTTCAAAGCGCAGCCCCTTGTCATCCTCTGATAGCTTGAGGGTGCCACTACGGGTTCTGCCCAGCAATTTCTCGGGGCTGTGGTCGAACAAGGCGAGCACATCACTTCGGCTTTCCAGAGACCGCTTGAAAGCGCCTGGTGCAATCGTCTCGATGAAGTCACCGATTTGCGCCGGGCTGTTGAACGGTGCAGCGTAGCCTTCAAGGGTGCGTCCTTTGATGGGCGCAACCTCGAAGGCTCGATGCTCCGTAGCCCCACCGAAATTATCCGTACGCATTAGGGCGACGCCGGCATTGCATCGGATGAAGCGGTGATGCCCTGGATCGAAACGAACGCTTCGGGGTGGCGCAGCGCCACGTCCACTGTCGCCATCGCTCTCACGCTGATGTTGCCCTTGGAATAAGCCGTGCTCTCGTAGGGGTTCACCAGCACGTCCAACTCGCTCCAGATGCCCAGCAGCAGTTCGGTCCAGTCGCCATAGATCAAAGAGCGATTGGCCGGGCTGTTGGCATCGGTCGGTACCAAATTGGAGAACACGACCCGCTCGTTGGAGAACACGTTTGCGATACCGATTGGGCGACCTTGACCATCCAAAGCAAGGCTCGCGATCTTCTTGATGACGTTGTCTGTGAGGAGCGCGCGGGATGCGGTGACGTTGGCGATGTCCGCCTTCGAGACCGCATCGGCAACGGCGGTAAAGATATCCAGCGCACTTCCGTCAACGGTCTGAATATCGTTGTTATCCAGAATGCCGCTTGGTTCGTTCGCGCCGCCACCCTGAATGGCAGCAACGTCAATCGCCTTGGCGATGTTGCGGGCCATCATGTTGCGCAGTAGCTGCTCCACCGCTGGCGAGGACTGCAACAGCATGTCGCGGGAATATTCTGCAATGGTGCCAACGTGGTGAGGCGAAAGCGTCACATCGTCAAACGCTGCATCGTCCGGGGTTAGTGCTGCATTTTCGGCTACCCAACCCACAGCCGGGCTATCCGTTTCGCGCGGAATACTCAGATTGCCAATGAGGCCAGTGAGAACCGTCGCGCCCAGCGAGCGGACGACGGTGTTGGCGCTCAAGGCGGAAATGAAAAGGTCCGGGCGATGTTCTGTTGCGATGAGGTCAGACCCACCACTTGTGGTCAGCACGCGCTTCTCGATTTCAAAAATTTCGGTCGGAATGAGAATGCCCTTTGGGGGACGGCCAGCACGCTTGGCGAGTTCAGCTTGCACCTCACGCTCAAATCCGGCGTCCACCGCCAAGCCACTCTGCGCCGCGATGGCACGGACCAGAGAGAACTTCGAACGAATTTCATTCGACAGTTTGGCGTCGCCGTGAATGGGTGTTCCCGGTTCGGTGCGTTCCGCATCTTCCAGCCGGGCGAGGTTGTTGATCCGCTGTTCCAGCGTATCGGCTTCCGCCATGATGGTCTTGAAGGCTTCGGTATCGTCCGCCGCTTCACGCGCCTTCTTCAAAAGGGCGCTGCGCTGTTCCATCAATTCAAATTTCTTTGACATCTTCGTTTCCCTCTCAGGGTCATGCCGTCATCACGACGGGGTGGAAAATCCATCAACGGGTCATCCCGCTTCACAGCGGGTTGGCCCCTCGCTTAGGCGCGTGGTGTCAACGCCTACTGCGAGGGGCCGGATGGCCTGACGCGGCCACAAACTGGAAAAAGTCCGCAACGAGGACAATGAGGGGTGCAAGGGAACACCGCGCCTCAAAGCGACTGCCTCGCTGCGGACAAGAGTGTTCATGCGGCCTCACTGACTTGCAGGGAGGCGATTTCCTGTTCGATGGAATGACGACGGGGTGCGATAGCGAAGACTTCAAGCTGCCGGAATGGGGCATCAAAGTTTACGTCGCGCAAATTGTCGAAGGCGATGGCGCGTGCGCCGTCGGCATCCTCAACAAAGGCGACTAGCGCACATTCAGGCTGGGCGCGTGCCGCTGCGCCAACCGCGTTCGCAATGGTCGCGGCGCGATGGATGGTGGCACGATTGTTGACCAACTCCTGATATATCAAGACGGTCAGAACATCGTCCCGGTCCCAGGATCGGGAATGCTTGTTGTGGCAGACTGGGACCCATGGAAAGGTGTTATGGCTAATCAGCCAATTGAAGCGCCCATGTTTGATACCGGCAATCTGACAGAGTTGGTTTGTGTTTAGGCGAATGCGCATCGCAGCCCCAGTCTCGACGCGATGATTTTCCCCTGGCGCATGTGGGCGCGGCAAGGCTCATGAAATCAGGGTGCATGACAACGCGCGCGCGTCCTTCTCTTGCTGTACCAGAAAGCGATTTTGCTCAGGAATAAATCGCAGCTGCCCCGCCGCCCGGTTCATCTGAAGCTCTCATAGATTTATCCTTGGTATTCATGGCAACGGAAAACGAAATCGAAGGCTGTTTCGGACTACTCTCTAATTAAATTCTCTCTTTCTCTTCGATTTTATCTAGGAGAAGCCGGAAATGGGGTCCAATTTCGTTTTCCGTTGCCAGCATCACATGGGCGCGGCGATCAATTCGCCGGGCTTCACATAGCGCCCAGGGCTGAACGCCTCCCACTTGGCGTCAGGGCCAATCTCGAAGTTCGCTAGCACCTCAACGGGCATCTTGCCTATAGCGACGCGCCGTGGTCGCCCTGCCAGGTTCTTAGGCCTCAGCAGCCCGGCGTCCTGCATCACCTTACGCAGCGTAGCGACCGTCTCCATTGGCGCTCCGGCCTTCAACCCGCGCATCTCAGCTACCCACGCGCGCACCTCATCCATACGCAGGACCGTCTCGATCTTCTCGCCCCTGTCGTTCTTCCTGTCCCGGACCATTTCTGCCAAGTCATAGGCCAGCCTGGAACCATCGCTCCGCAACTCGGCTATGATCTCCCGCTTCCGCGCCGTGGCAGGCGCATGTTCGCCAGTCGGCACCGCACCATGCTTCCGAACATAACCCTCCGCCCAATAGGCGATAGCCGCCAGCCCACCGCCTTCCAGCCACGCGTAAAACTCTCGCCAATAATCTTGTGGCCGCAATTCTTCCGTCACCGTCGGGACCAGAAACCTTCTGTCATCATCCTCAAGGTGAAGCGCCTTCATCGAATTGGAACAAGCCAGCGCATGCAGATAGTTTTCCAGCGGGTACGGATCTTGATGTTTCAGGTGAACATCAAAGTCATCGTCCGAGATCACGCCCTTTAGTCGGTCGTAGCATTTGCGCCGGTCACCGGAATAAATCTCATTCACGATAGCCAGCCGCTTGTGCGCCCGCCAGGAATTGAAATCTGAATCAGTGATAGTCTGTTCGCTGGGCATGCTAACATTCGACGGTCCGATCAGTTGCCGCAGAATATTTCCGAGCGTGGATTTCCCCGTACCTTGCCGCTCGCTGATCAAGAGCAGCGAATATCGCATCCGCACTTCCGGCCGGGCGATTAGCGTCGCACACCAGCGCGCCACCTTGCGGCGGTCGTCACGATCCGGGATCAGCCTAACCATAAAACGAAGAAACGGGCTCGCATCGCCCGGCATCGCCTTGATAGACGGTGGACGATAGGTGTTGATCTTGCGCTCGCCATCTATCGCAATGATGCGGGCGAACTTTTCCGGCTGCATGGGGCGATAGGTCAGCCCGTCCGCCTGTGCGGCTGGATGCTTCGCCAACAGGCGGCCAACGTCTTCTACATCGGAATAGGGAGCGACCTTGGTATTGAATACCTCCAGCGACATCATGATGTGCGGAAAGCGCTGGTGCACGAATACCGGCGGACGGGCTGAGAATGTCCATTGCTGTACGAAGTCATCCCGCAGGGCATATGAAGGCCTGCCCTTTTGGCCCGTCTCAATTCGCCGGGTCGCCCATGTGCAAGGCACCAGCATTTCGTGAAACGCCGGGCCGATATAGCGTTCGCCGCGCCACCACGTTGGTTGCGCAGTTTGATCCGGCCAAGGGTCCGCGAGATCGAAGCCTTTTTTGAAGCGATCATCGAACATCACGCACATCGTGTTCAGTCTGGTGAGCGCGGAAATCTTTCTAATCGCTTCCTTGCCGTCAAAGTCGTTGTCGGCCACGACATAAAGTCTCTTGATCCCGGCCCGGCGCAGCGCGGCCCAATCTGTCCGATGCGGGCTTTTCGCGCCGCCAGCCCAGCCCAAATGCACCGCGCCACCCAATTCCTGCGCCCACGGATGGGCAGCCAGCGCTTTCTTGGCGTCTTGTAATTCGGCCTCGATCATCCACTGGCAGTAGCGAGCGCCACGCGCGCCTTCATGGATAAAGGCGACGGTGTGGTGTTGAATTTTATCCAAGCCATAGAGCGGCAGCAGCCCGTCCGGCTCCATCTGCCGCCATTGGTTGTCACTCCAATAGGACCATGGGCGATATTCTTTCCCATCGTCTTTTTCGACCCGGTGTTGCAGGAATAGAATTGTTTCGCCATCACGGGACATGAAGCGAAAGAGTGTGTCCGGGTCTTTTCCCTTCAGTTCATCGGGTAAGCTACGTTGTGGAGCGGGTACCGACTGCGGCCAATTCGCGAGAACGATTTCGGCCTTGATAGCCGCCGCTTCCGCTTCGGTCGGCTTCTCAACCTCGCCCAAGAACGATAGCGTTCCCTCCGCGTCAACCTTGATCGTGGCGACCGCGTTCCGGTACCCGCCCTTGAGTTCGCCCTCAATGTCAAATCGCCTTAGCGATTTTTGGACAGCGCCCACGCGCGCCAGGTACCCCGCCAGCGCAGGGCAGTCCTTCAAATTGTCCATGCCCTACCTGCGCCTGTTCTTCTTCTGCTGGCGTTTGGAAACGTGCTTGGGCGAAAGTGCCGAAACCTTTCCAGCAGAGATTGCCCTGCGACGCGTTGCTGCCTTCTGGCGTTCGATCAACCGGGCTTCTGCGTCGTCCGGCATTTCACGCGCACGCTGCCAGTCGGCTTCCGCTTGTTTGCTAATACGGATGGTGCCAGTGCCCAGGCGCATAACCCTTGGTCCGCGACCTTCACGTTGTAGGCGGTAATAGACAGCGAGTGAGATGCCGTTGCGTTCGCAAAACACTGGAATGAGGAAAGCCTGCTGGTCCTGCTCTTCGATCAGATCGTGCATGTCAGTTGGCCTTGTCTTTGGGTGGCATGATCACCACCGGAATGTTCGATGGCGAAAGCGGCTCGTCGCCGCGCATAGCATCAAGAAATGCGACGACGCACGCTTCGGGCAGCACGGCCATTTCCAGCGGGTCGGTTAGTTGCCGCACCTTTTCGATAGTGTGGTCGTCATTGATTGCGGTGGCGATGACGATTAAGCGGAAGTCGGGCATCACTGCACCTTCATGTCATCGGTCAGCAGCGACTTGAGCAGATCGTTCGGTAGGCCAGCGAGGGTTGCGAAACTTTCCCCGGTTGGCTCTGCATTGTTCATAAGGAGATCAATCAAAGCATCGCTGCAGTAGTCGCACTTCGCCTCCACAGCAGCCTTGATCTTGCGGCGCAGAACTTCCTCTGGGACCGTTCGACCCACCATGGCTGATACGTGATCGATCAATTCTTGCTTGGTCATGAGCGCACCGCCTTCTTGCGACGGAAGGTTGCGATCTCATAGCCTGGATCGGCATAGGCGGCCTCACCGATGCGTTCCCATCGGCCATCCATTAGAAAATTGGAATGGTTGGTATTGACGATAAATTCCGAACCGTCGTCCATCACATTGACGTAGGCGACAGCCCAAGCCGGACCATCATCTTCGGACTGAATGGTTCTTATTCTGAAGTTGGGCACCGATAGGTCGCTATCGATAACGTAGCGATTGAATTCGGACGGCTCTAAGTCTTTGCCAGCTCCATCGACCGGCACAAAAATATGTTCGGGCAGGCGAAATTCGTTACCATCTTGATCAGTGACAATATAATAGCCCCGCGTCTTGCTCGCGGTTTTTTCTGCTTTGTTCAGGGTGATTACTTCGTTCATTCGTCTCTCCATGTATGCCGGAGAGCCAAATGAAAAAGGCCGCCCCGGCGCTGTTGCACCGTTGGCGACCCGTGTTTTTTCACGATCCTTGGGAGTGTCGTGAACCGAGGCACAAGCTCGGACTGGAGGTCGTTAAGCTACCAATGTTTGTCTGGACTAACATAAGCTGTGTTCAGCGTCCCAATCGTGAACACGTCCACGAATACTAAACCGGAAAAAATCCACCATAGCAACAGCGCAAAAAACAGACCTAGTTGTGCCGCGCATTCAGTGAGTTAAGGAACGGCTAGGAGCGCAACCCGACTAATTTCTTGCTCGGCACAAAACCGAATGTTGGAGCATTGTCGCGAACTGCACTCTTCATAAAGCCTTCCGACAAATGGCCGTAATGCCGCATCGTCATTCTCAAATCGGCGTGGCCAAGATTTTGCTGAAGCGCAGGTAGCGGCATGGCGCCCATCACACTCAACGAACCATAGGTGTGCCGCAGAATGTGAAAGCCGATTGGCCGCAGCTTCGCGGCCTTGGTCGCTTCACGCATCGCACGGGACTGTTCACCATGTTTCCACGGCCTTCCATCGTCGTGCGTGAGCATCAGTTCGTCGCCTCGGCGGCCAGTGGTGATGGACCGGAAAAAATTGATCCCCTCGACCGACAGCACAACATGGCGCGACTTGCCGCTCTTGGACCGCTGAATCAGAACAGTGCCGGCTGACGCACTGAAATCAGAAACCTTGAGACGGCAGAGTTCGCCGTATCTGCAGCCGGTTTGAAGCCCGGCCATCACCAGCTTGCGGAAATCTTCCGGCGCGGCGTTGATCAGCCGCTTGGCTTCATCGATTTCTAGAAAATCGATCTTCGGGTGATCCACATCTGAGAACGGCTCGACACGCCGCCAAGCGGCGTCGCTCGTGGCATCACCTTCCTTGTACGCAAAGTTGAGAGCCGCGCGCAGGATGGTGAAAGTCCGGTTGGCGGATGCGCGGCGTTTGCGGATCGCATCTTCACCCTGTGGCTTGGCCTTGGTGTTCTGTTTGGCCCCCTCCCGTTTGCTCGACCGCTGAAGGGCAGGGGCTTTCGCCAAACTCGCCAGCCACTTTCTCAATGTGTCGGACGTCAACTCTGCCACCAGCAGATTGCCCAGCGGCGGCAGGATCAATTTCGCGGCCTTTTGTTCATCAATCCTTGTGTCCTTGCCCTGGGCCACCTTCGCGGTGAAATGTCTCGCCAGCGCTGTGCGAACCGTTAAAGTTCCCGGCAGCACGGCACCGCCCTTGGCTTGGTCCAACAGAGCCAGCGCCACGACCTTGGCCTGCTCGTAGGAAAGGATGGCCGTGCCATCTGCCCGTCGGTCATCATCCGCCCAGCCCAATCCGGCCACCACATACCGCTCATTGCCTTTTGCGTCCCTTCCTTCGTACCGCCTCAGCATCCACCGGCCTGCCTTGGAACTTTCGTTGCGCTGATAGCCCAGGTGCGATCTGCCAGTGACCAGAGATTGAAAATGCGGCTGGCGTCCGGCCTTCAAACGCTTGCGCGCCTTTGCAGTGCTGAGGTCTTTGTGCTCGACTTTCCCGACCATTCTTCAACTCCATTTGACCAAGGATGAACCAAGGATGGACACAACCTCTGGGTTAGCACCGGGTTGTGCTTAAGTTGTAAGTATCGGGTTTTACTAGTGTTTTGGCAATGACAAGTTGTCGGTAAGTTGCGGAAAAACGCCCTCTCAAGGCTGAAACCCGGGTTCAATTCCCGGTGGGAGCACCAGTTTTGTTGGCGAGCAGAGCCAGCTTACAAAAGTCGAGCGCCATGAAGCGATGGCCCGATGTTCCGCCGACCAGGAATCGAGAAAGCATCGCCCGCGACCGCCGAGGGTGTTTCGCATGTATTTGAAGCTAGTCGGCGGTAGCAGTTGCGACGGCCTTACTCCGCAAGGTCAACAGAATGGCGACGAATATGAAACCGGTGATCATTGTCGACAAAGGGAGGCCGATATTGAGAATCTTGTTCTCTGCCAGCCAGTCCCCCATCGCGGTGCCGGTGGTGCGCGCGATGGCAACGGTCAGCCAGTAACCTCCGATCGCAGCAACGACGCCGTGCCAACGACCAAGCAAGACCAAGGACAGGAGCAATCCAAGTCCCACCGACGCCATTCCTTCTCCAACATAATGTGAGCACACATCACCAAGCACCGTCCCAAAAACCCCGGCGGCTAACATCGCCGTCCAATATTGGCCGCCGGTGGATGGCAGCTCGCGATTGACGATCAGTTCTGCTCTGGTGTCGCTGACAGTCATGCGCCAGGCAAGAGTGGCGATCAGCCCCGCAAGCGCGATCGACAACGGGATCGCGGGGATTTTAACGTCAAAGGCAAGATAATCAGCAATATTGGTCGCACCGGTTCGGATAATGATGATGACCAGCCAATAATAGACTTCATGTGCGGTCCGATCCCGCCGCTCGGCAAAAAATGTCAACGCCGCGAGGACAGCCAGTACGAATAACCCGCTCCAGATACCAAGGCCGCTCTCATGGGCGTAAAAGTCACCCAGATTTGTGCCGAAAATGCTGGCAAGCGTGATCGCGGCCCAGTAGCGGCCATCGATCCTTGGCATGTGGATACGCTTCATCCGATTTCCTTCAGGGCTTGCGTCGTGCGGTTTTTGCGAGAGCTTGGGTTTTCTGCGTGGTGCCGCAGCACTCGGAGCTATGCGTGCATTTGCCAGCATTGCCCCGGGGCTCGACGGCGCGAAAGATAACTTTGCCCGCGGTGGTTGTACACAGACCAGCGCAGCAAAACGGATGGGCTTCGCGGATGTTGGATTAAGAATCAGACATACGTTCGGTGCGCCAATTATGAATTGGTGCCGCGCCATCGACGATAGCGCAAGCCGCAAATGTCGCGCTGAAAAGCCGGGGACACCCGCTTTTCGTCAAGTTCTTTCATCTCACTATAGGTCGCCCGAACCAGGTGATTAGCGCGTCATGAAGACCTTCATGGTTTGGGTTTCCAACCCAAGTGACATATCCATCCGGCCGAACCAACACAGCTGTCGGGGCGTCGACCACGCCAAGGGCCGGAAGCTCCCACACACCATCATACTTCGCGTCGATCAGTCGAACGCGATCCGCCCATGGGGCGATGTCGATGGGCTTACCGAAGTTGAGGAGCAGCGGGCGGGCTTCGTGGAGCAGCGTGAAAACCCGCAGCGGACCGTCGGCGGTGACCAGGTCGAGGTCGGGCATGCGGCGTCCGAGCAGTGGGTGTCCTTCACCGAGATCGTAGTGAATGCCCAAACCGGTCATCTCGGCGGCCAATCGTTTGCGAGGTTCCTCCATGCCGAGAAATTCGGCAATAATATCGCGTACGGCCTGAACGTGATCATCCTTGCGTCGAAGAAGCGCGATTTGCGCCATCGTGTTGCGCAACACACGTGCCGCAACGGGATGGCGCTCGGTGTGATAGGTATCCAGAAGGCTTTCCGGTGACGTCTCTTTGACCACCTGGGCCAACTTCCATCCCAGATTCACGGCATCCTGCACACCGGTATTGAGGCCCTGTCCGCCCACCGAGTGATGGATATGCGCCGCATCACCGGCCAGCAGCACGCGCCCTTTGCGATAAGACGCCGCTTGCCGGGCCATATCGGTGAACCGGGAGATCCAGGCAGGATTGTGGACGCCATAGTCGGTCCCATACACAGCAGTCAGTGCTTCGCTGAGATCACGGAGTGTGGGTTCGCCGGTGTGATTGAGATGTGGTTCGGTCACCAGGACACGTACGGCTCCGGTCTCTCCGCGGCTGAAGGCGTGGAAGCCGAGCGCATCGTGCCGGATACCCCGTGCGGGTTCTTCGGCGATCTCGACCTCGGCGATGAGATTGCTGAGCGTCGCATCCCAACCGGGAAATTCGATGCCGGCTGCTTTGCGGATCAGGCTGCGCCCTCCGTCACACCCGACAAGATATTTCGCGCGCAGCGACCGGCCGTCGGACAGTGCGACATCGACGCCTGCCTCATCCTGCGCGAAGCCGGTCACTTCGCATTCGCGATAGATCGGCACTCCCAGTTCGCTGACCCAGTCGGCCAGGATGCGCTCGATATGGTTCTGCCAGAGCGCCAGTCCGTAATTGTGCCGGGTGGGGAAGTCGCTGATGTCCAAGGGGTTCCAGGCGAACCCCGCGACCTGGGACACTTTCCCTTGGCTGAGGAATCGATCGGCGATTCCGCGCTGATCGAGAATCTCGATGGTGCGTGCGTGCAATCCGCCCGCGCGCGAGCCGATGAGATCCTGGCTGGCGCGCCGCTCGACAATGGCCGCATCGACACCCGCCAACGCCAATTCCGCTGCCAGCATCAGCCCTGTCGGACCTCCGCCGGCGATCACCACCGCATGGTTGCTCGATACAAGCATTCGTCACCCCGCACATTCTGGCTTCGGTCGGCGGTTTTAAGGGATGGTCCCGGCCTTGAAGCAATCCCGTTGCGCGCTACATGTCAGAATGGGGGAGCGGTGTTTTTGCTTTCCGGACGGGCCGCCACGCTTGCGGAACTCCGTGTCAGCGGCGCCAACCATCGCCGACTTCAAGTTCCCGCATCGAGCAGGCACAAAAAAATCAATATCTGGCCGTTTCGACGCAGGTACACCCGGCATATGCCTATAGGCGCTGGTCCTGAAAATGGTAAAACTGCCGTTTACCATTCTCGCCGGACTCCCGGTGCGCGGAAGGCCCCCGGTGCATGGCGCAAGGTCGTAAGGAAATGACGTCGGCTGAGCAGTTGGTGGAGCTGCGCAAAGCGCGTGACCGCTACAAAGCTCTTGCCGATAGTTTCCGCAAGGAAGGCGATATCCTTGCGGACCGCTTCCGTGACGAAGGCGATCCCCTGATCGTCATGGAAGAGAAGCTGAAGCGCGAGCGGGACGCGCGGCGGATCGCCAATGCCTATGAAAAAAGCATCGCGAACATCGTCGCCAGCAGTACCTCGATGCGCCGGGCTCAAACCTCTGGGCCGTATGCTGGAAGCGCCCGCATCAAACTGATCGTCCTGATAGTCGTCATCGCCGTCGCGGCGGTAGCTTTCCTGGCCGTCGGGGGAGGTCCGGAAACTTATCGGCGCGTATTGGCCTATTTTTCCAGCGGCAGCATGAATTCCGCCGCCTTGCCGGTCTCCCCGAGCCAGGCCGTCCGCCGCACAGACGACACCCCCCCCACTGCCGTCGCACCATCCGCTCCGCCCGCTGCCGCACGGCGAGATCAGATTGCGCCACAGCCGGCGCCGGTCATCGCAATTGCGCCCCCGAAAAAACGGCGAGCCCGCGCCAATGATGAAACCGGCGTCAAGCCTGTGCCGTCGAGCCTGGATGATGGCGGTTTTGTCGCGAAGGTTCTGCAGCCGGACGGAACGTTCAAGGAGCAGCGGTTTACCGCCAAGCCGCGCCGATAAGACATCAGACCGGAGTGTAGGCAATTGCCCGGTAGGGGATGCGACCCGAGGCGATTTCGACAAACGGCTTTCCGTTTTTGACTCCCACGGTTCCAAAGCCGGTGGCGGTTGACAGGAAGCTGCGGAAATCTCCCTTGATCGCGGGCTTCAGGTACAAAATCCTCTCCACCGCGTCGAAGCGCGCGCCGCTCAGCGCTTCCAGCAAGGCATAAGACGACATTGCGCGCGCATACCAATGGCCATACTCATATTCGTCGAATGGGTTGCGGACCCGGCCGTCATAGCGGGCCCGGCAAGTGCGTACGACCTCGAGACCTTCTGTGACCAGCCCCATCCGGATCATGTGCGAGGCGCATTGATGCTCGATCCCGGTCCAGACTTCGTTGGAATAGACAAAGGGCAGTGAAAGCTCGCCGCCATTGGGCCAGCTGCAGAGCAGTAATCCGCCTTCATTGCCTGTGGCATAGGTCGGGCGCTGGGGATTGGAAAGTTCTGCCAGGCTCGCTTTCAGATTGTGCCGGTGTACCGAACGCAGATGTGATGTGACCTTGGCGGCATCCAAAGGCTCACCCACGCCGCAGACGAACGCCATCCATGCGCCCAGCACACCATCCGACAGACATCCATTGTCATACTGGTATTTCGGCCCCTCCTTGTTGAAGAGTGCGACCGTGTCGGAGGAATAGTCGTTGAAGAACGCGGTCTTCAACGGATAGGGGCCGCGAAATCCCTTGCGCTGGACATGCTGGCGGAAATATTCGCCATTGAACAATTCCGCCTCGATGCGCAATTTGCACGCGGCAGCGAGCTTCTCGTAATGCGGCTGGGGATCGTGCATGGCACGCGCCATGCGGATCGCAGCCTGCAGCGCACCCAGATAGAAGCTGGAGCACATGCCATCCGGCCCCCAGAATTCGATATCGTAAGTATTGTGGTGCGGATCCTCGATCAGCCCGCCATGGCCCGGATCCCAGGTCTCGATACAGTAATCCAGACTGCTTTTCACTGCAGGCCACAGCTTGCGGAGCCAGGATGTATCTCCGCTGATCCGCCATTCCCGATAGATTTTCATGATCCCGCCCAACTGGCCGTCCGCGGCGGCGTAGAATTTATGCTCGACGGGACGGATCGGCAGCGCGCTGCGAAAGGCCTGGTGACCGGATTCATTTTGCGAAGGACCGAATTCCGTTTCCCGCAACGTGCGTTCCAGGGCCGGAAACAGATGGGGCAGGGACTGGGCGTAGTTCCAGACATGGGTACACGATCCCGTCCCGCCTGCTGAACCAAAATTGTCGTCGCAACCTTCCCATCCCCATACCGCTCCATCGGTCTGCCGCAGGATGGTCGGCGATTTGAGAATGGTGAGATTGGCAGCGACGGCTTCGATGATCTCGGGTGGCAGGGTGCTGTCGTAAAAGCAGTCACGGAAACGCGCGGCGGCGCGCCGCAATTCGTCGTAATGATCCCGCCAATAGGCGTTCACGCTTTCGATGTCGCGAAAGCGCCCGGCATACCAGGGGCGATAGGTTTCGCCGGACGTCTCGGGCCAGGGCCATGCGAAGGGATCGTCACCCGATCGCATGCCGCTCCTGCCGCAATGCCAAGCAAGTCGGACGGCGATGGTACGCGAGGCGCCGGCTTCCAGATGGAATGGCACGAAGATCGTGGCGCCCGGGCTGGGCGGACCGTTTGCCGGCGGCGGTGCCTCGTAAGAGGCGCCGCGCGCGACATCTTTCCAGGCGAGAGTTAGAGCGTCCCACCAATCGCCGCGAAACCAGCTGTGATTCACTTTGCCATCGGGTTCGGTGATCGCGGCGGTGAAAGCGACGTCTTCCCACGGCTTTTCCGGCGGCGCACCGCTCCATAGTGTGAAACCGCCTGGCGTTGATCGGACGGCATTGCGTTCTGGCGGGCTTTTCTCCGCTGCCAGAAAATTCTTGGCGTTGAAGGAAAACACGGCATCGATCGGCGCCGACGAGCGGTTGGTGAAACGATGTTCCAAAGCCGCGACCGGAAGGCTGGAATCGTCGGCGTTGCCCGGCTCGAAGGGGCTCCAGCCCGTCAATTCCGCTTCCAACGGCAAATCGGGGTCGGTCAGCGTGACCTTGCCGAATGGGAAACGTGCCTCGAACGCGGCGTCGGCAAAGCGCGGCAAACCATAGGTGGCGCCGGGAAATCCCATGCCGGAGCCGGGCGGGCCGAAAATCTTGCGGGGCGGGACAGGACCTTCGAGCACGCGCGCGACTGGCTGCGGGCCTTTGATGGCGATGGCCGCGAAGACGCAAGGCTGGTTGAAGAATTCCGGCCGGTTGCGGATAGAGACGTGGGATAAAGAGCCTGTGCCATCCAGGCAGATCATTCCCGCGCCGATGCCGCCCATGGGAAAGGCGATCTGCCCGATATGATTGCCGCGATAAGATCCGTTGAAGGGGTGCGGTAGAGAGGTGCCTGGATTTTCCGATTGCGTTTGGCCGCGCGTATTGGGTTCGGCGGCCATCGCTGCGGAGGCCGCGAGAAAACTGCCAGCCCCCGTCAGAAAATCTCTGCGCTGAATGGGCATGCTGGTATCCCCGCGGCTGGAAGAATCTGACCGGCGAGGCACTTTAACGCTAAAGTAAAGTCGGAGGCAAAGCGGGCTGCGCAGCACAAAAAAAGGGCGGCGCTTGCGCGCCGCCCTTGATTCCGATGCGCATTTTTTTCGCTTACTTCTGACCCCCCAGGAAATCCTGCTTGCCCAGGGCGATGCCCTTGTTGCGCAGGATGTCGTAGCCGGTGGTGATGTGGAAATAGACGTTGGGCAGGACCCAGTTGTTCAGATAGTCCTTGCCGTTGAAGTTGAATTCCGCATTCGGGAATTTGAGGTGGATCGCTTTATCCTCGGCGCCCACAAATTTGGCGGCGTCCAGGCTCTTGAGGTAGGCGATGACTTTGGTCAGGCGCGCCTTGAGCTGCTCGATAGTGGTCTCATTGTCCTCATAGGTGGGGATTTCCACGCCGGCCAGACGGGCCGCGCCGCCCTTCGCCATATCGGTTGCGATGCGGACCTGTGCTGTCAACGGCAGCATGTCGGGCGCCAGACGCAGTTCGAGATAGGAATTGACGTCCTCGCCTTTTTCCTTGGCATGAGCTTCGGCCTTGGTGAGAACCGAATGAAAGCTGCCCAGCATATGGGCCAGCGGCGGCACGGACGCGTCATAGATGGTAAAGGCCAAAGTGATCTCCCTGATGGTTTTTATGCGGGCGGGACTTGAGCGCGAAACGGCATTGCAATCAAGCCGGTGATCGGCCTATCAAAGCCTCGTTTCCGTCAAGGTCTTGTCCCATGAGCGATGCACTTCCCGACCGCCTTTCCACCGATCCCAAAAGCCCGTTCCACAATGCGGAACTGCTGGAGAAGGGCGTGGGCATCCGCTTTAATGGTGTCGACCGCAACAATGTCGAGGAATACTGCGTCAGCGAGGGTTGGGTCCGGCTGGCGGTCGGCAAGACAGTGGACCGCCATGGCAATGCGATGACGGTCAAATACAAGGGAACCGTCGAACCCTATTGGCGCGCGACCGAGTAACGCCGGCTTTCCGGCATTTAATGTCCCGGGCCTGCACCGCCTTTTGCGCATAGCGCAAACCGTCCGCGAATTGCGGTGGCGGCCAAGGGCTATTATCACCGGCGGCATGTCTGCGCCTCATCTGGAAGACGGCCTGCCGCTGCCCCAGCGCTACTGGGCGATCCTCACCATCGTGCTGGGGATCGTGATGGCGGTGATTGACGGCGCCATCGCCAATGTGGCGCTTCCCACCATCGCCCAGGATCTGAGCGCCAGCCCGTCCTTCTCGGTCTGGATCGTCAACGGGTATCAGCTCGCCATCACCATCTCGCTGTTGCCGCTGGCGGCGCTGGGCGAGATCATCGGCTATCGCCGGGTCTATCTGGCGGGATTGGCGTTGTTCACGGTCGCATCTCTTCTCTGTGCCCTGTCGCACACATTGGTGCTGTTGACCGCCGCGCGCGTCGTGCAGGGCTTCGGCGCTGCCGGGATCATGAGCGTGAATGCGGCGCTGGTGCGTTTCACCTATCCCCGCAGTCAGCTGGGCCGCGGCATCGGGATTAATGCGCTGGTGGTGGCGGTTTCGGCGGCGGTTGGGCCGACCCTGGCGGCGGGAATTCTTTCCGTGGGGACATGGCCCTGGCTGTTCGCCGTCAATATTCCCGTCGGAATTGCGGCGGTCATCGTGGGCCGGCGCGCCTTGCCCCACACGCCACGCGCGTCACATTCCTTCGACTGGCGAGGCGCGATCCTCAGTGCACTGACGTTCGGCCTCGGTATCGCCGCCATCGACAGCGCCGGTCATGGCGAGGCGTCCTATCTTTACATATCGGAATTCGCCGCGGCCGCGATCGCCTGTGCCGTGCTGGTGCGCCGCGAACTTCACGCCGCTTCGCCTTTGTTGCCGGTGGATTTGCTGCGCATTCCCATCTTCAGCCTGTCGATCTGCACCTCGGTGGCGTCCTTCTGCGCCCAGATGATGGCGTTCGTGGCGTTGCCCTTCTATCTGCAGGATCGCTTCGGCTATTCGGCGGTCCAGATCGGACTTCTGATCACGCCCTGGCCCATCGGCGTCGCCTTCACCGCGCCTATCGCCGGACGATTGGCGGAACGCTATCCGGCAGGCCTGCTGGGTGGGGTTGGGCTGATCGTGTTCGCGGGCGGGCTGGCAGCGCTGGCGCTGATCCCGCCCCATCCCAGTCTGGTCGACATCGTCTGGCGCATGGCATTGGCGGGTGCGGGCTTCGGCCTGTTCCAAAGCCCAAACAACCGCACCATGATCGCGGCAGCGCCGCGCGAACGCAGCGGCGGCGCCTCGGGCATGTTGGGCACCGCGCGTCTGCTGGGCCAGACCATCGGTGCGGCGCTGGTTGCGATGCTGCTGGCGCGCGATCCCGTAAACGGCACGCGGATCGCTCTGGCGGTGGGCGTCGGCTTTGCGCTGGCCGGTGCGGCGCTCAGTGCACTTCGGCTTTCATCCGGCGGTTCGCGGGGCGGGCAGGCGGTCCGTGTGCTGGAAGCGCCGCGCGCGACGGGCGAGTAAAACAAAAGGCCCGGTGTTTCCACCGGGCCTTTCGCATTTCTGATCGGTTGAACGTCGGACTTTAGAAGTCCATGTCGCCCATGCCGCCCATGCCGCCGCCGCCCGGCATCGGAGAAGACTTCTTCTCCGGACGGTCGGCAATCATCGCCTCGGTGGTGATGAGCAGGCTGGCGACCGAAGCCGCATTCTGCAGCGCCACGCGCACGACCTTGGTCGGGTCGACGATACCGGCATCGATGAAGTCGACATACTTCTCGTTCTGGGCGTCATAGCCGTAGGTGTTCGACTTCTGCTCCATCAGCTTGCCGACGATGATCGAGGCTTCCTGACCGGCATTCTGGACGATCATGCGGATCGGGTACTGGATCGCACGGCGCACGATGGCAATGCCCTGGGTCTGATCGTCATTCTCGCCGGTGAGGTTGGCCAGCATCTTGGAGGCATAGAGCAGCGCAGTGCCGCCGCCCGGGATGATGCCTTCTTCGACCGCGGCCTTGGTGGCATTGAGCGCGTCGTCGACGCGGTCCTTGCGTTCCTTGACTTCGATCTCGGTCGAACCGCCGACGCGGATCACCGCAACGCCGCCGGCCAGCTTGGCCAGACGTTCCTGCAGTTTTTCCTTATCATAGTCGCTGGTGGTTTCTTCGATCTGGGCCTTGATCTGGCCGACGCGGGCCTGGATGTCGGCCTTCTTGCCGGCGCCATCGACGATGGTGGTGTTTTCCTTGTCGATGCGGATCTTCTTGGCGGTGCCGAGCATGTTCATCTTCACATTCTCGAGCTTGATGCCGATGTCCTCGCTGATGACCTGGCCGCCGGTGACGATGGCGATGTCTTCCAGCATGGCCTTGCGGCGATCGCCGAAGCCCGGTGCCTTCACTGCTGCAACTTTGAGGCCGCCGCGCAGCTTGTTGACCACCAGGGTCGCCAAGGCTTCGCCTTCGATCTCTTCGGCAATGATCAGCAACGGACGCCCGGCCTGCACCACGGCTTCCAGGATCGGCAGCAGGGGCTGCAGGCTGGTGAGCTTCTTCTCGTGGATCAGGATCGCGACATCGTCCAGCTCGACCGTCATCTTTTCGGCGTTGGTGATGAAGTAGGGCGAGATATAACCGCGGTCGAACTGCATGCCTTCGACGACGTCCAGCTCGGTGGCCAGGCTCTTGGCTTCTTCAACCGTGATCACGCCTTCGTTGCCGACTTTCGACATGGCCTGGGCGATCATGTTGCCGACTTCGCGGTCGCCGTTGGCAGAGATCGTGCCGACCTGGCCGATTTCCTCGTTCGACTTGACCTTCTTGGAACGCTTCTTGAGCTCGGCGACGACGGCTTCGACCGCCTTCTCGATACCGCGCTTCAGGTCCATCGGGTTCATGCCGGCGGCAACCGACTTGGAGCCTTCGCGCACGATGGCGCGGGCCAGCACGGTCGCCGTGGTGGTGCCGTCGCCGGCTGCATCATTGGTCTTGGAGGCGACTTCGCGCACCATCTGGGCGCCCATATTTTCGAACTTGTCGGCGAGTTCGATTTCCTTCGCCACCGTCACGCCGTCCTTGGTCGTGCGCGGAGCGCCGAAGCTCTTGTCGATCACGACATTGCGGCCCTTGGGGCCCAAGGTCACCTGTACCGCGTCGGCAAGGATGTCGACGCCGCGCAGAAGCTTTTCGCGGGCGTCGGCGCCGAACTTCACATCTTTGGCTGCCATTATTCTATTCTCCTGAATTCAGTTGAATGCTGTTTTGAAGAGGAAAGGGGCAGGCTTTGATGCCCTACCGCTTCGCTGCTTGAGGGCTATTACTTCTTTGCCTTGCGGCCTTCGATGATGCCCATGATGTCGCTCTCCTTCATGATCAGGAGATCTTCGCCATCGATCTTCACTTCGGTGCCCGACCATTTGCCGAACAGCACGACATCGCCCGCTTTCACTTCCAGCGGGGTGCGCTTGCCGGTCTTTTCGTCGATGGCGCCCGGGCCGGCGGAGATGATCTCGCCTTCCTGCGGCTTTTCCTGAGCGGTCTCGGGGATGATGATGCCGCCAGCGGTCTTGGTATCTTCTTTGACGCGGCGGACGACCACACGGTCGCCAAGGGGACGGAACTTCATGCGTGCCTCTCCTAAGGTATTGGTTTTACTATGAAAAAACTCACGTGGCAGCACTCATCGAATGAGAGTGCCAAACCATAGCCGGGTATTTAGGAGGGGGCCGGAGGAAGGTCAAGGCAAGGTTCTTTGAATTCCCCCATCTGTCTTCTTTGGGACAAGCCCTCAGAAGACGTTCGGCACACTGCCGCTACCGAACTCCCCCGCCAGCGGCTCCGCCGTTCGGCCGGTAAAAGCTCCCCCCGGAGCTTTTACCGATCGGCCTCACGGGGAAGAAAGCCGGTGTGCGCCGCGCGCAATTATGGCGATTCAAAGGTTTTTTCGATTTGCCTGCAAACGCGCGAAGGCTGAAATCGTTGTTCATGTGCGGTTCAGCCGCGCGCGGCCAACATCGCGCCAGGTTTTGAGCAAGGAGACTCGAGATGAAAAAATTCGCGAAAGTTGCGTTGAGCGCGATGATCCTGGCCGGTGCCGCCACAATGGTGGCGAGCGCGCCAGCTGAGGCGCGGGTCGTGGTCGGCGTCGGTATCGGCGGTCCCGGTTATTATGATGGCTATGGATATGGCCCTGGCTATTACGACCGTGGCTATTCCTGTGATCCTTATAGCCGTTGGTACAGTCCTTATCGCTGCGGTTACGGCCCGGCTTATTATCGCGGCGGCTATGGCGGTTACCGCGGATATTATGGCCCCAGCATCGGTTTCAGCTTTGGCGGCGGCGGCTGGGGTGGTCACCGCGGCGGTGGCTGGGGTGGTGGCGGTGGCGGCTGGCATGGTGGCGGACACGGCGGACATCACCGCTAGATCTTGAACCGCACGACGAAAAACGGCCCTGGGCAACCGGGGCCGTTTTCTTTTGGCCCGAACACAATCCCGCCGTTATCGGTTCAGCCAGCGTTCAACCGCAAAGGCAGAATTTGATGCCAAGCGCGATCCTGCGCGAACGGTGGAGTGCGTGATGAAAATGTCCTGGAAAGCGGTTTTGACCGCATTGCTGGTGGCAGGGGGCGCCACCACAATGTCAGCCTGCGCCAGTGCCCAAGGGTATGGCTATGACAATGGGTATTACGATAACGGCTATAGCGATCCCAACGCTTACGGATCGGACTATGGCTATGGCGATCTGCCCGATGGTGGGATCGGATTTTCTTACGACAGCGGCGGCTATTGCGATGAATATGGCTGCCCCGACGATTACTGGGACATGCCCGTCTATTACGGTCCGGTCTATTACGGCAACGAATGGTTCAACGGTCCGGTCTACTACCGTGATTGGTCGGGTCGCCGGCAATATTGGATCCGCGGCGGCTGGCGCAATGACGAATGGCGCGGTGCGCGTCCCAGCTGGTGGCACCAGGGCCGTTATGGTTCTGCGCTAGGCCGGGACTATTATCGCAGCCATGGCTTCCGCGGCTTCGACAACAATCGCGGCTTCGGCAATCGCCAATTCGACAACCGGCGCTTTGACAATCGTGACAATCGTCGCTTCGACAATCGCCAGCCGGAAAATCGCCAATTCGAGAACCGTAATTTCCAGAACCGGGTTCCGGACAATCGCGGCTTCGAGAACCGTGGCTTCGGCAACAATGGCAACGATCGCAGATTCGACGGCCGTCGCTTCGACAATGACCGTCAGAATTTCAATCGCCAGGATCGTCAGAACTTGGATCGCCAGAATTCTGGTCGTCAGAATTTCGGTGGCCAAAACTCCGAACGCCGCGATTTCGGCAATCGGGATTCCGGGCGTCGCGATTTTGGCGGGCAGGGTGTACGGAGCAATCCGGCGCCCCAGCAGCAAGTGGCACCGCAGCCTCAGCAGGCGCCGCAGCGATCGGAGTCTCGACAGGATAGGCCGCGGGGCGATTGGCGGGGTGGGATCGGCGGTGACCGCTTCGACCGTCGCAATCGCGATTAAAAGCACGTGAAAGAAGATACGTGATTTATGGCCCCGGCAGTGATGCCGGGGCTTTTTTTTACCATTTGTTTACTGTCGTGCGCCTGAAAGCCCGTGAAAATTCCGGTTAACAGATTGGAAACGATCCGGCGTCAGTCTCGGCCTGAAATTCGTCCGGAGTGGGCATGACCCGGTTCCTGATAATGCTGACCTGTCTTTTCGCCAGCGCCACTCTGGGTGCGGCCATGGCGCTCTTCTCCGGCTGGCCGATCGGCATCCTTTCCGGCGCGCTGGCGTTTCTCTTCACACAGCAATTGTCAGCTGCGTTTGCCCGCCGCCAGGACAAGCACGCCACGGCTCGCGAAATTTCGGCGATGCGCCGCATGACCTTGGAATTCGAAGAGGCTCTGGCGACCACCCGTCATCGCATGGATGATCTCGGCACCCAGCTCGAGGCGCGCACCGACGCGCAAGGCAAGAAGATCGTCTCGGAGCTCCAGGTGCTGGAAAGCCTGATGCGCGAATTTGCCGGCCGCATCTCCAAAAGCGCGCGCGCCACACAGAGCGAGATCAGCCCCGATCACGTGATGCCGACCGGCCGCCGTCAGGGTAGCGCCGGCGCCTATCTGGCCACGATTGGGGAAAGCGACCTTCTGGAAACCATTCGCGCCAGCCTGGAAGAAAATCGCGTTGATCTTTACTTGCAGCCCATCGTCAGCCTGCCGCAGCGCAAGCTGCGCTTCTATGAGGCTTTGTCGCGACTGCGTGCCGAGGACGGTTCGGTGATCATGCCGGCGCAATATATCAAGGTCGCGGCCCCGGCCGGATTGATGAGCGTGGTGGACAATCTGCTTCTGTTCCGCTGCGTCCAGATTGTGCGCCGTCTCACTCAGAAAAGCCGCGAGATCGGGGTGTTCTGCAATATTTCCGGCGACACGCTGGCCGATGCGGAGTTCTTCCCCCAGTTTCTGGACTATATGCAGGCCAATCGCGATCTGGCCGGCCAGATCATCTTCGAATTCGCGCAGGACGCAGTTCTCAAGGCCGGCCCGGTCGGGGAGCAGAATCTGGCGCGGCTGGTGGAATTGGGCTTCGCCTTGTCGATGGACCATGTCCAAACCCTGGCGCTGGATTTCGTCAAGCTGAAGCTGATGGGTTTCCGCCACCTGAAGGTGCGCGCCGACATTCTCACTCGTGGGATGAACGACGCCGGGGCTGCCGTCGCGGCAGAGGATTTCAAGAAGCTTCTGTCTCGCCACGGCCTTAATCTGATCGCCGAGCGGGTCGAGGACGAAAAAACGGTGGTGCAGCTCCTCGACTACACCGTCGACTATGCCCAGGGCTTCTTGTTCGGCGAGCCGCGCGCGGTGCGCGACGAGGCAGCCCGGCCACAACCCGATGTGGCTCCCGTGATACAGTTTCGCAAGGCCGTATAAGGCTGTCGCGGCCCGGCGGTTGACGGCTCCTTTGGGTCATGCGATCCGGGGCCGATGTCTTCCCCCCGCCTGATTGACGGCCTCCGCGAGATCGCGCGCGACCATGACGCCCTGATCTGCGATATCTGGGGCGTGGTCCATAATGGCCATGCGCCTTTCCCGCAGGCCGCCGAGGCGCTGCGCCGTTTCAGGCGTGAGCACGGCAAGGTGATATTGCTGTCGAATGCGCCGCGTCCGCCTGGTTCGGTGGAGGACCAGTTTCGCCGCCTCGGCGTCGCCACGGACTTTTATGATGCCATCGTCACGTCGGGCGGCGCGGTTCGCGAATATCTGGCAGCCAGGGCCAAGCTGGCGCCTCTGTCCCTTTATTATATCGGGCCTGAACAGGACACCGGATTGCTGGACGGAATTGACGTCATCCGCGTCGGTATCGACAAGGCCGATGTGGCGCTTTGCGTCGGGCTGGTGGACGATCTGACCGAAACGCCGGACGATTATTCCGATATATTGGCGGCGATGCGGGCCAGAAATCTCACCATGCTGTGCGCCAATCCCGACCTCAAGGTCTATCGCGGCAGCCAGCTGTGCTGGTGCGCCGGCGCGCTGGCCCAGGCCTATGAGTCGATCGGCGGCTCGGTCGCGTATTACGGCAAGCCTTATCCGGACATTTACGACGTCGCACTGGAGGCAGCAGGCCGGCCTTCCAAGGCGCTGGCCGTGGGGGATGCCCTGATTACGGATTTGAAGGGGGCAAAGGACGCGGGTCTTGCGGCATTGTTTATCGCCGACGGCCTGCATGGCGAGGAGATCGAGCCTTACACGGCCCAGCATCTGGGCGAGATGTTCGCCGCCGCGAATGTCGGCGCCAAGGCGGCCATGCGAGCGCTGCAATGGTGACGGTTTATTACGAAGATATTCAGCTCGGCCAATCCGCCAGCATGGATAAGACCGTTACTGAAAAGGACGTTCAGATGTTCGGGGAGGCGACCGGAGATCTCAATCCTGTTCACTTCGACGAGACATATGCTCGGTCGACCATCTTTCGCGGACGTGTCGCGCATGGCGCACTCTCGATCGGCTTCATTTCAGCCGTGATCGGCATGAAGCTGCCGGGCGCGGGAACGATTTTCGTGTCGGCCCACACCGATTTCAAGGCGCCGGTGCGGATCGGCGATACCGTCGTCACAACTTGCACCGTCAAGGAAATCCGGGAGCGTCGCCAGATCGTATTGGACTGTGTATGCGCAGTCGGCGACACAATCGTGGTTACGGGCGAGGCCCTGGTGCTTGCGCCAAAGCGGCCAAAAAGCTGACGATGCGCATCTTCCGCCACTTCGACGATGTGCCGGCGATCTATCAGGGGGCGGTTGTCGCCATCGGCAATTTTGATGGCGTCCATCGCGGGCACCAGGCATTGATCGCCCAGGCCCGCGCCTTGGCCGAGGAGCGCAAAAGCGCATTGGCGGTCCTGGCCTTCGAGCCGCATCCGGCCGAGTTCTTTCGTCCCCGTCCCGACTCCATCCGGCTGACACCGCTACGCACCAAGGCGCGCCTGTTGGCGGAGCTTGGGGTGGACGCGATGTTCGCGCTCACCTTCGATGAAAGCATGGCCAAACGCAGTGCACCGGATTTCGTCTGCGATGTGCTGGTGAAGGGGCTGGGTCTGTCCGGTGTCGTGGTGGGACCGGATTTCGAATTCGGGCAGGGACGCGGCGGCAATGTCGCCACCCTCGGCTATATGGGCGAGATGGAAGGCTTTTCGGTCACCTGTTTCGACATGGTCACCGCCACCCAGATCGCCGGTGACTCTGCGGCGGAGAAAATTTCTTCCACCCGCATCCGCGACAGCCTGAAGGCGGCGATGCCGGAAGATGCGGCCCGGCTGCTGGGACGCTGGTGGGCGGTGGAGGCGCGGGTCGAGCATGGCGATGCGCGGGGCCGGACGATGGGCTTTCCCACCGCCAACATGCATCTGGGGCACTGTCTGGCGCCGGCTTTTGGTGTTTACGCGGTGCGGGTCACCATCATGGAGAATGACAAGCCGGTGGGCCGCCATGACGGCGTGGCCAATTTCGGCATCCGGCCCATGTACCAGATCGACGTGCCCTTGATGGAGGCGCATCTGTTCGATTTCGACGGCGATCTCTATGGCAAGCATCTTTCGGTGGAGTTGATCGCCTATATCCGGCCGGAAGCGAAATTTGCCAGTCTTGACGCCCTTATTGCTCAGATTGGCGCGGATGCGCAGACGGCCCGCAAAATCCTGGCCCTCACCCCCGGGGTCCCTGCGCTGGACGGCTTTCCGCCGCACTGTTAGAAGCGCCGGATCATGTCCAATCCGCCCAAAACCGAGGCCCCGGCGCAGGACTACCGCGCCAGCCTGTTCCTGCCCGCCACCGACTTTCCCATGAAAGCAGGCCTGCCGGAGGCCGAGCCGAAATGGCTGGCCCGCTGGGATGAGATCGGCCTCTACGCCAAGATGCGCGACCGCGCCCGAGGTCGGCCGCTATTCGTGCTCCATGACGGCCCGATCTACGCCAATGGCGACATCCATTCGGGTACTGGGCTCAATCACATCCTGAAGGATTTCGTGGTCCGCAGTCAGGGCATGCTGGGCAAGGACGCGCCGTATGTGCCCGGCTGGGATTGCCACGGCCTTCCCATCGAATGGAAAGTCGAAGAGCAATACCGCGCCGAGGGCAAATCCAAGGACGAGGTGCCCACCGATGTGCTGCGCCGTGATTGCCGCGTCTTCGCCAGCCATTGGCTGAAGGTGCAGCGCGAGCAGATCAAGCGCCTGGGGCAGATCGGCGATTTCGAGCGCCCCTACACCACGATGAATTTCCGCGCCGAAGCCGTGATCGCGCGCGAAGCGATGAAATTCATCGAGAACGGACTTCTTTATCGCGGCTTCCGCCCGGTGATGTGGTCGCCAGTGGAGAAGACGGCGCTGGCAGATGCCGAGGTCGAGTATCACGAGAAATCCTCGCCGCAGATTTATGTGAAATTCCCGATCACGAAGGGCGGCTTGGAAGGCAGCTTTGTGGTGATCTGGACTACCACGCCCTGGACCATTCCGGGCAATCGCGCCATCGCCTTCTCGCCGGAAATTTCCTACGGCCTCTACCAGATCGCCGATGCGGCAGACGGTTCGCTGGCGCGGGCAGGCGAGCAGATTCTGCTGGCCGACTTACTGGCCGAGGATCTCGCCAAGCAGGCGAAGATGATGCTGAGCCGGGTGCGCACGGTGGAGCAGAGCGAGCTTGCCGCAACCATCTGCGCCCATCCCTTCCGCAGCCTGGGTTATGATTTCGAAGTGCCGCTGCTGGCTGGCGCCTATGTCACGGCCGACACCGGCACGGGTTTTGTACATACCGCGCCCGGTCATGGCGAAGACGATTTCGAACTGATGACATCGACTTTCCCGGGTTATGCCGGGAAAAATCCCGACGCCTTCAGCCTGATCGAGCCTGACGGTTCCTACGGCCCCAAAGTGCCGTATTTCGCGGGCAAGAAGATCCTCACGCCCGAAGGCAAGGACGGTGACGCCAATGGCGCGGTGATCAAGGCCCTGATCGAGAAAGGCAAGCTTCTCGCCAAGGGCAATCTGCGCCATTCCTATCCGCACAGCTGGCGCTCCAAGGCGCCGGTGATCTTTCGCGCGACGCCGCAATGGTTCGTCGCCATCGACAAGAAGATGCCGGGTTTCGGCAACAAGACGTTGCGCGAGATGGCGATGGCTGCCATCGCGCAAACCAAATGGTATCCGCCGCGGGGACAGAACCGCATCGGTGCGATGGTGGAAAGCCGTCCCGATTGGGTGCTGTCGCGTCAGCGCGCCTGGGGCGTACCCTTGGCGATCTTCGTGGAGAAAAAATCCGGCACCGTGTTGAACGATCCCGCTATGTTCCAGCGGATCGAAGATGCATTCGCGGCCGAAGGGGCCGACGCCTGGTTCACGTCTGCGCCTGAGCGTTTCCTGGGCGAGGGCCGCAAGGCGGAAGACTTCGAACAGATCAAAGATATTCTGGACGTCTGGTTCGATTCCGGATCGACCCATGTCTTCACGGTGGAAAATCCCATCGATCCGCATTGGCCCAAGGCCGACCAGGCGGATCTCTATCTCGAAGGCTCGGACCAGCATCGCGGCTGGTTCCAGTCGTCCCTGCTGGAGTCGGTGGGAACGCGCGGGCGCGCGCCCTACAAGGGTGTTCTCACCCACGGCTTCGTGCTGGACGACCAGGGCCGCAAAATGTCCAAGTCGTTGGGCAATACGCTGGCGCCGCAAGTCATCGCGGAAAAGAACGGTGCCGAGATTTTGCGTCTATGGGCCGCATCTTCGGATTTCACCGAGGATCTGCGTATCGGCCAGGACATCATCAAGGCCAACATCGAAGCCTATCGCCGCCTGCGCAACACCATCCGTTTCCTGCTCGCCAATCTTGCGGGCTTCGACGAGAAGGAACGCATCGGCGCCGACCAGATGCCGGAGCTGGAACGCTTCATGCTGGCCAAGCTGGCGGAGATCGATGTCCAGGTCCGCGAAGGTTATGCCGCGTTCGACTTCAACCGGGTTACCGCGACCCTGTTCAATTTCTGCACCAATGAAGTGTCGGCCTTCTATTTCGACATCCGCAAGGATGTCCTTTATTGCGACGCCGCCACCGCCAAGCGCCGCCGCGCCACGCGTACGGTAATGGACGAGATTTTCCGCCGCGTCGTCACCTGGTTCGCGCCCATCATGTGCTTCACCATGGAAGAAGCCTGGCTGTCGCGTTTCCCCGAGGCCGAAAGCGTGCATCTGGAAACCTTCTTCGCCGTGCCGCCCGCCTGGGCCAATCCGGCGCTGGTGGAAAAATGGAAGCGCATTCGCGAACTCCGCCGTGTCGTCACCGGTGCGCTGGAACTGGAACGGGCCGCGAAGAATATCGGCTCCAGTCTGGAAGCGGCGCCGACGCTGTATGTGGCCGACAAGGCGGATGCGGCGATTCTCAAATCCGTTCCGTTCGAAGAAGTCGCGATCACCTCCGGCATCACCATCGTTTCCGGCGAAGCGCCGCCCGGCGCCTTTGTCCTGCCCGACGTAAAGGGCGTGGCCGCTATCGCCAATTTGTCGGCAGGAAAAAAATGCGACCGCTGCTGGCGGGTGCTGACCGAAGTGGGAAGTCACGCCGACCATCCCGATCTTTGTGATCGTTGTGACGCGGCGGTGAACGAGAGCCGCGCCGAAACGAGTCCGGCATGAGCAAGACCCGCCCGCGGGAGTGGGGCCTGGTCGCGGCGGCTGCCGCACTGTTCGCCGACCAGGTTTCCAAATTCGGCCTGCTGTACGGGGCCGGGTTCCTGCACATGGGTCCAGGGCAGTCGATTCCGGTCTTGCCGTTTTTTAATCTGATCATGGTGTGGAACCCTGGCGTCTCATACGGCCTGTTTCCGGCGTCCAGCGTTTGGGGAACGGCATTCCTGGTGGTGGTTGCCCTGGCGGCGGTGGCGGGTCTTGGCTACTGGCTGTGGGGAATGACCAGTCTTTCCCTGGCGGTCGGCGTCGGTCTTGTGATCGGCGGCGCGTTGGGGAACCTGATCGACCGGCTGGTCTATGGCCGGGTGGCCGATTTTTTCCACTTTTACGGTTTCGGTTATGACTGGTATGTCTTCAACGTCGCCGATATCGCCATCACCTTTGGCGCCGTCGCGATCATATATGAAGTGCTCAAGCCCCAAGCGGAGGCTTGAGTGATTGGGAGCAGACCGATGCGGTCCATGCGTGTTCTTCGTTTCGCCGTTCTGGGCGCAAGCCTTGTCACCTTGGCGGCTTGCGATACCTTTCGCGAGGAGGCGGGCCTCACCAAACAATCTCCCGACGAATTCGCGGTCACCACAAAGGCGCCGCTGATCATCCCGCCGGATTTCAATCTGCGCCCGCCATCGCCCGGTGCAGCCCCGCTGAACCAGATCGATCCCACGTCTTCGGCGGAATTGGCAATGTTCAATAATGCCGACCCGGCGACGGTCGCCGCCCAGATGCAGGGCAATTATTCGGCCAGCGAGAAAATGCTGCTCGCCAATGCTAAGACGCAGACCGCGGACCCTACGGTTCGCGCCCAGCTTCAGTCCGACGAAAAGAACATGCAGGGCGCCGATCCCAGCTTCACCGATCGCATCCTGGGCAGCCCTGCAAAGGCGGCGCCGAATGCCAAGGGCGCAACCGAAAAGAGCAGCGGCGGCTGGTTTGACTGGTTCTAGGAGGACGGTTTTCGCGCTGCTGCTGGCGACGGCTATGGCCGCGCCTGCCGCATCGGCACCCACATCCACGCCGGCGGCTCAGACATTCCAGTTCTCGCTGCCCAACGGCATGCAGGTTCTGGTAATCCCCGATCATCGCGCGCCTGTTGTTACCCAGATGCTTTGGTTCAAGGTGGGGGCGGTCGATGATCCGCCCGGTATTTCCGGTCTGGCGCATTTCTTCGAACACATGATGTTCCGCGGCACCAAGCAGACGCCGGGCGACCTTTTTTCCCAGACCGTCGCCAAGAATGGCGGCGAGGACAACGCCTTCACCACCCACGATTATACCGCTTTCTATGAACAGATCGCGGTCGACCGGCTGAAGCTGGCGATGGGTCTGGAAGCGGACCGCATGGTCAATCTGGATCTCTCGGAAAGCAACGTCACCACCGAACGCGACGTGGTGCTGGAAGAGCGCCGCATGCGGGTGGAGAATAACCCGCAGGCCCTGATGGGCGAGCAGATGGAAGCGGCACTGCACATGTCGCATCCCTATGGCAGGCCGGTGCTGGGCTGGGCCGAGGAAGTGCGCCGCATCGACAAGATGTCGGCCCAGGACTTCTACAAGCATCATTATGCACCCAACAATGCCACCCTGATCATCGCGGGCGATGTCTCGCCCGAGCAGATCCGTGTCATGGCGCAGGCCGAGTACGGCAAGGTCGCGGCACGTCCGCTGCAGCCGCGCTCGGAATTTTCCGAGCCGCCGCGCTTGACGGAAACGCGCATGACCTTGACGCGGCCCGACATCCAGGTGCCGCTGTTCCAGCGCATCTATCGTGTGCCGTCCTATGCCCAGGCATCGCCGGGTCAGGCGGAAAGTTTCGAAACCCTGGCGCAGATCATGGGCGGCGATCAGACCGCCACGCTCTATCGCGTGCTGGTGGAGGAAAAGAAGCTCGCCACCGATGCGGGCGCGTCCTATGACGGCTACGCCCGCGATGCGGGAGAATTCTCGGTCTATGCCGTGCCCAAGCCCGGCGTTTCGCTGGAGACGCTGGAAAAAGCGGTGGATCAGGTGATGCAGAATTTCTCTGCCTCCCAGGCCAAGGCGGCCGATCTGGCGCGCGCCAAGACCGGGCTGATCGCCTCGGTGACCTATCGCCGCGACAGCCAGTTCGCGATGGCGTCGGCCTATGGCCAGGCGCTGATGATCGGTCTGACGGTGGATGACGTGAATGAGTGGCCGGGCCGAATCCGCGCGGTCGATGCGCCGGATGTGCGAAAGGCCGCGCAGCGTCTTATCCGTCGCAACGCGGTGACGGCCTATCTGCTGCCGGGAGCGGCCAAATGAGAAGCCGGATCGCCATCGCATTCTGCTTTGCGGTTTTTTCCGGTCTGGTGGCCACGCCCGTAGTCGCTGCCGAGATCAAGGCGCTCGATCTGGGCAAGAAGGCCGAGGTCTGGTTCAGCGAAGATCACACAGTTCCGATCGTCGCCTTCTCCATTGGCTTGCCGGCTGGTTCGGGCCACGATCCGGCGGGCAAAGCCGGACTGGCCACTTTCGCCGCGGCCCTTCTCGACGAAGGCGCCGGTACCATGGATTCCCGCGCTTTCCATGAAGCCTTGGCCAGCCATGCCATCCAGCTCAGAGCCAGTGCCGAGCGTGACGATCTTGTGATTACGATTGTCACTTTGACGGAAAATGCGCCGCTTGCCATGCAACTGCTGCAAACGGCGCTGACCCGGCCGCGTTTCGATGCCGAAGCCGTAACGCGCGTGCGCGCACAGATCATCCAGAGCATCCAGGAAGGCAGGAGCCAGCCGCCCACCGTGGCCCGCCGCGGCTTCGCCAAGACATTCTTCAACGGTCATCCTTACGGGCTTCCCAGCGATGGCGATGTCGGCACCGTTGCGGCCATCACCACTGAGGATCTGGGGGCTTTCGCGAAAAGTCATTGGGTCAAGGGCGGCCTGCAGGTTGCGGTCGCGGGTGATATTACGGCGGCCGCGGCGCAGAAACTTCTCGGCGATACGTTCGGGCCTGTATCAGGCGCCACACCGGCTCCCCTTCCCAATATCGGACGGCTGGGAAATCCGGGCGTTCATGTGCTGCAGATGCCGGTTCCGCAGCCCACCATCCTGTTCGGCCTGCCCGGCATCATGCGCGCCGATCCCGATTTCATTCCCGGCTATGTCGCCAATTACATTCTGGGCGGCGGCGGATTTTCGTCGCGGCTCACGGACGAAGTGCGGGTCAAGCGCGGCCTGACCTATGGCATCAGCACATCGCTCACCGCCTATCGCAAGGCGAGCGTGCTGGTGGGCTCGGTTGCCACCCGGGCCGACGCGGTCCGCCAGACCATCCAGGTGGTGAAGGATACGCTCGGCGGCATCGCCGCCAACGGCATCACGCAAACGGAACTGGACGACGCCAAGACATTTCTCACGGGGTCGTTTCCGCTGGCCTTCGCTTCCAACGCCGGCATCGCCTCGCAGCTCGGCACCTTCCAGCGCCAGGGGCTGGATATCGGCTATGTCGCGCGGCGCAACGCACTGATCCAGGCCGTGACCTTGGACGATGTAAACCGGGTCGCAAAAAGATTGTTCGACCCTGTGCGCCTTACCGTTGTTGTGGCCGGAACGCCGGTGGACGGAAAGGCTGCCCCCCAGACGCCCAAGCCGCCGGTCCGGCCTGCGCCGCCATCCCAGGGTTCCGTTCCCGCGCAAGGGGCAGCGACAAAAGGCCAGTCCGGGCCGGTGGAAACACCGGCCACCAAAGCCGTTGCCGATCCGGCGGCAAAGCCGCCGCCGCCCCGGCCGTGAGTCTCTGTTGACGTCATAGGGCTGGGCCGCTTCCATCAACCCTTCTGCTAGAGTTTGACCCATGCCCGAATCAAAAAATTCGCCGTTCAAGGTTTCTCTCGATCTCGCTTTGTCCGGAAAGGGTGCGATACCCAAAACCGATTACGACAAAGCGCTGGCCGCTGCCGGCCCCGCGCTGGACTGGCTGCGCGGACAGCGCGGTTCGCTGGAACTGCTGGGAATCCCGGCCCGCACCGACGATGTGAAAGCGGCGGCAAAGTTGGCTGCCGGCATCAAGGGCATGAAAACCGTGGCGGTGCTGGGCATTGGCGGGTCATCGCTGGGCGGCCAGGCATTGACGGCCTTACGCCGCGCGTCGACGCCCTGGGTGGAATTCCACGATAATCCCGATCCTTTTTCCTGGACGGCAGCGCTCAAGCGCTTCGATTTGAAGAAGACGCATTTTATCGCCATCTCGAAGTCCGGCGGCACCGCCGAAACCTTGATGCAGGTGCTGACAGCGGCTGAGGCGCTGGAGAAGGCGGGCGTGAAATCGCTGAAAAAGCATTTCACCATTGTCACCGAACCGCACAAAAGCCCGCTGGCCGATTTCGCGGACAGCATCGGAGCGTCGCGGCTCGACCATCCCACGGGTGTGGGCGGGCGGTATTCGGTGCTGACGACGGTCGGTATCCTGCCGGCAATCCTGATGGGACTCGATGTGAAAAAGCTGCGTGCGGGCGCGCAAGCGGTTCTCGAAATGACCATGGCGGCAAAAAATCCCGCCGATGCGCCTGCTGCGGTCGGCGCGGCGCTCCATCAGGCGCTGGCGGCGGAAGGCAAGCTCGCCACCACCGTCCTGTGGCCCTATGCCGACAAGCTGCAGGTGTTCGGCGGCTGGTGGCGTCAGCTTTGGGCGGAAAGTCTGGGCAAGGACGGCAAAGGCTCAACGCCGGTGTCCGTGCTTGGGCCGGTGGACCAGCACAGCCAGCTGCAGCTGTTCCGTGACGGTCCCGGCAACGCGCTGTTCACCCTGGTAAGCGTCGATACCAAGGGCAAAGGCCCGGCAGCGCCGCGCGCCCGCGCCAAGCAACTTGGTCTGGAATATCTCGCAGGAAAAAGGCTCGGCGATCTGGTGGATGCGGAAGCCCGCGCCACCGCCCAGACGCTTTCCAAGAATGGACGGCCGGTGCGGCAGATTCATTTGTCCAAGGTCGACGAGTTCGAGATGGGCGCCCTGATGATGCATTTCATGTTGGAAACGATCCTGATGGGCCGCTTGATGAATGTGGATCCGTTCGACCAGCCCGGTGTCGAAGAAGGCAAGATCTTGGCGCGGCAGTTCCTGAAAGAAGGTTGATCCTATTGAAGAGGGCGGTGCGTCTTGGCCGAGGCCTGCCTACCCCGCGCGTGCGAAGCACGCTGACGGGGGAGGTGCCCGTAGCAGCGCTTATTGCGCGCGGGCGCGAGCCAGCGCGCAAAAGTAAGCTGCGCAGGGCGGAGGGGGCATGCCGATAAGGCGATTATCGGAAGGCACGGTCAACCGCATCGCCGCCGGCGAAGTGGTGGAGCGGCCTGCCGCGGCGGTGAAGGAACTGGTCGAGAACGCGCTGGACGCGGGCGCCAGCCGCATCGACATCGCCACCTCCAATGGTGGCGCCGATCTGATCCTGGTCGAAGACAATGGCAGCGGAATGGAGGCGGACGAGCTTTGTCTCGCCATCGAGCGGCATGCGACTTCGAAATTGCCGGAACGTAACGGCGAAGACGATCTTTCGCATATCGAAACTCTGGGCTTTCGCGGCGAAGCGCTGCCGTCCATCGGCGCGGTGGCTCGGCTGTCCATGGCCAGCCGCATCGGAACAGGCGAGGCGCATCAGATCGATGTCGAAGGCGGTGTGGTCAGCGGCCCGCATCCCACCGCATTCCGGGCGGCCGGCCAGCACGGCACGCGCGTGGAAGTACGAGAGCTTTTCTACGCCACCCCAGCGCGGCTGAAATTTCTCAAAAGTGTACGCTCCGAAGATCTTGCCACCCAGGATATCGTCAAGCGGCTGGCGATGGCGCGGCCCGATGTCGCTTTCACACTCACTGTCGACGGACGGCGCACGCTGGATCTGGAAGGCGGAAGCGATCTGCTGGAAAGCCGCCTGACGCGGCTGGCCCGCATCATGGGACGCGATTTTCACGACAATGCCGCCAAGGTGGAAACGTCGCGCGAAGGCGTGACGCTCAGCGGTTACGCCGGACTGCCCACCTACAATCGCGCCAATGCGCAGATGCAGTTCCTGTTCGTCAACGGCCGCCCGGTGCGCGACAAACTGCTGATCGGAGCGGTGCGCGGCGCCTATGCAGACTTCCTGGCGCGCGATCGTCATCCGGCGTTGGCGCTGTTCCTGGAATGCGATCCGGCCTTCGTCGATGTGAATGTTCATCCCGCCAAGACGGAAGTGCGGTTCCAGGATGCCGGGCTGGTACGCGGCCTGATTGTAGGAGCGTTGAAACACACTTTGACCCAGGCCGGTCATCGTGCGTCGACCACGGTGGCAGGTGCCGCCTTGTCGGCATTCCAGCGGCAATCACCGCATTTCACGCCGTCCTTCCAGCCCCCGCCGTATCGCGCGTCATCCTATGCGCCTGGAATGCAGGAACCGTCTTCACTGTTCGCAGGTGGCGCGGCGATGTCCGCGCGCGTGGAAGAATTCCCGCCGATCGATGCGCCAGGAATGGATACGCCGTTGGGATTAGCGCGCGCCCAGTTGCACGAAACGTATGTCGTGGCGCAGACCGCCGATGGCATTGTCATTGTCGATCAGCACGCCGCGCATGAGCGGCTGGTCTATGAGCGCATGAAGAAAGCGCTGGCCGAAGGCGGTATCGCGCGCCAGCCGCTCCTGATTCCGGAAGTGGTGGAACTGGATCCTGCCGAAGTCGCGCGCGTCACCTCTCGTGCCGGCGAACTGGCCGAACTGGGTCTTGCCGTCGAAGCCTTCGGGCCCGATGCCATCATGGTGCGCGAAGTCCCGGCCATGCTGGGCAAGCTCGATCTCAAAGGATTGATTCGCGATCTGGCCGATGAAATCGCCGAGACCGGCAATGCGCTGTCGCTGAAGGAACGATTGGAGGAAGTCTCCGGTACCTTGGCCTGCCACATGAGCGTGCGCGCTGGTCGCCGCCTGAATGCGGAAGAGATGAACGCGCTGCTGCGGGAAATGGAGGCGACGCCGCATTCCGGCCAGTGTAATCACGGCCGCCCCACCTATGTGGAACTGAAGCTGGCGGATATCGAACGGCTATTCGGACGGCGATAAGAAGGTGATTTCGGTTTCACCATAATCGCGCGTGTCGAGCGTCTCGTAGCCGGTCGTGTCGAAATTTTCGCCTTTGGACGTTTCGGCGATCAGCAGCGCGCGCGGCGCCAGCCAGCCGCCTTCGCGCAGACACTTCAGCGCGGGTGCGATCAGGTTCTTGCGATAGGGCGGATCGAGAAAGACCAGATTGAACGGTCCGCCCCCGCCTGCGCCCAGCGGTCCCAGGTCGGTGGCGTCGCGCCGCCAGATCTTGGTGGCGCCGGTCAGTCCCAAAGCTTCGATATTCTCCCGCTGCAAGGCCCGGCTTTCTGCGGAATCATCCACCAGCAGGCAGAAACGCGCGCCGCGCGACAAGGCTTCGATCCCAAGAGCACCCGTCCCCGCAAACAGATCGACCACGGCGGCATTTTCCACGCTGAAACCGATGTTGAAATCGCGATGCTCCAGGATATTGAAAATCGCCTGGCGCGTCCGATCTGACGTAGGCCGTACACGGGCGTCGTCCGGCGCGATCAGCCGCCTTCCGCCCAGTTTTCCGCCAGTAACCCTCATGCCAGCAAGCCTATGTCAGCCGTAACCTTTTGCCTTCACCTAGCGAAAAACCACCCGAACGGATATAGGTCACGCCATGAAAAACTTCCTGTTTCTGCTGGGCCTTGCCATCGCCACGCCGGCTTTGGCGCAGGGCATCGACGAACTGCCCAAGGTCCATGCCAAGCTGGTGGCGGAAGACCTGGCCGTCCCGCCCGGTGGCAGCATCACCGTGGCGCTGGAAGAAAATATCCGCGAAGGCTGGCACACTTATTGGGTCAATCCCGGCGATGCCGGCGCTCCCAGTGAAATCAAGTGGGCCTTGCCGCAGGGCTGGAGTGCCGGCGCCATCCAATGGCCCACGCCCAAGCGTCTGCCGGTCGGTCCGCTGATGGATTACGGCTATGAAGGCAAGCTCTGGCTGCTGCAGAAACTCACCGTGCCGGCCGACGCGAAAGTTGGCGACACCGTCACGCTGAAGGCTGCAACCTTCTGGCTGGTCTGCAAGGATATTTGCGTCCCCGAAGAAGCGGCGCTCACGCTTCCGATCAAGGTCGGCCCTACGGCGCCCGATCCGGCGGTGGCGAAGGACTTCGCCGCCGCGCGCAATCTTCTGCCGGTCGTATCGCCCTGGAAGCTGAATTACGCGCTGTCGAAGAATCTCGATCTCTATGCCGACGCGCCGGCTTTGGCGGCGGCCCATCCCGTCGAAGCGGATTTCTTCCCCGACAAGCCCGGCATCGTCAAAGGCGCGGCGCCGCAGAAAATGGGCTTCACCAAGGATGGTCTGGTGCTGCGGCTTTCGCCCGGCGACAAGGCTGCGGCGATGACGGGCGCGCTGAGTGGCGTGCTGGTGCTGAAATCGTCCGATGGTTCGATCCAGGCGCTGACGGTCGATGCGCCGTCCGGTCCGGTGCCGGATGCCTTTGGTGCGGCGGGTACAAGCGGCGAGGCGACGGGCGGCATCACACTCTGGATCGCAATTCTTTCCGCTTTCCTGGGCGGCATCATTCTCAATGCCATGCCCTGCGTGCTGCCCATCCTGGCGATGAAGGCGCTGGCCCTGGCCGGTCATGGCGGCGGCCAGCACCGCGAAGCGGCGCGCGAAGGTTTTGCCTATAGCGCGGGCGCCATTCTCAGTTTCCTGGCATTCGGTCTGGTGATCGTTCTGCTGCGGCAGGGTGGTGCAACGGTCGGCTGGGGTTTCCAGCTACAGCAACCCATCGCGGTCGCGGGTTTCGCTTTGCTGATCTTTGCTGTCGGCTTGAATCTATCTGGCGTGTTCGAAGTCGGTTCGATCACGGTCGGCGACAGTCTGGCGCAGCGCTCCGGTCCTTTCGGCGCATTCTTCACGGGTGTTCTGGCGGTCGCCGTCGCGGCGCCGTGCACGGCGCCCTTCATGGCGGCGGCGCTGGGCTTCGCGCTGACGCAGAGCGTGACCTCGGCGATGCTGATCTTCTTGGGTCTGGGCATCGGCTTCGCGCTGCCATTCCTGATCCTGGGCGTCTGGCCGCGTATGCTGTCCTTCATTCCCAAGCCGGGCCCCTGGATGCTGAAGCTCAAGCAATTCCTGGCTTTCCCAATGTATGGCGCGGCGGCTTGGCTGGTCTGGGTGCTGGCCCAGGAAACCGGCGCCAATGGCGTGGCTATCGTGCTGGCGGCGTTTGTGGCCTTCGCGCTGGCAGCCTGGCTCTGGACTGTGACGCGCGATCTTTCGACTGGTGGCCGCGGCGTCGGCACGGTCGCCGCGCTTCTGGTGCTGCTGGCCAGCCTTTACGGGATCTCGATGCTGCAGGGCGAAGGCGTGCCGCCGCCGGCTACCAGCGCCACCGCCAATGCAAAGGCTTTCACGCCGGAAAGGCTGGCGTCCTTGCGCGCCAGCGGCAAGCCGGTTTTCGTGGATGCGACCGCGGCCTGGTGCATCACGTGCCTGGTCAATGAAAAGGCTGTGCTGTCCCAGCCCGGTATCAAGGCCGCGTTCAACGATCGCCATGTGGAATATCTGATCGCCGACTGGACCAACCGCAATGATGCGATCACCAAAATGCTGAGCGAGAATGGCCGCTCCGGCGTTCCGCTCTATCTTTATTACGCGCCCAACGCCGAAAAGCCGGTGATACTGCCGCAAATCCTTACCGAAGCGGGTGTCCTCGACGCCATGAAGGGCTAAGGCACTCGCATCACACTCCAGCTCTCGCCCACATGGCGAAGCCATTGGCAGATTGAGCTTACATCAGTACTTCTGCGGCCTCTTTGCACTGCCATCTTTTACTTTCTTCTCGGCATCTTTCACTTCCGGCGAATCTCCTGACGGAGTTTCACTTTCGCGCGCCACCGGGGCACCAACAATGTGATTGCCGCCCGAGAATGAAGGCGGATCGCTGGCGGGGAACGAATCCTCCATCTGCCGGTCGATTTTTTCTTCTTTGCTGGTCGCAGGCTTGGTGGTGGACAGATGTTCCGGAATTTTTGGCCCCGGGGTGGGGTGTCGGGTAGCGGTCATGATAATACTCCTTATACGGATGATGTGAACAGATGAGGGAAAAGACCCGTCAACCCGACCAGGATCAGATAGACTGCGATCAGATAATTGAGCAGCCGAGGTAAGATCAGGATCAGAATTCCAAAGAGCAGCGCCACCAATGGCTGCAGCATGACAATATCGATATGCATGTTCGGTCCTTTCCCAGGCATTCCAAATCACTAAGGCAACGCGTGAACCCCTGTTCCGGTCCCGGCTCGCCCCCAGGAAGGGGCTTTTCCCGGCTTTTGCGCAGTTGCAATGAAAAGCGTAAGAATCGGCCCGTCCGAAAATCTAGGGGGTAGGAATGTCCGCCATGGGAAAAACCGAAACCTTGACTGGAACGTCCCGGCGCGAATTCCTGAAAGTCAGCCTGGCGGCTGGCGGCGGCCTGCTGTTTGCCTTCCCTGTCGGCCGCGCGATGGCGCAGGCTCCCGCGAAATATGTGCTGCGGCCCGAGGCTTTTGTCCGCATCGATCCGAACGGGCATGTGACCTTGATCATGCCGCAGGAAGAAATGGGACAGGGCGTCTATACCTCGCTGGCCCAGCTTCTGGCCGACGAACTGGATGTCGGGATTGACCGGGTGACGCCGGAAGCCTCGCCCCCCAGCGATGCGATCTATGGCTCGCCCATGGGCGGCGGCCAGGGCACTGGCGGCTCGACCTCAATCCGCGCCTTCTACACCGCCTTGCGTCAGGTCGGTGCCAGCGCGCGCGCCATGCTGGTGCAGGCCGCAGCCACGCAATGGAATGTTTCTCCGTCGTCCCTGCGCACGGAAAATGGCGAAGTCATCGACGACGCCAACAACCGCAGGCTCGGTTATGGCGTTCTTGCACCGGCGGCCGCCAAACTGCCGGCGCCGCAAAATCCTCCGCTCAAGGCGGACAAGGATTTCAAGCTGATCGGCAAGTCGGTCAAACGCCTGGACACACCCGACAAGGTCAACGGCAAGGCGCAGTACGGGATCGACGTCCGCATGCCGGGTCTCAAGGTCGCGACCTTGATGGCAACGCCCGTGGTCGGCGGCAAGGTGGCAGGCGTCGATGAAGCGGCTGCGCTCAAAGTCGCTGGTGTGCGTCAGGTGGTTGTGCTGGACGATATGGTTGCCGTGGTTGGCGATCATTACTGGGCGGCGAAGCAAGGCCTGGCGGCGCTGGCGCCCCGCTGGAACGACGGCCCCAACGGCACACGCAATTCGCGCCAGCTCATGGAAGAGCTTGAAGTCGCCAGCCGGCGCGGCGTGGTTGCCAAGAAAGAGGGCGATGCCGACAAGGGTCTGGCCAAGGATGCGCGGGTCGACGCCGCCTATCAGGTGCCGTTCCTGGCACATGCGCCGATGGAGCCTTTGAATTTCACTGTCCATGTAAAACAGGGCACGTGCGAGATGTGGGGCGGCAGCCAAGTGCAGGCCAGTGCCCAAGGCGCGGCCGCCAAGGTGCTGGGCATCCCGCAGGACAAAGTGACTTTCCACAATTTCATGCTGGGTGGCGGCTTCGGGCGCCGGCTGGACACCGACATGGTCGAGAAATCCGTCCGCATCGCACAGAAAGTGGACGGCCCAATAAAAGTGATCTGGAGCCGCGAAGAAGACATGCACCAGGACATGTATCGTCCCGCATATCGCAATGTGATGGCTGCGTCGGTTAATTCGGACGGCAAGATTACCGGTTGGACCCACAGGGTCTCGGGCGGCTCGGTCATCGTGCGCATGTTCGGGCCCTTGAAAAAGGGCATCGACATGGATGCCCTCGATGGCGCGACCGAAATGCCCTATGACGTGGCCGATCAGCGCATCGAATATTCGCAGGCCGAACCGCGCGCGTTACGCGTGGGCTGGTGGCGGGGCGTCGGTCCCAACAACACGGTCTTTGCCATCGAAAGCATGATGGACGAGCTGGCAAAAAAAGCCGGCAAGGATCCCATCGCTTTCCGGATTGCCCATCTGAAGACGAAAAATCCGCGCCTGCGCGTGGCACTGGAACGGGTGGCGCGCGAATCCAATTGGGACCGGCCGTTGCCGGCCCGTCATGGCCGCGGTGTCTGCGCCCAGTTTGCTTTCGGCACCTACATGGCGACCGTGGCGGAAGTGGAGGTCGGCCCAGACGGCAGTGTTCACATCCGTCGCATGACGGCGGTTGTCGATGCCGGCCGCGTGGTCAACCCCGATACTTTAAAGGCGCAAGTGCAGGGCGGATTGATCTTCGGCATGACTGCGGCGCTTCACGGAAATATCACGGTGGAGAAGGGCCGGGTGCAGCAGAGTAATTTCAACGATTATCGCATGATGCGGATCAACGAGACCCCGGCAATCGACGTGCATATCATCCAAAGCAGCGAAGCGCCCGGCGGCATTGGCGAACCGGGTTGTACCGCGGGGCCGCCGTCTCTCATCAATGCCATCGCGGCGGCGACCGATATTCGTATTCGCCAATTGCCGGTGGATCGTGACGTGCTCGCCGGACGCCGCAGCGTATGAGCGAAACGCCACGTCTCAGTCATACCCTGCAGTCCCGTCATGTTGCCATGATCTCGCTGGGCGGGATCATCGGCGCAGGTCTTTTTGTCGGCTCCAGCGCGGCAATCGCTTCCATCGGGCCCGCGGTGGTCGTCTGCTACATTCTGGCGGGCGCAATGATCTTGTGTTCGATGCGTATGCTGGGGGAATTGGCGGTGGCCAATCCCGGCATCGGCTTTTTCACCGATTACGCCCGCAAGGTGCTGGGCCATTCCTTCGGCTTCGTCGGCGGCTGGCTCTATTGGTATTTCTGGATGATCGTGGTGGCGGTGGAGGCGATCGCCGGCGCCCTCATTATTGCTCAATGGATCGCGGCGCCGGTTTGGTTGATCGGATTGGTGCTGCTGGTGTGCCTGACGGGCGTCAACATGATGTCGGCGCGTTCCTATGGCGAATTCGAATTCTGGTTCTCGTCCATCAAAGTCGCGGCGATCATCGCCTTCATCCTGATTACCGGGTCTTATGTCCTGGGTCTGACTCCGGGCCACAGCGCCGATGTTTCGGCATTGACGGCCTTTGGCGGTTTCGCGCCGCATGGCGCCTTATCGGTGCTGGCGGGCGTGGCGACCGTGATCTTCTCGCTGACGGGGGCTGAAATCACCACCGTCGCGGCGGCGGAATCCAAGGAGCCGGTCAAGGCTATTGCGTCCATGTCCACCACCCTGGTGGTGCGGGTGGTGCTGTTCTATGTGCTGTCGATCTTCTTCATCGTTGCTGCGGTGAACTGGACCACCATCAAGTCAGGTCAATCACCCTTCGTCGCGGCGCTGACCCTGGTCGGCATTCCCGGTTCGGCGATGGCCATGAACATCATCGTACTGACAGCGGTGTTGTCTTGCCTCAACTCGGGCCTTTACGTGACGTCGCGTGCCTTGTTCGCACTGGCGGCGCATGGTGATGCGCCCAAAAGCCTGGTCGTCTTGAATAAGCGCAATGTTCCGGCGCGTGCCATCCTGGTCGGCACGGTGTTCGGCTATGGCGCGATGTTGGCGTCCATCATCTCACCCACCGGCGTCTTCACCTTTCTGGTCAATGCGTCCGGTACCGCGATGCTGTTTCTCTATCTGATGATCTGTATCGCCCAGATCCGTCACCGCTATGAGCTGTCCGCCGAAGCGCGGGAGAAATTGGCGTTGAAGATGTGGCTGTTTCCGGGCCTGAGCTATGCCACCGTGATCGGCATTGTCGCGGTTCTGGTCGCGATGGGCATGATTCCGGACCTGCAGAGCCAGCTTTACACCACCATGTTGATGGCCGCTTTCCTGGTGGCGTTTTATTTCCTGTTCCGCCGGGGCCGGTATATCGCGGTGGAAGCGAGCCAAGCCTGACCCCTCGCAAGCAGGGCCGTCCCGCCGAAATTGTGCTGGCCCAGGACAATCGCACGGGCGGGATTTCCTATTGGCAGGCGCAGGATCATCAAAGCGTCGCCGATCGCCATGGCGTCAGCCTGGCCGAATATATTCATGCCCTGTTTGGGCTGGTGCGTCAGAAGCGTGCCGCCCACATCCTGATGATCGGGTGTGCAGGGGGCACTCTGGCGACCATGCTATCCCGGGCCGGTGTCCAGGTGACCTTGGTGGACATCGATCCATTGTCCTTCCAGATCGCGCGGCGCTATTTTCACATGCCCAAGACGGTGGATTGCCATGCGGCAGACGGCGCCGGTTTCCTGCGCCGCCGGACGGCCCGTTATGACGCCATCATATTGGACGCCTTTGCCGATGAGATAATTCCACCGCATCTGCTGACCGATGGCTTCTTCCGGCTGGTCAAGGCTCGCCTGAACAGGGATGGGCTTTTCCTGATCAATATCGTGGTGAGGGACGACGAGGACCGGACACCGGACAAAATCGCCCGCGCAATGAAAAAGGTCTGGCGCGGGGTCAGGCTGCTGGACGCCGACGGCTACGAAAATCGCAATGCCGTGGCGGTCGGCGGCGCGGTGAAGGATCTGAAGCGGCCGCGTCTGCTGATGAGGCCCGCGAACGGTGCCCGTGCCTTGGCAAAATCCCTGGCCCAGCTTTCGTTCCGCCCGCTCAAGCGAAAAAACATCCAGCGGTAATTATTTTCCGATCAGATACATTTTGCGAAGTGCATTGCGATCAACCTTGCCATTCGCATTAAGGGGCAGGGCGTCGATGGTCACGATCTTTCTGGGCACGGCGTAGCTGGGAAGGTGGGTACGGCAACCCGCAACGATTTCGCGCTCCGTGCTGTTTGCGGCGCAGACAAATCCAACAACGCCTTCTGCCGTTCCCGTTTCGCTGACGGGCCACAGCACGGCGGCGGCTTCGGTGGTGCCCGACACGCGCCTCAGCACCTCTTCGATCTCCAATAGTTCGATGCGATATCCCTGGATTTTCGCTTGATCGTCCATGCGGCCCTGGAACACCAGGCCGTGGTGCTCATCGCGCTGAACCAGATCGCCGGTGCGATACCACCGGTCATAGGAGTAGCCCGGAAATGTCTGGTTGACGAATTTGGCGCGGTTTTCGCCTTCGTTGTTGATGTACCCATTCGAAATCTGCGCGCCACCGAGCCACAATTCGCCCAGAGCCGCCGGGTGTCCCTCGCCGTCTACCACTATAGCGGCTGAGTTCCGGAACGCTTGTCCCAAGGGAACGGTCGCGGGCCGTTCGGCCGGCGGAAGCGATGGATCATATTCCTCTGCGGTGATTGCGATGGTCGCTTCGGTTGGCCCATACAGATTCAGTATGCGAGAGTTGGGGGCGGTTTGGGCCCAATCGGCCGCGATGCTTGCGGGCAGGGGCTCGCCGCAGAACAAGCTCAGGCGCATATCAGGGAGCGCATCGGGTTGCAGCCGCCTTAGGCGCCGTGCCATCGCCACAACGGACGGAACTGAGAACCACGCCTGCAGGGCATGGCGTTTCGCAAAGCCGACCGGATCCAGAGCCTCTTCGTTGCCCATCACGTAAAGGCACCCGCCGCTGGTCCAGGTCTGGAAGATGTCATGCACGGAAAGATCGAAAGACAGATCGAAATTCTGCGTGCATCGCGTTCCCGGCTCTATCGGCGCAATCTCGGCGATCGCGGCCAGATAGGCGGAAAGATTTTCCCGGCGCACCGCGACCCCCTTGGGCGCTCCGGTGGTACCGGATGTGAACATGATGTAGGCGACGCCCGATCCCGCGCCCGTAAAGCGAGGGTCGTGGAAATCCGGGGCAACGTCCTGATTGTCCGGCATGGCTATGCTGACCTCCCGGATGGTTGACCCCAGGGCCTGTATCAGCTCGGTGCAGCGCTGCTTCGACGCCTCGTCCGAGACGATCAACCGGCAGCCCGCGATAGAGGCGATGCTCACCTGTCGGTCAAACGGGAATTTCATGTTGATCGGGACATAGGGTCTTCCCGACAACAGAGATGCCAGCACGCCGACATAGGCGGGGTAGGAACGCTGCGCCAAAATGCCGACGGGTTCGCTGGATTTGGTCGTCGCCAAGATGGTGTCCGCCAGCGCCGCGGCGTCTGCGTAGAGGCGGGCATAGTTGATCGTCCGCCCTTCCAGCCAGATGGCCGGAAGGCTGCGGAACTGCTCGAAGCTCAGGCGCAGCAATTCGCCGACTTCCATGGTCCTGGATATCACGGGCATCTCTCCGGGTGCTTAGCTTTTGGGGCCGGAATATTCATAGATCGTGACCGCGGGAGAGAAGCCGATCCGCTGCCAGAACGCTTTGCCGTCATCATTGCGCTCCAGGATGCGGAGTTGGAAACGCTGGCTGCCGGATGTCCTGAAACTGCTCAAGGCGCTCTCGACCAACTTGCGCGCTACGGTGGTGCGGCGGTAATCGGGCAGAACGAAGATTTCCTCGATTGAAGAGACCGTCGATCCGGCGGCGCCGGGAACAATCTTTGTCTGACCGAGAAGATAACCGACAGGCTTTTCGTGATCGGCGGCGATGAAGATTATCGTCCTGGCGCGCTTTATGAGACTGGTTGTGTCGGCAAGCAAATTTGCGGGATCGGTATCGGGACCATCGAGCGAACCTTTGGCAATCTGATCGGACCAGAATGCGGCGCGCAGCGTCGTGAGCGTGGAAGCATCCGCTTCCCGTGCGGTTCGCAGATCCGTGACCGCTTGGCCGGTGTCCGGCGTTTTACCCAACGGGGATACCTTTGGTTTCAAGCAGATCAAGGATTTTACGCACACTCGTCATAGCAACAATGTCATCGGATTCCAGCGCGAGATCAAATTTCTCTTCGATCGCCAGGATGATGGCCATGTGGGACGCGGAATCCCATTCCGGGATCGAATTGTAAGTCAGATCATCGACAAAATCCTCGGACTTCAGTCCAAGCTCTTTGACAAAAATTTCCTGCAACGCCTCTCTCATGCTTTTCCTTCATCGCTTACCAAGACATTCTGATCGATACGGTCGGCTGAAAGAACATCCACACGCACGCCCCATTTGCCGGTTTTCAAGCCCTGTTCGATGACCCGAGCGGGATTTCCCATGACGATACAATTGTCGGGCACATCCTTCAAAACCACGCTGCCGGCAGCAATCAGGCATCCATTGCCGATCCTGACACCGGGCCCGATGATGGCGCAGGCACCGATGTGGCAACGCTCGCCGATCCAGGTATCGACGTGCTTATTACGCACGAAATCGTGCGACAATATGACGGCATTCAGGGCGACGCCCGTGTAGCGCCCGATATGAATGCCGCCAGGGTTGCTCTTGTCGAGAATGGCCTTGTGTGAAATCCGGCATTCCTCGCCAATATCCATGCCCCAATAGTGGCGGTAATAGGCAAGGCTGACGGCCATTGTCGTTTTGCGCAGCGAATTGCGCAGCCGGACCGAAATGGGAACCATCGGATATCCTGTTTCCCTACATGGCCTGGTTGGCCTGTTGTGGAAGTTTTCGAGTTTTGCGCCAGGAATCCAGATACTTCAACCCCTTAGAGCGGGAGAGGTTATTTCTGCGGCGCCCTTGTACGGGGCAAGCCCAATGCGGTGGTGCATCTGGCCCCCATCCCGCCTCACGGCTGCCCGGATGCGGAATCTCATCAGTACCGGGGCGGCGAAGTGGGCAGATTTTCGCGTTCATGCACCAAAGGCAGGTCAGCCATTCCGTGACACCTACTGGGCGGACGACGGAGGCATCCCTATCTCCCGTTTACCAGAACAGGAGGGGTCCATGCTTTCCATACCAACACTCGACGCACTGGTCCTCAGCGGCCTGTTTGGCGCTGTCGGGTTATTGCACATGACGGGGCCAGCATTCGTCCGTGACGCCTATCGCCGCTGGGATTTTCCCAGCAATGCCCATCGCGTGGTCGGGGTCTTGCAGATCCTGGCAGCGCTTTTCCTGTCCAATCCGGTCACCCGTATCTGGGGTGTGATCCTGGCAGGGTTCATCATTTTCTTCGCCACCGTCGCGCTGCTCAATCACGGCAAGTACATCTATTCGGTACCCGGGCTACTGCTGATGCTGGCTCTTGTCCCGGCCAGTCTTGCCGGTCCTCTCTAGATCAGCCTGACGGTCGTGCCGAGCAGGCGCGTCCGATCCGCGGATGGACCAACCAGGAGTTCGATCTCTCCCGGTTCGAACAGCGGCTCCAGATCGGGGCCTGGGAAACGCAGATCCTGCGCCGCCAAGCGGAAGATCACACGCCCGCCTTCGCCCGGCTGCAGGGTGATGCGGTCGAACCCTTTCAGCTCCATCGGACGGCTGATGCTTGCAACCTTGTCGCGGGCGAATAGAAATACGGTTTCGCTGGCGGCACGCAGGCCGCGGTTGGTCAGCGTGACCGTGATCGTAAAATCACCGAGCGGTCCGGCGGTGTCCGGGGTGGCTTGCACGCCGGCATAGGCGAAATCGCCATAGGTCAGCCCATGGCCGAACGGGAACAAGGGTTCGTTCGCCACATCCAGATATTTGCTGGTGTAATGGTCCGCGGGGTTGGCGGGCCGTCCCGTCGGACGCTCACCGAAGAAGACAGGAATCTGGCCGGTTGCACGTGGCCAGCTTGCCGGTGTGCGCCCCGACGGCGAAGCACGGCCGGTGAGAAGATCCGCCAGGGCATTGCCCGCCTCGCATCCCGGTGCCCAGGCCGCCAGCACGGCATCGGCGCGATCGACCAAATCCGGTACCACCAGGGGCCGACCGGAAAACAGCATGACGATCACTTTCTTGCCGCGCGCGCGCGCCAGCAATGCGTCGGCCAGTGCGGCCTGTTTGCCCGGCAGGCCGGGATGGGCGCGGCAGTTTGCTTCACCGCTCATCGCCACGGATTCGCCCAGGCACAGCAATATCGCATCCGCCTCGTCGCAGAGCGAAGCTGCTGCAGCGATCCCGCTATCGTCGGTGCTTTCGATATCGACGCCGGGGGCATAGCGGATCGAGCGGTGCGGCAAGGCGAAGCGCAGACCCGCCAGCACACTGACGCAGTCGCCTGCGACACCCGCCGCCGACCAGCAGCCGCGCATTTCGCCGGGCGCATCGGCAAGCGGGCCGATCACGGCCAAGCGTCCTTCGCCTAGCGGCAATGCGGCGTCTTCATTCTTCAAAAGCACGATGGAACGGGTTGCGGCTTCACGCGCGAGCTGGCGGCGGGCAGCCAGAACCGTGGCGCTTTCCGTTCCGCCACGGCGATAGGGATCGTCGAACAAACCCAACTGTTCCTTGAGCCGCAGGACACGGCGCACGGATGCATCGATATCGGTCATCGCGACCAGGCCCCGCTCCAGCGCCTGCGGCAAGCCGTCATGATAGGCGTTGGCCATCATGTCGATGTCGATGCCCGCCTGGAGCGCCAGCGCCGCCGCTTCCGTCAGATCGGCCGCGACACCATGATGGATCAGTTCGGCGATGGCATTGTAATCGCTCACCAGAACGCCATCGAATCCCAGCCGCAGGCGCAGATAATCCTTCAGCAGGGCGCGATGCGCGCTGAGCGGCACCCCGTCGATCGATGTGAAGGCCGGCATGATGGTGGCGACACCCATTCCGACAGCAGTCTCGAAAGGCGGAAGATAAATTTCCCGCAACGCACGCGGCGTGACATCGGTGGCCGCGTAATCGCGTCCCGCCGCCACCGCGCCATAGGCGCAATAATGCTTTGCGCAGGCCGCCAGCGTATCGGCGCCACTGAGACTGGCGCCCTGAAAGCCCTTCACCTTGGCCCGCGCCATCGCCTGCGCCACAAAGGGGTCTTCGCCCGGACCTTCGGCGATGCGGCCCCAGCGGGGATCGCGTGACACGTCCAGCATCGGCGCAAATGTCATGTGAAGGCCATCAGCGGCGCCTTCCCTGGCGGCTTCACGCGCCGTCGCTTCCCACAGCACCGGATCGAAGGCGGCCGTTTCACCCAGCGGGATGGGAAAGATGGTGCGATGGCCGTGGATGATATCCAGTCCCAGCAGAAGGGGAATTTTCAGCCGGCTGGTCTCCAGCGCCAGGCGCTGGGCGGCGCGCGTTTTGTCGGCACCGTAAAGATTAAGAACATTACCGATGGCGCCAGACGTGATTCCCGCGTCCAACCCGGTCCGCATCACGGCCCCGGTTATCACGGAATCCGCGGTCGCCATGGTCATTTGTCCCAGCTTTTCCGTCAGGGTCATGGCGGCGATGAGAGAATCGATGCGGCTCAAGGCATGTCTCCTTTTCAGGCACCATAGCGGGACAGGATGTTTTTTCTATCCCGTTTCGTCGCCCATGATGGCAAGGTCGGGTCATGTATCTGGACCAGCCGCGAGACGATTCGGACGATAAAGGCGCGGGGCTGCTGCAGCAGCTTGGCATGATGATCCGCGCTCTGTTCGCATCGTCGGTGAGGAACGCCTTGTTCCTTCTGGGCGGGCTGATCTTCATGGTGATCGTTGCCACCGCCTATGGCCAAATTCGGCTCAACCGATGGAACCAGCCTTTCTATGACGCCCTGGCGCGGCACGATTTTTCCGGCTTCGTGATGCAACTGGGTGTGTTCTGCATCATCGCGGGCGCGCTTCTGGTCCTGAATGTGATGCAGCGCTGGCTGGCCGAGATGCTGAAGCTCAAGCTGCGCGAAGGCCTGGTTCAGGATCTGGTAGGTGAATGGCTAAAGCCGCATCGTGCCTTTCGGCTGGCCAAGGTGGGTCCTGTCGGTGTCAATCCGGACCAGCGGATGCATGAGGATGCACGGCATCTCACCGAACTGTCCTCCGATCTCGGCGTGCAGCTGTTGCAATCGTCGATATTGCTGGTGACCTTTGCCAATATTCTCTGGAAAATATCGGGCAGTTTCGCGTTTCACATCGATGGCCGGGATTATTCCATCCCCGGCTACATGGTATGGGCGGCGATTCTGTATGCCGGATCGGGTTCCTTGCTCAGCTATTGGGTGGGACGCGGGCTGATCCGCCGCAATGCCAATCGTTATCAGCGGGAATCCGAACTACGGACATCCCTCAATCGCATCAACGAACATATCGATCAGGTCGAGCGGGAGGGCGGCGAACGGGACGCGTTTGCTCGTATCAACCTGGATCTCAAGAATGTGCTGGCAACCATGCGCAGCCTGGTGACCGGCCTGACAGAACTGACCTGGGTTACCGCGGGATATGGCTGGCTTACGCTGGTGGCGCCGATCCTGGTGGCGGCCCCGGCCTATTTTTCCGGAACGCTCACGTTTGGCGGCTTGATGATGGCGGCGGGTGCCTTCACCCAGATGCAATCGTCCCTGCGCTGGTTTGTCGACAATTTTTCCACCATCGCGGATTGGCGGGCGACCCTGCTGCGCGTCGCCGATTTTCGCCGCGCTGTGATGGAATGTGACGCGATCGCTGTGGATGCCGTACCCGCGCCGAAGCCGGACAAATGATGATTTCACCTGCAGACTTGCTGAAACTGAACGATGACGCGTTGCTGGAAGCGGTGGCCCGCCAGACATTTCGCTTTTTCTGGGAAGGTGCCGAGCCTGCCAGCCTGATGGCGCGCGACCGTTCCACCCAGAAAGCGGACCCCGCCAACGATCTGGTCGCGGTGGGCGGCACGGGCTTTGGCGTCATGGCCATTGTGGTGGCGGTGGAGCGGGGTTGGGTGACGCGCGCCGACGCCGCGTCTCGGCTGGGCCAAATGCTTGATTTGCTGGAACGGGCCGAGCGGCATCATGGCGCCTATCCGCATTTCCTGCACGGCCAAACGGGACGGACCATTCTTTTCGGCCCCAAGGATGATGGCGGCGATCTGGTCGAGACCGCACTTCTGATGATGGGGCTTCTGGCGGTGCGTCAGTATTTTTCAGAGGACGCCGGTCTGGCCGCGCGCATCACGGCACTGTTCGACAGTGTGGAATGGGATTGGTACCGGCGCGGTGAGAATGTCCTTTACTGGCATTGGAGCCCAAATCACGGCTGGGCGATGAACCATTCCATTCGAGGCTGGAACGAAACCTTGATTGTCTATGTGCTCGCCGCAGGGGCAAGCCGGCATGGCATCGATACCACCGTGTATGAACAAGGCTTCTGCAGCAGCGCCGACTATTGGAACGGCAAGCGATATGGCGGGGTCACTTTGCCATTGGGCCCCGAAGGTGGAGGCCCGCTCTTTTTCGCACATTATTCCTTTTGCGGCCTCAATCCACATGGGCTCAAGGACCGCCATGCCGATTACTGGCAGCAGAATGTGGCGCAGGTCATTGCCAACCGGGCGCATTGCATCGCCAATCCTGGTGGATTCAAGGGTTATGGACCGGATTGCTGGGGCCTGACTGCCAGCGATGATCCGTCCGGATATGATGCGCACGCGCCCAACAACGACAATGGCACGATTTCGCCCACCGCAGCGCTGGCGAGTTTCCCCTATGCGCCCCAGGCGTCGATAGCGGCGCTGCGGCACTTCCTGTCTGCGCATGGAGAGAAGGTTTGGGGGCGTTTCGGATTTACCGATGCCTTCAATGAAACGCGCGACTGGTGGGCCGATACATATCTGGCGATCGATCAGGGGCCGATCGTGGTGATGATGGAGAATTACCGCACCGGCCTGTTGTGGAAGCTCTTCATGGCCGCACCGGAAGTGCAGGCGGGCCTGGCGAAACTGGGTTTCGTGAGGCATCAAGTGTGAGCAGCCTGGAGCAATGGATCGCGCGGGAATGGGATCACGCGGCGCAGATGATGCTGAAAAGCATTTCGCCCGTCGATATCGTCAAGAAGCGGCCGCATTTCGGCCAGGCGATCATACCCAGACCGGGATCGGTGGTGGCCTCGCCGGTGTTGGCGGCCTACGACCCGGATCCCGACTATTTCTTTCATTGGTACCGCGACAGTGCGGCGGTGATAGATGCCTTGCATTTGCTTCGCGCCGATCTGCCGCAAGCTGACACCATGTTCCAGGATTTCGTGCGCTTCAGCCTGGACCTGGAAACGCTGGATGGGCGCCGCGCCGCTCCCGATTGGCAGGCTGCTGCCGAGCCGGATTTTGCGCGTTTTCTGCGCAAGAATCTTGATGCCGCTCATGGCTCGGCGCTGGCAGCGGAAACGCGGGTCAACCCGGATGGCACTTTGGATATCACGGACTGGCCACGGCCCCAACATGATGGTCCGGCCCTGCGTGCTTTGACGTTGATGCGGTGGGGCGCGGAAGGCGATGCCGCGAAATTACTTCGCCATGACCTCGCCTTTGTGCTGACCCATGCGGGCAGACCTTGTTTCGATATCTGGGAAGAAGAGTTCGGACTGCATGCCTATACCTTGCGGGTATCGGCGGCGGCGCTGGAGCGGGGAGCGGCATGGTTCGCGATGCGCGGCGAAAATGCGGATGCCGAACGGTGCCGCAGGGAAGTGGCCACCATCGAAACCATACTGGACGATTTCTGGATGGAAGAGCAGGCCCATATCCGCTCGCGCCGGGTCGAAGGCGGCGCGCCGGAAAAGCTGTTGGACTGCGCCGTCATTCTCGCCGCCAACCACGCCGGCATGACGGGCGAGCGGTATGTGGCGACCTTGAAGCGGTTGGAGACGCTGTTCGACGCTGCCTATCCCATCAACCGCAACCGCCCGGTGGAGCGCGCGCCCGCGCTGGGGCGTTATGCGGGCGACAAATATTATTCCGGCGGCGCCTATTATTTTTCGACATTGGGTGCGGCGGAGTTTTGCTATCGCAGCGGGGACAGGGCCCGGGGCGATGCCTATCTGGAGACGGTGCGGGCATTCACGCCATCCAGTGGGGATCTGTCGGAGCAATTCGATCAGGTCACCGGTGCACAGACTTCTGCCAGGCATCTGGCGTGGAGCTATGCCGCTTTTCTCACCGCTGTTGCAGCGCGGCAAAGCCGGTAAGGATTTCGTTCATTTTGTGGCGCTTTGATGCGTTGTCATGGGGCGCCGCCGCCATTTGCGACCGGCTCGCCATGTTCTTGCCGTGTGGTCGTGCTTCTTGTCCGGACAGGTTTCTGGAGCAGTAATGAGTAGGAGAGACGGTCCGTCATCAAAGGAGAATTCTGAAAGCCCTATGCTTCAGAAAGATCTCCGGCGTGGCAGCACCGATCCTGTGCCAAGCCAGCGCCGCAGCCGGCTCCTGGCCTCGGCGTCCAGCATTGTCGCGCATGGTGCGGTTGTCGCCGCTCTCTTATGGATACATGCCGGGCCTTCGCCCGCACGCGTGGAACGCGCTGCCCTGTCCGTCACATTCGTCAATTTGACCAAGCCCGATCCGCCGGGTCCGCCCGCCGACGACAAGCTCAAAGCCGGTGCTCCGCAAATTGCTGAAGTCCCGACACCGCCTCAGCTGACCAAGCCAACACCGGCTCCCACCGCCATCGCGCCGTCCATACCGGATACGTCAGACCTGCTGAGCGCATCCCAGCTCGCTGGGGCGGCTGGTGTAGACGATGATGGCGCCGGGGGCGGAGGAGGCGGTGGCGACTGCGATACAGCGCGGCTGGTACAGCGAGCGCTGCGGCGTGATCCGCTGGTGCGGACGGCCGTTCAAGGCGCCAATCGCATCGGCAAGTCTGTGATGCTGTGGAACGGCGACTGGGTGCGGTCTGGCGAAGAGGAGGGCAAGGGCCTCTCGGCCGTGCGCGAGGCGATCATATGGGATCTGGCTTTTGCGCCGGAAGCATGTCGCAACAAACGCGAGCATGGGCTAATATTGTTGTCCCTGGCAGACGGGACGACACGTTTCGCTATTGGCACCAGCGATTGGCGCTGGTCGGATCTGTTGGGTTTGCGTGAAGCCCGGTCGGGCCGCTGAGGAAAGGAAGGGGCCGGCCCGGCGAACCGGGCCAGCCCCATCGGTATCAGGACATCACGATCAAAACGACGCGACGGTTCTGGGCCCGGTTGGTGCGGTTCTTATTGTCCGTCACCGGATCCTTCTTGCCATATGAAATGGTCGACATCCGATTCAGCGGCACGCCATGTTGGTTCATGAACAGGCGCACGGCTTCGGCCCGCTGCTCGCCCAGCCGCTCGTTGGTTGCATCCGATCCGCGCGAATCGGTGTGGCCCTGGATTTCGAGATAGACGTTCCGGTTGTCGTTCTTCAGCTTGTCGGCAAAGTCGGTCAGGCGCTGCACGGCTTCAGGTGAAAGCTTGGCGCTGTCCACTGGAAACTTAACCGAATCGTCCGACAGGACCATGGAGTAGAGGAACTTGCCCTCGGCCAGTTTGCCGGCGGCCGTGGCGCGATCGAGCGCCTCTTTGGTGGCACTGTCGAGTTGGGTCAGATGACCCTCATGCCTATCGACCTGGCTTTGGGTGGCCTGCACCTTGGCGTCCACGGTGGCCACATGTTCATTCACATAATCTTTGGTCGCACAGCCGCCGAGACTGAAGGCACTGACGGCTATGGCGGTGAAAATGGCGGGTTTTAATTTCAGCATTGGTATTCCCTCTTGTCGCCCCCACGATTTGGAGCTTCAGCCTGCGCATACAGTGTGGCGGAAATGGGATGTTTTTAGGGGGCAAATGCGGTGTTTGTGCAACGTCGGTTTTGCGGCACCGCCACATATGATGGGCAGGCTATAACCAGCCCTCAGTTCCACCGGCGGCGTTTTTCGCTATGTTGCCGTCATGCAGGGGCGACAATTTTCCAACGATAATGAAGTCGCGCGTGCAGGTCTGAAATTTCTCAACCTGTCACTGCCCAAGCCGGAATGGACTCATGCGGCCCATTTCGCCGTGACACTGTGGCTGATGCGCCACCGTCCCGACCTCGATCTCGAAGCTGACATGCCGAGACTGATTCGCGCTTTCAACGAGGCGACCGGCACACCGAATACGGATACCGGCGGTTATCACGACACCATCACCCGCGCATCGCTGGGCGTGGCGCGGACGGTGCTGGCCTCGGCGCCGGCCAGACCGCTCCATGGGATCCTCGAGGCACTGCTGGCATCTCCTTTGGGCGATTCCAAATGGCTGCTGACTTATTGGAGCCGGGAGCGGTTGTTCTCGATCGAGGCACGGCGCGGCTGGTTGGCGCCGGACTTGAAGCCGCTGGTCTATGAGCAGCTTTTGATCCCTGTCACTTGAAAAGTGCATTTTGACAGCCGGCGCATCGCCGCGATTGTCCTTCCTTCTGTATAAGCAGGCCGTGAGGAAGGGTTCATGCTGCAATATAATTTCGTGCATTGGTCGGAGTTTTTGAGCGCCGCGCTGCTGCTGAATTTGGCGCCTGGCCCCGACCTGGCTTTCATCCTGGGGCACACCGCGCGCGGCGGAAGACAGCACGGCCTGGCGGCAATGCTGGGTGTCTGGGTTGGCGTTCTTTGCCATATCACATTCGCGGTGGTGGGACTTTCCGCGCTTATCGCCGCGTCGGCAGAAGCGTTCGCCATCGTCAAATGGATCGGGGTCGCTTACCTTTTCTGGCTGGGCTTTCAGGCCCTTCGTTCTCGCGGGGGCTTTCTGGCCGACGCCCGCCCGCATGGCATGGTCAGCCGGCGGCGGGTTTTCAGCCAGGGCGTGCTGGTCAATCTTCTCAATCCCAAGGTCGCGATCTTTTTCCTGGCGTTTCTGCCGCAATTCCTGGTGGCAGGTGCAGGCCCGGTCTGGCTGCAGCTTTTGCTCCATGGGGTTCTTGTTATCGCTGTTGCCGGATTGATCGAACCACCCCTGGTGATTTTCGGCGACCGTGTCACTGCCAGGCTTCGGGCCAGCAACCGCCTGTCCCTGTGGCTGGATCGCGCGCTGGGCGGGATGTTGATCGGGTTGGGTCTGAAGTTGGCCGCAATGCGGGGGTGACGGCCATTCACCAGCCGCGGAACCGGGGCCAGATTGCGCAGACGGAATTGTCGCCTGCCATGACATGATATTGGTCATGCTGCGCGGCTGTGGCACAGGCATGATTGGGCAGAATGCGGACGCGATCATCGATCCTAAGATTGGGGATGTTGGCGCCGGAACCCGGCCGGGCTGCCAGAATTCCGTGCTCCTGGTTCGCGCGCAGCACGACCAGATCCCGGTAGGGCCGCCCGTCCGTGTCGCAGACTACGCCATGATATTGGTCGACGGCCTGTCCCGCCGTGCCCCGGTCCGACGACAGGGCCATCCAGCCCGCATCGGTAATGATCCAGTTCTTGTCGCGTTGATGGCCGATCACCGTGGCGAGGACGCTGAGCGCGATATCCTCGATACTGCAGACGCCGATACCGGCCTGGACCAGATCGAAGAACATATAGACGCCGGCGCGCACTTCGGTGACGCCCTCATAGGATCTGGCGTTAAGCGCCGTAGGCGTGGCGCCAACGCTTACGACCGGGCAGGCATGGCCCGCCGCGCGCAAGGTGGCGGCCGCTTCGAGAATATGGAGGCGCTCCGCTTCAGCCGCCGCGGCGAGTGAAGCGGCGTCCCCCAGATTGTAACTCTCCCCCGAATGACACATCACGCCTTGCAGATTGATTTTCCCGCGCGCCAAAAGATCCCCGATCTGGATCAGCGCGTCGCGATTGTCCCAGCGCACGCCCGACCGGTGGTCGTCGACATCGATCTCGATCAACACGGACAGGGCATCCCCGGATTGCCGCGCATGTTCACAGACAGCCTGTGCAGCCTCGGCGGAATCCAGAATGACCTTCAGGTCGATGCCGCGCCGGCGCAGCGCCGTCACCCGGGCAAGTTTTTGCGGACTGATGCAAACGGCATAAAGGAGGTCCTTGACGCCACTGTCACCGAAGACTTCGGCCTCCTTCAAGGTCGAGACCGTCGCCGGTCCGGGCGGCGAGCCCAGCACGAAAGAGGCTGCGTCCAAAGACTTTGCAGTTTTCAGATGTGGCCGGAAGGAAACACCAAGGCTGTCGGCGCGGGCACGCATCCGCGCTGTATTTGCCGTGAGCCGTGTCTGGTCCAACAGCAGGCAGGGCGTGGAAAGCGTGTCGATCGACGGCATCGTCATGATGGATCTGCCCTGGTCGTGAGCGGCAAGGTTATTTGCCATCATGAACGGAATAAAGTCTATTCGCGGCCAATGTAGGCAGGGGGATGCGAAAAATGAAAGTCCGCGATTTTGTTTTGTCTGCGCTGGCTGTTCCGTTTTTCTGGATGCCGACAAATGGGCAAACACCACCTGTCTCGCCTCGCCCAATGATCCTTCACGCGGCGCGTCTGCTGGATGTTGCAAACGGGCGTATCGTCAGCCCTGGCGAAATACTGGTGCAGGGCGAGCGTATTGCGGCGGTCGGAAGCTCCGTAAATCATCCCCCGAGCGCCGAAGTGATCGATCTGGGCGACACCACTTTGATGCCGGGTCTGATCGATGCGCATGTGCATCTCTTTCTGCATCCGGGCGCCGAGGATCTGCAGACGGTGCAGGAATCGGAGTCGCAGCGGACTATTTTGGCCACACTGGCAGCCAGGGACGATTTGATGGCGGGCTTCACGGCCGAACGTGACATGGGCAGCGAAGGGGCCGGTTCGGCGGACACCGCCGTGCGCAACGCGATCGACAAAGGGTTGATCCCCGGGCCGCGGATGCGTGTCAGCGGCAATGCCATCAGCATTTTGGGCGGGCATGAAGATGCGATCCGTTACAATCCCGCGCAGCATGTGATGCCCAACGCGGATTACGCCAACAGCGCGGACCAGCTGGTCACCGTCATCCGTCAACAGCGCAAGGACGGCGCCGATTTCGTCAAGATCTATGAGACGGGCGCCGATTCCATGCGGGGCGGGGAATTCCACACACCGTATCAATATACCGAGGCGCAGCTAAGAGCCGCGATCGACGAAGCGGCGCGGCTGGAAACCAATATCGGTGTCCATGCCCAGGGCGAGCCGGGCACATTATATGCGGCACAGGCCGGCGTGGCCTCCATCGACCATGCCACCCAACTCAGCGACCAGACGATGCAGCTCATGAAGCAGAAGCATATTCCGGCCGTGCCAACCTTCGTGATCTTCGAATATTTCGCCGATCACGCGGCGACACCGGAAGCAGGCGCGCGCGAACATGCCATGCTCGATTACAAGATCCGCGAATTCAAGCGCCAGATCGCTGCCGGAATCCCTTTTGCCGTGGGTTCGGATGTCGGTCCGTTCCCGCACGGCACGCAGGCGCGGGAGTTCGAGCTGATGGCGAAATACGGCATGACGCCGCTTGCCGTGTTGCAGGCGGATTATCTCAACGGGGCGCAGATATTGCGCTGGCAAGGGCAGATCGGTGAGCTGAAACCGGGCTATTACGCCGACATCGTCGCCGTGCCCGGCAATCCCTTGAACGACATCACGGCGGTGGAACACGTCTCCTTCGTGATGAAGGGCGGCGTGGTCTATCGCAAATAAAGCTCAGCCGATCAGCTTGCCCACGGCGCCACCGATCAAGCCGGTGACCGCCGATGCGGCCGTACCCATGACAAGGATCATTGGCGGCACGTCGCTCAGCGCTACCGAAACGGCGATGCCGAGAATGGCGCAGACGCCACCCGCCACGGCGCCGCCGATCAGCGCGTCGCTCCAGCCGGCATGCGCCATGCGCGCATAAATCAATCCGGCGACGAGCGAGAAGAACATGCCGCCGATGGCGAAACCTTTTTCGCGGATGGCAGGCACATAATGGCCGATCACGACCATGGCGAGTTGCAGAACGAGGCCGATCGCGGTGGCGATGAGCAGACTGTCTTTGTTCATAATTATGCCCCCTGGCACAGCTACGCCCATAACGGTGCGCCCGGTTTGTAGGCATTGTCAACGCGCCGCCATGAACCCTAAAGCTCCAGCAGGTCGCGGCCTATCACCAGGTTTCCGGAAAAATGCGGGCGCACTGCGTCGAACCAGATTTCGTCCTTGATGACCGGGGCACCGCCGGGGACGAAATGCGAGAGAACCAGGGTCTTCACGCCTGCTTCTGTTGCAATGCGGCCGACCTGTTCGGTGGTGGTGTGGCTGGCCAGCAGATGCTCCCGCAGGCTTTTCGCATTCGGTTCCGATCCGATCACCTGTTCGAGAGCAGGCAAGTACATGACCTCGTGGACCAGGACGTCCGCGCCTCGCGCTAGACGGACGAGATTGGGCGAGGGCCGTGTGTCGCCGGAGATAACGATTGAACGATCAGGGCAGTCGAAACGATAGGCAAAAGCCGGCTTGACCGGCGGATGATCGACCAACGCCGCCGCGACCGTGACGTTGGCGTCGCGCATCACGATGCCGTCCGCCCCGATCTCATGAACCGCGATCATATCCTTGAGCGAGGGACGTCCTTCATCCGTCATGCGGGTCTTGATGTCATAGTCGTTCATTTCCAGGAACAGGCGGGTCATCTTTTCGAGTGGCGGCGGACCGTAGGCATCGACCCGCGATGCCAGGCTGGCTGCCCAGCTCAACCAGAGCAGATTGCCGTAATCGGCATTGTGATCGGAATGCTGATGCGTGATGAAGATGTTGCGGATCGTGTCCAGCTTCACGCCCGCGAGCACCATCTGCCGAGCCACGCCGTTGCCGCAATCGATCACATAGGACACCCCGTTCACGACAATGACCTGTGAGGGCGCGGAGCGGTTCGGCTTGGGTGTCGGCCCGCCGCCGGTCCCCAGCAGAATCAATCGCGATTTGCCATTTACGGCCGGCTGCGCGCTGGCCGCCCAAGCCGGAAGCGACGCCAGCAGCGCCGCGCCCGTGCCCAGGACATTGCGGCGTGTCGCCCTCACCGGCGACTGCGCCCTTCCAGTTCCGCCGCCAGGGTCTGGTCGCCATAGATGTTCTTTAACGCCTCGGTGATGGCCGCGGTCGAGACGGACACCGTGCGATTGACGCGGCCGTCGAAACCGAATGCGCCGCCCAGACTTTCGATATTGCCGTCGAATGCGGCACCGACCACTTCGCCTTTGGCGGTGATGACCGGGGAGCCGGAATTGCCGCCGATGATGTCGTTGGTGCTGACGAAATTCATCACAGTGCCTGGATTGACTTTGGCTTGCGCGGTCTTCCAGCGCGGCGCCAGCTCAAACGGGAACTGGCCCGTGGCGCGTTCCCACAGTCCCTTATAGTAAGTGAAGGGTGGGACCGTGACGTCATTGTCCGTCCAGCCCTGCACCTGGCCGTAGGATAGCCGCAAGGTGAAGGTGGCGTCGGGATAGACATTGGTGCCATAGATCGCAAAGCGCGCGCGTGCGATTTTCTGGGCCGCCCGATCGGTGGGGCCGGATACACGCTCTTCAAACTGTTTGCGGATCGCACGGCTGGCATCATCGGTGGCCAGCACGAACTTGATCATGGGGTCGTCTGACGCCTGGATGGCCGCCATGCCGCCGTCCCACAATGCTTTGCGCAAGGCGGGATCACCAAGCTTCGACTGGGCGAGGCGTGCGGCAAGCGTTTCCGGCGAATCCTTGCCCAGGAAGGTCTTGGTGCCAGGTGCGTCGGCGGTGAGATTTTCGCGCAGCTTCGATAGCCAATATTCCAGCACCACCTGCTCAAGTTCTGGATAGACCGGTTGGGGGTCGAGCAAGGTCTTGCTGAGAAGCGCCAGCCGGCTGTCGGTATAAGCGGGAAGGCGCTCGCCATTCGGCTTGGTCTTTTCCGCCGCTGCGCGCACAAGTGTGCGGGCGAAGCGATAAAGGTCCGAACCGATGCCGGCACGCGCCTCCATCATCGAATTGGAAATATAAAGTGCGCGATAATCGGCTTGTGCCTTGGCGATATCAGCCCAGGGATCGCCGATCTCGGCCGCCAGGGCGGGATTGGCCGCGACCTTGGCTTTGAGATCACTGTCGGCGGCGCGCTTGGCGGCGATCAGCGCCGGATCGACCAGCGCTTTTTCCTCACCATGGAAGACCTTGAAGCTGTTCTCGATGCCGAACAGCAATTCGTTGGCGATGCGGGTGTGCTCGTCGCTTTCCGACGTGAAGCGGATCAGCCGGCCGCGCAATTCGGAAAATTGAATCAAGGTTTCCGGCAAAACCAGGTCGCGCAAGCTCGCAAGCTGGTCGGCGGTCAGAAGCCGCTGGGTGGAGCCGGGGTTGCCGGAGACGAAAACAGGTTCGCCATCCTTGGGCGCGGACGTGCTCCAGACCAGATGATCCGGCGTCTTCACCGGCTTGCCATCTTCGTAAAGACGCACGAAAGAGCAATCCAGGTCGTAGCGGGGAAAATTGAAATTATCCGGGTCGCCGCCGAAAAAAGCGGTCATGCCTTCCGGCGCAAAAACCAGCCGGACGTCGGTATATTTGCGATAGCTGTAAAGTTTGTACTGGCCGCCTTGATACAGAGTGACCACCTGGCATTGGAATTTGTCTTCCTTGCCGGCGCAGCTTGTCTTTTCGACCGCCGCGATCTCCGCGTCGCGCGCCCGCACGAAATCCTGGCCGGTCTTTCCGGCCGCAGCCTTGGTGACACGGTCGGTAACATCGGTGATGCCGGACAGAACATCGGCCTGCATGCCAGAGCACAGCTTCTCATCTTCGCGCTTGGCGACCTGGAAACCATCCTTCACATAATCGGTGGTGGCGGTGGAGAGCTGCTGCGCGCAATCGCGGACGCAGTGATGATTGGTCAGTACCAAACCATCGGCCGTGACGATCGAGGCGGAACAGCCGGTGGATAGCCGCACGGATGCATTGCGCACACGGTCCAGCCATTTCTGGTCGATCTTCAGATTGTATTTCTGGTTGACCGCGGCGGTGGGGAAATTATCGAAGGTCCACATGCCTTCATCGGCGAGGGCTCCGCTTGCAGAGAGGCAGACAAATAGTGCGGCGGCCGAGAGTGTCGAGCGGTACATGGGCGGGCTCACATTGAGAAGCGCCCTTAGTGGAACTCAAGCCTCAGGTCTTTTCAATCCCCGAACCGTCATGCCGTACGGGGAGCGGGAGCGCGCGCCGGATAGGCCGTCATGGCGACGGCGCGCGCTTTCCGGTCAGACAAGGTGTTTGGCAACATGGACGGCCATGCTGAAGGCGGGAATTGCAAACGCAAGTCCCAAAGCGCCGTGCAGGAAATTGCTGAGAAATTCGTCGATCTTGAAGAAGGTCATTGATTGTTCCCTTGTTCGCCGTTGTGGCGGATTGTTCAGAAGAGGTGCGAAACGATGCGGACGGTCATGCCGATCAGCGGCAGGGCGAAGGGGATCGCCAGCGCGGCGTGCAGGAAGTTGCTCAGATATTCGTCGTTGTTGAAGATGGACATTGGGGCTGCTCCTCGTTGGTGCCGCCGTGATTGGCGACGAGCCATAGATAGGATGTTTGGAGCGCGCGCGGCGTAAGGTGTTCGGCAGCGAATTGAAAAAGATTCGTAAGAAGAGGCGTTAGATGCCTCTGACCACGTTCATGACGCGGCTCGCCAATGCATGAATCGCGTCATGATCGGCTGGGCGGCCGAGTTGGCCGGATTGCAGGAAAATTATTTCGCTTTCGATGGCGGTCTCGCTGGCGCCGAACTTGATGCGCCCCACCAATTGATGCGCGAATGCCTCAAGCTCGCGGCGCGAAACGTCCTGCGGCAGATCGAGCGTGATCCACAACAGACCGGCCACCACTTCATTCAGGATGTCGGACCTGGGGTTGAATTTGGTCTTGTGGGCATGAACCGGGGCCGCCGGTCGAGGGGCGTGAAGGGCTTGCACTGTGACCCGGATATTCATGCTATGCAGGCTAGACGCCTCCATGCCGGAGCGGGGTAAAGTGTTCGGCAGTAATCTGTAAAGAATGTGAAAAGCCTGCTGACAAAACCCTTTTGCGGGCGCAGTTTCGCTGTCCTTGCGGGAGATGATTTTGCACGTCCTTCTTGTCGATGACGACACCGCCCTGAGCGAGATGTTGACCGAGTATCTCTTGGGCGAGGGCATTCGCACGACCGCTGCGTTCAATGGCCCCGACGGGGCTGCGGCCGCGCTATCCGGGCAGTTCGACGTCGTGGTCCTGGACGTGATGCTGCCCGGCATGGACGGCAACGAAGTGTTGCGTCACATCCGCCGTTCCAGCGAGATTCCCGTCATCATGCTCACCGCCAAGGGCGGCGATGTGGATCGGGTGGTGGGCCTGGAAATGGGCGCCGACGACTATATCGCCAAACCCTATTTTCCCCGCGAGCTGGTGGCGCGGTTGCGCGCCGTGACGCGGCGCCAGCGGGACACCGCGCCGGCCGCGGCTCTCAAGAGCGGGCAATTGGAATTGTCACCCGGCAAGCGCGAAGTGAGCTGGAACAGTCAACCCTTCGAATTGACCACATCGGAATTCGATCTGCTGGAAAGCCTGATGCGCGCCGGTGAAATGGTTTCCAGCAAGGAAGAATTGTCGTTGAAGGTTCTGGGGCGGCCGCGTGAGATTTATGACCGTAGCGTCGACGTGCATGTCAGCAATCTGCGCAAGAAACTGGCCGGCTGCAGCAATGGCGAGGTCGAGATCGAGACCATCCGCGGCGTCGGCTATCGGTTGAGGTTGCGTCCATGAAGCGCCGGTTGTTCTGGAAGATCCTGATCGGATTCTGGCTCACGCTTATTATCATCACCCAGGGAATCTGGCTGATGTTCAATTTGCTGCGGCCGGACCAGGATGTGTCTTATATGCGCAGTTTCGCGCGGATGTCGGTGGCGGCTGCTTCTTCAGCCATCCAGCAGGGCGGTCCCGAGGCATTGGCGACGGAACAGAAAGCCTGGCCAAAGGACTGGCGCGCCCGGATTCAAGTCCGGCCGGCGGCAAGCCCCTTGGAGAGAAGAGCCTCGATCGCCAGCCAGACCGTCAATGCTCCGGACGGCACCGGATACCGCGTCTCTTATTACCCGCAACGCGGATCGCGCAACGGCATATTCGGGATTCCGATGGAAGTGGTGATCGTGGTCGTGGTGGGCGGCCTGGGATTCAGCGCCATCCTTGCCTGGTACTTGACCCAGCCGATCCAGCGCATGCAGGTCGGGTTCGGACATTTGGCGCAAGGCAATTTCGCCACCCGTCTGGGGCCCGCGATGGGCCGGCGACGGGATGAGATCGCCGATCTGGCGCATGATTTCGACAAAATGGCGGTTCGGCTGGAAGAACTGGTGGCTGCGCGCGACCGGCTTCTGGCCGACGTGAGCCACGAATTGCGCACGCCGCTGGCCAGGCTCAATCTGGCGATCGGTCTGGCAAGACAGGACCCATCCAAAATGGCGACTTCGCTGGACCGTATCGGCGGCGAGGCGGTCAAGCTGGATGAGATGGTCGGCGAGTTGCTCACTCTGGCGAAGCTGGAAAGCGGTCAGAGCCGCGGCGAGGACTATTTCGATTTCGGGGAAATCGTGAAGGCCGTTGTTCAGGACGCCCGCTTCGAGGCCGCCGCCAAGCGGGTCGATGTGCTTTTGAGCATCGAACCTGATGATGAAAGCGTCGAATGGATCACGCGCGGCAGCGGCCGGCTGGTCAGCCGGGCGATCGAGAATATCGTCCGCAATGCGGTGCGCTATTCGTCGGAAGGCGGAAAGGTGAGCGCCACGCTTCGCCGCGATGGCGAGCGCTTCAATCTTAAAGTCACGGACGAGGGGCCGGGGATTCCCGAAGAGTCGATGGCCGGCCTCTTCATGCCGTTCGGCATGTCCGCCGATGGCTTTGGCTTCGGCCTGGGCCTTGCGATTGCCCAGCGCGCGATGGCGGTTCACGGCGGCTCCATTTCCGCCCGCAATCTTCGGCCCAAGGGGCTTGAGATGGCAGTTACGCTTCCGGCAGCCAGCATCGATCACGGTTGATCGGCGCGACGTGATTCAATTCCGGTCGAAATGACGGAAGCAATCGCTTTGCCGTTTTATGTTGCACAGCAATATTGCAGTTGCGAATGACCTGTTTTTCGCGCGCGATGTTTTCACCAGCACCGCGAATGCATGCGCTTATCGTTGACGGATTGTGCAGCAATCTTTGTCCAAGTCTCGCCAGCCTTTGTCCAAGTCTTGAGACTTTTGCCTTTTCTGTCCGCCTGCTAAGACCGAAACACAGATTTCTTTGGGGGATTCCATGCGTCTCAGCTTCGTCTTGCCGCTCGTCTTCAGCGCCAGCGTCCTGGCCATCATCCCGAGCGTGGCGCAAGCCCCCACTCTTCACGCGCCCCAGACCAAAAGCATCACGGTGCATGAAGGCACTTCGATGGCGGTCTCGGTTTCGCCAGACGGCAAGATGCTGGCGATCGATCTGCAGGGTTCTCTTTATGTGATGCCGGTCGGCGGCGGCGCGGCCAAGCGCCTCGGCGATATCTTCAACGATGCGCATCAGCCGCAATGGTCGCCGGACAGCAAAAGCCTCGTCTATTTCGCGTACCGCGATGGCGGCTACGACCTTTGGCAGGTGAATGCGGACGGCACCAACCAGCATATGCTGACCGAAGGCACGTTCGACGATCGTGAACCGATCTTCAGCCATGACGGCAGCAAGATTGCCTTTTCTTCCGACCGCGGCGACCCGCTTGGCAGCAACAACAATATCTGGGTGATGGACGTCAAAACCGGGGCGCTGACCCAGCTCACCACCAATCCGGCCGAAGATGTGATGCCGGCCTGGTCCGCAGACGACAAGGAAGTGATCTTCACCTCCAGCCGCGACACCTACAAAACCTTGTGGGCAGTCAATGTCGAGACCAAGGCCGAGCGCAAAATCGCCGATTCCGAAGGCAATATCGCAGCGGCGTCGATGGGACCGGACGGCCAGCTCGTTTATGAATCGTCGGTCGGCAATGACAGCCAGCTCAATTACAACGGCAAGTCCATCAGCGGAAAGGAAGTGGTCTTTCCCTTCCGTCCCAGCTGGGTTGCGAAGAACGAGTTCTTCTATGTCGCCGACGGCAAGATCAAGCGCCGCACCCTGGGTGGTGGCGTCAAGGATGTGCCTTTCTCGGTGACGCTGGAAATCACGCCCCCGCGCGACACCTATGTCCGCGCCAAACGCGACTTCGACAGCCAAACGCCCCGCAAGGCGCTGGGCATCATGCGCCCGGTTTTGTCGCCGGATGCCAAGCAGATTGCCTTCTCCGCCCTGGGCGATCTCTGGCTGGTGCCGGTGACCGGCGGCAAGCCGCAGAACCTGACCAACGATGCAGCCTACGACCTCGACCCGACCTGGTCGCCCGATGGGCGTTATCTGGCCTGGTCCACAGACCGTGCCGGCGGCCTGCTGCAGATCTGGATCCGCGACATGCAGAGCGGGCAGATGCGTCAGCTCACCCACATCACGACCCAGCCGACTTCGCTGCAATTCTCGCCGGACGGCAAGCGCATCGCTTTCGTGAATGTCGATGCGATGTGGCGCGGCGCCAATGTTGCGGTGGCCGATGTCGCCACCGGCGATGTGAAGGTCATTCACAAATCGATCTTCGCCCCTGGCACGCCGACCTGGTCGCCGGACGGCTCGCGCATCGCCCTGGCCATGGTCGCGCCTTACAATCGCAAATACCGGGAAGGCACCAACCAGGTGCTGACCATGTCGTCCACCGGTACCGAGGCCGATGACGCGACCGATGATAAATGGTTCGCACCGTGGCCAAACATGTCGATCGACAGCCGCGGCTGGAATGGCCCGGCCTGGTCGCCCGACGGCAGGCAGATGCTGGGCATCTATGAGGGGCAGTTGGCGATCTGGCCGGTCGCGCCCAATTCGGGCGAGCCGCAGGGTCCCGTCCGCCATCTGACCAGCGAGATCGCCTACAATCCCAACTGGGCTGGCGATAGCCGCCACGTCCTGTATCAGGCCAACGACAAGATCCAGGTCATGGATACGGAAACCGGCGAAACCAAGACGGTGCCGCTGGACCTCACCTACACGGCCTATGTGCCCAAGACGAGCATCACGGTGCATGTCGGCAAGCTGGTGGATGGCATTTCCAAGACCGCCCGCAATGACATGGACATCGAAATCGTCGGCAACCGGATCAAGAGCGTGACGCCGCACGTTGCCGGCCGCACCGCCACGATCGAGGCGCCCGACCTGGTCGCCATGCCTGGCCTGATCGAAAACCACAGCCATCGACAGAGTGATTTCGGCGAGCAGCAGGGCCGCAACTTCCTGGCCTATGGCATCACTTCGCTGCGCACGCCGGGCGGTCTGCCCTATGAAGCGGTGGAAGACCGCGAGGCCGGCGACGCCGGTGCCCGCGTCCAACCCCGCATCTTCTCCACCGGCCATCTGATGGAATGGAAGCGGACCTATTACAAAATGGGCACCGCGATCTCGTCCAATTCCCATCTGATGCGGGAACTGGAGCGGGCGCATATCCTGGGCTTCGATCTCTTCAAGAGTTATGTCCGCATGCCGGATATCCAGCAAAAGATGATCGTGGACTATGCCCACAGCGTCGGCGAGCCGGTCACCACCCATGAAATCTATCCCGCAGCGTTCGACGGGATGGACAGTGTGGAGCACACCACGGCCACCAGCCGCCGCGGTTACTCGCCCAAAGCCACCTTCAATCACGCCTATGAGGACGTGATCCAGATCGTGGGCCAGAACCACATCAACATGACGCCGATGATATTCAGCGGCATGCGCGATCTGATCACGTCGCATCCCGAACTGAAGAATGACCCGCGTCTGGCACTGGACCCGCCATGGCTCCAGAACCAGATCCGGAACTACGACAACATCATGGGCGGTTTCCTGCCGCGTAAGGATCCGGGCACGCCCAAGATGGTGATGGATCTCTTCAAGGCGGGCGCCACCATCACCGCGGGTACGGACGAGCCGGAAGGCATGTTCCTGCACTCGGAAATGGAAACCTATGCCCGCTACGGGATGTCGCCTTATGACATTCTGCGCACCGCGACCGTCAACACGGCGGCGATGCTGAACCTGGATGCGGGAAGCATCGAAGCCGGCAAGTTGGCCGACATCGTCCTGGTGAAAGGCAACCCGCTGGAGGACATCCACAACACCTTCAACGTCAAGCATGTGATCTTTAACGGTCGTCACTTCACGATCGAAGACCTGCTCTCGGGCAAGGCCAAAGACGCCCCGCGTTAAATACGAAAGGCGTAACAAGATAAAACCCACGGATGATAAAATCATCCGTGGGTTTGGTTTTTGTGCTGCGCGTCCATGTGCGCATGTGAAGGCGTCAATTGCTCTTGGGTTTTTCCCGGTACATGCGCGGCGACTGCCCCGTTGCCTTGGTGAAGAATCGCGAGAAATAAGCGGGATCGTTGAAGCCCAGATAATAGGCAGTCTGGGCGATGGTCATGGTGGAATTGAGTAGCGCCCGCTGGGCTTCCAGCAGAATCCGTTGCTGGATCAGCTGATTCGGAAGCATCCCCGTCACCATCAGACAGGCCTCACGAAGCCTGGTCTGGGTGACGCCCAGGGTGTTGGCATATTGAGCCAGGGTCATGTTGTCCCGGTAGTGCTGCTCGAGCAATTCCCTGAGGCGGGTCACCAAAGTTGCAGCCGCTTTGGGGTGGGCTGCCTGGATCGCCCTGGAGTGCTCCAGGGCTCGGGCGCACTGCACCAGAATGCTGAGGAGGTGAGAATCAGCCGCCGCCGTATGGGCCACATCGGATCCCGCCAGTTCATGTGCCAGCCGCGCCAGGGGCCAGGTCAACTGTTCCGAAACCAGCGGAACGACCACGGGAGTCGCGAAAAGCATGGCAAAATCGCGCTCCCGCATCACCAGGCTCTGGAGATAAGAGGCAGAAATGGTCAGGGCCATGCCGCTGGCATTCATCTCGAATTGGAAGTTATGCGCTTCGCCGGCGGGGATAATGACCGCACAGGGGGCCGCAAAACGGATGATCCCGCTTTGGGTCATGACCGTTCCTCGCCCGTGTGCGATATGGAACATATAGTTCAGATCGTCGTCGATGCTGGCCCAGCAACAAGCAGGGCTTATGAGCCCCATCGGCATCAGGGGCAGGTGGCGCTCGACGATGACCGGCTGGGCACTCGAGTACATGGTTCGGGACTCCAAGCCCTACATTAACGCCACAAAAGTCCAACTTTATCCATATTTTGTCCATCGTCAAAAGCTCGTTTTCTGACCTAAACCTATAGCCAGAAAATAAAAACGCGCGTGTTGCATATTGCACGCGTAGCTGTGGATCTGGAAGGCAACAGGTAGCGCAGGGGGAGCACTGATGGCGTGTGTGCCTGGTCGATTGCAGCGATTCCGCGACCGCGAAACGCTGGCTTTTCAGCAGGTTGCCTTGCCATCCACCATCTTAAGCACTTTGGAACTTGAATCGTATCTGCTTGTAAGCCGCTGACGAAAGCGGCCTGTGTTAACGCTCACTAACTATCGGGGAACACCATGAATTTCACGACGTCTTTCGCGCCGAAGATTTCTTCCCGGCTGCTTATGTCCAGCGCCGCCTTGCCGATGCTGCTGGCATCCTCCGCGGCTTTCGCGCAAAGCGCTCCGGCAGCGCCGCCCGCCGGTGAGACGGTTGTCGTCACCGGTTCGCTGATCGCGCGCCCCGACTACAACACGGCGACGCCCACCGTGTCGGTCACTTCCGACACCCTGAAGCAGAGCGGTCAGATCGCACTGGAAGCGGGCCTGAAAGACTTGCCGCAATTCTCCACCTCGACCGGTGGTGCGGGTTCGTTCATCGGCGGCAGCGGCCAGAAGAATCTCAGCCTTCGCGGCCTGGGTCCGCAGCGCAACCTGGTGCTGTTGGATGGCCGCCGTCTTCTGCCGTCCAACTCCGACGGCACCGTGGACATCAACCAGCTGCCGGCCGGTATCGTCGGCAATGTCGAAATTATCACCGGCGGCGCCTCGGCCGTTTACGGTTCGGATGCCGTGTCCGGCGTCGTGAACTTCAAGACCAAACGCCCGGCAGACGGCCTGGAAATTGCAGCGACCTACGGCACCACCGAAGCCTTCGGTGGCAGCCAGTACGACGTCAACGCGATCGGTGGTCTCAACACCGCCGATGGCAAGGGCAACATCACATTTGCGGTGGAATATACCCGGGTCACCCACGTGAACTGGGGAGCTATTCCCTTCTATCTACAGAGCCATGCCGGCGTGACGCCGCTGGTGCAGGGTCAGTATGTCGGCGGCAGCAACGCGCCCAGCCCGGCGGCCATCAATACGTATTTTGCGCAGTATGGTGCTCCTGCCGGCTCCATATCTCCTTCAGCCTCCGCAGGGTTCGGCTTCAATCCCAATGGCAGCCTTTTCAATGTCGGCCCGAACAGCAACAACACGGTCTATAACTACCAGCCGATCACGGACTCGCAGGGCCGGCCGCTGAACGACTTCCTGGCGGGCTCCGAGCGCAATCGCAGCTACTATTTCCGTGGCACACAGAACCCGCTGGAACGCTGGTCCAGCTTCGTCAAGGGTGATTGGGCGCTAACCAACGACATCCATTTCTACGGTCAGGCGCTTTACACCAATTATAATTCGATCGTGCAGAGCGATGCCACGGTGACCAGCGCCACGCAGATTCCGACCGTCCCGCTGTCGAATCCCTTCTTGGCAAGCCTCCTCGCGGCAAATCCGGGCGTCCAAACCTTGCTGAACTCGCGTGCCAATCCGGGTGCGCCAATTCAGATCAACAAGCGGTTTCTGGGCCTGGGCGGCTATCGTACGGCCACCAACGCCAACAATGTCTACCAGTTCATCGCCGGTCTGAATGGCGTGCTGGGCGACAGCATGACCTGGGATGTCTATGCCAGCCATGGCCAGACCCTGAACTCCTATTCGAGCACGGGCGCTGTACGCTTCAGCATCGTGCAGCAGCTGCTGAATGCTCCAGATGGCGGCGCCAGTCTTTGCGCCGGCGGCTTCAATCCCTTCGGCAACAACCAGTCCTCGGCGGCTTGTACGGCCTTCGCGGCGCCTGAATTTGTTAACCGCACGGCTCTCACACAGGATATCCTGAACGCCGATATCCAGGGCACCGCCTTTGCGTTGCCCGCCGGCGATGTGAAGTTTGCCTTGGGCGCCGACTACCGCAATATCTCCTTCAACTTCAAGCCGGACGCGGCGGTTCAGACCGGCGATCCCTTCACCTTCAACCCGCAGGCGCCGACATCTGGTGCTTCGGCCGTGCGCGAAGTGTTCGGCGAAGCGCTGATCCCGATCATCAAGGACGTGCCCTTCTTCCAGAGCGTGAATTTGGACATCGCGGCCCGTTATTCCGACTATGTCCTGTCGGGCGGCACCAACACCTACAAGGGCGACATCGACTGGGCGGTGATGGATGGCCTCCGTTTCCGCGGCGGTTACGAACGCGCTGTCCGTGCTCCGTCCGTGAACGAATTGTTCTCGGGCAACTCGACCTATTATGCCAACCGCACGGTCCAAGCGGGCGGTGCGGGCGATCCCTGCGACGTGCGTCTACGGGGTAGCAATCCTCAGCTTCTGGCACTCTGCTTGGCCACAGGTCTGCCGGGTACCGCAACAACGGGCATCGCGTCCACCTACCAGACCAACGACAATCAGGTGCCTTCGATCAATTCCGGCAACACCGCGTTGCGCCCGGAAAAGGCCGACACCATGACGTTCGGTACGGTCTATCAGCCGGAAATCGACAGCCCCTGGTTCCAGAATGCGTCGATCTCGGTCGATTATTACAATATCCGGGTGCGGGATGCGATTTCATCGCTCGACTTCAACACTCTGGTCAACAAGTGCTACAATCTGGACGGCTCCAACCCGAGCTATTCGGCGAGCAACTTCTATTGCTCCTTCATCGGCCGCAGCGCGAGCAATGGCCAGATGGTCAATGTACGCACGCCATTCGCCAACACCGGTGGTTACAAGACCTCGGGCATCGATCTGGAAGCGAACTGGCTCACCGATATCGGCGAAGTCTCCGGTTGGGGCCCGGATGCCGGCACCTTGAGCTTCGATATCGTCGGTAACTATCTCAACAGCCGAGCAGATCCTGGCCGGCTCGCCTTGGGTGGAACTGGGTCAAACTAACATCGGTGGCGGCGTTTCTTCCACCGCGACGCTTGGACCATTCCCGAAATACCAGACCAACACACGGGTGACCTATCACAACTTCGGCGCGGATATCGGCCTGCGCTGGCGCATGATCGGCGGCATGAAGGATCAGTCCTACTCCACCAATCCTCGAACCACTGTTCCTGGCCAGGGCGTCGCCAATTATTTCGACGCTACGATTGGATACGGCCTGCCGGACACCGAGACCCATTTCTCGCTGGTGATCAACAATCTATTTGATCGCACCCCCAGCCAGACCGGTTCTTTCCCGGGCAGCACCAACGCCAACCTGTATTCCGTGCTTGGCCGTACCTACCTGCTCACGGTCGACCAGAAGTTCTGAAGTCTGAAGTCACTATGACCGATGGGAGGTTGCCGATGCGGCAATCTCCCATCGCTTTTTACCCCTCCGCGGCAAAAGCTCAGGGAGACGGCATGGCAGACAAGGCAAATCCGGCAGCATTGGGACTGGTCGGCTTTGGGCTGACCACCATTCTCCTCAGCGCGGTCAATGCCGGTCTTCTGCCGGCTCACGGCGAAGCGGTCGTTCTGCCTCTTGCATTGGCTTTTGGCGGCACCGCGCAGGTGATCGCCGGTATCATGGAATTCCAGACCGGAAACACATTCGGCACCACAGCCTTTATCAGCTATGGCGCTTTCTGGTGGTGGTTTGCTTCATTGGTTTTTCTGGGCGGCAACAAGCTGCTTGATTTGTCCGGCGCCGACAGCGCCATCGGCTTTGCCCTTGTCTTGTGGGGCGTATTTACCTTCGGCTTGTGGATCGCGACTTTTTATCTGACACGGTTGCTGTTCTGTATTTTCCTGACATTGTGGATCGCGTTCTTCCTGTTGGGCTTTGGCGCCATGCTTGGCAATCCGATGCTTCATCAACTGGGCGGCTGGGTTGGTCTTCTGTGCGGTGCCATGGCCATGTATGGCAGCTTTGCTATCGTGACCAACACCACCGTCGGGCGAGAGATCGTCCCCATCGGCTCCCGGAAATAATTGGTTCGAGTTGTAAGCTGCCATGACTGATCAAACTGTGCCTGTCCCTGGGGATTGGAAGAAGCGCGCGTATGTGAGCGCTTCGGATTACGCGGCGCGTTATGCGCAATCGGTTGAGGACCCAGATGGGTTCTGGAAGAAGGAAGCGAGCCGTCTGGACTGGGTGAAGGATTTCACCAAGGTCAGCGATGTGAGCTTTGCCGCGAACGATCTGCACATCCGCTGGTTCGAGGACGGCGCCCTGAATGTGGCGGCCAACTGCATCGACCGGCATTTGGCCAAGCGGGGCAACCAGACCGCCATCATCTGGGAAGGCGATGATCCCAAAGACAGCAAAAGGATCAGCTACCGCCAATTGCATGAAGAGGTCTGCCGCTTCGCCAATGTGCTGAAGGCTAGGGGTGTTGCGAAGGGCGACCGGGTCACGATCTACCTGCCGATGATCCCGGAAGCCGCCTATGCGATGCTGGCCTGTGCCCGGATCGGGGCGGTGCATTCGGTGGTGTTTGGCGGCTTCTCGCCCGACAGCCTGGCGGGACGGATCACGGACTGCGATTCGCGGCTGGTGATCACGGCCGATGAGGGCCTGAGAGCGGGCCGGCCGGTGCCCTTGAAGGCCAACACCGACGAAGCCCTGAAGAAGGCTCCTGCGGTCACCGACGTGATTGTGGTCCAGCGCACTGGCGGCAAGGTGACGATGCAGGACGGCCGCGACCGCTGGTACCATGAGGAAGCGGCCAAGGTCTCCGCCGACTGCCCGGCCGAAGCGATGGGGGCCGAAGATCCCCTGTTCATCCTTTACACCTCCGGCTCGACCGGCAAGCCCAAGGGGGTTCTGCACACGTCGGCGGGCTATCTGCTTTATGCCGCCGCGACCCATCACTATGTCTTCGATTATCACGAAGGCGATGTGTACTGGTGCACCGCCGATGTCGGCTGGGTGACCGGTCACAGCTACATCGTCTATGGCCCGCTGGCCAACGGCGCCACCACCTTGATGTTCGAAGGCGTGCCGAATTACCCCACCACATCGCGCTTCTGGGAAGTGATCGACAAACACAAGGTCAACATCTTCTACACGGCGCCGACGGCGATCCGGGCCTTGATGCGCGAAGGCGATGGGCCGGTGAAGAAGACCAGCCGCGCGTCACTCCGCTTGCTGGGCAGTGTGGGCGAGCCGATCAATCCGGAAGTCTGGCTCTGGTACCACCGGGTGATCGGCGATGGCCGCTGCCCGATCGTGGACACCTGGTGGCAGACCGAGACCGGCGGGATCCTGATCTCGCCGCTCCCTGGCGCCACTGATCTGAAGCCCGGTTCGGCGACCCGGCCCCTGTTCGGGATTGTGCCCCAGATCGTGGACACCGAAGGTGAAGTGCTGGAAGGTGCCGCCACGGGCAATCTCTGCATCGCCCAAAGCTGGCCCGGCCAGATGCGTACCGTCTATGGCGATCATCAGCGATTCATCGATACCTACTTCAAAACCTATCCGGGCAAATACTTCACCGGCGACGGCTGCCGGCGCGACGCCGACGGCTATTACTGGATCACGGGCCGGGTCGACGACGTGATCAATGTCTCCGGCCATCGCCTGGGCACCGCGGAAGTCGAGAGTGCACTGGTGGGCAATCATCAGGTCGCGGAAGCGGCCGTGGTCGGCTACCCCCACGACATCAAGGGACAGGGCATCTATGCCTATGTCACGTTGAAACAGGGTGTTACCCCCAGCGACACGCTGAACGCCGAGCTACGGGCCTTTGTGGGGCATGAGATCGGCCCCATCGCCAAGCCGGACGTGATCCAGTTCGCACCGGGGCTGCCCAAGACCCGCTCCGGCAAGATCATGCGCCGCATCCTGCGCAAGATCGCCGAGGGCGACACCAAGAGCCTGGGTGACATCTCCACCCTGGCCGATCCCTCCGTGGTCGAGGACCTGGTCCAGAACGCCAAAAGATAGGCAGACGCCCGCCGCTTGATCTACCTTCCGTCCGTTTGGACAAGGCGGAGGGCGGGCGACATGCGTTCATGGCTGGCGGCATTTTTCCTGGGCTTCGGTCTTATTCTGTCTCTGTCTCTGGCTCTGGCTCTGGCTCTGGCTCTGGCCGCGCCCGCGGCTGCGGCGGACTGGACCACGCCAGCCGAGGCGGCGCATTTTCGCGCCACGCCCAGCTATGCCGACACCCTGGTCTATTTGAAGCGCCTGGAAGAGGCCGCGCCCGGCAAGATCAAGCTTCAGACCTTCGGCGTCTCGCCGCAGGGTCGGCCGATGGTGGCCGTTATCGCCAATGCCGATGGCATTTTCACGCCGGAGGGCGCGCGCACCGCCAATCTGCCCGTGGTGCTGGTCCAGGCCGGCATCCATCCGGGCGAGATTGAGGGCAAGGACGCAGGGTTGATGCTGCTGCGCGATTTTGCGGTTGCGGGAAAAGTTCCGCACCTTCTCGATCATGCGGTGCTGGTTTTCATTCCCGTCTTCAGCGTCGACGGGCATGAGAATTCTTCGCCCTACAATCGCATCAATCAGAACGGTCCCGACAGCATGGGGTTTCGCGGCCAGTCGCAATATCTGAATCTCAATCGCGACTATATCAAAGCCGATGCCCCGGAAACGCGCGCCTGGCTGGCGCTATGGCACCATTGGCGGCCGGATTTCCTCACCGATATCCACACAACCGACGGTGCCGATTATCAATATGATCTCACCTGGTATCTCGAAGATCCAAACAAGCTCGATCCCGCGGTCAGCGGCTGGCAGCAAAAGGCGATGGCGGCGGTCATTCCGGCCTATGAAAAACGCGGTCATCTCGCATCCATCTATCTCGAATTCAAGGATGGAAGGGACCCACGGCAAGGCATCGTCAATTTCGGCTCGGGCCCGCGCTTTTCCACCGGCTATGCCGCGTTGCAGAACCGCCCTGCGCTTCTGATCGAAACCCACATGTTGAAACCCTATGCCGCGCGGGTGCGCGCCGCCTACGACCTGGTGGCGCTTCTGCTGGACCATATCGGCCGCAATCCGGCCGCGCTGATCGCTGCCACGGTGAAGGCCGACGCCGATACTGTTGCGCGCGCAAGGGACGGAAACGCCCGGATGGCTTTGACGTTCAAGTCCGATCCGGCTGCCATACCCTTTGTCTTGAAGGGCTACGCGTTCGGTCAAAGTCGCAGTGAGATTTCGGGCACCGGATGGATCCAGTACGATCCGGGCAAACCCGTGACGCTCGAAATTCCGAATCGGAATCATTTGCTGCCGGACATCTCGGTTGTTCCGCCTGCCGCCTATGTCGTCCCGGCGCAATGGACCGATGTCATCGAACGGCTGAAGGCGCATGGTCTGGCCTACCGGCGGCTTGATTGCGCCGTCGCCGTTGACGCGCAAGGCTATCAACTCGCCGATCCAGAATGGAACAGCCAGCCTTTCGAAGGCCATCTGATGCTACGAGACGTGCAGGCAACATCCGTATCGCGGCATGAAGTCTTGCCGCCGGGATCGGTGATCGTGCCTCTGGATCAGCCCGGGGCGAATGTCGCGATCGAATTGTTGGAGCCTGACGCACCCGATTCGCTGCTTCGCTGGGGCATGCTGGATGCGATTTTCGAGATCAAGGAATATGGCGAGCCGCGCGTGCTGGAAAAGCTGGCACGCGAGATGCTGGCCAAGGATGCGGCGCTGAAAGCCGAGTTTGAGCGGAAATTAAGAGGCGATGCCGCTTTTGCCGCCAGCCCGCAGGCGCGATTGAACTTCTTTTTCCAGCGCTCGCCCTGGTATACAGTGCAGCGGGCAGGGGCCTATCCGGTGTTGCGATTGGACGCGGCGGCGCTGGACACCATATCTGCTTCGATCGCAGGAAAAACCTGCCCGGTTCCAGAGGTTGATTCGGCATACCGCAACCTGCGATAGCTGCGGTCGATAGAAGTTGCGTCGGTAGTGTATCTGTGTGTGCGATGTGTTATTTGGTTTTGAGAAACCGCTCCGCTTACATTATTTGCGGGTCGGATTATTCGACAGCGCTGCCGCCAAACTACCAGGAATTCATGCTGGGTTCGGCTTGTGCAAGATCGCGCTGCAAGGCAGTGAAGACATAATTATTCAATAACCCTAAGCGTTTCGGCGGCCCGAAAAGGGCTTTCCGGAATTTCAGTCAGGACAATCATGCCGAACGGGACTGTCAAATTTTTCAATGATGCAAAAGGCTTTGGATTCGTCACGCTGGACGAGGGCGGGAAAGACGTGTTCCTGCCGGCCGTATCGGTTACCTCGTCCGGCCTCCCGGGCCTGAAAGCCGGTCAGCGTATCTCATTCGAGGTGCAACCGGATGGCAAAGGCCCCAAGGCCGTCGATCTGAAGCTGCTTGCCAGTCCACCGCCGGCAGAGGTCCAGAAACGTCAGCCGCAAAGAATTTCTGAACCTCGGGATGAGAAGCCGCTGACACTTTATTGCGACCCGGCCTGGGACAAGTCTGTCGAGGTTATCGCGGAGTTTCGTGCCGCAGGGATCGAGCCGCGTGTGGTCAATTATCTGGAGACGCCCCCGACGCGGGACGAACTCAAAAGTCTTTCCGCGCTGATGCGGGACAGCGGTCAGTCGCTGGTCCGGCAATACGATCCTCTGTTCCAGGCGCTCAATCTGGACGACCGCTTCATCAGCGAAAATGAATATTGGGATGGGATTGTTGAGCACCCTTCGCTGATCAACGGCCCCATCGTATCGACGGCCACCAAGGCAAGCATTTGCCGGTCGAAGGATGCCGTGAAGGCATTTTTCGGGGCAGTCGTATCGAAAATTGCGCCGCCGCCGCCAGGCAAGAAAAGCATTTCGCCGCGTCTGCTGCAGTTGATGGGTGGCGCCGTGGCGACCTTGCCGGCAGCAAAAGAAGAATTGGTCGAGACGGTCGAAAAGCAAATCGTTAAGCCTGTTCCGGTCCAGCTCATTCCGGTTGCGATAAAAAAAATCAAAGCGGCCGGCAAGACAGATAAGGTTGCCGCGCCTGTGAAGGCGGGCGCAAAAAAGCCTGCGGAGAAAAAGCCCAAAGCGAAATCCGCCAGCGCGCCGAAGACGAAGGGCGTGGCCAAAGCGCCGGCTCGCAAAGCGGTCAAGAAGCCCGGTCGCTCTGCACGAAAATGACGGTAGGAACGCAATTGCGGAGCGCGTCCCGATCAGATGATCGGGCAATTTCGCGCCGGAAATTGATGGGTGTGGATGCGCCGTAGGCGAGAATCGAACGCGCGCAACATCCCTTAACCAAGGCGCTCAAAATAGCGGAATAACAAAGCTATCTCACTTCCCTGCTGGAGTTGGCGATTCTGAGCAGGCAGTGTTGCGGCAGCCCCTGTCCCCGGTTATATGACCTAAAATTAAGATTGCGGGGCTGGGGTGTCTGTGGAAATTCAAAGGCGGCAAGCTGCCGTTCGTAACGGCGGGCTTGCACAAACACGGGCCATCCTGCGGCTTCTGACGGCGAATATCTTGCTGGCCGCCAGTGTTTGCATGGGTTTCGCCGTGGCACCGGCCAGCGCCCAGGAAGGCGTGGCCAGCTATCCGGCAGCCTTTTTTGCGGCCAATCAGCCTGCCACCGCCTATGACATGGTGGGCCTGCTACCCGGATTTCAAATCAAGCTGGGCGACGCCACCGTGCGCGGCTTTTCGGGCACCGTGGGCAATGTCCTGATTGACGGCCAGCTTCCCACCAGCAAGGCGGAAACCGTCGAAGATCTTTTGCGCCGCATCGCGGCCTCCTCGGTCGAGCGTATCGAGCTGATCCGCGGTGCCGCCGACATGCATGGCTATCCCATGCTGGCCAATGTCGTGCGCAGCAAAGGCGAATTGCTGCGGGGCCGTGCGGAATTGGAAGGGGCCGTCACCCATTACGGCACCACTGAAGACAAGGCGGCGATCCATCTGACCCGGCAGGGCGAGATTTCCACCGCGGAATTGTCCGCAAGTTGGGGGCGCGAGATCGGCGGCAACAACCAGAACGGTTTCGGTTCGCGCGAGCGCTTTCTGCCCAATGGCACGCCGCTACAATTGGTGAATTACGATTTTCCGCTGCTCACCAACAACACCGAACTCAGTTCGGCCTATCGCCAGCCCCTGATGGGCGGCGATCTTGCGGTCGGCTTGGCGCTCAAGCAGCAGCGCGTCTATTCCAATGTCGAAGAGCATATCTATTACCCCTCGGTTGCGCAGGCGACGGGGCTGGAAAACAAACAGACCCGCACGGGCGAAGCGCGACTGGACTACCAGCATCCGCTGGGCGATTACGGCCACATGCAGCTTTTCGCCGTGCACCGGCTGACGGAGCAGGACGAAAGCAGCCGCAAATCCAATGCGGTGGGCACGGATCTGTCGCGGGGCCTTTTCAACCAACGCGAAGACGTGGCGCGGCTGGCATGGCTGCGCGAGGGCGCGCTGAAGCTGGAAGCCGGCGTCGAAGGCGCCATCAATGTGCTCAGCAGCCGCAGCACCTTGGCCCTGGGCGGGACGCCGGTGAATTTGCCGGCCGCGAATATCCGGCTGGAAGAAAAGCGCGTCGAGCTTTTCTCCACCGCGACCTGGCGCATCAGTCCCGTGCTGATGTCGGAACTGGGCGCGCGCTACGAGACCTCGAACCTGACCCAGACCGGCGATAGCAGCCTTACGAAGGATCTTGCCTTCTTCAAGCCGCGCTGGCTGACGTCCTGGAATCCCCTGTCGGGGCACGAGCTGCGCCTGTTGATGGAGCGCCAGGTCGGCCAGCTTGTCTTCCGCGATTTTGCCAGCTCGACTTCGCTCAACAGCAACACGGTCACCGGCGGCAACAAGAATTTGGAACCGGCGCGCAGTTGGAACATCTCGTTGGCCTGGGAATATCATTTCTGGAAGCGGGCCTCGGTCGTGGTGGAAGCCAAGCGCGAATTCATCTCCAAAGTCGTGGATCGCATTCCAGTATTTTCCGGAACGCAGGTTTTCAATGCGGTGGGCAATATCGGCAATGGCGTGCGCGACGGTGTTCAGACCAACTTCATCCTGCCGCTGGACGAGTTGGGGCTGGAGGGCGTGACCGTGAGCGGCGATGCCGCCTGGCATCATAGCAAGGTGCGCGATCCCGCCACCGGCATGTTCCGCCAGATCACCGGCGGCCAGACGGTGAGCATGCCGCAGGCCGTTTTCACGACCACCGTCCAAGGCACCTATGATATCCCGTCCCAGAATCTGCGGCTGGGCGTGGACCTTCACACCCATGCCAACAGTCATGAATCCGAATACCGGATCGACGAGATCGACCCCACCCGCCATGGCTTCAAGCTGGGCGTCTTTGCCGAATACAAGCCGGTGCCGGACTGGAACGTGCGGGTGTTCGCGCGCGACATCGCCCAGACCGCTGCCTACCGGGATCGCTATGTCTATGCAGGCCTGCGAGGCACCGCGCCATTGAACTTTGTGGAATATCGCAAGCTGAGCAATGGCGCCGTGTTCGGCATGGATCTCCAGCACGACTTCTAGCGGTTGTTTTTATTGCTGGAAAAATGGTGCCGTAGGTGAGAATCGAACTCACGACCTATCCCTTACCAAGGGATTGCGCTACCACTACGCTACTACGGCAACCGTGGCATTGAGAGCTTATCGCCCCCGCCCCTGCGAAAGGGTGCGCTGCTATAACGTAAGGATCAGCCCAAGGTAAAGTGCGGTTCTGATGGCAAAAACGCCCCCCGAAAAACTGGCCGCGGCGTTGAGGGCCAATTTGAAGCGGCGCAAGCAGGCCCAAGCGTCCGAAACGGCTCCGAGCGGCCCTAAAGACCCTGAAAATATTAAGGAAAATAGGCCCGAACCGCGGCCAGTTCCTCTCAAGGGAGCATAGCGCTCACCCCCTGTTTTCCGTCTGTCGCCGAGGCTCCTGCCACGCTACAAGCGTCGTTTTCGGGCCCCAGGGCCTGTTTGAGGGATCATGGACCGGATACGCATTCGAGGCGGCGCGCGCCTGTCAGGCGCCATCCCCGTCAGCGGTGCCAAGAATGCGGCATTGAAGCTGATGGCGGCGTCTTTGCTGACGGCAGAGCCGCTGGTGCTGCGCAACGTGCCCCGGCTGGCCGATGTGCGGGCCATGGCGGATCTGCTGAGGGGCTTCGGCGTCACGGTCGCGATCGAGCCGGGAGCGGCTTTTGGCGAAGGCGACACCTTCAGGCTCCAGGCGGCCAGAATCACGTCATCGTTCGCGTCCTATGACATCGTCCGCAAAATGCGGGCCAGCTTTCAGGTGCTGGCGCCGCTGCTGGCCCGGCATGGCGAGGCGAAGGTTTCTTTGCCCGGCGGGTGCGCCATCGGGGCGCGGCCGGTCAATCTGCATCTCGACGCCCTGACCCTGATGGGTGCCAAGGTCGAGCTTGCCGACGGCTATGTGCTGGCCCAGGCCAAAGACGGCCTCCATGGGGCGGAAATTATTTTTCCGTCCGTTTCGGTCGGCGCCACAGAAACCGCGCTGATGGCTGCCACCCTCGCGCATGGCACCACCGTCATCACCAATGCAGCGCGCGAGCCGGAGATCGAAGATCTTTGCTATTGCCTGATCGCGATGGGTGCACGGATCGAAGGGTTGGGGACCACCCGGCTGTCTGTCGAAGGCGTGAAAACGCTGCATGGCGCCGAACATGCCGTAATGGCGGATCGCATTGAGGCGGGCACCTTTGCTATTGCCGCCGCCATTGCGGGCGGCGATGTCGAACTCGTAGGGGCCCGCCGCGACACGATCGCCGCGCTTCTGGAGCGTCTCGAACGGACCGGCGCGGAGGTGCGCGATACGCCCCGCGGCATTGGATTGCGTATGAACGGCGGCCGACCGGCATCGGTGGATCTTTCCACTGCGCCGTTTCCCGGCTTTCCCACCGATCTGCAGGCCCAGTTCATGGCCCTGATGACGGTAGCGAAGGGAACCTCCACCATCCGCGAAACCATTTTCGAGAACCGCTTCATGCATGTCCCCGAGCTGGGCCGGCTGGGCGCCGACATCCGCGTCGAAGGCGATATCGCGATCGTGCGTGGTGTGGAAAAACTCAAAGGCGCGCCGGTCATGGCGACGGATTTGCGAGCTTCGGTCAGCCTGGTGCTGGCGGGCATGGCGGCGGAAGGCGAGACTTTGGTCAATCGGGTTTATCATCTCGATCGCGGCTTCGACCGGCTGGAACAGAAACTGTCCGGCGTCGGCGCCGATATCGCACGGGTGCCGGAATGACCGGGCTTTTGAAACTGGCGGCAGCGGATGCCGAAGATCTGGAGATGCTGTCGGCCCGGCTGCAGGATGCCGTCGGCAAGCTGAAGGATTTCGCCTGGCTGCCGAAACAGCGGCGCTTCGCCGCCATGCTCAACCGTTACCGCTGGGAAGATGTAAAGGGATCGGGCACGCGGGTGCGCGCGGTGTTGCGGTTCGACAGCGTATCCAAAGTCCAATCCGTCAACGTCAAACAGGGCGCGCCGGATGCGGTGGTTTCGCTGCTGGCGATCAAATTCATTCCCAATGGCGAGGGCGATCCGGCGGGCGTGATCGAACTGGCGCTGGCCGGCGGCGGCACAGTCCGGCTGACGGTCGAATGCATTGACGCCGAACTGGCCGATCAGACCGGCTCCTGGACCGCGCAGGCCAAACCCAGCCATGAGGATGGCGCGTAATGGTCCGCCGGCTGAATGCGAAAGATGCGAGCTTTGCCGCTGATTTCGAGGCGCTGTTGTTTGCCAAGCGCGAAATCGAAGAGGACGTCGCTCAGGCGGTGCGGGGCCTGATCGACGATGTGCGTCGGCGCGGCGATGCGGCGCTGGTGGAGCTGACCAACAAATTCGATCGCGCCAATATCACGGCTGCGACTTTGAAGGTCTCCGCCGCCGAGGTCGATGCGGCATTGGTCAAGGTCACGGCCGAACAGAATGCGGCGATCGAAATCGCGGCAACCCGGATCGAGACCTATCATCGCCGTCAGTTGCCCCAGGATGACAGTTTTCAGGACGATACCGGCGCCATCCTTGGCTGGCGCTGGACGGCGGTGGACAGTGCCGGGCTTTATGTCCCCGGCGGCACGGCCAGCTATCCGTCATCGGTTCTGATGAACGCGATCCCCGCCAAGGTTGCGGGCGTGGCGCGCATCGTGATGGTCACGCCTGCCAGCGGCGGACATCTCAATCCGCTGGTGCTGGCGGCGGCCAGACGGGCAGGGGTCAGCGACATTTTCCGCATCGGCGGCGCCCAGGCCGTCGCGGCACTGGCCTATGGCACGCAAAGCATCGCGGCGGTGGACAAGATCGTGGGGCCGGGCAATGCCTGGGTTGCGGCCGCCAAGCGCGAAGTCTTCGGGCAGGTGGGGATCGATTCCATCGCCGGGCCTTCGGAGATCCTGGTGATCGCCGACGCCGCCAACGACCCGGACTGGATCGCGGCCGACCTACTCAGCCAGGCGGAACATGATGCGTCCTCGCAGAGCATTCTGATCACCGACGATGCGGCGTTTGCCGACAGAGTGGCCGAAGCCGCAGAGCGTGCGCTGGCATTGTTGCCGCGCAAAGACATCGCATCGCGCAGCTGGTCTGACTATGGCGGCATCATCGTCGTGGCGAAATTGACGGATGCCCCCGCACTGGCCGATCGTTTCGCGCCCGAACATCTGGAGATCGCGATCGCCAATCCGGACGCATTGCTGGCGATGGTGCGTCATGCCGGCGCCATCTTCCTGGGCCGTCACACGCCTGAAGCGATGGGCGATTATATCGCCGGTCCCAACCATGTGCTGCCGACTTCGCGTTCGGCCCGTTTCTCGTCCGGTCTTTCGGTGCTGGACTTCATGAAACGCACGACCCTTTTGTCGTTGGATGCGAATGCCATGGCGGTGCTGGGTCCACCGGCCATCGCCTTGGCCGAAGCCGAAGGCTTGGATGCACATGCGCGCTCCATCGCGGCGCGCCTCAATCGGAAACGCTGAATGGACCATCGCATCAGCGCCATCGCTCTGGACGAGAAAAGCGTGGTGCGTCGCACGCTCGCAATCGAACAGGAACGCGAAGTCGCGATGGCGGACTTGCTGGAAGACAGCCTGTTCAAGCCCCGGGGCGCCACATATGGCCCTTATCATCTGGCGCTCAGCGTTAAGGAAAACCGCCTGGTGTTCGATGTCACCCATGAAGATGGTTCGCGGGTGGGGCGTATCCTGCTGTCCCTGGCGCCGTTCCGGCGGATCGTCAAAGATTATTTCCTGGTCTGCGATACCTATTACAAGGCGATCCGCGACGCCTCGCCCTCCCAGATCGAGTCCCTCGATATGGGCCGGCGCGGCCTCCATAATGAGGGCACCGAGCTCTTAATCAATCGTCTTAACGGTAAAATCGAAACCAACTTCGACACCGCCCGTCGGCTCTTTACGCTGATCTGTGTTCTGCATCTGAAAGTCTGATGGGCGATGAGCGGCGATAAAAACAAACCGGCGTCGGTGCTGTTCGTCTGCACCATGAATGCGGTGCGTTCGCCCATCGCATCGGCATTGCTGCGCCATCTGCGGGGCAAGGAAATCTACGTGCAATCCGCGGGTGTGGAAGCCGGTGCGCTGGACCCCATGGCGGTCGAAGTGATGGCCGAAATCGGCATTGCGCTTGCCCATAATCCTCGTCGATTTGAGGACCTCCAGGACGATTGCTTTGATCTGGTGGTGGCGCTGTCGCACGAAGCCGAAACCCGTGCCCTGGATTGGAGCCGGACCGTGTCGGCCTCGGTCGAATATTGGATAACCGCCGATCCCACCCTGGTCGAAGGCTCGCCCGAACAGCGCCGTGCCGCATACCGTGCCGTGCGGGACACGCTAAAGCGGCAAATTGCGGCAAGATTTGCCTGAAAATCCTTGATTTTCGCCGGTTTCGGTGCAATCTCCCGCCCATTCCAGGTGTCTTTTTGTTGTCGCGTGTCGGCAGGGAAAGCCGCTACACACTGTTTCAATCGCTATTGCAGAGGAAGAATGGCCAAAGAAGAATTGCTGGAGTTTGAAGGAACGGTCAGCGAATTGCTGCCAAACGCCACCTTCCGGGTGCTCCTGCAGAACGGCCACGAAATCATCGCCCATACCGCGGGCAAGATGCGCAAGAACCGCATCCGCGTGCTGACAGGCGACAAGGTCATGATCGAAATGACCCCCTATGACCTCACCAAAGGGCGCATTACCTATCGCTTCCGCTAGACCGGAACTGGTTCTGGCCAGCGAAAGTCCGCGCCGTCTTGCGCTGTTGGCGCAGGCGGGGATCGTGCCCGCGCATGTCGTGCCCGCCGCCATCGACGAGAGTGTCCACAAAGGCGAGCAGCCGCGGCTCCATGCGCTGCGCCTTGCCACGGAAAAGGCCAGAGCCGCGCAGGCCCGCCATGATGCGCCTGCTTTCATTCTTGCTGCCGATACCGTGGTGGCCTGTGGCCGCCGTATCCTGCCCAAGGCACAAACCGATGACGATGTCCGCGCCTGTCTGACTTTGCTGTCAGGCCGGCGCCACCAAGTGATGACGGCGGTAGCGTTGCTGACGCCCGATGGCCACCTGCGCACCCGGCTGGCGCTGACGCGGGTGTCCTTCCGGCGGCTCGACGAGCCTGCCATCGCCGCCTATGTCGAGGGCCGGGAAGGTATCGGCAAGGCGGGTGGCTATGCCATCCAGGGCCGCGCTGAAATCTTCGTCAAAGAGATCAGCGGCTCCTATTCCAATGTGGTGGGGTTGCCCTTGTCGTTGACGGTTCAGATGCTTCAGGGCTGCGGCGCGCCGGTTCCGTGATATGATCCCGCATGGCGGCTGGTTTGCGATCCCTTCATGAGCGCTGAAATTCTTATCAATGCCGGCGTCGGAGAAATCCGCATCGCCCATCTTTGCCATGGCCGGCTGGAAGAACTCAGTTTCGAACGCACCATCGGCGGCCCGGAAGATGCGCGTCGTTGCCATAGTCATATCGGCGACGTCATTCTGGGACGCGTGCAGCGCGTCCTCCCGGGGATGCAGGCGGCCTTTGTCGATATCGGGCTGGAACGGGCGGGCTTTCTGGGTTTGCGGGAAGCCAAAATCCTGGCGCATGACACGGGCGAGGACATAGCGATCTCCGACTGTGTACGCGAAGGCGACGGCCTTTTGGTACAAGTGATCAAGGATCCCATCGGCGACAAAGGCGCGCGATTGTCGGCCGGCATCACCTTGCCGGGACGGCTTCTGGTGATGACCCCGGGACAGGAAGGCGTTGCGGTTTCGCGCCGGATCGAGGACGAGCCGCAGCGCGAGACATTGATCGCGCTGGGTGAACGATTGCTGACTGAGGAAGCGAAAAATTTGCCGCCGGGCGCGGGCATCATCTTCCGTACCGCGGCCCAGGGTGCTTCGCAGGAGGAATTGGCCCTGGATGCACGGACGCTGGGCGAATCCTGGCGTTGCATCCAGGATCGGAGCAAGTCTGCACGCGCGCCTGCCACCCTCTACCGCGATCTGGGGCCGATCGAGCGTGCCATGCGCGATGTGGTGCGGGGCGATGTCGCGCGGGTGCTGATCGATGACGCGAGTGCGGTCGAGGCGGCGCGCGCCTATTGCCGCAAAGTGATGCCGGGTGCCGAAAATCGCATCAAACTGGCCGGCCGCAGACTGTTCGAGGATCATGGCCTGGAAGAGGAAATTGCGCGCCTGTCCCAGCCACGGGTCGCGTTGCCCTGCGGTGGCTGGATCACCATCGAAGCCACCGAGGCGCTGACGGCAGTGGACGTGAATTCCGGCAGCTTCACCCAGTCGGGCGGCCTGGAAGAGACGAGCCTCGCCGTCAATCTGGAAGCGGCGGCAGAGATCGGTCGCCAGATTCGCTTGCGCGGCATCGGCGGACTGATTGTGGTGGATTTCATTCATCTGGGCGATGATGCGAATGGCGCGCGCGTGATCGAAACATTGGAACAAAGCCTGAGCTTCGATCGTGCGCCGCTGCAGATATCCCCCATGACGGAGTTCGGCATCGTCGCTGTCACCCGCAAAAGATTGCGCGAGCCGCTGGCGCGGCGTACCAGCATCGCTTGCAGTACCTGTGGCGGAACCGGGCGGGCAGTTGCTCCCGACTGCGTCGCGCTGGAAATTCTGCGTCGGGTCGAGCGCGAGGCCGCCGCCAATCCGGGTGCGGAACTGGTCGTTACCGCCGCGCCGGACGTGGTAGCGTGGCTCACCCGCCATGCCGATGAGATCGGTCCGGCTTTGCTGCGCCGGGGGGCGGGGCGGGTGCGGTTCGAAGCCGGCGAATGTCTGGGGAGGCGCTTCGATGTCGCCCGCCGCTGAAGCGCCGGTGAAATGCCCGATCTGCGGCAAACCCGGGCACGCCAGCTTCTCGCCATTCTGTTCCCGGCGCTGTGCCGACATCGATCTGGGCCGCTGGCTGAAGGGCAATTATGCCATTCCCGGCAGGCCGGAAGACGATGTGGACAACGGCCCCGAGGCCTTGCCGGACAAGGACGAACCCTCGGAAAGTTAAGGATTTTGCGCCCATCTCGAATGGTGGACCGGCCCCCGCTGGACAGCGCCGGAACGGTCCTCTAATAAGCCCAACCTTCCGCCTTTTGGCGCGTGCCCAGGTAGCTCAGTCGGTAGAGCAGCGGATTGAAAATCCGCGTGTCGGCAGTTCGATTCTGTCCCTGGGCACCATCAGCCTGTTTCAGCTTTTCCGGCCGTGTTGCGCCGCCGCTCCTCCAGCCCTCCGCTTTCGCTTCGGGCGCTGGCTTAGCTTTTCTTGGCGAACGAAGGGAGCCTAGAAAAACTTGCCCCGCTTCGAGCGAAGCGAGAAAGGCGCAGCTCGAATTGGTTCACTGAACCAATTCGTTCGCTATCGCGAAGCGCTGCTCGCCCCCGCCGGGGTCACATACAATTTGTTCTGCCCAAACGCGGCGTAGATATGAAGCTGGCGCAGTCTATGCCTTCTCGCTGCATCTCCAGATCACGCCTTAAGGTAGGTTGAAACCCGGCCGAAACTGGCATGTCCGGCTTCGGCAAAGTGGTTATTTGATTCCATCACCCATGCGCGCATCTTTCCGGATTATCCGGGGAGGCAATCCATGCGGCGCAGCTTCATTCTTCGCCTGGCGCTGGTTTTCGCGGCCGCGACAAGTGTCTTTCCGGTCTTGCCGGCGGCAGCCCAAGAGCAACACCCGCAAGCGCGCCGGGACGGCAGCCGGGACTTTGACTTCGAGATCGGCACCTGGAAAACGCATCTCAAAAGGCTGTTGCACCCCCTGACCGGCTCCAAACAATGGGGCGAGTATGACGGCACCACGGTGGTGCGCAAAGTCTGGGACGGCCGCGCCAATCTGGTGGAACTGCGCGTGCGTGGCGCCGACGGAACATTCGAAGGCCTCAATCTCCGCCTTTACAATCCCGTGTCGCATCAATGGAGCCTGAATTTCGCGCGGGGCGATATCGGCGTGCTGAGCCAGCCCACCATCGGCGAATTCAAGAATGGCCGCGGGGAATTCTACGACCAGGAAGCTGTGAATGGCCGCGCTATCTTGGTGCGGTTTATCATCACGATGGTCAATCCGAACGAATACCATTTCGAGCAGGCTTTTTCCGATGACGGCGGAAAGACCTGGGAAGTGAACTGGATCGCGACGGATACGAGAGTGCCGTAGAAGCCGCGATCCGCTATCGCATCCCCTTAAGCAGGCGGCGCATTTAGCACCTGCAATATGTAGGGCGGCGGGGATTTGACTATACAATTCCGCTTGCGGCGTTGATCGCCACCGCCTTAGGCTCGGCCAAGACAGTAAGGCCGCCGCGACGGCGCCCAGCACACCAAACGCGCTTTGCATAAGGACCATTCCATAGAAGTAGTCTGAGAGGGGGGCAGTGATGCGCGTTCGGTTGATGGGAATTGTGGTGGCGGGCCTGTTGGCCGGCGTGGCGATGGTGGCGCAGAATCCAGCTTCATCGCAGACCGCGCCTCCTGCCCAGGCAGGCCGCAGCGGCGCATCCGGCAATGTCACGCAGGCACGGGTGCTGTCGGCGTCCGACCGCAAAAACAATTGGTTGGTGTATGGCGGAAATTTCGAATCCCAGCATTTCAGCCCGCTGAACAATATTTCCGATAAAAATATCGGCAGCTTGGGACTGGCCTGGTCCACCGACGTCGACAGTCCCATGGGGCTGGCGCTGGAACCGATCGTGGTCGATGGCGTGATCTATCTGGGCCTGCCGCTGGATGTGGTCGAGGCATTCGATGGTGTCACGGGAAAGATGCTGTGGCGGTTCGATCCGAAGATTCGGATCAATGGCCCGTGGCGCAACTCGTATGAGGGCCGCAAGAACCGTGGCGTCGCGGTGTGGAACGGCAAAGTGTATGTGGGCACCGGCGATTGCCGGATCGTGGCGATCAATGCGGCGACGGGTACCAAAGTGTGGGACACCGTTGTCTGCGACGCCGATCAGACCGGCATCACAGAAGCGCCGCGCGTCGGCAACGGCCTGGTCTATACCGGCTGGGCGGGCATGGAATATGACGTGCGCGGCGGCGTCGTGGCGGTGGATGCGGAGACGGGCAAGAAATCCTGGACCTTCTGGACCGCGCCGGGCGATCCCAAGAAGCCGTATGAATCCAAAACCATGTCGACCATCGCCAAGACCTGGAAGGGTGAATCCTGGCAGCTGGCCGGCGCGAATGCGTGGACCGCGCTGACCTATGATCCGGTCACCAATCTGCTCTATATCTCGACTTCGACCGCGGGCGAAGCATCGGGCGATTTCTCGCACATCAAGCCGGATGGAAATCTGTTGTTCGCCAACAGCATCGTGGCGGTGAACGCCACCACGGGTGAATATGTCTGGCATTACCAGACGTCCTACCCGCCCGATGGCGCGGAAGATTTTCATGTGCTGGTTGCCGACATGAGCATCGGCGGCAAGCAGCGCCGCGTGCTCATGACCAAGCCGCGCAACGGGGTCTTCTACACACTCGACGCCCGCACGGGCCGCGAAGCCATGCCGCCGCGCGGCATCGGAGGGTCGGCATATCCGTCGCTGAAACAGGTCAGTCTGAAAGAGCTGGAAACCACGGCGTACAAAGATGCCGGGCTTCCCAAGAATCTTCCCACGCCGAACATGGGCGGCGGTTGGTTCCCCTTGTCCTACAATGCGCAGACGGGGCTGGTGTATATCTCCGCCTATGAAGTCAAACGCAGGCCGGACGGCGGCAGCGAAGGCGCCAATGGCGCCGGGCTGGAAGCGGGCGGCCTGGCAGCAGAGCTGGCGCGCCAGAATATCGGCGGCAGCGCGGCGGGAGCCGACGGCAAGTATCGCCCCTATGCACCACTGCCGTTGGGCAAGCTGGTCGCTTACGATCCGATTCTGCAGCGGCCGCGCTGGATCGCGACCCTTCCGCTCGAGCTGAATGGTTCACCCGTTTCCACAGCGGGCAATCTTGTTTTCCAGGGCGATGGGAGCGGATATTTCACAGCCTATGCGGCGGACACAGGCAAAGTGCTCTGGTCCGTCAAGACAGGGTCCGCGATCCAGGCAACGCCTGCGACCTATGTCGTCAATGGCGAGCAGTATGTCCTGATGCCGGTCGGCTTGGGGGGCGGATACCGGTTGTTCGGAAGCCCCACCAGCATGTCGACGCTTGAAAGCAAGCGCGGACCGGCGCGTCTGTTTGCCTTCAAGCTCGGCGGCAAAGCGGCGATGCCGGCGATCGAACCCTATGTTCCCGCCGTGCCGCCGCCGCCGCAACAGACCGGCACCGGCCGCCAGATCGCGGATGGCGCCAAGGTCTACAACAAATTCTTCTGCCAGAAATGCCATTCGCCGGAAGCCGATGGCAGCGGCGCATGGGCGCTGGGTGGCGAGGTGCCCGATCTTCGCTACATGCCGCGCAGCATCCACAAGCAATTCAATGACGTCGTGCTGGGAGGGACGCACCGCGAACAGGGCATGCCGAAATTCAGCGTGCCCATCGGTCAGCCCTTGATCAAGACGTTCATGACACCGGCGGAGGCGGACGCTCTCCACGCCTACATTGTCGATTTGCAATGGCGTGCATACAAGCTCGGTCCACGCGGCCTGAAGCGTGTCGATTCCGCACCCGGCGGCGCGCCACAAAAGGGCGTCCAAAAAAATCAAAGTCGCCCGGGCTATTGAAAATAGCGGCGTCCGCCGCCTCGATTGGAGCATGTCCGCTTTGTTGTGCGGGCTGCCGCACGGCAGACGCGGCGGGACGTCACCTTCCTTGCGCGTGATGCCGGCCAGATATTCGATGAAGCGCGCGGTATGGCGGGTTGGGCCTTTCGCGGCAGGCGGACCGATTGCCTCCGGCGGTATTACAAAATTCCCCAATGTTTCCACCGGCGGGAGGCAATCGCGGTTCGTTTTCAGGCGGTTAGAATTTGGACCCGCCCCCCCTGCAACTGAACGGCCGAAATAGCCCGCATGACGTTTGGGGGCGCCGAACCCTCAACGTCAGAGCGAAATATATTTTTCCGATGTGATTGAGCGCCGGGTCTACAGTGACCGCAGGGGCAGACATGCCCTCGGGGGTGGGCATGGCCGATATTGTATTCGGAAAGGCTCTTCGGAACGGTTTGGCTCGCCAAATCGCAGTTCGCACGCACGATCATGACGACGCTGAGGATTGGCTGCGTACGGCCAACCTCAAACTCGTCTGTCATCAAACCCAAACACCGATCGATGATGCCACCGCGTCCCGCGTGTGCACGGCAACCTATGCCTATGCCGGCAATCAACAGCAGTTCTCAAAAAACGTAGCAGTGATTCAGCTGCTTGAAGCTTCTGCCCGGCTTCAAGGTGAAATTGTTGGCAGGCGTTGTACGTGAAGCAGTGAAGCGAGTTGGGAAAGTGTGGGCGCTCTTCCTGCGACCTGATGACGAGTTTCGTTGTAGCCGCCCAGAGTGAAAAAGGAGTTTTCCGGATAATCCAAACAAATTAGGCGCCCACAACAATAAGGCGCCGATCAAGGGGAGGGAAAGATGCGTAACCTAGGGACAGGAAATATCCGTGCTCGTCTTGTGACGAGCGTTGGCACGCTTGCTCTTACGGCAGGAGCCGCTTTGGCGCAGACAGCTTCGCCTCAGACCTCGCAGCAAACCGCCGCACCAACAACCACCATTGCGCAGAATGCTCCCGCTCAACAGGCGAACGCGGAAAACAATGAGACGGTCATCGTTTCAGCGTCACGCATTTCCATCGCAGGGTATACGGCGCCGACGCCGGTTTCCGTGATCGATTCCGGGCAGCTTCAGCAAGCCGCCAATGCCGATATCGGCCAGACGCTGCGCGCACTTCCCATGATGGGTACCGCCCAGAGTCCCCAAAACGGCACCCAAGGCAATGCCGGCAATTCTGGCGCCGTGGGTATCAGCAGCATCAATTTGCGAAATTTGGGCGTCACCCGCACCCTGGTTCTGGTCGATGGCGAACGCCAAGTCTGGGCCGGTACGCAATACGGCGTGGACCTTGGCACCATTCCCAATTCCCTGATCCAGCGCGTCGATGTTGTGACCGGGGGCGCCTCGGCCGCCTGGGGTTCGGACGCGGTCGCCGGTGTGGTCAATCTGGTCATCAATAAGAATTTCACTGGCCTGAAAGCCTCCATCGATCTGCAGGACACCGGCCAAGACCTCCGCCGTCAATATGGCTTCACAGTCACCAACGGCTTCGATTTTCTGGCCGACAAGGCCCATATCGAATGGGCGGTCAACTATACCGACTCTCCGAACACGGCCTACATGGCGCAGCTGCACTGGTTCAACAATCCGGCACAGGTCGCCAATCCGGCCTACAATGCCGTGACCAATCCCAACGTGCCGAAAAATATTATCATTCAGGGCGCGGGCAACAGCAGCACGCCCGGCGGTAACATCAGCGGGGCCGTTACGAATACCGGGGCGGCCAGCACCGCCCTGAACGGCATCCAATTCGGGCCGGGGGGGACGATCTCGAATTTCGTGGCGCCCAATTGTAATTTCTACGCCAATGCCAATCTGCCGCCTTATCAGGCTACGACGACCTCCAGATCGAACACGGGCTGCTTCGGCGGCTCGACCAACCAGTCGCTCTCTCCATCGCAGATCGGCCTGGCGACCTATCCGCTTCTGACAGAAACGGCCTTCTTCTATGGGAGCTATAAACTCACGCCGGATATCCAGGCTGGCCTGATGCTGCAATATAGCAAGGTCGGCGCCAAGGGCTCGAGCCTTACCATTCAACAAAACGCGGTGATCCAACGGGACAACGCCTTTCTACCGCCCGCCCTCCTGACTCAGATGCAGAATTTGAACTTAAGGACCTTCACCGTCACCAGCGTCGGCACGGCCAGCACGCAGGGCGGCTTCATACAACCCACCCCGGGCCTGGGCGTCGATCAATTTGCAAACGCCGTCGGAACGCCGGTGGAAATTACCAACCGCCAACTCTACCGGGGCGCCTTCAGCCTGAACGGTGCGCTCGGCGACGACTGGTCGTGGAACGCCGACATCCAGCACAGCGAAACCCATTTGCACGAGCATTATACCTCGATCGAAATCACGCAGAATTATGCCAATGCGACTGACTCTGTGTTTGCGCCGGCCGGCAATGCACTGGGGGTTGCGGCAAACACCATCGTCTGCCGTTCGACCCTGGCCAATCCGACCAATGGCTGCGTGCCTTTAAATCCCTTTGGCCTCAACCAGATAACGCCGCAGGCGATCGACTATATCGTGGATCACAACGACTATTATTTCCTGAACATGCAGGAAGACACGGCCGGTGCCTCCATGCAGGGAATACTACCTTGGAATCTGACTGGGGCGGGGGCGCCTTCCACCGCCTTCGGCGTGGAATATCGCAAGGAAACCATGGTGAGCACCGCCGATCCCCTGGGTGCATTGGGCGCCTTGGGCGGCGGCAATTTCATTCCGGTGAGAGGCCAGTACAACATCATCGAAGGTTTCGGCGAACTCAATGTCCCGCTTCTCAAGAACAGCTTCGTCGATAGCATTGACGGCAACATGGCCGGCCGCATCACCGACTATTCGACCAGCGGGATGGTGGAAACCTGGAAGCTGGGCCTCACCAGTCAGATCAATGAAGATATCCGTGCGCGCGGCACCTTGTCCTTCGATATCCGCGCGCCCAATCTGGCCGAGTTGTTCAACGTCATTCCCGCTTCCGGCGGCCAGGTTGACTATCTGACCGGCAACACAGCGGCGGCGGCCCTTTCCATGGCGGCGGGAAATACCGCGCTGAAGCCGGAAAAGGCGATCACCTGGTCGGTCGGCATCGTTTTAACTCCGCATTGGGTCCCGGGCCTGACCCTGTCCTTCGATTGGTACAACATCAATGTGAAGAACATCATCGTCGCGCCCAGCACGACCTTTGAACGCACCGCGTGCCTGGCGGGTACGCCGACGCCTGATGGCGTCGCCTCCGTTAAAGGAACCAACTACAACAATGGTGCCGGTAACCCCAATTCGGGCACGGGCTACTGCGCCAACTGGCGCTACAACCCGACGAATCCGGCGCTCGCGAATAGCTCAAATCCGAATGGTCTGCAGTATCTCTACACTTTTCCCTACAACAACGGCTTCCTGATGACCTCGGGCCTGGACTTCAACGCCGACTACCAGATGGATCTGTTCGACGGCAATCTCGGTTTACATTTTGCGGGCAATTATACCGACGAGGAAACCCAAACGGAGTTCGGCGTCATCGACCCTGCAACCGGCCAGCAGGCGACCTATGACTTTGCCGGCAGCGTGAGCAATGGCTCGCTATTCTCGGGCGTGCCAAAACTACACTTCAACATGGCGGCCACCTATAACCAGGGTCCGTGGAGCGGTACGGTACAGAGCCGCTATCTGAGCTCCGCCCATCGGGTCAATGGTTGGACCTCGGGCGTTCAAGTGAGTGACAATGACGTGCCGCAAATCGCCTATCTCGACTTGCGCGCCTCCTACAAGTGGAATGACGAGATTCAGTTCTATGCGGCGGTGGACAATGCGCTCGGTACACCTCCACCTTCGACAGTGAGCTACAGTCCCAGCAACAACGCCTACACGACAACAAATCCAAGCATCTATGATGTTCTCGGCCGCATGTGGCATGCGGGCGTCCGGTTCAGTTACTGAGCGATTGCGACAGAGGCCGCCGGCAACCTGTCCGCTGACGACTTTGGGCCAGGATTGAAAAGGGTATCCTGCGCGGTATGATCCCGCGCAGGATCACACTAAGGACTGTTTTGGCGGCCTTTCGCAAATCTCCAGTGGCGCGGGCAGCGGCGTGATGCAAGATGCATCGCCGGACGCCCGGGTCCTGTTTGCGCAAGCGGTTGGGCATCATCAGGCGGGGCGTCTGGGCGAAGCCGTCGCCTGTTATCGTCAGGTGCTCGCGATCAAGCCGGACCTGGCTGGGGCGCACAGCAATCTCGGCACCGCGTTTTGCGAGCTCGGCATGCTGGGGGAAGCCGAATCCAGCTATCGCCATGCGCTGGCGCTCCAGCCGGATCAGGCCGAGGCGCACAACAATCTTGGCACGGTGTTGTTTGATTGCGGGAAGCTGGATGAGGCTGTGGCCAGCTATCGCCAGGCGCTGGTGCTGCAATCGGATTTCGCCGAGGCGCTCAATAATTTGGGCGCGGCGCTTTACGGACTGGGTGATCTCAAGGAAGCCGAGGCGAGCACCCGCCGGGCTCTCGCGCTGGCGCCGGATTACGCCCAGGCTCTCGGCAATCTGGGTGCAATGCTCAAGGCGCAAGGACGATTTGAGGAGTCTGGTGCCGTCTACCATCGGCTGACCGTCATCCAGCCCCAAGACAGCGAGGGCCTGAACGGTCTGGCGGAAGTGTTGGCGGTCCAGGGGGATGTCGTGGCAGCGTTGGAGACGGTGCTTACGTCCCTGCACATTCGTGACACAAAAGATGCGGGGCGAATTTTCGCGGAAATCGTCAAACCGCTGCGGTGGGCCGCCGATAACGGCCAAGTGCGCGACACGATGCTGCGGGCCATCGCGGAGATTTGGGCCCGGCCAGGGGATCTTTCCCACAGCATCGCCAGTCTCATCAAGCAAGGACTAGATACCGGAGCTTGCATATCGCGAGCTGCAAAGGCGTGGCCGCGGGCTCTGGCGGCGCCAGAATTGTTCGGCCCGGGAAGCCCTTCGGCGCTGGCGCGGGACGAATTGCTCTGCGCATTACTGGTTTCGACGCAAAACACTGATGTCGAGATCGAGCGTTTTCTCACTATGGCGCGGCGTGCGCTGCTTGAAGAGGCGGTGAGCAACAGCGTCGATGACGGCGGCATTGCATTCCACGCCGTGCTGGCGCGCCAGTGCTTCATCAATGAATATGTATTCATTTGCGATCAAGAGGAAATTGACGCGGCGGTCGCGTTGCGCGATGCCATGGCCGCTGCGCTGGATCTGGGCGCGCCGGTCCCCGTGTCGCACCTGCTCGCCGTGGCTTCTTATTTTCCGCTTCGATCCGTTTCTGGCGCCGACAAGTTACTCGACTTGTCATGGCCAGAACCGATTGCTGCCATTCTGATACAGCAACTGCGCGAACCGCAGGAGGAGGCGCTTTTACGTGCGGCTATGCCGAGATTGACCGGGGTTGCGAATAAAATTTCGCGCCTGAACCAGCAGCAATATGAGGAAAATTCCTATCCTCGCTGGATACGAATTCCGGGCGTGGAACAACCGACCACGATCACCGGATATTTACGCAAGAGATTCCCGCTGGCCGATTTCAAGAATAAGAATGAGAGGGAAACCTCGGATATTCTCAGCGTCGGCTGCGGTACCGGTCAGCTCGCTCTCGAAATCGCCCAAGGCATAAAGTCGCGCACTCTGGCGGTGGATCTCAGTGTTGCCAGTCTTGGTTATGCCAAGCGCAAAGCGCAAGAGTTGGGGCTGAACTCGATCGACTTTGCGCAGGCGGATTTGCTCGAGTTGGGCAATATCGGCCGCGTGTTCGACGTCGTGGAGTGTTCGGGCGTGCTGCACCACTCGGCTGATCCATTCGCGGGCTGGCGCGCGCTGTTGCCGCTGTTGCGGCCCGGCGGATTCATGGCGGTTGGCCTTTACAGCGAAACAGCACGAAAAGGTATTGTAAGAGCCCAACGTCTCGTCGCGGAGCGCGGGTATGACACATCAGCTGACGACATTCGGCGTTGCCGCCAGGACTTGTTGAATTCGAACGAATGTCAGGATGTTGCGGCGTCCAGCGATTTCTTTGGCATCAGCGGTTGCCGAGATCTTCTTTTCCATGTTCAGGAATCCCGAACCCGGCTTCCATCTATCGACACATTTTTGCGAGAGAATGGCTTGATATTCCTGGGGTTCGAAACGGACGCCGCAACTCTGCAGGCGTATCGGCGGCGGTTTCCCGACGATCTTGCCGCCGCCAACCTTCGCTATTGGCATGCGTTCGAAGGTGAAAACCCGAACACCTTCTCAAGCATGTACAGGTTTTGGGTTCAAAAGGCATGACTCCGTTCGAGTGCATGTTCCGAATGGTGCGGGCTTTTGCGAATGTCAAAATCGCGCCGCTAGAGGAAAATGTATTTGAGGTGGCGCAGTTAAATTCGCAACCTTTTCCTCGTTTCCAGGTTGGATCGAAGTTTTGCATCTGAACGTGCCGCAAGCGGTGACACAAAATCAGCGCTGTCGTTCGCCCTATTGACGATCAATCGGGATTAAATCCGGTACAGGCTTTCCATCGGTATCGCCGCCGGCTTTTCGTGCACGGTTTGCAAAAGCCGGGCGAGATACAATAGTTTATCGTGCCGATGCCGGCCTGCCCCTATGATCATGGAAGGTCGCCGGGGCGCCGTTCAAATATCGCCCGGGTAATAGTCGTTCATCCGGGGTTCATCTTTGGGGAACTATCCGGAATCTCTGCACCTGGCGGACCATACGCGACTTCGGCCGTCCGTGAGAACAGCGCCATGATTTGTGTATTTTGCTTCAAACCGAATTGGGGAACATGTGCTTATCAAAGGTCGCTGGCTTCTTACCTTGAATACGGCGATGGTCATGCTGGCCTGGGACATCGAAACGCGCCCTGCCTTTGCCCAGCGCGCCGCCGAGAATGCGGTCACCCAGTCCGATGATGCATTCGGCACCAGTGTCGGTAACGAGCAGGTCGGCCTCTATTCGCCACGCAATGTGCGCGGTTTCTCGCCGACCGATGCCGGCAATATCCGCATCGAGGGGCTTTATTTCGATCAGGTCACCGAACTCACTTCGCGTCTGCAGGAATCTTCGCGCATCCGGGTGGGCATTGCCGCCCAGGGCTATGCATTCCCGGCGCCCACCGGCGTGGTCGATTATGTGCTGCGCAAGCCGAGAAATTCGGCCCAGTTGAACAGCCTGAATGAAATAGATTCACGCGGAAACGCGACCGTGGAGCTGGATGGCGCGATCCCGCTCGACCAGACTTTGAGCATCGGCGGTGGGGTTGGTTTCTATCGCGGTGTGTTCGCGGACGGCGGCAGCAATTGGGAGGCCAATCAAGGCGTGACGGCGCGCTGGACGCCGACCGCGAATATCGAATTGCTTCCGTTCTGGTCCCGATCGGACACCTATCATGGGAAAAGCGGACCGGTTTACATTCCCAGCGGATCGTTCCTGCCCCAGCCTTTCCCGAACGGCCATTTCACCGGCCCCGACTGGGCGCTCAATCGGCGGTTCGAGATCAATTACGGCGCTATCGGGCGCTGGCGGATGTCGCCGAGCTGGAATTTGCAGGCTGGAATATTCCGGTCGGCTCAAAAAAATCTACATCAGAATTATGTCTTGATGACGGATATCGATCCGCAGGGCGTCGGCGACATGGTGGTATATTCCGACCCGCCGACAAATCGTGCCTCCACCAGCGGCGAAGTGCGCCTGGAGCATACGCTCGCCGAGGGCGAACGCACGCATCGCGCGATCGTGTCCCTGCGGATGCGCGATCGCAACGCCATCTATGATGGTTACGATTCCGTGGATCTCGGATCGGTCGCGATCGACCAGCGCGTTCATGGGACGCTGCCAAATTTCCAGTATTCGGCACAGACCACCGATCACGTCAGTCAGGCGACCCTGGGCCTGGCCTATGAAGGGATTTGGCGCAATGTGGGGCAGATCGGGTTGGGCATTCAAAAAACCCGCTACAACAAGAAGACCTTCGTGCCGGGACAGCAAGTCGTGGTTTCCAAGGATGACCCCTGGCTCTTCAATGCCGCTGTCACGGGAAATGTTTCCGATGATGTCGCGATCTTCGGGAGCTATACCCGCGGATTGGAAGAAAGCGGGACGGCGCCCCAGAATGCTTCGAACCGCAACGAAGCCTTGCCGGCCATCACCACCAGCCAGAAAGACCTTGGCCTGCGCTGGTCGATGGACGAGGGCATGAAGCTGGTGGTGGCATTATTCGACGTCCAGAAACCTTATTTCAATCTGGATGCGGCCAATCGCTTTGGCGAGCTGGGCGAAACGCAAAATCGGGGCATTGAATTTTCCTTCAACGGCAGCATCACGCCGCAGCTGGACGTCGTTGCCGGTGCCGTGGTTTCACAGCCGAAGGTCTCGGGCGATGGCGTGCGCCTTGGTATTGTGGGCAGCAAGCCTGTGGGCATTGCTTCACGGAAGGTCGATTTTCATCTCGAATGGCGCCCGCCCCAAACCGAAGACATGTCCTTTGATATGGGCGTTCGCTACACGGGCGCCATGGTGTCGACCCGGGATAATCTTGTTTCCATTCCGGACCGCACGATGGTGGATGCGGGCGCGCGGTACCAGTTCAGTCTGGATGAGCATCCGGCTTCGCTGCGCTTTTCCATCACCAATATCTTCAACACGCGCAGTTACGATCTGGCTGGTGCGGGCGCTTACAATATTTTCTGGCGGAGCGGACGTCTGCTCGATACACGGCTGATCGTCGACTTATGAGACAGAACTAATCGGCTTTCGCTGCTGCCTTGATCTTCGGTTTTGGAGTCTTGCCGGTCCCGCTGGGCCAGGCCATCAAAGCCATCGCCGCGACTTCATGCAGTTCTTCGGCCGATGCGCCCGACGCCGCCTGGACGCAAATTCCGTTGGAGACCGTCATCAAATAGCGGGCGAGGGTCTCGGGACTGGCGCTTTTCGGCAGATCGCCTTTTTTTCGCGCTTGCTCGAAGCTGTCGCACAAGGCGGCTTCTTTTTCCGCGCGATGACGTGCCATCTCGTCGGGGATGTCGGAATCGCCGCACGACAATCCGCTCTGCAGCAAAAGACAGCCCGGCGGATTTTGACCGCTGGTATCGATCGCGAAATCGGCGACGCCGTGCAGGTATAATTCTGCAGCCTTGGCGGCGGTGGGCGCGGCCAGCACGCTTTCCATGAAGCTTTTGCGACGCTCGTCATAGCGTTCCAGCACGGCGCGGAACAAACCTTCCTTGCTGCCGAAACAGGCATAGAGGCTGGGCGAATTGATACCCATGGCGGCGGTGAGGTCGCTGAGCGAAGCGCCTTCATAACCGTGCCGCCAGAAAACCGTCATCGCCCGGTCGAGCGTGTCTTCCACACAAAAACCCCGGGGACGTCCCGTCCGCATGGGTGCCTCCCATAATTATTGTAGCAATCGTTACATAATGTCCTTGACGGTCAAGGTCCAGATCCATATCTGTGCCAAGCAATACAGAATTAGGGGTCGTCCATGTCCAATTTTGCGGATCTTGTCCGGGCCGATAAGTTCATCGGTCAGCCCGTCGGTCCTACCAAGCGTTTGAAGAAACATGCTTTTCTTGGTGCGGCGGCCGTTGCGCTGATTGCCGGGGGTGGGTTTTTCTTCCTGCACAGCCATAGCGGCGACGCCGCCGTCCCGGCCGTCCAGGCGCTGCCGGTGACTGCCCTGGCGCTTCAGCCCCAGACGGTTCAACCCTCCGCCCAGTTCTCCGGCCGCATCAATGCGGTCGATTATGCCGAGATCCGGCCTCAGGTCGGCGGCCGCATTACCGAGATCCGGTTCCATGACGGCCAGCAGGTCAAGGCCGGCGACATTCTCTTTGTGATCGATCCGCGGCCCTATCAGGCAGCAGCGGCAAAGGCCGAAGGCGATCTGGCCAGCGCCATCAACAATGCGAAGCTTGCCAAAATCGAACATGACCGCGGCGACCGGCTGATGAAGGCCGGTGCGTTGGCGCAGGAATCCTTTGACCAGCGCGCCAATGGTGATGGCGTGGCCCAGGCGGCTGTTCAGTCTGCCCGGGCGGCGCTGGCGGCGGCCCAGATCAATATCGACTATGCCTATATCAAGGCGCCGATTTCCGGCCGCATCAGCCGCGCCGAGATCACCTTGGGCAATCTGGTTGGTGCCACCGCGTCCGCGCCGCCCGTTTTGGCGTCGATCGTTTCGGAAAACGGCGTTTATGCCGATTTCGAGGTGGACGAGCAGACCTATCTGAACAATGTGCGCAATCACGCCCAGACATTGGACCAGCAGGCGAAAATTCCGGTCGATCTGCAGATCGAAGGCGACAGCGGTCACGTTTATCAGGGCACCATCGAAAGCTTCGACAACCGGATCAACACCGGTTCGGGCACCATTCGCGCCCGCGCCCGCTTCGACAACAAAGACGGCAGCCTGGTTCCCGGCATGTTCGTGTCGGTGAAAATGGGGGGCGGCACGCTCAACAACGCGATCATGGTGCCGGAAAGCGCCATCGGCAACGACCAGAGCAAGCGTTTCGTGTTTGTCGTCAACCGCGATTCCAAGGCAGAATATCGCCAGATTTCGCTGGGCGCCGAAGTGGACGGTGCGCGCATCGTCACCAACGGCGTGAAAGCGGGAGACCGCGTGATTCTGGACGGACTGCAGCGCTTGGCGCCGGGCGTTCCGGTCGATGCCAAGCCACGGCAGCAGACCGCCAGCAACTGATTAAAGCTACGCCGGGTTGGCCCGGGGAGAAAACAACGTGAACCTGTCGAAATTCTTTATCGACCGGCCGATTTTCGCCGGGGTGATTTCTGTCGCCGTCTTCCTGGCGGGCCTGATCGCCATGCTGCAATTGCCGATCTCGGAGTATCCCGAGGTCGTGCCACCATCGGTGGTGGTCACCGCGCAGTTTCCGGGCGCCAATCCGGGCACCATCGCCGACACGGTGGCGACCCCGCTGGAAGAACAGATCAACGGCACCGAGAACATGCTGTACATGTCCTCGCAGGCCGCGAGCGATGGCACGCTCACCTTGACGGTGACCTTCAAGCTCGGGACCGATGCCAATCTGGCGCAACAACTGGTGCAGAACCGCGTCAACCAGGCGCTGCCGCGCCTCCCGGAAGTCACCCGCAATCTGGGCGTCACCACGGTCAAGGCGTCGCCCGATTTCGCGGTCGTGGTGCATCTGATCTCGCCCGACAATCGATACGACACGCTCTATCTGCGCAACTACGCCGTCCTCAACGTCAAGGATCAGCTCTCCAAGATCGAAGGTGTCGGTGCGGTCCAGATGTTCGGTTCGGGCGATTATGCCATGCGGTTGTGGCTCAATCCGCAGAAGATAGCCGAGCGCGGCATGACGGCCGACGAAGTCGTGGCGGCCGTGCGCCAGCAGAATGTTCAGGTTGCGGCCGGTGTCATCAATGGTCCGCCCTACAGCCAGAAAGGCATGCTGCAACTCCCGATCACGGTCGAGGGCCGATTGTCGGATCCCGAACAATTCGCGCAGATCGTGATCAAGCGCCAGAATGGCGTGATCACGCGGCTGGGCGACGTGGCGCGTACCGAGATCGACGCTTCGCAATATGGCCTGCGTGCGTTGCTGGACAATCAGCAAGCGATTGCGCTTCCGATCTTCCAGTCGCCCGGCTCTAACGCGCTCCAGATCTCCGACCAGGTTCACGCCAAGATGGCGGAGCTGAAGAAGAATTTCCCGCAGGGGCTGGATTATCGCATCGTCTATGATCCCACCAGCTTCGTCCGGGACTCCATTACGGCGGTGGTGCACACCTTACTGGAAGCGGTACTGCTGGTCGTGCTGGTGGTGATCCTGTTTCTCCAGACCTGGCGCGCGTCCATCATTCCACTGCTGGCGGTACCGATTTCCATCGTCGGCACCTTTGCGGCCATGCTGGCCTGCGGCTTTTCGATCAACGATTTGTCGCTGTTCGGCCTGGTCCTGGCCATCGGCATCGTGGTGGATGACGCCATCGTGGTGGTGGAGAATGTCGAGCGCAATATCGAAGCCGGATTGAATCCGCGTGACGCCACTTTGAAGGCGATGCGTGAAGTCACCGGCCCGATTATCGCCATCGCGCTGGTATTATGTGCGGTGTTCGTGCCGATCGCCTTCATCACCGGCCTGACGGGTGAGTTCTATCGTCAGTTCGCCCTGACGATTGCTTTCTCGACCATCATCTCGGCTTTCAATTCGCTGACTTTGTCTCCGGCACTGGCCGCGTTGCTGCTGAGGGGCCATGACGCACCCAAGGACGCACTGGCGCGGGGCATGGAGAAGGTGCTGGGACCGTTCTTCTCTCGCTTCAACCGCCTGTTCCACTCCGGCTCGCAAAAATACGGCAAGGGCGTGAGCGGTATCCTGGTGCGCAAATCGCGCGCCGTGTTGGTCTATGGCGCTTTGCTCGTCGCGACCGTGGTGGGTTTCAACGCCGTGCCACCCGGCTTTGTGCCGCTGCAGGACAAGATGTATCTGGTCAGCTTCGCCCAGCTTCCGCAGGGCGCCACCTTGGACCGTACGGAAGCGGTGATCCGCAAGATGACGGACATCGCTTCCAAGGAGCCCGGCGTGGATCATGCCGTCGCGTTCCCCGGCCTTTCGATCAATGGCTTCATCAACAGCCCGTCCGCGGGCATCGTCTTTGTCACGCTGAAGCCGTTCGACCAGCGCCACGGGTCTAACCTGTCGGGCAATGCGATTGCGCAGCGACTGCAGGCGAAATTCGCCGGCATCAATGATGCGATCATCGCCATCTTCCCACCACCACCTGTGCAGGGGCTGGGCACCATTGGCGGATTCAAGCTGCAAGTTGAGGACCGCACCGATCAGGGTGATGCCGTGCTCAATCAGGTCATGGCGCAGATCCAGGCGAAAGCGGCGAAGAACCCGGCGCTGCAGGGCGTCTTCTCCAACTTCAACACCGGCATGCCGCAGCTCTTTGCCCATCTGGATCGTACCAAGGCACAGCAGCTCGGCGTCAACGTCCAAGACGTATTCGACACGATGCAGACCTATCTGGGATCGATCTATGTCAACGACTTCAATCGTTTTGGACGCACCTATCAAGTGATAGCCCAGGCCGACACACCGTTCCGTGCACGGCCGGATGATATTTTGAGGCTGCAGGTGCGCAACGAGGGCGGTGAGATGGTGCCTCTGGGCGCGATGGTGACCGTCAAGGAAATCACGGGCCCCGATAGTGCCAGCCGTTATAACGGGTTCCGTTCCGCCGATCTCAATGGCGGCCCCGCACCGGGCTATTCCACCGGCCAGGCACAGGCTGCGATCACTCAGATTCTGGATGAAAGCCTGCCCAAGGGCATGAGCTATGAATGGACGGATCTGACCTATCAGCAGATCCTGGCCGGTAACACGGCGCTTCTGGTATTTCCCATCTGCGTGCTGTTGGTCTTCCTGGTGCTGGCTGCGCAGTATGAGAGTCTGTTCCTGCCGCTCGCCATCATCCTGATCGTGCCCATGTGCCTGTTATCGGCGATCACGGGCGTATGGCTGACGGGAGGTGACAATAACATTTTCACCCAGATCGGGTTGTTCGTCTTGATCGGACTGGCCTGCAAGAACGCGATTCTGATCGTCGAGTTCGCGCGCGAACTCGAGATACAGGGCCGCGCCACCGTTGCGGCCGCGATCGAGGCGGCGCGCCTCAGGCTGCGCCCCATCCTGATGACGAGCTTCGCCTTTATCATGGGCGTGGTGCCGTTGGTGACGTCATCCGGCGCGGGCGCGGAGATGCGTCACGCCATGGGCATAGCAGTGTTCTTCGGCATGCTGGGTGTGACCTTCTTCGGCCTGTTCCTGACACCGGTCTTCTATGTGTTGCTGCGGGAATTGGAGAAGCGCGTCACCGGCACCACCAAGGTGCATCATCACGTGACGGCATAACCTTCGCCGCGCGGCCGTCTGGAATCAGGTTTGATCGTCCCGATCCCGTTCGGCCTGTGCCTCGCGGTCCCGCCGTTCCTGTTCCTCCACCATGGCCTGATGCGACATTTCCTGCGGCGCGGTGGCTGGCGGCTGCGAAACAGGCTGGGGTTGGCCAGTGGGCGCGGCGGCCTTGGGAGGCTTTTCGACGCCTTGGCGCGGTGTCTGGGCGGCCAAAGGGCCGGCGGCAAGCAAGAAACCCAGGGATGCCGCAAAAATCAGGGTGGTTTTCATAAGTTGGGATAGTGGCGTCCGGCCGCCGGGAAGGTCAAACCCCCTCCGCTATCACACCGCTCGGGACAGCTTTCACCCCATGGACGTTTGATACGAAAATTACCCCATCATTTTTTCAGAAAATATTTTTGTGGCAGTGATCGACCTCGGCTTTAAGGTGTTAGGGTCAGGGGTAAAAGATGACGGGCGCGGAAACATGACCGACATCCCAGTCGGTCGGGAGCTATGGAGCGATTTGCTGCGGCAGATCGTGCGCCGTACCCGTAACCGCAACGATGCCGAAGATCTGTTACATTCCGCATACTTACGTCTGGAACGCTATAAGACCCAGAATACGGTCAACGATCCGGCTGCCTTTATTGTGCGCACCGCCTTTAATATAAGCATCGACAATTACCGGCATGCCAAAATTCAGCAGAATCAGGCTGAAGTGCCGGATGTCGAAGATGCGGCGCCGCTCCAGGATGAGGTAGTTGCTGCCCGCGCTCGTCTAGCCAGGGTAAAGGCCGGGTTGAATCAGCTAACCCCCCGGACGCGCGAGATCTTCCTCATGCACCGGCTTAACAATTTGAAATATCACGAAATTGCGGACAAACTAGGTATCAGCCAAAGCGCTGTTGAAAAACACATCGCTAAAGCCGTACTTTTCCTGACGGAATGGACGGAAGGCTGGTAGATGGCGCAATTATCTCCAGGTGCACCTTACGTTAAGGAAGCCGCGATTTGGCTCGCGCGGCTGCGCGCCGATGACCGTTCGATCGAGGACGAGCGCGCCTTCCGGTCCTGGCTGATGGCCGATCCGCGTCACGCTTCGGCCTTCGAAGCCGTCAACGGCATGTGGGACAGCGTTGGCGCCTTGTCGCGCGACATGCGCACCGGCGAGGTACCGCTGGAACCCCGATACAGTCGCCGCGCCCTGCTCAGTGGCGGCGTCGGGCTGGCGGTGGTGGCCGGTGGGACGTTCGCGTTCGTACAATCGGCGGCGGCGGAAGTTTATCAGACCGATGTCGGCGAGCAGAAGCATGTCACGCTGAAAGACGGCACCGGGGTTTTCCTGGATACCGACACCAAGCTGGTGGTGGATTTCAACGACAAGAGCCGGAAAGTCGATCTGCGTTACGGGCGCGCCAATTTCCGCGTGGCGCCCGATGCCACCCGGTCTTTTGCCGTCGAAGCGGCGCAAAAGCTGGTCATCGGCACGCGGTCCACGTTCGATGTGCGCCGGTATGGCGATGATATTTCGGTCTTGCTCATCCATGGGCGTGCCACCGTCAAAAACGCCGCGACCGATATCGATGAAGGTCGCCTTCTCAGCGATGGCGAGCGGTTGAGCTTTGTTTCCGGACAATCGCCCAAGCTCGACAAGCCGAACCTGTTGCCGCTGATTGCCTGGCACACCGGCCAGGCCATTTTCGAAAATTCGCTTCTCACCGATGTCGTGCTGGAGATGAACCGCTATTCCACCATCAAGCTGGAAGTCGATGATGTCCGCATTGCCCGCATGAAGGTCAGCGGTGTGTATCGTGTCGGCGACAACGCCAATTTTGCCCGCTCGCTTTCACGCCTCCTGCCCGTCGAAATACGCGTGGTCGATGATCGCATTCAGCTTTTGGGCGATGACGCCCGCATGCTGCAGGGATAGGAAAGTCTCGCGGCACCTTGCGCTTTGGATGAAGGTGGGAATTTATAACAGCCACCGCTGGGGAAGGGCTGGATGTCGCGCATAGGGGGGGTACGAGCAGCGTTTCTCCGCAGTGCCGGCATTCTTGTTCTGACGGCGAGCATGGCATGGGCGCAGGGCGTCAATTTTGCGCTGCCGGTACAGTCACTTTCCGACTCCCTTAAGGCGGTCGCCCAGCAGACCGGCCAAAATATCCTTTTCACGCCTGAAGCCGTTGTAGGGCTGGTCGCCCCGGAACTGCGCGGGCAGATGAGCAGCCGCGATGCGGTCAATGCGCTTCTCAGGGGCACCAATCTGGGCGCCGATCCGGACGGGAATGGCGGCCTGATCGTTCATACGCTTGGCGGCGCCGCACGGGCCGATCCGCAACGCAGCGCGGGCGGGCGTCCCGTGATTGCAGGCAGGAGCGATCAGCCGCCCGCTTCCGCGGCAGCCCCGACGCCGCCGGCGGCTGCACAAGGTGCGCCAACGCAAGATCGGGAACTGACTTTTCCCTTCGGAACGGAGCTGACCGAGCAGGTGATTGTCAGCGCTTCACGCATTTCGATCGGGGGATATCAGCAACCCACGCCAGTCACGATGATCAGCGGCGACCAATTGCGGCGCGATGCGTTTACCGATATCGGCGATGCAATCCGCCAATTGCCGGCCTTCGGTGCTTCTTCCAGCCCAAACAATACTGTCGCGGCCAATTATATCGTCAGCGGCACACCCGGCATCAATGTCGTCAATCTGCGCAATCTGGGCGTCTTGCGCACGCTGGTCTTGTTCAATGGCCAGCGCGTGGTGTCGTCGGCGCTCAGCGGCGGCGTGGATCTTTCGACCATGCCGACCAGCCTGGTGCAGCGCGTCGATGTGGTGACGGGCGGGGCATCGGCGGCCTGGGGATCCGATGCGGTCGCCGGCGTGGTCAACGTCATCCTCAACAAAAAATTTGATGGTTTTGCGGCGAATATCGAAGGGGGCAATTCCTGGCAGAATGATCACCGTTCCTTCAAAGGGGAATTGTCCTACGGCACCGATTTCGATGGTGAGCGCGGCCATATCATCGGCAGCGTCTCCTATAGCAACAGTCCCGATACGCTTTTTGTCAGTGCGCGCGATTGGTACAGGAACATCAAACTGGTCAACAATCCGGGCTACGCGCCAGGCAATGGGCAGCCGCGATATATTCATGCCGACAATGTCGGCCTGTCCCAGGCGACACAGGGCGGCTTGATCACGGCCAGCCCCGCCAATGCGTTGGGCGCCAATGCGAATGCGCTGCGAGGCATCCAGTTCGTCGGGCCAACCGGAACGCCCGCGCCGTTCGATTTCGGCAATATCTCCGGCGTCTATTCGAACGGTGGCAGCGGGGAGGGTGCTGAGGGCGATCTCAACCATCTGACCATTCCGATGCGCAGCTTCACGTTTTTCGGTTATGGCAGCTACAGGCTGACCAGCGACATCACCGCTTCGCTCGAACTGAATTACGGCAAATCCTTTTCCGAGAATAACAGTTTCGCTGCCAACAAGTACGGCACTGTCACGATTTCGCGCGACAACGCGTATCTCGATCCAGGGATCGGCGCCCGAATGGATGGGTTGGGAATCACCAGCTTCTCGCTGGGCACCAGCAATCTGAATAATATTGGCAGCACCGGCGCCCATCTGATCAACAACAGTTTGTCGGCGGAGACGCAAACGCTTGGCATTCCGGTCTCGACCAACAGGCGGCAGCTGTTTCGCGGTGTGTTCAATTTGGAAGGCAGCCTGGGCGACAGCTGGTCGTGGAACGCCTATTACCAGCATGGCGCGTCGCGCGTGCGCACGTTGGTCACCAACAATGTCTATACGCCGAACTACAATCTGGCGATCGATGCGGTCCGCGTCTCTGCCGCCAATGTCGGAACATCCGGATTGCCCATCGGCTCCATCGCGTGCCGCTCAAGCCTGGCCAATCCCACCAATGGCTGTCAGCCGCTGAACCTGTTTGGCACAGGCGTGGCGTCGACTGCGGCGATCAATTACATCAATGGCCCGGCGCGCGATGGGCATGACTATCAGTTGGCGGTTCTGAATCAGGATGTCGCGTCCGTGGCAGTGCAGGGCAATCTACCCTGGGATTTGGGGGCGGGGCCGATCTCGGTTGCGTTCGGCGGCGAGTATCGCAAGGAAGGCGGTCGCGTGACGGTCGACCCCCTGGCGCAAGCCAAGCTGTTTTCCGTGGGCAATTTCTCCGGCTTTCACGGTCAATATAACGTCGAGGAGGGCTTCATCGAAATCGAAGCGCCGATTCTCAAGGACGGCATTGTTCAATCGCTCGAATTCAACACGGCCGGCCGGATAACCAGTTATTCCACCAGCGGCCTGGTCGAGACCTGGAAGCTCGGCCTGACCAGCCAGATCAACCAGGATGTCCGTGTACGGACTACATGGTCGTTCGATATCCGTGCGCCGGACCTCCAGGAATTGTATAGCGGCGGCTTTTCCGTTCTGGGCGTGGCGACCGATCCGCGGACCGGCGCCAATGTGCAGACCTATCAACTTTCCCTGGCAAATCCGGACCTCAAACCCGAGCAATCGACCACCGTGTCTGGCGGGCTTGTGCTCACGCCGCACTGGTTTGAAGGACTGAATCTGTCCCTTGACTGGTACGCCATCAGTATCAACAAAGCGATCGCTACCATCAGCGCCAGCAATACCGTCGCGCAATGCGCGGCCGGTGTTCAACTGGCGTGTGGCCGATTGATTTTTGCCGGACCGAATGGAGCCCTGTCACAAATCAACACTCAGCCCATCAATGCCAACCGCCAGGCGGTTTCGGGTCTCGATTTCCAGGGCGATTATCGAACCGCATTCCTGGCAGGGACGGTCGATCTGCATCTGATCGCCAACTATACCGACACCCAGACCCAGACTGCGCAGGGCCAGACCGTGGCTTATGCTGGCAGCATAGGCCCGGATTCGGCGGTGGGCGGGGTGCCAAAATTCAGGGCGACCCTCGCGGCCACCTATACGCAGGATGCGTGGCAGGGAACGGTTCAAGGTCGCATTACCGGTGCCGCGAAACTGAATAATGCCTGGGGCTCCCTCAGTGTCGACGACAATAGCGTGCCAGCGGTCGCGTATCTGGATTTGCGTGGAGACTATCGCTGGACCGAGAACATCCAGTTTTATGCGGCGATGGACAATCTGTTCAACACGCCGCCGCCAATTGTCGCCGGCACCACATATTTCACCACGCCTTACGATGTTTCGGTGCGGGACGATGTTTATGACGCGATCGGGCGCCAATACCGTATCGGTGTCCGCTTCAACCTTTAGATCCCTCCTGTCTCAAAGAAACGCGAGCTTTCTTTACAACGCTTCAATCAGGATCACGCCGGCGGCGATCAGCACGGCGCCGACACCCTTCTTCACCAGGTTGCGAGTCGATAGATCCTCGCGCCCCACACCCGGAAAGAACAGCGTGAGAAAAATGCCAATGGCAAAGACAAAAAAGGTGGTGGTGGAAGAGATCGCCGATACCAAAGCCACTGGCGCCAGCAACGCGGCATAACGGACGCCCAGGCCGGCCCCCAGATTGATCAACTCGTTGGTGGCATTGATGCCGGCCACGGCGCCCGGACTGCGGCGAAACAGATCGACGAATTGACGCCGATAGCCGGCGCGAGATAGCAGCGCCGCTCCGAACAGGCCTTCACCCACAAAAGTCCAGAAGGTCGTGGTCCAGAAATCATCGCGCACGGCGAAGAATTTGAACAAGACGGTCGAGAGGGCTAGTACGAAGGTCGCAGCCAGCATCAGGAGCACCAGTCTTGCGTTGAAGCGCCCGGTGCCTTTGCCGCCTTGAAAAGACAGGCCCAGCGCGCCGCCGACGATCAAGCCGCCGCCCAGCAACTGCAATGTGCCCAGCCGCTCATGCAGAAAAAGATAGCCCAGCAGGAACGTGAACAGCGTGGAGGCTTGGAACAGCGGTGCCACGACCGAGGCTTCTTCGCTCTGGATGGCGCGCAGATAAAAAAGCATGGCGCCCATATAGAGGATGCCCGACACGGTCATCACCGCGATGGCACCGAAGGTGGGCCGCAGGATGGCCGGTTCAATCCACCAGATGAACGGCAGGAGCGCTACGCCCGTTACTGCGGTGAACAGCATCAGCACCGCGGTGTCGCTGTCGCGGAAGTAGCGGTCCACCAGATATTTGTCGATATGGGTCGAGACGGCCCAGCAGACCGGTCCCAGAAAGGCGAGGAGCAACCACATATCCGAGCGCGTTAACTCAACTGGTCCGCGGCGACCGGGACGGCACTTCGATGCGATAAAATTTGAGCGCGAGCCAGCCCTTCGGCTCGAAGCACAAGGCATCCGTCCCATCCGCCAGATGCTGGCCCCGGACCAAGGCGCTCATGCCGCAGACCACGCCATCGTTCCAGCCGATGAAATTGTACCCGGCCTTGTCCATACAACTCTGGATTGTCTTGAAGGGCTCCCCGGCGCCCGTGCGGGGTGCGTCCTTTTCGCAAGCCGTAAGCTGGGCTTTCTGGTCGGAAAAACATCCTGCCAGCAGCAGCAGGAGCAGCAATGGCAGGAAACGGCGGATATTAGCCATATAGGCCTCGGTTGGGGCCGGAATCCTAGCCTAAACGGGGTTTCGGCCAAAGGGATGCGCGGCAAAAACTTTATATTTTTTGGGCTTTTTGACGCTTGGCGGGCCCCGCCCGGCTGTGCCTAAATTTGCCCATGCGCAAGCGAACGACAGACGGGCATGAGACCGAGGGGGTCGGCGGGACACTGCATCTCACCCCCGATTGTCTGGAGAACGCGTACGAGTATCTGCGCACCACCTTGCCGTACCGGCGGATGAATCTTCCGCATGCGGATAATCTTGTTTTTCGCGTCATGGGGGCCCGCGACCGCTTCGGCCATTTCCGGGGACGCATCAAGACCAAGCCGGAACTCAATGAGATTGGCGTGTCGATCAAGGTCGTCAAATCCACCGATCTGCTGATGGCGACCATGGCGCATGAAATGATCCATCTCTATCAGCATGAGAATGGCAGCTGCACGCGGGGCTCGCACAATTCGGAATTCGAGCGCATCGCGGCGCGCGTCTGCCGCATCCACGGCTTCGACCGCGAGAGCTTCTAGGCGGTTAGCGCTTCTTTTTCCCGAATTTTTCGCGCAGGGCATCCTTGGCCCGTTCCAGGACACGCTTCTGCCTTGCCGGCAAATCCTTGCCGGCCCGATTGATGTAAAAAGTCAGCATCGACATTGCGGAGCGATAGGGCGTGGATTTGCGCCGCTTGCTGCGTTCGGCCGAACGTTTCAAAGATGCGGCGATCGCATCGGGGTCGGTGCTGGTGAAAATATCTTTCTTGAGATCCAGCGCATTGGACCCATGGGTCACGGCGCTGGACCAGCGCCTCTTCTTGATGGCCTTTGCTGTTGGGCGCGGATGCCGCGCGGTCATCCGTCCGACTCGCGCTCAAGAAAAATGCGGAGAAAAATTCCGGTCTCTGGAGATTTTGACGCCATGTTGCCTGCTTTATAGGCGGCCCGCCAAAATTAGTATCAGCAGAACAATGAGCACCAAGCCCAAGCCGCCGGACGGACCATAGCCCCAGCCCATGCTGTAAGGCCAAAGCGGCACCGAGCCCAGAACCGCAAGTATCAGAATAATCAGCAAAATAAGACGCAGCATGGGATTTCCCATAGGGTTCCACATCGGAAACAACGCCGCGTCCGGCAAATGGTTCATGGAACATGGCTTGGCGCGTCGGAGCGCCGCGTTGTCACGGGTGGGGACCGCCGCCAATCTTCTGGGCAGTCGCGGCCGGAATGATCGCGAAACAGGCAAATCTAGGGGCGACGACAGTGATAAACGGATCCGATACCGCGTGGCTGATGATGGCCACGGTGCTGGTGCTGCTGATGACTCTGCCGGCGCTCGCATTGTTCTATGGCGGCCTGGTCCAGGCCAAGAACATCCTCTCGGTGCTTGTGCAATGCTGCGCGGTGGCCTGCGTCGCCTCGGTCCTGTGGTTCGCCTGCGGCTACAGCCTGACATATTCCGGCAATGGTGCGTGGCTCGGCGATCTTTCCGCGGCCTTTCTGCAGAACGGCAATCGCACCCTGTTGCATGCCGGGACCAATATTCCCGAAAGCGTGTTTGTGATGTTCCAGATGACGTTCGCGATCATCACGCCCGCGCTGATCATCGGCGCCTATGTCGAACGCATTCGCTTCAGCGCGGTGCTTTGGATTTCGGCTCTCTGGCTTCTGATCGTCTATGTACCCGTGGCGCATTGGGTGTGGGGCGGCGGCTGGCTGGCGAAGGCGGGCGTGATCGATTTTGCGGGTGGCATTGTGGTTCATGTCACGGCCGGCGTTTCCGCGCTGGTGATCGCCTGGACCTTGAAGCCGCGCGTTGATTTTCCCAAACACGTCAAACCACCGCACGCGCCCTGGATGGTGATGGTAGGGGCGTCTCTTTTGTGGGTGGGCTGGTTCGGCTTCAATGCCGGCAGCGCGCTCGCCGCCAATGCCGATGCCGGCATGGCGATGCTGACCACGCATCTGTCGGCGGCAACCGCCACCTTGGTGTGGATGGCGATCGAATGGGTGTCGTTCGGCAAGCCCAGCCTGGTGGGCGCGGTGACCGGCACGATTGCCGGCCTCGCGACAATCACACCTGCGGCCGGCAATGTCGGCCCCCTGGGCGCGGTGGTTCTAGGCGCCGCCGCCAGTCTGGTCTGTTACGGAGCAGTTCACGTCGTCAAACGCGTCATGGTCGTAGACGACGCGCTCGACGTGCTGGGTGTGCATGGCGTGGGCGGTGCGCTGGGCACCCTGGCTTTACCGTTCCTGGCAGGGTTGGGTGTGGGCGGCGCGGCGCTGCACCATCCGGTGGGGGCGCAATTCCTGGTGCAGGCCGAAGGCGTTGCAGCCGTTGCGGCATGGTCTGCGGTGGCCACCTTCGCCATCACCAAAATCACAGGGATGATCGTGAGCCTGCGCGTCGACCGCGACCATGAGGTTCAAGGCTTGGATTTTTCTTCGCATGGCGAGAGCGGTTATCACACCAGCCGGTAAACCATCGGCCCCATCATCAAAGCGTCGCAGGTCGAGCCTTTAATTCCGGAAATCATTGCCGGGGTAAAAAATGGCCGACATCGCTGCTTCCACCGAAGCCTATCACGGGCGCGGCGCGCCCAAGCTCGATCAAAAGTCCAGGTTTTTTAGTTCCCTACTTGGCTGCTTTGGTAACTACATCCGTTTCGGCGCGAACTGATTGGGGAATTCGGCTATGATCGAATGCCCGAAAGGAACCGACCATGAAATTCGCCCCGCTGCTTGCCGCCGTCGCCGTGCTGGCGCTTAGCGCTTCCGTCCGCGCCGAGGATCTCGGCAAGAAAATTCCGGCGCCCGCTCTCGATCCGGTCAGCGCGGCGCCCAGTGAAACCGTGGTTCTGGCGGGTGGTTGCTTCTGGGGCCAGCAGGCGGTGTTCGAGCATGTAAAGGGCGTCACCAAGGTGGTCGCGGGTTATTCCGGAGGTGCCAAGGAGACCGCGACCTATCCGCAGGTGATCACCGAAACAACCGGCCATGCGGAGGCGATCCAGATCACCTTCGATCCCCGGCAGGTGTCGTTCGGCACCTTGCTGCAGATCTATTTCTCGGTGGCGCATGATCCCACCCAGTTGAATTTCCAGGGCCCGGACGAGGGCAGCAGCTATCGCTCGGAAATCTTCTTTGCCAGCCCGGCCCAGGGAAAGACGGCCCGCGCCTATATCGCCCAGCTTGGCGCTGCCCATATTTTCAGCCAGCCCATCGTCACCAAGGTCGGGACGCTCAAGGGCTTTTACGCCGCCGAGGCCTATCATCAGGATTATCTGATCCATAACCCCACCCAGCCCTACATCGTGATCAACGATCTGCCCAAGCTGGCGGCATTGCAGAAGGTCTGGCCGGGGCTTTACCGCCCGGACCCCGTGCGCCTGGCAAGCCGCTGAACCTGAAAAAGCTGTCACGAAAGGCAAGGTTGGGCCGGTGTCCGGCCTGCCTGGACGGAAAGGCCACCGCAGACATTTCCTTTGCGAAGGCGATCTGCTAACTCGTGCCCCGGTTTTAAGGCGCAAATCCGCGAAGGGGCGGTTTTCGCTGAATTTTCCCTAGGCGAGAGTATCCATGACAAATCTGACCCAGAAGCTGGTCATAGGCGCCGTCACCTTGGTTGTCGGGCTTGTGCTCGGCTGGGCCGGGCGGGGCGTGACCGGTTACAGCACTGCGACCCAATTCATGACCAGTTTCGAATCTTGGCGCGTGGCCTGCCCGGCTGCGGACCAGAAAGGCGCGAGCTGCGAAATGATCCAGGACGTGGTGGACAATGAGAGCCATCAGGAACTGGTGCGCATCGCCATCGGCAAGCTGCCGGACGGCAAGCCCATCATGGACCTCACCATGCCGCTCGGCGTGTCGCTGCTGCATGATGTCGGCCTGGTGCTCGGTACCGAGCCCGCGCGGACCGTGAAGTATCGCACTTGCCTGGCGCAGGGTTGCATCGCGGACTTTCCCCTCGACGACAAGCTTCAAGCGTCTTTGAATGCCGGCAAGGATGGCAACATCCTGATCACCGGCCTGGCCAGCGACAAGCCGATCGCGATTCCGCTTTCGCTCAAGGGCTATAGCGCCGCCAAGCGCGTCTATGAAAATGGCGAAGCCAAGCGCAGTTCCTGGTTCTGGAGAATGTGGTCATGAAGATTTCGCATCTGTTGAGCGGACTGGCGCTGCTGGCGCTGGGTTCGGGTGCCGCCTTGGCGCAGGCACAGGCGCCGGCGGCTCCGCCGGCCCCGCCTGAGGTCAAGCAGATCGGCGACTGGCAGGTTCGCTGCTTTCCGGTCCAAAGCCCGTCTCCCTGCGATATGTTCCAGCAGCAGGGTGACGATCGCACCAAGCAGCGCATCCTGGCGCTCTCGATCGCCTTTGATCCCATGGCCAACATGCACCTGATCCAGGTCGTGGTGCCGCTGGGCATCTCGGTAGGCCCGGGTGTGGTGATCCATTCCGGCAACTTTACGTCGAAGCTCATGCCCTATCGCCGCTGCGACCGGGCCGGTTGCTATGTCGAAGCTCCGCTCGACAATTCCGTCATCGATCAGCTGAGCCATGCCGGCGACAGCGCCATGGTGAAGATTGTTGCGGATGACGGCAAGAAATACGATCTGAAAGTGCCGCTGAACGGTTTCGCCGCGGCCCATGATTCCATGGCCGAACAGGCGAAGCAGAAAGCCAAGCCGCTTCCCGCAGCACCTGCGGCCCCCGCGCCAGCCAAGTAACGGCCCAGCAACGGTCGATTTGAAAAGAAAAAGCCGCCGGTCACCCGGCGGCTTTTTTGTTGTGCGATGCGCGAACTATGCTGCCTTGAACGTCATCGCCACGCCGTTCATGCAATAGCGCAGGCCCGTGGGCTTCGGTCCATCAGTGAAGACGTGACCCAGATGGCCGCCGCAGCTGTGGCAGAGGACTTCTGTGCGGATCATCATCTCGCTGTTATCCGTGCGGGAGACCACGGCGCCAGGCAGAGGCTTCCAGAAACTGGGCCAGCCGGTGCGGCTGTCGTATTTCGTGTCGGACGAGAATAGCTTCACATCGCAGCCGGCACAGGAATAGGTTCCCTTCTTGGTGAACTCATCCAGCGGACTGGAATAAGGCATCTCCGTTCCCTGATGGCGGAGCACATCATAAGCCGCGGGCGACAGCATCTTCTTCCATTCCGCATCGCTTTTGGTCACGGGAAACCCAGCGAAGGCGGCTGGACCGCCCAGACACGCGCCAGCGCTTCCCATCATCAGCAAATTCAGGAATTTTCGCCTCTGCATCCGTGTCTCCATCATCGATCTGGGGCGCAATTATACGCCAAAAACCAGTTCGCGGATGACCGGGAAAAGTTACGGAACCCTGGCTCGGAAGCCATTTATTCCTTTGCTTCCCCAAAACGGAGATTGCCGATGAACAAGGATGGGATCGAAAGCGCGTCCCGCCACTGATTTTTAAGCATGCGCGATGGCCCGCTTCCACCACAGCAAGCGGGGCTTTTTGTTGCCCCAGTCCGGGCTGTCGTGCTGCGCGGCGGCGGGATATAAGGAGCGCCCCGCACCCTGCAAGGAATTCCCATGACCGGCTTTCTGAGATGGCTCCGCTCGATCATAGCGGCGGTCCTCAATGGCATCGCCAAATTTGCCTTTCTGCTGATCTTGATTTTCGTCGTCTTGCTGATGATCGGGTTGGCGCAGGGCGACGGTCTGCCCAAAAACGCCGTGCTGACATTGGACTTGCGCGATTCCGTGGCGGATTCCGCGACATCCGGGCTTTCGTTCAGCGGCGGTCAGCAGACGGTGATGAATCTGGTTTTCGCGCTCGACCATGCATCGCGCGATTCCCGCATCAAGGGCGTGGTCATGCGCCTGGGCAATGGCGCGCTTTCCATGGCGGAAGCCGAGGAAATCTCCGCCGCGTTGCACCGGTTCCGCGATCACAAGAAATTCGTCATCGCCCAGGCGACGGGCTTTCTCACATCCGGTCTGGGCGACTATGTCGCCGCCGCATCAGCCGACCAGATCTGGGTTCAGCCCCATAGCGATTTCAAGCCCTCTGGCGCGGCAGTCGGCGGGCTCTTCGTACGTGGATTGCTCGACAAGATTCAGGCGGTACCGCAAATGGCCAAGCGCGCCGAATATAAAAGCGCCGCCGACATGTACATGGAAAAATCCATGACCGACGCGGACAAGGAGCAACTTGGGCAAGTCGCGAAATCTTTGCTCGACAGTGCGGTCGCGCAGGTTGCGGCGGATCGGCGGCTGGATCCGGCCAAGGTGCGTGCGGCTTTCGATGAAAGCCCCCAATTCGCAGAAGAGGCGCGGACCAAAGGTCTGGTGGATCGCATCGGCTATGACGACGACGCGCTGGGCGCGGGATTGGGCCGGGCGGGGCAGGGCGCCAAGCCATACAAAATCACGGACTATATAAAGGCGCAGGATTTCAGCACCGCCTACGGCGCCAATCTCGCGGTGATCGAAGCGGCGGGCGAAATCGTGGATGGCACAGCCAAGGGCGATCTTTTCAACACCAGCGCCGGCATCGCCAGCGACGATCTGTCGGAAGCGATCCGCCAGGCGGCGCGAGCTCCGGGCATCAAGGCAATCGTACTGCGGGTGGATTCGCCGGGCGGTTCGGTCACGGCATCGGATCAAATCCTGGACGCGGTGAAGAAGGCCCAGGCCAAGGGCAAGCCGGTGGTGGTGAGCATGGGCGGCTTGGGTGCCTCGGGCGGTTATTACATTTCCGCCAGCGCCAACAAGATCGTGGCGCATTCCGGCACATTGACCGGGTCCATCGGTGTGCTGACCGGCAAGGTGGCGTTGGGCAAATCGTTCAATCTGGCTGGGGTGCAACTGGAACAGGTGGCCTCGGGCAAAAACACCATGATGGATTCCACGGTCGAGCCCTACACGCCGGAACAATGGGCGCTGCTGAATCATGAAGCGGATGTCATCTACGATGATTTTCTGCACAAGGTGGCGGCGGGCCGGAAATTACCCTTCGAGCAGGTCCAAGCCGTCGCCAAGGGACGGGTCTGGACGGGGGCCGATGCCAAAGCCAAGGGATTGGTGGACGGGCTGGGCGGCTTCTGGACCGCAGCCGGTCTGGCCGCCCAGCTGGGCGGGGTCTCGCAGGACCAGATCGCGATTAAGATCTATCCGCGCCGCCGGGGATTGGTGGAAAGCCTGGGCAACCTGATGGGCCGCAGCCAGGCCAGCCTGAAAGCCCTGGACGGCCTTCAGACCCTGATGGCGCTGCCCGGCGTCCAAGGTGTGGTCGGCGCGCTGGCGACGGCGCCGCGCGGCCGGGTGGAACTGCGGGCCGTCAATCTGCCCAGAGAACTTCCCTAGCGGCAGGATAAATCCTTTTTGTCTTGGGGCTAAAGACATATAATTTCAGGAGGATTCGTGGGGTGGCGCCCCTTTGCCAAACCTGCGAAATTGTGACGGTTGCGTCTTGGGCGGGGCCCCTGGGACGCCCGAATTCTTTTGGAGACATGCCATTCCTGCACCGGCGAAATCACAAAATGAGGCCGTGCCCGTTCGCGACATGAGTTTCGAAGCCGCCCTGAAGGAGCTCGAAACCATCGTCGCGCGCCTGGAGCAGGGCGAGGTCGATCTGGAAGATTCCATCGCGCTATATGAGCGCGGCCAGGCCTTGAAGGGGCATTGCGAGACCAAGCTGAAATCGGCAGAAAGCCGCCTGGAAAAAATCGTCCAGGGCGCCGGCGGTCCGGCCATCGGCGAAAGGCTGGATGTGGCATGAGCTTGATTTACGCCGTCATAGATTCGATTTGTCATGGTCACGCATCCCCAGGGCTGGGCGCGCGATCCATCACTTGCCCCCATCCGGTTGCGCCATGAGCTTACCCACCAAGACCCCGCTTCTCGACCAGGTCGACTTCCCGGCCGATCTACGCAAGCTGCCGAAGAGTTCGCTTCGCCAGTTTGCCGATGAGTTGCGCAACGATCTGATCGACATCGTGTCGGTCACCGGCGGTCATTTCGGCGCCGGCCTGGGCGTGGTCGAACTCACCGTGGCGCTGCATTACGTTTTCAATACGCCCGCCGATCGCCTGATCTGGGACGTGGGTCATCAGGCCTATCCCCACAAGATCATCACCGGCCGGCGCGCCCGCATGCGCAGCCTGCGTCAGGGTGGCGGTCTGTCCGGTTTCACCAAGCGGGTGGAAAGCGAATATGACCCGTTCGGCGCGGCCCATTCCTCGACATCGATCTCGGCCGGCCTCGGCATGGCGGCGGCGCGCGATCTCAAGGGCGAACACAACAATGTCATCTCGGTGATCGGCGACGGGTCGATGAGCGCGGGCATGGCTTATGAGGCGATGAACAATGCGGGCGCCAATCGCAACCGCTTGATTGTTATCCTCAACGACAATGACATGTCGATCGCACCGCCGGTGGGCGCGATGAGCGCTTACTTGGCGCGTCTGGTGTCGAGCCGGCCCTATACGGGCTTCCGCAATTTCGGCAAGCGGCTGGCCAAGAAGCTTCTGCCCAAATTTCTGTTCAACATGGCGCGCCGCACCGAGGAATATGCCCGCGGCATGGCGATGGGCGGCACCCTGTTCGAAGAAATGGGTTTCTTCTATGTCGGCCCCATCGACGGCCACAATCTGGATCATCTGATCCCGATCCTGGAAAATGTGCGCGACACCATGAAGGGGCCCGTCCTGGTCCATGTGGTGACCAAGAAAGGCCATGGTTACGCTCCGGCCGAAGCCAGCGCCGACAAATATCATGCCGTGTCGAAATTCACGGTCCTTACCGGTGAGCAGAAAAAAACCGTCGCCAAGGCGCCAACTTTCCAGAAAGTATTCGGCGAAAGCCTGATCGCGGAAGCCAAGAAGGATAGCCGCATCGTGGCGATCACGGCGGCGATGCCGTCGGGCACCGGCGTCGATCTTTTCGAGGCGGCGTTCCCGGAACGTAGTTTCGATGTCGGCATTGCCGAACAGCATGGCGTCACCTTCGCCGCCGGCCTTGCTGCCGAAGGCATGAAGCCGTTTTGCGCCATCTATTCGACCTTCCTGCAACGCGCCTACGATCAGGTGGTGCATGATGTGGCGATCCAGTCGCTGCCCGTGCGCTTCGCCATGGACCGCGCCGGCCTGGTGGGTGCGGACGGCGCCACCCATGCGGGTTCTTTCGATATCGCCTATCTCGCCACCTTGCCCAATTTCGTCATCATGGCGGCGGCGGACGAGGCGGAACTGACCCACATGGTCGCCACCGCCGTCCAGATCAACGACCGGCCCAGCGCCATCCGCTATCCGCGCGGCGAGGGCACGGGCATCGCCCGTCCCGCAGAAGGGATTCCACTTCCCATCGGCAAGGGCCGCATGATCCGCGAAGGCTCGTCCATTGCGATCCTGTCGTTCGGCGCACGGTTGCCGGAAGTTCTGCTGGCGGCGGAAAAATTGTCGGCCTATGGCCTGTCGCCCACCATCGCCGATGCGCGCTTCGCCAAGCCGCTCGACGTGGAGCTGATCACCAAGCTGGCGCGCGAGCATGAGGTCCTCATCACCATCGAGGAAGGCGCCGTCGGCGGCTTCGGCAGCCATGTGATGCAGGTCTTGGCCTGGGAGTGCTTGCTCGACAGGGGCCTCAAGATGCGCCCCATGACCTTGCCAGACATCTTCCAGGATCAGGACACGCCGGAGCGCCAATACGCCCAGGCAGGCCTGGATGCCGACGGCATCGTGAAGGTTGCCTTGTCGGCGCTGGGACGTTCCAACGAGGTGCCGGCAGCCGTGGGCAAGATCGCCTAGGCGCGCGATGCGCGCCGACGTCTTTCTGGTTGAAAACGGATACGCCAAGAGCCGCAGCGAGGCACAGGCCGCCATCCGCGAGGGGCTTGTGCGTATGGACGGCGCAATCGTCGGCAAGCCGTCGCAGACCGTGCCCGCAAGCGCGGCAATCGAATATGAGAAACCCCATCCCTATGTCTCGCGGGGCGGCGTCAAGCTGGCCGCGGGACTGGATCATTTCGGCCTCTCACCCGAGGGACGCGTCTGTCTCGATCTTGGCGCTTCCACCGGCGGCTTCACGCAGGTTCTGCTTCAGCGCGGCGCGGCGCGGGTCTATGCCATGGATGTGGGGCACGGACAGATGGAAGCTGAACTGGCGCAGGACCCGCGCATCGTCGTGCGCGATGGCATTAATGCGCGCGATCTAACCCCGGCGGATCTGCCCGAAGCGATCAACGCAATAACCGCCGATCTCAGTTTCATCAGCTTGAAGCTGGCGCTGCCGCCCGCTTTGTCTCTGGCATCGAAAGGCGCCTGGGCCGTCTTGCTGGTCAAGCCGCAATTCGAGGTCGGGCGGGACGCGGTGGGCAAGGGCGGTATTGTGCGCGACAAGGCGGCGCGCGAGGCCACAGTGAGCGGGATTGCCGAATTCATCGCCGCGCAGATCGGCTGGCGGACTCTTGGTCACATCGAAAGTCCGATCCAAGGCGGCGATGGCAATATCGAATATCTGCTGGCGGCATTGAAGACATGACGATCTGCGTGCATTTCGGCGTCTGCGGCGGCTGCAGCCTGCAAAATCTTTCTCCCGAAGACTATCGCGCCCGTAAACGGGGCGTAATCGTTGCCGCGTTGACGCGTGCCGGGCTCGCCGATGTTGTGGTGGAAGAGCCGTTGCTGGTGCCGGAAAAAACCCGCCGCCGTGCCGTCTTGAAATTCGCCAAGCAAAAGGGTGAGGTTGTTGTCGGCTTTCATGCCGCCCGCAGTCACGAGATTGTGGACATGCGGGAATGCCAGGTTTTGACGCCCGCTTTATTGGCATTGACGGAAGATATTCGTCGCGCGCTGACCCCCATTCTGTCCGATGGCGAGAAAGGCGAGGTTCATGCCACCGAGACCGATACGGGCCTTGATCTGGCGTTCCGTTCGCCGCGCAAATTGAGTCCCGCTTTGACAGCGTCCATTGCCAAAGATTTCTCGAGACAGGATGTCGCGCGCATCGTCTTCAACGGGGAGATGCTGTTTGAGCAGACTATTCCGCAGGTCGCATTCGACGGCATTGCCGTAGCGGTGCCGCCGCACGCCTTTCTGCAATCCACCCGGGAAGGCGAGGCGGCATTGACGGCGCGCGTTTTGGCTCTCACTGAGGGTGCCAAAACAATCATCGATCTGTTTTCCGGCATGGGCACCTTCGCCTTACCTTTGGCGCGGCGGGCCAAGGTGCTTGCGGTCGAACAGGAGCTGGAGTCTTTGGCTGTGCTGGCCGAAGCCGCGCGCAAGGCAAAAGGTTTAAAGCCTGTTACGACCGAGCGGCGCGACCTGTTCAAAACACCCCTGACGCCGCTGGAACTCAATCGCTTCGATGCCGTGGTGCTGGACCCTCCGCGCGCAGGTGCAGAGGCTCAGATAAAGATGCTGGCCGCTTCAAAGGTGAAGCGCGTGGTCTATGTTTCCTGCGACGCGAGCAGTTTTGCGCGCGATGCCGCCATTCTTGTCAAAGCTGGGTTTCGCGCGGGGTCGGTGACACCGGTCGATCAGTTTTTATATTCCGATCACATCGAGCTGATCGGAAGTTTTGTCCGCTAACCGACCTGTGCGCGATGCCTGAGCGCTTGGTCCGCCAGCACCAATGCCATCATCGCCTCTCCAACGGGCACGGCACGGATACCCACGCAGGGATCGTGACGGCCCTTGGTGACGATCTCCGTTTCCGCACCGGATTTGTCGATGGTGCGGCGGGGCGACAGGATGGACGAGGTGGGTTTGACCGCAAAGCGCGCCACGATGGGTTGGCCCGTGGAAATGCCGCCCAGAATGCCGCCGGCATGGTTGGACAGAAAGACCGGCTTTCCATCATTGCCCATCCGCATTTCGTCGGCATTTTCCAGGCCGGTCATGGCAGCGGTGGCGAAGCCATTACCGATCTCCACGCCCTTGACGGCATTGATGCTCATCAGGGCGCTGGCCAGTTCATTGTCCAGCTTGGCATAAACCGGTGCGCCCAGCCCGGCGGGAACGCCTTCTGCCACCACTTCAACGATCGCACCGACGGACGATCCATCCTTGCGAATGGCTTCGAGATACTCTGTCCACGGAGCAACCGCCGCGGCGTCTGGGCAGAAGAAGGGATTGCTGGCGGTCTGGTTCCAGTCCCAATTGGCGCGATCGATCTTCTGAGAACCCATCTGTACCAGCGCGGCCCGGATGGTGACTTTGCCATACAGCTGGTCCAGTACTTTGCGAGCGATGGCGCCTGCCGCCACCCGCATCGCGGTCTCGCGCGCCGATTGGCGGCCGCCGCCGCGATAATCGCGCACGCCGTATTTGGCGTCATAAGTGTAGTCGGCATGGCCGGGACGATATTTATCGCGGATGTCGGAATAATCCTTGGAGCGCTGATCCATATTCTCGATCAGCAATCCGATGGGTGTGCCGGTGGTGAGCTGTTCCGCCATCCGTTCATCCTGGAAGACGCCAGACAGGATTTTCACCGTATCCGGCTCCTGGCGCTGGGTGACGAATTTCGACTGGCCGGGACGGCGCCGTTCCAGATCGTGCTGGATATCGGCTTCGGTCAATGTGATGCCCGGCGGGCAACCATCCACCACGCAACCGATGGCCGGCCCATGACTTTCGCCGAAGGTGGTGACGCGGAAGAGATGCCCGAATGTGTTGTGCGACATGAAGACTCTTTGATTTGACGCGCGGCCTGACGCGAACCGCGTTCCCACGCGGGCGCTAGGAACACTTCGCGGGGCCGGCGCTCCTCCGATAGCCCAAAAAGCAGACCTAATCCAGCCGCTCCACGGTCCGGCCTCGCACCCGGAAGACCACGCCCTGGGGCTCGTCCATGCAGCTCATGCCCTGCCAGTCCATGCCCAGGATCAGGCCGCGCAGCACCCGGGTCAGCGCGCCATGGCTGACCGCGAAGGTATCCGCTGTCAGGCTTTGCATCCAATCGGTGGCACGCGCCGCGACTTGCTCGTAATTCTCGCCGTCCGGCACTTTCACATGCCATTTGTCGGCATGGCGGGCATCGAACAAGGCCGGGTCCAATGCCCGCGCTTCACCGTCGGTGAGCTGGTCCCATTTGCCCAGATCGATCTCTTCGATTCGCGGGTCGGTCGTATATCCCTCCCGCGGCAGACCGAGCGTCTCGCGCACGATCTCCATCGTGGTGCGGGCGCGCTGAAGCGGACTGGAAACGAAGGCCAGGGACGGACGCATCCCCACTTCCCGCTTCAGGATTTCGCCAATGGCTTGCGCCTGGGCGCGCCCCTTCTCGGTCAGGGGCGTGTCGCGCTTGCCGGAGAAACGGCTCTCGCGATTGGCTTCCGTTTCGCCGTGACGGGAAAAATAAAGCGTTATGCCGTCTTTAAGCTGCAGGCTCATTTTTTCCGACAGCGATATCGGGCGCGTCTTCCGCCTTCATGCCGACCACATGATAGCCGCCATCGACATGCAGGCACTCGCCGGTCACGGCGCTGCCCAAGTCGGACAGAAGATACAGCGCGGCATTGCCGACTTCCTCGATTGTGACCGTGCGCCGCAAGGGGGCGTTCAACTCATTCCATTTCAGGATATAGCGAAAATCGCCAATGCCGCTGGCGGCAAGGGTCTTGATCGGGCCGGCCGAGATCGCGTTGACGCGGATGGCGCGCTTGCCCAGATCTTCGGCCATGTAACGCACGCTGGCTTCCAGCGCCGCCTTGGCGACGCCCATCACGTTATAGTGCGGCATCACTTTCTCGCTGCCGTAATAGGTGAGGGTGACCAGGCTGCCGCCCTTGGTCATCATCTTTTCGGCACGCCGTGTGACCGCCGTGAACGAATAGCAGGAGATATCCATCGTCATCCGGAAATTTTCCGGCGAGGTGTCGACATAGCGGCCCTTGAGCTGGTCCTTGTCGGAAAAGCCAATGGCATGGACCACGAAATCAAGGCTGTCCCAGATGCTGGCCAGATGTGCGAAAGCAGCATCGATCGAGGCCTGATCCGAGACATCGCAATCGATCATTGCGGCTGGGTTGAGCGGCGCGACCAGCGGCATCACGCGCTTTTTGAAGACATCGCCTTGATAGGAGAAGGCCAGCTCCGCGCCCGCCGCGTGCAAAATCTTGGCCACGCCCCAGGCGATGGAGCGGTCGTTGGCGACGCCCATGATGAGGCCTTTTTTGCCTTTCATTAGGCCGTCAAACGCCATGCAATGCTCCCCGCTCTTCAGATATTGATTCTAACGATCCGGGCCGGAATCGCCAGCCCGCAGGGTGTGTACACCAGACGGGGCTGCGAGGCCTTATTTCATCCGCGCGCGCGGGTCAAAGCCGGACTGCCATCCCTCGACAAAGCTCTTCAAGGCCGCATCGGGAGGATCGGGAAGGGCTACAACCAGCCGGACATACAGATCGCCTGCGGGCTCGCTTTTGGCTACGCCGCCATGGGCGGGAACTCCCTTGCCCTTCAAACGCAGCACGGCGCCGGAGTTGGAATTGGGAGGGATGGAGAGGTTGAGAGCGCCACTCAGGGTCGGCACGGGCACCTTCGCCCCAAGCACGGCTTCCTTCAATGTGACCGGCAGATCCATTCTCAGATCGTTGCCGTCGCGGCTGAGATAAGGGTGCGGCGCCACCGAAACCTGGATCAACACATCGCCATTGGGGCCACCCTGGCGCCCCGCGCCGCCCCGTCCCTTGGCGCGGATCTGCTGTCCGTCCTTCAGGCCGGCGGGAATCTTCACATCGATCTGCTCGCCATTGGTCAGGACAATGCGGCGTGTACCGCCCATCACGCTTTCGGCGAAGCTGGCTGTGATGGCGACGGCGAAATCCTCGCCACGGGCCGGACGGGCGCCGCCGCGACCGCCGCGCGCGCGGCCGCCGCCCATCAGGTCCGCAAAGATATCTTCGGCCGAGAAGCCCTGGCCGCCGCCACCGCCACGATCGTCCCAGCTAAAATGAAATTCACGATCGCCGCCTTGGGTACCGCCAGGATTGCCGCTGAACCCGAACGGATTGCCGCGAAAACCTCCCGCGCGCGGATCGAAGCCGCGCGGATTGCCGTTGGCATCGATTTCGCCGGCGTCGAATTTGGCGCGCTTGTCCTTGTCGCCAACAACATCATAGGCGGCCGAGATTTCCTGGAACCGCTTCTTGGCGGCTTCGTCCCCCGCATGGGTGTCCGGATGATGTTTTTTGGCCAGATTGCGGAAGGCTTTCTTGATTTCCGCTTCGCTGGCGGATTTGGCAACACCAAGGACTTGATAAGGATCGCGCATAACTTCTCCAGGCTGCCGGATTCGCAGCCATCGGCAATATAGGATGCCCCGAGCGCGGTGCTAGTGCGCGGTGGCTGACGACGGCGGTGGAGGCGCGGCGGGCACCGGGCCCTGGATCATCGGGCCTTGAATCGGGCTTTGAGCTGCCTGCGTCGGGGCATCGGCAGAAGATGGGCCAAGCTGATCCAGCCGGGCCTGCGCCTCTTTCATGCCATGGCTGGCAGCGGCAGCGTAGAGATTGCGCGCTATGGTCATGTTCCTGGGTACAAGCTGACCCACCTCGTAAAATTGGGCCAGCTCATACTGGGCCAAGGGGTGGTTGGCCGCGGCGGCGGCTTCCAGCAAGGGCAGGGCCCGTTCAGGGTCTGGTGACCCGGCTTCACCCCGAATCAGCATGTCGGCGAGGTCGGCCTGGGCCGTTGGCAGACCCGCTTCGGCGGCCCGCAGATACATGTCCTCTGCTCCCTTGGGGTCTTTGGCGGTTCCCAGCCCCTGGCGGCGCATCATGGCCACGTTCCGCATGGCGGCGACATCGTCATCGTCGATTGCCGACCAGATTTTATAAGCCTTGGGATAGTCGCCGGCATCGTAGGCGGCGACCCCGGCCTCGAAGTCGTTCTTTAACGATGTGCCGGTGGTGTCGCTGGCGCAGGCGCTGGTCGCAAGCGCCAGCAGGAGCGACATGATCGGCAACCGTTTGCGCATGGCTTCCCTTCCGCCCCGAGGCTAGCCTGTCCCCGGCCGGGATGCTACGGCGGAGCGATCATGGGCGATATCGGCGGACCTTTGGATGATGGCGGCATCGCGCCGGAGCGCGATCCGTTTGCCATGTTCGCCGAGTGGCTGAAGGACGCGGAAGGCAGCGAACCCAACGACCCCAATGCCATGTCGCTGGCGACGGTGGATGCGCAAGGCCGGCCCAATGTGCGCATGGTGCTGCTCAAGGGCGTGGACCAGAATGGTTTTGTTTTTTACTCGAACAAGCAAAGCGCCAAGGGCAACGAGCTCGCCGCCCATGCCATTGCCGCAGCGAATTTCCATTGGAAGAGTCTGCGCCGCGCGGTGCGGGTGCGCGGCACGATCGACGAAGTCAGTGCGGCGGAAGCCGATGCCTATTTCGCCACGCGGGCGAAGGACAGCCAGATCGGCGCCTGGGCTTCGGCCCAGTCGCGACCAGTGGAAGGCCGCTGGGCCTTTGAAAAGGAAATTGCGAAATACGCCGCGAAATACGCACTCTCCAAAGTGCCGCGCCCCGACTATTGGAGCGGCTTCCGCATCCGGCCGTTTGAAATCGAATTCTGGCGCGACAAACCGTTCCGTTTGCATGACCGACTGGTCTACCGCCGCGACGGTGACGGTCCGTGGCAGACGGAACGGTTGTTTCCGTGAGCGGCGTCGCGCAAAGCGGCCGCCTGATGCGCCGTGCCGCCTTGGCTTCGGTGAGCGTCTCGCTCCTGCTGGTTGCGATCAAGACTTTCGCCTATTTCACTTCGCATTCGGTGGCGATGCTGGCGAGCCTGGCGGACTCCGCGCTCGATCTTTTCACCTCGGCGCTCAATCTCTTCGCCATCCGGGAAGCGCTGGCGCCGCCCGACCGCGAGCATCGTTTCGGTCATGGCAAGGCCGAGCCGCTGGCCGGGCTGGCGCAGGGCGCCTTCATTGCCGCGTCCGCCTTGTTCCTGGTGATCCAGGCCGTGCAACGACTGATTAACCCGCAACCGGTTGAGCATGGCCTGGCGGCATTGATCGTGATGCTGATCTCGATCGCGATGACGGTCGGGTTGATCCTCTACGAACGCGAGGTGATAAAACGCACCGGTTCGCTCGCCGTGTCGGCCGACCAGACGCATTATATCGGTGATCTCGCCACCAACATCGGCGTGGTCATTGCGATCCTGTTGTCGACCGGGCTGGGTTGGCTCAAGGCCGATCCCATCATTGCCCTGCTGGTGGCGGCCGTCATGGTGGCCAGCGCATGGCTGGTCTTCCGCCAGAGTCTGGACCAGCTGATGGACCGTGAGCTGCCCGATGCGGAACGGGAGAAGATCAAGGCCATCGTGCGCGCCCATCCGGAAGTTCTCAGCCTGCACGATCTCAAGACCCGCATGGCGGGGCTCTACACGTTCATCCAGGTCCATATCGAGCTCGATCCGCAAATGCCGCTGGCAAAAGCCCATGCGGTGAGCGACGCGGTGGAGCGGGAGCTTTGTGCCGCCTTTGATCAGGCGGAAGTAATCATCCATCAGGATCCGGCCGGGTTGGAGCAGATCCGGGAATAGCCGCCGAAACTGTCGTCAAACCGATATATAACTGACGTACGGACTGGTCCTGCGCCTTGCGGGCGCCGGTTGCCCGCTTTCATGACGGGCAACACGATATGCGGCATTTGCAGAATTGCGCCGGCTTGGCATTCGGTTTTGTGTTCCGGGGCGGGCGCGGCCATCTGGTTCACGATGAAACTTTGCACCAGGCCCTGGAGCAGGGCGCGGATTGGATCTGGCTGCATCTGGGACTTAGCGATCATCGCGCGCGCCGGTTCCTGAATGATTTCCTCGAGCTTCCGGAAATTGGGCGCGCTTTGTTGTTGGGCGGGGAAGACCGCATCCAGATCGCCCTGGCGCCGGACCATGCTGCAGGCGTGCTGCCGGATCTGGAAAAGGATTTCGAGGATCAGTCGTTGGAGCCGGGCCGTCTGGCTTTCTGGCTGAACGATCGCATGCTGTTCACCACCCGCCGCAAGCCGGTCCGGGCGGTCCAGCAACTGCATGATGCGGTCGTTGCGGGACTGGATTTGGAGACACCCGCGGCTGCGCTGGCGAAGCTGCAGGGAAGCTATGTCGAGATCGTGGAGGCCCGATTGATCCAATTGGGCACCGAGCTCGACAGGATCGAGGACAAGATCCTGGCCGACCGTTCCGGTCTGGACCGCCTGCCGTTGGGACCGCTTCGGCATGAATTATCCCGCCATCGCCGCGAATTTGCCGGCTTGCGCAGCGCCATCCATCGCGCCGGCTTTGGCCGCCTGACCGGCGAGACGCCGCTCGGCGCTCACATGGCCGCGATGCAGCAAGATGCAGAGGATTTCGAACGCGATGCGGGCGCGTTGCAGGATCGCGCCCGGCTGCTTTACGAAGAGGTCAACACCCGCATCGCCGCCACCACCAATCGCAGCCTTTCGGCGCTGACCGTGATTTCGACCTTGCTGTTGCCGCCGACCTTTGTCGCCGGAGCATTCGGCATGAATGTGGGCGGCATCCCCTGGGCGCAGGACCGCGAAGGCTTCTGGTTGGTGCTGGGATTCTGCGCGGTACTGATCGCCATCAGTTACACGGTGCTGCGGCGCTTTCGCATTCTGCCTTAGCGTCAGATCGGGGTCTTATTTCGACTTGCGCGCGTCATCTAGAATTTCCGCCACCGTTTCCTTGCCTTCGGCGCTGTGCAGCCAGGCTTCGGCTTCGTTCATGGTGGCGAATTGCAACGGCACTTTTTGCGGCTTGTTGCGCTCCGGCACTGGCACCAGCACCTCGAAGGTCCCGGCAAGGCGCACATCCTTGGTTTCGGCGGCATAGGCCGGCTGCAGCTTGGGCTGTTTGTTCTTCATTTTGGTCTCGCCGAATTTGTGCGGCGCTTCTATCAGCTTCTTTTGGTTTTTGCCAAATGGCTGGATTTCGCCGGTATTTTGGGCTTTTCCGGCTTTTTCCAGGGGGCTTCATGGGTATCGGGACCGCGTTTCTTGCGACCGATGCCCAGCTGTTCGCGCCACAAGCGAGTGGGGATTTCCTCGACCTGACCTTCGGCCAGATGGCCAAGCTGGAAGGGCCCGTAGGAAATGCGGATCAGGCGCGCCACTTTCAGGCCCAGCGATTCCATCACACGTTTGACTTCGCGATTTTTTCCCTCTTTCAGCGACACCGTCGCCCAGGAATAGACGCCTTTGCTGCGCTCGATATCGGCGACAATGGGACCATAGGCGACCCCAGCGATGGTGACGCCGGTGGCGAGCTTGTCGAGATCGACCTGTGTCACCTTGCCGAACAACCGGGCCCGGTATTTACGCACCCAGCCAGCCGAAGGTACTTCCAGCCGCCGCGCGATCTCGCCGTCATTGGTGAGCAGCAACAGGCCTTCGGAATTATAGTCCAGCCGTCCCACCGACACGACACGGCCCAGCGATTTTGGCAAAGCGGCGAACACCGTGTCGCGGCCTTTTTCGTCCTTGTGCGTGGTCACCAAGCCTGAGGGTTTATGATAGCGCCACAGCCGTGCCGGTTCGCGCACGCCCAGCGGCTTGCCGTCAACCTGGATGATATTGTTCTCGGTGACGTTGCGGGCAGGGCTGGTGACGATTTCACCGTCCAGCAGCACGCGGCCTTCCGCGATCATCCGTTCGGCGTCGCGGCGTGAACCCAGCCCCGCGCGCGCGATGGCTTTTGCTATGCGTTCGCCTTCCGGTTTATCTTCCGACAAAAGGTTCTCCATGCAGGACGATGAAGCCATAGCACTGGCGCTTGCCGAAGCGAAGGCGTGCGCCGAGCGGGGTGAAGTGCCGGTCGGGGCCGTGCTGCTGGCGGCCGATGGCACGCTTCTGGCCCAGGACGGCAACCGGATCCTGGAGCGCCGCGACCCAACGGCGCATGCCGAGATGCTGGTGCTTCGGGCCGGCGCCCAGCTTTTGGGCAATGAAAGGCTTGGCGGAACCAGTTTGTTTGTCTCGCTGGAGCCCTGCGCCATGTGCGCCGGAGCGATCTCCCTGGCCCGGGTCGGACGGTTGGTTTTCGCGGCCGAAGACGCAAAGGGTGGTGCCGTGCTGCATGGGCCCAGATTTTTCGAGCAGGTCACCTGTCATCACCGTCCCTTGATCGGACGGGCCGGCGATGCCGAGGCGGCGGGTGAGATGCTGAAGAATTTTTTCCGGCAGCGGCGGCAAGGTTGAAGCCGTAGCCGTTTCAGAACCATCCCGGCGCATAGCCGGGAAATCCCAGCAGCAACACTTCGCGTGCAGCAATCAGGCCAATGCCGGCGCCGATCAGCACGTCGCTGAGAAAATGCGCCGTCAGCAATGCCCGCGTTACCGCAAGGATCGCCGCGATGGAAAACCACAGCAACCAGAGCGATGGCCAGACACAGGTGAAGATCACGGCCACGCAGCAGATCGTCAGGGAGTGACCGGACGGAAAGGAATTATATTCCAGATTGAAAGAGAAGGGCATGAAGCCATACAGGCCCATTTCCATGTCGTCGCGCGGGCGCCGACGCCCCAGCACAAGCTTGATCGCGTGCAGCACCATGCTGCCCACGGTAAGGCTGGCGATGAAAGCCAGGCTGTAAGTGATCACCAATTCCAGATCCGCGCCACGCGCCCCAAAATGGCGCGCCAGTGCCGTACCCACCAGCGCCAGCACCGCGATCGCAAGCCAATGTCCAGCCTTGGCATAATGGGTGATGCTGTCGAGGAATTTGTGGGCGCGCGCGTTGACATGGTCATAGATGAAATGCGCGGCACGGCGATCGATCAGGAGCGCCGCCAGGCCCAGCAGGATGAGAGCAAATCCAATCGTAAACAGCATGGGCTTTGGTTGCTATGCCGGCGTCTTCAAGTCAAGCAAGTCGGCGGTCAGGCAGCCGCACGTTCGGCCGGGCGCACGGCGAAATCCACGCTGACGGTGGTGCCTTCGCCCTCCATGCTTTCGATGGTGGCACCGCCGCCATGGCTTTCGCTCAAGGCCTTGATCAGGGCTAGTCCCAACCCGGTTCCGCCTTGGGAAACGAAAGGATTCGAGCGAGCCTGCTCGAAAGGCTGGCCCAGCCGCTTGAGATCATCCGCCGCGATGCCGATGCCGGTGTCGCGTACGATGACCCGGGTTTTGGTCGCATATTCTTCCACCGCGATGCTGACGCGCCCGCCCCGGGGTGTGAATTTGATCGCATTGGACAGAAGGTTGAGCAGGATCTGTTTGACGGCACGGCGATCGGCGGTGATGAAGACGGATCCGGTCGCGTCTATCACCAGGTCCACGCCGCCGGTATCGGCGCGGTCCTGCATCAGATCGACTACATCCCGGATTGTGCCCGGCAGGTCGACCTTCTCGAAATTGAGCTTGAGCTTGCCGGCTTCGATTTTCGCCATGTCCAGCATGTCGCTGATGAGGTCGAGCAGATGATGGCCGGATTGATATATGATGTCGGCATATTCCGCGTAGCGCGTATTGCCGATCGGTCCCAGGACTTGCTGGCGCATCAGTTCGGTGAAGCCGATGATGGCGTTGAGGGGCGTGCGCAGCTCATGGCTCATATTCGCCAGAAAGCGTGACTTGGCTTGATTGGCGGTTTCGGCGCGCTCGCGCGCCGCCGCGATTTCCTGCTCGTGTTCCTTGCGCACGGTGATATCGCGTGAAATCGATACGATGTTCCGCACCGCTCCGGTTTTGTCGTCATAGATCGTGCGGGTGACGACTTCCAACCAGAGATAATGACCGTCCTGATGCCGCACGCGATAGGTGGCGGTGAGGGTCTGGCCGCGGCGCGGTATGACGCTGAGCTTGCGGGCCTCGGTGAAATCGTCGGGATGCACGAGATCGAAGAATTTCCCTCTCTCGATCTCGTTGGCCGCCCGCCCCAGAATTCGCTCCAATGCTTCGGATGCGAAAAGAATTTCGCCGCTGGCGGTGTAGAAAATAATGATGTCGGAGGCTTCGCGCGTCATCACGCGATATTGTTCCTGGGCGAGCGCGCGGGCTTCTTCGTCGCGCATCCGCTGGGTGATATTCTGGCAAACTCCGATCAGCGCGATGACGCGGCCATTGCCGTCCAGTTCCACCTCGCCATGCATGTCGATGACCTGGCCGCCGATGCCGGAAAGAAGCGGGCCGAGAATCACATCATGCAGGCAATAGGAAAATGCCGAGCGCGTACGAATCGCCTGGGCCAGAACCTCCGTCACCTTCAACTGGCCGTCTTGCGGCAGTTGCCGGCGCAGCCAGTCATTGTCCGGCTTCTGGTCTCTGTGATCGATTCCCGTCAGCCGGTACATGCCCGGTGACCAGAAATGCGATTGGTCCGAGAGGTCGTAACGCCAATAGCCGATATGGGCGGCACGCTCCACCAGCGAGAAATAGGCGCTGAGCCGCGCCTCCTGTCCCGCCGGAAGGAAGCTTCGCAGCTCCTGCTGGATCTCAGCCCTGGTTATCATTGGTTCCCCGTTGGTCCGAGTATAGTGACCGCAGGTTAAGCAAGGCTTTGTGTGACAGGGTGAAGAAAAACTTAACGCGGGCCGCTGGCGGCCGAGCGCGCGCCAGCCCCATCAGCACGAAAGCGCTTTAGCGCTTGAGAGCGCGCCAGCCCCGTCAGCGTGAAAGCGCCTCAGCGCTTGAGCGCGCGCCAGCCAATGTCCGATCGATGAAAACTGCCGTCCCAATGGATGCGGGAGACCGCGTCATAGGCACGCCGCTGGGCTTCGGCGACATCGCGGCCAATAGCGGTGACGTTGAGTACGCGTCCGCCCACCGCCACGATCTTGCCGTCGCGGCGTTCGGTGCCGGCATGAAACAGGGTGATGCCGGGAAGCGAGGCCGCGGCGTCGAGGCCGAATATCTCATGGCCCTTTTCATAAGCGCCCGGATAACCCTTCGACGCCATCACCACGGTGAGGGCCGCGTCGTCGCGCCATCGCAGATCGAAATCCGACAGGACACCATCGCGCGCGGCCAGCAATGCGGTGAGAAGATCGCCCTTTAGGCGCGGCATCAACACCTGTGCTTCGGGATCCCCGAAGCGGCAATTATATTCGACCAGTTTGGGGCCGGTCTTTGTGATCATCAGCCCCAGGTAAAGCACACCCATATAACTCAGGCCTTTGCGCGCAAAAGCGTCCACGGTGGGGCGGATGAACATATCCATCGCCTGGGCTTCCAGCGCTGGCGTCAGGACGGGTGCCGGGCTGTAGGCGCCCATGCCGCCCGTGTTGGGGCCGATATCGCCGTCGCCGACGCGCTTGTGATCCTGGGCTCCTGCCAGCGGAACGACGTTCCTGCCGTCACTGAGCGCGAAGAAACTGACTTCTTCGCCCTCCATGAATTCCTCGACCACGATTTCGGGGCCCCCGGGCGCGGATGCGCCCAAGCCGGCAATGTCACCAAATCCGCCCTCGAACATGAAATCGATGGCGCGGTCGCTTTCGGATTTCGAGGCGGCGATGAGCACACCTTTACCCGCCGCCAGCCCGTCGGCCTTGATCACAACCGGAAAGCCGATCGTGTCGGCAAAATTCTTGGCGGCGGCAGGATCGCGAAAGCGGCGATAGGCAGCAGTGGGAATGCCGATCTCGGCGCAAAGGTCCTTCACAAACCCCTTGGAGCCTTCCAGCACGGCCGCGGCCTTGGACGGGCCTAGGGTGCGAATGCCGGCGGCCTCGAATTGGTCCCAAAGACCGCCCACCAGCTGGGCGTCCGCCGCGATCACGGCGAAATCGATTCGCCGGGATTTCGCGAACTCAACCAGGGCCGGGAAATCTGTGGCGGGAATGGGCACGCATTCCGCAACTTCCGCGATGCCGGCATTGCCGGGGGCGCAATAAAGCTTTGTCAGCATGGGGCTGGCGGACAACGCCCAGGCCAGCGCGTGCTCGCGGCCGCCCGAACCCACCAGAAGAATGTTCAATTTCGCCTCGTCCAAAATCGCTGGAAAGTCTGTATCATCTGGGTCCCATGAGCGAAACCGCCGAATCATCCGCCGGAAGACTGGTCAATCTGCCGGAATATTCCGTTACCGAACTGTCCGCCGCCCTCAAGCGGACGGTGGAGGAGGGCTTTCCCTTTGTCCGCGTGCGCGGCGAAGTTTCGGGGCTGAAGGCCGCTGCCTCGGGCCATATCTATTTCGATCTCAAGGACGACAAGGCGGTCTTGAACGCCATCGTCTGGAAGCCGACTGCGCGGCTGCTCAAGGTCCGGCCGGAGCCCGGGTTGGAGGTGATCTGTATGGGCCGCGTGACGACCTATCCGGGGTCGTCGCGTTATCAGCTGATCGTGGAGCAAGTGGAATTGGCGGGCCTGGGCGCGCTGATGGCGATGCTGGAGGAGCGCAAGAAACGCCTTACTGCCGAAGGCCTGTTCGATGTCGCGCGCAAAAAGCCGCTTCCTTTTCTGCCGGAGGTGATCGGCGTCATCACATCGCCAACTGGCGCGGTGATCCGCGACATCATGCACCGGCTGAATGCCCGCTTTCCCCGGCGCGTGCTGCTCTGGCCGGTGGCGGTGCAAGGCGAAAAAGCGGCCGCGGAAATCGCTGCCGCCATCGCCGGTTTCAACGCGATGGGTTCGGCTTTTCCCCGGCCCGATCTTCTGATCGTGGCGCGGGGCGGCGGTTCGATCGAAGACCTGATGGCCTTCAACGAAGAAGTGGTCGTGCGGGCCGTCGCCGCCAGCAAAATTCCCCTAATCTCGGCGGTGGGACATGAGACCGACACCACGCTGATCGATTTTGCCAGCGACATGCGCGCACCCACGCCCACGGCGGCCGCCGAACTGGCCGTGCCGGTGCTGGCGGATCTGAATGCGGCGCTGGCCGATTTCGGCCGCCGGGCCCGCAATTGCTTCGACAAGGGTGTAACGGACCGAAAACGGCATCTGGTTCAATTGGCACGCGTGCTGCCGAAGCCCGAGCAGCTGTTCGCCCTCCAAAGCCAGCGTCTCGATCGGGCGGCCGAACGCATCGGGCTGGGCCTGTCGCGCAATTTGCAGATTCATCGCGCCAGGCTGGTCAAGGCGGAGGCGTTGCTCCGGCCGCGCCCGATTGTTGTCCGCATTACAAATGAGCGTGAGAAACTTCTCAATCTTGGAAGGCGCGCTCAGCGCTGCCAAAGTGCTTATCTGGCAAAAGAACGCGGCAAGCTGGATTCGCTTTCTCGCATCCTGGACAGCATTTCCTACAAGGCGGTGCTGGAACGCGGTTTTGCGTTGGTTCGGAGCGCGGACGGAAAGATCCGCCGCCGCGCCGGCGACATCAAGGCGGGCGAGGGGCTTCACCTGGTTTTCGCGGATGGCGAAAAGCTCGCCCACGCGGAGGGCGGTGCGCCGCGCGGCAAAAAAACCGGGACCGATCAAGGCAGTTTGTTCTAAGGTAAGCAGATGAACCGTATGGACCGTGAAAAAGGCGAAGCGAAACTCCGTTTTCTGGACGGCGATTTCGAAGTGTTGCAGCCGGGCGCTTATGTGGCTTGCGCCGTGACCGGCACGCATATCCCGCTGGATGCGCTTCGCTACTGGAGCGTGGATTTGCAGGAGGCCTATGCCAATCCCGCGATCGCCACCAAGCGGATGCAGGAAAAAGGCCTGGTTCCCTGATGCGCCGCCGCGACCTGGTCGCAACCGGGTTTGCCTTTCTGGCCGCGCCCGCTTGGGCCGCCGGCAATCGCCGAGACCGGCTGGTTATCAAAGGCGCAATGGAGCAGGGAAGTCTGGCGCTGGGCTACGTCGATCCTAAGGCATCGGTGACGGTGGATGGCCAGGCCGTGCGATTGTCGCCGGATGGCGTTTTCGCCTTCGGATTTGCCTTCGACCAGACCAAGCCCAGCATTGTCGCCGTGACCTGGAGCGATGGCACGATCGAAACCCAGTCCTATTCGCCGACGGCACGGCAGTACGACATTCAGCACATCAATGGCCTGCCGCAGAATACCGTGACACCGCCGCCGGAGGTGCTGGCGCGGATCAAGCAGGAAGCGGGCGAGATCTATGTCGCACGCCAGCGCGATACGTTGGGCAATGATTTCCTGTCCGGCTTCGACTGGCCTGCGCCGGGAATTGAAAGCGGCGTATTCGGCAGCCAGCGCATCGACAATGGCGTGCCGATGGCGCCGCATTTTGGCGTCGATATGGCTGCGCCGACAGGCACGCCAATCCACGCCCCCGCCAACGGCGCGGTCTCGCTTTCGGCGGATCATTATCTCAATGGCGGCTTCACTTTGATCGATCACGGCCAAGGCGTTTCGACCTCGTATCTGCATCAGTCGAAGCGGTTGGTGAAAGATGGCGATGTGGTGAAGCGCGGCCAATTGATCGGCGAGATCGGGCAGACCGGCCGCGCGACCGGACCGCATCTGCATTGGGCGATGAATTGGTTCGAAGTGAAGCTGGACCCGTCGCGCTCGACGAAAAAGCCCAAACCCGAAAAGCTTTAACACGCACAGGCCTGCCTCCCCCGTGCGTGCGAAGCACGCTGATGGGGGAGGTGCCTGTAGCAGCGCTTATTGCGCGCGGGCGTAAGCCGGCGCGCAAAAGCAAGCTGCGCAAGGCGGAGGGGGATTAAAGTCTCTTGCTGGTCGTCACGTCGCGTGCCGTGGGCCAACGGCGGTGGATCCACAGCCATTGCGCCGGATCGGCGCGCACCATTTCTTCCAGTCTGAGATTGATCGCGGCGGTCATCGCCCGCATATCGGCATCGTCGTCTCCGCTAGGCGTGAAGGTCAGTGGTGGATAGACCGTGACGGCAAAGCGCGCTCCGCCCAGTCTCTTGTTGGACGCGAATATGATCGGCACTTTCAATTTTAGCGCCAACGCGGCGGGGGCAGGCGTGGTCATGGCATCGCGCCCGAAAAAAGGCACGGCAATCCCTTCATTGGTTTTCTGATCGGCCAGCAGCAGGATGGCCTTGCCGCCCCGCAATAGCGTGAATATCCGCCTGGCGCCCTGATGTTTGCTGATTTGTTCGGCAAAACCCTTGCGGGCCCGCGCGCGCGTAATGTAACGGTCGACATAAGGATTGTTGGGCGGGCGATAGACAATCGCGCCGTCCAGGCCATAGCGCGACGCCGCGATCGGCATGATTTCCCAGTTGGCGAAATGCCCTGAAAGAATCAGCACGCCCTGATCCTTGATCTTGTCGATCTCCTCTACATTCTTCACTTGGATGCGAGGATCGGGCCCGTGCAGATCGAATTTGTCGAGATGGGCATACTCGGCGACCGTGCGGCCGAGATTGTCCCACATGATGCGAATGATGATTTCGCGTTCGGCTGGCGACTTCTCCGGAAACGCGAGAGCAAGATTATCCCGCGCGCGCTGGGTCACCCGGGTGCGGGAAAAGATGGAGCGGCCGATGAAGCCACCGATTGCGGATGCGGCATCCACACCGATCAGGCGGAAAAATCCCATGAAGGCCAAAAAGAGCGCGGCCTCGGCGCCATAGCGTAGTTTCTGGGGAAAGGAGAGTGCGGGTGCGGCCATCGGTATGACGGCGCTAAACCGCGATCATCCGGCTGTCAAGCAATCCGGCCCAGCAGCTGATCCAGCAGCGCCATGTCATCGAAAATGGCGCGCACCGGAAGGGCGGTGATGCCGGTGCGATTCCGGGGGCTCAGCCGCACAAGGTCCTTTTCCGTGGTCACGATCTGCGCATCGCCGGCCCGCGCTTTCAAGGCCGCGATTTCACCGTCCCGGTAGGGATGATGATCCGCAAAGAATTGCGTGCCTGTCACGATGGCGCCCGCTTTCTCGAGCGAGGCGACGAACTTTTCCGGCCGCCCGATACCGGCAAAGGCGAAGACGTGGCGGCCGCGAAACTCCTCTCCTTCCGCGACCAATTTTGCGCGAAGCACGGGGCCCCGGTAATCGTGAAGATCCGGACTTCCATCCCCCATGACGATGACGGCGTCGGCGCGGGCCAGCCCCTGCGGCACGGTTTCCCTGAGCGGTCCTGCCGGTATCATCAGGCCATTGCCGAATGCGTATTCGCCGTCCACCACCACGATCGATAAATTCTTTGCGAGGGAAAAGTTCTGATGCCCGTCATCCATCACGATGGCGGTGGCGCCCTGCGCGACGGCAAGCGCCGCGCCTGCGGCCCGGTCGCGCGCCACGATGGTTGGGGCCATGCGGGCCAGCAGGAGAGCCTCATCCCCGAATCGGGCCGCATCGCCGTCCGGCTCAACACGCAGGGGGCCCGGTTCCCTGCCGCCATAGCCGCGGGTGAGAAAGAAAATACTGTCGTATCGCGTTTGCAGCCGGTTCCCGATCGCAAGCGCGACCGGCGTTTTTCCGCTGCCGCCTGCGGTGAGATTGCCGATGCAGATGACGCGGGCGCGCACGGCAAACGGGCTTGCATGACGCGCTTTCCATGCCACGGTGGCGCCATAGAGCAGGCCCAGCGGCGCCAGCATCAGGGCGCGGGCGCCGCGCTGCTGCCAGAATTCAGGCGTGCGCATCGGCGCCCAGGAGAATTTTTATCGCCGCGATGGTTTTTTCCACCGCGCCGGAAAGGCTGGCTGCACCCTGGGCGGCCGCCATTCCGGCGGCGCGGGCGCTCTGAGGGCCGGACAACAGGCGTTCTGCCTCACGGGCGATGTCGTTGGATGTCTGGATATCACCGAAGCCCTGCGCGCTCAGCACCGCTTCGAAAGCCCGTGCCGAATTGGCACGCGAAGGCCCCGCCAGAACGGCGCAGTTCAATATCGCAGGTTCAAGAGGATTGTGACCGTGCATCGGCACCAGCGTCCCTCCCAGGACACAGAAAGAGGGCAGCCGGTAGAATAGCCCCAGCTCGTTCATGGTGTCTGCGATATAGATCGCGGTGTCCGGGGTGATGGGTTCGCCGGCGGCGCGACGGGCGGTGATGCGGACTCCGCATAGCATGGCAATATCGGGGCCGCGTTCCACATGGCGCGGGACGATAATGGTGAGAAGGTTGGGGAATTTCGCTCTCAGCTGATCATGTGCCGGAAGAACGGTTTCATCTTCGCCCGGATGTGTCTGGGCGGCAAGAAGCAGCGGGCGATCTGCGATCATCGCCCGCATCGCCGCCAACTCAGCTTCGTCGCAGGACAGCGGCGGCGCATCCGCTTTCAGGCTGCCGGCGACCGTGACATCGCGCGCACCCAGCGTGCGGAAACGCGCCGCAAAATCTTCATCCTGCGCCAGGATCGTGTCGAAAACACCCAGCAGCGTACGCGCCATTTGCGGCGCCCGCTGCCAGCCTGCCGCTGAGCGTTCAGAAATCCGCGCATTGATCAAAGCCAGTTTCACGCCGCGCCGCTGGGCTTCCAGCAGCAGGTTGGGCCAAAGATCGGACTCAATGAAAAGACCGGCGGCGGGCTTCCAATAGTCCAGAAAGCGGGCCGCCGCGCGGGGCGTGTCCAGGGGTACATATTGATGAATGGCGCCCTCGGGCAGGCGGGCCTGCATCATGGCGGCGCTGGTGACGGTGCCGCTGGTGACCAGCACGCGAATATCTTCGGTCAGCAATTTTTCGATGAGCGGCAAAGCGGCCAGACTCTCGCCGACACTGGCGCCATGGATCCAGACCAAGCGGCCATCGGGACGCGCCACGCTTGCCACGCCCAGTCTTTCGCCCATCCGGGCGCGATCTTCCTTGCCGCGCGCGGCGCGTTCGCGCAGCAGAAGCGGCGTCAGTGGCGTGACGGCGATGCCCAGCCAGCGCCAGGCATGAATGCCCAAGGGCAGCCGCGCCATCAGTTGAGGCCTTCCGCATCGTCGAGATTGTGGCGATAGAGCTGGGCGTATAATCCACCCCGTGCCAGCAATGCATCGTGCTTGCCGGCCTCAACCACGCGGCCCTTCTCCAGCACGAAAATCTGATCGGCGTCACGCACCGTGGAAAGGCGATGTGCGATCACGATGGTGGTGCGTCCTGCCGACAAGCGGGCCAGCGCGTCCTGAACCTGCCGCTCGCTTTCCGCATCGAGAGCCGACGTGGCTTCGTCCAGCAGCAGGATCGGGGCATTGCGCAGCATGGCGCGGGCAATGGCGATGCGTTGGCGCTGGCCGCCGGAAAGTTTGAGGCCGCCTTCACCCACCCGGGTCTGATAGCCCCGGGGCATATCGCACACGAAATCATGGGCCGCCGCGTCTCGTGCGGCCTGTTCGATCTCGGCCTGCGTCGCACCGGGACGTCCCAACGCGATATTATCGGCAATACTTTCGTCGAAGAGGGTGGCTTCCTGGGTGACGACGCCGATGGCGGCGCGCAGGGATTCCAAAGTCACCCCATGGATGTCTTGGCCGTCGATGGCGATGCGGCCGCCGCTGCGCTCATAGAAACGCAGCAGTAAATTGAAGATGGTGGTCTTGCCTGCGCCCGAGGGTCCGACCAGCGCAACCTTGCTGCCCGCCGCGATATCAAGCGTGACACCATCCAGGATGGCGGTGTCGCCGTCATAGCCGAACCGCACATCCGCGAACGAAACCGCGCCGCGATTGCGCGGAACGCTGAGAGCGGTTGCGCCGGGTGCATCGACGATGCGGGGTTTGGTGTCGATGGCGGCGAACATGCGATTGGCGGCGGCGATACCGGCCGAGGCGGTGGGCCAGAGCTGGCTCAAATTGCGCACCGGCTGCTGTGCCAGCAACAAGGCGGTGATGAAACCGACGAAAGTGGGAAGCGTCAGCTGACCATGCAGAGTCTGATAGCCGGCAAAGAACAGAACAAATGCAATCACCAGTCCCGCGAAGATATCGGTCACCGGCGCCGCGGCCGCGCGCAGGCGAACCGCTTTCAGCAAAGTGTTCAACCGCGCTGCCAGTCGTGCGTCGACGCGCTCGACGCTATGCGCCTCCAGGCCATAGGCCTTGATGATGCGCCGGCCGTCCATCGCTTCCGACAAGGCGATCGAAAGATCGCCCGTTTCGGTCATGCCGCGGGTGGCGGCACGGCGCATCGATCCGCCCAGCCGTTCCATCGTCCAGGCGACGGCTGGCAATGCCAGCAGGGAAAGCAGGCCAAGTTGCCAGTCGCTGGCGATGACGATGCCGATATAGACGACAAGTTGCACCAGTTCGAGGAAGATGGCGGCGACGCCCTGGGTGAGCGCGTCACGCATCAAGGTGGCGTCGTAAAGGAAATTGGACACGAACTGGCCGGAATGCACGGCGTTGAGATCGGCGAGGTCGCGGCGGATCAGGCGTCCGAACATGTCACGCTGGGCCTGGGCCACGGCTTTCTCACCCAGCGAGTCGATCAGCATGCGGCCAAAGAACAGGCCGCCGGCGCGCGCCGTCATGATGCCGAACGCCATCAACGAAATCGGAACCAGCAGCTCGGCCTTATGGCGTACGAAGATCTGGTCGGTGACGCTGCGGACCAGCCAGGGAATTCCGCCGCCCATCGCCGAGGCGAACAGCATGCAGACGACAGCCAGTGCCAGAAGGCCCCATTGGCCGCCCACATAGTCGGCAAGCAGGCGGCGGATGATTGCGCCGGTACCGGCTTGCTTCGGGGCAGTCTGGGTCATCCGCGCCCCTTTAGCACGGGTTCCATGGTCCCCGCGAGGCTCAAGAGTATTGATTCGCCAAAGGTTTAGGGCTGGTCCTGGCCGTCCGGCTCCATCAACCGGTGAATATGGACCACGAAATAGCGCATCTGGGCGTTGTCCACGCTGGATTGCGCTTTTGCAGCCCAAGCGCGGCGGGCTTCGGCGAAGTTGGGATACATGCCCACCATATCGAGTTTGGTCAGATCCTTGAATTCGATGCTGTCGGTGGAGGTCAGTTCGCCGCCAAAAACCAGATGCAGCAGCTGTTGAGGGGTAGACGTGGTCATGGGCGGTCCCGCTGGATTGTCCGCGATCCTTTAGGAGGAATCGGGCCGGGTTTTAAGCGAATTCTTTGCCGCGAGTTCCACCAGCAGGGGTTGGATCAGGCCTGGCCCCGACGCGATGGTTGCGCCCTGCAACGCGGAGGCCCTGTTGTAGGCGAGGGGACTGCCGTCGGGCCCCACCAGACACCCACCTGCCTCGGCGAGAATTATATCCACCGCCGCCATGTCCCAATCGCGCTTTGTGGTCAGGCTGATCATGGCGTCGAACCGTCCCGCTGCCACCAGTGCCACGCGATAGGCGATGGAGCTGAAATTCTCGACATGCATTGGCGGCCAGTCAGCGAAAACCTGTTTGTTGCCCAAAAGACGGCACCCAGCGATTTCGGTGCGCGGGCCGACATGGATCGGCTGGCTGTTGAGAAAGGCGCCGTTGCCCTTTTCGGCAGTGAAATTCTCGTCCGCCGCCGGATTGAACACCACGCCGCAAATGGGGCGCCCGTTTTCGACAATGGCGGCGCAGATGGTGAAATGCGGCCGGCCTTTCATGAAGGCCACCGTGCCGTCGATGGGATCCACCACGAAAACGTATCGTGCTTCAAGCCGCGCCGGATCGTCGAGGCTTTCCTCCGAGAGCCAGCCATAATCGGGCCTGGCTTGCCGCAAGCGGTTCTTCAGGAACGTGTCGACCGCCAGATCGGCTTCGGTGACGGGACTGCCGCCTTCCTTGGTCCAGCGCTTGTATTGGCCACCGAAGAATTTGAGCGCGATTTTGCCCGCCTCGCATACGGCGGATTTCAGAAGATCGAGGTCTCCGTCAGGACCCGGCAATCGTCATGCCTTCTATCCGGCAGGTGGGCGCATTGGTGCCATGGCGGAATTCCAGATCGCTGGCCGGCGTCAAATGAAGGAACATGTCCTTCAGGTTTCCCGCGATGGTGACTTCCGAGACCGGGAACGCGATTTCGCCATTCTCGATCCAGAAGCCGGCGGCGCCGCGGCTGTAATCGCCGGTGACGCCATTCACGCCCATGCCCATCAGTTCGGTGACATAGAAACCCTGCTTGATGTCGGCGATCAGTTCTTTGCGCGAAAGCGTTCCGGCTTCCATGTAGAGATTGGTGGAGGAGGGCATGGGCGGCCCGCCTGTGCCGCGGGCCGCATGCCCGGTGGTGGTCAGGCCCAACTGTTTCGCGCTGGCGCAATCCAGAAGCCAGGTGGTGAGCATGCCCTTGTCGATCAGGGCACGGCGCCGGTTGGCGACCCCTTCGCCATCGAAGGGTTTGGAACGCAGGCCGCGAAGCCGGTGCGGATCGTCGATGATGCTGACATGGGGCGCGAAGATCGCGGTCCCCATGCGATCCTTCAGGAAACTGGTACCGCGCGCCACGCTGGAGCCGGATATCGCTCCGGCCAAATGGCCGACCAAACCACCGGATTCGCGCGGATCGAACACCACGGGCACGTTCTGGGATTTCATCTTGCGGGGATTGAGACGCTGGACGGCTTTTTCGCCGGCGCTACGGCCGATCGCGGCAGCGCTTTCCAGATCGCCGGCATGACGCGCGCTGGCATGGTCATAGTCGCGTTCCATACCGGTGCCTTCGCCGGCCAGAACCGCAACCCCGATGCTGTGGCTGGTGCCGGCATAGCGGCCGAAAAAGCCCGCGCTGGTGGCGAGCGCAACGGCGGAACGCGAGAAGCTGGCGCCGCCGCCTTCCGAATTTGTCACGCCCGGCACATCCAGCCCCGCCTGCTCCGCTTCGCGGGCGCGGGCTACCAGAATTTCGGCCGCCGGTTCGTTGGGATCTTCAAGATCGAGCGCGGGGATGGCACGCGCCAGCAATTCGGACGGTGCAAGGCCCGCAAATTTGTCTTCCGGCGCCAGCCGGGCCATCGCCAGCGCGCGCGCCGGAAGCGCCTTAATGGCATCATCGGAAAAATCGCCGGACGAGACGAAGGCCACCCGGTTGCCGACAAAAACGCGCAAACCCAGATCGGCGCTTTCGCTGCGCTCGACATCTTCAAGCTTGCCAAGCCGGTAGGAGACGCTGGCGGAGACATTCTCGACCAAAAGGGCGTCGGCGGCATCGGCGCCTTCCTTGCGGGCGGCGGCCAAAAGGGTTTCCAGGACTAGCTGGGGATCGCGGGGCTTGGACATCCCGTTCCGATGCCGCAAAGGCGCAGGCCAGTCAAGCGAAGCCGGTCATCGGCGGTATCCGGCAGCGCCTGGCATTATCTGTTCTGGTAACGAAACAGAGCGGATTCGCCCAGACCGGCTTCGGAAATGTAGAGGCGTTTTTCCCGAGTGGCGAAATAGACATGCAGATGCCGCAGCACATCCATGCCGATCAGCAGGTCCGGAAAAACGATATCGTCGGATGCTTCAAGCCCTTCGATGCGACGGATTTTGTCGTGGGATCCGATCTTGTCCGGCAGCAGATAAATGCGCAGATCCGAGACCTTGACCCCGTCAAAGGTGAGGCTGTCGAAGCGATGGCCGTAAGCGGTGAGGGACTTTTCTCCGTTGGATTGCGCCACCGGTGTCATGTCGGGCGAATCCGGGGTCAGGCCGAAAAGCCGGTTCGCGACGTCCATATTCATCGCGGTATATTGCGAGCCGGTGTCGAGCACGGCATTCAGCGCATGGCCATCCACCATGACCGGCAGGAAGATCAGATTGCGTTTCACAGTGATCGGAACAGCGGCGACATGATCGGCCGGCCAATAGATCACCTGGCCATCGCAATGATCGGCGGAAAATGCCGTCAAGCGTCTGGCGCCGAAATCCATGTCGATGTCGCTGCCTGAAAACAGATCGGTCGACAGCAATCCATCGTACGGCAACAACGTTCCAAGGTCGGGATTGGGCGCGATCAGCATCGAGACCCCCCTCTCGCTACGACCGCCCAAGGTGAGCCGCCGCACTGTGGCTTGGGTGCTGGACACATTGCCGGTCAGGTCGAAGAGGCGCCTTTGACTGTCATGCTGCGGAAGGTTCAGCCTGTTGGCGGTGGCGCGTGAAATCTGGCTGACGAGGCTGCCCGTATCCAGAAGCATTTTTTTGTTCGAACCATCGATATCCACCGGCACCAGCATCACGGTCCGGTCGAAGGTACTTTGCATTTCGACGGAATTGAGAATGCGCAGGCTTGGTGCGCAATCGGCAGCCCAAGCGGGTGGGGCCAGCAACAGTAACGCCAGCATGACCGGTGAGCGCACCAGGGCGGCAACTGCATTTTTCACCGGGCCATCATAGGGGCGGACTGCAGATCGCGCAAAGGCGGAGCGGGCCGAACCTACCGGCCCGGGGCCACGGCCTTGAAAACCTCGGTTTCGCCGGTGCCGGCGGCGGTGACATAGAGCTTCTTTTCGCCAAAGGCGGTGTAGACGTGAAGCTGGTGCAGCAAATCCATCCCGATGGTGAGGTCGGGAAGGCGCGGGGCGGCGCTCTGAGCCCGGCTCCCCAGCGAGACGCTGTCGCGATTGCGCAGCATCGAATTGGTCTGGATCAGGATTGCCGGGTTCTTCACCGTCACGCCTTCAAGGGACAGAAGCTGGAAGGTGTGGCTGTAGATGGTTGCACCCCGTCCGTCCCGCATGTCTCCGGCGGGCATCATGTCCGGCGTATCGGCACGAAGGTTGAAAACGACATCGGCAATGTCGCGCCGCATGCTGGTGCGGGCGGCGCCGGTGTCGATCACGGCGTTGACCGGTTGGCCGTCCACCGTCACCGGCACATTGATTTTGGCTCCCATCAGCGTGATCGGGACGACCGCCACCGGCCTTTGCGACCAATAGACCACGTTGCCGGCGCAATGATTAGGTCCGAAATAATTGAGCCGCTTGGACCCGAAATCCATATCGACATCGTAATTGCTGAACAGGTCGTTGGAGAGCAGGCCGTCATAGGGCTTGCTGTTGCCCAGTTCGCGATCGTCCGAAACGAGAAATTGGAACCCCGAACCCTTCTGGGTTCCCAACGCGAACTCGGCGATCCGAACCCGCGCCCGTGCATCCTCGGCGCTGTGGCTGCCCTTCACGTTGAATTCCTTGATCCCGGACATGTAAGTGCTTTCCGGCAATCCAAGGTCGCGCACCATCGCCTGAGAAACCTGGGTGGTGGGCTCGCCGGTGTTGAGCAGAAACTGCACTTGTCTGCCGTTGAGGGTGATCGGCACGGTCATCAGGTCGCTGCCCGCGACCGGCGCCATCACGATGGTGTTGAGAAATTCCGGGGCCGTGCAGGTCTGTGCCTGGGCAGAGCCGAGGCCCGCCATGCTTGCAATACATAAGGATGCCGCAACAGCGAATTTGTGCATGCTCGCCTCCCAGGCGCACGAACATAGCACGAAGTCAGGGCGGGTGCAGGGATGAAAGCGTCATTTTGCGCCAGCAGCAGCGTCCCTGAAGAGAACGGATTCGCCTGTGCCGGCGGGTGAAATGTAGAGCTTCTTTTCCTTGTAAGCCATGTACAGGTGCAAATGGCGAAGCACATCCATCCCGACGATGACTTGCCGGATATGGGCGGCATAGGGGTCGGAAGTCGTCCCACGCAAGGAGCTTTTGGTTTCGCTGATCCCCGTCCGGTCCGCAATTATGCTGATCTTTGGGTTTGCAACGGTTATGCCCTCGAACGACAACGTGCTGAATTTGTGGCTGTATTCTTTAATTCCGAAGGCCGAATCCGGGGTCTCGACGAGCGGTGCATCCTCGCTGCCCGGTTTGATGCCGAAGTCGCTGATCGCCACTTCGACATTCATGGCTGAGTTATCGGCTCCCGTATCGATGATTGCCCTTAGTTCATGCCCGTCGATGATCACGGGAACATTGATGTGCCCGTTCTCCAATGTGACCGGGACAGCGGCAACCGGTCTTTCCGGCCAGTAGGAGACGCGGCCCTCGCAATGATCTTGGGAGAAGTAATTCAGGCGGTTGGCTCCAAAATCCATGTCGACGTCGTATTGGAGAAATAGGTCTGAAGACAGCAGCCCGTTTGCCCCAGTTCTGTCTTCGAGGTTTTGAATAGGGGAAATCTGGAATTTGAGATTTTCGCCCCGCGCTTTACCCATATCAAATGTCTTTACAGAGACTTGGCTATTGGAGACGTTCCCGTAAAGGTCGTAGAGCTTGAATCTGCTGTTTTCTTCCTTGAGTCCCAACGCCTTTACGGCCAACGAAGAAAGCGATGTTGTGGCGCCTCCCGTATCCAGGACGAGTTTCTGCGGAACACCGTTGATTTCCACCGGAACCAGAAATCCGTTGCCGGTCGTGAAGCGTTCCAGCTTGACGGTATTGATGATCTGCAGCGGCTTGCAGTCCGCCGCATAGGCCGTGCTGCCTAACGCAGTCGGCGCCAAGCCGCATGATGCAACAACAATGCGCTGAAAGAATCGCATGAGAGGCCCCCGCCCGGTTCAGGGTGGATCAGGCCACAACCCCCGGCGTGTAGGCAAGCCGGTTTATTTCCAGATCGGTTTGCCGCTACCGGGCAGGCCGAGCTTGGGCCATTTCTCGCTGACGGTGCGGATAACGTCCTCGTTCATTGCGATTTTCCGGCCCCATTCGCGGTGCGTCTCGGGCGGCAGCTTGTTCGTCGCGTCCAGCCCGATCTTGGAGCCCAGTCCCGATTCCGGCGAAGCGAAATCGAGATAATCGATTGGCGTGTGCTCAATCACGGTGATGTCTCGGGCGGGGTCCATGCGGGTGGAAATCGCCCACATCACGTCTTTCCAATCCCGGGCATTGATGTCGTCGTCCACCACGATCACCCATTTGGTGTACATGAACTGGCGCAGATACGACCACACCGCCATCATCACCCGCTTGGCATGGCCGGGGAACGCCTTCTTCATGCTGACCACGGCGATGCGATAGGAGCATCCTTCGGGCGGCAGCCAGAAATCGACGATCTCGGGAAACTGCTGGCGGATCAGCGGTACGAAAACCTCATTCAGCGCTTCGCCGAGAATAGACGGTTCGTCCGGCGGCCGCGATGTGTAGGTGGACAGATAGATGGGGTTCTTCCGCATGGTGATCGCGGTGACCGTGAAAACGGGGAACTGCTCTACCGAATTGTAGTAGCCGGTGTGATCGCCATAAGGCCCTTCGTCGCGGTAATCGGCGAGCGAGACTTCGCCTTCGATCACGATCTCGGCCTCGGCAGGCACTTTCAGCGGCTGCGACACGCAATCGGCCAGCACCATCGCCTGTCCCCGGAGCAGGCCCGCGAATTGATATTCCGACAAGGTCTCCGGCACCGGCGTCACTGCCGCCAGGATGATACCGGGATCGGCGCCCAGCACGATGGCGGCGGGCAGGGGGGCTGTCTTCTCTTTCGCCCAGCGCTGGTGATGCTGCGCCCCGCCGCGATGCTTCAGCCAGCGCATGATGGTCTGGGTCCTGTTCAGCACCTGCATGCGATAGATGCCGAGATTGTAATTGTCCTCGCGTGCGTCGCCGGGTCCCTTGGTCACCACCAGCGGCCAGGTGATCAGGGGCGCGGGCTCACCCGGCCAGCAGGTCTGGATCGGTAGTTTCGACAAATCGATGTCATCGCCGCGCCAGACGATCTCCTGACAGACCGGGCGGGAAACCGTTTTGGGCTTCATCGACAACACGGTCTTGACCAGCGGCAGCAGCGCGGCCGCTTCACCGAGCGAGCGCGGCGGCTCGGGCTGGCGCAGCTGGGCGAGCAGTTCGCCCACCTCGCGCAAATCCATCGCGCTGGTGCGTTCCTTGCCGCCCATGGTTACGCCCATGGCCACGCGCTTGACGGTGCCGAACAGATTGACCAGCACGGGCATGTCGGAGGGCGTGCCGTCGGCCTTGATGGGTTTTTCGAAAATGACGGCCGGTCCGCCTTCGGCGATCAGGCGGGTCTGTATCTCGGTCATCTCCAGTACGGTGGAGACGGGTTCCTTCACCCGCACCAGCTCGCCCGCTTCTTCAAGCCGGGCGATGAAATCCCGCAGGGACCGGTAGGCCATGGCACTCAGCTTTCGTCAGAGACAGACCATTTCGATGGCGCTGCATGCCGGATGCCGTAAGCGAAGTAAATGATGAAGCCGATTGCAGTCCAGACGACCAGGCGCCACCAGGTGCCGTTGGACAAGCTGAACATCATCACGCCGCAGGTAATGATGCCAGCGGGTGCCACGAACCCAACCCAGGGTGTGCGGAATTTGCGCCGGATATTAGGCGCGGTCTTGCGCAGGATCAGGATCCCGACACAGACGGAGATGAACGCCAGCAAGGTCCCGATGGACACCAGGTCGGCCAGGAGATCGAGCGGGAAGATGGCGGCGATCACCGCGCCGACCACGCCCGTGATGATGGTGCACAAGGCCGGCGTGCGGAAGCGCGGATGCACTTTGGCGAAGACGGGCGGCAGGAAACCATCGCGCGCCATGCCGTAGAAGACGCGGCTCTGACCATAGAGCGAGCCGAACGCCACGGAGATCAGGCCCGCGATGGCGGCGATGTTGACCGGGAATACCAACCATTTGAGGTCGGGATGACGTTCTAGCGCGAAGGAGACGGGATCGGGCACGTCCAGCAGATGGTAGTCGATGATCCCGATCAGCACGATCGACATCAGGACATAGAGCAAGGTGCAGACGGCCAGCGCTGCCAGGATGCTGATGGAAACGTCGCGCTCGGGATTGCGGGTTTCCTGCGCCGCCACCGAGACGGTCTCGAAGCCGACATAGGCGAAGAACACAGTGCCGGATGCGGCCAGCACGCCCGACGCGCCGAAATGACCCCATACGCCGGTATTGGGCGGAATGAAGGGGTGCAGGTTGGATGCCTGTACATAAGGCAGACCGAACGCGATCACGGCGGTAATGATGGCGACTTTCAGCACGACCATGGCGGCATTGAACCGTGCGGACTCGCTGATGCCGATCACCAGGATGGCGGTAATGGCCAGCATGATCAGCCCTGCAGGCAGGTTCACGATCGCACCGGTGAGATGCATGTCGGAAATGCCGGTACCCGCGATCGGCGCATTGGCCCAGGCGGCCGGATAATTGACGCCAAAGCTATGAAGCAGGTTGAGGAAATACCCGGACCATCCCGCCGCGACGGTCGAGGCGGAGACGCCAAACTCCAGCACCATGTTCCAGCCGATGAACCAGGCCATCGTCCGGCCCATGGTGGCATAGGTGTAGGTATAGGCGCTGCCCGCCTGCGGGATCATCGCCGCCAGTTCGGCGTAGCAAAGCGCGGCGAAGAAACAGCCCGTTGCCGCAATCAGGAACGACAACAGCACCGCGGGGCCCGCATGCTGGGCCGAGACAGTTCCCGCAATGACGAAGATGCCGGCGCCGATGGTGGCGCCAACCCCGATCATCGTCAGATGAACGGGCCCCAGCGCGCGACGAAGCTTCACGTCCTCGGCGACAACCGGATCTGGGATCAGCAGCACCGGGTTGTCGCTCACGCTGTTATTCCTGTGCCAGGTTTTTCACTTGGTACTTGCTCGGCTTGGCGTGCTTGGAAGAATAGAAATAGTAGATCACCAAACCGATTGCCGTCCAGATCGCCAGCCGCAGCCAGGTGTCAAGCGGCAGGAAGGCCATCATGAACAGGCACATCACGATGCCGAGCGGCGCGGTCACCCAAACCAGCGGCGTCCGGAACGGACGCTTGGCGTGGGGCGCGCGGATGCGAAGCACCATCACGCCGACACACACGATCGCAAAGGCTGCCAGGGTGCCGATGGAAACCAGCTGGCCCAGAATATCCAGCGGCAGAAAGCCCGCCAGGATCGCCGAGAAGATGCCAGTGATGATGGAGCTCTTGTAGGGCGTGCGGAAACGCGGATGGATCTTGTGAAACGCAGCCGGGATCATGCCGTCGCGGCCCATTGCGTAGAAGATGCGCGACTGGGCCAACAGCAGCACCAGCACAACCGAGGCCAGACCGACCACTGCGCCGATGTTCACATACTGGGTCAGCCAGCGCGTACCGGGCAGGGCTTCGACCGCCTGGCTCACCGGATGGGCGACATTGAGCGTCTGATACGGCGCGATGCCGGTCAGGACGTACGACATCACCATGTAGAGCGCCGTGCAGATGATCAGCGATCCCAACATGCCCAAGGGAATGTCGCGTTGTGGATTCTTGGCTTCCTGGGCCGCGACGCTGACCGCGTCGAAACCGATATAGGAAAAGAACAGCACGCCGGTTGCCCTGAAGACGCCGGTCCAGCCGAAATGTCCGACTTCACCCGTGCTTGGCGGAACGAACGGCGTGTGATTGGCCGGCACGATGTAGGAATAGCAGGCGAAGATCACCACCAGCACGATAGTGAGCTTGATCGCGACCATGGCGTTGTTGAAGTTGGCGGATGCGGTCACGCCGATCACCAGGATGGTGGTGATGAGACCAATCAAAATCACGGCCGGCAAGTTAATGATCGAGCCCGTGGTGGTGAAATGATTCAGACTCTGCATCGCAATGGGTGCGCCATTGAACATGGCGGGGATCGGATAACCCAGATGCGACATGAAATCGTTGAAATAACCCGACCAGCCCACTGCGACGGTGGACGATGCGGCAAGATATTCCAGCACCAAATTCCAGCCGATGATCCAGGCCACGAACTTGCCCAATGTGGCGTAGGTGTAGGTGTAAGCGCTGCCCGCGACCGGGATCATGCTGGCGAATTCGGAATAGCAAAGGCCGGCGAACAGACAGCCCAGGCCCGCGATGGCGAAGGAATAAACTACGCCCGGGCCCGCATACGTGGCGGCAGCCTGGCCGGTGAGGACGAAAATGCCGGCGCCGATGATGCAGCCAATACCCAGCGAGATCAGGTGAATCGGTCCGAGCGAGCGCTTCAGATCGCCTTCGTCGTTGGGATTTTCCGGAATTTCCGCCATGCAGTCCCCCTGTTGACGGGGGGACTGTGACAGAGCCGCGCGGCTTCGCCTAGTCCCGGTTCAATTGCCACACACCGGTCTGGCGAATCTCCCGATCCTCCAATTCGCGCGTGGTGGGGACGGAATATGTGGCGAGTTGTGTGAGACCTGTTTTGGGGAAATAGGAGCGCCCGGGATCGCCCAACAGAACATCAGCCTGCGAGATTTTCAGCCATGCCATCAGCCGTTCGGCCAATGGCCGCTCGTAGCACATGTCGCCCACCAGAATGAGATCGAAGTGATCGTCCGTGCCGATAACATTTTCCGAGGTGGTTTCCACATTTACATTGTTCACGGCTGCGTTGCGGGTGATTGCGGCAATTGCGAAGGGGTCGATATCGGCGGCGACGACATGGGCCGCGCGCGCCTTGGCTGCGGCCAGCGCCACCAGGCCGGATCCCGATCCGAAATCCAGCACACGCTTGTTTGCCACGATGTCGGGGTGATCGAGCAGATAGCGCGCCAACGCCTGGCCGCCCGCCCAGGCGAATGCCCAGTAAGGTGGCGGTACGCCGATCTCGGCAAGTTCCTCTTCGGTCTTGCACCAGAGCGGAATCACTTCGCTGGCCAGATGCAATCGGATTTCCGGCACCAGGGGCGGCGCGAGAAGCTGACTGTTGTCGCGGACAAATAGATCGGCGTTCATCCGAAGAAAGGCGCGAGCCAGGTTGCCGCGGCGAAACTCAACGCCATCAATCCGCCCGTGACGCTGTTGGCGCGAAATAATTTCAAGCAATTGGTGGCATCGTCGATCCTGAGCCGCTTCACTTGCCAGATCATATGGGCGCCTGCGGCCAGCATGATGAAGGCGAAGGGCCAGCCCGCATGTTCTGCAAAGCCGGCCGCCAGAACCAAGGTGAAACAGACAGCATAGAATCGCAGGATCCATTTGCCGCTGTCTTGCATCAGAAGCCGCGCGGTGGATTTGACCCCGATCAGCGCGTCGTCTTCCTTGTCCTGGTGGGCGTAGATGGTGTCGTAGCCTAAGGTCCAGAAAAACAGCCCGGCATATAAAAACAGATCCGGCAGATCGATATGGCCGGTCTGTGCCGCGAAACCCAGCAATGCGCCCCAGTTGAAGGTCAGGCCCAGCCAGGCCTGCGGCCACCAGGTGATCCGCTTCATAAAAGGATAGGCTGCCACCAAGAGTAGCGAAGCGGCGCCCAGCATCACCGCGAAGCGATTGAACTGCAGCAGGATGCCGAGGCCCAGCAGCGCCAACAGCACCGTGAAGATCGCGGCGGCCTGCACGCTGACGGCGCCGGACGGAATGGGGCGGCCGCGGGTGCGCGCTACCTGGGCATCGATCTTGCGATCCACGATGTCGTTGAAGGTGCAGCCCGCGCCCCGCATCACGATGGTACCCAACCCGAACAGCGCACCATAATAAAGGTCGCGCCAATCGATAAAGGACCGCTCGTCCGCCATCGCGCCGAGCGCCAAACCGCAGACGCAGGGCCAGAACAGCAGCCAGGAGCCGATCGGCCGGTCCATGCGCATCAATTGTAGATACGGGCGAAGGCGTCGGGGCGCGGCTTCCACCCAATTGCTGGGTACGGCGTCGGCGGGGGCTTGCGAGGAAAGGCTCATGCAGGCTCAAGTGTGGCATGGCTTCGGATTTGAAAGAAGCGGGTGGATTGACCCGGCTTTTCGTGACAGCGGCATTGGAACCTGGCGCGCCGGTCGCTCTGGATGAAGGACAGACACATTATCTGCTTCATGTCCTTCGGGCGAAAGCGGGTGATCGCGTGCTGCTGTTCAATGGCCGCGACGGCGAATGGCAGGCCGAAATCGCCATCGCGGGCAAACGCGGTGTCGCGTTGAAATTATTATCGCGCGCCACGCCGCAAGCGGGCGTGCCCGACCTTTGGCTGGTCTTCGCGCCGGTGAAGAAAACGCCGTCGGACTATCTTGTTCAAAAGGCGACGGAGCTGGGTGTCTCGAAACTGCAGCCTGTTTTTACCCGCCGCACCATCGTGACACGCCTCAATGAGGAGCGGTTGCTGGCCAATGCCGTGGAAGCGGCGGAACAATCGGGCCGGCTGACGGTGCCCGAGATCGGCGCGGCCATGGCTCTGGGCAAATTGCTCGCTTCCTGGCCGCGCGAGCGTTCGCTTTATTTCTGTGATGAAGGCGGTGATGCATTGCCGCTGGCCGACGCGGTGCGCAAGGCGTGCGAGGGTGCTTCCGCCATCCTCACCGGCCCGGAAGGCGGTTTCGATCCAGCGGAACGCGACATGCTGCGCGCGCAGCCCTTCGTGACGCCGGTCACCCTGGGTCCGCGCATCCTGCGCGCCGATACGGCGGCGCTGGCGGCAGTGACGATTTGGCAATCCGTCAAGGGCGATTGGTGCCAAACTTAAATCATCAGGACTGAGATCAGACGAAGCGCAACTGCCAGCTCACGCCGAACCGGTCATTGATCCAACCGAAGCGTTTGGCGAACGGGTAGGCGTCCAGTCCCATCAGGACCTGGCCGCCGTCCGACAATGCAGCGAACAGCTGATCGACTTCTTCGCTGCTGTCGCAGGCAACGGCGAACGAAATGGCGGGCGTGAAGGTGAAGGCATGCCGCACCGGGCTGTCGAAAAATTCAAACCGGCGTCCCAAAAGGACCAGCGTCGCCTGCTTCACGCTGCCGGCGATGCCAGGTCCCTCCGCGTCATAATGGCTGAGAGATTCGATATGCGAGCCCGGGAACAGCGAGAGATAGAAGTTCATTGCCGTTTCCGCGCCGCTGGCGAACATCAGGAATGGATTGATCTGCTGTGCCATGGTCAGTCGTACCGCTTTTCATAGGCGTGCTCTGTCTGCTTCCACACATCCCAGAAAGGCGGCGGCACTTTTCCTTCCGCTTTGTATTGCAGGATCGACAGATGCGCATGCCAGCCGCCCGAAACGTTTACCGCATAGCCGCGATCGGGAATCTTGCGGTGGGTGAGGATGAGACGGACCTTGTCGCCTTCCGGCGTCAGCACGAATTCCACTTCGGAGGATGGTGGATGCTGGCTTCCGAAGGTGTAGGCCACACGGTGCATCGGCTCCAGCGCCAGAAGTTTTTCCGTGGCGTGATGGCCGGTGATGTCCATCTCCTTGAACTGGTCCGGCGGCGACGATTTGTTGGGTGAAAGATCGCTATGCTTGATGTGCATCTCGAAAGTCTCGCCGATCTTTGCCGGCAAATCGCCGGCGGCGAACCATTCGCCGCGTTTTTTTCCATCGGTGAGATAAGCCCAGATCTTTTCCAGGGGGCCGGGAAGAAGTCTCTCGAAGCGGACGGTATGCGCGTCAATGCGTTTGCCGAATTCGTCCATCGGATCACCTTTTCAGATTGTTGAGGTCCACGCCGTACAGGGCAGCATTTTTCTGCATATAGGCGCCACGCGGGCTGACGGGCTGGCCACGGACCGCAGTTTCCAGCATGTCGAGATAGGTCTGCCATCCCATCATGGTCTGCGGCTGCATCGCTTTTGGAATGGGCCGGTGGATCAGGACCAACCTGGTGCCCGATCCTTGAGCTTCAAGCGTGAATTCGAGATAGGAAACCGGCCAGGCCGAAATATTTTCGCCCGGATCGAAAACGTTCCAGGTATGGGCGAAGAAGCGGCCCGGACGCCAACCGGTCACCACGCCGCGGATATGGCCGCCCATCAATGTCACGGCACCGCCTTCGCGCTGCTCGATGACGCCTTCGCCATACCATTCGGTCAGGCGCGCGGTCTCGGTGAGGAAGCTCCAACTGATTTCAGGTGACGCGGGAAGATCGCGTTCGAACATGATGGCGGCTTCTTCGAGAACTTGGCCTTTGCTCATCGCGTGTCCTTTCTCAAGGCTTGCTCCAGCGCATCGAGCCGCGGCGTCCAGAAGGCGCGGATGCGCGCAACCCATTCCGACAATTCCGCCACGCCTTCCGGATCGAGTTCGTAGATTCGCTTCTGGGCCTGGGCCCTGACTTTCACTAGCTTGGCTTCACGCAGCGCCTTGAGGTGCTGGGAGATGGCGGGTGGCGACAATTCGAACTGGCCGGCAATGTCGCCGGCACAAAGTGCCCCGCCAGCCAGCATCTCGACGATGCGCTGACGGGTGGGATCGGCAAGAGCGGAGAAATGGGCTGCGGTCATGATATATATTTCGTATTTCACTTAATTAAGTCAAGTACGAAATTGCAATCCACACGGCTGTCTTGTGTTGACGCCCTGTCATGCCTAAGTGTTCGCCACTTGCTGGGATCAATTCACACAATTCGGACAGGGTCTTAGACCCGTCAGGGGTAGCGCATGTCCATTCCGCAATCCGCCGGCGGCATGATCGAGAGCCGCGACGATCTGGTGCGCCATCTTTCCAAAGGCATGAAGCCGAAAAGCGCCTGGCGCATCGGCACCGAGCACGAGAAATTCGTCTATTGCCCCAAGACGCTGAAGCCGCTCGCATATGAAGGACAGCCCGGCATCCGCCAGTTGCTGGAGGGCATGGGCCGATTCGGCTGGCAGCCAGTCAAGGAAGGCGAGAACATCATCGGCAACAGCCTGAACGGTGCCTCGCTCTCGCTGGAGCCGGGCGGTCAGTTCGAGTTGTCCGGTGCGCCGCTCAAAAGCATTCACGAGACCTGCGCCGAAGTGAACACGCATCTCGTACAGACCCGCGAAGTGGCGAATGAGATCGGCGCCGGCGTGCTGGGCCTTGGTTTCGCCCCCAGCTGGACCTTGGACGACGTGCCGGTAATGCCCAAGGGGCGCTATGGCATCATGCGCCGCTACATGCCCAAAGTCGGCGGCTACGGCCTCGACATGATGTTCCGGACCTGCACCGTGCAAGTGAATCTGGATTTTTCCGACGAAGCCGACATGGTGAAGAAATTCCGCGTCGGCCTGGCGCTGCAGCCGATCACCACCGCGCTGCTGGCCAATTCACCGTTCCGCGAAGGCCGTCCCAGCGGATTTGTTTCATATCGCGCCCAGGTGTGGACCGACGTTGATCTTGCACGATCCGGCATGCTGCCCTTTGTATTCGAAGATGGGATGAGCTTCGAGCGCTATGTGGACTACGCACTCGATGTGCCGATGTATTTCGTCTATCGCGACGGCAAATATCACGATGTCGCGGGCAAGAGCTTCCGCGATTTCCTGGCCCGCAAGATTCCCGAAGTCGCGCAGTTCGAACCGACCATGGCGGACTGGGCCGATCATCTCACCACCATCTTCCCCGAAGTGCGGTTGAAGCAGTTCCTGGAAATGCGCGGTGCCGATGGCGGCCAGTGGCGGCGCATCTGCGGCATGCCCGCCCTGTGGGTCGGACTTGTCTATGACAGCGTGGCGCTGGATGCCGCCTGGGACATGGTCAAGGACTGGACGACGGAAGAACGCCAGGCGTTGCGGGACATCGTACCCAAGCAGGGTTTCCATGCGCCCTTCCGCAACACCACGGTGCTGGAACTGGCGCGCCGCATGTTGGAGATTTCCGGCGAGGGCCTGCGCCGCCGCGCCAGCCTGGACAGTGCCGGCATGAGCGAGGATGGCTTCATCAATCCGCTGCGCGAATTGGTGGCGCGTGGTCAGACCCGCGCCGAAGAGCTGCTCCACGCCTTCCAGAATGAATGGAAGGGCGACATGAGCAAACTCTTCAGCGAGTACAACTTCCTCTGACGCGACTACTCATTTCGTCGGTGGCAAACGCTGATCTTTAAATCGCGAAATCATCCAGTGCGGATAATCTTCGGCAATCGCGGATAATGCGTCGAGTTTGCCGATTTCTTCCGCCGTCAGTTTCAGCTTGGTCGCTTCCAGATTATCATCCAGCTGCTCGATGGTGCGTGCGCCGATGATGACGCTGGTGACGAATGTCTTGGACAGCACCCAGGCCAGCGCCACCCGCGCCACCGACGTATTGTGTGCCTTGGCGATGGGCCGCATCGCCGCAATGATCGGTTCGCCGCGGGTGCGGTCCACCGGAGGGAAGTCGAAACTCTTGCGGCGGCCTTCGGAAGCGCCTTCGCCGCCTTCGGAATATTTGCCGGAAAGATAACCGCCCGCCAATGGACTCCAGACCAGGCAGCCGATGCGTTCCTCTTCCATCATCGGCACCAATTCGCGTTCCAGCTCGCGCCCGGTGAGGGAGTAATAGGCCTGCACAGTCTCGAAGCGTTCCTGGCCCCGCGCACCGGCAATGGCATTGGCTTTCATGATGCGCCAGGCCGTCCAGTTGGAAACGCCGATGTAACGCACCATGCCCTGGCGAACCAGATCGTCGAGCGCGCGCATGGTTTCTTCGACCGGCGTGACGAGGTCGGTCTGATGAATCTGATACAGATCGATGTAATCCATCTTGAGCCGGTCGAGACTTTTGGCCACGCCGTCCATGATGTGGCTGCGCGATGCGCCGATCTCGTTGACGCCGGGTCCCATGCGCGCGAACACCTTGGTCGCCAGCACGATCTCGCTGCGCTTCAGTCCCAGATCACGGATCGCCTGGCCGGTCATCACTTCGGACTGGCCGGTGGAATAAGCATCGGCGGTGTCCAGGAAATTCACGCCCGCCGTGACGCTGCGCTCCACCAATTTGGTGGACGCTTTCTGGTCCAGGGTGCCGATGACGCCGCCGAAGAAATTCTCACCCGAGAAGGTCATGGTGCCCAGGCAGATTTCGGAAACGAACAGGCCGCTGCGGCCGAGCTGATTGTATTTCATCGTATACTCCGTCTTCGAATGGGATTTTGCCGTGCCGGTTTATCGCCGGTCTTCGGGCAGGGGGATGAATTCCCTGTCATCGCCCGGGATCTTGCCGAAAAGGCCGGAACGCCAATCAGACTTGGCAACTTCGATGCGGTTTTTCGACGAGGAGACGAAATTCCACCAGATATGGCGCGGCCCATCCAGCGGTGCGCCGCCCAACAGCATCACCCGCGCCACGCTATCGGCGAACAGCGTGACGACTTCGCCTTTATCCAGGAACAGCATGGCGCCTGCGCCATGCGTCTCCACGCCATGGGCACTGCCGCCGATCTGAAGCTCGCCGTCCACGATAAACAGCGCACGTTCCTCATGCTCGGCGGTGACGGTGAAGCTGCCGCCCGCTTCAAAGCGAGCGTCGGCATAGAATATGGGCGAGAAGACCTTGACCGGCGATGCCAGGCCGAAAGCTTCTCCTGTGATCATGCGCAGGCGTACGCCGTTCTCGTCGCTTTCGGGCAAGTCGGCGGCGGCGAAATGCTGGAAATGGGGATCGGTCTCTTCATCCTTCTGCGGCAGACCCACCCAGGTCTGGATGCCGTGCAGGCGATGGCCGCGGGCGCGTAACTCGTCGCCAGTGCGTTCGGAATGGGCGATGCCTCGGCCTGCCGTCATCCAATTGACGTCGCCCGGTTTGATCTCCTGCACCGAGCCCAAGGTGTCGCGATGCATCTGCGCGCCGTCGAACAGATAAGTGACGGTGGCGAGCCCGATATGAGGATGCGGACGCACATCGACGCCCTTGCCGGGTGCAAAATCCGTCGGGCCGAAATAATCGAAAAACAGAAATGGGCCGATGCTGCGTCGCGCGATCTGCGGCAGCAGACGCACCACCATGAAACCGTCGCCCAGATCGTGGGTCTTGCCTTTGATGGGGATCATGCCGGAAAGCTTAGACCCCGTTTGTGACTTATGTCATCCCGGAAGAATGAAATTGCCGGCGGCGTCTTTCGATATCGGTTTCACCCATGACACCGCGCTGGTCAAAAGCACACCATAAAGATGCGGAAAGTCCTCGCCGCGGGAAGGGGAATGCTCCCATTTGAGCAGACTGCCCAGACGCGCCGGATCCGCCGCGACCAGAAGAAGATCGCTCTGGCCGGCATAATAACGGCGCAATGTTTCCGGCAATTGCGGCCCGGTGGAAAAATGCAGGAAGCCGTCGGCGCGATCATGCGCCGAACCTTCATAGGCGTCCGTTACCTCCGCCCATTCGTCACGCGGCACGATTTTGAAGATGGGCTCAGTCATGTTGACCCGACCGCCAGCGCCAGCCGCCTTCGGTTTTCGCACGGCTGATCATGACGGTCGGAACCAGCACCAATGGCAATCCGACTGCGATGACGAGGAATCGCGTGGTGTCGCCGCGCATGAAATTCGCTGCGATGATCACACCCACCGCCAGCGCCGCGCTGATGGTCGTCAACAACCAGCCCTGCCAGGTATTAGGCGTGGCGCCATAGCCGAAACGCTTTTGCCGGAACCAGTAGCGCGGCATCTCTATGCTGCCGTTCCGCCCACGGTCAGTCCGTCCAACCTCAGGGTAGGTTGACCCACGCCGACCGGCACGCTCTGGCCGTTCTTGCCGCAGGTGCCGATGCCGGTGTCGAGCTTCATGTCGTTGCCGATCATGGACACCCGCGTCAGGCATTCGGGACCTGAACCGATCAGGGTCGCGCCTTTCATGGGCGCCCCCAGCTTGCCGTCTTCGATCGCATAGGCCTCGGTGCAACTGAAGACGAATTTGCCGTTGGTAATGTCGACCTGGCCGCCACCGAAATTGGTGGCGTAGATGCCTTTCTTCACGCTGGCGAGAATTTCGCCGGGATCCTTGTCGCCCGCCAGCATGTAGGTGTTGGTCATGCGCGGCATCACGGTGGCGCCGTAACTTTGCCGGCGTCCGTTGCCGGTCGGCTTCATGCCCATCAGCCGGGCATTCTGCCGGTCCTGCATATAACCTTTGAGAATGCCGTCCTCGATCAGCACCGTGCGAGAGGTGGGCGTGCCTTCATCGTCGATGGACAGCGAACCGCGACGCCCGTCGATGGTGCCGTCATCCACCACCGTCACGCCGGGTGCGGCGACGCGTTCGCCCAACAGACCTGCGAAAGCCGACGTCTTCTTGCGGTTGAAATCGCCTTCCAGCCCGTGCCCGATGGCTTCATGCAACAGGATGCCGGGCCAGCCCGGTCCTAGAACCACCGTCATCTCGCCTGCCGGTGCGGGAACGGACTCCAGATTGACCAGAGCCTGGCGCAAGGCTTCGTCGACGGCCGCTTTCCAGTAACTGGGATCCATATAGGTCTCATAGCCGCCGCGGCCGCCGCCGCCGAAGCTGCCGGTTTCCTGGCGACCGTCTTTTTCCACCACCACTGAGACGCCGATGCGGACGAGGGGACGGATGTCGGAATAATGTTCGCCGCCGGCCCGCATGATTTCGATACGCTGCCATTCGCCGGAGAGCGAGGCGGAAACTTGGCGCACCCGGCTGTCCTTGCCGCGCGCATAGGCATTCATTTCTTCCAGCAGGCTGACCTTGGCCCCGAACTGGGCGGTCTGGAGCGGATCGAGGTCGGTATAAAGTTTGACGTTGCTGCGGGCAGGGGCGGCAGCCACATGTCCCGAATGACCGGCCGACACGGCCTTCACGGTCGCGGCGGCCCGGGCGATGGCATCTTCCGAAAGCTCGGTGGCGTGGGCATAGCCGGTGGCTTCCCCCGCCACGGCCCGCAGGCCAAAGCCCTGGGACGTGTCGAAACTGGCCGCTTTCAGCCGGTTGTCGTCGAAGGAGAATGATTCGGACTGGCTGTATTCCAGGAAAAGTTCCCCGTCATCGGACCCTGTCAGAGCCGAATCCAGCTGGTTCTGGACGCGGGTGCGGTCCATTCCGGTGCGGGAAAAGAACAGATCGGTATCGGCCATGGCGGTCTCCGGCTGCGGCGGGCGGGCAAAAGACCAGCGAACGCCAATGCTTAGACCCCAGATATCGGGGACTTGGCGCGTCCCGGCAAGGCCCTGCGGCGTGCTATGCGGCTTTGCCATTTTGCGGCAAATGGACCGTGCCATAAGGTCGCAATGACTTTAAGGGCTTAACCCCTCTAAATCCCCGCCAAGAATCTGAAACGCGCGGGGGATTTCGAGTACACCCTGCCGGCATTTGCGAGGTCGCCATCCATGTCTCTGAAACCCCGGTCCTGGCGGAATACTGGACTCACCGCCGCCGCGGTTGCCCTGTGGGCTTCTGCCGCCTCCGCCATGCCCAAGAATTACCAGCTGGGTTTCCAGCCCGCCAATTCGCCGGTGATGGAACAGATCGAGAGCTTCCACACCGAGCTGCTCTACATCATCGTCGCGGTCTGCCTCTTCGTTCTGGCGCTGCTGGTCTACATCGCCATCAAGTTCCGCGCGGGCGCGAACCCCACCCCGTCCAAGGTGCATCACAACACGCTCTTGGAAGTGGCCTGGACCATCATCCCGGTGATCATCCTGGTGGTGATCGCGGTGCCCAGCTTCCGCCTGCTGTACTTTGAAGCGGCAATCCCCAAGCCTGATGTTGTCATCAAGGCGATCGGCAAGCAGTGGTTCTGGACCTATGAATATCCGGGCGCCAATGCTGGCTTCACATATGACTCGCTGGGCCTTTCCGACGCCGATGCCGCCAAGGCCGGCAAGCCGCGCCTTCTGGGCACCGACAATGAAGTGGTCGTGCCGGTCGGCAAGGTGATCGAAATCGAAACCACCGGCGCCGACGTGATCCATTCCTGGGCGCTGCCCGAGATGGGCGTGAAAATGGACGCCGTGCCGGGCCGCATCAACCACACCTGGTTCAAGGCCGACCGTACCGGCATCTATTTCGGCCAGTGCTCGGAACTGTGCGGTGCCCGCCACGCCTATATGCCGATTGAAGTGCATGTGGTGAGTGACGCCGAATATACCGAATGGCTCGCCTCGGCGAAGAAGAAGTTTGCCGCTCTCGACACCAACGTTCACGTCGCAGCGAATTAGGAAGAGTAAGTCATGACCGATCTCGCTTTCGACCAACGCAGTCCCGATCATCATTTCGAGGATCATAGCCACCATCCCACTGGCTGGCGCCGTTACGTCTACTCCACCAACCATAAGGACATCGGCACGATGTACCTTATCTTCGCGATCTGCGCGGGTGTGATCGGCGGCTTCTTCTCGATGATGATGCGCGCCGAGCTGATGTATCCCGGCCTGCAGGTGTTCAAGGAAGCGCACACCTTCAACGTCTTCGTCACCGGTCACGGCCTTGTCATGGTGTTCTTCATGATCATGCCGGCGATGATCGGCGGCTTCGGCAACTGGCTGGTGCCCCTGATGATCGGTGCGCCGGACATGGCGTTCCCGCGCATGAACAACATCTCCTTCTGGCTGCTGCCCTTCTCCTTTGCACTGCTGGTCATGAGCATGTTCGTGGAAGGCGATTCCGGCGGCATGGGCGTCGGCGGCGGCTGGACGCTTTATGCCCCGCTTTCGACCTATGGCTCACCCGGACCGGCGATGGATCTGGCGATCTTCTCGCTGCATATCGCGGGCGCATCCTCGATCCTGGGCGCGATCAACTTCATCACCACGATCTTCAACATGCGCGCACCGGGCATGACCCTGCACAAAATGCCGCTGTTCGTGTGGTCGATCCTGGTGACCGTGTTCCTGCTGCTGCTGTCGTTGCCGGTCCTGGCGGGCGCCATCACCATGCTGCTCACCGACCGCCATTTCCACACCAGCTTCTTCAACGCGGCGGGCGGCGGCGATCCGATCCTGTACCAGCATCTGTTCTGGTTCTTCGGTCATCCGGAAGTGTACATTCTGATCCTGCCCGGCTTCGGCATGATCAGCCATGTCATCGGCACCTTCTCCAAGCGTCCGATCTTCGGCTATCTCGGCATGGCCTACGCCATGGTCGCGATCGGCTTCATCGGCTTTCTGGTCTGGGCGCACCACATGTACACGGTGGGACTGTCGGTCGATACCAAGGCCTATTTCGTTTTCGCCACCATGGTCATCGCGGTGCCCACCGGCATCAAGGTGTTCAGCTGGATCGCGACGATGTGGGGCGGCTCGATCGAGTTCAAGACGCCGATGCTGTGGGCGATCGGATTTGTGTTCCTCTTCACGGTCGGTGGCGTCACCGGCGTGGTGCTGGCCAATGCCGGCGTCGATGTGGTGATGCAGGACACATATTATGTCGTGGCGCATTTCCACTATGTGTTGTCGCTGGGCGCGGTGTTCGCGATCTTCTCGGGCTTCTATTTCTGGTTCCCGAAATTCACCGGCTACATGTACAACGAGACGCTGGGCAAGCTGCATTTCTGGATCACCTTCGTGGGCGTCAATCTCGCCTTCTTCCCGATGCACTTCCTGGGCCTTGCCGGCATGCCGCGCCGTTATGCGGACTATCCGGATGCCTTTGCAGGCTGGAACTATGTGTCGTCGATCGGCGCCTTTATTGCCGGGTTCGGCGTCCTGATCTTCCTCGCCATGCTGGTCGAAGCTTTCGTGGCCAAGCGCAAGGCGGGCGACAATCCCTGGGGCGTGGGTGCGACCACCCTGGAATGGACGCTGCCTTCGCCGCCGCCGTTCCACCAGTTCAACGAACTGCCGCACATTCACTAGTCTGTTGGCACTAAGGAAGCGCTGAAGCATATGGCCGTTATCGACGACACACTCAGCTATCCCCGGGTCACGACCGTGGGCGACTTCTTCGCGCTGCTGAAGCCGCGCGTGATGTCGCTTGTCGTGTTCACGGGGCTGGCGGGGATCATCGTCGCGCCCGGTCATGTGCATCTGCTGACGGCCTTCACGGCGTTGCTCTGCATCGCCCTCGCTGCCGGGGCGAGCGGGGCGCTCAACATGGCTTACGACGCCGATATCGACGTCATCATGACCCGCACCGCGACGCGGCCCATTCCCATGGGCCATGTTGCGCGCGGCGATGCCCTGGCGTTCGGCTGGGCGCTCTCGGTCATGTCGGTCGCCACCATGTGGCTGTTCGTGAACGAGCTGGCGGCGGGACTGCTGGGCTTCACGGTCTTCTTCTATGTCGTGGTCTATACGCTGGGTCTCAAGCGCCGCACGCCGCAGAACATCGTGATCGGTGGACTGGCAGGCGCGCTGCCGCCGGCCATCGGCTGGGCCGCGGTGACGGGTTCCTTGAGTTTGGCGCCGATCGTGCTGGTGGCGATCATCTTCATGTGGACGCCGCCGCATTTCTGGGCGCTGTCACTCTGGCGCTGCGAGGATTATGCCCGTGCCGGCGTGCCCATGCTGCCGGTGGTGAAGGGCAAGACGATAACGCGCCGCCATATCTTCGCCTACACACTGTTGCTCGCGCCGCTGGGCGTGGTGCCGGCCTTTATCGGCCTGGGCGGTATGCTCTATCTGGTCCTGTCTGCGTCCATGGGTTTCTGGATGCTGCTCGAAGCCTTCGCGACCCTGCGCGAGCGCGACGAAGTGCGCGAACCGGCGGCCAAGCGGCTGTTCGGCGTTTCCCTGCTTTATGTCTTTGTGCCGTTCACGGCCCTGATCGTCGAGCGTCTGCTTCACCTTCCTCCGCTCTGGACGTGAGGCGATGAATGACAATTCTTCCGACAAAGACAGCAAGGCCGGGCGCGAACGGCGCAAGCGCAACATCGCACTGGCGCTCGCACTGGGCGGCGTTGTGATTTTGTTTTATCTGATGTCAATCGTGCAGTGGCACGAAAATACAGGCCAGTAGAGGGGCTAGTTTCATGAGCGGTGATGTAAAGCACGATTACCATCTGGTGGACCCCAGCCCCTGGCCGGTCGTCGGTTCCATTGGCGCTTTCACCATGCTGACCGGCGCCGTGTTCTGGATGAACAAGGATTACACCGGCTTTTTCGGTTTGCCCGTGAACGGGCAACCCTGGATCTTCATCATCGGTCTGGCCCTGGTGCTCTACACCATGGCGGGCTGGTGGCGTGACGTGATCCGGGAATCCGTAGTGCTGGGCAACCACACCCCGGTGGTGAAGCTGCATCTGCGCTACGGCATGCTGCTGTTCATCGCGTCCGAAGTGATGTTCTTCGTGGCCTGGTTCTGGGCCTATTTCAATTCCGCGATCTTCTTCAACGATGTCGGCATCGGCTCCTGGCCGCCCGCCGGCATTGTGACGTTGGATCCCTGGCATTTCCCACTGCTCAACACGCTGATCCTCCTGACCTCGGGCACCACGGTGACCTGGGCGCATCACGCGCTGCAGAGTGACGACCGCAAGGGCGCGATCCAGGGTCTGATCATCACCGTGCTGCTGGGCGCCAGTTTCTCGGCGGTGCAGGCGTATGAGTATGCCCATGCCCCCTTCACCTTCGGGTTCAACAATCTGGCGCTACAGCCCTTCACCGACGCAGCGCACGTTTCGCTGTCTGCGGGCGCGGGCAATTTCGACGCCATCTATGGCTCGACCTTCTTCATGGCGACCGGCTTCCACGGCTTCCATGTTCTGATCGGAACGATCTTCCTGGCCGTCTGCCTGGGCCGCGCCATCGCGGGTCAGTTCACCGCCACCCGCCATTTCGGCTTCGAAGCTGCCGCCTGGTACTGGCACTTTGTGGACGTGGTCTGGCTGTTCCTGTTCGCCTGCATCTATGTGTGGGGTCAGGGCCCAGTATCCGCTGCCTAATACGGCACGATGCGCGTTTCTCGGCCTCTGTCCGCAATGCGGGCAGGGGCCGTTGTTTGACGGCTATATCAAGCTCAAGCCGTCCTGCCCGTCCTGTCATCTGGATTATGCGATGTTCGATGCCGGCGATGGTCCGGCGGTGTTCGGCATTCTGATCGTGGGCGCCATCGTCGCGGGGCTGGCCCTCTGGGTCGAGTTCACATTCTCGCCGCCCTATTGGGTTCATGCGGTGTTGTGGGCGCCGCTGATTGTATTTCTCAGTTTGGGCTTTCTGCGCCTCTCCAAATCCACGCTGCTGGTTCTCCAGTACAAGCACAAGGCGGGCGAAGGGCGAAGGCAGTGATGGCCTTGCGCTTTCGTCCCTATCCCGGCGTCACGATCGCAGCCTTGATCGCCACGGTCATTCTGGTGGGATTGGGCGTGTGGCAGTTGCAGCGTCTGCAATGGAAGCTGGCCCTGATCGCGGAAGTCGATGGGCATATGACCGCCGCACCGATTTCTCTGGACCAGGCACTCAAGACCGATGCCGATGCGATGCAGTATCGCCGGGTCGCGCTGGAAGGCCATTTCGACAACGCGAAGGAAGCCTATGTCTTCACCACGGGCGCGGGCGGCGAAGCGGTTTATCATGTGTTGACCCCGTTTCTCACCAACGAGGGACGCACCTTGATGGTCGATCGCGGCTATATTCCGAAAGACAAGCTTGCCCCTGCCACACGGTCGCCGCTGGACGGTGCGACGCGGCTAGTAGGTGTATGGCGGGTGCCGGACGCGCCGGGCGCCTTCACGCCGGGCCCCGATGCCGTGCACCGGATCTGGTATTCCCGCGATCTCAAGGGAATTGCGGCAGCCGATCACATTCAACTGACCGCGCCCGTTGTGATCGAGGCCGACGCGGCTCCCAATCCTGGCGGCTGGCCAAAAGGCGGCCAGACGGTGGTGAGTTTCCGCAATGAGCATCTCTCCTATGCCGTTACCTGGTTCGGGCTTGCGGCGGGGCTTCTCGGCGTCTATCTCGCCTATCATGTGTCCAAAGGCCGGCTGGGTTGGGTTTGACCACCGGCAAGCCGCGTAGGGCATAAAAAGGAATATGAACGTGTCGCAGTCCAGCCAATTCATTTCGACCCGGGGTGAGGCGCCGCAGGCGAGCTTTGCCGACGTGTTGCTGGCGGGGCTGGCACCGGATGGTGGTCTCTACTTGCCTGCCGCTTGGCCGCAATTCACCGCCGGCCAAATCGCGGCCTTCTCCGGAAAGCGCTATCAGGACGTGGCGTTTGAAATTCTGTCCCGCTTTGTCGGCGACAGCTTCACCCCAGCCGAACTGAAGGAAGACATCGAAGCCGCGTATGCGGGCTTCACCCAATCTGAAATCGCGCCTTTGTCGGCGATGACCGGCAATCGCTATCTGCTGGAACTGTTTCACGGCCCGACCTTCGCCTTCAAGGATATCGCCCTGCAGATATTGGGGCGCCTGTTCGCAAGGGCGCTGACACGCCGGGGCGGCAAGGCCACCATTGTGGCGGCGACCTCGGGCGACACCGGCTCGGCGGCGATCGCCGCATTGGGCGGGCTCCCCAATATCGAAGTCTTCGTGCTGCATCCCAAAGGCAGGGTCAGCGAAGTGCAGCGCCGCCAGATGACCACCAGCGGTCACGCCAATGTCCATAACGTTGCCCTGGAAGGCAGCTTTGACGATGCCCAGAGCATCGTGAAGGGCCTGTTCGCGGAAAAGGAATTTGCCCGCGAGATCGGTCTCACCGCCGTCAACTCGATCAATTTCGTCCGCATCGCGGCGCAGAGCGTCTATTACTTCACTGCCACAGCGGCGCTGGGAAAGCCTGCGACCTTCATCGTGCCCACGGGAAATTTCGGCGATATTTTTGCGGGCGAGGCGGCCCAGCGCATGGGCCTGGTTACCGGCCGCCTTGTGATCGCCACCAACGCCAACGACATCATGGTGCGGGCGATCAATGATGGCGTCTATGAGTCCGGCGCCGCTCATCACACCATCAGCCCCTCGATGGACATCCAGGTGGCATCGAATTTCGAACGGGCCTTGTTTGAAGCCTCGGGCCGCGACGCCGGCTGGACCCGCGCCGCGATGGAGACTTTCTCCCGCGACAGGCGCTTGGTGCTGCCGCCTGCGATCCTGTCGAAATTGCGCAACCGCTACGACGCCCGCTCCAGCGACGATGAGGACACGCTGTCCACCATCAATGCCATCGCCGGCACATCGGGACGCATCATCGACCCGCACACCGCGGTGGCGGTCAGTGCCTTGCGAAAATTCGGATTCCGGGAAGAGCCGATGGTGGTCCTCTCCACCGCCCATCCCGCCAAATTCGCCGACGCGGTGACCAATGCAACCGGCACGCCGCCGCCCGTGCCGGAAGGTCTGCAGCGCGTGCTGAATCTGCCCGAAAAGCTCGAAACCCTGCCCAACAACCTTGCTTTGATTAGACAGTTCATCTCTTCTAGACTGACGGGATGACCTTAGAAATATCTAACATTTCCAACGGCTTGACTGTCATCACCGATCCGATGGCGGGCTTGGAAAGCGCTGCCTTGGGCGTCTGGGTTTCCACGGGCGGGCGCAATGAATTGCCGGCCGAGATGGGGCTCTCCCATATGCTGGAGCATATGGCGTTCAAAGGGACGGCGACGCGCAATGCCCGGCAGATCGCCGAGGAGATCGAAGCGGTCGGCGGTTACCTCAATGCCTATACCAGCCGCGAACAGACCGCCTTTCACGCCCGGATCCTGAAAAACGACGTGGCGTTGGCCATCGATCTCGTCGCCGACATTCTGGTCCATTCGACTTTCGCCGCCGACGAACTGGAGCGCGAGCGTCAGGTCGTGCTGCAGGAGCTGGGACAGGCGCGCGACACGCCGGACGACATCATCTTCGATCATCTGCAAAGCGTCATCTACAAGGATCAACCGCTTGGCTGGCCGATACTGGGCGAGGAAAAGACGGTTGCGGCTTTCACGCCGGGCGCGCTGCGCGACTATAGCGGGCGGCGCTATCGTGCCGAAGCGATGACACTGGTTTCGTCGGGTGCGGTTTCGCATCGTGAAATCGTCGCCCTGGCGGAAGAGAAGTTCGCACAACTTGCGACCGGCGGAATCGATGCGACGCCGCCGGCCCATTATGTGGGCGGCGATATCCGCCTGGTCGAGGATCTCGAGCAGGCTCACATTGTATATGCCTTTCCCGGCATTGCGTCCGGCGATCCGGATTTTCATGTCGCCCAGATGCACGCGATGGTGCTGGGCGGCGGCATGTCGTCCCGCCTGTTTCAGGAAGTGCGGGAAAAGCGGGGGCTCTGCTATTCCATCTACGCCTTCACCAATAATTTTCAGGATACGGGCTTCACCGGCATCTATGCCGGCACCGGCGAAAAAGAAGCCGGCGAATTGTCTGCCGTGATCGCAGGTGAAATGGAAGCGATGACCGCCGGGGTCAGCGATGCGGAGATGGCGCGTGCCAAGGCGCAGCTCAAATCCGGTCTTCTGATGGGTCTGGAACGTCCCGGAACGCGGACCGAGCAGATCGCGGGACAGATCTTCACGCTGGGGCGGGTGCAGAGTGCTGCAGAGATCGTGGCACAGATCGACGCGGTGGATAGTGCGGCATTGATGCGATATGCCACGCGCATAATGAGTCAACCTTCCATCGCAGCCGTCGGACCGGTGAACAAGCTTGAGCGTCACGATGTTTTCGCCGCGCGGTTTGCGCCCGGTCGAGAAGCGGCGGAATAATGAAACCAGCGCCGCCGCCGGGCAAGATGAGTGCGATGATGCATTCGCGGCCGATGGCGTTCATGCGCGGCCTGACTTTCCCGGGGGGGCAGCAGCCGGTTCTGCGGGGGCAGGAGGTTTATCTCCGCTATCCGCGCATTGGCGATTACCTCAATTGGGCGCGGCTTCGAGGCGAGAGCCGCGAGTTTCTCACCAAATGGGAACCCGTCTGGGCCGAGGACGAGTTGACGCGCGGCGCCTTTCGCCGCCGCATCAAGCGCTATCAGAAGGAAACACGGCTGGATTCGGCGTATGTTTTCTTCGTCTTCCGTGCCAGCGACGATATGCTGATGGGCGGCTGCACGCTTTCAAATGTGCGGCGCGGCGTCACCCAATGCTGCGCGCTGGGCTACTGGATCGGAGCCCGCTTTGCCCGCCAGGGTTACATGAGCGATGCGGTGCACGTGCTGATTCCCTTTGTCTTCGCCACGCTGGGCCTGCATCGCATCGAGGCGGCCTGCCTGCCGGAAAATCAGGCCTCGCGCAGCCTGCTTGCCAAAGCTGGTTTTCGCGAGGAAGGGCTGGCACGGAAATATCTGCTGATCAATGGCGAATGGCGCGATCATATCCAATTCGCCCTTTTGCAAGATGAAGCTTCCTTGAAGAGCGGTGCGCGGCTAGGTTAGCCGCTGCCCAGGCCTCCATCGTAAAAGAGTCGGATGCGAAAACCGTTATTCCTATTGTTGATCGGCATGCTGCTGGCGAGCCTGGGCGCCGCGCTTGCCGCCGATCCGCCGCGACCGGTGGATTTCGGCGGTGATGCAAATGTCATCAACCTTAGGCACGAACTGACCCCATATCATGCGACGAGCGGGCAGGAATCCGATGGTTCGGCCTGGTATATGCTCGCGGTCACCAACAACAGCGTGCGTCCCGCCATCCGCGTATTGCTTGCGGGCCAACCGCCGCGCATGGCGCTGCGTCTTTTGCCACAACCCTCGCGTCCCGCAATTCTTGCGGTGGCCAGCTCGGATTCGGGTGTTGTGGTCGAACCCGCCAAAGCCTATGGCGCGCGAGCATGGCGTGTGATCATCCCGCCGGTCACGCAAGTGGGTCTGGCGGTGCGGGTCGGCTATGCCAGTGCGCCGCCTTCGCTTCTGGCCTGGACCGAGCCGGCATTGGCATCTCACAATCGCCAGCTTGCGGTCTTCATCGCCGCCGTGGGTGCATTGATTGCCGCCGCCGCGCTCATTACCGGAGGCCTCGCGGTCCTGATCGGTCATGCCGCGCCGCGCTGGGTGGCGCTCACTTTGTTCATGCTGCTGTGGAGCTGGCTTGCCGGCACCGGCATGTTCGACGCCAGTCTTTCCACGCATATAGGCGGCCCTTATGGATTGTCCGCGCTGCTGACGGCGCTGGCGCTGGCGGCGGGCGCGAGGCTGGCCGACGCCATCGTCCCGCTGCGCGAAGTTTTCCCCACGCGTGTCCGGCAATTTCGTATTGCTCTTTATATTCTCTGCGGTCTGGGTGCTGCCTCCTATCTGGGCTTGCCGGGTGCCACTCTGGTGACTGACACCTTGATCGTGCCGGGCAGTGCGGCTGTGGCGGCGTATCTGTTCTTCTGCGGCCGGCGGGGCGTGCGCGCGGCACAAGTCATCGCACCGAGCGCAGCAGCGTTCGCGCTGGTGGCGCTGGCGGCCGCCATAACCAGCCTGGGTGGCCTGGGCGAGACCCTGACGGCGCCCGCCACGACCGGCGGCTTTGCCGCGGCCGGCGCGATCCTTCTGGCGCTGGCGGTGATCACCAGCGAAGAAATCGCGGTCCTGCCGTTCCTGCATGGATCGAAAGCCGCACGGCTCCTGGAAGCACAATCCGCGCCCGATGCAGCGCTCGATCCGTCCGCGCCTTTTGCCAATCTGGCTTTGGCGGCGATCGGGGCGGCCCATCAAGGTGTGTTCGATCTGGATTTTCGCGCCCAGATTCTCACGCTTTCGTCCGACGCGGCATTGATGGCGGGTTTGCCGCCACGCCAAACGACCTTGTCGCATTCGGATTGGATGTCGCGCCTGCATCCCGAGGATGTGCAGACCTATCGCGAGGCCCTGGATATGTTCCGCGATCAACCCGGTCAGGCCTTCCGCCTGGAATTTCGTGCGCCGGGACCGGGCGCCACCTGGCGCTGGCTGGAATTGCGCGCCAGCATCGTGACGGAACAAGATGTGCCATCCGATTGCCTGGGTCTTCTCAGCGATGTCACCGATCGCAAGGAAACTACGCCCGTCGCCTCCGGTGACCCGCTGACGGGACTGGGCGCGCGGCCGGCCTTGATCGAGGCCATGGAAATCATGGGCCCGCTTCTGGAAAACGCCCAGCTGGCGCTAATCGATCTGGACCGCTTCAAGGCGATCCATGCCAGCATCGGGGATATCGGCGGCGACACGATTCTTCTGCAGACTGCGCGGCGCTTGAACGAGCGTTTCGGAAACGAAGCGCAGATTTTCCGGATCGGCGGTGACGGCTTTGCGCTTCTATTCGCGGCGCATGATCTGCCGCCCCAGAAGCTCGGCGATGAATTGGTCGAGCTCTGCAATCCGCCGCACCCCTATGACGGGCGTAATATTTTTGCACCTGCCAGCGCCGGTATCGCTGCGGACGAAAGCGATCCCGCTCGTTTGTTGCGGAACGCGGAATTGGCGCTTGCCGCAGCGAAGGCTCGCGGCGGCGCTTGCGCGTTGGTCTATGCGCCCAACCTCGAAGCGCAGGTGCGCACCGACGCGGTGGCACTCGAGGCCGATCTGCGCCAAGCGCTCAACAGTGGCCAGATCGAAATCTTCTACCAGCCCATCATGCGGTTTTCCGATCACGCGGTTGCGGGCTTTGAAGCGCTTTTGCGCTGGCGTCATCCCTCCCGGGGATTGGTCGCGCCAGGCGAATTCATCGCCCATTCCGAGGAAACCGGACTGATCGTGAGTCTGGGGAAATTCGCGCTGGAACGGGCCGCGAGCGATCTTTCCCATTGGCAGCGTTATTTCTCGATCTCGCCGCCACTCTTCGTCAGCGTCAATCTTTCCCGCCGCCAGTTGCGCGATCCGGGCTTCGAGGAATTGCTGTCCGAAGCCGTGCACAAGAACGCTTTGGCGCAGGGCACGCTGACCTTGGAAGTCACCGAAAGTGCGGTCGCGGGCGATGCCAATCTGGCGGCGGCCTTGGTACGCCTGAAGGGATTGGGGGCGGGGTTGGCGATGGACGATTTTGGTACTGGTGCCTCCAGCCTCAGCCAATTTCACGATCTGCCGTTCGACACTGTGAAGATTGACCGGAATTTCATCGCGCGCCAAAGCAATGGCGAGATCGGCGACGAAGCTGGTCAGGTGCTTCGCTCCGTCATCCGCCTGTCACAGGATTTGAAACGGACCGTCGTGGCAGAGGGTGTCGAGAGCGCCGAGGATGCGGCATGGCTGGCGTCGCTGGGCTGCGAATTCGGGCAGGGTTTCTACTTCTCGCCGCCGCTGACGCCCTCCGACACCCTGACCTTTATTTCCAGGCATATCGAGGCTGCGGCAACCTCATCCTAGATCGCGCGTTCCCTTCCACTTCCACGACGGAGAAATTCCATGACTATCAAGGTGGGCGACCATATTCCTTCCACGACCCTCATGCAGATGAAGGATGGTGGCCCCAAGCCCGTGCCGACCGATGACTTATTCAAGGGCAAGAAAGTCGCGCTGTTCGCGCTGCCGGGCGCCTTCACGCCAACCTGTTCGGCCAAGCATCTGCCCGGTTTCATCCAGCAGGCCGGTGCGTTGAAGGCGAAAGGCATCGACGCCATCGCCTGTCTTTCGGTGAACGATGCTTTTGTGATGGGGGCCTGGGGCGATGCCCAGAGTGCCGGCGATACGGTGATGATGCTGGCGGACGGCAATGGCGATTTCACACGCGCCGTCGGACTGGAACTGGACGGGACCAAGTTTGGTATGGGCAAGCGCAGCCAGCGCTATTCCATGGTGGTCGATAATGGTGTGGTCAAGGTGCTGAATGTGGAAGCGCCGGGCGCGTTCGAAGTCTCCAGCGCCGAACACATGCTGTCGCAGATCTAGGGAGCGGAGCACCGCCCAGAAAAAGTGCGGAGCGTCCGTAGGACGTGCAGCGGTTTTTCGTCCGGGCGTGCGACCAGAAATCAAGATTGGCGCGGGATTGCGTCCCGCGCCAGTTGATCCGCCCGTTCATTCTCGGCATGCCCGGAATGGCCGGCAACCCAGGTCCATTTCACTGAAAGATGGCGCAACTGCTGTTCATCCAGCGCCCGCCAGAGGTCTTCATTCTTGACCGGTTTCTTGTCGGCGGTTTTCCAGCCGCGTTTTTTCCAGCTGATGATCCAGGTTTTGGCACCGTCCATCACATATTTGGAGTCGGTATAGATCGACACCTGTGATGGCTGCTTGATGGCGCGCAGCCCCTCGATCACCGCCGTCATTTCCATGCGGTTATTGGTGGTGTGTTTCTCGCCCCCGGACAATTCGCTTTCATGCGGACCGCTGCGCAGAATGGCCGCCCAGCCGCCCGGCCCCGGATTTCCGGAACAAGCGCCATCGGTAAACAATTCGATGGGTGCACTCACAGGCCATACTCGCCGGACTGCTTCACCTTGAGATGAAAACGCAGCCGCTTGGCATATTCGCGGGGATCCTTGGGACGGACCAGCGCATTGGGATCGGGATTGAGCCAATCGAACAGCCGGGTCAGCAGGAAGCGCAAAGCCGCGCCGCGCATCAGAATCGGCAGAGCGGCCTGTTCGGGTGCCGTCAGTGCCCGAGCGGATTGATAGGCCGCGATCAGCGCCCTGCCTTTGGTGACGTTGTAGGCGCCGTCCATTTCAAAGCACCAGCTGTTCAGCGTCACCGCCAGGTCATAGGCATAAATATCGTTGCAGGCGAAATAGAAATCGATCAGGCCGGAAACATTTTCCCGCATGAACAGCACGTTGTCCGGAAACAGGTCGGCATGAATGACGCCACCCGGCAGATCGCTCGGCCAGTCCCGTTCCAGGTCGCCCAGCGCATCCGCGATCAAAGCCCCGAGATTGCGCTCCACCGCATCGGCGCGGGCGCGGGTCGCGTCGGCCAGTTCCCGCCAGCCGGCAGGCCCCAAGGCATTGGCGCGGGTGAGGGCGAAGTCGCGACCGGCCTCATGCAGGAGGGCGAGGGCGCGGCCTGCCGCCGCACAATGCGCGGCCTCGGGCTTGCGCAACGACACGCCATTGAGAAACGTGAAGATGGCTCCGGAGCGGCCTTTGAAGAGAAAAGACTGGGCGCCGGACCGGTCGCGCAGAGGTTGAGGGCAAGACAGTCCGCGGCTGGCCAGATGCTCCATCAGTCCCAGAAAGAAGGGCAGATCGGCCGTCCTGACACGTTTTTCATAAAGAGTGAGAATGAAGGCGCCGCGATCGGTCTGGAGATAGAAGTTGGAATTTTCCACCCCTTCGGCGATGCCTTTGAACGCCAGCGGCATGCCAATGTCGTAGCCGGCGAGCAGGCTCTCCAGCTCATCAAATCCGACATCGGTATAGACTGCCATGATGCCCCAGTTTCCGCTGCTTCCCTTAGGGGGCGCGTCTGGGTAAAGTCCGCGGCCCAAAAGGAAAGTGGGCCGAGAAGTCGGCCGCAGCCCTCAAAAAGTCAAGCCCGAGCCGGATCTTAACACCTATGATGCCTTCACGATTCGCCGTTCTCGGATTTGCGCTTCTGGCGCTGGCCGGCTGCAACAGCACCAAGGTCAATAACTGCCCCATACCGGTGGTGTTGGCCGATGCGTCGCAGATCGCGGTCTTCCGCCAGGGCGCACCGCAGGATCTTTCGGGGGAAGCCTACCGGGTGTCCCTGACGGGTATCAGCACCAGTTGCGACATCAACAAAAAGACCGGCGAAACCGTTTCCAGCCTGACCGTGAATTTCCGTGCCACCCGGGCACCATCGACGGACGGCGCCCGGTTCACGGTGCCGTATTTCGTGGCGGTGACGCGAGGTGACCAGCTGGTCGAAAAGCGGATCCTGAACATCACCTTCGATTTTGCGCCCGGCGCATCCACGGCAACGTTCACGGAATCGCCGGACGATTTCGACATTCGTCTCGAGAATGGCCATTTCCCGTATGAGTATCAGTTGATGGCGGGTTTCCAGATGACGCCGGCGCAAGTCGACTACAACAAGAAGATGGGCCGTTTCACGCCATGACGTCGTTGGCCGTGGATTTGTCGCGCGCGGTGGGTGAAGCCTTCGTCGCCGAAGGACTGGAAGCTGCGTTCGGCGCGGTTCAGATTTCTGACCGGCCCGATCTCGCGCAATTTCAATGTAACGGCGCGCTGGCGGCGGCCAAGGCGGCCAAGGCCAACCCGCGCGCCATTGCGGAAAAGATCGCGGCCCGGCTGAAAGCCGATGCGCGTTTCGCCAAGGTGGAAATTGCCGGACCCGGCTTCATCAATCTGGATCTCACCGATGCGGCTTTGAATACGCGCGTTGCAGCACCGCAAAAGCCGGCCGAAGCCAATGGCAAATCAGTACTGATCGACTTCGGCGGTCCCAATGTCGCCAAACCCATGCATGTGGGACATCTGCGTTCTTCTGTGATCGGCGACTGCTTGCAGCGTCTGTTCCGCGCCAATGGCTGGCATGTGGTGAGCGATATCCATCTGGGCGACTGGGGCCTGCAAATGGGTCAGCTGATTTCGGAAGTCGAGATCAAGGGCGTCGCACCGGTCTATTTCGACGCTGCCTTCAAAGGTCCGTACCCAGAGCAATCGCCGGTGACGATGGAAGACCTTGAGGAACTGTATCCGGCCGCCTCCGCCGCCTGCAAAGCGGATTCCGCGCGTCTGGAGATGGCGCGCCGCGCCACGGTGGAATTGCAGGATGGGCGGCCCGGCTATCGCGCTTTGTGGCGGCATTTCGTGAAGGTCTCGGAAGTGGGACTGGACCGGGAATTTGCTTCGCTGGGTGTCAAGTTCGACCTGTGGAAAGGCGAATCCAGCGTTCACGACCTGATCGCGCCCATGCTGGAAGACCTGAAGACGCGCGGCCTGGCGGAGATGAACGAAGGCGCGCTAGTCATTCCGGTGGCCCGTGACGATGACAAGAAGCCGATGCCGCCGCTGCTGCTGGTGAAATCCGATGGCGGTGTGCTTTACGGCACCACTGATATGGCGACGGTGGTCGAGCGGACCCGTGAACAGAACCCCGACCTGGTTTTGTATGTGGTGGATCATCGCCAGCACGGCCATTTCGAGCAGGTGTTCCGTGCCGCGCAAAAAGCGGCGTTGAACGGCAAGGCCCAGCTGGAGCATGTCGGCTATGGCACGATGAACGGCGCTGACGGCAAACCATTCAAGACTCGCGTCGGCGGGGTGATGAAGCTGTATGACCTGATCGCCATGGCGGTGGTGGAAGCCAAGTCACGCCTGGCCGAGCAAGGATTGGGCGACGACTATTCCGCCGAAGAGCGCGAGGCCATCGCGCAACAGATCGCCATCGCCACCATCAAGTTCGCAGACCTCTCGAACCACCGCACCACCGACTATATTTTCGATCTGGAGCGATTTTCGAAATTCGAAGGCAAGACCGGGCCCTATCTGCAATATGCGGCGGTACGCATCCAGTCGATCCTGCGCAAAGCGCAGGGCGAGGGCCATGTGCCCGGTACGCCCGCGATCCATTCTGTGGAAGAACGCGATCTGGTGTTGCAGCTTCTGTCCCTGAGCGATGCCATGCTGGCGGCGGAACAGAAGCGCGCGCCCAATATCCTCTGCGATTATGCCTTCACCCTGGCACAGAATTTCAGCCGCTTTTATGCCGCCCACCACATTCTGTCCGAATCAGATGCGGCGCTCCGCGCCAGCCGGTTGGGGCTGTGCGCCCAGGTGCTGGCGGTCATGACCGGCACCCTGGCGCTTCTGGGCATCACGGTTCCCGAAAGAATGTGAGTAACTTCCGGGGCTTGGTGCTTTGGTTTGACTCAATAAGCCCCCCCTTTATGATGGCTGGCAACGGGAATGCCCGCCGTGAGGCGCTGCATCCCTGGCCAACACATGATCCCGCGCGGGAGAGCCCTCTTTGCTGAGGCGCCGAAGGAGCAACCACCCCGGAAACTCTCAGGCAAATGGACCGCGCAGGAGATGAACTTCTGGAAAGCAGCGCCGCTCTGACGAGTGGCACTCACCGAAGGGGTAACCCCGCCGCCGTCCGCGGCCTGGGGGAAATCTCTCAGGTCCCATGACAGAGGGGTCCGTACCGCTATTTCGGCGGGTGCGGGACTCCATTCTTCGTTTCGGGACCCGATGACAGACACCAATGACGCTCTGAAATTCACGCCGCTGCACGCGCTCCATCTGGAGCTGGGCGGCAAGATGGTGCCGTTCGCGGGCTATGCCATGCCGGTGCAGTATCCGGCGGGGGTCCTGAAAGAGCATCTTCACACCCGCGAGAAAGCCGGTCTGTTCGACGTCTCGCATATGGGCCAGGCCTTCCTCAGCGGAGCCGATCCGGCGCGCGCGCTGGAGAGCGTCACGCCCGCCGACATCCAGGGCATTCCCGACGGCATGCAGCGCTATGGGCTGCTGCTGAGTGACGAAGGCGGGATCAAAGACGATTTCATGACCACGCGTCTGGCCGGGGAGGCTGCGCTCTATCTGGTGGTCAATGCCGCGATGAAGGATGCGGATTTCGCCTATATCGGCGAGAAGTTGAAAGGGCAGGCGACGCTCGCGCCCGCGCCGGACCGCGCGCTGCTGGCGCTGCAAGGCCCGCTGGCGGCCGAGGTGCTGGAACGGCATTCGCCCGGCATCTCGGAAATGACATTCATGCAAGCCAAGCGAGTCAATATCGCGGGGGTGCCTGCCATTGTCAGCCGCACCGGCTATACCGGCGAAGACGGCTTTGAGATTTCCATCGAGGGCAAGGACGCAGAGAAAGTCGCCCGCGCGCTTCTGGCTGAAGCCGAAGTCCTTCCCATCGGGCTGGGTGCTCGCGACAGCCTGCGGTTGGAAGCGGGGCTTTGCCTTTATGGCCATGACATGGATGACAGCATCGATCCGGTCGAAGCCAATCTGGTCTGGTCGATGGGCAAGCGCCGCAAGGAAGCACGCGATTATCCAGGCGCGGATCGCATCGATAGGCATCTTCAGGCCGGCGCGGCAAAGAAGCGGATCGGCCTCAGGCCAGAAGGCCGCGCGCCCGCCCGCGAGGGCACCGAAATCGCCGACAAGACCGGCCGGATCGTGGGCCGTGTCACATCGGGCGGTTTCGGTCCCAGCCTGAATGCGCCGCTCGCAATGGGCTATGTCGAAAAGGAATTTTCCGCCAACGGCACCAAGCTGGACTTGCTGGTGCGTGGCAAGGCGCTGGGCGCTGAAGTGGTGGCGATGCCGTTTGTTCCGAACCGCTACAAGCGGGCCAAGAAATAAAAAGCCAAGGAATTAAAAGGAGTGGGTCATGAGTGAAGTGCGTTTTACCGACCAGCATGAATGGGTGCGGCTCGAAGGCGACGAGGCCACGGTCGGCATCACCCGCCATGCCGCCGAACAGCTGGGCGATGTGGTGTTCGTGGAATTGCCGCAGGCCGGCCGCAAGGTCGGCGCCGGTGGCGAAGCCGCGGTGGTGGAAAGCGTCAAGGCGGCCAGCGAAGTCTATGCACCGGTGGGCGGCGAAGTTACCGCCTCCAACAGTGCGCTCGAGGCCGAACCGGCCAAGGTGAACGAAGATCCGGAAGGCGCGGGCTGGTTCTTCAAGCTGAAACTCAGTGACAAGACGGAATTCGCCAAGCTGATGGACGCGGCCGCCTATCAGGAATTCGTGAAGGGACTTTAAGTCATGCGTTACCTGCCGCTTACCCCGGACGATCGCCGCGCCATGCTGGCCAAGATCGGCGCGCCCGATATCGACGCGTTGTTCCGGGACGTGCCGCGCGAAGCGGTGGTACCGCTGTCGGCCTTCGATCTGTCCGAAACCAAGGGCGAGCTTGAAGTCGAGCGGGCGCTGTCCAAGCTGGCGGCCCGGAATGTGGCGGCCGGTGCGGTTCCGTCCTTCTGTGGTGCAGGCGCCTACAAACACCATGTCCCCAGCGCCGTGGATCACCTGATCCAGCGTTCGGAATTCCTCACCTCCTACACGCCCTATCAGCCGGAAATCGCGCAAGGCACGTTGCAGGTTCTGTTCGAATTCCAGACCCAGGTGGCGTTGCTGACGGGCATGGATGTGGCGAACGCTTCGCTCTATGACGGCTCGACCGCGACTGCCGAAGCGGTGCTGATGGCGCAGCGCCTGACGCGGCGGCCCAAGGCGATCCTGTCCGGCGGACTGCATCCGCATTACGCCGAAACGGTGGAGACCGTGGCGAACCTGTCCGGCGTGGTGACGCGCACACCGGTGACACCGGGTATCGCGGAGGACATCGCCGCCCTGATCGACAACGAGACTGCCTGTGTGGTGGTGCAGAGCCCCGATGTGTTCGGCCTGATCCGCAATCTTCGTCCCATTGCTGAAGCGGCACATGCCAAGGGTGCGCTGCTGATTGCCGTGGTCACCGAGGCCGTTTCACTTGGGTTGCTGGAATCGCCGGGCGCGCAAGGCGCCGATATCGTCGCCTGCGAAGGCCAGTCGATCGGCAATGGCCTGAATTTCGGCGGACCCTATGTCGGCCTGTTTGCGGCGCGCGAGAAATTCCTGCGGCAGATGCCAGGCCGGCTCTGCGGCGAGACCGCGGACGCAGCGGGCAAGCGCGGTTATGTGCTGACCTTGTCGACCCGCGAACAGCATATTCGCCGTGAAAAGGCGACCAGCAATATCTGCACGAATTCAGGTCTCTGTGCCCTGGCCTTCACCATCCATCTGTCGCTGTTGGGCGAAGAAGGGTTGGCGCGTCTGGCGCGGATCAATCACGCCAAGGCCAGCGCACTGGCGGATCGTCTTTCGCGCATTGCCGGGGTCGAGCTGGTCACGCCGGTTTTCTTCAACGAATTCACTTTGAAACTGCCGAAACGCGCCGCGCCGGTGGTCGATGCCTTGGCGGCGAAGGGGGTTCTGGGCGGCGTGCCGGCCTCGCGCCTGATGCCGCATGAAGCCAAGGCGGAAAATCTGCTGATCGTGGCCGCGACCGAAACCAATACGGATGACGATTTCGCGGCATTCGAAGCGGCGCTCAAAGAGGTTCTGGCATGAGCATGAACACTCAAGGCCGCCCGTCACAACCGGGAACGGCGCAGGACAATGAGCTTCCCACCATTTCCGGCGACCGGGGCCTGGATCTGGAAGCGCGGCTGATCTTCGAGATCGGGCGCAGCGGCGTCACCGGCGTCGATTTTCCCGATGTGAAAGTGGCCGACACGCGATTGGGCGGGCTTCGTCGCAAGGGCGCGGTAGGTCTTCCGGGGCTCAGCGAGCCGGAAGTGATCCGTCATTATGTGCGTTTGTCGCGGCAGAATTACGCCATCGATGCGGGGCTTTATCCGCTTGGCTCCTGCACCATGAAGCACAATCCGCGCCTGAACGAGAAAATGGCGCGACTACCGGGCTTTGGCGATCTGCATCCGCTGGCGCCCCGCGCGGCGACGCAGGGTGCGTTGATGCTGATTTCCGAGTTGATGACATGGCTCACCACGCTCACCGGCATGCCGGCGGTGGCGATGTCGCCCAAGGCCGGCGCGCATGGCGAATTGTGCGGGTTGCTGGCGATCCGCGCCGCTGTTGAAGCGCGCGGGGAAAAACGCAATCGCATTCTGGTGCCGGAATCGGCGCATGGCACCAATCCCGCCACGGCAGCTTTTGCCGGCTTCACCGTCGATGAAGTGCCGGCAAAACCCGATGGCCGGGTCGATGCCGCGGCCCTGAAGGCCAAACTCGGTCCCGATGTGGCGGCGATCATGCTGACCAATCCCAACACTTGCGGGTTGTTCGAAGGCGAGATCGTGGAGATCGCCAAGGCGGTGCATGCGGCAGGCGCCTATTTCTATTGTGATGGCGCCAATTTCAACGCCATCGCGGGCCGGGTGCGTCCGGGCGATCTGGGCATCGATGCCATGCACATCAACTTGCACAAGACATTTTCCACACCGCATGGCGGTGGCGGACCGGGTGCCGGACCGGTGGTCTTGTCCGAGCGTCTGGCGGCCTATGCGCCTTTGCCGCTGCTGGTCGCGGACGCGGCCGGGTTCCGTCTCATCGAGGATCGCGATGAATTGCCAGAAGGCGCCAAGCCGTTCGGCCGCATGTGCGCCTTCCATGGACAGATGGGCATGTTCGTGCGGGCGCTGAGCTACATGCTCAGCCATGGCCGCGACGGCGTGCGCCAGGCCAGCGAGGATGCGGTGCTGTCGGCCAACTACATTCTGGCTTCGCTCAAGGACGTGATGAGCGCGCCGTTCGGCGATGGGCCTTGCATGCATGAAGCCCTGTTCGACGACACGTTCCTGGAAGGCAGCGGCGTCACGACATTGGATTTCGCCAAGGCGATGATCGACGAAGGTTATCATCCCATGACGATGTATTTCCCCCTGGTGGTGCATGGCGCGATGCTGATCGAACCGACGGAATCGGAATCCAAGGAATCGCTCGACCGCTTCATCACGGTGCTACGCGGTCTGGCGCTGGAGGCGAAGGCGGGCAAGCGCGAGCGCTTCGATGGCGCGCCGCGTTATGCGCCCCGCCGCCGTCTTGATGAAACCGCCGCGGCTCGCAAGCCGGTGTTGCGCTGGAAGCCGGACGCTTTGCCGCAAGCGGCAGAGTAGGATCAGTGGGCGGCGCGATTGCCGGCGGCGATCGCGTCACGCTCGCACATATAGGCACCGCGCTGGGTCGCGCCGAAGCGCGGATCGCCTTTGACCACGAAGCTGTTGCCGGGAAGGGTTAGCCACACCACCATGTCGATGGGGCAGCGCTGGCGCGCGGTCTCTTCGCTGGCAAATTTGGTCTGGACGAAGGCATAAGCGCTGTCGGCCGATGCCAGCGCCAGAAGCGCAGCGATGCACAAAATCCTCATGGGCGCATCCCCTCGATTCGCATGAGCCACAAGCTCAATCTCTCCGGCTGCAAAAGCAATCCGCACCAAAGAAAAACCCCGCCGATTGCGCGGCGGGGTCAAGTCGCTAGGGGAGACATCGGAAAAGCTAGCCGCAGAAATGAACCTTCATGCCGGCGGGAACCTTGGTCTTGGCGTCGCCGCAGGCTGTGTCGAGTTGGGATTGGCTCAGGCCCTTCACGCGGGTCAGGTCGGTGCCCAAAAAAGAGGTGATGCGGGTGCGCGCGCCTGTCATGTCGGCGCCATCCAGCTTGGCGCTGGCCAGATTGGCGGCGTCGAGGATGGTGCCGCGGAACGAGGCGCCGCGGAAATTGGCGAAGGACATGCACATCAAGGTGGCGTTGGCGCCGTCGAAATTCGCACCATGCAGATCCCTCGCTTTGACGCAGAGATTGAGCAGGTTCGCGCCAGTCAGCTGGCAGCCCGGGCAATCCACGATCCCAGCTTCAAGGCGGGCCACGGCCTTGGGATCGGCTTTCAAGGTGGGATCGGCCTCAACCGGGGAAAGGGCCGCGAACACCAGAAACAGGCCGGAAATGACGGTAAAGTGCTTCATTCTGTCTCAACCCGGAACATCTGCTCTGGGTGTCGCAAATGACATGCCAGCCAATGCGGAACCCATGTCGCGGCTTCGCATTAACAATCTATGGTTGTACCGGATGCCGACAAGGCTGCCCGGCTCTATGCGATGGCGTCGAATTTTCGCCATGTAGCAGAAGAGGCCGAGTTGCCTGGCTATCGCGCGCGATTGTTGGCCGTGGCGCGGGATCTTGAGTGCGAGGCGGCCAGACTGGACGAACCCGGTGTGCCGGCGCTGGGAAAAACCTCGCGCGCACGGTAGGCGCCCACGATATTTTCCTGGAAGAATTCGCTGATGGAGTCCGCGAAAATCAGGGAATCATAGACCTCCTGCGGAACGTCCTCATAGATCATCACTTTTCCGTCGGCGCGGAACTTTGTTTTCAGCAGATGATCGCGCTCGTCATAAACCACGGCTTCGATCGTGTGGGATTGCAGATACGGCATGGATAGAGAACGGCAGAAACGGCATTTTGCTCCCTTGTGAAACAAAAAGGCGTGGCCATGGACCACGCCTTTGATCTGCTTCGCGAATGTTTGGTTCCGTCAGGAACAGCCGCTGGTCGTGCCGCACGTATTGCACTTCATGCAGGTGCCGTTGCGCACCAGGGTGAAGTTGCCGCAAGCGCCACAGCTGTCGCCTTCAAACCCTTTCATCCGGGCCTCTGCCACCCGGCGGGCATGCGCATCGCGCGCGGCCTGCTTGGATGACAATGCCGCTTCCAGCGATGCGACTTGCGCGCCGACCGGATTGCCGACGGGCGCGATCTGGGCCTCGACACTGGCCTTGATCTCGGACAGATCGACCATCTCGCTCGCGTCTTCAAAATCGCCTTCATGGACGTGGAAGGTCTCATGTTCTTCCAGCGCGAGCATGCGCGGTGCCGCGCCGCCCTTGACCACCGCCATCTGCTTCAGATGGCCGCGCAGATAACCGGAGGACGCCACTTTGGCGATGGCCACTTCCGAAGCGCTGCCGGCGCTCGAACCATCACCCAAATCTTCATCCGTGGAGGGCACGACATGGGCGAGATCGGTGCGGCCCAGATACGAGACACCCAGTTCGCGGAAGATGTAGTCCAGCACGCTGGTGGCGTTCTTGATGGAGTCATTGCCGATCACCAGGCCCGCCGGTTCAAAGCGGGTGAAGGTGAAGGCTTCGACAAATTCCTCCAGCGGCACGCCATATTGCAGGCCGACCGAGATCGCGATGGCGAAATTGTTCATCAGGCTGCGGAAGGCGGCGCCTTCCTTGTGCATGTCGATGAAGATCTCGCCCAACCGGCCGTCTTCATATTCGCCGGTGTGCAGATAGACCTTGTGGCCGCCCACAATGGCTTTCTGGGTATAGCTCTTGCGGCGATGGGGCAGCTTTTCCCGTTCCCGCGCCCGAACCTTTTCGATCACCCGTTCGACGATGCGCTCGGTCACAATTGTTTGCACGGGGGGCTGTTGGCTGGCGTGCGGCTTGTCCGCGATCTGGTCGTCCATGTCGTCCTCGAAGTTGAAGGCAGTTGTGGCAAGGGGTTGCGACAGTTTGGAGCCGTCGCGGTAAAGAGCATTGGCTTTCAGTCCCAGTTTCCAGGATTGCAAGTAAGCTTCGCCGCATTCCTTTACGGAGGCGGTGTTGGGCATGTTGATGGTCTTGGAAATCGCGCCCGAAATGAAAGGCTGCACCGCGGCCATCATCCGGATGTGCGAATCCACGCTCAGCGCCCGCTTTCCCACCCGGCCGCAGGGATTGGCGCAATCGAATACCGGCAGATGCTCGGCCTTGAGGTGCGGCGCGCCTTCCAGGGTCATGGCGCCGCAGACATAGAGATTGGCAGCATCGATGTCGACACGCGAATAGCCCAGAGTCTTCAGCATGTCGAAATCGGGCGCATCCATTTCACCGCTGCTCAGCTTCAACACGTCGCGGCAGAATTCCTCGCCCAGGGTCCATTTGTTGAAGACGAAGCGGATATCGAAGGCAGATTCCAGCGCCGCCTCGATTTCCGAAATCTGTTCTTCGCCGAAGCCCTTGGCCTTTAGGCCGTTCAGGTTGAGGCGGCCCGTGAAGCTTTCCAGCGAACCATAGCCCACGGCATAGGCGACGATAGCGTCGGCTTCGGCCGTGCTGTAGCCCAGACTGGCGAGCGCTTCGGGCACGCAGCGATTGATGATCTTGAAATAGCCGCCACCCGCCAATGTCTTGAATTTCACCAAGGCGAAATCTGGTTCGACGCCGGTGGTGTCGCAGTCCATCACCAGGCCGATGGTGCCGGTCGGAGCGATCACCGTGGCCTGGGCATTGCGGAAACCGAATTCCTTGCCCATCGCCAGGGCATCGTCCCAAGCCCGAACGGCTGCCTGTGCCAAGTCTTTTTGCGCGATGGCGGCCTGATCCAGAGGCACCGGCGCAATCGAAAGCTGTTCATAGCCGGCGCTTTCGCCCCGCGCGGCGCGGGCATGGTTGCGCACCACTTTCAGCATCGCGTCGCGGTTGGCGGCAAATTCGGGGAAGGGGCCCAGTTCACCCGCGAGCTCGGCGCTGGTGGCATAGGCGACGCCCGTCATCACCGCCGAAATCGCGCCCGCGATGGCACGGCCTTCGCGGCTGTCATAGGGCGTGCCGGCCGACATCAAAAGGCCGCCGATATTGGCGAAGCCCAGGCCCAAAGTGCGGTAGTCGTAGGAAAGCTGCGCGATTTCCTTGGACGGGAATTGCGCCATCATCACGGAGATTTCCAGCACAATGGTCCAGATGCGGACCGCATGCTCGAAACCCGGAACATCGAAAATCTTGATGCCGTCCTGTTCCTTGCGGAACTGCATCAGGTTCAACGACGCCAGATTGCAGGCGGTATCGTCCAGGAACATGTACTCGCTGCACGGATTGGAGGCGCGGATCGCCCCGCCGGCCGGACAGGTGTGCCAGTCATTGATGGTGGTGTGGAACTGGATACCCGGATCGGCGCAGGCCCAGGCGGCATAGGAAATTTTGTCCCACAATTCGCGAGCGGGGATGGTCTTGGCAACGCGATTGCCGCCGCGCGTGGTGAGGTGCCAGTCTTCGTTCGCCAGCATGGCGTCCAGGAACTCGTCCGTCACCCGCACCGTATTGTTCGAATTCTGTCCGGACACAGATGTGTAGGCGTCGGAGTCCCAATCCGTATCGTAGCTGGGGAACTCGATATCCTTGAAGCCCTGCCGCGCGAAGCTCACCACCCGCTCGATGTAATTGTCGGGAATCATGGCGCCCCGAGCGGCGCGGATTTCGCGGCGAAGGGCGGGGTTTTTTTGCGGGTCGAAGCAATCACTGCCCGAGCCTTCGCAGTTGACGCAGGCCTTCATCACCGCCTTGAGGTGCTTGGCTGCGATCTTGGAGCCGGTGACCAGCGACGCCACCTTCTGTTCCTCGATCACTTTCCAATCGATGAAATCCTCGATGTCGGGATGGTCGATATCCACGATCACCATCTTGGCGGCGCGGCGCGTGGTGCCGCCCGATTTGATGGCGCCGGCCGCGCGATCGCCGATCTTGAGGAAGCTCATCAGGCCGGACGATTTTCCGCCGCCCGACAATTTTTCATCCGCACCGCGCAAGGTCGAGAAATTGGTGCCGGTGCCCGAACCATATTTGAACAGCCGCGCTTCGCGGGTCCAAAGGTCCATGATGCCGCCTTCATTGACCAGGTCGTCCTTGACGCTCTGGATGAAGCAGGCGTGCGGCTGCGGGTGCTCGTAGGCGGAGGCCGATTTGGTCAGCCGGCCGCTCTTGTGGTCGACATAATAGTGACCCTGTCCGGGGCCATCGATGCCATAGGCCCAGTGCAAGCCGGTATTGAACCATTGCGGCGAATTGGGCGCGCATTTCTGCGTCGCCAGCATGTGGCAGAGTTCGTCGTAGAAAGCCTGCGCATCGGTTTCGCTGTCGAAATAGCCGCCCTTCCAGCCCCAATAGGCCCAGGTGCCGGCGAGACGGTCGAACACCTGCTTGGCGGAATGTTCGCCGGTGGTCTCCGGGCCGACGGCCTGTCTGCGCCAGAGAAATTGGGGAACGCCGTCTTCAGCGACCGGCCGCAACTCCCGGGGGACCCCCGCTTTGCGGAAATATTTCTGGGCCAGAATATCGCAGGCGACCTGGCTCCAGCCTTCCGGCGCTTCGATGCCGTCCTGGGCAAAAACGATGGAACCGTCGGGATTGCGGATTTCGCTGCCAGCGGTGCGGAAAGCGACGCTTTCGTAGGGAGAGCGGCCCTCAACCGTAAAATGGCGGCGAATGCGCATGGAACACCTCGGGAAAGCGATGAATTTCGATCGGCCCCAGCTCCTTTTGCGACACCATTTGGAGGACAGTTCTCCCTCCGCCGGACTTCGAAATCCGTACGGCTGGGTCGTTCGATCCCGCCAGATTTGGTGGTCACAAGAGGTGACTGGCCCAAAGTATGGACACGCAGGCAGGCGCGCCGCAAGCGGTAAGTGGTAAACGAAACCCTACCCACCAGATGTTGTGGTTCCGGGAAGGCCGGAAAAACCGCGAGTCAAGCGGCCACCGGTTTTTGGCCCAGAAATATTTTTTGCCATTTTTCATCACAGGGTCGCGAAAGGCTTGGGATGCTTTGTGAATAAGCGAGTCGGAACCCGCCAGCGCGGCGCGGTGCCCGATTGGTCGCGGGGCCGGACAAAAAACCGGTAGCCACTTTTTTTGGCCCCGCTCCTCGCCTGTTGGCGTCAGGAGGCCCCGCCCGTATAGTCCGGCGAATCCCCCGCGCGTATCCCGGAACCCGTCATGCCCTTCTTGAAGATGATCTTTTCCTGGTGGAATTCGGCCACCCTCGGCACGCTTTTGACCACCTGGACGCAAGGTGCGGCCGTGGGTCAGGACACCTTCGGAAATCGCTATTACCAGAACAAGGACAGCTCGCGTCGCTGGGTGCTCTATAATGGCACCGTCGAGGCCAGCCGCGTGCCGGCGGAATGGCATGGCTGGCTGCATCACACATTCGCGGAGCCGCCGACCAAGGCACCCTTGCGGACCCAGGTCTGGGAAATGCCGCATCTTCCCAACTTGACGGGCACCGAACACGCCATGCGGCCGGAAGGTTCGCTGCAACGCAGCGGCCATCGCCCCCCCGCCACCGGAGATTATCAGGCATGGAAGCCGGAATAGCGCGCATGCGGGAAAACAATCTCCCCGAGACCATCATTGGCGCGATCGTGGTTGCCGTCGCGGTTCTGTTCATTGTCTTCGCGTATATGCGCACGGGCACTGGAAGCCTGTCCGGCTATGAAATCCAGGCGCGCATGCCCAAAGTGGACGGCCTGGGGATCGGCACCGATGTGCGTTTGTCCGGAATCAAGATCGGCTCGGTGTCGGACCTGACGCTTGATCCCAAGAATTACCTCGTCACCGTGCATATGAATATCCGCGAAGACATCAAGGTCCCGGACGATTCTTCCCTGATCGTGACGTCATCGGGTCTCTTGGGCAGCTCCTATATCTCCCTGACCCCGGGCGGCAGCGACAAGATGTTGGCGGCGGGCGGCATGATCCAGAACAGCCAGGGTTCGGTAGATCTGATGGGCCTGGTCGGTCGCTTCATCGGCGGCGGTGGCGGGCAAAGCCAGCAGCCCAAGCCGCAACCGCAGCAACCGGCGCCAAGCCCGTGATCCGGCGCGCACGCGCCATTGTGTTTCTCAGCGCGGGACTGATCGGTGCCAGCGCGACGATCCTCGCGGCACAGACCAAGTCGGTTGCGCCAATCCCACCGGCCGCGGCAACGCCTGGCGCGCCGCCACCCTTGTTGGCCGTTGCACCGGGTACAACCCTGATGTTGCGGGGCCTGGACAAGATCACCGGAAAGCCGACAGACATCAGCGCGCCCATCGGCAAGCCGGTGCATTTCGCCACGCTCACCATCACGGCGCGCTATTGCTATTCCACGCCCGCGAGCGAGACGCCGGAAACCTCGGCCTTCATCCAGGTCGAGGATCATCGCCCGGACCAGGGCACCAAGCGGGTTTTTTCCGGCTGGATGTATGCCTCCAGTCCCGGCCTCAACGGCATGGAACATCCGCTCTACGATGTGTGGGTTATCAACTGCTCGAATGGCGCGCCCAACACGCCGGTCGCAGCGATGTCGTCCACCAAGCCGGTGAAGGTGGCGTCGCCCGATTCCACCGACAAGGAAGGCGTCGAGGAATTGCCGGCGGAAGCCGGGCGCTGATCTAGGGCGCAGGCCAGACGGCCTCACGCGCGATCGCCTGGTGCAGCAGGGTCAGATATTCGCTGCGAGGAATTTCAGCAGCGCCGAATGTTGCCAGATGCCCGGTGAGAAATTGCGTGTCGAGCAGCACGAAACCGCCTTGCCGCAGGATATCGACCAAGTGCACCAGCGCCACCTTTGACGCGTCGCGGACGCGGCTGAACATGCTTTCACCAAAAAAAGCCGCACCGAGGCGAACGCCGTAAAGGCCGCCCACCAATTCGCCCGACTGCCAGCATTCGACCGAATGGGCGTGGCGGCCAGCATGAAGCGTCGCATAGAGGCGCAGGATTTCGTCATTGATCCAGGTCTCGCCGCGGCCGGGCGCGGCGCAGCCTTGCATCACCGCGCCAAAGGCGCGATCGGTGGTGACCTGGAAGCGATTGCTTCTGACGGTGCGCGCCAAGCGGTGCGGCACGTGAAACGCGTCCAGGGGAATGACGCCACGCTTTTCCGGCGATACCCAATAAAGCTCGGGATCATCGCGTTTCTCTGCCATGGGAAACAATCCCTCGGCATAAGCGCGCAGCAGCATCTGGGGCGTCAGTCTTGGCGCATGCATCCTTGCGCTATGTTAGCGCAAGGATGCTTTTCTTTGATACCCCCATCTGTCTGCCACGGCCGCAAGCGGCCTAGCAGACATCTTCCCCCGCCAATGGCTTCGCCATGCGGGGGAAGAAAGCAGGTGCGTGATGAAGGAGACGGTTATTTCTGATTGATCGCCCAGGCGCCGGGGCCGGACGCGGCGAAATAGAGGAAGATGAAGGCATAGAGGATCGCTGTCGCCCCGCCGTTTTGAACGGGGAAGAAGCTGTTCATGTTGGGAGTGAACAGTCCCCAATGCCCGTAGAGATAGGCGATGGCCATTTCGCCCGAAGCGATGAAGGCGGCGATCCGGCTGTAGAAACCCAGAATGATCAGCGGACCGGTGATCAGTTCGATCATTCCCGCCCATCCCACCAGTCCTACAAAGGGCTTTACCTCGGCGAACATTGTGACATTCGGAAAATGCACGATCTTGGCCAGACCGACGCCGAGAAATAGCAGCCCCGTCATGATGCGTAAAAGCGCTTTGGTTTGCGGAGCGTAGGAATCCAGAAAGCTCATTGCAGTGACCCCCGTTGGTGAGCGTTCAGCATAGGGGCAAAATGGAACTTTGCGAAAGCCGTGAAAATCGTGTGCCGGTGCGAGATGGCCAGAATTTAATTGACGGCGTGGGAAGTGTATTTATTCAACCCCTAAGGGTGCCGATAATGGTCGAGAGCGAATTTAATGGCCCAGACTCGCTAAATATTTTTCGAGCCAATGAATCGAATAATCGCCATTTATAATATCCGGCTCACGCACCAGCTTCTGGAATAACGGGATGGTGGTCTCGATGCCACCCACCACCAACTCATCCAGCGCCCGGCGCAACCGCAAGAGGCATTCGTTGCGGTTGCGGGCATGTACAATCAGCTTGCCCGCCAGGCTGTCGTAATAGGGCGGGATGCGATAGCCGGAATAGATCGCCGAATCGAACCGCACACCCAGGCCCCCCGGTGTATGAAATTGCGTAATCAACCCGGGTGAGGGGCGGAAGGTGAAGGGATTCTCCGCATTGATGCGGCATTCGATGGCGTGGCCTTCGAAAACAATATCCTTCTGATCGATGGAAAGAGGACTACCCGCCGCCACCCGGATCTGTTCGCGCACAATGTCGATGCCGGTGATCGCTTCGGTGACAGGATGCTCGACCTGAAGCCGCGTGTTCATTTCGATAAAATAGAAGCGGCCATCTTCGTAGAGAAATTCGATAGTGCCCGCACCCAGATAACCCAGTTGGGTCAGGGCGCGGGTTACGACACCGCCGATCTCATCGCGTTCCTGGGCGTTGAGGGCAGGGCTGCCTGCTTCCTCCCAGACTTTCTGATGACGGCGTTGCAGCGAACAATCGCGCTCGCCCAGATGCACGACCTTGCCATGGGCATCGGCCAGAATCTGGACTTCGATGTGCCGCGGCTTGCCCAGGTATTTTTCCATATAGACGGTGTCGTTGCCGAAGGCAGCCTTGGCTTCCGTCCTGGCGGTGGAAAGCGCGAACGACAATTCGCTGGCGTCCTTGGCCACTTTCATGCCGCGTCCGCCGCCGCCCGCGGTGGCCTTGATGAGAACCGGATATCCAATTCCTTCGGCGATCTTCGCCGCATCGGCATCGGTGACCTCGCCATCGGAGCCGGGAACCGTGGGAATGCCCAGCGCCTTCACGGTCTGCTTGGCGGTGATCTTGTCGCCCATCATGCGGATATGATCGGCCGTCGGGCCGATGAAGGTGATGCCATGTTCCTTCACGATGTCGGCGAATTTGGCGTTCTCCGACAGGAAGCCGTAACCGGGATGGATGGCTTCGGCGCCCGTGATTTCGCAGGCCGCGATGATGGCGGGAACATTGAGATAGGATTGGGCCGCGGGTGCGGGGCCGACGCAAACGCTTTCATCCGCCAGGCGCACATGCATGGCGTCGGAATCGGCGGTGGAATGGATCGCCACGGTGGCGATACCCATTTCCTTGCAGGCCCGGATGACGCGAAGAGCGATTTCGCCGCGATTGGCGATGAGTATTTTCTCGAACATGCCTTAGCCGAGGATCAGCAGTGTCTGCCCGAACTCGACCGGTGAGCCGTTTTCCACGCAGATTTCCTTGACCGTGCCGCCCCGTGGCGCGGGAATGGGGTTCATGGTCTTCATTGCTTCGACGATGAAGAGCGTGTCGCCTTCCTTGATCTGCTGGCCCACCTTCACGAAAGACGGCCTGCCCGGTTCGGGTGCGGAATAGACCGTGCCGACCATGGGAGAGGTGACGGCGCCGGCTTGCGGACCAGATGCAGGTGCCGCAGCGGGCGCTGCGGCAGGCACCGGCGCGGCGCTGACTGGCGCGGCCGCGACGGCCGTCACAGTGCCACCGCGTGCCACGCGAATGCGGGCGCCATTCTGCTCGACTTCGATTTCGGTCAGGCCCGTTTCCGACAGCAGGTCCGACAAAGCACGGATCGCTTCGGCATCGATGCCGGGCTTGTAGCCCGACAGGCGGGATTTCATATCGTCCTTGACGCTCATTTCACTCTTCTCGTTTTTTCTTTGTTTGGGGTCCGGCCAGAATGCCTGCCACGGCATCGATGGCCAGCAGATAAGAATTCACGCCCAGTCCGGTGATACTGCCAGTGGCGGCCTTGGCGACATAGGAGAGGTGACGGAAATCCTCCCGCCGCGCCGGATTGGAAAGATGCACTTCGATCACCGGCTGCTTCAACATTTGCATCGCATCCAAAATCGCCACCGAAGTGTGGGTGTAGCCGGCTGCGTTGAGGATTACGCCGCAAGCGCTGGTGCGGGCTTCCTGCAGATATTCGACCAGTTCGCCTTCCTTGTTGCTTTGCAGGAAAACGACGGAAAGGCCGTGGCCGCGGCTGCGCTCGGCGCATAGTTTTTCGATCTCGCCCAATGTGGCGCGGCCATAAATCTCCGGCTCCCGCGTCCCTAGCAGGTTGAGATTCGGGCCGTTGATGATATATATTGGTAAGAGCTTGGATTTGCTTGCGTTTTTTGCCATGCCGTTCCCATCAACGAAGCGGGTTCATGCCTTATAATCGCTACAGTCCGGAACGGAAACCCTTATAGGCCCGCACATATGGCATCCAATATGAACGTGATCCTGAACGGCGAAGCCCGCGCGCTGGATGGCGGATTGACCGTCAAGGCGATGCTCCAATCACTAGGCCTGGATCCGGCCAAGATCGCGGTGGAGCGCAACCTCCAGATCGTGCCGCGTTCGGCCTATGACCAGGTGGCCGTGACGGACGGCGACCGTTTCGAGATCGTGCATTTCATCGGCGGTGGCAATGTGCCCGTTGAAGTCCCTCGGACTGACAAGCCGCTGGTGATCGCGGGCAAGACCTACACGTCGCGCCTGATTGTGGGCACCGGCAAATACAAGAATTACGAAGACAATGCGCGCGCGCTGGAAGCCAGTGGCGCCGAAATTGTCACGGTTGCAGTGCGCCGGGTTAATCTCACGGATCCCAACCAGCCGCGATTGATCGATTTCATCGACCCCAAGAAATTTACTTACCTACCCAATACGGCAGGCTGCTTCACCGGCGAGGATGCGGTGCGCACCTTGCGCCTGGCGCGCGAAGCCGGCGGCTGGAGTCTGGTGAAGCTGGAAGTGCTGGGCGAGAAGAAGCTGCTCTATCCCGACATGCTGGAAACCTTGCGGGCCACAGAGATGCTCACCAAAGACGGCTTCCAGGTGATGGTCTATTGCAGCGACGATCCCTTGATGGCCAAGCGGCTGGAGGATATGGGCGCGGTGGCGATCATGCCGCTGGCTTCGCCGATCGGTTCGGGCATGGGCATCCAGAGCACCGTGAATATCCGCATGATTGTGGAAGACGCCAAGGTACCGGTGATCGTGGATGCGGGCATCGGCACCGCCTCGGATGCCGCCATTGCGATGGAACTGGGCTGCGATGCGGTGATCTCCAACACCGGTATCGCCCATGCCAAGGATCCGGTGCGGATGGCGATGGCGATGAAACTGGCGGTGGAGGCAGGGCGTCAGGCATGGTTGGCGGGACGCATGCCCAAAAAGGCGTATGCCGATCCGTCCAGCCCGCTGACCGGGCTGATCTAGGGGCGAAAATTCATCATGAAAGATGCCACCATACGTTCGATCATTCGTACGGTTCATCTGGTCTTCAGCATTCCGATCATCGGCTATATCTACAGTCCGTTTGAAGTCATCCCGGATTATGCCCCGGCGACCCGATTTGTCTTTTTTCCGGTCATGCTTCTTTCAGGGCTTTATATGTGGAAAGGCCATGTCCTTCGGCGGCTTTTTTTGAAAAAGCCAGCCTAGCCCCGGTTAAGCGCGGGCGACTTTGCGCACGGCGCGGGCAATCAGCTTTCGGCGGTGAGGTTTTTCAGCGTCTCGTCATCGACGGCGCCCGGATGCATCACGCCGTTTATGATGAAGGTGGGGGTGCCGTCGATGCCTGCGCGTGTCGCCAGCGCCTTGCTGGCGGCAATGGCGGCGTCTATTTCCGGCCGCTGCATGTCGAGTTTCAGCTTGATCACGTCCAAGCCGGCTTTTTTCGCATCGGCAAAGATCATCGCTTCGTCGACCGGATCGCTCTCCTTCATCAAGGTGGAATAGAGCGCCATATACTTGTCGGGCTGCAGCCGGGACGCCAACGCGGCCCGCGCCGCCAACACTGAATCCGGACCGCGGATCGGGAAGACGATGAAGGCGAAGCGCGTGTCGTTCTTGTGCTGCTCATGGAATTTTTCCATCGCCGGCAGCGAGAGGCGGCAATAGGGGCAATTATAGTCGTAGAACTCGACCACCGTTTTCTTGGCGTCGGCAGGGCCGGTGATATAGGCGATGCGCGGATCGAAGAAGGCGTTCATGCCGATTTTCTTGACGGCGTCGGCGGCCTTGGTCCTGTCGGCCACTTCTTGCTGGTTCTGTAGCCGTTCGGTCATTTCCGCCAGCAGCTCGGGATGGGCCAGAAGATAGCTGCGGATATTTCCGGCGCTGCCCCCCGTGCCTGGCAACAAGCCCTGATGCGCGGCGGCGAACACGATGACGACGCCCAGCAACGCGCCCCCAATGGCCCCGGCCGCAACACTCTTCCAGTCCCGCATTGTTTCGTCCCTAGCGTTGCGGCGTGGAGGCCACGCCGACGATATCATTGGCGCGCTGCCAGTCCGGACTGCCCTGCTCCAAACCGCGCCGCGCGCGCAAGGCGAATATACCGGCCTTTCGAATCGCGCCAGCATTATAATAGGCCTCGGCCGTCGACAGGCTCGCCATCGGTTCGTTTTTCAAGATGCTGTAGGCCTGGGCTGTTTCATACCAGGTAAACACATCATCATCTTCTACCAGCGATGCGGCCTTTAGGTTTTGCAAAGCTGCATTGGCCATCGCCGGATTTTCCGTCGCCAGTTGTGCCACCGCCAATCCCAATCGCAACTGCGGCGCGTTCGGTCGCAAATCGACCGCTTTCTGATAAGCGGGGATCGCCATCTGCGGCTTGGCCATGGTGACATGAATCTGGCCCAGCACTTCGTAGAAGAACGGATTGTTCGGCTCGTCTTGAATCAGGCTGTTGATGGTGGTGAGCGCCTTGGCCATGTCGGGCTTGCGCATATAGATCATGGCGCGGGCGTAGCGCGCGGGTTCCGAATTGTTGCTTTCCGGATAGCGGTCCAGCGCTTCTGGTACCGGCAAAGTGAAGCCGGCGAGTTTGGCCTGGACCATTTCATAGGTATGAGCCACCTGCGGCGGATCCTTGACGTCGCGCCAGGGCGAAGCATTGACCTTTTGTTCGATGTCGGCGAGTCGGTCCTGCCCCACGGGATGATCGACCGCGTATTTGTCGATCTTGTAGGCGCTCTGGGCTTGTTCGTTCGCAAAACGAGTGAAGGTGGAGTAGATGCCCATCGGCGATTGATGGGTGGCGTTCAACAGCTTGAGCGCGATCTGGTCGGCGGAGGATTCCTGCACCCGGGTGAAGGCCGCCATTTGCGCCTGGGCCATTGCCGAGCCCGCGCCCATGATCACCATTCCGGCATCGCCGGCGCCCATCGCCATCGCCGCGGCGCCCAGCAGCAGCGACAGCAGCATGGGGACCATCGCGTGCTCCATGCCCACGCCGCTGCGGATAATGTGTCCCGCTGCGATATGGCCGGTCTCATGGGCCATCACGCCGATCAATTCGTTCGCGTTCTTGCAGTAGAGAATGATGCCGCTCAATACGAAAAGGTTCTGGCCCTCGGCGACGAAGGCGTTCACTTCCGGACTGCCGACCAGATAAAGATGGACAGCTTGCGGATCGAGCCCCGCCGCCTTGGCCAGCGGGGTCTCGAAGCTTTTCAGCATATCCTCGGTTTCAGTGTCGCGCAGCAGCGAAATGCCCTGGGCATAGGCCGGGACGGTGCCGAGGCTGGTGAAGGCGAGGGCGGCGGCCATCGCGAAACCCGCCACAAAGGCGAGCCGCCGGCCAGGGCGCCTGAGAGCAGGCGCTATGGGAACAGGGTTGAACTGCGGCAAGACGTCAGCCTCCATGAACCCCCGTTCCCCCGGAACCTAGGAGGGCCCGAGATTAAGGTCAAATCCGGCCGCGTTGCTCCACGCGCATCGTTCCGGCATAACCGGATTCAAGCATTTCCTCGGATTACGGGACTTTCATGCCTGATTTTCGCGCCTCGCCCTTTATTGCCCTGCCGCTGGCAGCCCTTCTTGCCGGTTGCTCGCTGGGATCGACAATCGATTCCACGCTGGGGTTTGGCGGCGGCTCGAACACAACGTCATCCCAAAGCACCGGCCTGGCAGTCGGTGACGAACCCTTTGCGGTCAAAACCGGCACGGCCATTCTCGCCCAAGGCGGCAGCGCCGCCGACGCGGTGACGGCGATGTTCTTCGCCATGTCGGCAACCTATCCGGTGGCAGCGGGTCTGGGTGGTGGTGGCATCTGCCTGATCAGCGATCCGGCAAAGGGCGTGCAGGAATTCGATTTTCTGCCCCGCGCCGCAAAGAGCGGCGGCGCATACGCCGTGCCTGGGGCCGTGCGCGGCTTCTACGATCTGCAATCGGCATTTGGGACATTGCCCTGGCAACGCGATGTGGCAGGCGGTGAAGCTTACGCCGCCACCGGCTTTCCCATCAGCCACGCCTTGTTCGCACGGCTCGGCAATTCGCAGAACAGTATCCGGCTCGATGCAGCCCTGGCCGCCGAATTCATGAACGAGAACGGTACGCCGCGACCGGAAGGCGCAATCGCGACCAACCAAGCTCTGTCGCAGACCTTGGCAGCGATCCGGCTTTCCGGCGCGGACGGTTTCTACAAGGGCGCGGTGGCCGACGAACTGGTGCGCTATTCCGCGTCCCAGAGCGGTGCAATTTCCGCTGCCGATCTGGCCGATTATCGCACCACGATCACAGCGCCGCGTACGACCGTCCAGGGTGGATACAGTGTCGCGTTGCCGAATGCGGCGACCGGCGCCGGCCAGTTCGCCCAGTCGCTTTTTACAAATGCGGCGCGCAGCACCGATGCGGAAGCGTCGGTGGTGTTGGCGGTGCGCCAGAGCCTTGCCAGTTTCGGTATTTCGACTTTACCCGCCGATCTGGGTGGTACCGGCTTCGCGGCGATCGACCGCAATGGACAGGTCGCCACCTGTGCCATGACATTGAATGGCGCCTTCGGTGCCGGGCATAGCGCGGGCAATAGCGGCGTGCTGCTGGCCAATTCCCCATCGGCGCCGGCCGGTATTGCCGGAGCCTTCCTGACACCCATGATCGCGCGCGACGGCAATGGCCGGGTCGCGCTGGCGGGCGTGGGAGCGGGTGGGCCCAACGGCACGGCGGCGATCGCCTATGCGCTCCTGAAACTGGCGTCAGGCCAGCAGATTGGCCGTCCCGCCGATATGCGTTCCACCGGGGCTGCGCCCATGGTGACGGTCAATGTGATTTCCTGCCAGAATGTCTGTGTGGCGCTGCCGGACCCCGGCGGTCATGGTCTGGGTGCGGCCACCAGCGAGTAGTGCGCATGAAAGTCCATGGTCGGTGTCATTGTGGCGAGCTTGTTTATGAGGCGCAGGTCGATCCTGCCCATGCCAGCATCTGTCATTGCGTGGACTGCCAGATCCTGACCGGCACGGCCTATCGCGTGAGCGTGCCGGCCAAGGCGGAAAATTTTCGCATCCTGAGCGGCGTGCCGAAGATCTATGTGAAGACGGCCGAAAGCGGCAACCCGCGCGCTCAGGCATTTTGTGCCACCTGCGGCACGCCAATCTATGCGTCCGACGTGAAGCATCCCGCGATGTTCAATCTGCGAACGGGCGCGCTTGCCGAACGTGCGCAGCTGAAGCCCATGCGCCAGATCTGGTGCGGCTCCGCCCTGGATTGGGTGCAAGACCTGGACGGCATGGAGATGCGCGATAAGGGGTGAGTGACCGCTCGCTTCAGCGACGAGCAGGTCCTGTGGACCTGCGAGAGGTCGCGAACGCCACGAGCTAAAGCGAGTGGCAGGGGGACGTGACCGCTCGCCTCAGCGACGAGCAGGTCCGGTGGACCTGCGAGAGGTCGCGAACGCCGCGAGCTAAAGCGAGCGGCAGGGGGACCCAAGCGACCAATCGTCGACCTGCGAGAGGTCGCGAACGCCACGAGCTAAAGCGAATGGCAGGGGACGTAAGCCCCCTGCACAGTCCGCTTCCGCGAAAATTACTTATCGCCGCTAAAAGCCCGCTGCCACCAACCCTTTTTGGCGCTCTTGGGGGCATCGTCCGTCGGTGTGGTGTCCGGGATGTCATCCTGTAACGACCAGACCGGTGCGGAAGGGGCGCCGGGCGCATGCACGGGCGTGCTGCTCGGCGTTGTGTCTATTTCGTCCGGCGTACCGAAACGATCGGCCTCCGGGGCAAAGGTCGGTGCGGACGGAGCGCCTTCCTGATCGCGGTTACGGCCGCCGCGACGGCCGCGGCGGCGGCGGCGGCGGCGTGCACCATCTGCAGTCTGACCTTGCGGATCAGTCCCGTTCTGGCCATCGCCACCATGATCCTGTCCATCCTCGTCGGTATCGCCTTGATCGGTATGGGCCGCTTCAACGACGGCGCCATTGGTGTGATCCTCGCCGGAGGGCGCGACCTGATCAGCCCCTTCCGGGCGCGGTCCGCGATCGCGGTTGCGGCCGCGGCCACCCCGGCGCCTGCGGCGCTTGCCGTCGGCCGTGCGGGCCTGTTGCGGCGTCTGGCCCGTATCACCATCCGCTGCATCATCGGTATCGGCGGTGGCGCCTTCCACCGCTTCGATCTCGTTTTCTTCCTCTGCCTCGACCACATTGTCTTCCGGCTCGTCGGACGGCACGAAGCCGGCTTCGATGGACACGGCATGGCTGCGCGGGCGGTCTTCGGGATCGCGGGTACGAACGCGGTCGAGTTCGAAATGCCCGGCCATCAAGCCTTCCTTGGGCTCGAAGGAAACCTCCATGCCATATTCGGTCTCGATGCGGGCGAGTTCGCGGCGCTTCTGATTCAAGGTGTATATCGCGACGTCGTTGGCGACTTTCACGGTCACGGCGCTGGCGCGGTTTTTCTCGCCTTCCTCTTCCAGGGCGCGCAGCACACGCAAGGCGGTGGATTCGACGGAGCGCACGATGCCGGCGCCGCCGCAATGCGGGCAGACGACGGTGGACGAGGCGACCACGCCCGCGCGCAGCCGCTGGCGCGACATTTCCATCAGGCCGAACTGGCTGATCTTGCCGATCTGGACCCGGGCGCGGTCATTTTTCACCGCATCGCGCAGCCGCTTCTCGACTTCGCGATCGTTGCGCCCTTCTTCCATATCGATGAAATCGATCACGATCAGGCCGGCCAGATCGCGCAGGCGAAGCTGGCGGCCCACTTCATCGGCAGCCTCCAGGTTGGTCTTGCGCGCGGTTTCCTCGATGGAATGTTCGCGTGTGGCACGACCGGAATTGACGTCAATCGAGACCAGGGCTTCGGTCTGGTTGATGACGATATAGCCGCCCGACTTAAGCGTGACGGTGGACGAGAACATGGCGTCGAGCTGTTGCTCGATATGCATGCGCTGGAACAGCGGCACGGTGTCTTTGTACTGATGCACATTGCGGGCCTGGGTCGGCATCAGCATGCGCATGAAATCCTTGGCGTTGCGGAATCCCGCTTCGCCTTCGACCACCACGTCCTTCACATCCTTGGTGAAGAGATCGCGGATCACGCGCTTGATCAGGTCGCCTTCCTCATAAACACAGGCTGGTGCATTGGAGGACAGCGTCTTTTCGCGGATCGTGTCCCACAACCGCATCAGATATTCATAGTCGCGGCGGATCTCGATCTTGGTGCGGTTCTCGCCCGCGGTGCGGATGATCAGCCCCATGCCTTCGGGCAGCTCCAGACCCTGCGCCGCGGATTTGAGGCGCTTGCGGTCGGCGGCGTTGGTGATCTTGCGGGAGATGCCGCCGCCGCGCGGGGTGTTGGGCATCAACACGCAATAACGGCCGGCCAACGACAGATAGGTCGTCAGCGCGGCGCCCTTGTTGCCGCGTTCTTCCTTGACCACTTGCACCAGGATGATCTGGCGGCGCTTGATGACTTCCTGAATTTTGTAGTGGCGGCGGCGCATCCATTTCTGGGGTGGGCGCTGCATCTGCAGTTTCTTCTCGCCGCCTTCGCCGGCTTCTCCTTCGCCCGCTTCGCCGTCGCCGGTTTCGCCTTCCACCGGCTCGATGGCGCCTTCGTTCTCGGCTGTTGCCTCGAACTCTTCTGTGGCTTCGGCGGAGGCGACGTCCCCATCGGGCGCCGCTTCGCCGGACGATACGGGCTCGATCTCGCCTTCATTCTCCTCGGCGGCTTCGGCTTCGGCTTCGGCGATCTGCGCGTCACGGCCGTAATCGGCTTCAGCGACCTGCGCCGCTTCGGATTTGGTCGGAACCTCGTCTTCGTCCTCGTCGGTATCGTGTTCGACCGTGGCGCCGCCGTGATTAACGAAAACATCTGCATGGTCGTCGTCTTCGCCATGGGCCAGATCTTCCGCGGGCGCTGGTGCCGTATCGTCGGGTTCCGGCTCGCTTTCGCGGGGAATTTCGATGCTGGCGGCGTCCAGGGGGACGAGAGCAGTATCGTCGCCTTCCTCGGTCACATCCTCGGCGGCTTCGTCTTCTTCTTCATCCTCGCCGTTCGATTTGGCGCCGGAGCCCATCTCGAAGCTTTCGATATCGTCTTCCTGGCGGCGGCGGGCTTCGGCTTCCTGCTCGGCCAGCAGCGCCTGCCGGTCGGCGACCGGGATCTGGTAATAATCGGGATGGATTTCCGCGAAAGCGAGGAAGCCCTGGCGGTTGCCGCCATATTCCACGAAGGCCGCCTGGAGCGAGGGCTCCACGCGTGTCACTTTGGCGAGGTAGATATTGCCTTTGAGAGGCCGCTTGCTGGCGGCCTCGAAATCAAATTCCTCGACCTTGGATCCGTCGAGAACCACCACGCGGGTTTCTTCCGGGTGGTTGGCGTCTATGAGCATGCGCTTGGACATTGATATCTCCATGGCGCGCGCGTGCGTCCGGGTCGCGTGAGAACGCGAGTGCGGGGGCAGCAGCGGGCCGTATTGTTGGGGGCAAGCGGCCGCCGGAACCCAGCGGCAAAGCCGCGGAGCAGATCGGGGTTGGTCGCAAATTGCCGGTCATGAATAACACTTAAATTCGGGCCGCCCGGGGGCGGAGAGGCGCTGCTATCTGCAATGGAGGGCTTCCTGCACCGTCTCGGGAGAGATATTTGGGGAGACGGCGGGGCATCCGGACCACTGCATCTTCCGGCAATCGCCGGGGCAGAGCAGCATGGGAATCACTTGTAGGGGGCAGGGTGCCTCCCGGCAAGGGCTTGTATGGTTCCAGGTTGGGGCCATGCAGCTAACGAAACGTAAAGATTTTCGGGTGAGTTTACCCTTCCTGACCCGGCAGAGGCGGAAAATTGTTTCGAATCATTGGCGTAACTGTGCTTTTGGCAGGTCTGGGATGGGGCCTGTCTGTGGCTGCCCAGCCGGCCGACGACCCGATTGCCCGGGTTTTGCGCCAGGACCAGACAGCGCCCAATGCGCCGCCTTCCGCCACGCACCTGCCGGTCGCCCCCGCCAAGGCGCCGCCACCCAGGGGGGCGGGACCGTCGCCCGGCACCAATGTGGGAGCAAATCCGCCCGTCGTGCTCAGCGCCCGCATCGGCGAGCACGATGACCGCACCCGTTTCGTGATCGAGCTCAGCGATCCGGTGAATTTGCGTGCGTTCACGCTGACAAACCCCGACCGGGTGGTGTTGGACATGCCTGAAGTGTCCTGGCGCCTGAGTGCACCGCCGCGTCCATCTGGTCTGGGCTCCGTCAAATCCTATCGCTATGGCGTGTTTCGCAAGGGTTATTCGCGCATGGTGATCGATCTCAGCCGCCCGGTGACGGTATCGGATCCGCTGGTGCTTCCGCCCTCCAGCGGGTTCGGCTATCGCGTGGTGATCGACCTCTTCCCCACCCAACGCACCAAATTCAACACCGAGGCAGGATGGCCCGCCGATCTCAAGGCGCGGGAGACCGACGCCGAGCGGCTCAGGGCGATGATCGCCGAAGCCCCGCGCCCCTCGGGACGCAAAGTCATCGTGATAGATCCGGGCCATGGCGGCCTGGATTCCGGGGCCAACGGCGTCAACGACCTATTGGAAAAGGACCTGGTGCTGGGCGAAGGGCTCAAGCTCGCCAAGGTTCTGAAGGCCCAGGGCTATGTCGTGCACATGACGCGCGACAGCGACGCTTTTGTTCCGCTGCCTGAGCGCGTGGCGATCGCGCGCAAGCTGAAAGCCGATCTGATGATCTCGCTGCACGCCGATTCCAATCCCGACTCGGATGTGAATGGGCTTTCCATCTACACACTGAATGACGGCCGCTCCGACCGCGAAGCGGTGGCGTTGGCGAAGCGCGAAAACCAGTCCGATATCATCGCCGGCGTGGATCTTTCCAACGCCAACAGCCCGGTGGCGCCCATCCTGATCGACCTGGCGCAGCGCGACACCATCAATCGTTCGTCGCGCTTTGCCGAAACTGCGCTCAGCCATCTTCACGGCGTCACCGATATCCTGGCGCGCAGCCCCCACCGCGCCGCCAGTCTTGCCGTCTTGGTGGCGCCCGACGTTCCGGCCGTCCTGATCGAGCTGGGGTATCTGTCCAATCGTTCAGACGCCGCGCAAATGAACACCGAGGCTTGGCGCGCGCGTGTGGCGCAGGCCATCGCCAACGCCGTGGACCGCCATTTTGGCGCAGGTCCGGCGGGAACTCCGCCATGATTGCGCAGACATTATGAAAAATCGGGCCGGATATGTGCCTCTTTTCAATCCAAAAGGGGTATTATAAGTGAGGTCAAACCAATCGGGCCCCAAGGGATCAATGAGAGGATCAATGATCCGCCGTTTCTTTGTCTATGCCGGTCTGGGTGTCGCCGCGCTTGCCGTGCTGGGTCTGCTGGCGGTCGTTTTCTACATTTATAGCGTGACGCGCGACCTGCCCAGCGTCGAGGCGCTCAAGAATTACAGTCCGCCCGTCACCACCCGCGTCTATGCCGGCAATGGCACCGTGCTCGGCGAATATGCCCGCGAGTCCCGTATCTTCGTGCCGGCATCCTTTGTCCCCAAGCTGGTGGCGCAGGCTTTTACCAGCGCCGAGGATCGCAATTTCTATAGCCATCCCGGCATCGATCCGTCCGGCATTCTGCGGGCCGCGCTCAAGGATGTGGGCCTGGTTCTGGAAGGCAGGCGGCCCCAGGGCGCCTCCACCATCACCCAGCAGGTGGCGCGCAATTTCCTGCTCAATTCGGACGTGAAATTCAGCCGGAAGATCCGCGAGGCGATCCTCGCCATCCGCATCGATGCGACCTATCCCAAATCCAAGGTCCTGGAGCTCTATCTCAACGAAATCTATCTAGGCGAGCACAGCTATGGCGTCGGTGCCGCGGCGCTGAATTATTTCGGCAAATCGCTGGACGATCTGGATATTTCCGAAGTCGCCTTCCTGGCGGCACTTCCCAAAGGTCCCGCCAATTACGATCCGCGCTTCAATCACGCCGCGGCCGTGGATCGCCGCAACTGGGTGATCGGCCAGATGGCCGAGAACAATTACATCACCGATGCGCAGGCCGCTGCCGCAAAAGCCGAGCCGCTGGTGGCGCAGATGCGCGCCCTGGGAAGCCAGGCCGCGGACGTGGATTATTATGTCGAGGAAGTGCGTCGCCAGCTTTATTCCAAATATGGCGAGAAGGCGCTTTACGATGGCGGTCTGCAGGTGCGCGCCTCGCTCGATACAAGGCTGCAGAACTATGCGGTCAGTGCGCTGCGCTCCGGCTTGGTGCGGTATGACCGGCGCCATGGTTGGCGCGGTGCCAAGAGCCATGTCGATATCAATGGCGACTGGCGCGCCCAATTGCTCAAACTGCCCAACCAGTCCGGCGTCGAGACCTGGAAGCTTTCGGTCGCACTTGGCTTCGACCAGAAGACGATCAAGATCGGTTTCGTCGATGGCACGACCGGCACGATTCCCTATGAGAATTACAAATGGGCCCGGCGCGAACTGCGCAACGCCAATGTCGGTGCCGCACCGCAAAAGCCGCAGGACGTCGCCAAGCTGGGCGACGCACTGTATGTCGAGCCGGAAGGCAAGGCGGGCGAATTTGGTCTGCGCCAGATCCCGGAAATCAATGGCGCCATCGTGGCGATGGATCCGCATACCGGGCGCGTGTTGGCGCTGTCGGGTGGATTTTCCTATGCCTCTTCGCAGTTTGACCGCGCGATGCAGGCGATGCGCCAGCCGGGTTCGTCCTTCAAGCCTTTCGTCTATGCGGCGGCACTGGACAATGGCTACACCCCCGTCTCGAAAGTGCTCGATGCGCCCTTCGTGATGGACATGGGGCCGGGCCAGGGGCTCTGGCAACCGGACAATTTCGAACATGATTTCCTGGGCGACACGACTTTGCGCCGCGGCCTTGAACTATCACGCAACGTGATGACGGTCCGGTTGGCCTATACGCTGGGGATGGACAAGGTCGTGCCGTATCCGGTCCGTTTCGGCGTTTATGACAAGCTGCCGCCGCTGCTTGCCAATTCGCTGGGCGCCTATGAGACCACGTTGCTCAGGCTGGTCACTGGCTATTCCGAGTTCGCCAATGGCGGCAAGAAGATCCAGCCCTCATTGGTCGACCGCATCCAGGACCGCAACGGCAAGACCATCTGGCGGCACGATGCACGCAATTGCGAAGGTTGCGACAATGGCGCCTGGAGTGGTCAGGAAGAGCCGCTCCTGGCCGATACGCGCGAGCAGATCATCGACCCGCGCACGGCCTATCAGATCGTGTCCATGCTGGAAGGCGTGGTCCAGCGCGGCACCGGCGTCTCGGTGCGTGCGGTGGGCAAGCCGCTGGCGGGAAAAACCGGCACGTCTTCGGAAGCGCGCGATACCTGGTTCATCGGCTTCTCGCCCGATCTGGCGGCGGGCGTTTTTGTGGGTTTCGACAATCCGCGAACCTTGGGTGGCCATGAGCAGGGTGCAACCGCTGCGGCACCGATCTTCCGCGATTTCATGAAGGGCGCGCTGGCGGATGCGCCGCCCACGCCGTTCCGCGTTGCGCCCGGTATCGAGGAGATACCCATCGACTGGAAGAGCGGCAATCTGGATGAACCCGGCACACCGGGCGCGATCACGGAAGCTTTCAAGGCCGGCACCGCGCCGGGTGAAGCGAATGCTGCTTCACTCGCCACCATTACCGCCGGCGATGCCGGCGGCGTGCCGGTCAATGGCACGCCGGGACAGACCGGCCCCGCGCGCGGCACTGTCGGCGATATCGGTGAGGGCACCGGCGGGCTTTATTGAGGTCCCGCATGGCTCTCATCGCCGGGCCCGTTCGTCTGGAGAAATGGCTGCGCCGCATCCGTGCGATACTGACGGGGCTGCAACGTGATCTGCGCGATGCCGAGCCTGGCCAAATTCTCCTGTGCGCCGTGATGGGCTGTTTCATCGGGGCGGTGGTGGATCTGCTGCGCGAAGGCGTGGCGTGGTTGCACGTCTTCGATTTCGGCATTCCCGCCAATCATTATCTGAGCGAAGGCATCGGCGTGTCGCGCATGCGGCTATTGTTCGTGCCGCTGTTGGGTGGATTGATCCTGGGATTGGCGGCCCGGGCGGTACGCGCCAAGCGCCTCAACGAAATCGTGGATCCCATCGAAGCCAATGCATTGCATGGTGGGCGCATGAGCCTGCGGGACTCGCTCTGGCTCACCTTCACCACCGTGATCTCGAACGGCGCCGGCGCATCCTTGGGTATGGAAGCAGGCTACAGCCAGCTTGGAGCGGGAGTTTATTCCTGGCTGGGCCGCTGGTTCCGATTGCGCCGGGCCGACCTGCGGGTCTTTGTCACCGCCGGCGCCGGTGCGGCCATTGCCGCGGCATTCAACGCGCCATTGGCCGGCGCGTTCTACGGCTATGAATTGATCCTGGGCAGCTACACCACCAAGGCGCTGGCGCCGGTGGTGGTGGCGAGCGTCTGCGCCGCGCTGACCCAGCGCGCGATGTCCAACATGAAGGCGCTGTTCGACGTGACCGGCAGCTTCAACGTCACGTCGGCCAGTTATGTCCTGTTCGCGTTGCTGGGTGTGGGTGCGGCCGCCGTCGCGGTGGCGGCGATGCAGGCGGTGACTTGGACGGAGCGGGGCTTGCGCGCGTCCGGATTGCCGGACTGGCTTCGCCCCGCACTGGGTGGCGCCATGCTGTCGGCGATGGCACTGTTTGCGCCCCAGATTCTGGGCAGCGGTCACGGCGCCGTGCAATTTCATTTCGACATGCGCTGGACCTTCTGGGCGCTGGTGCTGCTTTTGTTGATTAAGCTGGTGGCCTCTGCGATCTCGGTGGGTGCGGGCTTTCGCGGCGGCCTGTTCAGTTCGGCCCTGTTTTTGGGGACGCTGTTTGGAGCTGTTTTCGCGCAGGGCGCGGCCTATTTTTCACCCGGCCTGGAGGCCCAGCACAATGCCTTCATGCTGGCGGGCATGGGTGCGGTGGCGGCCGCCATCATCGGCGCACCCCTCACCATGGTTTTCCTGGTGTTGGAAGCGACCGGCGATTTTCAGGTGGCGATCGCCGTGGTGATCGCGGTGACGGTGGCGTCTACGATCGTGCGCATTCTGTTCGGCTATTCCTTCGCCACATGGCGTTTTCATTTGCGGGGGCTTTCGATCCGCGGCGCCCATGATGTGGGCTGGATCAGAGACATGAGTGTGGGCCGGCTGATGCGCAATGACGCGAAAACCGTGCCGGAAAATCTGGGCCTGCGGGCCCTGCGAGCCGCCTATCCGATGGGTGGGCCCAAGCGGCTTTATGTGGTGGACGGTACGGGTCACTATATCGGTTCCATCGACACTGCGGATCTGCATGACGTGGAGATCGACGATGCGCTGGACGGGGCCGTGGCCGGTGATCTGGCCGAGGGAGCGGATCAGTTCCTGTTGCCGTCGGAGAATATCCGCAGCGCCTTGACCCGGTTCGACACATTGCAGATCGAAACCCTGCCGGTGCTTTTGTCGGGCGCGCAGCGGACGGTGGTCGGCTATATGACCGAGGCTTACGCCCTGAAGCGCTATTCCGCCGAACTGGAGCGCATGCGTTCGGCGGACCTGGGGCAGCGGGACCTGTTCTCCATCGGGCCCTTGCCCAGCAGCAAGACGCCCACACGCTGATTTTAGGTCTTTACGCCCGCAGAGACGCGCCCTATATCCCGATTATGCGCCCCGAGACCGAACGCAGCGTCGAAGACATCCAGCAGGCCATCGCCCTGCTGAGGAGGCATCTTTGACTGGGACAAATCGCAGCGCCGCCTGGACGAACTGAACGCCCGCGCCGAAGACCCCAGCCTGTGGAATGATCCGACGAACGCGCAGAAGCTGATGCGCGAGCGCCAGAAGCTCGACACCGCGATGTCGGCGGTCCGGCAGGTCCAGAACGAGTTGGCCGATGCCATTGGCCTGATCGAGATGGCGGAAGCGGAAAACGATGCCGCGATGGTGCGGGATGCAGAGGCGGCCCTGGTCGCATTGCAAAAACGCGCCGAGCAGCTTCGGTTGCAATCCATGTTGTCGGGAGAGGCCGACGGCAATGATTCCTATCTCGAAATTCATGCAGGCGCCGGCGGCACCGAAAGCCAGGATTGGGCCTCGATGCTGTTCCGCATGTATATGCGCTGGGCCGAACGCCATGGTTACAAGCTGCAGCTGATCGAGGAAAGCGAAGGCGAGGGCGCCGGGCTGAAATCGGCGACCATCCTGGTCAAGGGCGAGAATGCCTATGGCTGGCTGAAGACCGAGGCCGGGGTGCACCGGCTGGTGCGCATCTCGCCCTTCGATTCCAATGCCCGGCGGCATACGTCATTCTCGTCCGTGACGGTCTATCCCATGATCGATCAGTCCATCGTGATCGACATCCCGGAAAAAGACGTCCGCATCGACGTCTATCGTGCCAGCGGCGCCGGCGGGCAACATGTCAACAAGACCGAAAGCGCGGTTCGTATCACCCATCTTCCCACCGGCATTGCCGTGGCAAGCCAGTCGGAGCGCAGCCAGCATCAGAACCGGGCGATCTGCTGGGATATGCTGAAGTCGCGGCTTTACGAAATCGAATTGGAAAAGAAAAAAGCCGAAACCGGCGCCTTTGTCGGCGAGAAATCCGAGATCGGCTGGGGACACCAGATCCGCTCCTATGTGCTGCAGCCCTATCAGCTGGTGAAGGATTTGCGCACCGGGGTGGAAAGCCGCACGCCGCAGGATGTTCTCGACGGCGATCTCGATCCCTTCATGGCCGCGGCGTTGGCGCAGGAAGTCGGCGGCAAGCCGAAGGAAAAGATCGAAGACCTGGAATAACCGGGGCCGTTAGCGCTTGCGCGGATTTATCCGCCGGTCGTTTGCAGCGGTGTCAGGCTGGTCCGCCCGGTCTGTGCAGGCTGGACGGGATTCAGAACGGTCTGCAGGCCCTTTTTGTCGTCATCGCCCAGGGGATTGTCGGAGTGTTTGCAGCTGCCTTCGAAGAAGGCGCCGGCCTCGACGGCAAAGGCTTCCGCAAGAATATCGCCTTCGACATGGCTGGTGGCGCACAACAGCGCCTTGTGCGCGTGAATGCGGCCGATGACGCGGCCGCGGATGGTCACGTCTTCCGCCCAGATCTGGCCATGGACTTCGGCGCGTTCGCCGATCACCAGGCCTGAGCTACGGACGTCGCCCTCGAGAATACCGTCGATCTGCATGTCGCCGCTGGTGTTGAGGGTGCCGGTGACGGTGAGGTCTGCGCTGACGATGGAAGGAACCGAGCCGGTGCGGCTGACGCGTTTGGGCGGAATGGGCGCCGGCCCGATGTTCAGCGGCATCGCGACATTGTCTTTGCTTTTGTTAGAGAACATGCCGGCCAGCCTCTATGAAATTTATCGGATTGCGTACCTGGTCCTCATACCAGACCTCGTAATGGACATGCGGACCGGTGCTACGGCCGGTGGAACCCAACTTCCCGATCGCCGCGTCCTTTTCGATCTTCATGCCGGTGCGTACTGTGATCGCAGAAAGGTGACCATATCGTGTATGAATTCCCATCCCGTGATCGATTTCGATCATGTTGCCATAGCCACCGCGGTTGCCGACAAAGGTGACAGTTCCTGGCGCCGTCGCCCGCACTTGTGCCCCCCAAGGCCCGGCAAAATCGATCCCGGAATGAAACGCATAGCGGCGCGTGAAAGGATCGACCCGGGCACCGAAGCCGCTGGTACGCTCGATGCCGGCGCCGCTGACCGGCGCGGCCAGAGGAATGTGACGCATTTCAAAGGACAGGTCGCTCAATTGCCCCATAGTGGCGCTGGCGCGCAGATAGGTCGCGTTGAACGCGGGATCCTTGATGCCGTTAACCTGCACCCGGTCCAAGGGAATTTCAGGACCGCCGACGCCTTCGCTGTCCGCGATCTTGTGTTGAAACTGATCGGGATTGATACCGGTGCGCCGAACCACATTGCGCAAGGCGATGATGTCGCTGGAGAGCGCCAGCTGGGTTTTATCCATCAACTGGCTTTCGGATTTTCCCATTCCCGCAATCCGGGACGTCTGTTCGGCCAGTGTGCGCAATCCCGGATGTTGGGCATACACGGCGGACAATTGTGCGGGGTTGCGGGCCGGCTGGGCGAAAATCGCGACTGCCATCTTGCGCAGTTTCGCGAATGCATCATTCAGAAGGCTGGCGCGGACGGGCTTGGCCGTGCGCGGCTGTGGCGCAACAGGGCCGGGCAGGACCGAAAGCGTGCTGCCGCTATCGGAATCCGCACCAGTGCCGGCCGGCAAGGGTGCCGAGACATCTAGGCTGTCGCTGGCCGGACCATCATCCGCCGCGGGGGCCGTAAAGGCGGGAAGGCCTTGCGCCGGCACCGATATCGAATCGTGACCGATCGTGGCTTCGATCTGCGTCTTGCGATTGAGAAAATTCGCGATGGTATTTTGTTTGGTCTGCAACTCATCGGCGGTCGCCTTGAACTTGTCCTCCGCGCCGACCAGCGCCCCGTTCAGTTCGTCATAGGAAATCTGCAGATCGGCAAGGCGGTTCTCATAGGCGGACTGCATTTCCTGAAAGCGATGGTCCTTGGCGGTGATGATGCGATCCTTGAAGATCACATTGACGGTCGCGAACGCTACCCAGCCCAGGAAGATCAGGGTCAATCCGGCCAAGGTGGCCTGAAGCGAGGGGCCGAACGTGAAGAACTGCACCCGGCCGTCGCTGCGAATATAAATCTGGCGTTCGGGAAAGGTTTCGTGAATCCAGATCCAGACGCGTTCCATTGCGGTGGCCGCCATCGCGGGATTGCCCGAACGCGCGGTCTCGGCCGGTATCGATTTTGTCTCGCGCTTTTTTCCGATCCGCTGCCAGAAAAACGAACGCGATGTCAGGCGCGGACCGAACCGCTTTCCGGACGTCATAATGACCGGGCCGCGGCGAGCACGGCCTCCACATGCCCGGGGACTTTGACCTTGTGCCAGGCCTCGGCAATCACACCTTTGGCGTCGACCAGGAAGGTGGCGCGTTCCACGCCCATATATTTGCGGCCATAAAGGCTCTTCTCGACCCACACGCCCCAGTCCTGGGCCATCTTGATGTCGGGATCGGACGCCAGCGTGACTTTCAATTTATGCTTTTTGCGGAATTTCTCGTGCGAGGCGATGCTGTCTTTGGAAACGCCGATCACGGGAATTCCCAGCTTGCCGAACTTGGCAGCCGCGGCCGTAAAATCGACAGCTTCGCGAGTGCAACCGGCGGTATCGTCCTTGGGGTAGAAATAGAGCACGAACGGTTTACCCTTGAGGGCGGCGCGTGACACGCCGTCCCCGATATCGGTCGCAAGTTTGAAGCCGGGGGCCTTGTCGCCCGCTTCCAAAGCCATCCGCCATCAGCCCTAAAAAAGCCGTCGGACTTAACTTAAGAGGCCCGCGGAGCTGAGCGCAACCCGTAAATATCTTTACAAGATAATGGGTTGTCTGCCCTTTTTAGGCCCAACAGGTGCGATAATGTTGCCGCTTTCCAGTCCGGATCGACCCGCTTGAGACTGCCTTTTGCCAATTACATCAAAGCCCACCACATCAGTGGGGCGGCCGTCTGCGTGGGCGGACTGGTCGCGGCCTTGGTGTTTTTCATCGCGGGCGCGGGCGTTCGCCTGTTGCTGGGTCCGGTCTCGCTCGGGCCTTTCGCGGGAACTTTGTCGGGCGCAATCCAACAGGCGTTGCCCGGCATTGCGCTGACTTATGATCAAGCTGCGATCGAATGGAGCCGCGACGAAGGGCGGGTCAATCTTGTCGTGCTAGGCGCGAAAATTCTCGATTCCAACAACCAGGTCGTTGCCGTAGCGCCCAAGGCCGACATCGATCTTGCGGCTGCACCATTCCTCTCCGGTAAAATCCAGGTGCGGCGCATCACGCTTGTGGGTGTGCGGCTTTCCCTGGTGCACATGAAGAAGGGGGGCGTCCGCCTTGGTGCGGAAGGTGACAAGAACGGCAATGACGTTCTGATGCGTCTCAACGACGTGATCGAAGCCAGCGGCTCATCGACATCGGGCCTGCTGAGTTTCGCGGTACGCAATGCGCATATCGCGTTGTTCGACGAGACCACCGGTCTCAGCATCATCGCACCGCGCGCAAGTCTGACCATGTCCGCCAAGGGCGACACCATTGCCCTGCATGTCGATACCGATGCCATGATTTCCGGACGGACGGCCCATGTCAAAGCCGACATCGCTTTGCCGCCCGGCAAAGGACCGGTCACGGGCCATGCGCTGGTCACGGGGCTCGATCCACGCGCCTTGGCCGCAAACGCGCCCATGTTCAAGCCGCTGAAGGACATCGCATTGTCGGTCAATCTTGCGACCAGCTTCACGGTGGCGAGTGGCGCCCATATCACTGCGGCGGGTTTCGATCTGACGGCAGCCGGTGAGTTACCCCTGACGGCTCTGAAGGGCGGCACGCTGCATGTGCGGCAATTGCATCTCAATGGCCTCTATGACGGCGACAAAAATCACCTCGCCCTGGATCAGTTTTCGCTTGATACACGCGAAGGGATTGTACGTCTCAAGGGTGGTGCGGATTTCCATTACGACGGCGACAAGCTTGCCAGCATTAGCGCCGCAATCGCATCGACCCGCGTGGCGCTCACCATGCCGGGCATCTTTGCACAGCCCGTGGGATTTCAGTCGCTGCAGGTTGATGGCGATTACCAATTTGCGTCGCGCACCTTCGACATCAAGCGCGCCAACCTGACGGCCCCCGCCTTCGCTTTGTCGGTCACCGGTGGCATTGCCTTGGGCGCGGAGGGACAGGCCCCGGGCCTTACCTTGAACGGCAAGCTGGCGGCGCTGCCGGTGCGCGCTTTGCTGCATTACTGGCCGCTGCCGGTGGTGGGGGGCGCGCGCGAATGGATTGCCGCCAATATTTTTGCGGGCTCGCTGGGGCCCTTGAATTTCGAAACGCATTTCCCGGTGGGGATGCTGGATCAAGAAATCCTGCCGGACGATGCCCTCAAGCTGAGCTTTGCGATGAAGGATGTGGAAGGCAGTTACGTCCAGGGCCTGACCCATGTGACCGGCGTTTCGGGCAATGCGACTTTGCTGGGCGACAGTTTCACGGCAGATTTTGATGGCGGGCGGGTCGGCAACCTTACCGTTCGCAACGGACACGCTTCGATCCCCACTTTGCACGTCCATGGCACGGTCGGCCGGTTCACAACCCATGTGGATGGCCAGATGCCGGAGATCATGACCCTGATCGACATGCAGCCATTGGGTTATCCCACCCGCTTCGGCATCGATCCGAAACAGACCAAGGGTGCTGCCAGCACAGACCTGACTTTCGACGTGCCGATGTTGCAGGATCTGGCGGTAGACGCGGTGGGAATTTCCGTCAAGGCGCAGGTGAATGATTTTGCGGTGACGTTGGGGCGGCTGAAACTCACCAACGGCGCGGTCAATTTCGATATCGACAATTCGCGCTTGCATCAAACCGGTGCCGTCAATCTGGCGGACGCGCGCCTCACCATCGACTGGTTGGAGGATTTCAAGACCGCCCAGCCCGTCACCACCCGGATCAACGCCAAAGGGACGATCACCGATGCGGCCCGGCAAAGCCTGAATATCGGGCTTCAGAGCATCTTGACCGGCCCGGTTCCCATGAATGCCGACATGCAGGGGCACCGAGGCCAGCTGACGACCGCGGAGGTGACGATGGATCTCACCAATTCCGCCTTGGCAATCCCTATCCTTCATCTGGGCAAGCAGTCGGGACAAGCGGCGGCCGGACATGTCACCGTCAATTTTCTTCCGGGCGACATCATCAAGGACGAAGTCATTCGCGTGACCGGCCCCAACGTCACCGCCAATGGCACTGCCACTTTCGATCGTGCGGGCGCCCTCTCAGTGCTGAATTTTGCATCGGTGAAGATGGGCACGTTGAATGATTTGTCCTTTACCCTGACGCGCTCCGCAGCGGGTGACGATTATGTCCTGCGGGGCCGTTCGCTGGATGGGTCGCTGATCGGGCGCAATGTGGGTGACACCAACGGCGTGGCGGTTACGAGCAGCCAGCAACCCAAGGACGACACGCCCACCGGACCGTTTCACATCGATGCCAGGCTGGATCGGCTGGCGATGCGCGACGGCGTGTCGATCGCGCCTTTCAATCTCGACCTGGCCGGCGTCGGCAATAAGCCGTCGGCGCTGACCCTCTCCGGCGGCATCGGCAAGGCTTCGATCAGCGGAAATATCGAAACCTCCCTGGCCGGACGCAAGCTGACCATCGAAGCCGGCGATGCAGGACAGCTGATCCAAGGCCTGTTCAATTTCCAGAGTATCAAGGGCGGCAAGCTCAAGCTTTTGGCCAGTCTTCCTGGGCGTGCGGCCGATCCGGATCTCGGTCCGGCGGCGCAGGATTATCAGGGCACATTGGACATCGACGATTTCCAGGTGGTGAACCAGCCTCTGCTGGCGCGGTTATTCTCGGCCGGCTCGCTGACCGGCATCGGCGATCTGATGGGCGGCGACGGCATCTCCGTCGAGAATATGAATGTGCCCTTTTCTTCAAAGAATAATGTGGTCAGCGTGCATGATGCGCGCGCCCGGGGCCGCGCCGTGGGCGCAACTGCCGATGGCTATATCGACCGCCCCAAGAATCAGGTGGCGCTCAAGGGCTCATTGGTGCCGGCTTATGGCCTCAATTCCGTGTTGGGCAACATTCCGCTGCTGGGCGACGTGCTGGTGTCGAAAAAGGGTGAGGGCGTGTTCGGCGTCACCTATTCGGCCACGGGTGATGCCGACCAGCCCAAGATCGACGTCAATCCGCTGTCAGTTCTGACGCCGGGCATTCTGCGCCGGATTTTCGAAGGTCATATGCCGACGGCGGCAAACGCACCTTCCAACGCCCCGGCAGCGGCGCCACCAAAGCCCGCACCGAATTAGGTTGGCCAAACTAAACCGGCTTGACGAGCACGTGCCTTTTCTTGCCGCTGGAAAGTTTCAAGACGCCGTCGGCATTGAGTGCCGACACATCGACGATCAACCGCGGATCGCTGACCGCCACATCGTTCAACTTCAGGCCATTGTTGGTGATCAGCTTGCGCGCTTCCGAGTTCGATGCCGCCAATCCGCTGGCGACGGCGAGGTTGAGAATTCCATCGGGCAGTTTTGCGTGGATGGTGGGCAAGCCTTCCGCAGACGCACCTTCTTCAAAGGCGCGGCGCGCGGTTTCGGCGGCTTGCTCGGCCGCTTCGCGCCCATGCAGAATGGCGGTGGCTTCGGTGGCCAGGGCTTTCTTGGCATCGTTCAGTTCGGCGCCCTGCAACGCCTCTAACCGTGCGATTTCGGTTTCCGGCATGTCGGTGAACAGGCGCAGGAAGCGGCCCACATCGCCGTCTTCGGTGTTGCGCCAGAATTGCCAGTAATCATAGACGCTGAGCATGTCCTGGTTCAGCCACACCGCGCCCGCTGCGGTTTTGCCCATCTTGGCGCCGGAGGAGGTGGTGATCAGCGGCGTGGTCAATCCGAAAAGCTGTGCGCTTTCCATGCGCCGTCCCAGTTCAATGCCGGATACGACATTGCCCCATTGGTCCGATCCGGAGGATTGCAGGCGGCAGCCATAACGCTTGTAGAGCTCGACGAAATCATATGCCTGCATGATGGAATAATTGAATTCCAGGAATGACATGGGCTGTTCGCGTTCCAGCCGCAGCCGCACGCTGTCCATGGTCAGCATGCGGTTGACCGAGAAATGCCGTCCCACTTCGCGTAGGAAGGGAATGTACTCCAGCTTGTCCAGCCATTCGGCGTTGTCCACCATGATGGCGTCCGACGGCCCGTCGCCAAATTTCAACAGATGCTTCACGCCGCTCAGCATGGACTGCTTGTTGGCGTTGATCTGATCGGGTGTCAGAATCAGCCGCGTCTCGTCTTTGCCGGACGGATCGCCCGCCTTGGTGGTGCCGCCGCCCATCAACAGGATCGGGCGATGGCCCGCCTGCTGCAGCCGACGCAGGGTCATCAATTGCACCAGATTGCCGATATGCATGGATTTGGCGGTGCAGTCGAAACCGATATAGGCGGTGACGCGCTCACGCCCGAACATGGCATCCAGCTCCGCGGGCGCGGAACAATCATAATAGGCCCCGCGAGCGACGAAGGTTTTCAGGAATGCGGACTGGAATTGCGGAGCGGCGGGCATTTTGTAAACTCTGGCTTTCTTCCCCCGCATAGCGAAGCTATTGGCGGGGGAAGATGTCGGAGCGAGGTGGCGGCGGAGCCGGCCCCGAGCTACGACAGATGGGGGTTCCTACTAACTAACGGGCCATAGCATAAATGCCGGAAATATCGAAAGTCATCGGCCTGATGAGCGGAACGTCGCTGGATGGCGTCGATGCCGCCCTGATCGAAACCGATGGCGAGGATCTTGCCCGCCCTCTGGCCAGCCTGACTATTCCTTATGATGCGCCGACCCGGGCGCAATTGCGGGCCGCGCTGGAAGAGGCGCGGGGTGTGGAGCAGGGGGCACCTGTCCCCTATGCCATTCGCGATGCAGAACATCGCCTGACGCAGGCGCATGCCGAGGCGGTCAAGGCGCTTTTGAAGAAAGCGGGGTTGGTGGCCGATCAGGTGGCGCTGGTCGGCTTTCACGGCCAGACCATCCTGCACCGGCCCGAAAAGCACTGGACCTGGCAGATCGGCGATGGCGCGGCGCTGGCCCGAACGACCGGCATCGATGTAGTCAATGATTTTCGCACCGCCGATGTCAAAGCGGGCGGCCAGGGGGCGCCGCTGGTTCCTCTGTATCATGCCGCGTTGGCCCGGAAGACCAAGCTGGCGCCGCCCCTTGTGCTGGTGAATATCGGCGGGGTCGCCAATGTCACTTATATATCTGGAGACGCTGTGTTGGCGTTCGACACCGGCCCGGGAAATGCGCCCATCGACGACTGGATGCATCGCCATCTCGGCAAGCCGGTCGATGAGAGTGGGCTTTTCGCCCGTACCGGCAAGGTGAATGATGCAGCCCTGACCAAGATGCTGAGCAACCCCTTCTTTGATCGGCTGCCGCCCAAGTCGCTGGACCGGTTGGATTTCGGCAGCGAGGCGGTGGAAGGGCTTTTGCCTGAAGACGGTGCTGCAACCTTGACCGCCTTCACGGCCGCCTCCATCGCGCGGGCGCGTGAATATTTCCCCGAACCCGCGACCACCTGGATTGTCACGGGCGGCGGCCGGCACAACAAATTCCTGATGGATCAGCTCAGAGCGCGCGTGAACGCGCCGGTGCTCGCAACCGAGGATGCGGGGTGGGACGGAGATGCGATGGAGGCCGAAGCCTTTGCCTATCTCGCGATGCGCTCGAAAAAGGGATTGCCGCTGTCGTTACCGACCACCACCGGCGTCAAACAACCCATGACCGGCGGCAAATACCATCGCCGCTGAACGGCGCGATCAGCGGCCTTCGCGCGGCTTGCTCATCATGTTGGAGACGTATTCCTTCACCGTCTCCACCACATCGGCTTCGTGCTTGTCGAAGAAATGATTGGCGCCTTCGACCTTGTTGTAGGTGATCTTGATGCCCTTCTGGGCGGTCAGCCGGTCCACCAGTTTCTGAACATCGGCTTCCGGCACCACATTGTCCTTGGTGCCGTGCACGATCAGGCCGGAGGCGGGGCAGGGCGCCAGGAAGGCGAAGTCGTACATGCTGGCGGGCGGCGCGATGGAGACAAAGCCCGTGATCTCGGGACGGCGCATCAAAAGCTGCATGCCGATCCAGGCGCCGAACGAGATGCCGCAGACCCAGACATTGGATGGGTTGGGATAGAGGGTGTTCATCCAATCCAGGATGGCGGCGGCGTCCGACAATTCGCCCGAACCGTTGTCAAAAGTGCCCTGGCTGCGGCCCACGCCCCGGAAATTGAAGCGCACCGTGGTGCAGCCCAGCCCGTGGAACATGTGGAAAAGATCATAGACCAGCGGATTGTTCATCGTGCCCCCAAACTGGGGGTGGGGGTGCAGCACCAACGCCATGGGCGCACCGGCCGCCTTTTGGCGCTGGTAGCGGGCTTCGATGCGGCCGGCGGAACCGGGGAGAATAATGTCAGGCATGGTTTTTCTCTGACGGACGGCTCTGCGGCTTTAGCATAGCGAAAAACTCGGTTTTAAGGGCAAGGGACGAAACTAAAAACCGTTTATTCTCAAAGGCTTGGTAAGCGACAGGCAGAATTGCGGTGAATACTTGACCAGGATGGTCGGGAAATCTATATCCCTCTTGCTGGAATTCAGGCTTTTTTCCAGGGCGGGCCGCGCTTCTTACACCAAGCTGTCCCCAAGCCCCAAGGAAAAACGCCGCTATTTGAAGGAGATCGGTCATGCGGCTGAGCACCAAGGGACGTTATGCGGTGATGGCAATGGCCGATTTGGCCGGACATGCCCCCGACAACAACACTCAATCCAAGCCGGTGGCGCTGGCCGATATCGCGGAGCGCCAGGACATTTCTCTGTCCTATCTGGAGCAACTATTCGCCAAACTTCGGCGAGGCGGGCTGGTGACCAGCGTACGCGGCCCGGGGGGCGGTTATCGCTTGGCGCGGCCGTCGGGCGAACTTCGCATCGCCGACATCATCGTGGCGGTGGATGAACCCATCGCGGCTACCCGCTGCAAGCCCAATGGCTCCAAAGGCTGCACCAAGACCGGCGCACGCTGCGTCACACATGATCTGTGGGAGGAGCTGGGGCAGCAGATACATGTTTTCCTGTCCTCGGTTTCGCTGGCCGATGTGGTGGAACGCCGGGTGCTGGGCCGTTCGCGCCCCTGCAACGATTTCGAAGGTACCGAGGAAACCAGCGAAGGCGCGGCTGCGGATTTCGAAGCCGCCTGATTCACATGCCGTATTGCGATCACAATGCGACTGCGCCGCTCCGCCCGCTTTCCCGCGACGCGGTCGCGCATGCGCTCACCATCACGGGCAATCCGTCCTCGGTGCATGCCCATGGCCGCGCAGCGCGCGCGGTGGTGGAAAAGGCCCGCGACTTGGTGGCCAAGCTTGTGGGCGCCAAGTCCGATCAGGTGATCTTCACCAGTGGCGCCACCGAAGCGAATGCGCTGGCATTGTGGGGTGCCGTCGAAGGCGCCATCGATCGCAGCGAAACAGAAAAATCCGCCCGCATCACGCGTCTGTTTGTCAGCGCCATCGAGCATAGCTCGGTGTTGAAGACCGCGCAGGTGGTGGCGGAGCGTGCCGCCGGGGTGCGGCTCGAGACATTGCCGGTGACGGCAGAGGGCGTGTTGGATCTGGAGGCGTTGCGCGTGGCACTGCGCGAAGGCAAAGGCCGCGCCCTGGTTGCCGTGATGGCGGCGAACAACGAAACCGGCGTGGTGCAGCCGATCGACCAGATTTCGCGTCTCTGCCGGGAGGCGGGCGCTTTGCTGTTGGTGGATGCGGTGACCGCCGCGGGCAAAATCGATCTCGATGCCGGGATTTGCGATTACATGACGCTTTCCGCGCACAAGCTGGGCGGGCCTCAAGGCGTGGGCGCATTGGTGGTGCGCGAGGAAGCACCGCTGGCGCCGCAGATGACGGGCGGCGGGCAGCAGAAGGGTTTGCGCGCCGGGACGGAAAATCTCTCCGGTATCGCCGGTTTTGGCGCTGCCGTGGAGGCTGTTCTGTCGGATACCGGCGAACGGGCGCGGATCGCTTCGGTGTGTGATCGTTTCGAGCGGGCGCTGAGAACCAGCCTGCCGGATGCGGTCATCTTCGGCGAAGGCGCCCCGCGTCTGGGAAATACTTCCAACGTCGCGCTGCCGGGTCTGTCGTCTCAGAATATCGTCATCGCGCTGGATCTGGATGGTGTGATGGTGAGTGCAGGCTCGTCCTGTTCGTCCGGCAAGATTGCGCCGTCGCATGTGTTGTCCGCGATGGGTGTGGCCGATGAACTTGCCGGTGCCTCCATCCGGGTCAGCTTCGGCTGGAATTCGACCCAAGAAGATGCCGATGCCGTGGTGGCGTCGCTTGTGAAACTTGCATCACGGGTTCGCGCCCGTGCGGCCGCGTGAGGTTGCCATGTCGTCCGCTGCATTAGAAACCAAGGAAACTGTCGCCGGACTGGGCGAGAAATACAAATACGGCTTCGTCACCGACATCGAGATGGAGCGGGCGCCCAAGGGCCTGTCCGAAGACACGGTACGCTTCATCTCGGCGAAAAAGGGTGAGCCGGAATGGATGCTGGAATGGCGTCTGGCTGCGTTCCGGCGCTGGCTTTCGATGAAAGAGCCGACCTGGGCGCGGGTGCATTATCCCACCATCGACTATCAGAACGCCTATTATTACGCAGCGCCGAAAAACACGCCGCTGAAACAGTCGCTGGATGAAGTCGATCCCAAGCTGCTGGAGACTTACAAGAAACTGGGCATCCCTCTGCATGAGCAGATGGCGCTGGCGGGCGTTGCTGTCGATGCGGTGTTCGATTCAGTTTCCGTCGCCACCACCTTCAAGGACAAGCTGAACGAGGCGGGCGTGATCTTCTGCCCGATCTCCGAAGCCATCCGCGACTATCCGGATCTGGTGAAGAAATATCTCGGCACCGTGGTGCCGGTGACGGACAATTTCTTCGCCACGCTCAACTCGGCAGTCTTTTCGGACGGTACCTTTGTCTATGTGCCCAAGGGCGTGCGTTGCCCGATGGAGCTGTCGACCTATTTCCGCATCAATGCCAGCGAGACCGGTCAGTTTGAGCGCACCATCATCGTGGCGGACGAAGGCTCTTATGTTTCGTATCTGGAAGGCTGCACTGCACCCAAGCGGGACGAGAACCAGCTGCATGCCGCGGTGGTCGAACTGGTGGCGTTGGATAATGCCGAGATCAAATATTCCACGGTGCAGAACTGGTATCCGGGCGACGAGAACGGGCTGGGCGGCATCTACAATTTCGTCACCAAGCGCGGCGATTGCCGGGGCGTACGCTCCAAGATCTCCTGGACCCAGGTAGAGACCGGGTCTGCCATCACCTGGAAATATCCCAGCTGCATTCTGCGCGGCGACGAGAGCGTCGGCGAATTCTATTCCATCGCCATCGCCAACAATTACCAGCAAGCCGATACCGGCACCAAGATGATCCATCTGGGCAAGAACACGCGCTCGCGGATCATTTCCAAGGGGATCAGCGCCGGCAAGGCCCAGAATACCTATCGCGGCCTGGTCAGCGTTTACGGCAAAGCGGAAAATGCCCGCAACTTCACCCAATGCGATTCCCTGCTGATCGGCGGGGAATGCGGTGCTCATACCGTGCCCTATATCGAAAGCCGCAATCCCTCGGCCCGCGTCGAACATGAAGCGACCACCTCGAAGATCGCGGAAGACCAGCTGTTCTATTGCCTGCAGCGCGGCCTTGGGCAGGAAGAAGCGGTGGCACTGATCGTCAACGGTTTCTGCAAGGAAGTGCTGCAACAGCTCCCGATGGAATTCGCGGTCGAAGCGCAAAAACTGGTCGGTATTTCTCTGGAAGGTTCTGTGGGTTGATCATGCTGGACATCAAAAACCTTCACGTCGCGGTCGGCGGCAAGGAAATCCTGAAGGGGTTGAACCTCAAGGTCGATGCCGGGCAGGTGCATGCCATCATGGGCCCGAACGGGTCGGGAAAATCCACCTTGTCCTATGTGCTGGCGGGCCGTGCCGGCTACGAAATCACCGAAGGCAGCATCAGCTATAATGGCGAGGACCTCGCCGCCCTGCCGCCGGAAGTGCGGGCCGCCAAGGGTGTCTTCCTGGCGATGCAGTATCCGGTGGAGATTCCGGGCGTCACCACCATGATGTTCCTGAAGAGCGCCCTCAACGCCCAGCGCCGCAGCCGGGGCGAATCCGAGATGGACGCCATCGGCATTCTCAAGACTGTGCGCAAAAAGGCTTCGGCCCTGAACGTCTCGGAAGAGATGCTGAAGCGCGCCTTGAATGTCGGTTTCTCCGGCGGCGAAAAGAAGCGGCTGGAAATTCTCCAGATGGCGCTGTTCGAGCCCAAGCTGGCGATTCTGGATGAAACGGATTCAGGCCTCGACATCGATGCGCTGCGACTGGTGGCGGAAGGCGTCAACGGCCTGCGCGCGCCGGAACGCGCCATGCTGGTAATCACGCATTACCAGCGCCTGCTGGACTATATCGTGCCCGACCGCATCCATGTACTGGCCAACGGCCGGATCGTTGCCGAAGGCGGCAAGGAATTGGCCCTGGAGCTGGAAGCCAAGGGCTATGAGCAGATCGTAAAGGATGCGGCATGACGGTAGCGCTCGCGCTTCCCACACGCCGGGTCGAGGAATGGAAATATTCCGACCTCGCACGCGCCCTCGGTGATGCCGGGTTCGGCGAAGCGTCCGCGCGTGTGTCCGTCGGTGCGATTCCGGCTGGCGTGGAAATGTTTGATCTGGACGAGCCGAACCGGCCCGATTGGGTGAAAGCGCATTACGGCAAGCTGAACGGCAATGCCGTGAGCGCCATATCGCTGGCCAAAGCGCGGGGCGGCATCGCGCTGCGCGTTCCCAAGGGCAAGATCATCGAAGATATCCTGCCGCTCGATTTTGCGGGGGAGGGTCATGTGCGGGCATTGCTGGTGCTGGAAGAAGGCGCCGCGCTGACCCTGTCAGAGAAGTTTGACGCGCACGAAACGCGCAATACCGGATTTGAAATCGTGCTGGGCCCGAACGCCCAACTGAATCATGTCCGCCTTTCTCCGGTCTCCGACTGCGTGCAGGTGGAGGAAATTTCCCTCACTTTGGCACGGAACGCTGTCTATCGCGGCCATTTCGCCAATTTCGGTGCCAAGCTATCGCGCATCGAGTTGGCGATCGTCCTGAATGGCGAGGGTGCAGAGGCGCATCTGTCCGGGGTCAGCGTGCTATCCGGCGACAAGCACGCCGACGTCACCACCAAGGTCACCCATGCGGTAGGCCGCACGCAAAGTACCCAGCTTTTCAAGAAGGTAGCAGCCGGCAAGGCGCAGGCGGTCTATCAGGGTAAGGTCATCGTGGCGCACGGCGCTAATGGATCCGATAGTCATCAGACCGCGAAAGCATTGTTGCTGGATGGCCGTGCCGAGGCTGACCTCAAGCCCGAACTGGAAATTTTCGCTGACGATGTCAAATGCGCCCATGGCGCGGCAGTGGGCGATCTGGATGCGGATTCGCTATTCTATCTGCGCGCCCGGGGCATTCCGGAAAAGGACGCCCGGCATCTGCTGATCCATGCCTTTCTGGAAGACGCGCTGACGGATATCGCCAATGCTGATCTGCGGGAAATGATCCGTGGTGCAGTCAGCGTTGCCTTGAACGAGGTGTCGGCATGACTGCCGCTGCCAAAATCGTGCTCGCGTTCGACGTGAAAAAAATCCGCGCAGATTTTCCTATTCTGTCGCGCCAAGTTTACGGCAAGCCGCTGATTTATCTCGACAGCGGCGCGTCTGCCCAGAAGCCCCGCCAGGTTCTGGATGCGATGACCCATTTTGCCCAGACGGACTACGCCAATGTCCATCGCGGCGTGCATTATCTGTCCGCCACCGCCACCGATGCCTATGAGGCTGCCCGGCGCACGGTGCAAAAATTCCTCCATGCCGCCCGCGAGGACGAAATCGTCTTCACCAAGGGCGGCACGGAAGCCATCAATCTGGTGTCCTACAGTTTCCTGGCCCCGCGTATTCAGCCGGGCGATGAAATTGTGTTGTCCGTGATGGAACACCACTCCAACATCGTGCCCTGGCATTTTTTACGCGAACGCCATGGCGCGGTGCTCAAATGGGTGGATGTCCGCGACGATGGCAGCCTGGACATCGAGGTGCTGGATGCCGCGATCGGGTCCAAGACCAAACTGGTCGCCATCACCCATATGTCGAATGTGCTGGGCACTGTCACGCCGCTTCAGCAGATCGTTGCCCGCGCCCATGCCAAGGGCGTGCCGGTGCTGGCGGATGGCTGCCAAGGCGCGGTGCATGAAATCATCGATGTTCAGGCGCTGGACATCGATTTTTACGTCCTCACGGGCCACAAGATTTATGGCCCGACCGGAATCGGCGCGCTGTACGCCAAGCGCGCGCATCTGAAGGCGATGCGCCCCTTCAATGGCGGCGGCGAGATGATCCGGGAAGTGACCAAGGACATCGTCACTTATGCCGAGCCGCCGGCGCGTTTCGAGGCAGGAACACCGCCGATCATCGAAGCGGTCGGGCTGGCGGCGGCCATAGATTACCTGATGGCGCTGGATCGTGCCGCCATCAAAGCGCATGAGCATGATCTTCTGACCTATGCCCGCGAAAGATTGCGCGACTTCAACTGGTTGCGGGTGATCGGCGATGCGCCCGGCAAGGGCGCCATCATTTCTTTTGAGGCGGAGGGGATGCATGCTCACGACCTCGCCACCATATTGGATCGTGAAGGTGTGGCGGTTCGCGCCGGTCATCACTGCGCCCAACCGTTGATGGAACGGTTCGGCGTCGCTTCGACCAGCCGGGCCAGCTTTGGACTGTATAACAACCGCGCCGATGTCGATGCGTTGGTAGCGGGCTTAAGCAAGGCGCGGGAGATTTTGGGTTAGTCATGGATCAGTCGCTTCGAGAGCTATATCAGGAAGTGATCCTCGACCATTCGCGTCATCCGCGCCATTTTGGCGCTTTGGATAACGCGACCCACAAAGCCGAGGGTTTCAATCCGCTGTGCGGGGATCGCGTCACGATCATGCTGGCACTGGATGCGGATGGCCGGGTTGCCGATATCAAATTCCAGGGCAAGGGCTGCGCCATCAGCCAGGCGTCAGCGTCGCTGATGACCGAAATGCTGGCCGGCCGCACCCAGGCGGAAGCGAAAAAATTGATGGAAAGTTTTCTGCATCTCGCGAAGGGTGAGAACGCCCCCGACTTGTCCCCGGATGACCGGGAATATCTGGATGTGATGTCAGGAATTTCGGAATTCCCCATGCGGGTGAAATGCGCCACCCTGGCTTGGCATACTTTTAAAAATGCCGTGGACGAGGGCGCCACCGATGGGAGCGCCGCATGAGCGAACAGGCCGTGCAATCCGCCCTTAGTCCGCAAGAGCTGGACGAATTCACCTCCAAGCTGGTGATCGCGCTCAAGACTGTCTTCGACCCGGAAATCCCGGTTGATATTTACGAACTCGGCCTCATCTATAAGGTGGACGTGGCCGACAACAAGGATGTCACGGTGGACATGACGCTCACCGCGCCCAATTGCCCCGTGGCCGGCGAAATGCCGGTCAACGTCAAGACGGCGCTGGAGAATGTGGATGGTATCGGTCAGGTCACGGTCAACATGACGTTCGATCCGCCCTGGACGCCCGAGCGCATGAGCGAAGAAGCCAAGCTCGAACTGAACATGTTCTGATGGAAACGCCCATGGAAAATATCCAAGCAACTCGCCCGAGAAGAGAGCGCCCGAAGCCCGTCCGCCTGACCGAAGCGGCGGCAAATCGTCTGCGCCAGATCATGGTGGATGCGGAGGGCAAATATCTGGGCGTGCGCGTGGGCGTTACCAATGGCGGCTGCGCCGGCATGAGCTACACCATGAATTATGCGGAAGAGACCAACCCCCTGGACGAAGTGATGGAAGATCAAGGCGTGAAGATCTTCATCGAGCCCAAGGCGATTCTCTTCCTGATCGGCACCGAGATGGATTTCGAGACCGGCAAGCTGGGTTCGCGCTTTACCTTCCGCAATCCGAACGAGACGGCCTCCTGCGGCTGCGGCGAGTCGGTCTCCATCACACCCGCCAAGGCGGATTGAAGTGTCGGCGAAAAGCGATCCGGATCGTTTCAACGATCTGTTCGCGCCATTCGGCAAGATCGCGGTGCGCCGCATGTTCGGCAGTGAAGGGTTGTTCCGCGACGGGTTGATGTTCGGGATCGTCTATGAGGAAAGGCTCTACTTCAAAACCAACGAGGAAAGCCGCAAGGCCTTCATTGCCGAAGGTGCCGGCCCGCTCTTTTACAAGTTTAAAAATGCAGGTGGCGTACTCACGTCCTATTACGAACTCCCCGACCGGCTCTATGACGAGCCAGACGAACTGGCCCGGTGGGCGCGGATCGCTTTTGCCGTGGCGTTGCAATCACCCACGGCCCAGAAAAAGCGCGGCAGCCCGAAGGCCAGGTCCGCCAGGAAATCCACCCGCTAGCGGGCATCATTCTCCCTTGAAACGAGGATCGCGTTTCTCGAGAAACGCCGTCAGACCTTCCCGGAAATCCTGAGTATTGCCGGCCGCGCGCTGCGCCGCCTGTTCCTGTTTCAGTTGCTCCTCGAACGTATGACTGCTGCTTTCCCAGAACAGTTTGCGGGTGAGTGCCATCGCCTTGGGTCCGCGCGACAGGCGCAATGCCAGCATCAGGGCTTCGTCCACTACGATCTCATCGTCTACGGCCTTGTGGATCAGCCCCCAGGCCTGCGCTTTTTCGACCGGCAGCCGGTCGCCCAGAAGCGCCAATTCGCGGGCGCGCGCCAGCCCGATCAACCGCGGCAGAAGCCAGGTCGCGCCGCCATCGGGCACCAGACCCAATCGGGTAAAACCCAACGCGAAAAAGGCCGACCGCGCCGCAATCACCAGATCGCCCATCAACGCCAGGCTCATGCCGACCCCGGCCGCCGGGCCATTCATGGCCGTGACAATGGGAAGTTTTGTATCGCGCAGCCGGCGCAAAAAGGGATGATACGTGCGTTCCAGCGCGTCGCCGAGATCGGCGCCTTGCGGTGGGGGTTCCGTCAAGTTCGCGCCAGAACAGAAACCTCGGCCTTCTCCGGTCAGAACGATCGCCCGCAGGCTTGTATCGGCCTCGATGGCGTCCATTGCCTTGAGGCATCCCTGCATCATCGCCAAAGACGCTGCATTGACCGTCTGCGGATCGTTCAAAGTCAGAATCGCGACGCCCGTCTGTATCGTCACATAACAACGGTCGAAATCGGTGCGCAGTGCTTTCCTCCCGGGGATCGCCCGGACGCAGCATACCGGTTTGTGCAATAGGCGCCTACCGACCTCTCAATCTGCGCAGGCTTTCTTCCCCCGTGCGACAGAGCCGCTGACGGGGGAGTTCGGTAGCGACAGCGTGCCGAACGTCCGGTAGTGGGCTTGCCCGCGTGCCGGACAGATGGGGGAATTCAAGCAGCGTTTGTGGAAAGCAGGGCCATGCGGGGATCTTTTTCGGAGATCACCAAATTGCGCCCGTTCTGTTTGGCGCCGTAGAGACAGGAATCGGCCCGGCGAACTGCCGTCTCGGCTTTTTCCCCGGGCGCGAACTGGGCGACGCCGATGGAAATAGTGATGGTGCCCAGCACATCGCCGGTCGATTTCTTCACCAGCCTGCGGGCTTCCACGGCATGGCGAATCTGCTCGGCAATCCGCATGGCGTCACGAAGCGCGGTGCCGCGCAGCACCACGCCGAATTCCTCGCCGCCATAGCGCGACGCAGTATCGCGGCCTTTGACATTCTCCGACAGGCAACTCGCCACCAGCCGCAGAACCTGGTCGCCGGTCTGGTGTCCCCAATTGTCGTTGAATTTCTTGAAATGATCGATGTCGCACAACAGGACCGAAACCGGATCGTCGCCTTCGGACATTGCGGTTTCCGCTGCCGCCAACGCATTGTCGAACGCCTTGCGGTTGGAAATGCCGGTCAAGGGATCGGTGAGCGATTCCTTGTGCACGTCTTCCAGCTTGCTGCGCAGGTCGCTGACCTGATCGGAGGATTTCTGCAACTCCTTTTCGAGGCTGCTGGTGCGGTTTTCCATCTCACGCGTGGCGGCGAGCAGATTGCTCACCAGCTTGCGCAGGTCATCGGGAGACTGGTCGGCGTCCAGCTCGCCGGTAGCCGCCGACAATCGGCTGCTGTAGTGGCCGGCATCACGGCCCGCATCGTTCAAGCGGCCCATCACGCCCGCAATGACAGAATTCATGCCTTCGCCGACTTGCTCCATCGCGGCGGCGGCGCGGGTCCGCGTGCGTAATTCCTGGAGGATTTCCGGCGTGAAAGGTTTTTTCTGGGCTAGCATTTCGCCGATAGCATGGCTGACGGCCGAGACCTCGCCGGTGGCGTGGGCATAGAAAAGTTCGAAATTATCGGGCGTGGGGATCACACCGCATTCGGCCATCAGGTCGAGTGCAGCTCGGGCAAGCGACTGTTCACGGTCGGGTCTCAACACAACTTCCCCCACCCCCATCTACGGCCTTGGGGTATGCGCCGAGTTTGGTCGGGTGGTGGGTAAGAAACAGTTAAACGGAACCACCGCAAAGCGTGATTTCCGGGCTTTTCCTAGATGAGAAAACAGACGAAACGCTATTCCTGGGGTTCGCGCTTCGGCATCGGCACCTTGCGGAACAGGAAGGCGGGAAGCTGGCTATGGTCCACCGGCTCCTTTTCCGCCAAGGGGGTCTGCGCCTTGTGCTGCGATTTTCTTTCGCCGTGAGGCTTGTCGCCTTGAGACTTCTGGCCGTGCGGCCTTGAACCATGAGGCTTTTGCTCTTGGCGCTGGGGCCGTTCGGATCGCGGCGCATCCAGGATCGCGGGCGTGGGAAGGCTGACCTCAACCGGCGCTTCGCGGGCCGGTTCTATGGGCGCGACATGCTCATGGAATTTGCCATCGGGCGGGCGGCGGTCATGGCCACGCTTGGCGCCACGACCACGGTCGCGGCCACCACGCTTGTCATCGCGGCGGGGCGCGCGATCCTCGCGCACTTCCAGATCGGTCATCTGCCGCCGGGCCAGTTTGTTGCCCGTGAGCTTCTCGATGAACTCCACATATTTGGCGTCGCGGGGCGAGGCCAGCATATAGGCCTGCCCGCTGCGTCCGGCGCGGCCGGTGCGGCCGATGCGGTGGACATAATCGTCGGCATGGATCGGAACGTCGAAATTGAAAACATGGCTGACCGCAGGTACGTCCAGGCCGCGGGCGGCGACATCGCTGGCGACCAGGATTTTGAGTTCGCCGGCACGGAAGCGGTCCAGGGTCTTGGTCCTGAGCGACTGATCGAGATCGCCGTGAATGGGTGCCGCGTCGAAGCCGTGCTTGACCAGCGATTTGGCAACGACATCGACATCGCGTTTGCGGTTGCAGAAGACAATGGCGTTGTTCAAGGTTGGCTCGGCTTCGCGGATCAGGCGGCGCAACGCTTCGCGCTTGGCCCAGTCATTGGCGGGAATTTCCACCAGCTCCTGGGTGATGTTGGAAGCGGTGGTGGCGGGGCGCGAGACTTCGATCCGCACAGGATTATGCAAGAACTGATCGGTGAGGCGCTGAATCTCCGGCGGCATGGTGGCCGAATAGAAAAGCGTCTGGCGGGTGAAGGGCAGCAATTTGCAGATGCGCTCGACATCGGGAATGAAGCCCATGTCCAGCATCCGGTCGGCTTCGTCGATCACCAGGATGTTGGCCTGAGACAGCATCAGCCGGCCCCGCTCGAAATGATCCAGCAGACGGCCCGGCGTGGCGATCAACACATCCACGCCGCGATCCAGCTTCTTGGTCTGCTCGTCCATCGAAACGCCGCCGATCAGGAGCGCGTGGCTGAGCTTGGAATATTTGCTGTAGCGGTTGAAGCTTTCCGCCACCTGGTCGGCGAGTTCGCGGGTGGGTTCCAGCACCAGCGCGCGGGGCATGCGCGCTTTGGAGCGGCCGCGCGCCAGCATCTCGATCATGGGCAGCGTGAAGCTGGCGGTTTTGCCGGTGCCGGTCTGGGCGATGCCGATCAGGTCGCGCCGTTCCAGCACGATCGGAATGCCCTGCGCCTGAATCGGCGTCGGCGTGGTGTAGCCGGTATCGACCACCGCCTTGAGGATATCGGAGGAAAGTCCCAGGCCGTCAAAGCCGCCTAAAACAGGGGACAAAGCTGTGGTTGCAACTTCGTCGGTTCCGGCTTCCGCGCCGGAGATCGTCACTTGGGTCGTAGCACGCTCCTGAAAAGGGGCGCGTCCACCGCGCCCAAGCCTGACAGCCCGAATTGGCCGTCCGCTCTGATGTCCTGCAAAATAGGAAGAAACTTCGGAAAGTCAATAAACAGCGAGGGGTTATCTCATGGGGCGGGCCCCAACGATGGAACTTGCGGTGCCTTGGCAGAGGGTAAAAGCCAGGAACGGCGCGAGCCTAGGCTTCTCAACTGTCTCCAAAAGGCTGCGCATTGGGCATGCCGTTGCCGGTTGCACGCGCACGCGCTTCGCGTCAGCCTCGACAGGGGGATGACGCAATGACAGGGATGCGCAACTGGCTATGGGCTCTGGCGGCGATCGCCGTCTGGTTTTTGGCCGCTTATGTGCAGAACGGGCCCGAACCGCGCAGCGCCAACGCGCCGACGGAAAGTTTTTCCGCGATTCGTGCCAAAATCGTGCTCGGTCGCATTCAGGGGCCTCAGCGTCCGCATCCGGCAGGATCTCTGGAGAATGCCGCTGTCCATGCACGCGTGCGCCAGGAATTGGACAGATTGCAGGTTCCCGTCGCCACCCTTGCGGCGCGTCAGTGTTTCAGCGAACCGCGTTGGCCGGCCATCGCATGCGCCGATATCGCCAACCTGATCGCAGAGGTGGTGCCGGGAGAGGGCAAGGCGATTGTCCTGATGGCGCACATGGATTCGGTTCCTGCCGGACCGGGTGCGGGCGATGACGGTTCCGGTGTTGCAACCGTTCTGGAAACCATCCGCGCCCTCAAAGCGGCCGCCATCCGATCGCGGCATCCCGTGATTGCGCTTTTCACCGACGGCGAAGAGGCCGGATTGCTGGGAGCGGCGGCCTTCGCGGAAGATCCGCATTGGCGCGATCGGACGGGCATCGTTCTCAATGTCGAGGCGCGCGGATCCAAGGGCCAAAGCTTGTTGTTCCAGACCAGTCCCGGCGATGCAGCTCTGATCGATCTCTATGCGCGCAGTGTGGCGCGCCCGGCCAGCAGTTCGTTGTATGGCGAGATCTACAAATTCCTGCCCAATGACACCGATCTGACCCCGTTTCTGGGTGCAGGGATCGCGGGCTACAATTTCGCGTTTCTGGGCGATGTCGCCCATTACCACACCGCATTGGACACGATCGCCAATCTCGATCCGCGCAGCCTGCAAAGCAGCGGCGATGCCGTGCTCGGCTTGACGCGGGCGTTGATGGATCAGGATTTCGCGACGCTCAAAAGTGGCAATGCCATCTATCTGGATGCGATGGGCGTCTGGCTGCCGCGCATGGGTGTCCATTGGGCGTTGCCGCTTTCGCTGCTGGCATTCGTCATAATCGCATGGCTGACATGGCGGCAGCGGCCTGCATTCGCACAATTGCTGACGCCGCCGCTTTTTCTGATCGGCGCAGTGGCAGCCGGCTTTGCACTGAAGGCGCTGGCGGCATCGATCTCGGGACATGCCGACCCCGCCTATGCACAACCATTGGCGCTGCGCGTGGCGCTGGCGCTCGGTGTCTGGACTTTGGCGTTGCTGGCGGCGCGACGTGCAGCTGCCATGGCAAGTTGGCTGTGGTTCGCGGGCTTTGCGGTCGTGTCCGCCTGGATGCTGCCAGGCCTCAGCCCCTATTTTCTATTTCCGGCACTTGTCGCGGCAGCGGCTTTGCCGTTTGGAGTCAATTGGGTGCCGGCACTGGCATCGCTGCTGGTCTGGATTCAATTGGCGGCGCAGGCAGAACCTTTGATGGGACTAGCGGTAACGCCGCTCTTCACGGTGCCGGCCGCCATGGGATTGATGACCCTGTCGCCATCGCTTCGATTCAGCCGCCGGCAGATCGGTTTCTGCGGCGCGCTGACGTTGATTGCGGCAATTGCGGCGGGCTTTGTACCGGCTTTCGATGCCGCGCATCCGCAGCGGCTGAATTTTCGCTATGTCGAGGCGGGGGGCCGCGCATTCTGGATGGCCGATCCGGTGCGGCCGCTGCCTGAGGCGGTCCGTGCTGCGGCGTCCTTTTCACAAAAGCCGCAAGCCGTTGCCGAAAATGCCGGCTTGCGCGGCTATGTCGCCGATGGTGGGGCGCCATTATTTCCCCTGCCGCGCGCCAGAGTTACCCGCGATGGCCCCCAAGTCGTTCTGACGCTGCAAGGATCGCAGGCGGCAGACAGCATGACGGTCACAGTGCCTGCGATGGCCAACCTTTTGCGTGTCACGATGGATGGGAAATCGATGCCCGTGCGTGATCCCAAGCAACCCTTTCTGATCAGATGCGCATCGCCGGGTTGTCGCGACGCGATCGTGACATTGGAACAAAGACAAGCGTCTCCCTTCACATTTTTCTTATCCGAACAGCGTTACGGTCTGCCGGCCGGAGGAGAAAAATTGCTGAAGGCCAGGGGTGAACTCGGCACGCCATCGCAATCGGGCGATCTCACCGAATTGGCGACCCGCTTGCGCGTGGATTAAATATCCACGCTGGTGGCAAAGGCGGCGTTTTCCTGGATGAACTGAAAGCGCAGCTCGGCCTTCTTGCCCATCAGCCGCTCCACCATGTCTTCGGTCCCCTTGCCGTCAGCGATCTGCACCTGAATCAGGGTGCGGTTGCCGACACGCATGGTTGTCTCTTTCAATTGCTGCGGCATCATTTCGCCCAACCCCTTGAAGCGGGAAATTTCCACCTTGGCGTTGGCGCGAAATTCGCTTTTGAGCAGGCGTTCGCGGTCGGCATCGTCGCGCGCATAAATAGTTTTGGCGCCCTGGGCCAGGCGATAGAGCGGGGGCATGGCGAGATAGAGATGACCGCCCTCGATCAGTTCCGGCATCTCGCGATAGAAGAAAGTAAGAAGCAGTGAAGCGATATGGGCGCCGTCGACATCGGCATCCGTCATCACGATCACTTTTTCGTACCGCAGATCGTCCTCGCGGTATTTGGCGCCGGTGCCGCAGCCCAGAGCCTGCACCAAGTCGGACAGTTCCTGGTTCTGTTGCAGCTTGCCCGCGCCGGCGCTGGCCACGTTCAGGATCTTGCCGCGCAGGGGCAGGATCGCCTGGGTTGCACGGTCGCGCGCCTGTTTGGCGCTGCCACCTGCAGAATCGCCTTCGACCAGAAAAATCTCTGTCCCCTGAGCCGCATCGCGGGTGCAGTCGGCCAGCTTGCCGGGCAGGCGCAACTTGCGGGTTGCGGCCTTGCGCGAGACTTCTTTTTCCTGCCGTTTGCGCAGCCGGTCTTCAGCCTGGTCGATGACGAAATCCAGCAACTTGTCGGCATCGGCGGGGCTGTCGGCCAGCCAGTGATCGAAATGATCACGCACCACGGTGTCGACCAGCCGCTGAGCATCGGGGCTTGAAAGTTTGTCCTTCGTCTGGCCTTGGAACTCCGGCTCACGAATAAAGATCGAGAGCACGGCACAAGCGCCTTCCATCACATCGTCGGCGGTGATCAGGTTGGTTTTGCGATTGTTGGCACGCTCGCCATGGGCGCGCAGCGCTTTGGTCAAAGCGTTGCGCAATCCTTGTTCATGGGTGCCGCCCTGCGGGGTGGGGATCGTGTTGCAATAGGAGCGGACGAAGGGATCGATCGCCGGTGTCCAGGCCACCGCCCATTCCACCGCGCCGCGGCCGTCGCGGTTTTCTGTGCGTCCCGCAAAGTCGCGGTTGTTGATGGTGTTCGACTTGCCGATCTCGCCTTTGAGAAAATCGAGCAGACCGCCGGGAAATTTCAGCGTGTCTTGCGCCGGTGTTTCGTCCTTGATCAGGGAGGGATCGCAGGACCAGCGGATTTCCACGCCGCGGAACAGATAGGCCTTGGACTTGGCCATGCGATAAAGCCGCGCCGGTGAAAATTCCGTATCGCCGAAAATCTTCGGGTCGGGTTTGAAGCTGGTGATGGTACCCCGACGGTTGACGGCACCCAGTTCCTTCAGCTTGCCTTTCGGCTCGCCGCGCTCGAAGCGCATCTTGTGTCCGCGCTTGTCGCGCGCGACATCCACTTCCATCCACTCCGACAAGGCATTGACCACCGAGGCGCCGACGCCATGCAGGCCGCCGCTGGTCTCATAGGCCTTGCCATCGAATTTTCCGCCGGCATGCAGCGTGGTCATGATCACTTCCAGCGCCGACTTGTTTTTGAATTTGGGGTGGGGGTCGACCGGAATGCCACGGCCATTGTCGCGCACCGTCAGCACATTGCCGGGTGCGAATTCCATCTCGATGAAGCTGGCATGGCCGGCCACAGCCTCGTCCATGGAATTGTCCAGGATTTCGGCGGCGAGGTGGTGCAGCGCGTTGATGTCGGTTCCGCCGATATACATGCCCGGGCGCCGGCGCACGGGCTCCAGGCCCTCGAGAACCTCAATGTCCTTGGCGGTATAGGCCCCGGTGTTGGAACCGGGGGCGGCGAACAGGTCTTGGGTGTCTTTGGGCATGGCCGAATCGTCAAATCTTTGAGGACGTTAACTAAGGGCGGGGGCGGGTGCACCGTTTTCCTGCGCGAGAGCCCTTGTTAACGCTTGTTCCCCTATTTTGGGTATGGAAACACCGCCCCCCAACCACCTTGGCCGAGATCAAGCTCAAATCGCAGTTCCAAGTGCCCCAAGACCGGCGGGTTCAGCAAGCCCGATTGCAAATCGTCATCGACAGTCTCACCGCGACGATCATTTTCAATCCCCTGTTCACGGCCCTCTGTATTCCCGCCTTTTTCCTGGCGGGAAGCCCGCTGGGGCCGGTGCCGGCTTCACGACTCATTGCGGCGGAAGGCCTGCAGCTTCTGAGCGCGGCGGTGGCAATTTTCATTTATCGGCGATATCGCCAGGTCACCGCAGATGGAATGGTTGGCGTGGAGCGGCTGCTGATCGGTAGCCAGATCCTGTTCAGCAGCGTGTGGGGCGTGATCGCATTCCTGTTCTGGCTGCCGGGAAATCCGGTCAACCAGATTTTCGTCGTCATGATCATGTCGCTGGTGAGCTATGCCGTGGTTTTTGTGCGGTCCGTGCATATGCGCCTGCTGGCCGTCGCGCTGTTGATGCAGGGTGGATTTCTGCTTTTGCGCTTGATCCTTTCGGGCGAGGCGCTGGCGCAAGCCCTGTTGCCGCTCATTTTCGCCTACACGATTTATCTCTGGCTGATGGGGCGCGGCTCCAACCGTCAGCTCGGAACCATGATTGCGGCCCGCTTTGTCAATGAAGACCTGGCGGCGGCGCTCAGAGTTGCAAGGGACGATGCTCTGCACAAGCGTTATGAAGCGGAGACCGCCAATGCATCCAAAACTGCTTTCCTCGCTAATATGAGTCATGAATTGAGGACGCCGTTGAATGCGATTTTGGGATTTTCCGAAATCATCGCCCATCAGAGCATGGGGCGCGATCAGATCGAGCGATACTCCGATTATGCCAATGACATTCACGTGTCAGGCGCGCACCTGCTTTCCTTGATCAACGATATGCTGGATGTGGCCAAGATCGAATCCGGGCGCATGGAGATCGAACCCAGATGGGTCGATCCACGTGCGGTGGTGGAGGCGGTTGTCCGTCTGATGAGCGCGCGCGCGCTTCAAAAGCGGCAATCGCTGGAAATCGAATGTCCCGCCAGTACACCGCTGGTGATGGCGGATGAGCGCGCCTTTCGGCAGATGCTTCTTAATCTGGTTTCCAATGCGGTGAAGTTCACCCCGGAGGGTGGCCATGTCTTGGTTATTTGCGTGGGGCTCGCGGAAGGCGGGCTGGAAGTCATCGTTCAGGATGATGGTCCGGGCATACCCGAGGAAAAACTTCCACGGGTTCTGGAGCCTTTTTCCCAGATCGATAATCGTTTCGATCGGGAAGCCGGTGGCACGGGCCTGGGTCTGGCGCTGGTCGATGGCCTTATGCGGCTGCATGCCGGAAAAATCATCCTCAAGAACGGCCCCGGCAAAGGACTGATAGCAACGCTTTACTTTCCGTCAACCATAGCGATGGACGACGCCCGGGCCCGCGCCTGAGAGTTGCGTGTCAGCAATTGGTTAAGAGCCCGGTTGCTAAACTTCACCGGCCGCAACAAGCGGTCTGGGATGAGTTCCGTGTTGGGCATTTTGACGGACAATGAGAGCGGCGGCCGCGACGTTCGCGTGCTGAAAGCTCAACTCGATCTCGCCGCGCAATCGGTGCGGACTACGCGCCTGACATCGCCGCTTTGGGCACTGGCGCTGGCCGTTCTCTGTTCCGACGTGTTCGGGTTCTTCGGTCACCGCCCGCTCACCCAGACACTTTTTCTTCCACTGATCATTCTGGCGACGGTGGTGACGGTCGCTGCGATGACGGCGCTTTACCAGAATGACATGGCGCGCAACCCGACCGGCGGGTTGGGCCTCTGGTATCATCGTCATTGCGGGATGCAACTCGGCGTCAGCGCTGCCTGGGGCACGATGCCTTGGCTGTTATGGGATAGCGGCAGTGCGGTAAACCATCTTTTTATCGTCACGTCCGGCATCGCAGTGGTCTCGGCCCTGGTTCTGGCGCGGGGCAGTAACATGACGATGTTTATCTGTGCCCTGCTGCCAATTTCCCTGATGACCACCATTCGCTTCGCGATCGGCGATTCCTCCCTTGATTACGTCATCGCCATTGCGTCGCCCCTGTTCGGGCTCCAGATGTGGTGGACCGGCAGGCCGCTGGTGATCCAGATGCATGAGGACGCAAGGTTGAGGTTCCAAGTCGAGGATCTGGCGCGCGAGTTGGAAGAGACCCGCGACGATGCTCTCAAGAAGCGCTTCGAGGCGGAGACCGCCAACGCTTCCAAGACCGCCTTCCTCGCCAACATGAGCCATGAACTCAGGACGCCCCTGAATGCCATTCTGGGTTTTTCCGAGATCATCGCCCAGGAATGTTTTGGCCCGGTGGGCAGCGAACGCTACAAGGATTATGCGGGCGACATTCATTCCTCGGGCGCGCATCTTCTGTCACTGATCAACGATCTGTTGGACATCGCCAAGATCGAAGCAGGCCGTATGGAGATTTCCCCCAATCCGTTGGAGACCCGGCGCACATTCGATATTGCGCTCAAACTTTCCGGTGCCAAGGCCAGCGAAAAGCATCAGCTTCTGACGATCGATGTCGATCCGTCCTGTCCGGCGTTGTTCGCCGATGAGCGTGCGCTTCGCCAGATCCTGATCAATCTTGTTTCCAATGCCGTCAAATTCACGCCGGAAGCCGGACGCATTGAAGTTGTGGCCAGTGCGGCCCGCGATGGCGGTTTTCAGATTATGGTCCGGGACAATGGTCCGGGTATTGCTCGTGAGAAGCTGGACAGTATTTTCACGCCATTCAGCCAGGTGGATAACCGTTATGACCGCCAGACCGGTGGAACTGGGCTGGGGTTGGCGCTGGTGCGGGGCCTGGCGGAACTGCATGGCGGACGCGCCTGGATCGAAAGCGAACAGGGTGCCGGCTGTTCTGCCTTTGTGGTGCTGCCGGTGAAGACACCGTCGCGCGCCACGGTCGCGGCATAAAAAAGGGCGCGGCTTGCGCCACGCCCTTTTCGATTCCCGGAAGGGAAATCAGACCGAATAATACATCTTGAACTCGACCGGATGAGGCGTGTGCTCGAAGGCATAAACCTCTTCCATCTTCAGCTCGATATAGCTGTCGATGAAATCGTCAGTGAAGACGCCGCCCTTCTTCAGGAAGGTGCGGTTCTTGTCGAGATTTTCCAGCGCTTCACGCAAGGACCCGCAAACCTGAGGCACCTTAGCCAGTTCTTCCGGCGGCAGGGCGTAGAGGTCCTTGTCCATCGGGGCGCCCGGATGAATCTTGTTCTCGATGCCGTCCAGACCGGCCATTAGCAACGCAGCGTAAGCGAGGTAAGGATTGGCACCCGGATCGGGGAAACGCACTTCCACGCGCTTGCCATTGGGCGAGGGCGAGAAGGGAATACGGCACGAGGCCGAACGGTTGCGCGACGAATAGGCCAGCAGCACCGGCGCTTCGAAGCCTGGGATCAGGCGCTTGTAGCTGTTGGTCAAGGGGTTGGTGAAGGCATTGAGCGCCTTGGCATGCTTGATGATGCCGCCGATGTAATACAGGCACAAATCCGACAGGTCGGCATAACCCGATCCGGCGAACAGCGGCTTGCCGGCCTTCCAAATCGACTGATGCACATGCATGCCCGAGCCGTTATCGCCGTAGATCGGCTTGGGCATGAAGGTCGCCGACTTGCCATAGGACTGGGCGACCTGATGGATCACGTATTTGTAGATCTGCATGTAATCGCCGCACTTGGTCAGCGTGTTGAACTTGAAGCCAAGCTCATGCTGTGCGGTGGCGACTTCGTGATGGTGCTTTTCCGGCTGGATGCCCATGTCGCCCATGATGGCGAGCATCTCGCCGCGCATGTCCTGCTCGGAATCGACCGGGGGCACCGGGAAATAGCCGCCCTTGACGCCGGGACGATGGCCTAGATTGCCCTGCTCATATTCGGTGCCGCTGTTGTAGGCGCCTTCCTTGCTGTCGACGTAATAGAAACCCTTGTTCATGCCGACATCGAAGCGCACATCGTCGAACACGAAGAATTCGGCTTCCGGGCCGAAATAGGTGGTGTCGCCGATGCCCGAGGAATTCACATAGGATTCGGCAGCCTTGGCGATGGAGCGCGGGCAGCGGCCATAGCGCTGGCCGGTGGTGGGCTCATGGACGTCGCAGACCAGGATCAGGGTGGTCTGGGCGAAGAAGGGATCGATCACCGCGGTTTCCAGGTCCGGCAACAGGAGCATGTCGGACTCGTTGATCGCCTTCCAGCCGGCAATGGACGAACCGTCGAACATCGTGCCGTGGTTCAGAAAATCGTCATCGACCATCGAGAGGTCGAACGTGACATGCTGCCACTTGCCGCGCGGGTCGGTGAAACGGATATCGACGAATTTGACGTCCTTTTCCTTGATCAGTTTCAAGATGTCGGCGGCTGTCGTTTTCTTCTCGGCCATGGCTTCAGTCTTCCCTTCGATAATTGTCTAAAAACCGCGGTGAGCCCGCGCTTTTAAATCAGGTTCACTTTTGTCGCTCCGGCTCTCGCCGACGCTCCTCTAGATCGCATCCTGACCGGTTTCGCCGGTGCGGATGCGGATGACTTCCTCGACATTGAGGACGAAAATCTTGCCGTCGCCGATGCGGCCCGTGCGTGCGGCTTTCTGGATCGCTTCGATCGACGCTTCCAGTCGCGAATCCGGCACCACGATCTCGATCTTCACCTTGGGCAGAAAATCCACGACATATTCGGCGCCGCGATAAAGCTCGGTGTGACCCTTCTGGCGGCCAAAGCCCTTGGCTTCGGTGACGGTGATGCCTTGCACACCGACCTCCTGCAGGGCTTCCTTCACTTCATCGAGCTTGAACGGCTTGATGATGGCTTCGATTTTTTTCATGTGGCCCTTCGCTCGTCCACGGGGTGTCCCCGGGAGGCGTTTTTAGCGGAGTTACCGGCTTTATGCCGGGCTTTTTTGCCGCATTTGCCTGGGCTTTCAAGGATTTGTGGGGGTTGCCCACAGGAGCGGCACCTTTCACTGCCTATTATTAGGGCAAATTGCTTGCTTTGGGGGCGACCCGCCCAGCCATTTGTCAGCCCAAGCGGCCTCTGCAAAAGTGCCCGGCATGAGCACATCTCCCGCCTTCAACCCCGTCTTTGCCAGACAGGGAACCACCATTTTCACCGTGATGTCGGCCCTGGCCACCACTCATAAGGCGGTCAATCTCGGGCAGGGCTTTCCAGATATCGACGGACCGGAATCGGTTCGCGCGGTCGCGGCCAAAGTGTTGATGGAAGGGCCCAATCAATATCCGCCCATGCCGGGCGTGCCGGAGTTGCGCCGTGCCTTGTCGGCGCATGCCAAAAGATTTTATGGGCTGGATTACGATTGGCAGGACGAAGTCCTGGTCACGTCGGGCGGCACCGAAGCGCTGACGGCCGGCATCATGGGTCTGGTTGGCCCCGGCGATGAAGTCGTGCTGATCGAGCCTGCTTATGATTCCTATCGCCCGATTGCCGAGGCGGCAGGCGCGACGGTCAAGACCGTGACCTTGTCGCCGCCGAATTTTCGGCTAAGCCACGCCATGCTAGCGGCCGCGATCACGCCGCGTACCAAGCTGGTGATGATCAATTCTCCGCTCAACCCCATCGGGCGGGTGTTCGATGCCGAAGAAATGGCGGCGATTGCCCGCGCGGTGGGCGAAAGCAATGCCTATGTGATCTGCGATGAAGTCTATGAGCATCTTACTTATGACGGACGGCGTCATATCTCGCTGGCATCCCTGCCGCAGATGCGCGAGCGGGTGGTCCGGGTCGGCTCGGCGGGAAAGATCTTTTCCCTCACGGGCTGGAAGGTGGGCTGGCTGACCGGTCCGCGCGAGATGATTTCCGTGATCGCCAAGGCACATCAGTTTCTCACTTTCACCACACCACCTTCGCTGCAGCTGGGCGTTGCGCACGGATTGATGCATGAAATGGATTCCGCCATCGCACTGGCGGCCCGACTGCAGGACAATCGCGATCTGCTGGCGGCGGGGCTTCAAGAGATCGGTTTTGAGATCCTTCCCAGCGAAGGCACTTATTTCCTGACGGCCGGAATTTCCGGCCTGACCAATGAAAAGGATCGCGCCTTCTGCGAACGACTGGTCCGCGAGGCCGGCGTCGCCCTGATTCCGCTCAGCGAGTTTTTCTCCGGTGCGTCACGGCCCGACACCTATGTCCGTTTTGCTTTTTGCAAACAGCGTTCGGTGATCGAAGACGCGCTGGCGCGGCTTAAGGCGCATTTCAAGCATGGCTGAGCTTTGGCAATGGAACGCACCGCGCTTGTCCGCCGCGTTCGGCAGCGGCGAGGTTTCGCCGGTAGAGGTTGCGACAAGCCTGCTGGGGCGCATTGCGGCGCTCGATGCCAAAGTCAACGCTTATTGCCTGATCGACGAGCCGATCACCTTGGGGCAGGCGCGCGCATCCGAAGATCGCTGGAAGAAGAACACGCCGTTATCGCCGCTCGATGGCGTGCCGGTGGCCGTGAAGGACATTCTTTTGACCCGCGGCTGGCCGACCTTGCGCGGCTCCCGCTTTACTGATCCGGGCCAGGCCTGGAATGATGATGCGCCCGTGGTGGCGCGGTTGCGCGAAGCCGGCGCGGTTCTGCTCGGCAAGGTCACCACCCCCGATCATGGCTGGAAAGGCGTCACGGATTCACCACTGACCGGCATCACGCGAAATCCCTGGAACCTGGAAAAGACGCCTGGCGGCTCTTCGGGCGGGTCGTCCGCGGCAGTGGCGGCGCGGTTGGCACCCTTGGCATTGGGCACAGATGGCGGCGGATCGATCCGTATTCCGGCCGGCTTCACCGGCACATTCGGCATCAAGCCCAATTTCGGCCGGGTGCCGGCATGGCCGTCCTCGCCGTTCGGCACCCTGGCGCATCTGGGTCCGATGAGCCGCGATGTCGAAGGCAGTGCCATGCTGCTTGATGTGATGGCGCGTCCCGACGCACGCGACTGGCAGGCGCTGGCGCCGCCCGGATCGAGCTTTGTCACGGATTTGCGCAAGGGCGTTCGCGGCAAGCGCATCGCGTTCAGTCCGGCAATGGGTTTTGCCAAGAATGTCGAACCGCAGGTGGCCGAACTGGTCGCAGCGGCGGCGCGGCGTTTCACCGAACTGGGCGCCTATGTCGAGACGGTCGATCCGCCCGGCGGCGATCCGGCGGAAATTTTTCGCACGCTGTGGTGGGGTGGGGCGGGTTTTTTGTTCGGCAACGTATCGACAGAGAAGAAAGCGCTGCTCGATCCAGGCCTGGCGGCCATCGCGGACGAGGGTGCGGCAATCTCCACGCGGCGGTACATTCAGGCCAATGTGGCGCGCGGGGTCTATGCCAGCGCGATGCGCCAGTTCATGGAAAAATACGATCTGCTGCTGACGCCGTCGCTGGCGGTGACGGCCTTCGATGTCGGCAAGCTCACGCCCTATGCCGACGGCTCCTGGACCAGGTGGACGCCCTTCAGTTACCCCTTCAACCTCACGCAGCAGCCGGCGGCCAGTGTGCCCTGCGGGCGGACGCGCGAAGGATTGCCGGTCGGGTTGCAGATCGTCGGCCGTCCTTATGACGATTGGGGCGTGCTGCAGGCAGCCCACGCCTATGAAAGCATCGAGCCGCATTTCGACGACATGCCCGAAGGCTTCGCATGAGCGGCGAGGTCCTCAGCAATGAGGAGATGCGCCGCGCCGACGCCATGGCCGTCGAGGCCGGAACCTTGCCTTTCATCCTGATGAAGAACGCCGGCCGCGCCGTGGCCGATATCATCGCGTCGCGCTTTTCGGTTTGCCGCGTCGCGGTTCTGTGCGGCCCCGGCAACAATGGCGGCGACGGCTTCGTCGCGGCGCGGCTGCTGTCGGCCTATGGCTTCGACGTCCTTGTGGCCTGCGAGGATGAACAGAAGGGCGATGCGGTTGCAGCGGCGGCGCAATGGCGCGGGACGAGGGTTCCGCTCACGCCATCCGCGCTCGATGGCGTCGGACTGGTTGTCGATGCCTTGTTCGGTGCGGGACTGTCGCGGCCGCCCATGGACAATTACCGCGCATTGATCGAGGCGATGAATCGGGCAACCGTTCCGGTCGTCGCGATAGATATTCCCAGTGGTGTCGATGGCGACAATGGGCAGGTTCGCGGCATCGCGGTCGAGGCCGATATCACGGTCACGTTTTTTCGCCTTAAACCCGCGCACCTCCTGATGCCGGGGCGCGATCTGTGCGGCGAAACCTTGCTCGCCGATATCGGCATTCCCGAATCTGCCTGTGCCGGTATTCTCCTGTTCGAGAACTCGCCGGCGCTCTGGGGCGCGCAATATCGCTGGCCGCGAGCGAATGCGCACAAATATGCCCGCGGGCACTGCCTCGTGGTGTCGGGGCCGGCGCACGCCACCGGGGCGGCGCGCCTGGCAGCGCGGGGCGCCCTTCGTATCGGCGCCGGTCTGGTCAGCGTTGCCGCGGAAAAGGATGCGGTCGCGATCAACGCGGCCCACCTGACTGCGATCATGGTCAAACCATTCAAAAGCGCCGAAGGGCTGGCATCGCTGTTATCGGACCGGCGGATCAATACAGTCATTGCCGGGCCTGGTCTCGGCGGCGGTAAAGAGACCCGTGCGCTGGTAGAAACCGTGCTGGCAAGTGGGGCCGGGGTGGTCCTGGATGCCGACGCTCTTACGTCGTTTCGGGAAGATCCGCCGGCGCTGTTCAGAAAAATCAACCATCCCACCGTGATGACGCCCCATGACGGGGAGTTTGAACGCATCTTTCCAGGGCTGCTCAATAGCGCTGCCAGCAAGGTCGAAGCGGCCCGCGCCGCCGCCGCCCGCGCTCATGCGGTGGTTCTTCTCAAGGGCAATGACACTGTCATCGCCGCACCAGATGGGCGAGCTGCCATCAACACCAACGCGCCCGCCACCTTGGCAACGGCCGGGGCGGGGGATGTGCTGGCAGGCTTCGTCGGCGGCCTGATGGCCCAGGGCATGCCCCCTTTCGAGGCGGCTTGCGCAGGGGCCTGGCTGCACGGCGACGCGGCCGGCCGCTTCGGCCCGGGCCTGATCGCCGAAGACCTGTCCGAAATCCTGCCGGAAAGCCTTTCCAGTCTTCGCGACAATCGATTTATCACGAAATCGTATGTTGAGCGATTTTGAGAGAATTCAATTCATTTTCGCCGTTACGCAGGGCGTCATTTAAAAGCCGCGCCATCGCTTAAATAGATGCTTAAGGCGGGCGGGATAGGTTGGCGGCATTGAGGTCGCCATGAATTTTCCAATTCCACGCATACTATTTTATATTGTGGCAACATTGATCGCGGTGGATGCCGTCTGCGTCATCCGGGGTCATTTTTTGGTAGACCTTGTCGGTTATGCCGTGCCGGCAGTTTTTTCGCTGCTGCTTTTTGCGGGCGGCCTCTTCTATCAGTTGAAGCGTCCCGACCCGGGCATAGTCGCTATGCTCTTCGGTACAAGCTTCCTTTGTGCCTTTTCGGCAGCCGCAAGCCTTCTCAATTATATTTTGCTGACCGTTACGGGTCCGCGCATCGATCTCTTGCTGGCGGCGATCGATCACAGCGCGGGATTTGATTGGGTCCAGGTGATGACGGTGATGTCGCATCATCCCGCGCTCAATAAAATGTTATTCCTTGCCTACGCGACGACATTGCCGCAGATCGCCATTCTTGTGATCGTGCTGTCCCTGAGTGGGCGTCACCAGGAGGTCTATCGCTTTTGTCTGGCCGTTGCCGTGGGCGCAATCGTCGCGATCGGGATATGGGCAACCGTGCCATCCCTGGGCGCGAAGTCGATGTATGCTCTTCCGGCGTCGATGGAACATCACATGGCGTTGCATGTGACAACCGATTATGGACGGGCGCTGGTGGCACTGCTTCACAACGGTCCGGGCTATATTACGCCGAAGGATGTGCGCGGACTGATAGCCTTCCCGTCATATCACGTGGTGCTTGCGGGCCTGCTGATCTGGTATGCGCGCAGTATCGTCTGGCTGCGTTGGCCGGTCTTGATTTTGAATTTGGTGGTCCTGATCTCGGCACCCGTTCAGGGCGGGCATCACCTGATCGATATATTTGGCGGCGTCGCGGTCGCAATCATTTCTATTCTTCTTGTCCGGCGAACAGAGGCGATGAAATTGCCCTCGCTTGAGGCCATGGCGCGGGGTATTCCCACTTTTGCCATTCCCGGCATGTTCAAGCCGATGCTTTCGCCGGTTTCGATCCAGCCGCGTCCACCGGGCGATGCGGCTTAGCGGCCGGCCTGGTACATGTGCAAACCGGGGCCGACTGGCGAAAAGCGCCCGCGCCGACCTGCCGCGGCGGGTTGAGCCGCCGGTTGGGCAGGATCACGCAAAAACCCGGGCGAAATCCCGCCTGAAAGTCTGTCCGGCCTCGGGGAACGGCTGGTAACCCCCCGCAACACTTGATATAGGGGCCCGCTTCGGCGGGGCTTGCCCCAAAACGCGGACATGGCGGAACTGGTAGACGCGCTGGATTTAGGTTCCAGTGACGAAAGTCGTGGGGGTTCAAGTCCCTCTGCCCGCACCAGGTTGGCCTAGAGATATAAGTAGGGACGTTTCCAATGCAGATTACCCAGACGGTTTCCGAGGATCTTCGCCGCCAGTTCACGGTGACCATCGCGGCCAGCGAGCTTGACGCCAAGGTCACCAAGCGGCTGGAAGAAATGAAGCCGAAGGTGAATCTCAAGGGCTTCCGTCCGGGCAAGGCGCCCGTCTCGTTCCTCAAGAAGCAGTTCGGCAAGTCCGTGATGGGCGAAGTGGTCGAACAGGCCGTCAACGAAGGCAGCGCGAAGGCCATCAGCGACAATCAGCTGAAGCCGGCGCTGCAGCCCAAGGTCGAACCGGTGGGCGACGTTCAGCAGGTGGTCGACGGCAAGGCCGATCTGCAATTCACCGTCACCGTCGATCTGATGCCCGAATTTGAAGCCACCGATGTCTCCAAGCTGTCGGTCGAACGCCTGACGTCTGAAGTCACCGACGCCGATGTGGATGAAGCGCTGGACCGTCTGGCCAAGCAGAGCCGCGGCTATGCCGCCAAGCCGGAAGGCGAGGCAGCCGCGAAGGACGACGTTGCGATGATCGATTTCCTGGGCAGCATCGACGGCGTGCCCTTCGACGGCGGCAAGGGCGAAGACTTCAGTCTCACGCTCGGTTCGGGCCAATTCATTCCCGGCTTTGAAGACCAGTTGATTGGTGCGAAAGCCGCCGAGCAGCGCGACGTCAAGGTGACATTCCCTGCCGAATATCACGCCCCGGATCTGGCCGGCAAAGACGCGGTCTTTGCCGTGACGGTCAAAGAAATCAAAACTCCGGAAGAAGCCAAGATCGATGACGAACTGGCCACCAAGATGGGCTTGGACAATCTGACGACCCTGAAGGACCGGGTGCGCGATCAGGTCAAGGGCGATTTCACCGCCGCCAGCCGCCTGCATTTGAAGCGGCGTATCCTCGATGCGCTGGATATCGCGCACAGTTTCCCGCTGCCGCCCGCGATGGTGGAAGCTGAGTTCGAGTCCATCTGGGCCCAGGTCGAAGCCGAACTGAAACGCGAAGGCAAAACCGCCGCCGACGAAGGCAAGACCGAAGACGAACTCAAGGCCGAATATCGCGCCATCGCCGAGCGTCGCGTGCGTCTGGGCCTGGTGTTGGGCAAACTGGGCGAACAGAACGGCATTACCATCACCGGCGACGAGGTCAATCGCGCCATCATGGCCCGCGCCCGTCAGTTCCCCGGTCAGGAACAGCAGGTGTTCCAGTATTACGCCAACAATCAGCAGGCCCAGGCCGAAATCCGCGCGCCCTTGTTCGAGGACAAGGTGGTGGATTTCATCGCCGAGCTGGCGCAGGTCACCGACAAGCCGGTCGACCGCGAGACCCTGTTCAAGGATCCCGACGACCTGCCGGAAAGCGTCAAGAACGCCTGAGCCTCGAAATCGGGTTCTAAAACGCTATATTAAGCAGGCGATGGTGTAAGACTGTCGCCTGAACGGCATCGAATCGGAAAGCGCGCTATGGCCAATCCCATGGAATTCCACAACAACACCCTTGTGCCGATGGTGGTCGAACAGACCGCGCGCGGCGAGCGTGCGTTCGATATCTATTCGCGTCTGCTCAAGGAGCGGGTGATTTTCGTCACCGGCCCGATCGAGGATTACGGCGCCAGCCTGATCACCGCCCAACTTCTGTTTCTGGAGGCCGAAAACCCCAAGAAAGAGATTCATATGTACATCAACTCGCCCGGCGGGTTGGTGACGGCCGGGCTGGCGATCTATGACACCATGCAATATGTCCGCCCGCCGGTTCAGACCTTCTGCATCGGCCAGGCTGCATCCGCCGCCTCTCTGCTGCTGTGCGCCGGCAAGAAGGGCGAGCGCTATGCGCTTCCCAACGCCCGCATCATGGTCCACCAGCCGTCTGCGGCCTTCTATGGTCAGGCGGCAGACATCGCCCGCCATGCCCAGGAAATCGTCAAGCTCAAGCGCCGTCTGAACGAGATCTATGCCAAGCACACGGGGCAGACGGTCGAATCCATTGAAAAAATGCTGGATCGCGATACCTATATGACAGTGGAAGAAGCCAAGAGTTTCGGGCTGTTAGATGCGGTGATGGTGCGCCGTCCGGAAGGCGAGTCGCCAGTCTGAAACCGGAAAAAGGACGAAAGTTCCTGAAATTCCCGGCACTTGGCGTGGATTAAACAATTCTTGATCCCGCCGCCGCTAACGTGGTCGAATGTTGGGACTTGGGGGTGCTTCGGCCCCTTCTGTATGGTGCAAAGCAGCATGGATTTGATCCAGAGCTGCGAAGCGGGCGAAAGCCCCCGGTGGAAGGACCGGATGTGAGATGAGCAAAGCCAGCGGCGGCGAGTCCAAGAACACGCTTTATTGTTCCTTCTGCGGCAAGAGCCAGCATGAGGTGCGCAAGCTCATTGCCGGGCCCACGGTGTTCATCTGCGACGAGTGCGTCGAACTCTGCATGGAAATCATCCGGGAGGAGAACAAGACCTCCTTCATGAAGTCCAAGGAGGGCGTTCCCACTCCGCAGGAAATTTTCAAGGTTCTGGACGATTACGTCGTGGGCCAGTCGCACGCCAAAAAAGTGCTCTCGGTCGCCGTCCACAATCACTACAAGCGCATCAACAGCTCCGGCAAGAACGGCGATGTCGAGCTCGCCAAATCCAACATCATGCTGATCGGCCCCACGGGTTGCGGCAAGACCTTGCTGGCGCAGACCCTGGCACGCATTCTGGACGTGCCGTTCACGATGGCCGACGCCACGACCCTGACCGAAGCCGGTTATGTCGGCGAGGACGTCGAGAACATCATCCTCAAGCTGTTGCAGGCCGCCGACTACAATGTCGAGCGCGCCCAGCGCGGCATCGTCTATATCGACGAAGTCGACAAGATTTCGCGCAAGTCCGACAATCCGTCCATTACCCGCGACGTGTCGGGCGAAGGCGTGCAGCAAGCCTTGCTCAAGATCATGGAAGGCACGGTCGCTTCGGTGCCGCCCCAGGGCGGTCGCAAGCACCCGCAGCAGGAGTTCCTGCAGGTCGACACGACCAACATTCTCTTCATCTGCGGTGGCGCCTTTGCCGGTCTGGACAAGATCATCTCGGCGCGCACCTCGGGAACCTCGATGGGCTTCGGCGCCAATGTCAAAGGCCCGGACGAGCGCGGCACGGGCGAAATCCTGCGCGAGATCGAGCCGGAAGATTTGCTCAAATTCGGCCTGATCCCGGAATTCATCGGCCGTTTGCCGGTGCTCGCCACCCTGGGCGATCTGTCGGAACCGGCGTTGATCGAAATTCTCACCCGCCCCAAGAACGCGCTGGCCAAGCAGTATATGCGCATGTTCGAAATGGAAGGCGTCAAGCTGCGCTTCCAGGAAGAGGCGCTGCACTCAATCTCGCGGCGTGCGATTCAGCGCCGGACTGGCGCACGCGGTCTGCGTTCCATTCTGGAAGGCATCCTGCTGGAGACCATGTTCGAACTTCCCACCCTCAATGGGGTACAGGAAGTGGTCATCACCGCCGATGTGGTCGATGGCAAGGCGCGTCCCCTGTACACGTATTCGGACAAGGGCCAGCCGCGCGAGCAGACCGCCTCTTAAGCATCTTGGTCGCAACCACGGGACAAAATCCTCGCTTTTGTGCGCTTTATTGTGCGCCGGCGGGAACTTGAACCGGCTAAGTCATTCCGCCGCCTTGAAACCCCGCGCCAAGCGGCCCAATTTAAGACGTCCGGAGTCGGCCTTATGGGGAGTTAGGCGGCTCTTTCATACGGATCGTGCCTAATCTGGGCGGTCCTTTTCAAGCCGGCGGGCTGGCCGGCAGGAGCACAAAAATGGCGGATGACGCCGTGAAGAAAACAGAAGAAAACCCCGTCAGCGAAACGGGCGTGACCATCGCGCCGGTCCTGCCGCTGCGCGACATCGTGGTATTCCCGCACATGATCGTGCCGCTCTTTGTGGGCCGCGAGAAATCCGTGCGTGCGCTCGAAGAAGTGATGAACGACGAAAAGCAGATTCTGCTGCTCACCCAGAAGGTGGCGGCGGAAGACGATCCGTCGCCCGATGGCCTGCACAATATCGGCACTCTGGCGACCGTGCTGCAGCTCTTGAAGCTGCCCGACCAGACCGTGCGCGTGCTGGTCGAGGGCAAGGGGCGCGCTCGCGTCACCGGCTTTACCGATCGCACCGATTTCTTTCAGGCCACGATCGAGAAGATCACCGAGGAGACACCGCCGGCACGCGAGAGCGAAGCCCTGCTGCGTACGGTCAAGACCAACTTCGAGCAGTACATCAAGCTCAACAAGAAGATCCCGTCCGAGACCTTGGCGGCGGTCGCCGCGATCGACGATCCGGCGCGGCTGGCAGACTCCGTTGCGGCGCATCTGTCGGTGAAGATCTCCGACCGTCAGAGTCTGTTGGAAACGCTTTCCACCACCGAAAGGCTGGAAAAGGTTCTGTCCCTGATCGAGGCCGAGATCGGCGTGCTGCAGGTCGAGCGCAAGATCCGTTCGCGGGTCAAGCGCCAGATGGAGAAGACCCAGCGCGAATATTACCTGAACGAGCAGTTGAAGGCGATCCAGAAGGAACTCGGCGAAGGCGAAGAAGGTCGCGACGAGATGAACGAGCTGGAAGAGCGCATTCGTAAGACCAAGCTCAGCAAGGAAGCGCGCGAAAAAGCGACGGCCGAAGTCAAGAAGCTTCGCTCCATGTCGCCGATGAGCGCGGAAGCCACGGTGGTGCGCAACTATCTCGACTGGCTGCTGTCATTGCCCTGGGGCAAGAAGTCCAAGGTCAAGAAGGATATCGCCGTCGCCGAGGCGGTGCTCAATGACGACCATTACGGTCTGGAGAAGGTCAAGGAGCGCATCCTGGAATATCTCGCGGTGCAGAGCCGCGTGGGCAAGATCAAGGGTCCGATCCTGTGTCTCGTTGGTCCGCCAGGCGTGGGCAAGACGTCATTGGGCAAGTCCATCGCCAAGGCGACGGGACGCGAATTCGTGCGCATGTCGCTGGGCGGCATGCGGGACGAGGCCGAGATCCGTGGTCACCGTCGCACCTATATCGGCTCGATGCCCGGCAAGATCATCCAGTCGATGAAGAAGGCCAAGACCGCCAATCCGCTGTTCCTGCTCGACGAGATCGACAAGCTGGGTGCGGATTATCGCGGCGATCCGTCTTCGGCGTTGCTGGAAGTGCTGGATCCCGAGCAGAACTCGACCTTCAACGACCATTACCTGGAAGTCGATTTCGATCTTTCCGACGTGATGTTCGTCACCACGGCCAACAGCCTGCGCATGCCGGGGCCTTTGATGGACCGCATGGAGATCATCCGCATCCCCGGCTACACCGAAGATGAAAAGGTCGAGATCGCCAAGCGCCATTTGATTCCCAAGGAAATGACGGCGCATGGCCTCAAGGATGATGAGTGGAAGATCACCGATGCGGGTTTGCGTGACCTGATCCGTTATCACAGCCGCGAGGCGGGCGTGCGCAATCTCGAACGCGAGATCGCCAACCTGTCACGCAAGGCCGTGAAGGAGATCATGTCCAACAAGGCCAAGTCCGTGGAAGTCACGGCGGAAAATCTCGGCGATTATGCGGGCGTGCGCAAATATCGCTATGGCGAGATCGAAGGCGAAGACCAGGTCGGTGTCGTCACTGGTCTGGCCTGGACCGAAGTGGGCGGCGAAACCCTGACCATCGAGGCCGTGATGCTGCCCGGTAAGGGCCGCTTCCAGGCCACCGGCAAGCTGGGCGATGTGATGAAGGAATCCATCGACGCGGCGCGGTCTTATGTCCGTTCCAAGGCGACCACTTTCGGTATCAAGCCGCCGACCTTCGACAAGGTGGACATCCATGTCCATGTGCCCGAAGGCGCCACGCCCAAGGACGGTCCGTCCGCGGGCCTGGCAATGGCGACATCCATCGTCTCGGTGCTGACCGGCATTCCGATCCGCCGCGATGTGGCGATGACGGGCGAAGTCACCTTGCGTGGCCGCGCTTTGCCGATCGGCGGCCTGAAGGAAAAGCTTCTGGCGGCGCTCCGGGCGGGGATCACCACCGTGATCATCCCGAAGGAGAATGAGAAAGATCTGGCCGAAGTGCCCGACAATGTGAAGGCGGGCCTGAAAATCATTCCTGTTTCCACGGTCGGCGAGGTCCTGAAGGTCGCGCTGGTGCGCGAGCCGGAACCCATCGACTGGAGCGAGCCGGATGCCCCTGTGGTGCCCCGGGTGGCGCTGGACGAGGGCGATCCCGATCCGCTGATCACCCATTAAGCCTCTCAAAAGGGCCCGGAGACCCCTCCGGGCCCTTATTTCTTGATGGATTCAAGGCAAAAACCCCCTGATTCCGCGACTTTTTGCCTTGGCAAGACTGACCACCCGCCCCTAGAGTCCCCTGGCAGCGGGACGAATCGCGCGAAAAGGAGTCACTCGTGAACAAGAACGATCTCATCCAGAAGCTGGCCGATCACACAGGCCTGCCGAAGAATGACGCGGCCAAAGCCGTGGATGGCGTGTTCGACTTGATCGCTGCTTCGCTCAAGGCGGGCGACGAGGTCCGGCTCACCGGCTTCGGCGTTTTTGTGGTTGCCACGCGCGCCGGCGGCAAGGGACGCAATCCTCAGACCGGCGAAGAGATCACCATCAAGCCGTCCAAGCAGCCGCGCTTCCGCGCAGGTAAACAGCTGAAGGATTCCTTGAACTAGTTTCCGCTCCTGCCCCTCCAGGGGGCATGAACCGCGTGAACCGGAACAGCCGTGGGTGAACCGCGCCGGCTGGAGATGTAATTGCGTCTTCGCAGATGCCGCAGCGCCGCCTGCACGGATGATTTCGACAATCCGGTTTCCACCGCCAGCGTGGAAAGACTTGCGGGCACGCCCCGACCGGGTCCCCCGCTCATGTGCCACAGCTTGAGGAAGACAAGAAACGAGGATGGCGCGCGATCATGCCCGATGAGATCGGGCAGCAGCGTTTCCACGATATAGTCGTCCAGCGGCGCTTTGCGAACCATTGCTATAGTAAGCGCTGGGATCCTTGTCAGCACAAGTCCGGCTTGCTCAGTTTTGCGCATGGAGGCTTGAATGATCACACATCTCAAATTCATGAGCATCCCCGTCGCCGATCAGGACCGGGCGCTCAAATTCTATACCGAGAAGCTGGGCTTCAAGGTGGCGACCGACCAGGAAATGGGACCGGGGCGACGCTGGATCGAATTGCGCATGGGCAAGGCCGAAACCCGGCTGGTGTTGTTTACAATGGAAGGCGAGGAGGGGCGCGTCGGCAGCCGGATGAACTGCTCACTGGCGTGCGACGATGTCGAAGCGACCTGGCGGCAGTTTTCCGAGCGGGGTGTGGAATTCGTCTCCCCGCCGGCCAAGCAGCCCTGGGGGACTTTTGCCATCATGAAAGATTCCGAAGGGAACCAGTTCGTTCTGAGTTCGGAATAGGGCGGGTTTGGCTCCCGGCTGCGATATGTTATGAGGCGCCCTGGATCAGTCGCGCGATTTGGCCGGAAAACCGCTTAACATTTTTCCGGATCGCGCTGGGGCGGTTAGCTCAGTTGGTAGAGCATATCGTTTACACCGATAGGGTCGGCGGTTCGAGCCCGTCACCGCCCACCATCCGTCGCATGGGATTCATATTTCGATAACGATCGCGCAGTTTCGCCCGTTATCGAACGCCCGGCTTGCAGGGCACGGCATATGCGGCCAATATCGGGGCGAGAGCGGGGGCTCTGAGATGGAACCTGATGGGTACCGTGATGCCTATTGCGCCGTCCCGACGGCTGCTTAGACCTCCACGCACCGAGGGAAGCCCCGGTGCGCTGTCCTCGCATCTGTCCAAGGCCATCACGATCAAGGGTGACCTGGAGAGCGATGGCGAGTTGCATATCAACGGAATTGTCCACGGGCAGATCTGTGCCGACCGCCTGGTGATCGGACCGGGGGGGTATCTGGAAGGTGACGTGATCGCACGAGACGTGCATATCGAAGGCCGCATGGAGGGTCGCATATTCGCGTTGAACGTCACTTTGGACAGCAGCGCCGAAGTCAATGGCCGGATCTTCCACAACACCATTACCGTCGCAAAAGGCGCCCGGATCGACGCGCGCATGCCGTGGCGTCCACCCAGCTATTTTGAAACCCTCGAAACACTACCGGAGGCCAGGCAATGAGCATGTTCAACCGCAATGACAAGGAGACCGACGTGAGCGCCCCAGACAAACCACGTGACGTCACATCGGCATCTGTTGCCGCTATGCCGAAGCCCGTTCAGCCTGTTGCGGCATCCGCGCCGGCGCCCGACCTGTCATCCGCAAAAAGCGCGGGCCCTTCGGTCATCAGCAAGGCGCTCAAAATCACCGGCCAGCTGGAAAGCACCGAAGACATTCGCATCGATGGCGAAGTCGAAGGTGATATCCACGGCGTTTCCGTCACAGTCGGACACGGTGCCAAGGTCAAGGGCTCGGTCTATGGCCAGACCGTCGAACTGGCGGGCACCATCGAAGGCAAGATCGAAGCCAAGAAGGTCATCCTGACCAGCACGGCACACATGTCCGGCGATGTGATCCACCAGGACATCCGGATTGAATCGGGTGCGTATATCGACGGCCATTGCCGGCCCGGCACGAACAAGACCGACTACAAGCCGGCCGTCAAACCGAACTAAACTGCGCCTGTTATGAAAAAGGGGTCCGGCTTGTGCCGGACCCCTTCGTTTTTGGCGTTATTCCGGAACCGCCTCGCCGGAGCCGCCGAATTCGACGGGAAAATCCTTGAGCTTGGGCAGTCCGTCGCGAATCCGCAGAACCGTTTCGCCGTAATTGACATGAACGCCGGGTACGAATTCCAACGTCGGGATCGTGGCGGCAAATACATCCACCATGCCAAGCGGGGGATGGTTGGTCATCAGATGGCCGCCGCATTTGGTGCAATATTGCCGGTGGCTGAGATCGGTCTTGTGAAAGGTCGCGATATATTCCGCGCCGGCTTTTACCTTTACCGCCTCAGGCTTCCAGAGGCTGAAAGCGTTGACCGGGCCACCTGACCAGGATCGGCAAGACTGGCAATGGCAATAGCCCATCGCCTCGGGCGATCCGGTCACTTCCAGCTCCACGGCGCCGCAGAAGCATTTTCCTGTATGGCTCATGATGTCTTCCTCTGTTGGTCGTCGCGGCGACTATAGGTCCCGCGATTGGCATCTCAATGGATATTGCCACTCCATAATCGATCAAAAGCAGTGCGAAATTCGGACTTGACGAAACAGTCAGGCCTGGATTTTCGGCCCGCCAGGCTTCCCGATCGCGGAGTCGCGGCTGTTTTTATGAAAATTTTCCTGCCGTCTCACGGACTTGGGAAAGGTGCGCGGCGCAACTATGGGGCGTCAGGATGGCGTATGCCGTATAATTCTGTTGCCGAGAGATCTGAATGGTTCAGTCCGCGCGCGTGATCGGTGTGCCCTGGTTTCGGCGCGAAAGCTATCCGCGCATCCAAGGCCTTCCGGGCAGCGATTTGAGGGATTCCTATGAGCAATGGCAGGAACGTGCCGAGCGCATGTTCAATGTCATGCATTCGGCGGGGCAGCCCCTGACCCGAGTGATGCTGGAGCCGGATGAATTGAAGCACTTCGCGCGCGAAATCGGGGCCGAAGCAATAACTGCCGGCGTTCGCGCCGAACTGGCGAACCGCAAGCTCGAGCAGACGCAGCGGGTGGACGACCCGGTGCCGTGTGATCTGGTCTGCACCAAATGCGGGAAGCAATATTCCTATCCGCAAGAGCTTGTGCGCGTGGTGGAAGGCCTTCAGATCACCTGCGAATGCGGCGGACGACTGCGCCGGCCGCCATCCCACAAGAAAGCCACTCTCTAGAACCTGGCGTATCAATAGCCGTTCTGCGGGCCGTCATCCGGATTATAGCCATGCCAGGGATCAAGCCGGTCGCGTTCGCTTTGGCCGCCCCGATAAGCATATTGCGGAAGCTTTTCGCCATGGGTTGAGGCGGCGTCCGGGTTATGGGGATAGGGCGCATAGCGCCGGCCATATGCCTGGTACCAGTCATTGTATTGCCGGAACCAGATGCGATAGCGGCAAACCTCGTCGCAGCCATAACCAGAGCGCGTCGGCGGCCCGCGATCGGCCTCATAGACAGGGCTGCCGGGCCGCCCGGTGGGAGCGCGCGGCGAGGAAAGCCGGGCTTCGGGCTGACTGTCATAGCGATAGGAGCGTGGATTTTGAGCAAGGCTGTGGCGCCGAGCGGTCCGGCGCGCCGAAAGGGGGGGCTGGAGAGGCTCGCCGGCGGCCTGCTTTGCCGGTTTCGGCGGGGCGGTTTTCGGAGCAGATCCGGCGGGTATCACCCGGGGTTCGGGCCGGGGGGTGGGTTTTGAGGCAGGTTTTGCCGCCTGGTCGGGCTTGGGCGGGGCGATGGTTTTGACAGCTTTCGGGGAGGGGCAACCGGGACTGCCAGGGGATGTCTTGCAATCGACCGCAGCCTGGCAGGTCGTGGCCAATGCCATCGATAGAAGAATGCCGGCGGTCACCAATGCCGTCCTGGTCACGCGTCCCTCCAATCCTCCGGATGCGGCGACCCGTCACCGCAGATTAAACGGCGATCTAATCCTTTGGTGATCGAACAGGGCAGTGTTTCTTGAAGCGTTGGTAAACCGGGCCGGACGTTCAGATTCTGCGCAGATCGTCATGCGCGGCGAGTGCCACGACATAATCATGATCGAGAGTGACGCGCCCGCCGAATTCTTTCGCGAGATTGATATAGGCAGAACTCTGATCGATCTGCGGAAGGCGTTGCCATTTGCGGATGCATTGCGCCAGGCTCCCGGCACAGTACACGCGACCCGGTGCCCGCAACGAGGCTTCGGCATACCAGGGTATGTCATCCATCTCGTTCGTCCCCCAACCGCTTTCTATCTATTCGACGATTTAATCACATTCCCGGGGTGAAAGGGTGCGACAAATCGGTAACGCTCTCATTCGCAAATCTCTCGGCCTTCGTTAGGTTTGTCCGGCCAAAGGAGTTCCCGTTGCGATTTGTTCATTTCTCCGCGCTAGGCCTAGTGGCGCTGCTCGCGGGTTGCGGTTCGTCCCAACCGACCGAGCCCCGCTGGAGCCCATATCCCCGCGTCGCGCCCCGCGATGAAAATTATCATGGTGGCTCCAATGCGCTGCTGCTCAAATACGACTCCAATCATGACGGCACACTGACGCGTGAAGAATTGGTTGTGGGCCTCAAGGCAGAATTCGCGAGTCTGGATGCAAAACACACGGGCTGTCTTTCTCCCGAGCAAGTTGATGAGATCAACCAAGCGCGTATCGCCGCCGATCAATCCGCCGCCACGCCGATCCAGGATTGGAACCAGGATGGATGTGTCGACTATCGTGAATATTCCGCGGCCGCCTATTCGCTGTTCGATCAGATTGACCGTAACGGCGATGGCAAGATCACACCGCTGGAATTCAATCCCCGCGCCGCGCGGCCCGGAACGCAAAATAGTACCCCACCCGAGCAGCCCGCCGAGCAGGGGCGAGGTCAGCGTCGCCGTGATGGTGGCGGTGGAGGTCCTCCGGCCGGTGGCGGGACACCACCACCCCAGAACCTCGCTTGACTTGAGGGGTGTGGCCGCCCTACATCGGCCCCCTTCGCAGACCCGCTTTGACGGGGCGATGCGGGGGCGTAGCTCAGTTGGTTAGAGTGTCGGCCTGTCACGCCGAAGGTCGCGGGTTCGAGCCCCGTCGCTCCCGCCATTCCCGACCTGGGAATGGCATCGTTCCCATAATGTCATCCGAAAGCGGTCTTTGCGCCGCGGGACGTCGGGACCCACCATTATTGGCCCGTGATCGCGCTTAGAATTAAGAACCATTCGCAAGTGAGCGGTGTTTCCATCAGCTATTTCGACCGTGCTTGCGCTGCTGTTCCGGCGGCCTGGGAAAGGTATCGCAGGGCAGTGAAAATTCCTGTTCTGTCGCCGCGAATCTTCCGCTAAACCCGCGTTGCGCGGCGACAGTGCCTGCCTATACTGCGCCCGCGAAATAAAGAGGTCCGGCTTGACGAAGGCGCGCATGCGCCCAGCCGATCCTGTGCGAAGGCGTTTGGGGACGGCATGGAAAAACTGCTTCTGGAGTATCTGCCGATCCTGCTCTTTCTGGGGATCGCGACGGTTCTGAGCGCGGCTCTGATCGCGTTACCCCTGGTGATCGCACCATCCAAGCCGGATCCGGAAAAACTCTCCTCCTATGAGTGCGGCTTTCCCGCCTTCGGGGATTCGCGCATGAAATTCGATGTCCGCTTCTATCTGGTCGCGATCCTGTTCATCATTTTCGATCTCGAAGTCGCGTTCCTGTTTCCCTGGGCCATTACGCTGGGCACGACGGGACTTTTCGCCTTCTGGTCGATGATGGCGTTCCTGGGCGTGCTGACCGTCGGCTTTATCTATGAATGGAAGAAGGGAGCGCTCGAATGGGAGTGATCACACCTTCCACGGTGATGCCGGCCGGGTCGGCGGGCCGGGCGGGGGTCGAGGGCGGGGCGCCTCAGATCACCGACAACGACCCCTATTTCAAAGCCTTGCAGCAGGAAATGGCTGACAAGGGCTTCCTGGTCACCAGCGCCGAAAGCCTGATCACCTGGGCTCGTACCGGATCGCTGATGTGGATGACCTTCGGGCTCGCCTGCTGCGCCGTCGAGATGATGCAGGCATCCATGCCCCGCTACGATTTGGAGCGCTTCGGTTTTGCGCCGCGCGCCTCGCCGCGCCAGTCCGACGTGATGATCGTGGCCGGCACCCTGACCAACAAGATGGCGCCCGCGCTGCGCAAGGTCTACGACCAGATGCCGGAGCCGCGCTATGTGATCTCGATGGGATCCTGCGCCAATGGCGGCGGCTATTATCATTATTCCTATGCCGTGGTTCGCGGTTGCGACCGCATCGTACCAGTGGACATTTACGTGCCCGGCTGCCCGCCCACGGCGGAAGCCCTGGTTTATGGCATTCTCTTGCTGCAGCGGAAAATCCGCCGCACCGGAACGATCGAGCGCTGATGTCGGATATTGCTCAACTTGCGGAAAAACTGGCGGGCGCGTTCGGGCCCGCGCTGCTGGAGCGCAAGCTTGCGGTGGGAGAACTCACGCTCACCGTCGCGGCGGACCGGGTTTTGGACGTGCTGGCGCATCTGCGCGACGATCCGGACTGCGAATTCAAAATCCTGGTCGATATCTGCGGCAATGATTGGCCTGGGCGCGAGAAGCGCTTCGACGTGGTCTATCATTTGCTGTCGCTGACCCTGAATCATCGCATACGAATCAAGGCCATGGTGGGCGAGGGCGAGACAGTCCAATCCTGCATCGCGATTTACCCGGCCGCCGGCTGGTTCGAGCGCGAAGCTTTCGACATGTATGGCATCGCCTTCGAGAACAATCCCGATTTGCGGCGGATTCTTACCGATTACGGATTTTCCGGCTATCCGCTGCGCAAGGATTTCCCGCTCACCGGCTATGTCGAGCTGCGTTATGACGAAGAATTGAAGCGGGTGGTCTATCAGCCCGTGCAGCTGGTGCAGGAATTTCGCGATTTCGATTTCATGTCGCCTTGGGAAGGGGCGCCGCACATCCTGCCGGGCGATGAAAAGGCTGCGCCCGCTGCCGACACGGGGAAGAAGCCGTGACCAGTATTACGCTTGAAACCATCCCGACCGAGACGGCCTCGGCGGAAGAGCCGCAGATGACGTTGAATTTCGGGCCGCAGCATCCGGCGGCTCATGGCGTGCTGCGCCTGATCTTGGATCTGGACGGCGAAATCGTCACCCGCGTCGATCCCCATATCGGGCTGCTTCATCGCGGCACCGAGAAGCTGATCGAACATAAGACCTATCTGCAGGCGATCCCCTATTTCGACCGCCTCGATTATGTCGCGCCGATGAATCAGGAACATGCATTCTGCATGACGATCGAGAAACTGCTGGGGCTCGAAGTGCCCAAGCGCGGTCAATATATCCGCGTGCTTTATTCCGAGATCGGCCGCATCCTGAATCACTTGCTCAATGTCACCACTCAGGCTCTGGATGTTGGCGCGCTGACGCCACCGCTCTGGGGTTTCGAGGAACGCGAAAAGCTGATGGTGTTCTATGAGCGCATCAGCGGCAGCCGCATGCATGCAGCATATTTCCGTCCGGGCGGCGTCCATCAGGATATGCCGCCGGGCCTCGCCGCCGACATCTACAAATTCTGCGAACAGTTTCCAAAAGTATTGGACAATATCGAAACCCTGCTGACCGAAAGCCGAATTTTCAAGCAGCGCAATGTCGATATCGGGGTGGTCAATCGCGCCGAAGCCGAAATGTGGGGCATGTCGGGCGTGATGCTGCGTTCGACAGGTGTCAAATGGGATCTGCGCCGCAACCAGCCTTACGAATGCTATAACGAACTCGACTTCAAGATTCCGATTGGCAAGAACGGCGACAATTACGATCGCTACATCATGCGCATGGAAGAAATGCGCGAAGCCAACAAAATCATGATCCAGTGCCTCGACAAGATGACACCGGGTCCGGTGGTGTCGCAGGATTACAAGGTCACGCCGCCGCGCCGCGCCGAAATGAAGACCTCGATGGAGGCGCTGATCCATCATTTCAAGCTCTACACCGAAGGCTTTCATGTGCCGGCGGGCGAGACCTATGCCGCGGTCGAAGCGCCCAAGGGCGAATTCGGCGTCTATCTGGTGGCGGACGGCTCCAACAAGCCGCAGCGCTGCAAGATCCGCGCGCCCAGCTTCGTGCATCTGCAGATGATGGATTACATGTGCAAAGGCCATATGCTGGCCGACGTCTCGGCCATCCTGGGCTCGCTCGACATCGTGTTCGGGGAGGTGGACCGGTGAACGCCCTCTCCAATCCGAATATCGACATCACGCAGAAGCAGCTGGATGCCTACAACGCTCAGGATCTCGACACCTATGTGTCATTTTTCGCCGAAACCTGCATCGTCTCGGGCTTGAACGGCACGCCGACCGAAACCAGTCGCGACGCGATCAAGGCACGCTATGCCAAGGCCTTCGCGCAATTTCCTCAGAACAAAGCCATCCTCAAGAGCCGCATCGCCGTGGGCAACACCGTGATCGATCACGAGAAAGTGGTTCGCGCCCCTGGCGGCGAGGAATTCGAGATCATCGCCATTTATTCCTTCCGCGACGGGCTGATCGCCCGCGTCGATTTCGCGAAATAGGCTTTCCATGCTGCGCCGTCTCGCCCCGCCCGACATGCAACCCGCAGGCTTCGCCTTCAACGCGGACAATGCCGAATGGGCGAAAAAGGAAATCGCCAAATATCCGCAAGGCCGGCAGGCTTCCGCTGTGATCGCGCTTTTGTGGCGTGGCCAGGAGCAGGAGGGCTGGGTCACCCATCCCATGATCGAAAGCGTCGCTCAGATCCTGTCGATGCCGTTCATCCGGGTGCTGGAGGTGGCGACCTTCTACACCATGTTCAATCTGGTGCCGGTGGGTACCTATCTGGTTCAGGTTTGCACCACCTCGCCCTGCTGGCTCGCCGGGTCGGACGCAGTTGTGGACGCCTGCAAGAAGCACATTCATCCCGCGCAGCACACAGTTTCAGCGGACGGAAAATTCTCCTGGATGGAAGTCGAATGCCTGGGCGCTTGCGTTAACGCACCGATGCTGCAGATCGGCAAGGATTTCTACGAAGACCTTGACGGCCCGATCACCGAAAAGCTGCTGGAAGATTTCCGCGCCGGACGGACGGTGAAGCCGGGGCCGCAGAATGCGCGCCACTCTTCCGAACCGTTGGGTGGGGCGACCACATTGACCGATCCGTCATTGTTTGACGGCTCGCTGGTTGGCCATCAGAAACGCAGCCAGGCCGCCATCACGGACGCCGAAGGCAAGGCGCCGACCAAGGCTGCCTCCGACCGCGAAGCACCTGTCCAGAAACCGCCGGGAGCGGCCACCTGATGCTTGCTGATCGTGACCGCATTTTCACCAACCTCTACGGGCTGCAGGATCCGGGCCTGAACGCCGCCATGAAACGCGGTGCCTGGGATGGCACCAAGGCGATCCTGGAGCGCGGCCAGGACGCCATCATTGACGAGATGAAGAAGTCCGGTCTGCGCGGACGTGGCGGCGCCGGATTTCCGACCGGGCTCAAATGGTCCTTCATGCCCAAGGAAGTGAAGGAGCGGCCGCATTATCTGGTCGTCAACGCGGACGAAAGCGAACCGGGCACCTGCAAGGATCGCGACATCATGCGTCACGATCCGCATACTTTGGTCGAAGGTTGCCTGATCGCCAGTTTCGCGATGCGCGCGCATGCCTGTTACATCTATGTGCGCGGTGAATTCATCCGCGAGCGCGAAGCGCTGCAGCGCGCCGTCGATGAAGCCTATGCCGCCAATCTGATCGGCAAGAACAATCTGAATGGCTGGGATTTCGATCTCTATGTCCATCACGGCGCCGGCGCCTATATCTGCGGCGAGGAAACCGCACTGCTGGAATCGCTGGAAGGCAAAAAGGGCCAGCCGCGTCTGAAGCCGCCGTTCCCTGCCAACGTCGGGCTTTATGGCTGCCCCACCACGGTCAACAATGTCGAAAGCATCGCGGTTGCGCCAACCATCCTGCGCCGTGGCGCGGAGTGGTTTGCGGGCATCGGCCGCCCCAACAATGCCGGCACCAAGGTGTTCTGCATCTCGGGCCATGTGAACAAGCCGTGCAATGTCGAAGAAGAAATGGGCATTCCGCTGCGCGAGTTGATCGATAAACATGCCGGTGGCGTGCGCGGTGGCTGGGACAATCTGCTGGCCGTGATCCCCGGCGGCGCGTCTGTCCCGCTGATCCCAAAATCGATCTGCGATGATGTCCTGATGGATTTCGACAGCCTGAAGGCACAGCAAACCGGTCTCGGCACCGCTGCCGTGATCGTGATGGACAAGTCCACCGACGTGGTGAAAGCGATCCAGCGGCTGGCGTATTTCTACAAGCATGAAAGCTGCGGGCAGTGCACACCATGCCGCGAAGGCACCGGCTGGATGTGGCGGGTGATGACCCGCATGGTGAAGGGCGACGCCAGGGTGAGCGAGATCGACCTCTTGCAGGAAGTCTCCAAGGAAATCGAAGGCCACACCATCTGCGCCCTGGGTGACGCGGCGGCCTGGCCGATCCAGGGCCTGATCCGCCATTTCCGTCCCGAGATCGAGCGGCGCATCGCGGCGCGCGCGGGTATGCGCGAGGCGGCGGAATAAAGATGCGACATCTGGCGCAGCTCAATATCGGCAGGCTTCTCGGCGGCAAGGACGATCCGGCGATGGCGGGATTTTTCGACAATCTCGATCGCATCAATGCCGCCGCCGAGCGCATGCCCGGTTTTGTCTGGCGCCTGAAGGACGAGAGCGGCAACGCAACCGATATCCCCTGGGTGGGCGATCCCACCATGGCGGTCAATCTCAGTGTCTGGGAAAGCGTCGAGGCGCTGGAGAAGTTCGTCTGGCAGACCGCCCATACCAAGATTTACGCCCGTAAGGCCGAATTCTTTGAAAAGCCCAGCGCACCGCATTTCGTGATGTGGTGGATCGAGGCCGGGCATATCCCGACCTTGGCCGAAGCCAAGGCAAAACTCGATCAGCTCACCGAACACGGCCCCAGCGAAGAGGCGTTCGGTTGGGCCGAAGCGCCGGCAGCGAAGCTGTGGCAAGAAAAAAGGTGCGCGTAATGCCGACCCGCAAACTCATCATCGACGGCAGGGAAGTCGAAGCGGAAGAAACCATCACGCTGTTGCAGGCTTGTGAGCAGGCCGGCGCGGAAATTCCTCGTTTCTGCTTTCACGAACGCCTTTCCGTGGCCGGCAATTGCCGCATGTGCCTGGTGGAGTGGGTGGGTGCGCCCAAGCCGCAGGCCAGTTGTGCGTTGCAGGTCAAGGACATCTTCCCCAACAAGGACGGCACGCCCGCCAAGATCAACACGACTTCGAAGTATGCTTTGAAGGCGCGCGAAGGCGTGATGGAATTCCTGCTGATCAATCATCCGCTGGATTGCCCGATCTGCGACCAGGGCGGCGAATGCGATCTGCAGGACCAGGCGATGGGTTATGGCCGCGCCGCGTTTCACCGTTTCAACGAGAACAAGCGCGCCGTCGAAGACAAATATATGGGTCCGCTGATCAAGACCATCATGACCCGCTGCATCCAGTGCACCCGCTGCGTGCGTTTCGCCACCGAAGTGGCAGGCGTACCCGATCTGGGCGCCACCGGCCGCGGCGAGGACATGGAAATCACCACTTATCTGGAAAAGGCTTTTGCCAGCGAATTGTCCGGCAATGTGGTGGATCTTTGCCCGGTCGGCGCGCTGACCTCCAAGCCGTATGCGTTCAACGCGCGGCCTTGGGAACTGCGCAAGACAGAATCCATCGACGTGATGGATGCGCAAGGGAGCAACATCCGCGTCGATGCGCGCGGACCGCAGGTGATGCGGGTGCTGCCGCGCCTCAATGAAGAGGTGAATGAGGAATGGATTTCCGACAAGGCGCGTCACGCCTGTGACGGGCTTTCGCGTCAGCGTCTCGACCGTCCCTATGTGCGGGTGAACGGCAAGTTGAAGCCGGCCAGCTGGGCGGAAGCATTTGCGACCATTGCTGCCAAGGTGCGCGGCACCACGCCAGCCAAGATGGCGGCCGTGGTGGGCGATCTGGCCGCCGCCGAAGAGATCAAAGCGCTGAAAGATCTTATGACATCGCTGGGTGTGGCCAATCTGGATTGCCGCCAGGACGGTGCGAAGATTTCCGCCAATTCTTCCGATGGGAAAATTCCCCGCCAGACCTATCTGTTCAACAGCACGATTGCCGGTGTGGAAGCGGCCGACGCCATTCTTCTGGTGGGCGCAAATCCGCGCTGGGATGCGCCGGTTCTCAACGCCCGCATCCGCAAGACCTGGCTGGCCGGTCCGCTCAAGGTTGCCAATATCGGACCGGTGGTCGATCTCACCTATCCGGTGGATCAGCTGGGCACGGACATCGCGGTGTTGGCTGCGATCGCCAACGGCAGCCACCCCTTCGCAAAAATCTTGAAAGACGCCAAGCGCCCGATGATCATTCTCGGCTCAGGCGTCCTGACCCGTGCCGATGGCGCGGCCGCGCTCAGCCTGGCGGCGCGGATCGCCGGCGATACCGGCATGATCGGTCCGGCTGGCAGTGCCGCCGAAGGCGGCTGGAACGGCTTCAATATTCTGCACACGGCCGCATCACGCGTGGCGGCTCTGGATCTGGGCTTCCTGCCAGGCTCCGGTGGGCGCGACGTGGCGGGTATCGTGGATGGCGCTCAAAAGGGCGAGATCGACTTTATATATCTGCTGGGGGCCGACGAATTCGACGTCGCCCATCTGGGCCGTGCCTTCGTGGTTTATCAGGGCAGCCATGGCGACGCCGGCGCCCACCATGCCGACGTTGTTTTGCCGGGCGCCGCCTACACCGAAAAGGAAGGCACCTACGTCAATTTCGAAGGCCGGGTGCAGCGTGCCGAGCGCGCCGCCTTCCCGCCCGGCGAAGCCAAGGAAGACTGGGCGATCCTGCGGGCTCTGTCCGATCATCTTGGTGCCAAGTTGCCTTACGATGATCGGGCCGCGTTGCGCGCCGCGATGGTGAATGACGCGCCCGTCTTCGCGATGGTCGGCGATACCCCGGTTCACAGTGATACCGCGGCGGCTACCTGGACCGGCATCGGCATGCAGGGCCGGCTTGACGAATCCGTGCCGGTCGCGACGGGCATCGCCGATTATTATTTGACCAATCCGATCGCGCGCGCCAGCGAGACCATGGCGCGGTGCAGCCAGGAACTGGTGCACGGCATAACCAAGATGGCGGCGGAATAAGATGGCGCTGATCCATTTCTGGACCTGGTTGTTCGAGCAGATGGGCGTCGCCTTGCCTTATGGCTGGGCGTGGTTCCTCAGCCAGGCGGTCTTCATTGTCATTCTGTGCCTGGTGCTGATGCTGGCGGTCGCGGTGGTCATCCTGGCCGACCGCAAGATCTGGGCGGCGGTGCAGATGCGGCGGGGCCCCAATGTGGTCGGTCCCTTCGGCTTGCTGCAGACCATCGCGGACGCGCTGAAATTCTTCTTCAAGGAAGTGATTATCCCATCCGGTTCCAACAAGGTGCTGTTCCTGCTGGCACCCATCGTAAGTGTGGTGCTGGCCTTCATCGCCTGGGCGGTAATCCCCTTCAATGCCGGCTGGGTCTTATCCGACATCAATGTCGGCATTCTTTACCTCTTCGCGGTGTCCTCGCTCAGCGTCTATGGCGTGATCATGGCCGGCTGGGCGTCGAATTCGAAATATGCCTTTCTGTCAGCTCTGCGCGGTGCGGCGCAGATGGTGTCCTACGAGGTTTCCATCGGCTTCGTGATGATCACGGTGCTGCTGTTTGCCGGATCGCTCAACCTGTCGAAGATTGTAGAGGCGCAGCAGACGACGGGGATATTGGCCTTCACGCATTGGAACTTCTTCTCGATGCTGTTCCCAATGCTGATCATCTTCTTTGTGTCCTCCCTGGCGGAAACCCAGCGTCCGCCCTTCGATCTGCTGGAAGCGGAATCCGAACTGGTGGCCGGTTTTTTCGTGGAATATTCCTCGGCGCCGTTCCTGCTTTTCTTCCTGGGCGAGTATATGAACGTCATCATGCTTTGCGGCCTGATGAGCATCCTGTTCCTGGGCGGCTGGCTGCCGCCGATCAATATCGTGCCCTTCACCCTGATCCCAGGCGTCATCTGGTTTCTGCTCAAGCTTGGTTTCCTGTTCTTCATGATGGCGATGGTGAAGGCGATCGTTCCGCGCTATCGCTATGACCAGCTGATGCGGCTGGGCTGGAAAGTGTTTCTTCCGACATCACTTTTGTGGGTGGTTTTGACAGCGGCCTGGGTCGTTGTTTTCCGCCACCATCCCTAGAGGTTCCCCATGGCGAGTTTCGACCGTACCGCGCGCCAGATTTTCTTCTGGGAATTCATCCAGAGCCTGATTCTGGCGATGAAGTATTTCTTCGCGCCCAAGGCGACTTTGAACTATCCGTTTGAAAAGGGGCCGCTGTCGCCCCGTTTCCGCGGCGAGCATGCGCTGCGCCGCTATCCCAATGGCGAAGAGCGCTGCATCGCCTGCAAGCTGTGCGAGGCGATCTGCCCCGCCCAGGCCATCACCATCGAAGCCGAACCGCGTGATGACGGCTCGCGCCGCACCACCCGCTATGACATCGACATGGTGAAATGCATCTATTGCGGGCTGTGCCAGGAAGCCTGCCCGGTGGACGCGATCGTCGAAGGACCGAATTTCGAATTCGCGACCGAGACGCGCGAAGAGCTTTATTACGATAAGAACCGCTTGTTGGCGAACGGTGACCGCTGGGAGTCGGAGATCGCACGCAATCTGGAACTGGACGCGCCTTATCGCTAGCGGCCGCTGAGGCCACGGGAAACGCATGTTGCAAGCACTGGCATTCTATTTCTTCTCGGCGATCCTGATTGCATCCGCGATCATGGTGATTGCGTCGCGCAATCCCGTGCATTCAGTGCTATTCCTGATCCTGTCCTTCTTCAACGCCGCGGGCCTGTTTGTGCTCTTGGGGGCAGAGTTCCTGGGCATGATCCTGGTGGTCGTCTATGTCGGCGCCGTCGCGGTGCTGTTCCTGTTCGTGGTGATGATGCTGGACATCGATTTCGCGGACCTGAAGAAAGGCGCATTGCAGTATTTGCCCTTTGGCGGGCTGGTGGGTTTGGTGCTGGTGGTCGAACTGGTGATGGCAGGCAGCGTCTGGGTGCTCAAGCCCGCGGCGCTGGCGGCCAAGGCGCATGCAACGCCGGCAGGCCTCACCAATACCGAGGCGCTGGGGCGCATCCTCTATACCGACTATATCTACTATTTCCAGATCGCGGGTCTGGTGCTGCTGGTGGCGATGATTGGGGCCATCGTGCTGACGCTGCGTTCGCGGCCTGGCGTGCGTCGCCAGAATATCTCGGTCCAGAATGCGCGTACCGCCGCCATGGCGGTGGACATGCATGACATCCGGCCGGGCCAAGGATCAGAGGGTGGGGCGTGAGCATGGTAATCGGTCTCTCCAGCTATCTGACGGTCGCCGCGATCCTCTTCACCATCGGCGTGGTGGGCATTTTCCTTAATCGCAAGAACATCATCATCATCCTGATGTCGATCGAGTTGATCTTGCTGGCGGTCAATCTGAACTTCGTCGCCTTCTCGTCCTATCTGGGCGATCTGGTGGGGCAGGTCTTCGCATTGTTCGTTCTGACCGTTGCCGCCGCCGAAGCGGCCATCGGCCTGGCCATCCTGGTGGTCTATTTCCGCAACCGCGGCACGATCGCGGTTGAGGACGTCAATGTGATGAAGGGTTAGGCATGTACGCGGCGATCGTATTCCTTCCCATCCTGGGCTCGATCATCGCGGGCTTGTTTGGCCGCGTGATAGGCGCGCGTGCCAGCGAGCTGGTGACGACGGGCCTGCTGTTTGCTTCCGCCGCTCTGTCAGTGGTGGCGTTCAACGACGTCGCCCTGGAAGGCCACAAATACATCATCCAGATCCTGCCTTGGATTCATTCCGGGGATTTCGCGATCGACTGGACAGTCCGGGTCGACACCATCACGGCGGTGATGCTGGTGGTGGTGACCGGCGTGTCGTCGCTGGTCCATCTCTATTCCATCGGCTACATGAACGAAGACCCGCACCGGGCGCGGTTCTTCTCGTACCTGTCGCTGTTCACCTTCGCCATGCTGGTGCTGGTGACGGCCAACAATTTCCTTCAGCTGTTCTTCGGCTGGGAAGGCGTGGGCCTGGCGTCCTATCTGCTGATCGGCTTCTGGTATACCCGCCCGTCCGCCAATGCCGCGGCGATCAAGGCCTTTGTCGTCAACCGGGTCGGCGATTTCGGCTTCGCGCTGGGCATTTTCGGCATTTATTTCGTCTTCAAGACCCTGGATTTCGATGCGGTGTTTCAGGCCGCGCCCGCGCTGGTCGGCAAGCAGTTCGTCTTTGCAGGCCACAGTGTCGATATCCTCACCACGCTCTGCCTGTTGCTGTTCATAGGTGCGATGGGCAAGTCGGCCCAGTTGGGTTTGCACACTTGGCTGCCGGACGCGATGGAAGGCCCGACCCCTGTTTCGGCCTTGATTCATGCCGCCACCATGGTCACGGCCGGCGTGTTTCTGGTCTGCCGTTGTTCGCCCTTGTTCCAACTGGCGCCCCATGCCGCCGAGTTCGTCACCTTTATCGGCGCCACTACGGCGTTCTTCGCTGCCTCGGTCGGTCTCTTCCAGAACGATATCAAGCGAGTGATCGCTTATTCGACCTGCTCACAGCTGGGCTATATGTTCGCGGCGGCTGGCGTCGCGTCCTATGACGCCGCCATGTTTCATCTCTTTACCCATGCCTTCTTCAAAGCGCTGTTGTTCTTAAGCGCCGGCGCGGTGATCCATTCAATACATCACGAGCAGGACATGCGGAAGATGGGCGGCCTGTGGAAGGCCATCCCCTTCACCTGGGCGATGATGCTGATCGGCAATCTGGCGCTGACCGGCGTGGGCATCCCCTATCTGGGTGTTGGCTTGGCCGGGTTCTATTCCAAGGATGCGATCATCAATTCGACCTTTGCCGCACATACCGGCATCGGCTCCTATGCTTTCACATTGCTGTTGGTATCGGCCGGCATGACCAGCTTCTATTCCTGGCGCCAGTTCCTGATGACCTTCCATGGCCGTTATCGTGGTCTGGACCATCAACATTTGTCACATAGCGATTCCCATGCGCATGACGAGCCGGACGCACATAGCGACGCGCATGGCCATGAGGAGCATCACGCCCCCAAGCTGGAGGAGGTCCATGAATCGCCGGTAGTGATGCTGGTGCCGCTGGGCCTATTGGCGCTGGGTGCCGTGTTCGCGGGTATGGCTTTCTTCCACTTCTTCGTGGGCGAGGGCGCCGCCGAATTTTGGCGTGCGTCGTTGTTCGTGGGCAAAGGCGAAGAGGGGCATCTGCCGGTCTGGGTGGAGATGGGGCCGCTGACGGTCACCATCATCGGTTTCCTGATTGCCTATTATTATTACATCCTGCATCCCGATCTTCCGCGGAAGATCGCGGCCAAGCGCGGCATGCTTTACGTCTTTCTGTATAACAAGTGGTACTTCGACGAACTCTACGATTTCCTGTTCGTGCGCCCGGCCTTTTGGATCGGCCGTTTCCTGTGGAAGAAGGGTGACGGCATGGTGATCGATGGGCTGGGTCCCGACGGCGTTTCGGCGCGGGTCCTGGATGCGGCACGCGGCGCAGTCCGTCTGCAATCGGGTTACGTCTATCATTATGCCCTGGCGATGCTGCTGGGCGTGGTCGCGCTTGCGACCTGGTTTATGGCGTCGGGAGGTGCCTTGTGAGCCTTCCGCTTCTCAGTCTGGTCACCTTCGTGCCGCTGGTCGGCGCAGCTTTGATCCTTGCGATGCCACGCCCCGACGCCGCGCGCTGGATCGCGCTCGGCACCACCATCGTCACATTCGCACTCTCGTTGATGGTGTGGGCCGCGTTCGACCCGCACAATCCCGGTTTCCAGCTTGTCGAAAAGATGGACTGGCTGGGCGGCGGCATTTCCTACCACATGGGCGTGGACGGCATTTCCATGCTGTTCGTGGTCCTGACGGCGGGACTGATGCCGTTCTGCATCGCCGCCAGCTGGGAATCCATCGAGACCCGCGTCGCGGAATACATGGTCGCCTTCCTGGTCCTGGAGACCATGATGATTGGCGTGTTCTGCGCCCTGGATCTGGTGCTGTTCTATGTGCTGTTCGAGGGCGGCCTGATCCCGATGTTCCTGATTATCGGCGTCTGGGGCGGCAAGCGGCGCGTCTATGCCAGCTTCAAATTCTTTCTCTACACCTTTGTCGGCTCTGTGCTGATGCTGCTCGCGATCATGAGCATGTACTGGTACGCGGGCACTACCGACATCGCGACCTTGCTGAACGGCGTGCATTTCCCGCCGCAGATGCAGACCTGGCTATGGCTGGCCTTCTTCGCCAGCTTCGCGGTCAAGATGCCGATGTGGCCGGTTCACACCTGGCTTCCCGACGCGCATGTCGAGGCCCCCACAGCTGGTTCTGTCATCCTGGCCGGGATCCTGTTGAAGATGGGCGGTTACGGTTTCCTGCGTTTCTCCCTGCCGATGTTCCCATCTGCGACCGAGATGTTCGCACCGCTGGTCTTCACCATGTCGGTCGTGGCCATCATCTACACGTCGCTGGTGGCGCTGGCGCAGGAGGACATGAAGAAGCTGATCGCTTATTCCTCTGTCGCCCATATGGGTTTCGTCACCATGGGCATCTTCACGCTCACCCATCAGGGCGTGGAGGGCGGCATCTTCCAGATGCTTAGCCATGGCGTAGTCTCCGGCGCGCTCTTCCTTTGCGTCGGCGTGGTTTATGACCGGATGCATACCCGCGAAATCGCGGCCTATGGCGGCCTGGTCAACCGGATGCCGCTCTATGCCGCGTGCTTCATGGTCTTCACCTTGGCCAATGTCGGCCTGCCGGGGACCTCGGGCTTCATCGGTGAATTCCTCACCATGCTGGGCGCCTATGCGCACAATAGCTGGATCGCGATCTTCGCTGCGACCGGAGTGATCCTGTCAGCTGCCTATGCGCTGTTCCTGTATCGCCGCGTCATTTTTGGGGCGCTCGTCAAGCCGGCGCTTCAGACGATTCAAGATCTTAACGCCCGCGAGATCGCCATCCTGGCACCGCTGGTGGTGATCACCATTGCGCTGGGCTTCTATCCGAAGCCGGTTTTCGACGTCACAACGCCGTCGGTCGCCAAGTTGATCACAGACAGCAAGACATCGCTGGCATTCGATCATTCCAATCACGGCGCAGTTGCGCAGACCGCCACCGGAAAATTGGCCGTAGTGCAAAAGGGGACGGGACAGTGACTCTTCAGGCCGACCTTATGGTCCTTTTGCCCGAGCTGATCCTGGCGCTGGGCGCGATGGCGCTTCTGCTGATCGGCGCGATCGGCGGGGAAAAAACCGCGCCCGCGATTTCCTGGGGCGCGATCGCGCTCTTCATCGCATCCGGCGCTGCCGCGATCTGGGCAGTGCCCGGTCACGCCACGGCGTTCCATGGTGCCTTTGTTGCAGACGATTTCGCCCGTTTCGCCAAGGTCCTGATCCTGGTGGGCGCGGCGCTTTCCATTCTGTTGGCGGATGAGTTCTTTGCACCGATCGCGATGTCGCGTTTCGAGCTGCCGGTACTGATGGTGCTGGCAAGTCTGGGCATGCTGCTGATGGTTTCGGCGGGCAGCTTCATCGCGCTTTACATGGGCCTGGAACTGCAATCCCTGGCGCTCTATGTGCTGGCGGCCTTCAATCGCGACCATCTGCGTTCGACGGAAGCGGGTCTGAAATATTTCGTCCTGGGTGCGCTGTCGTCCGGCATGATGCTGTATGGCATTTCGATGATCTATGGCTTCACGGGGTCGGTGGAATTTTCCGGTGTGGCCGGCATGATCGCGCAGTCCGGCGTCAGCATCGGACTGATCTTTGGGCTGGTATTCCTGATCTCGGGACTGGCCTTCAAGGTTTCCGCGGTGCCATTCCATATGTGGACGCCCGATGTGTATGAAGGCGCGCCGACACCGATAACAGCTTATTTTGCCACCGCCGCCAAGGTCGCGGCGATGGGATTGTTCCTGCGCGCCATCCTGATCCCGTTCCCGCACGCGATCGACCAGTGGCGTCAGGTCATTATTGTGATCTCCGTGCTCTCGATGGCGCTGGGCGCGGTTGCGGCGCTTGGTCAAAAGAATATCAAGCGCCTGATGGCCTACAGCTCCATCGGCCATATGGGCTATGCGCTCCTGGGGCTCGCAGCGGGGTCGGTGCTGGGTGTGCGTGGCGTGCTGATCTATATGGCGATCTATGTCTTCACCAATCTGGGTGTCTTCGCCTGCATCCAGGCGATGCGGCGAGGCGGCAAGCCGGTCGAAGCCATCGCCGATCTTGCTGGTCTGTCGCGCACCAATCCAAAGCTGGCGCTGGTCTTTTCCATGCTGTTTCTCAGCCTGGCAGGCCTGCCGCCGCTCGCCGGTTTCTTTGCCAAATTCTATGTCTTCCTGGCCGCGATCCAGGCGGGGCTGATCTGGCCCGCTATTCTGGGCGTGCTCGCGAGTGCGATAGGCCTGGTCTATTATCTGCGGCTGGTGAAGATCATGTATTTTGATGATCCGGCGCCCGCCTTGGATGCAGACATGGCCATGGGTTCGCGCGCCATCCTTATCGTTTCCGGCGCGGTGGCGTTGCTGTTTATTTTCGCCGCGTCGCCAGTGATCACCGCCGCCGACAGTGCTGCGAAGGCGTTGCTGCCTTGACCGACTGGCCGCAAGGCTACGGCCTGAAGCGGTACGAGGAAATCGATTCCACCAACGAGGAAGCGCGCCGTCTGGCCGCCGCCGGCGAGGCCGGGCCAGTGTGGCTGACGGCGCTGCGTCAGACCGCCGGGCGCGGACGGCGCGGACGGTCCTGGGAAATGGCGGGCGGCAATCTGGCCGCCACATTGCTGCTGCGCCCGGAACGTCCCCAGGGCGAGTGGGCCCAGCTGTCCTTTGTAATTGCCATTGCAGCCGCAGACGTGATGGCGGGGTTTGCAGGCGCAGACGCGCGCGTCACGCTGAAATGGCCCAATGATGTGCTGGCCGACGGAAAGAAACTGGCCGGCATTCTGCTGGAGACCGCCAGTGGTCCCGCACCGGCGCTTGCCATCGGGATCGGCGTCAATCTGGTGCATCATCCGGACGGCACCGAATTTCCTGCCACATCGTTGGCCGGATTGGGCGCAAACGTGCCGTCGGCGGACGACGCGCTTACCGCGCTCGCGACAAGCTTCGCCAAATGGTATGACGTTTGGCGGGCTCAGGGGTTCGAGGCGATCCGGGAAGCCTGGCTCGCGCGGGCCATGGGTCTGGGCGCGCGCATCCGGGCGCGGCTGGCGACGGAAGAACGCTCCGGCACCTTCGAAGGCATTGACGAAAATGGCGCACTTCTGCTCAACGAAGGCTTCGGGCGCGCCAGCGTGCTTCCCGCCGCCGATATCTTTTTCAGGTGACCGATGCTGCTCGCGATAGATGCCGGCAACACCAATATCGTTTTCGCCATCTATGATGGCGAAAAGCCACGCGCCCAGTGGCGAACGGCGACGCAAACCCAGCGTACTTCTGACGAGTATGGCGTCTGGCTGAGCCAACTCCTGGCGCTGGAAGGTCTTTCTTTCGCCCGGCTGGATGCGGCGATCATCGCCACGGTGGTTCCGGCGGTGCTGTTCGACCTGCGCGATCTATGCCGCAAATATCTCAAGACCGAGCCTTTGATTGTAGGCGATCCGAGTCTGGACATGGGCATGAAAGCCAATGTCGAACAGCCGCAATCGGTGGGTGCGGACAGACTATGCAACACGGTGGCAGCACATGACCGCTACAAGGGCGCGGTGATCGTGGTCGATTTCGGCACTGCCACCAATTTTGATATCGTGGCCGAGAATGGCGATTTCGACGGCAGCGTGATCGCGCCTGGCGCCCATCTTTCGGTCGAGGCCCTGCACCAGGCGGCGGCGCTGCTGCCTCGCATCGCCATCCGCCGGGCCCAGAATGTGATCGGGCGCGACACGGTTTCGGCCATGCAGTCGGGTGTCTATTGGGGGTATGTTGGATTGATCGATGGGCTGATCAGCCGCATCAAATCGGAATATGGCAAGCCCATGACGGTGGTGGCGACGGGGGGGCTGGCCCATTTGTTCCGGCCCGACATCCCCTCCATCACCAATTTCGATCCCGATCTCACTCTGCGCGGTCTAATGCTGATCCACGCCCGCAACGCAAAGCAGCCTTGATGCCAAAGCGCGACGAACTCGTATTCCTGCCGCTGGGCGGGTCGGGCGAGATCGGAATGAATTTCAATGCCTATGGCTTCGGCCCGGCGAGCCGCCGCCAATGGATCGTGGTGGATTGCGGCATCACGTTTGGTAATGAAAGCCAGACACCAGGCGTGGACATCATCATGCCCGATATCCGGTTTTTGGCGGAGCATCGGGACAATGTGCTGGGCATCATCGCCACCCACGCCCATGAGGATCACATCGGTGCCATCGCCCCCCTATGGCCGCTGCTGAAATGCCCGATCTTTGCGACCCCGTTCACCGCACGTCTGATCGAAGGCAAGCTGGCAGAAGCCGGAATTTCCGCGCCGGTCCGTGATGTGCCGGTCGGCGGCTCGCTCACGCTCGGCCCATTCGCGATCGACTTCATTTCCATCACCCATTCCATTCTCGAACCGAACCTGCTGGCGATCCGCACCCCGCTGGGCCTGATCGCCCATACCGGCGATTGGAAGATCGATCCGGATCCGGTTCTGGGCGAGGTGACGGACGCGGCCGCGATTCAAAAGCTGGGTGATGAAGGCGTACTGGCGCTGGTCTGCGATTCCACCAATGCATTGGTGCCGGGCCATTCCGGGTCCGAAGCCGCGGTGCGTGACAGTCTTTCGACCTTGATCGGCGGGCTGAAGGGTCGTGTTGCGGTCACGGCCTTTGCCTCCAACGTCGCGCGCCTCGACAGCATTGCGCGTGCGGCAGCTGCGAATGGGCGCAAGCTGGCCTTGGTCGGTCGCTCGATGCACAAGATCGTGGCGGCGGCCCGGGACAGCGGATATCTCACGGACCTTCCGGCGATGCTGGATGCGGCCGAAGCCGCCGAGCTGCCGGCGCGCAAGGTGCTGTTTCTGGTCACCGGCAGCCAAGGTGAGCCGCGTGCGGCACTTGGGCGGATCGCCGACGGCAACCACCGCGATGTGCAATTGGGAAAAGGCGATGCGGTGATTTTTTCCTCCCGCATCATCCCAGGCAACGACCTGCCGATCTTTGAATTGCACAACAAGCTGGCTGCCCTGGGCGTGGAAGTCCTGACGGCGGAGGATCATTTCGTCCATGTCTCGGGCCATCCGGCGCGCGATGAACTGGCGCAGATGTATCGCTGGACCCGCCCGCGCATCGCCGTGCCCGTGCATGGCGAATTGCGGCACATGGCCGAACATGCGCGGTTGGCGAAATCGCTGCAGGTGCCTGAGGCGCTGGTACCGGCCAATGGCCAGCTTTATCGGCTGGCGCCCGGTCCAGCCGAGTTGATCGATGAAGTGCCGTCGGGACGTATTCATATGGACGGCCGGGTGCTGGTGGCGGAAGGCGAGGGATTGGCGAAAGCGCGGCGGGCGATGGCCTTTGCCGGCCTTATCGCCATCACTCTGGTGCTGGATGAAAAAGGCCGGCTCGCGGCGGAAGCGGGGATTTTGACAGAAGGCATGCCAAAGCCGGTCGAAGGCGCGGTGCGGGCTGCCGTCGACGAAACCGTGCGGCGTCACAATCCCAAGAAAAGCGACAGCGAGGAATTGCGCGAAACCGTGCGCCGCGCGGCCCGCCGCGCCGCCCAGGACGCGTGGGGGAAAAAGCCCGTCACCCGTGTTACGGTGATCGAGTTATGATCGCCCCGCCTTTCCGGTCCGGACAGAAGGGAATTTGGCGAACTGTGAGGGGTGAATGATCGGAAAACTCAATCACGTTGCCATCGCGACCAGTGACCTGGACAGAGCCATCGCGGTCTATCGCGATGTGTTGGGCGCGAAAGTGTCTGCGCCTGTGCCACAGCCCGATCATGGTGTTGTCACGGTGTTCGTCGAACTTCCGGGCAGCAAGATCGAACTTTTGACGCCGCTGGGCGAGAATTCTCCCATCGCCAATTTTCTGGTCCGCAATCCGGCAGGCGGGGTGCACCATCTGTGCTTCGAAGTGGACGACATCATTGAAGCGCGCGATAGGCTGCTGGCGCAGGGTGCCCGACTGGCGGGCAATGCGGAGCCCAAGATCGGCGCCCATGGCAAGCCGGTGCTGTTCCTGCATCCCAAGGATTTTGTCGGCACGTTGATCGAACTGGAACAGGCATGACCATTCCCGGCTTTTTGCATTACATCGTGCTGTTCAGCGCTTATGCGGTGCTCTGGTTTTTGATGCTGTTCTGTATGCTGCCGATCGGGTTGGGCGAAGTGGATCCGGAAACGGGCGCGCCGCTCAATCCGAACTTCAAGCGCAAGGCGATCTGGGCGACCGGGCTGGCGGCGGTGTTGTGGCTGGTCTTCTATTTCGCGATCGGCTTTGGCTGGCTCGAGCTTTAGGAGCGCGGCCAGGAAAAGTGTAATTGCGGTTGCCACGACGCTGTCGCTAAGCAACTCCGTCCGGCCGCGCGACCAATAAAAAACGCAGCCCTAAAAGCAAAAAGACCGGAGCTGGCTCCGGCCTCTGCCCGCCTTGCGGCGATATTCTTCCCCGAACTTGGCCGCTCTTCGCGACGACCCGCTTTAGCGAGTTCTTTAATGGCGTTGTAGATACTGTGGTTCGCTGGCTCTGTCACGAAATTTCTGGGAATATTGCGGTGCAACAAACGCAACAAAATTACAATCTGGTGTGCGGCTTGGTGCTGGCGGGATGGGCTGTTGCGGCCGTGGCGGGCGCAGCGCATGCGGGAATTGCCGTCCGCAACGCGCCCGAACCGCTGCTCCATGATGGCGTCAGGGGCGACTGCGACCCCGTGCTGGCAGGCCCGGACTATGTTCCCGGCGTCGATGTGAACGGCAATCCGGTGCGGCCCGCCGATCTGGCGCGCGCCACAAATCCTGTCCCGGATCAGATCTTGGTGCCTTTGGCAAAGAGAGGGCGCCATGGCCGGTCCGGCGAAGGGCCGGTGGTCGCCATCGACGGACGGTCGCTGGATCCGATCCTGAATCCGCTTCCGGCCTGCCCGGTCAAGGGACGCTGAAACCAGTTCAGTAGGCCCGGCCGATCAAGATTTCTTCGACGCCTGCGGCACCCGTGAAGATGCATGGCCCGATGGTCTCGGGCTGGCCTTCCGGGGCGTTGCGGATCGTCAGTTTGAGCGCCTTGAGCTTCTGTTCGACGCCATCCAGTGCCGCGCCCGTGGGCCTGGACCAGGCCACCCGTACCCAGCCTTTGAAGCTGTCATCGTCCTCGCCGAAATAGGCGGTCATCGCATCGAAGCTCGCGATGTCGGATTTGATGTTGCCATCCAGCCGCGCCTTGGCGTCGGCATAAAGGCCCGCCTGGATTTCCGCCAGCAACTGCACGGCGCCTTCTACAAAATCCACGCGCGGCTTGGCGATGGATTTCACTTTGTCGCCGTCGCGTAGATCGTCGCGGCGCATATAGGTGACGTTTCCAGCGGCGGCATCGCGGGGCCCGATTTCCACGATCAGGGGCGCGCCACGGCGCACCCAATTCCAGCGCTTTTCCGCCGACTTGATTTTCTTGGTGTCCAGCAACGCCCGCACCGGCTGGCCGAACACGGTCATGCCCGACAACGTCTTCACCAGATTTTCGCAATAGGCGAGAACTTCCGCGTCTTCCGGCTTGTCGCGCAGCATGGGCACCACCACGATCTGGCGGGGCGCGATGGCAGGCGGCAAACGCAAGCCGTCGTCATCGCCATGGGTCATGATCACCCCGCCGATCAGGCGGGTGGAAACGCCCCAGCTGGTGGTATTGCAGAAGCTGAGCGCGCCGGCATCGTCCTGGAATTTGATGTTCTGGGCTTCGGCGAAATGGGTGCCCAGGAAATGCGAGGTGCCCGCCTGCAGCGCCTTGCCATCCTGCATCATCGCTTCGATCGAATAGGTGTTCACCGCGCCGGGGAAGCGCTCATTCTCCGGCTTTTCGCCCGCGATCACCGGCATTGCCAGAATTTCTTCCGCGAAGGTGCGATAGACTTCCAGCATCTTGCGGGTTTCTTCCACCGCTTCGGCTTCGGTGGCGTGCGCGGTATGGCCTTCCTGCCAGAGAAATTCCGTGGTGCGCAGGAACAGGCGGGGCCGCATTTCCCAGCGCACCACATTGGCCCACTGGTTGAGCAGCATGGGTAGGTCGCGATGGCTGCGGATCCAGCGGGAGAAAGCATCGCCGATGATGGTTTCCGAAGTGGGCCGGACCACCAGCGGTTCTTCCAGCTTGGCATCGGGATCGGGCTGGAGCTTGCCATCGATCATTTTCAGCCGGTGGTGGGTGACCACCGCCATCTCCTTGGCAAATCCATCGACGTGATCGGCTTCCTTGGCGATGAAGGAGAGGGGGATGAAAAGCGGGAAATAGCAATTCTCGTGGCCCGTAGCCTTGATGCGGCGGTCCAGTTCCTGCTGGATCAATTCCCACACGCCATAGCCCCAGGGCTTGATCACCATGGCGCCGCGCACGGGGCTGGTCTCGGCCATATCGGCATCGCGCACCACCGCCTGGTACCAGTCGGCGAAACGTTCGCGGGTGACATTCAAGGCGCGCTGCATGGTCGGTCCGAAATCAGGGTTGGCGATTTGTCTTAGCGGTTTGGGGCAGCCGGTTCCAGCACCGGCGCCGACCAGAAATAATTGGCCGCCAAGGCTCCGAAACCGCACAGGCAGATCAGCGTCGCCATCGGCACGGGCGTCGCGGGGGTGGCCGCGCCCATGCCCAGCGAAGCGATGGAACCACCGCCGGACACGATGATGCCCATCAGCGCGGATGCCATGCCCGCGCTGCTGCCGAAACCCATCAGGGCCAGGCCCGACGCCATCGGGCTGACCGCACCGATCAGCGAGCAATAGAGAAACAGCCAGGGCAGCAGTCCGTATATTCCGCCCCAGCCGGTCCAGGCGAACACAAGCGCCATGGCGGCAACGAAGGCCTGTGCCGCCAGGGCCCATTGCAGGAGATGAGGGGCCGGGCGATGGCGCAGCAAATGCGCGGTGACCTGGGACACCACGATCAGGCCGATGCCATTGATCAGGAAGGTGAAGCCGAAATATTGCGCGGGAATACCATAAATATCGATCACCACATGCGACCAGCCGGTGAGATAGACGAACAGTCCGGCGCTGGAAAGCGTCGATGCCATCACATAGCCTAGAAACCGCCGGTCCCGCGCGATCTTCGCATAGTCGCGCGCCACAGCGACCGGATGAATGGCGCGATCTGAGCCGGCATGACTTTCCGGAAGGCGAAAATAGACGGCGATCACGGTCAGCGCCGCCAACGCACCTTGAATCCAGAACAGATCGCGCCAGCTGGCGATCAGCAGCAGCCAGCCGCCGAACAATGGCGCGAACAAAGGCGAGACCGACAATACCAGCAGCATCTGGGCGAAGATGCGCGAGGCTTCACCGGGCGGAAAAATATCCCGCACACAAGCGCGCGCCAGAACCGAACCCGCGCATCCGCCCATGGCCTGGACGAAGCGTGCGGCATCCAGGCTCAGGGGCCCGGGCGCCAGAGCGCAGATGGCCGACCCCAAAACATATAATCCCAGCCCGGCCAGCAGGGGGACGCGCCGTCCGAACCGGTCCGACAATGGGCCGACCACCGCCTGGCCGACCGCGACACCCAGAAAATAGGAAGCCAACGAATGTTCGATGGCGGAAATCGAGACGTGAAATTCGCCGGCAATGGTGGGCAATGCCGGCAGGTACATGTCGATGGCAATCGGCGTGAATACGGTGAGCGCCCCGAACAGAAAAATCAGTTCGAAGCGCCGCAAAGGCGTCAAGGTCATGGCTGGGTTCACGGCAAATCGCTTAGGGCCAGGCTGTCTTATTAGCAAGTAGACGCCGCAGTCCGGCCCCCTTAACCTGCCGCCCCATGGCCGAATCACGAAAAGTAGGGGCTTTTGCGCCCTTCGAATGGATGCTGGCGCTGCGTTATTTGCGCGCCAGGCGGCAGGAAAGCTTTATCTCGGTCATTTCCGGTTTCTCGTTGTTGGGGATCGCACTGGGGGTCGCCACCCTCATCATCGTGATGTCGGTGATGAACGGTTTTCGGCACGAACTTCTGAAAAGTATTCTGGGCCTGAACGGTCATGTCACCGTGCAGTCTGCCGACGGCTTGCTGACCGATTTTGACGCTCTCACGCAGCGGCTGCGTTCCGTGCCGGGAGTGACGCGGGCAGCGCCGGTGGTGGACGGCCAGGTGATGGCCAGCCAGAACGGGGTCAATTCCGGCGTGCTCGTGCGCGGGCTTCATCCCGCCGATCTCAAAAGCCTCACTTTGGTTTCCTCGACCCTGTCGCAGGACGCACTCGCCGGTTTTGACAGCGGCGATGAGGTGATCATCGGCGCCGGTCTGGCGCGCAAGATGGGCATCCGTGTCGGGGGCTCCATCACCCTGATTGCGCCCAAAGGCAATGTCACGCCGTTCGGCACCACGCCGCGCATCAAGACCTACAAAGTATCGGGTACGTTTCGGGTGGGGATGACCCAGTACGACACCAGCTTCATTTTCATGCCGCTGGATGAGGCGCAGCTTTTCTTCAATTCGGAAGGCGGCGTCAGCAGCATCGAAGTGATGGTCACCGATCCCGACAATGATCTGGCGATGCTGCCCACTTTGCAGAAGGTGCTCAGCCGCGACCATCGGCTGGTGCCCTGGCAGGAAACCAACTCCAGCTTCTTCGAAGCGTTGCAGGTGGAACGCAATGTGATGTTCCTGATCCTGACCTTGATCATCCTGGTGGCGGCACTCAACATCGTGTCCGGCCTTATCATGCTGGTGAAGGATAAATCCGGCGATATCGCGGTGCTGCGCACCATGGGGGCGTCGCGCGGTGCGGTGATGCGCGTCTTCCTGATTGCGGGCGCCAGCATCGGGGTGACCGGCACGCTTCTGGGGTTCGTCATCGGCGTTGTGTTCTGCGCCAATATCGAAAGCATCCGCCAGGGCTTGTCGCGCCTGACCGGCACGACTCTGTTCGATCCCACGATTTATTTTCTTTCCAAGATGCCGGCCGAACTGGACGCGGGCGAAGTCACCGCTGTGGTGGTGATGGCGCTGACGCTAACCTTGCTGGCGACGCTGTATCCGTCCTGGCGCGCCGCCAAGCTCGATCCGGTCGAGGCTTTGCGCTATGGCTGAGATGCTGCGGCTGGAAAATGTCTCACGTCGTTACAAGGAAGGCGAAGGGCAGCTTGAAGTCTTTCGCGACCTCAACATGTCGCTTGCGGCGGGCGAGATCGTGGCGCTGGTCGGCCCTTCAGGTGTCGGCAAGTCGTCGCTGCTGCACATGGCCGGCCTGCTGGAAGCGCCGTCCGGCGGGGAGATTTATATCGACGGCGCGGCGGTATCACGTTTGCCCGAACAGGAACGCACGCGTATCCGTCGCGACATGATCGGGTTCGTCTATCAGGCGCACCACCTCCTGCCGGAATTCGATGCACTCGAGAATGTGGTGATGCCGCAAATGATCGCGGGCAAGAGCCGCGCGGATGCGGCGGTAGAGGCCAGACGGCTTTTGATTGCGATGGGGCTGGGCGAACGGCTGACGCATCGGCCCGCGCAATTGTCCGGGGGCGAGCAGCAGCGCGTTGCCATCGCCCGGGCATTGGCCAACAAGCCACGGATCCTTCTGGCCGACGAGCCCACCGGCAATCTGGACCCGCGCACATCCGGCGGCGTGTTTGATGCACTGCTGGCGATCACCCGCGCCGAAGGATTGGCGGCCTTGATCGCCACCCACAATGTCCAGCTGGCCGCGCGAATGGATCGGTCCCTGGTGCTGGAGCAGGGAACGCTGGTCGCTGGAACCGGCCTGACGCAGCCCGCCTGAACCAGGGACGGGCCGCCAGCCCCTCACGCCGTCCCATCCTTTCCTCGCCAGAGTTCCCTTTCTGCCGTGAGTTTGATCTCGTTTTGTTCTTGCATGTCGATGAGAACCAAACTAGAACAAATCTCGGAAACACGGGAGGCGGCGATCATGTGGATCAAGGATGCGGCGGCGGGCGCGGGTCTTATCATTTTCATGGTTTCATCTTTTGTGCTGGCCAGCGGCGCCCATGCCGTGATGGCGATTCTCTGACTGTGGATACCGCGCTGATGGTCCGCACAGGGCGGGCCTGACGCGCGATAGTCGGGCGGGATTCTTCAGGTGTCGCGCGCGTCATGGCTGCTCCACGCAAAATGGCTTCCTTCGTCCATCTGCGGGTGAAGAGCGCCTATTCGCTGCTGGAAGGCGCGGTGAGGCCGAAGGAATTGGCCATGCTGGCGGCCGAAAGCGGCATGCCGGCCGTCGCGGTCACCGACAACAACAATCTCTTCGGTGTCTATGAGATCGCCGACACGGTGGCGAAGGCGGGGGTGCAGCCCATCGTCGGCGCGCTGTTGTCGGTGGAATTGACGCCGTCACCGGTGACACAGCAAGGCAGCCGCAAGAAGCCGCCGAACCTGCCGCTTCTGGTCCAAAACGACGTCGGTTACCGCAATCTCACAAAGCTTCTCAGCGCCGCCTATCTCGAAGCCGAACCGGGCGACTGGCCGCATGTGAAGCTCCACGCACTGGCCGAGCATGGCGAAGGCTTGATCGCCCTGACGGGGGGACCGGGCGGACCCATCAACACCTTGTTGCTGGAAGGGCAGATTGATGCGGCCACATCATTGCTGGATCGCTTGGCGGCGATCTTTGACGGACGCCTCTATGTCGAACTGCAACGGCACAATCTGCCGGAAGAACGTGCCACCGAAGCGGCGCTGATCGACCTGGCCTATGCCAAGGATCTGCCGCTGGTCGCCACCAACGATGTGCATTTCGGCGCTTCGGCGATGTACGAGGCGCATGACGCGCTTCTGTGCATCGCAGACGGCGCATTCGTGTCACAGGACGACCGTCGCCGCCTTACTCGTGAGCATCGCTTCAAGAGCCCGGCCGAGATGGCCGCCCAATTCGCCGATCTGCCCGAGGCGCTCGACAACACGATCGAGATTGCGCGCCGCTGCGCCTACCGGCCAATGAAGCGCAAGCCCATCCTGCCGGTGTTCGTGCCGGAATCGGGGCGTGATCCTGAAAGCGAATTGCGGGCGCAGGCCGAGGAAGGGTTGGCCAAACGCATGGCTGTCAACAAGCTGGCGGCGGACGAAAATGTCTATCACGAGCGGTTGGCCTACGAGCTTTCCATCATCAATCGCATGGGATTTCCGGGTTACTTCCTGATCGTTTCGGATTTTATGAAATGGACCAAGGGGCAGGGCATTCCCGTCGGCGTGCGCGGCTCCGGCGCGTCTTCCCTGGTGGCCTGGGCACTCGATATCACCAATCTGGATCCGTTGCGGTTCGGCCTGTTCTTCGAGCGATTTCTCAATCCTGAACGTGTCTCGATGCCGGACTTCGATATCGACTTCTGTCAGGAGCGGCGCGACGAAGTCGTGCGCTATGTGCGCAACAAATATGGCGCCGATCGCGTCGCCCAGATCATCGCGTTGGGTTCGCTGCAGGCCCGGGCCGCGGTGCGTGACGCGGGCCGGGTGCTGCAGATGCCGCTGGGACTGGTTGACCGCATCGCCAAGCTGATCCCCAATCCCCCGGGCAAGCCGATGTCGCTGAAGGATGCGATCGCCAGCGAGCCCCGGCTCCAGGCTATCGCGGAATCCGAACCCATCGCACAGCGTTTGTTCGAGATCACTGGGCGGATTGAGGGGCTCTATCGGCACGCCTCCACCCATCCGGCCGGTGTTGTAATCGGCGACCGGCCGCTGGACGAGATCTTGCCGCTCTATCGCGATCCGCGCTCTGACATGCCGGTGACGCAGTTCGACTATGAAGATGCGGAAAAAGCCGGGCTGGTGAAGTTCGACTTTCTCGGCCTTAAGACCCTGACCGTCATCGCCAAGGCGGAGGCGCTGCTGAAGAGCCGAGGCGTTTCGCTCAACACCCAGACCATCGATTTCAACGATCCCGCCACCTTCGAAATGCTGGCACGGGGCGATAGCATCGGCGTCTTCCAGCTCGAAGGCGCCGGCATGCGCGACCTGATGCGCAAGATGAAGCCCGACCACATCAACGATCTGGTGGCTTTGGTGGCGCTCTATCGGCCCGGCCCGATGGATTCGATTCCAAAATATATCGCCTGCAAGAACGGCAAGGAGGCAGTGGAATATCTCCATCCATTGCTGGAGCCGATCCTGCGCGAAAGCTATGGCGTAATGACCTATCAGGACGATGTCATGCGCATCGCCCGCGAGTTGGCGGGCTATACGATGGGTGAGGCGGATCTACTGCGCCGCGCCATGGGCAAGAAGATCCCATCCGAAATGGTCATGCACCGGGAGAAATTTCTCAAAGGTGCGAGCGAGCGCGGCGTCATACAATCCGTTGCCGAGCAGATTTTCGAACAGGCGGAGAAATTCGCGGGCTATGGCTTCAACAAGGGCCATGCTGCTGCCTACGCCCAGGTCGCTTATCAGACGGCTTATCTGAAGGCGAATTATCCGGTCGAATTCCTCGCTGCCTCCATGACGCTCGATATTGGAAACACCGACCGCTTGAATGTTTTCCGCCAGGAGGCGCAGCGGCTGGGCGTGAAGATCGCGCCGCCGGACATCAATCGTTCCGAAGCGGTGTTCACCTGCGATGCCGAGGCGGGGGTGGTGTTCTACGCTCTGGCCGCCGTCAAGGGTGTTGGCCGCCAGGCGATGGATCATGTGGTGGAGATCCGCACCGAAGGCGGCCCGTTCAAATCCCTTTCCGATTTTGCGCGCCGGGTCGATCCCAAATTGGTCAACAAGCGGGCGTTTGAAAATCTGGTGCGGGCCGGTGCCTTCGACAGCTTGAACAAGAACCGCCGCCAACTGGTGGAGGGGTCCGACCGGATCCTGGGCGGTGCGCAGGCTGCGGCGCGCGAGCGCGAAAGCGGACAGGTTTCCCTTTTCGGTGGGGGCGACACCGCGACGGAAGAGTTGCGTCTCACCAACGTGCCGGACTGGGCCGCCCATGAAAAATTGGGCGAAGAGTTCGGCGCCATGGGATTTTACCTCTCCGGTCATCCGCTGGATGCGTATGGTTCGGCACTGAAGCGATTGGGTGTGACCACCTATGCCAACCTGGTCGAGGACCGGCGTGCCGGCTTCAAGGCCAAGCTGGCAGGTACCATGATCAAGAAATCGGAACGGCGCGGGCGCAACGACCAGATGTACGCTTTCGTTTCTTTCTCCGATTCAACGGGCATGTTCGAGATCATGCTGTTTCCCGAGGTACTGGCGGCAAGCCGGCCGTTGCTGGAAGCGGGCAAGAGCTTGGTGATCACGGCCAGCGCAGACTGGGATGGCGATGAACTGAAGCTGCGCGCCGCGTCGATCACCGATCTGGACCAGGCCGCGGCCAATGCGGGCGAGGGGATGGTGGTGCGACTGGATTCCGTGGCGCCGCTCTCGGTCATTGCGGCCCAATTGATGCAACCCGGAAAGGGGTTGGTCAGTTTTGTGGTGCCGGGCGGGGAGGGCGAGGAAGTGGAAATCGCGCTTGCCAAGCGGCACGCGGTCACTGCGATCCTGCGCAGCAACATCGCCGCAATTCCCGGCGTCGTGTCCGTCGAGGCAGTTTAAGCGGTCGCCAGAGCAGTCTCGATCCGCCTGAGGCCCTCGGACAGGCCTTGTGCGTCGCGGGCAAAGCAGACGCGCAGATACGTATCATCGCGCGGATCGCCCAGGCTGAAGGCTGAACCCGGAGCGGTGCCGACATTGGCGCGGATCACCAGATCCTTTGCCAGCGCCAGGCTGTCGCCCATGCCTTCGACTTGCAGATAGCCGTAAAAGGCGCCTTCCGGTGTCATCCAGCGAACGCGGTTCTGTCGGGCGATGAAGTCCTGCACCACGGTGCGGTTGGCTTCGCATCGCGCCCGCAATGTTTCGCGGAAGACATCGCCTTCCGGCGTCAGCGCCGCCAGTGCGCCATACTGGTTGAACGTGGTGGTGCCGGTATTGGCGACGGGCGAGAGGATGCGCATCGTATCGCTCAAATTCCGCGGATGTGTCAGCCAGCCGATGCGCCAGCCTGTCATCGCCCAGGGTTTGGAAAAAGAATTGATCGCAAAGACGGCATCATTCTCATCCGCGATCTGCAGGAAGGATGGCGCATGGCTGCTGCCGTCATAGACCAGCGTGCCATAAACCTCGTCGCTTATGATCGCGATGCCGCGGCGGCGCGCGAAATCCAAGATGGTCTGCTGTTCGGCACGGCTCGCCATCCAGCCGGTAGGGTTGCTGGGCGAGGAGATGAAGATCGCCTTGGTGCGGGCGTCACATCGGTCGAACAGCTTGTCGAGATCCAGGTGCCAGCGGCCTGCGTTCCAATCTTCGTCCAAGCGCACCAGCCGGACTTCCGCGCCCGCCACCTGCGCCGCCTGGAAGATGTTGGGCCAGACCGGGGCCACGATCACCACATTGTCGCCAGTCTCGACCACACATTGCAGCGCGGTGACGATGGCCAGCATCGCAGCGCCTGGCACGGTGATGCGTTCCGGATCGATCTCGGTCCCGAGGGTCCGCTGATGGAACACGGCAATGGCTTGGCGCAACTCGGGGATACCACGCGCCCAAGTATAAAAGGTCTTGCCTTCGGTCAGGGCCGCGATGGCAGCATTGCGGATGAATTCGGGGGTAACCAGGTCGCTTTCCCCAAACCAGAGTGGGATCAAGCCGGGCCGGTGCAGGCCCAGATTGGCAACCTCGACCAGGCCATTGGGACGAAGCTGACGCAGGAGGGGGCGGATCGGGTCTGTCATGCCGTTTCCTAGCACGGGAATCGGCCGAAAAGGCGGGTTTCCGGCGCAAGGCGGGGTTGCGCACCCTGGGGCAAAATCCTATAAGCCCGCCATCTCGCATGTGCGGGTGGGTCCAGGCCGGGTGTTCCGGTCTCCCCGTCCGGTGTCTCTTCAAAGGGATAACCCGCGCATCTGGCCAACCGGTAAAGGAGACTGACTCAATGGCTTTGCCAGAATTTTCCATGCGTGGGCTGCTCGAATCCGGCGCCCATTTCGGTCACCGCCAGCAGCGCTGGAACCCGAAAATGGCGTCCTATATCTATGGCGCCCGCAACGACATCCACATTTTGGACCTGACCCAGACCGTGCCGCTGCTGCACCAGGCATTGGTCTCCTTGCGTGAAGTTGCCGCTTCCGGTGGCCGCATCCTCTTTGTCGGCACCAAGCGCCAGGCGTCCGACCCGATCGCCGCCGCCGCCAAGCGCTGCGCCCAGTATTATGTGAACCATCGTTGGCTGGGCGGCACGCTCACCAATTGGCAGACCATCAGCCACTCCATCCGCCGTCTGCGTTCGATCGAAGAGACGCTGACCACGGCGGAACAGTCGGGCCTGACCAAGAAGGAATTGCTGGGCCTCTTGCGCGAGCAGGACAAGCTTGAGCGTTCGCTGGGCGGCATCAAGGAAATGGGCGGCCTTCCGAACATGCTGTTCGTGATCGACACCAACAAGGAAGCCATCGCTATCGCCGAAGCCCGCAAGCTGGGCATTCCAGTGACCGCGATCCTGGATTCCAACTCCGATCCGGACGGTATTGCTTTCCCGATCCCCGGCAATGATGACGCCGCCCGTGCCATCGCGCTTTATTGCGATCTGGCAGCGCGCGCGATCATCGACGGCCTGGGCCAAGGCCAAGTCGAAGCCGGCGTCGATATCGGCGCAGCGGCAGAAATCGAAGACACGTCCAGCCACGTCGCTGCCCCCTCGGAAGCGACTGCCTAATCATTCACGTTTGATTGTCGCGTTGCCGGCGGATATTTCCCGCCAGGCAACGCCGCTACGGAGGCCACAATGGCAAACATCACCGCCAGCATGGTGAAGGATCTGCGCGACAAGACCGGCGCGGGCATGATGGACTGCAAGACCGCGCTCAATGAAACCAATGGCGACATGGAAGCGGCCATCGACTGGCTGCGCAAGAAGGGCATTTCCAAGGCCGCCAAGAAGGCCGGTCGCGCTGCCGCCGAAGGTCTTGTCGGCGTTGCCGTCGGCAAGGGTGCCGGTGCTCTGGTGGAAGTGAACGCGGAAACCGATTTCGTTGCCCGCAATGAAGAGTTCAAGGGTTTTGTGAAGGCCGCGGCCGATCTGGCGCTGCTGGAAGGCGGCGATTTGGCAAAATTGCTGGCGGCCAAGCATGGCAGCAGCAATGTCCAGCAGACCTTGACCGAACTGGTCGCCAAGATCGGCGAAAATATGAGCGTGCGCCGTACCGTGGCGCTCAGCGTCAACCCGGGCGTGGTCGCGGCCTATGTCCATAACGCGGCATCGCCGGAACTGGGCAAGATCGGCGTCCTGGTGGCGCTGAAGTCCACCGCGGACGAGGGCAAGCTCTCGGCCCTGGCCAAGCAGATCGCCATGCATATCGCGGCTGCAAATCCATTGGCGCTGACGCCGGAGCATCTGTCCAAGGATGTGGTCGAGCGTGAGCGCAATGTGCAGTGGGAACTGGCGAAACAGTCCGGCAAGCCCGACGCAGTCATCGAGAAGATGATGGAAGGGCGCATGCGCAAATTCTACGAAGAGACCGTCCTATTGTCCCAGACCTTTGTGATCGACGGCGAAACCCAGGTCAGCAAGGTGATTGAGAAGGCTGCCAAGGATCTCGGCGCGCCGGTTGCGATCGAGGGCTTTGTCCGCTTCCAGGTAGGCGAAGGCATCGAGAAGGTCGAAAGCGACTTCGCCGATGAAGTGGCCCAGATGGCAGGCAATCGCTGACAGGAAGTAACGTCATGGCGTCCAAGCCCAAATATGCCCGCGTGCTGCTCAAGGTCTCGGGCGAGGCGTTGATGGGCGAGGGCGGTTTCGGCATCGACACCGGCACGGTCGAACGCATTGCGGCGGACGTGAAGGAAGCGGTCGAGGCCGGCACCCAGGTCTGCATGGTGATCGGCGGCGGCAATATCTTTCGCGGCCTTGCCGGCGCTGCCAAAGGCATCGACCGGGCTACGGCGGACTATATGGGCATGCTCGCGACCGTGATGAACGCACTGGCCATGCAGGCAACGTTGGAACGCGCTGGCCTGCCCAGCCGGGTCCAATCGGCAATCCCCATGAGCACCGTGTGCGAGCCCTATATCCGGCGGCGCGCGATTCGGCACATGGAGAAGGGACGGGTGGTGATTTTCGCCGCCGGAACCGGGAACCCCTTCTTCACCACCGATACGGCGGCGGCCCTCCGGGCGGCCGAAATGGCCTGCAACGCCATGCTGAAGGCCACCCAAGTTGATGGTGTTTACAGTGCTGACCCCAAAAAGTATCCTGACGCCACCAGATATGAATCTTTGAGTTATCACGAGGTGTTAGCGCGGGATCTTGCAGTGATGGATGCATCGGCAATCTCCCTGTCGCGGGAAAACGGTATCCCGATCCTGGTCTTCTCGCTGCAGGACAAAGGGGCCCTTGCCAAGGTCCTTCGGGGCGAAGGCCGGGCGACCATCATCGAAGAAAAGTGAAGTTCCCGCCGGGGTTTGCGTTAGGATTCAGGCGCCATCGGCGAGGCAGAAGATGGGGCGAGGCAGAGGATAATGGCGGACGCGTATAACAAAGATGAGATGAACCGGCGCATGAATGGCGCGGTTGCCACCCTGAAAACCGAATTCGGCGGCCTTCGCACCGGCCGAGCCAGTCCGGCGCTGCTCGATCCGGTCTCGGTCGAAGCCTATGGCAATACCGTGCCTATCAGCCAGGTTGGCACCATCTCCACCCCGGAAGCGCGCATGATCACGGTGCAAGTGTGGGACAAAGGTCTGGCCAAGGCGGTGGACAAAGCGATCCGCGATGCAGGCCTGGGCCTCAATCCACAGATGGACGGCCAGCTGCTGCGCATTCCGCTGCCCGAACTCAATCAGGAGCGGCGCAAGGAATTGTCCAAGCTCGCCGCCAAATATGCCGAGGCCGCCAGAGTCGCGGTTCGCAATGTCCGCCGCGACGGCATGGAACTGCTCAAGAAGTTGGAGAAGGATCACAAGATCGGCCAGGACGAGCATCATACCAAAGGCGATGAGCTGCAAAAGCTCACCGACAGCCACATCAAGGACATCGACACAGCGCTCCATACCAAGGAGCAGGAAATCATGCAGGTTTGAGCCACCGCATGGAGATACCCCTGGCTGATCTTCCGCAAATTCTGCCCCGCCATGTCGCCATTATCATGGATGGCAATGGCCGCTGGGCGCGGAAACGGCATCTGCCGCGCGAAGCCGGGCATTTCGCGGGCATGAATGCCGTGCGCGAAACCGTGCGTGCGGCCTGCGATATGAAGCTGGGCAATCTCACTCTGTTTGCCTTCTCGAGCGAGAATTGGAAGCGGCCCAAAGCGGAAGTTGGCGCTTTGATGGGTCTGTTCCGGACTTACTTCCGCAGCGACATGGACGAGCTGGTCGAGCGAAACGTCCGTATGCGGATCATTGGACATCGCGGCCGGGTGGCCAGCGACATCCAGCAGATGATTTTGGATTCCGAAAGCCGCACCGTCCAGAATACGGGCCTCAACCTCACATTCGCCTTCGACTATGGCGGTCAGGAAGAGATCGCGGCCACCGCCCGCGAGCTGGCGCGCGCCGCCGCCGAAGGCCGGCTCGATCCGGAAACGATCACCACGGAATTGTTTGCGTCCAGACTTTTCACCAGCGCCTTGCCGGAACCGGATCTGGTGATCCGCACCAGCGGCGAGCGTCGGCTGTCCAATTTCATGCTCTGGCAGTCGGCCTATGCCGAGCTTCTGTTCGTGGACACGCTGTGGCCCGATTTCGGCCGCGCAGAACTGCTCAAAGCACTTCAGAGCTTTGCCGGCCGTGACCGGCGCTTCGGCGCCGTCAATTCGGAAGCCGTGGCATGACCGCCCCGGGCAACCAATCTCCGGCCGCCGGCGAGCACGCGCCGGGATATCGGGCCATGCGCTGGAACATGGATTGGATCACGCGTCCCTTGTTCGGCATCGTGCTGGCTGGCGGGGCGATCCTGGCCTTGTCTTACGCGCCGGAATATTTCGCCGGTCTGGTGGTGCTGATCACCATCCTGGCGGCCTATGAGTGGCATCGCATGGTTGCGGCAGGGCGTGATTATCGAATCGAGACGGCGATCACCGCGGTGACGGCCGCCATAGCTGTAACTGTTCTTCTGGCATTGCGTCAGGCATGGCCGGCCGTGCTGGTGGTGGCGATCGGCGCCCTGGTTGCCGTCCTTGTGGCGCGCATGCGCGGTCAAAATCCCGTCTGGCAAGCGCTGGGAGCGTTGTATCTGGGTCTGCCCGCAATCGCATTGGTGAGCCTGCGGACGTTTCCCGAGCGCGGCTGGCAGGTCATTGTCGGCCTGTTTCTGATTGTATGGGCGACCGACACGGGCGCGCTTATCTTCGGCAAACTGATCGGGGGGCCGCGCATGGCCCCAACATTGTCGCCGTCCAAGACATGGGCCGGCACATTTGGGGGAAGCGTCACTGCGGCCTTGGTGTTTGGGCTTTATATCCTCCTGATGAACAGCGTGTTCTGGAAAGCCGCATTGTTTGCCCTGATCTTCAGCGTGTTCGCCCATGTGGGGGATCTGTTCGAGAGTTTCGTCAAGCGGCGGTTCGGCATCAAGAATTCGGGGAGCCTGATCCCTGGCCATGGCGGCGTGCTGGACCGCATGGATTCGACCCTCTTCGCCAGCGTTGCCATGGCGCTTCTGGTATTTTTGGCGCACTTTAACATTCTCTTCGGTATCGCGTCATGAACCCCATCGCCGCCAGCGGAATTTTCGATACCACGCCGTCTCTTCAGGACGTGATTCATCGCAGCGTCACGGTTCTGGGCTCGACCGGCTCCATCGGCGTCAACACGCTGGATGTGATCGCCCATGCCCGCAAAGTTTATGGCGCGGATGCTTTTCCGCTGGCCGCCCTGACTGCACAGGGCAACGTCAAACTTCTGATCGAACAGGCTCTGGCTTTGAAGCCCCGGCTGGCTGTCATCGGCGATGGTTCGCTGCACGCGGAATTGAAAGCCGGATTGGCCGGCACAGGCATTGAAGTCGCGGCCGGCCGCGATGGCGTGATCGCGGCAGCGGGCAGGCCGTCCGATTTTGTCATGGTCGCGATCATGGGGGCTGCCGCAATTGAGCCGGCGCTCGCCGCCATCGAGCGCGGCGTCATCGTGGCGCTGGCGAACAAGGAATGCGTGGTGGCGGCGGGGGCCGTGTTCCGCGAAGCCCTGGAACGCTCCGGTGCGTCCGTCATTCCGGTCGATTCCGAACACAATGCGATCTTCCAGGTGCTGGGGTCGGGCGACGCCAGTGAAGTCGAGATGGTGACGATCACCGCTTCGGGCGGGCCGTTCCGGGAATGGCCGCTGGAAAAAATGGCTTCTGCCACGGTGGAACAGGCGGTCGCCCATCCGAACTGGGCAATGGGACGCAAGATTTCGCTCGACAGCGCCACCCTGATGAACAAAGGGCTGGAACTGATCGAGGCGCATTTCTTGTTCGCCCTGCCGCCCGAAAAATTGAATGTGCTGGTGCATCCCCAGTCCATCGTCCACTGCCTGGTCAGCTATGACGACGGCACCACCATGGCGCATCTGTCCGCGCCCGATATGCGCACGCCGATCGCGCATGCCTTGGCGTGGCCGCGCCGCATCGCATCGCCTTCGCGTAGGCTTGATCTGGCCAAGCTGGGGCAACTGGTTTTTCAGGCGCCCGCGCATGACCGGTTTCCGGCCTTGAATCTGGCGATCGAGTCCATGCGGTCCGGCGGGCTTGCACCAACGGTGCTCAATGCCGCCAACGAAATCGCGGTGCAGGCCTTTCTTGATCGCCGCATTGGTTTCCTGGATATTTCCAAGGTCGTGGGCGAGACTTTAAACGCCGATGCCGGGAAAGGCTCCAATGGCCGGGCGGGCGATCTCGGTACCGTGCTGGGCACGGACGCGCGGGCTCGCGTTCTGGCCGAAGAAATCTGTCAACGGGTGGGGACCTGAAAGGACGCCATGTTTGACGCTGTGAGAAGTCTTATGGCCTGGACGCCGCTGGGGCTGCCGGCCTTTCTGTTCGTCATCACGGTGGTGGTGTTCTTTCACGAACTGGGCCATTTCCTGGTGGCACGGGCGTGCGGGGTGAAAGTGGATGTCTTCTCGGTCGGTTTCGGCAAGGAGATATTCGGCTGGAACGATAAGCGCGGTACGCGCTGGAAGTTGAGTTGGATCCCTATCGGCGGGTATGTGAAGTTCGCCGGCGACGCCAATGCCGCCAGTACCCCCGATCACGCGGCGGCATCGCGCATGAGCGATGCGGAGCGTGCCCATACCCTTACCTTCAAGCCGCTCTGGCAGCGCGCCTCGGTCGCCGCTGCGGGACCTGTGGCGAATTTCATTCTCGCCATCGTGATATTCACAGGTCTGATCTTTTACAACGGCCATACCGTGCTGGCGCCCATTATAGGCGGTGTGGTGAAGGGCAGCGCGGCGGAAGCGGCGGGCATCAAAACCGGTGACCGTGTCACAGCGATTGATGGAGCCCGGATCACGGATTTCGAACAGATGCCCCAGATCATCGCGGTCAGCGGCGGGCGCAATCTTGCCATCGATCTGGTGCGCGAAAACAAGCCGCTCACCATCCATGTCACGCCGCGCGCCACCAAGATGCGCGATGTGTTGGGCGACATGGGAACCAATATGGTGATCGGCGTCCATCCGTCACCCAAGGCCTCGATAACGACCGAATATTACAGCCTTCCGGCGGCCTTCGGCGCGGCCAATGTCCAGACCTGGAATATCATGCGCACCACGGTGCAGGGCATCGCCCAGATGGTGCGCGGTTATGCCAGTGCGGACCAGTTCCGGGGGCCTCTGGGGATCGCCAAAATGACCCGCCAGGTGGCGGCATTTGGCTTTATGGCGCTGCTTCAGCTTGTGGCTGTACTTTCCGTAAGCATTGGGCTTGCCAACCTTTTTCCCATTCCACTGCTCGACGGCGGACATCTTCTGTACTATGCATGCGAAGCAGTTTTGGGACGGCCGCTGGGTGAGCGGGCCCAGGATGTCGGATTTCGGCTTGGGCTGGTTCTGGTGCTGGGGCTTGTGCTCCTGACCACTTGGAACGACATCGCTCGCCTGAATCTTTTCTGAAACTTCGGCCGCTGCCGTTATCGGTGATGCGCGCCTTCAAAACGGGTGCCGGACGGCGGAATGCGGACTATCGCCACTCATAAAGCGGTTCTGCGCGCGACGTCTGCGACACTGTGCCTGGCACTGTTCTCGGCGCCGGCGGCTGCGCAGTTGCGGCCGGGTGCTGAAGATCGCGCCGCGGGCCTGAACGCCGAGCGGCCCGCACCCGATGCGCAGCAGCCTGCCGCACCGGCCCAGCCCGCCCGTGTCATCCAGCACATCACGGTCGCCGGCACGCAGCGCGTGGAACCCGGCACCGTCCTGACTTATGTGAATATCCGCGAAGGCGAAAGCTACGACCCCGCACTGGCGGACCAGGCGTTGAAATCCCTGTTCGGTACCGGGCTCTTTTCCGACGTGAAGATCAATTTCGCCAACGGCACCCTGGCAATCCGGGTGGTGGAAAATCCCATCCTCAACCAGGTGGTATTCGAGGGCAACGACAAGGTCTCGACCAAGGATCTCACCAAGGAAGTCCAAATCAAGCCGCGCGGCACCTTCACCCGCGCCCGGGTCCAAGCCGATGTCCAACGCATTATCGAGCTTTATCGCCGCAACGGTAAATTCGCCGCACGCGTCGATCCGCAAATTATCCAGCGGCCCCAGAACCGCATCGACCTGATCTTCTCGATCACCGAGGGCCCGACCACCGGCATTGCCCGCATCAACTTCATCGGCAACAAAATCTATGACGATAGTGTCCTAAAGGGGCAGATCGCCACCGAGGAAAGCGCCTGGTACAAATTTCTTGCCAGCAACGACAATTACGACCCCGATCGGCTGGCCTTCGACCGCGAGCAGCTGCGGCGTTATTACGTCAATCACGGTTATGCCGACTTTACCGTTGTCAGCGCGGTGGCGCAGCTCGCCCAGGACCGCAGGAATTTCTATGTCACCTTCACTGTCAATGAAGGCCCCCGCTATAAATTCGGCAAGGTCACGATCAATTCCCAGATCAAGGAATTGGCGCCGCGCTCGTTGCGTCCGCTGGTCCCGATCATCAGCGGCGATGTCTACAATGCCGAAACCGTGCAGAAAGCCATCGATGCTCTGACCAATGCCGCCGGCACAAAGGGGTATGCCTTTGCCGAAGTGCATCCGCGCATTGCGCGCAATCGCGACACCAAGACCATCGACCTGATTTTCGACATCGCACAGGGCCCCCGCGTTTATATCGGCAAGATCAATATCAGCGGCAATGTGCGCACCCTCGACAAAGTGATCCGCCGCGAATTCCGGCTGGTGGAAGGCGATGCCTTCAACCGCGTGCTGATCGACCGTTCGCGCACCCGTATCCGCGCGCTGGGCTTCTTCAAGGATGTCGATGTCAAGAACACGCCCGGCACATCACCCGATCGCACCGACGTCACGGTGGCCGTCACCGAACAGTCCACCGGACAGTTGCAGCTGGGCCTGGGCTATTCTTCGGCCAGCCAGTTGACGGGTGAATTCAGCTATACGGAACAGAATCTTTTCGGCCGGGCGCAATTTCTCAAAACGTCGGTTTCGGTCTCGCAGATCTCCAAGCTTTATCAATTCAGCTTCACCGAGCCTTACTTCCTCGACAGGCCTTTGATAGCGGGCTTCGACATCTACAAATCCCAGACCGACTACCGGCAGGCGACCTATTCAAGCGATGTGGCCGGCATCACGCTCCGGCTCGGCTTCCCGATCTCGGAATATTCTTCCGTGGGGCTGCGCTACACCTATCAGATCACCCAGGTTTTTCCGTTCGCCAACGCGCCGCTGGAAATTCAGCTCGCCGCCGGCGACACCTATGGCTCGATCTTCGGATTCACTTACGGCTACAACAATTTGGACGATTACAGACGGCCGACGAACGGCATGACCTTCTCGCTCGGCCAGGATTTTGCGGGTTTCGGCGGCAATCTGAAATATATCAAGACCGACATGGAATATACCGCCTACAAGTCCGTCTTTGACGGCGCCATCATCAACTCATTGTCCCTGAAGGGCGGCATCATCCAAGGGTATGATGGGACACCTGTGCCGATCAATCAGCGATACTTCAAGGGCGGCGATAGCTTCCGCGGCTTTGCCTTGGCAGGTGTTGGACCGCGCGATCTGGACGCGCCGCTCAATACCGGCGCGATCGGTGGCAATGCATTTGCCATCGGCACATTGTCGGCGCGACTTCCGTCGCTTTTGCCGGAAAGCTATGGCGTTTCGATCGCGGCCTTCTCCGATTTCGGTACGCTGGGACGCGTGGACAATGTCATTCGTTCCTGTGGCGGTGTTAATGTTGGCGGCACTATTGCCAATTCCTGCGTCAAGGATAATTTTGCGTTCCGCGCCTCGGCCGGCCTCAGCTTTGGTTGGCGTTCGCCGTTCGGACCACTTCAGATCGATCTGGGCGTTCCCATTGTAAAAGCCAGCTACGACAGACCGCAGATCATTCACTTCTCCGCTGGAACAGGATTCTAAGATGATGAAAAAGACCCTTCTTGGCGCCCTTCTCGTGGTTGCGGCTTCCGCGCCGGCCTTGGCCGCCAATCCGCCACCGGCTCCGCCGCAAAAGATCCTGCTGATCGACCGGCAGGCAATCTTACGTTTCTCCAAGGTGGGCCAGGATGTCGCCCGTCAGATCGAGACCATGGGCAATCAGGCCAAGGGCGAAATCGCCGGCCAACAGAAAGCGCTGCAGGCCGAGGCCCAGCAGCTCCAACAGCAGATCGCCATCCTGGCGGCCGATGCCAAAGCCAAGAAGGTCCAGGCATTCGAGGCCAAACAGGCCGGCATGCAGGCCGCGGCCCAGAGAAAAGAGCAGGCTATCCAGGGCGGGTTCATGACAGCGCAGCAAACCATCGCCAAGACGCTGGAGCCCATTCTGCAAAACCTGATGCAGCAGCGCGGCGCCAACATGATCCTGGACAAGAATGCCTTGGTCTATGCCTCGCCTCAGGCCGTCCAAGCCTTCGACATCACCCAGCCCGCCATCGAGCAATTGAATCAGAAACTGCCGAACCTCAAAGTCTCAATGGCCACGCCACCGGCCAAGAAATAACGGAGCGCGATCCGCGCCAACGCCCATGGCAGATCCTCGTTTTTACAGCAACCGGGGTCCATTCCGTCTGACCGACATCTGCGCGCAGGCGGGAATTGCGATGCCGGCGGGCGCCGACGGTGCAGCAAAAATCGAGGACCTTGCCGGGCTGGAAGGTGCGGGCCCATCCCATCTGACATTCTTTTCCGGCGGCCGCGAAATGGCCGACGCCTTTGCGCGAAGCCGGGCGGGCTTTTGCCTGGTGCCACAAAAGGACGTTCTTCAGGATGTCCATCCCGGCATGACGCTCTTGCCGGTGGCTTCCGTGCCGCATGCTTTTGCGGCGGTCGCCACGCTGTTTTATCCGGAGGCCTCGCAACAGGTCTGGGCTCAGCAGCAATCGGTCTCACCTGCGGCAAAGCTGGGACGCGATGTGATTCTCGGTCCCGGCGTGGTGATCGGTCCGGGTGCAGAGATTGGCGACCATGTGCGCATCGGCGCCAATGCGGTGATCGGCCCGGGCGTGGCAATCGGCCATGGCTGCGAGATCGGCAGCAACAGCTCCATCAGCCATGCCTATATCGGTGACCGGGTGACGATTCTGCCCGGCGCGGCAATCGGCCAGCCCGGTTTTGGCTTTGCCACTTCGCCATCCGGCCATGTGAAAATTCCGCAACTGGGTCGGGTGATTGTTCAGGACGGGGTCGAGATCGGGGCCGCCACCACCATCGACCGGGGCGCGCTTGGCGATACCGTGATCGGCGAGGGCGCCAAGATCGATAATCTGGTTCAGATCGGCCACAATGTGCAGATCGGGCGCCATGTCGTGCTGGTTTCCCAGACCGGTATCGCGGGCAGCTCCATCATTGCGGATTTCGCCGTACTGGGTGGGCAGGTGGGCATCGCCGACCATGTCCATATCGGTCCGGGCGCCCGGCTGGCGGCCCGCAGCGCCATGGTTTCGGGCCAGAAAATCGAAGGCGGCCAGGATTATGGCGGCGTTCCAGCAAAGCCTGTAAGAGAATGGCTGAGAGAGATTCACGCGGTCCGTCAGCTTCTCAGGCGCCGCAAGCGGGATGACAATGGCTGAGTCCACACTGGATGTCGTGCAGATCAAAAAACTGCTGCCGCATCGCCCGCCGATGCTGCTGGTGGAAAAACTCACCGACATCGTCAAAATGGAGAGCGCCACGGGTTGGAAGGCGATCGGCATCAACGAGCCCTATTTCCAGGGCCATTTTCCCGACTATGCCGTGATGCCGGGGGTGCTGATTGTTGAGGCGATGGCACAGACGGCTGGCGCCGTGGTGGTCCACAGCCTGGGGTTCGCGCGCGAGAAGCGCATCGTTTATTTCATGTCGATCGACAAGGCCCGCTTCCGCAAACCGGTTCATCCCGGTGATCTGATGCGCATGCCGGTCAAGGCGCTGCGCCGGCGCGGCCCCGTCTGGCGCTTTGAAGGCAAGGCCTATGTCGGCGATACGCTGTGCGCCGAAGCCGAATTCAGCGCCATGATTCACGACGGCGCGGAAGCCAGCGATGATTCATCCAACAGCATTGATTGAAGACGGCGCCCGTTTGGGCGCAGGTGTCGAGATCGGTCCATTCTGCCATGTCGCCGCGCGCGTATCCCTGGATGACGGCGTTCGCCTGCTTTCCCATGTCGTGGTGAAGGGCGTCACCCGGATCGGCGCCAGCACGGTGGTGCATCCTGGCGCCGTCCTGGGCGGGGAAGGACAGATCCGCGGCAACGACTTTCCCGAAGGACGGTTGGAAATCGGCGCCGGTTGCGTTCTGCGCGAGCTGGTGACGATGAATTGCGGCAGCCGCAAGGACAAGGGCGTGACGATAGTCGGCGCCCGGGGTTATTTCATGGCCGGCAGCCATGTCGGTCATGACTGCGTGGTGGGGGATGATGTCACCTTCGCCAATTCGGTGGCGCTGGGCGGCCATTCCCAGATCGGCGATGGCGTGATCTTCGGCGGTCTGTCAGCAGTCCAGCAATTCGGCCGGGTCGGCAAGGGCGCGATGGTCGGGGGCCTGACCGGGATCAATCGCGACGTCATTCCGTATGCGATGGCGTTTGGCGATCACGTCGAACTGGCAGGCCTCAATCTGATCGGCCTGAAGCGGCGGGGGCTGCCGCGCGATACTATCAACGCCTTGCGCGCCGGTTTTCGCACGATTTTCTATGGACAAGGTGGCGACATCAAAAGCCGTGCCCAGGATGTGAAAGCACAATGGCCCGACATTGCCGAAATCAATGAAGTCGTGGATTTCATTCTGGCGCCGGCCAAGCAGCAGCTCTGCACGGCCCGCCGCCGCGGCGAAATCGAATGAGCCTGGGCATAATCGCCGGCGGTGGCGACCTGCCGCGCGCGGTGGCGCAAAGTGCTCGCGTCGCAGGACGATCGGTCTTCGTCGTGGCGCTTCGCGGCATGTGCGGCGAATGGGCCGAAGAGTTTCCCCATGAATGGGTATCGCTAGGAGAACCGGGGCGCGCGCTGAAGGCACTGACCGGGGCAGGAAGCAAAGACGTGCTGCTGGCAGGAAAAGTGGAGCGGCCGAAATTTTCCGAGCTCAAGCTGGATGCCAGGGGCGTGATGGTGTTGCCGCGCGTGATTGCAGCGGCTCGGCAGGGCGACGATGCGCTGCTGCGCATGCTGGTCGGCCTGTTCGAAGATTCAGGCTTTCGGGCCATCAGCGTGGCCGAGGCCGCGCCCGGCCTGGTGGCGGACGAGGGCCCACTGGGGCGAACCCTGCCCAATGACGATCACAAGGCCGATATTGCCCGCGCCTTTGCCATTATCCGTGCACTGGGTGCGCTGGATGTCGGTCAGGCGGCGGCGGTGTGCGAAGGGCTGGCCCTGGCGGTCGAAGCCGCGGAGGGCACGGATGCGATGATCGCGCGGATCGGCCAACTCAGGGATAATCTGCGGGGCACGCCGCAAAAGAAACGGGGCGTGCTGGTCAAGGCGCTGAAGCCGACCCAGGACGCCAAGACGGATATGCCGGTCGTTGGCGTCGAGACGGTAAGGCGCGCCGCTGAAGTGGGACTGGCGGGCATTGCCCTGGAATCCGGAAAATCGTTGATCGTGGGCAAGGATGCCGTGGCGGCGGAAGCCGACCGGCTCGGCCTGTTCGTGGTCGGTGTCACGCCGTGAGCGGCGCGCCCGCGCAGAAAACCCTGATGCTGGTATGCGGGGAAACGTCCGGCGATCTGCTGGGCGCCCAATTGATGGCAGGCATTAAGCGTCTGGCAGGTGATCGCGTGAAGATCGTGGGCGTCGGCGGCCCTGCGATGGCGCGCGAGGGGCTGGAAAGCCTGTTCCCGCTCGATGCAACTGCCGTGATGGGATTGCGCGAAGTGGTGCCGGCAATTCCCCGAATCCTGGCGCGGGTCCGCCAGGCGGCGGATTACGCGATCCGCGTTCATCCCGATGCGTTGGTGGTGATCGACAGTCCGGATTTTACGCATCGCATCGCCCGTGCTGTGAAAAAGCGCGATCCGTCGATCAAGACCGTCAATTATGTCGCGCCGCAGGTCTGGGCCAGCCGTGCGTATCGCGCCAAGGCGATGGCGCGATACTTCGATCTAATCTTGGCACTATTTCCCTTCGAAGTGCCGTTCTTCGAGAAATACGGTTTGCGCGCCGTGTTTGTAGGGCATCCGGTGGTCGAGAGACGTGCCCGCATGACGGGCGGCGACGCGCTCAGGGCGCGACTGGGCATCGGGTCCGATGCGCCGCTTCTGGCATTGCTGCCGGGAAGCCGCAGCAGCGAGATACGATTTATCTTCCCCGTCTTTCGGGACGCCATGCGTTTGCTGGCGACGAAAATCCCGGGCCTGGTGACCGTGCTGCCAACCGTGCCGCATGTTGCCGCCCGCGTGCGCGAAGCCGCTTCGCAATGGCCGACGCCGCTGCATATTCTGGAAAACGAGAATGACAAATATGCCGCCTTCGATGCCGCCGATGTGGCATTGGCGGCGTCCGGAACGGTGACGGCGGAACTGGCGCTGGCGCGCACGCCGATGGTGGTTGCTTATCGCGTCGGCGGGCTGACCTTTGCGCTGGCGAATAGGCTGATGACCGCGCCCTACATGACCCTGGTCAATATCCTTCTGGAGCGCCGGGCTATACCGGAATTCAAGCAATATGAAGCGACGCCGGAGATTCTGGCGGGTGAAGTCGAATTGCTCTTGCGCGATGAGCACGTGCGCCAGGCCCAGACGGACGCCATGAATGAATTCGGGCGGCGGCTGGGAGAGGAAGAAGAAGCCCCCTCGCAGCGCGCCGCCCGTGTTCTGCTGGATTTTATAGGCTTTGGAGCGCGGCCCCCCGAAGTGTGAAGCGGTTCGGGTCAGGCCGCGCGACCATTAAACTAGGAGCGCGGCCCCCCGAAGTGTGAAGCGGTTCGGGTCAGGCCGCGCGACCATTAAAAACTATTTCCGTGCCGCAATCGGCTCGTATTTGCGCTCGGTCGGGCCGGTATAGACCTGGCGCGGACGGCCGATCTTCTGGTGCGGGTCTTCCAGCATTTCCTTCCACTGAGCGATCCAGCCCACCGTGCGCGCCAGTGCAAACAGCACCGTGAACATGGAGGTGGGGAAGCCCAGCGCCTTCAGGGTGATGCCGGAATAGAAGTCGATGTTGGGATAGAGTTTTTTCTCGATGAAATACTCGTCGTGCAGGGCGATTTTTTCCAGCTCGACCGCAACCTTCAGCAGCGGATCGTCATGCAGGCCAAGCTCGTCCAGAACGGCATGCGCCTGGATCTGCATCGCCTTGGCGCGCGGATCGTAATTCTTGTAGACGCGATGGCCGAAGCCCATCAGGCGGAAGCTGTCATTCTTGTCCTTGGCGCGCTTCACATATTCGGGAATGCGATCGACGGTACCGATTTCTTCCAGCATCTTGAGTGCGGCTTCATTGGCGCCGCCATGGGCAGGTCCCCATAAGCAGGCGATGCCGGCCGCGATGCAGGCAAAGGGATTGGCGCCCGACGAACCCGCAAGGCGAACCGTCGAGGTCGACGCATTCTGCTCGTGATCGGCATGCAGGATGAAGATGGTGTCCAGCGCCTTGGCCAGCACCTTGTTGACCTTGTAGTCCTCGGCGGGGACCGAGAAGCACATGCGCAGGAAGTTCTCGGTGTAGCCCAGATCGTTGCGGGGATACACGAAGGGCTGACCGACGTGATACTTGAACGCCATTGCGGCGATGGTCGGCATCTTGGCGATCAGGCGATAGCTGGCGATCTCCCGCTGGCGCGGGTCCGTAATGTCGGTGCTGTCATGATAGAAGGCCGACAAGGCCCCGACCACGCCGCACATCACTGCCATGGGATGGGCGTCACGACGGAAGCCGCGGAAGAAGGTCGCGAGCTGCTCATGCACCATGGTGTGGTGGCTGATGGTGTATTCGAATTTCTCCATCTGGCTCTTGTTCGGCAATTCGCCGTTGAGCAGCAGATAGCAGCTCTCGAGGAAGCTGGAATGCTCCGCCAGATCGGCGATGGGATAGCCGCGATATTGCAGCACGCCCTTGTCACCATCGATGAAGGTAATGTTCGACTCGGTCGAAGCGGTCGAAGTGAAACCGGGATCGTAAGTGAAGATGTCCGCCTGGTCGTAGAGCTTGCGGATATCCACCGCATTGGGGCCTTGAGTGCCCGCCAGGACCGGCAGTTCGTAATCCTTGCCTTCGTAATTCAGGCTGGCTTTGCCGACCGTCTTGATCTTGCTCTCACGCATCGTCGAACTCCCCAAAATTCCCGTTTATCTTGCGCTGCAATATAAGCGCGCTTTTCCTGTCACGTCACTTAATTTACTGCCGCAGACGTTGAATTTTCTTCAATTCCCATAAGCCCTTAATCGGATAAGGGATTCTTCCCGGCCTAACAGCGCCAACATCTCGAATAGGGGCGGAGAGGTGGTTTTTCCGGTCAAAGCGGCCCGCAAGGGCTGGGCCACGTCCCCCAATTTCAGGCCGTCTTTCTCGGCAAAAGCCCGGGCCGCGGCCTCCAGGGCAGGTCCGCTCCAATCGGTTTCCTCGAGGGCGGGCAGAGCACGGGCCATCACGGCACGGGCCTCGGGGGTAAGGATCTTCGCCGCCCCGGCATCCAGGTCGCGTGGACCGTCCGTGTACAGAAAGTCTGCACCCTGATCGAGCTGGACCAGGGTCTTGGCCCGTTCCTTGAGTGACGGCATTGCCGCCAGCAGTCTTTCGCGCGCCTGTTCCGACAGGATGCGCGGCGGGGTCTCGCGGGCCGCAAAGGCAATCACTTCGGCTACCAGCGTTTCGTTGCCGGCCTCGCGGAGGTAATGGCCGTTGAGGTTGTCCAACTTCTTGTAATCCATCCGCGCGGGGCTTTTGCCCACGGCGGAGAAATCGAACCATTCGATCGCCTTGGCGGTGGGGATGATCTCTTCGTCGCCATGGCTCCAGCCCAGGCGCAGGAGATAGTTGCGCATGGTTTCCGGCAGATAGCCCATGTCGCGATAGGCTTCGACCGCCAGCGCGCCATGACGCTTGGATAGCTTCTGCCCATCCGGCCCATTGATCAGCGGCAGATGGCCGTAAACCGGCACCGGCCAGCCCATCGCCTCGATGATCTGGAGCTGGCGCGCCGCGTTGTTGAGATGATCAGCGCCGCGAATGACATGGGTCACGCCCATATCGGCATCGTCCACCACCACCGCCAGCATATAGGTGGGCGTGCCATCCGAGCGCAGCAACACCATGTCGTCCAACTGGTCGTTGGCGAAGCGCACATCGCCCAGCACCAGGTCGTGCACAATGGTCTCGCCTTCATCGCGCGCCTTCAGCCGCACCACCGAGGGCGCGCCGGCCGGCGCTTCCGAGGCATCGCGGTTGCGCCAACGGCCGTCATAGCGGATCTGTTTGCCGGCGGCGCGCTGGGCCTCGCGCATCTGGATCAACTCTTCCTGGGTGGTGAAACAGCGATAGGCCTTGCCTTGCGCCAGCAGCTGTTCGGCCACTTCGCGATGACGGGCGGCGCGAGCGAACTGATAGATCGCCTCGCCATCCCAATTCAGCCCCATCCATTCCATGCCGCTCAGAATCGCGGCCACCGCCTCTGGCGTGGAACGCTCGCGGTCGGTGTCTTCGATGCGCAGCAAGAAGGTGCCGCCGGTGTGGCGGGCATAGAGCCAGTTGAACAGCGCCGTGCGGGCGCCGCCGATATGGAGCATGCCGGTGGGCGAGGGGGCGAAGCGCAGGACAGGCTTGGGGTTTTGCGTCATGGTGGCGACCGTTTAGCAAACGGACCCCCGTGAGAACAGGCCTGCATCCCAAGTTGTGGCGCCCCAGCCAGCCTTGGCCGGGCGCTATCGCTCTTTTGGTTGCCATTCTGGCCAGAACGCGCCAGCTGGCTCTGGAAGAGCGTCATCGCTGGCCTTTGTGGCTGCCGGTGGCACTAGGCGGTGGAACGGCCCTCTATTTTGCCGCACCGGCGGAGCCGCCGCTTTGGCTGGGCTGGGCGGCAGCCGTACTGTTTGTGGCCTTTGTATCGGCTGGGTTTGCCAGCACCGGCGTATGGGTTCGTGCGGCATTGGGGATCCTGGCTGCGCTGACATTGGGTTTTGCCACCGCCAAACTGCAGGAAGCGCGAGCGGCCGCGCCCGTGCTGCCGCGTCCGATGGTGGCTCATCTGACCGGGCGGGTGGTGGCGCTGGACTGGGGCAGTAAGGGGCAGCGCATGATCATCGACCAGGTGCGCTCTGGCCGACTTCCGGATCCGCCCGCGCGGGCCCGGATTCTAATTCAGAAGGGCGGGGACGGATTGCGGGTCGGGCAGGGTATCGGACTGACGGCTCAGTTGATGCCGCCACCCGGTCCGGCGGCACCGGGCGACAATGATTTCGGCCGCGCAGCCTTCTTCGCGCGGATCGGCGCCACCGGTTTTTCCTATGGCGCGCCTCAAGCGGTGCCGCTGGGGCATCCTCCCGGCGCCTGGGACCGGCTGTTGGAATTGGTGGAAGACATGCGCGCCCGCATGACTGCCCGCATCCGGGGACAATTGCCGAAAAGCGAAGGCGCTATCATCACCGCCATCATCACCGGTGAACGCGGTGGCATCGATCCCGAAGATGAGGCCGCATTGCGCGACGCGGGTCTGGCCCATGTCCTGGCGATCGCAGGTCTTCACATGGCGTTGGTGGGGGCAGGGCTATTCTGGTTGGTGCGCGCCGTGCTGGCGGCGATACCGGCCGTGGCGCTTGCCTATCCCATCAAGAAATGGGCAGCGGCCGCGGCCATCGCCGGAGCCGGATTTTACATCGTGATAAGTGGCGCCTCATCTTCGGCGACGCGCGCCTTTGTCATGCTGGCGATGATGCTGCTTGCAATCCTGCTGGACCGGCCGGCGCTTTCGATGCGTTCGCTGGGATTGGCCGCCGCCATCCTGCTGCTGGCGCGGCCTGTGGCGATCACCGAGCCGGGTTTTCAGATGTCTTTCGCCGCCGTTGCCAGTCTGGTCGCCGTGGCGGAATGGGAACAGCGCCGTGCGCGGCTTGTTCCGCGCGGTTGGCTTTATCGCCATATGCGCGGCATTGCCCTGACCAGCCTGGTGGCGAGCTTCGCCACTTTGCCCTTTGCGATGTTTTATTTCGGCCGTGCCACCCATTACGCGGTGCTGGGCAATCTATTGGCGATGCCTGTGATGGGTCTGGTAACGATGCCGGCTGCCGCGCTCAGCGTCGCCGCCATGCCGTTCGGACTGGAACATGGGCCGCTGCGGCTGATGGCTTGGAGTATCGATCTGATGTTGCGATTGGGACGGTTCGTTTCGGGCTTGCCCGGCGCGGTGACGGTGACGCCGGCCTTTCCGCTTTCGGCGCTTGTTTCGATTGCGTTGGGCGGCTTGTGGATTTTGCTCTGGCGGCGCCATTGGCGCTGGTGGGGCCTGCTGCCGGTGGTGGTCGGGATTATGATGGCCGTGAGCGCGCCACGACCGGATCTGATGATCGCATCCGATGCGCGAACCATCGCCCTCAGGGGCCCGGACGGGTTATTCTATTTCCCGCGTCCCCCAAAGGATCGTTTTGCAGCGGCGCGCTGGCTTCTGCGCGATGGAGATGCCCGTGATTGGCAGGCGGCGACTGGAAGCCCGCTGGTCACATGCGACGCGTTGGGTTGTGTTGCGAAGCAGGCCGGGCTGACGCTGGCAATGTCCCTGCGCCCCGAAGCATTGAACGATGACTGCACGCAGGCCGATATTGTCGTGAGTGCGGCGCCCATCATGCCTTGCGAAGGGCCGCGCCTGGTATTGGGCGCGCACGAAATCGCCGAGGGCGGCGGCTATGCGATTACGCTTTCACCGTTGCACGCGATCAGCGTGAACCAGCGGCGCGGCATGCGGCCCTGGGTGATAGAGCCGACCGGTCAGTAACGGCGGATCAGGCCCACCAGCTTGCCCTGCACCTTGACCCGGTCGGCGCCATAAAGGCGCGTTTCGTAGGCAGGGTTTGCGGCTTCCAAGGCGATGGAATCGCCGCGCCGGCGCAGTCGCTTCAAGGTGGCTTCATTGTCATCCACCAGTGCCACCACGATCTCGCCGGTATTGGCGCTATCGGCCTCCTGGATGATCACGGTATCGCCGTCGAGAATGCCGGCATTGATCATGGAATCGCCGGTCACTTCCAAAGCGTAATGATCGCCGCGTCCGATCATGCCGCTGGGCACCGGAATATCGGCGATACGATTCTGCAGGGCTTCGATCGGCGTACCCGCGGCGATGCGGCCAACCATCGGAACATTGACGGCATGCTCGCTGTCGCCCATGGCGCGTCGGGGCGCGTTATTGCGCGGATCGGGTGCGCGGGTCTCGGTGCGGCCGTGGCGCACGGACGGCAGGATGCGCTGCGCCTGGCTGCGCGTGGTCGCGGGGCGTGCGGTCTCGGCCATATTGTCGGGAAGCCGCACCACCTCGAGCGCGCGGGCGCGCTTTTCCATCCGGCGAAGAAAGCCCCGTTCTTCGAGTGCGGTAATCAGCCGGTGAATGCCGGATTTGGATTTGAGGTCGAGCGCTTCCTTCATCTCATCGAAAGACGGCGGGATGCCCGACTCGCGGATACGTTCATGGATGAAGAGCAAAAGCTCATATTGCTTGCGGGTCAGCATTGGCGATCCCCTTTGAAACCGGCACCGCCGGTAAAAATTTCCAGGATTTGTGCGCAAATCCTTGCGAACAAAGCCGAAACACAGAGAATCGTTCTACTTTAGTTCCAAAAGCGCGTCAACGTCCGGCCTTGCCACAAAATGGCCTCGGAACATTACCGGGGGATTGCGTGTTTTCTTCGCGGAGGCGGCAGAAATGCCCTTGGAACAGGAGAGAAGATCATGAAAAAACTGATGTTACAGGGTGCGGTCGCGGCCATCATCGGCGTTGCGGCGCTTGCCGGCACGGCCACCACGGCCTCTGCCTATGTGGTTTGCAATCGTTCGGGTGACTGCTGGCATACCAGCGAGCGCTATA
>JAZJZY010000003.1:310216-393350 GCA_040389405.1 Pseudomonadota bacterium | reverse complement strand
TATAATTATCGCCCGCATTTCGGCATCGTTGTGCATGACGATAATTGGCGCTGGCGCGACCGCGACCGTGGCCGTCATTATCGCTGGCGCGAACATGAAGGCCGGGGTTACTGGCGCAACGGTATCTGGTTGTCGTTCTAATACGGCGTCAGAAATCTGAATCGAGAAACGGCGGCCTTGTGCCGCCGTTTCCGTTTCAGTCGAGCAGCAAAATATCCACCGCAGCACCTTCCGCCAGTGCAGGGGCGTAGGGCTTTCGGATAATCAGGGCATCGGACTGGCTGAAAACTTTCAGCATGGATGAATCCTGAGTTGGAAAAACCCGCACCCAGAGTTCGCCGTCGCGCCATTCGCAGGCCGCCCGCAGATAGTCCTGCCGGCCATCATTTGGGGCGAGGAGGTCGATCAAGCGTGCATGCCTCAACGGGACGTCTGCTTTGCGGCCCAGCATCGCGGCAATCGCAGGCTGTAAGAAAAGCTGAGCGCAGACCATGCTGGAAACCGGATTGCCGGGCAGGCCCAGCAACGGCGTGGCGCCAAGGCGTCCAAAGATCAGCGGTTTGCCGGGACGCATCGCGATCTTCCAGAAATCGAGCGCGAAGCCTTGGGGCCCAAGTGCCGACTGGACCAGATCGTGATCGCCCACCGACGCGCCGCCCAAGGTGACGAGAAGATCGCATTGCTCCTTCGCCAAATCCGCAATGGCGTCCGGCCTGTCGGGTAAGATGCCCAGATCGCGCGCCTCTCCGCCCCATTTCGCGATCATGGCATCCAGTCCGTACACGGACGATGCCACGATCCCGCCAGGTTTGCGGGGCTGGCCGGGAAGCGACAATTCATCGCCGGTTGCGGCGAAGGCGATGACGGGACGCCTCTGCACCGCCACGTCCACCAGATCGCCAGCCGCCAGCAGGACCAGGTCGCGGGCCGTGAGGCACTTTCCCGCCGGTATCAGCATGGCTCCGGCTTCGAAATCCAACCCGGGTGGACGGACGAATTTTCCAGGACGGACGGTTTCAGTGAAGCGAATGTCATCGCCGTCGCGCTGGATATCCTCCTGCGCCAAAACCGCGTCGGCGCCGCCCGGTACGACACTGCCGGTAAAAAGACGCAGCGCTTCGCCCGGCCCCACCGTGCCAGGAAAAGGGTGCCCGGCGGGTGCACTGCCGATGACGCGGCGCGGACCGGTATCGGTGCTGCGCACTGCATAGCCATCCATCATCGAGACGGGAAAGGGGGGCTGATCGGTTTTGGCATGGGTATCTGCAGCCAAGGTCCGTCCCGCGGCTGAGCCGAGGGGGATGCGCTCGCTCTCAAGAGGCTTCAGCGCCGCCACGATGCGCGCGACAGCTTCTTCGACGGCGATCATGAAAACATGTCGCCCACTTGCACACGCGCCGCCCGCGCCAGTTTTTCCGCGACGTCTTGGGAAAACCCTCGCGAGCGACCGGTGAGAAAGCCGAGAATTTCGCCGCTGGAAACGCCCGCCTGCTTTGCCCAAATTGTGGGGCGCAGACGGTGCGAAGTCATGAAGGCGCGAAAGGCTTCGCGCCGCTGATCCGCCGTCGCGCCCTGGGAAATCGCACGCGGCGCGGTGACTTCGCCCATCAGGGTTCTGGGCTTGACGCGTGTTTTCGATGCCGCCGATCGAATGTGATCGGAAGGCGATGATGTGTTCCTTGCCGATGGCGCCTTGTAGTCACCGCTCTTGCCGCCGGATTTGGCAAGCAGACGGATCTGTTCGATCACCGCGCCTTTGTCGACCGCCTTGATCATGTCGTAGAGCGTCAACGCGGCGACCGATGCGGCAGTCAATGCTTCCATCTCCACCCCGGTCTGGCCCGTCGTCGCCACGGTGGCGATGATGCGGATGGCACTCCGCGAAGGGTCGGGCTCGAATTCCAGCGCGGCCTTGGCGATGGCGAGCGGATGGCACAGCGGGATCAACTCGGGGACTTTTTTTGCCGCCATGATCCCAGCGATACGGGCGGCGGCCAACACATCACCCTTGGGCGCCGTGCCGTCCATTACGGCATTGAAGGCTTCGGCGGAAAGGATGACGGTCGCTTCCGCTTTTGCTTCGCGCGCCGTGACAGGCTTTCCCGACACGTCGACCATATGGGCCGCGCCCTTGGCATCCAGGTGCGAAAGCTTGCTCATTGGCGAAAGCCGTCACCCAGCAGGAGGCGCGTCGCCGCTTCTACATCCTTTTGACGCATCAGGCTTTCGCCGATCAGCACCGAGGTGACGTGCGCCTGGGCAAGACGCTTCAGGTCTGCGGGCGCTGACAATCCGCTTTCCGCCACCAGATGCGCGGATTTCGGCGCGCGGGGCGCCAGCTTCTGCGTCACATTGATATCCGTGACGAAGGTCTTGAGATTGCGGTTGTTGATACCGATCAGGCGCGCTTCCAGGTCCGCGGCGCGCTCCATCTCTGCTTCATCATGCACTTCCACCAGCGCATCCATCCCGAAGCGTGCCGCTTCTTCCATCAGGACGCGGGCGGTGCCGTCATCCACCATCGCAAGGATGATCAGAATGGCGTCGGCGCCCCAGCTGCGTGCCTCGGCGACCTGATAGGTCTCCAGCATGAAATCTTTGCGCAGGACGGGAATGCGGGTGGCATCGCGGGCGGCGGTGAGAAATTCCGGCGCGCCCTGAAAGGACGGTGTGTCGGTGAGGACCGAAAGACAGGCAGCGCCACCGGCTTCATAGGCCTCGGCGATGGCGGGCGGATCGAAATCGGCGCGGATCAGGCCCTTGGACGGGCTTGCTTTCTTCACTTCGGCGATCAGGCCGAATTCGCCCGAGGCTTTCTTGGCCTCCAGAGCGGCGCGAAAGCCCCGCACCGGATCGGCATCCTTGGCGCGCGCTTCCACTTCGGCCAGCTTCAGCCGGTCCTTGGCGGCGGCCACTTCTTCTTTCTTGTAGGCGAAAATCTTGTCGAGGATGCTCATGGGGCGTTCGATATTGTGATCAGCTGCTCAAGTTTGGCGCGCGCCGCGCCTTTGTCCAGTGCGTGACGCGCCAGTTCCATGCCGGACATTATATCCGATGCCTGTCCGGCTACCATCAGGGCTCCGGCTGCATTGAGCAGCACGATATCGCGGTAAGCCCCGCTTTCGCCTGCAAAAAGCGCCAGGAGCGCCTTGGCATTTTCCACCGCCACGCCGCCCCGCAGGTCGGCGAGGGTGGCGCGCTTCAGACCCGCATCCTCCGGCGCGATCTTCGAACGGGTGATGACCCCGTCAGCCAGGTTTGCCACATACGTGATATCGGTGGTGGTCAGCTCGTCCAGACCGTCCCGGCCATGCACCACCATCGCCCGCTCGCAGCCCAGAGCCTGGAGCGCTTCGGCATAGGGCGTCAGCCATTCTTCCGCGAAGACGCCGACCAGCTGGCGTTTGACTTGCGCCGGATTGGCGAGGGGGCCCAGAAGATTGAATATCGTGCGCTTGCCGATGGCGCGGCGTGCCGCCGCGACGTGGCGCATGGCCGGGTGATGGGTCTGGGCGAACAGGAAGACGATGCCGGTCTGGCGCAAAACCCGCTCTGCACTGGCCGGGTCCAGATCGATCTTCACGCCCAGCGCTTCCAGTATGTCGGCGGCCCCGCTCTTGGACGACATGGAGCGGTTGCCGTGCTTGGCGACCGGCACGCCCGCCGCCGCGACCACAAAGGACACGGCGGTGGAGATATTGAGGGTGCCCAGGCCATCGCCGCCTGTGCCGCACAAATCGATCGCCAGGGGCGGCGCTGTGATGCCCTTCATCTGAGCCCGCATCGCCGTCACCGCGCCCACAAATTCCGAAGTCGCTGGCTTGCGCGCCGAAAGCGCGATCAAAAATGCTTCGATCTCTTTGTCTTCCGCGCGCCCGCTGAGAAGCTCGCCGAATACATGTGAGGCTTCTTCGGCGGTGAGGGGATGTTCCGCCAGACGTTTGAGATCGAAAGGCTCGCTCATCGCGTCAAAGCGAGGAAATTGGCGAGCAGGGCGTGGCCGTTCTCCGACGCGATGCTCTCGGGATGAAATTGCACGCCGTGGACGGGATGGGTTTTGTGCATCACGCCCTGGATGACGCCGTCTTCACTGGTCGCTGTGACCTCGAGGTTTTTCGGCACGCTGTCGGGTGCGATAGTGAGGGAGTGATAACGGGTGGCGTTGAAGTCATTGTTCAGCCCGCGAAACACCGACTTGCCGGTGTGATGCACCCGGGACAGCTTGCCATGCATCGGTTCGGGCGCGCGCACGACCTTGCCACCATAGGCCTGGCCGATGGCCTGATGACCCAGGCAGACGCCCAGGATCGGCACCTGGCCGTTCGCTTTTTCGATCAGCTCCAGACAGATGCCGGCTTCGTTGGGCGTGCAGGGGCCGGGGGACAACACGATGCCTTGCGGCTTCAGTGCCAGGACCTGATCGGCGGACAAGGCGTCGTTGCGCTCCACGCGCACATCGGCGCCCAGTTCGCCCAGATAATGAAAGAGGTTGTAGGTAAAGCTGTCATAATTATCGATCAGGAGAAGCATGCTGGCCGTAAACTGCTGAGTTTCCGGCGTAATCCCGCCGTCCGCTGGTTGCGGCGGCTATATAGCACTTATTTCGGCTTTGAGGCGAAGACCCCTCGGCCGCCGACCGCGCAACCGGCTTTAGCCCGTATTGTCCGCGACCCAGGTCAGATAGGGCGCAAAACCGGCGCTGAAATTCTGGGCCACGATCTCGGGCGTCTCATAGGGATGCAGCGTCCTGATGCGGGCGATGGCCCGGTCGAACAGATCGGCGCGGGTCTTGGCCAGCAACATCACTTCCGGTTCGGCCATCCGTTCGCCTTTCCAGACATAATGGCTTTCGATCTCCAGAAACTGGACGCAGGCTGCCAGACGTTCCGACAGCAGCGCATCCGCGATCCGGCGCGCATCGTCACGGGTTGCGACGGTGGTGGTGACAAATCCGGTTTCGGCTGCCTGGATCATGGCGCTATCCTGACACGGATCGGCGCGGCCCGCAGCTTTTCGACCGCTGGCGCGTTTGAGGGCAGAGGTATTCTCATGGCCAAGAAGCTCGAAGGGTCCTGTCGGTGCGGCGCCGTGCATTTCAGCGTCATGAGCCACACGCCCTATCCCTATCAACTTTGTTATTGCTCGATCTGCCGCAAGACTGCGGGCGGCGGCGGCTTCGCCATAAATCTGATGGGAGATTACAAGACCTTGAAAGTTCGGGGCGGCAAAGCCATCCGCATTTTCCGCGCCAAGATCGAGGGTGCGGACGGTCATTGCGAAACCAGCACCGCGCAGCGTCACTTCTGTTCCAGATGCGCCTCAGCGCTATGGGCTTATGATCCGCAATGGCCGGACTTGGTGCATCCCTTCGCCTCCGCCATCGACACCAAACTGCCGGTGCCGCCTTCCAAGGTGCATCTGATGTTGCGGTTCAAGGCGCCCTGGGTGAAGCCGGATTTCGGACGGGGCGATGCCCGCTTCCGGGAGTATCCCAAGCTCTCGATCGAGGAGTGGCACCGCAAGCGCGGTCTCTGGATCGATTAGGAGGGTTTGATGATCCGCAAGCTGGCGTCCGGTGAATTCAGGCTTTATTCACGCAAGAAGAACCCGAAAACCGGCAAACGCCGCAACCTGGGTACCTTCAAGACCCGCAAGGCCGCTGAAAAACACGAACGCGAGGTCCAGTACTTCAAGCGCCACTGAATGCGAAAACGCCAGGCGCCGTTGTCGACGCCTGGCGTTTTGCTGCAGATGCCTGCGTTGTTACTGCGGCTGCTTGGTGGTGCGCAGATAGGGCTTGTGGGTTTTGTAGCCGGGGAAAAGAGTCTTGGCTTCTTCGTCGCTGACTGCACCGGTGATGATCACGTCGTCACCCTGTTTCCAGTCGGACGGCGTCGCCACTTTGTGCTTGGCGGTCAGTTGCATCGAGTCGATCACCCGGATGATCTCGTCGAAATTGCGCCCGGTGGTCATGGGATAAACGATCATCAATTGAATGCGCTTGTCGGGGCTGATGATGAAGACGTTGCGCACTGTGGCGTTGTTGGCGGGCGTGCGGCCCTCCGATGTGCCCGAAGTGTCGGCGGGCAGCATGCCGTAGAGTTTGGAGACTTTCAGGTCGGTGTCGCCGATCATGGGATAGTTGGGAGCCGTACCCTGGGTCTCGGCGATGTCGGCGGACCATTTGGCATGGTTGTCGACGGGGTCGACGGAAAGGCCGATCACTTTGACGCCGCGCTTGTCGAATTCCGGTTTCAATTGCGCAACGCGGCCCAGTTCGGTGGTGCAGACTGGCGTGAAATCCTTGGGATGCGAGAACAGCACCACCCAATGATTGCCGGCCCAGTTATAAAAATCGATTTTGCCTTCGGTGGTCTCGGCGGTGAAATTCGGGGCAGTGTCGTTGATCTGCAGCGGCATGGGAAACCCTCTGGTCGTTGGAAATTCTTCAAAATCCTAGCGCAAAGCCTGGGTGTCTGATAGCGGCCAAATCCCGGGCAAGCTGTGGGGGATTGCCACATTTGCATGACAGAGGATCGGTTGCATTTGCCTATCCGATGGCGCAAAAGCTGGCCCACGTGCAAGGTGTAGGGAACGCGGTGCAATGCCGTGGCTGCCCCCGCAACTGTAACCGGCGAGCACTCGTCCGAATTGCCACTGATCCCAAAAGGATCGGGAAGGCGGACGAAAGCGAAAACCCGGGAGCCAGGAAACCTGCCTCGCACGGTCGTCCAGTTTTCGGCCGGGGTGCGCCGAAGATTACGGGGTGAACCGTTGCGGCGACGAGAATGGAGTCGTCGCGGGGCGTTCGTGAATATCTCAGGACATGAATCCGTCGTGCCGGCTCTTGAACCCGTTCAGGAGACGTCATGTTGAAATCTGTTTTTCTCTCAAGCGCCGTGTTGGCGGCCCTTATTCTTTCCGCTTCGGCTATTTCCGCTTCGGCGCAGAGCCAGAATAGTCTGCTGGTACCGCCGGAGAATGTGGTGGTGACCGCCACCCGCATTGCGACGCCTCTCAATCAAGTGGCGAGTTCGATCACGGTGATCGATGCGGCGGATATCGACGCAAGGCAACAGCGGTCGCTGCCCGATGTGCTGCGCGATGTGCCGGGTCTCAATCTGGTGCAGGTCGGCGGCCAGGGCGGTCAGACCTCCATCTTCATGCGCGGCACCAATGCCAATCACACCAAGGTGTTGGTCGATGGGATCGAAGCATCCGATCCTTCCAATCCCAGCGGTGCCTTTGATTTCGGCAAGTTCAACAGCGCCGATATCGCACGGGTTGAAGTGCTGCGGGGTCCCCAGTCCGGGCTTTACGGTTCCGACGCCATCGGCGGTGTCGTCAATGTGATCACCAAGGCGGGCAACGGTCCGCTCACCTTGTCGGCAACAGCCGAAGGCGGCAGCTTCGATACCTTCAACCAGAGCGCCACGGTAAGCGGCTCGCAGGATGCATTCCACTATCGCGCCAGCCTGGCGCATCTGCATGCCGGTGCAACGCCGGTCACGCCACTGGACCTGCTGCCGCCGGGCCAGAAACGCAACGACGATTTCTTCGACAATGTCACGGCTTCGACCAAATTGGGCTATGACCTGACGGACAATTTCGACCTGGGTTTCGCGGGGCGCACTAGCAACAGTCTGTCGAAGGTAACCGGCGATGCCTTCGATCCGCTGACATTCGCATCCTTTCCTTCATCGCTTCAGACCCGCATCGATACGCTGAGCTATGACGCGCGCGCCACGGCGCATCTGGTGCTGGGCTCCATCGAACAGACCATTGGGTTTGGCTATTCCAGCACGGTCACCAGCGACATGGATCCCGACAATGGTCCGATCCCGTCATCCGGCGACCGGATCAAATTGGATTGGCAGGGCCAGATCGCTGTCGCCGAAGGCCAGACAATTGTCCTGGGCGCGGAAACCACACGCGACGCCGTTCATGTGCCGCTCAGTGCGGGCGTCACCACCAATGCCGGTTATGCCGAACTGCAGTCCAGTCTCCCGGATGTGATCGACGGAGTGGATTTCCACAACAGCTTCAGCGTCCGCTATGACGACAATAGCCGCTTCGGCGACCGCACCACCTGGCATGTCGCGCCGGTATTGGCGTTCACGGCGATCGATACCAAGCTGCATGGCAGCTACGGCACGGGCTTCAAGGCCCCGTCATTGGTCCAATTGTTCGAGAATTTTCCAGCCTTCTTCTTTTTCGCCAATCCCAACCTCAAGCCGGAAACCAGTGAAGGCTATGACATCGGTCTGGACCAGACATTGTTCGGTGTTACCGGCGGCGTCACCTGGTTTCACAATGACATCCGCAACCTGATCGCGACCGACCCTGTCACGTTCTCGACCAACGTCAATATCGGCCGCGCCCGCACCCAAGGCTTCGAGACCTATCTGGCCTGGCAGCCTTTCGACACACTCAAGCTGCGGGCCGATTACGGCCATACCGAAGCTCAGGATGCGATTCTGCACCGGGAGCTGGTGCGCCGGCCCAAGACCAAGGTCAGTGTCGGTGCGCGCTGGCAGGCGATGGAGACTCTCAGCCTCGATGCCAGCCTGCTTTATGTCGGCAGCTGGATCGACGGCAGCCGAGATTTTCAGGTTTCCAACCTGCACGCCCATCCTTATGTCACCGCCGATATTGCGGCGTCTTATGCCTTGACCGATAATTTCACGCTCACGGGCCGTATCGCCAATCTACTCGACAAGACCTACGAGAACCCCACCGGATTTCTGCAACCGGGCCGGGCATTTTATGCGGGGATCAAGGTAAACTTCTGAATGATGCGGGGAATTGGCGCGGCCGTCTTTTTGCTTCTGTCGACGGGGCAGGGAATGGCCGCGCCACCTCAACGCATCATGTCCTTGAAAATCTGCACCGACGAATTGCTGTTGTCGTTGGCGCCGTCCTCGCATATCGCGTCGGTGACGTTCCTGTCGCAGGAAAAGGCGGCGCTGAAATTGTGGCCTCAGGCCGCCCACATCCCGGTCAATCACAACAGCGCCGAGGAAGTGCTGGCGACCAGGCCCGACCTCATCCTCACCGACAGTTTCACCACGCCCCAGATGCGCAACCTTTTGACGCAAAGCGGCGCGCGGGTGGTGGAAGTGCCCCCGGCGGAGAATTTCGCCCAGATCCGTGCCGTCACTCGTTTGGTGGGGGATGTGGTGGGCGAGCGCGCCCGCGCCGAAGCGTTGATCGCACGCATGGATCAGGCGTTGCGCGATTTGGCGGCGACCAAGCCCGCGCGCGCTGTCCGCGTGATGGGCTGGGGTGGCGGCGGCTTTGTTCCGGGCCGGCTGACCTTGTTCAATGCCGTGCTGGAAGCAGCGGGCGGCATCAATATCGCAGCCAATGACGGCTATTACGATGTCGAGGGCCTGATCGCGGCGCGGCCCGATGTGCTGGCTTATGGTGACGATTATATCGACACGCCCAGCCTGAGGGTCGATCAGAATGCCCATCCGGTGCTGCTGAAACTATTCGGCGGGCGGCGCATCGTCTATCCGGCAGCTCTGTTCAATTGCGGTGTGCCGCAAAGCGCCATAGCGGCGAAGCAGTTGCGCGAACAGCTTCAGACGGCGATGGCCCGGCCGGGGGGCGTTCCATGAAACGGCTCTCCATCATCCTTACCGTTCTGCTTGTGGTCACTTTTGCTCTGTCATTGCTGGCGGGCCGGGTCTGGCTGTCGCCGGCAGAGATATTCACGGGTCACAACGCGCTTTCCTCCCTGATCGTGACGGATATCCGCCTGCCGCGCAGCGTATTGGCACTCTTGGTGGGCGGGGCACTGGGGCTTGCCGGTGCGGTGTTGCAGGGGCTGACCCGCAATCCTCTGGCTGAGCCTGGATTGCTGGGGGTTTCCACTGGCGCGGCGCTGGGTGCCGTGATGGCGATCTATTTCGGTGTCACCGCAATTTCCGGCGTTGCGGGGCCGGTGCTGGGAATGATCGGCGCGCTCGGTGCCTGCGCCCTGACGTTCGGGCTGGGGCAGGGCAGCGGCACCATCACATTGGTATTGGCGGGTGCGGCGGTTTCCAGCCTCACCGCGGCAGGCATCGCGCTGGCGCTCAATTTCGCGCCCAATCCTTACGCCGCCTACGAGATCATGAATTGGCTGCTGGGTTCGCTGGCGGACAAAAGCTGGACCCAGGTCTTGTTGATCCTGCCATTCGTGGTGATCGGCGGCGTGGCATTGGCCACCACGGGCCGGGCACTGGATGCGCTCAGTCTGGGTGAGGCACAGGCGCAAAGCCTGGGCGTCGATCTCACACGGCTGCGGATCGCGGCGATTGCCGGCACGGCGCTGGCGGTGGGTGCAGCGACGTCGGTGACCGGTGCGATCGGCTTTATCGGATTGGTGGCGCCGCATCTGGCGCGCCCCTTTGTCGGTCATCGGCCCAGCCGGATTCTTCTGCCCGCCACATTGGGCGGCGCGCTGCTGCTTTTGATCGCGGACATCGCGGCCCGGCAGATCCATCTGGGACCGGAACTGAAATTGGGTGTTTTCACCAGCCTGGTCGGCACACCCTTCTTCTTCTGGCTGGTGCTACGACTGAAGAGAATGTCGCCATGAGCGTTCTGCTGGCGGACCATATCGGTGTGACGCGCGGCGGCCGCGCCATCTTGCACGACGTCTCGCTGACAGCCGGCCCGGGCGACTTCATTGCCGTGATCGGACCCAATGGTGCGGGCAAGTCCACCTTGCTGTCAGCGTTGGCTGGATTGATTGCGCCCGCCAAAGGCGAGGTCAGTCTGGATGGTATTCCGCTGGGGCGGATATCGCGCCGGGACCTGGCGCGGAAGCGTGCCTATCTGCCGCAAAATCCCGTCTGTGAATGGCCGCTGTCGACCGAACGGCTGGTGGCGCTGGGACTGACCGCGCATCTGCCTGCGCTGGGGCCACTGCCGGAAGCTTTCGATGGCGCTATCGCACAGGCCTTGGCCGATCACGATCTGCTGGATCGCAAGGAGCAGCCGGTGACGACCTTGTCGGGCGGCGAATTCTCCCGTGCCATGCTGGCCCGCGCCCTGGTGGCCCGGCCGGATATCTTGATTGTGGATGAACCGGTGACGGGCCTGGATCCCGCACACGCCTTCGCCGCGATGGCGCGGCTGTCAGCCTGGGCGGCCGGCGGGCGCACCGTGATTGCCTCGCTGCACGACCTGACATTGGCGGCGCGCTATGCCGGCCGGATTCTGGCTTTGAAACAGGGGCGTGTGGCCGGCGAGGGCGCCTTGACCGCTGTCCTGATCCGGGACGTTTTCGGGGTTGAGTCTGTGGTCCATGGCACAGGCGCGAGTGTGAAAGTTGATTTTCTGTTGCCATGAAAATTTTTTGCTTGCGGGCTTATCCACAGGCCAAAACGTCTTGACGCAACCCGGGTTTGGGGCACTAGATATGGCGGCAGGGTTGTCCGATTTGTCATACTTCTAGGGGTAACGGAGGCATCTGGTGGGTCGTACGCGACCCGGCCAATGCCCCAATTTCCCCTCTCGGCAACCAGAAATTTTGGCGGATATCGGCCGGAAAGGCTCTTATCCGCGTCAATTATTGGGGGCGTACATGTCGGCTGCCGGCAAACTGGACTTCACAGGCGATTTTGACGAGCGCGGTCAGCTGGTCGAAACGCCATATCGCCCGCAGCTGGTAAAGCGCGCGGCCGGCGTCCCCCCGCCGGTGCGCGAGCGGAAGATTGTGCAGGATCTTCCCAAGCCGGCGGCCCAGCCGCCGATGCCGGGCCCGCTGTCCAGCAGACCGATTCCGGCTGACCTCACTCTCGACCATTCGCGTGACATTCTTCTGACGGCGTTCGGCAAGGCGACTTTGACCGACCGCTATCTGATGCCGGGCGAAAGCTTCCAGGACATGTTCGCGCGGGTCTCCTGCGCCTATGCCGATGACGTGGCCCATGCCCAGCGACTTTATGATGCGATGAGCCAGCTCTGGTTCATGCCAGCCACACCGATTCTGTCGAATGGCGGCACCAAGCGCGGCCTGCCGATCTCTTGTTTCCTCAACGATGTCTCGGATTCGCTGGATGGTATTGTCGGCGTCTGGAACGAGAATGTGGCGCTGGCCTCCAATGGCGGCGGCATCGGCACCTATTGGGGCAAAGTTCGCTCCATCGGCGAAAAAGTGAAGACCGGCCAGACCAGCGGCATCATTCCGTTCATCCATGTGATGGACGGCCTGACCCTAGCGATTTCGCAAGGCTCGCTGCGCCGCGGCTCAGCGGCGGTCTATCTCGATATCTTCCATCCCGAGATCGAGGAATTCCTGGAAATCCGCAAGGCGTCCGGCGACTTCAATCGCAAGGGTCTCAATCTGCATCACGGCATCAACATCACCGACGAATTCATGGAGTGCGTGAAGGACGGCAAGATGTTCGGCCTCAAGAGCCCCAAGAGCGGCGAAGTGATGCGCGAAGTGAACGCCCGCCAGCTCTGGCAGCGTATCCTGGAAACGCGTCTGCAGACGGGCGAGCCCTATATCCTCAACATCGATGCGGTGAACCGCGCCTTGCCGAAACATCAGCGCGAGCTGGGTCTTAAGGTTAATACCTCCAATCTTTGCAGCGAGATCACGTTGCCGACCGGCATCGATCACACCGGCACGGATCGCACCGCGGTGTGCTGTCTCTCCTCGCTCAATATCGAGACCTGGGACCAGTGGTCGGAAGAGGAAGGTGTGGTCGAGGACGTGCTGCGCATGCTCGACAATGTGCTGACCAGCTTCATCGAGACGGCGCCCGACGGCATGGAGCGCGCCAAATATTCCGCCCTGCGCGAACGTTCGGTCGGCCTGGGCGTGATGGGCTTTCATTCCTTCCTGCAGTCCAAGTCCATCCCCATGGAAAGCGCGATGGCCAAATCGTGGAATTTGCGCATTTTCAAGAAGATACGCCGGGAAGCTGATGCGGCGTCTTATATCTTGGCGGAAGAACGCGGCGCCTGCCCGGACGCTGCCGAGCGCGGCATGAAGGCCCGCTTCAGCCACAAGATCGCGATCGCGCCCACCGCCTCCATCAGCATCATTTGCGGCGGCACGTCGGCCTGCGTCGAGCCGATCCCGGCCAATGTCTATACCCACAAGACCCTGTCTGGCGCCTTCTCGGTCCGCAATCCGTATCTGCAAGCCCTGCTGGCCTCGAAGGGCATCGACACGCCCGCCATATGGCAGTCGATTGTCGAGCATGAAGGCTCGGTGGCGCATCTGGAAGATCTGGACGAAGACGAGAAGTCCGTCTTCCGCACCGGCTTCGAGATCGACCAGCGCTGGATCATCGAGCTGGCCGCCGACCGCACGCCGTTCATCTGCCAGAGCCAGTCGCTCAATTTGTTCCTGCCTGCCGACATCAACAAATGGGACCTGCATATGCTGCACTGGACGGCATGGGAACGGGGCATCAAGAGCCTCTATTATTGCCGCTCCAAATCCATCAGCCGCGCCGGCTTTGCAGGGCAGCTGGAAAAGACGGCCAGCAAGGTCGTGGCTGAAACCCGTACCGATTATGAAGAGTGCCTGGCATGTCAGTAGATTTTGGCGGAGCGTCCGCGCAAGCGGGAGCGACCATTAAACGGGCGCCGTATCTCACACGAGGTTGGGTGAAATGACTGTGGATTTCGGCGCCCTCGATCCGCGCAGCCTGATCGGGACCGGCAAGATCGGCCTGCTCAATTCCAGCGGCACCTATGACATCGAGCGCTATCCCTGGGCCTATGACTGCTGGAAGCGCCAGCAGCAGACCCATTGGATGGGCGAGGAAGTGCCGCTGGGCGCCGACATCAAGGACTGGCAATCGGGACATATCACCGATGCGGAAAAAGGGCTGCTGACCCAGATTTTCCGCTTCTTCACCCAGAGTGACGTCGAAGTCGGCGACAATTACCTCAAGCGCTACATCCCGATCTTCCAGCCGCTGGAAGTGCAGATGATGATGGCGGCCTTCACCAACATGGAGACGGTGCATATCGACGCCTATGCGTTGCTGCTGAAGACCTTGGGCATGCCCAAGACCGAATTCGAAGCCTTCCGCGACTATGACGAGATGCGCGCCAAGGCCGACTATATGCACACATTCGGCGTGAACACGGTGAGCGACGTGGCGCGTACCTTGGCCATGTTCGGCGCCTTCACCGAAGGCATGTCGCTGTTCGCCAGCTTTGCCATGCTGTTGAACTTCCCGCGCCACAACAAGATGAACGGCATGGGCCAGATCGTGTCCTGGTCGGTGCGCGACGAAAGCCTGCACTGCGAAGGCATCACCAAGCTCTATCACGCCTGGAACGAGGAAACCGGCGCGGTCACCAAGACCGTGCGTGATGACATCATGGATGTCGCCCGGACCATGGTCGGTCTGGAAGAGCGGTTCGTCGATCTCGCCTTCAGCCTGGGCGATATCAAGGGGATGACGCCCGCGGACATCAAGGCGTATGTCCGCTACATCGCCGACTGGCGCCTGACCCAATTGAAGCTGTCGCCGGCCTTCGGAAATTTCGAAGAAACCGAAAGCGGCTACAAGCAGCTCAAGCCGCATCCTTTGCCCTGGCTGGTCGAGATCCTCAACGGTGTCGAACACGCCAATTTCTTCGAGCAGCGCTCCACCGAGTATTCCAAGGGCGCCACCAGCGGTTCCTGGGACGGCAATGGCGGGGTGTGGGATGCGTTCGACAAGCGCAACCGGCAGGCGGCGGAATAGCCTCTAACGCAGTTTTTTATTGTCGCGCGATCTTTCGGAAAACCGCTTTACACTTTTCCGGATCGCGCCCCTAGGCATTCGCAGGCCGAAGTTTCTTCATGGCTTCGGGCATGGCTTGCGTATTCTCCGGCACATAGAGCCGGGTGCGGCTCTTCAGGTGCGAGACGCGGTTTACATCCATGCTGCGCGATAGCGCGCGCAGATAGAAAAGTTCTTCCTTGGTGGCGATCTCGAAGCCGGCGAATTGTTTTTTGCCGTCCTGGAATTCGGCGTCGCTGACCGCATCTTCAAACAAGGCAGACCAACCGGCGGTTTCCGAGGCAATGCCCGCGCCTTCATCGAACTGGATTTTGCGGCGGTCCCGGATCATGGCGGGAAGTGCGTCCGGATAAAGATCGTAAAGGGCCCGCAGCGGCTGCTTGCCGCGCGGCAGGCCATCGATGGTCTTCAGAAGCGCGCTGGCGTCCAGCCCGCAGGCATATTCGACCAGCGCCAGATCCAGGAACGGTTCGCGGATTTCCAGCTCAAAACGCATCGAGCAGCGGTCCACCCGCTGCAGATTGGCCCGGTGCATCATGCTGAGGCACTGCTCCTGCACATTTCGGCCCAGCGCGTTGCTTTGCGCGAAGACATGTTCCAGCGGTCCATAACCCGCAAACAATTCGTCGGCGCCTTCGCCGCACAGCGCCACCCGGTAGCCGTCTTCATGGATGCGGCGGGAGATCAGATAGCCGTAAAGGGCAGGGCGCACGATCGCCGGCTCGAAGGCTTCGACCGTTGCGGCCACCGTCTCCAGCAGCGGCAGTGTCTGGGCGCTCTGTGCCTCGAACGGGATTTCCCGCATGTCCAGGCCGGTGGCGTCGGCATAGCATCGGGCATAGCGATAGTCGGGCGCATCGCGCCCAGCGATGATATAGCCCGGCATCTGCGGCTGATGGCGCCGCGCATAATGCATCATCAAAGTGCTGTCGATGCCCCCGCTGAACAGCGCCGCGGCCGGCATATCGGGCGGGATGCGGCTGCGCACCGCTTCGGCCAGGATGGCGTCCAGCGCCTCCGGCGAACCGGCACCCAAAGTGGCAGGTTGCGGCAGCTGATAGAATTGGCGGCAGAAATTGCGTGTCAGCAGATAGCCCGGCGGCAACAGCATCACATCGCCTTCGGGAACGGCGTCCAGCAGCGGCTTGATTTCCGAGCAGAACAGAAAGCTGGCGCCGGACTGGATCAGATAGAGCGGCTTGACCCCGAAGGGATCGCGGGCGGCCAGAAATTCGCCGGTGGCGGTATCGATAGCAACGAAAGCGTACATGCCAACGAAGCGCTTGAGCGCCTGCGCCCCCCAGACCTGCAACGCATTGGCCAGAACTTCGGTGTCGCTCTGCGTGCGGAAAGGAATGCCAAGCTGCTCCAACTCCCGGCGCAGTTCGGCATGGTTATAGATTTCGCCATTGAGGCAGACCAACAATCGCTGATCGAAGGAGGCTTGTGGTTGTGCGCCCTGGCGCGCGTCCACGATGCGCAGACGGCGCGTGCACATCGCGATGTCTTTCATCGGCGAGACCAGCGGATCGGTGATGTCGCCCCGGTGCAATATGCCGGCGGTCAGGCTGCGGACGGCCGTCTCCGCGCCATCCCAATTGACCGCAACCGCTATGCCGCACATGAAAAATCGCCCGGAAAAATGCCCGGGCAGCATAGGGACGTAAGGTTAATGGCTGATAACCACGCTCAATTGGCGGATAGCGGCAATCCGCCTTCGCGCCAAGCCTTGATCCCGCCGTCCAATGCGGCGGCATGGGTATAGCCCAATTCCCGCAAGGTCGCCGCGGCGAGGGTGGAGATATAACCGAATTCGCAGCACACCAGGATGCGTTGGGTGGGGTCTGGCAGCTCGGTATTGACGCGCAATTCCAGCTGTCCGCGAGGCAGATGGCGTGCGCCGGGAATATGCCCCGCGGCGAAAGCGTCCTTCTCCCGCACATCCAGCAAGACCAGTTCCAGGTCATTGCGCTTCACCCGCTCCGCCAGTTCGGCCATGGAGATGAAAGCGATATTGGCGGCCGCGTCGGACAGCATCTGCGCCACGGTCTTGCCGCCACTCATATTGGTGCGTAGCGCTTCGGTCAGATGGGTGGGTGCCTCCAGATTGAGTTCGCGCATCATCGCCACGAAGGCATCGCGATCCCGTTTTTGCAGGCGGGGATTGTCCGCGATCTCCGCCCCGATGGTGGAGTGGCTGCGGCCTTTGTAGTCGTGGGCCGGAAAAACCTTCAGCGCCGGGTCCAGCTTCAACAGCCGATTGAACAGGCTGTCATGCAAGGCTTCGGGATCGCCGGTGGGCAGATCGGTCCGACCGGTGCCGCCGATCAGCAGCGTGTCGCCGGTGAAGACGCGGTCTTCCGCCACCACACACATCGAGTCGCGGGTATGGCCCGGCGTGTGCATCGCCGTCAGCCGCATTTCGCCCACGCGCAGGATCTCGCCATCGCACAGCCGGAAATCGGCATAGGGCGCAGGCGACAGGCGATGGGTGACGACCTTTGCCTTCAAGACGCGCCCCAGCTCCTTGGCCGCCGAAAAATGATCGGCATGGGTGTGGGTATCCAGCACATAGCGGATGCGCAGGCCGTCGCGCGCCGCGAGACCCAGGTAATGGTCCATCTGTTTGAGATTGGGGTCGATCAAGATGCCGGCATGAGTTTCGCCGCAGCCCATCAGATAGGACTGGCATCCGCCGGTGGCGATCTGTTCGAAGATCATGCGCGCTCCCTCGGCGGAGTGTGCCAGAAAAACCCGTTCAAGGCGACCGCAAGGTCGTGCGGAAAGCCTTGTCGTGCTTCAAGACATATTCCCGCGCCATCGCCTTGCGGCGGGTGCGATGCTTTTCCGCATAGACGAGCGTCCAGTTCTGGCCCCGGGTGGATTTGGCGCCCCGCTGACCGGCGCCATTATGCTCGGCAAGGCGCCGCTCCAGATCCAGGGTCCAGCCGACATAAGTCCTTGTCCGGCCGGATTTGTTGCGCGCGATCAGGACATAGACGAAGGACGGCATAATCCTTAGGTCTGCTATTTTTGCAGAGCTGACAAGGCGTAAAAATGGGGTTGTCTGCGGGTTCCCACCCTTCTATATGCTTGCCGAAGCAATCATTGCCGACGCAATGATTGTCCCTGTGAGGAATAAGGGCATGCGGCCTTTCTATCGCGCCAGTCATTACGGCATGGAGAATTCCGTCGGCTATCTGATCCGGCGCACCTCGAACCTGATGCTGCCGCAGATGGAAGCATTGTTCGCCGCAGAATCCCTGACCTTCTCCCAATGGACCGTGCTGATGGTCCTGCGCGAATGGGGGCATTCGACGTCAGCGGAACTGGCGCGCGACATCTGCCATGACGCCGGTTCCTTGACCCGCATTCTCGACGAACTGGAACAGCGTGACCTGATAGCCCGCGTCCGCAGCGAAACCGACCGGCGCGTTGTCGCGCTTAGCATGACGCCGCAGGGGCTTTTGCTGGTGGAAACGCTGTTGCCGCGCGTGGTGGCACATTGGAATGAACTGCTTGGCGATTTCAGCCATCTGGAGATCAAGCAGCTGATCAAATTGCTGACCCGGCTTACCCAAGCGGCCGAAGACAAGCGCGACGCGCAGAACACGCGCGGCCGCAAACGGCAGGAAAAGCCCAACGCGCGTGTGGACAGCCACGAACACCGTCATCGGCGGGGACATCATCCATGAAAACACCCATCGCTCTTTTGTCCGCATTGCTGCTGACGGCCTGCGTGTCGGCACCGACCACCACGCCGCAGGCCAGCCAGATCGCGCCACAGAGCCTGGGGCTTTCGGGCGAGGCCGCACCGCACTTCGAAGATGCCTGGTGGAAAGCGTTCCGCGATCCGCAGGTCGACCGGCTGGCGGAACTGATCCTGTCGGGCAATCCCACTCTGCAGGGCGCCTTGGCGCGCATCCGTGCTGCGCAGGCGCAATTGTCCGGTGCGCGCGCCGACGATCTGCCGCAGGTGACATTGGATGGCCAGGAACAGCGGCTGCTGTTCAGCAAGGATTACATCATTCCGCCGCCCTTCGGCGGCACATATCAATGGTATGGTCAGGTCGCCGCCAACCTCAGCTGGAATTTGGATTTCTGGGGCAAGCAGGCCGCCATCATCGCGCGCGCCAAGGACAGTGCCAAAGCCGCGGTGCTCGACGCGTCCGCCGCGCGGCTGGCCCTGTCGGGTGCCCTGGCGCAGAGCTACGTCAATCTGCTGCTCGCTTATCAGGACAATGATATCGCGCTCCAGACCGTGACGGAGCGCGAAGAGATTCTCAGGCTCACACAGGGCCGGTTCAACGCCGGGCTGGAAAGCGCGAGTGCGGTCGAACAGGCCAAAGCGCTGCTGGCGCTGGCGCGAGGGGATGTGAAGCGCACGGCCGCGCAGCGTGACTTGAATGTGCATGCCATCGCGGCACTCACCGGGCAGGGCGCAGCTGCCTATGCAACCATCGTGCGTCCCGCACCAAACCTCGACACGGCTTTGCCGCTGCCTAAGGTTCTGCCCGCCGATCTTCTGGCGCGCCGGCCCGATGTCCTGGCGGCACAAGCCCGAATCGAAGCTGCCGCCAAGGGGCGCGAAGCGGCTCATGCCGAATTCTATCCCAACATCAATCTGACGGCCCTGGTGGGTTTTCAGGCCATCGGGCTTTCCAATCTCCTGACGGGCGATTCCTTCACCTATGGTGCCGGGCCGGCCATTCATCTGCCGATCTTTGACGCGGGAAAAATCCGTGCCCGCTATGCCGGCGCGACAGCCGAACTCGACGCCGCGGTCGCCGATTATAACGGCGCGGTGTTATCGGCCGTTCGCCAGACCGCCGATGCCATGACCCAGGTACAAAGCCTTGAGAGCCAGCGCATCGACCAGCAGGACGCGCTGGACAGCGCCACCCGCGCTCTGGCGCTGGCGGAGAGCCGCTATAAAAGCGGGCTTTCGGATCAGATTCCCATGCTCAATGCCGAAAGCACCTTGCTGACGGCGCGCGAGCAGATGGCCAGCCTGGTCGCCAACTCCACCATCCAGCGCGTCACGCTCCTGCTCTCGGTAGGCGGCGGATTCAATCCACCCGCCCAGGATGCGGATATGCAAGCCAAGACGGCGGATGCCGCCGTTTCTTCCCAGACCAATATTGCCAAGGACTGACGCCATGAGCGATGCCAGCAACAGCAACAACAAATCCCGCCGCCAACGCGGCTTCATGATTTTCGGCGCGATCTCGGTGATCGCCGGCCTGGCCTATGGCGCCTATTGGTTCTTCGACGCACGCTTTTACGAAACCACGGATGACGCTTATGTCAGCGGCAACATCGTCGCCGTCACCAGCCGAGAGAATGCCACGGTGATGGCGCTGCATGCCGACAATACCCAGTCGGTGCGGCGCGGCCAGCTGCTGATGGAAATGGATCCGTCAGTGGTGAATGTGAATCTGGCAGCAGCGGAAGCCAATCTGGCGCGGGCCGTGCGCAGCGTGAAGGGCGAATTCTCCCGCGCCCGAAGCTCCGGCGCCCAGGTCGCGCAGGCCGACGTGGCGTTGGCGCTGGCCCGCACCGATTATCAGCGCCGCCAACAGGCGGCCGCCGATGGCGCGGTGTCGACTGAGGAGTTGGCGCATGCCCGCGACAATGTCCGTGCAGCGCAAGCGGCAGTCGCCGCGGCTCAGGGCGGACATGAACAGAGTCTGTCGCAGATCACCGGGACCGATGTCGCCAACAATCCCGATGTTCTTTCCGCCGAAGCCGCCCTGCGGTCCGCCGCCATCGCTCAAAGCCATATGCGCATCGTCGCGCCGGTGGATGGGGTGATCGCGCAGCGCACGGTGCAATTGGGCCAGCAAGTTGCCGCCGGCACGCCGCTTCTGGCGGTGGTGTCGCTCAGCAATGTCTGGGTCGATGCCAACTTCAAGGAAGTCCAGTTGCAGCACATGCGCATCGGACAGCCCGTCACCATCACTGCCGATATTTATGGCGGCAGCGTCACCTATCACGGCAAGGTCGAAGGTCTGGGCGCGGGTTCGGGCAGCGCCTTCGCCTTGCTGCCGCCCCAGAATGCCAGCGGCAATTGGATCAAGATTGTCCAGCGCGTACCGGTGCGCATCGCGCTTGATCCCCAGGAATTGGCGGAGCATCCGTTGCGCGTGGGCTTGTCGGTCAGCGCCAGCGTTTCCATCAAGGATACGTCCGGTCCGCAGGTCACCTCGCGGGTCGGGACCGGATCGACCCAGGCCGATCTGGGTGACGATTCCAGCACGCGCGCTGACGCAATCATCGCCCGCATCCTGATGGAGAATGGCGCAATCCAGGCAGCGGCCGGCAAATGAGCGGGCCCGGCGTCAATCCAAACGGCGCGGTCGCCCGCACGGAACCCCCGCCGATGCAGGGCGGTGCCCTGGCGATCACGGCGTTGGCATTGGCACTGGGCACCTTCATGCAGGTGCTGGACTCGACTATCGCCAATGTCTCTTTGCCCACCATCGCGGGCAATCTCGGCGTCAGCACCAACCAGGGTACCTGGGTCATTACCAGCTTTGCGGTGTCCAACGGTATCGGCGTGCCGCTGACTGGTTGGCTGATGGGCCGGTATGGCGTGGTGCGCACATTCGTATTCTCGGTGATTGCCTTCACCATCGCGTCCTTTCTGTGCGGTATCGCCTGGAATCTGTCGTCACTGATCTTTTTCCGGGTCCTGCAGGGCGGCACATCGGGACCGATGATTCCCGGCTCGCAGGCGCTGCTGATCTCGATTTTCCCCGCCCATAAACGGGCGACTGCGCTCGGCATCTGGTCCATCACGACGCTGGTGGCGCCGATCTGCGGCCCGATTTTAGGCGGCTATATCTCTGACAATTATCACTGGGGCTGGATTTTCCTCATCAATGTGCCGGTCGGTTTCATCGTGGCATTCTTGTCCTGGCGCACTCTGGAAAGCCGCGAGACGCCAACCCGCAAGATCCCGATTGATACCGTCGGGCTGGGGCTGCTGATCGTGTGGGTGGGTGCGCTGCAGATCATGTTGGACACCGGCAAGGATGCAGACTGGTTCTCCTCGACCACTATCGTGGTCGAAGCCATCATCACGGCCGTCTTCTTCGTTGCCTTTCTGATCTGGGAGTTGACCGAGGCCCATCCCATCGTGGATCTGTCGCTGTTCAAGAGCCGCAATTTCGCGCTGGGAACGCTGGCTTTCTGTCTCGGATACGCCGTGTTCTTTGCCAACAATCTGCTGATGCCGTTATGGCTGCAGACTCAGATCGGCTACACCGCCACCTGGGCGGGACTGGTGGCAGCGCCCACAGGTGTCATCGCGGTTCTGCTGACGCCGTTCACGGCGCGGATGATGTCGCGCGTGGACGCCCGCATCATCGCCACCCTGGCGTTCATCGCTTTCGGTATTTCCTATCTGATGCGGGCGGGGCTCACCGCCGATGCCAGCTTCTTTGCCTTCATGCTGCCATTGCTGGTGCAGGGCGTTGCGATGGCGACCTTCTTCCTGGCGATGATCACCATTCTGCTGGATGGCATCCCGCCGCAGCGCATTCCTCTGGCATCCGGTCTGTCGAATTTCGCGCGGATCACGGCCGGCGGTTTTGCCGCCTCCATGGTCACTACCTTGTGGGACCGGCGTGAAGCGTTCCACCAGGCTCGCATGGCGGACGTCACCACCAGCTTCAGCCCCGCACTCACCCAGACCCTGGCGGGATTGCACAGGCTGGGCCTCCCGGATCTGGGTGCCAAGGCTTCGATCGTGCGGGTTATGACGGGGCAGGCTTATCTGCTGGGCGCCAACGACATCTTCTGGGCTTCCGGCTGGGCCTGTTTCATTCTGATCGGAATGGTATGGCTCTGCCGCAAGGCGAAGTCCGGCGGCGGCCCGCCTGTTGCTGCCGATTAATTCCTCGAGCCATCACAGGCTTTCTTCCCCCGCGCGGCAAAGCCGCTGGCGGGGGAGTTCGATAGCGGCAGCGTATCGAACGTCCGCTAGCGGGCTTGCCCGCGTGGCGGACAGGTGGGGGCAAATGAATTGACTCGAATCGGCAGTCACGCGCAGATCGACCATGGGTCGAGCGCCTTTGATTCGTCATCTGCGGCAGGGCGTAATCCATTTCTGGGGCGTTCGCGCAGGTATTGCGGGTGTGGTGCTGGCGCTGCCCTTTGTTCTTGGCAGCCACGATGAAAGGTCCGCTCTTTTCGCGACAGGCGAGGCCCTGGCCGCGGATTCCGGATCATCCTTTTCGCCGGAGCCGGACACCATGTTTCCCGATGGCTTGCGCACCAGCCGGCCCAAGGCCATGTCCGCATCGACCGTCGTAACGCCGGATCAAGGTGGCAGCTTCTCGCAGCTGGCGAACGTTCCGGCTATCGCCATCTGCATCGACGACATGGGCGGCGATCCGGTGGGCACGGCAAAAGCCATGGCCCTTCCGCAAGGCGTGACGCTTTCGTTTTTGCCTTACGCCTCGACGACGCCGGCGCTGGCACTGCAGTCCAAAGAGTTGGGCCATGAGGTGCTGGCGCATGTCCCGATGGAACCGATCGGCCCCAGCGATCCCGGGCCCAATGCGTTGAAAATCGGAGCGCCGGACAATGCGGAACGGCTGGCTTGGGCGTTAGCGCGGGTTCCGGGTCTTTCCGGCATCAATAATCACGAGGGCAGCAAATTCTCCGGCGACGCCGCTTCATTGGTGCCGGTGGTTCAGACCCTGGCGGAAAAACGCCTGTTCTTTTTCGACTCGCGCACCATCGGACGGTCCCAGATCGTGCGGGTCTCGCATCAGCATGGCGTGGAAAGCGCCGGGCGCGATGTGTTCCTGGACAATGTGCTGACGGATGCGGCGATCAAGGCCCGGCTGAATGAACTGGCGGCCAAGGCGAAAAAGTCCGGCGTCGCCATCGCCATCGGTCATCCGCATGGTGTCACCTTGCGCGTCCTGGCGGCCTGGCTGGCACAGGATCAGGGCGTGCGGCTGGTGCCCGTGTCGGAAGCGATCCGGCTCAAGACCGAGCGGTCTGCAATAATCGCGGCGCGCTGATCCGCGCTATTGGCCTTTTTGGGCCGCCGAGGCGAAGCGCACCGCTTCTTCTGCCGCGGCCATCAGGGCGCGGGCCTTGTTCACGGTCTCCTGATATTCGGCTTCCGGCTCGCTGTCCGCGACCACGCCGCCGCCCGCCTGGACATACATCGTGCCGTCCTTGACCAGCGCCGTGCGTAGCACGATGCAGGTGTCCATCGAGCCGTCGGCGGCGAAATAGCCCACCGCGCCGCCATAAGGACCGCGCTTTTCCTTCTCGAATTCGTCGATGATCTGCATGGCGCGAATTTTGGGGGCGCCGGACAGCGTGCCGGCGGGCAGGCCTGCAGACAACGCATCCACGGCATCGAGACCGGGGCGGATATCGCCTTCGACATTCGACACCAGATGCATCACATGGCTGTAGCGCTCGATGAAGAAGCTGCCGGTGACTTTGACCGCGCCGGTCTTGGCAACCCGGCCGACATCGTTGCGCCCCAGATCCAGCAGCATCAGATGTTCCGCGCGTTCCTTGGGATCTCCCATCAATTCTTCGGCCAATGCCGCGTCCTTTTCTGGCGTCTGGCCACGCGGACGCGTGCCGGCGATCGGCCGGATGGTGACTTTCCCGTCGCGCAGGCGCACCAGAATTTCCGGGCTGGAGCCGACGATCGAGAAGCCGGGAAACGACAGGTAATAAAGGAAGGGTGAGGGATTCAGGCGGCGCAGCGCCCGGTAGAGCGAAAAAGGCGGCAACGCGAAAGGCCGGCGGAATCGTTGGCTGGGCACGACCTGGAAAATATCGCCGGCCCGGATGTATTCCTTGGCCCGCGCCACGACGGAGAAATATTCCGCCTTGGTCATGTTGGACTCGATCGGGGATTCCAGCGGCAGGTGGGCCGGTGCTTGCGCATTCGGCGGCACGGGCCGATCCAGCGCTGCGACCGCGTCCTCGATCCGCTCCGCCGCCCGTGCGTAAGCCGCACGCGCATCGATATCCGCATCGGGCCATACCGGCGTCACCACAACGATCTCGTCCCGCACCGTGTCGAAGATCGCCACGATGGTGGGACGCAGCAGGATTGCATCGGGCAGGCCCAGCCGGTCCGGCGGCATGTCGGGCAGATGCTCGATCTGGCGCACCATGTCGTAACCCAGATAGCCGAACAGCCCCGTCGCCATGGGGGGCAGGCCGTGGGGCAATTCCATTTGCGTCGCCGCGATCAGGGCGCGAAGCGATTCCAGCGGCTTGGATTTCTCGGCGACGAAATCATCCCCGTTCAATGCGTGGCGATTGATTTCCGCCACATCGCCGCGGCAGCGCCAGATCAGGTCGGGCTTGAGGCCGATGATGGAATAGCGTCCCCGTGTTTCGCCGCCTTGCACGCTTTCCAGCAGAAAGGCGTTGTCGCGGGCGCCATTCTTTCCGTCAAAACCCAGTTTGAGAAAAGCGGAGACCGGCGTTTCCAGATCCGCGACCAGGCGGCGGAACAAGGCTTGGGGCTTCTTCGCGGCATAGACGCGCGCGAAGCTGTCAAAATCGGGACTGAGACTCACGATGCGCCGCCGGTGACCTGCTGCAGCAATTTCTGGTTCACCTTGACGCCTTGCTGGGTGCGCGCCGCATTGGCCAGCACGGCGGACAGATCCACTGCCGCCTGCTGCGAAATCTGGCCACGGCCCGCCGCGTACATCTGGTCGGTCCCATTATTCTGCGGATGGACGATACCGGTGATGCGGGCGACAATATAATTGCCGCCGGTCCCTTGCGGTGCCTGGACGATGGCGCCGGGCGCCGCGTCGAACAGCTTGGTAATCAGATCCGCCGAGAAGGTGGTGTCGTTGGTATTGCGGGACAGTGCCGGGCCTTGCTGCACGGGCACTTTCAATTCCTTCGCGATAGCGGTCAGGTTGCCGTCTTTTTGGGCCTGGGCGGCCAGAGCTACCGCCTTGACGGCCAGAGCCTTGGATTTTTCCTCCGCGGTCCACGCAGCCAGCGCATCGGCGCGGACTTCATCCAGCGGCTTGAGTTTGGCCGGGGTCACGCCGTTCACCTTGAGCGCGTAATAGGCGCCGCTCTTGGCAGCGACGGGATCATTGTCCTCGCCGACTTCCGCCGTGAAGGCCGTGGTGAGAAATTCCGGATCAGCCGGGAGATCGGTGAGTTTTTCGTGCGTCGGCGAAAGGCCCGCTTTGTCTACCGCTGCAATATGGCCGACTTTCATGCCGACCTTTTTCGCGGCGGCGGCGATGTCGGCGCCGCCTGAACGCGCGTCTTCATAAGCATTGAGGATGTCGGTGATCTTGGCGCCTGCCAGCTGCAAAGCCAGCTGTTCGTGGATCTGCGCCTTGGAATCGTCGAGCGTACGGGCGATGCCGGGCGTGATCTTGGTTACGCGAAACAAGACATAGCCGGAGAGGGCGCCCTTCACCGGATCGCTGACCTGATTGAGGGGCAACGCAAAGATGGCATCGGCGCGGGCTTCATCGGGAATATCCGCCTTGGACAAGGTGCCCAGCAGCAGCTCGTCTGCCGCGATCTTGCGCTCCGCGGCCATCGCCTCAAAGGAGGTACCGGCCTTGATACGGGCCTCGGCCGCTTTGGCGTCGGCCTCGCTGGCGAATTCGATCTGCTCGACGTCGCGTTTTTCCGGGACGTTGTAGTTGGCTTCATGCTGTTTGAATTCGTCGGCGATCATTTTGTCGCTCACCTCGACCTGGGACGTCACGTCGGCAGGGGCGATCGAGGCGTAGGCGATCTCGCGATATTCCGGGGTGGAGAAACGTTCGGGATGTGCCTTGATATAGCCGGTCAGCACGGCATCGCTGGGTGGCGCGACCGGGCCCATCGATTCCGGCGAAACGATTACATAATCGACGGCACGCTGTTCGGTGACGTAACGGAACAAGCCCCGCGTGTAGCTGTCCGGCAGCGAGAAACCGACTTCCATGGCGGTGGTGAGCTGCGCGCGCGCCTGATCAGCGCGCATTTCTTCCAGGAATGACTGTTCGTTATAGCCTGCGCCTTGCACGGCCTGCAGGAAGACATTGTGATCGAATTCGCCGGTCGCGCCCTTGAAGACGGGTTGGGCGCGCACCTGCTGAGCCAGTTCGGCATCGGTGGTCGTGAGGCCGAGCCGGGAGGCGGTATTGTCCAGGGCCGTCCGGTCGATCAGTTGCTGCAGCGCCGCGCGGTCCAGGCCCATCTTCTGGGCAAGTTCCGGCGTTAATTCCATGCCCATCTGCTGGCCCTGGTTACGCAAAAAATTGCGATAGGTGCGCGCGAAGCTGTCGCTGGAAATCTCAGTCGATCCCACGGTGGCCAGCGCGCCTGCGGACTGACCGGTGAAGACGTCAGCAATGCCCCAGACGACGAAGCTCAGGGCCAGGCCGCCCATCAGAAGGGAAGCCACCCAGGACTTGGAAAGCTGATGCATCCACTGAATCATAAGAACGTCTCGCGGGTTGTACGAAAATAGCGGCGAATGATAGGGAGGGGGGAAGATCAGGGCAAGCGGTGCGGACCGCGGCGAAAAGGGCGCGCCAGAGCCGTTTGGACGGACGAACAAACCGTTTGGACGGACGAACAAGAGGAAAAGCAATTGCGGCAGCTGGTGGCGGGAAACTGGAAAATGAACGGCCTGTCGGCCGACCTGGCCGAGCTGGAGGCCCTGAAACAGGATTTGGCGGCGAAGCCGGCAGTTTGCGATGTGCTGGTTTGCCCGCCCGCCAGCCTGCTTGCGCGGGCCGCGTCGGCCGCCGAGCGGGCGTTCGATGTGGGCGGCCAGGACTGTCGCCCCGAACCGGGCGGCGCCTTCACCGGTGATGTCTCCGCCGAGATGCTGAAGGACGCCGGCGCCTCGGCCGTCATCGTCGGCCATTCCGAACGCCGCCAATATCATGGCGAGCGCGATGCCGATGTCGCGGCCAAGGCGCGCGCTGCTTGGCGTGCCGGCCTAATTGCAATCATCTGCATTGGCGAGACGGAAGATCAGCGCGATGCCGGAAAGGCCCATCACATTTGCGGTGGTCAGATAAAGGGCAGCGTGCCGCCTGACGCCACGCCTGAAAATACCGCCATCGCCTACGAACCGGTCTGGGCGATCGGCACTGGCAGGACGCCGAGCGATGACGACATTGTCGCCATGCACGCCCATATCCGCACTTGCGCGGTCGAGCATCTGGGCGCGATTGGCCGCAAGGTCCGTATTCTGTATGGCGGCTCCGTGAAGCCTTCCAATGCCAAGGCGATTTTGTCGCTGGACGATGTAAATGGCGCGTTGGTGGGCGGCGCGAGCCTGAAAGCACAGGATTTTCTGGCGATCATTGCCGCAAGCCCGTCACGTTAACCAGGAATTTCGACCCTTCTTTAATACGACACCCGCCATTCTACTCCCAATAAACAAAGGTGGGGTATGGCGCGTCTCAGCTATGACAGCGTCGAGGCATTGATTTACGACCCGGTGTCGGCCAATCGCACGGCGACGCGCGCGGCTCTGTATTCGCTCGGCTTCCGCCGCACCGAGACGGTGCCGACCCTGGAAGCCATGGTCGATGTGATCCAGCGGCAGACGCCGGATCTGGTGCTGGCCGAAACCCAGGGTGCTGCCGACGAGCTCTGTCTCGCCATCCAACAACTGCGCCTGGGTTCGAGCGGCTATAATCCCTTCACCGTCATCATCGTGACGGCGTGGGAAAAGAGTTCGGCCCTGATCAACAAGGTGGTCAATTCCGGCGCCGACGATCTTCTGCTGAGACCTTTCTCGACCGCCCTTCTGGGTACCCGCATTGAAGCTCACATCGAGCGCCGCAAGGGCTTTGTCATCACCACCGATTATGTTGGCCCCGATCGCCGCCGCGACGCCGCCCGGTCTGGTGACACGGAGATGTTCGATCCACCCAACTCGCTGAAGATGAAAGCCAAGGACAGAATGTCGGCCGACCTCATCGCCAAGAGGCTGGACATGGAATTGCACGTGGCGCGCGAGAAGCTGTCGGGTGAGAAACTGCGCCGCGATTCCTTCCAAGTCTGTATCCTGTGGCGGCTGCTGCGGGAACAGCGACAGGAAACTCCGCAATTCGGGGCGGATCTGACGAAGCTCGGCAATCTCAGCCGGTCGATCGAGCGCCGCTGCAGCGATGCAGGGCAGGAAAAAGTGCTGGAGCGGTGCGCCGCAATCCTGTCTGCCATCGACGGATTGAAGAGCGGAGCGGATTGCGAGGCGTCGCTATCGTCGGTGGGTGCCGCGGCGTTGGGGATGCACCAGCTCATTTGCCCCGAAAAATCCCCCGCCGATCAGCTGAACGAGATCGACGCCACGGTCGCGATCATCCGGGCCCGGAACCAGGCCACCGCGCTGGCATCCTGACCCGATTTCCGGCATTTCAGGCCGGTTTGCGGCCTTGGCTTCCCATTTGCCTCTCTTTGTTCTAAAGACCCCGACCTTGTCCAAGCCGGGACGGCCACCGATATCGGTACGGTCTCGGGGTTCAAACTGGAATTGCCTGTATGCAAACCATTCTTGTCTCTGCCGAACTGGTGATCGCGGTCGCGCTGATCATCTTTGTGCTGCTGCAACGTTCCGAAGGTGGCGCTCTGGGCATGGGCGGCGGTGGTGGCGGCGGCATGGGCGGTCTTTTCAGCCCGCGCGGCGCGGCGGACACCTTGACCCGCACCACGGCGATTCTGGCCGCATTGTTTTTCCTCACTTGCGTTGCGCTCAACATCCTGGCCTTGCATGGCCGCAAGGAAGGATCGATTCTCGATACGCCGGCTGCGAATAAGGCCGCGGTGGCGCCGGCTCAGCCGAAAGCTCCCGCAAGCGTTCCGGCACCGAGCGGTCCGCAAGTCCCCAAGCCTCAGTAATTGCGTTTTTTCGCAGCAAAAGAGCATTGCTGTGTGTGACGCGATATTTTTGTATTTTCTGCTTGAGGCTGGCACGCCTTTTCGACATGTTGATCTCCCATGGCCCGGTTAATCTTCATCACCGGCGGCGTGGTCTCTTCCCTCGGAAAAGGTCTAGCGTCCGCCGCCCTCGGCGCGTTGCTTCAAGCACGCGGCTACAAAGTCCGTTTGCGCAAGCTCGATCCGTATCTGAATGTCGATCCGGGCACGATGAGCCCGTTTCAGCATGGCGAAGTCTATGTCACCGATGACGGGGCGGAGACCGATCTCGATCTGGGACATTATGAGCGTTTCACCGGCGTCTCGGCGCTGAAGTCCGACAATGTCACTTCGGGCCGCATCTACAGCCAGGTGATCGAGAAGGAACGCAAGGGCGGTTATCTGGGCCGCACCGTGCAGGTCATTCCCCATGTCACCGACATGATCAAGGAATTCGTGCTGGCCGATACCGACGGTCTGGATTTCCTGCTGGTGGAGATCGGCGGCACGGTGGGCGATATCGAAGGCTTGCCCTTCTTCGAAGCCATACGCCAATTGCACAACGATCTGGGCCGCGGGCAGACCGCCTTTATCCATCTCACCCTGGTGCCCTATATCGAGGCGGCGGGCGAATTGAAGACCAAGCCCACCCAGCACAGCGTCAAGGAGCTGCGTGCCATCGGCATCCAGCCCGACATTCTTTTATGCCGTGCCTCGCACCCGATCCCCGATGAAGAGCGCCGCAAGATCGGCTTGTTCTGCAACCTGTCCGCCGAGCGGGTGATCCCCGCACTGGACCTGGACACCATCTATCGCGTGCCGGTCGCCTATCACAATGTCGGTCTCGACACCCAGCTTCTGAAAGTGTTCGGCCTCGACAACGCACCGGAGCCTGATCTCACGCGCTGGCATGCGGTGGTGGATCGGGTGAAGAATCCCGAAGGCGATGTGCGCATCGCCGTGGTCGGCAAATACATGCAGGTCAAGGACAGCTACAAATCGCTCAGCGAAGCCTTGGCGCATGGCGGGTTGGCCAACAATGTGCGGGTGCATCTGGACTGGATCGACAGTGAAGTGTTCGAGCGCGACGATGCGGCGGCGTTCCTGGAAAATGTCAGCGGCATTCTGGTGCCTGGCGGGTTCGGCGAGCGCGGCACCGAAGGCAAGATCGAAGCGGTGAAATTCGCGCGCGAACGCAAGGTGCCGTTCTTCGGCATTTGCTACGGGTTGCACATGGCGGTGATCGAGGTTGCACGCGATCTGGCGGGACTGGAAGGCGCGGGCACCACCGAGATCGGCCATCCCAGACATCCGGTCATCGGCCTGATGACCGAATGGACCAAAGGCAACGAGAAAGAAACCCGCAGCGCCGAGGGCGATCTGGGCGGCACCATGCGTCTTGGCGCCTATCCGGCAACGCTCAAGCCTGGTTCAAGGGTTGCAGAAGTTTATGGTGCGACCGAAATCAGCGAGCGGCACCGCCATCGCTACGAAGTGAATGTGAATTACGCCCAGCAGCTCGCCAAGCATGGCATGGAAGTATCCGGCTGGTCGCCAGACGGTCGTTTGCCGGAGATCATGGAAATTCCCGATCATCCCTGGTTCATCGGGGTCCAGTTCCATCCGGAACTGAAATCGCGGCCCCTGGAGCCGCATCCGCTCTTCACAAGCTTCATCGCCGCGGCCGTGCAAAAGAGCAGACTGGTCTGAAAGGTCTTCAGCGGCCGGGTACGGGAATGTAGCCCGGCGGGTGCGCGACCACGCGGCCCGATCGTGTCACGGTGGGCGGCGCGGGTTGCGTCTGCGCCTGCTGGATCTGCAGCTGAGTCAGGTTGCTGTGCGCCGCATTGGTTTCATTCTGGATGGTCTGATTCTGCTGCTGCTGCAGTTGCTGTGTGGTAGGCGGCGCGATCTGGGCGCCGGCAACGGATGCCGTAAGCAACAGAAAACCAAAACCGCAGGCAAACCTAATCGAACGGGTCATGCGCATACCATAGCATATGGTGCGCCTGCCGGGTTCCTTAAAGAGGTGCAATCAACCGGGGAGTGCGACGGCGCCTTCCCGGTCCTGCTCAGCCCTCAACGCCAGGGCACGGACCCGCAGAAGTTCCCGCCGCGCCACCAGTCCCAGCAATTTTCCGGTGTCCCGCGCGATCACGGGAACCCGACTGGCGCCGGTTTGCGCCATGCGATCGGCAAGCGTGCCGGCCAATTCGTCGGGGAAGGCCGTCACCATCTCCTGATCCAGGTCACCCAGGGTTTCGCCGGCGGTCCAGCCTTCGCGGGTCCAGCGCAGAACATCGGCGCGCGATACCATCGCGCTGATGCGGCCGGTTTCCTCAACGACGGGATAGCTTTTGTGCCGCTCGGCCTCGGCGAAGAATTTGGCCGCCTCCGCCACCGACATGGTGGCGGACAAGGTATCGACCGGTCGTGCCATGATGTCGCTGACCCGCATCACATCGAACGGGTCCACGCCATATTCGCGCGTCAGGTGCAAGCCGCGCCGCGCAATGCGCTCGGTCAATATCGAGCGGCGCATCACCAGCACGGTAAAGCCGAAGCTGGCCACCGAGGCGACAAAGAGTTGCGGCAAAAGATGAGAGTTGCCCGTCAGTTCGACCGCGAACAGGGTCGATGTCAGCGGCGCCCGCATGGTGCCGCCCAGGATCGCTGTCATGCCGATGAGAGCCCAGAAGCCGCTATCGCCCAAAGGCATCAGATGCGCTTCCAATGCGCCCAGCGCCCCGCCCAAAATAAGCAGCGGCGCCAGCACACCGCCGGAGGTGCCTGACGACAAGGCCACGATCCAGACCAGGGCCTTGTCCCACAGCAATGTCGCGATCGCGCCGACGCTCAGCGTGCCTGCGAGCAGGCCCTGGATATTGTCGTACCCTACGCTCAACACTGCCGGATCGATCCAGCCGCCAATTCCGACGACGATGCCGCCCAACGCAGGCCACCACATCCAATGTATCGGCAGGCGGCGAAAGATGTCCTCGGCGCCGTACAACAGAATGGTAAGCAACGCGGATTGCGCGCCCGCTATCAATCCCGCGACGGCGCAAAGCCCCAGGCCCCACCATGGCATCGTCACCACGGCGAGATAAGGAAATAGCGGTCCACTGCCGATCAGGAAGGGGCGCCAAGCATACGCGACCACCGCCGCGACGGTGACGGGAATGAAGCTGCGCGGCTTCCATTCGAACAGCAGAAGTTCCACGGCCAGCAGGACTGCCGCGATGGGCGTGCCGAACACAGCTGTCATGCCGGCGGCCGCACCCGCCACCAGCAGGCTTTTGCGTTCCGCGGCGCTGAGATGGAAAAGCTGGGCGAACAGCGATCCCAGCGCGCCGCCGGTCATGATGATGGGGCCTTCGGCGCCGAATGGCCCGCCCGTGCCGATAGAGATCGCCGAAGAGAGCGGTTTGAGCACGGCGATCTTGGGCTCGATGCGGCTGCGTCCGATCAGGATGGCTTCGATTGCCTCGGGAATGCCATGGCCACGGATTTTCTCCGATCCGAAGCGCGCCATCAGGCCGATCGCGATACTGCCGATGACGGGAATGGCGATGCTCCAGGCCGACAGATGCGCCGGCAGATTTACCGGTGCGATACTGAAACGCCCGAAATAGGCGAGGTTGGTGATCAGCGCGATCAGGCGCAACAGCACCCATGCCGCGCCCGCACCCATCGTCCCCGTAACCGCAGCCATTGCCGCAAGCTGCAACATGCGCGGCGTGGCGGTGAAATCGCGCAGATGCTCATTGGTTTCGGACTGCATGGAGACTCTTGTTTACCGGGGTGGGGGCATTTATATCGTGTCACGATATAAATCAAGGATGACCATGGGCCGTGGCAGGACGCTCAGTCTCAAGGACTATCAAGCGCTCGCCGGCGTCCGCCGGGGAATGCGCCAGTTTCTGGAATTCAGCGCGCAGGCGGCACGGGCCGCCGGTCTTACGCCGGCACAACATCAGGCGCTGTTGGCGATCAAGGGCATGAGCGGTCCGGTGACAGTGGGTACGCTGGCAGCCTGGCTCGACATTCGTCATCACAGCGCGGTGGGGTTGGTGAATCGCCTGGCGGCGCAAAAACTGGTGACGCGCAGTTCCGACCCCAATGACGGGCGCCGGATATGCCTGGAATTGATGCCCCGTGCCGAAGCCAAGCTGGCGGTGCTCTCCCAGACACATCGCGCGGAACTGGTCCGCTTCACCGCCGCGCTGGCACCGCTCTTGACCGCGCTTCGTTAGGATTTTCTTAACCAGCGAACAGCGCGCGGTAGTGATTCCGTAATCATGCGACTTATACCCTCGCCGCCCATGGGCCGGCCTGCGTTGATTTTCCTCCGACTATCGATGATGGCGGGCGCGTTCGCGCTGCTGATCTTCTGCGTCCGCGCCGCCAGCGCGCAGGATCGCGTTCCGGCGTCCGGGACCGATCCCACCCAGTCGCAGCCTTATGGCTTCGTGCCGGTCCAGAATGCGGCGCCGGACGCGCAGCCTTACGGCATCAAGCCCATTCCCGGATACGTGCCGCCATCGCCGCCGCAGCAATTGCGGGGCGCGTTCGAGAGCGCACCGCCGCCGGCCGCGGATGGGCGGGATAACACGTATGGCTATGTGCCGCTGCGCCCGATGATGCCGACGCCCGCAACCACTCCGGTGGCGCAGCAGCCGCAATCGCGCATGAACGCCGTAGCGGACACGGACCGGGATCCGGTCTATCGCGACTCCTATGGCGCCAATCGCGTCAATGCCGATTACCGGCTGGGCCCGGGCGACAAGATCAGGGTCAGTGTTTTCGGCGAGAGCGATCTGTCGGGCGAGTATCAAGTCGATGGCTCGGGCATGGTGCGCTTGCCGCTGATCGGAACCTTGCATGCAAGAGGCTTTACCGCGCCGGGGCTGGAGCAGGGGATCGCGGGCGCGCTTGCGGACGGGTACCTCAAGGATCCGCGCGTCAATGTCGAGATCGCGACCTATCGGCCCTTCTACATCATTGGTGCCGTCACCCGGCCAGGCCAATATGCCTATGTCGATAACATGAATATCCTGAATGCGGTCGCCATGGCCGGGGGCTTCACCGATCAGGCGATCCAGAGCACTCTTTACGTGCGGCACGAGGGCAATGCCACCGAGCAGCCGATGCGGACCGAACAGCTCAGCCGCATTCAGCCCGGCGACGTGATCCGCGTGAAAACCAGCCTGTTCTGGGATGCGATGAACATGTTCGCGCCTGTGGCAGGGCCCGCCGCCATTGCCGCTGCGGCATTTAACTGAGCGCCTTTGCGCTTGGCGCTGGGCTCGCCTAAAATGGCGCCATGAACACCAACCCCGTCATCCACCCCAACGAAATCGTCCGTCTCAAATCCGTCGAGATCGGCAATGCCTTGAAGCTGGCGATCATCGCCGGCCCTTGCCAGCTTGAAAGCCGCGGGCATGCCTTCGACATGGCGGGGGCATTGAAGGAGATCTGCGAAAAGATGGGCGTTGGACTGGTCTACAAGACCAGCTTCGACAAGGCCAACCGCACCAGCGCCACCACCGCGCGGGGCATGGGGCTGGAAAACGCGCTGCCGATCTTTGCCGACATCCGCGACAAGTTCGATTTGCCCGTCCTCACCGATGTGCATGAGCGCGATCAATGCGCGGCAGTGGCGCAGGCCGTCGATGTGCTGCAAATTCCCGCCTTCCTCTCTCGCCAGACCGATCTTCTGGTTGCCGCCGCTCATACCGGCAAGGCCGTCAATGTGAAGAAGGGACAATTCCTGGCGCCGCAGGACATGAAGAATGTGATCGCCAAGATTACCGGCGCGGGCAATCCCAATGTGCTGGCGACCGAGCGCGGCGTCAGCTTCGGCTACAACACCCTGGTCAGCGATATGCGGGCGCTGCCGATCATGGCGGCGTTCGGCGCACCGGTCGTGTTCGATGCCACCCATTCGGTGCAGCAGCCGGGCGGGCAGGGCGACAAGTCCGGCGGCGACCGCACCATGGTGCCGTATCTGGCACGCGCCGCCGTGGCGACGGGTGTCGCCGCCGTCTTCATGGAGGTGCACCAGGATCCGGACCGGGCGCCGTCCGACGGCCCCAACATGGTCAAGCTCCAGGATTTCCCGGCGCTGCTGGAACAGCTGGTCGAGATCGACGCGATCGTGAAGCGCGGAAAAGCTTAAGTCGCGGTCGCCGCCATCCAGCTGACGACAACGCCCCAGATCGACAGGACCATGAGCGCAAGGGCCGCGAGCGACGCGATGGCAAAGCCCGGGCCGCGCTTGTTGGCTTCCTTCATATAGCCGACGGCATAGAGCACGCGGCCGATGCACCAGACCAGGCCGAGCGCCGCCGGGATCCAGCCATGGAAATAGAGCGTGGCGACCCAAAGCAGCGGCAGGAAGATCACCACCTGTTCGACGGTGTTGCCCTGGACGCGCAAGGCGCGTTCGACTTCGGGATGGCCGCCCATGGCGGGTGGCATGATCTTGTGCTTGCCACGATAGCGGCCAACCACCCCCATGGTGAAGAACAGAACCATTGCGGTCAGGACGGTAACGGCGGCACTCAGGATCGTGGCAGGTGCGGCAAGCATGAAATCCCCCGGTTGCATGGACAAAGAAAACCCCGCGCCGTCGCTGGCGCGGGATCGTCATAGCAGGTTTGCGAGATCAGTGCGCGGCGTTGCCCCTGTCTTTTCGTTCGGTCATTCGCTGTTCGATCCGCGCCTTGCGGTCGGCCGGTAGGGCGTCCCAGCGGGCCTGCAGATCAGCCTTGAGTTTTTGCCGGTCGCTCTCTGTCATCGCCGCCAGTTTCTGGAATCGTTCTTTGCGCAAAGCGCGCCTCTCCTCACGGGCCTGGATGCGGAGGGCGACACGCTGTTCCGGGGTGAGGAAGCTCAGAAGCCGGCCACCATGGTGCCGCCCGGCAGCGTCGCCTGGCCCGGCCATTGTAGGTCCCTGGGCCTGGGCGGCTGCCGACGCGGCGGCATAGAGGGGCAAGGGCGCCAGCAGGCCAGCCGCCAGAACGATCATTTTGAAACGAGTCATGAGAATTTCTCCAGCAAATTGCCCTTCACTTCGTTGAAACGCCCGGGATGCTAGGGCTCCGTCGCGGGAAAGGACGGAACGGGTGGCGAAATCCGCAAACTTCCCGTAAAGACGGCGCAAAATCTGCGAAAAGGGCCCTTCATGACTGCCATCCTCGATATCACCGGCCGCGAAATCCTGGACTCCCGCGGCAACCCGACCGTGGAAGTCGATGTCCGCCTGGAAGATGGCAGTTTCGGACGTGCCGCAGTGCCGTCCGGCGCTTCGACCGGCGCCCATGAGGCGGTGGAGCTGCGCGATGGCGGCAAGCGCTATGGCGGCAAGGGCGTGGAGAATGCCGTCGCCGCCGTGAACGGCGAATTGTTCGACGCGCTATGCGGCATGGAAGCCGAAGAACAGACCCGCATCGACAAAGCCATGATCGCGCTGGACGGTACGCCCAACAAGGCGCGGCTGGGCGCGAACGCGCTTCTCGGCGTGTCGCTGGCGGTGGCGAAGGCGGCGGCGATGGCTTCGGGCCTGCCGCTTTATCGTTATGTCGGTGGCGCAAAGGCGGAGCTGTTGCCGGTGCCGATGATGAACATCGTCAATGGGGGCGTGCATGCCGACAATCCCATCGACTTCCAGGAATTCATGATCATGCCGGTGGGGGCGCCCAGCTTCCGCGAAGGTCTGCGCATGGGCGCGGAAATTTTCCACACGCTGAAGAAGGCGCTGCACGATGCCGGCCACAACACCAATGTCGGCGACGAAGGTGGTTTCGCGCCCAACCTGAAGAGCCCGGACGAAGCGCTGGGCTACATTTCCAAGGCCGTCGAGAAGGCCGGCTACAAGTTGGGCGACGACGTGTTCTTCGCGCTGGATCCGGCTTCGACGGAATTCTTCAAGAACGGCAAATATGTCCTGGAAGGCGAGGGCAAAACCCTGTCGCCCGACGAGATGGTGAAGGTCTATGCCGATCTTTGTGCCCGCTATCCCATTATCTCGATCGAAGATGGCATGGCGGAAGACGACTGGAAGGGCTGGAAGGCCCTGACCGATGCGGTCGGCAAGACCGTGCAGCTCGTGGGCGACGATCTGTTCGTCACCAATGTTAAGCGCTTGAAGCAAGGCATCGACACGGCGACCGCCAATGCCATCCTGATCAAGGTCAACCAGATCGGAACGCTCAGCGAAACGCTGGATGCCATCCAGATGGCGCACAAGGCGGGGTATCGCGCGGTAATGAGCCATCGTTCGGGCGAGACCGAGGATTCTATGATTGCGGATCTGGCGGTGGCGACCAATTGCGGACAGATCAAGACCGGCTCGCTGGCCCGTTCGGACCGGCTGGCCAAGTACAATCAATTGCTGCGGATCGAAGAGCAGCTGGGCGATGCGGCGATCTATGCGGGGCGCTCGATCCTCAAGAGCTGATTTGTTTCAGCGAGCACCGGCAGATGGGGACAAAGAGTTCCGTCTAAATCGCTGACGTTTTTACTCTTTTTCACTTGCCGCGCGATTCGGCATGTGATTCGTTGGACAGATGCGAATCAAGCGTTCCGTCACCCGTTTTTTCATGGCGTTGATATTGCCGGCACTGTCTATCGCAGTGGTCGGCTATTTCGGCAGCTATGCCATCTGGGGCGAGCGGGGACTGCTGGTTTTGCAGGACACCGAAGCGAAACTGGGCATGCAGCAGGAAAAACTGGTGCAGGTTGCCGCCCAGCGCGACCGCCTCGCGCATCGCATCGAACTGATGGAAGACGGCCGCGCCGATCCCGATCTGGTCGAGGAATTGGCCCGCACCCAGCTGATGGATGGCGCGCCGAACCAAGTCGCCATCCCCCGCAAAAGCCATTAGATCCTAAATCCCATAGCCGATCTTGGCCTCGATCCGAGCGCGTAGCGTGTCGGTCGAGGACGAGTGCTAGCCGTTGGGCAGCGCGCGAACACTGTTCGCATGTGTGCAGCGCAACAATATTATAAACGCTTGCCAATGTTGGCCGGCCTTGCCAAAAACAAAGTCCCCGCCTTTTTGGCCCCAGCAGATAGAGCGCCCCGACGCATGAGCGACCCCGCGAAACGCACCGAAAAACAAGAAAAACCTTCCGCTAACACTGCTCGCAGCAATTCCGAAGCCCTCAAGAAAATGTACGCCGACATGCTGTTGATCCGCCGCTTCGAGGAGCGGGCAGGTCAATTGTACGGCATGGGACTGATCGGCGGCTTCTGCCATCTCTATATCGGCCAGGAGGCCGTGGTGGTGGGCATGCAGGCCAACGTTCGGTCCAACGATCAGCTGATTACGGCGTATCGCGACCACGGCCATATGCTGGCCGCGGGTATGGACCCCAAGGGGGTGATGGCCGAACTGACTGGCCGCTCCACGGGCTATTCCAAGGGCAAGGGCGGCTCGATGCACATGTTCAGCCAGGACAAGAAGTTCTATGGCGGCCATGGCATTGTCGGCGCCCAGGTGCCGCTGGGCACGGGTCTGGCCTTCGCCAACAAATACCGCGGCAATGACGGGGTATGCCTGACCTATTTCGGCGACGGGGCCTCCAATCAAGGCCAAGTCTATGAGAGCTTCAACATGGCCGAGCTGTGGAAGCTGCCGGTCGTGTACATCATCGAAAACAATCAATACGCCATGGGTACCAGCGTGGCGCGCGCCAGCGCCGTGACGGATTTCTCAAGGCGCGGCATCTCTTTCAATATCCCCGGTATCCAGGTGGATGGCATGGATGTCGAGAAGGTTCAGGCCGCCGGCGCCGAAGCGATCGCCCATTGCCGCAGCGGCAAAGGCCCCATCATTCTGGAAATGAAGACCTATCGTTATCGCGGCCACTCCATGTCCGATCCCGCCAAATATCGGACCCGCGAAGAAGTGAGCGACGTGCGCGAGAAGCGCGACCCCATCGATCATTTTGGCCAGAAATTGATCAAGGACGGCGTCGTCACCGAGGACGATCTGAAGATGATCGACAAGGACGTGAAGGCGATCGTCGTCGCGTCGGCGGAATTCGCCACCGAAAGCCCGGAACCGGGCATCCATGAACTCTACACGGATGTGCTCGCCTGATGTCCACCGAGATCCTGATGCCTGCGCTGTCGCCCACCATGGAAGAGGGCAAGCTTGCCCGCTGGCTGGTGAAGGAAGGCGACACAGTGAAATCCGGCGACATTCTCGCCGAAATCGAAACCGACAAGGCGACGATGGAGTTCGAGGCGGTCGATGAAGGCCGCATCGGTAAGATCCTGGTTCCAGAAGGCAGCGAAGGGGTGAAGGTCAACGCGCCCATCGCCACCTTGCTGGCGGACGGCGAGGATGCTTCGGCGGCGCCTGCGGCCAAGAAGGCCGAAGCCGCGCCGGCAATTAAATCGGAAGCCAAAGCCGAATCCGCACCTGCCGCCAAGCCGGTACAGAACAATGCACCTGCGGCCCCCGCCTTCGCCGCGCCCAGCGATCCGGACCTGCCGGAAGGCACCGAAATGGTGACCATGACGGTGCGCGATGCTTTGCGCGACGCCATGGCGGAAGAGATGCGCCGCGACGAACTGGTGTTCCTGATGGGCGAGGAAGTCGCGCAGTATCAAGGCGCCTACAAGATTTCCCAAGGCTTGCTGGATGAATTCGGCGAGCGCCGCGTGATCGACACGCCGATCACCGAGCACGGCTTTGCCGGCCTGGGTGTCGGTGCGGCATTCGATGGTTTGAAGCCCATCGTGGAATTCATGACCTGGAATTTCGCCATGCAGGCGATGGACCAGATCATCAACTCCGCCGCCAAGACCCGTTACATGTCCGGTGGCCAGATGCAGTCCCCGATCGTTTTCCGCGGCCCCAACGGCGCTGCCGCCCGTGTCGGCGCCCAGCACAGCCAGGATTATTCGGCTTGGTATGCCTCGGTGCCGGGCGTGAAAGTGATCGCGCCTTATTCCGCCGCCGATGCCAAGGGCCTGCTCAAGGCTGCGATCCGGGACCCCAATCCGATCATCTTCCTGGAAAACGAGATCATGTATGGCCGGTCGTTTCTGGTGCCCAAGATCGACGATTTCGTGTTGCCGATCGGCAAGGCGCGTATCGTCAAGTCCGGCAAGGACGTCACCTTGGTGTCTTATTCCATCTCGGTCGCAACCTGCGAGGAAGCGGCGTCGAAGCTTGCCGAAATGGGGATCGATGCAGAAATCATCGACCTGCGCACGCTTCGTCCGCTGGATATGGACACGGTGCTGGCCTCGGTGAAAAAGACCAACCGCATCGTCACGGTGGAGCAGTGCTGGCCGGTCTGCTCGATCGGATCGGAAGTCTGTTCGCGTGTCGCGCTCGAAGCCTTCGACTATCTCGACGCGCCGCCCACGAAAGTCACCGGCAAGGATGTGCCGATGCCTTACGCCGCCAATCTGGAGAAGCTGGCCCTGCCCACGGTTGATGACGTGATCGCGGCTGCCAAAGCTGTTTGCTACAAGGACTGATCCCGTGGCGACGAATATTTTGATGCCTGCGCTGTCGCCCACCATGGAAGAGGGCAAGCTTGCCCGCTGGCTGGTGAAGGAAGGCGACACAGTGAAATCCGGCGACATTCTCGCCGAAATCGAAACCGACAAGGCGACGATGGAGTTCGAGGCGGTCGATGAAGGCCGCATCGGCAAGATCCTGGTCCCCGAAGGCAGCGAAGGGGTGAAGGTCAATGCGCCCATCGCCGTGCTGCTGGAGGAGGGCGAGAAGGCCGGCGCCGTCGATATTCCCGCCGCGATGAAAGATATCGGTGCGGCGGTGAAGGCCGAGATGCCGAAGCCAGCTCCTACGGCGCCCAAGACAGAAGCTCCGAAGACCGAGGCTCCCAAGGCCGAAGCACCGAAAGCCGCACCTGCGCCGAGCCAAGGCGGTGATCGCGTGTTTGCTTCACCGCTGGCGCGCCGCATTGCCGCCGGCAAGGGCATCGACATCGCGTCCCTGTCGGGCTCGGGTCCGCGCGGCCGTATCGTCAAATCGGATGTCGAGAATGCAAAATCCGGCGCTGCCAAACCTGCTGCCGCACCCGTTGCTGGTGCAGTATCTGGCGGTGGCATCGGCGTCGCGCCGCTGCCGGATGCCCGAATGTTCTACAAAGCGGGCGAATATGAAGAAGTGCCGCATGACTCGATGCGCAAGGCGATCGCCAAGCGCCTCACCTCTGCGAAGGCGCTCATTCCACATTACTATCTCACCATCGACTGCAATCTCACGGCGCTGGTGGCGACGCGCGAAGCTTTGAACAAAGCAGCCGGCAAGAATGCGTCCTACAAGCTTTCGGTCAATGATTTCGTGGTGAAGGCGTCGGCGATGGCGCTGATGAAGCACCCTGATGTCAATGCCAGCTGGACGGATACGGCCATCCTCAAGCACAAGCACGCCGATGTCGGCATCGCGGTTGCGATCCCCTCGGGCCTGATCACGCCCATCGTGTTCGCGGCCGAGACCAAGGGGCTTGCCGCGATCTCCAACGAGGTGAAGGAACTGGCCGGCAAAGCCAAGGACAAGAAGCTCAAGCCGAACGAATATGAAGGCGGCGGCTTCTCGGTTTCCAACCTGGGCATGTTCGGGGTCAAGAGCTTTACCTCCATCATCAATCCGCCCCAGTCCTGCATCATCGCGGTCGGCGCGGGCGAAGAGCGTGCCATCGTGGTGGACGGCAAGATCGAAGTCGCCACCATGATGACGGTGACGATGTCCTGCGATCATCGCGTGGTGGACGGCGCGACGGGCGCCAAGTTCCTCCAGACCTTCAAGCAGTTCATCGAGGAACCGGCCTCCATGCTGCTATGAGCGACGCATTCGATGTGATTGTGGTCGGTGGCGGCCCGGGCGGCTATGTCTGCGCCATCCGCTGCGCCCAGCTGGGCATGAAGACCGCCGTGGTGGAGCGCGACCGCCTGGGCGGCATCTGTCTCAACTGGGGCTGCATCCCGACCAAGGCGTTGCTGCGCTCGTCGGAAATCTGGCACCTGATGCACCGGCTGGACGAATTCGGCTTCAGCGCCGACAATTTCAAGTTCGATATCGGCAAGATCGTCGCCCGCAGCCGCGCTGTCTCGCAGCAGCTGTCCAATGGCGTCGGCTTCCTGATGAAGAAGCACAAGATCGCCGTGATTGCCGGCGAAGCCAAGTTGGCCGGGAAGGGCAAGCTCTCCGTCACCAAGGACGGAAGGGCCACGGAATACGCCGCCAAGAACATCATCCTGGCCACCGGTGCGCGGGCCCGCACCTTGCCCGGCCTGGAGCCGGACGGAAAACTGATCTGGACCTACCGCGAGGCCATGGTGCCGCCGGCGTTCCCGAAATCGCTTCTGGTCGTCGGCAGCGGCGCCATCGGTATCGAATTCGCCAGCTTCTATCGCACCCTGGGCGCCGAAGTGACCGTGGTCGAAGTGCTGGACCGGGTGCTGCCGGTGGAAGACGAAGAAATTTCCGCCTTTGCCGCAAAGGCCTTCGCCAAGCAGGGCATGAAGCTCAAGGTTGGCACTACCGTGACCGAATTGAAAAAAGGCGCGGACAATGTCACCGCAACCTTGAAGACCAAGGACGGCAAGACCGAAACCCTCACCGTGGACCGTGTGATCCTGGCGATGGGCATTGTCGGCAATGTCGAAAATATCGGCCTGGAAGGGGCAGGCATCAAGGTCGACCGCACCCATGTCGTGACCGGAAAATACGGCGAGACCGGCGTGGACGGCGTCTGGGCCATCGGCGATCTGGTCGGTGGTCCCTGGCTGGCGCACAAGGCGATGCATGAAGGCGTGATCGTGGCCGAGAAGATCGCCGGCGTGAAAGGCGTGCATCCGCTCAACACATCCAACGTGCCGGGCTGCACTTATTGCTGGCCGCAGGTGGCCAGCGTGGGCTTGACGGAAGCCAAGGCCAAGGAAACCGGGCGCAAGATCAAGGTCGGCCGCTTCCCCTTCATCGGCAACGGCAAGGCGATTGCGCTGGGTGAGGCCGAAGGTCTGGTCAAGACCGTGTTCGATGCCGAAAGCGGCGAACTTCTGGGCGCGCATATGATTGGCGCCGAAGTGACGGAGCTGATTCAGGGCTATGTCATCGCCAAGACCGGCGAGCTGACCGACCAGGAGCTGGCGCACACCATCTTCCCGCATCCGACGCTGTCCGAGATGATGCACGAAGCGGTGCTGGCCGCGGATGGCGTCGCGCTTCATATCTGATTTTTGAAGGCACACTCCTTGACGCGCTTGCTGACAGTCATTATATAGCCATTCAGCAATATAGCTGATACGGAATATATGAAACCCAATCTCGATCTGGTGTTTTCTGCGCTCGCCGATCCGACCCGCCGCAAGATCGTCGCGAGGCTGGCGCGGGGCGAGGCCACGGTCATGGACCTGGCGGCGCCCTTCAAGATGACCCAGCCCTCCGTGTCGAAGCACATCAAAGTCCTGGAACGGGCAGGTCTGGTGTCGCGGAGCCGGGTGGCACAGACCAGGCCCTGCCGTCTTGAACCCGTGCCATTGCGCGCGGTGATGGAATGGACGGGCAGCTATCGCGCGCTGTGGGAAGACAGTTTCGACCGGCTCGGCGATTTCCTGGACACAAATTCGAAAGCGAGAAAGAAGGACGCTGAAAATGGCCGCTAGCAAAGATTTCCGCATCTTCGAAGTCACGCGCCAATTGCGGCATCCACGCAGCAAGGTCTGGGACGCCTGGAGCCAGCGCGATCAGATGGAAAAATGGTGGGGCCCAAAAGGATGCGCGGTCCGCGCCCTGCGGTTCGAGTTTCGGCCGGGCGGCTTTTTCCACTATTCCATGGAGGCGGCCGTCGCGCCCACGATGTGGGGTCGATTCAATTTCCTGGAAATTTCCACGCCGGATCGCATCGTCTGGCTCAATTCTTTCGCGAACCCAGATTGCGGCATGGCGCGGGCGCCGTTCAGCGACAAATGCCCCCTGGAAATTCTCAACATTGTCACTTTTTCCGATACATCGGAAGGCACGACACAGACGCTGCGCGCGGAACCCTTCGGCGCGACCGAAGAGGAAAAGCAGTTCTTCGAAGACCTCTGTTCTTCCGGCAGCCTGGCACAAGGCTTCGGCGGCACCTTTGACCAGCTTTCCGCTCATTTGAACGGCGGCGGCTGACGCTCAGTTCAGCAAGCGTCTCACATCGTCTGCCATTGCGGTGGTGTCCGTGGTGTCGGTTGTGACCAGCCGGATGCGCCCGGTGAGATCGAAGAAGAACACCGCATTGGAATGCATCACGGTGTAGGGCTCTTTGGGATCGACCGAATAGGCGACGCGGTAGCGGCGCGCCAGGTCGGCCAGCTGATTGTCGGTGCCGCGCAAGCCTTCGATCTGGGGTGAGAAAGCCTTGGCATAATCACCGAGCTGCTTGGCCGTATCGCGGCCCGGATCGACCGTGACGAACAGCACCTGCACATTCTTGCTGTCGAGCTTGCCCAGCATGGCGGCCAGATTGGCCAGGGTGGCCGGGCAGACATCGGGGCAGTTGGTGTAGCCGAAATATAGCACCACCACCTTGCCGCGATAGCTCTCGCCATTGACCGCCGCACCGTCGCTGGCGCGCGTCATATGCAGATTCAGCCGCGGCATGGCACCGGAAATATCGGTCATGTGAAAGCCCGGGCGGCTACAGGCCGCGAGCATCAGGACCAGAAACAGGGCGGCATAGCGCATGGCCGCGTCCTTATCACGCTTTGGCGGGGGCACGAACCGCGCGTAAAGTCGCTGTCTATCTCTTTTGTCGCGGTTCCGGACGGAGTTGCCTAGCGTCCGCGTCGCGGCAACCGCATCACACTTTTCCTGGAACCGCTCAATGACGCGGACTTCATCCTGGGCCTGGTATGGCCTGCTGTTGCTGGCCGGGGCGGCGCTGTCCGTCACCGGGCAATTGTTCCCCGCCCATCTTCCGGTTTTCCTGCCCTGGGAATTTCACTGGCTGGAATTCCTCGCCACGCTCTTGGCGTTGGCCTGGTACGGGCGCGGCCTCCAAATCCTCCCACTGGCAGAGCGACCGGCCGCCTGGCGCATCGCCTGTTTCGTTATGGGCGTGCTGTCTTTCTATGTCGTGCTGCAGACCCGCATCGATTATTACGCCCAGCATCTGTTCTTTGCCCATCGCTGGGCCCATTTCGTGCTGCATCATGCCGGAGCCTTCCTGATCGCGATGGGGATGAGCGGTCCGGCCTTGTATGCGGGGATGCCGAGCTTTCTCAGGCCGCTGGTGACCGCCCGTCCGGTGATGGTGGTGCTGAACGTTCTCCAGCATCCCGCCATCGCGCCGATGCTGTTTGTCGGCCTGCTGTATTTCTGGCTGATCCCGTCCATCCACACCCGGGTAATGCTGGACGAAAATCTCTACATGCTGATGAACTGGACCATGGCGATCAACGGCGTGATGTTCTGGTCGCTGGTGCTGGATTCACGGGCCAAGCCGCCCGCACGGCTGTCCCATCTAATGCGGGCGCTGATGATCCTTTTGATCGAGCTGCCGCAGATGGTGCTGGGCGCGATCCTGTCGTTGTCGATGACGGATTTCTATCCCGTCTACAACATTTGCGGCCGGGTGATCGACATGACCCCGCTCAACGACCAGCATTATGGCGGGCTGATCATCTGGCTGCCGGGCACCCTGACCAGCTTCGCGGCCATGATCGTGGTGCTGGTGACGATGCGTCTGAACGAGGAAAAAGCCGAACGCGCCGCCGCCTGACCCGGATCAGGAGTTCTGCACCTCGGCGAAACTCACATGGCAGCTGCCGCCATGCTTCTTCAGGTAGCGCTGGTGATAATCCTCGGCCGGCCAGAAGGTCGGGGCAGGCTCGATCTGGGTGACGATAGGGCTCTTGTAGCGGCCCGACGTCTTGGCCGCTTCCAGGCGCTCGGCCGCGATGCTGGCCTGTTCGGGGCCATGGGTGAAGATCACTGAGCGGTACTGGGTGCCGAAATCCGGTCCCTGGCGGTTGAGCTGGGTGGGGTTGTGCATCTTGAAGAACAGGTCCACCAGCGACGCATAGGCGACCTTGGCAGGGTCGAACGTCACCTCGACCACTTCGGCGTGATAGGTGTTACCGCTACAGACTTCCTTGTAGGTGGGATTGTTGGTGGTGCCGCCGGCATAGCCGCTGACGGCTTCGCTTACGCCCGGTACCTGGAGGAAGAAATCTTCCACGCCCCAGAAGCAGCCCGCGCCGAACAATGCCTTTTCCATCTGTCTCTCCTGCCGGATTTCCACCCATCCGGAACGCGGATGGGGACTGCGCTTAGATAGGTATAAGGCCCGCGCTTTTCGAGTTATAGCCGGGGCATGAAGATCGTCGTGATTGGTGCGGGTGTGGCCGGGCTGGCCATCGGCTGGCGGCTGGCGGAAGCCGGACAGGAGGTCACGGTGCTGGACCGCGGCCAGCCTGGACAGGGGGCGACCTGGGCCTCGGCCGGCATGTTGGCCGTGACAGCAGAGCTTCAGGATTCCGATCCTGACGAAATAGAATTCGCACGTTATTCCAACGCTCTGTGGCCGGATTTTGCGAAACAAATTGAAGCGGCGAGTGGGCGGAACATCAGCTTCGCACCGCAAGGGGCGTTGATTTTGGCGAGCGACGCGCCCGCCCTGGCAAGCCTGGAGTGTCTGGCTGCACAGCCTGGTCTGACAATATTGGATGCCGTTCAGGTGCGGGAGATCGTGCCCTTGGTCCGCACGGACATCACCGGTGGACTTTGGTCTCCCGCCGAAGCGCGGGTGGACAACCGGGCGCTGGGCGAGGCTCTGGCCATCGCCTTCCGAAAAGCCGGCGGCCATCTGCTGGCGAACGAGGCGGTGGTGCGGATCGAACGCGAGGCGACCCGGGCTGTGGGCGTCCGTACACCCTTCGGCTTTTACCCGGCCGATGCCGTCGTCCTGGCGGCAGGCGCTTGGAGCGGGCTGATCGAACCGGGAATCGCCACCGTCGCGCCGGTCAAAGGCCAGATGATCCTGCTGACGCCGCCCGACGGCGAAACCGTGCCAGTACCAGTGATCTGGGGCAATGGAATCTATGCCGTTCCCCGCGGCAACGCGCTGGCAATCGGCGCCACAGTGGAGAAGGCCGGTTTTGACACCGGCATTACCGATGAGGGGCGGGACAGGCTCTGGGGCGCTGCCGAAAAATTGATGCCCGGGCTGCGGGGCTGGTCCTTGCGCGAGCAATGGGCCGGACTGCGTCCTCGCGCCCCGGATGGGTTGCCATTGCTGGGACCGACGGCGGTGAAGGGGCTATGGCTGGCGAGCGGCCAGTATCGCAATGGCATTCTCTTTGCGCCGGCGGTGGCGCAAACCATGTGCGACCAGATTCTGGGGCGCGCACCCGGTATTTCCGCTTTCGATCCCCGCAGGTTCGCCGCATGAGTTTTGTTCTTCATACCCGACTGGAAGCCGACACGTTCTTCATCGCCGACTGGCCGCTTTGCCGGGTGCTGCTGATGAACGATGCGCGCTATCCCTGGTTGATCCTGGTGCCGCGGCGCGATGGCATGACCGAGTTGACGGATTTGACGATCGCAGACCGTGCCGTCCTGATGGAAGAAATCGCGCGCGCGGGCGAGGCGGTGCGCGGCATGCCCGGTGTCGCCAAGCTGAATGTCGGCGCCCTAGGAAATGTGGTGCCCCAACTGCACGTCCATGTCCTGGGCCGCCATTCCGGCGATCCGGCCTGGCCGGGTCCGGTCTGGGGACACGGTGCGGCAGTTCCACATGAAACAGCCGCGCGGGATGCCCTGATTGCTTTGGTAAGGTCTCTTTAACCATAACCGGCGATCTTGACCCGATGCAGGTTGGGGGCCCCGTCGACACCAGCACCGTCGTCGCCGCGCTGAAAAGCGCGGCCGCCGCGACCGGTTCGGATTTCCATTATCTGCTCGGCACCGCGATGCGGGAATCGAGCCTGAAGACCAACGCCCAATCGAGCACATCTTCGGCCGCCGGGCTGTTCCAGTTCATCGACCAGACCTGGCTGGGTCTGGTGAAAACGCATGGCGCCAAATACGGCCTGGGTTCGCTGGCCGGCGCGATCAATAGCTCGCCCGACGGCCGCTACCACGCCGCCAGCGACGCCGAGCGCCAGACCATTCTGGCGCTGAAGAAGGATCCGCAGGTTTCCGCCTTGATGGCGGGCGAATATGCCCGTTCGACCCAGGGCGCGATGGAAGCCAGCCTCGGCCGCCCGGTTTGCGGCGGCGAACTTTATGCCGCGCATTTCCTGGGAGCAGACGCGGCCTGCAAATTGATCCGCACCAGCCAGAGCGCGCCTTCAACCAGTGCGTCGCAAATCTTTCCCCAGGCGGCCGGCGCCAACCGCAACGTTTTCTTCCATGCCGATGGCACGGCGAAAAGCGTACGCGAAGTCTATGACTGGGCAATGCAGCAGCCCGGCAGCACCGCGCCGGTTGCAAGCGCCCCTGTGGCCGAAGCCGAAGCCGGGACCGCGCCCGTCACGGCCCGCAGGATTGCTGCCCGCGCGGTGGATGCGAACATCGAGACCTTGCTGGCAGGCGTGATGAACTGGCAGCCCAAAAGCTTCTTCGGCGCGCAGAGCGGTTCGCCCTTGTCGTTCGGCTCGGGATTGCTCGACCTGTTCTCGTCGATGCGGAACGAGCGTTGACGTTTTGTCGCGGTTCCGGACGGAAAACTTTTCCTGGAACCGCTCTAGCTGCCCAGCGTCTCGGCGACCCGGGCTTCCAGTTCGTTGGACAGCGCAAGGGCGATCTTGTTGGACATATCCATCACCTTGTCGCGATAGATGACATGGATCGCATTGACATGCGCATCCACCAGGCCCAGCGAAAGCTCCGCGGTTTCCGGCAGATCATGAATGAGATGGGACAATGATCCCGCCACGCGTGCGATCAGCGGGTAGTTGAAGGTCGCGGCCTGGCCTTTCATGTCATGTGCGGCGCGCAGCAGCCCGGCACGGGCTGCGCTGTCCGGCTTGGCGGCAAAGGCGTCGCGGGCCGCCACCAGGCGGCGGACATCGTCTTGTGCCCAGTTGGCGAATTCGCTTTTCAACTCTTCCATGGCGGCTTCGGCGCGATTGACCGCGGCCATGTCCAGGCCCACGAACGTGCCGCCCACTTTTGCCTTCAGCATGTTGGGCGGCATGAAAAGCTCGATCGGCTGTTGACGCGACATCGTGGCTCCTATTCGGCTGCCAGGGCGGTTTTTTCCGTGCGGCGTTCGGGGCCGCGATATTCGAGATTGCCGCGCCGGCGGCGGCACGGACCGAAATAACTCTTCGTACGGACAAATGGGCGTGGATTTTCGATCACCGACATCAGCCGGCTCATCATGGTCTTGACCGAGATCGGCTTGGCGATGAATTCGTTGATGCCCGCATCGCGCGCCTGGCGCACGCGGTCGATATGGGTGTGACCGGTGAGCATGATGACCGGCACGAAGGGATTGGGGGTCTGAGGGTCGGTACGGATCATCTGAACCACATCCAGTCCAGACAGGCCCTCCATCATCCAATCCAGCACCACCACATCGGGATTGGCTTCGCGCAGGATCGCCCAGGCGCGCTCACCGCTTTCAGCCTCGAATATCTGGATGACGCCGAAGGCCTGGAGGATGGTAACGACGAGCTTTCGCATATGGACATTGTCGTCCACCACGAGAATTTTCAGCCTGTCGAACCGGTACCCGCTCATTCCAGCATCCAGATTGCCGCTGCCTGGAAACAGGCGCGATGCCGGAAAAGCTAGCTTAACCCTCGTTAATGGCCGGTGAAGTTGCCAGTGTTTTCCGGATCCGCAGGCGGTCATCAACGGACCGCAATGTACGGTTGCGGTCCGTTCTGCGGGGTCAGTCGGTGAATTGTTCCGCCAGGATCCGTTCGTCCAGATTGTGACCGGCGTCGTACAGCATGGTCATGGCGATGGAGCGGTCTTCGGCCACGTCTACGGCGCTGACATCGCGGACTTCGAAATCGTCGGCCACGGCGCTGACGGGGCGCTTGGCGCTTTCCAGAATCTCGAACCGTACCCGGGCACGATGGGGCAGAAGCGCGCCGCGCCAGCGGCGGGGGCGAAAGGCACTGATCGGCGTCAGGGCAAGGAGGGCGGCCTCGATCGGCAGAATTGGTCCGTGGGCGGAAAGATTATAGGCGGTCGATCCGGCGGGGGTGGAGACCAACACGCCGTCGCAGATCAATTCGGCAATGCGCACGCGTTCATCCACCAGGATGCTGACCTTGGCGGCCTGGCGGGTTTCGCGCAGGAGCGATACTTCGTTGAAGGCCAGGGCTTCGGTAACGCCTTTGCCGTGGTAAGCTTTCATGCGCAGGGGATGCACGACAGCCTGCTCCGCGGCGGCGAGCCGCCCGATCAAGTCTTCCGTGCGATATTCATTCATCAGGAAACCGACCGAGCCTAGATTCATCCCGTAAATCGGTTTTCCGGTGCCCAGAAAGGCATGCAAGGTCTGGAGCATGAATCCGTCGCCGCCCAGGGCCACCACAATATCCGCATCGGTCGGACCGGCATCGGTATGACGCCGGCGCATATCGGCCAGCGCATCGGCGGCTTCCGGCGCCGCGGTGAAATGAAGAGCGGGCATGGCGTGTGCGTCAGCCCCCAGTCATCGACATGGGACGCGCCAAAGCGGGTGTGGTGGTCCGGCGGTCGATCACGAAATCATGACCGCGGGGCTTTTGCTGCATCGCCGCGTCGATCGCGGTATGCAGTGGTGCGTCGGATGCCGAGGCGCGAAGCGGGGAACGCAGATCCATGCTGTCTTCCTGGCCGAGGCACATGTAAAGCGTGCCGGTGCAGGTGAGCCGGACCCGGTTGCAGCTTTCGCAGAAATTGTGGGTGAGGGGCGTGATCAGTCCCAGCCGGCCGCCGGTTTCCGCCACATCGAAATAACGCGCCGGCCCACCGGTGCGGTGTGTGCTGGGCGTGAGCGTGACGTCGCGCTCCAGCCTGGCCCGTACCAGCGACAGCGGTAGATAGCGATCGACGCGATCCTCATCGACATCGCCCAGCGGCATTGTCTCGATCAGGGTAAAATCGAAGCCCTGAGCGTGCGACCAGCGCATCAGGTCCGGGATCTCCTGTTCGTTATGGCCTTTGAGTGCCACGGTGTTGATCTTGATCTTGAGGCCGGCCTTTGCCGCCGCCTCGATCCCCGCCATCACTTTCGCCAAATCGCCCCAGCGGGTGATGTGATGGAAGAGTTCTGAATCGCGGGTGTCGAGTGAAACATTCACCCGCTGCACGCCGGCGTCGCGAAGTCCTTGGGCGTATTGGGCGAGCTGGCTGCCATTGGTGGTGAGGGTAACTTCCTTCAGGCCATCGCCGATCCGGCGGCCCAGGCGCTCGAAAAGCGTCATCACATTCTTGCGCACCAGAGGCTCACCACCGGTGATGCGCAGCCGCTCAACGCCTTTGTCCACGAAGACGTGGCAAAGCCGCTCCAACTCCTCGAGCGACAACACCTCCGCCTTGGGCAGGAAGCTCATATGCTCGCTCATGCAATAGACGCAGCGGAAATCGCACCGGTCCGTTACGGAAACGCGCAAATAGGTGATGGAACGCCCGAAACTGTCCTGCATCTGGGCAGAATAGCATGTTTTGCCGGCGAGAAAGGCCTAATGGACGCCGGGGCCCTGCAGTTCTTCCAGGGCCGAAGCCCGCGTGAAGCGGCCGAAAACAGCGTCGGCTTCCTCCATGTCGGCGCGTCCCAGGCTGGGGGCTTCATTGCGGGCCTGGCGCGACAAATTGAACACCGTGGCGAACACCGATTTGTCGATGCCGGCGGCCCGGCAGGCGAGCGCCACTGGGGCCACGCCCTGCGCATAGAAAGTGCGACGGAAGCGCGCCACATCGAGATGCAGCATGCGTGAAAACGCCAGGTCGAACAGGTCGATCTGGCCCTGGCTCAATACCCGCATCAAAAAACCGGCTTTGAGCTGGCCCGAAGCGGCCAGTTTTTCGATCAGCTTCTGGGCGCTGTCGGCAGGCGGATCCTTGGGCCCCGCAGGTGCGTGGCTCAGGCTTTCGATCGCTGCAGAGAGGGCGACGTCCACGCGTTTGGGCGCCATCTTGTAATTGTTGGCGATGTGGATTTTCAGCGCATCGGAAACCCAGGCGCACATACTGTTGGCCAGTTCGATCGGTAGATCGGCGCGGCTGATCAGGGGTTCCTGCAGGCCGGTGATCGCGCGCGAACGCTCCACCAGGCTCTGATAGGCGGTTTCGGAAATCCGCGCGGTGGCGTTGCGCACCAATGCGACCAGCACGGATTCGGATTCGCAATTCACCAAGGCGTCCGTCACGGGTATGCCGATATGGGCGCGCCCCGCGACGGCTTCCAGATGGCCTGTGCTGGCTTCGGCGATCAGGCGCAGCGCGTCTTTTTCGGTCAGCAAAGGGCTGCGCAGAATGAGCGGGCGCGCGACCTCGATATTGTCGTCGACCAGAAGCAGGATCAGATCATGCGGTGCGGTGGTGTCGTCGGCCAGGCGCTCGGCCAGGGCAATGCGGATCGCCATCTCCACGTCACGGGTCAGGCGGCGGAGAATTTCGCGCATCAACTCGCGTTCGCGGTTGTTCAGCCCCGTGCCCTGGACGCGATAGAGCGAAGCGACGGCGAGATAAATTTCCTCGCGGCTGGCGCCATCCTTGGGATTCATCGCGAGCTGGGCCAGGCGGCCCATGTCGCTCATATCTTGCGCAGTCAGCCCCAATTGACCCTCAATGCTTTCTGCATCGGCTGGTATTCCAGCCCGGTTACGCAACCCGCAAAAGCTAACCTCGCGGCCTTAACAGCGCGTTAAGTACGGCCTTGTGCCTGGAAATACCGCAGGCATTTCGGGCCTTTTGGGGAGAACGCCGGAGAAAACTCCGTCTACGGCCTAATCGCGCATTCGTCTAAATACGTCTCAGACCACGTAGAATTTTCGCGTATTTATTGCATTGCGGTCATTGCACTGCCGCATCCGAAATTGATCTGCGACCAAAGGCGGCACCAACTCTCGTCTCAGTTGACTTCAGCTTCCACATACCGAAAGTCGCGCCATGGACAGCGCCAGTGTAAACACCGCCGAAACCAAAGACCGCAAGGCGCGGCGCAAACCTGAAAGCCTTTCCAAGATCAAAGGCGCGGCGCGCAAACTTTTTGTCGAGCGCGGTTATGACTCAACGCGGCCGCAGGACATCGCGCGCGAAGCTGGCCTCGGCCACGGGACTTTCTATCTTCATTACCCCGACAAGCGGGCCTGTTTTCTCGCTTTCGTCGAGGAAGCGCGTCAGGAGATGGATGTTCATATGCGCGATGCGCGCCGGCCGGGCTTGGGTCTGGAGCAAGTGATCGCCGCGACATTGAATGCGATTTACGATTATTCGGATGCACATCCTGGTGTTCTTCGCGCCGCCATGACCGATGCCGCGGTGATCGATGCTGGCGGCAATCCCGCCACGCCGCTGATGGCGCGCTGGGGTGAGGAGTGGGGCGAGCTCATTCGCCAGGCTGCTGCCGCCGGTACGGCCTGCAGTTCTTACGATGCCGCGATTATCGGACAGGCGGTGGCCGGTGCTCTGCACCAGGCTGCACTGGAAAGCGCACGCGGCCGGCAATGTCGTCAGGCGCTGGCCGATAATCTCACCCGGTTCCTGGTGCGCGCCCTGCGCCCGGATTGAGGCGCGGCCCGGTCGCTCCCTTAAATTTTGACAATCCGGGTTCCGCGCCCTGTACTTGAGAATGAGTTGCATCTATAAAGCAGATGAAACTCACTCGCTGGACGGCATGCGCAGTCCCATTCTTCTCGGCGCCTTTCTGATTGCGCCTTTTGCCTGCCTGGCCGCGCCCGCCTGGGCGGTGCAGGAATTCTATGTCGGCGAGCCCGTCGTGAAAGAGGGCATGCAGATCGTGCCCAACTATCTGATCGGTGTGGAGATGGATCGGATGCCGACCGGCATGGGCATGACCAAGGACAGCGTCCATCTGGAAGCCGACGTCCACGCCACCAATGACGAGACCCATGGCTTTGCCGAAGATGCCTGGATCCCGTACCTCAATATCAGTTTCGAACTGACCAAGGACGGCAACAAGGCTTACAAGAAAACCGGTCTTCTGTTCCCCATGACCGCCAAGGACGGCCCGCATTATGCCAACGGTGTCGATATGGCGGGGCCGGGCACCTATCACCTGACCTACATCATCTCGCCGCCCACCAGTCATGGCTTCATCCGCCATGTCGACAACACGTCCGGCGTGCCGAGCTGGTGGAAGCCGATCACCGTCAGCTGGACCTTTCCTTTTCCGAGCAAAAACAAATGAACCGCACGATCCTCTCCATTCTTCTGCTGACGTCTGCCTCGGTTCTGGCGCCGGCCCTTGCCGCCGATCCAATCAAAGTGACCTTGCAGAATCATAAATTCACGCCCTCGGAAATCCGCGTGAAGGCAAACACGCCAGCCGTGATCGCACTTGCCAACAAGGATGCGACAGCCGAGGAATTCGACTCCACGGCATTGAAGGTGGAAAAAGTCGTGGCGGGCAATTCCAGCGGCAATATCCGCATTCGCGCACTGGCGCCTGGCCGTTATCCGTTCGTGGGCGAGTATCATGCCGACACCGCCAAGGGCGTGGTGGTGGCCGAATAATGCTGTCCGCGCTGCTCATCGTTTTTCGCGAAGTGATCGAAGCCGGCCTGATCGTCGGCATCGTCCTGGCAGCCACACAGGGCGTGCCGCGGCGCGGACGGGCGGTCTCGGGGGGCGTGCTGGCTGGCGTGTTGGGCGCGTGCCTGGTCGCGGCTTTCGCGGGTCAACTTGCGGCGTTGTTCCAAGGCAATGGCCAGGAATTGTTCAATGCCTCGATCCTGCTTTTGGCCGTGGCGATGCTCACCTGGCACAATGTGTGGATGGCGAGCCATGGCCGTGAGATGGCGCGCGAACTCAAGGCAGCCGGTCATGATGTTGTGACCGGCAAACGCACCTTGGCGGCACTGGGTGTGGTGGTCGGCGTGGCGGTGCTGCGCGAAGGCTCCGAAGTGGTTCTGTTTCTCTATGGTATCGCGGCGCAAGGTGGCACCACCAATGCGGGCCTGTTGGCGGGTGGGGCACTGGGCCTTGCCGCAGGAGCCGCGGTTTCCGCCTTGATGTATTTCGGATTGCTCACCATTCCGGCCGGCCGCCTCTTCCAGGTGACGTCGGGGCTGATCACCTTGCTGGCGGCCGGCATGGCGGCGCAGGCCGTGCTGTTCCTGCAGAATGGTGGCTACATCGAAGCCCTGAATGCCACGATTTGGGACTCGTCCTGGCTGCTGCGGGAAGACAGCATCCCCGGACGGCTGCTGCATACTCTGATCGGCTATGTCGAGGCGCCCAATGGGGCACAGGTTCTGGCGTACATTGTCACTATTATAGTGATCCTGGCTCTGATGCGCCTGATCGGAAAACCCGTCGCCCGGACCCGTCCACAACCGGCGGAATAAGCGCGGTAGCAATTCATTTCGAATTGCAGACAATTTTCCAGACCGTTGGTAATTTTCATCCCCTAGCGTCGCTGCGGGCAAGTGGGACCGTCGCGTGGTTGGGAACGAAAATGATGCGGAGATCCGCGCGGCATTGATCGCGGCGGCACGCGCGCAGATCGGCCGCGAGGATACCTCGCATTTCAACATCCGCGGCTTGTGCGAAGAGGCGGGAATCTCAAAAGCGGAGTTCCGCCGCTTCTTTCCAGGCAAGGAAGCTTTGATCGCCGCCGTCCTGAATGACGATGTGGCGCAGCTGCAGGAGATCGCCGGCGCGGTGGCGGAACCGCGCGCGAGCCTGGCGGTGGCAAATGGCGCATCGGTTTCCGTGCCGCCGCCCGATGCCTGGCTCGAACGGCGTCTGCGCGTCTTCGAGCGCGCCCTGGCCGGTTTGGAAACGCGTCAGGAAAAAACCGAGCAATTGCTCAACCGCAGTGTGGCGCTTCTCGAAGAGAAAATCACGCGCCCGCCCGAACGCTTCGTCATTCCCACGGCGCCGCCGGCAACGGTCTCCGTGCCGGTACCGGCGCGTGTGCGTGCGCCGGTTGTCGCGGAGCAGCCCGTCATGGAGCCGGTCCCCACCGAGCCCGAGCTGGACGAAGCCTCAGCCAAGATGACGCCAATGCTCGCCTTGGAATTGGATTTGCAGCCGCCGGTCTCGCCGCAAGAGATGGAAGATCTTCTCGCCAATGCTCGCCGCGTGGCGCGAGAAGCCGTGGTCGAGCCGCCGGCTCCCAAACCCAAACGCGTGCCGCGCTGGATGGCTTGGGTGGCGGTGGGATGCCTGGCAATGATGGCGCTTACGGCTGTGGTCATCGGCACCATGGCGGGCGCATCAGCCGGTGGAGGTGGTGTCAGTCATCGGTTGGCTGCCCCGCCAACCTTGGCGCAGATGACATCCCAGGCTAGCAAGGGCGACGCGCGAAGTCAGACAATGTTGGCATTCACTTACCTCAATGCACGGCACGATACCGCGTCCGCGCTGCGCTGGGGCCTGGCCGCGGCAAAGCAGGGCGTGCCGATGGCGCAATATCTGATAGCGACACTCTACCAGGATGGCGCCAGCGTCACCGCAGATGCACATCAAGCCTTTGGCTGGTTCGAAGCAGCGGCGCTGCGCGGCAACGTCAAGGCAATGCACGACCTGGCTATCGCTTATGCCGAGGGTCAGGGTACGGCGCATGATCCATCTCGCGCAGCGGCTTGGTTCAACCGCGCGGCGAAACAGGGCTATGTCGATTCCCAGTTCGATCTCGCGGTTCTGTATGAGCGCGGCGATGGAGTCAGGCAGAACCCGCAAGCCGCATTGAAATGGTATCTTGTTGCCGCCGGTGCCGGCGATGCTCAGGCCCGCAATCGCGCCAGCCAGCTTGCCAGCGAAATGCGGCCGGCCGATGTGGCGCAGGCGAAGGATGCGGCTGAAAATTTCATGCCCTCAGAGCGCGATCAGGCCGCCAACACGCTTTAAGATTCTCTCTGGCTTCCATAATGCTGGGCCCAGACTTTGGTGAATTCCGCGCCCAGCAGGAATATCTGCGCCGAATAATAGGCCCAGATCAGGAGCACGATCACGCCGCCCGCCGCGCCATAAATATTGGCGACCAGAAAGCGCGACAGGTAGAGCGATATCAAGGTTTGCCCCACCTGGAACAATATCGCCGTTCCAACTGCGCCGACGATGACATCCCGCCAATATAATTCCTTGTTGGGCATCAGCTTGTAGATGATGGCGAACAGGAACGCGATCCATCCGAAAGAGGAAGCCAGGTTGATCGTGGATATGACGGCATGGCTGAGCGACGTGTAGTTATCCAGAAAGCGCCCCAGCATTCCGATCCCCGCCGCGATCACCAGCGACGCCATGAAAAGAAAGCCCATCGCCACGACCAGGCCCAGGCTGAGAATTCGTCCACGTATCACCTGGTGCAGATAAGATTCGGTTCGCGGCGCTTTCCAAATGACGTTGAGCGCGTCTTCCATCTCCGTGAACACGCCGGAGGCGGTTACAACCAGCGCGACGAGGCCGATCAGGCTCCCCTGCACACTGTGATGGATGCCGCGCACATGCACGATTGCGCCTTGCAGAAGATCGGCGCTTTCCGGACTCATCAGCTGGCGCAATTGATAGCGCACTGCGGATGATGCCGCGGCCGGGCCCAGGAACAGGCCGGCGATCGCGGTGGCGATGAACAGAACCGGAGCGATGGCGGTGACGGCATAAAAAGCGATAGCCGCGCCACGGGTCAGGACATTGTCGTCCACGAAGGCGTTGATGCCTTCCTTGATCAATTGCCAGGGATGCAACCGCCAAACCCGCACCCGCCCGCCTTTCCAGGTTCCAGTTGCTGAAACTTAACGCTTTGGAACTTCGCGCGTTTCCCGATTTCTTTGAAGCCCAATTCCGGCTGAAGCGTTTGCCTTTTATGTCCTTGGTTCCGCATATGGAAAGCGCGTGGATGCGCGACTTGTGGCGCGACCGCGTTCTGGCCGATTTTCGGGATTTCCAGTTCACTTGGCCCGGATTTGTTCGCTGGACCGGGGTTGTCGTCGCCGCTTTCCTGATTGCCGCGTTTATCACGCTGTATTTTCTGGACTGGAACCAGATGCGCGGGCCAATCTCCCGCTATGCCTCCTATCGCTATGGCCGGCCCGTCCAGATCGAAGGCGATCTGAAGGTCGATCTGTTCCGCCGCCAGCCGCATGTTTCGCTGGGCGACCTTTTCATCGGCAACCCGGCGTGGGCCGCACAGCCGCAAGCGGTGCGGATCGAGCGGGCCGATATCGAATTTCGCCTCTGGCCCGCACTGTTCGGCGATCTTGTTCTGCCCCTGGTATCGCTGGACAGGCCGCAAATCCAGGTGGTGAGAATGCCCGATGGGCGCACCAATTGGGATAGCGCCGCTCGCGGGGGAGCGGGATGGAAGATCCCGCCGATCCGGCGTTTCCTGGTCCGCGATGGACATCTGGAAATCGATGATGCAGTGCGACGGCTGAAATTCACCGGCACGATTTCATCGCGCGAGGAAGCTGGCGGCGGACAAGCCGCATTCCAGTTGATTGGCGATGGCACCCTCAACGCCAACAGGTTCAACGCAGACATTCATGGCGGACCGTTGATCAATGTGGATCAAACTGTGCCCTATGCTTTCAAGGCCGATGTCCGCAGCGGTCCCACCCACGCCGTGGTCGATGGCCAAATTACACACCCTTTCCATCTGGACCAATTCGCTGCCCGGGTGTCCGCGAGCGGGCAATCCCTGTCGGAGCTTTATTATCTGACAGGCGTCACATTGCCGGGCACGCCACCGTACCGGCTGGACGGCACGCTGAAGCGTGATGGCACGCTCTACAGTCTAACGGATTTATCCGGAACGGTGGGAAGCTCCGACATGCGCGGGATTCTTACGGTGAATGTTTCCGGCGAGATACCCGAACTTCAGGGCGGTCTATCCTCGCGTATGCTGAATTTCGACGATCTGGGTTTCTTGTTGCGAGGCGGTAAGAGCGTGGCAGAGACCGGTAACTATCTGCTGCCTGACGTCACCCTGCATACCGAAAGGCTGCGCCAGATCAACGCCGAAGTGAATTATGATGCGGATTCCATCCGAAGCCGCGACTTTCCGTTGCGGGGTCTCAGCACCCATATCAGCGTCAAGAATGGTGTGATGCAGCTGAAGCCGCTGGCGTTCGGCTTTGTCGCGGGAAAATTGGCGGGCGCGCTTTCCATTGATGCCCGCCAGGACGTGCCGGTGACCGCGGTCGACGCACGGATCACGGATATCCATATCGAGCATTTTATTAAGAGCGACGAAAAACCTTTGTCGGGCATGATCGAGGCACGCGCGCAACTCACCGGCTCGGGTGCTTCGGTTCACAAGGCTGCCTCCACCGCCCATGGCGTGTTCACGGCGGTGGTGCCGCAAGGCGGAATGAAGAAATCCCTGGCCGAATGGGCGGGTGTGAATGTGCTGAGCGCCCTGGGGCTCAGCCTAGCGGGTGACCAGTCCAGCACCAATCTGCATTGCGCTGTGATGCACTTTGGTGCCCGCGATGGCGTATTGGCATCCCAGCAGATCGTGTTCGACACAGATCCCACCCGCATCGATGGTCATGGCACCGTGAACCTGAAGGATGAAACGGTGGACGTAACGCTGCAGGGCAAGCCCAAGCATTTTCAGTTGCTGCATCTTGATGCGCCCATTGCCTTGTCCGGCAAACTCGACAACCCCAAGCTTGGAGTGGACAGCAAGCCGGCCATCACGCAGGGCGCGATCGGCGCGGGGTTGGCACTGTTGTCGCCGTTCGCGTCGATCCTGGCCTTCATCGATCCAGGACTTGCCAAGGACGCCAATTGCGCGGGCCTTCTGGCGGACGCCAAAAACCAGGGCGCGCCGGTCAAGCCATCTGCCGTGACCAAGGCGCGGGCGGCGCAGCCGGCCAAGTAAGACCAAATGCAAGGGCAAAATTTTTGCAACTGCGTCTTGCGGTTCCCGGCAGGTTCCCCATCTTTGCGACGTGGATTTAGGAGGGCTCTGGCCCCATGAGGATTTCCGGGACTTTCCCAAAATTTCTTGCCGCGATGGGTGTCGTGCTCACCTTGGCAGGTTGCGGCGTCAATTCCATTCCGGCCAAGGACGAGACCGTCAAGGCACGGCTGGGCGACGTCCAAGCCGCTTATCAGCGCCGCAGCGACCTCATTCCCAATCTGGTCGCCACCGTGCAGGGCTATGCCGTGCAGGAAAAAACCGTGCTGATACAGGTGACCGAGGCGCGTGCCCAGGCGACCCATGTTTCGATCGATGCGTCGACCGTCACCGATCCTGCGGCGTTTCAGAAATTCCAGCAGGCGCAGGATCAATTGTCCGGCGTGTTGGGACGTCTTTTGTCCATCACGGAAAATTATCCCGACCTGAAGTCGAACCAGAACTTCCTGGCGCTGCAGTCGCAACTTGAAGGGACGGAAAACCGTATCGAGATCGCGCGCCGCGATTACAATGGCGCGGTTCAGGACTACAACACCGAATTGCGCACCTTCCCGGGCGTGATCTGGGCCAAGACGCTGTATTCGAGCCAGAAACCAGCGGTGCAATTCGCCGCCAGTGCTGCCGCGCAAACCGCGCCGGTGGTGAATTTCAATGCTCCGGCCGCAACCCAACCTGCGACACAGCCGCCGCCCGCCCGGCCGTAAATGCGGGTCATCGCGCTTCTGATTGCATTTCTGTTCTCGGCGCTGCCAGCCATGGCGGCGCCGAGTTTTCCGGCGTTGACCGGACGGGTGGTGGACGACGCCCATATCCTGTCCGACCAAACCAAGAGCGATCTGGATCAGAAACTGGCCGCGCTGGAAACCAGCAACTCCCGCCAGCTGGTGGTAGTGACCCTGCCTTCGCTGCAAGGCTACGAGATTTCCGACTTTGGCTATCAGTTGGGCCGGGCCTGGGGCATCGGTCAGGCGAAGCTGAACAATGGCGTGCTGTTCATCATTGCACCCAACGAGCGCAAAGTCCGCATCGAAGTGGGCTATGGGCTGGAGCCCATTCTTACCGATGCTTTCTCGGAATTGATCATCCAGCAGGCGGTGCTTCCCAGATTCCGCGCCGGCGATTTCAATGGCGGGGCTGAAGCGGGCGCTGCCGCGCTGATCCAGCAATTGTCGCTCGAACCCTCGGCGGCGGAAGCAAAAGCAGCAGCGGCGGCGCAACAGCTGAAAAATCGCCGCGGCAGCGGCGCCAATCCGCTTTCGATTCTGCTCATCATTCTTTTCGTCTTCATAGCATTGAGCCGAGTTTTCCGCGGCTTCGGTTTCTGGCCGTTGCTGTTTCTGGGCGGCATGGGCGGCGGTGGCCGAGGCTATGGCGGATATGACGGCGGCGGTGGAGGCGGCGGTGGCTGGAGCGGCGGCGGTGGCGGCGGCTTCGGCGGCGGCGGTGCGTCGGGAAGCTGGTGATGCTGACAAAATCCGATCACGAACGTGTCACGGCGGCGATTGCAGAGGTCGAGAGCAAGACTTCCGGCGAGATTTTCTGCGTGCTGGCGCAGGAAGTGTCGCGCTATCGCGAAGTGCCGCTGGCCTGGGCGGCGGTCGCGGCCCTGGCCGTGCCACCGGCGCTTGTCCTTTCCGGTTTGCATCGCCTGGCAACGGTGGACATCTTTTCGAGCTGGACCGATGACAGCGTGCGGGGCGTTGAAGGGCTCATCCTGCGGGCGTTGTCGACCTATACGTTGCTGCAGGCGGGCATTTTTCTGGGTGTCGCGCTGATCGTCGCGCTTCCGCGTGTGCGGCGTTTCATGACACCCCAGTTTCTCAAACGGCACCGGGTGCGCCAGGTGGCGCGGCATCATTTCGCGGCGTCCGGCGCCCGTCTTTCCCAGGCCGAGCCGCATATTCTGATCTATGCTTCGCTGAAGGACCGACAGGTGGAATTGGTGGCGCACCGCGCCATTCATGAAGCCGTGGGCGAGGGCCCCTGGAACGCGGCAGTCGCCGCCGTGATCGAAGGAATGAAGATGGGAAAGTCGGCCGACGGTTTCATCCACGCCATCGAAATCTGCGGCGGGGCGCTCACCATGCATTTTCCACCCAACGGCTCCCCCAGGAATGCTTTCCCGAACAGCATTTTGGAAACCTGACCGGCGCGCTACTCTCCTCGTTCTAATGCGGGGAATTCATGTCGCTCACCCACTGGCTGGCCTTTCTTGTCGCCTCCAATCTTCTGCTGGCCATACCGGGCCCGACCGTGCTGGTGGTGGTGTCCTATGCGCTGGGGCATGGCCGCCGTCCCGCTGCCGCCGTCGTGGCGGGCGTAACCCTTGGCGACTTCACCGCCATGACCTGTTCGATGCTGGGGCTGGGTGCAATTCTGGCCGCGTCAGCCTTTGTCTTCACTGGGCTGCGCTGGCTCGGCGGTCTCTATCTGATCTATCTCGGCTTCAAGCTGTGGCGTGCGCCGGTGGTGACACCGGATGCGCCTGCGCCCGCTCTGTCGTTGAAACGTATTTTCGCGCATGCCTATGCCGTGACAGCGCTCAATCCCAAGAGCATCATTTTCTTCGTCGCCTTCGTGCCCCAGTTCATCGACACCGCGCGGCCATTCGCGCCACAGGTCGTGATTCTGGAAGCAACATTTGTGACTTTGGCTGCCTTCAATGCGGCGCTGTATGGCTGGCTCGCGTCCAAGGCGCGAGAGCGTCTGAAAAATCCGCGCGTCCAGCGGGCAGTCAACCGAACCGGCGGCACCGCGTTGATGGGGGCCGGCGTTCTGGCGCTTGGTTGGCGGAACAGCTGATTCGTTTGCGGTTTCCCAAAGGAACTTTGCGGCTGGCTTGTAACAATCTGCAACCAATCGTCGCCGCCCATCGTTACTTACGGCAGATGCGCCCCAACGATGGAGCAGCCGATGACCAGGCAGTCCGTATTGTTCAGCATTCTGGCGGTTTCCTTGGCGGTGATGTCTGTTTCAATGGCCCCCAGGGCGCCGACCGCCATTGCCATCGCACAGATTGCGGCGTCCGCATCTCCTCTGCATTCTCTGACGGGCGTGTCGTTTCATTCGATGTCAGGTGGATATTGACGGTTTTCCGGATCGCGGCGCCAAGGCTGGTGCGTTGTCAGCCGCCGCTTTGGTCTTGTCGCCACTGACGAACAGGTAGGCCGGTCGCTTTCGCATCGCGCTTTCTGCGCCCATCAGCCAATGCCCCAATTTTCGACGCAAGACTGGTTCAATGTTCGCGCTGACCAGCCATGCCAAGGCGACGTTCGAATATAATGCGATCGACAGCGCAGCAAACCGCGCAACTCCGACATCAATCGGTCATCGCAAAACGGCGGTGCCGAACCCGTCCGGCTGGCCGACCATGGCTGTCCTTGCTCGCCGGGGCACTATAGGCACGCGCGGCTTGGCGCAAAGGTGCGCCATATGGACTTCGGGTAGGATCCCTGGAAAGTCGCCCATGCAATCAGACTGTTACGAGCGGATTGACGAACCGGGCGCATCAGGTATTGATCTGCGAAAGTGCCGGCTTAGCTCAGTTGGTAGAGCACCTGATTTGTAATCAGGGGGTCACAGGTTCGAGTCCTGTAGCCGGCACCAGCCGATAAGCGATGCTGAGGGGGGCGGCGTGTTCTTCGTTTTTTCCAAACTACTTGCCCCCCTGCAAAGCCCCGGTGACATACTGCTCCTGATTTTGGTGCTGGGTGCAATCTGCACATGGTTCTCCGCGTCCCGGCGGTCGGGCATCATTCTGGTGAGCGTTGCGACGGCCGTATTGGTGCTGGCAGTTCTGTTGCCCGTCTCCAGCTGGCTGGCGGCGCCGCTGGAAAATCGTTTTTCACGACCGTCCACTCTGCCCGGGCATGTCGATGGCATCATCGTGTTGGGAGGCGCGGTGGATCCTCACACCACCTTACGCAGAGGCATCCCGGCGCTCAATTCCGACGCCGAACGGATGACCGAATTCGTCCGGTTGGCGAAATTGTATCCGGATGCCCAACTAATTTTCAGCGGAGGGTCGGGCCTGTTGAGCACAAAGCCGGGCGATTTCAACGAAGCTGATGTCGCACGCCTTTTCTTTGGTCAGCAGGGCCTGGACCCGGCGCGCGTGACCTTTGAAAGCCGCTCGCGCAACACTTACGAGAACGTCGTATTCAGCAAGGCAATCGCGAAGCCAGCGCCGGATCAGACCTGGCTACTGGTTGCGTCGGCGCAAGACATGCCGCGGACGGTAGGAATTTTCCGGAAACTGAACTGGCCCGTTACCGCCGTCCCTGTGGCCTATAAATCCGACAGCCCCCACAGCTATTCCCTCGGAAGCAATCTTCACGCGATGGATCGCGCCGTCCATGAGTGGCTGGGTCTTCTGATCTATCGCGTGACGGGAAAAACCGATTCACTATTTCCAGCACCCCGCCAGTGAATAAATTGGTCAGCGGGCGGGCGCTCGATACTGATAGGTGTAGGTCCAACGCTTGACCGCGCCTGGTGCGAGCGCGATGTCGATATACGGTTCCACCGCCATGACGCTGCGGATCGACCAGATGTTCAACCGGATTATCGGCTGGTCGGCCGTGACGCGGACCGCCGCACCGGTCTTCGTATTTTCGACGTGTATGTCATAGTCCCGATTGGTGTTGCCAAATCCCGTGATGTGGAAGGCGGCGCTTTCCTTTCCCGTCAGCGCGCGGCGATACGCAAAGCGATTGCCGTCAATGCCGACCACCTCAGGATCGGGCATTTTGTCGGCCATAATCGGGAAGACGAATTCTACGGCCACATCTTCGTTGCCCGGTGCAAGTTTGAGAAAGTTGTGGTCATAGACGGTGGTGGAGATCGGCTTGCTCCCCCTGTTGGTCAGTATGTGCTCGATTTGCATCACGGGCTTGCCGGGAAGAAGGCGCAGGATTTTCTCATAGCGAATGACGCCGGCTATGTCCTGAACGAATGTGACGCTGCTCCTGGTCGTTCGCGTATCGCGTTTGCCGGGATCGATGATATCGTAAAGGCGATAATGATCGTATGGTCTGGCGTCCGGTTTGCGCAGCAGGCCAACACCGATCTTGAGAAAGGTTCCGCCCGGCGCGGCGTCCTCAAAACCGATCGGCGCGAATTCATCCACCGGACCTGAGACCGCACTATCCGGGCCGGCAACGATGCCGTCCGCCGCGAAAGTGAAATCCATCACTTCGTCCGAGACGCGATCGAACCAGGGACCGTAAAAATCCTGCTGTCCCAGGGCGAGGCTTCCAATCACGCCGGCCTGGTCGAAGCGGGTGCCGCGATAAAACCCGGCTGCCGGATCGATCAGATAAACCCGAGCGTCGAGCAGGCCGTTGCCGATGCGGATGGAAGGTGCGTCCAGGGGTACGGGCCGGGTCTGTTTGGGCAGCGGTTGGACCGGCTGTGCCATTGCGATAAGGGGCACAAAGCCAGCCATACCCGCGATCAGCAGCAGCCTTTTCGCAGCCAGGCCACCCATGACCGTTCCCCCTCGCTTCCCGTCCCGTCCCCTTGTATGAGGAACCGTCCGTCACCCGAACATATAGCAATATCGCCATGAAACGCGTCCTGATTTCGTCCGCAATCCCGTCCGTCAACGGCGTCAAGCATTTGGGTAACCTGGTGGGCTCGATGCTGCCGGCCGATATCTTTGCCCGGTTCTGCCGGGCGCGGGGCTATGACACGATGGCAGTCTGCGCCACCGACGAGCATGGCGCGCCCATCGAGCTGGCGGCGCTGGAGGAAGGCGTGCCGGTCGCGGAATATTGCGCCAAATGGCACCAGGTTCAGCGCGACCTTGGCGAGAAATTCGGGCTGAGCTGGGACAATTTCGGGCGTTCCTCGTCTACCCAAAATCGCGAGCTGACCCTGCATTTCGCCCGCGCGTTGTGGAAGAACGGGCTTCTGGAATTGCGCACCACCAAGCAAGCCTATTCCGCCACCGACGGACGCTTTCTGCCGGATCGCTATGTGATCGGTACCTGTCCACATTGCGGCTATGACCGCGCCCGCGGCGATCAGTGCGAGAATTGCACCCGCATCCTGGACCCCATTGACCTGATCAATCCGCGCTCGGCGGTGTCCGGGGCGCACGACATCGAAATCCGCGACTCGACGCATCTGTTCCTCAAGCAGTCGCAGTTCAGCGACCAACTCCGTGCCTGGATCGATACCCACAAACAGGAATGGCCCCTGATCGTCACTTCGATTGCCTACAAATGGCTGGACGAGGGATTGCAGGATCGTGGCATCACGCGCGATCTGGAATGGGGCTTTCCCGTGCCGGACGACATTGCCGACGGTCAGCTCAAAGGCAAGGTTTTCTATGTCTGGTTCGATGCGCCCATCGAGTATATCGCTGCCACCAAGGAATGGGCCGATAAAAATGGCAAGGGCGATGCCTGGCGCGACTGGTGGTTCGGCGACGCGGCCAAGGACGTCACCTATTGGGAATTCATGGGCAAGGACAATGTGCCTTTCCACACCATCATTTTTCCCGCGATGATCATGGGCACACGCGAGCCCTGGAAGAAGGTCGATCGCCTCAAGGGTTTCAACTATCTCAACTACGATGGCGGGAAATTCTCGACCTCGCAGCATCGCGGCATCTTCATGGATACCGCGCTGGAAATCGCGCCCGCCGATTATTGGCGCTATTACCTGACCGCCAATGCGCCGGAAGGCTCGGATTCCAATTTCACCTGGGAACAGTTCGCCGGCATCGTCAACAAGGACCTGGCGGACGTGCTGGGCAATTTCGTCAACCGGGTGACGAAATTTTGCGTCGCGCGTTTCGATGGCAAGGTGCCGGGCGAGGGCGTTTACGGCGAGGAAGAAAATGCGCTGATTGCCGAAATGGATCGGCGTGTCGCTCAGTATACGGACTATCTTGAGGCCGCGGAATTCCGCAAAGCCATGGGAGAGCTGCGCGCCATCTGGGTGGCGGGCAACGAATATCTCACCAAGGCCGCGCCCTGGACCCACATCAAGACCGACCGCGACCGGGCTGCGGTGGGCGTGCGCATGGGCCTTAATCTGGTGCACCAGTTCGGCCATCTCACCTGGCCGGTGATGCCGGTGATGGCCCGGAAAATCCATGAAGCGATCCAGCCCATCGCGGGCGGGACCGACATTATCCCCTGGCCCGACCGGCCCATGGCCGAGGCGCTCGACGAACTGGAACCGGGTCAGGCCATCAATCCGCCTGATGTGCTTTTCGCGAAAATTGCCGATGAGCAAGTGGCGGAGTGGAAAGCGCGATTTGGTGGGTCGACCTCCGACGCGCCTTAGCGCGCGAGCATGTCCCGTGGACATGCGAGAGGAGGGCGACGCCGCGAGCTTGGGCGAGCGGCCGGGGGGCTTAAGCCTTGTCCTCGGCGCTCGCGCTCAATCGTTCCCAGCCATTGGGGCCCAGTGCCTCAAGCGGTGTGAAACGCGATTTGTAGTCCATCTTCTCGGAATCGCGCACCCAGTAGCCGAGATAGACATAGGCAAGACCGCGCGCTTTCGCCGCCTCAACATGATCCAGGATCATGTAGGTGCCCAGGCTGCGGGCGTCTTCGCCGGGATGAAAAAACGAATAGACCATCGAGAGGCCGTCGCGCAGCACATCGCTCAGCGCGGCCGCCACCAAGGTACCGTCGGGACGGCGATACTCCACGATATGGGTGTTGACCGGCGTTTCTTCGACCATGGCGACATAGTCGAACAGGCCCATGTCGCTCATGCCGCCGCCCGAATGGCGCGAATCCAGATAGGTGCGCAGAAGTGCGAACTGCTCCCGCGTCGCTTCGGCCGGGACCGAAGCGCGCGCCAAGTCAGTGTTACGCCGGGCGATGCGTTTCTGGCTGCGGCTGGAGGCGAACTCGCCCGCCACGATGCGCACCGAGACACAGGCGTTGCAGCCCTCGCAGGCCGGACGGTAGGCGATGGACTGGCTTCGCCGGAAACCGGAATGAGTCAGCGCTTCGGAAAGGGGCTGGGCCAGGGTGCCGGTGAGGCGGGCGAAGACCTTTCGTTCCACCCGGCCCGGCAAATAGGGGCAAGGCCCCCCCGGGGTCAGAAAGAATTGTGGAACACGGGTGTTGCGCTGGTCGGTCACGCTTCAATTATGACCGCGCCCTGCGGTCGCCCGCAAGAAAATATCCATGTTAAAGTATATGGGTTTTGGCGATTTACGACTTTTTACAGAGTATGCCCGGGCGGTGCCGGGGGCGCCTCGCGCAGCAGGACAATGGATAGCCTGCGGTTGGCCGAGGCATTGGGGTCCTCCGGCAAGAGCGGCTCGGAGGCCGCCTTGCCCGCGATTTCATAAATGCGATCCGAGCCCAGGCCGCCCGCCTGCAGCAGGGCGCGAGCGGCATTGGCCCGCGCGGACGACAATTCCCAGGCGGCGCCATCGGCCGATGCATCGTTGCCGCCGGTATGGCCGCTGATCGAGACCCGATTGGGCAAGGTGTCGATGATCTGCCCCACCGCGGCCAAGAGCTTCTTGGTGTATGGCATCGGCTCGTTGGTGCCCTGCTGGAACATGGGGCGGCCGTCCTGATCCACCAGCTGGATGCGCAAGCCCTGAGGCGTCTGCTCCAGCATCACCTGATGGGACAGGTTGGCGACATCGGGATTGTTCTGGATGGACTGACGGATGGCTTCGGCAGCATGAGCGAATTCGCCGTCCTGTGCATTGCTGACATTGGGAGCGCTGTTGTTATCGCTGTTGCCGTTGGCGCCACCCGTCATGCCGCTGGCCAGCGACTTCACCGGTGAAGCGGGCGAGGGGGGCGATTGTTTCTGCATCACCGACTGGGCTCCGCCGGCATGGGCGGATTCCTCGCCCATTACCTTGCCGCCCAGGACGCCACCGGATCCCGACACGGTCTGGGCAATGGATTGCGGCGCGAAATAATCGGCGATGCCGCGCTTCTGTTCCGGCGTGGTGGTGTTGATCAGCCACATCAGCAGGAAGAACGCCATCATCGCGGTCACGAAGTCGGCATACGCGACTTTCCAGGCGCCGCCGTGATGGCCGCCATGCCCGCCCTTCTTGATGCGTTTGATAATGACCGTACCGTCGGCCATGTTCCACCACCCAATTGACCTGGCCAGGACGGTCTTTTGCCGTTCCTGTACCGGATTTACCCTGCCGCGATCATGCATGCCCGGACTTAACCGAGTATGAAGCGGGGTCTGATTGGGGTTAGCTTATGTCCATGGATTCTCGCCTTTTTCGTGATGCCCTGGGCTGCTTTCCCACCGGCGTGGCGGTTGTGACGGCTGCCGGTGTCGATAGCCATTTCGGCATCACGGTCAATTCCTTCACCTCGGTCTCGCTGGATCCGCCTCTGCTGTTGTGGTGCATGGACCGCCGTTCGCGGCGTCATGACGTTTTCGTAAAGGCGCAGGGCTTCACCGTCAGTATTCTTGGTACGGATCATAAAGAGGTATCGTCGCGGCTGGCGCGTCCGGGCGAGCATGCACTGGATGACATTGCGTTAATTCAGACCGAACTCGGCCCTCCGGGGCTGGCGGACTCGCTGGCGGTATTCGAATGCGCGGTGGAGAAGAAAATGGAAGCCGGGGACCACACGATTCTCCTGGGTCGCGTCCTGCGCTTTTCCTGCCCCTCGAACTCCGCCCCGCTGGTTTTTTTCCGTGGCAAATACAGCGCGCTAGACCAGAACGGTTGAATTCACAGATTATTGCTGTCCCGTAATGGCCTGATTTCCGCCGCGCGCGTTCCGCTGTCACATCTCTGTCATGCAACCGTCATTGTCCTGTAGCGGCCCGCTGCGATTGAGCCACCGCGCGAATTTGCGCGGCCATATCAAAGGGACGTTGGACGAAAATGGGGAAAATTGGATTGATGGTCGGTACGGCCGCCATTGCGCTGCTCACCGCTTCCGGTTCGCAGGCTGCGGTTACCAAGAATGATGCAGGTACGGCGAACAAGGATAGCGGCGCCCCGAAGGTTGTTGATAACCAAATTCAATTGGCACAGAACAATATGCCGTCGCAGGGCAGCTCCGCTTCGACCGCCGATCTGGAAGCCCGGGTTCGTGCCCTGGAAGAATCGCTGGCCAACCGCGACGAGCGTTCTCAGGCAGACCGCACACGTCTCTCCACTTTGGAGCAGCAATACAATTACGCCGCCTGGACCTTCGACAATGGCCGTCCGGTTATCGCGACCGGTGACGGCCGCTTCACCATGGGTGTTCGCGTCCGCTTCCAGTCCGATTTTGCCGCCTTTGGCCAAGACGGCACGCATCCGGCCGGCTTTGCAGGTCCGTCGGACCTGTCCAGCGGCGCCGTGATCCGCCGCGCCTATTTCGGCATTGAAGGCAAGGCCTATAGTGATTTCGCGTATGAATTCCGCCTGAACGCCGGCGGCAGCAATGGCGGCAGCGCCGGCGCTTCGGGCGTCCCGACCGGGGGTGAAGGCGATCCGCTGCTCAACAAGGCCGTGGTGACCTATACGGGCGTTCCGAACTGGCATTTCAGCGCGGGCATCATCGAGCCCGCCTTCATGTTCGAAGGCACCACGTCCTCCGCGCAGCTGATGTTCCTGGAGCGGCCGGAAATCGACAATATCGCAGCCGACGTCTTCGGCGCGGGCGACTCGCGTCGTGGCATTGAAATCGGCTGGGCCAAGACGGATACGTTCTGGGCCGGCGATAATGTCACGGCAACCGCAACCTTTAGCGGCCAGAAGACCGGCAGCAGCGCGAACCATGGCAATGGCGGCGATGAAAATACCCAGGTGCTGGGCCGGATCACCGACCGTATCTGGAGCAACGGCTTCTCCAACATCCAGATCGGTGTCAGCGGTGCGAAGGTCTTGAACAGCGGCAGCGTGAACGGTGCCGGCGGCGGCAGCCAGGCGATCAATCTTCAGGATCGCCCGGAAGTTCGCGTCGACGGCACCCGTCTGATCTCGACAGGCGGCGTTGCGGCCAAGACGGCCGACATGTTTGCGGTCGATTTGGGCGGCAATATCGACAACTTCTTTCTGGGCGGTGAATACGCGCAATTCACGCTTGATCGCCAGTGCGGGTCCATTCTGGCGGTGAATAATGCCGCTTGCGGCACCTCGACGAATGTCATCGACCACCCGACCTTCTCGGGCTGGTATGTGGAAGGATCGTGGATCCTGACGGGGGAGACCAAGGGTTACTCGCCTTCCGCGATCAACAACGAAGTCGGTGGCTTTAACGGACCGGTTCCGTCGCGTCCCTTCTCTATGTCCGGCGGTTCATGGGGCGCCTTCGAACTGGTTGCGCGCTATTCCAACACGGACCTGAACTGGCACACCAACCAGCTCGCCACCACCTCGCAGCTTGCCGGCGTTCTGGGCGGCGAAGAGCGTGTTATCGCGCTGGGACTTAACTGGTATCTCAACCGCAATGTGCGTGTGATGATCGACGACAATATTATCACGGTGAAAAAGGGCACCGCCGCGATCCCCAATCGCGACGGTCAGGACATCAATGTGTTCGGTGTCCGCCTGCAATTCGCGAACTGACCCCAAAGACTTTCACTGGATAGAAACGGGAGCATTGCTCCCAGACCAAAGAGGACAACCAATGCGGAAAATGTACAAGGCAATCGCGGGCGCGATCGCAGCCGTCGCCCTTACGGCGTCGGCGGCGAGCGCCATCGAAATCACGGGAGCGGGATCGTCCTTTGTTTTCCCGATCCTTTCCAAATGGGCCGCCACCTATAAGGGCGTCTCGGGCAACAGCCTGAACTATCAGTCGATCGGTTCGGGCGGCGGTATCGCCCAGATCAAGGCCAAGACCGTCACGTTCGGCGCCACCGATAAGCCTTTGACGTCCAAGGAATTGGCGGCGGCCGGCTTGACGCAATTCCCGGTCGTGATCGGTGGCATCGTGCCGGTCGTGAACGTTCCTGGCGTTGCACCGGGTCAATTGACCCTGGACGGCAACACCATCGCCGCGATCTTCCAAGGCAAGATCTCCCGCTGGGACGACGCAGCGATCAAGAAGATCAACCCCAGCGTCAATCTTCCCAGCAAGGCCATCGCCGTCGTGCATCGTTCGGACGGATCGGGCACCACCTACCAGTTCTCCAGCTATCTCAGCCGCATCAACGCTGACTGGAAGAACAATGTCGGTGCGGACACGGCCATCGACTGGCCGGTCGGCATCGGCGCCAAAGGCAATGAAGGCGTTGCCGGCAATGTGGCGCAGGTCTCCGGTTCCATCGGCTATGTCGAATATGCCTATGCCAGGCAGAACCATCTCAGCTATGTGAAGATGGTCAACAAGGCGGGCCAGACCGTCGAGCCGACCATAGAATCCTTCAAGGCTGCCGCTGCCAGCGCGGATTGGGCGAACGCGGCGAAGAACGACTTCTTCATCCTGTTCCTGGATCAACCCGGCGCGACCGCCTGGCCGATCACCGCCACGACTTTCGTGCTCGTCTATAAGCAGCCGAGCGATCAGGCCGCGACTTCCGCGAGCTTGAAGTTCTTCAAGTGGAGCTTTGAAAGTGGCGGTCCTGCCGCGGTGAGCCTGGATTATGTCCCGCTGCCGGAAAACGCCGTGCAGGCGATCGAAGCCAGCTGGAAGAATATCCAGGGTTCGGGCATGTAAATCGTCCGTGCAAGTTTCGTACAATCAAGAGGCGGCTTCGGCCGCCTCTTTTTTTGTATGCACGGCGTTCTTGGCCGTTATGCGGTGATTTGACGTCAAACCTATATTGCACGTTATAATAACGTGGCTTAACTTATCGGCATGGATTGCTTCGACCGGGACATGCTGATCCTCCTGCACGATGTTGCACGGATGCAGCGCACGCGTTTCGACCAGTGGGCCCGCACATATGGCATGACGCGCGCCCAGGGCATCATCTTGTACCGCCTGGACCGCCAGCCCGGTCTTTCCCAGAATGAGATGGCTTCGCTCTGCGAAGTAGAACCCATCACCGTCGGTCGTCTGGTGGACCGGCTCGAAGCTCGGGGATTGCTCGAACGGCGCGCCGATCCGTCCGACCGGCGCATAAGGCGTCTGCATCTTTTGCCGGCAGCGGCGCCGGTCATCGCGGCTATTCAGGACTATAAGGTCGCGCTCGAGGAATACATGACCGAAGGGCTCGACCAGAGCGTGCAAGATGGGTTGATCGACGCCTTGGTGCACATGAAGACCAAGCTGGTCATGGAAACGGAAACACCTTTGCGAGTGGCGGGCGAATGAAGCTGGCTTTTATCGGATTGGGCGTAATGGGATACCCGATGGCGGGGCACCTTCAGCGCGCCGGTCACGCCGTGACCGTATTCAACCGCACGCAAGCGCGCGCGCACAAATGGGTCGAGGAATATAGCGGCAGTTGGGCGCCGACGCCTGCGAAAGCCGCCGATGGCGCCGACATCGTATTTGCCTGTGTCGGCCGTGACGCCGATCTGCGTCAAGTTACGCTGGGAGAGGATGGCGCTTTTCCCGCGATGACCAAGGGTGCGCTGTTCGTAGACCACACCACAGCCTCTGCAACCATTGCGCGCGATCTGGCCGCGGCGGCGGAAAAAGCCGGCTTTGCGTTTATTGACGCGCCGGTTTCGGGCGGCGAGGCGGGTGCGGTCAACGGCAAACTCACCATCATGTGCGGCGGTACGCCCGACGCCTATGCGCGTGCGGAGCCGGTGATGGCTGCCTATGCGCGCCAGCAACGCCTGCTGGGGCCGTCTGGCTCGGGCCAGCTCACGAAGATGGTCAATCAGATCTGCATCGCCGGGGTGGTGCAGGGCCTGGCCGAGGGCTTCAGCCTGGCGCGGGCGACCGGCCTCGACATCGAAGCTGTCGTGGATGTGATCTCCAAAGGCGCGGCGCAGAGCTGGCAAATGGAAAATCGCCATAAGACCATGGCGGCAGACAAGTATGATCACGGTTTCGCGGTGGAATGGATGCGCAAGGATCTGGGCATCTGCCTGGAAGAAGCGCGCCGGGCCGGGGTCAGCCTACCTGTGACGGCTCTGGTGGATCAGTTTTATGCGGAAGTGGAAAGCCTGGGCGGCAAGCGTTGGGATACGTCCAGCCTTTTTGCCCGGCAGGAATATGTGCGCCAAGGGGCGCGGAGAGGCAAAGCATGAACAACGAGCAGTACAACACCGAGGGCAACGCGCAAGCAAAACCGTCCGAGCAGCCTCGCGCCTATCATCATGGCGATCTGCGCAACGGTTTGCTGGAAGCGGCGCGATGCATTTTGGAGGAGCAGTCGCTCAGCGCCTTGACGTTGCGCGCCGTTGCGCGCCGTGCCGGCGTCAGCCATGCCGCGCCGTATCGGCATTTTCCCAACCATGAAGCGCTTCTGGTTGAGCTGGGCGTGGAAGGCTTTCAGGAGCTTCGCCAGTATATCGTCGAGGCAGCCAAGGTATCGGGCCCGGAGTCCGATCGGATTGCCAATATCGGCGCCGCTTATATGCGTTTCGTCGCCAAACGCCCGGCCGTGGCGCGGTTGATGTTCGGCTCGCAGCTGCCCAATCGCGACAAGTTTCCGGTCCTGGCCCAAGCCGCCGACGCTATCGGAAACGAGATCGGATCGGCGCTGCACGATTCCAATCTAGGGCTGGCGGTGTGGTCTGCGGTACATGGTCTTGCCATGCTGGTCTTGGAAAACGTGATCGATCTGGGCCAACGCCGCTCGGGACTGCATGTATTGCCGAGCCGCGCGGAAATCCTGTTGCGCAGCCTGTTCTCGACCAAGCGTGATTGAAGAGCGCACGGAATTTCTCCCCTTGCGGGGCGAAGCCCCTGCAGGGGGAGATGTGCGGTAGCGGGCTTGCCCGCGTGCCGCACAGAGGGGGTTACTTCAAAAGCTTCGCAGCCTCGACCGCGAAATAGGTAAGAATACCGCTGGCGCCGGCGCGCTTGAAGCCGGTCAGGGTTTCGAGGATTGCGCGGTCGCGGTCCAGCCAGTTTTTTTCGAACGCCGCCGCCAGCATCGCGTATTCACCAGAGACTTGATAGGCGAAGGTCGGCACGCCGAAACGTTCCTTTACCCGGCGCACCAGATCCAGATACGGCATGCCCGGCTTGACCATCACCATGTCGGCGCCTTCCTCCAGATCCAGCGCCACTTCGCGCAAGGCTTCGTCGCCATTGGCGGGGTCCATCTGGTAGGTGCGCTTGTCGCCGACCTTCAGGCCGGTGCTTTTGACCTGAGACGATCCCAGCGCATCGCGGAACGGACCGTAAAAGGCGGATGCATATTTGGCGGCATAGGCCATGATCATGGTGTTGTGATGCCCCTGGGATTCCAGAGCAGTGCGGATGGCGCCGACCCGGCCATCCATCATGTCGGACGGCGCGATGATGTCGGCGCCGGCTTCGGTCTGCACCAACGTCTGACGCACCAGCATTTCGAGCGTGGAATCGTTGTGCACATCGCCATCGCGGATCAACCCGTCATGGCCGTGGCTGGTGTAGGGATCAAGCGCCACGTCGCAAAGAATGCCGATGTCGGGAACCGCTTTCTTGATCGCCCGCACGGCGCGGCAAACCAGATTGTCGGCATTGACTGCTTCGCGGCCGTCCTCGGTTTTCAAGGATGGATCGGTGGATGGGAACAAGGCGATGACTGGGATACCCAGCCTGGCGGCCTCTTCGGCTGCAACCACTGCTTGATCGATGGAAAGACGTTCGACACCCGGCATGGAAGCAACCGGCTCTCGCTTCTTGTCGCCATCGATCAGGAAAATCGGCCAGATGAAATCCGCGGGCGACAACGAATTCTCGGCGACCATGCGCCGGGTCCAGTCATGGCGGCGAAGACGGCGCATGCGGGTGGCGGGATAAGCGATCATGATGTGTGTCTTGCCAATTCAAGTCCCGGGGCGCAAGTCCGCCGCTTGTCATGCCCATCTTGGCGGTTAATCTGGCGGGATGCCGGAAACCGACCCCCATATCCTGTTCGAGAAACGCGGCGCGCTGGGTCTTATCACCCTGAACCGGCCCAAGGCCTTGAATGCGCTCACTCACGGCATGTGCATCGGCATGCGGAAGACCCTGGCGGAGTGGGCTGGGGACAGCACCGTCCGTTCCGTTGCAATCCAGGGCGCGGGCCCAAGGGCTTTTTGTGCCGGCGGTGATATCCGCTCCATGGCGGAAAGCAGCAGCGCCGGAACCCCGGCCGCCGCCAGATTCCTGCGCGATGAGTATCAACTCAATGCACTGATCGGTGCTTATCCCAAGCCGTATGTCGCTCTCACCCATGGTGTGGTGATGGGGGGCGGAGCAGGGGTATCCGTACACGGACGATATCGCCTGGCGGGCGAGGATCTCGCATTTGCCATGCCGGAAACCGGCATCGGATTTGTGCCGGATATCGGATCGAGCTTTTTTCTGTCGCGTTGCCCGGGCGAGACGGGTTTGTATCTCGGCCTGACCGGCATCCGCATCGGGCTGGGTGATGCGCTGGCGTTGGGCCTGGCCACCCACAGCGTGGCGCAATCCGATCATGCGGCATTGATTGCGCGGCTGGCGGACGGAACGATCGCAGCCGAAGCGGTGGGAGCCTTCGCACGGATCGCGCCGCCGGCTCTGTTGGCCGAGCATCGTGCACGTATCGGCACGATCTTCGCCGCGTCTTCGGTCGAAACGGTGCTGGAACGGCTGGATCGCGACGGCAGCGATTTCGCCATGCAAACCGCCCGCCTGATTCGCACGCGTTCGCCGGAATCGCTCAAACTCACCTTTCGGCTTTTGCACGAGGGCAGGGATCGCTCGTTGAATGAGTGTCTCAAAATGGAATACCGCGTCGCGGCACGCAGGGTGATGAGCGCCGATTTTCGGGAAGGTGTTCGTGCGGTTCTCATCGACAAGGATGGTGCACCGCATTGGAGCCCAAATCAGCTGGCGGATGTAAAAGAGGCTGATATTGCAGGCTATTTCGCATCGCTGGGCGGAAACGAAATTCCACTCGCCTAGAATGCCCGCGAATAAATTTATCTTTTGTTTGCCATGATGGGACGGCCTGGTTCCATACGTTGATATCGCGGCGACAATTCAAGCGCATTTTACATGCTCTTAATGAGTCACAACTAACGTGCATCACAAATATAACCGGGTGGGCTCCGCAAAAAGCGGGGGTGGTGTAGAGATGACGGCAATGGCCAAACCGCATGCGGCGGCGGCGCTGGAAGGCGCATCTACCGTTCGCAGGCATTATCTTGAGACGCTCAACCTGGTTGAGCGTCTGCATCGTCAACTTCTCGATGTGATCAAGGATGAACTTGATCGTCGTGACGAACGCGAGATCAATTCCGTTCAGGCGCTGCTGTTGTTCAATGTCGGGGACCAGGAACTGACCGCCGGCGAATTGCGCACGCGGGGGCACTATCTGGGCTCCAACGTTTCCTACAATCTCAAGAAGCTGGTCGAGGGCGGTTATATCCATCACGCACGTTCAGAAGCCGATCGCCGCTCCGTGCTGGTGCGTCTGACGACCAAGGGCGAACTGGTGCGCGACATGTTGCGTGAATTGTTCGATCGTCATCTTGGCTCGCTGGAAGCGGTGGGCAATGTCGGCCCCAGCGACATGGATTCGATGAATGTGACCTTGAAGCGCCTGGAGCGCTTCTGGATCGACCAGGTTCGCTTCCGCCTGTAAAGCGCGGATCTTTTGCCCGCTGAGTACGTCGCGCGTGCTCACGGGCTCACGCCCGCTCCGCGCGCCGCTCCTTCTCACCGGCCAAAATCTCTCGCGCTTTTTCGAAAGTCGTGGTCCGACTCAGCTAGTGTTCCGGCATGGCCAATTGGTTGGTGTCGGCGCTGAGCCGTCATGTCCGTTTTTATATCGCGCTTGGGTGCGGGCTGCTCGCCTTTGGCATCGGCCGCATGGCGGATCTGCCCGTAGCGCTGCTGGCGGGGGGCGATGTTTTCTATGTCGTCTTTCTGGGCCTGTGTCTGGCGATGGTCGCCGGCCAGTCCGCAGAAGATTTAAAGCTCCGCGCCAAGAAGGAAGATGAGGGGATCGCGATTGTGATCTTGATCATCATGGCAACCCTGCTTTTCTTCTCACTCGCGGTATTCGAAGCTCTGGGCAAGAAACACGGCTTCGAACTTCTGCCGGTAATATTGGCGGGTATCGGCGCCCCACTGGGTTGGCTCGTCCTGCACACGGCGATGGCATTCCATTATGCCGATCTGCATTATTTCGATGATCCACGCGCGGATGATGACGACGAAGGCGATCTGGATTTTCCCGGCAAGGCCCAGCCCTGCGCCTGGGACTTTCTCTACTTTTCATTCGTGATCGGGATGACCGCCCAGGTTTCCGATGTCGTGGTGAAGACCACCACGATGCGCCGCACTGTGCTTTGGCATGGCGTGGTTTCCTTTTTTTTCAACACTGTTTTTATCGCCATGGCGGTGAACGCAGCGGTGGCGATGGCTGCCTGAGGCCGGCCCCCTAAGGCGACAATCGGCCCGTTCAGATGAGAATGTCTTGCAATAGAACCGCCAAAACTGCCCCGTCATGTGACAAATTGCGTGGAATCAGGGGGTTGGGATCGGATAAGGTGGATTCTGACGGGCCCGTTCATAAGGCAGCTCAGGCATGGCATTTTCCTACACTTCCAGCTTCAAGGACGCCCTGACTGCGCTCCGTCGGGAAGGCCGCTACCGCGTCTTCGCCGACATTATGCGGTCGCGAGGCGACTACCCGAAAGCCGACTTCCATACTGATGCCGAAGGCTCCAATGGCGGGGGGCGTCCGATCACGGTGTGGTGCTCGAACGACTATCTCAACATGGGCCAGCACCCCAAGGTTCTGGCTGCGATGCATGAGGCCCTGGATACGGTCGGGGCAGGGTCCGGCGGCACCCGCAATATTTCCGGCACCAGCCACTATCATGTCGAGCTTGAGCGCGAACTGGCCGAGCTGCATGGCAAGGAAGCGGGATTGCTGTTCACGTCGGGTTTCGTTTCCAATGACGCAACTCTGGCGACCCTGGCCAAGATACTGCCGGGCCTGATCATTTTTTCCGACGAATTCAATCATGCCTCGATGATCGAGGGCATTCGCCATGGCGGAACCGTCAAATATGTTTTCCGCCATAACGACATGACGCATCTGGAAGAGCTGCTGAAGGCGGCCAATCCGGCCTCGCCTAAGTTGATCGCCTTTGAAGGCGTCTATTCCATGGATGGCGATTTTGCGCCCACCGAAGCCATCTGCGATCTGGCTGACAAATACGGCGCGCTTACCTACATCGACGAAGTGCACGGCGTGGGCCTCTATGGCGAACGCGGCGCCGGTGTGGCGGGACGCGACGGCACGATGGGCCGCATCGACATCATCGAAGGTACCCTGGCCAAGGCGTTCGGCGTGATGGGCGGATATATCGCCACCACCGCCGAGATCGTGGATTGCATCCGCTCCTTTGCGCCCGGTTTCATTTTCACCACCTCCCTGGCCCCGGCGATCGCCGCCGGAACCCTGGCCTCGATCCGGCACCTCAAGCAAAGCGATGTGGAGCGTGAAAGGCTGCACGACTGCGCCGCGCGGCTGAAGCAACGCCTGATGGATGCGGGTCTGCCGGTGATGGACAGCGCCAGCCATATCGTGCCGGTGTTCGTGGGCGACGCGGCCCTCTGCAAATCGGTGACCGATGTCTTGCTGAAAGAGCATGGCATCTATGTCCAACCGATCAATTACCCCACGGTTCCCCGGGGTACGGAGCGTCTTCGCCTGACGCCGTCACCGGCCCATACAGACGAGATGATCGAGGATCTGATCACAGCCCTCAACATCGTCTGGGACGCGCACAAGCTGGCGCGTGCGGCTTAAATGAATTCGTCCGGGATGGGCGAAATTCTTCTGGAATTCGTGGTGCAAGGAAACGTCGTCAAGGCGACGGCAATCCACGCCGCCACCGGTGTCGAAGCCTGCATCGTTGGTCCCGCCAATGCCGGACGCGATATATTGGGGCAGGCCGCGGTGCGAAAACTGAAATACGTTATGGAAAAAAAATCCTAGTCGCGCTTCTTGCGCCCCGGTTTTCCCAGCCCGCTTTGTTTGGCAAATTCGCTGCGCCGGGCAGCATAATTCGGCGCGGTCATGGGATAGTCGGCGGGCAGATTCCATTTGGCCCGATACGCTTCCGGCGTCAGGTCATATTGCGCGCGCAGATAGCGTTTCAGCATTTTCAATTTTCGGCCATCTTCCAGGCAGACGATATAATCGGGCGTCACGGATTTCTTGACCGGCACGGCGGGCGGGCGGGCCAAGGCGGTTCCTTCGCCGCTTTGAAAACCACCCAAGGTGGCGTGAACACTCTTGATCACATTGGGAAGATCCTCGGCCGCCACGGGGTTCTTGCTCACATAGGCGGAGACGATTTCCGTCACCAGCTTGAGGATTTCTTCTTCGCTGCGATGATCGTCACGCATGAACGCTCTGTGCTCCTGGGCGCGATTACTGATGCCGCGCCATCTATACTTGTATTCTAGAATATAGATTGCCGTTTTACTACAGGGTTCGAAGGCGTGGTAAAAACCCTCGGAAATCCTGTGTTTTTTGTCTGATTCGGCACCCCTAGGGGATGGCGGAAAGCCGCGCTAGATTTGGTGCCCGGGTCAGGGTAAATCCGCGACCCGTGCCGGCCTCATCAAGATCGGGCTGGCTTCTCAACAAGGTGGTGGTGATGTCGGCTGTGGCCAATTCCGTTTCGGAAAATTCCGGATTTTTCACGCGCAGCCTGGCCGAAGCGGACCCGGAGATTGCCGCGTCGATCGCCGACGAGCTGGGCCGTCAACGCGAGAAGATCGAACTCATCGCGTCGGAAAACATCGTCTCCAAGGCGGTGTTGGAAGCACAAGGCTCCGTCCTCACCAACAAATACGCCGAAGGCTATCCGGGCAAACGCTATTATGGCGGCTGCGAATATGTCGATGTGATCGAGACCCTGGCGATCGAGCGCGCCAAGAAACTGTTCAACTGCCAGTTCGCCAATGTGCAGCCCAATTCCGGCAGTCAGATGAACCAAGCCGTGTTCCTGGCGTTGCTCAGTCCGGGTGACACGTTCATGGGCCTTGATCTGGCGGCGGGTGGGCATCTCACCCATGGCTCGCCGGTCAATATGAGCGGCAAATGGTTCAAGGTGGTGCCATATGGCGTGCGCCCTGACGACCATTTACTGGATATGGACGCGATCGCGGCCAGTGCCCGCGCCAACAAGCCCAAGCTGATCATTGCCGGCGGCACAGCCTATTCGCGGATCTGGGATTTCAAGCGCTTCCGCGAAATCGCGGACGAGGTCGGCGCCTATCTGATGGTCGACATGGCGCATTTCGCCGGGCTGGTGGCGGGGGGCGCGCATCCGTCGCCGATCCCGCATGCCCATGTGGTGACGTCCACCACGCACAAATCCCTGCGCGGTCCGCGCGGCGGCCTGATCCTTACCAACGACGAAGCGATCGCCAAGAAAATCAACTCCGCTATCTTTCCGGGCCTGCAGGGCGGTCCCTTGATGCATGTGATTGCCGCCAAGGCGGTGGCATTCCAGGAAGCGTTGCAGCCTGGCTTCAAGGTCTATGCCAAGAATGTGGTGGAGAATGCCCGTGCCCTGGCCGAGACCTTGAAATCCCTGGGCCTCGACATCGTTTCCGGCGGTACCGACAACCATCTGATGCTGGTGGATCTGCGGCCCAAAAAGGCGACCGGAAAATACGCGGAAAAAGCGCTCGATCGCGCCTTCATCACCTGCAACAAGAACGCCATTCCGTTCGATCCGGAAAAGCCTTTCGTCACCTCGGGTGTCCGGTTGGGCACGCCCGCTGGAACCACCCGTGGGTTTGGGCCTCAAGAATTCCGCGAGATCGGCAAGCTGATCGTGGAAGTGGTGGACGGGCTCGCCAATAAGAACCATGAAGAAGGCGATCCGGCCGTGGAAGCCAGCGTGCGCGACCGCGTCGGCGAACTCTGCCGTCGTTTCCCGATTTATTGAGAGGCCATAGATGCGCTGCCCCTTCTGCGGACATGACGACAGCCAGGTGAAGGACAGCCGTCCTTCGGAAGACAATTCCGCCATCCGGCGCCGGCGGCATTGCCCGGAATGCGGTGGGCGTTTCACCACCTTCGAGCGGGTGCAGTTGCGCGAGCTGATCGTGGTCAAGAAGAATGGCCGGCGCGAGAGCTTCGACCGCGACAAGCTGGAGCGCTCGATCAACCATGCACTCAGGAAGCGCCCGGTGGAGCGCGAACGGGTCGATCGCATGATCACCGGCATCGTGCGCCGGTTGGAATCGATGGGCGAGAATGAAATTCCCGCCAACATGATTGGCGAACTGGTCATGCAGGCGCTCGCCAGCCTGGACAAGGTGGCCTATGTCCGCTTCGCTTCGGTCTATCGCAATTTCCGCGAGACGCGGGATTTCGAGACCCTGATCGGCGAACTGGAAGGCGACGATACGAAATAATATGCG
>JAZJZY010000003.1:224286-310206 GCA_040389405.1 Pseudomonadota bacterium | reverse complement strand
CCGCCGCCATTCGGACTCGACGAAGACACCCGCAGCGTCTTGGTCACGGCCTTCCTCCCCCGCGTGCGGAGCACTGGCGGGGGAGGTGGTCGTAGCTGGCTCTCGAGCCAGCGAAGACCGGAGGGAGCTGGATTCATGAATATCCTGATCGTGGAGTCGCGCTTCCATCCGGCCGTCGCCGAGGCCCTGACGGACGGCGCCACCAAGGCGTTGCAATTGGGGGGCGCGCATTTCACCCGCGCGCCGGTTCCGGGGGTGATGGAAATCCCCGCCGCCATCGCGCTGGGCGCGCGCGCTGACCGTTTCGATGGATATGTGGCGCTAGGCAGCATGGTGCGAACGGGCACCGCGCATTTCGAGTTGATCACGGACAATGTATTTTATGGCCTGACCCGGCTGAGCACCGATTACGCACTTTGCATCGGTAACGGTATTGTGGTCGCCACCACCGAGGATGCGGCTTTGCAGATGGCTTTGAAAGAAGAACGCGATGTGGGCGGCGACGCTGCACGTGCCTGCTTGGCGATGATCGCTCTCGCCAAGCGGCTGGGAGAGCAGTCATGACCGCCAAGATCGACGCGCCGGCCCGGCGGGCCGCCCGGTTGGCCGCCGTGCAGGCACTTTACCAGATGGAACTGGCGGGAGCCGGCGCCGAAGAGGTGGCCGAGGAGTTCGAGACGCACCGCTTCGGCGATACGCCAACCGATGCGGAATTCTTCAAAGCCATCGTCGAGGGCGTACCGCTGCATCAGGCCGAGATCGACAAGGCCATCGCCAATTGCCTTTCCCAGACCTGGACCCTGGCGCGGGTGGATTCGATCCTGCGGGCCATATTGCGGGCGGGCGGGCTGGAGCTGATCGCACGGCGCGATGTGCCCGCCAAGGTGGTGATCGACGAGTATGTCGGCATCGCCCATGATTTCTTCGCCGGCGACGAGCCCGGTTTCGTCAACGCAGCGCTGGATCGCATGGCGCACCGCAAGCGCGCTCCGGAATTCGGCGAGCCGGTGCCTGATGGCGAAATAGGTTTCTGAGCGGTGGGCGATGGATGAATTCGGCATCATCGCCCGTCATTTCGCGCCGCTCGCGACCGCGCCGGGCGCGTTCGGGCTGAGGGATGATGCGGCTGCGATAGCGGCGCGGCCCGGTTTCGATCTGATCGTCACCACGGACCAGATCGCCGAAGGCACGGATTTTTTCAAGCATGATCCGCCGGCCACGATCGCCAAAAAGGCGCTTCGGGTGAATTTGTCGGATCTGGCGGCTAAGGGTGCGTCGTCGGAATACTATCTTCTCACCATCGCGCTGCCCCATGGCATGACGGACGAATGGCTGGCGGACTTCGCTATCGGCCTAAACGCAGATCAGGAAAGCTACGGTATTTCGCTGCTGGGCGGCGATACGTCGGCAACGGAAGGCCCGCTGGCGATCGGCGTTACCGCATTCGGCTTTGTGCCCCAAGGTCGAATGGTGAAGCGCAGCGGCGCCAGGCCGGGCGATGCGATATACGTCACGGGCACCATCGGCGACAGCGCGGGAGGTCTGGCGATTTTCCGACGCGAAAAACACGCTTTGACGGAAACACAGCGCGACCATCTCGTCGGGCGGTACCGGATTCCCGAACCGCCGGTCGGGTTCGGGAGGCGCCTCGCGGAATTCGCGACGGCGTCCGTCGATATTTCCGACGGTCTGGTCGCGGATATCGGCCATCTGGCAACCGCGTCCGGCGTCGCGGCCAGGATCGATGCCGCCGCGATCCCGCTGTCCGGCGTATTGCGCGCCTTTTGGGGCGAGGGAACGGACGCCATCGTCCGCGCGGCCACTTCCGGCGACGATTACCAGATCGCGTTTTCAGCGCCGCCGATGCGGCACGCCGATATTCGTTCCGCTGCAACGCGGGCGGGTATCGATGTTGCCCGGATAGGGGAAGTGATCGCGGGCGAGGGCGTCAGCCTTCGCGTTAACGGTAAAGAGGTTGTAGTCCCACAACCTGGCTATCGGCACTTTTAACCAGCTCGTTGAGATTTTTTCAGAAACGATCATTTCAGATTGTCACGCTGGCTTTACTGCGCTATTCAGTGCGAACAAATGTAGAACTCGCGCGGGGGCGTGATGACCAGATTGTTGGCGGCCAAGGTGTTGGCCAGTGTATTGGCTTGTGCGTTGGCCAGCGGGACTGCGTTCGGGCAAAACGCACAGGATACATCCCCGGAGACACCGGCGGCGCAAAACTCATTGAAACTCCGTACGGTGATCTTTGCGGTGCCAGTCGGAACGCTTTGGCTCAAGCTGAGGCCAGGCGCCCCTCTTTGTTTCGGCGAGCCTGTCACCAGGACCACCACAGCTGGGCGTACCGAGGTGTCGACCTCCAGCTATGCGCCCAATTTCAAAACCGAATTGGAAAAAGCCGGTTACAAAGCCGCCACGTCGGGCGAAGACAATTTGTTCGACCACGAAGCCACGTCGGCGGACTATGAAGCAGCTGCCGTCATTACGGATGAGCACATCGACGGCTGTTTTAGCTGGGGCGGACTCTGGGTGAAAAGCTATTTAGGCGACGTCCAGGGCGACAGTTCCATGAAGGTGGATTGGCAGATTTATTCACCGATCAAAAAGCAGGTTGTCGCGCGTATCAGCACCGTTGGCACGGCCCATCTGGAGCAGGCGACCGCGGGTGGCATCGAACGGCTGCTTGGAGACGCTTTCGCCAGCAATGTGGCCGCGCTGGCCGCGAACGCAGAATTTCACGCCGCCATAACCGCTCCCAAGGCGTTCACGGCCGGCTTTCAGATGCCCGGCGAGCAGAGCAAAATTCTTCTGAGCGGAAGTCTAAAGGCTGGGTCTCGAAAGATCGCCGACGCGGTAGGGAGCGTCGTAACGATCATGAACGGCACAGGCAGCGGATCGGGCGTGCTTGTATCTTCGGACGGTTATATCCTGACCGACGCCCATGTCGTGGGTGATGACAAGACTGTTCGTGTGCGCTGGTCCGATGGTATCGAGGGAATCGGGGAGGTGATACGGGTCTCCAAGAACCGTGACGTCGCCATCATCAAAACCAGTTCCCGCGATCGCACGCCGCTCGCGCTCAAGCGCGGTGCGGTAACCCCGGGGCAGCGCGTCTATGCCATCGGTTCTCCGAAAAGCAAGGATTTCCAGAGCACCGTCAGCAGCGGTGTTATTTCGGCAGACCGCGTGTTCGACGGCCTCTGTTACATCCAGAGCGACACGATGGTCTCGCCGGGCTCCAGTGGCGGCCCACTTCTGGATGAGACTGGATTGGTGATTGGCCTTACGGATCTTGGTATTCAGAATAACGGCCCGGCGGGTCTCAATCTATTCACTCCCATCGGCGACGCGATGGATTTTCTCGCCCTGGAGCAGCGTTGAAATCTCGATTCTCGGCAGAGGCGCAAACATCGCCTTAACAACTTGCTAATCCTATTTTGTCAATCTCGGCGCCATGCGCTGGACGTCCGCCGCCCTGATATTCGTTCTGTCTATCGCTCCGGCTGCCGCCGCGGAAAAGACGGCGGCCAAGGAAGGCGGGCATGGCAAGGAAGGCGGCGAGCCGGGCACCAACATCGATATGCCGTTCCTGATGGCGCCGATGACGGGCGCCGATGGGAAGCTTTCGGGTTACGCCTATATCTCCAGCCGCCTGACGGCGATCTCGGACGTCAGCGCCAATCAGGCGCGGGACAAGATCGCCTTCATCCAGGACGCGTTCGTGCGGGATGTGAACGCGAAGGAGATCGCAACCTCAGGCGACCCGGTTACGGTGGACAATGCCGCGCTGGAAGCGCGCTTGCTGGCCGACGCGCGAAAGGTGGTGGGGCCCGCCAAACTCGTCTCCATCGCCATCATGCAGATCCAGATCGCGCCGCTGCACCCCGGGCCGGTAACAGCGGTTGCCGGGCAGCCGCCACCCGCCGAATCGGCACCTCCGCCCCCGGCCAAGCCGGCGCACGGGCATTAATCACCCCAAAAATTTGGCAATTTGTGGCAGAACTGTGGTTGCCTGAATTGCGGGCATTTGGCAGTCTCCGCGTGCCCTTGAAGCGGTCCCGGGCGGACCGGCCATTGGGATCGGCTTGGTCGATCCGGCCGATCAACGTTTTTCAAAAACGAGGGACACTTCAATGAATTCACAACTACCCATCATTCTTGGCTGCGGCGTGCTGGCGCTGCTGTATGGCGTCTGGACCATACGCTCCGTGCTCAGCCTCAGCGCGGGCAATGCGCGCATGCAGGAAATTGCCGCCGCGATTCAAGAAGGCGCCAACGCCTATCTCAATCGCCAATACACCACCATCGCCATGGTCGGCGTCGTGATCTTCGCGCTGGCCACCTGGTTTCTCGGCTGGCAGCTTGGCGTCGGCTTCCTGATCGGCGCGGTCCTGTCGGGTCTTGCCGGTTATATCGGCATGTTTGTTTCCGTGCGGGCAAATGTCCGCACCACCGAGGCCTCGCGCTCCGGGCTTGCGGGCGGCCTGTCGGTCGCCTTTCGCGCCGGCGCCGTCACCGGCATGCTGGTGGTGGGTCTCGGTCTCTTGGGTGTCGCGGGCTATTATGCCTTCCTCACCGGGCCTTTGGGTCTCAGTCTGGATGACCCGGCGCAAAGCCGAACCATCGTGGAATCGCTGATCGGTCTCAGCTTCGGCGCATCGCTGATCTCGATCTTCGCCCGTCTCGGCGGCGGCATCTTCACCAAGGGTGCGGATGTCGGCGGCGACATGGTCGGCAAGGTCGAGGCGGGCATTCCCGAAGATGACCCGCGCAACCCCGCTACCATCGCCGACAATGTGGGCGACAATGTCGGCGACTGCGCCGGCATGGCGGCAGATTTGTTCGAGACCTTTGCGGTCACCACCGTGGCGACCATGGTTCTGGCCTCCATCTACTTCACGGGCGCCATGAAAGGCGCGTTGATGCTTTATCCCCTCGCGATCGCGGGCATGAGCATCGTCACCTCGATCATCGGAACCTTCTTTGTGCGTCTCGGCGCCTCGAAGAACATCATGGGCGCGCTCTACAAGGGCGTGATCGCAACCATGGTGCTGTCGCTGATCGGCCTGTGGCCGCTGACCAACTGGCTGATCGGCATGGATACGCCGATTACCAGCGGCGATTCCTCCTATACCGGCCAGACCTTATTCTGGTGCGGTTTGGTGGGCCTCGCCGTCACCGGGGCGCTGATCGTGATCACGGAATATTATACCGGCACCAATTACCGGCCGGTCCGGTCCATCGCCCAGTCCTCCGTGACCGGCCATGGCACCAACGTGATCCAGGGCCTGGCGATCTCGATGGAATCCACGGCGCCCGTCGCGCTGGTGATTTGCGTTGGTATCATCGTGGCCTACTCGCTTGCGGGCCTGTTCGGCATCGCCATCGCCGTCAGCACCATGCTGTCGGTCGCGGGCATGATCGTGGCGCTGGATGCATTCGGTCCGGTCACCGACAATGCCGGCGGCATCGCGGAAATGGCGGGTCTTGAAGGCGATGTGCGCAAGACCACCGACGCACTGGACGCGGTGGGCAACACCACCAAGGCCGTGACCAAGGGCTATGCCATCGGTTCGGCTGGTCTGGGCGCACTGGTTCTGTTTGCCGCCTATACCCAGGATCTGAAGTTCTTTGCGACCGAAAGCACCGGCTTCTTCGCCGGCATGAAGCAACCGACCTTCAGCCTTTCCGAGCCGTGGGTGGTCGTGGGTCTGCTGATCGGCGGTCTTTTGCCGTATCTGTTCGGCGGCATGGCGATGATGGCGGTCGGCCGTGCGGCAGGCGCCGTGGTCGAGGAAGTGCGCAAGCAGTTCCGCGAAATGCCGGGCATCATGCAGGGCACGCAAAAGCCAAACTATGCCCGCGCGGTCGATCTGCTGACCAAGGCGGCGATCCGGGAGATGGTGATTCCCTCCATGCTGCCGGTGTTCTCGCCGATCGTGCTGTTCGTGCTGGTGCTGGAGATCGCGGGCAAGACCCAGGCCTTCAACGCCCTGGGTGCGATGCTGATGGGCGTGATCGTCACGGGTCTGTTTGTCGCCATCTCGATGACCTCGGGCGGCGGCGCCTGGGACAATGCCAAGAAGTTCATCGAAGACGGCAATCACGGCGGCAAGGGCTCGGACGCCCACAAAGCCGCGGTGACGGGCGACACGGTTGGCGATCCCTACAAGGATACTGCTGGTCCGGCCGTCAATCCGATGATCAAGATCACGAACATCGTGGCGTTGCTGCTGCTGGCGGTGCTCGCGCATCTGTAAGAAACTAAAAACGAAAAAGAAAAAGCGCGGGCTTTTCTGGCCCGCGCTTTTTTGCTTCAGCCATCACGGAATTTCTTCCCCCGTGCGGCGAAGCCGCTGACGGGGGAAGATGTGCGGTAGCGGGCTTGCCCGCGTGCCGCACAGATGGGGGTTACTAAGGAAGCCCGCCGCCGCCGCTGGTGGGGGGGCCGCCGCCGCCGCCGGGATTCTGGTCGTCCATGTTGCGGGCGCTGGTGCCGGGGGTCGCATTCAGGAGCTGCTGCAGGAAGGTGAGCTCGCGGCCACGGGCAGGGGTTTCGCGGCTCTCGAAGGAGATCACATGGCCATCCTTGAGCGCGAAATGGCGCAGATCCTTCACCTTGCCATCCTTGTCAAAATATACCGCCAGGATGGCGCGGTTCAGAACGGTGGGGGTGAAAAAGGCGACCTGTTTCTCGGTCGAGGAAATATAATACCAGGCATCGCCACCGAATGTTGCAGCGGTCGAGGCATTCCCCAACCTGTCCTGGACGCTGGTTTTGGTATCCGAGCCGGACTTGATGTTGGCTTCGAGCTGGGGATCGGACAGATAGCCGCGCTGGTCGATGACCGGCGCGCAGGCGATGAGCGCTGCCGCCGAAGCGAGGAGGGTTGCGGTTACAATTTTCATAGCTTGCGACTTTGTGGCCTTGGCGCCCCGCCTACCTGTCTGTGCTAACCTCAGCCTTCCAGGGTTGCAAGACCCACAGTCCCGGAAAGGGGCCGAATGAGGCGAAGTTCATGTTGAATCTGCTGCGAAAATCGGCGGCACGCAGGGAGTTCGCCGCCCGGCTGGAGAGCCAGTTGGTGGCCCGCGCCCGTGCGCCTTTTTTCTTTCGCGATCTGGAGGTTCCCGACACGATCGATGGCCGGTTCGATATGGTGGCCCTGCATGGCTGGCTGGTTTTGGAACGGTTGAAAATCGCGGGCATGGACGATGAAGCCCAGGCCCTCACCGACAGTCTGTTCGTCAGTTTCGATGAAGCGCTGCGCGAGCAGGGCACGGGCGACATGGGTATGGGCCGGCGCATGAAAGCCATTGCCAATGCCTTTTTCGGTCGGCTGGCGGCCTACTCCGGTGCGCGGGACGAAGCGGCGCTGGCAGAGGCATTGGCCAAGAATGTCTGGCGTGGCGGTGCCGTGAATGCCCGCACCTTGGTGTTGGCGATTTATGTGGCCGGCGCTCGCGCCGCGTTGGAGCGGAGCGGTCTGGTCAATGGCGATTTGGATTTCGGGCCTTTGCCGGATGCGGATGGCGGGCGATGAGCGACGGGCTTCCGTTTTCCCACCTCTACAATCTCAACCGCCTGGGCCATGCGGGCGACGAGATATCGTTCCGCATCACGGAAGAAGAAGGTACGGGCCTGGCCCGCTTCGCGGACATCTCTCTGGTGAGCCTGTTCGCCGCGCGCGTCGCGCTGACGAAAACGGCGCCCAACCACTTCCATCTCGATTTCGTGCTGGAAGCCGACATCGTACAGGCCTGTGTGGTAAGCTTGGCGGACGTGCCGGCCCATATCGACCGCCGCTTCACGCGGGATCTGCATTTCAACCCCGCCCTGAAGCGACCCAAGGAACCCGTATTGGGGGAAGACCTGCTGCAAGAAGACGATAAGCCAGAGGAAATCGACAGTCTCCATTATGATCTGGCGGCCCCTCTGATTGAGGAATTTGTACTGGCGATTGACCCTTATCCCCGGGCCCCCGGGGTCGAATTTGAAGCCCCCCGAGAGGCGGGGGACACCCCCGAAAACCCCTTTGCAGTGCTTAAAGGGTTGAAATCCGGGCTTTAATAGGCCGATTGGTCTGGCTTTTGGCTTGAATCGGGCAGGGCTTTCCTGCTACCCACGCCCCCTGTTTTGGCCCCCAGAACCATTCGACGGGGTCTTTGAAGGAGTTTCCCGCCATGGCGGTGCCCAAACGAAAAACCTCGCCGTCGCGCCGCAACATGCGCCGCTCGCATCATGCTCTCACGCCCGCCGCACATGCCGACTGCCCGAAATGCGGTGAGCCCAAGCGCCCCCACCATGTTTGCGGTTCGTGCGGCCACTATGCCGACCGCGAAGTCGTGAAGGCGAAGAGCTAATCGTCTCTCTTCGCTTCAGGGAAGGGTGGCGGTGGCCCGCGAATTGACCGTTTCGGTGGATGCGATGGGCGGCGATGCCGGGCCCGGCGTTGTCATAACCGCATTGCTGCGGTCTGTGCAGCGCCACCCCGAAGTGCGATTTCTCCTGGCCGGTGATGAAACCGTGTTGAATGGATTGCTGGCGCGCCATCCGCGGTTGAAGGACCGCGTCCAGGTCCGCCATGCCCCCGACCGGGTGGCGATGGAAGACAAGCCCAGCCATGTGCTGCGCCGCGGCCGCGAGACCAGCATGTGGCGCGCGATCGAGGCCGTGAAAAACAAGGAAGCCGAAGTCGCCGTCAGCGCCGGTAATACCGGCGCGCTGATGGCGATGAGCATGTATCAGTTGGGGGTGATCGATGGAATATCACGCCCCGCCATCGCTTCGATCTGGCCGACCTTGCGTGGCCAATCGGTGGTTCTGGATTGCGGCGCCAATGTCACGGCGACGGCCGAACAACTGGTGGATTTTGCGGTGATGGGCGAAGCCTTCGCGCACGCCATTCTTGGTCTCGACAAGCCCAGCGTCGGGCTCCTGAATGTCGGCACCGAAGAGCAAAAGGGCAATGATTCCGTGAAAGGCGCGGCCGAGATGCTGCGCGCCGCCACAGCCGCCAATTTCCCGATGGCCTTTCACGGCTTCATCGAAGGCAACGACATCGCCGAAGGCACCGTGGACGTGGTGGTCACGGACGGGTTCACCGGCAATATCGCGCTCAAGACCGCCGAAGGCACCGCCAAGCTGGTGGGACAGTTTCTGCGCCGTTCGCTAAAGCGCTCGCTGCTGGGCCAGATCGGGGCGTTCATTGCCTCCGGCGCGCTTAATACGCTGCGCCGCAGGCTCGATCCCCGCGCCGCCAATGGCGGCATTTTCTTAGGTCTGGGCGGTGTGGTGGTGAAAAGCCATGGCGGTACGGACGCAATCGGTTTCGCCTCGGCACTGGATATGGCCATCACCATGGCCAAGGCTGACATCAACACGCGGATCGCGGCCGATCGTGCACGCGTCGGTACGGTCACGGCATGATCCGTTCGCGCGTCATCGGCAGCGGCGCCTGTCTGCCCGATAACATCGTCACCAATGACGATATCGCCAAAAGCGTGGATACCTCCGATGAGTGGATCCGCGACCGCACCGGCATTCGCGAACGGCGTATCGTCAAGGAAGGCGAAAAAACTTCCGATCTGGCGCTGGGCGCGGCGCGCGCCGCGCGGCTGGATGCCGGCATCGATGCCGGCGAGATCGATGTGATCGTCTGCTGCACCACCACCCCGGACGAAACCTTTCCGGCCACCGCCACGGTCGTGCAGGCACGGCTGGGCATGACGCGGGGCGCCGCTTTTGACGTTCAGGCGGTCTGTTCCGGATTTATTTTTGGTCTATCGGTGGCTGACAATTTTATTCGTGGCGGCCAAGCCCGCACTGTCCTTCTGATCGGCGCCGAAAGCATGAGCCGTCTTCTGGACTGGAGCGATCGCTCGACCTGTGTGCTGTTCGGCGACGGCGCGGGCGCCGTGGTGCTGCAGGCCTATGACGGCAAGGGCGACAATTCCGATCAGGGCGTGCTGAATACCAAGATATTCTCGGACGGGCGGATGCACGACATGCTGTATGTCGACGGCGGTCCGTCCTCCACCCGCACCACGGGTCACCTGCGGATGCAGGGCAAGGAAGTTTTCCGCCATGCCGTGACCAACATCGCGGCCGCCATCACAGCCTCCGCGGAGGCCGCTGGCATCCCGGTCTCGGAAATTGACTGGTTCGTCCCGCACCAGGCCAACCAGCGGATTCTGGACGGTACCGCTCGCAAGCTGGGCATTCCGCCTGAGAAGGTAATTTCCACCGTGGCCGTGCACGGCAATACGTCGGCCGCCTCTGTCCCCTTGGCGCTGGTGACCGCTGTCCGGGATGGCCGGATCAAGAAGGGTGATCTGGTGCTGCTGGAGGCCATGGGAGGCGGTTTTACCTGGGGTGCCGCGCTGCTTCGCTGGTAGCCGCCAAGCGGCCGATCTGGCCCTTGGAGGCCGGAGCTTATGGTTTACGGTAAGGGTGCCATCTATCCCTTTGATGTTGACGGACAATCGGCCAAGGCCTAGCTTTCGGCCGGGGCTAAAGAGTCGTTTGCCATGTCATCGGACACATTGACCCGTGCTGACCTGACCGAAGCCGTTTTCCAGGCGGTGGGCTTATCGCGCACTGACTCGGCCCAGATGGTCGAGGATATGCTGGAAGAAGTCTGTGGTGCGCTCGCCAAGGGTGAGACCGTCAAGCTTTCCTCCTTTGGGACTTTCGCGGTGCGGCAGAAATCGCAGCGCATGGGTCGTAACCCCAAGACCGGCGATGAAGTCCCGATCGCACCGCGCCGGGTGTTGGTGTTCCGTCCCAGCCATGTGCTCAAGGCCGTGATCAACGGCCAGACTCCATCTCCGGAAGGCGAGGACTAAATGGCGGCACCCGCACTCCGCGCAAATGGCGCCGTCGCCAAATCGCCGGATGCGTTCCGCACCATCAGTGAAGTCGCGACCGAACTGGATGTGCCGCAGCATGTCCTGCGCTTCTGGGAAAGCCGTTTCACGCAAATCAAGCCTGTAAAACGTGCCGGTGGGCGGCGCTTCTATCGCCCCGACGATGTCGATCTGCTGCGCGGTATCCGGGCGCTTTTGTATGTGGACGGTCTCACCATTCGCGGCGTGCAGAAAATCTTGAAGGAACGCGGCCTTCGCCATGTTGTGATGATGGGACGCGGCCAGGCGCCTGCGCCCTATGCCGCACCGCCTCGGATCGTGGTTGAAGAACCGGAGCAGAAAAAACCGGAGGCCAAGAAGCGCCCCAGCCATCTACGGGCGGTGCCTTCGCCGATGAGCCTGCCTTTCTTCGATCTGCTGGATCCCGGACCGGCCAAGTCTGTTAGACCAGAAGGGGGCCCCGTCGCGACACCGGCTGCTGTTATTCCGCCCATCGCGACGACCGGTGCCGGGCTTGCCGCCGAAGAACGGGTCAAGCTGAAGGTTCTTCTGGGTGAACTGGAGGGGCTCAAAAAGGGCCTTGTTCAGGCTCGCCGGCGCGGAGCGATTTAATTCCGCAGTGCGGTTGCCTCCCGCTCGCCCCCCTGACATATTCCGCGCCCCCGAGGTATTTGGCCTCAAATCTTGGTATCGGAGCGTGGCGCAGCCTGGTTAGCGCACCAGTCTGGGGGACTGGGGGTCGTGGGTTCAAATCCCGCCGCTCCGACCATTAGACCAGCGACCTTGCAAAGTGCGGGCTCACCGCCGCGGCGGGGGTGGGGCGATATATTCGTTCCGGAAGAGTCCGTTCTGCTGAAGGACCTGGACGGCCACACAATACCCTTTGCGGCAGGCGATATTCGCGTCCCGAATGGCGCGTCCGATGGCGTTGCTTTGATTGGGCGAGGCGCCGAGCAGCGTGCGACTGTCGTCCAGCGCGACAAATTTCTGCTGACTCCGGTCCCACTCGACCGTGAACACGCGCAATTCTTCCTGGTCGATGGTGGAAGGGACGAGCCTCAAATGCGCCATGACATGTCAATCCCGTGTCGGGACTCAATGATCGGCTGGCCGGAGCGTTCCCCGCCGGCTGGCAAATAAGCGTGAATTGTTCCATCGCGCCGCAGCAAATGCGCGGCATGCTTACGTGCGTGTAAGAAGATCCATCGTCGCCACCGCCATCACCTTGGCCGAGTCGACCATGTCCTGGATGCCGACCCATTCGTCGGGTTGATGCGCCAAATCGAGTACGCCGGGACCGTAAGCGATGCATTCCTTGAGACGGCCGATGCGATCGACGTGTTTCTGGTCGTAAGTGCCAGGAGAACAAACGATTTCGGCATCGCGGCCCAATATCCGTCGCACCGCTTTTGCCGTGGCCGATGCCACTGGGCCGTCGCGGTCCGCCATGGTTGGCTGGACGCTGAAAAGATCGCGCATCTTGTAACGGAAGCCGGTGCGTTCGCTGGCGAGTTGGTCAAGAAGGTTTTTCATTTCCCCCTGGACCGCTGACAGATCTTCTTCGATCAGGAAGCGGCGATCGATCACGATGCGACAGGAATCGGCGACGCAGGGCGAGGGCAGGCCTTCGGTCTGTTCCGCCGCACCGCCATGAATGGAATTGATGTTCATGGTCGATTGCCGTGCACCCGCCGGCACCACCGGCATGTCGGAATGGCGGGCGGCGAGGGCGGGATAAAGCTGGTGCTCGAATTTCTCCAGCACCGCGCTCATGTGACGGATCGCGCTGTCGCCTAGAAACGGCATCGAGCCGTGGGCCTGTCGACCCATGGTTTCGATTTCGGCCCACCAAACGCCGCGATGGCCAATGCAGACCCGGTCGACATTCAGGGGTTCGGGAATGATCACATGATCGACCCGCGGTTTGGAGAACCATCCCCGTTCGGCAAGATAAGCGACGCCGCCATAGCCGCCGGATTCCTCATCCACCGTTCCGGAAATTTCAATGGCGCCCGGCAATTTGATTCCGGAATCGATCAAGGCTTCCATAGCCACCACTGCCGCCGCGATGCCGCCTTTCATGTCGCAGGCGCCGCGGCCATAGACCTTGCCATCACGCACCAGGCCGCCGAACGGGTCTACGGTCCAGCCTGCGCCGGTCTGCACCACATCGAGATGGCCGTTGAAATGAACGCAGGGCCCCGGCCTTGATCCTTCGTAGCGGGCGATCACATTGATGCGGGGATATTTGTCGCTGTCGCCGGGTGCGCCTTCGGCGCGGACATATTCGACTTTCATGCCGCGGCGTGCGAGCCGCGCGCCGAAAAATTCCGCACAGGGCCGATAGGCCTCGCCGGGCGGGTTGACGGTGGGGAACCGGATCAGGTCCTGGGTCAGTGCGACGATCTCGCCCTCGCGAGCCTCAATCTCGCGCAGTATCGGCTCAATCCCGGTCTGAATGTTCACGGCGTTTGTCCCTTGCTCAAATGCATCGTCCCCCGTCAACCTCAAGAGCGACGCCGGTAATCATGGACGCTTCGTCGCTGCAAAGAAAGCAGGCGGCTGCGGCGATGTCCTGGGGTGTCGAGAAGCGGCCGATGGGAATGGAAGCCAGGAACCTGGCCCGGATCTGCGGCGTGTCCTCGCCCATGAAAGTGGCCAGCAGCGGGGTCTCGCCGGCCACCGGATTGATGGCATTCACCCGGATGCCGAAAGGCGCCAGCTCCACCGCCATGGCGCGGGTGGCGGTGATCATCCAGCCCTTTGAAGCATTGTACCAGGTCAGATTGGGCCTGGGGCTGACGCCGCCTGTCGAAGCAATATTGAGAATCGCGCCGCTCTTTTTTGTTTTCATCAAGGGGACGATCTCGCGCGCCGTCAGGTACACGGATTTTGCATTGATCGCCACGATGCGGTCGAAATCTTCCTCGGACAGCGTGTCGAGCGGCTGCGGCTTGTGGCCGATACCGGCATTGTTCACCAGAATGTCGATTCCGCCGAAGCGGTCGATTGCGGCCTTGGCGACCGCTTTCACATCCGCTCCGCGCGAAATATCCGCCCGCACGGCCAACCCGCCGATCCCCTCCGCGAGTTTTTGCGCCGCCTCACCATTCAGATCCGCGATGACGACATGCGCGCCTTCGGCTGCGAAACGGCGCGCGATGCCTTCGCCGAAACCGGACGCACCGCCGGTTATGATCGCAACCTTGTCCTGCAAGCCCATGCTTCATCCTATCCGTGAAAAGCGGCCACTGTTTTCAGCCGCGTGAAAGCGTAGAGCGCTTCAAAGCCTTTTTCGCGCCCATGGCCCGAGCGGCCGACCCCGCCGAACGGTAATTCCACCCCGCCGCCGGCTCCATAATTGTTGATGAAGACCTGACCGGCCCGCACCGCGCGGCTCAGTCGCATAGCGCGGCTGCCATCGCGCGTCCACACACCCGCAACCAGCCCATAGTCCGTGCCATTGGCGATCCGGACAGCCTCTTCTTCGGAATCGAACGGAATGACCACCTGGACGGGCCCGAAGATTTCATCCTGCGCCAGCAGGTGATCAGGGGCGACGCCCGCGAAAAGCGTCGGCGCGAGAAAATGACCGCCGCGCGGCGCGTTGGAGGCGATGGCCCCCTCCGCAACCACGGAAAGACCGTCCGCGCGACCTCGCGCGATATAGGTCTCGACCCGTTTTTTCTGTGCAGCCGAAATCAATGGGCCGACATCGAGATCATCCCGGGCCGCACCGACCCGCAAGGTGCGATAGCGGGCGGCAAGCTTTTCCAGCAATTGCTCGTAGATCGGCCGCTGAAGCAGAAGGCGGGAAGAGGCTGAACATGTCTGTCCCGCATTCTGGATACCGGCGTTGACGAGAAAGGGCAGGGCGCGCTCCAGATCGGCATCGGCAAAAACAATCTGCGGGGATTTTCCGCCAAGCTCCAGGGTCACCGGCACTGCGTTGCGTCCAGCCGCGGCCTGTATCAATGCGCCCACTGCCGTCGATCCGGTGAAGGATATGTGATGAACGCCGGGATGCGCGGCGAGCGCCGCACCCGCTTCCTCGCCCAGGCCCGTCACGATATTGAGCGCACCCGCCGGCAAACCGGCTTCATCGGCGATACGGGCAAATGCCAGCGCGGTGAGGCTGGCTTCTTCCGCAGGCTTCACCACCGTGGCGTTGCCAGCGGCAAGTGCACCGACAACGGAACGGCCGATGATCTGCATCGGATAATTCCAGGGAATGATGTGCCCGGTGACGCCGTGCGGTTCGCGCAAAGTGAAGACGGTGTAGTCAGTGAGATAGGGAATGGTCTCGCCGTGCAGCTTGTCGGCCGCACCGGCATAGAATTCCAGATACCTGGCCAATGCCAGGGCGTCGGCCCGGGCCTGCTTCAACGGCTTTCCGACATCGCGCGCTTCCAGTTCGGCCAAGACATCGGCTTGCGCTTCGACGGCCTTGCCGATCCGGGCCAATACGCGGCCGCGCTCTGCAGCGGTGAGCTTTCCCCAGTCGCCGGAGAACGCTGCTTGGGCAGCGCGGACCGCGGCATCAACATCTCCGGCATTGCCGGCAGCCAAGGTGCCGATGGTTTCGCCCGTGGAGGGATCTTCTACCGGCAATGTCGCGCGAGCCGCGATCCATTGGCCTGCGATGAAAAGCTTCTGCTCGATCATTCGAGAATCCTAGGTTTCATGCCCGGCCTGCTCAAGTCGCCCGAAGCGGCATGGATGCGATGGGGCGGCGGTCCTGACCAGGCGAGAGATACAAGGTTGCGAATACGATGGCGACATTCACGGCAAGGCCGATGAAACCCGGATTCACACCTCCAAGGGGAGTGGCGAATTCGTAGAGCGCAATCGCCACCGCATCGCCGGCAAGGATGCCCGCGATGATGGCGAAGGGGCGTAGCCGCCGCAAAAGCAATATTCCCAGCATGCCGGGCAGGAACTGGGTCATGCCAAAATAATAGAGATTGTTGATGGTCACCATCAGCTGCGACGAGGTTGCCGCGCCGGCGATGGAAAGCAGCAGATACAGCCCCATCACCACCTTGGACCATTGACGCTGCTGGTCGTTGCTCAGCCCCGGCACGAGGTTTCGGGATACCAGGGGGCCGATAGCAAGACAAACCCCTGTCAGCACCACCAAAGCAGCCAGCGCCGCCCCGGCCAGCACCACGCCAACGAAGGGCGCGGGCAGCAAGGTCTTCGCCACCACCGGGAACACGTCATTGGCGGACGCCATGTGCGGCAGATGGCTCAATGCGAAATAGGCGATGACGGTGAGAAAGGGGAACATCACCATATAGAGCGGCATTGTGACTTGCGCCCGCCGCACCGACGACGCCGAACGCGCCGTGAAAATGTAAGCACAGGTCTGCGGCACGATGCAGAACCCCACGCTCTGCAGGAGAATGGTGGTGATCGCGAACACATCGCTTTTCAACGTGGGTTGCGCTGTCTGGCCCCACGCCGCGGCAGCCTGAGACGTCGATGCGCCATCGCCTGACCAATGCGCTATCGCCACCAGTCCGGTGAGAAGGATTGCGACGATCAGAAGGATGTCTTTGAGCACGGCGACATAGGCAGAGGCCCTGATTCCGGAGATCGCGATATAGCTGAAGGCGAGCAGTCCGGCGATGCTGGCTGCCGTCAGCGGAGAAATCCCCCACTCCAATTCCCGCAGGATGATCTGGAGGCCCAGGAATTGCTGCATGCCCAATGGCACAAGAAACAGAAGCGCAGTGCACGCCACCACCACTTCAAGCGGACGGCTATCGAAATGGCGGCGGAACAGGTCGGGCAAGGTCACCGCGCCGTGAATGCGGCCCGCGCGCCATATCAGGGGGTTCAAGAAATAACCAACCACAAACGCCAGAAGGATGTAGCCCAGGAACCAGGTGATGAAGCCGGTGCCGTTGGCATAGACACCGCCGGGAAATCCCAGAACCGTGGTGATGCTGTAGGTTTCGCCGACAGCCAGAAAAAAGAACAGAACGGTGCTGAACTGGCCCGAAGCAACAAAGAAATCTTCCGCCTTCTGGTGCAAATGTCCGCGTTTGGACAGCAGCGCGAGCAACACCGAGAGCAGGATGATGACGAGAAACGCGACGGTCATGAATGGCCGCCGCCATCATAGTCGGCTTCGATATGTTCATCCGGCCGATGGCGATCATGCCCGAACCAGCAGACAGCAAGACAAAGCGAGGCCAGCGGGATGCAGGCGAAGAGCCACCAGATCCCCACCGGCACACCCAGGAATGTGATCGGCAGACGGTTGAGCAACGGAACGGTGGGTATGACCGACAAGAAAGGGACGGCAATGCCGATAATGTAGCGGGCGAAGGGCGGCAACACGGTCACTCCCCGTCCTGCGGCATCACAGGGTGCGCCAGATCTTGCCTTCCATGCCTGGCGGCAAGGTCGCCTCATACACGCCGCGGGCAACCGCACGCGCCAGCACATCGGCGGCCAAGGCGCCGATCCGCGCCACCACGAAATCCGCCGAAGGTCCCTTCAATTTCTGTTTTGCCGTCGACAGGCCGAACACCACATCGCCATCGAACGGTGAATGGATCGGGCGAATGGCGCGTGAAAGACCGTCCTGCGCCATCATCGTGACGCGCTTCATCTGGTCGATATCCAGATCGACATCGGTGGCGATGCAGGCAATCGTGGTGTTGGTACGCGCGCCTGGATTGACCTTGGCCTGACCCCAATCTTCGCCGATCACATGAGCGCTGCTGGCGCCCAGGCCGCCAAATTCCTTGCCGATCTCGAACGCGCCCGCCCAGAAGTTTTTTGTTCCCGGCACGACCGGTGATCCCAGGCTGTTCACGGCGACAATGGCGCCGAGGCTGATGCCATCCTTTGTCACGAAGGAGGCCGAACCGATACCGCCCTTGAGCGCGCCGGACTCTGCGCCATAACCGGCGCCTGCGGTGCCCAGCTTGAAACTGCGCGAGGCTGCTTCCACCGCACGCATGCCCAGATCACGATATGGCGGATTGGTGCCCCAATTCTTGTCACCCTTGTTGGCGAGGTCGTACAGGATTGCGGCCGGCACAATGGGCGAGACCGGAACGCCTGGCGTGGTGCTGAGGCCATAGCCGCGTTTGCGCGCGCCCAACCATGCGGCCACGCCGTCCGCCGATGCCAGGCCATAGACCGAGCCGCCGGACAGCACGATGGCATCGACCGAATGCACGAGATTCCAGGAATTGAGCGCATCGGTTTCCCGCGTGCCCGGACCGCCGCCGCGAACATCGACGGCGCAAGTCGCGCGTCCGGCATCGGGCAGGATCACGGTGACGCCCGTACGCGCTTTGGGGTCTTCGGCCTGGCCGATCTGCAGTCCCGGCACATCGGTAATCAGGTTGGCCGGGCCCGGACCGCCAGCCGCAGAATTCTGGGCCGAGGCGAACTGCGGACCCGACGCCAGCAATGCCGCGCCGCTGGTCAAAGAGGCGAGCAAGGTGCGGCGATCCATGAAAATTCCCCCTCGATTTATTTTCCGGGCGTGTGCGCAGGCCCACCCGCTGTCACAAACATTTTCGACAACGCCTTACTATCGGCGGGACCTTCCTGGCCCGCAAGACGCCGGGGCCTTTATCCGGCATGAAATGCCGAAATTTGAGGCAATAGCCGTCACGGCGAAATCCGTGCCATGCTGCCAAGAATTCTGGAGCCGCCATGTCAGCCGCCGCATTGCCCATCATTGAAGCCCGCCGCGAACAGATGTTTCCCGTCCTGGACGCACGCGACATCGGACATCTGAAGCGGTTCGGTGAAATCCGCCATTACGAAATCGGCGCCTCGGTGATGAAGGCGGGCGAGGTCGCGCCCGGACTGATTCTTATATTGTCGGGCAGGGTTCAGGTCAGTCAGGGCGGCAATTACTCGGCACGCCAGGACGTGATCCAGCACGGCCCGGGAAGTTTTGCCGGAGAACTGGCACAGCTGTCGGACCGGCCCTCCCTGGTAGACAGTTTTGCGATCGAGCCAGTGGAAGCCCTGGTGGTGCCACCGCGCCGCTTGCGCGATGTGATGGTGCAGGAAGCGGAACTGGGCGAACGCCTGATGCGCGCTCTGATCCTGCGCCGGGTCGGCCTTTTGCAGGCGGGCCAGACCGGCCCGATCATCATCGGAATTGCCGGCAGCGCCGATGTGCTGCGGCTGCAGAATTTTCTCACCCGCAATGGTCACCCGCACAAGACGCTGGATGGGCGGATCGATCCATGCGCGATCACATTGCTGGACCGGTTTCAGGTCGCACCCGAGCAGTTGCCGATTGTGCTCTGCCCCGGTGGGCAGATCCTGCACAATCCGGGGGAACGCGAATTGGCGCGCTGCATCGGCCTGGTGCGCAAAATCGATTCCGAGATCGTCTACGACACGGTGATCGTGGGCGCGGGACCAGCCGGCCTGGCCGCCGCCGTCTATGCCGCTTCGGAAGGTCTTTCCACTTTGGTGCTCGACTGCCGCAGCTTTGGTGGCCAGGCTGGTGCATCCTCCCGCATCGAAAATTACCTGGGCTTTCCCACCGGCATTACCGGCCTGGCGTTGATGGCGCGCGCCTATAACCAGGCGCAGAAATTCGGCGCGGAGATCGCGATACCCGACGAGGCCGCGAAACTGGAGGGTGGTGACGGCGCGCGATTCCGCGTCCAGCTGGGCGACGGGGAGCATGTGCGCGCGAACAGCCTGGTCGTCGCCAGTGGTGCGCGCTATCGCCGTCCGGAGATCGCGAATCTTTCCGAGTTTGAAGGCACCTGCGTTCATTACTGGGCGTCGGCGATTGAAACCCGTTTGTGTGCCGGCCAGGAAATTGCGCTGGTTGGTGCGGGCAACTCCGCGGGCCAGGCGGTGGTCTATCTCGCCCAGCAGGTGAAAAAGGTCTGGATGATTGTGCGCGGGCGCAGCCTGGAAGCGACCATGTCGCAATATCTGGTCGACCGCATTCGCGGGCTTCCCAATGTCGAAGTGCTGGTGCGGACGGAAATCTGCGGGCTGGAAGGCGAAGGCGATACGCTTGCCAAGGTGCGCTGGAAGAACCGCGACACGGGCGCGGAAGAAACCCATGCGATCGGGCATCTGTTTTTGTTCATCGGCGCGGACCCCAACACCGACTGGCTGGCGGGATCGGGCGTCGACCTAGACCAGAAAGGCTTTGTCGTGACGGGCCAGGAAGAAGCCCATCATGCCCTGGCCACCAGCCGCGAAGGTGTTTTCGCCATCGGGGATGTGCGGGCCGGTTCGATCAAGCGGGTCGCGGCGTCGGTGGGCGAAGGCGCGCAAGTGGTGGCAGCCCTGCATGCCTTTCTTGCCGCCACGCGCGAACATGATGGAACAGGATAAAATCTGATGGCCGATAGCTGCAGCCATCTCGATACGATCCGCAAAGTCACGCCGAGCGCGCTAGGCTGCGAGGAATGTCTGAAGATGGGCGATATCTGGCTTCATCTGCGCATCTGCCGTACCTGCGGCCATGTCGGTTGCTGCGACCAGTCCAAGAACAAGCACGCCACCAAGCATTTCCATCACACCAGGCATCCGATTATCGAAGGTTATGACCCGCCGGAGGGCTGGGGCTGGTGCTATGTGGACGAAGTGTTTTTCGATCTGGGGTCCAATGTGACGCCGCAGAAAGGGCCGATCCCGCGCTATTACTGACCCCTTGCGGCATCCTGCCGCAGGCCTATAGTTCCTCCAACAGGTCGCGGGTTTTCGTGACCGACGGCGAGTTGCCGCCGCGCCCCGAGCGCCCCAGGCCAGAACAGGTCAGGAGGAAGGCGCATGACAATCCGTAATCCGATCGAATGGGGCGGCTCGCAGATCGCCGGCACGGCAAAGGCCCTGAGCGCGGTCGGCCATTCGCTGCATCATGTCCAGGACACTATCCATTCGCCCGCCCCCGTGATCCGGCGCATCCGCAACGCGGATATCTTTGATGCCGTTCGAAAAGGGTTCGAGGATTTCCAGATCTACCGCAGCGATGTGCTCCTCCTCTGCATCGTCTATGCCGCGGTCGGGCTTGTGTTGGCGCGCCTGTTCTTCGGCGCAGACTTGCTGCCGCTCCTATTCCCGCTGGCGTCGGGCTTCGCCATTCTTGGCCCCTTCGCGGCGCTGGCGCTTTATGAAATGAGCCGCATGCACGAAAAGGGCGCGCCGGTCAGCTGGGCCAGCGCTTTCGATGTTCTGAAAGCGCCCGCCATCGGCTCGATCCTGATCCTCGGGGCCGGGTTGGTGGCGTTGTTCCTGCTCTGGATTCTGGCGGCCTGGGTTATCTACGCCTACACCTTGCACGTGGACGTGGGGGGTATATTCGCCAAGGTCGATAATGGCACGCGCATGATCTTCGTGCCCGGCAATAACGACAGCATGACACCCACCTCCATAGGCGCCTTCCTGCATCAGGTTTTTCGCACCAGCGCGGGCCAGACATTGATCGTGGTCGGATGCGGCGTCGGTTTTCTGTTCGCGCTGGTCGCGATGATGATCAGTGTGGTCTCGTTCCCTCTGCTGTTGGATCAAGACGTCGGTCTGGACACGGCGGTCAGCACATCGGTGAAGGCCGTGATCGCCAATCCCGGTCCCATGGCGCTGTGGGGTCTTGTGGTCGCTGGCAGCCTGGTGCTGGGTTCGATCCCCGCATTCCTCGGGCTGGTGGTCGTGATTCCGGTGCTGGGACATGCCACCTGGCATCTTTATCGCAAGCTGATCCAGCCGCGCTGATTTCCGGCAAAGGCGGCGCGCCTCAATAGGGCGTGCCGTCCTTATGCAGGAAGCGGCGGCTGCCGTCCGGTTGCGGCGCCAGCAGCATGTCCACATCCGGGTAATGGACCTGGTCGTTGACACTGCGATCGCCCACCACCAGCAAGAGCACATCCCTGTCGGAGAGATTGCGGAAACGATGGGCATCGCCCGTGCCGGCAGGAAAGCCGGCGCACATGCCCGGCGACAAAAGCTGCGCCCCGGCATCGGTTTCCAAGGTCGGCGTGCCTTCCAGCACATAGACGAATTCGTCCTGGGTGGCATGGCCGTGACGGTGCGAGGATTGCCCGCCCGGCACGATCCGCGTCAGCACCACACCGTAATTCTTCAGCCCCGCATGATCTCCGATCTTCCGGTTGAAACGCTTGAGAGCGTCTGCGTTGAAAGGCGGCGGGTAGGTGGTGGCGTTGCTTTCCTTGACCTCGGCGGGATCGAAGGCGGGCAGGGTCGGCATGGAGCGGCCTCTCTCAAACAGCCATGCCTGTCTAGCAGAAGTCGAAAGTGTGCCGTTGTGCAAAATTCGCAGGCTCCGGCTGCGCTATATCCGCAGATCGACAGGAGCGTGCAGCGCGTCTTCGTGTTCCCAGTCGGGCTCCGGCTCACCGGCGCGATGACCGGCCATGAAGTCGGCCCGCATTTCCAGCTCGATGGCGGTGCGCAGGAATTTGTTGGCGTAGCTGCGATCGTCCGTCTGCGCCGCGAATCGCCGCAGATTGGCGGCCAGCCTCAACAAGTCGCGAAGATCTTGAACCGAACTTCCCATCACCCTCAAACGCGGCGCCCGCAGTGCGGTGCCGGGGAACGGGAAGCCTTGGTTAGGGATCTATTACCTGCCCTTATTCGGCCACATCTGCGGCCTCGGGATGGCGGCGAAACCAGGCCACTGCATAGCTGCAGCGCGGAATCAATTTGAGATTCTGCGTGCGGGCATAGTCGACAATGGCCTGCATCAACCTTGCCGCCGCGCCGGTGCCGCGCAGGGCCGGATCGGCTTCCACATGGGTGAGGACAAAGCGCCCGTCCTGTTCCCGGTAATTGGCAAAAACGACGAGATCATTTTCCGTCGCTTCGAAACGATGCCGCTCTTTGTTGTCGATCACTTTTTCGGCTCCGCATACATCCAGGGCAATGCCAGGCCGATGGGGACGATCCAGAACAAGCCCGTGACGACATAGAAAAGCAGGCTCACATACCAGGCGGCATGCGGCAGGACATGCACTGCCACGGCCGAGGCCACGAGGGCATAAAATACCAGCCAGATCAGCATCAGGATGGTGCCGATCAGCTTTTTTGTGCGCGGCGTCATGGCGGGACCATCGCCGCAAATGCCGCGGCGGGCAAGAGTGGACCAAAGCCCGCACAATCTGTATTGGAACCGGCATGCAGGCGTCGCGCAAAGCCGTGGGCGTATGGCTCTTGGCCATCGCCGTCATCATCCTCGCCATGGTCACCATCGGCGGGCTGACTCGCATCACCGGTTCCGGCCTTTCTATCACCGAATGGGATCCGATCATGGGCGCAATCCCGCCTCTGACCGGCGCGCAATGGGCCGAGGCCTTCGCCAAGTATCAGAAGATTCCACAATACATCTTGGAAAACCGAGGCATGAGCCTGGAGGCTTTCAAGGGCATCTTCTGGTGGGAATGGACGCACCGGTTCCTGGGCCGGTTTCTGGGCGTGGCCTTCTTCGTGCCGTTCCTTTGGTTCGCCTGGAAGGGTGCCATCCGCAAAAGCGACTGGCCGCGCATGTTTCTTCTGTTCGTGCTCGGAGGCCTGCAGGGCTTCATCGGCTGGTGGATGGTGCAGAGTGGATTGGAGACGCGCGTTTCCGTCAGCCAGTATCGTCTGGCGATTCATCTGGGCGCCGCGCTACTGCTCTTGATCGCTATTCTCTGGATCGCGCTGGAATATCTGCGCGACCTGAAGACCCCGCCCAAGCCGGCGGGCAAGGCAATCGGTTTTGTGGTGCTGGTCTATCTTCAAATGCTGCTGGGCGCGCTGGTTGCGGGTCTGCATGCCGGGTTGATCTACAATACCTGGCCCGACATGGACGGCCGAGTATTCCCGGAGCACCCGTTTTTTTCCGCGCCCTGGTGGATCAATTTCTTCGAAAATCCGGGTCTGGCGCAATTCGATCACCGCATCGGCGCCTATATCGTAGCCGGCTTTGCGGTCTGGGTGTTTGCAGGCGGGATTCAATTCGGGGGCCTCGCCAAGAAAAGCGCCAAGCTTGTGGCAGCCATCACGGCCTTCCAGATGGGGCTGGGGATCTCAACTTTGCTGCTGCAGGCCCCGGAAGGCCTCGCGGCCCTGCATCAAATGACAGCGGCGGCGCTGTTATGCGCCGCCGTCTGGCATGCCTATGAGTTGCGTTATCGCGTGACCTAGGACGCCATGGCCTGCTCCAGGTCGGCGATGATGTCCGGAACATCCTCGATTCCGATCGACAACCTGACCACATCATTGCCCGCGCCCGCCTTTGCCCGATCTTCGTCCGACAATTGGCGATGGGTGGTGGAGGCGGGATGGATGATGAGGCTGCGCGTATCGCCGATATTGGCAAGATGTGAAAATAGCTTGACGCTGTTGACCAGCTTCAGGCCGGCCTCGTAGCCATCTTTCAGTCCGAATGTGAAAACGCTGCCCGCGCCCTTGGGACAATATTTCTTGTGCAGCGCGTAGCTTTCATTGTCTTCCAGTCCGGCATAATTCACCCAGGCGATTTTCGGATTGGCCTTCAACCAGCGCGCAACGGCCAACGCATTGTCGCAATGTTTCTGCATGCGCAGCGGCAAGGTCTCGGTACCGGTGAGGATCAGAAACGCATTCATCGGCGAAAGCGAGGGGCCGAGGTCGCGCAATCCCAAAACGCGGGTGGCGATGGCGAATGCCATATCGCCGAAAGTCTCCCACATGCGCATGCCGTGATAGGAGGGATTGGGTTCGGACAGGGTGGGGAATTTGCCGCTTTTGCCCCAATCGAACTTGCCGCCATCCACGATCACGCCGCCCATGGAGTTGCCATGCCCCCCCAGAAATTTGGTGGCGGAATGCAGCACGATGTCCGCACCCCATTCGATCGGACGGATCAGGTAGGGCGACGCCAGCGTGTTGTCGATGATCAGCGGCAGGCCCGCGTCATGGGCGATCTTGGCCAAGGCCTCGATATCGGTGATCAGGCCGCCGGGATTGGCGATGCTTTCGGCATAAAGGGCGCGGGTCTTGTCGGTGATCAGCGCCTTGAAGCTTTGGGGATCGCGGGTATCGGCCCATTTCACATGCCAGTCGAATTTGCTGAAGCTTTGGGAGAATTGATTGACCGAACCGCCATAGAGCTGGCGGGCTGACACGATTTCGCAGCCCGGGGCCATCAAGGTGTGAAATGCCAGCAATTGCGCCGCATGGCCGGAGGCGCAGGCAAGCCCGGCGCGGCCATTTTCCAGCGCGGCAACCCGTTCTTCCAGCACCGCATTGGTGGGATTCATGATGCGCGAATAGATGTTGCCGAAGACCTGCAGGTTGAACAGGGCGGCGGCATGGTCGGCATCTTCAAAGGCATAGGCGGTCGTCTGATAGATCGGCGTCGCGCGCGCGCCGGTGGCGGGATCGGGCTGGGCGCCGGCATGCACGCTCAATGTGCTGAAACCATAATCGGCCATTTCGAAATTCCTTTTACTGCGGGGGAGGGGTGACGCCTTCGGCTTTGCAGTTCCGGACCTTGCAATAATTCGCGAAGGCGGCCGTGCGGATCTTCACCAGGGCATCGGTTTCGGTCGTCATGATTGCGTCCGTGGCCTCGGAATTCTTGGCGGCGATGGCGGCGCGTTGCTTGACCGTTTCGTGGAATTTCACCAGCGCGGCGCTTTGTTCGGCGCTGAGCCCTGACGCGCCGGGATCGGGCCAGACCACGACCCCGAACGTGTCGCGGCTTTTGTTCATGATGTTCTGGCCTTCGGGGCTTTCATAAAAAGCGATCTCGGCCGACATCTGGTCGGCTGGATAAAGTCTGGAATAGGTCTTCGCCAGTTCTTCATCGGCCTGGGCCAGGATCGCATTGTTGTCTGCGATCGCCTGCTCGAAGCCCTGCCGGAAGATGTCCGGTGCACCGACCGAGGCCGCCATGCCGCCTTCGAAATTGCGCAAGATCAGGCTGACGCCGCCGGTATAGCGGACCAGCTTTCGGGCAAGCTCCATCGTGTCGGCGGCATGGGCGAGCTGGGCCGTAACCGACACGGCAAGAATTACCGCAAGGAAGCCGTTACGCTGCATGCTCTAGACCGAGATCCTGTTCGACGCGCCGTATCCAGTCCCGAACCGACGGCGCGCGCGCCAGATCGAATCCGCCTTCATGGGCCCAGCGCGTATAAGCAACGAGGGCGATGTCGGCCAGGCTGATCCTATCACCGACAAAGTAGCGGCGCGCGGCGAGATGATCGTTCATCACCGCCAATACGCGCTCGCCTTTGGGCAGCAAACCAGGGTCGATCTCTGCGTCCGGCTTTTTCAGATAGGCCTTGTGAAAGCGCCGCACCGCGATCACGGTTTCGTGACTGTATTGCTCCCAGAACAGCCATTGAAACATCAATGCCCGGTCATAGGCGTCGGATGGAATAAGGTCGGAGCCTTCCGCCAGATACAACATGATGGCGTTGGACTGCGCCAATACGCGGCCATCGGCCAATTTCACGGCCGGTACCTGGCCGGCAGGATTCATCGCCAGAAATTCCGGTGTGCGGGTCTCCCCCTTCAGCACGCTGGTTTCAATCCAGCGATAGGGAATACTCAGCCGGTCGCAGACAAATTTCACTTTCAGGCAGTTGCCGGAAATGGAGTCGCCATAGACGGTCAGCATGGTCATAGCCGTTTCAAGCTGCCGCCCTTGCCGAACAGGAGCGGTTTGCGGTTGTCGATGACTTTCCGGTTGACGCCCATCCAGCCCAGCTCGCCGGAAAAGCGGCCATGCTCGATCTTGGGGCAACGGTCCATGATGACGGTGAGCCCGACATCCTCAGCCAGCTTCGCCGCTTCCTCGCTGATCACGCCCAGCTGCATCCAGATATATTTGAGACCGAGGCGGTCTTTTTCCGCCAGCGCCTCGCGCACGATGCCGGGTGCGTATTGGGATTCGCGGAAGATATCGACCATGTCGACGGGCGCGGGTACCTCGCCAAGGCTGGCATAGACTTTCTGGCCGAGAATGTCCTTGCCCGCCATGCCCGGATTCACGGGAATGATTTTGTAGCCCTTGTTCAAGAGATACATCATCGCAAAATAGGACGGGCGGATCTCGTTGCCGCTGGCACCCACCATCGCGATGGTCTTGACCGAGCGCAGGATGGTTTTGATCAAGGTGTCGGGGTATGTCTGCATGGTTCAATCTATCACGAAATTTTGTCTGCGCAGTCCAGAAGAACCTTCAAATTCTGGGTTTGAACTTCTCCATTCCTTGAATGTGATATTGTTCCACCAAGGAAGCCGCTTCTCCAAACCCAGATTAATGGGAGACTCAGTGTTAGCCACTCTTGCTGACATCAAAGTTACTTCCTCGTCTAGAATTTGGCTGTTGTGCGGCTCCAATACTCGCGCAGTCTCGAGATTATCTCTGTTTTGCATCCAAAGAAGGATCGGAAGAAAATCTTCTTTCACCATGCGTTGTTCGGGAAAGTTGGCATGTTCCTGAATTATCTTATACCGATCATAACGGTTGGCGTCGGGTTTATATTTTGTCCTGGCTTCAAGTTGCCGAATGACATCGATATTGCGTGTTGGAACATCCGCCCAAAAGCCATTTCTCCCGTGCGTCGGTCCTAAAAGGGCAAACAGTGTACCTCTGCTTTTTAAGTCTAATTCGATGGCATTAGCATAAGTTTTGGAGAAGACAGGGCGGCCCAACGAGCCAAACACGTGATAAAGCGGATCTTTATAATACTGGGTCTCCATGACGTTGAAGACGGTATGCGCCTGTTTGCCAATCAATAGATCAACGGCAAGTGTGTAACGAACTTTGTGAAATGCGAACGCCGCGCAGGATGACAATGGCAATGTCATCGCGCCTGCTAATCCCATAAACATCCTTCGATTGATGGTGTTTACTGGCTGGGCCATTTGGGATCGCGCTTTTCCAGGAAAGCGCAAATGCCTTCCTCGGCCTCGGCATTCAACATGTTTTCCGTCATCACCCGCGAGGCATAGTCATAGGCATCGGCCAGCGGCATTTCGACCTGGCGGTAAAAGGCTTCCTTGCCGGTGCGCACCGTGGCGCGGGGTTTGGACGCTATCGTCTGCGCCAGCATCATGGTCTCGGCCTGGAGTTGATTTGACGGTACCACGCGATTGATCAGGCCCAGTTGTCGCGCTTCCTCGGCCGAAATCATCTCTCCGGTCAGCAGCATTTCCATCGCCGCCTTGCGCCCGACGCTGCGCGACAGGGCCACCATCGGGGTCGAACAGAAGAGGCCGATATCGACACCGGGCGTGGCGAATCTGGCCATCGATGATGCCACTGCCAGATCGCAGCTGGCGACCAGCTGACATCCGGCCGCCGTGGCGGTGCCTTGCACTTCGGCGATCACCGGCTTTGGGCAGGCCACGATCTGCTGCATCAAGGCTGAGCATTGCGTGAAGAGGGCGGCGAAGGCGCTGGCGCCGTCATCGTCTTCGGCGCGCCGCGCATTCATTTCCTTCAGGTCGTGCCCGGCGGAAAACACGCTGCCTTCGGCGGCGATGATGATCACCCGCACGCCGGTATCGGCGGCGGACCCTTCCAGGGCGTTGGCGAGCGCACCCATCAATGCCCCGCTCAGTGCGTTGCGGGCCTGGGGTCGGTTCAGCGACAGCCGCAGCACGGCGCCGGAGCGGGCGGACTTCAGGGGCGATTCCATTTGATAGATGTTCATGGACCGGACTGTAGTGCGGGCGGGCGGCAAATTCACGATACCCTGCATTTTTATGCGGTATCATAATACCGCATAGGAGAAATGCCCGGAATTCCGACTTTTCTATTGACCTTGCGAAGGGCTGACCGTATACGCGCCCGTCCTTTCAAGAGTATATCGCCATGAAAACCTACTCGGCCAAAGCCTCCGAGATCGAAAAGAAGTGGATCCTGATCGACGCTGAGGGCCTCGTTGTTGGCCGGCTCGCCTCGATCATCGCCATGCGCCTGCGCGGCAAACATAAGCCGACCTACACTCCCCACATGGATTGCGGCGACAATATTATCGTCATCAATGCCCGCAAGGTGGTGCTGACCGGCCAGAAGCTGAAGAAGAAAATCTATTACCACCACACCGGTTATATCGGCGGCATCAAGGAACGCTCCGCCGGCGCGATCATGGCGGGCAAATTCCCGGAGCGGATCGTCGAAAAGGCGGTCGAGCGCATGGTGCCGCGCGGTCCCCTGGGCCGCCAGCAGATGTCCAACCTGCGCGTCTATCCCGATGCCGTGCATCCGCATGAAGCGCAGCAGCCCGAGAGGCTCGACGTGGCTGCGATGAATCCCAAAAACACCCAGTACAAGACGAAGGCGGCTTAAGTCATGGCTGACGAAAACAAGTTCGGCGAACTCAAATCCACTCTGATCAAGGCCAAGAGCACGGCGCCGGAAGACGCCGCCAAGATCGACAACAAGCGCGACTCCAAGGGCCGCGCCTATGCCACCGGCCGCCGCAAGGAATCGGTCGCCCGTGTCTGGATCAAGCCGGGCTCCGGCAAGATCACCGTCAATGGCCGGGACGAGAAGACCTATTTCGCCCGCCCGGTGCTGCGTATGATTTTGCGCCAGCCGCTGATCGCCACCAATCGCGACGGCCAGTTCGATGTGATCGTCACCGTTAGCGGTGGCGGGCTGTCGGGCCAGGCGGGTGCGGTGCGTCATGGCATTTCCCGCGCTCTGGTGAATTACGAGCCAACCTTGCGCGCGGCACTCAAGCCGGGTGGCTTCCTCACGCGCGACCCGCGTGCGGTCGAGCGCAAGAAGTACGGTCGTCCCAAAGCGCGCCGCAGCTTCCAGTTCTCGAAGCGCTAAGCGCAAGACTTCCAATTGCCTACAAAATGGGCGGCCCCGGCGAAAGCCGGGCCGCCTTTTTTGCGTTCCCCCAATTCTACGACGGCCAGATCCGGCTATAGTGCGGCTTCAGGTTGCGTAAGAATCTCGAAACGATTCAATCAAAAACATCCTTGGGAGGGACGCATGCATAAAGGAATTCTTGCTGCAGCTTTGTTGCTCAGCACTTCGACGGTCGCGCTGGCACAACAGGACAGGGCCACCGACATCACCGCGGCGCAGGTTCAGCAGGTTCTGAAAGCGCCATCCAAGATCGTCGATCACACCCTCAAGGTGGTTGATCTGGGCAATTATCAGCTTTCCGTGGCTGTCATCAAACGCGGTCCGACGCGCGCGCCCGGCACTGCGGCGCCGGCACGCACACCCGATCCGAAAGCGGTGAAATGCGGCCTGACGGCACTGCCGGCAGGGGCCAAGGAAGCGGCCGATGGCGGCATCTCGCACGACTCCACGGACGAGACCTACATCGTCATCTCCGGTTCCGGCACCCTGATCACGGGCGGTCAGATCTTGAACGGCACGCGTTCGGCGGCGGACAGCGAAGTGACCAAGGTGTTGAACGGTCCGTCCTGCAGCGGAAAAATTGTCGGCAATTTTGTCGCCCGCAAAGTGACGGTCGGCGATATTTCGGTGATCCCGGCCGGCGTGGCGCATGGATGGTCGGACATCACCACCGAGGTGACCTATCTCAGCGTCCGTCCCGACCCCAAGAAGGTGCTCGAACACGGTTACGTGAATCCCGCGATCAAATAACAGGCAATTCTTCCGCGATATTTTCGCATCGCAACATAGAACGGGGCTGACAAACTTCGCGACAAGAACGCGCTGGATTGTCGGCCCCCTTTGCCTATGAATTGTTTGTCACATGCCGGCGGGGCGAGGGCATGTTCCGGCGCCCTTTTCCGGCAACAGGGGGAATGCATGTCAACACGCAAATCTAATCTTCGGCGTTTGTCATCGGTCGCGGCGATTGCGCTGTTGCCGACGTTTTTCGTTGCGCAGGCGGGTGCCCAGACCATGGGCCAGCCTTCCACCGCCAAAGGCGATTGGCCGATGTATTTCGCCGATCCGTCCGGCTCGCGCTATTCGCCGCAAGCCCAGATCAATGCCTCGAATTTCAACAAACTGGAAGTGGCCTGGCGCTTCAAGACCGACAGTCTTGGCTCGCGGCCCGAATTCAAGCTCGAAGGCACGCCGGTTGAAGTCAACGGCATGCTTTACACCACCGGCGGGTCGCGCCGCGCAGTTGTCGCGCTCAATGCCAAAACCGGCGAACTGAAATGGGTCTATAGCCTGGAGGAAGGCCCGCGCGCCGCGCTGGCGCCTCGCCAGCTGTCAGGCCGCGGCGTTTCCTATTGGACCGACGGCAAGGGCGACGAGCGCATCATCTATGTGACAACCGGCTATCGCATGATCGAACTCAACGCCAAGACCGGACGTCCCATCGAAAGCTTCGGCGATCACGGCATCCTCGACATGAAGATCGGTGCCATAAAGGGTTCGGGCGAGCAGATCGACCTGGAGAAGGGCGAGATCGGCCTGCACACCACGCCAACCGTGGTGAAGGATGTGATCATCGCGGGCTCCGCCTTCAAGGAAGGCATGCAGCCGCTGACCGCCAACAACACCAAGGGCCTGGTACGCGCCTGGGATGTGCGGACGGGCAAGGAATTGTGGAAATTCCGCACCATCCCGCAAAAAGGCGAGTTCGGTTACGACACCTGGGAGAATGGTTCTGCCGACCGGAATGGCAATGTCGGCGTCTGGACCGGCATCACCGTCGATCCCGAACTGAACAGCGTCTATCTGCCGGTCGAGGATCCCACCAACGATACCTATGGCGGCGCGCGTCCTGGAAATAATCTGTACGGCGACAGTCTGGTTTGCGTCGATCTGAATACCGGCAAGCGCAAATGGCATTACCAGATCGTCCACCATCCGATCTGGGACTATGACCTGTCCTCGCCGCCGCTGCTGGCCGATATCAATGTGGACGGCAAGGCGATCAAGGCCGTGGCGCTGCCGACCAAGGAAGCTTTCCTCTATGTCTTCGATCGCGTCACCGGCAAACCGGTCTGGCCGATCATCGAAAAGCCGGTGCCCCAAAGCGATGTGCCGGGCGAGAAGACGTCCAAGACCCAGCCTTTCCCGACCAAGCCCGCGGCCTATGCGCGCCAGGCCGTGACGGTGGACGAGCTCATCAATTTCACGCCGGAGCTGCGCGCCAAAGCCGAGAAGATCGTCAAGGAAAATTATAAGCTTGGACCAATGTTCTCGCCTGCGATCATAAGCAAGGTGGGTTATCCCAGCGCGGTTCTCACCATCGGCAATTTCGGCGGCGGCACCAACTGGCCGGGCGCCGGTTACGATCCGGAGCTGCACACGGTGTTCGCGCCGGCCGCCAACACCGGCATCGTCCAGATGGGCCTGGTCGAACCTCCGCCCGGCCTGACCGATTCCAAGTATCTTCTGGGCACGGCGGGACAGCCTTTCCGCATTAGCGGGGGCCCCGGTTTCGGTAGCGCCGCGGATGCGCCGAAGGTCAGCGAAGACGAAGCCAAGCTCCAGGCCGCGCTTGCTGCCCACCCGCAAACGCCCGTCGGTCCGCCGCCGCCGCGCAATGTGGACGGCATGCCGCTGGTCAAGCCGCCTTATGGAACGCTGACGGCGATCAATCTGGATAGCGGTAGTATCACCTGGCAGGTGCCGCACGGCGATACGCCGGACGATATCCGCAACAATCCGGCGTTGAAGGGGATCAACATTCCCAAGACCGGTCAGGCGGGCAATGTCGGTCTTGTCATCACCAAGAACCTGGTGGTCATGGGCGATCCACTCTTCACCACGACGGCGGAGCATCCGCGCGGTGCCATGCTCAGGGCGTATGACAAGAAAACTGGTCAGCAAGTCGGCGCGGTTTTGATGCCCGCACCGCAGAGCGGTTCGCCGATGACCTATTCGGTCGATGGCAAGCAATACATTGTCGTCGCGGTCAGCGGTGGCAATTATACCGGCGAATACATCGCCTATAGCTTGCCCAGCAATTAAGCCTGACGTTTTTCAGTTCGAAAATGCGAAGGGCCGCCCTTGGGCGGCCCTTTTTGCATTCCGGGGATCAGACAGGTGGGGCGGGAACCGGTATGGCCTGTTCCGGCGGCGGTCCATACGCATTGGCCGCGGCATCGCCAGGCTGGCACCAGAAATAAATCAGCACCACACTTGCGATAAGACCGATCAGACCCAACAGCGGTCCGACCGTCAGCATGTAAGCGACGGCGCCGAAGATGCCGAACGGTCCAAAAAAGAAAATCCGGAACAGCTGGGAGACTGCAAAGGGGATCAAGGCGAACCAAACCAGGTTTCCATTGCGCCCGGTGTCTTGCAAACGGCGCGCACCCATGCCGGCCGACGGCAGCAGCAACGCCAGTGAAACCAGCGCGGCAATCGGCAGAAATGTCATCGCCTGCAGAATGGCGGCCACGATCTGCACCACGAATGCCGCCAGGATATAATACCAGAAGCGTTCGCGTCCCACGCGGCCGTTCATGTCGAAATAATGCTGGGTCACCGTGTTACGGAAATTCTCGACGATCGCGTTCAGGTCCATTCAAGCCCCCAAAACTGCCGCTTTCCGAGCGCAATGCTAATCCCATGCCGGGGACTTGGAAAGCCGCTCTGCGTTCCGGGCATGGCCGTGCGGCTTGCCGCAGAGGCAAAATAGGCTAAGAGAAGCCGCCAAAACGGGCAGGCACATGACGGCAAAGATCTTCATCGACGGCGCAGCGGGAACCACCGGCCTGGAAATCCGCGAACGTCTTGCCGCGCGCACCGATCTGACGGTGGTCGCGCTGCCCGATGCTGCGCGCAAGGACGAGGCGGCACGGGCGCGGGCGCTCAACGATGCGGATCTGGTTATTCTCTGCCTGCCGGACGCGGCGTCGCGCCAGGCGGTGTCGCTGATCGAAAATCCAAACGTCCGTGTCATCGACGCATCGACCGCTTTTCGCGTTGCCGATGACTGGGCGTATGGCTTTGCCGAACTGGAAGCCGATGGCTATGACCGGATCGCTTCCAGCGCCCGTGTCGCCAATCCAGGTTGCTGGGCCACCGGTTTTCTGGCGCTGGCAAGACCGCTGGTACGCGCGGGCCTGATCCCCGCCGATTTCCCGGTCACGGTGCATGGCGTCTCCGGCTATTCGGGCGGCGGCAAAAGCATGATCGAGGAATTCGAGAAAAAGGATTCACCGGCTTTCGTTGAAACCGTGCAGCGCGGTTACGCGCTGGGTCTGTCGCACAAGCATATCCCCGAAATGCAGGCGCGCGCGGGTCTCAGTCACCCGCCTCTGTTCGCACCCACCGTGGCGCGGTTCTATCGCGGCATGCTGGTGGAATTGCCGCTGCAACTATGGGCACTGCCCGGCGCGCCGGCACCTCGTGATCTTCACGCGGTGCTCGCCAATGCCTATGCCGGAAAGCCCCTGGTTGAAGTGGCGGGGCTGGACGAGGCGGCGTCGATGAAAGTGCTGGATGCGGAAATGCTGGCGGGCAGCAACGCGATGAAGCTCTTTGTTTTCGCCAATGAGGCGGCCGGGCAGGTGCGGCTGGTGGCGGCACTCGACAATTTGGGCAAAGGGGCCGGCGGCGCGGCTGTCCAGAACCTCAACATCATGCTGGGCCTGCCGGAGACGACAGGACTCTGATTTGTGCTAGAAGCGCGCATGGCGCGGCTTTGGCTCGGAGTGCTTGTGGTAGTGGCATTGGGCGCGTTCGGCGTTGCCTGGCTGATTGCCCGTCCGCCCGATCCACGCGGATATTCCGGACTGGAATTCACGCGGGTAACCGGCGCCGCCGCGTCGCGCGCGCCGCTGTTGACCACGCGCGGTGCGCTGGTGTTGGAGGTGGCTGACGACAGTCCCGCGTCCCGGGCCGGCATCCGGCCGGGGGCGGTGGTGGCTCAGATCGACGGCCAGGAGATCACTTCAGCAGATCAGGCTTCCGGAATTATCCGCCGTCATCGGGCCGGCGATCGCATCATCCTCACTTTGTTTGACGAAGCGCGGGGCAGGGTTCATCCCAGGGATGTGCCGCTCACATTCGACGCCGCCCCGCCGGTCAGTGAAAAGATTTTTTCCGTCGATCCGCCGCGAACTCTGGCGAAGGAGAAATTTGTTCCTCCCGTCATGGTGGCCAATGCCGCTTGGTCCCGGCGCCTGACACATGGGGTCAGCGTACGGGCCCGGGCTCTGCCGCGATTGACCGCCGGGGTTTGCTCCGGCGTGGCGCCGGAGAAATGGGTGGTACGCAATTTTGGCCGAGACATGATCCATGCCGTTTCCGACACCGGCAGTGCGCATGCGATTTACAAACTGGTTCGCCTCGACACAAAGCAGCAGCACGATCCGGTGGGATATGTGTCCGGCCTGCTGCACGAAATTTTTCGCAGCCCCGTCAGCATCGCGCCTGTCGAATCCAGGCCTTTCGGCATCAGGAGTTTCAGCTTCGGTAACAAGAATGGCGGCACGGGCTTTGCGCTGTGGCGATTGAATAATGATATTCTCTCCGTCTGGATCGCGGCGGTTCCCGCCAGCGATATTGCCTGGGCGATACCTGTTAGCGGAAGCGTCCTGTTGTCTCTGCGTTGCGAGTCGGACCTGGCACCGGCGCCCCGTCCCCGCGACCCGGCCATGACCGCAACATCGCTGTCGTCGCGCTGTCTCGCGGACCGCTGCGAGGACAGCGACTTCGCCGCCACCTATCTCGACAAATTCCGCCTGGGATATGTCCATGCCCGCAACGGCGAAGTCTTTCTGGTCAACCCGCGCCGCGATCTGTGGGCGAACGGGCAGGAGGGTCCGGGCTTTTATCGCCAGCTCGGCGGCCAGAATGAAAAGCTGGAGCCCGGGCGCACCAACTGACCGAAGAAATGCGCGCATTTCTTCGGTCATCCCCGGCGAGGTGCGGTCAGCACCGAGGGGTGAAGTTGGCGACCAAGCCAACCGAACGCCGAGCGAAGCGAAGGCTGGCAGGGGATCCAGGCATCTAAAGCTATTGCGCTTTGACTTTCACATATTCGCCAGGTGCGTCCCCCAGCACTTTCAATTTTCCGTCTCCCGGTTGGCGTGCCGGAATTTTTTTGCCGGACAATTTCGAAAGCCATTGGTCCCAATCCGGCCACCAGGAACCGGCATGTTCCGTGGCGCTGGCCCGCCAGCCATCGACGGTCTCGGTTTTTTTGTCGCTGGTCCAGTATTGGTATTTCTTGGCCGCGGGCGGATTGATCACGCCCGCGATATGGCCCGATCCGGCGATGATAAAGCGGACCGGTCCGCCGAACAATTTGGTCGCCTTGAACACCGAATTGGCGGGCGCAATATGATCTTCCTTGGCCGATTGCAGATAGACAGGCACTTTTACTTTTGAAAGATCGAGCGTCACGCCATCCAACATCATCTTGCCCAGGGCCAGGGCATTATCCTTGTAGCATTGGCGCAGATAGGAAAGATGGAGCTTTTCCGGCATGCGCGTGGTGTCGCTGTTCCAATAAAGCAGGTCGAACGGCATGGGCGATTTGCCCAGCATGTAATTGTTGATCACGAAGGACCAGATCAGGTCGTTGGCGCGCAGCATGTTGAAGGTGCCCGCCATCTTGGCGCCATTGAGCACACCGCCCGACTGTTTCATCTGCTGTTCCAGCGCTTCGAGCTGGGCTTCGTCCACGAACACGGAAAGATCGCCCGCCTCGCTGAAATCGGTCTGGGCTGCCCAGAAGGTGGCCGAATGGATGCGCGCGTCTTTCATCGCCGCCATATAGGCCAATGTGGCTGCCAGCAAAGTGCCGCCAATGCAGTAGCCGACGCAGTTGGGGTCTTCGACGCCGGTTGCCTCCTTGACAGCATCCAGCGCGGCGAAGATGCCGTCGCGCATATACTCTTCAAATCCCATCTGAGCGAGATCGCTGTCGGGGTTGGCCCAGGAAACCACGAAGACGGTATAGCCCTGACCGACCAGCCAGCGGATGAAGCTGTTCTCCGGCCGCAGATCCAGGATGTAGAATTTGTTGATCCAGGGCGGGAAGATCAGCAGCGGGCGCTCATGCACCTGCTCGGTGGTGGGGCTGAACTGCAAAAGTTCGATCAGTTTGTTTCGGAACACCACCTTGCCGGGCGCGGTGGCGATATTTTCCCCGATCACAAAACCGTCCGCAGACTGACGAATGGCCAACTCGCCCCGCCCGCGCTCGATGTCGGCGATCAGATTGTCGAGCCCCTTGACCAGATTCTCGCCGTTCGAATTCAATGTGGCGCGCACCACCTCGGGATTGGTGAGCAGAAAATTGGTCGGGGCGAAGGCGTCTGCGAACTGGCGCGTGTAAAATTCCACGCGCTTGCGTTCATTCTCGGGGATGTCGTGGAGGTTGGCGACCATGCCCTGCATCGCATTGGCCGACAGCAGATAAGATTGCTTGATGAAATCGAAAATTTCATTCTGCTGCCACTCGGCATCGCGGAAACGGCGATCTCCGGGCAGGGGTGCAATCACGGGCGCGGTGCTGTCATCGCCCAGCATGCGGCGTGCGGTGCTCTCCCACAGGCCCATCCAGTCGCGCCACAATTGGGCCTGGGTATCCATCACGGTTTCACGGTCGGTCCCCATCGCCTTCAGCAGTGCGAAGAATGCGCTCGAGACATTCAAGGGATCGAGGGAGCCGGAATGTTCGCGGCCTGCCCAGCGCCTGAGAAAGTCGCCGATCAGCTTCTGGCTCTGCCCGGCCACCATCACCATGTTGCGGGCAAATTTCTCGCGGTCCAGATGCACCAGACGATCGGACAGGGACGGGCCCGATGATTCGGGCGGCGGCGTAGACTGTTTCTGACCCATCATGACACCGTGCGAGGCCTGGAACTGGTGATAACGCGGGGCGCCGGATACGGCAAACCCCCCGGCGGAAAGGCCGTTATCGCTGGAATATGTCAAGAATTCACGTATTTAGCGGTGGGCGCGCTTGGAACCAACGCCTTGGCGCGGTATAGGAAATGGGCTGGATTGCGTGCAAATCGGGGTGTCGCGCGCCGGCCAGTGATACCTTCTGACCGGGAACCGACCGCATGACCAAGCCCACCGTCCACCTGCGCCAATTGACGCTGATCCTGGGCCTGACCGTCGCGGCGTCCGCCTGTTCCACCATTTCGGACCTTGACCCCACCGGGCTTCTCAGCGACGGCACGGACAGCGCGGCTACCAGCCAGTTTCCCGACCAGGCGGCGCCGACAACCGCTGATGACACAGCGGTTACCACCCCGGATCTGGCCAGCTTGCCGGCCCGCCCGGCTCCTGCTGCTACCCCGGGTGATCAGCAGCAGACGGCTCAGGCGCTCGCCAGCGACGGCGCCCAGGCCCGCTATAGTGCAGACGCGCTTCGTGGCGGCACCGAGGCTGCCGCACCGCCGCCCGCCGCAAGTGACGCCGCTCCCAATGCCGCGCAGCGCCTTCTGAGCACGGCCGATGCGCCGCCCACTGCATCTGATGCGCCTCCGCCTGCCGCGCCTCCGCCTGCCGCGCCGCCGCCTGCTGCGCCGGCTGCACCCCAAGTCGCGGCCGCTCCGCCGCCGCCGACCGCCGCGGCAGCGCCACCACCTGCCGCAGTCGCGTCCGTCCCGGCGTTGCGGACGACCGATCCTTCTTCGAGCGAACCGGCGGTTCCAGCGAATGCGCCGGTGCGGACCGCCGCGCTGCCCGGTGTGACCGCAACGCCAGTCGGCCCCTCGGCGGGACCTGCCGCGCCGACGAGTGGCCGCGAACCCGCCGTACCCGCCAATGCGTCCGTGCGTGGTGGTGCCGTCATGGCCCCGTCTTCTGCGTCCGATACCGCACTGGGTTTCAAGCCATCATCCGCCCCGCCGCTGGATCCTTCGGTCGGCCAGTTTGTTTCGGCGCCGATCGTGGCGCGTTATCGACAGACCGCCTCGCTAGCGGGCGGTCCGGTGACCAGCACAGCGGCGGTTCCCGCTGTCCCGCCCAAAAGCCGTGGTTCGGACAATGGATCGGTGGTTGCCAATCTTGATGCCGGCCCGGGCCGGGCCGCGGTGATGAATGGCGGTACGCCGCCTACCGCGGTGGTTTATTTTTCCGGCGACGGCGTCGCGCTCACCAAGGCCGCCCATGCGCAGGTTCGCGCTGCCGTTGCCGCGTTCAAGGCCAATGGCGGGCAGGGCTCCATTCGCGTGGTCGGCCATTCGTCCAGCCGGACGGGCAACATGTCGGTTGAAAAGCATCTGGAGACGATTTTCGCCAAGTCGCAAGGACGCGCCAATGCGGTGGCACAGGATCTGATCCGCCAGGGCGTTCCCGCTGCCAAGGTCCTGATCGATGCGGTGGGCGACAGCCAGCCGGTCTATTATGAATCCATGCCAAAAGGCGAAGCCGGCAACCGTCGTGCCGAGATATTTGTGCAAGGGTGAGCCACGACCGCGTAGCGGGCAAAATGGTCCAGCGGACCATTTTGAGTGGCGAACGCCGCGAGCCAAAGCGAGCGGCCGGACCGGCCCACGCCACGCGCTTATCCCCCTTGCTCTGGAAGCGCCTCAAAACAGCCGGAAAATGATTGCATACAGCACCCAGATGCCCGATTTTTGGGGTGCTTTCAGGAAACTCCCATGAACACCGACTTTTACCGCATCAAGCGGCTGCCGCCTTACATTTTCGAGGAAGTGAATCGCCTCAAGGCAGCGGCGCGGGCGCGTGGCGAAGACATCATCGATTTCGGCATGGGCAATCCCGATATGCCGACGCCCGAACATATCGTCGAGAAGCTATGCGAGACGGCGCGCGATCCGCGCTCCAACCGCTATTCCGCGTCGCGCGGTATCAAGGGTCTGAGAAAGGCGCATGTCGCCTATTACAAGCGCCGCTTTGGCGTCACGCTCGATCCCGACCGCGAAGTTATCGCGGCGCTGGGCTCCAAGGAAGGCTTCGCCAATCTCGCGCAGGCGATCACCGCGCCGGGCGATGTTGTGTTGGTGCCCAATCCCGCCTATCCGATCCATGCATTTGGATTCATTCTCGCAGGCGCCGCCATCCGGCATGTGCCTGCCACATCGCCGGAAACCTATCTGTCGGCGCTCAGCCGCGCTGCGCGTCATTCGGTGCCGTCGCCGGTGGCGCTGGTGGTGAATTATCCGTCCAATCCCACGGCGCAGGTGGTCGGGCTGGATTTCTATAAAGAGATCGTGAAATTCGCCAAGAAGCACGAGATCTGGGTTCTGTCCGATCTGGCTTATGCCGATATCTATTTCGGCGATGTGCCGCCGCCGTCGATTTTGGAAGTGGATGGCGCCAAGGATATCGCCATCGAATTCCAGTCGCTGTCGAAGACCTATGCCATGCCCGGCTGGCGCATGGGTTTTGCGGCGGGCAACGAGCATCTGATCGGGGCGCTGGCGCGCATCAAATCCTATCTCGATTACGGCGCCTATACGCCAATCCAGGTGGCGGCTGCTGCGGCGCTGAACGGCCCGCAGGATGTGGCGGACGAAATCCGCGCCATCTACAAATCGCGCCGCGACGTGCTGGTGAAAAGCATGGCGCAGGCAGGCTGGGACATTCCATCGCCGGAAGCGTCGATGTTCGCCTGGGCGCCGGTGCCGGAAAAATTCCGCGAGGCGGGTTCGATGGAGTTCGCCAAGCAGATGCTTCAGCACGCCAAGGTCGCGGTTTCGCCCGGCATCGGCTTTGGCGAATATGGCGAAGGCTATGTCCGCGTGGCGCTGGTGGAAAATGAGCACCGCATCCGTCAGGCGGCGCGCAATGTGAAGAAATTCCTCGCCATGGGCACCAATCATGCACCCGCCGACCTGGCGCCGGTAAAGGCCTGATCGGTTGACCATGGGGGCACCTCTCAAGATCGCCATAGCGGGCCTTGGCACCGTGGGCGGCGGCGTGGTCAAGGTGCTGTCGGCGCAGAAGGTCGATCTGGCGGCGCGCGCCGGGCGCGAAATCGTCATCGTCGGCGTCAGCGCCCGGGACGCGAAGAAGTCGCGGGGATTTGCTGTTGAGAATTTCACCACCGATCCCCTGGCGCTTGTGAACAGCGACGCCGATGTGATCGTGGAACTGATCGGCGGCGAAGAAGGCGTCGCCAAGCAGCTCGTCGAAGCGGCGCTCGCCAATGGCAAGCATGTGGTGACGGCGAACAAGGCATTGCTGGCCAAGCATGGTGCCGCTCTGGCGGCACTCGCCGAGAGCCGCAATCTTCAGCTGAAATTCGAAGCGGCTGCTGCAGGCGGCATTCCCATCGTCAAGACGTTACGGGAAAGCCTGATCGCCTATGAGATACAGGCCGTCAAAGGCATTCTCAACGGGACCTGCAATTATATCCTGACCGAGATGGAAGCCACCGGTGCGAGCTTTGCCGATGTGCTGAAGGATGCGCAGGCGCTCGGTTATGCCGAGGCGGACCCGACGCTCGATGTCGGAGGCGGCGATACGGCCCACAAGCTGGCACTGCTCTCCAGCCTGGCGTTCGGCGTTGCGCCCGAGCTGTCGGCAATGACCGTGGAGGGCATTCAGCACATCACGCCCGCGGATATTCACTTTGCATCGGAGTTTGGATTTCGCATCAAGCTTCTGGGCGTGGCCCGGCGCACCAGTTCGGGTATCGATCAGAAAGTTCATCCCGCCATGGTGCGGATGCGCTCGCCGCTGGCCCATGTCGATGGTGCCGCCAACGGCGTTCTGGTGGACGCGGGGCAGGCCGGGCCTTTCTTCTTCTCCGGCCGCGGCGCCGGTGAGGCCCCTACCGCGTCGGCCGTGGTCTCCGATCTGGTCGAAATCGCGCGAGGCTCACACACACCGGTGTTCGCGCGACCTTCCGCCAGTCTGGCTGTCTTCAAGGCTGCCTCGGCCGATGCCGCGCTGACGCCCTGGTATCTGCGGTTCGAGGTTCTGGATCTTCCCGGCGTGCTGGCGGATATCGCAGGGCATTTGTCGCATTGTGGTGTTTCGATCGAAAGCATGATCCAGCGGGGCCGGGATCTCGGCGCGCCTGTCGCAATCGTCATGATTACCCACGAAACTGCCCAAAGCGCGGTCGAACGCGCCTTGAAGGCCATTGCCGCCTCGGACAAGGTGCGGGCTCGTCCCTGCATGATTCCCATGGAGGCCGCGTAAGCGGACGGTAACCAGGCGATGATATGTGGCCACCTCAACGCAAGAAATCTGCCGCCTGAGACGGCCAGTGCCCAGGAGATGACATGACTTTAATCCGCCCCCCTTCCACAGTTCAGCCGCTGGACCGTGCTTTTGCATTGGAAGCTGTGCGCGTTACCGAGGCAGCCGCAATTGCGGCTGCCGCGCAGATCGGGCGCGGCGATGAGCATGCCGCCGACCAGGCCGCGGTGGAAGCCATGCGGGCGGCCTTCAATGTGTTGCCGATCGACGGCACCGTGGTGATCGGCGAAGGTGAGCGCGACGAGGCGCCGATGCTTTTCATCGGCGAGAAAGTCGGGCAGGGCGGTCTGGCGGTCGATATCGCGCTCGATCCCCTGGAAGGCACAACGCTCACGGCCAAGGCGATGGCCAATGCGCTGGCGGTGATGGCGATGGCGGAGCCCGGCACCATGCTGCACGCACCGGATACCTATATGGACAAGATCGCCATCGGCGGCGGTTTCGCGGAAGGCTTGATCGATCTCGACGCCGAGCCGGGCGACAACATCAACGCGTTGGCCAAAGCCAAGGGCGTCAAGCCGTATGAAATTTCGGTCTGCATTATGGACAGGCCGCGACACGAAGAACTGATCGCCAAGATCCGCAAGGCTGGCGCCTCGGTGAGACTGATCACCGATGGTGACGTGGCCGGCGTGATCGCCACCACAGACCCGGCCACCGGTATCGATCTTTATATCGGCCAGGGCGGCGCCCCAGAAGGCGTGCTGGCGGCGGCGGCGCTGCGCTGCATCGGTGGACAGATGCAGGCGCGCCTGATTTTCAAAAAGGATGATGAAAAGCGCCGCGCCGAGAAGATCGGCATCAAGGATTTCAATCGCAAATACGCCATGACAGATCTGGTCTCGGGCGATGTGGTGTTCTCCGCCACCGGCGTAACGGACGGCTCCATGTTGGCGGGCGTTCATCGCGTCGGCGATTATGTCACCACCGAGAGCGTCGTGATGCGTTCGTCCACCGGTACCGTGCGCTGGATCAAAGCGCGCCATCGCCGGAACGTTGGTTGAGGCGCTGACCCCTGGGGCGCTGGCCGCCCGGCCGGAAGCGGCATTCGGCGTTGCCCGCAGCTTTTCCGGCCGCCGCTGGCGGCTGGAAGCAGGCGACGATGCGCTCGCCCGCCAACTGCAACAGGATTTGACTCTTTCGCCCGTGCTGGCGCGGCTTCTGGCCGTGCGCGGAATACCGGTGGCGGACGCGTATGATTACCTCAATCCCACCTTGAAGAAATTCCTGCCCGACCCGCGATTGCTGGCCGAGATGGATGCGGCGGTGGTGCGCGTCAAGCATGCGCTGGAGGCGGGCGAGCACATAGCGGTGTTCGGCGACTATGACGTGGACGGCTCAACCTCAACGGCGCTGCTGGGAAATTTCCTCACGGGTCTGGGTTCGCCGCCTCGTCTCTACATACCGGACCGGATGACCGAAGGTTACGGTCCTTCCGCGTCCGCGATGCAGGCCTTGAGAGCGGAAGGCGCCTCTCTGGTCGTGACCGTGGATTGCGGCGCATCCGGCGGCGCGGCATTTGAAGCGGCGCGTGAGATCGGCCTGGATGTGGTGGTGCTGGATCATCACCGCGTCGAGACGCGGCCCGATGCGGTGGCCCACGTCAATCCCAATCAGCCCGCCGATCAGTCGGGCCTCACTTATCTGTGCGCCGCCGGCGTGACGTTTCTGTTCATGGTGGCTCTCAATCGCGCACTGCGCGAAGCGGGCTTTTTTACTGAACGCGACATCCCCGAACCGGATCTGCGCGAGCATCTCGACCTGGTGGGGCTGGCGACGGTTTGCGATGTGGTGCCGCTGGTCGGTGTCAATCGCGCCTTTGTGCGCCAGGGCCTGGGGCAATTGTCGAAGCTTTCGCGTCCTGGCTTGGCGGCGTTGGCGGCGGTGGGAAAATCCGCGCCGCCTTTCACGGCCTATCATCTGGGTTTCGTATTCGGGCCGCGTATCAATGCCGGGGGCCGCGTCGGGCGTTCGGGGTTGGGCGCCGATCTTCTCACCGCGCGCGATGTGCAAGCGGCGGAAGGCTTCGCCCAGCAGCTCGATCTGCACAATCGCGAGCGTCAGGGAATCGAAAAATTGATTCTGGAGGAAGCGGTCGCGCTGGCCGCCGCGCAGGATAATGCGCCCTTCCTGCTGGTCTCCAACGACGGTTGGCATCCCGGTGTGGTGGGGATCGTGGCGGGCCGGCTGAAGGAACGCTTCGCCAAGCCGTCTTTTGTCGCCGGTTTTGAAGGCGGCATGGGGCGCGGATCCGCCCGTTCCATATCGGGTATCGATATCGGCCGCATGGTGCGCGCCGCGCGCGAGCACGGGTTGATCGAAGCGGGTGGCGGTCATGCCATGGCGGCAGGCTTTTCCCTGATGTCGGATCAGCTTCCTGGCTTTCGCAAGTTCCTGGAGCAGCAATTCTCTGGCACCGAAGCGGCCTATGAAGAGGCCGCCAGCCTGGTTCTGGATGCGGTGTCGTCGCCCGCGGCGGCTGGGCGCAATCTGGTCGCCGAGATCGCATTGGCGGGTCCTTACGGGGCAGGCAATCTCGAACCGCTTCTGGTGTTCCCCGATGTGCGGGTGGCCTTTGCCGATGTGGTCGGCGGCGCGCATGTCAAAGTGCGGCTTACGGGGGGCGACGGCGCACGTCTGGATGCCATAGCATTCCGGGCCGCTGGTACGCCCCTGGGGGAGGGTCTTTTGAAGGCTCGTGGACGTTCAATTCACGTCGCGGGAAAGCTGCGGACAGACGATTGGAACGGCCAGGAGCGGGTTCAGCTCCAGATCGAGGATGCTGCGGCAAGCGCCTGAATCCGCTTGCAATAAGCATTTTTGGCCGGTATAGCCCGGTTTCTGGCCGCGCCCTTCGTCTATCGGTTAGGACTCAGGATTTTCATTCCTGCAAGAGGGGTTCGACTCCCCTAGGGCGCACCAGCTTTTTTTAGAATTGAAATTGCTTTTTGCCTGACTGCCACACCAGTTTCTTGGGTTTGGCAATAAGCTGGTCGTCAGGCGTTCCTTGACTCAGACTCCGGCGCATTATTTTGCTGGCATGGTGGCGAAAGCCAAGAACGGCACACTGCGCCTCGACCGTTCGATCTGGGGCCTGCGGAGCCGATCAGCGCCGGGACGATCGCCAGCGCCGACACAGCCAAGTTGCCAAGATGGAACGCACCGTTGCCGCTCCTTCCGCAGATGCGGATCACGGAAGTTCCCGTAGAGCGCCTTCCGCGACATCGCATTTCTGCTTGGTTAGATTGCCCTCAGACCGAACACGCCGAACCAGCCTTTGCCGTCGGTCCAAAAGCGCGAGACTTTCCAACCAGATGCGCGCGCAATAATTTCGAATCGCTCAGGACTGTATTTCCGCGAACTTTCTGTATGGATGCTTTCCCCTTCCGCGAAGACGATTTTTTCGCCAGCAATCTCGGCGACCTGGTCCTTTGCCGACACTAGGTGCATCTCGACAGCGCTCTCTGCAACGTTCCAGCGGGCCTCGTGTTTGAAGGCCCTGAGATCAAAGTTTCCGGCCAACTCGGAATTGATGCGTTCGAGAAGATTCAGATTGAATGCGGCTGTCACGCCAGCCGCGTCGTCATAAGCCGGCAGGAGGATGTCGAGCGGCTTGATGAGGTCAACTCCAATAATCGCGGCGCCATCCGAGCCGACGTGATTGCGCACTCTGCTGAGGAAGGCCTTGGCATCGCTGGTAGGAAGATTGCCCAGCGTCGATCCGGGAAAGAAGGCCACGCGGCGAATGTGGGGATACGCTTCCGGGAGCGGAAAATCGCGGGTGAAGTCCGCACCGATGCAAATCTTGCGTAGCTGCGGGAAGCGGGCGTCCAATCGGCGCAACGCATCTGTCAGGAAGTCCTTGGCGATATCGATAGCGATGTAAAGCGAAGGGTTTTTGGCCGCGCTCAACAAGAGTTCAGTCTTGACGGCGGCACCGGCACCATACTCAACGATAGCTGCGTTTTCACCGATGAAGGTCGAAAGCTCAGCTGCGCAATTCCTTAAAATGGTGGTCTCTGTCCGCGTGGGATAATATTCTGGTAGAAGCGTGATTGCCTCGAATAATTCGGACCCACGCTGGTTGTACAGCCAGCGGCAGGATATCCGTTTGAAGGGATCCTGCAGGCCATCAATTATATCGCTTTCGAACTCCGCCTCCCAACTCTCAGCATGGGTTCCGTCCGAAGCGCGCCCTTTCGGGGAAATTGACTTCTGAATTGCGGCCATTGTCTTACCTGCCTGTTTAAAAGCCAAGAAATGGCCCGGAACTGTAAATGAAGCTGGCTTCACTTCTAATCCGGAAGTTCAATTTCCGTTCCCGATTGTCCGGAAGTCGTGGTTGTTATTGCCATTTCGACTCCCATTTCAGGGTCGAGGCGGCATAACCTTCCGCCTGGAAGGAGATCTAATGAAAGCCGCCCCTTTCACCGACTTGGGCCTTGCGCCGCTGAACAAGATCTATGCCGCCGTCCGCGCCCACAGTGAGGCGCTGGCGCAGCCTTTGTCGGCGGAAGACTGCGCCATCCAGTCCATGCCCGATGCCAGCCCTGTCAAATGGCATCTCGCCCATACCAGTTGGTTCTTCGAGACCGTGATCCTGTCGGCGCGCGAAGGCTATCAGGCCTTCGATCCGCGCCTCGCCTTTCTGTTCAATTCCTATTACGAGGCCTTGGGTCCCAGACATCCCAGGCCGCGGCGCGGGCTTCTCACCCGCCCGTCCCTGGACGAGGTCCTTGCCTATCGCGCGCATGTCGATGCCGCGATGGGCTCCGTCCTTGAGGAAGCCCTGAACAACGAGCGCCTTCATGCGGCGATTCTGCTGGGATTGAACCACGAACAGCAGCACCAGGAGCTGATCCTCACCGACATCAAGCACGCCTTGTTCGCAAATCCCTTGCTGCCATCCTACGGCCAAGAATCACCCACGCCCCAAGGGCCGCGGGACCTGGAATGGCAGAACCATCCGGGCGGGATATGCCTGGTTGGCCATGATGGGCCGGCTTTTGCCTTCGACAATGAGCGCCCCCGCCATCGGATACTGCTTCAACCTTTCCGTATCGCGTCACGGCCGGTGAGCAATGCCGAATATCTCGCCTTCGTCACCGAAGGTGGCTACCGGCATCCCGAATTCTGGCTGTCTGACGGCTGGGCGCGCGTACAGGAGGAAGGGTGGGACGCGCCGCTTTACTGGCTGATTGATGACGATACCAGCGCCGACCGGTCTGTTTTCACCCTTTCCGGAGTCGTGCCGCTCGATCCCCATGCGCCGGTGGAGCATGTGAGCTTCTATGAAGCGGCCGCCTATGCCGCCTGGGCGGGCGCGCGGCTGCCCACGGAATTTGAATGGGAAGCGGCTGCCGTCACCCATGACGGTGATGTATGGGAATGGACCCGCTCCTCCTATGACCCCTATCCGGGCTTCAAACCCTTCGAAGGCGCCGTTTCGGAATACAATGGCAAGTTCATGGTGGGCCAAATGGTGCTGCGCGGCGGTTCCAGTGTCACGCCGGCCGGACACGGAAGGCCCAGCTATCGCAACTTTTTCCCTCCACAAGCGCGCTGGCAGTTCAGTGGCATTCGTCTCGCAGCGGACGCATGAGCACGCCCGCTATAGAGCGAAGGCATCCCCAATCTTGCCAGCCGAGGATCGTTCAAGCCCTCGGCAAAGGCACTGGCGTTCCCTAGATCGCCACAGTTTTGAACCTCGGCACCGGCGCATTCGGAAGCTGGCCGCGCCTGATGGGAGCAAGCGGTTTTATCGGGGGCTTTTGGCGGGGCGGGCTGCGCTACCATGAGCCCAGAAATGGGTTTCGCTCGTAAGATCGTGGACAACTGGAAAACCAAATGCGGTATCTTTGCCGCGATAGTGTGCGCTTCGTATGCCGAACGTCGGGAGGTATTGTGAATAAGAATTGGGTGGGTGCTTTCGCAGGGTGCATTACTTTAATTATTGCTTCCACGTCGGTGGCTGCGCCTCGATCGCCAGAAATGCTTGATTTCGGCGTCGGCCGGCCGGTGCCGCCCGGCAACGTTTCAGGGGGGCAACATATTTTTGATGCTGTGTGCTGGGCTTGTCACTCCCACGACCTGAGCGGAGGAAGCGCGCCGCCGCTCACGGGATCAGCGTTTTATAAGGATTGGCAGGGGAGGGATGCGGATGCTCTTTTTGGTGTCATCTTCAGCACGATGCCGAAAGGCGAGCCCGTCTTATCTCAGCAGATGGCACACGACTTGGTCGCTTATATCGTTGCCTACTCCAACAATCCTGAGAGCTTGAAAAGCGGAAAATGACGCGAGCCGCCGACAAATAAATATCGTGCCCCCCCGAAATTTTCCCCGAGGGCGGTATCTTTTTCGCCGAATTCTACGAGCGATGAATCCCTCGTCGGAATTATAGTGCGCGTGATCGGATTATCGGCCTGCCCCGGTCACATGGAACAGTGTGTCCGGTAGCGTCGGGGAAAATACCGAGCCCGCTTGCTCCAAATCCAACAGCCGGGCTTTTACGTCGAGCCCCCCGGCAAAGCCGGTAAGTTTGCCGGTCGAGCCAATGACCCGGTGGCAGGGTGCGATGATGGAGATGGGGTTCTTTCCGTTCGCGGCGCCCACCGCGCGCATCGCTTTCGCATTGCCCAACGCCTTGGCGATTTCGCCATAGCTGCGGGTCTGACCAAAAGGAATGGCGAGCAAGGCCTGCCACACCTTCTTCTGAAATTCCGTCCCGGTGAAATCCAAGGTCACCGTGAATTTCTTTCGTGCTCCTGCAAAATATTCGGCCAGCTGGCGTTCGGTTTCCAGCAAGACCGGATGGTTCCGGTCTTCACCGACGATATTCAATCGAACCCGCTTGGGATTGTCATTTTCCCACAAGATGGCGGAAAGACCATAGTCGCTGGCGACCAGCTTCAGAGCGCCCACCAGCGACTTCATAATCTTGTAGACGTGCGTTTTATGTCCTTTGATGCCGGACTCGGGCATGGTCTGCTCCATTGGCAATCGTGCGCGGCTTGATGACGTGTTTCCACTGGTGAATATAGGACCGTGATAGCCAAACAAAAGATTCCCTCAGACTCAAACGCGCAAATCGGCAGTCCTTTGCGGGCGCTGGGTCTTTTTCTTCTGCTCGCCGGATGCGTATCGGCGCATCAGGTTGAAAAAACTCGGAACGACGCGGCCATCTATGGCGAGCAGCGAAGGGCGCGGGATGTCCGCGAACATTGCATCGACAGCGGCGCAATTCCCGGAACCACCGCTTATCTCGAGTGCCGGCTCAAATCGAAGTAAAACTCTGTCAGGGCGCCTTTCGGACCGGCAGCGGAATGTTGCAGGCATCGATTGCGCCGGCGGGGCGCACGAACCAGTCATTGTGCCGGTTGCGCCGGGCTTCGACATAGGCGGTGAAGGATTTGGTATCCGTCTTCAGGAATTGAAGCGCCAGCCGATCCTGCGCGGGAAGTTCGGAGGCCAGCCGGATGGACTTTATCGGCATGTATTGATCCGGCTTCGCATAGAAGCCCATCGGTGCGGGGCCCCTGGGCAGGGCGGACAGAAGGTCCATGCCCTGCACCACGCGCCCCACCAGAGTGATGTTGCGGTCCAATTGGCGGGGCGACTGCCCCGTCACGGCATAGAGTTCAACACCGCTGCCGGAATCGGCGGCGTTGTCGCGGCCGGCCCCGACCATGCCATAGCAATGCAGCAGCCATTCGCGCTTGCCGTCGCTGCCGGTTGGGAAGTTGCCATCAAATCCCGACTGCGCCGCATAGGTGTCGCGATCTGGCAGGCGCACCAGCGACGGGGATGCGGGCCGGTCGAATTCGACAAAGCCCTTGAGTGTCGCTTTGGCCGCCTTGCGCTCCTTATTCTCCTGCGACCATTGCACGACATAATTGTCCTGCGAACGCAGCAACGAGGCGTTGTCGAAATATTTCTCGCGGGTCAGAGACTTAATATTAGCGATGGTCTTGGGCGCAAAACCGGGCGCCAGCAGAATGACGACACGTCCGGCCGGCAGGTCCATGTACAGCGTGTCGGCGGGATCGAGTGCCTGCCAGTCACTGGCGGGTGCGCCCGCCAGCACGGCGTCCGGCGTCGGGAACGGTGCCGCTGCGGCGAGCATCGGCATCATGCACGCCAAGACCACGACCGACGGGGCGCGCATCACGGTCAATGACCGATTGCGGCGCCGGCTTCGACGCGACCGTCATTGGCGCCGTAGAGCATGCGTTTGCCGTTCTTGGTGCCGATGACGATGCCTTCGGCTTCGCCCCAGGGAACATCATTCTGGAACTTGTGCCCCTGGGCGGCGAGTTGCTTCTGCACTTCTGGCGTCAGCGCGCCTTTTTCGATATAGACCACGTCCGGCATCCATTGATGATGGATACGGGGATAGTTGATCGCCTGCTGGATGTTCATGTTGTGGTCGATGACATTGAGCATCGCTTCCAAGGTGATGGTGATGATGCGCGAGCCGTCCGGGCTGCCGATCACCATGAAGATCTTGCCGTCCTTGGTGACGATGGATGGGCTCATGGACGAGAGTGGCCGCTTGCCCGGCGCGATGGCGTTGTTCTTGCCTTGGACCAGGCCGAAGAGATTGGGTGCCCCCACTTTGGATGTGAAATCGTCCATCTCGTCGTTGAGGAAGAAGCCGGTATCGCCCGCGATCACATTGGCGCCGAAATTGTTGTTGATGGTGTAGGTGACGGAAACGGCGTTGCCGTCCTTGTCGACCACGGAATAATGCGTGGTCTCGTTGTTCTCATGCATGACTTCGCCGGTGCGGATTTCCGCAGACGGCGTCGCCTTGGTCGGATTGATCTTGGCGCGGATGCCTGCGGCGTGTTTTTCGGACAACAGCTTGTCGACGGGGTTCTTCACAAAGGCAGGATCGCCCAGCGAAAAATTGCGGTCGACATAAGCGCGGCGCATCGCTTCCACCATCAGGTGCACGCTTTTGGCCGAATGCGGCTCCATCTTGTCCATGGGGTAGGCGGACAGGATGTTCATGATCTCGCACACGATGGTGCCGCCGGAGGAAGGTGGGGGCGAGGAAATGATCTGGTAACCGCGATAGGAGCAGGTGACGGGCTTGGTTTCCTCCACTGTGTAATCAGCGAAATCCTTCATCGTCAGCAATCCGCCATTGGCCTTGCTGGCGGCGACCACGCGCTGGGCGATGTCACCCTTGTAAAAGGCATCAGGCCCGCCGGCAGAGACTTTGCGCAACGTAGCGGCCAGCTGTTTTTGCACCAGGGTCTCGCCAACTTTGAACGGTTGACCTTTGTTGAGGAAGATCGCGGCAACGTTGGGCTGTTTCTTGAAATACTGGGTGCCCCATTGCAGCAGATCGACATCGCCCCGCTTCAGCACGAAGCCGTTGTCCGCCAACTTGATGGCGGGCGCGATCAACTGCTCACGCTTCATGGTGCCGTACTTGTCCAGCATCTTTTGGAAGCCCATCACACTGCCGGGCACGCCCACAGCCTTGAAGCCGAACAGGCTGAGATTGGGGATCACGTTGCCCTTGGCGTCGAGATACATGTTCTCAGTCGCGGCGGCGGGCGCCTTCTCGCGAAAGTCGATGAAGGTGTCCGTGCCGTTGGCCAGATGGATGGTGGCGAAACCGCCGCCACCGATATTGCCGCAGCAGGGATGCGTCACCGCCAGCGCGTAACCCACCGCAACCGCGGCATCGACCGCATTGCCGCCGGCCTTCAGCACATCGGCACCGATCTGTGACGCATAATGCTGCGAACTGACCACCATGCCGTGCTCGGCTTCGACCGGCGGCGGCGTGAGGGAGGGCGGGGCGATGCCGGCATTGTCGGCGATGCTGAGCGTGGGCGTGAGCAGGAACGAGGTGCTGACCAGCACACTCAGAAAACGACGCATGGCAATTCCCCCTGAATATCGCATTTGATGTCCGGCGCTGAACGCAAACCTAACGCCCGGGACCCCCGAAAGAAAGTGGGCGGCGCAACCGGAAAGTCGCGCCGCCCCTGCATTTCAGGAATGACGGCGCTTAATTGCCCACTGCCGCGCCGGCCGTGGCCCGCCCGTCATTGGCGCCATAAAGAACGCGCTTGCCGCTTTTGGTGCCGATGATGATGGCCTCGTCGGAGCCCCAGGGACGGTTCTCGGTGAATTTATAGCCATTGCCTTCCAATTCCTTGCGGACTTCGGGTGTGATGGCGCCGTCCTCGATATAGACCGTGTCCGGCATCCACTGGTGATGAATGCGGGGATAATTCACCGCCGCCTGCGCGTCCATCTTGTGATCGATCACGTTGAGAATCGACTCCAACGTGATGGTGATGATGCGCGAGCCGCCGGGGCTGCCCGTCACCATGAAGATCTTGCCATTCTTGGTGATGATGGTGGGGCTCATCGAGCTGAGCGGCCGCTTGCCAGGCTGGATGGAGTTATTCTCGCCCTGCACCAGGCCGAACAGATTGGGTGCACCGACCTTGGACGTGAAATCGTCCATTTCATTGTTCAGGAAGAATCCGGTATTGCCCGCGATCACCTGCGAGCCGAAACCGCCATTGATGGTGTAGGTGACGGAAACCGCATTGCCGGCTTTGTCCACCACCGAGTAATGGGTGGTCTGGTCGGTTTCATGAGGCGTCACACCGATCTTCACTTCGGACGAAGGTGTTGCCTTGACCGGATCGATTTTGGCGCGAATAGCGGCGGCGTGCTTTTTCGACAGGATCTTGTCCAGCGGGTTCTTCACGAAGGCTGGATCGCCCAATGAGAAGTTGCGGTCGACATAGGCATGGCGCATCGCTTCCACCATCAAATGCACGCTCTTGGCGGAATGCACCGGCATCTTGTCCATCGGATAACCGGAAAGGATGTTCAGGATCTCGCACATCGACGCGCCGCCGGACGAAGGCGGCGGCGAGGAGATGATGCGGTAGCCGCGATAGTTGCAGTAAAGCGGCGTGCTTTCGGTGACGGTGTAATCCGCGAAATCCTTCATGGTGAGCAGGCCGCCATTGGTTTTGGAGGCGTCCACCACGCGCTGGGCGATATCGCCCTTGTAGAAGACGTCCGGCCCTTGCGCGGAGATCTGCTTCAATGTGGCGGCGAGGTTCTTCTGCACCAGGGTTTCGCCCACTTTCCAGGGCTGGCCATTGTTGAGGAAGATCGCCGCGACATTGGGCTCCTTGGAGAAGGCTTCCGCCCCGAAACCGTAGGTCCGTACATCGCCTTCCTGCAGCACATAGCCCTGGTCGGCCAGCTTGATCGCGGCGACCATCACCTGTTCGCGCTTCATGGTGCCGTATTCGTCCAGCATCTTCTGGAAACCCATCACACTGCCGGGCACGCCCACGGCCTTGTAGCCATGCAGTGACAGATTGGGGATCACATCGCCCTTGGCGTCCAGATACATGTTGGCCGAGGCTGCGGCGGGTGCTTTCTCACGAAAGTTGATGAAGGTGTCCTTGCCGTTGGCCAGATGAATGGTGGCAAAGCCGCCGCCGCCAATGTTGCCGCAGCAGGGATGCGTCACCGCCAGTGCATAGCCGATCGCGACGGCAGCATCGATGGCGTTGCCGCCGGCGGCCAGAATGTCTGCGCCCGCTTTGGACGCATCGCGCTGAGAACTCACCGCCATGCCATTTGCGGCTTCGACCGGCGGCGGAAATTTGGCGGCGACTTTCGCGCCATTGAATTCGGAGACTTGAGAATTGCCCGCCGGCTGGGTCATTCCGAGCGACGGCGTCAGCAGGAATGACAGGCTGGTCAGGGTGCTTAAAAGGCGGCGCATCGGCGGTTCCCCTTGAGTTTTTATCAGTTCCCCCGAACCTAGCGGTCGTACCGGGGGATTGCCAGCACCGGCCTGCATGGCTGCCGTGTCAATTTGCCTACTGGCGGCACGGGAGAGCGGCCCCCTAGGAGGTCGTCTTTTCGCGGGAATTTTGAACTTATGCGCATCGACAAAATCGCTATCGGCCGCAACGTCCCGGATGACGTCAATGTCATTGTCGAGGTCCCGGTGGGCGGTGAGCCGATCAAGTACGAACTCGACAAGGAATCCGGCACGCTGGTGGTGGATCGCTTTCTCTATACCGCGATGCGTTATCCAGGGAATTACGGCTTCATCCCCCACACTTTGTCCGGCGACGGCGATCCGGTGGATGTCTTGATCGCCAATACCCGCGCCATTGCTCCCGGTGCAGTGATCAGCGTGCGTCCGGTCGGCGTTTTGCTGATGGAAGACAATGCCGGCAAGGATGAAAAGATCGTGGCGGTGCCGTCGCAGCATATCAGCCAGCGTTTCGACGGCATCACCAATTACAAGGATCTACCGGACATCACGATCAGCCAGATCGAGCATTTCTTTGCGCATTACAAAGATCTGGAGCCGGGCAAATGGGTTAAGATCCTGCGCTGGGGCGACGCCGCCGAAGCGCGCCAGATGATCCTCGAAGGCGTCGAACGGGCCAAGACGAAATCCTGATCGGTCCCACTCCTTTTCTGTTTCTGTCACACGGCTTTTGATATCTCGTGGTTTACGGTCTTAAGGCCACGAACCCTGTGGGTGTCAGCATGTCGTCCCGGTTCTGCATCGCCATGTTTGTGATCGCCGTATCGGCGCCGAACGCCTTTGCCGGCGAAGCGGAAGATTGGGCGCTGCACGGCCAATCCACGTTCATTGTGCAATATCATCCGGGCTTTCGTTCGCCATATCGAGGCACGAACAGCATGGATCCGGGCAGTCGGGGCAATGAGACCGTCAACGCCACACTGTTCGCCGGGGGGCGCCCCTGGGATGGCGCGGAAGCCTGGGCAAACGGAGAAATCGACCAGGGCTTTGGTTTGTCCAACACTCTTGGCGTGGCGGGGTTCGTCAACGGTCAGGGATCGAAGGTCGGCAAATCCGAACCCTATTTCCGTCTGCATCGGCTTTTCCTTCGGCAGACCATCGATCTCGGTGGTGACGAAGAAGACGTCGCGGCATCCGCCAATCAATTGGGCGCTAGCCGGTCACATGACAATCTTGTCATTACCGTGGGCAAGTTTGGCACCGTCGATATTTTCGATACCAATTCCTATGCGCACGATCCGGCGACCGATTTTCTCAATTGGGCGATCATCGATACCGGTTCCTTCGACTACGCCGCCGATGCCTGGGGCTATAGCTACGGGCTTGCAGCGGAATGGAATACCGGCGACTGGACGTTGCGCGGCGGTTTCTTCAACCTGTCCCGCATTCCAAACGGCACCGAATTGACGCGCGGTTTCGGTCAGTATCAGATCGATGCTGAACTGGAGCGGCGCTTTCAGCTGTTTGGCCATGACGGCAAGGCGAAAATCCTGAGTTACGCCAATCGCGGAAATTTCGGTCGCTATGACGACGCCGTGGCACAGGCGATTGCGGTATCCCAGATTCCCGATACCGCCCGCGTCCGCCGGCCGAGTTTCCGCTCCGGTTTTGTCGTCAATCTGGAGCAGGGCCTCAGCGATGATCTGGGTGCATTTCTCCGGGCGGGATTGACCGACGGCAGCCGCGAAGCCGACGAGTTCACCGACATCGACAACAGCGTGGCGACAGGTCTTTCATTGAAAGGAACATCCTGGGCACGAGGCGAGGATGCCGTCGGGGTTGCTTTCGAAAGCGCCGGCATTTCGCGCGCGGCGGAGCGTTATCTGGCGGCTGGTGGGCTGGGTATTCTGGTGGGCGATGGCCGGCTTCCCAATCCGGCACGCGAAAATGTGGTGGAAGCCTATTATCGCGCGGCCTTGTTCACGGGCGTTTCTTTAAGCGCGGATTATCAGTTCATTGCCAACCCTGCCTACAATTCCGATCGCGGACCGATTTCGGTGCTGGGCCTGCGCTTGCATGGTCAGTTCTAGCTGTTCAAGTCTTGGCCGGCGTGCCAGATTCCGCGAGTCATTGATATCGGGGCTTGAATGCGGATTGGAAATTTCCTGATCGGATTATCTGCGGTGGCGCTGGTCCTGGCGCCGAGCGCGGCGCTTGCCGGCCATGGCAAGGCCGGATTGTGGAATGTCACGACCAGCATGAATATGGCGACCCCATCCATTCCGCCCGAAGCGATGGAGCAGATGAAGAAGATGGGCGTGAAGATGCCCACGGCTCGCAGCTTCGCATCGCAGATCTGCATGACGCAGGCGGAAGTGGATTCCGACAAGCTGCCGGCTATGGGCAAGAATGAAATGAACTGCACCAGTCATATCGTGAGCCAGACGGCTTCCTCGATGACAGCGCAGACCGTGTGCACCGGCGAAATGAAGGGCACCGGCCAGATGCAGATCAGCTATAGCGGCGCAGAACATTATGCCGGTTCCTACAACTTCAAGGGCAATATGAGCGGACAGCCGGTGGATACGTCTTCTTCGTTCAAGGGCGACTGGCTCAAGGCGGATTGCGGCGCGGTGAAACCCTTCGTGCCCAAGAAATAAGATCGAGGGATCAGCACGCGCGTGGATTGCGATATCGCCGAACTTGCCGATCTGCTCCGGAATGCGCGTCGCGCGGTGGTCTTTACCGGCGCGGGAATTTCGACGGAGTCGGGTATTCCCGATTTTCGTTCGCCGGGCGGCATCTGGACCAAGATGATGCCGGTGCAATTTCAGGATTATATCGCGGATCCTGCGGCGCGGCGGGTGTCCTGGGAACGGCGTTTTGAAATGGAAGAAACCTGGAATGCGGTGAAACCGAATTCCGGACATCTCGCGGTGGCGGAATTGGTGCGTCGGGGCATTGTCGCTGCCGTCATCACCCAGAATATCGACAGCCTGCATCAGGCGGCGGGGGTGCCGGAGAATCAGGTGATCGAGCTGCATGGCAGCACGCGTTATGCCAAATGCCTTACCTGCGGCACGCGACTGGAAATCGACGATATTCGCGCGCATTTTGAAGGTCATGGCGAGGCGCCGGACTGCAGACTTTGCGGCGGTATCATCAAGACCGCCACCATCTCGTTCGGCCAGGCGATGCCGGAAGCGGAGATGGAACGGGCACAGGAAGCCAGCATTGCCGCCGATCTCATGCTGGTGGCGGGTTCCTCGCTGGTGGTCTATCCGGCGGCCGCTTTCCCGCTGGTCGCCAAGCGGGCAGGGGCCAGATTCGTCATCCTCAACCGGGACGAAACCGAGCAAGACCCCTATGCGGACTTGGTTTTGCACCGGGAAATCGGGCCAACTTTGACCGAGGCCGTTCAGGCTTTATAAGCGGGTTGTGCCTTCCTATATCTCCTGTCATCGCTAGACTGACCGATCCCTCGTACCCGGAGTTGACCTTGCGCCGCGCCGACGAAGAACCTGACGAAAAAGACGACGAGAAGGCCAAGACGCCGGAGCCGCAATCCTCCGAAATCGCCAAGGCGCTCTACAAGTCCCGCACCGTGCTGATTTTCGGTGAAGTGGACATGAAGATGGCCGAGCGGGTCACCGCCCAGTTGCTGGCCTATGCCGAAAGCGAAGGCGACATCCGCGTCATCGTCAATTCACCGGGCGGCCATGTCGAGTCGGGTGACACCATCCATGATATGATCCGCTTTGTCGGCAACCGGGTGAAGGTGATCGGCACTGGCTGGGTCGCCAGTGCGGGCGCGCATATCTATCTGGGCGCCAAGCGCGAGAACCGCTTCTGCTTGCCGTTCACGCGCTTCCTGCTGCACCAGCCTCTGGGCGGCGTGCGCGGCCAGGCGTCCGACATTACCATCGAGGCCGAAGAAATCCTCAAGATGCGCGCGCGTCTCATCAAGGAGATCGCGGTGGAGACCGGCCAACCTTACGAGAAGGTCGTTACCGACACCGAGCGTAATTTCTGGATGGGCGCGGAAGAGGCGCAGAAATACGGTCTAGTGCACAAGGTCATCTCCAGCGCCAGCGAAGTCTGATTTGGTTGCCGCGCTTCGCCCCTGGTGGCGTGGCGCGGTGATCTATCAGGTTTATGTCCGCAGTTTCCGGGACAGCAACGGTGACGGGCTGGGCGACTTCGCCGGGCTTGTTTCCAAACTTGATTATATCGCGGCGCTGGGTGTCGATGCGATCTGGCTGTCGCCGATCCATCCATCGCCCAACCGCGACTGGGGCTATGACGTTTCGGATTATGATGGCGTGCATCCGGATTACGGCACGCTGGATGACTTCCAGAGCCTGACTGACGCCGCGCATGCGCGAGGCCTGAAAATCATTCTTGACGAGGTGCTGGCGCATACCTCCGACGAACACCACTGGTTCGCCGCCAGCCGTGATGGCGATTTAAACAAGCGTGATTGGTATGTGTGGGCCGATCCGAAGGATGACGGCACGGCGCCGAACAACTGGTTGTCGGTTTTCGGCGGCCCCGCCTGGGCCTATCAGCCGGCGCGGCGGCAATATTATCACCACAAATTTCTTCGCCAACAGCCGAAATTGAACTGGCTCAATACCGGCGCGCGCGAAGCGGTGCTGGACGTGCTGGAGTTGTGGCTGACGCGCGGCGTCGACGGCTTTCGCCTGGATGTCGCCAACGCGTTTCTCCATGACGCCGGTCTGAAGGACAATCCGGCTATTCCGGCTTCATCGCGTGGGTTCGCCGAATGGGTTGCTGCCGCGAATATGCAGCGCCATCTCAACGACTCCAATCTGGCGGAGAACAAGGTTGTCCTTGATGTGATCCGCCGCCGTGTCGAAGCCTTCGACGATCGCTTCGTGTTCGGTGAGTTTTCCGAAGAGTTCGAGCGTTCCGGCTGTTATCTGCCGCCCGACAAGGGGTTGCATGCCGGCTACAACTTCGCGCTGTTGCTGGCCAATGATGTGACAGCCATCCGGGCACATCTGGAAACTCTGGCCAAGTATCCCGACCATTGGCCGGCGATTGCCTTCTCCAACCATGACGTGACCCGCACCGCCACGCGTTTCGGCACGGGTTCCGAAAAGATGATGTTGGCTTTGCTGTTTTCACTGCGCGGAACTGTTTTGCTGTACCAGGGCGAGGAATTGGGGCTACCGGAAGCCGATCTTGCGCGTTCTCAGTTGCGTGATCCGGTGGGCGATCTTTACTACCCGCTGTTCAAGGGGCGCGATGGCTGCCGCACCCCGATGCCATGGGAGCCGGGCCCGAATCTCGGCTTCACTTCCGGCACGCCATGGCTGCCTTTGGCACCGGCCCATAGCGCGCTGACTGTCGCCGCACAGGAACGCGATCCCGGATCCGCCCTCGCATTTGCCCGCGCCATGCTGAAAGCCAGAAATGCGCACGACAGTTTGCGCGACGCGGACTTGATCTTGCAGGACGCACCGTTGCCGATGCTCGCTTTCCGGCGCGGCGAAATTCTCTGCGTCTTCAATCTGGGCAGGACCGCGATGGATTGGGTTTTGCCGCAGCAGGCGACAGCGCTGGACTTCGGCACAGGCGAGGCCCGCCAGACGGACGGCTGCCTCACGCTCGGGCCGCTAAGCGCCTGGTTTGGCCGCGTCTGAAGTCTCCAATGCCTCCAGCGCCGCTTTGAACGGCAGCATGACGCAGACATGCCGACCCTTGTGGCTGGCGACCCCGTCGAAAACGCCAAAGGACTGAAATGGGGGCGCCGGCGCCGCACCGCCAGCCAGCATGGCGGTGACGCTGTCGGCCAGCGCCTGAAGGCTGGCTCGGTCGAGCCCATTGGCCCGCGAACCCAGGATCGCAGCCGATGCCTGTGTCAGCACGCAGGCCTGGGTGTGGTGGGTCAGCGCCGTGATCCGGCCGTCCTCCAGCTGGAGGTCCACCGTGATCCGGTCGCCGCATGCCGGGTTATGCGCCGTGGCGGTTCCATCCGGATGCGCCAGGCGGCCGGCACCGGCCGCATCGGCAGCCAGGCGTAGCAACTCTTTGCGGTACAGCGGGTCGCTCATGGGTTGCTGCGGGCCCGGAAGGCAGACAGGGCCTCCTCCGTATCGATGTCGGTGAGGGGGGCATCCGAACCAGCCTCCACCTCGCAGATCAATCCGGCATAAGGCGCGAACAAGGCGCGAGCCCCGGCATCGCCCGAGAGCTCCCGCATCTCGCCAAAAAAGCGCCGGGCCCACAGGACCGGATTGCCGCGCTTGCCGCCATGGACCGGCACGATGATGGCCCGATCTTCACCGGGGTCGAAGGCCGCGATCAACCGGTCGAGGAGGTGGGAATCCACGGCCGGCATGTCCCCCAAAAGGATCAGAGCTCCGTCGCAATCGGCTGGAAGGGCATTCAGACCTGAGATGAGAGATGTGCTCAAACCTTTTGAATAATCTGAATTATCGGAAAAAATGACTGGCAGGCCTTCGAGGGCGGCCCTGACGCGGTGATTTTCGTTGCCAGTGACAACAACCACATCGGACGCTGCGCTTTTCAGCGCCGCTTCCACTGCGTATCGGACCATCGGCTGGCCTGCCAAAGGCTGGACCAGCTTGTTGATGTTCTCGCCTGCGGCCCGCATGCGAGAAGAATGGCCGGCCGCCAGTACCACGGCGCCGATGCGCGGCAGCCGGGGCGCTGTCACAGGTGTCGCCTCGCGCGGATGGGGGCGGACGGGACTGTCGACCAGCAATCCGCCGACACCCATTGCAGAGATCTCAGTACGGCCCACCGGCAGGCCCGCCAGCACGCGCCACAACACGAAATCGAACCCGTTCAGCCGAGGAGAGCGAGCGCAGCCGGGCAGGCCGATAACGACTCGACCGTCCAGCGTTCCGGTCATCAGAAGGTTACCGGGATCGACCGGCATGCCCAGGACTGTCACCCGCCCGCCCGCGCGTTCCAGTGCGGCCGGCAGAACATCCCGGCGGTCAGCGATGGCACTCGCCCCGAACAGGAGAATGGGATCGGCACCGCTCTCAGCCGCGGCCGTGATTGCGCCCGCAACCGCGCTGATGTCGTGCGGCACGCGGCGTTCGAATGCGATGGCCGAACCCAGGGGTTTCAACCGTGCGTCCAGCGCCTCATGATTTTTGTCCAGCAGGGCAGGCTTCATGCCGGGGAGGCGCGTCGATACCAGCGCCACCTGGCGGGGCACGAAAGGCGCCACGCGAATGGGAGGCGATTTTGCGAGAAGCGTTTCGATGGATGCAACGCTGGTCTCGCGGGTCGCGAAGGGAATGATCTTGATGGTGGCCAGCATCTGTCCCTCGGTCACTTTGGCGAAGGGCTGCAGAGTGGCGAGGGTGATGGCTTCGTCCTGCATGTTCGCGCCATCGATCGCCGCCATGTCGATCAGGACGAGGCCGTTTTTTAGGGCGTAGAGATTGGCCCGTCCGGTAAAAGCAGCGCCTAGCCGGACCGAGCCATCATCGGCTGCCGCCGCGCGGGCAATGCGCGCCGCAGCTTCGTCTTCCGGCACATCGCCCGGTTCTGCCCAGGCAATGGTGATGTCCGAAATGCCCGCTTCCTGCAGCGCCCGAATATCGTCCTGCGAAAGGACGCGCCCCTTGCGGAAAGAGAATGTTCCCTGGCGCACGCCATGGGCCAGAATCGCGCCGGTGGCGCCGGCGACGGGAAAACGTCCGAACTGCATGGGGCCAATCTAAGGGGTCTAGGCTTTTACCGCCATGCGCGGCAGATGCATGCGAGCCCTGAGCCCGCCCTGGTGCCGGTTTTCCAGCACAATGGCGCCGCCATGGCCTTCAGCGATGGCTTTGGCAAGAGTGAGGCCAAGGCCGGTACCGCCCGTGGCCGCGTTACGCGAGCTTTCCAGCCGCACAAAGGGTTCGAACACGCGGATACGTTCGTCCTCGGGAATGCCGGGGCCTTCATCCTCGACCACGATATCGTAGCCGTCGCTATTGTTGGCGATCTGGACGTCGGCCTTGCTGCCATAGGCGACGGCATTTTCCACCAGGTTGCGCACCGCGCGCCGAATCTCGTTGGGGCGGCAACTGACAGGGGCCGGGTCATGGTTTTGCCAGGTCACCGGCTCGCCCAGATCATCGAGATCGGCGCAGATGCTTTCCACCAGAGCCGACAGATCGACACTGCGCTTGCCCTCGGCACCCGCGCCCCGGGCCGCGGCCAGAACCTGTTCGGTCAGGTCCTGCAATTCGTCCAGATTTTGCTGCAGACCTTCGCGCAGGTCTTCATCTTCGACGAATTCAAGGTTGATGCGCATCGCGGTGATGGGGGTGCGCAAATCATGGCCGACCGCCGACAGCAGATGGCGTTGGCTCTCCAGCGTGCGGGTGACCTTTTCCGTCATCTGGTTGAAGGCCGCCGCGGCATTGCGCACATCGTCGGGCCCTTTCTCCACGACATGCGGGGCCGTGCCGCCCTGGGCCACAACCGACGCCGCCGCTGTGAGGTCGGAAAGTGGGCGCACGACGCGCCTGGCCACCAGGGCCGCGCCCGCCGATGTAACCAGGGTCGCTACCGTGGCGGCGACGAGCATTTCGATCGGCCAGTTGGGCTTGGACCGCAGGAATACCATTGAAATCGATTTTTTGGCGTCGAGCGGAATGACGAGACGCATCGCGTCATTGCTTTCGTCACCATAGGCGGGCAGCAGATAGGAGGGGATTTCGTTCAGCGGCTCGCGCACCAGCACGGTCGCCCGCCCGACCCGCGCCTGGGGCGGCAGAGAGGCGGAGAGCCGTTGGGCGAGGCGCACGCCTTCCTCGCTCATGGGTCGGGTTATTTCATCGCCGGGACGCAGTTCGGTGAACTGCCACAGGCGCGGCGAGTTCATCGAATGCATTACCGCGCTACGGGCGTCGGGCGGGATGGCGATCAAGGTCGCGGCGACCGCGGCGGCGCGATCGAGCACGCGTTCGTTGAGCGCGGTTTCCTTCTGCCGTTCATTGCCCAGCTCGAACCACCAGGCGACGGCGAAATTGGAAATGACCACGGCGGCGGCTGTCACCGCGATGAGTTGCACCGCCAGGGTGCGTGGCCAGATTTTCAGCTTTGCATTCACGCCGCTTCCGGCTCCATCGCAAAAATGTAGCCGCCTCCCCATACAGTTTTAATATAGCGCGGATTCTTGGGGTCCGGCTCGATTTTCTTGCGCAGCCGGCTGACATGGTTATCGATCGAGCGGTCGAACAGGTCGGCATCCCGGCCTTTGGTGAGATCGAGCAGCTGATTGCGGGTCAGGGCGATCTTGGGCCGTTCCAGCAACGCCGTCAGAAGGCGAAATTCTCCGGATGACAGCGGCAGCGCCATCCCGTCCGGACCGATCAGCTCGCGTTGGCCGGTATCCAAAGTCCATTCACCGAAGCGGATGCGTTCGGCGCCCGGAGGTTTTTGACGGGGCGGCAGAGCCTGGGTTCTGCGGAGAACGGCGGTAACCCGCGCGATCAGTTCGCGGGGCGAGAAAGGTTTGGCGATATAATCGTCGGCGCCCATCTCCAGCCCGATGATGCGGTCGACTTCTTCGCCCCGGGCGGTGAGGAGGATGACAGGAATCTGGGAGGTCTCGCGGATCGACCGGCAAAGGCTCAGCCCGTCCTCGCCGGGCATCATGATGTCCAGCACCAAAAGATCGATCGCCGATCCTTTCAATACTTTGCGGGCGGCGGCGGAATCGGGTGCCGTTGTGGCACGATAACCATGCTCGCGCAGATAGCGCGCGAGGGGCTCACGAATGTCACGCGCATCCTCCACCAGGAGAATGTGTGGCTTGGCTTCATCTTTGCTCATAGACCGCAATTTTGTCGTCACCGCATGTCTCCATGCAAACAGGGATTTGTCGCAAACCCTGTCAGGCCCGCAGAGTCTGGGTCATTTGCGCCAAAATCGAAAGGGCTATTTCGGCCGGGCTGCGTGCGCCGATGGCAAGTCCGACCGGTCCATTGATGCGGGCGAGAGCCTCGGGTGGGTGGCCGAGCTCGGAAAGGCGCTCCAGGCGGGCGGCGTGGGTCTTTTTCGACCCCAGGGCGCCGATATAGAAGGCACGCGAGCCGAGCGCGGCATGCAGCGCGGGATCGTCGATCTTGGGGTCATGCGCCAAGACCACCAGGGCAGAGCGGCTGTTCAGAGGGAATTTCGTCAGAACTTCGTCGGGCCATTCCCGATATAGTGTCATACCCGGAAAGCGCGCCTCGGTGGCGAACGCGGCGCGGGGATCTATTACGCGCACCCTATAGCCGGCGAGGCGGGCCATCGCGGCCAGCGGCTGGGCGATATGCACAGCACCGACCAGCGCCAGCTCCAAGGGCGGGTTGTGAACTTCCAGAAACCAGAGTTGGCCATCGATCTCGGCTTCGCCGCTGGTGTCGGTGCGTGCCGCCGCGCGCGCGGCAAGCCCGAGCGGCGTTTCATCCAGAAAAGGATCGATCAATTTTTCTTCCGCGCTCGCCCGGTCCAGCGCCCGCACCCACGCCTTGGTCGGGTTCTGCGTCAACGCGTCAAGAATGGCGCGTTTCATCCCTCGACAGGCTCGACGAAAATCTGGATGCGGCCGCCACAGGCCAAACCGACACTCCAGGCGTCGGCGTCCGTCACACCGAATTCCAGTTCGCGGTTTTTTGCATCGGCGATTGTGGTGAGCGCCGCCTCGATGACCGCGCTTTCGACGCAGCCGCCGGAGACCGAGCCCAGAAAAGCGCCATCGTCACGCACTGCGATCTGGCTTCCGGCCGGGCGGGGCGCCGATCCCCAGGTCCGGATGACCGTGCCCAGCGCAACCTTGTGCCCGGCGGCCAACCAAGCCGCGGCCGTCTGCAATTCCTCGCTCATGGGCAAAGTTTCCGCCGCAAGAAGCCAAAGCACAAGCGTCAATAAAATGCCTGCACGCAGTCTGGCAGCGGCACATGCAATCAGCACGAAGCGATACGCAACCTGCGCGTTTATCTGCCGCGGCAAAATATTCCTGCGGGGGCATCGTAAATTGAGTTACCAACCCGATTGTTTGTGGCAGGGTTCAGGCAAGAACAAGAATAATGGAGGGCAGATGGAGAACGGCGCAGAACCGTCCTCGTCCGAAGCGCGCATGGCGCAGGAAGCACCTTCCCGGATTCTGGGCCAGGTGAAATGGTTCGACTTCACCAAGGGGTATGGGTTTATCGCGGCAGCCGATGGCAGTGGCGACATCCTCCTGCACCAGGCTTGTGTGCGCCAGTCGGGGTTCAAGACGGTCAAGGAGGGCGCGACCGTGAGCTGCGAAGTGATTACGGGCCCCCGCGGCTTGCAGGCAAGCCGGCTGATCTCGCTCGACAATTCCACCGCGCATCCGATGTCTGCTCCCGCAGAACGGGCCACGCGCCATAATGCTGAACCGCAAGGGCCGTGGCAGGCGGGCATAGTCAAATGGTTCAATCGCGCCAAGGGGTATGGCTTTCTTTCGCGCGGGCCCGGCACGCTTGATATTTTTGTGCATATGGAAGTTCTTCGGCAGTCCGGCATCGCAGAATTGCGCGAAGGCCAGCAGGTCCGTTTTCGCATCGGTCTGGGCCCCAAGGGTGAACTGGCGGCCGAACTGGAGCTGGAAGATTAGCGGGCCGCCAATTGATTTTGGCCGGGCCCGCTTCTAAGCAAAGGCGTAGGCTTTCCGGGAAATCGCCGATGCGCGCTCCGTTTCATGCCCTTTTTGCCGTTCTGGCGCTGTTTTTACCCGTCGCGGCGCTTGCCGCACCGCCAGCCCTGCCGGTCGAGACCATCACCATCGACACCAAAACAGGACCACACAATTTTTCGATGGAAGTGGCGGCCGACGATGAGAGCCGCGAAAAGGGTTTGATGTACCGCACGGCGATGGCGCCGGATGCCGGCATGCTGTTCGATTTCCACACGCCCCAACTGGTCAGCTTCTGGATGGAGAATACGGTTCTGCCGCTGGACATGTTGTTCGTCCGCTCGAATGGCACCATTGCCCGCATCAAGGCGAATGCCACGCCCTATTCGCGGGAAAATATCCCCTCCGGCGAACCGATCCAGCTGGTAATCGAGCTGAATGCGGGCCGGGCGGCCGCTCTGGGCATCACCGAAGGGGCAAAAGTTCATGCTCCCGAACTGGCGAAAAAGCCCAACTGAGGAGGGTTTTGGACCTCGGTTGCCCGCTGGGGCCCTATGCGTGTAAGGAACCGGGCGAATTCAGTCAGTGCGGAGCGTAGCGCAGCCTGGTAGCGCATCTGCTTTGGGAGCAGAGGGTCGTGTGTTCGAATCACACCGCTCCGACCATCTCCGTTTTCGTTTGCGCGCGGTGCGCGCTTACGAAAACGGAGGACCGCTACCCGCGCGCAGCGAGGGCGGATCGTGCTATAGGGACGGTGGTTCGAGACACCGTGGGAATTAAGGAAGACGGACATGCGCGCGCGCATCTACAAGCCGGCCAAGAACGCCATGCAGTCGGGAAAGGCCCGTATCAAATTGTGGCTATTGGAGTATGAGCCGGAAACCGCCCGAGTGCCGGACCCTCTGATGGGCTGGACCAGTTCCAACGACATGCGTCAGCAGGTGGCGCTGGAGTTCGATACGCGGGAAGAGGCGATTGCTTATGCCGAAAAACATGGTATCGCCTATCAGGTCTACGAGCCGCACGTGCTTGTGCCGCGCGCCAAATCCTATTCCGACAATTTCCGCTTCGACCGCAAGCAGCCCTGGTCGCACTAGTGCGGGCTCGGGCTATCCGCTGACGCGGCCCCCGCCCTGCGATTCCAATAAGTGGGCAACCATTTCCGCCGGTCGGCGTGAAATCTGCGCGGCGGTATAGGTTTCGGCCTAAAGTTTTGGGGATTTTTACCGTAGATTGTCTGGGAAGACTCCGTAGCTCAGCTGGATAGAGCACCTGCCTTCTAAGCCGGTGGTCGTTGGTTCGAATCCAACCGGAGTCGCCATCATTCACTCTTTTCAAAATGCCACTTTCGCCTTTCGAAGCGCAGAAAGTCTGCGCCACTATTCCGCTGCGGCACTCGATTTGGCGCCGCGCCGTGCGAAAAGCAGGATGTGATGGATGGTCTCTTTCAGGCCGGTGGTGACCACTTCGGATTCGGTGGCCTCGACGCTGTCGAGATAGCGCGAATGATCATCGCCCAAGCCCCAGAACACCGCAATCACCGGCACGCCCACCGCATGCTTGTGCAATCGGCGCACCTGGTAACGCGCGTTCTTGTAGGTACCGGGCTCGAGATAGGAAACGCACACCACCTGGACTCCCGTAACATCCAGGGAGTCGATCTGCGAGGCGGCCGCCTGGTCGGCGGAAACGACTTGCGCCCCGACCCCGTATTTCTCCAGCATGTCCACCAGTAGCAGTGCGGCCGCTTCATCCAGCGGTCCGCGTCCGGCAATGCAAAGAACGGGCTTGGTCTCGCGCCAGGCGAGCGGCAACTCAACCCTCTTGATGCTGCCGTCGTTTTTGTGGTCCGCCAAATTGGCGATGATGCCCTGGATCGCGTCGCGGATGCGGACCTGCCGCGAAGCATCGAGCACACCGCGATTGACGTCGGCCTGCGCCAGCATGAGGGCGCGGGCCACCACTTCATCGTAATAGGCGGCCAGGGTGCTGTTGCGCAGAAACTCTTCCGCGTCCTCGGTCGCATCGTCCGGATCTTCCGCCAGCATGCGCAGATAAAGGCTTTCCTCCGTCTTCAGCGCCGGCGTGTCGCCGAGCATGACGTCGAGGAATTCCAGGCTTTCGATGTGCCGCCCCAACACGACGAAACACATGGTGAGCGGGGTCGAAAGCAACAAGCCCACCGGCCCCCACAGCCAGGTCCAGAATACGGCCGCCACCACCACGGCCACCGCCGACAGACCCATGCTGCGGCCATAGACGAATGGCTCGATCATCTGGCCGACCACGGCTTCGACGCCGCCGAACAGCGCCATGACCCAGAACAGCATCGACCAGCCGGGATCGACCGCCAGTGCCAAGGTCGCGGGAAAAAGGAAGGCAATGGGGACGCCGACATAAGGCACGAATCGGAACAGCATGCCGATCAGGGCCCACAGGCCGGCATTGGGTATACCAATCAGCCAGAGTCCGATCCCGATGGTGGCGCCGAAACAGGCATTGATGATGGTCTGCAGCGCCAGGTAGCGCGACAGGCGCGACGCCGCTTCGTCCAATGCAACCGACGTACGTTGCATGTCGCCGGATCCTGCCAGCCGCACGAAACGGTCCCGCAAATCGTCCTTCTGCAGCATAATGAAGCCAACGAACACCAGCACCAGCGCCAAGGTCGCCAGCGGTTCCAGCAACGGTCCCAGAATGGTTTGCGCCACTTCCCATGGCGCTACGGATTGCCGGCGGATCTCCACCGGAACGGGTTTTTCGTCCGGCAGCGCGCCGGCGCCCGGCTGGTCCTGCGGCTCCCGCGAGCCTGTGATCTGTTCGGCGAGCACTTCGATGGTTTGATTCAGGCGGGCGATGGTGCCGTGACCAGTCGAGAGGCGGACCGATTGGATTTTGTGGCCGATATTGGTCTGATAGCGGGGCAGGTCGGCGGCGAGGCCGGCGAATTGCGAACCCACAAAGGCGCCGATCGCGGACAGGATCACCAGCGCCAAGGTCAGACTGAGCAAGACTGACGGGATATGGCCCAGACGCAGATGCCGCAACAGGCCCACCAGCGGCGCGATGGCGAAGGACATCAGCACCGCCAGCGCCAGGGGCATCAGCACCGGCCGCCCGAAATAGAGCCCGCACACTGCAATGGCCGCAATTACGGCCATCATGAATTTGGGTGTCAGGCTGCTGGTCGCGGCGACGCGGGGTGGCATGTCAGGTCAGCGATGCTCCAGAGTCGCGGGAATGCGACCCACCCATTATAGCGTATGAAACGGTGGTTCGTTCAGGCCAATCATTCCGTCAGCTGCCGAAAGAAGCAGGTCGGTGCGCCGGTATGGCAGGCCGGACCCAGCTGATCGACCTTCAAAAGCACCACATCGCCGTCGCAATCCACCAGGGCTTCGACCAGCCGCTGGGTGTGGCCGCTGGTTTCGCCCTTGCGCCAGACCTTCTGGCGCGAACGCGACCAGTAGGTGACTTCCCTGGTGGTCAAAGTGGTCGCCAGGGTTTCGCGGTTCATCCAGGCCATCATCAGCACCTGGCCGGTCGCGGCAGACTGGGCGATTGCGGGCACCAGCCCCCGTTCGTCGAAACAGACGGTCTTCAGGAATGCTGCTTGAGTCAGCGTGTCGGTCACTTGGCATCCTTCAGGCGCTGGAATCCCTGTTCCAGATCGGCGATCAGATCGTCCGCATCCTCCAAACCGGCATGGATGCGTACCACCGGCCCCTTGGCTTCAAAAGAGGCGGTGCTGCGATGGATATGGCTGGGAAGGATCAGACTTTCAAACCCGCCCCAGGAATAGCCGATCCCGAAATGCTGCATTCCGTCCACCAATGCGGCGACAGCAGTATCGGATGCGGGCTTGAGCTCGAAGGCGAAGAGGCCGCAAGCGCCTTTGAAATCGCGTTTCCAGAGGGTGTGGCCGGGATCGCCGGGCTGGGCCGGATACAGAACGCGCGTAACTTCCTGGCGTCCGGCCAGCCACCCGGTCAGTTTCAGCGCTGTTTCCTGATGACGCTTCAAGCGTACCGCCATGGTGCGCATGCCCCGCAGGGCCAGGAAACAATCATCGCCGCTGGCTGTCAGGCCCATATTGCCATGGGTCTCTTTCAAGCGTGCGGCATGGCTCTTGTTGGCACTGACATAGCCGATATTCACATCGGCGTGCCCGCCCAGATATTTGGTGCCGGCCTGGATCGACAGATCGACGCCATGACCATGCGCATCGAACAGAAGCGGTGTCGCCCAGGTATTGTCCAAAAGCACGGACGCCCCATGGGCATGGGCCGCTTTGGCGATGGCCGGAATGTCCTGGATCTCGAAAGTAAGAGAGCCTGGGCTTTCGCAGAACACGATTTTGGTATTGGGCTTCAGCAGCGGCGTGATGTCGGTGTTGGGCGCATAATAAGTCGTCTCGACGCCCAATCGCGCCAGCGTCGTATCGCAGAATTGCCGCGTCGGACCATAGACGCTGTCGGTCACCAGCATGTGATCGCCGCTGCCGATCACGGACAAGATGGCCGTTGTCACCGCATTCAATCCCGACGGCACCAGGACCACTTGCGCGCCGCCTTCCAGTTGACCGATGGCATCTTCCAGGCTTTGCGAGGTGGGGGTGCCGCGCCGGCCATAGCTGTAGGGGTGTTTGCCCGGCGCCATGCTGGCCATATCGGGAAACAGGATGGTCGATGCGCGATAGACCGGCGTATTGACGGCGCCGAAATGGGTATCGCTCATGCGGCCGCTGCTGGTCACAATGGTTTCAGGCTTGTCTTGCGATTTCGTCACGTCTTCTTTTCCTCAAGCAAGGGGGCAAGCGGGCGATCGACCGCATGGATGATCAGTCCCGCGATGGCCGCGATCGCGGCAATCATCACAAAGAACAACCACCTGTCCATCTTTTCCCAATAGCTGGCCAACCAGCCCTGCAGGAAACCGCCGCCCAGGAAATTCGGCAGGAAATTCACCGCCATCATCAGGGAAACGATGCGCAGCGGCGCGATCTTGGAAAAAAGCGACATGCTGGCCGGATAGAGCGTGATTTCGCCGATCGTCATGACGACGAAATAAAGCATCAGCCAAAGCCAACTGGATTTTGCACCGCCCGCATTCCAGGCGACCAATGCCATCACCAGGTTGGCGGCCATCATCAGATAACACCCCCAGGCCATTTTCATGGTGCTGCTGGGTGCCCCCCGGCGGTCCCACAATGCCAGAAGCAGGGGCGTGCCGATGAAGATCACGGCGGGATTGACGGATTGGAACCAAGTCCAGGGGATTTCCCATCCGAACAGGCTGCGATCGGCATTGTCGATCGACCACAGCGCCACGGTGTTGCCCTGCTGTTCGTTGCAGGCCCAATAGAGCGTCAAGGGAATGACCAGCAGAAACAATGCGCCGACGGATTTCCATTCTGCTCTGGTGAGCGGTGGGCGCGGTTCGGCCGCACGCGCCGCGCGAGGCGGCTCCGGCGGCAGATGTTTCCAGCCGAGAAGATAGACAAGAAGCGCCAGCAACATGCCAACACCCGCGGCGCCGAAACCATAAGACCAGCCGACTTTCTCGCCCAGAGTGCCGCAGACGAATGGCGCCAGGAAGGCGCCCAGATTGATCCCGACATAAAAGATCGAATAACCGCTGTCGCGTTTGGGATCGCCTCTTTCATACAGCAATCCCACCTGGGTCGTGGTGTTGGTCTTGAAGAAGCCGACGGCAAAGATCAGCAAGGTGAGTGCCGGAAACAACAAGTTTTCGAATGCCATCATGAAATGGGCGAGCGCCGCCATCACGATGCCGCTCATTGCGATGACGCGCTGCCCGAAAAAGCGATCTGCCAGCCAGCCGCCCAGCAGAGGCGTGGCATAGATCAGTCCGGTATAGGTGCCATAGATCAATGCCGACAGAGGCTGGACGCCCAGCGGTCCCGACAGCATCTCGTAAAATGCCTTGATCTGGGGATAGAGCCACACATGCTCCACATGGCCCGGCAGCAGCAGGTATTTGACCAGATAGCCCACCAGGAGCGCGCGCATTCCATAATAGGAAAAGCGCTCCCACATCTCTGTGCCGAACAGAAAGATCAATCCGCGCGGGTGCCCGAACAATGTGCTTGGCGATTTCACGCAGTGCGGGCCCGCCGCAGCAGCCAGCCATATAACAGCACGATCAGTCCGGCGAAGCCGCCATAGGCCAGGACATTGGCCAGGCCAAAGTCGGATCCCACAACCGCCAGCGGTGCGTCCCTGTTGAATCCCACGATCAATCCGGCATTGATCACCCCGAACAGGCTTTCGCCCACGATCAGGCCTGATGCCACCAGGACACCCAGGCGTTCGGCGTGCTCGCCGCGCACTCTGCGATTATAGAGCCAGCCGATCACGGCCCCGATCACAACGGGCAGAGTGGCCTCCATCGGGAGATAAATCCCCAAGCCCACTGCCAGTGGTGGAATGCGCAACAGCTTCGTCATGCGCATGATCTCATCCAGGAGTACGATGCCCGCGCCGACCGCAGCTCCGATCTCGATCATGTCCCAGTTGAGCTTGCCGCCGACCACACCTTGCGCCAATGCTGCCATCAGATTGGCCTGCGGCGCCGCCAGGGGTTGAGCCGTGACGGCGTGAAGGTTGGCGGCGCCGGCAAAGCCATAAGCCTGGGCCAGAAGATTGAGCACGATGGGCACGGTGACTGTGGAGGCGGCTACGCCGACCAGCAACGCCACCTGCTGACGCCAGGGCGTGGCAGCCACCAGCTGGCCGGTCTTTAAATCCTGCAGATTATTGTTGGAGCTACAGGCCACGGCGAACAGGACCGCGGTTATGAACAACGCAATCGCCACCAAGGCATTGGCGCTGGCCCCGCTGAACAGAACCGCCAGGCCCAGTGCGGTGCCCACCACCGCCAGAATACCGACGCCCGAAATGGGACTGTTGGAAGAACCGATCAGCCCCGCCATGTAGCCGCAGATGGCCGAAACAAAAAAACCGCCGGCAAGGACCACAGGAATTGAGAAGAGCGCGATCGGAAGCGCGGACCCGCCGAGACCCGCATCGCTGCTGAATCGCCACACCAGCCAGGTGATGACCGCCATCGACGCCACGCCCAACGCGAGGATGACCGAAAAGGGCATATCGCGGTCTGTTTGATCGTTGAGATCGAGCGTATTGCCTTGCGCCCGCATTGTGGCTTTCAGCCCGCTGACAATAGGCCCCATGGTCCGAAGCAGAGACCAGATGGCCGCTACCGCCATGGCGCCGGCGCCGATGAAGCGCACATCGTTGCGCCAGACACCGGTGACGAAGCTTGCCAGATCGCCATGCATTGGCGTCATCGCCGTGATCAGAGGAACGGCGCCGGCCCAGGCAATTAAAATGCCCGCCAGCATGGCCAGGCCTACGGAAATTCCCACCAGATGGCCGGCGCCCATCAGCGCCAGGGAAAAAGAGAAGCTATAACCCGTTGCGGCCGTGGCCCCGACGGGGAAAAAACCGCGTGCGCCATCGGCGGCCAATCGCATCGCGGTCGCGATCGCGAGGCCGGACGATGCGATCGCGCCATAGACCACCGCCAGCAGGCCCTCGCGCGCTTCCGGATTTTCCGCGCGCATGTCGGAGCCCACTTTGAGCACTTCGGCGGCGGCCAGGCCTTCGGGATAGGGAAGATCGGACTTGGTCACCAGGGCGCGGCGCAGGGGTACCGTGAAAAGCACGCCCAACACGCCGCCCGCCGCGCAAATGAGAAACGAGGTCCAGAATGGAAAGCCCGTCCACCAGCCGATGATCAGAAGGCTGGGTAATATGAAAATGACGGAGGACATGGTTCCAGCCGCCGAACACACGGTCTGAACGATGTTGTTCTCGCGGATATTGGAGCCGGAAAAAAGACCCAAAAGGGCCATTGAGATCACGGCGGCCGGGATCGAGGTGGCAATGGTGAGGCCGACCTTCAGCCCCAGATACATATTGGCGGCGGTGAAAGGAAAGGTGAGGGCCACACCCAGGGCAACGCCGCGCCAGGTGAGTTCTTTTTCGCTGGATGAAGCCATGGCGCGCCCCGAAATTGCCGGGCCGACTGTGCCCGCAATCCTCCCTCAGGGCAATTCCACGAACCGCTCTTCCCGCGCGTAAGGCGTGAAGCCCAGGCGCTGATACAGCGGCAGGGCGCGGGGATGGTCCAGGGTGCAGGTGTTGACCAGCAATTTGGAAATCGGTTGCGCCCAGGCGCTGGCACAGGCCTGATAAAGAAAGAAATAGCCTAGCCGCTTCCCCGTCGCTTCGGGCGTCAGTCCGAAATAAGCGATGTTGGCTGTGCCATCGGCGCGGAAATCGAGCTCGGCCATTCCGGCCGGCGTTCCTTCCGTGTACAGAACATAGAGATGGTTGCTGGTCGCGTGAATGATTTCCGCCAGCTTGTCGTCGGACAATTTCTTGCGGTCGACCCAAAAATATTTGCCGCCTACTGCATCGTAGAGATAGCGATAGAAATGCAGCGGTGGATGTTCGCTCCTGAGAAAGGCGATTTTACCGCGCGGCAGCGGCGGCGGCAGGGCGGTGGACTTGGCCGTCATTTCCAGAAAGGTGACGGTCATGGGAATACGGCGTTGATGCTCGCTGCCCGGCATCAGGCGGGACCCGTCGCCACTGGCGTATCGTCGCGTCCGCCCCATTCCGTCCAGGAGCCGTCATAGATCGCCACCTGGCGGCTACCCACTTTCTCCAGCGCCAGCATCAGGATTGCGGCCGTCACGCCCGATCCGCAGCTGGTGATGATGGGCGCGCGCAGATCGACGCCTTTCTCGGCAAAGAGCTTTTGCAGAGAGGCATCGTCTTTCAATTTGCTGTCGCTGGTGAGAACGGCGCGATAGGGAATGTTTGCAGAGCCGGGCATGTGACCGGATTTCAAACCGGCCCGCGGCTCGGCTTCGCTACCCTCGAAGCGGGGCGCGCTGCGTGCATCCAGAACTTGGGTATGACCCAATGCCGCCTTGACCGCACCGAAGTCGCGCAAAATACCGCCATTCGGGCGTGCGGTGAAAGTCGCCGTCTTCGGTTGGGCGGGGCCGCTTTCGATGGCGCCGCCGGCAGTCTTCCAGGCGGGCATACCGCCGTCCAGCACCGCAACCTTCTCATGCCCCATGGCTCTGAGCGCCCACCAGACCCGCGGCGCGGAAAAAATGCCGGTGCCGTCATAGACCACCACCATGTCGCCATCATCGATCCCCAGCGCACCGGCGTCGCGCGCAAATTGTTCGGGTAGCGGCAGCATATGGGGCAGGGTGGTGCCCTGATCGGACAAGGCGTCTATGTCATAGAAGACCGCGCCCGGAATGTGCGCCGCCTCGAATTCGGCTTTCGCATCGCGCTTTTCGGCGGGCATGTACCAGGAAGCATCCACCACACGGACCTTGGTCAAATTCTGTATCAGCCATTCGGCGGAAACGATGTCACTCATTTTTGATAAGGGACGGCGATCGCGGCGCGCTCTTGCGTCAGCCAGGGCGGCGCGGGCAGTCCCTTTCCTTTCAGGAATGTCGGGTTGAACAATTTGCTCTGATAGCGATTGCCGTAATCACAAAGCACGGTGACGATGGTGTGCCCCGGTCCCATCTCACGCGCCATGCGGATGGCGCCCGCCACGTTGATACCGGACGAGCCACCCAGACACAGGCCTTCATGCTCAAGCAGATCGAAGATGATCGGCAGGGCTTCTTCGTCAGGAATTTCGTAAGCATCGTCGATCGGTGCATCTTGCAGATTGGCCGTGACGCGACCTTGGCCGATCCCTTCGGTGATGGAGGAACCGTGCGATTCCAGCTTGCCGGTTTTGATCCAGGAATAAATTGCGGCCCCCAATGGATCGGCGGCAGCGATCTTCACACCGGGCTTTTGCCGTTTCAAGGCAATGCCGATGCCTGCCAAGGTGCCGCCGCTGCCCACCGCGCAGGTGAAGCCGTCGATCTTGCCGTCTGTCTGACGCCAGATTTCGGGCCCGGTTGTTTCGATATGGGCCTGGCGATTGGCGACATTGTCGAACTGGTTGGCCCACACCGCGCCATTTTTTTCCGTGCGCGCGATGTCATCGGCCAACCGTCCCGACAGGCGGACATAATTGTTGGGATCGCGATAGGGAACGGCCGGCACCTCGATCAACCGCGCACCCATCAGACGCAGAGCGTCCTTCTTTTCCTGGCTCTGCGTTTCGGGGATCACGATGACGGTCTTGAAGCCCAGCGCATTCGCCACCATCGCCAACCCAATGCCGGTATTGCCGGCGGTGCCTTCCACAATGGTACCGCCCGGCTTGAGCACGCCGCGCGCCACGGCATCGCGGATGATGTAGAGGGCGGCACGGTCCTTGACCGATTGGCCCGGGTTGAGGAATTCGGCTTTGCCCAATATTTCGCAGCCGGTCTGCTGCGAAGCGCGCTTGAGGCGGATGAGCGGCGTGTTGCCGATGGCCGCAATGACATCTGAAAAACCCATGGGGCAAACCTAGAGGCCCTGCCCGGGTGCTTCAACCCTTGGAAATCGCCTTGAAGGGCTGCAAAGGGAACAACCACCGTCACCCAAATCCACAATGGGACAGGAATAATTCCGAGGAGGAGTTGGCGTGCCCTAGAGATGCGGGCTTGCTGTTCGGATCAACGCTTGGCGTGCCGGGCGCATTCGCCGTGCCGGAAACAGGTGGTGACATGGTCGTTCACCATGCCCACGGCCTGGGCGAAGGCGTAGGAAATCACCGGGCCGCAGAAATTGAAGCCGCGCTGCTTCAGGTCGCGCGCCAGGCCTTCGCTCATTTCACTCTGGGCGGGAATCTGGTCGCGGGTCTTGAACTTATTGTCCACCGGTTTGCCACCGACATGTTTCCAGATGAAATCACGAAACCCGCCGGGTTCTTTCTCGATCTCCAGCCACAGCCTGGCGCCCCTGATGGCGGCTTCGATCTTGGCACGGCTGCGGATGATGCCTTCATTCTTCAGCAGCCGGTCGATATCGCCGGCGCCGTACCGCGCGATGCGATGGGGGTCGAATTCGTGGAAGGCTTTGCGGAAATTCTCCCGCTTGCGCAGGATCGTGATCCAGCTCAGCCCGGCCTGAAAACCGTCCAGCACCAGCTTTTCGTACAATGCCCTTCCGTCATATTCCGGCACGCCCCATTCGGTGTCGTGATAGGCGACATAGAGGTCATCGACACCTGGCCAGGCGCAGCGTTGTTTCTCTTTCATGTGTCCAACCATGCGGGCCGCGTAAGGGTCACGGGGAGGGTACCGGCGGTCAATGACGCCTTGGCTTCGTCCAGACGGTCCAAGCGCACCAGCGCGAAACCTCGTGTGCCATAGGTGGAAACCATCTCACCGACTTCGAGCGTGTCGCTTGCGACCGCGGTACCGGCCGGCGGCAACATGCTATCGGCGCGTATGGGCAAGATGCGCTTGCGGGCCGTGCCACGATGCTTCATCCGCGCCGTCAACTCCTGGCCGACATAGCAGCCCTTGTCGAAAGCGACGCCATGCAATTCGTCCAGCCCCGCATCCAGCGCGAAGATCTTGTCGCTGGCGAAATCCGCGCCTTCCGGAACACCCAGTGTCAAGCGCTCGGCATGATAGGTCGCCGGACCTTCCAGAAAATCCGGCATCTCGGCAGAAGCTCCGATGCTGCGTGGCCCAAGCGCCGCCAGCCTGGGGTCTGTGAAGGTTACGGCACGCTCCGCCGGCCGCCCGCTCAGCCCGACATAAACCGACAGCTGTGGCCGCACCGCGATGCCGATCTTGGCGCGCAGGCGATACATTGTAAGCCGTTTGGCCAACGCGTCGGCCCGGTCCGAAGGGCAGTCCAGCAGTATGGCGCCGTCACCTTCCGTCACCAGGAAATCGAACAGGATTTTGCCCTGGGGTGTCAGCAACGCGGCATAAAGCCCGGTCTGCGGCGCCAGGCGCTGGATGTCATTTGTGACCAGCCCTTGCAGAAAATCCCTGGCCTCGCCGCCTTCCAGGGCGATGACGGCGCGGTCCTTGAGATGAGCCGGTTCCATGCTCCGGAAGTAGCCTTCCCGGGCAAGGTTGCCAAGGTGGTGGGGAGGCGCTAACCCAGACCCGCATGAGTGAAACATTCGATTTGTTGATCCGGGGCGGCACAGTGGCCACCCCGAACGGCATAGCCCCCGCGAATATTGGGGTCATTGCCGGCCGAATCGCCGCCATCGGCAACCTTGTCGATGCCAAGGCCCGGGAAATTTTCGAGGCCAGGGGACTTCACGTCCTACCGGGCGTCATCGACAGCCAGGTACATTTCCGCGAGCCCGGCAACGAGCACAAGGAAGATCTGGAAACCGGCAGCCGCGCCGCTATCCTGGGCGGTGTGACCGGGGTGTTCGAAATGCCGAACACCGCTCCGCCCACCACCACCCGTGCCGCCATCGAGGACAAGCTCGCACGCGCCAAAGACCGCATGCATTGCGACTATGCGTTTTATGTGGGCGCGACGCCGGCCAATGTCGGTGCGCTGGCGGAGTTGGAACGGTTGCCGGGCGTCTGCGGCGTCAAAGCCTTTCTGGGATCGTCAACCGGCTCGCTGCTGCTCAATCATCCCGACGACATCCTGGCCGCGCTGAAAGCGGGCAGCCGCCGCATGGCGGTCCATTCCGAAGACGAAGACCGGTTGATCGCGCGCAAATCATTCGCCGAGCGCGGTAATCCGCAGAGCCATCCGGTCTGGCGTGACGCCGAAGCGGCGCGTGCTTCGACCGAGCGCGTGTTGGGTCTTGCGAAACAGGCAGGCCGCCGCCTGCATGTGCTGCATGTCACGACGGGCGACGAGATTCCGCTGCTGGCCGACGCCAAGGAATTCGCCACCGCCGAGACCACGCCCCAGCATCTGGCTCTGAGCGCGCCCGATTGTTACGAGCGGCTCGGGACCTATGCCCAGATGAATCCGCCGATCCGCGACGAGAGTCATCGCGTGGCCCTTTGGAAAGCCGTGCGCGAAGGCGTCATTGATGTGATCGGCTCCGACCATGCGCCGCACACGCGTGAGGAAAAGGACAAGACCTATCCGGATACGCCGTCGGGCATGCCCGGCGTGCAGACCCTGGTCACGATCCTGCTCGATCATGTCAACAAGGGTGATATGAGCCTGGAACGGTTCGTCGATCTCACCGCCTCGGGACCGCAGCGCATTTTCGGGATGGCGGGCAAGGGCCGCATCGCACGCGGATACGATGCCGACTTCACGATCGTGGACATGGGACTGACCCGCATGATCGAAAATAAATGGATTGCATCGCGCTGCGGCTGGACGCCTTTCGACGGCATGAAGACCAAAGGCTGGGCAGTGGCGTCAGTGCTGGCCGGTCAGATTGTCATGCGCGACTTTGCCCTGACCGGAAAAGCCACGGGCAAGCCGCTGCGTTTTGTGGAAACGCTGGAACCATCTTCGCCACGCCGGCTTTGATCATTTGCCGTAAATTTTTTTTGCTCTGATTTCTACCAAGGCCGCTGATGTTTCTTGTTCTCATAATCTCCGGCGTCATCATGGGGCTGATCGCGGCGGTTCCGATCGGGCCCGTCAATCTCATCTGCATTCGTCGTAGCTTTGCCTTCGGGCCGGTCAATGGCTTCGTTTCGGGACTGGGCGCGGCGTTGGGCGACGGCGTGTTCGCGGCCATTACTTTTTTTGGCCTGACCTGGATCGCGCAGCTGATCCAGAGTTACGATTCCATCATCGAGCTTGTCGGCGGCGCACTGCTGGTCTGGTTTGGCGTCCATACCATCCTGTCGCCTGTGGCCGGGAAGGTGGAGGATGGCGACAAGAATGAACCGGGCGGCTCGACCCTGGTTCGCGCCATGGTTTCGACCTTCGTCCTGACCGTCACCAATCCGGCGACCCTGATCGCATTCGCCTCGATGTTCGCCAGTTTCCATGCGCTAGTCGGCGGCGCCAATTCCTATATCGATGCCGGATTCGTCGTTGCCGGCGTGGTGGGCGGTTCCGCCGGTTGGTGGCTATGCCTGACCAGCGTGATCGGGATATTCCACACCCGGATCACGGACCGCACAGTACGGATCATCAATCGGGGCTCGGGCGTTCTGGTGGCTGGCTTCGGCCTGGCAGTGCTGATCCATGTGGTCATGAAAGTGTTCGGATAGGGCAGCCGAATACCGATTTTTGCCGAAATCCCCGTTTTCTTTGAATGTGAGGCCTGTTCGGGACGGGCCCGGCCGCGCTAAATTCCGCCGGCGAATTGGGAGAAAATGATGAAATTTTCTGCGGCACTCATAGCGGTGGCGATTCTGGCTTGGCCGCTGGCGGCCTTGGCGGCCGATCCTGTGCTGCCGAGCACCGATCCGGCCCTGAGTGCCCAGGCCAATGCCGATTACCTTGCCGCGAATGCCAAGAAAAAAGGCGTGATCGTCAAGCCCGACGGCCTTCAGATCCGGATGCTGCAGAACGGCTTCGGTCGCCGCCCGGCTGCCACCGATTCCGTCGAAGTCTATTACACGGGGGCCTTGATCAACGGCAAAGTGTTCGACGGCACGTCGCCCGGCCTGCCGGCCAACTTCAAGGTCAGCCAAGTCATTCCTGGATGGATCGAGGCGCTGCAGCTGATGCGGGAAGGCGATCATTGGCAGATCGTCATTCCGTCCGCGATCGGTTATGGCTCGCGCGGTGCCGGCAAGTCTATTCCGCCAGACCAGACTTTGGTATTCGACATGACGCTGGTCTCGAGCACGCCGGCGCCCCGGCGCGGTGAACCCGGATATGTACCGGATCCCAACGATCCAGACGAAAAGCGGCAATAGGGCGTTTCTGTTGACGCGCTTGCGGCAATTCTTGCGGCGACAGGTCCAAAATGGCGGGCGGGTGCGCATCCTTGTCGCCCTGATCGCGGTGGTCGGCGCCAGTGCTCTGTTCTGGACCAGCCGTGACTACACCGTGGTGGCGCCGGACTGGGACGGGCAGGTGCGCGGCATCGCCTACAATCCCAGCCACCTGTTTCGTGCCAGCGACCAGCTGCACGTCACGCCGGAGCATATCGACCGCGATCTGGCCCAGCTGGCGCATGTTACCGGCCATGTCCGCACCTATACGGTGGATGGCGGCATGGACAAGGTGCCGGAGATCGCCCGCCGCTATGGCATGATCGTATCGCTGGGCATCTGGATCAGTCCCGACCTCGCCAAGAACGACCAGCAGATCGAATTGGCGATCAAGACCGCGCTGGCGAACCGGCGGGTCATCGACCGCGTCATTGTCGGCAACGAAACGCAGTTGTTCGGCTCAGTCTCGGCCCAGCAGTTGGGTGTTTATCTCGATCGCGTGCGCGCCGCTTTACCGGCCCGCATCAAGGTGACGACGGCGGAACCCTGGTCCACCTGGGTGGTGATTCCCGAAGTGGCGAAACATGTGGACGTCGTTTTCGTCCATCTGCTGCCCTACTGGGAAAATGTCCATATCAGCAGCGCCATGCGCTTCATCAGCAGCCATTACGACATCACGCAGCAGACATTTCCGGACAAGCCGATCATCGTAGGCGAGGCAGGATGGCCTTCGGAAGGCCGTACCCGTGGTTCTGCCCAGGCCTCGATCGCCAACGAGGCCTATTTCGTCCGTGCCTTCGTCCAGTTCGCGCAGGAAAAGGGCTACGATTATTACCTGATGGAAGCCTATGACTCGCCCTGGAAAAACACGGGCGAGGGCGCGGTGGGCGCCTATTGGGGTGTGTTCGATGCCACCGGCCATCCCAAATTCGGCTTCACCGGGTTGCTGCGCAGTTTTCCGGAATGGCGCGGCTACGCGATGCTGGCAGCGGTGCTGAGCTTGTCGCTGGGCCTTCTGATCCTGGGGCGCATGCCCAAAGTGCGCCAGACCGGCTATCTGGTGATGGGCGGTTTGATTGCGTTGGTTTCGACGGGATTGCTGGCGCTGATAGATGCCACTGCCCTGGAATATATCGATCCCACCGACATTGCCGCCATGATCGCGATGTCGCCTCTGGTGCTGTTGGCTTGCGCCATCATTCTCACCGAAGGTATTGAGCTTGCCGCTTCGTTGTGGCGGATGGATCGTCGGTTCGTTCCTGCCGCGATACCGGAAAAAAGCGCGCGGGTTTCGATCCATCTGCCGACTTACAATGAGCCGCCCCAAATGGTGATCGAAACCATCAATGCATTGGCCCGGCTGGACTATGACGATTACGAAGTTATCGTGCTCGACAATAACACGCCCGATCCGCTGGTCTGGCGGCCGGTCGAAGCGCATTGCAAGACGTTGGGATCGCAATTCCGCTTTTTCCATTTCGATAATGTGAAAGGCTTCAAGGCTGGCGGCCTCAACCGCGCCCTAGCACTGACCGATCCGGCCGCCAGCCATGTCGCGGTGATCGACAGCGATTATCAGGTCGAACCTTATTGGCTGCGCCGCGCGATGCCGTTCTTTGCGTCACCGTCTATCGCATTGGTGCAGGGGCCTCAGGATTATCGCGACGCGAGCGAGAACACCTTCAAGGCCATGGCTTACGAAGAATATCGCGGCTTCTTCCATATCGGCATGGTGGAGCGCAACGAACACAATGCCATCATCCAGCATGGCACCATGACCATCGTGACCAAGAATGCGCTGGAGGAGGTGGGCGGCTGGAGCGAATGGTGCATCACCGAGGACACCGAACTGGGACTGAAACTGTTCGAGGCGGGATACGAGGCCGCCTATATTCCCCAGAAGATGGGTGCCGGCCTGGAGCCCGATACGCTGGAAGCCTTCATGTCCCAGCGTTATCGCTGGGTCTATGGCGCCATGCAGATCATGAAACGCCATGCGCGGGAGATATTCCTGGGCGGCTCGGGGCTGTCCTGGGAGCAGCGCTATCAGTTCCTGTCCGGTTGGTTGCCCTGGATTTCCGATGGGCTTGGCATGATCGTGACCTGCACCGCATTGATCTGGACGGGTCTGATGTGGGCGATACCGAGCACTATCGATGTGCCGATGCCCGCGCTTTCGGCTGCTGCGATGGCGTTGTTCGCCACCAAACTGATCAAGACATTGCTGCTCTATCCGCCCATGGTGCGATCCGGACTTAAAGGTGCGGTGATGGCCTCGGTGGCCGGCCTTTCGCTGACCCATACGGTGGGCAAGGCAATGTGGTCGGGGCTGCTGACGGCGGGTAAACCGTTCATGCGCACGCCCAAATGCGAGAATCCAGCGCAGTTCAGTCAAGTGCTGCGGGTGGTCTGGCAGGAGACCGTATTGCTGGCAGGCCTGCTCGCGGCGATGGTCTCGATGGGTTTCGACCGCGGCTTTCAGGATCCGGCAGTCAGTCTCTGGATGGTGATGTTGGGCGTGCAAAGCCTTCCCTACGCCGCGACCTTTGTCACCGCGTCGATCAGTGCCATGTCCAACAAGAAGCCGCTGGCCGCGCCGTTGACAGCCAAGTCGGCACTCACCAAAGCTGCCTAAAGCTTTTTGACGGGTGGCACGGTCTTCCCCGGATTGAGGATATTCTTTGGATCGAATGCGTGCTTCAGCGCCCGCATCGCGTCCAATTCCTCGCTCGATTTGTAGCGCGGCAGCAAATCGCGTTTCATCTGACCGATGCCATGTTCGGCGCTGATGGAGCCGGAATATCGTTTCACAATATCGTGCACGATTAGCTGCATCTCATCCCAATGCGCGGCGAAGGCGGTATCCTGTCCGGCCGGCGCGCTAAAATTGAAATGCAGATTGCCGTCGCCCATATGGCCGAAACAAATCGGTCGGGCGCCGGGAAATTTCTCAACCACGATGGCGGTTGCCTCCGCGATGAAAGCGGGAATGGAAGCGACCGGAACGGAAATGTCGTGCTTGACGGAAACGCCTTCGCGTTTTTCCGCTTCCGAAATGGTTTCGCGCATGTGCCACAAGCTGCGCGCCTGGGTTTGGTTCTGGGCAATCGTGGCGTCGGTCAGAAGACTGGCCGCCGCTGCTTCTTCCAGCGCCGATTGCGTCAATGTTTCAAGGCTGGCGCCGGTGCCGCCCGACACTTCCATCAGGACATACCAGGGCGAAGGTGTGGCAAGGGGATCGCGCGTATTGGGGATATGCCGAAGCACCATTTCCAGAGTGGCGCGCGATACCAATTCGAAGGACGACAAGAGCCCCCCGGTCCGGGCCTGCATGTGACCGAGCAGCATCAGAGCGGCGGCCGGCGAAGGTATGGCGGTGAGGGCGGTGACCATCTGGGCCGGACGCGGGAACAGGCGCAGGCTGGCGGCGGTGACAATCCCCAACGTGCCTTCCGCCCCGATGAATAGCTGCTTCAGGTCGTAACCGGTATTGTCCTTGTGCAGCGATTTCAGCATCGGCAGCACCCGGCCGTCGGCCAGGACCACTTCTAGTCCCAACACAAGGGCCCGCATCATGCCATAGCGCAGAACATGATTGCCGCCTGCATTGGTCGAAATATTACCGCCGATGGTGCAGCTGCCTTCCGAGCCAAGGCTGAGGGGAAACAAAAGCTGCTCAGTGGCGGCAGCGTCTTGTGCCTGCTTCAGCGTGACACCGGCTTCGACCGTCAGAGTCATTCCTGGCGCGTCAAGGACGCGGATGCGGTTCATGCGGCGCAGGCTCAGCAACACTTCGCCATGCAGAGGAATTTGCGCACCCACCAATCCCGTGTTGCCGCCCTGCGGTACGATGGCGGTTCCGGTCTGATGGCAGATCGTCAGGATCGCGGAGACTTGCTCGGTGGTGGCGGGCTTGAGCAGAAGCGTGCTTTGACCGCGCACGCGGCTGCGCCATTCCTCCAGATGGGGTGCGATCTCCGCCGGATCTTCACTGAAGCCACCCGCTCCGGCCGCCTGCTTCAGCCGCGCGTATATCTCATGCATCGGAAGTCCTCGGTGCCGCGGCGCGCCGCAGCCGGTCGTTGATGGCTTCACCTAGCCCGGTTTCGGGAATGGGCGCGACGGCGATGGGACACCCCCTTCTGTCCAGCTCGTGCAGCATGGCGAAGAGATTGGATGCCGCTTCTTTGAGATCGCCGGTCGGGCTGAGATTCAGCGCGGCTTCCGGCGATAATCCGAACCCCAGCATGATTTCGCCGCTCTCTTTTGTCCGCACATTCAAGCGCAGCGCCGCGCGGGGCGCGTAATGACTTTCCAGCTGCCCCGGCGACCGGATGGCGCCATCCGCGCCGCGCAGCGGACCGGCAATTTCTTCGATGGCCTGGCGTGGGACGGCGCCCGGGCGCAGCAACACACAGATGTTCGCGTCAAATCCGATGACGGTGGATTCCAGTCCCAGCGGTGCCGCACCGCCGTCCAGGATCAGATCGACGTTCTGATTGAGCGCCGCTGCGACATGCGCGGCCGTCGTGGCGCTGATCCGGCCGGACAAATTGGCGCTGGGTGCGGCGATGGGGAGTTTGCTTTCCTGCAGTAAGGCGGCGGCAATGGGATGAGCCGGCACCCGGATGGCAACAGTATCCAATCCGGCGCTGACAAGTTCCGACAAGGATGTGCCGGCGCGGCGCGGCAACACGAGGGTGAGAGCGCCTGGCCAGAATTTTTCCGCCAGAGTGCGTGCCATATTTGAAAAGGCGGCATGCCGTTCGGCGTCCGCCATGTCACGGACATGCACGATCAGAGGATTGAAACGGGGGCGTCCCTTGGCGGCGAAAATGCCGGCCACGGCTTTGCCGTTTTGGGCGTCCGCGCCCAGTCCGTAAACTGTCTCGGTCGGGAATGCGACCAGCTTGCCGTCGCGCAGCAGGTCCGCGGCGCGGGCGATCGCCCGGGCGTCCGCGGGCATGGTCTTGCTGAGCAGGCTTTCCATCGGGGCCTTTTAGCGGGTTGACGTCGCCGGGTCAGCCTTTCTTTCGGCCCGAATGCACAGGCCCACCCGTTCATGTACGATCCACCCCGTACCATATCGGGCAAGGGATCATGTCGCTGAAGGGGAAAACGCTATTCGTGACGGGTGCCAGCCGAGGCATAGGCCTTGCCATTGCGCTGCGGGCCGCTAGGGACGGTGCCAATATCGCCATCGCGGCCAAGACGACCGAGCCGAATGCCAAATTGCCGGGCACCATTTTTTCCGCCGCGGAGGAGGTTGAAAAAGCGGGCGGCAAGGCTTTACCGCTGGTCTGCGATATCCGGTTTGAGGACCAGGTCGCCGCTGCCGTGGCAGCAACTGTGGAGAAATTCGGCGGCATCGACATATGCGTCAACAATGCCAGCGCCATTTCCCTGACTGGAACGCAGGAAACCGAAATGAAGCGGTTCGACCTGATGTCCCAGATCAATGTGCGGGGCACGTTTCTGGTGAGCAAGCTCTGCATTCCACACCTGCTGAAGTCGGACAATCCCCATGTGCTGATGCTGTCGCCGCCGCTCGACATGCAGCCCAGATGGTTCGCCGGGCATACGGCTTATTCCGTGGCGAAGTACGGCATGAGCATGTGCGTGCTGGGAATGGCGGCGGAATTTTCCGGCAAGATCGCTTTCAACGCTTTGTGGCCCCGGACCGCCATCGCCACCGCGGCCATAAAACTCGCGATGGGCAGCGCCGACGCGGCCCGTTTTTGCCG
>JAZJZY010000003.1:165305-224276 GCA_040389405.1 Pseudomonadota bacterium | reverse complement strand
TGCCGCACACCGGAAATTCTGGCCGATGCCGCCTATGCGATCTTCGGCAAGCCAAAAAGCTTCAGCGGCAATTTCGTGATCGACGATACTTTTCTGTTCCAGAACGGCGTTCGCGATTTCGACAAGTATCGCGTCGATCCCAGTCAAGATCTGGCACCGGACTTCTTTGTGCCGGATTCTGTGCCGCCGCCCGATGGCGTGAGCCTCAAGGCCGTTGGATGAAGATGTTGCCGGCTTTGATGATGATCGGCGCGATGGCCGCTCTGCTCTGGCCCATAACGGTTATGGCCATGCCCTTGCCCGATTGCGCGGGAGACGTGGCAATTACCGAGGCAAAGATCGTCCGCGTGGAAAAGAATGGCGTCCTCATCTTGAATGACGGGCGGGCGGTAATTCTGGAGGGTCTTCGCCTGCCAGGGACGGACCGTCCCGCAGCGCCGGTTGCGCAACAGGCCCTGGCCGAACTGCGCGCACTGGCGTTGGGCAAGGGGCTGACGCTGACAGCCACCCATCCCAAAAACGATCGCTATGGCCGCATGCGGGTCCAGGCTTTTGGATCTGTCTGGCTGCAAACCGAACTGCTGAAACAGGGTCTGGCTCGAGTATCCATCCCGCCGGATCGGCAGGAATGCTCTCCCGACTTCTACGAAGCCGAGACCGAAGCCCGCAATGCCGGACGCGGTGTTTGGGCGGTGGCAGAATTCGCTGTCCGGCCGGCACAGCCTTTTTTAGCACCCTCAGGCAGCTTTCAGCTGGTCCAAGGCCGCATCGTCAATATCACCAGTCACGACGGACGTGTTTTTTTGGATTTCAGCGAGGACTATCGCAAAGGCTTTTCCGCCACTGTCGCTCCCGAAGATCGCAAGGCGTTTCGTGACAGCGATCCCGCCTTGGAAGAGCTTGTCGGTCGCGAGGTCCGTCTGCGCGGCATCGTGGAAGACTTCAACGGCCGGCGGGAAATGGCGCTCTCCAATCCCCGGCAGATCGAGATTCTGAAATAAAAAAAGCCCGGCATTGCTGCCGGACTTTTCTTTATTGAAATCACAGGGCAAGCGTCGCGAAGCGATTAGCCCGCGTCCCTGCATCAAGCCGCTTTCTTGGTCAGCATGCCTTCGACGCGCTTGACGGCGGTCGGCTCGTCGGTGCGTTCGACGGCGGCGACTTCACGGGCCATGCGTGCCAACGCCTTTTCGTAAAGCTGGCGCTCGGAATAGCTCTGTTCCGGCTGGCCGCCGGCGCGGTGCAGGTCGCGCACCACTTCGGCGATGGACACCAGATCACCGGAATCGATCTTCGCTTCATATTCCTGCGCCCGGCGCGACCACATGGTGCGCTTGATGCGGGCTCGGCCCTTGAGCGTGTTCAAGGCATTGCCAACCACTTCGGGCGAGGACAGTTTGCGCATGCCAACGGCCTTGGCCTTCAAGGTCGGGACGCGCAACGTCATCTTGTCTTTCTCGAAGTCGATGATGAACAGCTCCAGCCTCGAGCCGGCGACTTCCTTTTCCTCGATGCCCGAAACCTTGCCGACGCCATGGGTCGGATAGACCACATGATCGTTGGTCTTGAATTCGTGCTTCCTGTTTGAGTTGGCGGGCACCTTCTTGACGGGTGCGGGAACGGGCTTGGCGGCAGGCGCATGGGTTTTGGGTGCGGTCATTTCTGCTTCCGTTGGGCGTTCTCGCATGGGCTGCGAGACGCATGATAATTTCACGACAAAAGGGCCGAAACGCGCCGAGGGGACGTCGGCGGGTGCTATTCATGCCTGATCAGATTGAGGCGCAAGCTATCACGCTTTGAAGCAAAATGGAAGGAAAATTTGCACAAGCCGTTGAAAAGCCGAGATTCTTTCAAATTCCTTACTTCGGCCGAGGCGGCAAGTCCTTGATCCATTGCCCCAAATAGGGAACCTGGCGCTTCGCCTGGGAAATGGGGAGCGCTTTTGGGGTGGATGGCGCGAGGGGCCCTTAAGAGCCGGAACCCGGCTTGGGGCTGAAGAATTTCTCGAACTTGTCCGGTTTGCCTTCCCAGTCCTTGGCGTCGGCCGGGGCATCGCCCTTTTGGCTGATATTGGGCCAGGTCCGGGAGTATTCGGAATTGACCGAGAGCCACTTCTCAAGCCCGGCCTCGGTGTCGGCCTTGATCGCTTCGGGCGGGCATTCCGGCTCGCAAACGCCGCAATCGATGCATTCATCCGGATTGATGACCAGCATATTCTCGCCTTCATAGAAGCAGTCCACCGGGCAGACTTCGACGCAATCCATGAACTTGCATTTGATGCAGGCTTCGGTGACGACATAGGTCATGGGCAAGCTCCGGAACGGCTAGAAAGCGGTTAGGTCCATAAAACCCGCTGGCCGCGATGGCAAGCGGTCAGTCCGCGACGATTTCGTACAGAAGCCGTGCTTGCGGCGCAGAGGCCCGGCGTTCGGCCAAAGCCACGACCCGGAGCGCGACAATCTCGCTGCCCCTGCCCAGAGTGAGGATATCGCCCGGCTTGAGCATCTGGGCGGGTTTTTCCACCCGGACCCCGTTCAACCGGACCTTGCCGGCACTTGCCGCAGCCTGCGCCAAGGCCCGGGTGCGATAGAAGCGGGCATGGAACAGCCATTTATCGATCCGGGTCACTTGGTCATCAGTTCCTTAAGGCCCGCAAAGGGCGAATCTTTCGGTGGCGGGCTTTTGACGGGCATGGGTTTGCGCGGTTTTTCCCTGCGCTTGCGCCAGACCGGGGATGCATCGGTTACCTCGACCAGACGCCAGCCCAGGGCATCGAGCACGGTTTTGGCATCGTCATTGCCTGTTCCCAGCAACGATACCAGCTTCGGCAGGAGAGTGGTCGCATCGGCGCCGCTGATCGTGGCCTGGTCCAGTTCGCTTTCCAGCCGCTCCAGCATGTCGAAGCGGATGGCGCGCCCGCCGATCACAGCAAAGCCGGCGGCATGGAGAAATCCAGCCGGTTCGCCGGCATGTGCGAAAGAGGTGAGGCCGGGTGCGGGCGGACCCAGCAATTGAGTCTGCCTGGTCCAGATGCCCCAGAGCAGCGCCAGCAATCCGGCCGCATCCGGGCGCAGCAGCTTGGGCAGATAGATCGTGCGCCGCCCCGCCCAGACGCCGAACGGTTTCAATGCGCGCAAGATGGGCCCAAGTTTTTCCGGTAGCGCCAGTGGCGCGCGATCCAGTGCACCAAAATTCTCCGCCAACTGATGCGCCAGGCCGCGCGCCTCGGCGGGCAGGGCGGTTGCGCTCCCTGCTCGCGCTTCTGCCGCCCGTGCCAGCGCCAGAAGCGGCTCGAGACGCATGTTCAAGCGCGCCGATAGCCAGGCATCCAAGCGTGACTGTACGGCGGTTCGGGACGCGCCTTTGAGCAATTCGTCGGCGACCAATGAGATTTGCGGCGCCAGCGGCGTCGGTCCAGCCGCAAGATGCCCGACGATTGCTCCATCCCACCAGAGCTTGCCATGTTCGCTGAGAGTGATTGCGCCATCGGGCGCGCTCGTCAGCGCGCGCGCGCGCGCCAGAAATTCACTTTCCAGTCCGCGCATCGCCGCCGCCCGCACCATGCGTGCGTGCAGGGGGCCGTTGCCATCCTGCGATGTGCGCGGATCGGGTGTGAAATGAAAACCATCCAACCGCCCTATCAGTTCGCCGCTGATCAGGACGCCGCCATCTTCCTCCAGCTTCACATCGGCAGCATCGTCCTCGCGCATATGTTTCATCAGCACGGAGGTTCGGCGGTCGATGAAGCGTAGCGTGAGCTGTTCGTGCAGGGCGTCCGACAGGCGGTCTTCGACGGCGCGGGTCTCGCCCTGCCAATGCCCGCTGTCGCGGGTCCAGCCCGGCCGATGCGCGGCATAGGTGAATGTCCGGATCTGGGCCAACCGTCCCGACAAAGTCGCGACATCGCCTTCGGCGACATCCAGCCGCGCGATCTGACGCGCCATCCAGTCGTCGGGAATATAACCGGCATCACCCATCAGATAGAGGAAAAGCGTACGCACCATCTTGGCATGCTCGTCCGCCGATAATTTGCGGAAATCCGGCAACTGGCAGACGTCCCAGAGTTTTTTGACGCGAGCGGGGGATGTCGCCAGCGCCTGGATATCGGCTTCGTTCGCCAGATGATGCAGCGCGATCGCATCGGACGACGGGCGCGCGCGGCCCAGACCGCGTTCGGGCGGCGGGGCATCGAGACTTTCGAGCAAACTCTGGATCGAGCGAAAATCGAGTGCCGGGTTGCGCCACTGCAAAACCTTGACCGGATCATAGCGATGGCTTTCGACGCGGCTGACGATTTCTTCTTCAAACGGTTCGCACTCGCCGGTAACACCGAAGGTGCCGTCATTCATGTAACGTCCGGCGCGTCCGGCGATCTGGCCGGTCTCGGAGGCCGTCAAAGGCCGAAAGCCGCGGCCGTCGAATTTCTCGCGGCCGGCGAACGCCACATGATCGACATCCATATTGAGGCCCATGCCGATGGCGTCGGTGGCGACCAGGAAATCCACATCGCCTGACTGATAGAGCGCCACCTGGGCATTGCGGGTACGCGGAGAGAGCGCACCCAGCACCACGGCCGCTCCACCACGCTGGCGCCGCACGATCTCGGCGATGCCGTAGACATCCTCTGCGCTGAATCCCACGATCGCGGACCGGCGGGGCAATCGCGTGAGTTTCTTGGCACCGGTATAGGCCAGGTCGGAAAAACGAGGCCGGGTGATGAACCAGGTTTTGGGAATGAAGCGCTGGATGACGCCGCGCATGCTTTCGGCACCCAGGAACAAGGTCTCTTCCGTGCCGCGGGCGTGCAATAGCCGGTCGGTGAAAACATGGCCGCGCTCCGGATCAGCGCAAAGCTGGATTTCGTCCACCACCAGACAGGCGACCGAAATCTCCAGCGGCATGGCTTCGACCGTGCAGATGTAGAACCGCGCCGCCTTGGGCAGGATTTTTTCTTCACCCGTGATCAGCGCGACTTCGTTGGCGCCCCTCAGGCGGACGATGCGGTCATAGACCTCGCGCGCCAGCAGGCGCAGCGGCAGACCGATCATGCCCGATTTATGCGCCAGCATCCGCTCGATGGCGAAGAAGGTCTTGCCGGTGTTGGTGGGGCCCAGGATCGCGCTGATTTTGGCGGCGCCGCCGGCGGGTCGGTTGCTCATGCTGGCAATATGGTGTCACGGCCCGAAAGCGGAAAGCGCCTTGCGATCAAGGGCTTGATTTGTGGTGCTGTGGATGCCCGGTAAAGGAGTGGAACAGTCAGCGAACGAAGCGGGCCCGAATCATCAACCCGTTCGATATCTGCGTTTGTTCTCATACATTTAGAAGTTTGTCAAGAAATGCGGACCACAACATCTTGTGGGTAAGGCCAGTCATGGAGTCGGGGCTGATTTGCGGGACTCGATCTTCCGTAGGCGGAAGAAAGCCACCAGGATTTGCGCTTCGCCGCCGCTTGGGGAACATGGCCGTATGACCGACCCTCGCAAAGCTCACTGCCACAAGGAATGGGAAGACGCTGTGGCGCGGGAGCTCAAGACCCGCAGCCCCAAGGACCTTGTCTGGCAAAGCCCGGAAGGCATCCCGGTCAAGCCGCTCTACACCGAGGCCGATCTGGATGGGATCGAGACGGCCAGCTGGCCCGGCCTGGCGCCATTCACCCGTGGCCCCCGCGCCAGCATGTATGCCGGCCGGCCCTGGACCATCCGGCAATATGCCGGCTTCTCGACGGCCGAGGAATCCAACCTTTTCTATCGTCAGAATTTGAAGGCCGGCCAGATGGGCCTGTCGGTGGCATTCGATCTTCCCACCCATCGCGGTTACGACAGCGATCATCCTCGAGTGGTGGGCGATGTCGGCAAGGCCGGTGTGGCGATCGATTCCGTCGAGGACATGAAGATCCTGTTCGACGGCATTCCACTGGATCGCATGAGCGTCTCCATGACCATGAACGGCGCGGTGCTGCCGGTGCTGGCCAGCTTCATCGTCGCGGGGGAGGAGCAGGGCGTGCCGCCGGAGCGCCTATCGGGCACCATTCAGAATGACATCCTCAAGGAATTCATGGTGCGCAACACCTATGTCTATCCGCCCGCGCCATCGATGCGCATCGTGGCCGACATCATTGCGTTTGCTGCGGAAAAGATGCCGCGCTTCAATTCCATTTCCATCAGCGGCTATCACATGCACGAAGCGGGCGCGACGGCCGTGCAGGAGCTGGGCTTCACGCTTGCCGACGGCATGGCCTATGTCCGCGCCGCCATGGACCGCGGTCTGGACATCGACGCGTTCGCACCGCGCCTCAGTTTCTTCTTCGGCATCGGCATGAATTTCTTCATGGAGGCCGCCAAGCTGCGGGCCGCGCGGCTTTTGTGGTCGGGGATCATGGAAAAGCTGGGCGCGAAAAACCCCGAAAGCATGATGCTGCGTACCCATTGCCAGACCAGCGGCGTTTCGCTCACGGAACAGGATCCCCACAACAATATCGTGCGCACGACCTTGGAAGCTCTCGCGGCTATGCTCGGCGGTACCCAGTCGCTGCACACCAACGCCTTCGACGAAGCCATCGCGCTGCCAACCGAAGCGTCGGCGCGGGTGGCGCGCAACACCCAGCTCATTCTTTTGAACGAAAGCCAGATCGCGCATGTGGCCGATCCCCTGGGCGGTTCCTATTATGTCGAAGCGCTCACCCATGCGCTGGCGCAGGGCGCACGCGCTGTGATCGCGCGCGTCGAAGCGGACGGCGGGATGACGGCGGCGGTCGAAGCGGGCTGGCCCAAATTGGAGATCGAAGCGGCGGCGGCGCGGCGCCAGGCGCGCATCGACCGGGGCGATGACGTGATCGTGGGGGTCAACAAATTCCGGCTCGAGAACGAGCCCCCCATCGATGTCCGCGCCATCGACAATGCCCGGGTGCGCGAAGCTCAACTCGCCAAGCTGCGGACGCTGAAAACCGCGCGGGATAGCTCCAAGGTTCAAGCGGCGCTCGATGCCTTGAGAAATGGGGCTCGGGGCAACGCCAATTTGCTGGCGCTTGCGGTGGAAGCGGCCCGCGCCCGCGCCACGGTGGGAGAAATCTCATCGGCTCTGGAAGATGTGTTCGGCCGCCATGAAGCGGAGATACGTTCGATCCACGGCGTCTATGGTGAGGATTTTCCGGCTCTGGATGAGATTATCCGGGATGTGAAATCGTTCGAGAAGGAAACAGGCCGGCGACCCAAATTGTTGGTTGCCAAGCTGGGGCAGGATGGTCATGACCGCGGCGCCAAAGTGGTGGCGACGGCGTTCGGTGATATCGGCTTCGAAGTCGAGATCGGCGCCCTTTTCCGCGATCCGAAAGAGGTGGTGGACGATGCGTTGGCCGCCAAGGTCGATGCAATCGGCATTTCCAGTCAGGCGGCGGGGCATCTCACCTTGGTGCCGCAATTGATGGCGGACCTGAGAGCCAAGGGCCGGGACGATATTCTGGTCTTGGTGGGCGGGGTCATTCCGGCCCAGGATTATGAAGCGCTGCGTGCCGCCGGGGTGGCTGCGATCTTCGGTCCGGGCACAAACATTCCTGATGCGGCCCGTTCGGTGCTCGGACTGATCCGAGCCCGTCGCCGCCGCAACACGCCGTAAGCGTCAGGGCTTGGCCGGCGTTGCCGGCGTACGGGACTTGGCCTTCTGCATCGCGCTGGCGATCATCACAACGCCGGTATTGAAGAATACGGCACCCTTTTTGCCGGTCTGCTGATCGGTGATGTCGATTTTATCCACTGGCCCTTGATCGGTCGTGATCATGGTTTTCTTGGTCCCATTCACGCCGGACACGGCCAGGATCACGGTTTCCTCATGCATGGTGACGATCCGAAACGCGGTGGCTGGGCTTTGTCCGTCACCGCTGCTGATCAGGGAGTTGAAGAGCCCCTGGGCGATGGCTTCCTCGCGTTGCTCTCCGATCTTGTCGCCGGCCTGTTCCAGGCAATCGGCGCTCAGGGCATGTGCGTCGGAAAGCGTGAAATTGAGCGCGATGGCAGCCTTGAATTTCTCCAGCGCGGTTTTGCAGTTTTTCGCCACATAGGCGGCCTGGCCGTCGCGCATCAGGGCATTGGTCTTGTCGCCGAAAGGATCGTAATCCCCGATCATGGCATAGGCCTGGCGCATGGCCGTGTAATCGGTGCCGGGATCGCCTTCCTTGGCGGCGGTTATCAGCGCGGCATAGTCTCCGGCCGGATCAGCGACGGCGGGTGCCGCTTGCAGCATCACGATCGTCAGAACCAGTGCCGCAACTTTTTGCATCGGGTCAATTCGCTTTCGGATTCTGGCCGTCGATCTTCAGGGAATTAGCAACCACCGACACCAGCCCATAGGGCGTATCGGCCCAGACCCGCAGCGGCACGACATAGTCGCTGCCCCGGGTCGCGCTGGGATAAGTCACCACCCAGGCATTGATGGTGGGAAAGCTTTCATTGGCCTTCAAAACGCGCGGCTTGAAGCCGGCGAGCTGGTTATACTTGATCTGGCAGAGCGCGGCGCGGCCGGCATAAAGGCCGTTGTCCATCTTGATCTCGATGTCCTTCACTTTGCGCATTTCGATATTGTAGCGGCGGCGACCGTCGAAGACAGGCGCGGTGACGGTGCAGGGCGTGCCGGCAGTGCCGGCGCCTGAAACGATGAACATCACCGCCGACAAGGGATCGAGTGTTGCTTTCTGGTCTTCCGGCTTCACTTCATAGCCGGTGGTGGAATAGGGCGGGTCGGCGTAAAGGCGCGGCGGATTGGCGCTGTCATAGGTCAGCGATACTTCCTGCTTCTTGCCGGTGCGATTGATGTCGAAGGAATCGTACAGCGTCGGCGAGAGCATTTTGTCGCCGACCTTGCCGGAGGAGGTCGCCTGGATTTCCGCCTGCCAGAAGGCGTTCACCACGCCCGAGGTCTCCAGATTGGAAACGGCGTGATAGTCGGTGCCGCGCACCGTGGCGTCGATGTCCATTTTCCCCAGGGTGATGCCGCCGGCATAGATGGTCATGGCCATCTGGAACTTGGAGCCGGGACCGGCCGAATCGGTGCCGACACCACCGGCCGCCCAGGCAGGCGCGGCAAGGGCCAGAAGCGAGGCGAGAGCGAAGGGAAAATGACGTATTTTCATGGTTTCTCCAGGCTGCCCCGATTTAAGTCACTGGCCGTTATAATGTTTCCTGCCCGGGTGGGGCAAATTGCTTGACCAAACCGGCCCCATTCCGTATGAGACCCGGCTTCCGGAGCCGGAATTCCGGGTTTTTGAGAGAGACGACTGCCATGGCACGCCGCTGCGAATTGACCGGTAAAGGCACTTTGGTTGGCAACAATGTCAGCCATGCCAACAACAAGACCAAGCGGATCTACCGTCCGAACCTGCAGACCATCGATCTGGTCAGCGAGGCCCTGGGCAACAGCTACAAGCTGAAGATCGCCATGAACACCCTGCGGTCGGTGGACAAGGTCGGCGGGCTCGACGCCTATCTGCTCAAGGCGCGGGACAATGTCCTGTCGGCCAAAGCGCTGCGCCTGAAGCGCGCCATCGCCAAGAAGACCGCGGTCAAGCAGGCCGCCTGAGAATATACGTAAGAATTATCCGACAATAATTTGTTTTCACAGACAGATTTCGTGTGCCCATAGCTAGCGGGCGGCGCGGCGGCGGGCATGCTCATCCCGCACATGGTCTTCCTCGAACAGCGAAATGAGCTGGGTGGTCATTGCCCCGCCCAACTGCTCGGCGTCCACAATGGTGACCGCCCGCTTGTAATAGCGGGTCACGTCATGGCCGATGCCGATGGCGGTGAGCTCGATGCTGGAGCGGCTTTCGATGTCCTCGATCACCCTGCGCAGATGACGCTCCAGATAGTTCCCGGCGTTCACGGACAAGGTCGAATCGTCCACCGGCGCGCCGTCCGAGATCACCATCAGGATCTTGCGCTGTTCGGGCCGGGCCATCAGCCGGTTATGGGCCCACATCAGGGCCTCGCCATCGATATTCTCCTTGAGCAGGCCCTCGCGCATCATCAGGCCCAGGTTTTTCTTGGCCCGGCGCCAGGGCTCATCGGCGGCCTTGTAGACGATGTGGCGCAGGTCGTTGAGGCGGCCCGGATTGGCGGGCTTGCCGTCATGGGTCCATTTCTCGCGGGCCTGGCCGCCTTTCCAGGCCCGGGTGGTGAAGCCCAGGATCTCGGTCTTGACGGCGCAGCGCTCCAGGGTGCGGCCCAGAATGTCTGCGCACATCGCGGCCACCATGATGGGACGCCCCCGCATCGAGCCGGAATTGTCCAGCAGCAGGGTCACCACCGTATCGCGGAAATTGGTGTCCTTCTCGCGTTTGAACGAGAGGGGATACATCGGATCGATGATGATGCGGGGCAAGCGCGAAGTGTCGAGCATGCCTTCTTCCAGATCGAATTCCCAATGCCGGTTCTGCTGCGCCAGCAGAAGGCGCTGCAGTTTGTTGGCCAGCCGCGACACCACGCCCTGCATCTGGGAAAGCTGCTGATCCAGAAAACTGCGCAGGCGTGTCAGTTCTTCATTGTCGCAAAGATCGGGCGCGGAAATCTCTTCGTCGAATTGGGGCGTGTAGATCTTGTAGCCCCACGCCTCCTGATGGGAGAAAGGCGGCTGGGTACGATTGGGCTGCATGCCTTCTTCGGGTTGGTCGGTCTCGGCGAAATCCTCGGACTGCTCGCCGCTGACTTCGGATTCCGCGTCCTCGCCTTCCTCGCCGCGATCCTCGGTGAATTCGGTCTCGCCGGTCTCGCCCTGCTGCTGGCTGTCTTGTTCTTCGTTGCCTTCATTTTCGTTCTGGGCGCCGTCACCCTCGCTGTCGTCTTCGCCGGACTCCGTATTGTCGTCGCCCTGGGTGAGATCGTTGAGGATGGTGCGGGTGAGGCGTGCAAAGGCTCGCTGGTCGCGCATCACGTCCGGCAGTTTGGCGAGATCCTTGCCCGCGCGTTCCTCGATGAAGGGACGCCACAGCTCCACTGCATTTTTCAGCGATGCCGGTGGTGCCTGTCCGGTCAAATGTTCGCGCATCACCAGGCCCATGACATCGGCTAATGAGGCTTCTTCCTTGTTGGAGGCACGCGCCAAGCCCTTGGCGTTGAGCCGCTGTTCCAGCTGTGCCGCCAAATTCTGCCGCACGCCTTCCATCGCCAGGGCGCCGATAGCTTCGACCCGGGCCGATTCCGCAGCCTCAAAGATCGCGCCGCTGTCGGTGCCGGCGGGACGGAAACGATTGTGAATCTTTTCATCATGATACGCCTTGCGCAGCGCATAGGCATCGCCGGTGCCGCGAACGAACGCGACCTCGTTTGGCGGCAGCGATCGGGTGGGGGCGGGCAGCCGGGCTTTCAGGCCCTTGAGCGAAGGCGGCTCGGAGGAAAAATTGACTTCCAGTTCGGGCTCGCCCGCCAGCGACCGCACCGCCACGGAAACGGCGCGTTTGAAAGGTTCTGACGGATTTTCCGGCTTGGCCACGGGCTTTCCTTGTTCAACCGGATCCGCTGCACAACAGGGATGCCGGCTGCCTACGCCACCAACACCTTGGCGGCGCTTTCCGGCAATTCCTCGCCAAAGGCGCGCTGATAGAATTCCGCCACGCTGGCGCGTTCCAGTTCATCGCATTTGTTGAGAAAGGTGAGCCGGAAGGCGAAGCCGATATCGCCGAAGATTTCCGCGTTCTGCGCCCAGGTCATCACGGTACGTGGGCTCATCACGGTGGAAAGGTCGCCATTGATGAAGGCGTTGCGGGTCATGTCGGCGACGCGCACCATCGCGGCAATCGTCTTCTTGCCTTCGGCCGTGTTGTAGGTGGGGGATTTCGCCAGCACGATTTCCGCCTCGGCGTCGTGGCTGAGATAGTTGAGCGTGGTGACGATACTCCAGCGATCCATCTGACCCTGATTGATCTGCTGGGTGCCGTGATAAAGGCCGGTGGTATCGCCCAGGCCGATCGTGTTGGTGGTCGAGAACAGGCGGAAGGCGGGATGCGGCTTGATCACCTTGTTCTGGTCGAGCAGGGTGAGTTTGCCTTGCACTTCCAGCACGCGCTGGATCACGAACATCACGTCCGGGCGGCCCGCGTCATACTCGTCGAACACCAGCGCCACAGGGCGTTGTAGTGCCCATGGCAACAGACCTTCGCGGAATTCGGTGATCTGCTGGCCGTCCTTGAGGACGATGGCGTCCTTGCCGATCAAATCGATGCGGCTGATATGGCTGTCGAGATTGATGCGGATGCAGGGCCAGTTGAGGCGCGCCGCCACCTGTTCGATATGGGTGGATTTGCCGGTGCCGTGATAGCCCTGGACCATGACGCGCCGGTTGAAGGCAAAGCCCGCCAGGATGGCCAGCGTGGTTTCCCGATCGAACCGGTAGGCGTCGTCGCGCTCCGGAACATGCTCGCTGGTTTTCTTGAAGGCCGGCACCTGCATCTTGGTCTGGATGCCGAAGAGCTTCGCCGCATCGACAATGGTGTCGGGCTGCGCCGCGGGATCGATGCTGGAGTCAGGAGTGCTCATGTCTCTATTCCGGATGGGCCCATCCGGCTTGGAGGGCGGGACCGTCAGATCAGGCCGGAGGCGCGCAACACGCCATAGGCCTTGATGACCTGCTTCAGACGCTCTTCGGCGCCTCGGTCGCCGCCGTTCGCGTCGGGATGAAACCGTTTCACAAGTTCCTTATACCGCGCCTTAATCTCGATCAAGGTGGCGTTATGCGGCAGCTGGAGCGTGTCCATCGACATGATCTGTAACCGGGTCAATTGACGCTCGGGACGGCGCGGTTGGCCGCTGTCATCCTCATCGTCCAGTACCGCATGGCCGTCATGAAAATGTGCAGGGCCTTGGCCGTTGCGGGCCCTGGCGGTGCGTTTGCCCATCGGCCAGGTCGGGCGGTGACCGAACATGGCCTCTTCCCGGAACTTTTCGACATCGACATTGTCCATGCCCTTGAAGAAGTCCCAGGACTCATTGTGGGCACGGGCATGAGCCGTACAGAGGAACAGATAATCCGCGAGATTTTCGCGCGATTTCGGCACACGGCAGTCGCCGGGTTTGGGGCAATTCTTAACGGCGCAAGGGGGCGCATCGTTCTTGGCCGCCACCTTTGGCGTGTCCTTCTTGATGCGGATGTCGCTTTTGAAGCGCGGCCGGCCTTGAGTCATTGGGTAATTATGGGTGGCGGACGTTAAAAAACAAGCAAAGCTATTGCTTGACTTTGAGGCTGCGAGACCGCTGTGTCACGATCATGCGCGTTGCCGACAAGATCCACGACAAGCTCACTGCCGCCTTCGCGCCCAGCGCACTTGTGGTTCATGACGATAGTGCGAACCATGCCGGCCATTCGGGCGCGACCCGCGATGACGGCAGCCAGGGCGAAACCCATTTCACCGTACGGATCGTGGCAGAACAATTCGCCGGCCTGTCGCGGGTCGAACGTCAGCGCCGTGTTTATGCAGCGTTGGCGGAAGAGATGGCGGGCAGCGTCCATGCACTGTCATTGACCGCGCTAAGCCCTGCGGAAGTCTGACGGTTATTTTTTCTTCGGTAGGCCGCTGTCGCATTCGGGCATCCCCTGAAGTCTGCGCAGCAACGCTGCTTCGTTAACCGGGGACTTTGCGGCGACATAGGCGATGTGGCCGCGTGCGCCACCCGGAATGGCTTTTTGCAACGCCGCTTGGAACTGCGCATCATTATCCGGCCAAAAGCCGGCGACATTGATCCCGGCGCGCGCCAGCCATTCCCGCGATGGCGACCAGCCGACAAATTGGGCCTGATAATTAATATAGGCCATGCCTGCATTGTCCCGCGAGGTCAGGGAATAGCAAGTCGTCCCCAGACCCAATTGCGGTTCCAGCAACAATGCGGCATTGCCCCGAGCATCTTGCAGCAACTGCTTTTCCTGCCGCGCAGCATTTTCGTAGATGGCCGATATTTCCGACCGCCGTTGCGACGGCACCATCGCCAGGCGCGAGGTGGCGCTGGCTGTAAAAATCACTACTGCTCCAGGTTGAACGGTCCGGCGTGCCGCGGCCATGAAGATATAGTTGGCGCATGGACCGGCGCAGATGCCGTCCACGACAATTGCCGTGCGGCTGCGCGCGATATCGCGGGCGATGGCCAAAGCGGCGATGTCCTCTCCTCCCGAACTTGTGACGCGCACGATGCGTGGCTTCCCATCGCTAAGGAGTAGATGCAGGCGGCTGGCCATGCCCGCGCCGATGTGGCCGGAAAGCGGAATCTCCGCGCCGCCCGGTATTGCTTGCGCGGCAAGTGGCGCGGCGCCGCAAAGCATGATGGCGGTGCACAGGCCGGCGAGAATTGCGTTCTTCATGGCTCTATCCGGCGGGGAAGGTTTCGTCCTTGACGGGCGGGGTCACCTTGAGCGCGGTGATCTGGTTGCGCTGCCGCCGCAGGATTTCGAATTTGTATCCGAAAAATGCAAAGCGCTGGCCGGGATCCGGAATGGTCTGGGCCTCATGGATAACCAACCCCGCGATTGTCGTGGCGCCTTCGTCGGGAAGATTCCATTCCAACTCCCGGTTGAGGTCGCGGATCGGGACGGTGCCGTCGATCAGATAAGATCCGTCGGGACGGCGGCGCACATCGGATCGTTCCTGGGCCTGATGCTCGTCAGGCAGTTCGCCGATAATCTCGGCCAGAATATCCTCCAAGGTAACCAACCCCTGCAGCGCGCCATACTCGTCCACCACCAGGGCGAAATGGGTGCGCTGATCGCGGAACGAATCCAGCTGTTCTTCCAGAGTGGTGGTGTCGGGTACGTACCAGGGCGGCGTCGCCAGCCCGATCACATTGCAAGCGGCGAAGTCGCCTTTATGCTTCACCAGCGCCAGAGCCAGATGCTTGGTGTGCAACACCCCGATAATATTTTCGGACTCTCCGCGCCACAGCGGCACGCGGGTATGCTGGCTGTCCAGAACGGCGGCGACGATATCGCGAACCGGCAGGTCCGCGTCGACGGAAAACATGTGGGTCCGGTGCATCATCACATCCGCGACGGTGAGTTCGCGCAGATCCAGAATTCCCCCGATCATGTCGCGATGTTCGCGCTCGACGCTGCCTTCCTTATGATGGAGCGCGACAGCGCCGCGAATTTCCTCATGCGCCGCTTCGGTGGTTTCTTCCGCGCGAGGCTCCACGCCGAACAGAGACAGCACCCGCCATACCAGCCATTGCACCGCTGAGACGATGGGAGCCAGAACCCTGACCACCTGGCGCAGGGGCGCCGCGACAGCGAGGGCGAAACGATCCGTACGTGCGATGGCGAGGGTTTTTGGCAGCACTTCGACGAAAACCAGGATGGTGACGGTCATCACGCCTGTGGTCACGGCCACGGTGCGGTGACCGAATTGGGTTTCCAGAAGCTGGGTCGCCAGCGAAGACGCAAGAATGTTGATGAAGGTATTGCCCAGAAGGATCGCGCCGATCATTTTTTCGCGATTTGCGACCAGCCGGTTCACATTGCGGGCGGCGCGGCTCCCGTCCTTTTCCAGTTGATGCATCCGGCCCCGGCTGACGACCGTCAGGGCGGTCTCCGAACCGGAAAAGAAGGCGGAAACGACAAGCAGCAGGACGATGGCGCCCAGCGTGGTCAGCAGCATGGTTTTGAGTCCCGAAAAACGCGGCTAGAATGCCAGTTTTCAGGCGCTCAGAACATCTTTCACTGCGTCCAGGGGGATATCGCTGGTGACAAAAGACCGGCCCAGCCCGCGCAGCAGGATAAAAGTCAGCTTGCCATCCTTCACTTTCTTGTCATGGCCCATGGCAGCGATAAGCGTCTCGGGCGCCGGGCGAGGGCCGGGGATGTCGGAAATCGCCGATGGCAGGCCCGCTGCCTTCAAGTGACGGACGAAGCGCTCCGCGTCCTGGCCGGGGCAAAGGCCCAACAGCACCGAAAGCCGGAATGCCAGCGCCATGCCGATGGCGACGCCTTCACCATGGATCAGCCGGTCGGAAAATCCGGTTGCCGCTTCCAGCGCATGGCCGAATGTATGTCCCAGATTGAGCAAGGCACGCTCACCGGCCTCGCGCTCGTCGCGCGCGACGATGGCGGCTTTCATGCGGCAGGAATGCGCGACGGCGTGAATGAGCGTCTCGCGGTCGCCGGCTAGCGCTTTGAGGCCGTTCGTTTCCAGCCATTCGAAAAATGCGGCGTCGCCAAGGGCGCCGTACTTGACCACCTCGGCATAGCCCGCCAGCAATTCGCGCCGGGGCAGGGTGGCGAGCAGGGCTGTGTCCGCAATGACGATGCGCGGCTGGTGGAACAGGCCGATCAGATTCTTGCCCTGTGGTGCGTTGATTGCGGTTTTGCCGCCCACCGAGGAATCGACCTGTGCCAAAAGTGTGGTCGGGATCTGCGCGAAGCCGATTCCGCGTTTGAGAATGCCCGCCGCGAAGCCGGTCAGGTCCCCGATCACACCGCCGCCCAGCGCCACGATCAGCCCGCCGCGATCGACACCCAGATCGAGCAAGGCGCCAGAGAGTTGTTCCAGGCCGGAAAAGCTTTTGGAACCTTCGCCAGGGGGCATTACGACCGGACGCGCGTCGATGCCCGCCTTGTCACAGAAATCCAGGAAAGCGGCGAGGTGGATTTCCCCCACCGTTGCGTCGGTCACCACGGGAACCGGTCCACGCGCCAGGGGGGCCAGCAGTGCAGCGGCCTCCGACAGAATGCCGTGCCCGACATGAATGTCGTAGCCGCGTTCTCCCAGGCCGACCCGTATCACTTGATTCATGCGTCCTCGTACAATCTTCTTTCCTGAAGAGCCGCTATAATGCGGTCAACCGCAGCGCCATGCGGCTCGTCCGCACTCTCCAGTATCATGTCGGCGGTGGCATAGACCGGTTCGCGGACCGCCAGCAACTGCTCCATGGTGGCGCGCATGTCGCCCTCTTTCAGCAGAGGACGGGTGTCCCGTTTACGGACCCGTGACAGCAGAAGCCCGACCGGCGCCTTCAGCCAGATGGTGAACGCCGCACGCGCCATGGCGGCCCGCGTCGCATCGTCCATGAACGCTCCCCCGCCCGTGGCCAGGACATGGGGCGGCTCGTCCAGCAGCCGGGCGATTACCTTGCGCTCGCCCTCCCGGAAATGCGGTTCACCGAACCGCTCGAAGATCTCCGCAACGGTGAAGTCCGCGGCCGCCTCGATTTCATGATCGGCGTCACGAAAGGGTACGGCAAGACGCGCCGCCAGCCGCCGCCCGACGGAGGTTTTGCCGGCCCCCATCATGCCCACCAATGCCACGGTGCGGTTGAGTTTCATGAAACCCGCATACACGAAACCTTCAAGGGAGCGAAGCGCATAAAGCGCGATCCGGAAAAGTGTGAAGCGGTTTTCCGCAAGATCGCGCGAAAAGCAAAGCTAAAAAATGCTAAAGCAGATGCATGAGTCCGCGAAGCGACCTGATCGAAGCGTTTCTGGAAATGATGAGCGCGGAGCGCGGCGCCGGCGCCAACACCTTGGCCGCCTATGCCCGCGATCTTGCCGATTTCGCCTCCTTCCCCAAGGGCGGGATCGCCGCGGCCAGCCGGGAGGACATTCGCGGTTATCTGGCTGGTCTGTCGACAGCAGGGCTCGCGCCGTCGTCGCAAGCCCGCCGGCTGTCGGCCCTGCGGCAATTTTTCGGATTCCTGTATGCCGAGGATATCCGCAAAGACAATCCCACCGACGCGGTTGAAGCGCCCAGAACGTCACGGCCGCTGCCGAAAATTCTTTCGACCGGCGATCTGGAAGCGATGATCGCCGCCGCCGGCAAGGAGGGCGATGCGGAGGCAAAGCGGCTGACCTGTGTCGTCGAGATGTTGTATGCGGCGGGTTTGCGGGTATCGGAACTGGCGGGGCTGCCGCTGGCGGCGGTGAAGAACAAGGACGGTTTTATTCTTGTCAAAGGCAAAGGCGGCAAGGAACGCCTGGCGCCGCTGAACGCATCGGCCCACGCAGCCATCGCGGCCTATCTGGATGTCCGGGCCGAATTTCTGCCAAAGCCGCCCCGGCGCGCACGTGCCGAACGCTATCTTTTCTGCTCGCGCGGGACGGATGGCTTCCTCACGCGCCAACGCCTTCATCAATTGCTGAAAAGTCTGGCGGCGAAGGCGGGGCTGGATCCCGCCAAAGTGTCGCCGCATGTCCTGCGCCATGCCTTCGCCACGCATCTGGTGGAAGGCGGCGCGGACCTGCGATCGGTGCAGACCCTGCTGGGTCATGCCGATATCGCGACCACGGAAATCTACACCCATGTCGCCAAGGATCATCTCAGGAAAGTGATGTACAAGGCGCATCCGCTCGCCAGGAAACCCAAACTTCCGTGACGCAAATACAGCCACGTCGCCCCCTCGCGCGTAGCGCATGGAGGGGGAGATGCCCGTAGCAGCGCTAGCGATGCGTAGGGCAGAGGGGGTTACTTCTCGAAGCGAATGTGGCATTTTCCGCCCGTTTTCAGATCAGAGTCCCATGCATTACCTGGATTTCGAACGTCCCATCGCCGAACTGGAAGGCAAGATCGTCGAGCTGCGAAAGCTCGCCGAAGATGATCCCACCATGGACATCGATGGTGACGTGGCGCGCCTGACCTCGCGCGCCGAGCAGTTGGTTCGCGATACCTATACGCGGCTGACGCCCTGGCAGAAGGTACTGGTGGCGCGCCACCCGGAACGTCCGCATTTTCTCGATTATGCCCGTTCGCTGTTCGAGGAGATGACGCCGCTGGCCGGTGACCGTTCCTTTGGCGAGGATCAGGCGATCATTGCAGGCCTGGGGCGGTTTCGCGGCCGACCGGTCGCATTTCTTGGCCAGGAAAAGGGCAACGACACCAAGACCAGGCTGCAGCACAATTTCGGCATGGCGATGCCCGAAGGCTATCGCAAGGCCGTGCGCCTGTTTGAGCTTGCCAACCGCTTCGGCCTGCCGGTGCTGTCCTTCTGCGATACATCGGGCGCCTATCCCGGTGTCAGTGCCGAAGAGCGCGGGCAGGCGGAAGCCATTGCCCGTTCGATCGAGGCGGGTCTGGCGGTGAAGGCGCCCTTCATCGCCACCATCATCGGCGAGGGCATGTCGGGCGGCGCCATCGCCATCGCCGCGGCCAATCGCGTTTACATGCTGGAGCATGCGATCTATTCGGTGATCTCACCGGAAGGCGCCTCTTCAATCCTGTGGCGTTCGGCCGACAAGGCGCAGGACGCTGCCACGGCACTCAAGATCACAGCCCAGGATTTGCTCCAGTTGAAGCTGATTGACGCGGTGGTACCGGAACCGGAAGGCGGTGCGCATCGCGCGCCCATCGATGCCATCGAGGGTGTCGGCGACCAGATTGCGCGGGGACTTGCCGAAATGGACGGCCAGAGCGGCGAGCAATTGTTGCGCGCGCGCCGCGAAAAGTTCCTGGCCATGGGCCGGACTCTATAAAGGACCGAAGTTTCTAAAAGAAAAGGCCCGCGCAAGACGCGGGCCTTTGTCTTTGCGATGCATTGCCTGGGTTATTTAGCCAACGCAATGCTCAGCGACGAGACCCAGCCCTGGGTGCCGAGCTCATCCTTCACTTCCCACCACACGCCTTCCTTGTTGCCAGTGGGATAAAGCATCATGCCGGCGTCCAACGGGCGCACGACCTTGGATTTGTCCGAGGCGCTGGCATACATCCGGCCGGGACGGGACATGCTGACGGCCTGCACCGGCGCTTCGGCCGAGGCGCCGGAGAGGCCGCCCAGATCGCCGACCAGCTTGGTATACGCTTCGATATAGGCCAGTACGACGACCTGACCGATGGCGGTGTTCTGGTAATTGGAAATGCCGGCGCCGCCGAAGCCGCCCCAGCCGCCCCAGCCGCCGCCGAAACCGAAGCCGACATCGGTCTTGGAACCATGGCCCTGTTCCATCGCCTGCTGCTCGGAGGTGCGCACATTTGTGATGGTCAGCACCACGTCGGCGGTCTTGGAGGAGATATTGATGTTGGAAACCAGCGCACCGACGCCGCCGCCAATGAAGCCACCCAGAATGCCGCCGACATTGGTGCCGCTGGCATTGCCGTTCTTGGTCACGATGTCAGGAACCATGATGTAATCGGCGGCCTTCACTTGGCCCATGCCGATATTCGAACCCTGCTGCAACGCGCCGCCGCTGGCGAGGGCGCGTTCCTGCTGCGCCATCTCGAAACCCTTGCCGCGATCCAGGAGCGTGAAGCAGCCGGACTTCATCACGAAAACCTTGAGCAGGGCTTCAGGCGATTCCAGGCCAAGGCCATCCCACCAACGGTTCTGCGGTTCGCGCACGGCCAACGTGCCGATCTTGTGCGTGCAGTTGGGAATTTCGGCCTGCTTTTCGGCGGTCTTCTCGCCAATGGAAGCGGCCTGTGCAGGAAGTACGAACGACAAAGCAAACGCCGCTCCGACGGCAGCGGTTATCCCGAAGCGCATGGCACACCTCATTTTTGAAAAATTTCTCCCCAAGCCGCGGACAAAATCCGCGCCACCCTTATGCTATCTTACTATGAAAATTCTGCAATATCCTGCACTGCGGCAAAGCAATCGCGGCGGCTCGTTTCTGCGGGGCCGAATCGCCCACCGGCGGTAGTTTCGCGGGCCGGGTCTACCACCAGCCGCGATATTTGAACCCGTCGCGGGCGTCCTAGCGACAGCGTCAGGACGCGCGCGGCGCCAGCGCCAGCCTAAGGCAACTACCACCAGCCGCGATACTTGAACCAGACGATTGGGATCACGGTCGAAAGCAGAATCAGGAAGATTCCCCATTCGTAGCCCCAGGCCCAACTCAATTCCGGCATGTCGTGGAAGTTCATCCCGTACATGCTGGCAATGAAGGTCGGGGGAATGCCGACGACCGAGGCGATAGTGAGAACCTTGAAGAGGTCATTCTGTTCGGTGTTGATGAAGCCCAGTGCCGCGTCCAGCAGGAATTGGAGCTTGTCGGTGAGATGAACTTCGTAATCGTTGAGCGACTGTACATCGCTGCCGGCCATCTTGAGCCGCGCCTTGATCGGATCGCCGAGCCAGCTATCGCCATGCTCGGTCACGAAAGGCACGGCCCGTTGCATCACCAGAAGCGTGTCGCGGATATAGGATAGCCGTTCGCCCATGTCGCCGATTTCGATCAGGGTGTTACGCAGCATGCGGTTGACGCGCTTGACGTTGCGCTGTTGCTTCTCCTGCATGTCCTTGTGAAAAATCCTGTTGGAGATGGCGAGCGCCTCGGCGCGCAACTCCTCCAGCCGGTCGGCGCCATAATCGACCAAGGCCTCGACGATCACCATGAAGATGTCGGCAGGGGTGCGGGGCCGCCGCTCCACGCGTTTGATGATGCCGGGAAAAGTATGCAAATGCGCGAAACGGATGGTGACCAGCAAATCCTTGGTCAGCATGAAGCCCAAAGGCGAGGTGGTGTCCTCGCCACCATTCTCGGCATGCGGCGTGACCGGCACCGAAATGGTGAAGATGTCGTCCTCATATTGCAGTCGGCTGGAGAACTCGATCTCCTCCAACTGCGCGCGGGGCGGAATATCCAACCCATATTCGCGGCAGGCCTGCGCCAGTTCTTCGTCGGTGGGTTCGCAAAGATCCACCCAGGCGGTCTTGCCGTCGGATTTGTGTACGGTCAGCAAAGCTGAATCTCCCCGCTCTCACGCACATAACGCGCGAATTGATCCCAAAGCGCAACCGCATCAGGAGATAACAGGAAATTCAGGTCGGAGCGCGGCCAGGGAAAGTGGAAGCCGGTTTCCCGTCCGGCCGCGCGACCATAAAATCAGGTCAATGAGCCGTGACAGTGTTTGTATTTACGCCCCGACCCACAGGGGCAAAGCGCATTGCGCTGGACCTTGGACCAGGTGTCGGGATTGTTGGGATCCACCTGCAAGGCGGGGTCGTGGCGGAACTGTGCGGCATTCGCCATCTCATCCTCGCCGGTGAGCGGATCGATATGGCTGGCATGCATGTCGGGTAGGGGACGGGGCGCCAGTTCGGGCGGCGGCTCGCCGGTTTGGATCTGCACATGCATCAATTGTTGGACGACATCGGTCCGCAGCTTGGCGAGCAGGGCCTCGAATAACTCGAAAGCTTCGCTCTTGTATTCATTCAGGGGATCGCGCTGGCCATAGCCGCGCAGGCCCACATATTGCCGCAGATGGTCGAGATTGACGATGTGTTCGCGCCAATTGGTGTCCAAGGTCTGGAGCAGGATCGCCTTTTCGACATAGCGGGTGACTTCGATGCCGAAATTGGCGGCGCGTTCGGCGCTGCGCGCTTCTACCGCCTTAAGAATGCGCTCGCGCACTTCTTCGTCGGCAATTCCTTCTTCCTTGGTCCAGTCCAGTACCGGCAATTCGACGCCGAAGACTTTTGCCACTTCGTCATGCAATCCGGCGGCGTCCCATTGTTCGGCATAAGCCTTTTCTGGAATGTGCCTGGTGACCATATTTTCCACGACCTCTTCGCGGAAATCCGCGATCTGGTCGGAGACGTCGTCGGAATTCATGATCTCTTTTCGCTGGTCGAAGATCACTTTGCGCTGATCGTTCAAAACGTCGTCGTATTTCAGGATGTTCTTGCGGATCTCGAAGTTGCGGGCTTCGACTTTCTGCTGGGCTTTTTCCAAGGCCTTGTTGACCCAGGGATGGGTGATGGCTTCGCCCGGCTCAAGGCCCAGGCGCGTGAGGATCGCATCCATGCGCTCCGAACCGAAGATGCGCATGAGATCGTCCTGCAGCGACAGGAAGAATTTGGAGGCGCCGGGATCGCCCTGGCGGCCGGAGCGGCCACGCAGCTGATTGTCGATGCGTCGGCTTTCGTGGCGTTCGGTGCCGATGACATAGAGCCCGCCGGCGGCAAGGGCCTTCTGCTTATTGACGGCGACTTCTTCGCGAATGATCTGGATCTTGGCCTCGCGCTCGACCGGATCGGTCACCGCGGCAAGTTCATGGCCGATGCGCATGTCGGCATTGCCGCCCAGCTGAATGTCGGTACCACGGCCGGCCATGTTGGTGGCGATGGTGACGGCACCCGGCACGCCCGCCTGCGCCACGATGAAGGCTTCCTGTTCGTGGTAGCGCGCATTCAGCACGTGGTGCGGAATTTTGCGCTTCTTCATCAGTTCGGAAAGCTGCTCGGATTTTTCAATCGAGGTGGTACCGACCAGAACCGGTTGGTTTTTGGTGCGGCAGATCTCGACCAACTTGACGATGGCGTCGTTCTTTTCCTCGGCGGTGCGGTAGACTTCATCATCGGCATCGATGCGCGCCACCGGAACGTTGGTCGGAATGTCGCGGACATCGAGCTTGTAGATGTCCATGAACTCCGCTGCCTCGGTCATGGCGGTGCCGGTCATGCCGGCCAGCTTTTCGTAGAGGCGGAAATAATTCTGGAAGGTGATCGACGCCAGGGTGACATTTTCCGGCTGGACCTTGACCTGTTCCTTGGCTTCCAACGCCTGATGTAAGCCTTCGGAATAACGCCGGCCTTCCATCATGCGGCCGGTAAATTCGTCGATGATGATCACCTGATCATTCTTGACGATGTAATCGCGGTCGCGCTGGAACAGCTTGTGCGCTTTGAGCGCCTGGTTGACGTGATGGACCACCGAGATGTTCTCGGTGTCGTAGAGATCGCCATGCTCCAACAATCCCGCGCCCTTCAGGAGCTGGACCATGTGCTCGGCACCGGTTTCGGTCAGGGTCACTTGCTTGGATTTTTCATCCAGATCGTAGTCACCGGCGACAAGATTCACCATGAGGGTATCAACCGCCCGGTACATTTCCGTCAGGTCTTCGGTAGGGCCGGAAATGATAAGCGGTGTGCGCGCCTCATCGATCAGGATGGAGTCGACTTCGTCGACGATCGCATAGGCATGACCGCGCTGAGACATCGCGTTCAGCGCGTATTTCATGTTGTCGCGCAGATAGTCGAAACCGAATTCATTGTTGGTGCCGTAGGTAATATCGGCGCCATAGGCTTCGCGACGTTCCTCGTCGTTGAGGCCGTGAACGATGCAGCCCACGCTGAGGCCCAGGAAGCGGTAGATCTGGCCCATCCATTCGCTGTCGCGCTTGGCCAGATAATCGTTGACCGTCACCACATGCACGCCGTTGCCGGCAAGAGCGTTCAGATAGGTGGCGAGCGTTGCGACCAGGGTCTTGCCTTCGCCGGTCCGCATTTCGGAAATATGGCCGTCATGCAGGATCATGCCGCCGATCAGCTGAACGTCGAAATGCCGTTGGCCCAAAGTGCGCTTGGCCGCCTCGCGCACCACCGCAAAGGCTTCAGGCAACAGGTCGTCCAGGGTTTCGTCGGCCGCCAGCCTTTCGCGGAAGGCGGGGGTCATGGCCTTGAGCTCGTCATTGCTCATCGCCTGGAACCGCGGTTCCAGGGCGTTGATCTTGGTCACGGTCGCCCATAAGGGCTTGATTTTACGTTCGTTGGCGGAGCCAAAGAACTGTTTGGCGAGCGCGCTGATGCCCAGCATGAAAATCCTCTGTCGGGCCGGCTTTAAGGGCGTAACCGCCATTTCCGCGAGATGCGGCCGCGCGGGAGACATAAGAACGGCCTATCCCATTGTCAAATTTGGTCTAAGGCGGCCTGGGGACTTGTCAAAACGGTTGATTTCCACACTATCCCCCGCCGACGGCTGCAGGGACGGCCATTTCCGGGGGATCGTGCATGGCCAAGGGCAAGAAGGCGCCGGCAAAAAAGGCCGCCGCACCCAAAATATCGCCCCGGGTATCCCCCTTGGCACCCAAGAGCTTTGCCCATTTGCCGCCACTTGCGGGTGTGCGGCTGGCAACGGGTGAAGCGGGGATCAAATACCGTAATCGCACGGACGTGCTGCTGGCGATTCTGGCGCCCGGCACGCAGGCGGGAGGCGTTTTTACCAAGTCCAAGACCGCTTCGGCGCCGGTGGACTGGTGCCGGGCCCAGCTCAAGCACGGCCATGCCCGCGCACTGGTGGTCAACAGCGGCAACGCCAACGCCTTTACCGGCCAGGCCGGCATGGCGGGCACGCGCGCGGTGGCGGACGCGGCCAGCGCCGTGATCGGCTGCAAAGCATCGGAAATTTTTCTGGCGTCGACCGGCGTCATCGGCGAGCCGCTGCCGGCCGAGAAGATTACAAAGATTTTGGGAAAGGTGGCTGACGACGCATCGGCATCCGGCTGGCGTCCGGCCGCGGAAGCCATCATGACCACGGATACGTATCCCAAGCTCGCCACCGCCAGCGCAATGATCGATGGCATGAAGGTGACGCTGAACGGTATCGCCAAGGGTTCGGGCATGATCGCGCCCGACATGGCGACCATGCTGGCTTTCGTCTTTACCGACGCGTCGTTGCCGGCCCATGTGTTGCAAGACTGCTTGAATGCCGGTGTCGGGCCATCTTTCAATTCCATCACGGTCGATTCCGACACATCGACCAGCGATACGCTGCTCTTGTTCGCCACCGGTAAGGGCGCCAAGCATGGGGCGGTGACCAAGGCTTCGGACAAGCGGCTTGCCGGCTTTCGCAAGAGTCTGGATGCATTGCTGCTCGAACTCGCGCTGGCCGTCGTGAAGGATGGAGAGGGCGCCGAAAAGCTGATCCGTGTGGATGTTGCCGGTGCAGAAAACGATCAGGCGGCGCGGCGCGTGGCGCTGGCCATCGCCAACTCGCCTCTGGTCAAGACTGCGATCGCCGGTAACGACGCCAATTGGGGGCGCGTGGTGATGGCGGTGGGCAAAGCCGGTGAAGCGGCGGATCGCGACACGCTCAAAATTTCGTTCGGTGGCCATGTGGTGGCGGAAAAGGGCGCACGGGCGCCGAAATATGACGAAGCGGCGGCCACAAAAGCGGTGTCCGGGCGCGACGTGCAGATCGCGGTCGATTTGGGGCTTGGCAAGGGCGCAGCCCGTGTCTGGACCTGCGATCTGACCCACGGTTATATTGATATTAATGGTTCTTATCGTAGCTGATGCTCTGAGAAACCAATGCTGCCTGTTATAACCGCGCCATGGGCGAATCACATTTCAGGCTGACGCGACGTTCGCTTCTGGGCGCGTCTGCGCTGTTGCTGCCCGGAGCGGCTCTGGCGGCCGACGCCGGCTATGATGCCGCGGGCCGCCGTATCGCGGAGATGGAAAAACAGCTGGGTCTGCGGATCGGTGTTGCCGCCCTGGACACGGGCAACGGCAATTCCATTTTCTACCGCGAGAATGAGCGCGCCTTGATGTGCAGCACTTTCAAGTTGATGCTGGTTGCGGCAACCTTGGAACGCGTCGATGCCGGCCAGGAACGTCTGGATCGCGTGATCCACTATCAAAAAAGCGACCTTCTGGAATATGCGCCGGAGACCAGCAAGAACCTGGCGCAGGGCATGAGCGTGAAAGCCCTATGCGCGGCCGCGATAACGCTCAGCGACAATACGGCCGCAAATCTTCTCTTCACTGGCGTCGGTGGACCGGCAGGCCTGACCAACTTCGCCCGCGATCTTGGCGATAGCCGCACCCGGTTCGACCGGATCGAAGGCGCGCTCAATGTCCCGGATGGCGAAAAGGACACCACCATGCCTTCGGCGATGTTGGCGAACCTCAGGGACATCCTTTTGGGAAAAACCTTGTCCGCCTTTTCGCGCCAACAGCTGACGGATTGGATGATTGCCTGCAGCACTGGGCTGACCCGGCTGCGGGCCGGGTTGCCGCAAGGCTGGCGAGCGGGAGACAAGACCGGTTCGGGCAGCGGTCAGCTGAACGATGTCGCGATTCTGTGGCCGCCCGGAAAACGGGCGCCCGTGCTGGTCTGCGCCTACACCGCGGGCAACAAACCGAACGAAGTTGCACATGAGCGCGCCCTGGCCGATATCGGCAAGATCATCGCCGATCGGTTCATTTAGCCCCCATCTGTCTTCCTCAGGCAAGCCATCGGAAGACATCTTCCCCCGCCAATGGCTTCGCCATGCGGGGGAAGAAATTCTGTGTCTCTTAAGCTAATGCCGCATCCAGCGTGATGTCCGCTTTCAGCAGCTTCGATACCGGACAGCCCGCCTTGGCCTTGGCTGCGAGCTCATCGAATTTGGCTTTGTCGCAGCCGGGAATTTTTGCCCGCAAGGTGAGATGCACTTTGGTGATGGCAAATCCGTCGGCGAGTTTTTCCAAACTCACATCCGCCTGGGTATTCATTTCGTCCGCGGTCAAGCCTGCTTCTCCCAGGATCAACGACAGCGCCATCGTAAAGCAGCCGGCATGGGCTGCGCCGATGAGTTCTTCTGGATTGGTGCCGGGCTTGCCTTCAAAACGGCTGGCGAAGCCATAGGGATAAGCGTTCAGCGCTCCACTCTTGGTCGAGATCGCACCCTTTCCGTCCTTGAGCCCGCCATGCCATACGGCGGTACCGAAAGTCGTCATTTTCCATCTCCTTGTTTTTGCGCCATCTTGGGGCTTGGCTGCGGATTTGAAGCTTCTATTAATGAACTTTTACCATGACGCTTAATGCGACCTTAGCCCCGGATTGTGAACCATGACATCGGACAACGCCAAGCCCGTCATTCTTGTGGTGGCGGCGGCGCTGATCGACCCAGACGGACGTGTGCTGATCGCACAACGGCCCCAGGGCAAGGCAATGGCGGGCTTATGGGAATTTCCAGGCGGCAAATGGGAATCCGGAGAAACGCCGGAACAGGCGTTGATCCGCGAGTTGCACGAAGAATTGGGCATCTCGGTACGGGAACCTTGTCTGGCGCCTTTCACTTTTGCGTCCCACGCCTATTCCGCGTTTCATCTTCTGATGCCGCTTTATGTTTGCCGGCGCTGGGATGGCACGCCGGGGCCGCGCGAACACCGGGCGATCAAATGGGTCCGGCCCCGGGATCTGGTCTCCGATCCTTCCGCCTTTCCCATGCCGGCCGCCGATTTGCCGCTGCTTCCGATGTTGCGCGATCTGCTGTGAAAGGCTTCGCCGCCGACACATCCGGCGCCACGGCGATCGAATACGCCTTGATCGCGGGTTCGATCTCGATCGTGATCGTAACGGCCGTGACCATGGTGGGAACAGGCGTTCTGGCCTTGTTTCAACTTGTTGTGGACAATCTGCACTAGAGTTTGCGCTCGACGGTGCCGAGTGCATCGCTGAGACGATTTTTTGCGCTGCCGGGTTTGAGCGGCTGCTGTTGGTTCTGATGCGGGGCCCATCCGGTCAGATAAAGCGTTTCAAAGGTGGCGTTGAGCTTTCCGTCGCTGCCATGATGGTTGGAATAATGGGCCAGCAGAGCGTTCAGGGTACGGCGGCCGAGAAATTTCCTGGATCTTGCGGAAAGCATGTTGCTCTGACCATGGGCGCGCAGATCCTCAACCAGCGAGGTGAAATTGCGATAGCGCACTTGCAGTCGTTCGACATCAGCGACCGGTAGGGCAAAGCCGCCACGTTGGAGCAATGCGCCCATGTCGCGGACATCGGCGAATGGCGAAACACGCGGGCTGACGCCGTCCAATATTTCGCTTTCGGCAAACGAAAAACTCTCACGCAATTCGTGCAAGGTGTCGCCGCCGAACAATGCGGCCAGAAACAGGCCGTCAGGTTTGAGCGCGCGGCGGATCTGAATCAGTGCGCCGGGCAGGTCATTGATCGCCTGCAGGGAATAAAGACTGACGGCGAGATCGAAGGGGCCTGCCGCGATATCAAGAATTTCTCGGTCGTCGAAATCGGCAAGACGCCAATTTTGCGCGAAGGGTCGCATTGCCGGGGGCAGGGCCTCGCCGATCCAGAGCCCGTGCTCGAACCGCCGAGTCACTGCTGCCAGCCGGTCGCACAGCCCTTCCAGGGCGGCCTGATCGAGAAAGCGATCGCCCGCAATGCGGCGGGCGCGCCTGCGGGCAGATCGGGCGGCGTGGATGTCGAAAAGGGTCGGACGTTCTGCGGTCATTGCGCTACATTAAAGAGGATGGGGACAAAATTGAAAACCGCGCTGACGGATATGTTGTTTCCGCCGCTCTGCATCTCTTGCCGCGAGCCGCTGGGCGATGGTCACGGGTTTTGTGCCGATTGTTGGAGCGGGATCGCGTTCCTGGACGGCCCGATGTGCGATTGCTGCGGGCTGCCCTTCGCGTTCGATCCTGGGGAGGCAACATTTTGCGCCGCCTGCCTGGCCCGGCGGCCATCTTATGACCGTGCTCGCGCGATCTTTGCCTATGACGACAACAGCCGCGCGCCCATTCTGGCACTCAAGCATGCGGACCGACTGGAACTGGTGCCGGGATTCGCGCATTGGCTGGAGCGCGCTGGAAAACCCCTCTTGGACCAAGCCGATCTGATCGTGCCCGTGCCGCTTCATCGCGTCCGACTTTGGCAGCGACGTTACAATCAGGCGGCGGAACTGGCGCGCGCGCTCGGTCGCAGGACCTCCAAAGCGGTGGCGGTCCGGGCGCTGGAACGAAGCCGGCCCACCCCAAGCCAGGGCGCGATGGCATCCGCCCGCGGCCGCAGGCGCAATGTCCTGGGTGCTTTTCGGGTGCCGGACCCGGCCCAGGTCGCGGGCCGGAACATCCTGCTGGTCGATGACGTCCTGACGACCGGAGCCACGGCCGAAGCCTGTGCCCGCGCCCTCAAGCGGGCGGGTGCGGAACGGGTGCAGATTCTGGCCCTGGCGCGTGTTGTGAAGGCCTCCGAAGCGCTTATATAAATTCGACATGTGGAATCACGGCCCCGTGCCCGAACGGGCTTTGGGCCATAGGAACGATTCAGAAAGGGTCGCGCCGTAACATGGCCGATGTGCCCATGAAGCCCGTCACCGTCTACACCACACCCATCTGCCCCTACTGCGTCCGTGCCAAGACGCTGCTGGGAAAAAAAGGTGTCGCCTACAATGAGGTGGATGTGATGATGGATGCGAAAGCCCGGGACGAGATGCTGGCCAAGTCGGGAGGTGCACGCACCGTCCCCCAGATATTCATCGGCGAGACCCATGTCGGCGGTTGCGACGAGCTTTACGCTCTCGAGCGTGACGGCAAGCTGGATCCCCTTCTGTCCTGATCTGGACATTCAAGCGGGCCGCGCGGACAATGCCGTCCGGACATGTTCTGCCCACCGGGAGGAATGCCATGAACCGGATCTCGCTCGCCGTTATTGCGGTATTCGTCGCCGCGCCCGTCTTCGCCCAGAGCATCCTTCCCACACCCAGCGCCGAGGAGGGCCGCGCGCCCAGGCCGCCGCGCGCCCGCGGCATTTCCACGGCGCTTGCGGTCGAAGCCGCGGAAACCGCGATCGCAAGCTGTACCGCCCAGGGCTTGAAAGTCACCGCGCTGGTGGTCGACACCGCGGGCACACCCATCGCGATGATTTCCGGTGATGGCGCCGCGGCGATCACCCAGCGCATCGCGTCCGGCAAGGCCACCACTGCGCTGAAAATGAAGATGACCAGCGGGGAAGCGGGCGAGCGCGCCAAGACCGATGCCGCCTTCATGGCGCAGTTGATGGCCGATCCAGCCATGGGCACGCCGCGCCAGGGTGGCGTGCCGATCATGATGGGCAGCGACATTGTGGGCGCCATCGCGATATCCGGGGCACCGTCGGGAGCGCAGGATGAGCCCTGCGCCAGGGCCGGCATCGCCAAGATTCAGGATCGGATTCGGTGAGTAAATTTCGCGCCGCCTGTATTCAGCTTCGCTCGGGTGACGATGTTGGGGAAAATATCCGGGACGCCGAGAAATGGATTCGCGCAGCCGCCAGGGACGGCGCGCGGTTCATCGCCACGCCCGAGAACACGACCCTGATGGCGCCAGATGGCGGCGCCAAATTGGCGCACAGCTATGACGAAGCCCACGATCCGGCGCTGCCGGTGTTCGGCGCGCTGGCGAAGGAACTGGGCATCTGGTTGCTGGCGGGATCGCTGGCCATCAAGGTGAGTGACACGAAAACTGCCAACCGCTCATTTTTGTTTTCGCCGGATGGAAAAATCTCGGCGCGCTACAGCAAGGTTCACCTTTTCGACGTGGATCTGCCATCGGGCGAGAAATACCGCGAGTCCAACACGGTGGCGGGCGGCGATGAAGCAAGGCTGGCCGATACGCCCTGGGGCAAGATCGGTCTTTCGATCTGCTATGATATCCGCTTCCCGCAACTTTATCGGGAGATGGCGAAAAAAGGCGCTTTCGCCTTCACGGCGCCATCCGCTTTCACAGAAACCACCGGTAAGGCGCATTGGCATGTCTTGCTGCGGGCCCGCGCCATCGAGAATGGCGCCTTCATGATTGCGCCGGCGCAGGGTGGCCTGCATGCCAATGGGCGGCGCACTTATGGGCACAGTCTCATTGTCGGCCCCTGGGGCGAGATTCTGGCGGAGGGCGGAACCGAACCGGGAATTTTCGCCGCCGAAATCGATCCGCAATTGTCGGTAGAAGCACGTGCCAAGGTTCCGAGCCTGGGACATGACCGGGAATTTATCGTCTCCTGAAATGGCAGCGGCTTGCGTAAATCCGCAATCCGCATAATCTCGAACCGTCGGCCTGGGGGCAGGCCGTTGGAGCATGACCGGCGGTGATCGTTTACAGTTTGCGTTGCAAAAACGGCCACGAATTCGAGGGCTGGTTTCGCGACAGCATGTCCTATGACATGCAGGCGGAGGAGGGCAAACTGTCCTGCCCGACCTGCAATTCGCGCCGCGTCGAAAAAGCCATCATGGCGCCGGCGGTCGCGGCCAGCGACCGCAAAGCCGGCCTGACCAATCCGGAATCCCATAAGATGCGCCAGTTCATGACGGGCCTGCGCAAATATGTGCAGGAAAATGCCGAGTATGTCGGCCCGAAATTCGCCGAAGAAGCCCGCAAGATTCACTATGGCGAATCTGTGGAGCGTCACATCTATGGCGAGACCACGCTGGAAGAAGCGCGCGAATTGGCGGACGAGGGCGTCGACGTCGCGCCGCTACCGCCCGATCTCGATGGCGCGAATTGAGATCGACCAGGCTGCTTTGATGAAATCCGGAGGCGCGGGGATCAGGCACGCCTTATCTTCGCGTTCATAGATTTGGGAGGGACCATGAATATTCTATTCGTATTGGCTGCGATGACGTCCGCGATACCGGGTTGGGTGGCGCCTGATTACAAGGATCTGCCGCCCGATCTGGCCAAAGCAGCGCTGGAATATGACGAAGCGCAGCTTCGAAACGACGGACCGGAGTTGAACCGTCTGGTGGCGGATGATTACCGGCTGATCGCCCGGGGCGGGGTGGTGCTGAACAAGAAGAAGTTCGTCGCCGCTTCGACGGATCCGAATGTCAGGGTCATGCCCTTTATCATCGAACAGCCGCTCCATACCGTATGGTCGGATGGCGCGGTACTGGGCGGCAAGGTGAATTACCGGACCATCGATCATGGCAAGGACAGTGCCGAACCGCTGATGTTCGCGGATGTGTGGGCCAAGCGCGGCGGCGTCTGGCGGGTGGTCTATACCCAGGTCAGCGCGGCGAAATAATTGGAGGCCGGCCCGAAAAATCTTACGGGCGTCTGGCAAGGCCTGTTCAGCTATCCGCGCATGTATCGTGCGGCGGGCTTTACCGCGACTCTGATCGAGACGGGCAGCAGCCTGACCGGTTCAACCACCGAAATTGCGGTTGCGGGGCCGCGTGACGGGATGGCGGTGTCGGCGTTTCTGTCCGGCCGCCGAACCGGTTCGCGCGTTGCTTTCACCAAGCAGTATGAAGGGCCTGAGCCGCCCAATCACGCGGTCGAGTATGAGGGCACCCTTTCGGACGATTTGATGGAGATCGACGGCCGCTGGTTCATTCCAGGCAGCTGGGCGGGACGGTTCCTGATGATTCGGTCCGGCGGCCGCTCCGTTGAGGCCGCGCGCGAAGTGTTCGAGAAGGCTTAGAGCGGTTCCGGGAAAAGTGTGGTCGCTAGCGGCAGCGTCGCGCGACGTTTTCCGTCCCGAACCGCGACAACGTCCTAAGGCTTCGCGGCCACGATCATATAATTGACGTCCAGATCGGGCGACAGGCGCCAGTCCCAGGTCAGCACGTCGAAGAAAACACCCTGCATTTTCAAAATGCTTAAACCGGATTCCTCCAGTGATTGTTGAAGCTGTGCCGGTGGAATGAAGCGATTCCAATCGTGGGTACCGCGCGGCATCCAACCCAGCACATATTCGGCAGCGAACTTGGCCAACGCGAGAGACTTCAGGGTCTTGTTGAGTGTGGCGACGATGGTGATTCCACCCGGCTTCACCAGCCTGGTGCAGGCCGACAGATAGGCGCCGACATCCGCAACATGCTCAACCACTTCCATGTTGAGAACCACGTCGAAGAGGCGGCCTTCGCTTGCCAGCGCCTCGGCGGTGGTGGCGCGATAATCCACCGTCACGCCGGATTGGGTGGCATGGGCACGAGCGGTGCCGATATTCCGTTCCGAGGCATCGGCTCCCATAACGGCAAAGCCCAGCCGTGCCATGGGTTCGGACAGCAGCCCGCCGCCGCAGCCGATATCGAGCAGAGAAAGTCCCTCGAAGGGCCGCAGTGAACGCTCATCGCGCCCGAAGCGGGCGGCGGCCTCCCGGCGGATGAAGCCAAGCCGGACAGGATTGAACTTGTGCAGGGGGGCGAATTTGCCGTTCGGGTCCCACCATTCCGCCGCCAAGGCCGAGAATTTGGCGACTTCGCCAGAATCGACAGAAGCATCCATCGAAGAAGTGGCCGAACCGTCCAGGGAAACCAAATCTGTCATGGTATTTCGAGGGTTGAGCGGGGAAGCGGCGCCGTCTATGTAGGCCGCCGCAGCGGGCAGGGCAAACCGGGTTTCAGGTAACAAATGGCGAAGATCGCGATGAAGTTCGGGGGCACCTCGGTTGCCGATTTGCCCCGGATCCGCCATGTGGCCTCTCTGGTCAAGCGGGAGGTCGAGCGCGGCCATCAGGTCGCGGTGGTGGTGTCGGCCATGGCTGGCGAGACCAACAAGCTGGTCGCCTGGACCAACGAGGCGGCGCGTCCGGACCCGGGCAGCAATCACATTATCCAGGCGATCCCGGATCAGCGCGAATATGACGTGGTGGTGGCGGCGGGCGAGCAGATCACAGCAGGGCTTCTGGCCGTCACGCTCAACGCCATGGGAATACAGGCCCGGTCCTGGATGGGCTGGCAGGTGCCGATTCAGACCTCAGCCGTGCACGGCGCCGCCCGTATCGAAGCGGTCCCCGGCACCGAAATGGCCGCCAGCATGGCACGAGGCGAAGTCGCGGTGGTGGCCGGGTTCCAGGGCGTGGCCGCGGGTCATCGCATCTCTACGCTGGGGCGCGGCGGTTCGGATACCTCGGCGGTGGCCGTGGCGGCGGGCATCGGTGCCGAACGCTGCGACATCTATACCGACGTGGATGGGGTCTACACCACCGATCCGCGCATCGTGCCCAAAGCACGCCGGTTGGAGAAGATCGCTTTCGAAGAGATGCTGGAGATGGCGTCCCTGGGCGCTAAGGTGCTCCAGACCCGTTCGGTGGAGATCGCCATGCTGCACCGCGTGCCCACGCGGGTGCTTTCGACATTCACGCCCGATGTGGGCGGTACATTGCTTTGCGACGAGGAAGATATCGTGGAAAAGAAACCGGTCACCGGCATCGCCTATAGCCGCGACGAAGCCAAGATCACGCTGCACAAGATTCCAGACCGCCCCGGCGTGGCGGCGACCATCTTCGGGCCCCTGGCCGATGGCGGCGTCAATGTCGACATGATCGTGCAGAATGTTTCCGAAGACGGCAAGCAGACCGATCTTACCTTCACGGTGGCGCGCAGCGAATTGGCGCGCGCGCTGTCGGCGATCGAAACGCATGGCAAGGAAATCGGCTATCGCGATGTCACCCATGACGCCAATGTCGCCAAAGTCTCGATCATCGGCATCGGCATGCGGGCCCATCCCGGCGTTGCCCAGACCATGTTCCGCACCCTGTCCGACAAGGGCATCAACATTCAGGTGATCTCGACGTCCGAGATCAAGGTCAGCGTGCTGATCGACGAGCAATATGTCGAACTGGCCGTCCGTGCGTTGCATTCCGCCTACGAGCTCGACGTCGTCTAAGAGGTGTAAGAACCATGCCCAGTGCCGGCGGCCCGCGTTTACTGCTGCGTCGCCTGCGCGAGATCATGGCGGAGCAGACGTCCGCGCAGATGCGCCTGGACAAGCTGGTCGGTGTCATTGCCTCCAATATGGTGGCGGAAGTCTGCTCGATCTATCTGCGCCGGGCCGGCAAGATGCTGGAGCTGTTCGCCACCGAAGGCCTCAACCGCGCCGCCGTTCACAACACGCGGATGCGCGAAGGCGAGGGCTTGGTCGGCATGGTGGCGCAAACCGCAGAAGCGGTGAATCTGTCGGACGCGCCATCCAACCCACATTTCTCGTATCGTCCGGAAACTGGCGAAGATCCCTATAAAACATTTCTCGGCGTTCCCATTGTGCGCGGTGGCCAGGTGTTCGGCGTCCTCACAGTTCAGAACAAGGCCGAACGCATTTATGCGGAAGAAGAGGTCGAGGCGCTGCAGACCGTCGCCATGGTGCTGGCGGAAGTCGTGGCGCAAGGCGGGTTCTTCAATGTCGCCGAGCTGGACGAGCCGGAGCTTCGCGTCGACCGGCCCCGTAAATTCACAGGTGAGGGTCTGTCGGAAGGTGTTGCGGTGGGGCACCTGGTGCTGCACGAGCCGCGCGTCAAAGTCGACCGCATGATCGCAGACAATCCGGTCGAGGAATTGAAACGGCTGGAAGAAGCGATCTCGTCCTTGCGTGAAAGCGTGGACCAGATGCTTGTCTCGTCGGAACTCGATCTCACCGGCGAAGGCCGTGAAGTGATCGAGGCTTACCGTCTCTTCGCCTATGACCAGGGCTGGCGCCAGCGCATGCGCGATGCGGTGCGCACGGGGCTGACGGCAGAAGCGGCGGTCGAACGCGTGCAGGACGAAACCCGTTTGCGGGTCCAGCGTCTGGGCGATCCCTTGCTGCGCGAGCGGGCTCATGATCTCGACGATCTGGCCCGGCGGTTGCTGCGCCATCTCACCGGCGACGGTCATGTGGTGGAAAGTTTGCCACGCGACGCCATTCTGGTGGCGCGCAACATGGGTCCTGCTGAACTTTTGGATTATGGCCGCGAGAAATTGCTCGGTCTGGCCCTGGAAGACGCGGCGTCCACTTCGCATGTGGCCATCGTGGCGCGCTCCATGGGCCTGCCCCTGGTATCATCGCTGGACGGCATCGCCGACAGCGCGCGGGCGGGCGATGGATTGGTGTTGGATGGCGAGAGCGGCGAAGTGCATCTGCGCCCGCCGGCCGAAATCATTGCGGCATTCGAAGAAAAACGCGGATTGCGGCGTCAGGCCCAGGCGCGTTTTGCGGCCATCCGCGAAATGCCGGCCGTCACAAAGGACGGTGTGCCGATCCGGCTGATGATGAATGCCGGACTGGAATTCGACATGCCGCATCTGAAGGAATCCGGCGCGGACGGGATCGGACTGTTCCGCACCGAGCTTCAATTCATGCTGGGCGAGACCATGCCGCGCCTGGCAGACCAGTGCGCTTTCTACAACTCCATTCTCGATGCGGCGGGCGACAAGCCGGTTGTGTTTCGCACACTCGACCTGGGCGGAGACAAGGTGCTTCCCTATGCGCGTTGGGAGCGGGAGGAAAATCCCGCGCTGGGCTGGCGCGCCATCCGCATTGCGCTCGATCGTCCCGCACTGCTGCGCTATCAGGTGCGGGCGCTGTTGATGGCGTCGGCAGGGCGCACTTTGCGCATTCTGCTGCCGATGGTCAGCGATGTGGACGAGTTCAATCGCGGACGCGCTCTGATCGACCGCGAACTGGAGCGTGCCCGGCTGATCAATCTCACCCGCCCGACGCAAGTTCTGGTGGGCGCCATGCTGGAAGTACCGGCGCTGGCCTTCATGCTGCCCCAGTTGATGCGTTCGGCCGATTTCGTATCGATCGGTTCCAACGATCTGCTGTCGCTGGCATTTGCGGTGGATCGCACCAACCCGCGTGTGGCGCGGCGCTATGACAGTCTCAATCCGGCGTCGCTCACCTTGATCCGATTGATCGTGCAAAGCGCGGCGGACAATTCCGGCGATCTGTCCTTGTGCGGCGAAATGGCGGGCCGCCCCCTGGATGCGATGGCGCTGCTGGGGCTGGGTATTCGCACCCTCTCCATGCAGCCGGGCCAGATCGGTCCCATCAAGATGATGATCCGCAGCCTCAATCTGGGGGAGGTTTCGGCCTTTGTGGACCGGTTGTGCGGCCGGGTGGATCACTCCCTGCGCACCCGGCTTTCAGCTTTCGCGGCCGAACGGGGAATCGTTCTGAAATAGGGTTTTTCTCGCCGGACGGATTTTCCGTGGAAAACCATGGCTTTGCCGCCTTTGGTTGTTCCGTTAGGGAAATCGGATATGATAGACGCAACAATGTTTTAGCCGGAACCGTCCCGGATTCGCGCTGCCGGGGCTAGAGTTTTGATGACCAAGATAACGCCACTAAACGCTGACGAGAAAAACGGCCGTCGCCGCATTCATTTGCGTGAAATTTCCGGCGACAGCGATACGCCAGCCGATACGGTCGGGCAGGAACTGCGCGCCGGGCGTCTGCGCCGGGGCGACGATCTGGCCACGGTCTCCCGCGATCTGAAGATCCGCAAGGATCATCTGGAAGCGGTTGAGGAGGATCGTCTCGAAAATCTTCCCGGCAGAACCTATGCGATCGGATTTGTCCGTAGCTATGCTGGCTACCTCGGGCTGGACGCGACCGAAGTGGTTGAACGCTACAAGCAGGAAATCTCCGGCCGTCATGACGATCACATGCAGACCGTGGCGCCTATGCCGGACGAGCAGCGCCGCCTGCCGCAGGGATGGCGCTTTGTCGCCGGCATCGTGGTTCTGGCTGTCGGTTATGGCGTCTGGCATTTGCTGTCGGCGGGATCGGCGCCGCAAGCTGTGCCGCCGCCGCCATCACTCGCCCCGCCCAAACCCGCTGCGGTCGCCCCACCGCCTGCGCCCGCCGCGGCCGAACAGACAGCAATACCCAGCCCGGCAATTGAGAATTCAGCGGCCGCCGATGCACCGGCCCCGACGCCTTCCACACCGCCTGGCACCGGCGCCGCGGCAGCGGCCGTGACGCCTCAGCCGTCTGCGACCCCCAGCCCGGCCCAGACCAGTTCGGCTCCAGCGGCTCCGGCACAGCCTGAAGCTGCGGGCTCCGGCACGGCCTCCGCGGCTCCCGTCGTGTACGGGAAGAGCAACAACAACCCCCGGGTGGTTCTCAAAGCCAGGAACGATACCCATATCACGGTGCGTGGTGCCAACGGGACGGTCTATATCAACCGCAATCTGAAGACGGGCGACACATACCAGCTGCCCAACGCGGTTGGCCTGACGCTTTCGACCACCGATGCGGGTGCGGTCGAATTGGATCTGGATGGCCAGGCGATAGGGGTCGCCGGTGGTGTCCAGCAGAGTGCGGAGAATGTTTCGTTGGACCCGCAAGCAATCGTCGACCGCTTCCATCGTTGAAGCGGCAGAAGGAACTGACATGAGCGTTCGTGCTTATCGCGATATTCATCGGCGCAAATCGCGCCAGATCATGGTGGGCAAAGTGCCCGTGGGCGGCGATGCGCCGATCACGGTGCAGACCATGACCAACACCATCACCGGTGATGCCCGCGCCACCATCGACCAGATTCGCGGCATCGAGGAGGCCGGCGCCGATATCGTGCGCGTATCGTGCCCCGATGAAGACGCCACCAAGGCGATGAAAGCCATCGCCAAGGCCTCTACCATTCCGGTGGTGGCCGATATCCATTTTCACTACAAGCGCGCCATCGAGGCGGCGATCAACGGCGCGGCCTGCCTGCGCATCAATCCCGGCAACATCGGCAGCGCCCAGCGGGTGCGCGAAGTGGTGAAGGCGGCCAAGGACCATGGCTGTTCGATGCGCATCGGCGTCAATGCCGGCTCGTTGGAGCCGGACCTGCTGGAGAAATATGGCGAGCCCTGTCCCGAAGCGATGGTGGAGAGCGCGCTCAACCATGCAAAAATTCTCGATGATCTGGATTTTCGCGAATACAAGATATCCGTAAAAGCGTCGGACCCGTTCTTGGCAGTGGCGGCGTATCAGGCGCTTTCAGAAGCGATCGATTGCCCCCTGCATGTCGGCATTACCGAAGCTGGCGGCATGATCTCCGGCACGGTGAAATCCTCCATCGGCATGGGCATGCTGCTGTGGAGCGGCATTGGCGACACTATCCGCGTCTCGCTCTCCGCCGATCCGGTGGAAGAAGTGCGGGTTGGATTCGATATCCTGAAGTCGCTCAATTTGCGCCATCGCGGCGTCAATATCGTGTCGTGCCCGTCCTGCGCGCGCCAAGGCTTCAATGTCATCGAGACGGTCAAGACGCTGGAAGAGCGCCTCAAGCACATCGCCACGCCCATGTCGCTGTCGATCATCGGCTGTGTCGTCAATGGCCCGGGCGAGGCCAAGGAGACCGATCTCGCCTTCACCGGCGGCGGTGCGGGCAAGGGCCATGGCATGATCTATCTCAATGGCAAGCCCGCCTATAAGCTCGGCAACGAAGACTTGGTTTCGCATGTGGTCGAACTCTGCGAGAAGAAAGCTGCCGAGATCGAGGCCCAGCGCAATGGGACTCAAGAGCCGCTCGAAGCCGCGCAGTAGCGTGGCGCAATGATACCGGCCGCCAAACTGGAGCGTCTGCTCGACCGCTTTGCCGCGATCGAAAGCGAAATGTCGTCCGGCGCCTCCGGCCCGGCCTTCGTGAAGCTGTCGCGCGAGCATGCCGAACTGGCGCCCGTGATCGAGACGGCTCGCGCCTTTCGCAGCGCCCAGCGGCAGATCGAGGATGCCGACACACTGATCGCCGATCCTTCAAATGACAGCGAGATGCGCAGCCTGGCCGAACAGGAACGCGCCGAGTTGCGCGAAACGCTCACAGCGCTGGACCATGCGTTGAAAGTTCAACTGTTACCGCGTGACGCCGCGGATGCGTCGTCCGCCATCGTGGAAATCCGCGCCGGCACGGGCGGCGATGAAGCGGCGCTGTTCGCGGCCGATTTGCTGGGGATGTATCAACGTTATTCCGGGTTGCAGGGTTGGCGCGCCGAAGTGATGGATATCACCGAAAGCGACCTGGGCGGCATCAAGGATGCGACCCTGGAAGTGACCGGCCGCGGCGCCTTTGCCAAGCTGAAATTCGAAAGCGGCGTCCACCGCGTCCAGCGCGTGCCGGTGACCGAAGCGCAGGGCCGTATTCATACCTCGGCCGCGACCGTGGCAGTTCTGCCCGAAGCCGAGGATGTCGATATCGTGATCAACGACAAGGATCTGCGCATCGACGTCTATCGCGCCCAGGGTGCTGGCGGTCAGCATGTCAACAAGACCGAGAGCGCGGTGCGCATCACCCATCTTCCCACCGGCATTGCGGTGGCGCAGCAGACGGAAAAATCGCAGCACAAGAACAAGGCCCATGCCATGAAGCTGCTGAAGGCCAAGCTGTATGACATGGAGCGTCGGCGTGTGGACGGCGCCCGCGCGGCGGAGCGCAAGAGCATGGTGGGATCCGGCGACCGCTCGGAGCGCATCCGCACCTATAATTTCCCGCAAGGGCGCGTCACCGATCACCGCATCAATCTGACGCTTTACAAGCTCGACCGCATCATCACCGGCGATGAACTCTCCGATGTGATCGACGCGCTGGTCTCGCAAGATCAGGCCGACCGGCTCGCGGAGTTCGAGGCGGCTGAGACTTGAGCGGTTCCCATCCGAGAAGTTCGGGCGATTTGACAATCCGCGATCTTCTGCACGAAGCAGCAGAGCGTTTGACCAGAGCCGGCGTCGAGAGTGCACGGCTTGACGCACGGATACTCCTGGCCCGCGCCATGCACATGAGCCGCGAGCAATTGATCGCAGCTCTTCGTCAGCCCAATGCCGCGGAAGCGGCTTCGTTCTGGACCATGACCGATCGCCGCGCGGCACGCGAACCGCTGGCCTACATAACCGGCCACAAGGAATTCTGGAGTCTGGATTTCAAGGTGGGACCTGGCGTGCTGGTGCCGCGTCCCGACACCGAAACCCTGATCGAGACCGCATTGGGCCTGTTCGCCGATCACACGGCACCTCTCGCCGTCGCGGATCTTGGAACCGGATCGGGCGCGATCCTGATCGCGATCATGAAGGAATTCCCCCAGGCGCGCGGGTGGGGCTTCGAGCGGTCACCGGACGCCCTGCGGTACGCGCAATCCAATCTCGATGCCCATGGGCTCGGGTCTCGCGGTGAGATCGTGGCCGCCGATTGGAATGCCGCCCCGGCGGAAAGCTTCGACCTGATCCTGTCCAACCCGCCTTACATCCCAAAGGCGCAAATCGATTACCTGGAGCCGGAAGTGCGGCTGTACGAGCCGCATGCCGCTCTGGATGGCGGCGCGGACGGGCTCGACGCCTATCGGACACTGGCCGGGATTTTGCCCCGGCTCCTGCGGCCCAACGGAATGGCCTTGTTGGAACTCGGCATAGGGCAATCCCTGCTGGCGGAACCTTTGTTCCAGAATCTCGAAACACAGCGGATTATGCCGGATTTGGCTGGAATTCCACGCGTTTTGGTCCTGAAAAGGCCAAAATAGGGCTTGGAAAGGCCCCCGCCGATGATTAGTTTGAAGGTCGAAGGGATCGGAAGATTCCCCTTGCGGCGGCTCAAGAGCGGATCGCGAGGCGGCTCACGGAATCGGTGAGCTTGGGCAGGGGACTCAAACGCGAACAGGACGCGCCGCCAAATCGGCAGGAATGCTGCATGCGGGCCGCGCGGCCAGGAAAGTTTTCAGGTAAGGGTTTTGATGAAACGCTCACGCAGAGGCGGCCGCAGGCCGCAACACAGCAATGGCGGCGGCGGCCATAACAATGGCGGCGGCAACCATGGCGGTGGTTTCAATCCCAATCGCACCTTCGATTCTTCGGGCCCGGAGATCAAGATTCGCGGTTCGGCCAGCCATGTTTACGAAAAGTATCTGCAGCTGGCCCGTGACGCCAATTCCGGCGGCGACCGGGTGATGGCCGAGAATTATCTTCAGCATGCGGAGCATTATTTCCGCATCATGGTGGCGCAGCAGGCGCAGCAGGCTCAGCATCAGGCGCAGCAGGCGGCGCAGAATCCCAATCGCCAGCCGGGCGACCAGCCTGCCGGTCAGCAGCCGCAGCCCGCGCCCGGAAGCGCACCTTCCTTTTCTCTGGCAGAGGGTGGCGCGGACGAGGAAGAGGGCGAAGACGCCGAGGCAAGTTAATCTTTAGCCCCCATCTGTCTTCCTCGGGATAAACCCTCGGAAGCCGTTCGGCACGCTGCCGCTACCAAACTCCCCCGCCAGCGCTTCGTGTTCAGCCGACAAAAGCTCCACTGGAGCTTTTGCTCTCGGCCTCACGGAGAAGAAAGCCGGGGCCAAGATCCAACAACCCTTGTAGCCACAGCTCTTATTTCCCATATCCGCCTGGAACGGTGCTCCCTGGAGGCCGTATCTTGATTTGCCTGTGCTCGGAAAACGGGGCAGGCGGGAGGCAGTATGGACATCGAAAAATTCACCGAGCGGTCGCGCGGCTTCATCCAGTCGGCGCAGGGCCTGGCGCTTCGCTCCGGCAATCAGCAATTCACCCCCGAACATCTTCTCAAGGTTCTCCTCGATGACGAGGAAGGCCTTGCTGCGCGCCTGATCAAGGCTGCGGGCGGCAATGATGCGACCGCGCGTCAGGCCAATGACCGCGCTCTGGCGAAATTGCCCAAGGTCGAAGGCGGCTCGGGCCAGGTCTATCTGGCCGGTGAAACCGCGCGGCTTCTGGATGCCGCGGAACAGGCAGCCAAGAAAGCGGGCGACAGCTTCGTCACCGCCGAATATCTGCTTCTGGCGCTGGCCATGTCGGGTGAGACCGGCCGCATCCTGAAGGACGCGGGCGCCACGCCGCAGGGCCTGAACAAGGCCATCGCCGATTTGCGCCAGGGCCGCAGCGCCGACAGCGCCACGGCGGAAAATTCCTATGACGCGCTCAAGAAATATGCCCGCGATCTCACCGAAGTCGCGCGCAATGGCAAGCTCGATCCGGTGATTGGCCGCGACGAGGAAATCCGCCGCACCATTCAGGTTCTCTCCCGCCGCACCAAGAACAATCCGGTGCTGATCGGTGAACCTGGCGTGGGCAAGACCGCCATCGCAGAAGGCTTGGCTCTGCGCATCGTCAATGGCGATGTGCCCGAAAGCCTGCGCGACCAGCGGCTGATGGCGCTGGACATGGGCGCCCTGATCGCGGGCGCCAAGTTCCGCGGCGAGTTCGAGGAACGGTTGAAAGCGGTGCTCAATGAAGTCACCGCCGCCGCCGGCAAGATCATCCTCTTCATCGACGAACTGCATACGCTGGTGGGCGCCGGCAAGGCGGAAGGGGCGATGGATGCATCCAATCTCCTGAAGCCGGCGCTGGCGCGCGGCGAGCTGCATTGCGTGGGCGCCACCACCCTGGACGAATACCGCAAATATATCGAGAAGGACGCGGCCCTGGCGCGGCGCTTCCAGCCCGTCTTCGTCAACGAACCGACGGTGGAAGACACCATCTCGATTCTGCGCGGGCTGAAGGAGAAGTACGAAGTCCATCACGGCGTGCGTATCACCGACGGCGCCATCGTTGCGGCCGCGACCCTGTCCAACCGCTACATCACCGACCGCTTCCTGCCCGACAAGGCCATTGATCTGATGGACGAAGCGGGCTCACGGCTACGCATGCAGGTGGATTCCAAGCCCGAAGCACTGGACGAACTCGATCGCCGCATCGTGCAGCTGAAGATCGAGCGCGAGGCGCTGAAAAAGGAAACCGACCGCGCGTCAAAGGATCGTCTGTCCACTCTCGAGCATGATTTGGCCGAACTGGAAGAACAATCCGCCACGCTTACCGCCAAATGGCAGGAAGAAAAGAAATCCGTTTCGGACGTGCAGAGCCTCAAGGAAAGGTTGGATGCGGCCCGTCAGGAAGTCGAGATTGCGCAGCGGCGCGGCGATTTCGCCCGGGCTGGTGAATTGACCTATGGCGAAATTCCGACCCTGGAAAAGAAAATCCGCGAAATCGACGAGAAGAACAGCGCCGCCCTGGTCAATGAAGCGGTGACGGCGGAAAACATCGCGCAGATTGTGTCGCGGTGGACCGGCATTCCGGTGGACCGAATGCTCGAAGGCGAGCGCGAGAAGCTCCTGCATATGGAAACCTCGCTCGCGCAGCGCGTGATCGGTCAGGACGAGGCCGTGCGCGCCATCTCCAACGCGGTGCGCCGCGCGCGCGCCGGACTTCAGGATCCCAACCGGCCAATCGGTTCGTTTCTGTTCCTGGGTCCGACCGGCGTTGGCAAAACCGAGCTGACCAAGGCCCTGGCTTCGTTCATGTTCGACGACGATTCCGCCATGGTGCGCATCGACATGAGCGAGTTCATGGAGAAGCACGCGGTAGCGCGGTTGATCGGCGCGCCGCCGGGCTATGTCGGTTATGAGGAAGGCGGCGTGCTGACCGAAGCGGTGCGGCGCCGGCCCTATCAGGTAATCCTGTTCGACGAAGTCGAAAAGGCGCATAGCGATGTCTTCAATGTGCTTTTGCAGGTGCTGGATGATGGCCGCCTGACGGACGGCCAGGGCCGTACGGTGGATTTCCGCAATACGGTGATCATCCTGACCTCCAATTTGGGAACGGAATATCTTTCCACCGAGGAGGGCGGCGATCAGACCCATGCGCGCGCGCAGGTCATGGAGGCGGTGCGGGGGCATTTCCGTCCCGAATTCCTCAACCGTCTGGACGAGATCATCCTGTTTCATCGCCTGACGCGGGGGAACATGGACAAGATCGTGGACATCCAGATCGCGCGGCTGGCGCGGCTGCTGGGCGATCGCAAGATCGGCATCACCTTGGACCGCAAAGCCACCGAATGGCTGGCCCATGCCGGCTACGATCCGGTCTATGGCGCGCGCCCGTTGAAGCGGGTGATCCAGCGCCGGCTGCAGGATCCGCTGGCCCAGCTGATCCTGGAAGGAAAAATCGCCGATGGCGCACAGGTGACAGTGAGTGCCAGCAAGACCGGGCTGACCCTCAACGGCCAGGAGTTTGCCGCATCGCCCGACCAGTTGATCGATGCTGTGCCGGCCGGAACCTCGCTCAACTGACTGGGTTCTCTTCCCTCGGTTGGCTATGCCAACCTCGCCGAGAACGAGATAATCCGCTGAACGCGGATCATCTGGCCTTGGCCTGGCGCAGGTCGGTGGAAATGTCGGCGACCTTACGCTCCAGCGGCATCGCGGCGATGGTGGCGTCGGTCTTTAGCCGCTCGTCCAAGAAGTCCCGCAACTCTTTTCCACCCAGCGTGCGGCCTTCGGCGATCTTCACCGTCAATGGATTGACCTGGGAACTGTTGACGCGAATTTCGTAATGCAGATGCGGTCCCGTCGCCAGACCGGTCGCGCCGCTGAAGGCAAAGACCTGTCCCTGGCGCACCCGTCCGCCGCGCCGCATGCCCGGGGCAAAACGTGAGAGATGGCCATAGGCCGTGGCATAGCCATTGCCATGGGTCAGCACCACGAAATTGCCATAGCCGTTTGCCCAGCCCATGAAGGATATCTGGCCCGAACCCGCGGCCATGACCGGCGTACCGCTGGGCACGGCGAAGTCCACGCCCTTATGCATGCGCGTATAGCCCAGTACCGGATGAAAGCGCGCGCCGAAGCCCGAAGAGATGCGCGCCCCATCCACCGGCGTCTTCATCAGCATGCCCTTGGCTGACTGGCCCTTGGCGTCGAAATAGTCGGCGGACTGATCGGGATCGACCTGATAGCGATAGAGTGTGATGTCCTTACCGCCCAGACGCATGCGCGCGTAGGAAATATCGCCGGTTTTGGCGGGTTGTCCTTCGGGCGTGTAGTAATAATCATAATAGACTTCAAATTCATCGCCCGGATGAAGGTCACGCTGGAAGTCCACCTTGTAGGAGAACATCCGGATCATCTCGATGACGATGTCGGCAGGGATGCCGGCCTGCATGCCTGCAAGATAGAGGCTGGAATCGATGGTGGCGCCGGCGCGGTGGCGATGTACTTCCAGCTGTTTCTTCGCGATATCGGCCGTGAACCCGCCCTCGGTCGTGCGGGTGATGGTGATGTCCTGCTCGATGGTGGGTGAAAAATGCAGCGACAGGAGGCGCGAGATCCCCTGTGACGTGGTGGGGGTGGCGTCGGCATCGCTGTCTTCCGCCAGAGGGACGGTGACGGGCTTGCGATTGATCATCACCACCGTGGTCTTGGCTTTCGGCGGGCTGGACGGATCAGGTGCCAGAGCGAAGGTGAGATCGATGGTCATGCCCGCCTTCAGGGCGTGGGGATTGAAGTCCTTGCCCATGGCGGTGATCGCCGCATTGGCATCATTGGCGGAAATGCCCTGGTCTTCCAGAGCACCTGCCAGCGTATCGCCGCGATCCAGTGCGATGGTACGGGTCTCTTCGCCTGGATTGGGATTGGCCTGGTCTTCCTCGCCCGTTGGTGTCGGCGTTTTTTGCGGAATGAAAGCGGCATAGCGGCTGGCCCCGCCTGCGCGCATCAATTTCATGAACAGTTCATACGCCACCGGCGTGTGGCTGGGACGGCCCATCACGGGACTGGAGACGGGCAGGGTGCCGATCGCCATCCAGGTGACCGAGCCGGCAACCAGAAGCGACAGCGAGGTCGAAACCAGCGCCCAGCGGCCGTCCGTGGTGGCCAGCGCAATGCCCATCCGGCGCATGGGAATCAAACTCAAGCGAGGCGCGCGAAATTTCAAATTCATCTCGGTCCTGTCATTCAGGGATCGGCGATCACGCCATGCCCCAGCCCAATCAACCGCGGGGCCCCACCCCGACGCGCGATGGCCGACTAGGCCCTATAGTTAATGGGGGCGTCAAGCGATTTTGTCGCCAACAGCCTGTTCCGCTTGGGAGATTCCAGAAAGCGTCGCGGCCGAGACGGCGGCGCCACGGCCTGCTACAGCAGGGTCATGCGCGCGAGCCTGCGATTCCTGCTGCCGATGCTGCTGGCGTTCTCGGCACCCGCTCATGCTTGGGGACCCCAGGGGCATGAGATTGCAGCCCGTATTGCCGCCGACAATCTGACGCCGGTCGCGCATCTGCGCATCTCCCAGCTTTTGGGCGGCGATGCGCCCGCCTTGATGGTCCTGGAATCCAATTGGGCCGACGAGGTTCGCGCCGACCGTCCGCAAACGGCTGGATGGCATTATGTGAATATCGAAATTGGTTCGCGCGGTTATGACCGTCGCCGCGATTGTGCGCGCGACAATTGTGTGGTCCGGCAGATCGAGCGCGATATCGGATTGCTGCGCGATCCGCGCGCGCCGCGTGCCGCGCGGCTGGATGCGTTCCGGTTCCTGATCCATTTCGTGGCCGACCTGCATCAGCCGCTTCACGCCGCAGATCGCCACGACAAGGGCGGCAACAGCGTCAACGTTCTTCAAGGGCGCCGCCGCAGCAACCTTCATCGCGTCTGGGACCAGGATGTTGTGGTAGCGCTGGGATCGGACTCGATGCGGGTCGCAGCCAGCCTGGAACGGGATCTTGTGCCGGCGGACAGGGCAAAGATGATGGCCGGCACGCCCGCAGATTGGGCCAATGAAAGCTTCCAGATCGCATCACGCGAAATCTATGCCAGCCTTCCGGCCGGCGGCCCGGTGAGGCTGCCGCGCGATTATACCGAGCGGGAAAAAACCGCCGTGCGGCAACAATTGCTGCGCGCCGGCTTGCGCCTGGCGGCAATTCTCAATGCGATCTATCGGTGAGGATCAGCTCTTCGTGGCCGCGATAATATCGCGCACCACGGGATAGATCTGGGTCTGCCAACGCCTGCCGGAGAAGACGCCGTAATGACCGGCGCCAGGTTGGACGTAATTGCGTTTCAGGGGCGCATGGGCGCAGAGCGTCAAGGCCGCGCTGGTCTGTCCCACCGAGCAGATATCGTCCTTTTCGCCTTCGACGGTCAGGATTGCCGTTTTGTCGATCAGCGTGGGATCGACCGCCTCGCCGCGATATTCCAGCGTTCCGCGCGCCAGGCGGAATTCCTGGAACACGTTGCGCACGGTTTCCAGATAAAATTCGGCCGGCAGATCGGCGACGGCCAGATAATCGTCATAGAAGCGGCGGTTCGCGTCGGCTTCTTGTTCGTGGCCGCGCAGGATATGGCCCAGTAGATCCCATTGGGCGCGGATGTGCCGTGCCGGATTCATCGAAAGGAACGCGCCCACCTGGATGAAACCGGGATAGACATTCCGCCCGGCGCCCGTGAAACGATCCGGCACGCGGGCGATGAGATTTTGTTCGAACCAGGACAAGGTATGGCTGGTGGCGAAGCGGTTCACTTCGGTGGGATTGACGCTGGCGTCCACCGGTCCGGCCATCAAGGTCATGCTGCGGGGAATAGCGGGGTTTTGGTGTTTCGCCATCACGGCGACGGCGGCGAGCAGGGCGCCGCAGGGTTGGCACACCGCTACTGCATGTGCATCGGGGCCGATAGTTTCGATGAAGCGGATCAGATGCTCGACATATTCGTCGGTGCCGAAGGGGCCTGCCACCGCGGGAATATCGCGAGCATTTTTCCAGTCGGTGATGAAGACGTCGTGATCTGCCAGCATGGTCTGCGCGGTCTGGCGCAACAGGGTGGCGAAATGACCCGCCATCGGCGCCACGATCAGGACCTTGGGCTGGACCAGATCGGTTTGCTTGCGGAAATGCAGAAGACGCGCGAACGGCGTTTCCAGCACATTCTCTTCATGGACCGGGATATCGGCGCCGTCCACGATCACGGATTCGATGTCATAGCCCGGGCGCTCATGGCTGAGGCCTGCGCGCGCGAACAATTCGGTGGTCGCGGAAAGTCCGCGGAAGAACATGTTCCCGCCCGGCCCGATCTGGGGATGGTCGAACATGGCGCGGGTCAGATTGGCGATTGCGCGTGTGGGGGAGAGAAAATCCGCCTGCGCCTGATAGGCGTCGTACAACATCTTACTCCAGCCCCCGGAACTCTGCCCCAGGGGCAGCTCCCCAGGATTCCCATAGACTAGTGTATTTTATGTTGCAGTGCGAAAGAAATTTTTGCGCTGGTTAAGCGCCGCTCTGATTGGGCCTGGTCTGGAGCTGGACGAAATTCTCGATCCCCATCTGCTCGATCAGGCGGGTCTGGGTCTGGAGCCAGTCGATATGCTCTTCCTCGCTCTCCAGAATGTCCACAAACAGCTCGCGCGTGACGTAGTCCTTGATGTTCTCGCAATGGGAAATGCCCATTTTGAGATCGGGCAGCGCGCGCGTTTCCAGCGAGAGGTCGCAGGCGATCAATTCGCGGACATTTTCGCCGATCATCAGCTTGCCCAGATCCTGCAGGTTGGGCAGGCCGCCCAGGAACAGGATGCGTTTGATGAGCTTGTCGGCATGCTTCATCTCGTCGATGGATTCTTCGTATTCCTTGCGCGCGAATTCGCTGAGGCCCCAGTCGGCCAGCATGCGCGAATGCAGGAAATACTGATTTATAGCGGTCAACTCGTTCTTGAGAACGATGTTGAGGAATTTGATGGTGGTGGGATCGCCGGGGAGGGAGGCGTGAGGCGTGGGGCCGGGGGCTTCTGCAGGAACTACGCGGCCGCCACCAGTACGGGCTTTTCGTCCAGCATTTCCTCGATTGCTTCCTGGCATCGTCCGCAATTCTTTCTTACGCCGCAGCGCGCATAAACGTCTTCCGAACAACAAGCGCCGCTGTCGATAGCGGTGCGGATTCGGTCCTCATTCAGCCTATTGCAGACACAGACGATCACGAAAGGAAACCTTCAGGCGTCCCCAGTGATATAGAGCAGTTGCGAGTGATTGTCAATGTCAGGGGGCGGCACCGAGCGACGCCCCCCAGGACATTCCGGCCTCCCGGCCGGGGGGCTAATCCGTTGAATTTTGTCCCGGCCCGGCGGCGGTCATGTAAATTTTTTCCTGGCCGTACACGACGTACATGTGGAGCCGACGCAGCACGTCCATGCCCAGCGTGAGATCGGCTATGCGCGGTTCGCCGACAAATTGCGCGCGGCTTCCCAGCACCGGTTCCTTCTGCACCCTGCGGATCATGCTGTTGCTCTGGATCAACGCAGGGATATTGAGCGCGGCGACGCCTTCGAAGGAGATCTGCTTGAAGGTATGATCATAGACTTTCTGGCCTCTGCCATCTTGGAGATTGCCGCTGGGCATCATGTCCGGCGTATCGGCCTTCAGGCCGAACAGGCGTTCGGCAACTTCACGGCGCATGACCGTGCGTTCGGAGCCCGTGTCAATCAGGGCATTGATGTCGTGTCCCTCGATCGACACCGACACCTGCATCTTGCCGTCGAACATCGTCATTGGCACCGCCGCGACAGCCGCGTGCGGCCAATACACGACTTGATTGAGGTCGGTGCATTTGTTGGGCGTGAGGTAGTGAATCATCTTCCCGCCGAAATCCAACTCGATATCGTATTGCTTGAAGAAACTTCCCGTCAGGCGCCCGTCATAGGGTTTTGATTTTCCGAGGTCGGCGTCGTTGGAAACCACAAATTGCTGGTTATTGCCGGTGGCGGTCCCGAGCGTGAATGTGGCCACGCGAATGCGTGGGCGTGCAACCTCGCGGCCGCGCGCGCCATCGACCTGGTAGACGGGGGCGGACATCGTATTGATCTGTTCGGGTGACGCCGATCCTGTGGGCGCAATCTGCTGCGCAAATTGGGTCGAGTCGGTCGTCTGGGTGTTCTCCGGCAGCTTCAGTTCCGCCACCAGGGCCTGCGAGACTTCCGTGGGATTTGTGCTGACATCCAGCAGAAACTGCTTGGAAATCCCGTTGATGGCGACCGGCACTGTCATCAGATCGCTTCCGGGAACAGACCTCAACTCAACCGAAGCGGCGACCGCAGGCAACGGACAGGTCTGCGCCGTTGCGGCGATACTCGATCCTGCAAGCGTTGCCCCGCAAACAATTATTCGCTTGAACATACGTCCCCCTTTTTCCCATTTATTGGATCAGCTGACGATCAATTCGAAGTCCCCGATTGCTTATGACAACTTGCCTTTATACCGGCCGGCCGTGCCACCGATACGCCATCGCTACCGTTGCGGGTGCCGGTGTCAAGAGACCCAATAGCAATGACGATCCAAGCGCGTTCGGTTAAGACGAACTCGTATCGCCCGCAGCCACCGCCAACTTCTGCACGGCCACGTAATCGGTCTTGCCGGTCCCCAACACAGGCAGTGCGTCCACAACCAGAACGCGTCTGGGCACACTCAGTTCGGAAACGCCGTGATTTTGGGCCCAGGCGACCAGATCGAGGCGCCGGGCGCTTGCTGCATCGGTCACCAGGACGATCTGCTCGCCTTTGCTCTTGTCCTTTACGGATACGGAAGCGTGGTGGTTATCAGGCCAGACCGCCGCGGCAATATTCTCGACCACGGCCAGGGATATGGTTTCGCCGCCAATCTTGGCGAAGCGCTTGATGCGGCCGCGAATGGCGATGAAGCCGTCATCGTCGATGCTGACCACATCGCCCGTGTCATACCAGCCACCCTGCGGCGGCACGATGCGCCCCGGCGCGTCGGGGTTGATATATCCCAGCATGACGTTGGGGCCCTTCACCATCAGAAGGCCGGCGTTGGGAATGCCTTCCACCGGCTCCAGCCGCGCTTCCATGCCCGCCATCAGGCGGCCAACCGTGCCGGGGTGGTTGGCTTCGATCTGGTTGGCGGCGACAACCGGCGCCGCTTCGGTCACGCCATAGCCTTCCAGAATTTCCATGCCGTATTTGCGGCGGAACAGGGTGCGGGTTTCGTCGCGTACCCGCTCGGCGCCGCACACCGCCAGCCTGAGGCTGTCCAGGTCGCCGGTTTCCCCCGCGCGGGCGTATTGGGTGATGAACGTATCGGTGGAAAGCAGGATGCTGGCCCCGGCCTCGCGAATGCGCCGCACAATTTCCTTGGGCTGCAGCGGCGTGGGGTGACAGACCACTTTCACGCCCGCGATCAGCGGCAACAGCATGCCCACTGTCAGGCCGAAACAGTGAAACACCGGCAGGGGATTGAACAGCACGTCTTCGTCGTACAGGTCGATATGGGCGCGCACCTGCGCGATATTTGCCAGAAGATTGAAATGACTGAGTGCGACGCCCTTGGGCTGGCCTTCCGTGCCCGAAGTGAACAGGATCGCGGCGACACTTTCAGCGCCGGGCTTTCGCGTCACCAGCCCGGGCGCCAGGCTTCCGGCCAGGGCGGTGAGCTTGTCCGAGAGCGACAGTGTCGCCCGCACATCCTCCAGATAGATCAGTTCCGCCACTTCGCCGATGGCGGCGGCGACATCCTCCAGTTTGCCCAGTTCGATGAAACGGTGCGCGGTGGCGACGCGCTTCACCTCGGCGGTGCGGATAGCGCTCTTGAGGTCGGCATGGCCTGAGGTGAAATTGAGCATGGTGGGCACGCGCCCATAAGCGCTGATCGCCAGAAAAGCGATGGCCGCGCCCACGCCGGTCGGCAGCAGCACGCCAACTTTTTCGCCGCGCCTGGTGCCGCGCTTCAGGGCATGGCCCAGGGCAAAACTGGCGCGCACGATCTCGTCATAGGACAGCACCCGCCCGTCGCCATCCACCATTGCGGGGGTCGGGCCTCCGAATTCGGAGCGTGCATCCAAGAGGGCCTGAAAGATCGATCCGGGCAGGGCATCGGGCCGGAAAGGATAGCGGGTCGGCCGGCCGGATGGATTGGTCCTGACGCTGTCGCTCATATGGCTCCCCCTGCCATCGAAGCCTTAGCACAAATGCTTTTATCGCATCGTGCTATGTCGCGCGGAAATGTCCGATCCAGCTTTGAAAGCTACGGACGAGTTTTTCCCGGCCCGCTTGGCTGGAAGTTCGTTCGATCAGGCTGCCCAGTTGAGAACGCAGCGGCTGCGCTTCGCTCCAAAGCCGTTCGGCCTGATCCGATACGGCGGACCGGACCGGCTGGACGACCACACGCTGGAAGCGCCGCGGACCGAAGATCCCAATGGCCAGCGCAGCCAGGCCGACCGAAGCGGCGGCCACATAGACCGCCTTGGCGGCCGGGCTGGTGGCGATCCGATAGGCCCGTTTCGAGAGGGCCGGGGAATGGGCGGGACGGCGGGCGCGGGTGGCCATGGCGATGCCTCTGAAGGTGACCCATCGGCAACGTTCCCCCGAGGCAAAGGTTCAGTCCCAGGAAAAAAATCCCATAATGCATAGCCGCCTCCCGTCCGGGATGGATGATTTTAAGACGGGTGACCTCTATATCTTTCGCATGACCGTAGTGATCGACCACCTCAGCCCGCGCCATCCTGAAAAGGCGCACCGCCCCGACCAGGAGATTCTCCGCAAGCCCGACTGGATCCGGGTCAAGGCGCCGGTCTCCCGCGAATATGCCGCCACCCGCGACGTGGTGCGAGAATTCAACCTGCACACGGTGTGCGAAGAAGCGGCCTGTCCCAACATCGGCGAATGCTGGACCAAGGCGCATGCCACCATGATGATCATGGGCGACACCTGCACCCGGGCCTGCGCCTTCTGCAATGTGAAGACGGGACTGCCGGGCCCGCTGGACGCGGAGGAACCGGGTCATGTGGCGGCGGCGGTGAAGAAGCTGGGCCTGCGCCATGTGGTGATCACTTCGGTGGATCGGGACGATCTGGCGGATGGCGGCGCGGCGCATTTCGCGCAGACGATCGAGGCCATACATGCCATGAGCCCCGGCACCAGCGTGGAAGTGCTGACACCGGATTTCCTGCGCAAGGACGGTGCTCTCGATGTGGTGATGGCGGCGAGGCCCGAAGTCTTCAATCACAATCTGGAGACCGTGCCGCGGCTTTATTTGAAGATACGTCCGGGCGCGCGCTATTTTGCCTCGCTGCGCCTTTTGGAGCGGGCCAAGGAATTATACCCGGAAGGCTTCACCAAATCGGGGCTTATGGTGGGCCTGGGCGAGAGCCGCGAAGAGATCATGCAGGTGATGGACGATCTGCGCGCCGCCAAGGTGGATTTCCTCACCATCGGCCAGTATCTCCAGCCCACCCGCAAGCACGCCAAGCTGGAGCGCTTCTGGACGCCGCAGGAATTTGCCGGTCTGGAGCAGGTGGCGCGCGCCAAGGGCTTCCTGATGGTCTCCGCTTCGCCGCTGACGCGTTCGTCCTATCACGCCGACAGTGACTTCGCGGCGCTGAAGGCGGCCCGCGCTTCGTCCAAATGACCTTTACGTGACCGAGCATTCCGAAAGCCGGATTGTTCCGTATACGGCCGATGTCATGTATGCGGTGGTGGCGGATGTCGAGCGCTATCCGGAATTTCTTCCCTGGGTGGTGGCGCTGCGTGTCCAGTCTCATGACCGGGAAGGCGCGTGCGAGATTCTGCTGGCGGAGATGGCGGTGGGATATCGCGCCTTGCGCGAGCGTTACACCAGCCGGGTTACCCTCGATCCCGTGGCCCGTGCCATCGACGTGGTGGCCATAGAAGGGCCATTCCGCCGACTGGAAAATCACTGGCGCTTTACGCCGGAAGGAGCAGGCTCGCGGGTGGATTTCGGCGTCGCATTCGAATTTTCCAACCGGCTGCTGCAGGCTGCCGCGGGCAACGCCTTCGAGAAGGTTCTCATGAAGATGACGGATGCGTTCGAGGCCCGCGCCGCCAGTCTTTCGCAATCGCGGGCCTGACCTTATAGTCCGCCACGGCGATGGGGATGGCATGAAATATCTGCTCGGAGCATTTGGTATTCTGGCCGCGCTCACATGCAGCGCGCGGGCCGAGACGATCCTTTTCGTCGGCAACAGTTTCACATTCGGCGAATATGCCACGGCCAAACATTATCGCGCCGGCGAAGTGCATGATCTCAATCCGCCCGACGAAGACGGCCAAACCATCGGCGGCGTCCCGGCCATCTTCAAAACATTTACCAGGGAAGCAGGGCTTTCCTACGATGTCAGCCTGGAAACGGAAGGCGGCCAGGGGCTGGACTATCACTATCTGAACAGATTGCCGTTGCTGGATCGCCGATGGGACGTGGTCATTCTGCAAAGCTATTCGACGCTTGACGAAGACAGGCCGGGCAATCCGCGATTGTTGACGGAGTACACGCGAAAATTCGACGCGACCCTGCATGCGCGCAATCCCAATGTGAAAATCTATCTCGATGCGACCTGGTCGCGCGCCGATCTGACCTATCAGCCGGGAACGCCCTGGAACGGCAAGCCGATCACGCAGATGGGGTTGGATGTGGCGGCCGGCTACGAAGCGGCTCGCAAGGCCAGTCCCGGCGTCGCGGGCGTGATCCCAGTCGGTTTGGCATGGAATCGCGCTTTCGCGACGGGGTTTGCCGATCCCAATCCCTATGACGGGATCGCTGCCGGGCAGATCAATCTATGGGCTTATGACGCATATCATGCCAGCGACTATGGCTATTACCTGGAAGCGCTTGTGATGTTCGGCAAGGTGACGGGCCTGGACCCGTTGTCGCTTGGGCCGAAGGAAATCGTGGCCGCGGATTTTGGTTTCTCGCGGGCTCAGGCGACGGCTCTGCAACAGATCGCGCATGACGAGCTGGCGGCACAAAAATAGAAAATGGGAAAAACATGAAGAAGATTTTCTGCGTTACGGTTTTTGTGCTGGCGCTGTCGGCCGGGACCGCATCGGCCCGCACCATCCTTTTCATCGGCAACAGCTTTACGCTGGGTTCGGGATCGGCGGCGAAAAATTATCAGGCCGATACGGTACACGATCTCAATCCGCCGGACGCGCGCGGCAAGACCATCGGCGGGCAGGGTGCCATCTTCAAGGAATTCACCAAGGAAGCCGGGCTCGACTATGACGTCAGCGTGGAAGTGGTGGGCGGAAAGAATTTCGATTTCCATTACACGGAAAAGGGCGAGGTACTGGACCGCGCCTGGGACGAAGTGGTGATGCAAAGCTATTCCCAGCTTAACAAGGACAAACCTGCCGATCCGTCGCTGGTGATCGAGTATTCCCAGAAGCTCGATAAGATGTTCCACGCGCGCAATCCGGCCGTGAAGGTGTGGTTCCAGGCGACCTGGTCGCGCGCCGATTACAGTTCGCCGGAGATCGCCCCCTGGAAAGGCAAGCCGATCGACCAGATGGCGAAGGATGTCTATGCCGGTTTCGAAAAGGCCAAGGCCGCGTCACCGGACATAGCGGGCGTGATCCCGGTCGGATTGGCCTGGAACCGTGCCTGGGCGAGCGGTGTCGCCGATAGCGATCCGACCGACGGCATCGGTGCCGGAAAGCTCAATCTGTGGACCTACGATTCCCAGCATGGCAGCAACGCCGGCTATATTCTGGCGGCGCTGGTCGTGTTCGGTCAGATCACAGGCCGCGATCCCATGTCGCTGGGCGACCGCGAACATGTGGCGATGGATTTGGGGCTTTCGCCGGCACAGATGCATGCGCTGGAACAGGTCGCGCATGACGAGCTGGCGGCACACGGTGTCTCTCTGGCGATGAACTAGGCGGCGATCAAAGACAGCCGCGCAGCAATTCGATGGCTTTCTCCACCGTTTGCAAACGCACGCGGCTGCGGCCGATATCGCCAAAGCGGCATTCCTGCACGATCACGTTGCCGGTATGAGTGGCGACGGCGATGTAGACCAGGCCAACGGGTTTGTCCGGGCTGCCGCCGCCAGGGCCGGCGATCCCGGTCACGGCGATGCTGAACTGAGCCTTGGCGTTTTTCAGCGCGCCTTGCGCCATCGCTCCGCAGACCGGTTCTGATACTGCGCCATGGGCGCGCAACAATTCTTCCGGAACGCCCAACAGATCCTGCTTTGCCTGGTCGGAATAGGTGACGAAGCCGCGTTCCACCACATCGGACGAGCCGGGGATTTCGGTGAGCAAGGCGGCAATCAAACCGCCTGTACAGCTTTCGGCGGTGACGATGCGCGTGTTCGCCGCGCGTGCCGTCTCCAGAAGATCGCGGACCTGCGACAGCAGCGCCTCGGCAAACATTAGATCACCCGGAAATAATGCACGACGCCGGCAATGATTCCGGCGGCAAGGCCGGCCAGCATGTCGTCGGCCATCACGCCCATGCCGCCGGGCAATTTTTCCGCCGCGGAAATCGGCCAGGGCTTCAAGATGTCGAACAAGCGGAACAGCAGGAAGGCGAGGGCGAACGCGGCGACGCTGGGATAGATCGGCGTGAAGCAGATGCCGGCACATGCCAGCCACTGGCCGGCCAATTCGTCGATGACGCATTCGGACGGATCTTCGCGGCCGGTGGCGCGGACATGGTCGCCGCAGGCCCAGACCCCGACCGCGAAAGCCAGCAGGCTGGCGGCGACAAGCACCACGCCGCCGCCATGTTGCGCCAGAAGCATCGCGAACGGGACCGCGATAATGCTCATCACGGTACCCGGGGCCAGCGGGAAGTAGCCGATGCCCAGAACCGATGCGATGATGGTGGAAAATCTCATGGCGTTATCCTGGCCCTTCGTTGCTTGCGGGCAATCGCACCGTCGCGATGGCTTGCGCCGCAAGGCCCTCGCGGCGGCCGGTATACCCCATGCCCTCGGTGGTGGTGGCCTTGACGCTGACACGCTCGATGTCGAGCGACAGGATTTCGGCGATACGCGCCCGCATGGCTTCGCGGTGCGGGCCGATCTTGGGCCGCTCGCAGATAAGCGTCACATCGCAATGCAGGACCGTGCCGCCTTTTTCTTTTACCAGCGTGTTGGCGTGATCGAGGAATTTCCAGGACGGAGCGCCGCGCCAGCGTTCGTCCGTAGGCGGAAAATGCTGGCCGATATCCCCGGCGCTTATGCAGCCCAGAACCGCGTCGGTCAGGGCGTGGAGGCCCGCATCGGCGTCGGAATGTCCTTCAAGCCCGTAATCGTGTGGCACTTGCACGCCGCACAGCCAGACATGATCACCCTCGGTGAAACGATGGGCGTCATAGCCCATGGCGCTGCGCGTCTCGGCGGCGCTGCCATTCGAGGAACCAAGCAACCGCTCTGCCAACGCGAAATCCTTTTCCGTCGTTACTTTCAGATTGTCTTCCTCGCCCAGCACGGCTTCTACCGCAAGACCCGCCAGACCAGCGATGGCGACATCGTCGGTGGCGTCCGCCCGCGCATGATCGCGATGTGCTTTGAGAATTTCGGCAAAACGAAAGCCTTGCGGAGTCTGGGCGCGTTGCAACCCGTCTCGCGACACCGTCACCCAGGTTTCACCCTCCTTGCGGCGAAGTGTGTCGGCCACCGCCAGCATCGGTACGGCGCCCGCCGCGCCCTTTTCGAGCGCCGCAATGATCCGTTCGATGACCGCGCGAGAAACCAGCGGCCGCGCCGCATCGTGGATAAGAACAAAATCCGGTTCTTCAGCTTCCAGCGCCTCCAGCCCCAGCCGGACCGAATCCTGCCGCCGGACGCCTCCGGTGATGGGAGCAGGTACGGCTGGTCCCATCGCGGCCTGGTAGAGGGCATCCTGTCCCGGACCGATCACCACCCGCACCGGCCAGCCCGAGAAGGCGTCCACGGTCCGGCGGAGCATCGCCCGGCCAGCCAGGGGTTCATATTGTTTGGGGCCTGCCCGTCCGGTGCGCTCTCCTTTTCCGGCGGCAACGATCAATATGGCGATACGAGACATGTGCTTTCCCCTGGCGGTCTGCCTAACACTGCAAAGCCGAGGTTTGCGATAAATGTTTCCGGGGGATGAGGTTTTTGCCTATTATATCGTCATATACTATGCGTGGCTAAATTATAGGCATTGTAGTGCAAGCGCCGCTGTTTCGACGGTCTCCGACGGAATTCCCCATCGCCAATACCTTGCCGTCCCCCATTCTGGTGATCGGCGCGGGCCAGGAGATCGTTTATGCCAACCCGGCCGCCGAGCAATTTTTCGATACCGGCGCCGCCATCCTGTTGAAGCAGAG
>JAZJZY010000003.1:105130-165295 GCA_040389405.1 Pseudomonadota bacterium | reverse complement strand
TCGCCCTTGTTCCAGCTGGTGGCCCAGGCTCGCGAACGCCAAGCATCTGCCGCTGAGCGCGATGTCGATCTTTCCACGCCCCGGCATGGCGAGCGCCTTGCCGATGTGACCGTGACGCCTTTGGGCGAACCGGACGGAACGCTGGTGATCGCTTTTTCCGAACGGGCATTGGCCCATCGTATGGATCGCCAGCTGATGGCGCGGGGGGCCGTGCGCTCCATGCACGGCATGGCGTCGGTCCTGGCGCATGAAATCAAGAACCCGCTGGCGGGCATCCGGGGGGCGGCGCAATTGCTGGAGGAACAACTCCCCTCCGCAGACCGGGAATTGACGCAACTGATTTGCGACGAAACCGATCGCATTCGCGGCCTGATCGATCGCATGGAAGCGTTCGGCGACACGCGCAGCTTCCAGCGCCATCCCGTCAACATCCATGAAGTTCTGGCCCGGGTACGCCGTATCTCGGAATCGGGTTTTGCGCGCGGTGCAAATTTTGTCGAGAATTTCGATCCCTCGCTGCCGCCGGTGGCGGGAGATCGCGACCAGCTGATCCAGGTCTTTCTCAATCTTGTGCGCAATGCCTCCGATGCCTTGCCGGACGGCGTTGGCGAAATCACGTTGACCACCAGTTATCGTCCCGGCGTTCGCTTTGGCGTCGGCACTTCGGGAGAACGCGTTTCCCTGCCGCTGGAAGTCACGGTGCGTGACAATGGCGCCGGCGTGCCTGCTGATCTTCTATCCTGCATCTTCGACCCTTTCGTCACCACCAAGGTGCGCGGTTCCGGACTGGGTCTGGCGCTTGTCGCCAAGATCATCGGCGATCATGGCGGGGTCATCGAATGCGATTCGGTTCCGCGCCGCACGATCTTCCGCGTGCTTCTGCCTATCGCTCTGACTGAGGAGATACAATGACCGCTGCTACCATCCTCGTCGCCGACGATGACAGTGCTATCCGAACCGTGCTGCATCAGGCGCTGGCCCGCGCCGGCTATAATGTCCGCACCACGGGGACCGCGGCGGGATTGTGGAAGATGATCCAGGCGGGTGAAGGCAGTGTCGCCATCACCGATGTGGTATTGCCCGATGAAAGCGGGTTCGATCTTATTCCCCGCATCAAGCGCTTGCGGCCCGATCTGCCGGTGCTGGTGATGAGTGCCCAGAATACGCTGCTCACGGCGATTACCGCGGCGGAACGCGGGGCTTTCGAATATCTGCCCAAGCCTTTCGATTTGAAGGAACTGACCAGCTTGGTGCAACGGGCCTTGGCCACACCTGGCGCGCGGCCCGAGACCAAAGAACCGGAAGGCGAAGACCGCCTGCCGCTGATCGGTCGTAGCCCCGCGATGCAGGAAATCTACCGTGTCATCGCCCGGCTCACGCAAACCGATCTCACCGTGATGATCATGGGAGAATCGGGAACCGGCAAGGAATTGGTGGCGCGCGCCCTGCATGACTATGGCAAGCGCCGTCACGGGCGCTTCATCGCGGTCAGCATGGCCGCCATCCCGAAGGAGTTGGTCGAAAGCGAATTGTTCGGCCATGAACGGGGCGCCTTTTCCGGCGCGGCCAATCGCGGCGTGGGCCGTTTCGAGCAAGCCGAAGGCGGCACGCTGTTTCTGGACGAAATTGGCGACATGCCGCTGGAAGCACAGACGCGACTTCTGCGAGTGCTGCAGCAGGGCGAATACACCACGGTGGGCGGCCGCAATCCGATCCGTACGGACGTTCGCATCATCGCTGCCACCAATCGGGATCTGCGCCAACTGATCGGGCAGGGGCTCTTTCGCGAGGATTTATATTACCGCCTGAATGTCGTACCGCTTCGCTTGCCGCCGCTGCGCGAGCGCATCGAAGACATTGCCGATCTGGTGCGCCATTTCCTGCGCAAGGCCGAAAATGAAGGCTTGCCCGGCAAGTCCATGGATAGCGAGGCGCTGGAAATTCTTCGCCGCCATCGCTGGCCCGGCAATGTGCGCGAGCTGGAAAACCTGGTGCGCCGTCTGGCGGTGCTGCATTCCGGCGATACCATCCCAGCCGCTGCCATTGCCGGCGAACTGAAAGAGCCGGTGCGCGCCATGGCGGCCGAAACGCGTGACGAGGAATTGCCGCTGGGCGCTTCGGTGGAGCAATTCCTCACACGCTATTTTCTCAGCCATGGCGACCGGCTTCCGGCACCCGGTATTTACGACCGCATCATCCAGGAAGTGGAGCGGCCATTGATTTCGATTTGCCTGGCCGCGACGCGGGGCAATCAGATCCGGGCGGCCCAACTTTTGGGACTCAACCGAAACACCCTGCGCAAGAAGATCCGCGACCTCGGCCTCGAGGTTATTAAGGGGCTTCGCGCCGAGTAGGCGCGAAGCGGCGCAGGGGCGCGAGCGACAGCGTAGCAGCGCCCCGAGCCGGGACCTCGGCCGAGTAGGCGCGAAGCGGCGCAGGGCGCGAGCGACAGCGTCGCAGTGGCCCGAGCCGGGACCTCGGCCGAGTAGGCGCGAAGCGGCGCGGTGCGACAAGCGTCCGCGTAGTCGGGGCGCGAGCCCGACCGAATAGTCCGTAAACCCCGGTTTGGAGCCGTGTTGTAGAATTACACCGCTGCATTCTTGCAACAGATCGTGCTGTGGCTACAATGCCGCAAATCTGGCGACGCGCTTTTCCTTCAACGCAACACGGTGTCGGTTATCGGAAGCGGATCTCTTATCAGTCGGTGGCGTGATTTTATCCGGGTGATCTCCCGCCCGTCTCGCTTGGCGCTGGGCGCGGGTTTGCTCGCGGCCGCTTCGGGCGCAGTCACCTACGCCATACTGTCCGGCCTTACACCCTGGACACCGGGCCGGGTCGGGCTGATCGCGCTGTTGCTGGTGAATTTGACGTTAGGCCTATCGCTGGGCGCCTTGATTGCCTGGCGGCTGGTGCGGCTTTGGGCTGAGCGCAAATCCGGACGCGCCGGCGCACGCCTGCATGTGCGTCTGGTGGCCTGGTTCGGCACCATCGCGGTGGTGCCCGCCATTCTGATCGCGATCTTCGCGGCGGTGACCCTCAATCTGGGTCTGGAGGCCTGGTTCTCCGGCCGCGTGAAGGACGCTCTGGGCAGCGCGGTCAATGTCGCCCAGCATTACGTCAAGGAGCATGAACGCGGCATCATCGGGGACGCGTATGACATCGCCAACAATCTCCAGCATGACCAGACCCTGTTCGATGCCGACAAGCATGTGCGCCCGGCGCAATTCTTCTCCAAGCTCAATTCGCTGACCAAGGATCGCGGACTGCAGGCGTCCTACATCGTCGATGGCCATGGAAAGATCCTGGCTTCGACCAAGCAGCAGTTTTTGAAGGACCCCAAGCCGCCGTCCGCCACCGATATTTCCCAGGCGCGCGGGGGGTCCATCGTGGTGGATGCGGCGCCGCAAGGCGGCACCGTCACCGCACTCATCCAGATGCAGGCACTGAACGATGCTTATCTGCTGGTGGTGCGCCTGGTGGATCCGCAGGTGTTTGGCTACTACCGGCGCACCGTCGATGCCGTGTCGGAATATAACCGATTGGACCAGAACCGGCTGGAAGTGCAGTTGGTGTTCGCCGCGCTCTATGCCGTGGTGTCGCTGGTGACTTTGCTGGGTGCGGTATGGTCGGGCATCTGGGCCGCCAACCGGCTGGTGCATCCCATATCCAATCTGATCGAGGCGGCGGAGCGGGTCTCTGAAGGCGATCTGACCGCGCAAGTGAAAGTCTCGCGCGACGATGACGAGATCGGCACCCTGGGCCACGCCTTCAATCGCATGACCCAGCAGTTGGGTGCGCAGCGCGGCGATCTGGTCGCGGCCAACCGGCTGAACGAGGAACGGCGGCGCTTTACGGAAACCGTGCTGTCGGGCGTCAGTGCCGGTGTGATCGGCCTGGACCGCGACGGCAAGATTACCATCGTCAATCGTGCGGCTGCCCGTCTGCTGAATGCCACGCCGGAGGAATTGGAAGGGCGGCACTATTCGGAATCCGTGCCGGAACTGGGCGCGCTGATCCGCCGGGCCCTGTCGGAGCCGGTGGGCCGCGCTGGCGGCGAAGTCGCGATCAAGCGGGCAGGAACCCAGCGGGCTCTATCGGTGCAGGTATCCAGCGAATGGGGCAATCCGCACGGCTTCGTCGTCACCTTCGACGACATCACCGACCTGGTCGGCGCGCAGCGCACCGCCGCCTGGGCCGATGTGGCGCGCCGCATCGCCCACGAGATCAAGAATCCGCTGACGCCGATCCAGCTTTCCGCCGAGCGTCTCAAGCGAAAATATATGAGCGAGATTTCCACTGATCCCGACATTTTCCGCCAATGCATCGACACGATCGTCCGTCAGGTCGGCGATATCGGGCGCATGGTGGATGAGTTCTCGTCCTTTGCGCGCATGCCAACGCCGGTGATGAAGCGGGAAAATGCCGCCGAACTGCTGCAGCAGGCGGTGTTCCTGCAAAAGGTCGCGCATCCCGAAATCACCTTTGCCGTCGATGGCCCCAAGGAACCGATCTATTTCGAAGGCGACGGGCGGCTGATCAGCCAGGCGCTCACCAATGTGCTGAAGAATGCGGGCGAGGGGATTGCCGCGCGGCATGCCAAGGGTGACGAAGTTCCGGGCCGCATCGCCGTGGCGCTGCAGCCCAACGGCCTCACCTTTGCCTTCAAGGTCAGCGACAACGGCATCGGTCTTCCGGCCGAGCAGCGTCATCGCCTGACCGAGCCCTATGTCACCACCCGCGCCAAGGGCACCGGGCTGGGGCTGGCAATCGTGCGAAAGATCATGGAGGACCATGGCGGCGAGATCGCCCTGGCCGATACGGAAGGCGGGGAAGGGGCCGAGGTCACATTGACCTTCCCATTCACGCAAAGAGACATGCGTCAGAAAGGTGTTGAGGATGAGCAAAAACGGATCGCTGATCGCGTCTGAAATTCTCGTCGTGGATGACGAGGAAGACATTCGCGATCTGATCTCAGGCATTCTGCGGGACGAGGGATATGAAACCCGCATGGCGGGCGACAGCGATGCCGCCATCGCGGCCGTGCGCGCACGCCGCCCGCAGCTTGTTATTCTTGATATCTGGCTGCAGGGCTCGCGTCTCGACGGTATCCAGGTTCTGGACACGCTCAAGCGCGAACACCCCGATGTTCCTGTGGTGATGATTTCCGGTCATGGCACGATCGAGACCGCCGTCTCGTCGATCAAGAACGGCGCCTATGATTTCATCGAAAAGCCTTTCAAGTCCGATCGCCTGCTGCATGTGGCGGAGCGGGCGCTGGAATCGGCACGGTTGAAGCGCGAAGTGCAGGAACTGAAATTGAAGGCCGGCGATGACGGCGAGTTGATCGGTCAATCGTCCATCATCGCGCAGTTGCGGTCCTTGATCGACAAGATCGCGCCGACCAACAGCCGGGTGCTGATCTCCGGGCCAGCCGGTTCGGGCAAGGAGGTGGCGGCGCGCCTGATTCATGCCCGCTCCCGCCGCGCGGGCAATGCCTTTGTCGCGATCAATTGCGCCACCATGGCGCCGGAGCGGATCGAGGCGGAGCTGTTCGGCAGCGAGCAGGGCGATGGCCCCAATAAGATCGGACTGTTCGAACTTGCCCATAACGGAACGCTCTATCTGGACGAAGTTTCCGACATGCCGCTGGAGACCCAGGGCAAGATTCTGCGGGTGTTGATTGACCAGACTTTCACCCGGATCGGGGGCACCTCGCGGGTTCAGGTCGATGCGCGGGTCATCTGCTCCACCACCCGCGACCTGCGGGTCGAAACTGAAGCCAGCCGTTTCCGCGAGGACCTCTATCACCGTCTCAATGTCGTGCCGGTCCGCATCCCGTCATTGGCAGAGCGTCGCGACGATATTCCCACCCTGATTTCGCATTTCATGAAGCGACTATCGGCGGCGGGCGGGCTTCCCATACGGCACATCGGTGACGATGCCATGGCGGTGCTGCAGGCGCATGGCTGGCCGGGCAATGTCCGGCAGTTGCGCAACATCGTCGAACGCCTGCTCATTCTGGCGGGAGATGATCTGACCGAAGCCGTCACGGCGGATCTGTTGCCGACTGATCTGGGTAGCGGTAACGGCTGGAGTGGCGGCAAGGGCGGTGATCTTGTGATTTCCTTGCCGCTGCGCGAGGCGCGCGAGATTTTCGAGCGCGATTATCTGGTGGCGCAGATCAACCGTTTCGGCGGCAACATCTCCCGCACCGCGGCCTTCATCGGCATGGAGCGTTCGGCGTTGCACCGCAAGCTGAAATCCCTGGGCGTCGGGTCCGCGCAAAATTTCAACGCCTGAATCATTGGGGCACGGAATGAAAAAATGGTCGGCATCACCGGCACCTGCCGGGCGCATTGCCTATGTCAATGGACGGTATCTGCCGCATGTGAAAGCCGGCGTGCATATCGAAGACCGCGCGTTGCAGCTGGGGGACGGCATCTACGAAGTGGCGGGAATTTCGAACGGCAAGCTGATCGACGAGGAACCGCATCTGGACCGCATGGAGCGTTCCTTGCGGGAAATTGGCATGGCGATGCCGATGGGCCGCGCGGCGCTGAAGCTGGTGATGCGTGAAATGGTGGCGCGTAACCGGGTCCATGACGGCCTTCTGTACATGCAGGTTTCGCGGGGCGCCGTGCGGCGCGACCATCCCATCCCTGACATCGTTCCCAGACCCACCTTGATCATGACCACGCGGACGCAAAATCCGGAGGCGCTGAGGAAGAAGCTACGGGAGGGAATTGCCGTCATCACGTGCCCCGATCAACGCTGGGCGCGGCGCGACATCAAGACGGTCCAACTTCTGCCCAATCTTCTGGCCAAGACGGAGGCGCGCAAGGTTGGCGCCTATGAAGCGTGGTTGGTGGATGGCGAAGGATTTGTGACGGAAGGCGCTTCCACCAATGCCTGGATCGTCGATGCCGACAATCATGTCGTTACCCGCCAGCTTTCCCATGACATCCTGCCCGGCGTGACCCGCCGGGTAATCCTGGAAGCGGCGGCCGCGGCGGGCCAGCCCATCGTCGAACGCAAATTCACCGTCGCCGAAGCGTTGAAAGCGCGCGAAGCTTTCCTGTCGTCCGCCACGGGCGCGGCAATTCCCGTGGTAAAAATCGATGGCGCACAGGTCGGCGACGGCACGCCGGGACCGCTCACCAGAAGGATTCACATGCTTTATGCCCAAAAGGCGGGCATCGAATAGCGGGTTGGGTTACGGTTTTTTCGCTTTCGCAATTGCAGCAATAGATTATGCTGGTTGCAGTGCCCCGCCCGGTGGGCACGCAAATAAGTGGGAAAACCCATGAGCGAAAAACAACAAAATCTGCAGGACACGTTCCTCAACGCCGTCCGCAAAGGCAAATCCCCAGTCACCATTTTCCTCGTCAATGGCGTGAAGTTGCAGGGCAATATCACCTGGTTCGACAATTTCTGCGTGCTGTTGCGCCGTGATGGCCAAGCGCAGCTTGTCTACAAGCATGCGATCTCGACGGTGATGCCGATGGGTCCGATCCAGCTTCAGGATGAAGCGGTACACGAGTCCGCCTGACATTGTCCGGACGTAAGAAGCAGGCGGAAAACGCGTCGGCGGCATTTGTCGTTCACGTCGAGCCCAAGTCCCGCAGCGAACGTAGCCCGCGCGATGCGCAGGAGCGTTTGGCCGAAGCGGTCGGGCTGGCCGGTGCCATCGGGCTTGCTGTGGTGGAGACCCGCATCGCGCCTTTGTCCCGCCCTACGCCCGCGACACTGATCGGGTCGGGCAAGGTGGCCGAGATCGCCGAAGACACATCGCGGCTGAAACCCGAACTTGTCATCGTCAACGCGCAATTGTCGCCGGTCCAGCAACGCAATCTGGAAAAGGCCTGGACCACTAAGGTGCTGGACCGCACCGCCCTGATCCTGGAGATTTTCGGGGCGCGGGCGGCCACGCGAGAGGGCCGGTTGCAGGTCGAACTGGCGCATCTGACGTATCAGCGCTCGCGGCTGGTCCGCAGCTGGACCCATCTGGAGCGCCAGCGCGGCGGCTTCGGCTTTCTGGGTGGCCCTGGCGAAACCCAGATCGAAGCCGACCGTCGCCTGATCGGCGACCGTATCGTCAAGATCAAGCGCGAGCTCGAAGGCGTGAAGCGCACCCGGGCACTGGGGCGCCAGGCCAGGAGCCGGGTGCCGTTCCCGGTCGTCGCCTTGGTCGGCTACACCAATGCCGGCAAGTCCACCTTGTTCAACCGCCTGACCAAGTCCGAAGTGTTGGCCAAGGACCTGTTGTTCGCGACCCTGGACCCCACGATGCGGGGCGTGAAGCTTTCCAATGGGACCAAGATCATTCTCTCCGACACGGTCGGTTTCATCGCCGATCTGCCCACCGAGCTGGTAGCCGCATTCCGCGCCACCCTGGAAGAGGTGCTGGCGGCGGACGTCATCGCCCATGTCCGCGATGCCGCCCATGACGAGAGCGAGGCCCAGAAGGCGGACGTGCTGAAAGTGCTGGCGGCCCTGGGCGTGCCCGAGGATCGACCGATGGTCGAGATCCTCAACAAGATCGATCTGCTGCCCAGCGATGTCCGGGCCGGATTGCTGGAAGGCAACCGGCTGGGCAAGCGCGCCGTGGCGGTGTCGGCCCTGACCGGCGAAGGATTTGAGACTTTGCTGGGGCGCATCGAGGCCGATGTGTCGCATGACAATATCAGTCTTGACCTCAGCCTCGACGCCAGTGATGGCGCGGGGCTGGCTTGGGCGTACCGTCATGCCGAAGTCGTGAAGCGCCGGGAAAGGGCCGGCCGAATCGCGCTTTCGCTCAGAATTTCTCCACAGAATGCCTCTCGCTTCCGGGATCGGTTTCCTGGAAAAACGAAGCCTTCTCAAAGGTCTGTGAATTAAAGTTCGTGTGAATTGTAAAGGGCGGGGCTGTGGAAAAAAGAATCAGCCCTCGTTTCGCTTCGCCAGTTGCCAGAGCGCTTCCATCTCATCCAGCCCGGCTTCCGCAGGTTTGCGGCTCTGAGCTTCCAACGAAGCCTCGATAAAGTGAAAGCGCCGGGTGAATTTGGCATTGGCGGCCCGAAGCGCGGCTTCCGGATCCACTTTCAGGTGCCGGGCGAGGTTGGCGATTACAAACAGTAAGTCGCCGATCTCTTCCTGGCACTTGGCTGGGTCTGAGCCGGCATCCACGATTTCCTGGGCTTCTTCGGCGATTTTCTCGACCACCTTGGCCGGGTTATCCCAATCAAATCCGACGCTTGCCGCGCGCCGTTGAAGTTTTTCCGCACGTAGCAATGCGGGCAGGGCGATCGGCACATCGTCCAGGATGCCGGTCTGGGCCTTGGCCTGGCGTTCCCGGGCCTTGAGTTCTTCCCAGGCCAGTTTCTGGCTGTCCTGGTCCGGCTGGGCGTTCGCGTCGCCGAACACATGGGGATGGCGCCGGATCATCTTGCCGGTGACAGCGGCAACCACATCGCCAAAATCGAAGAGTCCGGCTTCCTCGGCCATTCGGGCATGGAAGACCACTTGGAACAGAAGATCGCCGAGCTCGTCAGGCAGGGCGTTGTAATCGCGGTCTTCGATGCTGGCGGCGACTTCGTAAGCTTCTTCGACCGTGTATGGCGCGATGGTCTCGAAGCTCTGGGCGCGGTCCCAAGGGCAGCCATCCGGACTGCGCAGGACACGCATGATCTCCAGAAGGTCGGCGATGTTGCGACTGGGTCCGGTCGGATTCGGCATGGATGGATTGGAGGGGGCTGGTGGCCGGTCCGCAAGCCGCTTGTTCGCCGGGCAGGCGGCCATCGTGGAGATTCCGCAACTGGGAAGAAGGCTGCCGTGGCTATAGAGAGTGTCTCGGGACCGGAAAGCCAAATGGATGCGGGCTGAAATTGTCATTCGCGCGGCGTTGTCGCACGAGCGGGAGATGTTGGAAGCTTTGCAGTGGCGCGCATCCCTGGCAAATCCCGGCGACCGCCAGGCGTTGCTTGCGAACCCGGATGCGATAAATCTGCCGGCAGGCCAGATCGAAGACGGTCTTGTGCTTCTGGCGGAAGCTGGAGCCGTGTGTATGGGCTTCGCCGCCATATTGCCCAGGCCCGACGGCGACATGGAGCTGGACGGCTTGTTTGTCGAACCCGGAGCCTGGACGAAGGGAATCGGCAGGGCGCTGGTCCATCATTGTTGCGGACTCAGCCGACAGATGGGCGCTTCGCACCTTCATGTCGTGGGGAATCCGCATGCGCTCGGCTTCTATGAGAAGTGTGGCTTCGAATCTGCCGGGCAGGTTGATACGCGGTTCGGCTCGGGGGTGGCGATGCGCAAGCCGCTTTAGGAAATGCCCTGGACGTCACAAATTATCGTATAAGTAATATTATGTAAAATATTGGGGCGATAAGCGAAGATGCGAAGGCTTTTGCCGCCGGGATGGCTGCTAAAACAGGATTGCGCGGAGTCTGTAGAGCATCACCACAGCCCGTCCGCCGGATGAATAGAGATCATACTCTGCCAGGACCAAGGCCAGCCCATACAGCCACGCCAGAGTGATTTCCTTGGCGCGCAGATTGCGCACGATGCCCTCCGCCAGCGGCCCGGTTACGGGTCCGAGCAGCAGCCAAGGTAAAAGCCTTCTGAAATATGTCTTTGTTGTCATGTGCTCCAAACGCTAACGCTCCGGCTCACGCAAATCCATGCAGGCTTTGGTCGATTTGGTTTTACCGTTAACTGGGCCGGCAGGCGTTTTGGGCCGCGACGGCTGCCGGCGCGGCTGATATAGGACGCGGGGCTCAGGACGGCATGGCGATGGCAAAAACCCCCGGCGATGAAGCTTCAGGCGCGAAACCGGTGACCGGCGCTGCGGCGAAAACGCCTCCGGTCAAACCCAAGCCGGGCCCTGGCCTTCCCGTGACCAAGGCGGAACGGGCGGCGCGCATGCGGGCCGACAAGATGGTCATCAAGCGGATGCGCAAGCGCTAGACGCATTCCTCTGGTCAGTTCGGCCGATCAGTCAGGTTGGATCTCGTCACAGACGTCGCACACGATGATCGGCTCGCCATTGGCGGCGCGGCCATCTTCGCTGTGAAAGCCGCGCGAGACATCGATATAGGCTCGCTTCGAACCTAGTACATGGCCGCCATCCGGGCCTTCTGTCCAATGACGCGCGCCTTTTTGCCCGCAGTTGGGACAGATAAAGGCCGTGGCGAACTTGACGGGTTCAGCTTTCACGGATCAAGCGTACGCCCATGCGGGCACGAAGCCCAGAGCATGTGCGTGATCGGGTCATGTGCTCTTTTTTTCGATCAAGCTGCGGATGCGGCTCCAGATCGCGAGGCATTTGGCGTCCTCGGCGGCGAATTGCAGGGAATCCATGCCATGCATATGCATGGCCGAGGAAGCCCGCTCGACCGCCATCGCCAGCGCGTCATACTGGCGGATGAGCTCCTTGGATTCGTCAAAATTCAGAGCCGTCATGGGTTCCTCGGTTTCCGCGCGCTGATGCCCCACATGCGGCCGGCCATCTGGTTGACGTCTATTTCGAAGCCGAGATCCTGAAGCTGCCGCACGACCTGATCCGACGACACGCGCAGCTTGCGGTAGTTGCTCTTGCGCATGTTCCAGCCATCCGCGGTCCTGGAATGAATCAAGTCATGCACCAGCACGGTGTCGGGTTCATATTCCAGAAAACAAACCATGACCCGGTCTGCATCGCTTTGGACCGGGATAAAGCGGTCCAGCCCGGTCAGGGCCTGCGACATGTCGCGGAATGTGAGAACCAGCCTGCCCCCCGGCGCCAGCACCGCGAAAGCCTGGACCAGCAGGCTCGAAAGGTCCTTGTGCGATGCCAAATGAGTCAGCGCATCGCCCATGCAGACGATGGCGTCCGCGCTTGCGGGTGCCGCATGGTCGGACAAGCGGCACATGTCGCCAAAGACCGGCTCAATCGGCCGCGCGGCTCTATTTGCTGCCAGTTCGTCCAGCAGGACCTTGCTGGTGTCGATGGCGAGGACGCGCGCGTAACCCAGATCGGCAAGCGCGGCAGACTGATAGCCCGGACCACTGCCCAGATCGATAGCGATGCCATGATCGCCATTGCGCAGGCCCAATTCCATCAGCAACGCTTTTTGCTCTGCCGCTTTTTCCTCGAACGGCACACCGACCATCCAACTGTAGTGCTCAGCCAGCAACTCGTCGTAATGGCGGATCGCGTCATTCATGCCGGACCGTCTTTCAAGTGGAGAAAGTCCGCGATGATAGCATCATGGAGCGTGGTCGGGACAAGGCGGAACTGCTGCCCCCTGCCCTTATGACGTTCAGCCCGGTGAGGTCTGAGCGGGCTTTCGCGTCACCAAAAAATTCTTGAGTTGGTCGCTGGCCTGTGTGAATTCCGGCGCGATCTCTAGAGCTTTCTTGAAATCATAATAGGATTCCGTGGTGCGGCCGAGGAAGAACTCCGCCACGCCCCGATTGTAATAGCCAACCTGATCATAGGTCTGGCCCAAGCCGATGCCCTTGTTGATATCGACCAGGGCTTCGTCATATCGCTTGAGCGTGATCAGCGCAGCGCCGCGATCGACATAGCCATCGCCCAATTCTGGATCGAGCGAGAGGCCGGAATTGTAATCGGCCAGCGCATCATCGACGCGGCCAAGCGCCGACTTCATGACGGCGCGATTGACGTAGGTGCCGGCGCGCGCACGAATACTAAGGGTCTCTTCGGCGAGCGCCAAGCTGCAGATGGCGATGGCACCCCTGGGATCGGTTCCGGCCTTGGCCGCGACGAAGCAATCATGCGCCATGCCGGCACCCACCACCGTCACCAGGGCATGGGCGGGCGCCGACAGGAGCAGAAGGGCAGCGCAGCTAACGACCGCGCTGCGCCCGATCATTGCGTTGCAGTTCCTTTCGGAACCACTTTGAAACGCTCAAGCTGGCGCTGGGCCGGAGCGTAATCCGGCTTGATTTTCAGGGCCTGGCGATAATCACGATAGGCCTGGGCATATTGTCCGGCGTCATCTGCAATCATGGCGCGGCTATAATAGGCCACTTGCAGGTTGGTGGCGCCCAGCGCAATGCCCTGGTTGACAGCAGCCATCGCTTCGCTCGGACGTTTCTCGGCGACCAGAACCAATGCCTGATTGAGATAGGCATCGCCCAGCGCCGGATTATATTCGAGCGCGTTGTTGAAGTCGTTCAGCGCTCCGCTGTGGTCGCCCAAATCGTAGCGAATGATCCCGCGATTGACGAACGTCTCTGCGCGATAATTCATCATGGGATCGAGCACGGCAGTATTGCAATGCTCCAGTCCGAATTTCAGGTCCGCACCTTCACGCGCGGTGTTGTAGCATTGCAGCGCCGGATCGGTTGCGTAGATCATCGTGAGATTGTCGATCGGCTTGTCAGGCATGCTTCCGCCCAACTGAGGTCCGGCGATTGCCGAAGGCGCGGCCATGGCGGAAACGAGCAATGCACCAAGTAGAGCAAGACGCTTCATCACAAACCTCCCAAATCCCGAATTCACAGGACAATTCCTGGCGGGAATATAGCATGGTTCGGTGTGTTGGGCGTAAACTTTATTGCGCTGGCACGTCCAGGCGCAGGCCGTCAAATGCCGGCTCCACCCCGGGCGGCAGTTCGCGGCGTAAGGTTTCGTAATCCATGTCCAGGTGCATGTTGGTCAGGATTGCCCGTTTCGGCCGAACGCGCTCGATCCATTCCAGGCTTTTGGCCAGATGTGCGTGGCTGGGATGCGGGGTTCGCCGCAGTGCATCCACGATCCAACACTCGACGCCTTGCAGTGCGGCAAAAGCCGCCTCGTCCAGCATGTCCACGTCGCTGGAATAGGCGACCGGGCCGAACCGGAAACCCAGGCTGCGAATCTGACCGTGCCCCTGCCCGAACGCCTGGATCGGCAACGACCCGCCTGGGCCCGCGATGACGAACGGTTTGAACGGCTCGTGAATTTCATGGGCGTTGAGAATGGGCGGATAATCGCTGTCCGGCGGCTGTACGAAGCAATAGCCGAATTTGGACATGATGCTTTTCCAGCCTTGGCGATCGGACCACACATCGATGCGGCTTCCGGTGCTCAGGGCGATGGCACGCAAATCGTCCATGCCGTGGGTTTGGTCCGCATGATCATGCGTGATCAGAACGCCATCCAGGCGGGCGATCCGTGCGCCCAGAAGCTGTTCGCGCAGGTCCGGCGAGGTGTCCACCAGGACTCGGGTTTCGTCATCGCCGGATTTGCGGCGCACCAGAATGGAACAGCGGCGGCGGCGATTTCTGGGATTGGCGGGGTCGCAGTCGCCCCAGTTGCCGGCCCCGTCGGGACCACCCAGGCGCGGCACGCCGCCCGACGAGCCGCAGCCCAGAATTTCTATCTGGATCGTATCCCCACTCATCCGGGCCGTTTCACTTTGCGGAACAGGCGGAAGAAATTATCCGTGGTGGCGGTGGCAAGTTCTGCTTCGCTGACGCCCTTGAGCTCGGCCAGCATGCGCGCGGTGTGCACCACAAAGGCCGGCTCGTTGGTTTTTCCACGATGCGGCACCGGCGCCAGGAAGGGCGCGTCGGTTTCGACCAGAAGCCGGTCCAGCGGCACGGTCTTGATAACATCGCGCAGGGCCTGCGAATTTTTGAACGTGGCAATGCCGGAGACGGAAATCATCAGGCCCAGCGCCAGCGAGGCATCCGCCAGTCTTTGCGTGCCGGTGAAACAATGGATCAGGCCGGTGAAGGCGCCCTTGCTCATCTCGTCTTCCAGCACCGCGATGGTATCGTCATCGGCGTCGCGGGTGTGGACGATCACCGGCAAGCCGGCCTGGCGCGCGGCGGCAATATGGGCGCGGAAATTGGCGATCTGCGGTGCGCGCGCAGAATGCTCATAATAATAATCAAGTCCGGTTTCGCCGATCCCCACCACTTTGGGATGATCGGTCTCGGCCAGCAATGGAGCCGCATCGGTGAGCAATTCTTTTTCCGCTTCGTGTGGATGAACCCCCACGCTGCACCAGACATCAGGAAATTTCTCCGCCACCGCGCGCACGCCGGGAAAGCGCGCCAGCTCGGTGCCGATACTGAGGCAAGTGCCGACGCCGGCGGCCCGGGCGCGTGTCACCACGCCTTCCACATCGCCGGCGTAATCAGGAAAATCCAGGTGGCAGTGACTGTCGACCAGCATTGTTACAACGTTCCTGCTCTTCTTGCCGTGGCCGACATGTCGCGCGCCGCGCTGAGGATGGTCTGTCGGGGTTCCAGGTTGAGGCCGCGGGAACGCGCGAAACTGTCCTCCAGGCGCGTGAGCAGCGCCATCCAGCGGTCGAGATTGGCGCCGGAGGCGCGGGCCCTGATACGGATACGCACCGCCAAGGCTTCGACAAGAAAATCGCCAAGCCGCGCCAGCCCATCCTTCATGCGCCAGAGCCGGTCACCCAGCGCCAGAAGCGCAATGATGTCGGGGTTCGCCGCATTTTCGATCAGCCGGTCCGCTTCCGCCGCCAGTTCGCCGCCCTCACCGCTCGCCAGCCCCAGCGCCGCGCCGATGGAGCCGCCGGAAAGACGCGCCAGCGACAGTCGCTCGCCGGCATCCGCATCAGGCAGAAAGACTTTCAATGCGTCCGCAACCGTCGCGTCGTCCAATGGCCGCAGGTCCAACCGCTGGCAACGCGAACGGATGGTTGGCAGCAACTGGCCGGGGCGGTTGGCCAACAGGATCAGCATAGCGCGCCTCGGTGGCTCTTCCAGCAGCTTCAAAAGCGCGTTGGCGGCATTGTTGTTCATGTCGTCGGCGGTATCGACAATGGCAATCCGCCAGCCCCCCGCACCAGACGTCATGCCGAAAAACCCCGCCAGCCGGCGCACTTCGCTCACGGCCAAGTCCGTCATCAGCTTGCCGGTTTTTTCGTTGATGCCGCGCTTGAGCACCATCAGGCCCGGATGCGAGCCGGCCATCACTTGCAAGGTGTTGGGATCATTCGCGGGAACCGACAGATCCGCCGCGCCTGTATCGCGCGCGCCATAGGCCAGGAGATAGCGGGCGATGCGATAGGCAAAGGTCGCCTTGCCGATGCCGGGTGGTCCGGAAATCAGCCAGCCCTGGGGTGGTTTGCCGCCGCGAATGGCACGCGCGGCGCGGGACAGCGCCGCATCCTGGCCGATCAGATTAGATGTCGTGCGCGGATGCGCAATTCCCTCGATCCGATCGCTTTCATCCGGTTCGTTGACGCGTGTGCGTTTCGCCATGCCGGACTATAACCCAAAACGGCGCGCCACCGCGGCCCAGATCGCCGCCGCCACAGTCTCCTGGTCCGCGGCCGCATCGATGATGGCGCAGCGGTCGGGATTGCGCCTGGCGATATCGAGAAAAGCCTGGCGCAATCTTTCATGGAAGTCGCGGTCGAAATTCTCGAAGCGGGATTCGGCATTGCCGCGTGCCCCGGCACGCTTCAGCCCGCTTTCCACATCGATGTCCAGCATCAAGGTGAAGTCGGGCTTGAAATCATCCAGCACAACGGAATCGATGCGCCGGATGGTTTCCCGCGCCAGGCCCCGCCCCGCCCCTTGATAGGCATAGGTGGAATCGGTGAAGCGGTCCGAGATTACCCATTTCTCCGCCAGCAGCGCCGGACCGATCGTGCGGCCCACATGATCGGCGCGGGCGGCATAGACCAGCAACGTTTCCGTCAGCGCGTCCCAGCGCCCGGGCGCGCCATTGACCAGCAGGGCGCGAATTTCCTCCGCGCCGGGCGAGCCGCCGGGCTCGCGGGTGGTCACCACGTCGATGTTCTTGGCCTGCAATGCGGCCGCCAGGCGTCTGAGCTGGGTGGACTTGCCGCTTCCCTCGCCGCCTTCCAGGGTGATGAAGCGCCCGGCCATGGCCTGGTCAGTGCTTTCCGAAAAAGCGGTTCCAGGTGCGCGAGAAAATATTGGCACGCGGCACCGGTTGCGCCGCAAAGACCGGCACGGTCAGCGCCGGGAAGTCCGGCGCGGTGACCGTCATGGTGCCAACGCGTTGGCCCAGCGCCACGGGCGCAGTCAATCCTGGATCAGTCTTCACCACTGTTTTCAGATGGGCGTGCGAATCCACCTGCATCGTAGCGGCCACCGCGGCGGTTGGCGTGACCGGGACGGCGGCCTGTTTGCCCTCCAGCACGGCGGCCTGTCCGACCACCTGATTGGCCGCAGTGATCGGGTAGCGGCGGAATTCCCGGAATGCCATATCCATCACCCGGCCGGCTTCTTCCGCTCGCTTGATGTTGGGAAAATAGTCATTGGTATATTGGGGATAACGCAATCCATTCAGAACCAAGATGAAGCGTGCATTGTCCCGCAGCGCGGAGATCGTGATGCCATATCCGGCCGCATCGGTGTGACCGGTCTTGAGGCCATCGGCACCCGGCAAGGTCCCTAGCACCAAATCCCGGTTGGGCTGGGTGATGTTGTGCCAGACGAAGCTCTTCTCGCTGAAATAGTGATAATATTCCGGGTAGTCCCGGATCAGGTGGCGCGCCAGCTTGGCGAGGTCCAGGGCGCTCATCAATTGGCCCGGCGGGTCGGGAAGCCCATCGGGATTGACGAAATGCGATTGGGCCAGGCCCAACGCCTTGCCCCGCTTGTTCATCAGATCGACAAATCCTTCCACCGTCCCGCCCATGCTTTCGGCGACCACGATGCAGGCATCGTTGCCGGACTGAATGATGATGCCGCGGATCAGATTTTCGACCGTGATGCTGGTGCCCAGCTCTACGAACATTTTGGAGCCCTGGGTGCGCCAGGCGCGTTCCGAAACCGGCAAGGTGTCGGTGAGTTTCATCCGCCCATCCTTCAGGCGCTGAAACAGAAGCTCCAGGGTCATCAGCTTGGACATCGAGGCCGGCGGCATCGGCGCCATGCCGTCCTTTTGCCAGAGCACCTGCCCGGTCGCCGCATCCATCAGCAAGGCGTGTTCCGCATTGGTGTCCAAGGCGGCCTGCGCGGGAAGAGCCGCCAGAGCCAGCAAGGACAGAGTCGACAGGAAAAGACGGCGCATGTTTTTGCTCCAGTGACGGTTCATTGATCGACCACGATATGGGCGTCGTTGCTGCCAGCGCCCGAAATACGGGACAAGGCGGCATCGGCATCCTCGATCGAACTGAGCGGGCCGGTTCGCACTCTATAGAGCGTTTGTCCATTCCGCTGAATGGGTGAGATTCGCAAGTCGCCGCCCAGCTTCGACAGCAAGAGTTTGGCATTGTCGAGCTTGGAAAAGGCGCCGGCCTGCACATACAGATGCGTGGCAGCGGAAACCGGTTCCTGAACCACCTGTTCGCTGGGCTGGTTGGCAGCGACCTGGACGGGTGGCGCTACCACGGGCGTCGGCAGAACGTTCTGCTTGACGGGCGGTGTCACGGGGGCGCCCGGAACCGCCCCCAATGTCGATGTGTCGATCTTGGCGGCCGGCACGGCGGGCAGAGCTGAAGCGATCTCGGGCGGCGTTATGGAAGGCGGCGGCCCGCCCCCTTCCATGTCGGCGCGGGCCAGATAGGTGACGCGCACCTTGGCGGTGCCGGTTTGCACGACGTCCAGCAATTCGGCGGCCCGGCGGGATAGATCGATGATGCGGCCGCGCGCATAGGGGCCGCGATCATTCACCCGCACGATGATGGATTTGCCATTGTCCAGATTGGTGACCCGGACATTGACCGGCATCGGCAAGGTGCGATGTGCGGCCGTCAGCGCGTTGCCGTCATAGGTTTCGCCGTTGGCGGTCGACTTGCCGTAAAAAGTCGGTCCATACCAGGAGGCGATGCCGGTCTCGTCATAGTCCGGCTGTTCGTGCGGGTAGTACCAGACATTGTCGATCTGGTACGGGTTGCCCACCTTGTAGATGCCGGCATTGCGCGGGACCGTGACCGTGTTGTTTGCAGGCGGTGGCGCGACGGGCGTGGTGCCGCAACCCGCCGCTGCCAAAGCCAGGCCGGAAATTGCAAGGAATCGCAGCGCGCGCATCAGGCCGAATCAACCATGGGGACAAGGGGACGCTAAAGGATGCTTTTCGCCGGTGCAAAGTCAGAGATCCATTTGCGCCCATTATTGCAGGGGCTTAACCGGCCTTCGGCCGCAACATATGGAACGCGTCCCGAAATGCACCAGACATTGTTCCATCGTCGGGCTGCCTCCATTCTGTCTTTTTCCTGCTGTGATAATCGATCATGATGCAGGGGCGTCATCGTCCATTGGATCCGCGGCGCGTGTGATGTTCCGTCTGCGTTCACTTTCGAGGTACAGCTGGAAAGGGCAGCAATATGAACAAACGCTTCATGGGAATGTTATTGGCGGCGGTCATCGCGATGCCGCTGTCGGTGCCGACCACAGCCTTGGCCCAACGTGGTCGCCCCGATTATCGCTGGGACGGCGATCGCGGCAACAACTGGGATCCGTCCCGTCATTATCATTCCGGTCGCTACCGGGAACGCAGAATGGGCCGCGACGATCGCATCTATCGCGGCGGTGACGGCCGCTATTATTGCCGGCGCAGCGATGGCACGACCGGACTGGTCATCGGCGCCATCGCGGGTGGAATTCTCGGCAACGCGATCGGCGGTAACACGCTAGGGACCCTGTTGGGGGCGGGCGGTGGTGCCTTGCTCGGCCAATCGGTCGACCGTGGCAACGTCCGCTGCCGTTGATCAGCCGCTGGCGGATGGGGTGAGATTCGAACTCACGGTGACGTTTCCGCCACGCCGGTTTTCAAGACCGGAGCCTTAAACCGCTCGGCCACCCATCCTGCTCGGCCGATCCATTACTGACGCTCGCCGCCTTATGCAAGGCGATGCTACGTCGAGGCCCCAGATTGGTGCGCGGCGATGGCGCTGAGGAACAGTGGGCCGAAATCGCGCAGCTTGGCGGCTCCGACGCCATTGACCTCGGCAAAGCTGTCCAGATCGTGCGGCCGGCGCGCGGCCATGTCGGTCAACGCCCTGTCGGAGAAGATCACATAAGCCGGCACCTGGCGTTCCTTCGCCAGACGCAAGCGCAGGCTTTTGAGCATGCTCAGCAACGCCGGATCGGAGTTGCCCTCGCTTTCCATGGGCTCGGTGCGCCCTTTACCGCGCGAACCGGGCGCTTCCACGCGGTATTGGAACGCGATGTCGCCCAGGCGCAGCAGATCACCCTTGTCGGCAATGGAAAGGCCGCCATGTCCCGCCATATCCAGGGTCAGGAATCCACCCGCCGTCAGTTGGCGGATCAGGGATTGCCATTCTTCCTTCTTGCGTGCCTTGCCCGTTCCAAAGCTGGCAAGTTTGTCATGGCCACGGTCGACGATCTTCTGCGTCCCCTGCCCGCGAAGAATGTCGACGATATGGGCCGGGCCGAAACGTTCGCCCGACTGCGCGATGGCCGCCAAAATGATCTGGGCCTCCGCCGTACCGTCCGCGCGCGGCGCTTGATCGAGACAGTTATCGCAATTGCCGCAAGGCTCCGCGGTTTCCCCGAAATAATTCAGCAGGATCTGGCGGCGGCATCCCGCCGTCTCGCAATAGCCGATCAAGGTTCCCAGTCGGCCATGCGCGCGTCGTTTGTGCTCCGATGATGCATCTTCGTCCTCGATGAACATCCGGCGCATGCGGATATCACCCAACCCGAACAGCATATGCGCCTCGGCCAATTGGCCGTCGCGGCCCGCGCGTCCGATTTCCTGATAATAGGCCTCCAGATTGCCAGGCAGATCGGTGTGAAAGACATACGCGACATCCGGTTTGTCGATCCCCATACCGAAAGCGATGGTCGCCACCATCACCAGGCCGACTTCGGTCATGAAGCTGTTCTGGTTGGCGTCGCGTGCCTCTTTCGTCATGCCGGCATGATAAGGCAGCGCCCGGATGCCGTTCTTGACGAGAAAAGCTGCGGTCTCTTCGGTCTTCTTGCGCGACAGGCAATAGACGATGCCGCTGCGCCCGGCATGGCGGCTCACAAAATCCAGCAACTGTTTTTTGCCTTCGTTGCGCGGTGCGACGCTGAGCTTGATGTTGGGGCGGTCGAAACCCAGCACCAAGGTTTCCACCTGCCCCGCGAATATCTGCTGGGCGATGTCGGCGCGGGTGGCTTCATCCGCCGTTGCGGTCAGGGCAATGATCGGCGCGTTCGGGAAAAGCCCACGCAGCCGCGCCAGGGCCTGGTATTCCGGCCGGAATGCCGGACCCCATTGGGAGATGCAATGGGCCTCGTCGATGGCGATCAGGCTGACATCGAGACGCGCCAGTGCCTCCAGCATCCGCTCCGTCATCAACCGTTCCGGCGCAAGATACAGCAGGCGGGTTTCACCATTGGTGACACGTCGCCAGGTTGCGACATTGGAGTCCCGGTCGAACGAGGAATTGATGGTGTCGGCAGCCACCCCCGCCAATCGCAGGGCCGCGACCTGGTCCTGCATCAAGGCCACCAATGGCGAGACGACGATCGTCAGACCACCCAAGACCAGAGCTGGTACCTGATAGCAAAGCGATTTGCCCGCCCCGGTCGGCATCACCGTCAGGATGTGGCGGCGGGCTAGCAGCGCTTCAATCGCGGCCGTCTGGCCTGGGCGGAAGTCGTCGAAACCGAAGACGTCCTTGAGAATGCGCCGCTTGGGATCGCCTGGCGTCACGGCCGATATTTGCATGATGGCTATTGTGTCCGGCGCCGCGCGATTCGGTTGAAGCGCCATCCTGCCCGGTCCGGGCCGGCGATGGGCGAAAATCTGCAAAATCGTATTTGCTCGCGGATTAGAACGAATACACCAGCGTCAGGCGCGTCAGTGCGTCGGTCTTGTCCAGGCCCAGAGGCGGATTGGTTTCATATTGGAGATGATATGAGGCCCGCGCCGACAAAGCACCGATCAGATTCGTCGTCAGCCCCGTGTCCGAAGTCAGCGTGCTGTCATGGCTCTGGCCATAATAGGAAACAATCTCCGTGAACGCCAGATTGGGCAGGATTTTCCAGAGATAATTTACCGACGCGCGGCCGGCGAATTCATTTTCCGACCGGCCCACGATGTAATCCGTCTGCCGGAGCGCGGGACCTGCTTCCACCGACAGGCTGACGCGGGGGCCTTTCAGGATCGCATAACCCAGGCCGATGGACTCGCTCAACCGGCTGTCGAAGCCGGAAAAACGGTCGGACTCCCAGCTCAGCAGGCCCAGCGCGTACATCCGCTCGCTGTACTTGTAGTGCCCACTATAACTCGCGAAGTAGCGCCCTTTGCTTTCCGTGCCATTGTCGCGCTGATAATCCGCGGTGGCGTTGAAGGCATGATCCCAGAACAACCCATTCCGGGAGAAATTCAGGCCGAATGCGAGAGATGTGCTGCGGGTGTTTCCGCTGGAGTTGGAAGCTCCAAGCTCTCCCTGCCCCGTCCAGCCTTCGAAGAAGCGCCGCCGCCGCAATTCGGCCCGGTGCCGCGCGTCGGCCGCGGCTTGCAGTTGTACCGCCAATGCATCGATTTCGCGCGCCGAGCGCGGATTGGATTTTTTGGCGAACTTGATCGTTGTGGCAAGTTCTGCGGTGTTGCCATCATTCGCGGCGGCGCGGATGATCTCCATCACCCGCTCCGGTATTGGGTCCGCATGGGCCGAAGTCGAAAACAGCAATGAAACGGCCGCCAGGGTCGGAAGCGATCCTCTGCGCATCTGATCCTCTGTGAAATGCTCACAAGCTACTTCCAGGATTCGTAGCGGGATTGCAAACGCAAGCAGGTTCCAAGGACAGTGTGCTGACTGCGGCAACATCGCAGTCGTGCATTTGTTCCCGGCATTGATCCATGGTGTTGTGAGCAGCGTAAATTCCGATTACTTCTCGCAATATTCCCAGAGGCGATTGTGATGAATGCGCTGATTTTACGCGACGCAGTTCCCGACGATGCGGAACTAATCTTGGCCTATGTGCGCGAGCTCGCGGAGTTCGAACGCCTGGCGCCGGATTGCATCGCCACCGCTAAGGACTTCCGCCGGTTTCTTTTCGAAGATCGGCGCGCTGGCGCAATGATGGCGGAATGGGACGGCGCGCCAGCGGGTTTTGCGCTGTATTTCTATAACTTCTCCACCTTCCTGGGGCGGCCCGGTCTTTATCTGGAAGATCTGTTCGTGCGCCCGGCATTTCGACGCAAGGGTGTGGCCCGGGGACTGTTCCAGGCGCTGGCGCGCAAGGCCGTCGCGGAAGAATGCGGCCGTTTCGAATGGTCGGTGCTCGACTGGAACGAGAATGCGATCCGCTTCTATCGCGAATTGGGTGCCACGCCGATGGACGAATGGACCGCGCAGCGCCTCAGTGGCGATGCGCTGCATCGTTTGGCGGGTGAAGCCTAGAGCAAATCGCTCTTCATTGAATCGTGATTTTGCTCTAGGTCGTTATATTGTCGCGCGATCTCTCGGAAAACCGCTACACACTTTTCCGGATCGCGCTCTAGCCCTGATAGACCGTCTTGCCGCCGGTGACGGTGCGGACGATTTTGATGTCCTTGATCTTTTCCGGGTTGATGGTGTGCAGGTCTTCGGCCAGCACGACATAGTCGGCCAGCTTGCCCACGGTGATCGAGCCTTTGATATTCTCTTCATGGCTGTTGTAGGCGCCGTTGATGGTGTTGACGCGCAGCGCCTCATCCACCGTGATCTTTTGGTTGACGCCCCAGGTCTCGCCGTTCCAGCCATGACGCGTCACCATGCCCTGAATGCCCATCAAGGGATCGAACGGTCCCGGACTGAAATCCGAACCCGCCGCGGCCCGCACGCCGGCATCGAGCAAGCTGCGATAGGCCATCATGTTCTTCATCATGGCTTCGCCGTAGAAGTGGAATTTGTCCGCGTTGTAATAGGCGTATGTCGTGAACAGCGCCGGCACCGCATTCATCGCCTTGATGCGCGCCAGCAGGCTGTCATTGATCAGGCTGCAATGGGTGATCTTGGGCCGGGCATCGGCACGGGGGAACGCCTTTAACGCGCGTTCATAAGCCGTCAGCACATGATCGATGGCGACATCGCCATTGGCATGGCAGTTCATCTGGATGCCGGCACGGTTGACCTTGTCCGCCCAGGCGTCGAGGTCTTCCTGCTTCTCCGTCAGGTTGCCCTGATAGGCCGGGGTGATGCCGATATAGGGCCGGCTGATCGCCATGGTGCGCTCGGAGAATGAGCCGTCGACGGTGTGCTCCGACGTCGCGCCGAAACGGATCCACTCGTCGCCAAAGCCGGTCTGGATGCCGGTGTTGATCATCGCTTCCAGCATCTTGTCCTGGCACTCATAGCTGACGCGATGCAACAGGTCGCCGCGCGCGCGCACCTGCTGCAGCGCCATCAGATCGCCGCCTTCGTGATGCACCGTGGTGAGGCCGTATTTGACGAACTGTTTGGAAATGAAGGCCAGGCCGTCGCGGTCGCGCTGCAACTGCTCGGCGGGACCGTAGATTTTGCGGTCGCCGACCTTGGCGAAGACCGCGCGAGCACGATCGGTGACGCGCCCGTTCAATTCGCCCTTGGCATCCTTGTCATAAGTGCCACCGAAGGAATCCGGTGTGTTCTTGGTGATGCCTGCCATCTGCAGGGCCTTGCTGTTGTAGAATGACGTGTGCCCGCCGCGATGATGCACGGCCACCGGATGATCGCTCGAAACCTTGTCCAGGTCGTGGACGTCGATGATGCGGTTGTCCTTCACCTTGGTGTCGTCGTGGAAATAGCCTTCGACCCAGGTACCCGGCGGAAGTGTGGCGGCGCGCGCCTTGAGCTTGTCGATGATGCTCTGGATGGTGACGAATTCGACGACATAGGGATTGCCGACCACCGCCTCGTACATCAGCACATTGCCGGGTGCGTGATTGTGGCAGTCGATGAAGCCCGGCACGATGGTCGTGCCTTTGGCGTCGTAGGTCTGCGTGCCCTTTCCGGCCAGTCCTGTGATCTCGTCGCTCTTGCCCACGGCAACGAATTTTCCGTCGCGGATCGCAAACGCTTCGGCCCGGGGCATCGCACTGTCGACTGTGTAGACCTTGGCGTTCGTGACAATGAGATCGGGCGTTTCCGCCGCCCAGGCGCGCGTCCATGCTGAGGCTCCCAAAAGACCCGCGGTGGCACCGGTCAGGTTGAGGAATCCTCTACGGCTGTGCAGGTCCGACATGAAAAGCCCCAAAGTTGTGCGCGTGGAATTTTGCGACGGCCGGATGATTTGGCCTCCGGATTCGGTCATGCGTCAAGATCGGCCGCTGCCTGAAAAACGTTCAGACAGCGGCCAAAGCTTGAGCAGACTCATTCGCCCGGGCGATAGACCCGTTCGGTGTGGCTCTTGAGGTCTTCGGGATAGAAGAAGACCGGCAGAAGATCGCCGCTGATATAGGCGTGGACCTGATCCTTGAAATGCGGCGACTTGGGATCACCGCTTTCTCCGCCAACCGTCGCGGCCCAGGCCTTCACCTTGGGCCCGAATTCCACCGAAGCGATGACGCTGTTGCCGCTGACGCCGTACCATTTCTTGGTCTTGTCATGGACGGCGCCATAGGACGCGAGCGAGCCCCATTGCGCGGAATCGAACGGTACCGGTTCGCTGGGGGCATTGTCATCGAACTTGGCCTCGATGTCGTCATTGATGCGCTGGTAGCGGTTGATGTTTCCCCAAGGCGTCTTCCAGGTGCCGAAGTCGGCCGTCAGTTTGTCGACGGCCTCTGACAAGGCCTGCAACCGGTCTTCGGACGAGGCTTTGTGCGTTAGATAGTCGACATAGTCCTCCCGGATGCCGGCGGCGCGCATGGGGCGTATCTTCTTGTTGAAGAGTTGGTCGCCCCAGAAAATGGCGATGGAATTCGCCACCGAGTCCGAGCCCCATTTATAGTCCCAGGTCTTCAGGACACCGATCGGTTCGGCCAGCTTGGTCTTCAACGGGCTGGATGAGGCAAGCGCGTCATAGTCCTTCACCAAGGCGGGCACCATTTCGGCAAAGGCAGGCTGATAGGGATCAAACGCCGTCTTGATCAGACTTTGCGGCGTCATGTCCTTGGTGCCAGTCAGGACCTTCACAAAATGCACGCCGCGAGGATTCTCGCCCGACGCATCCATGTATTTCGGGAATTTGGACATGTCGACGGTGTTGGGACCGGCGGCGTTCTGCGGTGTGTTGTTGCTGTTGAACACCCAGCCCGAACCCGGATTGACCACATGGGGAATGTCGTTGACCGGCGTCATTCCCTTCCAATCGGTGGCGGGATCGGAGCCATCCACCGGCTTGGTATAATCGAAGCGATTATCGCGCAGTGGCACAAATTGCGGCAACAGCAGCGCATAATTGCCTTTGTCGTCGGCATAGAGCGTGTCGTTCGACGAATTGGCCTTGTGATCAGCGACTTTCATGTATTCGGCAAGGGTTTTGGCCTTGGTCCGGCCGAAAGATTGTTCCAGAGCGTCGATCGGCTTGTTCATAATCGACATCGCGACCCATTTGCCGTCACCCTCGCGGATGATCGGGCCGTGATGGGTGAAGTAGCCTGTGAAGGTCTTCTTCGCCATGCTCCCATTGGCGGCCTTATATTCGATGGTGATGTTCTTCACCGTCACCGGCCGCTGCTCATTGCCGTATTTGTAGACGTACTTTCCGTCTTTCTGGGTCACGGTTTCGGCGAATTCATCGGTGGTATCCGCCGAACTCGTTGTGTGCATCCAGCCCAGATGTTCGTTGAAGCCCTGATAGATGAAGGGCTGGCCCCAGGTGGCGGCGCCATAGGCGTTCAGTCCCTCGTCGCTGGTCATCTGCACCACCGAGCGGAAGTAGAATGAAGTGTGCGGATTGATCCAGAGCAGCGCATGGCCGTCCTTTGTGACCTTGGGACCAATCGCCATGCCGTTGGAGCCGACGGGCTCGACATAAGCGAAGCCTCTTTCCACATCGGTCAGCGCTACGGTGCGCTTTTCGTAGAAAGCCTGAAGCTGGCTCAGCCGCGCCTTTTCGACATCGCCGCCGATGCTGCCTTCGGTGAAGGAGAGCGCCATCCAGGGTTCATAATGCGTGATGTATTTGGGCTTCACGTTGGGATGGCTGGCAAGATAAAAATTGAGGCCGTCCGCCCAACCGATCATGATCTTCTTGAGATATTCGGGGCTCTTGGCGTAATCGGCCTTCAGCACGTCCGGGTCGATGTACAGCCGCTGGCGCAGATCGCTCCAGATTGCCTTCTCGCCATCGTTTTTGGCCGTGACCCCCAGATTGGTCGCATAGTTGGTCTCGACGCGATTGAAATCGTCTTCCGCCTGGGCATAGACCATGCCGAACACAGCGTCGGCATCGGTCTTGCCCTTCACATGGGCGATGCCATAGCTGTCGCGCGTGATTTGAATCTTGGTGGCGATGGCTTTCAGTCTTGCATCGTCCGCACCGGCGGCATGGACAGGCGCGATCGCAAGCGTGGAAAGCAGCGCAGCTGTTCCCAGCAGCCGCACGGACAGATAAGTCATAAATTCCTCCCCTTTTTTTGTGGCCGAACGATGCCTCTTTGCCGAGGCGCTTTCAATCCCTCGAGCGCGCAGGCCTGGGGGCATGGTTCGGCAGTTTTTGACAATGTCTGCGACACTTTACGCCGCCATCCGCCATCGGCCCGGGTTTTGCGCTATATACCGGCCATGGTCACGGCACTCATTTCAGGACTGGTCACGCTATTCGTCGTGATCGACCCCATCGGACTGGGGCCGATCTTCATCGGGCTGACCGCGGGTATGCCCGCCAAGCTGAAGCGCAAAATCGGGCTGGAAGCATGTGTCATCGCATTTTTTGTCTTGGGAGGATCAGCTCTTTTCGGCGATTGGCTGCTGACAAAGCTGGGCATATCGCTTGCGGCCTTCCGCATTGCCGGTGGCCTTTTGCTGTTCGCGATTGCTTTTGAAATGGTGTTCGAGCGCCGCACCGAGCGCAAAGCCGAACAATCCGCGTTGGCAGGCTCCCACATCGCAGCCTTCCCGCTTGCAATTCCATTGATGGCAGGCCCCGGGGCGATCACCGCCATGGTGCTGCTGGCGGGGCGCGTGAACGGCGACGCGATCGGCTTTGTGTTCCTCATCGCCACCATGGCGCTGATGCTGTTGATTGCCTATGTGGTGTTTCTTACGTCCTCCTATCTGGAACGATTTCTGGGCAGGCAGGGCCAGGCCGTGTTTGGGCGTCTGCTTGGCGTGCTGCTCGCCGCCTTGTCGGTGCAATATGTTGCCGATGGCGTGCTGGCCTTGAGCAAGAGCCCTCTCTGAAGTCCTGTGCACAGGCTGCGCATGATGGCTCGTACGGCCAACATTCCTTTGGCGCAGACACGCAAATCGCCTAGCATCAGCGTGGATACCGGGCTCAAGGGGACAATGATGCAGGTTTCACGGCGCGCATTGATAATGAACGGGGCCGCGGCACTGGCGCTGGCACCGACCTTGGCTGGGGCGGCGACGGACCCGCGTGCGTTGCACAAAAGGTTGATCTGTATCGATTCCCATCTGGACATGCCGGCTAATCTGGCGCGTCCGGGCTGGAACGTGATGGATCGACACAATGTCGATGAGGATTTCACGCAGGTCGACTATCCCCGCATGCTGGACGGTGGCCTGGATGGGGGATTCTTCGCGATTTATACCCCGCAGGCGCCAGTAACTCCGGAAGGCATGAGCGCGATGCGCGATGCGGCCTTCCTGCGCGCGGCGGAGATCCGCGAAATGGTTGCGGCGCATCCCCAGCAATTCGAACTCGCCTTTCTGGAGGAAGATGCCAAGCGCATCGCCGCCAAGGGCAAGATCATGGTCTATCAGTCGATCGAGAATTCCGGAATTCTCGGCAATGATCCGACCTTACTGCGCAGCTTCCACAAGCTTGGCGTGCGGCTGGCGGGGCCGGTGCATTTTCTCAACAACCAGTTTGGCGATTCCGCCACCGACAAGCCGAAATGGAACGGCCTGTCACCCCTGGGCAAGGAATTCGTCAGGGAAGCGAATGATCTGGGCGTGGTGCTGGATGCCAGTCATTCCGCCGACAGCGTCTTCGACCAGATGCTGGAAATGTCGCGCGCGCCCATCATCTGCTCGCATTCCAGCTGCCGCGCGCTCAACAATCATCCGCGCAATCTGGACGACGCCCGCATCAAGAAACTCGCTGCCAAAGGCGGCACCATCCAGATGAACTCGGTTTATCTGATTACGGTTCCGCGCAATCCCGACCGGGCCAAGGCTGAATCCGCCATATCGGAAAAGCTGGAGAATCTCAGCGGCCTGACGCCGGCTGAGGCGACTGCCGTGGTTCGCCAGGCCGCCATCGACACCAAGGCGCTGGACAAGAAATATCCATCGCAACGCGCCACGTTCGATGACTATATGAAACATATTCTCCATGCCCTGGACCTTGTGGGACCAGACCATGTCGGCATCGGCGCCGATTGGGATGGCGGCGGCGGCGTCGCCGGGCTGAATGACATCACCGCCATTCCCAAAATCACCGAACGCCTGTTGAAGGCTGGCTATACCGAAGCGCAACTCGGTAATTTCTGGGGCGGCAACGTGCTTCGGGTGCTGGGCAAGGCCTACACCGTGCGCAAGAAAGCCTGAACGCTCAGATATCGGCGTAGCAGCGCACTTCCTGGTCCGCGCCGGGTGTCGTCACGGCACCATGGCGGGCCGGGCCCACATTCCTGGCAAAGCGTGCCAATGCACCGGTCTTGTATCCGGGTGGCTTGGGCTGAAAGGCCCGCTTGCGGTCCCCCAGTTCGGCTTCGGAAAGCGCCACCGACAATTCGCCACTTTCGGCATCAATGGTGATGATATCGCCGTCCTTGAGAAGCCCGATCGGTCCGGCATCGGCGGCTTCGGGTCCGACATGGCCCACGCAGAGGCCGCGGGTGCCGCCGGAGAAGCGGCCGTCGGTGATCAGGGCGATATTTTCGACCCCCTGTCCGTACAACGCCGCCGTGGTCGAAAGCATCTCGCGCATGCCGGGCCCGCCCCTGGGGCCTTCCCAGCGGATCACCAGCACATCGCCTTCCTGGTAGCGGCGCGCCTGGACGAAATCGAAGCAATCTTCCTCGCAGTCGAACACCCGCGCGGGACCCTTGTGCTTGATGTGCTTGAGGCCTGCGATCTTCACGATCGCGCCTTCGGGCGCAAGGTTGCCCTTCAGACCCACAACGCCGCCGGTGGGGGCCAAGGCCTTGTCCACCGACACGATCACTTTCTGATTGGGATCGAAGGCAATGTCTTTCAGGTTTTCCGCGATGGTCTTGCCGGTCACGGTCATGCAGTCGCCATGCAGCAGGCCCGCATCCAGCAGAGCGCGCATCAGCATCGGCATGCCGCCCGCTTCCCACATGTCCTTGGCGACGTATTTTCCACCCGGCTTCATCGACGCGATGTAGGGCGTCCTCTTGAAAATCTCGGCAACATCGAACAGATCGAACTTGATACCAGCCTCATTCGCCATGGCGGGCAGATGAAGCGCCGCATTGGTCGAGCCGCCCGTGGCGGCCACCACCATGGCTGCGTTCTCGAGACTCTTGCGCGTGACGATGTCGCGCGGACGCAGATTCAATTCCAGCAACTTCATCACCGCGTGTCCGGCTTTGAGCGCGAAATCATCGCGCTCCAGGATCACGGCGGGCGGTCCGCTCGAGTAAGGCAAGGCCAGGCCGATCGCTTCCGCCACACAGGCCATGGTGTTGGCGGTAAACTGCCCGCCGCAAGCGCCTGCGCCCGGGCAGGCGACTTTTTCCAACAGGCACAATTCACTTTCCGGCATCTTGCCGGCCGAATGCTGTCCGACGCCTTCGAATACATCGACGACCGTCACGTCCTTGCCGTGGAAACGGCCGGGCATGATCGAGCCGCCATACAGAAACACGGATGGCACATTGAGACGCAGCATTGCCATCATCATGCCCGGCAAGGACTTGTCGCAGCCCGCCAAACCCACCAGGGCGTCATAGCAATGGCCGCGCATGGTGAGTTCCACGGAATCGGCAATCACTTCGCGCGACACCAAAGAGGAGCGCATGCCTTCATGGCCCATGGCGATGCCATCGGTAACGGTGATGGTGCAGAATTCGCGGGGCGTGCCGCCGGCTTCCTTGACGCCTTGCTTGGCGGACTGTGCCTGGCGCATCAATGCGATGTTGCAGGGCGCCGCTTCGTTCCAGCAACTGGCCACGCCGACGAAGGGTTGGTGGATCTCTTCTTCCGTCAGACCCATCGCATAGTAATAGGACCGGTGCGGTGCGCGGCTGGGGCCTTCGGTGACATGGCGGGACGGCAGCCGGGATTTGTCGATTTTGACCATGGAAGCCTTCCGCGAAGAGAAACTGACTATGGCCTCAGGCCGCAATCGCATTCAAGGCGCATCTTGGAAAGCCAAAACAAAAGCCCCGGGGGGTACCCGGGGCTTTGCAAAGTTCGATGGATCACCACTCAGCGATAGTGACGACGGCCGTGGCGATCAATGTAGTAGGAATCGCGGTCCCGGCTGCGGTAATGCGAAGAGCGATGGTTGCAGTCTTCGCTGCGAGCAATCGCGTTGCCGGCAAACCCGCCCGCGACACCGCCAACCACCGCGCCCGCAATACTGTGCGAAGCAAGGCCGCCTATCAAGGCACCGCCACCCGCACCCAGCGCCGTGCCGGTATCATGTGAGCGTCCGCTGCAAGCATCAGCGGCGGCGCCCACCGTACTGGCCGCAAGAGCAATCGTGCAGACCGCGGCGAGTTTGGCAAAGTGTTTCATTTCGTCCTCCTTGGCTCTTTCAAGCCGGAATGTGGAAGGGAAACGAGCGGCGACGCCAAATCGTTCCGAAATCCGTAATGTTGCCGAAAGGTGGCGAAAATCAGACTGATTCGATGACGCGCACCGGATAATCGATATAGCCCGACGCTCCGCCTGCATAAAAGGTCGCGCCGTTCCATTCATTAAGTGGCGCGCCCTCGGCGAAACGCTGCGGCAGGTCGGGATTGGCGATGGCGAGCTTGCCGAACGCCACTGCGTCTACCGTGCCATTGGCGATTGCGGCAGTGGCGCTGTCGTAAGTGAAGCCCTCATTGGCGATATAGGCACCGCCGAACGCATCCTTGATTGCGGCACCAAGGGAATCGGCTTGCTGTTTCTCGCGCGCGCAAAGAAACGCCAACCCGCGTTTACCCAATTCGCGCCCCACATACGTGAACGTGGCGAGCCCGTCGCTATCGCCCATGTCGTGGCTGTCCATGCGCGGCGCCAGATGCATGCCGACGCGGTCGGCCCCCCACACATCGATGCAGGCATCGGTCACTTCCAGCATCAGGCGCGCGCGCTTCTCGCGGCTGCCGCCATAAGCGTCGCTGCGATGATTGGTGCTGTCCTGCAGGAACTGATCGAGCAGATAGCCATTGGCGCCGTGAATCTCGACGCCATCGAAGCCGGCGCGTTTGGCGTTTTGCGCACCGTGCTTATAGGCGGCGATGATGCCGGGGATTTCAGCGGTCTCCAACGCGCGCGGCGTCACAAAGGGCCGTTCCGGCCGCACCAGGCTGACATTGCCCTTGGGCTGAACCGCGCTGGGTGCTTCCGGCAAGGCGCCATTCAGGAAAATCGGATCGGAAACCCGGCCCACATGCCAGAGCTGCAACAGCATCTGGCCGCCTGCGGCATGGACGGCGTGCGTGACTTTGCTCCAGCCTTCGGTCTGTTCGTCAGACCAGATGCCGGGCGTGGCCGCATAGCCGACACCCATGGGTGTCACGCTGGTGGCTTCCGAAATGATCAGGCCGAAACCGGCGCGTTGGCGATAATATTCCACAGCCAGGTCGCTGGGGATGCGGCTGTCGGGATGGGCGCGGGAGCGTGTGAGGGGCGCCATGACAATGCGATTGGGCAGCGTGAGAGCGCCCACTTTCAGTGGGTCGAACAAGGTCGGCATGGGTGTCTCCGGCAATAGCGAAGCCCAAGAATTAGGAAGCTCTCTGCCCGGCTGCAACTGCGCCGCCAGCAGGGTCTTTTTTTAAGACCCCCATCTGTCCTCCACGCGGGCAAGCCCGCTAGCGGACATCTTCCCCCGTCAGGCCTTCGGCCACGGGGAAGAAAGCTGGCGCCAAGGCGCTCTACTCTTTAGGCCAATCGCTTGACGGCGTCCGCCAGACGCGCCGCCAGGGTCGCGGCCTCGGCGCGCTTTTCGCGCTGCTCGGCCAAGACGTCTTCCGGCGCACGGGAGACGAATTGCTCGTTCGACAGCTTGGCGTCGAAACGGGCGATTTCTTCCTCGGCCTTTTTCAGGTCCTTTTCCAGGCGTGTCCGCTCCTTGGCGAAGTCGATCACATCGCCAAGTGGTAATGCCACGGTGGCCTCTTCCAAAACAAACTGGGCCGAACCGCCGGGAATGGCGTCGGCGACGTCCGCCGATGTCAGGCGCGCCAGAAAGAGGATCACGTCGCGATTACGGGCCAACCGTTCGGCGGCCACGGCATTGGCGCCTGTCAAAAGCATCTGGATCTTGGCACCGGCTGGAACGTTCATTTCCGCCCGCACGGAACGAATGCCCTTGATCATTTCGATCACCCAGGAAATTTCAGCGGTTGCCGCAGCCGCACCTTCGATTTGATGCGGCGCCGGCCACTGGGCCAGGATCAGCAAGCTGTCGCGGGGCGCTTCGCTGGTGCGGGCCCAAAGCTCTTCGGTGATGAAGGGCATGAAGGGATGCAACAGCTTGAGAATCTGGTCGCGCGCCCAGGCCGTGGTTGCGCGGGTCTCTGTTTTTGCCGCATCGATTCCGGTCTGGAAGATCGGCTTTGTGATCTCGACATACCAATCGCAGAAAATGTCATAGACGAAATGATAGGCCGTGCTGGCCGCATCATTGAAACGCTGCGCCTCGATCATGGCTGTGACGTCGCGGATGGCATTGGCCGTCTCCGACACGATCCAGCGATTGACGGTCTGTTGCACCGAAGCGGGATCGAAGCCCGGCACGGTGACGCAGCCATTCATCTCGCAGAAGCGCGAGGTGTTCCACAATTTGGTGGCGAAGTTGCGTCCCGATTCCACGCGGGCAGGCCCGATACGCATGTCGCGATTCTGTCCCGCCGTCAGCGCCAGGGTGATGCGCAGAGCGTCGGCGCCGAACTCGTCGATCAAGGTGAGCGGGTCCACCACATTGCCCTTGGTCTTGGACATCTTCGCGCCCTGCTCGTCGAGAACGCGGTTGTGGATCAAGACCGTTTTGAACGGCACATCATCCATGAAATGGGTGCCCATCATCATCATGCGGGCGACCCAGAAGAAGATGATGTCGAAGCCGGTCACCAGCACGCTGGTGGGATAGAAGCGTGACAATTCGGGCGTCTTGTCCGGCCAGCCCAGAGTCGAGAACGGCCAGAGTGCAGACGAGAACCAGGTGTCCAGCACATCGGTATCGCGGATGAGTTTTTTCCCGCTGGCCTGCGCAATCGCCTCGGCTTCGGTTTCAGCGCAATAGATCTTCCCGTCGGCGTCATACCAGATCGGAATCTGGTGCCCCCACCAGATCTGGCGGCTGATGCACCAGGGCCGGATGTTGCGCATCCAGCTGTAAAATACGTTGGTCCAGTTTTCCGGGACGAACTTGGTCCGGCCGCTCTCCACCGCCGCAATGGCCTTGGCCGCCAGCGGCTCGACATTCAGATACCATTGCTCGGTGAGCATCGGTTCCAGCACGACGGTCTTGGTCTTTTCATCGTGCGGTACCGAATGGGTGATGGCATCGGCGCGGTCGAGAAGGCCCGCCGCATCCAGGTCGGCGACGACCTTCTTGCGGGCGGCCTCGCGCGACAGGCCGCGATAAGGCGCAGGCACGGTGTCTGCCAAGGTGCCGTCCTTGTTGAAGATGCTGATCATCTCCAGGCCATGACGCTTGCCGATCTCGAAATCGTTGAAATCATGCGCCGGCGTGATCTTGACCGCGCCGGTGCCCTTTTCGGGATCGGAATGTTCGTCGGCGATGATCGGCGCCAGGCGCCCGGTCAGTGGCAACACCACCTTGCGGCCGACAAGCGCCTTGTAGCGCTCGTCATCGGGATGCACCGCCACGGCGGTATCGCCCAGCATGGTCTCCGGGCGCGTGGTGGCGATGGTGATGAACGTCCCCGGCATGTCGTCGATGGGATAGCGGATGTGCCAGAGATGGCCCTTGATCTCGATATTCTCGACTTCCAGGTCGCTGACCGCCGTTTCCAGGCGCGGATCCCAGTTCACCAGCCGCTTGTCCTTGTAGATCAGGCCCTGGCGGTAAAGTTCGACAAAGACCTTGGCGACGGCGCGCGACAGGCCCTCGTCCATGGTGAAGCGTTCGCGGCTCCAGTCGGCGCTGGCGCCCAGCCGGTGCAGTTGTTCGATGATGGCGCCGCCGGATTCGGCTTTCCACTTCCAGATCTCGGCCAGGAATTTCTCGCGCCCAAGTCCGACGCGGTTCATCTGGCGCTCCGCCAGCTGACGCTCCACGATCATCTGGGTGGCGATGCCGGCATGATCGGTACCCGGCTGCCAGAGGACATCCTTGCCCCGCATGCGCTCGAAGCGCGCCAGGATGTCCTGCAAGGTGTTGTTGAGGGCGTGGCCGATATGCAGCCGCCCGGTGATATTGGGCGGCGGGATCATGATGGCGAATGGCTCGGCGTCCGGACGCGTGCCGGCACGGAAGGCGCCTGCCTCCTGCCACTGGGCGTAAATGCGCCCTTCCACGTCCTTGGGAGAAAATGTCTTGTCGAGCATACCGGACCTGAGCCTTTTCGCAGGCTTTCCGGCTTTTTCCGGCTCGGGTCAAGCCCGCCCTGTTCGAACGGTAACTAGCGTTTGCCGCGGGCTTTTACCACCCGCTCGATTTCCGTCCGTACCGCACCTTCCAGCAGCGCCGGGAAATGCTCGTCCATCCATTCGCGGATCAGGGGCTTCATGCGGTCGATCACGGCGGAAGAATTGTCGGATAGATATTTCGCCATCACCGGCTCGAAGCTTTCGCGCACGGCGCGCTCGAACACATTCTCCACAGTCGCGGCGCCGATGGGCGCCAGGGGGGCGGGCGCCGGCCGGGGCGCCGGTGCCGTTTCCGGTTGGTCCGCGATTGAGGCAAAAGTATCGTCCATGGCGCGGCGGGTCTGATCCGAGAAGATGCCGTTATCCCGGGCTGGCTCGGGCGCGCTCTGTGCAGTTTCGAATATGACGTCGTCGGCCACGGGAGCCTCCTGTGCTGCCACCGGCTCGGACGGCGGCGCTTCGTAAACTTCCTGGGTCAATTCCAGAACCTCGATTTCCGGAGCCTCTTGTTCTGGCGTGGTCAGCAATTCCTGCTTGGCGGCGGCTTCGACAGGGTTGGCAGACGGGGCTTCGACGGTGGGCACAGCCTCGGGAGCGTCCTCCGAGATGATCTTGCGGATGGAGGCGAGAATCTCCTCCATGGTGGGTTCGTGCTGGGGACTGGACATCAATAAACTCCCGACCGGCCGTGTTTTGTATCGAAAACCCTAGGACAGTGAAGGTACGAAGGCAAAGACCAAGTTAACGCCATTTTGCCCGGGGATCGCGGAACCGCTTTCCGGATATTTTTGAGGAACTTAGAAGACGAAGCCAACATGCTTCTTGAAGCCGGCCAGCAGCGGCACATTGGCGTCGAAATCGCCGCGATGTCCGACCCGGCCCTGCTCCTTTAGATACAGGGTTGCCCGGCCCTGAGCCCCCGATTGGAGGAAGGCCACCAGACGGCCGCCTTCGGCCAGCTGCGACAGCAGCGTGTCCGGCTGGGCCTCGATCGCGCCATTGACGAAAATGACGTCGTACGGTCCCCCATCCTTGAAGCCTTCGATCAGGGCGCCCTGGGTGATCTGGACGTTGGGCTGGTTTTCCAGGAGCCCCGATGCGATGCGCACCAAATCGGCGTCCTGCTCCAGCGCCACCACGGTGCGGGCAAGCCGGCCCAGGACCACGGACGAGTATCCCGTGCCACAGCCCACATCGAGGACTTTGTCCTCGGCCGTTATGCGGGCCAGCTGCAGGGCCTTGGCGAAGCTTCTGGGGTCGAGCAGATAGCGGCCTGGCGCGATTTCCACCGGTACATCGGCATAAGCCAAGGCGCGCTTGGAACTGGGCACGAACCGCTCCCGCAGCACCGCGTCCAGCGCGGCATGGATCCGCACATCGGTGACGTCGTTGGTGCGGATCTGCGCTTCGATCATGTTGAAGCGGGCGGATTCGGACATGGGCAAGCCTCTGGAAAACGTCGTTTGGGCTTATAGGCCCCTCGCCAGCGCCCGACAACGCGACTTTTAAAGCCGCGCCTGGGCAGTTGTCCTTGCGGCGGACCGTCTGCTATAGCCGCCACCCGCTCGCCGGATCCTTGGGTTCGGTCGTTTCGTGAGGCCACGTGGCGGAATGGTTACGCAGAGGACTGCAAATCCTTGCATCCCGGTTCGATTCCGGGCGTGGCCTCCACCCTCTTCATCGATTTACGCTATAGATCTCCTATGAAACCCAGGGAGATTTCGATGATCCGACCTTCGATCGCCACGCTTAGCCTGTCGGTGCTCATGGCCAGTTCCGCGATGGCCGCGACGGTGAATGTGCCCGCGAAATCCCAGCCCGAGAGCATCACCATGGCGCCCAATGGCGATCTGATTCTGGGCAGTGCCAGTTCCCCGAAAATCCATCGTGCCAAAAAAGGTGCGGCGGCGGCAGAAGTCTTCATCGACATCAGCACGGAAGACGCCAACGCGACGTTTCTGGGCGTACTGGCGGATGGCGCCAGCAGCACGCTCTGGGCTTGCCAGTTGGCCAATACGCCCGGCAACTCGAACCGCCGCAGCAGCCTGCGCGGCTTCGATCTTGACACCGGTGCCGCAAAATTCCGCTGGGCCCTGCCCGGGGAAACCAATCTCTGCAACGATTTCACGGTCGGGCCCGACAAGGCGCTCTATATCGCCGACACATCGTCCAGCAAGATCTGGCGGTTGAAGCCTGGCGCAGCGGAAGCAGAATTGCTGATCGAAGACCGCGCGCTTTACGGTGTCGATGGCATCACTTTCATTGGCGATACGCTCTATGTGAACAACGTCTTTTCGAACAATCTCTATCGTGTGCCGATGGATGCCAGCGGCAAGGCCGCAAAGCCCGTCGACATCTGGATGGACAAGCCCGTCAAAGGTCCGGATGGGATGCGTGCTGCCAACGGCAAGCTGTTCATGACCGAGAATGGCGCCGGCAAGGTGGATATGATCACCGTCAATGGCGATACCGCGACCGTGACGGTTCTGCAGGAAGGTCTGGGTACCCCCACCGCGGTTGAGCCGGCGGGGAACACGCTGTGGATGGGCGAACGCAGCGCCGACCGGGCGGTCTCCATCGCCCTTCCACGATAGGCCCTGCTCAGCAGATCGGCAGATATTTGCTCATGAATCGACCTAGTTAAGTCTTTGTTAACCTTGGGTTGCCATCATGGCGATGTCTTCCTTGAAGACACCCCACCATTACCCAACGCCTTGGGGCCGGGCTTACACCCGGCCTCATTTTTTTGTGCCCGGAGGGGTGCGAAATGCCGCTAACCCCTGGAAAATTTCCGCTGGTTTTGCGATTGGGGACGCGCTAGACACCGCGTCCTGTTCCTCGGTAGCTCAGTGGTAGAGCAATCGGCTGTTAACCGGTTGGTCGGCGGTTCGAGCCCGTCCCGGGGAGCCAATTTATTCAATAACTTATTAGTAAAATTGGCGGCCATTGCGGGCCGCCATTTTCATTTTGGGCTAAGGCGGCAATATCTCGTCAGAGGCATTGAGAAGCGCTGCCAGCCTTAACAGTTGGCGAGCCTCCGGGATTGCCCCACTAAAATGGAATACACGATAGAGTCTGTCCAAATTGGAGAAATTGAATGCCCGATAAAAGTCCTGAAGACACCGAAGTGGACAAGCGCGCAGCGGATCGCGCAGCCGCGCATAAGGAAATGAAGCTTGCCATTGGGACGCCTGCGCACCATGCGGCGGTTAAGAAGCACACCTTGGCGAGCGAGGCGCACGCGAAGGCTCTCAAAATTGCGCAAAAGGCCGCGACTCGTTCGTCCAAATAGGCACAGCGAGCTAGTTGAGCAAAGCGACCTTCCCGTTCGCTAGATCATAATAAGCGGCGACCACCTGCAGGGAGCCCGATTTCAGCGCGTCGGCAATGACCGGCGAAGATTCTCTCATGAGTTTGGCCTGTATTCTGGCGTTGGCCTTAATCGACCCGACGAGGTCGCCATTCGCCTCATCGACTGCGGGGCGGATATAGCGATAGAGGGAGCTGATTTGTCCTGGAGCCGCCTTCGCCGATATGGCGGCTTTCACTGCGCCGCAACCCGAATGGCCCAGCACCATCAGGACCCGGGTACCCAGAACGGCGATGCCATATTCGATGCTGGCGATTATTTCCGATGTGGCGATATTGCCGGCAACTCGATTGACGAAGACATGGCCGATGCTCTGATCGAACAGAAGTTCGACCGGGACGCGCGAGTCCGCACAGGAAAGAACGCAGGCAAAGGGCTCCTGTTTTTCGACTGTATTTTGCTGTAATACCGCCAAATCCTCTTCGAAGAACTTCAGCTTGCGCGCGACAAAGCGCTCATTGCCGCTCATCAGTGCTTGCAATGCGGCCTTTGCGGTCAGCTTGCTTTGCGCAAAAGCGGGAAGGACAGCTCCAACTCCGCCAAGAACACCGCCTGCAACAGTGGCCTGCAATAGTCCACGGCGCGACCAGCCAGCTTCAGCTGCTGGCATCACCGGTTCGCCCACTGGATGGCAAAGACATGTTCCGGGTGTGCATGCTTGTGGGCTGTCTACTGCCATGATGTGCCTCCTGCTTCGGATAGGAAGTGGAGCGATGGGAGTTTAGCGGCGCCGTCAGGGTGTGCCTGGGCCCCCACAGCCTTGGATACGAACTGGATGAACCATAAGCGGGTGTGGTTAGCAACCTTCGTATCGAGAAGTGCCTGGACCATGAGCTCCTGCATGTGTGCAGGTTCGTGATCTAAGATGTGTGGCGACGTGGCTATTCCAGCGGGTCCCGCGATAGGTGTACCGGCCGGGGCGTCTTGAAAGAGATACACGGCTTTGAAATGCTGACCTTTTCGGCTGTTAACCGGTTGGTCGGTGGTTCGAGCCCGTCCCGGGGGAGCCATTCCATTTCATGGGGTTGGTGGGCTTGCGGCGATCCATAAGGGTCGCTTTTTACTTGAGCAGGTCTCTGCGAAACACTCCCAGCGCTTTTTGCGCCTCCCCGCGCCATCAAGTCTGCCGACAGGTTTTTTTCGCACAGCCCGGCCTAGCTCAATGGCGACATCCATCCTTCAAGCGACTAATGTGAACCGTGGCGGGCGACGGTCCCGCCAGTTGCAAAGATGCGGCGCGTTGCTCTATTGCCGAAAATAAAAACACGATGAGGGCAAATCATGTGCAAGCAACTGTTCGCTGCTTTGGCCGCGCTGCTGCTTTCAGACGCCACGGCCCTGGCCCAGTCCTGCACCTTGCCGGCACTTGCCGACACGGCCGAACTGAAACAAGTGCCGGGAAGCGATCTCATCACGGTGGCGGTCGCGATCAACGGCAAACCCAAGCAATTCCTACTCAATCTCAGCACCAATCCTTCCGAAGTCTCGCAAGCAGCCGTGACGGAGCTTGGCTTGCCGCAGAATGTTTCGCGAGCCGACACGATCCATATCGGCGGCTGGGGTCCCGATTTGAGCAATTCGATGTCCACGTCGATGCAGGCGCCGGTCTACGACGTTAAAGGCAGCCAAGGACGCAATGCCATTCGCACGCGCGTGCGTGTCGGCGCTTTCACAATCGGCAACGCCACCAATCGTAACATGCAATTCCTGGTGGCCGAGGACCCAGAGATGGGAAAGTCCCTGCCCTATGACGGACTGCTGAGCAATGACTTCTTCAACCAGTATGATGTCGAGCTGAATTTTGCGGGGAAAGAGATCAACTATCTCACCGCCACCAAATGCACCGACCCGGCACAGGTAGTGTTCTGGTCGCATTCCGCTGTCGCGGCAGTTCCCATGACCATCGTGAACGGCAAATTTCAGGTGCCGGTCACGATTGAGGGGCACACGATCAACGCCATCATCGACACGACCTCGGCGCGTACAGTCATGCGCCGCGACGTCGCTGAACTCATGTTCGGTCTTAAGGCGGATACGCCGGAGATGAAGCCGGAACTCGACCGCAAGGATGCTTTGGGTGGCCCAGTCTATGCCCACCGGTTCGGACAGATCGATTTCGAAGGCGTAACGGCCAGCAACAAGTTGGTGCTGATCCAGACGAACGGCATGACCCGGGACAGCAACCGGGATTTGATGTTGGGAAGTCGTGCGCAAGTGACCGACGAACGCATCCCCGACCTCACTCTCGGCATGGACCTGCTGCGCCAGCTCCATATCTACGCTGTGTTCGGCCAAAAGACGCTGTACATGACCGCAACGCAACAGGCGCAATAGGCAGGAAACCCGGGGGACCGGCAGAAAGCTGCTTCCGCCCAATTCTTATCAAGCCACCATCTTCCGCTCTTTGGCGAAAGGGCTGAGACCCAGCCAGGTCTGCATGTTCTTTGCCAGCAACTGGTCCCCGACAAGCTCCATCCGGCTTTCGCTCACCGCCTTGCGTACCGTGTCCAGGCCCATCCAGATTGCGGTCATGGCTCTCAGATTGCTCGAGACATAAAGATCGACATCGTAGCCCGGATCGACCGAACACAGATCGACTTCCGTGCCCGGCGCAACGATCAGCCACCAGACCCGGTGTGCCGCCGCCGCATCCCGATAGCGGAATTGAATGGTGCTGCGCCGCCTGGGCATCGGGGTGGGATCGAGGCCGCGCCGCATGTCCCACATCAAAAGCTGGGCATCGAGATTTTGCAGCGACATTTCTGATTCCACCCAGCGCTGGCCCCAAACCCCGAAGCCATCGATCAAGGGCTGCAACTCCCGGCCCGCGCGTGTCAGGTGATACTCAAAAAGTCCCGGATCGCCGTCCACCTTCACCCGCGAAACAATGCCCGCATTTTCCAGATCCTTGAGACGCTGCGACAGCAGTGCCGGCGACATGCGTGTCACGCCGCGGCGCAATTCGTTGAACCGTGTCGAGCCCGCCAGCATTTCACGCAGCAGGACCACGGTCCAACGGGAGCAGAGAATTTCCGCCGCCATCGCGACCGGACAAAATTGCTTGTAGCTGCCTTGCGTCATCGGTCCATCCCAAGCGTCACCCACCGACCTTAGTCCGCAAGCGATGGGCGGCCTAGTTCAGATTTTGTACTGGGTCGATTCAGTCGGTGAACTGGAGCGGTGGGCCAATTGTCTGGGATCACCTCCCGATGCCGGTCATCAGCGACCGGCGCCATAAAGGAGACAATCATGCGTTTCGCCGACAAGCACCGCGTAAAGGGTGCGCTTCAATCCCGCAAATCCGCTGCCGCCAGACTGGCGAAAGCCGTCAGGCCGGTATCGGTATTCATTCTGCTGGCCGGAAATATCATACCGGCATCTGCCGCTTCGCTGTCGCGGACCGTGGAAGTCGATGGGACCCCGGCACAAATATGGTCACAGATCGGGGCCTTCTGTTCCATCCGGGACTGGCATCCCGCCATCGGCAGTTGCACCGAAGACGGCAAGACGCCGCCGACCCGCACTCTGGTGACAAAGGACGGCAAGGCCACGTTCGTGGAACTGCAGACCGCTGCCAGTCAGGAAAAGCATCTGTACGGCTACACCTTCGTGTCCAGCCCATTGCCGGTCACCCATTACAAATCGATCCTGAAAGTTTCCGCCAAAGGACGCGGCCATTCTCAGATCACCTGGAGCGGCGATTACACGCCGGACGCGGGAAAAGAGAAGGATGCCGATGCGGCCTTGAGCGGCATCTATGAAAGCGGCTTGGAAGCCGTCAAAGCAAAATTCGCGAAATAAGCCCTCACACTTCGCGAATCATGCGAGCCGGTGCACCCCGTGCCGGCTCGCATTCTGTCAGGCATGCGTGCGCGATTTGGTGGGAACGCGGCTGGCGGTCAGGGCACCGCGTTCGTCTTGGGTCAAAGGAACGGGCTGCCGCATTCCGCTTTGCGCGGACAAGATTGCCGCTTCCAGCACGGCCATCACGGCCAGCCCCTGGATAGGCGGTACCGGATTGGGCGCGGCACCCTGCAGAGCATCGCGAATGGCGGCGTAATAGCGCCGATGGTCGCCGGCGGGCGTGGGCATGCCCAGGCATTCTCCCGCGGCATTCCAGATCTGCATTCGATCCGTGTCGACACCCCAGCCTTGCGTGCCGGGCAACATGCCACGCAGCAATTGCGCTTCCTGCTGATCGATGCCGTGTTTGACCAGACTGCCCTTGTCGCCATGGACCAAAAAGCGCGGCACGCCACCGGCTGCGATCATGCTGGCATGCAGAATTACGCGGTGATGCGGATAACTTAAAACGGCGTGCGCCCAATCCACGGACTGGGCGTCCGGGCGCTGCAATAGGAAATTCGCCTGCACATCGTCCGGCAGACCGAACAGGCACAAAGCCTGGTCGATCATGTGCGGCGCCAGATCATACCAGACGCCTGTCCCCGGACCGGACCGCTCGCGCCAGCGGTCGCGGACCTCGGGCCGGAACCGGTCGATATGGGATTCGAAATGCGTGACCCGGCCCAGCACGCCGCTCTCGACGCCGAATTTGGCCGCCAGAAAATCACTGTCCCAGCGCCGGTTATGGAACACGCTGAGAAGCCGCGAATGTTGCTGCGCCAACGCGAGAAGGTCGCGCGCCTCCACCATGTCGAGTGTGAACGGCTTGTCGATCACCACATCCCTGCCCGCCTCCAGCGCGATACGGGCCAGCGGTGCATGACTGTCATTGGGCGTGGCGATTACAATCAGGTCTATTTCGTCCGAGCGGATCATCTCTTCCGGATCGGCAAAGGCCGTCATGCCCGGGAAATCCTTTTTGACCTTTGCGGCATCGCTGGATGCGATGGCGCGAAGGGCCAGGCCTTCGACCGCACGGATCAGAGGCGCATGAAAGGTCTTGCCGGCGAAGCCATAACCGATCAGGCCTACACCAATGGTCTTGTTGCCGATTTTTGTCATAGCCGTCATGCGCCGGTGGGAACCACGGTGGAGATATCTTCAAGCGCGATACGCTTGGTTTCTGGAAAGAAAAACAGAACGACAAAGAACTGCAGCACCACCATGGCCGCGAAAAAGACGAAGGGCGCGCCCTTCGACCAGGTGGCGACGACCGGAAACAAGGTGGCGATGATGGCGTTCATCAGCCAGTGGGTCGAAGAGCCGATGCTCTGGCCTCGCGCCCGCACCTCGGTGGGGAAGATTTCGCTGATATAGACCCAAATCACGGCGCCCTGCGAAAAGGCAAAGGCGGCGATGAATCCGATCAGCATCCAGATCAGCAAATCCCGATGTTGTCCGCTGGAGAGGATCGCCGCGGTTCCCGCCAGGGTGACGAACAATCCGACCGACCCGATCAGCAAGAGGCTTTTGCGCCCGATTTTGTCGATCAGGTACAGCGCCGGAAGCGTGAACAGCAGATTGGTGGCGCCGATCAGGATCGACTGCTGGTCCGCGGACACTTTGCTGAAGCCTGCAGCCGCGAAGATATCGTTGATATAATAAAGGATGGCGTTGATGCCCGCGAGCTGGTTGAAAGCGGCAATCGCGAAGGCCAGCAGGATGGGTTTGCGATATCTGGACCAGCTGAGCCGCCGATCGCGGGATACGAAGTCCGGGTTCGATAGGATTGCGTCTTCTTCCGCTTGCCCGATTTGCGGCGCGATCTGGCGCAAGATTTCCTGCGCCTTGACGCGCCAGCCGCGCAGGGCCAGCCAGCGGGGACTCTGGGGAATGGTGAAAAGCAAACCAAACAATAGGAGACCCGGCAGTGCCGCGATCCCAAATTTCCACCGCCACTCATTCGCACCCAGCATCATCGTGCCGATCAGATAATTGCTGAGATAGGCAATCAGGATGCCGAGCACGATGTTGAATTGGAACATGCCCACCATGGCGCCGCGCCAGGCCGGCGGCGCGATCTCGGTCACATAGACGGGCGCCAGCACGGTCGAGGCACCGATCGCCAGGCCTGCCATCACGCGAAAAGCCATCAGCGAGGGCCAATCCCAGGCCAGTGCACATCCCAGCGACGATGCAAGATAGAGAACGGCGATCGCTTTCAGGCATTCGCGCGCGCCAAACCGGTCGCCGGGCGCGCCAGCCAGCAATGCGCCTGCCAGTGTGCCCCACAGCGCGCTCGATACGGTGATCCCAAGCCCGCCCGCGCTGAGGTGATAAACAGCGCGAAGGCTACTGGTGACGCCGGAAATGACCGCCGTATCGAAGCCGAACAAAAGACCGGCCAGCGCACCCACCAGGACGCCGCGAACGACAATGGCATTCATGATGCTGTCCCCGCCTGCCCATATGCGGGCAGTCCCCGAGGCAGGATGACAGCAAAGCCTGCTTTTGTCAGGGACCTCGGGAAGCTTGCCCGTTCACCGACGTGATTATTTGACCATGTTGTTGAGGATGCGCAACGGATTGAGCGGACCCAAGGGAACATAGTCGAAGCCCATCACGCCCGCTTTGCCCAAGGGGAATTTCTCGAGGATGGCCTTGGCGTCGTCTATCGAGGAGGCGTTGACGATGAAGACCACGCCCTTGCCGTCGGTCTGAAAGTACCATTGGTCGATCTTGCCGTTGAGATAGGCATCGACCGTGTCATGCACTTCATGCGGCATGATTGCGGCGCGCTGTTCCGACGTCAAAGGTGTGCCAGTGGAATGGGAAATCGCCAGGATCTTGGTGGTGGGAACCGGCGGGGTGGCGTTCTGTGCCGACGCGGCAGTCGCGAAAGCGGCGACAGCAAAAAAAGCGAATGCGGGAAGGCGCATGAATTCTCCTTGGTTGAGACTAGCTGACTGGTTCGAGTTCCAGGTTGCGCAACGTGTCGCGCAGGGCGGCAGCCTTTTCCGGTCCGTTCGCGGCCTCGAAGCGGCTTTGCGCCTGCCGCCACAACGGTACAGCAGCCTTCAACGCGGCATGGCCGGCCTTTGTCACGCGAATGGCGCGCTGGCGGCCGTCATGCTTCGCAGATGCGACTTCTACAAATCCGGACTGCTCAAGGGGGCGCAGGTTTTTTCCGGCGGTGGTGCGATCCAGTCCCAACCGGTCTGCAATTGCGTTGACCGAGACCTCTTCCATCTCGTTGACGAATGCCAAGATGGCGAACTGGGTGGCGCGCAAACCGCTGGGCGCCAATTGGCTGTCGTAAAAGCTGGTCAGACGCCGCGCCGCCTTGCGCAAGCTGGCGCAGTTGCAATCGCGGATGCCGAACTTCTCCATGACCGTCTCCGATACGAGTATTCGCCCCCAATTTTATGGGTATATGCTCGTAAATGGATTTCCACAAGGGCGAACTCGAAAACAGCTCGATTAATGAGGTTTCAGCCCCGGCCGCGATACGGTGCGACACCGGGGTCCGGAAGCCAAACGCCTGCCGGCAGTTTTCCCGTCTGCCAGAAGATATCGATGGGAATGCCGCCCCGTGGATACCAATAGCCTGCGATCCGCAAATAGCCGGGCTTGATGGTCTGGGCGATGCGCTTGGCGATGGCGATGGTGGTCGCCTCGTGAAAGCCGGCCGCGTTGCGGAAGCTGTTCAGATAGAGTTTGAGCGACTTGGACTCCAGGATCGCCTTCCCCGGCACGTAATCGATGACGAGGTGTGCGAAATCGGGCTGTCCGGTGATGGGACAAAGCGTGGTGAATTCCGGGGCGGTGAAGCGCACGACATAGCTGGTGCCCGGATGCGGATTGGGGACGCTTTCCAAAATCGCCTTGTCGGGAGATGCCGGCTGGGCAACAGGACGGCCCAATTGGGTGAGCTTCTTCGCCATCGGTTCAGGCCCCTTCAAAGGTGCAGGTCTGGCCATAGGATGGCCGCTCGATCCGGACCCGGGCGACTTCGGGCAGTGCCAGCCTGGCCCGAGCGTGGATGAAGCGGGCAATGTTCTCCAGCGTCGGGTTGTCCAGACCTTCGACTTCATTCAGAAGCCGGTGGTCCAACAGTTCCCGCACCTCTTTAAGGGCCGCGTCTATCTGCCCAAAATCCCGCAAAAATCCGGTCTTGGGGTCTGGTTCGCCCCGCAAAGTGACTTCCACATAGAAAGAATGGCCATGGAGGCGCCGATTCTCGCTGGCGCCGGCCCCCAGATGGTGGGCGGCGTCGAAGCTGAAACGCTGGGATAGCTCGATCATTGAAGTCTCAGAGTTCGCGCCATCGAACTGACGCATTATGCCCGGGGGCATATCGCGTCTCGCCTCGCTCCGGTCAAGGCGTGTCGCTGCCGCGACAGTCTGGCCTTTGGCCAAATATTGCGTACGCGTAAGGCGCATGCTAACTGGCACGCGCACCGCGGGGGTGACTCGCGCGCGCTTAAGTTTAGTCAATAAAATCAAATTGTTAAGTCGGGCGATCGGCGGCAGATGGAAGCATCCGCGCAGCCGCCCCTATGAGGTGAAGGTGGCGACCGAAAAGGCTCACGAAACCGGACTGGCGGGCCGTTATGCCAACGCCGTGTTCGAACTGGCCCAGGAACAGGGCTTGGTGGACGTGGTTGCGGCCGATTTCGCGGCGCTGAAATCTGCCATTGCAGACAGCACCGACCTTGCCCGGCTGGTCAAATCCCCCCTGTTCGGCCATGAGGACCAGGCTCGCGCCTTGAAAGCGGTGCTGGAGCAGATGCGGGTCAATCCGCTTACCACCAAGTTCCTGCTCACCTTGACCGGCAAGCGCCGCCTGTTTGCCCTGGAAGACGTGATTGCCGCCTATGGCCGGTTGGTGGCGCGCCTGAAGGGCGAAGTGGAGGCGCAGGTTACCTCCGCCCATGCCCTCAGCCCCACTCAGACGGCGGAACTCAAAGCCGCTTTGAAAGCAACGCTCGGCCGTGAGCCGCGCCTGGATACACGCGTCGATCCCACTCTGCTTGGCGGCCTAGTCGTCAAGGTGGGCTCGCGCATGATCGACTCGTCAATTCGTACCAAGCTGGCCGGCATCCGCGCCGCCATGAGAGGAAACTGAAATGGATATCCAACCCGCTGAAATTTCTGCGATCCTGAAGCGCGAAATTCAGAACTTCGGCGCCGACGCGCAGGTCAGCGAAGTCGGCCAGGTTCTGTCGGTCGGCGACGGCATCGCCCGCGTCTATGGCCTCGACAATGTCCAGGCCGGCGAAATGGTCGAGTTCCCCGGCGGTATCAAGGGCATGGCGCTCAATTTGGAAACCGACAATGTCGGCGTGGTGATCTTCGGCTCCGACGCCAACATCAAGGAAGGCGACACCGTCAAGCGCACCGGCGCGATCGTGGAAGTGCCGGTGGGCAAAGGCATGCTGGGCCGCGTGGTTGATCCCCTGGGCAACCCCATCGACGGCAAGGGCGAACTTACCAACATCGCCGAACGCCGCCGCGTCGACGTCAAGGCGCCCGGCATCATTCCCCGCAAGTCGGTGCATGAGCCGGTGCAGACAGGCCTGAAAGCCATCGACACTCTGATCCCGATCGGCCGCGGCCAGCGCGAACTGATCATCGGTGACCGTCAGACCGGCAAGACCGCCGTCGCCATCGACGCCATCATCAACCAGAAGAGCGTCAACGCCGGCACCGACGAGAAGGCCAAGCTCTATTGCATCTATGTCGCCATCGGCCAGAAGCGTTCGACCGTGGCGCAGATCGTGCGCACCCTGGCCGACGCTGGCGCGTTGGAATACACCATCGTTGTCGCCGCCACCGCGTCGGAACCCGCGCCGCTGCAATTCCTGGCGCCGTTTTCCGGTTGCGCGATGGGCGAATGGTTCCGTGACAATGGCATGCACGCTCTGATCATCTATGATGATTTGTCCAAGCAGGCCGTCGCCTATCGTCAGATGTCGCTGCTGCTGCGCCGCCCGCCGGGCCGCGAAGCCTATCCAGGCGACGTCTTCTATTTGCACAGCCGTCTGCTCGAGCGCGCCGCCAAGCTCAACGAAGACAATGGCGGCGGTTCGCTGACCGCCCTGCCCGTGATCGAAACCCAGGCCAATGACGTCTCGGCCTATATTCCCACCAACGTGATCTCGATCACCGACGGCCAGATCTTCCTTGAGACCGACCTCTTCTATCAGGGCATTCGCCCGGCGGTGAATGTCGGCATCTCGGTCTCACGCGTGGGCTCTTCGGCCCAGATTAAGGCGATGAAGACCGTTGCCGGTCCGATCAAGGGCGAACTCGCCCAGTATCGTGAAATGGCGGCCTTCGCCAAATTCGGCTCGGATCTCGACGCCTCGACCCAGAAGATGCTGGCGCGCGGTGAGCGTCTGACCGAATTGCTGAAGCAGCCGCAATACAAGCCCTTTGCGGTCGAAGAGCAGGTGGCAGTGATTTATGCCGGCACCCGCGGCTATCTCGATCCCTTCCCCACCGCCAAGGTCGGCCCGTTCCAGGACGCGCTGATCAGCAAGCTCAAGACCAGCTATCCGCAATTCCTCGAAGGCATCCGCAAGGAAAAGGCACTCTCGCCCGCGCTCGAGGACATGCTGAAAGCAGCCTTGAATGACGTCTCCAAGAGCTTCGCGGCCTAAAGGACAGACCAAGCGATGGCTTCCGTAAAGGAAATGCGCACACGGATCGGAAGCGTGAAGTCCACGCAGAAGATCACTAAGGCGCTGCAGATGGTGGCGGCGGCAAAGCTGCGCCGCGCGCAGCTCGCTGCCGAAAGCGCGCGCCCTTATGCCCGCAGCATGGCGAATGTGATCGCCAACCTGTCGGCGGGCGTTTCGGGCCCCTCCGCGCCGTTGCTGTTGGCGGGCACCGGCAAGGATCAGCGTCATCTGATCGTCGTCGCGACATCCGACCGCGGCCTGGCGGGCGGATTCAATTCCGGCATCGTGCGCGCCGCACGCGAGAAAGCCGCTTCGCTGATTGCAGCGGGCAAGGACGTCAAGATCATCACCATCGGCCGCAAGGGCCGCGATCAGCTCAAGCGTCAGCATGGCGGCCGCTATGTCGAAAATTACGAGATCGGCATCAAGCCTGCCAACTTTGCGCTGGTGAAGCCGGTCGCCGAGAAGATCCTGGAGTTGTACCGGGCCGGGGATTTCGACGTCGTCACGTTGATCTATTCGTCATTCAAGTCGGTGGTCACGCAGACCCCGACCGTGCGTCAGTTGATCCCGGCGGTGGTGGAAGGCGGCGGCAGTGCCACATTCTACGATTATGAACCGGACGAAGACACGATCCTGGAAGCGCTGTTGCCGCAGAATATCTCGGTGCAGCTTCTCACCGCGCTCTTGGAAAATCAGGCCGGCTTCTTCGCCGCCCAGATGACCGCAATGGACAATGCCACCCGCAACGCGGGCGACATGATCAAAGCCCTCACCATCCAAATGAACCGTACCCGCCAGGCGCAAATCACCAAGGAGTTGATCGAAATCATCTCCGGCGCCGCTGCCGTTTAAGAGAAAGAGACAAGCCATGAGCCAATCCAAAGGTCGTCTTATCCAGGTCATCGGCGCGGTCGTCGACGTCGAGTTCGACGGCGCCCTGCCCGCGATTTTGAACGCGCTGGAAACCACCAATATCGATCCCCGGACCGGCAAGAGCGTCCGCCTGGTGTTCGAAGTGGCGCAGCATCTGGGCGAGAACGCCGTGCGCGCCATCGCGATGGACTCTACCGAAGGCCTTACCCGCGGCCAGTCTGTGGTCGACACCGGCGGTCCGATCCGCGTACCGGTTGGTCCCGCCACCCTGGGCCGCATCATGAATGTGATCGGCGAGCCGATCGATGAAGCCGGCCCGATTTCCACCGAACATATGGCATCGATCCACCGCGAAGCCCCGACGTTCGCCGAACAGGCGGGCACCACGGAAATCCTCGTCACCGGCATCAAGGTCATCGACCTGCTCTGCCCCTACACCAAGGGCGGCAAGATCGGCTTGTTCGGCGGCGCCGGCGTGGGCAAGACCGTGACCATGCAGGAACTGATCAACAATATCGCCAAGGCGTATGGCGGTTACTCGGTGCTGGCCGGCGTGGGCGAGCGTACGCGCGAAGGCAACGACCTTTATCACGAAATGATCGAGTCCAACGTCAATGTGGACCCCAAGAAGAACGGCTCGACCGAAGGCAGCAAATGCGCCCTGGTCTATGGCCAGATGAACGAGCCGCCGGGTGCGCGCGCCCGCGTGGCGCTGACCGGCCTGTCGGTGGCGGAGTATTTCCGCGATGTCGAAGGCAAGGACGTGTTGCTGTTCATCGACAACATCTTCCGCTTTACCCAGGCCGGTTCGGAAGTGTCGGCGCTGCTGGGCCGCATCCCGTCGGCCGTGGGCTATCAGCCGACCTTGGCGACGGAAATGGGCAACCTGCAGGAACGCATTACCTCCACCACCAAGGGCTCGATCACTTCGGTGCAGGCGATTTACGTGCCTGCCGACGATCTGACCGATCCGGCGCCCGCCGCATCCTTCGCGCATTTGGACGCCACCACGGTTCTGTCGCGCGACATCGCCGCCCAGGCAATTTTCCCCGCGATCGACCCGCTGGACTCCACCTCGCGCATCATGGACCCGCAAGTGATCGGCGAAGAGCATTACGCCGTCGCCCGCCGGGTGCAGGAAGTGCTGCAGTCCTACAAAGCGCTGAAGGACATCATCGCCATTCTGGGCATGGACGAATTGTCGGAAGACGACAAGCTGACCGTGTCGCGCGCGCGCAAAATCAGCCGCTTCTTCAGCCAGCCCTTCTTCGTGGCCGAACAATTCACCAACACGCCGGGCAAGTTCGTTGAACTGGCCGACACCATCCGCAGCTTCAAGGCGATCGTGGACGGCGAGTATGACCACCTGCCCGAGCAGGCCTTCTACATGGTCGGCGCCATCGAAGAGGCCGTCGCCAAGGGCCAGAAGATGGCGGCGGAAACGTCGAAGGCGGCCTGATGGCTGACAAGATCCTCTTCGAACTGGTCTCGCCGGAGAAGCTGCTGCTCTCCAAGGCGGTGGACATGGTCACCGTGCCGGGTACCGAAGGTTATATGGGCGTGATGGCGGGCCATTCGTCCCTGGTCTCGACCTTGCGTGCCGGCATGATCGACATGCTGGACAATGGCCAGGACACGCGGTTCTTCATCCGTGGTGGTTTTGCCGAGATCAATGCCGACAAGATCACGGTGCTGGCCGAAGAAGCGATCCCGATGAGCGAGATGGATCTGGCCATCCTGGACCAGCGCATCACCGACGCCCAGGAAGACGAAATCGCCGCCAAGACCGATGCCGATCGCACCAGGGCCGCCCAGATGGTCGATGACCTGAAACTGGTCCGGGCCGCGTTCTAGGCATAAAAGCCATCTGTACGGAACGGTGTAAACATTTGACCCGGCTTCTGGCACCGGGGCCAAACTTGCTATAAGCCGTTCCATCTGTTGGGGAATGGAGAAGCCATGGCGGCGCCGACCGTCTACCACCAAGGCTGGAAGCTGGATGACGTCTCTTGGGACGCGTTCAAGCCTGCCCTGGTGGATTCCACCCTGCTGGCGGCGATCAAAGCCGCTGCGCTGGTGGAATATAACGCACCGGATTATGTCACTTACTTGAAGCGCGTGTTTCGCAATTCCGGCACCGATACGCTGGAGTGGATCGAAACCTGGGGCGCCGAGGAAAGCCAGCATGGCCGGGCGCTGGGTCGCTGGGCCGAAGCCGCTGATCCCCATTTCAAGCTCGAAGAAGCGTTTGCCCGCTTCCGCAAGGGCTACAGCCCCGCGCATTTCCACGATTTGGATTCCGAAGGTTCCGTACGCGGTTCCCGTCGGGCCGAGATGGTCGCCCGCTGCGTGGTCGAGAGCGGTACCTCGTCCTATTACTCGGCCATCCGGGACGCGACGGACGAGCCCGTCCTGAAGGAAATCGCCGGGCGCATCGCCGCCGACGAATACAGGCATTACAAGCTCTTCTACGACACGCTTCTCAAACAGGATGAGCCGGATATGCCGTTCTGGCGCAAGATCTGGGTGGCAGTAACCCGGGTCCGTGAAAGCGACGATGACGAACTGGCCTATGCCTATTACTGCGCCAACGTCCCACCCGAGCAGGAAGCGGCCAAGCCCTATGACCGGGCTTTTTATTCGCGTCTGGCCGCGCAGACCGGCATGACCATTTACCGCCGCCAGCATATCCAGCGGTTGGTCCAGATGGTGGCCAAGGTGGTGGGCGCCAATCCCCATGGCTGGCTGGCCAATATCGGCGGCGCTTTGCTGTGGCGGATGATGCAGCGCAAGGCCGCCTCTGCAGCGGCAGCCTGACGCGTTTCAGGATCTGGGCTCAGGTCTTGCGCTTGACCATCATCTGCTTGATTTCGCCGATGGCCTGGGCGGGATTGAGCCCCTTCGGGCAGGTCTGGGCGCAATTCATGATGGTGTGGCAGCGATAGAGCCGGAACGGATCTTCCAGACCGTCCAACCGCTCGCCGGTCTCCTCATCGCGACTGTCGATCAGCCAGCGATAGGATTGCAGCAAGGCCGCCGGACCCAGATAGCGTTCGGAATTCCACCAATAGCTGGGGCATGACGTGGAACAGCAGGCGCACAGGATGCACTCATAAAGCCCATCCAGCTTGGCCCGGTCTTCCGGCGACTGCTTCCATTCCTTTTCCGGCTCCGCCGTCTTGGTCTTCAGGAAGGGATCGATCGAGGAATATTGGGCGTAGAAATTCGTCATGTCCGGGACCAGGTCCTTGACCACCGGCATGTGGGGCAAGGGATAGATCGCGACCGCCCCCGAGCAATCGCTGATCGCTTTGGTGCAGGCCAGCGTGTTGCCGCCCTGGATGTTCATGGCGCAGGACCCGCAAACGCCTTCGCGGCAGGAGCGCCGGAACGCAAGCGTGGGATCGATCTCGTTCTTGATCTTGATCAGCGCGTCCAGGACCATCGGGCCGCAGCTGTCCAGGTCCAACGTATAGGTATCGACCACGGGATTGGCACCGCTGTCCGGATCGTAGCGATAGACTTTGAAATCCTTGGAGCGTTTCGGCTTCTTGCCATTGGCCGCCGTCTCGGCAGGCCAGACCTTGCCCTTCTTGACTGTCGAGTTCTTGGGCAATGTCAACTGAACCATAAAACGCTCCGAACCTGATTTGCGCCGAGTTTGCCATGCGGAAGTTAAGGCAAACAACCCAGCAATTTGCTCGCCTATACCACAATCTGCTCGAACACCCACGCCGCCTCGACGGGGGTATCACGCACCTGCCCCGTCACCACCAGCTGCTCGGTCCGCCGCACCGTCTCGCCGCCCAGATAGACGCTCTCCTCGACGGCCAATTCCCCGCCCCCGGCGCGAAAGCGCCAACCTTCCCCGTTGGACAGTTTGAGCAGGACACCGCCGCCTTCCAGCTGCGAGATGCGCACATCCGGATGGATGTGGAAGCGCAAGGTAAAAGTCAGCGAACCGTTGCGGGTTGTCACCGGCACCAGCCGGTCGGCGCCCGTCACCATCTGTCCTTGCGGCGACAAGGTGATCTTGCGTTCATGCCGCAATCCCAGTTCCGGCACATAGGCGTCGTGACTGGCTTCAACGGTCCAGCCCAGCGCGGTTTCGCTGCGCCGGGTCAACGGCCTGTGGGGGCCGCCCGTCAGCCGTGGACCCAACAGGTCGCGGCCGAGACCCTGCGGCAGGATCTGGGCGCTGGAGCGGTCCGCCAAGGTCAAGGTGGAATGTGCGGCGGTGACGCGCAGCGCTTCGTTCCAGCCAGGTTGGGTTTTTCCGCCGGCCCCGCAATTGACCACCAACCGGTGCGTTCCCGAACTCATTTCCAGGCCCAGGAAGCCGGCATGCGCATGGTCGGCAAACGCGCCGTCCGGCACGCGGCCGCAATCGAGCAGGATCAAGCTGCGGCCTGCGGCCAGCCGCTGATAGCCGGAATGACGGGCATGGCCGAATGGCTGGCCGCGCACATCGTCACGCGACAGAAGGTTCGCGATCATGCGCGGACTGGCTTCCTTTCCGCCTTGGAACAAGGCCAGCGCGCCGTCGCCATGCCGGAAGAAGCGCAACATGGGGGCCATGCGGTCGCGCGCGTTGCGAAGCCCGTGCGGCGGCTCAATATCCAGAGCCGTCAGCGCGTCCATCACCATGGTGAGCGCTTGATAGGCGTGCAGCAGGTCTTCCGGCGAGCGGCCGACATGGCCACCATCGGGCAGGATCTGCCGTTCTATCTCGATTTCGAGCCGTTCCAGACCTGATGCCAGCCGCGCGGGACAATCGTCCATGCAGATACCGGACAAAGCGAGCGCCGCCGCCGCTTCCAGACGCGGCATGCCGTCGGACGCTTCCGCGGAAATGCGCTCCAGCATTCGGGCCTGCTCGCGCAGGCTGACGAAAAGCCTTGAGCGCCACATCATATCGGAATTGGCGATCACGGGACGGCTGTGGCAAAAAATTGCGATCAACCGCCGCCCCATGACGCCGGCCGACCAGGCGGGCTCGGAGTAGCGTCCATTCCGCTGGATCCATTGCGCGATCAGGGTGATGGCTAGCTGGCGCGCAGGATCGCCACCTGCCGCCGACAAGGACGCAAGCCAGGAAAAATCGTGCAGCGCCTCCAGCCATGCCCGCGACGGTGCAGGCACATCGAACACCGATTGTCCGTCTGGCACCTCGACGCTTTCACCGGCGAATCGGAAGCGGCCGCGCAGCAGCGCGTCGGCATCCTCAAGACGTCCGGGACGGGAATCGTAAGGATGAAAAGCAATATGGTCGGCCAGCGGCCCGCGCAGCAAACGGCGATAAAACCAGTTGCGCCGCATCCAGACCCGAGGCGGCCGCAAGACCTGCCAGCCCAGGGCCTTGATCATCTCGGGCAGCAGGTTCAGGGGAACCGCCGCGCCCATCGTCATGCTCTCAGCGCGGCGATATTGGCGGCATAGCGGGACGGCCCGCCCTGGAACACGGATGTTCCAGCCACCAGCGTATCGGCGCCCGCGGCAATGGCGCGCCGCGCGGTCTCCGGCGTGATGCCGCCATCCACTTCCAGCGCAATATCGCGACCGCTTATCTTTTTCTGGGCATCGATGCGCAAGCGCGCGGCTTCAATTTTCTGAATCTGACTTTCGATGAAGCTCTGTCCGCCAAAGCCCGGATTGACCGTCATGATCAGGATCAGGTCCACCAGGTCCATCAGATTGTCGATCACCTCGATCGGTGTGCCGGGATTGAGAACGACACCCGGCTTCTTGCCCAGCTTGCGGATGTGCTGAAGCGTGCGATGGACATGAGGTCCGGCTTCGGGATGGACGGTCAACCCGTCCGCACCGGCATCGGCGAAGGCCTCCAGATAGGGATCGACCGGCGAAATCATCAGATGCACATCGAACGGCTTTTTGGCGTGCGGCCGAAGCGCCTTCACCACCGCCGGACCGATCGTGATGTTGGGCACGAAATGCCCGTCCATGACATCCACGTGAATCAGATCGGCACCGGCCGCCTCGATGGCCTCGATTTCGGCGCCCAGCCGCGAAAAATCCGCCGAAAGGATCGAAGGCGCGATCTTGATGCTGCGGGACATGGCTGTGCCTTTCTGAGGGGCCTAAGTGCCGGATTCCTCCAGGGGCCGCAAGGAGCCGGGATTTTTCATTCGCGCCAGAATGAGAACCAGCCCAGGCAGCCAGATCAGGCGAGACTGATAACGGTCATGGGGATTGGAAAAGGTTCCGCAAATGATGGCATTGCCGATCAAAGCTGTCAGCACCAGTCCCGGTAGCACCGCTGCGTCACGATGGTCGCGAATCAGCGTGCGCTGAAGCAACAGCAGCAATCCCAGCAGCGACATTATTCCGACCGTGACGTGAACCATGTTGAGGGCCGCGAAACGCAGCTTTCCCCGCTGCTGATGCGCAGCCAGATATTCGGGAAGTTGCCCGGGGACCATCTTCTGGAAGTCGGGTTTCAAAACCCATTCCTGCGATTCGATGCCGTCACCGGTCTTGAACGTAAAAAACTGCCGCACGGAATCGCGCACCGCCGCTTGCATCTGCATCAGCGGATAGCGCCTGACGCTGTCGGCGATGATGCGCTCTTCCTCGGTATGGTCGCCATGAAATCCGCCACGGGCGCGAAACAGGCTGTCGGACGCCCAGAGCCATGCATCGGCGCGCGTCTTGAGATGGCTTTTATAGGCACAGAGTTTATAGCCGGACTGCGGACAAGTTTCGTCGAGAAGCCGCTTGACGATGCCGTCCTGCATCAGCCGCGCGAAAACGAAGGTGGAGGCCGAGCGGGTGAGAAATATCTGGCGGGTCAGTACATAATTGCTGGCGAAAATCAGCGTCAGGGCGAACAGAAAAGCGCCGGCCGCAGGCCCTGTTCTCAAGCCTGGATGCCAGCGGCCCCAATACAGCGCAAGCGCGACAAGCAGCAGACCGGCCATCAATCCCAGATGCGACGGATGGCAGGCGACGGCCAGCCCGGTGGTGATGCCGATCAACAGGACGCGCCTGCGCCCCAGAAACCTGGTCCGGAAAAGCAGAAGGTAAGCACCCAGAACCAGAATGGCGGTCATGCAATCGGGTTCGACCTGACCGGTATACCAACCGATCCCTGTCGCCAGCATCAGGATCAGCCCGATGACGATAAGCCCGGACAGCGACAATCCCGGCACTTCGATTCGGGCGGTTTCGGTGACCAACCAAGCGGTCAGAGCCGCCTGCAGGATCACCACCGGCCAAAGGCTGAGGGCTCCGCCGGTGACCAGAAGGAGCAGCGAATAGACCGGTGAGCGCTCGGCCAGAAAAGCACCTTGCAGGCCTTCAGCCAGATAGCCGCCGGTGTCGTAGAAGACCAATGGAAAGCCGTTCCACAGCGCGATGGCAAGGAACAGGACCGTCAGAATGCCCACGCCCAGGCCAAGCTCGATCCCGCGCAACTCTCTGCGCGCGGTTCCTTTGCCGGTCGATCCTGCGTGCCCCACGGGGCGCGACAATGCCGCAAAGCGCCTGTCCATGCGACAGCAAAAACCAGGGGAAATGGGCATTTTGTGCGGTTGACTAACGGGGCTTCGCCCCTAAACTCCGCCCGGTTCGCAAAGCAGCATTTTCGAGGGTTTAATGGCGGATCATCCGCAAAGGTCGGGCCATGAACGCCCTCTCTCTCCCCATCTGAGCATCTATCGCTGGCAAGTCACGATGCTGGCCTCGATCACCCACCGCGTGACCGGCATCGCGCTGTCCGTGGGCACCTTTGTGCTGGCCTGGTGGCTGGTTTCGATTTCCAATGGCCCGGAAGGCTATGAGAGCTTCATGTCGGTGGCGACCACGCCCATCGGCCTTATCGCGATGTTCGGTTTCACCTGGTCGCTGGCCTTCCACATGCTGAACGGTATCCGGCATCTGGCCTGGGATATGGGCTACGGCTTCGACAAGGTGACCGCCACCCAGACCGGATCGCTGGTGTACGTCTTGTCGATCGTGATTGCGATCGCCGTTTTCGCATTCGTCTGGACCGGCCATGCGGGGTATCTGCAATGAGTTCTCTGCAAACGCCTCTGCACAAGGTTCGGGGTTTGGGTGCGTCCCATTCGGGCACCGGGCATTTCTGGCGTCAGCGCATCACTGCGGTCGCGCTTGTGCCGCTGGGACTGTGGTTCACCTTCGCGATCCTGGGCCTGATTGGCACCAATGAAGTTGCCGTTCTGAGCTTCCTGGCCCGGCCCTGGAATGCGCTTCTGATGGCGGCATTCGCCACGACCATGTTGTATCACATGTCGCTGGGTCTTCAGGACGTGGTCGACGACTATGTGCACACCACGGGAATGAAAATATTCTGCCTGCTGCTGATCCGTTTTGCGATGATCGCCACCACGGTGACCTGCATTTTCGCCCTGATCCGCATCGCCGCTTCCACCTGATCGCGCCTTGAAGCTCACTTCCAAAGTCAGAGACGTCCATGCCCGCTTATGAAATTGTCGATCACACTTTTGATGTCGTTGTTGTCGGCGCGGGTGGCGCGGGACTGCGCGCAACCTTGGAATGCGCGGCACAAGGCCTGAAGACCGCTTGCATCACCAAAGTGTTCCCCACCCGCAGTCATACGGTTGCGGCACAGGGTGGTGTCGCAGCGGCACTCGGCAATATGGGCCAGGATGATTGGCGCTGGCACATGTACGACACCGTCAAGGGGTCGGACTGGTTGGGCGACCAGGATTCCATCGAATATCTCTGCCGCAACGCGCCGGAGGCAGTCTACGAACTTGAGCATTTCGGAATGCCGTTTTCGCGCACCGAAGACGGCAAGATCTATCAGCGTGCCTTTGGCGGCATGACCAGCAATTACGGCCAGGGCATCGCGCAGCGCACCTGCGCAGCGGCAGACCGCACCGGCCATGCCATGCTGCACACTCTGTATGGCCAATGCGTCAAGCATGAAGTCAATTTCTTCATCGAATATTTCGCGCTCGATCTGATTATGGATGGCGGCGCCATTCGCGGCGTGATGGCCTGGAATCTCGACGACGGCACCATCCACCGCTTCCGCGCCCATCGCGTCATTCTGGCGACCGGCGGTTACGGCCGGTCCTATTCGACCTGCACCGGCGCTCACACCCAAACTGGCGACGGCAACGCCATGGTTCTGCGCGCGGGACTTCCGTTGCAAGACATGGAATTCGTGCAGTTTCATCCCACCGGCATTTTTGGCGCCGGGGTGCTGATCACCGAAGGCGTGCGCGGCGAAGGCGGCTATCTCACCAATTCGGAAGGCGAACGTTTCATGGAGCGCTATGCGCCCAACGCCAAGGACCTTGCGTCTCGCGACGTGGTCAGCCGCGCCATGACCATCGAAATCCGCGAAGGCCGCGGCGTCGGCCCGAACAAGGACCATATCCATCTGCATCTGTCGCATCTGGATCCCAAAATCATTCATGAGCGCCTGCCCGGCATTTCGGAATCCGCCCGCATCTTCGCTGGCGTGGACGTGACCAAGGAACCGATCCCGGTTCTGCCGACGGTGCATTACAATATGGGCGGCATTCCCTGTGCCTATACCGGCGATGCGCTGACCTTGGCGAATGGCAATCCGGACACGGTCGTGCATGGCCTGATGGCCGTGGGCGAAGCGGCCTGCGTTTCGGTGCATGGCGCCAACCGGCTGGGCTCCAACTCG
>JAZJZY010000003.1:3472-105120 GCA_040389405.1 Pseudomonadota bacterium | reverse complement strand
CTTGCCCGAGGAGACGTGGATGATGGTAAACGACGGCCCGCATGGCGCGGTCGTGCACCTCGACCTCCGCCACCTGGGCGAGGCCAAGCTGCGCGAAAGGCTGCCGCAGATCTACGAACTGGCCGAGGAGTTCCTCGGCGTCGACCCTGCGCACACGCCTATCCCGGTGCTGCCTGCGGTGCACTACACGATGGGCGGCATCCTGGCCGACGGGAAGACGGCTTCGAACCTGCCGGGCCTGTATTCGGTCGGCGAGTGCTCCAGCGTCGGCATCCACGGCGCCAACCGGCTGGGCTCCAACTCGCTGATCGATCTGGTGGTGTTCGGCAAGGCGGCGGGATTGCAGGCAGCGAAAGAACTGCGTGGCAATGGCGGCCATCAGGACTTGCCCAAAGGCGCCGGCGACGCTGCCCTGGCCCGCTTCGATCATTTCCGCAATGCCAAAGGCAAGACGCCCACGGCCGTGTTGCGCAAGGCGATGCAGAAAGCGATGCAGGACGACGCGGCCGTGTTTCGCACCGGCGAAAGCCTGGAAAACGGCAAGCGCCGCATTCAGGAAATCTACGCGCAGCGCGCCGACCTTGGCGTCACCGACCGTTCGATGATCTGGAATACCGACCTGGTGGAGACGCTGGAATTCGACAATCTCATCCAGCAGGCTGTCGTGACCATCGAAGGTGCTGCCAATCGCCAGGAAAGCCGCGGCGCCCATGCCCGCGAGGATTTCTCCCAGCGTGACGACGAAAACTGGATGAAGCACACCCTGGCCTGGCTCGATCCCGAAACCGGCAAGACCCGCATCGATTATCGGCCGGTGCACACCTACACCTTGACCCAGGACGTCCAGTACATCGCTCCCAAGGCGCGAACTTATTGATCGTTTTTGGTTGATCGGTTTTTGGCCGATCGTTTCTGGCTAATCGGGAACTTTTGTTCCTGATGTCCGTTCCATTTCCGGGAACAAGTCCGGGACTGTCCATGAAATGGCTGGCCATCGCGTTTGCGTTGTTGATTGCGGCACCGGTGGCGCTGGCGCAAACCGGCGTCAAGCGCGCCACGTCCATGACTGTTTCGCCGGACGATCGGGCCAAGCAGTGGATGACCTTGATCGATGATCAGAACTATGCCGATGCCTATAAGCAGATGAGCACCACCGCGCGCGGCAAGATTGCCGCCGAGGCGTGGACAGGAAATATCCGCACCATGCGCATGCCCTTGGGTGCCATGTCGTCGCGCAACCTCAAGGACGTGAAGATGAGCAACACGCTTCCAGGCATGCGGGACGGCCAATATGCCGCCGTGCGCTATGACTCGGTGTTTGCTCGCAAGGCCGCAGGCGTGGAGTCAGTCAATCTTGTGATGGAAAACGGTGCTTGGTCGGTGGTCTCTTATCGCGTTGATTAGGTTGAGCTCGCCCATGGTTGTGCCGGAACGGTTCGATCTTCAGCCTGTTACCATCACCATCGCCAGAAATCGGAGGCGCCCCATTCCCGCCGCAATCCGTTCAGACAAGGTTCAGCGAAAATTGCAAAAGCTCGCGCCATTGCGATACGCAACGGAATATTCCAGGGAGAGCCGATTATGTTTATGAATCGCATACTGATGACCGCCGCAGCGGTTCTGGCGATCAGCACGGTCATCGCGCAAGCGCAGCCTGCTCCGCGCGGCAATGATCCTTATGGCTATTATAGCCAGTATGACCGCAACGGTTATTATGATCGCGACGGCCGTTATCGCCGGATTCGCGAGCGTGATCGCGATCGCGATTTTGACGGCCCGCCGCCACCGCCTCCGCCCGCATATGGCCCGCCGCCTCCCAGTGGCGCTTATTACGAACAGGGCCGGTATGAAGCGGAGTGCCGTCGCGGCAATACCGCCGCCGGCACCATTTTCGGCGCACTCGCGGGCGGCTTGATCGGTGGCGCGGCCAGCCATGGCAATGGTGGCGCGGTCGTCGGTGGCGCGGTGCTGGGCGGCCTTTTGGGCAATACGGTATCACGCGATATCGATTGCGATGCCCAGCCGGTTGCCTTTCGTGTTTATGCCGATGGCCTGAACGGCAATCTGGGTCAGCGCTATGACTGGCGGCATGACAGATCCTACGGCTATTTCACGCCTGTCCGGGAATTCCGCCGCGGCGGCGTGGTGTGCCGCGAATTCACCGAGACGTCCTACGGGCCTGACGGTCGCAGCGTTACGCGCAGCGGCTCAGCTTGCCGTGAAACGAGCGGCAACTGGCGCTTCGATTGATTTCAAAAACCTTCAGAACGGGAGAAAGAAATGTTGAAGAAAAACACGATGATGATTGCCGCCACAGCGCTGTTGCTGGGCCTTGGCGGCACGGGTGCCTTTGCCGATGAATGCAGTGGCCGGGATCACACCAACGGCACCGTGCTGGGCGCGATTGGCGGCGGTGTTCTTGGCGGCTTTGCCAGCCATGGCAACGGCCTTGGCATTGTCGGCGGTGCGCTTCTAGGCGGTCTGGCGGGCAACGCCGTCGCCCGGGACATGGATTGCGACGACCGGCCGGCGGCGGCTCGCTCTTACCGCGACAGCTTCAGCGGTCCAGTCGGCCACCGGTACGACTGGGATCGCGGACCCAATCGCGGCTATGTGGTGACCGACCGCGAATATTACCGGGGCCGTCGGCAATGCCGGGACTTCACCCAGGTGGTCTATCGCCATGGCCGCGAGTTCGATCGTCATGGCACCGCCTGCCGCCGCCGTGGTGGCGAGTGGGAATTCATGTAAGGCGAGCCAGCGAGTTTTGGCGTGATTGCGCGGTCGGGCACGGGGTGCCCGGCCGCGCTGCCATCCGCAGCTCGGCATGGCCTGTTTCTGAAGGCCGGCCGGCGATTTTGCTTTTCATTGGCAATTGTCGCCTAACCATTGCAGCTTAGCATTGCAGGCGAATCCAACCGAAGCAGCGTCATGTCCGTAACCTGGACTATCAGTGTGGGTGGCCGCTCTTACGGCCCTTATTCCCTGGAGCAGATGAAGGCGTTCCAAGGCGAGGGCCGCCTTGCGCCCTACTCCCTGGTCGCCCGCGATGGCGAGGAACATCTGCGCCAGGCCAGTGAAGACACCGAATTGGCGGTATTCTTTCCCGTCTCAACCGCCCGCGGGCCACAGACCACCACAGAATCCAGACCGGCCGAACCGGGCCCCGCCAGATTTGGCCGCGACATACAGGCCACCGGTGAGCGCAGCCGCTACATCATCCTGGCCGAGATGAAGTCCGGCTCGATAAGTGCGCTGGAAGAAGAGATTTTCAAGTTCGGAGCATCTTTCCGGTTCATGCCGCAGGCCTGGATTCTCACCAGCGAAGTTTCGCTCAACACGCTGCGCAGTGAATTGATTCAGAAATTGGGCAAGCTGGATACGCTGATCGTGGTGGACACAACGCACGACAAGGCGGCCTGGTTCAATTTCGGGCCGGAAGCGGATACCAAGATGCGGCGGCTATGGCAGCGCGAAACCGCGTCGGTCAGGACCTAGGGTCGGTCTCGAAATGGCACGCCGCGCCCAGTCGCAAAAGCTTGACAGAGTCGGCCGCGCATTTATCCCCAGCTTTGTGCGAAAACCGATACGCTAAATGCAAGCGTCGTGATTCGCTTAGGGGCCTGAGTGCAGCAGCGCACTATGGATCTTGGCATTGGGAACAATGCCCGCAATCAGGGGCCAGTTGGCCGCCCCCTTCCCGCGTCATACGCTTTTCCGCACACATTCATCACCACATGGAGCAGGCATGGCAAAACGCTCTCAGCGTTCCAAGTCCCGTGATCATTTTTCCGTCAACCAGAATGTGCAACCGCTTTTTCCAGATCGTCCCTGGAGTCCGCATGATCGCGACCAGGAAAATCGCGATCGCCGCTATGTAAAAAATGTCCGGGCGATGAGCCCGACCCAGCAACAATTGATGGACGCTATCGACGCGCAAGACGTGGTGCTGGCGCTTGGCCCTGCCGGAACCGGCAAAACCTATCTTGCAGTTGCCAAGGCGGTCGAGGCGCTGGAAGGGGGCAAAGTGCAACGCATCGTGCTGTCGCGCCCCGCCGTCGAGGCGGGCGAATCCCTGGGTTTTCTTCCGGGCGATCTCAACGAAAAACTCGCGCCTTACCTGCGGCCGCTTTACGACGCATTGACCGAGCGGCTTGGCACCAAACGTCTCAAGACAATGCTGGCCGAGGGCGTGATCGAGATCGCCCCCGTCGCCTATATGCGCGGCCGCACCTTGAGCGAATGTTTTGTGGTGATCGACGAGGCGCAAAATTGCACCTATGGCCAGATCAAGATGCTGCTGACGAGGCTGGGCTGGCGCTCGACCATGGTCTTGACCGGCGATCCGGATCAGACCGATCTGCTGCCGGGAATGTCAGGCCTCAGCGACATCGCCCGCCGTTTGGAACCGATCGCGGAGGTTCCGGTGGTGCGCCTTACGGAAGGCGATATCGTGCGCCATCCACTGGTGGCATCCATGCTGACGGTGCTCTAGACGCTGAGGGCAACTGTCAAAATGCCCAGGCCCAAGATGAAGCACCAATAGCCGACGATGGCGATGGCGAAACCATAAGCGGGCGCGGAGCAGTCTTTTTTGCGATAGGTGCGCGTCGCGTTTTCCAGGAGCACACTCGCGCCTGCCAAAACCATGACGCCGTAATAGAGTATGGTCTGGCCCTGGCTCTCGGGCTTGCGGGCAAGGATGCGATAGATATTGGCAATGATGCCGGACAGGGTGAGACCCGAGGTCACCACGAACAGCAATACCGAAAGATCCCGCAGGAAATGACTATCCGGCGACATTAGCGCGGCCCCCGGAAATGGCGGTGCTGCGCCAAGCCTGAGATCCGGAGCATTTTCCTTGAGAGTTGCATGTGCCAAACTGACGCGAATTGGTGCTTCCCAGACACGCATCGCAAGAATTGGGCGAGACCGAACTGTGCCGCCTGATGCCGCAAGTCCGGAAATGCTAGGATCCGGTGTGACGGACGGGCGGGGCGCGTGAGCGGAGAGGGCGAATTTCACCAGCATTCCGGCTGGCTTGTGCCGCTGGGCCTGTTCGGCGTGATCGTTGCCCTGTGCGGCTTCTTCCTCCTCTATTATCTGCGTCCGCCGCCCGCCCCGTTTCGGGACAGTCGCCCCACAGCCGCAGCCACCTTGGTGGATCTCAGCGTGCGGGGTTTGGCGCTGCATATCCCTGCCCGCTTCATCGAAACAAAAGCCGCGAGAAGCGGTGGCGATCACGACGTGGTGCCGCTGTTCGCGGCCCTGCCGGACATGCGGGGTTATTCGGATGCGGAGGAGGTTTTATTTGCCGGCAATGCAGCGGACTCGCCTGTTGTCCATCTTCTGATCCGCGCCGATACCAACGGTCTTGATACCCAGACCAGGCTTGCGCGCATCTACATGCCGTATATCGCCGAGCCCAAAGGCGAACCCGCGCCCTTCGGGCTGACGCGTTACAGCTTTCGCGCCGATTCCGGTTATGGCCGCAGCGATCTCTATGTGGGGAACGGCGGCGGCCCGCTGCTGCTGTGCGAACGGCCGGCACAGGATCTGCCCAGCCCGAACTGCCTTGCGATTGATCGGCCCATCGCGCAGGGCGTCAATCTATCCTATCGCTTCAAGCGTGCACATCTCGCGCGTTGGCAAGAGATAGGCGCGGGCGTCAACCGGCTGGTTTCAGGATTTCGCAAATAGCGAATGATCAGCCGCGGCTGGCCGGCGGTTCCGGCAAATCCATTTCCAGGATCGCCATGTTAAAGGCATAGGAAATCTCGCCGTCTTCCTCATCCTTGAACAGCACGCCAACGAACTCGCCATTGATATGGACTTCGACGGAATCCTGCTGCTTGGGGCGCTCGACCACGGTGATGGTATCGAGGCGGAACAGGTTGCGCAGGTATTTTTCCAGACGCCAGATCTCGCCGCGGGTCATGCCGATCCTCATGCAAATGCGGGTTTGACGTCGCATGACCGCCCGGCGCGGTCAAGACGGATGCGTCAACCGGTTTCGTCGTCGAAGAAATGGTTCATTTCCTGCGACGGGCGTTCGGGTCCGGTGCAGTTGACCAGCTTGGCCGGAATGCCCACCGCGGTGCATCCGGCGGGGACCGATTTCAGAACCACGGAACCCGCGCCGACGCGGCTATATTCACCGATCTCGATATTGCCGAGAATCTTGGCGCCCATGGACAGCAGAACGCCGCGGCGGATCGTGGGATGACGATTTCCCGAGCCTTTTCCGGTGCCGCCCAGAGTGACGCCATGCAGCATCGAAACATCGTCTTCCACCACGGCGGTCTCACCGATCACAACACCCGTCGCGTGGTCGATCATGATGCCGCGCCCAAGCTTGGCGGCCGGATGGATATCGACCGCGAACAATTCGGAAATGCGGCTCTGGAAGAATAGGGCCAGCGCGTGGCGGCCCCGACCCCACAGCCAATGGCCGATGCGATAGCATTCCAGCGCATGAAAGCCTTTGTAATAGAGAAAAGCTTCGACGAAGGAATGACAGGCCGGATCGCGCTCGAAAACCGCGGAAAGGTCGGCACGAATTGCTTCTCCGATACCGGCATCACCTGCCAGCGCTTCCTCGAAGGTCTCGCGCGCCAGTAACGGATCGATATCCCCGCCGCCCAGCTTGCGGGCGAGCAAATAGGAGAGCGCATTTTCCAGCCGGTCATGCTTGAGGATCGTGCCGTGGATGAAACCGGCCAGAGCCGGTTCTTCGATCGCCATGGTCTCGGCTTCGGTGCGCAATTGCGCCCAGACCGGATCGAGGCTGACAAGTTTTTCGCGGGTGATGGCCATAACGGCTTTTAGCACAGAGGCAGGGGCTTTTTCAAAACGCGCATAATGCATGGTTTTCGCCGCCATCCTTGCCTATATGGGGTGCGCGAACTTTCAGAGCGGATCATGACCGACAAGCCCGTCTTCAACCTGCCCGCCCCCCATGCGCTGGATCTGCTGCGGACCCGCCGCTCCGGCTCGGCAAAGGCAATGGGCAAACCCGGTCCTTCCAAGAAGCAGCTCGCCGAAATCCTGCAATCAGGGGCCCGTGCGCCCGATCACGGCAAACTCTTTCCCTGGCGGTTCATCATTTTCGAAGGCAAGGGCCGCGACCGGTTTGGCGATGTCTTGGCAGCGGTTCTGGAGGCGGAAGGCGAGCGTCCCAAGCAGATTGAAGACGAGCGCGAACGCTTCCTGCGGGCGCCGCTGGTCGTGGGTGTGGTGTCCTCGGCGCGTGAGCAAATCAAGGTGCCGGTGTGGGAGCAGGAATTGTCGGCGGGCGCTGTCTGCCAGAACATCCTGGTTGCGACCCACGCCATGGGCTTTGTCGGGAACTGGCTGACCGAATGGTATGCCTACCATCCCAAAGTGAAAGAGAAGATCGGCCTGAAGCCGGGCGAGCGGATCGCGGGCTTCATCTATATCGGCACCTCGACGGCCGATCTGGAAGAAAGGCCCCGGCCCGAGATGGACAAGATCGTCAGTTACTTCTGACACCGTTTCCGGCGCAGTCAGGCATAAGCAACAAAAAAGCTGTAACCGATAATGGCCAGCGCGACCGACGCAGGCACCAGCGAAACATACCAGGATTCCATTACGCGACCCTCTCGACAGGCTGGAGAGATAAGAACCGCGGACAATTTCTGCAGGGGGCGGCACGCGAGGGGCGCCATGTCGGGCGCGCATGGCTCAAACCCATACGAGCGTCAGGGGATTCCCAGCAATTTGTGGGTTTGAAGCGAAAGCCGCCATTGCGGATGGCTCAGGCAGTAAGCGGTTGCAGCCTCGGTGTTGACGGTGCGTTGCGCGCCGTCCATCGGCTGCAGAAAGAAATGCGTGAAATCCTGATCCACGAAACGCTCGGGCGAGGCTTTTTCCTGCGGATAGACCAACTTCAATTCGTCGCCGCGTTTCAGTTTCTGTTCGGCATCGGCTTTGGGGCTGACGCAGATCCAGTCGATGCCTGGCGGCGGCAGCAAAGTGCCGTTGGTCTCGATCCCGATCTCGAAATCCTGTTCCTTGAATGCAGCGACCGCGGCACGATCTAGCTGCAACAGCGGTTCACCGCCGGTGCAGACGACATAGGGCTTGCCCCGCACATGGGCAGGCCATTGTGCCCGCACGGCGCGCGCGAGGGATGGCGCATCGGAAAATTTTCCGCCATTGGGACCGTCAGTGCCGACAAAATCCGTGTCGCAGAACTGGCACGTCGCATGGTCCCGATCCTTTTCGAGCCCGCTCCAAAGATTGCATCCGGCGAAGCGCAGGAACACCGCGGCGCGGCCGGTTTGCGCGCCCTCACCCTGCAAGGTGTAATAAATTTCCTTGACGCTATAGGTCATTTTTCGATTGTCGCGCGGCCCGGGCGCGGATGCGCCCATTGTTCATTGGCGCCTCCGGCGCCGCTCGGAAAACCGGCCTCCACTTTCCCTGGCCGCGCTCCGCGGTACTTTTCAAAACCCTTGGCGCGCAGATCGCAAGCCGGGCAGACGCCGCAGCCATAGCCCCAGTCATGCCGGTGCGTTCTGTCGCCTTCATAGCAAGTGACGCTCTCTTCCACGATCAGATCCATCAGGGCATTACCACCCAGATCCTGTGCCATTTTCCAGGTCGCGGCCTTGTCGATGAACATCAGGGGCGTGTGGATTCGCACATCGCGCGCCAGCCCCAGCGACAAGGCTTTTGCCGTCGCCTGGATGGTATCGTTGCGGCAATCGGGGTAGCCGGAAAAATCGGTTTCACACATGCCGCCGACCAGATCGGCGATGCCGCGCCGATATCCCAGCGCCGCGGCCGCTGTCAGGAACATCAGGTTGCGACCCGGCACGAACGTGTTGGGCAATCCGTCTCGCCCCATTTCGATCGTCATGGCTTCGGTCAAGGCGCTGCCGCCGATCGCGCGCGGCGCGCTCAGGACGATCAGATGATCCTCGCCGAGCTTGCCGGCCCATTGCGGGAAGGCGGTTTTTATTGCCGAAAGCAGGTGCGGACGCGCCGTCAATTCGGCGGCATGGCGTTGCCCGTAATCGAAACCAATGGTTTCGACATGATCGAAGCGCGTCAGCGCCCAGGCGAGACACACAGTGGAATCCTGCCCCCCGGAAAACAGCACAAGCGCCTGAGTTTTTGCCATGGCGCGCTCTGTAAAGCATTTTTGGAAAAAACACACGGCACCGGCACAATTGTCGGGTTTCGCGCAATGTGAGAGATTGCGAACCCCTCCTCGAATGATCCTGTAAACCGCATGCCGTTTGTCCTTCACCCGCTCTATGTCCTTTCGGGATTTGCCGTCGGCTTTCTGGTCGGCATGACCGGCGTCGGTGGCGGCTCGCTGATGACGCCCCTGCTCATTCTGCTATTCCATGTCCATCCGGCCACGGCCGTGGGTACAGACCTGCTCTATGCCAGCATCACCAAGACCGGCGGCTCGCTGGTGCACGCCTTCAACCGCACGATCGATTGGCGCATCGTGATCCGCTTGGCGCTGGGTTCGATCCCGGCATCGCTTCTCACCATGGCTGCATTTCATGCTCTCAAGCTGGATCAGGCGGCCACTGCCGCCGTGATCACCCGCGTGCTTGGCTTGGCCTTGTTGGCGACGGCGGCGGCGCTGGTGTTTCGCCAGCGGCTGCTGGCCAGCTATGCCCGCCGGGTCGGCGTCTTGAACGAGCGCCAGACGATCCGTTTTACCGTCATTACGGGCGTGGCGCTGGGGGTGCTGGTGACGATCTCCTCGGTCGGCGCCGGGGCCCTGGGCGTGACCGCGTTGATCTTGCTGTATCCGGAATTGCCCATTGTCCGGATCGCGGGATCCGACATTGCTCACGCCGTGCCGCTCACCCTGGTGGCCGGCTTGGGGCACCTGATGAATGGGGGTATCGACGCGGGCGTCCTGGAATCCTTGCTGATCGGGTCGCTGCCGGGGGTCTTTCTGGCCAGTCTGTTCGCGCCCCGCCTGCCCGACCTGGCTCTGCGCCTGATCCTCGCCGCCACCCTGACGGTGAGCGGCCTGCGCTTGCTGGTGGCCTGATGGCCGGCAAAAGCCATCCTCGCGCCTGGCAGCGCATGCTAAGCGGCCGGCGGCTGGATCTGCTGGAGCCCAGTCCCCTCGACATCGAGATCGAGGACATCGCCCATGGCCTGGCCCGGGTTGCGCGCTGGAACGGGCAGACCCGGGGTCCGCATGCCTTCTCGGTGGCCCAGCACAGCGTCCTGGTCGAGCGGCTGGTCGCCGATCTCAGCCCCCGCCTCGGCCGGGAGGTCCGCCTGATGGCCCTTCTGCACGACGCCCCGGAATATGTTGTCGGCGACCTCATCAGCCCTTTTAAAGCTGCAATTGGCGCCAATTACAAAGACTTGGAATTGAAACTTCAGGCTGCAATTCATCTGCGGTTCGGCCTGCCAGCCTTGGTGCCCAAGCCGTTGGTCATTCTGTTCAAGAAAGCGGACCATCTGTCGGCCTATTACGAGGCCACCCAGCTTGCCGGGTTCGAGGAGGAGATCGCCCGCAAGCTCTTTGGCGCCCCGCCGGCCGGTCTGAAACCGCCGCGGCTGACCCCCCTGCCGACGGCAGAAGCGCAGACCCTGTTTCTGGAACGGTTTCACCGCCTCACCCCCCGTTAAGGGCAACGCCGGTAAAGTGCTAAATTGAACCCATGCCCCGTCTCCTGGTTTGCCCCCTGTCCGCTCTCGACGATGCCCTGGAAAGCCACAGGCCTTCGCATCTGGTGACCTTGCTGTCGCCTCAACACATGATTTCCACACCGGCAGGCTTCGATCCGGGCCGGCATCTCCGGTTGGGGATCGACGATGTGGGCGATCCCGAGGGCGCGGATCACCCACCGGGCCGGGCCGATATCGACCGGCTTCTAGCCTTCGCCCGCAGCTGGGACGGAGAGGCACCTCTGCTCATCCACTGCTGGGCCGGCGTCAGTCGTTCGATGGCATCTGCCTTCACCGTTCTGTGCGACCGGCTGGGTCTTGGCCGGGAGATGGAAATCGCGCTTGCGATGCGCCGTCGCGCACCCCATGCCAGCCCCAACAGGCTGCTGGTGCGGCACGCCGATGACGCGCTGGGACGTGGCGGTCGCATGGTGACCGCGGTCTCGGTGATGGGGCAGCCACTGCAAGTCGCCGAAGGCGTCACCACTGCTTTTCCGTTGGTGAATCTGTGAGCGCCGGCGCAATCAGCATCGGTCTGTCGGCGGCGATCGTTTCCGTCGAGGGCGAGCGGCCATGTGCGCTGGTGGTGACGCATGAGGGCAGTGAGGATTCATTACCTTTCGGCCCCTTCGATCCCGGCTCGCAGCGCACCTTGGAACAGGGTTTGCGCAAATGGGTGGGCGAGCAGACGCATTTCGATCTGGGCTATACCGAACAGCTTTATACATTCGGCGATCGCGGACGGCACTCACCCGCCACATCCGACGACGCTGCCGATGCCCGTGTCGTCTCAGTCGGTTATCTGGCGCTGACCCGCCAGGGCATCGATGACGGCACCGGGGTTGCGCGCGATACGCGCTGGCGGGGTTGGTATCATTATTTCCCCTGGGAAGATTGGCGCGATGCCAAGCCGCAGATGATCGAAGGGGCCATCATTCCCAGGCTGAAAACCTTTGTGAAAGCAGCGGCAGACAGCAAAACATCGGAACTGCGCCGCGACCGGGTGCGCCTCTGTTTCGGCATGGATGGCGTGGCCTGGGACGAAGAGAAAGTTCTGGAGCGCTATGAGCTTCTTTATGAAGCCGGACTGGTACAGGAATTTGCACGCGATAATGGCGCGCGCGTAGACGATGCGTTGGGCGCGGATATGATGTTCGACCATCGGCGCATTCTGGCGACCGCGATCGCACGATTGCGGGGCAAGATGAAATATCGCCCGGTGGTGTTCGAATTGATGGCTGCGTCTTTCACCTTGCTAGAATTGCAGCGCACGGTCGAGGCGCTGCTGGGGCTTCGTCTGCACAAGCAGAATTTCCGCCGCCTGGTCGCCGAGCAGGGATTGGTCGAAGGCACTGGCAAATTCGCGGCTTCCGCCCGCGGCCGGCCTGCCGAATTGTTCCGGTTCCGGCGCGATGTCCTGCGCGAGCGTCCGGCGCCCGGTTTGCGCCTGGGTGCCCGGCGTTGAAACGGACCATCGGCTTGTGGTTTGCTGCAAGATGCCAACGGAGGTCATCATGAAGCTCGCGATTTTTACAGCCGGCGTGATTTGTCTGGGATTGTCGGCTTGCGCTTCTCCGAATGAAGGAAATCCCAACGGGGCGGCCTATCTGGGCTCACCCGGCAGCACTTATGACGTTGCGGCCAATCCGCCCCGTGCCAATGGCACGGTCACATATGATCCGCTAGCTCCTCTTCCACCCGTGATTGCATCCGCAGACATGGTGAGCGGTTCGGCCATGCCGGCGCCGCCCCCTGGCGTTCCGCAAGCACCCCGCTGACTCTTGTTGGATATCCTGACCCGCATCCGCTTAAAGGGATGAAATCGTGACCCTCGAAAATCTGGAACCTTTGATCGGGCGATGGATCGTTTCCGGGGATGCGACGGGCGTTGTCACATATCGATGGGCTGAGGGGCGTCGTTTCCTGTTTCAGGATTTCGAGTTGCATGTTTTTGGCCGGGACGTGAAAGGGCTGGAGGTGATCGGTCGCCTCCAGCCGCTTGGTGCGGAGCCCTCGCCCGAAATCTGGTCCCGGGCCTATGTTTTCAGTGATGGTCGCACGCTTGACTACGTTTATGAGATGACGGGCGGCGACCTGACGATCTGGTTCCGTCACAAGGGCTCAGACAATTTCCTGCGCGGGCATTTCAGTGGGGATGGGCGCAATTTCCAGTCGGCCTGGCAATGGCCTGGCGGCGGTTACCGCCTCATAGGGAGCCGGGCCACCTAGCCTTCCAGGAAGGGCTGGCATGGAGGGACACGGAGGCAGCGCTCTTGACCTCCTTATGCTCAGGTGTAGCATTATCCCCCTGACCGGCCCTTGAACGCCGGGTTTTTTGCACCAGATATATACTCGAAATGAGTATTATTCGGCGATAGCAAAAGACATATTGGAGAGCCGCATGGGTCTGGAACTTGCCTATACCGATGCCGTCGCGCGGGCCACCAGTGGCCTGTACGCCAAGGTGGCCAAGGTCATCCCCGAGATCGAGTGGCCGGTGCATGCCCCCCTGATCGCCGAGATCAATCGCCTGAAGCGCGAAAAACACGCCGTCATCCTGGGCCACAACTACATGACCCCGGAAATCTTCCATTGCGTCAGCGACTTTGTCGGCGACAGTTTGGCGCTCGCCCGTGAAGCCGCCCGCACCGATGCCGCCGTGATCGTCCAGGCGGGCGTCCATTTCATGGCCGAGACGTCCAAGATTCTCTCACCGGAAAAAACCGTGCTGATTCCCGACGCGCGCGCCGGCTGTTCGCTGGCCGCGTCCATCACGGGCGCGGATGTGCGCCTCCTACGTCAGAAGCATCCCGGCCTGCCGGTGGTGACCTATGTGAACACCTCCGCCGACGTGAAGGCGGAAAGCGATATCTGCTGCACTTCGGGCAATGCCGTGAAGGTGGTGGAGACCATCGCCAAAGAATTCGGCGTCGACACCGTCATCATGATTCCGGACCAATATCTGGCCCGCAATGTCGCGGCCAAGACCGGCGTGAAAGTCATCACCTGGGCGGGCGCCTGCGAAGTGCATGAGCGTTTCACGGCGGAAGAGATTCGCAACTATCGCAAGCAACATCCCGGCGTGACCGTTTTGGCGCATCCCGAATGCCCGCCGGAAGTGGTGGCCGAGGCGGATTTCGCCGGCTCGACCGCCGCCATGATTGGCTATGTCGGCCAGCATCGTCCCGCGCGCGTGGTGATGATCACCGAATGCTCGATGAGCGACAATGTTTCGGTGGAATATCCCGACGTCGAATTCGTGCGACCGTGCAATCTGTGCCCGCACATGAAGCGCATCACGCTGGAAGGCATTCTGCATTCTCTTCAGACCATGACCGTCGAAGTGCTGGTGGATCCGGCAATCTCTGCCCGCGCCAAGGTCGCCATCGATCGCATGTTGGCGATCAAGGCGTGATACCGTGAGCCACCGCGTCGACAATGTGATCGAGACCGACGGCGCGCTGATATTGGGCGCGGGCATCGCCGGCCTGTTCACGGCGCTGAAGCTGGCCCCCTTCCCCACTCTGGTGCTGGCGGGCTCGCGCCCGGGCGCCTCCGGATCCAGCGCCTGGGCGCAAGGCGGCATCGCCGCGGCAGTCGGCGAAGGCGATGACTGGCGCAATCATGCCGCGGACACGATCGCGGCGGGCGCCGGCCTTTGCGATCCGCAGATCGTCAATCTGGTGGCGCGCGAAGCGCCCGACCGCATTGCCGACCTGGTAGAAATGGGCGCGCCATTCGACCGCGATGCGAACGGCTTGCTGGCGCTGGGCCGTGAAGCGGCGCATTCGCGCGCCCGTATCGTGCATGTGACGGGCGACCGGGCCGGCGCTGAGATTTCACGCACCTTGGCGGCGCGGGCACTGGCAACGCCATCGATCAAGGTCATGGAAGGGTTTCACGCCGTCGAACTGGCGATGGAAGACGGCAAGGTGGTGGGATTGTTCGCCCGTCACGGCACCGGGCCGGATGCGCGGCTGGTCCTGTTCAAGGCACGCGCGGTCATCTTCGCCACCGGCGGGCTGGGTGCGCTTTATGCTGTCACCACCAATCCTTTGGAAGCGCGCGGCGAAGGCTTGGGCATGGCGGCACGCGCCGGTGCACGGATCGCTGATCCGGAGTTCGTCCAGTTCCATCCCACGGCGATCGATATTGGCCGCGATCCTGCGCCGCTGGCGACGGAAGCATTGCGCGGCGAAGGCGCCGTGCTGATCAACGACAAGGGCGAACGTTTCATGCCGTCGGTGCATGACGATGCCGAACTGGCGCCGCGCGATGTGGTGGCGCGCGCTATCCATCGCCAGATTGCCGGCGGCCATCGCGTGTTCCTGGATTGCCGCGAGGCCATCGGCGAAAAATTCGCGGCGCATTTTCCCACCGTCTATGCCGCCTGCATGTCCGCGGGTATTGATCCGGCGCGCCAGCCCATCCCGGTGGCACCTGCCGCCCATTATCATATGGGCGGCATCGCTTCGGACGCCCTGGGCCGCACTTCTCTGCCGGGTCTTTGGGTGGCGGGGGAATGCGCCGCCACGGGCCTCCACGGTGCCAACCGGCTTGCATCCAACTCATTGCTGGAAGGCCTGGTCTTCGGCGCCCGTGTCGCCGAGGACGTCCGCAGCACGACCCTGGCCGGAAAAGCGCATGGCCAGCCGCCGGCGCCTGTTGCCTTTGCCCTGCCCGCGCCACCGCATGTGCTGCGCGTAGCGATGAACCGGCATGTCGGACTGGAGCGCAATGCCGAAGGACTAGAGGAAGCGCTTGGCACTATCGTCCGTCTGGAGCAGTCCAGCGGCGGCGAGCCAGCACTTCTCAACATGTTGGCGGCGGCGCGGCTGGTGACGGTGGCGGCATTGGCGCGCACGGAATCGCGCGGTGGGCACTGGCGCAGCGATTTTCCGCTGACGCAGAAAATCGGCACGCGCACTTTCGTGACCTTGCCGGATGCCGTCCCGGGCGAAAGCCTGCAGCAGCGCATTGCAAAATGCCCATAGCGCTGGAATTCACGCGCCCGCCGGCCGATCTTCTGATCGAGCCACAGATTCGTGCCGCGCTGGAAGAAGATTTGGGCCGCGCCGGCGACGTCACATCCGAACTTACCATTCCGGCGGACCAGAAAGCGCAGGCCCGGCTGGTGGCGCGCAAGCCGGGTCACATAGCCGGTCTGGTTGCTGCCCGGATCGCCTGTCGGTTGGTGGATGCTTCATTGCGTTTCGACGTCGCAGCGCCGGACGGCAGCAACGTCGAAGCAGGCACTTTGATTGCCACCGTGGCGGGCCCGGCCCGCGCCATCCTCACGGCCGAGCGCGTGGCGTTGAATTTCACGGGGCATCTGTCTGGCGTGGCGACGGCGACGGCGGCGCTGGTGGAGGCTGTCAAAGGTACCAAGGCGCGCATCGTCTGCACCCGCAAAACTTTGCCCAATCTGAGAATCCTGCAGAAATATGCCGTACGCTGTGGCGGCGGGTTCAATCATCGTTTCGGGCTCGATGACGCGGTTCTGATCAAGGACAATCATATCGCGGCCGCCGGCGGCATCGCGCCGGTGCTGGCGCGGGTGCGGGCGGGCCTGGGGCATATGGCGAAGATAGAAATCGAGGTCGATACCCTGGCGCAGCTGGAAGAAGCCTTGTCGCTGGGCGCCGATACCATCCTCTTGGACAACATGACGCCGGACGATCTCAGGCGCGCGGTCGGATTGGCGAAAGGCCGGGCGGTACTGGAAGCGTCAGGGAATGTGACCTTGGCGACAGTCCGGGCGATTGCGGAGACCGGTGTGGATTACATCAGCTCGGGCGCAATCACGCACAGCGCCACGAATCTCGATATCGGACTGGATTTCTAGCTGTCGCGAGAGCGGGCCGGCCCGCCGCGATAGAAGACGTGATTGCCGATCTGGCCGGTCTTCTCCAGGGTCGGGGCCCAATCCGGGCTGACCGAAGCGGCGTGATAGTTGGTGGCGCCGCCCGTGGAATCCTTCCGCCAGGCCTGATCCGTGAGGATTTCGGCCGCCAGGCGCTCGGAATCGGCCCAGGCCCGGGCATCCTTTTCCCGGGTTAGATCGCCATTGCAGGCGAAGGAAAACTGGCAGCCGGGGCGACTGGAGCCTTCATAGACCACGGCACAGATCGAATGGCCGTAATTGCCTGAATTCATGCGATGGAAGATGACCTCGGCGACAGCCTTCTGGCCCTTGGCGCCCTCGCCCCGGGCTTCATAATAGAGCACTTCCGACAGACAGCGGTGCTCGGCCAGAAGCTGGTTCATCACCGCGTCGGTGGCGGGCATCTTGGCGATAGCGACAATTTCCGCTTTCGCTTCGACAGGCTTGGCCAACGCGATCATGGCGACGGCGTTGTGATTGGTGAGCGATGCGCCGACCGCCGCGCTTGCGGTGGCAAGAATGATCGCCAACGCAGCGACCAGCACGCGGTCCGACCGCGATAACGCGTCATTGGTTTTTTTCGTCATCGGAAATTTGACTCTTTCGGCTTTTGGTTTCGCTTCGTCTATCTGGCTTGGTCTATTTCGCGTTCCGCGTTTTTGTGCCCCTTCACCGGCATCTCGTCGCGTTTGCTATTTCGATTAGGCTGGTTCGATTTGGCTACGTCCTCAAAAAGTTCCGAATGGTCCACAGGCAGGCAGAGCGGTTTGCCTCAAGCAAACCCGAATCGTCAAATGAAAATTTTCACAATTCTGACACAGCGTCATGAACCAAGAAAACCCAATGTTTCCTTGGTTCTTTTTACCTCAGCTTTTTTTCTTGCGTTCCGCCAGAGCGGCCTGCGCCGCCGCAAGACGCGCAACGGGTACACGAAATGGCGAGCAGGAGACATAATCCAATCCCGTGTCATGACAGAAACGGATGCTGTCCGGATCGCCGCCATGCTCGCCGCAGATGCCAAGTTTGAGACTGTTGCGTGTCTGGCGGCCGCGTGTTGCGGCAATGCGGATGAGTTCGCCGACACCATCGACATCGATCGTGACAAACGGATCGCGCGCGATCACACCCTTGTTGATGTACTCGTTGAGAAACATTCCGGCATCGTCGCGCGACAGACCTAACGTGGTCTGTGTGAGATCATTGGTGCCGAAGGAAAAAAATTCGGCGGTCTCCGCGATCTCTGCGGCGCGGAGCGCCGCGCGCGGCAATTCGATCATGGTGCCGATCATGTATTCCGGCACGCTGCCTTTGGTCTTCTTGATGTCTTCGGCGACCTCGGCAATGCGGGCGGCCAGGCGGTCCAGTTCGGCCTTGTAGCCGACCAGGGGAATCATGATTTCCAGCAGGACAGGCTTGCCCCCGTCGGCCACCACATTGGCGGCGGCTTCCAGGATGGCCCGGGCCTGCATTTCATAGATTTCCGGGTAGGTAATGCCCAGGCGGCAGCCGCGATGGCCCAGCATGGGGTTGGATTCGTGCAGGGCGGCGGCCCGGGATTGCAGCTTTTCCACGGAAACGCCGCTGGCCTTGGACACTTCCTCGATTTCCGACGCCTTGTGGGGCAGGAATTCGTGCAACGGCGGGTCCAGCAGGCGGATGGTGACCGGCAGGCCTTCCATGGTCTTGAAGATTGCCTCGAAATCGCCCCGCTGCATCGGCAGCAGCTTGTCGAGCGCCGCTTTCCGCTCGGCTTCGGTATCGGCCAGGATCATCTGGCGCACCGCGATGATGCGGTCGGCGTCGAAGAACATGTGCTCGGTGCGGCAAAGGCCGATGCCCTCCGCACCGAATTTGCGTGCCGTGGCGGCATCGTTGGGCGTGTCGGCGTTGGTGCGGATCTTCAAGGTCCGTACCGCGTCGGCCCACCCCATCAGGGTGCTGAAATCGCCGGTCAGTTCCGGCTGGCGCATCTTGACGGAGCCTTTGTAGACCTTGCCGGCCGCGCCATCGATGGTGATGATTTCGCCGCGCTTCACGGTGACGCCGCCGCTGGTCATTTCACCCTTGGCGATATCGATCTTGAGCGAACCCGCGCCGGAGACACAGGGACGGCCCATGCCGCGCGCCACAACAGCGGCATGGCTGGTCATGCCGCCGCGTGCGGTCAGGATGCCCTTGGCGGCATGCATGCCATGAATGTCTTCCGGGCTGGTTTCGGTGCGCACCAGGATCACGGCATGGTGATCAGCGGCGAGCTTTTCGGCTTCATCAGCCGTGAACACGACTTCGCCGGTCGCAGCGCCGGGCGACGCGCCCAGGCCGGATGCGATTTCGATTTTGGGCGCATCGGGATCCAAAGTGGGATGCAGCAACTGGTCAAGCGCCGAGGGGTCGACACGGCTGACGGCCGTATCCTGGTCGATCAGCTTCTCACGCACCATGTCGACGGCGGCCTTGAGCGCGGCTTCCGCGGTGCGCTTGCCCGAACGGGTCTGGAGCATGAAGAGCTTGCCTTCCTGCACCGTGAATTCCACGTCCTGCATGTCTCGGTAATGCTGTTCCAGCCGTTCGCCGATAGCCTTCAGCTCGTCGAACGCCTTGGGCATGGCTTCTTCCATGGACGGCTTCTTGCCGCCCTGGCGCTCGCGCACGACTTTGGAAATGGGCTGCGGCGTGCGGATACCCGCCACCACGTCTTCGCCCTGCGCATTGATGAGGAATTCGCCGTAGAGCAACTTTTCGCCGGTGGCGGGGTCGCGGGTGAAAGCGACACCGGTGGCCGAAGTCTCGCCCCGGTTGCCGAACACCATGGCCTGCACCGTTACCGCCGTGCCCCAATCCGCGGGGATATTGTGAAGCTTGCGGTAGGTGTTGGCGCGCGGGCTCTCCCAGGAGCCGAACACCGCGCCGATGGCACCCCAGAGCTGTTCCTGTACGTCTTCGGGGAACGGGCGGTTCAATTCCTTTTCCACGCTCTTCTTGAAGCGTCCGGCGATGCGCTTGAGGTCGTCGGCATCCAGATCTGTATCAAGCTCGACGCCCTTGGCGTCCTTTTCTTCGTCGAGGATTTCCTCGAACATCGAATGCTCGGCACCCAGCACCACGTCGGAATACATCTGGATGAAACGGCGATAGCTGTCATAGGCGAAACGCGCATCGCCCGTGATTTTGGCAAGGCCTTCGGTAGTGGCGGCGTTCAGGCCCAGATTGAGCACCGTATCCATCATGCCCGGCATGGAAACACGCGCACCGGAGCGCACGGAGACCAGCAACGGTTTTTCCGGGTCGCCGAAATTGCCATGAGCCAGATAGCCGACCTGGCGCAGCGCCGCATCGACCTGGTCCTTCAATTCGGCGGGATAGTTTTCCTTGTTGGCATAATAGTGGGTGCAGACTTCGGTGGTGATCGAGAAACCCGGAGGCACCGGCAGGCCGAGATTGCTCATCTCCGCCAGATTGGCGCCCTTGCCGCCCAGCAGGTTCTTCATGCCTGCCTGGCCTTCGGCTTTTCCGTCTCCGAACGCATAAACCCACTTGGTCATACCGAAACACCTTCTATTTTGGAGAAGTCCCCGATTTGGTGAATTACCGCCCGAAGGGCGGCCAGAAGATGCAGCCGGTTTTCCCGGATTTGGGCATCTTCCGCATTCACCTTAACACCGTCAAAAAAAGCATCTACCGGAACGCGCAACGCCGCCATATGGCGCATCGCTTCCGCGAAATTTTCCTCTTTCAAGGCCGCAGCGACATGATTCTTTGACGTGCCAAGTGCCGAGAACAAAGAGGTTTCCGCCGCGTCAGTTAATTTGGTCTGGTCCACTTCACCTGCAAAAACCCGGCCATCCTTCTTTTCCTCGGCCTTGAGGATATTGGCGGCGCGCTTGTAGCCCGCCAGGAGGTTAACGCCGTCATCGGTCTTGAGGAACGCCTGCAGCGCTTCGACCCGCGCGACCAGCCTCACCAGATCGTCCTCGTTGCCGAGCGCAAACACGGCATCGATGAGATCGTGGCGAATGCCTTTTTCCTTCAGCGCGACTTTCAAGCGATCGGCGAAGAACGCGGCCAATTCGCTCGAAACCGTCAGCGGCAGGCGCAATCGGTTTTCCAGCAAGATGCGGATAACACCCAAAGCAGCGCGGCGAAGCGCGAAGGGATCGCCGGAACCGGTCGGCTTTTCGCCGGCTGCGAAGAAGCCTTTCAAGGAATCGAGTTTGTCCGCCAACGCCACCACGATCGAGATTTTACCGGACGGCACGGCGTCCGACGGACCGACGGGCTTGTAGTGATCGCGCACGGCATCTGCGACGTCGGCGGTCTCGCCATCGTGTTGCGCATAATAACGACCCATCACGCCCTGAAGTTCGGGAAATTCGCCGACCACGCCGGAGGTGAGATCAGCCTTCGCCAATCGCGCCGCCCGTTCCGCCTGTTTGGGATCGGCGCCGATCTTCGACGCGATTTCGGCGGCCAATTTGGCGATGCGTTCCACCCGCTCATACTGGGTGCCCAGTTTGGCGTGATAGACGATGCCTTTCAGATCATCGATCCGGCTGTCCAGCCGGCGCTTGCGGTCTTCATCCCAGAAAAATTTGGCGTCGAACAGGCGGGCGCGCAGCACGCGTTCGTTGCCGGCCACGATTTCCTTGCCGCCGTCGTCAGCCACCATGTTGGCGACGAAGGCGAAGCGGTTGGCCATTTTTCCCGGCTTGTTATCCGAAGTGGGGGGATCGCGCAGCGCGAAATATTTCTGGTGCGTCCGCATCGAGGTTTGCAGGATTTCAGCGGGCACATCCATGAACTGGTCTTCGATGGTACCGATCAGCACCACCGGCCATTCCGCCAATCCCGACACTTCGGCCAAAAGCCCCTCGTCCGGGATCATTTCCAGGCCGTGGATGAAGGCGGCCTGCTTGATGCCTTCGAAGATGATGGCGGCGCGCTCTTCGGCATCCAGCACGACATGGTTCTTCTTCAATGCGGCGGCGTAGTCGTCGAAACGCCGGACTTCGATCTTGCCGGACGACAGGAAGCGGTGTCCCATCGTGTGACGGCCGCTGCTGACACCGGCAAAGCTGAACGGCACGGTCTCGCCGTCGATGGTGCAGAGAATGGAATGCAGCGGGCGCACCCAGCGCGTTGCCACGCCGGGTTTCCAGCGCATGCTTTTGGGCCAGGGAAATTTCGCCATCATCTCCGGCAGGATTTCGCCCAGAACCGTGGCAGTTTCACGGCCTTCCCGCTCGATCACGGCGATATAGACTTCACCCTTGGCTTGCTTCTCAAGCTTGAGCTGATCTTTTGTGAGGCCGGTCTTTTTTAGAAATCCATCGATGGCCGCTTGGGGCGCATCCACCTTTGGACCCTTAATTTCCTCACGGACGTCGGCTTGTTTGGCCGGAAGCCCGCTAACAGCGAGGGTCAGGCGGCGCGGGCCGGCAAAAGCCTTGATGCCTTCAAACAACAGACCGCGATCCGACAATGCTCCGACCACCAGCCGTTCCAGATCGCGCGCGGCGCCCGCCTGCATGCGGGCGGGAATTTCCTCGCTGAACAATTCCAGCAGCAAGTCGGGCATTACTCATCCGCCTTGTTGTATCGGGGCTTGTATTTGCCCATCGGCGTTTCCAGCCAGGCTTCGCAGCAAGCTTTGGCCAACGCCCGCACCCGGGCGATGTAAGCGGCGCGTTCCGTCACGCTGATCACGCCGCGTGCATCCAGCAGATTGAAGGCATGGCTGGCCTTGATGCACTGATCGTAGGCCGGCAGCGCCAGCTTCTTGTCGGTCACTAGTGCTTGGCACTGTTTTTCCGCATCGACGAAATGCCGGAATAGAATTTCAGTATCGGCGCGCTCGAAATTAAAGGCCGAGAATTCCTGCTCGTTCTGGAAGAAGACTTCGCCGTAACGGAACTGATCGTTGAAGGCGAGATCGTAAACGAATTCGACGTTCTGGACGTACATCGCCAGACGCTCGAGGCCGTAAGTGATTTCCGCCGCCACCGGATCGCAATCGATGCCGCCGACCTGCTGGAAATACGTGAACTGAGTGATTTCCATCCCGTCGCACCAGACTTCCCAGCCCAGCCCCCAGGCGCCCAACGTCGGGCTTTCCCAGTCGTCCTCGACAAAGCGGATGTCATGCAGCGCGGGATCGAGCCCAATCGCCTTGATCGACTCCAGATAAAGCGCCTGCACATTTTCCGGTGCCGGCTTCAGGATCACCTGAAACTGATAATAATGCTGCAGCCGGTTCGGGTTTTCGCCATAACGGCCATCCTTGGGACGGCGCGACGGCTGCACATAGGCGGCCTTCCAGGGATTGGGGCCCAGCGCCCGCAATGTGGTGGCGGGATGGAAAGTCCCCGCCCCCATCTCGTTGTCGTAGGGCTGCAGGATCAGACAGCCCTTGGACGCCCAGAAATCCTGCAAAGTGAGGATCAGGTCCTGGAAGGTCTTACCCTTTGGGTGGGCCTTGGTGGTCACGATTCGGCAATCTCCGGAATGGCCGGAACCTACAGACGGGGTACCCCCAGAGCAAGCACAGCCTGCCCCCGCAATATCGCATCCGCTTCTGGGGTGTAAGCCCCTGAATCGTCGTGTAAAATAAGTCCGGGCAAAAGCCGGAAAACGGTGTTGGAACCCTTGCGCACCTGGACAAGAACACGCTTGGCGGATTCGCCCGCCCGTGGCCAGAGCGGCAGCACGCAGACGCCCGTCAAAGGCAAAGCCGTAAGAGCCTCGTTCGTCCGGTCGGCGCGCAAGATCGCCGTGAATGTTCCCCCCGAAATGGTGCGCTTCAATCCGGCGAGCAACCAGTCTGTCAGCGCGCCACCGTCCATCAAGGCGCGGGCCCGGTCCGGGTCGGGCGATGCCTGCCCCTCGCCGTGAAAGGGCGGATTGACCAGAACGCAGTCATATTCTCGCTTGAATTCCAGCGGCAGTGCGAAGGCGTTGGCGGCGGCAAAACGGACGCGGTCCTGCATACCGTTGGCGACAGCATTGTCGCTCGCCAGTTGCACAAGAGCCCGGTCAATCTCGATGCCGGTAATCGTCATCGATATCTGGCGTGCCGCCAGGCACAGGCTGGCTGTGCCGGCACCCGCGCCCAATTCCAGCGCATTCGCACCTTCCGGCACCGCCGCCGCCAGCATCACTGCATCCAGACCGGCGCGGAAACCCTGTTCCGGCTGACGAACAATCACACGTCCGTTCAGAAATTTATCCGAACCACTCATGGCATTGCTTCGGGGACCGCGTCGCGCAGCAATTTCTCGGCGCGGTTGAAGTCTTCGTCCGCCACCATCAGTCGTCGCGGCACCATGACCGTGCTGCCATCCATGATGCTGGCATGGGTATCGAAGACCAACGCGTCGATCCCCGATTCTTCCAATATGTGGGTGGCATAGCTCAGAACCACGGGATTGTTGGATTTCAGCACTGCTCGCATAGCCGATGTATAGACCAAATTCCGGGGATGCCGCGACAGTCTGTCCGTTTCCCGGGTCCTGCTTTCAGGGCGCGGGCAATTTCTGTACCATGGGCAGCGTTGGGTAAGGCGGGTTCGACAATGCTGACAGAGGACAAGGTGGTTTCAGGCCAGACGGGGATTTCTCCGGTCGAGCGGCTGAACGCGCTTGTCGCCTCGGACATGAAGGCGGCGGACAAGCTTATCCATAAGGGGATGGCGTCCAGCGTCGATCTTATTCCGGATCTGGCGCGGCATCTGATCGATTCCGGCGGCAAACGCCTGCGCCCGCTTCTGACATTGGCCGCTGCCCGGGCCGGCGGCTATCAGGGCGAAGGACATATCCGTCTGGCTGCAGCCGTGGAATTCATCCATACCGCCACGCTCCTACATGACGATGTCGTCGATGAAAGCTCGCTGCGGCGTGGCAAGGTCTCGGCCAATCTGGTCTGGGGCAACAAGCCCAGCGTGCTGGTGGGAGACTACCTGTTCTCCCGCGCTTTTCAGTTGATGGTGGAGACCGGCAATCTTGCTGTCCTGGGCATTCTGTCCGGGGCCAGTGCGATAATCGCCGAAGGTGAAGTGATGCAGCTGGGGTCGGCCCGCAGCCTGGCGGTGACCGAAGAGCATTACATGAAAGTCGTGTCCGCCAAGACCGCCGCCCTGTTCTCGGCGGCTGCGGAAGGCGGCGCGGTGCTGGCGGCGCGTGACGCGAATTTTATCGCAGCGATGCGTGCCTATGGTGAAAATCTCGGTATCGCGTTCCAGTTGGTCGATGACGCGCTGGATTATTCCGGCCGCCAGGCCCTGATGGGCAAATCGGTGGGCGACGATTTCCGCGAAGCCAAGATGACCTTGCCGATCATTCTTTCGGTGGCGAGGGCCGACGAAACCGCGCGCGGTTTCTGGCAACGGGTGATTGAAACCGGCAATCAGACCGAAACGGACCTGCACCATGCCATCAGTCTGGTCGAACAGACCGGCAGCATCCAGGAAACCATGCGCCGGGCGCGCGCCTATGCGGATATGGCCAAGGATGCCTTGACCACCCTGCCCGACAGTGAAATCCGCAATGCGCTGTCCGACATCGCGGATTTCTGCGTCGAACGCGCTTATTAGTTTTTTGGGGTCGCACAGCCGGACGGAAAACCGGTTCGCGGCTGCGCCGCTCCCACTTTTCCTGGCCGATGCTCCTAGAGCCCGTCCGGCGTCGGCCCGATATCGCGGCCGCGATCGTCATGCACCAGCCCCGTCGCGGGCACGAAAGTCGATTGAACCCACCAGCCGGGATGTTTTTCCTTGAGCACCGCGGCTGCCCGCCTGCAGCCATCGTCATCCGCCATCAAGGCGAAGCAGGTGGCACCCGATCCCGACATGCGCGCCAGCAGAGCGCCCGGAGCAGCCTTGAGCGATGACAAGACTTCGCTGATGACCGGTTGAAGCGTAAGGGCGGGTGTTTCCAGATCATTGCCGGTGCCTTCCAGAAAACGCAGAAGGTCGGCGAGGTCGTTGAAGCGGCCGCGCGGCAGCGTCATTTCCGCGCCGCGGCGATCGGTCAGAACATCGAAAACATCCTTGGTGGATACAGCCACACCGGGGTTGACCAGCAGCATCGGAAGACGTGGGAGCGATAGAATGGGGGAGAGATTTTCGCCGCGGCCTTCCATGAAGGCTGGTGTACTGAAAATACAGACCGGAATATCGGAACCAAGATCCTTGGCGATATCGCACAAGACGTCTTCGCTCAGATCGATACGCCACAGATCGGCAAGCGCGCGCAGGGCCGCCGCCGCATCCGCGCTGCCGCCGCCAATACCGGACGCCACGGGAAGATTCTTCGTGAGCGAGATTTTTGCCCGCGCCTGCTGACCGGCCTGTGCAGCAAGCGCCCGAGCCGCCTTCAGAACCAGATTGTCCCCATCCGTCAAAGCTGCGGCGAAGGGACCGTCGATCGCAAGCGAGAGATCATCCGCGTTTTCGACCGCCAGCCTGTCGCCGAAATCCGTGAAGACAGCGAGGCTTTGCAGGGGATGAAAACCATCGGCGCGACGGTCGCCGACATGCAGGAACAGATTGATCTTGGCCTGCGCTGCGAGCGCAGTTCCCGGAGCTGACGAAACCATTATCCCGTCAATCCGGTTTTGATCTTCTGCTCGATCTCGGCCTTTTCGGTGTCGGTGCTGCTCTCGTTGCTGAAAGCGAGCGCATGATTCCACTGGAAACGCGCCTCGATCTTGCGGCCCGATTTCCACAAGGCATCGCCCAGATGATTGTTGATGGTGGGATCGCCGGGCACCAGCAGCACCGCGGCGCCCAATGTCCTGGCAGCGTCGTCATAGCGGCCCAGCTTGTAATAAGCCCAGCCGACACTGTCGACGATGTATCCGTCATACGGCCGAAGTTGACGCGCTTTTTCCAGCATCGCCAATGCTTCGGCAATATTGCGATTGCGATCGACCCAGGAGTAGCCCAGATAATTGAGCAGTTCCGGCTGGTCCGGCGATAATTTCAGCGCCGTGTTGACGTCGGCTTCCGCCTTGTCCCAATGCTTGGCGGAATCCTGCGCCATGGCGCGGGCATAGTAGAGCGGCCAGTCACGTTTGTCGGGCGTACCGATGACTTTCTCGGCGCGATCATAGGCATCGACCGCAGCGGTGAACTCATTCTGATTGCGATAAGCGTCGCCAAGGGCAATCCAATTTTCCGCATCGTCCGGATAGGCCTGGGTGAGACTGCGCAGACCCGCGATCGCGGCGCTCTTGCGATCCAACCGGGCTTCATCGACCGCCGCCTGGGTAGCGGCCATGCGATAATAGGGCGAGGATTTGTCGATCCTGCGATAGATCGCCACCGCGTCCTCATATTTGCCCAGACCCTCGAAACGAGCCGCGAGCAACAGATCGGCCAGCGCCAGGTCGGGCCGCAGATAGAGCGCCATGCGCAGATACAAGATAGAAATGTCGGCGCTCTGCCGATCGCTCAACGATGCGGCCATGCCGAACAGGCTTTCGGCGACGCCGTCTTCAGCGCTACGCACAAAGAGGTCCGGCTTCTTTTTCGCCGCAATGCGAGCCAGTCCGTCCTGCGCCACCGGTTTGACGGCACTTTCCTCGATAAATTTTTCGTAGAGCGCGCGGGCATCGTCGGTGCGGCCGGCACGTTCCAGAAATACACCATAAGCCTGGATCACCCGCGGGCTGATGCGATTGGAAAGCAGCGCCTTGCGGTAATCGGCTTCGGCGTCAGGTCGGCCCAGATAATCCGCGATCAAGGCGGTGTGAAAGGCGGCAAGCCCTTCGGCCCCACTTTGCGCGCCCAGTGTTTTCATGTCGGCCAAGGCTGCGGTGGCATCACCGGCCGCGGCCGCAGCCCAGCCGTCGAACAACGACACGACCAGGGTCTGGAAAGGTCCCTTGGCCGACAAGGACAAATGCTTTCGGGCTTCGGCATAATCCTTGTGCTTGAAGGCGATCACCGCCAGCGCCAAGCGGGCTGAACGCTCATCCGGCGTCTTGGTTACGATCTGCGTGGCGTATTTGCCCGCCCCTTCCACATCACCCGAAGTCGTCGTGTAGAAGAACGCCAGCGAGAGAATGCTCGCATTGCCGGGATCCTGCTTGAGGCTCTGGGTGTAGTAGTGCGCCGCTTCGGGCAACGCATGTTCGCCGGCCGCGAAACGTGCCGAAAGATAAGTCGAGAAGGCGTTCGCCTGACGGCTGGTGGTGGCGTTCTCGGAACGGTTCAGCGACGGCAGGTTGGCGCACCCGGCCAGAGCCAAGGCCATTGCGACGGGGAGCATAAAAGTCTTCAAGCGCGCCTCACATATTCGAGTAATTGGGTCCACCGCCGCCTTCGGGCGTGACCCAGGTGATATTCTGCGCCGGATCCTTGATGTCGCAGGTTTTGCAATGCACGCAATTCTGCGCGTTGATCTGGAAACGCGGCACGCCGGCCTCTTCTATCACCTCATACACCCCGGCAGGACAGTAACGCTGTGCCGGCTCCGCATAATCGGGAAGGTTCACTCTAACGGGGATTGAAGTATCGCGCAGCACCAGATGCACCGGCTGATCCTCCTCATGATTGGTATTTGAGACAAAGACACTGGAAAGCCGGTCGAAAGTCAGGACACCGTCCGGCTTGGGATAGGCGATGGGCTTTGAATCTGTCGCTTTTTTGAGGGTTGCGAAGTCCGCCACCCCATGGCTCAGGGTTCCGAAAAAGGAAAAACCGAAAAGCTGGTTGGTCCAAAGATCCAGGCCGATGAAAGGCAAGGCCAGCAAGCTGCCCAGCTTGGACCAAAGCGGTTTGATATTGCGGACCTGGCGCAAGTCCTTGGCGACCGGGCTCGCGGCATACGCCGTCTCATAGGCATCCAAGGTGTCGTTTTCCCGGCCTGCCGAGATCGCGTCAAAGGCCGCCTGCGCTGCCATCATGCCGGTGCGCATGGCGTTATGGTTGCCCTTGATACGCGGCAAATTCACGAAACCGGCGGCGCAGCCGATCAATGCGCCACCAGGAAAAACCAGCTTGGGCACGGATTGCTGACCGCCTTCGGTGATGGCGCGGGCGCCATAGCCGATGCGCTTGCCGCCCTTCAGAAACGCACGGACGGCAGGGTGCGTCTTTGCGCGCTGGAATTCCGAAAAGGGTTCCAGATAGGGGTTGCTGTAATTGAGATGCACCACGAACCCGATGGAGCAGTAATTTTCACCCCAATGATACATAAAGAGGCCGCCGCCGGTGTCATTGCCGAGCGGCCAGCCCATGCCGTGGACCACCATCCCTTTGCGATGTTTTCCCGGCGCCAGTTCCCATAATTCTTTCAAGCCGATGCCATATTTCTGGGGATCGCGTCCCTCGTGCAACCCGAAATGCTGTCCCAGAATTTTCGACAGTGAGCCCCGCGCGCCCTCCGCGAACAATGTGTATTTGCCGCGCAGCTCCATGCCGGGCTGAAAATCGGGTTTGTGATGACCGTCCTTCGCAATACCCAGATCGCCGGTGATCACGCCTTTGACGACATTGTCTTCGATGATCAGCTCGTGGGCCGGGAAGCCGGGATAGATTTCTACGCCCAACGTTTCGGCCTGCGCGCCCAGCCAGCGGCACAAATTGGAAAGGCTGACGATATAGTTGCCATGATTGCTCATCAGCGGCGGGAAAAGAAAATGGGGAATACGGATGGCCGCCCCGCGCGTGTAGAAATAAAACCGGTCGTCGGTGACCCGGGTTTCGACCGGTGCGCCTTTTTCTTTCCAGTCCGGGATCAGTTCGTCGAGGCCGCCAGGATCCAGCACCGCGCCGGACAGGATGTGCGCGCCTATTTCCGACCCTTTTTCCAGCACGCAGACACTGATTTCGCGGCTCTGGCTTTGCGCCAACTGCTTCAGCCGGATGGCAGCCGACAGGCCCGCGGGCCCGCCGCCCACGATCACCACGTCGTAATTCATGCTCTCGCGCTGCTGGTCCATCGGAATCGGTGGATTTTTCCAGCTATTATTTAGCACCGCCCTGCGCGCCCTGTCGCGCCGGCCGGCCGGAACCCCTAGAATACCCGGATGCAGGACATGGACGCATTGACAACATTGGCCTGGCTGGTCGAGGCGGGGGCCGACGAGGCCATTGCGGACGCGCCGGTCAACCGCCTCACCGCGAAACCATCTGCCCCTGCCCTGACGCCTGCGACCCCACCGCCGGTTCCCATAAAGCCGCGCGGCCCAGCCTCTTTGCCGCTGGTACAAACAGTCAGCGGCGACGCGATCGGTGACGCCATGAAGGCGGCATCGGCGGCGCGCGATCTGGATGCGCTGAAAGCAGCGATGGAGGCGTTCGAAGGTTCCGCCCTCAAGCGCGCCGCCACCAACACTGTGTTCGCCGACGGAACGCCATCCGGCCGGGTGATGTTCATTGGCGAAGCCCCGGGCCGTGACGAGGACCGCATCGGTAAACCCTTTGTCGGCCGTGCCGGACAGCTGCTGGACAAGATGCTGGCCAGCATCGACCTGGACCGTAGCCGCAACTGCTACATCACCAATGTCATCAATTGGCGGCCACCGGACAATCGCGATCCTTCGCCCGAGGAAGCGGCGATCTGCCTGCCCTTCCTGCGCCGGCACATCGAACTGGCGAATCCCGGCATCATCGTGCTTCTGGGGGCGGTCGCGGCCCGGCATGTCATGGGCGTCACCGAAGGCATCATGAAGACGCGCGGCCGCTGGCTGGAATACCGGGTGGGCGATGTGATGGTGCCGGTGATGCCGACACTCCACCCCGCCTATCTCCTACGCCAGCCGGCACACAAGAAATTGGCTTGGCGCGATCTGCAGGCCGTGGCGTCGAGAATGGAAGCGCTCGGGTTGCCGGAACCGTCCGTGCGGGGTAGTTAGATTCCCTGTCGAAGGGAGCGCGGATGCGGATCGCGTTGACGCTTGGATTCGTTCTGATTTTAACGCAAGTCGCGCTGGCCCAGAGCGCGCCGCAGGACAATGGCGTCGCCCTGCCGTCCGCAGGTGCATCTGCCATCACCCCCGTCCAACCCGGCAATCCCTTGCAGCCGGTGCTGACGCCGCCCTCTACGCCTTCGGTCAAGCCACAGATCCTCAGCCCTGCCGATGTTGCCCTGTACCGGCAGATTTTTACGGCTGAGCGCAATGGCGAAATATCCAAAGCCAAAAGGCTCTTGGACAAAATTTCTGATCCTGTTCTTGAGGGATATGCGCAGGCGGCAGGATTACTGTCCGCCAAGCAAGTGACCATCGGCGAGCTGGTAGAATGGCTGGCCAAGAACCGTGATCATGCCGTGGCGGACCGCATCTACCGATTGGCCGTCGCCCGTTCGACCAAGAAGGTCCGCAAGCATCGCAAGACCATCAAAGTCGCGGTGGTGACCAATATTCCCGCTCCCATCACGGTTCCTCGCCGCACGGGAGGTTTCGAAGACCTGGAATTGCCGGAGCCCAGCCCCAGCGGCGAAGTTGGCCGCTCGATCCTTGCCAGGGTGCTTTCGAGCATCAAGGCGGGACAACCGGATGGCGCCGCGTCGCTTCTGCAAGGGGTCCGGAGCACGGCGACGCCGGAAGACGTCGCGATTCTTTCCCACCGTATCGCCGCTTCCTATCTGGCCGAAGGCATGGACGCCCAAGCCTTCCAGCTCGCCACCAGCGTCGTCAGCACAAATGCCGCGCCGCAGCTGGAATGGGACGCGGGATTCTCCGCCTACCGTCTGGGCCGCTGGGCCGATGCATCCGCGCATCTGGAAAAACTGGCGCAGAATGCGGGCGTGCAAGGCACTCTGCGGGCACAAGCGGCCTTTTGGGCGGCGCGCGCGCATATGCAGGCGGGCGACACCCAATCCGTGGTGAGTCTTCTCACGGCAGCCGCCAAGGAAGAGCCCACCTTTTACGGACTTATCGCCGAGCGCATGCTGGGAATGGATACCCACACGGGCTTTTCCGATCCCATCCTCAATCAGGCCGATTTCACGGCCCTGATGAAAGTGCCCTCCGCGCGCCGCGCGGTGGCGCTGTCGCAGGTGGGAGAGACGGAGAATATCGGTACCGAGCTCAATCGCGCCTTCGTCAATAACAATGAAAAGCTGGATCCCGCCATGGCGGCGCTGGCGCGCGATCTGGGTGTCACCAATGTCGAATTGCGCGCCAGCGAAGCCAGTGTTGGACAAGGGCTCTTGCTCACCGGTCTATTTCCAGTTCCCTCCTATGAACCTGAAGGCGGTTACAAGATCGACAATTCATTGGTGCTTGCTTTTGCGCGCATCGAAAGCCGTTTCCAGAACGGTTCGACATCGGTCGCGGGTGCGCACGGCATCATGCAGTTGATGCCCAACACGGCAAAACTTCTGGCGGGCCCCAGTGCCGTGGCCAAGCTTGACGATCCAGCCTATTCGCTGTCGCTAGGCCAGCGTTATATTTCCGAGCTGCTGAACCGGCTGGACGGAAATCTGTTGCAGCTCGGCGGCGCCTATAATGCGGGACCCGGCGCGGCGGCGCGCTGGCTTCAGACCAAAGCCGGCAAGGACGATCCGCTGCTGTTCGTGGAAAGCATTCCCATCGCAGAGACGCGGTCCTATGTGCGCCGACTGATGGAATATCAATGGATGTATCGCCGCCGCTTCGGCCAGGACGCCCGCAGCCTGGACCAGATCGCGCGGGGCGATTGGCCTATCTATCATCCGGGAACGGTCGCGACAGCGACCCGGCCGGCCACACCGACGCCCACCATGGTGCCAATAGATGCCGACCCATTCTGATGATCCGGGCCGGATTGATTCCGGCGTTGCGTTCGTGCCGGTCCATATCGCGGTTCTCACTGTGTCGGACACGCGCACCAAGGACGACGATGTCTCCGGCGACACCCTGGTCAAACGATTGCAGGATGCCGGGCATATCCTCTGCGCCCGCACCATCGTGCCCGACGACCAAGCCCGCATCGCGGCACAGTTGCGGACCTGGATCGAGGATCCGCGCTGCGATGTGGTGATATCGACCGGCGGCACCGGACTGACCGGACGCGATGTCACCGTGGAAGCCTTCAAGAGCGTCTTCGAGAAAGAAATCGATGGCTTCGCCGCGATCTTCCACCAGATATCCTACGCCAAGATCGGCACATCGACGGTGCAGTCGCGGGCTTGTGCCGGCGTCGCTGGCGGCACCTATCTCTTTGCCCTGCCCGGTTCACCCGGCGCGGTGAAGGATGGTTGGGACGGCATCCTCAAATGGCAGCTCGATATCCGCCACCGGCCCTGCAACTTCGTCGAAATCATGCCCCGGCTGACGGAACGATAAAGTTTACGCGTAAAATACCGTTATGTTTCGCGTCTGCCCAATGGACGGGCGGCTTGGTATCTGAAAAAGTCGCTCATACGCCGCGAACACAGCGGCATTCAGGGGGACTGAAATGACCATCAGAAAAACCGCCACCACATTTGCGCTTCTGCTTCTGGGCACCATGCCGCTTTGGGCTCAAAACGACGTGCCGACCAATCCGAAACAGACCGATGCCCCGGAAATCCAGTTCACGTCCGCGGATTTCGGCCAATTGCCGTCCAACCTTTTTATGGGCGAGGCTTCGAGTGTGGCCGTCAATTCCAAGGGCCATGTCTTCGTCTATAGCCGCGGCAATTCGACGGGGCCGGCTTATGGCGCCACTGCTTCGCAGCTTCTGGAATTCGCCCCGGACGGCAAATACATCCGCGAGATCGGCCATAACATCTATGCCTGGTCCTATGCGCACGCCGTGCGGGTGGACAACCATGATAACGTCTGGGTGGCGGACAAGGGTTCGGACATGGTGGTCCGCTTCAATCCCGCGGGCCGCGTGACCTTGGTGCTGGGCCGCAAGACCGAGGCGTCGGATGAGAATTCCCATCCTTGGGAACATCCCAATCCACCCTTGCCGCCGATCGACGGCATGTTCCGCCAGGTTACCGACATGACCTGGGATCCCGCAGGAAACATTTATGTCAGCGACGGTTATATCAACTCGCGCGTCGCGAAATTCGACAAGGACGGCAATTGGGTGACGTCATTTGGCGAGCGCGGCAGCAATCCCGGCCAATTCCGGACGGTGCATGCGATCGCCGCCGACAAGGACGGCAATCTCTATGTCGCAGACCGCGCCAACCGCCGCATCCAGGTTCTCGATACGGAAGGCCGTGTCAAACGCATCATCACCATCGACATACCGGCCAACAACAAACACCTGATCATGTATGACAAGGCGTTGCGGGGGCCGAACCTGTCTTTATTCCTTCCGGGTGCGCCCTGGTCGGTCTGCATTACGCCGCCGAAAGCCGGATCGCCGCAATATCTCTTCGCCGCCGACGCGTTCCGCATTTTCAAGATGAGTTTGGACGGCCATGTGATCGGCTGGCTGGGCGGTGAAGGCAAGGCGCTGAAGGAATTCGGCTGGATTCACGGCCTTGCCTGCCCGGATGAAAACACGATTTTCGCGGCCGAGCTGGTGAACTGGCGGGTGCAGAAGATCACGCTTCACTGATACGGCGAAGCCTGTTCAGGCCGCGGCGCGGACTTTCCAGAAGCGGATGGCGCGCTGTGCGGCCTGGACGGGCACGCTTTCATAGAGCTTGCCGAATTCCTGCGCGCCGTCCATTGCGCGATCGCTACGATCCAGTCCGACTGCCAGCGACACATATAATGCACGGTCGAATTGCGAGCCCCGGCAGAGCAGCGCCACGGTGTCCAAATCCTGACCTTCCACCACGCGCTCGATCAGGTCGAACTCCACATCGGTGAGCCGGGCAAAGGCGATCTTGAATGCCGTGCGTGCCGCCACGCCTTCGCGCATCAATGACACCAGCACAGGTGGAACCAGCGATCTTTTGCGCTGCAATTCATCGACGCGCCGTTTGGCGAGTTCGAAATCGTCGGGCTGCTTGTAGAGGTGGGAAACGCGCGTGCGGCTGCGCTGGAAGGCGGCTTCCAGTTCGGCCGGCGGAACGGATTCAAACTTGCCGAGGATTTCGCGGCGCAGACCGGTCTCGACCTTCATGTAGAGATCGTTCAGCAGTTCGATCGGTACGCCCGCGCGGCGCACCAGCGGCGCCTGCAGGACGGGGCTTGTCTCGGCACGTTTGGCCACCAGGCCATAAGCCTGCAACCCGATTTCTGCCTTCTGATTGGTCAGAAGCGAAGTCACCACGGCGTCGTCGCCCCGTTCGACCAGCGCCTGGGACACCGCTTCGCTGATCCGGCGGCGCCGGGTTACAGCCATCATGTGATCCTGGGACTTCTGCCCGACCACTTTCAGCAAGGTATCGTCGGTCAGGGCTTCGGAATGCTCCAGCACCGGGCGGGCCACTTCGATATCGTCCATCGCAAAGCGCTGTGCCGAGCGGCTGAATGGGGACAGGCTGCTGGCGATCAACCGGGCGATCTGGCTGCGCACCTGCGTGGAATAATCAGACGCGATGGTGGCAAGGATGTCATCGAACTGGCCGATCTCATCGCCGGCCAGGGGCACGGCAGGATCCAGGGCCTCGGTGACTTTGCGCAAAAGCTCGCGGCGGCCTTCGCTGCTCGTTTCCTTGGCCAGATCGGCCAGCATCGCAAAACGTGGCGTGTGCGTACTCATGGAACCCGAATTGGACGCTCTGGCAAGGTGTTGCAGCTGATCATGCCAGTGACGCCTTAATTGGCGGTGTAGCTGCTCCTCGGGAATTGAAGGATTCCGGCCAAGCTTTGATAAGTCAAATTTGTACTTGATTTGTTCTCATTAGGGCCCATAATCCTATAGCTATGACTGTAGTCCTTAATTCGACCATACGGCCGCAAACCCTTCGGGGCCGTGGGGCGCTATCCAATCATGTCGGGCGTTACGAAAAACAGACCCGGGTGCTGGTCGATGATGGGTGGGATGACGGCTGGCGCGCCGAGGACGGTGCGCCCCCACCCCTGCGCACCGAAGTCATCCATGACGCGACCCGCAGCATCATCACCAGCAACAAATCGCCGGATCTGTCCTTTGATCGCTCGATCAATCCTTACCGGGGCTGCGAGCATGGCTGCGTTTATTGTTTTGCACGCCCCACACATGCCTATCTGGGCCTGTCGCCGGGAGCGGATTTCGAGTCCCGGCTTTTCGCCAAACCCAATGCCGCCGAATTGCTGGCCAAGGAACTGAGCGCACCAGGCTATGTGCCGCGCGTCATCGCGATGGGCACCAATACCGATCCCTATCAGCCAATCGAAAAGAAGATGCGCATCACGCGCAGCATTCTGGAAGTGCTGCGCGATTTTCGGCACCCCGTCGCCATCGTCACCAAATCGCCGCTGATCCTGCGCGACCTGGACATTCTGTCCGAGATGGCGGGCATGGGACTGGCCAAGGCGGCGTTGTCGATCACCACCTTGGACCGTCATCTGGCCCGCACAATGGAGCCGCGCGGCTGCAGGCGATTGCGGGGCTGGCCGAAGCGGGTGTGCCCGCCGGGGTAATGTTCGCGCCCGCCATTCCCGCGCTCAATGATCACGAAATGGAAGCGGTCCTGTCGGCAGCGGCGGAAGCCGGCGCTCGGGCCGCCGGTTATGTGCTGTTGCGCCTGCCGCTGGAGATCAAGGATCTGTTCCGCGAATGGCTCGATGCTCAGGTTCCCGGCCGCGCCAAGCATGTGATGGCGCTGATCCGCCAGATGCGGGGCGGCAAGGATTACGACAGCCAGTGGAACACCCGCATGAAAGGAACCGGGCCCTATGCCCAGATGATGGCACGGCGCTTTCAGATGGCGGTGAAGAAACATGGTTTCAATCAGCAACCGCGGTCGATGGCCATCAACAATTTCCGGCGCCCGCCGCGGATTGGCGACCAGCTTTCCCTGCTCTAAAGATGGGGTATGCCCCATTACATCTACGAGTCGCGGCTGTTGAAAACCATGGCGGGACCGATCTGCGGCGTGGATGAGGTTGGTCGCGGTCCGCTGGCCGGGCCGGTGGTGGCGGCGGCGGTCATTCTGGACCGCAAGCGTATTCCCAAGGGGCTCAACGACTCCAAGCAACTCAGCGAAGAGGATCGTGAAGAACTTTATCCTCGCATCATGGAGACGGCGATCGCAGTCGGCGTCGGTGAGGCCTCGGTAGGCGAGATCGACCTGATCAATATCCGCCAGGCCACGCATATGGCGATGGCCCGTGCGGTGCGGGCGTTATCGGTCGCGGCAGAATTCGCTTTGGTGGACGGCAACGACCCGCCACCTCTGCCTTGCCGCTGCGACACGCTGATCGGCGGCGATGCGCGCTCAGTTTCCATCGCGGCGGCGTCGATCATTGCCAAAGTGACGCGCGACCGCATGATGATCGCGCTGCATGACGACCATCCGGGATACAATTGGCGCAGCAACAAGGGCTATGGTACGCCAGAGCACTATGCCGGTCTGAAGGCCCATGGCGTGACCGCGCACCATCGCCGCAGCTTCAGTCCGATCCGGGATTTTCTCACAACCCACCACATCTTGTGTGGGGATGAATCCGGGGACTCAATTATAACGCTTTGATTCATCAAGACTCTTGACGCGCGAATCGCGCCGAATCACTGTGAATCCCGCTGTTGATATTTTTGGGCGGGGACATGCTGAAACTGGATCAGGTCATTGAAGGCGACTGCGTGGCGCGCATGAACGCGCTGCCGGAAGGATGTGCCGACCTCGTTTTCGCCGATCCGCCCTACAACATGCAGCTGCGGGGGGACCTGCACCGTCCCGACCAGTCCAAGGTCGATGCCGTGGACGATCATTGGGACCAGTTCGGCAGTTTTGCCGAATATGACCGCTTTACCCATGACTGGCTGACGGCCGCCCGGCGCGTGTTGAAGGATACCGGCTCGATCTGGGTGATCGGCTCTTATCACAACATCTTCCGGGTCGGTGCGACCTTGCAGGATCTGGGCTTCTGGATTCTCAACGATGTGATCTGGCGCAAATCCAATCCCATGCCGAATTTCCGGGGCAAGCGCTTCACCAATGCGCACGAGACCCTGATCTGGGCGACCAAAAATCCCAAGCAGCAATACACCTTCAACTATGAAGCGATGAAGGCGTTGAATGACGAGCTGCAGATGCGCTCGGACTGGACCTTGCCGATCTGTTCAGGGCATGAGCGCATCAAGGGCGCCGATGGACAGAAGGCCCATTCCACCCAGAAGCCGGAATCCCTCCTCCATCGCGTCATCGTCGCATCCACCAAGCCCGGTGATGTGATCCTGGATCCTTTCTTCGGGACTGGCACCACCGGTGCTGTGGCCAAGCGTCTGGATCGCCGCTTCATCGGTATCGAGCGGGAAAAGACCTATGCCGATGTTGCGCGGGCCCGCATCGCCGAAGTCATTCCGGTGGGCGATGACGCCCTGGAAGTGACCAGATCAAAGCGCTCCGAGCCGCGGATTCCCTTCGGCTGGGTGGTCGAGCGAGGGCTGCTGCCGCCTGGCACCGTTCTTCACGGCAATCGCAAGCACCAGAGAGCCAAGGTGCGCGCCGACGGCACGTTGGTGTGCGCCGACGCCACCGGTTCGATCCATCGCATGGGGGCGCATGTGCAGGGGTTGGACGCCTGCAATGGCTGGACCTTCTGGCAGTTCGAGACCCCGGCCGGCGCGCTCGTGCCGATCGACGTGCTGCGTCAGCGTTTGCGGGCAGAACTGGTCTGAAACAGCGGGCCGTCCGCACGCGGTTGCTCCGGACCGTCGAGCGCATGTTCCACGATTTTCCGCATCACCGTCGGCAGCGCCACATCACCCAGGTTTGCGGCTGAAACCCATTGCCCATTGGTTTTCGGGCGTTTCGCGAGATCGGCGAAATAGACTTCGATCTCCAACTCGAAATGGGTGAAGCCGTGGCGCACCAATCCCGTACGGCGCTTCCAATCCGCCGCGAAAGGTGCCTGTTTCATTGCGGACAGCTTAGACGGAAAATCTTCCGACCAGTCTCCCTGTGGCGGCTCCAGCATGGACGCCAGCAAGCCCTTATCGGGACGCTTGACCAACAGCACTGAGCCGGTGCGATCCCGCGCGACAAACGCTGCGCCGCGTCTTAAAGGCCGCGCCATCTTCGGCGCTTTCACGGGCAACCGCTCCTGAATGCCGCGGCGGCGGGCCATGCATTCATCCGTCCACGGACAGTTGGCGCATGCCGGACGTTTCGGGGTGCAGATGGTGGAACCCAGATCCATCAAGGCCTGGGCGAAATCCCCTGCCCGCGCCGGTACCAGCGCCATGCCCAGGGTGTGCAATTGATTTTTGGCCTTCGGCAGCGGAGTTTCGACGGCATAGAGCCGCGCGATCACCCGTTCGGCATTGGCGTCCATCGCTGCCTGGCGCTCATCATAGGCGATGGCGGCGATAGCGCCCGCCGTATAGGCGCCAATGCCGGGCAGCGCGCGCAATGTTTCGGCGGTACCGGGAAATTTGCCGCCCATGTCTTTCGCCACGATCTTTGCGGCCGCATGCAGATTGCGGGCGCGGGCGTAATAGCCAAGCCCCGCCCAGGCGGCCAGGACGTCTTCCTCTTGCGCGGCGGCCAGAGCTTTCACATCAGGCCAGCGTTCCAGGAATTTGCGGTAATAGCTGGCGACCGCCTGGACGGTCGTCTGCTGCAGCATGATTTCCGAAAGCCAGATCCGATACGGATCGGCGCGCTTTCCCGGCAGCGCCCGCCAGGGCAGGACGCGCCGATGGCGGTCATACCAATCCAGCAAGCGCGATGCCAAATCGGTTTTTGGCAAATCCGTTTCGGGCTTTTTTGATCTGGGTGCGCGGGGCATACTCCCGACCATGGCCCGAACGCCGTCTCAAAAACAATCAAGCAAGTCTGGTGACGAACAGCCGGCACGCCGCGGGCGTGCGGCGCCGGTTTCGGGTGATGTCAGACAAGCCGGAGGCGCCGCATTCACCCGCGCCGGGTTTACCGATCCCAGTCTGGTGTTGCGCTGGACCGAGATCGCCGGCCTGGAGATCTCGCGCATCGCCCGGCCTCTTAAATTCAGCGAATCTGACGGCGTGCTGACCCTCTTGGCGGAACCCGGCGCAGCCCTGTTCCTGGGCCATGACGCCCGCGCTCTGGCGGGGCGCATCAACGCCTATCTGGGCCGCAACGCCGTGACGCGGGTGAAATTTGTGCAAGGAGCACTCAGCCAGGTCCCGATTCTGCCCGAACCGCCCAAACCGGCCTCGGCCGCCAAACCGGGCGATCCTGTGCATAACTATCGGGGGCCGGAAACGTTGAAAAACGCCCTGCAAAGCCTGGCCCGCTGGCGAACACCCCGCCAGGAGCGTTGAGCAAACGCTCCGCCTCTGCCAAAACAGAGTTCCAAAAGCACCGGAGAATCGCCCTTGTCGCGCAAAGCCCTTATCGGAATCGTGCTGGTCGTCGTTCTGGCGGCATTTGGAGTGGGTTATTTCGCACTTGGCGGCGGTCAGGGCTCGGCAGCAGGCGGCGACTCAAAGGTCGCAGGCTTCACTTTGCTTCCCACCGACCGTACCCAGGGCAACCCTAAGGCGCCGGTCACGGTGATCGAATATGGCGCCCCTACCTGCAACATCTGCGCCTATTTTGCCGCCAACGAGTTCCCCCAGCTCAAAAAGGATTATATCGACACCGGCAAGATATTTTTCGTCTTCCGCACCTTCCCGCTGCGCCCCATGGACGGCGATGTGGAGAAAATGGCGCGCTGTTTGCCTGAGGATAAGTACTTCGCGTTCATTGACCTTCTGTGGCGGAATCAACCCAAATGGGATGCTGCGGAATATCCCGGCATCACGGATCCGCATGGGGAGATGATCAAGCAGGCTCGGGTTTTCGGCATGACGGCCGAGCAAGCCGAGCAATGCATTGCCAACAAGGCAGAGGATGAACGCATCAACAAGGTGTCTGCGGAAGCCGAACAGAGGTACAGCCTCACCGGAACTCCGACTTTCATCGTTGACGGGATTCCACAATCATCGGGTGCAGTTCCCTATAAGGATCTGGCAAAAGTCATCGACGCCGCGCTTGCCAAGAAAAAATAATTGGCGGCCGGCGCATTTTAGCAAGCGTAAGGCGGCGCATTTTTCTTGAAGTTCACCCGGCTTAGACTTTCCGGTTTCAAATCCTTCGTCGAACCGACGGAGTTGTTCATCGAGTCCGGCCTCACCGCCGTGATCGGGCCGAATGGCTGTGGCAAATCCAACCTGTTCGACGCCATGCGCTGGGTGATGGGCGAGACGCGGCCCTCGTCCGTGCGCGGCAGCGAAATGGACGATGTGATCTTTTCCGGCACCGCGGGCCGGCCGGCGCGCAATGTCGCGGAAGTCACGCTTTTCATCGACAATGCCGAGCACAAGGCCGCCGGCGCCTATGCCGGTTTTGATACCATCGAGGTTTCGCGCCGCATCGAGCGCGAAGCGGGCAGCGTCTATCGCATCAATGGCCGCGACGTGCGTCAGCGGGACGTGCAGATTTTCTTCGCCGACGCCTCGTCCGGCGCCGGTTCCACTGCTTTTGTGCGTCAGGGCCAGATCGGGCTTCTGATCAGTCAGAAGCCGCTGGCGCGCCGCGCCATCCTGGAAGAAGCCGCCGGCATCGGCGGGCTGCATCAGCGCCGGCATGAAGCCGAACTGCGGCTGAAGGCGGCGGAGACCAATCTTTCGCGGCTGGAAGACGTCATCCGCGAAGTCGAGACCCAGCTTGCCAGCCTGAAGCGCCAGGCCCGCCAGGCTTCGCGTTATCGCAATCTGTCCGGCCATATCCGCAAGGCCGAGGCGTTGGCGCATTTCCTGCGCTGGGCCCAGGCATCGACCCGTGCGGCGCAGGCCGCCGAAGAACTGGCCCAGGCTGCCGCCGTGGTCGCCACGGCTACGGATTCTGCCGCGAAAGCGTCCACCGAACAAAGCAATGCCGCCGCCGAACTGCCGCCGCTGCGCCAGGACGAAGCGGAGAAATCCGCGGCCCATCACAGATTGATCGTGGCGCGCGAACAACTCGATGCCGAAGAAGCCCGTGCCCGCGAAGCGGCGCAGCGCTTCCGCCAGTTGTTGGCCCAAGGCGAATCCGACATCAACCGCGAAAAGGAACTCGACCAGGACGCCGCCAAGGCACTGGGCACGCTTTCGGGTGAACGTGAGACCCTGGAACAGGCGTCCGCCAGCGCAGCCTCCGACATCGCCGGCGCCGAAGATCGTTCGATCGAGCTTCACGAGAAATTGGCCGAAGCGGAAAAGCTTCTGGAAAAGCTGACATCCGAATTGTCCGACTGGAACGCCAACAAGGCCAGCCATACGCGCGGCCGCGATCTGGCAGCGGGCTTGGCGGAAGCCAGCGCCATGCAATTGAGCGACGCGCGTGTGCGCCTGGATCGCGCCATGGAAAGCGCCCATGCCGCGCCGGATGTGAGCGCCGCCGACAGCCATACCGAAAGCGTTCGCGCTGCATCCGAGGATGCGCGAGGTCAAGCCGAACAGGCGCGCCTGCGCCGCACCGAAGCCGAAACAGCCGAAACCGTGGCACGCGAACCGCTGGAGACGGCCGAACGCGAAGTCCACCGCCTGTCCGCGGAAGTGAAAGCCCTGAGCGATCTTCTGCATCCCGAAGGCGAAGGATTGTTCCCGCCTCTGGTCGATGCCGTAACCGTACAGGCCGGTTACGAAGCCGCGCTGGCAGCAGCACTGGGCGAAGATCTGCACGCGCCGCTGGATGAATCCAGCCCGCACCACTGGCGAGATCTCGGCCAGTTCGAGACTGTTCACGCTTTGCCGCAAGGCTCGCGCGCGTTGAGTGATTTCGTGCGAGGGCCCACGGCATTGTCGCGGCGCCTCTCGATGACGGGCCTGATTTTCCCGGACCAGGGCGCGGCGCTGCAAAAAGAATTGAAGCCCGGCCAGAGTTTGGTGACCGCGCGCGGCGATCTGTGGCGCTGGGACGGCTATGCCGCATCCGCCGACGCCCCCTCGCCCGCGGCCGTCCGCTTGTCGCAGCGCAATCGCCTGAATGACCTGGAACAGGAAACCGTGCAGGCCAAGGATGTGCGCGGTGCACTTTTCCAAACCTGGTCCACTGCCAAGGATGCCGCCAACGCGGCACGCGAAGCCGTTCGCGCCGCCGAGGAAGCGGAGCGCCGCACCGAACAATCCTTGATTGCCGCACAGGACGAAAGCACACGCGCGGCCCGTGCCGCTGCAGAACGCGCCAGTGCCTTGGCCAGTCTGGAAGCGGAAATCCGCCGCCTCGAACAGTCCGTGGAAGCCGCCGAAGACGCAAAGAAGACCGCGCTGGAAGCGCTGGCGGAATTGGGCGACGGCGCTGCCCTGAGCGAGCATGTTGCCGAAGCGCGCACGACCACCATCGATGCCCGTGCCGCAAGCGGTGAAGCGCGCACGGCGCTGGAGACGCTCAAGCGCGAGGGTGAAGGTCGGCGTTTGCGTCTGGTGGCCATCGGCGAGGATGCTTCGCGCTGGGAGGCGCGCCGCGTTGCCGCCGCCAGTCAGATCACCGAACTCAGCCGCCGTCACGAAGAGCTGCAGGTCGAACTCGCCGCCGCCGAACGCGTGCCGGAAGAAATGGCGGACAAGCGCAACGCGCTGTTGGATGCCATCGCCAATGCTGATGCCGCAAGGCTTCGGGCGGCCGACGCCCGCGTGACGGCGGAAGCCGTGCTGGCCGAAGCCGACAAGCACGCCAAGGCGGCCGACCAGACTCTGTCCGCCGCGCGTGAAGAGCGGGCCCGGGCTCAGGCGCTTTCTGAAAGTGCCGCGACCCGGATCGAAGAACTGCGCACCCGCATCCGCGACGAGCTGGAATGCGCGCCGGAAGATTTGTCGGAGCGCGCCGAGATCCAGGAGGGCGAGGAATTGCCGGCTCTGGAACAGGCCGAAAAGAAAGTCGAAAAGCTCAAGCATGAGCGCGAGCAGCTCGGCGGCGTCAATCTGCGTGCCGAAGAGGAAGCCAACGAGCAGGAAGCCCGGCTGGGCACGTTGGTTGCCGATCGCGACGATCTGTTCGGCGCCATCGACCGCCTGCGTCGCGGCATCCAGAGCTTGAACAAGGAAGGCCGTGAACGGCTTCTGGAATCCTTCGAGAAGGTGAACAAGAATTTCCAGGAATTGTTCACCAAGCTGTTCGAAGGCGGCGAAGCCAAGCTGACCTTCACGGAGTCCGATGACCCGCTGGAAGCCGGCCTGGAAATCTTCGCCCGCCCACCCGGCAAACGGCTACAGTCGCTGGCCCTGCTGTCCGGCGGCGAGCAGGCACTGACCGCCATGGCCCTGATCTTCGCCGTCTTCCTGGTCAATCCGGCGCCCGTCTGTGTGCTGGACGAAGTGGACGCGCCGCTCGACGACGCCAATGTCGAGCGCTTCTGCAAGATGTTGGTACAGATGACCGAAATGTCGGGAACCCGCTTCCTGGTCATTACTCACCACGCCTTAACCATGAGCCGGATGGACCGCCTGTTCGGCGTCACCATGGCGGAACGGGGCGTCAGCCAACTGGTCTCGGTGAGCCTGGCGGAGGCGGAAAAGGTCGCGGCTGAGTGATTCTAGGGGACCTCATGCGGGCGTTTCGCCGCGCCTGATAAACACCCTTTAATATCAACAGCTTGTGACAATTCTGTCTTTCTTGACACCCTATAGAGGCGTCCCTATGGTCCGCGCGCCTTCGCCAGTTGCGAAAGGCTCGTTTGCGCATCGTTTTTCGGCATTTGGGAGACGATCATGACGTCTTCGGACCCCGACAGGCTGCGTGAACTGGGCCGGAAGCTGGAAGATGTTCAGCGGCGGAACGTGACCGGGCCCAAGGGTCCGCCACCGTCCCAGCTGGGAATCGCAGGACGCTTCGCGACCGAACTGGTTGCGTCGCTGATCGCAGGGGGCGGACTGGGATGGGGGCTGGACTGGCTTTGCGGCCATTTTGGATTTCACACCCGACCGGTCTTCCTGATTGTGTTTTTTGTGCTGGGCGCAGCGGCGGGTATCCGCAACGTGATGCGCGCGGCGACCGAAATTAACGCCAAGATGGCGTCGAAGGACCTGGAGAAGTAAGCCCGTGGCAATGACGCTTACCCCGATGGAGCAGTTCGAGGTCAAGCCCCTGTCCGGCATGGATCATCCGCTGTTCCACATCGCGGGCCACCCGATCTATTTCACCAACCAGTCGCTGCTGATGGTCATCGTCGTGATCGTCGCCTCGCTGTTCCTCACCCTCACGGTCAAGCCGGGACGCCTGGTGCCGACGCGCGGCCAGTCCATGGCGGAAGCCTCCTACGAATTCGTCGCCAACATGATCCATTCGGCGACCGGCGAAGATGGATTGAAATACTTCCCCTTCGTCTTCTCGCTCTTCATCTTCGTGCTGTTCAGTAACTTCCTGGGCATGCTCCCTGGCAGCTTCACCGTCACCAGCCAGATCGCCGTGACCTTCTCACTGGCCTGTCTGGTCGTGTTGCTGGTGATCGTGGTCGGCTTCATGAAGCACGGCATCGGGTTCCTGAAGCTGTTCGTGCCGCATGCGCCCTGGTACCTGCTGATCCTGCTGATCCCCATCGAAGTGATCTCGTTCCTCACCCGCCCGATCAGCCTTTCGGTTCGTCTTTTCGCCAACATGTTGGCCGGCCACACCATGCTGGCTGTTTTCGCGGGCTTCGTCGTGGCGCTGGGTACGGCGGGTGGTATCTTCGCCGGCCTCGCAATCGCGCCGATGCTTTTGATTGTTGCGATCATGCTGCTCGAACTGCTGGTCGCCTTCTTGCAGGCCTATGTCTTCGCCATCCTGACCTGCATCTATCTCAACGAAGCACTTCACCTCCACGATCAACACTGAACCAACGAAGGGACTTACGAAAATGGAACTTGCAGCTGCAAAGATGATTGGCGCAGGTATCGCCTGCATCGCGCTGGTCGGCGCCGGTATCGGCATCGGCAATGTGTTCGGCTCCTATCTCTCGGGCGCGCTGCGCAATCCGGGCGCTGCCGCCACCCAGACCACCAATCTGCTGCTGGGCTTTGCGCTTTGCGAAGCGACCGGTCTGTTCGGCCTGGTCATCGCGCTGATCATTCTCTTCACGTAAGCGAAACATGGCCGAGCCCCTGCAGACTAGCACCGAAGCACCGAAAAAGGAGGGCGGATTTCCGCCCTTCAAGACGGAGACGTTCCCCAGCCAGATTTTCTGGTTGGTGATCACCTTCGCCTTCCTGTTCGTTGTTCTGTGGCGGGTTGCAGGCCCGCGCATCAATGGCGTGATCACCAGCCGTCGCAGCATGATCCATGCCGACATTGCGGCCGCCGAGAAAGCACGGGGCGAAGCGGAAAGCGCATCCAGCGCCTATCAGGCCGCGCTGGCCTCGGCACGTGCCCGGGCGCAGGGCCTGGCGGAAGAAAGTCGCCAGACCATCAACGCCGAGATCGCCAAGGCCAAGGCTGGCGCCGAAGCTGAAGCCGCCAAGGCAATGGCGGCAGCGGATGCACGTATCGCTGCTACCCGTGTCGAAGCCAAGGGCCATGTGATCAAGGCGGCCGAAGAAGCCGCCATTGCGATCGTGGCACGGTTGATGGGCGAAACCGTGTCGCCCGCAGATGCGGCCCAGGCCGTCAAGGAATCCTGACCATGGAAATGTTCCACGAGGCGGAATTCTGGGAAGCCGTCGGCTTCGTCCTGGTGATCGCCATCCTGGTCTGGAAGGGCGTGCCGGGTATGGTTGCCCAGATGCTCGACAAGCGGGCAGCGACGATTTCCACCGAACTGAACGAAGCCCGCCGCCTGCGCGAGGAAGCCGCCGCCCTGCTCGCGGACTATAAGGCGCGTGCCGCCGGCGCCGAACGCGAAGCGGAAAGCATCATCAGCGACGCGCGCGGCGAAGTGATCCGCTTTGCGGCCGCCGCGCGTGACGATCTCAAGATTCAGATTCAGCGCCGCGCCCAGGCCGCGCAGGACCGCATCGCCCAGGCCGAGACCGCGGCGATGAATGAAATCCGCGCCCTCGCCGCCGATGCCGCCGCATCAGCCGCACAGAAGCTGATTGCCGCGCGAATGGACGAAAAGCGTGCCGGAAACCTGATTGCGGACAGCATCAAGGATCTCGGTGCGAAGCTGAATTAGGCAGCGGCAAAGAAACATGAAAAAGGCGGCCCGATCGGCCGCCTTTTTTGTATTCGCAAGACGCCACAGATCAGATCTTCTCGGGATAAACCACCTTCAAGTGCAATTCCTTGAGTTGCTTGGCGCTGGCCGGGCTGGGTGCGCTCATCAGCAGATCCTGGCCCTGCTGGGTTAGCGGGAACATGGTGACTTCGCGGATATTCTCTTCGCCCGCCAGCAGCATCACGGTGCGCTCCAGGCCCACCGCCAAGCCACCATGCGGCGGGGCGCCGTAGCGGAACGCGTTCAGCATGCCGCCGAAGCGGGCTTCGGTTTCCTCGCGGGCATAGCCGGCAATCTCGAACGCCTTCAGCATCACTTCCGGATCGCGGTTGCGGATGGCGCCTGACAGCATTTCATAGCCATTGCAGACGATGTCGTACTGGAAAACCTTGAGATCCAGAATTTCGTCCTTGTCGCCGGATTGGAAGGCGAGGAATTTCTCCCGGTCATATTGCGGCATGGAGAACGGATTGTGGGAGAAGTCGATTTTCTTCTCCTCTTCGCTCCATTCATACATCGGATAATCGACCACCCAGCAGAAGCGGAAGCGGTCCTGCTCGATCAGATTCAGTTCGCGGCCGATGCGTGTGCGAGCAAGTCCTGCCAGGGTGGCGGCGCGCTCCTCTTTGTCGGCGGCAAAGAACAGCGCATCGCCGGCTTTGACATTCGCCAGTTTCGCCATCTCCGCGATTGCGGCCGGTGGAATGAATTTGGCGATCGGGCCTTTGCCGATAAGAACACCACTCTCTTCTTCCAACACGATATAGCCCAGGCCCGGTGCGCCTTCGCTGCGGGCCCATTCATTGAGCTTGTCGAAGAAGCTTCGCGGCTGGGCTGCCGCGCCTGGGGCAGGAATGCCGCGCACGGTCTTGTTCTTGAAGGCCTTGAATTCGACATCGGCGCGCGCAAACACGGTACTGAGATCGGCAATTAGGATCGGATTGCGCAGGTCGGGTTTGTCCGAGCCGTATTTCAATAGCGCTTCGGCATAGGGAATGCGGGGGTAAGGCGCTTTGTCCACGGAACGGCCATTGGCGAATTCTTCAAACACGCCCTGCAGCACTGGTTCGATCATGGCGAAAACGTCGTCCTGGGTGACGAAGCTCATTTCCACGTCGAGCTGATAGAACTCGCCGGGGCTGCGGTCGGCGCGGCCGTCTTCATCACGGAAGCAAGGGGCGATCTGGAAATAGCGGTCGAAACCCGCCACCTGAATCAGCTGCTTGAACTGCTGCGGCGCCTGGGGCAGCGCATAGAATTCACCGGGATAGCGCCTCGACGGCACCAGAAAGTCCCGCGCCCCTTCCGGCGAGGAAGCTGTCAGGATCGGGGTTTGAAATTCGTTGAAATTCTGCGCGTACATCCGGGTGCGCAGCGAACGGATGATGTTCGAACGCAGCATGATGTTCTTATGCAGCCGCTCGCGGCGCAGATCCAGAAAGCGATAGGCGAGCCGGGTTTCTTCCGGGTAATCCATGTCACCGAACACGGGCAGCGGCAGTTCCTGCGCCTGGCTCTGGACCGTTACGTCCTCGATGCGCATCTCGACTTCGCCGGTATCGAGGTCTTTGTTCACGGTCTCGGCGATGCGCGCCACGACTTTTCCGGTCAAGGTCAGAACCCATTCCGAACGCGCGGTATCGACAATGGGAAACACCTTGCCGTCCGGTTCGATCACGCATTGGGTGATGCCGTAATGGTCGCGCAAATCGATGAAGATCAGGCCGCCATGGTCGCGGCGGCGATGAACCCAGCCCGACAGGCGAACCGTCTGGCCGACATCGGATTTGCGGAGCTGGCCGCAGGTATGTGTGCGATAGGCGTGCATGGCAAACCCTTGAGGAAGGGCGGTTTTTGGCGGTTTATGGGGGGCGGGTCAAGTGAGGCGGCGCAGCCCTCGACCCTTCTGTTTTTCTTGTCATATCGCCCGGTTAGGCTGACCGAATCCGAGGGGAATCAGCCATGAAAGCCATGTTTGCCGCCGCCTTGCTGCTGGGCCTGTGTGCCTCACCCGTACTGGCGCAGGCCCCGGCGCAACACAATGTCATCATCTTCGTGGCCGATGGCCTGCGTTATGGCAGCGTCGAGCCGGGCAACATGCCCAACCTGGCGAAGCTGAAATCCGAAGGCGTGGACTTCACCAACAGCCATTCGCTCTATCCCACCGTGACCACCGTAAACGCGTCCGCGATCGCCACCGGCCATTACATTGGCGACACCGGCGATTTCGGCAACACGCTGTATGTGGGCCAGCCCATGATCAGTCTGAGAAATTCGCCCCTGGGCTTTCTGGAAAACAACACCGTTCTGGACGAGATGAACCAGAAATTCGGCGGCAATTATCTGAACGAGACGACGTTGATGGCGGCCGCCCGCGCCAAGGGCTGGCAAACCGCGATCATCGGCAAGGAAGGTCCGGCGCGCATCCAGGATTCCACCGCGGCCGCCGACGGCAATGAGACGCTGATCGTGGACGATTCCACGGGCGGCGAAGGTGGGCTGGGGCTTCCCGTCTGGTTCCGCAGCAATATGCGTCAGGCCTTTGTCGTTCCCGCCGCGCCCAAACCCAGCGCGCCCGCGATCGAGCAGGAAGTCTGGCTGATGAAGGCTACCACCCGCATCGTGCTGCCGCATTTCCAGGAAACCGGAAAACCCTTTGCGCTCCTGTTCTGGTCACGCGATCCGGACATCAGCCAGCACAATACCCGCGACAGCATCGGCGAGATGATCCCCGGCGTAAACGGGCCCTCGGGTCTCGCTGGAACCCTTAATGCCGACACGATGCTGGGCGAACTGCTGGCGTATCTGAAGGAAACCGGGCTCGACAAGACCACCGATGTCTTCGTGACCGCCGATCACGGCTTCACAACGGTGAACCACACCAGCGCCACCAGCCCCTCCGCGCGTATGGACCCCACCGCTCCGATGACCGAGCTGCAATCCGGTTTTCTGGCCATGGATCTGGCTGCCACTTTGGGCCTGCCGCTGCGGGCGCCCGGTGAAACCGGCGCGCCGGTGGATCTCAGCACGGGTGGAAAGCTTCCCGGCGGCTCCGGCATGCTGGGCACCGATCCGCTCCATCCCAAAGTGATTGTGGCCGCGAATGGCGGAACGGACCTGATTTATCTGCCGGCCATGAATGCCAAGGATCAGGCCCCGGCCAGAGAGTTGGCGGACAGCATCGTCAAATTTCTGTTGGCGCAGGATTATGTCAGCGGCGTTTTCGTCAATGACAGACTGGGCAAAATCCCGGGCGCCTTGTCGATGAGCGATGTCGGACTGATGGGGGCAGCGCGAACGCCGCAACCGGCGATCTTTGTCAATTTCCGCTCCTTCTCGACCGGCTGCGAAAATGAACTGCAATGCACGGTGGCGATCATGGACACCCCCCTGGCCACGGGACAGGGCAACCATGGCAGCTTCAGCAGGGCCGAAACCCGTAATTTCATGGCGGCCATCGGTCCGGGCTTCAAGGCCGGCTATGCCGATCCGGCCCCCATCTCCAATGCCGATATCGCGCCGACCCTGGCGCATGTGATGGGGCTAGACCTGCCGTCCAAGGGCGCTTTGAAGGGCCGGGTCATTTCCGAGGCGCTGGCGGGCGGGGCCGAGGTCGTGGTCCAGAGCCGGGTCATCAAGTCCGCCCCGGGGCCGGCGGGGATCCAGACCATCCTCAATCTCCAGACCGTCGGGGCAAACCGCTATTTCGACGCCGCCGGTTTCGAGGGCAAGACGGTCGGCCTGAAGGCGCAATAAAAGCCACACTTTCCGAGCCGAATCCGCTATCACGGCCCCATGCGGATTGTTGAAACGAATGAGGCGCTGGCAGCCTTTCTGAACGAGCTATCGACGGCGCCCTACCTGGCGCTGGATACCGAATTCCTGCGCGACCAGACCTATTACCCCAAGCTTTGCCTGATCCAGGTGGCAGCGCCAGGTGTGGCCGGGCTTGAGGGTATCATCGACCCCCTCGCCCCCGGCCTGGATCTTGCGCCTTTCTACGAACTGCTGAAGCGGCCCGACATCGTCAAGGTGCTGCATGCAGCACGCCAGGACATTGAAATCTTCTATCTCCAGGGCGGTGTTCTGCCCGACCCGCTGTTCGACACCCAGGTAGCGGCGATGGTGTGCGGCTTCGGCGATGCGGCGTCTTACGAGACCTTGGCGCGCAAGCTGGCGCATGTGGAAATCGACAAGTCCGCGCGCTTCACCGACTGGAGCCATCGCCCCCTTAGCAAACGCCAGCTCGAATACGCCTTGGCTGATGTGACCCATCTGCGCGTGATCTACGAAAAACTGTCGGCGCAACTCGCCCGGACCGGGCGCAGCGGCTGGGTGGAAGAGGAAATCTCCGCCCTGAAGGATCCCAAGCTTTATCGCCTCGATCCCGAACTGGCCTGGAAGCGGCTGAAGCCCCGCACCAGCAACAAGCGGTTCCTGGCCATGCTGGCATCCCTGGCCGCCTGGCGTGAACGCGAAGCCCAGGCCCGTGACATTCCCCGAGGCCGCGTCCTCAAAGACGAAGCCCTCACCGAAATTGCAGCGCATCCGCCGGAAAGCGACGATGCGCTGGAACGCATACGTGCCGTGCCCAAGGGCTTCGCCAATTCCCGGCTCGGCAAAGGGTTGATGGAGGCGGTGGAAGCGGGCCGCACCGCGCCGCCGCCCGATGGGATCGCGCCGATGCCTGGGCGCCGCAAGCGCGAACCCTCGGCGGCCGCCATCGATCTGCTCAAGACCTTGCTGCGACTGCGCGCCGAAGCGGCGAATGTTGCTCCGCGCCTGATCGCCAATGCCGAGGACATCGAAAAGCTTGCTGCCTTTGAAGATGACGATGTCGCGGCATTGCGCGGCTGGCGGGCGGAAGTCTTTGGCAATGACGCGAAGGCTCTGCGCAAGGGGGACCTGGCCATCGCCCTGGAAAATGGCGAAGCTGTCATCGTCGAGCTGGAGGAAGAAGTATGAAACGGATTTTGAGCGGTGCGGCCCTGTTGGCATTCATCGCCTCGCCGGCTTTTGCCGCCGATTATGCCACCCTGGTGCTGACCACGACAGCGAATGTTGCGCCGGAAAAAGCTTGGTCCCGCATCGGCGATTATTGCGCCATCAAGGATTGGCTCGGACTTGCCTGCAAGATCACCAAGGGCGACGGCACAGTCGGCACGATGCGCGATCTCGACAATGGGCGGGTGATGGAGATGATGGTGGCGAAAACGCCCCTTTCCTACACCTATGTCCAGCCTCTCAATCCCGCGAACCTGTATCACGGCACTCTGGCGGTCGAGCCCGATGGCGCCGGTCACAGCCGGATCGTCTACACGATCCTGTACGACCAGGAGCCGCTCGGCACCGAGGATGCCAAGGCGGCCGGCCGCAAGCAGCGCACCGACCGCTTTACCGCGGCGTTGGCCAAGATGAAGTCGATGGCGGAAGCGCCGTAATTCAATGGTCGCGCGGCCGGACGGAAAACCGGCTTCCACTTTTCCTGGCCGCGCCCCTGAATTCAGGCTTCGTCCAGATTGACGCTGCCGGTGGCTAGGTCTTCGGCTTCCTCGCCCTCATAGGGGTCTTCGTCCGGGCCCAGGCCGTCCGAAGGATTGGGTACGTCGAAACCAGATGGCGGGATGGCTTCCAGGAAGCCGGCTGCCTTCAGTTCATCCAGCCCCGGCAAATGTCCGACGCTCTCCAGGCCGAACTGGACCAGAAAGGCTTCGCTGGTGCCGTAGGTGACCGGACGTCCCGGGGTCCGTTTGCGGCCACGGATCTTGACCCAGCCGACTTCCATCAGGGTATCCACCGTCCCCTTGGACATGACGACGCCCCTGATGTCTTCGATCTCGGCCCGGGTAACAGGCTGGTGATACGCAATGATGGCCAAGGTTTCGATTGCGGCCTTTGACAGGCGCTTCTGCTCCGGTTGCTCCTTGCGCAGCAGAAAAGCCAGATCGGCAGCTGTGCGGAACTGATATTTCCCAGATACAGAGCAAAGGTTTACACCGCGCTTCTCATAAATTGCTTGAAGGGTAGCGATCAAGCCCGGGACATCTGCGCCTTCCGGCAGAGATGTAGACAGCGCTTTCTGGTCCAGGGGCTCGCCCGCGGCGAACAGCAATGCCTCGACCATCCGCAGATGTTCCGGGTTCACGCTGGCGGGGGTTTCAGTCTCGACGTCCATCTCGGTTTCAATTGTCGCTATCAATGTTGCTACGCGGTTCATGTCACGCCCCCGCTTCGGGTGCCAGTGGTGGGTGCGCTCCCGATCGGTCGCGCACATAAATCTCCTCGAACGGTGCCCCCTGGCTCAATTCGACTTTGCCGTCCCGGGCCAGTTCCAGGCAGGCCAGCAGGGTCGATGCCAGGGCCGAGCGCCGCCGCCGCCCGCCTTGCCAGTCTGGCGGCAGGAGGCGGCTCAGGCCGCTCCAGTCGCTGATCCGGCCCAGCATCCGCTCCAGGCGTTCGCGCGCCTCTTCGATCTGGAGAACCGGAGAAACTGTGGGCTGGTAGGCCTTGCCGCCGAGCCGCCGGGCCCGGTCGGTGGCATAGGAGGTCAGCAGGTCGTAAAGCGTATCCTTGTAGGTCCGAAGCTTGACGACATTGACCGGCTCGGGATCGCCCCGTCCGAATACGTCACGCCCCAGGCGTTCGCGGTTCATCAACCGGGTGGCGGCGGCGCGCATGGCATCCAGCCGCTGCAACCGCCAGCGCAGCCTGGTCGCCATTTCGTCGGCGCTGGGCTCACCCTCGGGCGCTTTTTCCTGTGGCAGCACCAGGCGGGATTTGAGATAGGCCAGCCAGGCTGCCATCACCAGATAGTCGGCCGCCAGCTCCAGATTGATCTTCTTGGCCGCCTCGATGAATTCCAGATACTGGTCGGCCAGTTTCAGGACCGAGATCTTGGCAATATCGACCTTCTGGTTGCGGGCCAGGGTCAGCAGGAGGTCCAGCGGCCCCTCAAAGCCGTCCACCGTCACCACCAGCGCATCGTCATTGGCGATGATTGCCGTGGACTCGAAATCGTCGAAATTTTCCGCGGTGTCGGTCATGCCACCACCAGCAATTGTGCCAAACGCGCCTCGGCCGCCTTGGGGTCGAAGATGTCCGGCTGGATCAGATGCGCCAATGCCGCTTCCGCCCGTTTCAAAGGCAGGCCTTCCAGGATTTTCGTTTCAGACGCCACCAGTTTCATCTCGTCCATTTTACCATTGCAGTGGAGCACCACATCGCAGCCGGCAAACAGGGCCGCTCGCGTGCGTACATCCAATGGACCGTCCAGCGCCTGCATCGACAGGTCGTCGGACAGCAACAATCCGCCAAATCCTATCTCACCCCGGATCACATCCCGAATGACTTTCGGGCTGGTGGTCGCAGGTCGCTGTGGATCAATCGAATCGTAGACAACATGCGCTGTCATCGCCATCGGGCAAAGATCCAGGCTGCGGAAGGTGACAAAATCGCTGGCCGACAGTTCCTCGGCCTCGGCGTCAACCCGTGGCAGCGCCAGATGGCTGTCGGCCCCTGCCCGGCCATGGCCGGGAATGTGCTTCATCACCGGCAGCACGCCGCCTTCGATCAAACCCTCGATCTGGGCGCGGCCAAGATCGATCACCGTGGCAGGGTCATGGGCAAAAGCCCGGTCGCCGATAATGTCGTGAGCGCCGGCCACGGGAACATCCAGCACGGGAAGGCAATCGACATTGATGCCCAGCCCCGCCAGATCGTGTGCGATCAGCCGTGCATTGAGATATGTGGCTTCCCGGGCCGCTTCCGGATTGCCTCGATGAAGATCGCCGAACCGGGCCGCCGGCGGACGCTCATGCCAGGTCGGTGGTTTGAGGCGCGCAACCCGGCCGCCTTCTTGATCAATCAAAACGGGAGCGGAAGCGTCTCCCACCGTCTCTCGCAAGGCGCGCACCAGCGAGCGCACCTGATCCGGCGTCTGGATATTGCGGCCGAACAGAATGAACCCCCATGGCCGGACGTCGCGAAAGAACGCGCGTTCGTCGGCGGACAATGTCAGCCCGCCACAGCCATAGATCGCGCGCGATCGCATTATTTGCCCAGGAAGCAGCCGCCGCCGTCCGCCTTCAAGCGGTCGCACAGCGCCGAGGCGACATCCTTGCTGGGGAAGCCGGCGATCCGCAGCCGGAACCAGGTTCCCTTCTCGCCCAGATCCACTTGTTTCACATCCGGCGAATAGCCGGCCAGCAACGAGGCATGCTTGGTTTTGTAAGTGGTCCAAGCCCGATCGGCATCGGCCTGCGATTTGTAAGCACCGATCTGTAGAACGGACGCGCCCGCAGCCACTGGCGCGCTTGCAACGGGAACGGTCGGAGCGGGCGCCGCAGCGACAACGGGTTTGGGTACGGGCGGCGCAGCGATAACAGGTTTGGGCACAGGCGGAGCGGCAACTGGCGCACTCGTCGCGTTCAATGCCCGTGGCGGCGCCGTCGCCGGACCGATCGGTGCGGCGGGCTGTGGCGGCAATTGCGAAGCCTTCAACGCGGGCGCCGGTTTCGGCACGACGGCGGCGACCTTGGCCGGCGCGGCGGGCGCTTCCACTTTTGCAGGCGGAGTTGGTGCAGGCGTTTCAGTCAATGCAGGCTTTGTCGCTGGCGGTGGGGATGAAGCTGCCGGCGCAGGAGCGGCCTGGGCTGTGTCGTCGTCCGGAGGCGCCGGCTGTTCGTAGATTTTGAAGCCTTTGTAAGGTTCCGCTGCGCCGCCGGGATTCTCCGGCGCCACACGGGCCGGGCCGGCGTCGGCCGTGATGACCGGGGTCTCCCCGCGGCCCCGCGCAACGCCTTCGCTGTAAGCCAGCCAGACAAAGCCGGCGAACATCGCCAGCACCAGAAGCGCCAAGACGATCAGAAGCGGAAGGCGGGAACCTTCAACATCCTCGTCTTCTTCGGACGCATCGTAGACCCGCACATCCTCGCCGGGTTCATAAAGGCCGCGTTCGTGCTGGGGCATTGGTTGCTGATCCGAATCTGGTTGAAGACACTTTAGCATCCACAATGCCGCGAATCACCAATTCTCCGCCCCGTCGCGGCGATTTCACGGCACGCTTAAAATTGTGTTTCACAATTGCTGCGGACCCGGCGGGCCGCTTGCACCTAAGCCAGGGAAATGCTCGTGCCGGTGACGCGGGCGTGCTCGGCCAGCGCATAATTGTCCGTCATGCCGGCGATATAGTCCCGCACCACCCGCCGCGTCGCCGGATCGCCCGCTTCTCCGCATTGTGCGGCCCAGTCGGGCGGCAGCAATCCCGGTTCGGTGGCCAGCGCCCCAAAAAGGTCCGTCACCACGCCTTGCGCCCGCATCATAGGGCCGATGACGCGGGGATGGCGATACATGCGTGCGAAAAGAAATTCCTTGAGGCCGCGGACCTGCGCCAGCATGGACGGGGAAAAACCGGCCAACGCATGCGGCTTCGCGCGGATATCCGCGGCAGATCGCGGCTCGGTCGATGCCAGTCTTGTGCGGGTCTCGCACAGCACGTCATCCATCAAGGCGCTCATCAGTGTACGGATAAGTTCGCCGATGAAGCGGCTGAGTTCCAGCTCTCCGCGCCGTAACAGGACAGCCCGAACATGATCGCCCGCCAATGGAGCCGCGGCGAGATCGTTGATCGTGAACAGTCCCGCCCGCAATCCATCATCGATGTCGTGATTGATGTAGGCGATATCGTCGGCCAGGGCCGCGATCTGCGCTTCCAGGCCCGGCCAGCGCGCCAGTTCCAGCGACCAACGCGCGTCAAAGCCGGCAATGGGTCCGGGCACATTGCCGTTGATCGGGCCATTATGCTTGACCAGCCCTTCGAGCGTTTCCCACGTCAGGTTGAGGCCGTCGAAATCCGCATAGCGGTGCTCCAGCTTTGTAACCAGGCGCAGCGCATGGGCATTGTGGTCGAAGCCGCCAATGTCGCCCGTCACCGCGTTCAACGCCTCTTCACCGGAATGGCCAAAGGGCGTGTGCCCCAGATCGTGGCTCAGTGCCACTGTCTCCGCCAAATCCTCATCCACCGCCAGAATGCGCGCCAGGCTGCGGGCCAGCTGGGCCACCTCCACAGAATGGGTGAGCCGGGTACGAAAATAGTCGCCTTCATGCTGGACGAAGACTTGCGTCTTGTGCTTGAGGCGGCGGAAGGCCGAAGAATGGATAATGCGGTCGCGGTCGCGGCTGTAGCAGGTCCGGGTGGGGCTCTCGGCCTCCGGATGAAACCGCCCCCGGCTTTGCGCCGGGCGGGTGGCGAACGGCGCCGGAACCGGGGGAGCCACGAATATTGGCCCCAGCAAATGGCCGGGCGGCAGCGGATCGGCTGGTATCTGGCCCTTTGCGGATGCCATAGCGAGGACTACATAAGGCCTGTCACCGACCCTGCCTAGAGTTCCGCCATGAATATGCCCGTTACCGTATCCCCCAGTGCCGCCAAGCGAATCGCCACAATTCTGGCGGGCGAAGGCGGCGGCGCCATGCTGCGGCTGGCGGTGACCGGCGGCGGCTGTTCCGGTTTCCAATATAATTTCGCCCTGGACGAAACCCGCCTGGCCGAAGACCTGTTCATCGAGGAAGGCGGGGCCAGGATCCTGATCGATCCGGTATCACTGGATTTCCTGGCCGGGGCGGAGATCGATTTCACCGATGGCCTGATCGGCCAGGCCTTCAAGGTCAACAATCCCAACGCCACCGCCTCCTGCGGCTGCGGCACCAGCTTTTCGGTCTGAGCGCTATCGGCCTCTGAACATCGAGATGATTTCCCGGTCTGAAATCGGCTGTTCGCGCAAGCGTCCCAGAAAATAAAAGGCGCAGGCGCTGTTATAAGCGGTCTGGGTGCGCGGGAATATCTTCTCAAGCCAGCGCACGGGGTATGTCAGCAGCAATCCAATGAAGCGCAGTGCCGACTGGATCTTGTGATTGTCCGAAAGCGAAAGCAGGATATTGCGGAACAGGTGTATCCACGAATAGATCGGACCGCCGCAAGGACCGCTCTGTATATCGTCAAAGTGCCTGAAGAGCCTGCGATGCCCCAGATAGGTGAAGCGGGTAAAGTCGTAAGCCCCCATATGGACGGGTTGCAGAAATGGGGTGACGGCCATCACAAAGCCCCTCGGCTTCAGCACACGCGCGATTTCGGAAACGCATCTTTGCGGATCGCATACATGTTCCAGAACCGCATCGGCAAAAACGGCGTCGAAAGAATTGTCGGCGAATGGAATGTCGTGCGCGTCGCAGATGCAGGACACGCCTTTTGCAAAGGCCACATCGGTAAAGATCACATCGCCGGGATACTTGCGATCACCGGCGCCGATCACCAGGATCCTGGGATTGCTGTTTACTGCGACGATATGTTCAATCGCATCGAACGACCAGCCGACAACGTCCGCTTCCGACAATATTCTCGCAAAACGGCGATAGGCTTTTTTTAACCCCGAAGCTCTGTCAAGCGATCCGCCGTAGGAACTGGCACCGCCATATCCGGCGTCTTGCGTATAGTCGGAAATACGAAAAACGCTGTTATCCTCATTGATCAGAACGGGGACGCCATTCACAAGCGGGAATGCCCTTTCGCATTTTGGGCAAGTAAGAACGGCGCCGGAATCCAGAAGCGGATTCTTGTCGACCGGACAAACAAAGGAAATGGAGCTCATAGTCTTTGAGGAAATTGAAGGTCGAACCTGTATATGGTATTCGGATTCATCCATGCATTCCCCAAAATGCGGTGCCGGTGGGTCCGACATATAGCGTGTATCAGTATTGTAAAGAAGTTATCAAATGGCGCGGCACGAGCTGAAGATGGTGACAGAATGAAAGTCGCGACCTGGAATGTTAACTCCATCAAGGTAAGGCTTGAAGCCGCCACTGCCTGGCTCAAGGAAGCCAAGCCCGATGTGGTCGCGCTGCAGGAAATCAAATGCCAGGACGAGAATTTCCCCGCCGAGGCGTTCGAGGCGCTGGGCTATAATTGCGCCGTACACGGACAAAAGGCCTATAATGGCGTTGCGCTTCTGTCGAAATTGCCGCTGGAAGACGTCACGCCGCGCTTGCCCGGCGGCGATAGCGACGACCATTCGCGCTATCTCGAGGCGGTGGTGACGGGCAAAAAAGGAGCCCTGCGCATCGCGTCGATCTATGCTCCCAACGGCAATCCGATCGGGACCGAGAAATTCAGCTACAAATTGTCATGGCTGAAGCGACTGCATGCACATGCCAAAGGTCTCCTGATGAATGAGGAGCCGGTGGCATTGATCGGCGACTACAACATCATTCCGGAGGAGCGGGATTGCTACGATCCCAAGGCTTGGGTCAATGATGCGCTGTTCCAGCCTCAGTCGAGAGCGGCACTGAGAATGATGGAGAATCTCGGCTATACCGATGCCTTTCGCGCCAGCAATCAGGCCCCGGGGCAGTATACGTTCTGGGATTATCAGGCGGGCGCCTGGCGCAAAAATCACGGCATCCGCATCGACCATATCCTGCTTTCCCCACAAGGCCTGGACCGCCTCCGGGTTTGCGGCATCGACAAGCATGTCCGCGAAGGCGATAAGCCGTCGGACCATGTTCCTGTCTGGGCCGAGCTGGATCTATGAGACATTTGTGCCGAACCTGGCCCGGCAATTGCTGAAACATCCTGAAATGGCCGCATTTCCCAATAGAATGATGCTCCGCAAATACGGAACCGCGATGCGTGGCACTCTTGTCTTGGTGGTGATGCTTGCAGCGCTGCCCGCTCGAGCGGCAACGCAGATTTTAACCGACAAGGCGGTGGCGCGGATCGACGGCCTTATCGCGACGGCCAAGGGCGGCAGCATTGTCATTCAGGCACGCGGCGCGGTGACGGGCGGCGGTTGGAAGCGTGTGGCGCTGAAGCCGGTCAAGACTAGTCTGCCGGGCGATGCCCATACCATCGTTCTGGAATTCGTCGCTCAGCCACCGGCTTCGAACCAGGCCGTAGTCCCGGGCCTTTTACCGGTGAGCGCCACGATTACCGTGCGAAACCGCAAGGGGGTCGTTTCCGTCCGTGCGATCTCCGCGATCAATGAAATCACCACTCAAATTCTGAAATAACCCCTTCTCTTATTCTCGGCGTAAATCGATGCAGATAGACTTCATTTCCGACACGGTTTGTCCCTGGTGCTTCATCGGCAAGCGCCGCCTGGGCCGCGCCATCGCGATGCGGCCAGCCATCAGTTTCGATGTCCGTTACCGTCCCTATCGTCTCGATCCCAGCGTGCCCAAAGGCGGACTGGAGCGCGAAGCTTATCTGACGGCCAAATTCGGCAAGAATGGTGGTGTCGCGGAAGCGCAGAAAGTCATCGCGGCCGAAGGCGCAAAAGAAGGCATCGAATTCGATTTCGCAGCTATCCGCCGCGCGCCCAATACGCTGGATTCCCATCGATTGATCCGCTGGGCAGCGCTGACCGGAGCCCAGGACGAAGTGGTGGAACGCCTGTTCGCCGCATATTTCGAGAATGGCGAAGATATCGGCGATATCCGCATCCTGGCCGACATCGCGGATGTTTGCGGCATGGATGGGGCACAGGTGGCCGACATGCTGGAAAGCGACCAGGACCTTGCCTTGGTGGAACGAGAAGACCAGCTGGCCCGCGAGATGGGTGTCACCGGCGTGCCAGCTATGATCTTCGCCAACAAGGTCGCGGTCTCGGGCGCGCGCGAGCCCCAGGTCCTGACCATGGTGATCGACAAGGCCTTGGAAATGGCCGCGCAGCCAGAAAGCTAAACGCTCTTTCAGCGAGCTCTGGTCCGCCTCCCCTGCGCGCGCGTGAGCGCGCTGGTGGGGGAGATGCCGTAGCACGCCCTCGGGCGTGCGTAGGCAGAGGGGGTAAACAAAAAATCAGGCCGCATCCGCCACGACACGGTTGCGTCCGGCTTTCTTGGCGCTGTACAGCGCCTGGTCGGCGCGATGCAGAAGTGCCTCAGCGCTGTCGCCCGGGCCTTCGAGACCGGCAATACCGATGGATATCGTGAGCTTGAGCGCGTTGGGCGCGCGGCTGATGCGGAACGGTGTGGTCTCGATCGAATGACGCAGCCGCTCCGACACTGAATAAGCGAACGCGATGTCGGTATCGGGCATCACCACCACGAATTCCTCTCCGCCATAGCGACAGGCCAAATCGATGCCGCGCACATTGGCGGCAATGCGGCCCGCGAATTCCTTCAGCACTTCATCCCCGATATCGTGGCCATGGGTGTCATTGACCGCCTTGAAATAGTCGATGTCCATGATCACGAAAGCGAGAGGCTTGCCGGCGTTCTTGGCGCTGGCGACAAGATTGTTGAGATGCCGGGCCATGTAACGGCGATTGTGCAGGCCGGTAAGCTGGTCGGTGATCGCCATTTCCAGGCTGAGCTGGACATTGTGGCGCAGCCGGTCGGCATAACGCTTTTTGCGCAGCTGAGTACGGACGCGCGCCACCAATTCATTCTTGTCGACAGGCCGCGTCAGATAGTCGTTGACGCCCATCTCAAGCGCCTGGGTGAGCTTGCGGCGATCGCCGTCCGAAACCACCACCAAGATGGGAACGTTGCGTCCCTCCGGCAGGGATCGCAGCTGTGAGCAGAGACGCAAACCGTCGAATCCCCGCATGCCCAAGCTGACTACCACCAGGTCGGGATCGCCGCCCCGTACGCGAACCAACGCTTCCTCAAAGGTATCGACGGATGTGACTTCGTGGCGGGGCGACAAAGCCGATGTGAACCAGGCCACGGTCTCGAGCCGGTCCTCGATCACCAGAATGCGGCCGACCGGATTGGCGTCCAGGAGGTTTTCGGCGGGATCCAGCAGGCCCATGCTCTGGCCGGTGGATTCGCGCATCCTGAGTTCGTCGGTCATCAGCTTGAGGCGCACCAGCGAACGCACCCGCGCGAACAGGGCGGCATCGTCCACCGGCTTGGTGAGAAAATCGTCGGCGCCTGCTTCCAGGCCCGTGACCCGGTCGGACGGCTGGTCCAGCGCTGTCACCATGACCACCGGAACATGCGCGATCTTGGGATCGGATTTGATGCGGCGGCAAACTTCGAAGCCGTCCATGCCCGGCATCATTACGTCGAGCAGAACGATGTCGGGTACGTTCTCGGCCATGCGCGCCAGGCATTCCAGCCCGTTGAAGGCTGTGACGACGTCGAAATACTCCGCCGACAGCTTCGCTTCGAGAAGCTTGACGTTGGACATTATGTCGTCGACGACGAGGACGCGTGCGGTCATGAAATTCGGGCGCTCAGCCCGTTACCCGATAAAACGGCGGACGGTTTCCAGAAAACTGGTCACGGAGATCGGCTTGGAGATATAAGCCTCGCACCCGCCCTGGCGGATCACTTCCTCGTCGCCCTTCATGGCGAAGGCGGTGACGGCGACCACCGGAATGGATTTCAACGCGTCATCTTCCTTCAGCCATTTGGTGACTTCCAAACCGGAGACTTCCGGCAGCTGGATATCCATAAGGATCAGGTCGGGATGGTGTTCGCGGGCGATGTCCAGCGCTTCCATGCCGTCCTTGGTCTGCAAAATATTGTAGCCATGGGCATCCAGCAGGTCGTGGAAGAGCTTCATGTTGAGCTCGTTATCCTCCACGATCAGAACGGTTTTTGTCTTGGCATCCATGGCGTCTCTCCGGCCCGCTGAGTAGCGCGGGGGTGACAGAATTCTGCGGTTGCGCAGTATTAGGGAAAAGGTCTTAACGCTGTCTTGACGATGAAGGATCGTATGAACCCGGAAAAGGCGGAAATCTTGGCTTTGGAAGCCCTGGCCTGGCTCGCGGGCCAGCCGGAGGGCATTGCGCGCTTCCTGACGGCCTCAGGTCTGGAAGCAGCGGACCTGCGCCGGGCAGCAGGCGATCGCGACCTGCTGGGTGCGCTATTGGACTTTCTTCTGATAAATGAGCCACTTCTGCTCGAATTTTGCCAGAGCGCTTCAATATCAACCTCGGCTGTTCACCAGGCCCGTTTCCGGTTGGAGGCTTGATGCGGTTCGGCATTGATCTGGGCGGGACCAAAACCGAGATCGTGGCGCTGGAAGCGTCCGGGCGCGAAATTTTGCGGCGGCGTATTGCCACCGTTCGCGACTATGAGGGAACGGTCGCGGCGATTGCGAAGCTGGTTGCGGATGCCGAACGGGAAATTGGCGAGAGTGGCAGCGTCGGCCTGGCCATTCCCGGCAATGTCAGCCGGCGGACCGGGCTGATCAAGAATGCCAATTCCGTTTGGCTGAACGCAAAGCCATTTCCCCACGATCTCGAATTGGCATTGGGCAGGCCGGTGCGGCTGGCAAATGATGCCAATTGTTTCGCCCTTTCGGAAGCGACGGACGGCGCCGGGTCGGGTCAGGCCGTGGTGTTCGGCGTCATTCTGGGCACCGGAACCGGGGGCGGCGTGGTGGTGAATGGCCGGGTGCTGGAAGGCGCGCATGGCATCGGCGGCGAATGGGGCCATAACCCCCTGCCCGGCATGAGCCCTGACGAATGGCAGGAGACAAGTGTTTGCTATTGTGGCCAGCAAGGCTGCATCGAGCAATTTCTGTCCGGCCCAGCTCTGGCAAAAGATTTTGAGCGGCATGAAGGTCAGGGAATTCCGGACTGGACCGCGGAAAAAGTGGTCGCTGCGCAAACCGCGGAAACGCGTGCGGCTGTCGCGCGCTGGATGGAAAGGTTGGGTCGCGCCCTGGCGTCCGTGGTCAACATCCTGGATCCCGACGTGATCGTCTTGGGCGGCGGGCTATCCAATATCGAAAGCCTCTATCGTGAGCTTCCCTCCCTGGTGGAACGTCACGCCTTCACGCCGGAGGCGCCGCCGCGCATCGTCAAGAACATGCACGGCGATTCCAGCGGCGTACGGGGCGCAGCCTGGTTATGGGATTTATAATGCCCGACCGCTTCGCACTATGAGGGTTTGAATGACTTTGGCGCAGTGGCCAGCTTTTTGCCGCGATTGCTCTTCGGATGCCTCGCCGCAAGCGCCGTGCCCCAGCTGCGGCGGCACCCGTATTCTGGCCCATCCCGAACTTGAAACCCTGTCCATTGCACACATGGATTGCGATGCCTTTTATGCGTCCATCGAAAAACGTGACGATCCCTCGCTGGCAGAGTCGCCGGTGATCATTGGCGGCGGCACGCGCGGCGTCGTATCCACGGCCTGCTATATCGCGCGCCGTTATGGCGTGCGCTCGGCGATGCCGATGTTCCAGGCGCGCAAGCTCTGTCCCGATGCGGTGGTCATCAAGCCGCGCATGAGTCTGTATGTGGAAGTGGCCCGTGAAATCCGCGCGTTGATGCGTCAACTGACGCCGCTGGTCGAGCCGCTCTCGCTCGACGAGGCCTATCTCGACCTGTCGGGCACGACCCGCATCCATGGCATGGCGCCTGCCCGCACCATGGCCAGACTGACGCGGCAGATCGAGCAACAGTTGGGCATCACCGTCTCGGTGGGCCTTTCCGGCAACAAATTTCTTGCCAAGCTGGCCAGCGAGCTGGACAAGCCGCGCGGCTTTGCCGTGATCGGCATGGGGGAAGCCAAGTCATTCCTGCGTGACAAGCCGGTGGGAATTATCCGCGGCGCCGGCAAGGTGCTGGCGGCCCGGCTGGAACGGGATGGCTTTGCCACGATCGGTCAGCTCCAGGACGCCGACTCGCGCGATCTTGCCAACCGCTACGGCGCGACCGGTCTCTGGCTGGCCCGTATCGCCCAGGCCCGGGACAGCCGCGCCGTCGATCCCGGCGGCGAAATGAAGACGATTTCATCCGAGACCACGTTCAACGCGGATCTTTCGAGGCTTTCCGATCTGGAAGCGGTGCTGTGGCGCCAAGCCGAGCGGGTTTCCGCCCGCGCCAAGAATTACAATCTTTCCGGCCGCACCGTGGTCCTGAAGCTCAAGACCGCCAATTTCCGGCTGTTGACCCGCAGCGCCTCGCTGGATGCGCCAACACAGCTGGCGGACAAGATATTCCGCGTGGCCCAATCGGCCCTGAAGCGGGAAGCCGATGGAAAGCGGTTCCGCCTGCTGGGGGTGGGCCTTTCCAATCTCACCGCCGGGGTGCAGGCCGACCCCGCCAGCCTGATCGATCCGGTCAGCGACAAGCGGGCGGCGGCGGAACGGGCGATGGACAAGATCCGTTCGAAATTCGGTGGCGAGGCCGTGGGCAAAGGACGCGGTATGCGAAAATAGCTCATGGAAAAACCCCGCTTTATGCGATCTTATTGTCTCTCAACCCGAAGGTGCTCATGTCCAAGATCGAATCCCGCCTCAAAGAACTCGGCATCCAGCTTCCCACGCCGCCCGCGCCGGTCGCGAGCTATGTCCCTTATGTGGTGACCGGCAATCTGGTCTTCATCTCCGGACAGGTGACGGTGTCCGCCGAAGGTCTCAAATACATTGGCAAGGTGGGCGCAGAAATTTCGCTTGAGGATGGCAAGGACGCGGCCAAGCTCTGTGCCGTCAATCTGCTGGCGCAACTGAAAGCAGCCTGTGGCGGCGATCTGGAACGCGTGCGCCGGTGCGTCAAGTTGGGCGTTTTCGTCAATGCCACCACCGATTTCACCCAACATCCCGAAGTGGGCAATGGCGCGTCCGATCTCATCGTTGCCGTGCTGGGCGATGCCGGCAAGCATGCCCGCGCCGCGACCGGCGCCGGGTCGCTGCCGCGCGGCGTCGCTGTCGAAGTGGACGGTGTGTTCGAAATCGCATGACGGTACGCCTTGCGGACGGTGTGGCCGGAATTGGCAAACAGGCATGGAACGCCTGCGCCAATCCGGACAACCGGCCCGATCCCCATCCCTTCACCCGGTTCGAGTTCTTTGAGGCGCTGGAAGCGTCCGGCTCCGCATCATCGCGAACGGGATGGCAACCGGCACACCTTGTGCTGGAAGAAGCAGGCGCCGTAACCGGAATCCTGCCGACCTATCTGAAAAGCCACTCCCAGGGTGAATATGTCTTCGATCATGCCTGGGCGGATGCATTGGAGCGCGCGGGCGGCGACTATTATCCCAAGCTGCAATGCTCCGTGCCTTTCACCCCGGTAACCGGGCCGCGCATTCTCACCGTCACACCGGAAAGCCGGACCTTGTTGCTCAAGGCCGGCAAGGCGGCGACAGACCAGATCGGCGCCTCGTCGCTGCACATCACCTTCCTGCGCAAGGAAGAATGGGCAGCGGCGGCCGACGAAGGTTATCTGCTGCGCACCGACCGGCAATTTCACTGGCACAATCCCGGTTATCGCGATTTCGAGCAGTTTCTCGGCGAACTATCCTCGTCCAGGCGCAAGAATTTGCGCAAGGAACGCGCCGCCGTGGCACAGGAAGGGATTAGCTTCGACTGGCTTACCGGTGCGGACATTACCGAGGCGCATTGGGATCGCTTCTTCGAATTTTATACCGACACGGGAAGCCGCAAATGGGGCCAGCCCTACCTCACCCGCAATTTCTTCAGCCGCATCGGGGCCAGCATGCCCGATCAGATCGTGCTGATCATGGCGCGCCGCGGGCCCGACTATATCGCGGGCGCGCTTAATCTCATGGGCGAAGGTACTTTGTTCGGTCGCAATTGGGGAACGCTGGAATATGTCCCCTTCCTGCATTTCGAGACTTGTTATTATCAGGCGATCGACTTTGCGATTGCGCGCGGATTGTCCAAGGTCGAAGCAGGCGCTCAAGGCGAACACAAATTGCTGCGCGGCTATATGCCGGAAGAAACCTACAGCGCCCATTATATCGCCCATAAGGGCCTGCGCCGGGCGGTGGATCAATTCCTGGTCCAGGAACGCGAAGCGGTCAGCGAACATATCAGCGAACTGGCCGAACATGGGCCGTTCAGGAAGGGAAAATAGATGGCCTATGACAACAACAACATCTTCGCAAAAATTCTGCGAGGCGAAATTCCCTGTGTCAAAGTGTTCGAAGACGAACACACCCTCGCCTTCATGGATGTGATGCCCCAGGCCGAAGGCCATGTCCTGGTGATTCCCAAGGAGCCCGCGGAAAATATTCTGGAGCTTTCACCGACGGGCGCCGCCGCAATGATGGCGACCACCCAAAAAATCGCGATTGCGGTGAAGAAAGGCCTGAATGCGCCAGGCATCATGCTGGCGATGTTGAACGGTGCACCGGCGGGCCAGAGCGTCTTCCATGTGCATTTCCATGTCATCCCGCGCAGCGCAGGCGTGGATCTGGGAATGCACGCGCGTGGCATGGCCGATCCCGGGACGCTGGAGCCGATCGCTGCAAAAATTAGAAGCGCGCTCTAGTCGCCTTCACCAATAGCCGATCATGCGCCCGGCGGTGATGACGGTGAGCCAAAGTCCCAGCGAAAGCGCGGCATGGATCGCCAGACGATTCTGCTCCGGCGGCAGCAAGGCGCGCACGCGATGTGCAGCCCAAGCCTGAGACCGATGCAAAAGGACGACATTGACCAAAGCCAGGGCAATGACGGGAAATTTGATCAGCAGAAACGGGTTGCCGATATAATCGCCCGCCTTGGTCGCGAGCATGGGAATGCCGGTGATTGCGGCGAGCGTGAAGCCAGCCGCGGCCACCGTCACCGAAGCGCGCGACAAGGCCGCGAGCGGCAGGGCGCGCCAGACGCCCAGCATCCGCAAATCCAGAAGCAGGATGGCCCCGAACAGCATCGCGATTCCCAGGATGTGCCCCAGATTGACGATGCCATAGGTCCAGACGCCCGTTTCCCGCATCGCATGCCCGAGGCGCGATGCCTCAAGCCAGTGCAGGAAAGGCGCGATGTTGGAATGGGCGGTAATTATTCGCGCTCGGGATAAACGTCGAACTGCTTTTCGCCATAGCGGACCATGATGGTCTTCATCTCATGACGATTGGCGTCGCGGTTCTTATTGCCGCGCACCGTTACGGTGGCGCCCACCGGAATGAGTCCTTCGGCAAGACCGGAGCGGGCGGCACGGGCGGGCGGCGCCAAGGTGATGTCCCAGAGGTCAGCACCGATCTTGACCTTCATGGTGGCGTGGGGGCCTGCCATCGAGACGCCCTGCACCACGGTGCCAGTCATGCTGGTGACTTCTTCAACGTTGCCGCCCCAGCCGTGATGGGCGAAAGCCGGTGTCGCAACAACCATCGCCACAGCAGTGGCGCGGGCCAACCATGTCATGACCGCCTCCTATTTTTCGATGTTTTCCTTCGTCTTCTTTCCCTTGGGTGCCCGCGGCTTGGCGTCCGCCGCAGGGATGAATTCGAACGCCAGCTTGTCCTTCTCCCGGTCCAGCAGAACGCGCACGGTGCCGCCGTCCTTCAGCTGCCCGAACAGAATCTCGTCCGCCAGCGGCTTCTTGATATTTTCCTGAATCACGCGCGCCAGCGGACGGGCGCCGAAGGCATCGTCGTACCCCTTCTCGCCCAGCCAGCGTGTTGCTTCCGCTGTCAGGTCGAATGTGACGTCCCGGTCGGCCAATTGCGCTTCCAGCTCGAGGACGAATTTCTCAACCACTTTGTCGATGGTGTCGCGCGAGAGCGGCGAGAAGGGAATGATTGCATCCAGCCGGTTGCGGAATTCGGGCGTGAAGAGCTTCTTGATCGCCTCTTCGTCCTCGCCTTCCCGCTTGCCGCGGCCAAAGCCGATGGCGTCCTTGGCGGCATCGGAGGCGCCCGCATTGGTGGTCATGATCAATACCACATTGCGGAAATCGATTTTCTTGCCGTTGTGATCGGTGAGTTTGCCGTGGTCCATCACCTGCAACAGGATGTTGAACAGATCGCCATGGGCTTTCTCGATTTCGTCCAGCAGCAGCACGCAATGCGGATGCTGATCGACGCCATCGGTCAGAAGGCCACCCTGGTCAAAGCCGACATAGCCGGGGGGCGCGCCGATCAGACGGCTGACCGTATGGCGCTCCATATATTCGCTCATGTCGAAGCGCAGGAATTCGACACCAAGAATGCTGGCGAGCTGCTTGGCCACTTCGGTTTTGCCGACACCGGTCGGCCCTGAGAACAGGTAGGAACCGATGGGCTTTTCCGGTTGACGCAGGCCTGCACGCGCCAGCTTGATGGCGCTGGACAAGGCGTGAATAGCCGGTCCCTGGCCATAGACGACCCGCGCAAGATCGCCTTCGAGCGACTTGAGCGCCTCGGTGTCGTCCTTGGAAACGGATTTGGAAGGTATCCGCGCGATCTTGGCGACCACGTCTTCCACTTCCTTGACGCCGATCACCTTTTTGCGGCGGCTTTCCGGCAGCAGCATTTGCGAGGCGCCCACCTCGTCGATCACATCGATCGCTTTGTCGGGCAGCTTGCGGTCATTGATGTATTTGGCGGAAAGCTCCACCGCCGCCTTCACCGCATCGGCGGTGTAGCGGACTTTGTGATATTCCTCGAAATACGATTTGATCCCCATCAGGATCTTGATCGAGTCCGGTACGGTCGGTTCGGAGACGTCGATCTTTTGGAACCGGCGCACCAGGGCGCGGTCCTTCTCGAAATACTGGCGGTATTCCTTGTAGGTGGTTGAACCGATGCAGCGCAGGATGCCCGCCGCCAGGGCCGGCTTCAGCAGATTGGAGGCATCCATCGCACCGCCGCTGGTGGCGCCGGCGCCGATCACGGTGTGGATCTCATCGATGAAAAGGATGGCGCCCTTGACGCCTTCCAACTCCTTCACAACGGTCTTCAACCGTTCCTCGAAATCACCGCGATAGCGCGTGCCCGCGATCAGCGAGCCCATGTCGAGAGAATAGATCACCGCGCCGCGCAGGACTTCGGGGACTTCGTTGTTGACGATCTTGCGTGCTAGGCCTTCGGCGATGGCGGTCTTGCCCACGCCCGGATCGCCCACGAATAAAGGATTGTTCTTCTGGCGACGGCAGAGAATCTGGATCGTGCGCTCGACTTCGGCGGCGCGGCCGATCAGAGGATCGACCCGGCCGGACTTGGCTTTTTCATTCAGGTTGACGCAATAAGCTTCCAGCGCGTCGGTGCCCTGCTTGCTGGGTTTTTCGGGCTCGTCTTCGTCATCGGTGCCGCGCGCAGGCTTGGGCTGGCTCATGCCCGGACGCTTGGCGATGCCGTGACTGATATAGCTTACCGCATCCAGCCGGTTCATATTCTGCTCATGCAGGAAATAGACGGCATGGCTTTCGCGCTCCGTGAAGAGCGCGACCAGCACATTGGCGCCCGTCACTTCGTCACGGCCGGAATTCTGGACATGCAGCACCGCGCGTTGGACCACGCGCTGGAAGCCGGTGGTTGGCTTGGCTTCCTCGCCGTCTTCGATCACCAGGGTGACGAGTTCCTCATCGACATACTTCTGCACCGAACGGCGCAGGGCATCGGTGTCGACATTGCAGGCCTTCATCACTTGGCCGGCATCGGCATCGTCCATCAGGGCGAGCAGCAAATGCTCCAAGGTGGCATATTCGTGATGCCGGTCGCTGGCCAGCTTGATCGCCTGGTGCAAGGCCTGCTCGAGACTACGCGATAAGGATGGCATCACTCTTTCTCCATCGTGCACTGTAGAGGATGTTGATGCCGGCGGGAAAATTCAATGACCTGAGCAACTTTGGTTTCCGCCACTTCAAAAGTGAAAACGCCGCAAATACCCACGCCATGGCGATGGACATGCAGCATGACTTCGACCGCATCCTCGCGGCTTTTGGCGAAGAATTTCTCCAGAATATGGACGACGAACTCCATCGGCGTGTAATCGTCGTTCAGCAGCAGGACCTTGTAGAGCGACGGCTTCTTGGTCTTGGCGCGCGTGCGGGTGACGATACCCGAGCCGGTATTATCGCCTTTTCCGTTGTTGCCGTCGCCGTGATCCCGCACGAAGTTCCACAATCTCCGAACGCGCAGATTGAAGCCCTGCGCCGTTCCAGACTAAGCCAAAACACCTTTTTGGGTAAATAAAAAGGCCCGGGACGCGTGCCCCGGGCCTTTGGATATTTAGCCTTACTCCGCTATTTTCAAGCGGTGGCGTTCGTCTGAACCACTTCGGCCCAAGCCTGCGCGCGATTCTGCAGCGGCGCGAAGCTGTCCTTCGCCGTTGCGGTGAAAAGCTGGTTGAACTTGGTAAGTTCCGCCACATAGGCCTCGAAAGCGGTCTTGGCGAAGCCGGTCTGAATTTCGATCGCTTCATGCACCGATTTGGCACCCAGGATCGCCTTGCCGGCGGCGATGGATTCTTCCATCGACTGCTTGGCATAGCCATAAATTTCATTGTGAAGGGTCTCGGCGCCCTTGCCCGCAACGGTTGCGGACTTGATCAGGGCTTCCGCATTGTCCTTGCTATAGCCGACAACGCTGTCATAGCCGGCGATCGCCTTGTCGAAACCGGCCTTGATGGCGTCAGCGCCGGCGTTGAAGTTGATTTCTGCCGTCGCGAAGCCATTTCCGGCGGCCGTCTCTGCCTTGGTCATATGTCATACCTTTCATGTTCGTGTTCATGTCCGGCACGGCCCGGGAAATCCGGCGGCCTGCTGCAATGCAACATAGCCTATATGCCTATGGTTAGTAGGGTCGTCAAGGCCGTTTTGTTGCGGCGCAGCAAATTTTTTATGACAGGGAAGAACCTACGCGACTGCAACCTAAACATCCGTAAAATAACGCTGATTCGTCATTCCTGCTTGCAAGGGCTGACACAATTTGGTCTTTTGGGCGCCGGGAGCGGCTTGTTTCTGGGGTATCAGGGTTGGTTGGCGTGCGTAAACCACTATTCCTTTTGGGAATTGCGGCCCTGGCGGCGGGATTGACCCTGTCTGTTCCAGCCGACGCAGCCACCCGTCACCGCAATCGGGCGGCAGCTCCGCGCCCGGCCCATCGGATCGTGCCGATGCGGGGAAGCGCCACCGAACCCAGCAAGGACGCGGCTCTGATTCTGGACGGGGCGACGGGAAAAATTCTTTATGCCCGCAATGAAGGCGCCGAGCGTCATCCCGCATCGCTGACCAAGATGATGACGCTCTACATGCTGTTCGACGCCTTGAAGGCCGGCAAGATCACCATGCAGACGCCGATGCCGGTGTCGTCTCATGCGGCCCAGCAGAAACCCACCAAGCTTTCGCTTCGCCCTGGCACCACCATCACCGTGGATACCGCCATCCGCGCCATCGTGATCCGCTCCGCCAATGATGTGGCAGTGGTGATCGCTGAATCTTTGGGCGGCACCGAACTTCATTTCGCGCAGATGATGACCGAAAAGGCGCGCGCGCTGGGCATGCGCGAAACCTATTATCACAACGCGTCCGGCCTGCCCGATCCACTTCAGATCACCACCGCAATGGACCTCTCGGTTCTGGCGCGGCACCTGGCGTATGATTTTCCGCAATTCTATCCGTATTTCGCGCTTCCCGGGTTCAATTACAAAGGCGTTTATTACCCCACGCACGACAATTTGATCGGGCGATATCCTGGGGCTGACGGAATCAAAACCGGCTTTACCGTAGCCAGCGGATTCAATCTGACGTCGTCGGTGGTGCGTGGTGGCGTGCATCTGATCGGCATCGTGATGGGCGGGCGCACCGCCGTGCGCCGCGATCTGGAGATGATGCGTCTGCTCGATACCACCTTCGCTCAGATCGAAACCAATCCAACCCTAGTCGCGCGCGGGCCGGTGCCATGGACCGCCGTTGCGGATCTTGGAAAGCAACCGGCGGTCGCCGGCTTTACCTTGCCTGCACCATCGGCCACACCACCGTCCGGCCAGTACGCCGCCTTGTCCGCCGTGCCGCCGCCTATTCCCGCGACCGACGATGAGGATGCCGCCGAAGCACGTCGTGCGCCGGATGAAAATTTCGCCAATCTTCACGCGCAGGCTCCGCAGCTCGAATCCGTCGCGCAGGCACCGAAACCAGCGATTCAACCGCCTGCCATGCAGACCGCGGCGATGCCCCTGCCCGCGCTCAAAGCCGGCTCACATGAAGGGGGGCTGACGTCTTCCGCTGCACCCATGCCGCAGGCCCGTCCGTCGCAGCTTGCCGACGTGCCCGCCAGGCCCGTTACTGTGGCCGCACTGCCCAAGATGCGTCCGGCGCTGCGAACCGAAGACAGCGAAGGCGATCAGGATCAGATGGGATTGGCTGCAACCGGCCGCAACTGGACCATTCAGATCGGCGCTTATGCCGACCAGGCTTTTGCCAAAGCCCAGCTCGATGCCTATGCACAGAAATCCATGGATGTACTGGGCCAAGCGGCGCGGCTGGTGGTTCCGTACCAGTCCAGCGACGGCCACACCATGTATCGCGCCCGTTTCGGCCTTTTCGCCGAGCGCAAGGCGCGCGAAGTCTGCGACCGGCTCACCCAACGCGGCCAGACCTGTTTCGCGGCCATTGCCGCACGCTGAAACGGTCTTCGGAAACGGACTTTAAAGCAGGCCGAGCACGGCCAATTCGCGCTGCAGATTTTCGGGCAGGCCCTTGGCGCCTTTCATTTCCGCGATGTCGGGCGGTGCATCCTTGACCTCGAAATAGCGCCAGCCTTGAAAAGCGCGCCGTGGCCGCGGGCGTACCGGCACAAGGCGCTTGTCATAAACCAGCCCGCAATGCGGGACGCCGTTCTTCTTCATTTCGCGCAATTCCAGCAGGGTCTGGCGCGCCATGATTTGGCCTTTGATCACCCAATAGAGCGAACCGCCTTCCAGCAATTCGGCCGCCCGTTTGGGCATCTGCCGCGTCACATGGATCAGTTCCGGTTTCTGGCCCTTGGCGCGCTTTTCCTTCAAACGCTTTTTCTGCCAATCCGCCAGATCCTGAAGAGAATCAACGCCGACGCAGAGTTTGATCAAATTCAACATGAAGCAATTCTGGCATGGAATGCGAATGAGAGGAGAAAAATTCCCGCCCTGCGCGTTAATGCCAGGACCCCGGTCAGGCGTGAAAAGGTGGGGATGAAATACCTCGCGATTTCGGCCGGTGTCGCCCCGGGGGGCGCGCTCACCATGGGTTGTCCAAGGAAGTATCTCTCGGTTGACTCCGATCAGTCGGCACACGCCTCTTCCATGCAGTTCATGTGCGAAGGCCCTTCCTCCGTGCGGCCCGACGCGGCCTTGATGGGCAACAAAACCGTGCGCACGTCAGCGCCGCGGGTCAGGGTCAGATGGACGGGGCAGCGCTCCGCGATCTCCATGAGGCGGGTGCGCTGTTCCGCATCCAGATCGCCTTCGAGATGGACGTCGGCCTCGAAGACATCGCGGGCATTGAGATCCGCACGCTTGTGACGAACATCGACCTGCACGCGCGTCAGCGGCCAGCCCTTGCGATTGGCATAGAGGCGGATGGTCATGGACTTGCAGGCACCGAGCGCAGCGCCGAGCAGATTATAGGGATTAGGACCCGATCCCAGCCCGCCGGAAGCCACCGGCTCGTCGATCAAGATAGCCGCATTGCCCACGCGTGCTTCGACCTGATAGCGGCCAAGTCCGGTTTCCGCGACCATAATAGTTTCGCCGAAAGAGTTGGAACGCATTGATAGCTCCATGCTGAATTGCGGCCTGTCTCGTCCGTCCTAGGGCTGAGGCGGGAGTTTCTTGGCGGCGACGAATTCGATTTCCACCAAAGCGCCCAGCTTTACAAGATTGGCTGCCTGAATAGTGGCGCGGGCGGGCTTGTTGGGTTGTGCGGGCGTGCCGAAGAATTTCTTCCAGGTATCGTTCATGGCAGCGGAATTCATCTTCCCGCCATTCATGGGGTCCGCCGCCAGATAGACCCGCGCCTGCACGACATTCCCGAAAGTGATGCCAAGCTTGTCCATCTTGGCCTTGAGACCTTCCAGGGTGGTGCGGGTCTGGGCGGCGGTGTCGCCAAAACTTTCGATGGAATCTTTAGGGGCGTTGGCATTGGTGACAGTGGGACCGCTGCCGCTGATGTAATAAGTGGTGTAGCCGGGCGGCACGATCACGGCACTGGCAAACGGCGAATTCGCATCTTCCTGATTGTGGGTGATGGCCTGCGCCATCGCACCGGTCGCAGTGCAAAGCGCCAGCACTGTGCCGGCGATGAGAGTGTTCTTGAATCGAGTCATGTGGATTTCCCCTATTGGCATGGCGACACGGCGCCCGCGATGAATCGCTGAGACAATCCGCCGGACCCGCAAGAGTGTCGCCTGCCGCTTTTGAGCACAAGGCGGGCTCTGAAGCGGTCTATGGTCTGGCTGGCGGGGCCTGCGGGTTGACGAATAGCGCGCCATCTTGAATCGACTGAGCCGAGATGGGGGTTTCCCGGCCGACGACCTCAGCATAGCGGATCAATTGTTTGACCGCGTCCCATCGCTTTTGATTCTTCTTGCGGAGCGCGGCCGCGGCTCTCCAATCGAAACGTTCCAAGGCGATACGAGTCCCATTGCCCCGGTGTGACCGAAGCAAAGACGGTGCCATTGATGGGGATTCATCATGAAGGCCGCCCGACTGGGCGAATGAATGGTGCGGTCGAGAAGACTCGAACTTCCACGGGTTGCCCCACTAGCACCTCAAGCTAGCGCGTCTACCGTTCCGCCACGACCGCACAGTCAGGAAAAAAGCTGGTAGGCGGCGGGGTTTAGCAACCCTGCCCGCATTAGACAAGCCAGCTGGAAAAGCCCCTAAATCCCGTCACCGTCCGTCCCGACATGGATGCCGCACTCATCCTTGTCGAGGCCGGCCCAGCGCCCGGCGCGATAGTCCTCGCCTGACGCCACCCGGCGGGTGCAGGGCATGCAGCCGATCGAGGGGTAGCCGTCGGCGACCAGAGGGTGCGCCGGCAATTTGTGGGCGGCGGCATAGGCCCGCAGATCGCTCTGGGTCCATTGCCACAGCGGATTGAAACGAAACCGCCCATCGAACCATTCCACCGGCTGCATCACGCCCCGCTCGCGGGTCTGGAAACGCTTGCGGCCCGTGATCTGCGCGGCGAAGGGCTTCAAGGCGAGGGCCAGCGGCGCAACCTTGCGAAAGCCGCAGCACGAATCGGTATCGCGCGACCAGAGCGCGCCATCGGGATCGAGCGCGCGGCGTGTATCCAGGCCCGGCGAAAGGCTGCGGACATCTTCCAGACCCAGCACGTCCTGCAAGCGGTCGCGATATCGCAGAGTCTCTCCGAAGAGCTTGCCGGTATTGAGGAAGAGCACCGGCGCGGCTGAATCGATCGCGGCGACCAGATGGAGCAGCACCGCCGACTCTGCTCCGAATGACGAAACCACTGCGGTGCGTCCCTGAAAATCGCCGCTCAAGGCGATCTCCAGAATGCCGTGCGCATCACGGCCAGCGGCTTTTTCCTGCAACGCTGCAAGCTCGGCCTTGACCGTAATTGGTTCGCCTGGCCGCAAGCCAGCGCGCGCATCGATCACCGTGACGCTCACAGCCAGCCCTTCTCCACGACCAGGCTGCGGACCTTCTGGGACACTTCAGCGGGAGACAGACCCTGGCTGCGATACCGGGCCCGTTCGGCGGCAAGGTCGCTGACCCGCTCACGCCATTCCGGGCCGAAGCTTTCGCTCAGATGCTCGCGTAGGGCACGCGAAAGGCCCGGAGCTGCGCCGCCCGTCGAGGCCGTCAGAAGGAGATCGCCGTGCCGCACGATGGCGGGGACGTGAAAATCGCAAAGCGGCAGAACGTCTTCGACATTGACCAGCACCCCAAAAGCCCGGGCCCGGGCCGCCAGATGGCGCGCCTCCCCTTCGTCCAGGCCTGCTACAAACAGAAGCTGGAGAGGCGCCAGGAGCTCGTCAGAGACGTCGGGGGACAACAACCGGGCTTCCACATCCGCTTCGGCCAGAAGCGACGCCCGGCGGGCCAGCGCCGCGCCTCGTCCGACAAGGCCTGTCCGAAGCCTGAGAGGGTTCAGAATGAGCGGAAGCATGGGCGTGGCCTCGAAAACCACACCAGACCTAAGCCGCTAATTCATGAAATGCAATAATGCAGTGGAGAATAAATAATTCAACACTGTTTAATGTGTTTATTCATAGTTGGAGAGCAGTTCGACCACGCAAACCCCGATCTTGTCGCCATGGATCTGGATTTCCCCTTTTGCCACAGGCTTGTCGTTGGCCAGGATGGTCACCGGGTCGTCCTGGTGGGAATCCAGTTCGATCACGGCGCCACGGCCCATGCGTAGCAGCTGGTGCATGGGAATGACGGAGCGGCCAAGCACCACGGAGATTTCCACTTTGATATTGTCGATGTTGGAAGCCATGGCTGCATGCCTATATTGCGGTGATCGGCAGCAAGGGTGCCGGATTATGGTTTCGGAAAGCTTAATTTGGACGTCTCACTGAAATCCCGCACCGAATGGCGGATGTCGGACAGCCCCGTCGCCTATCCCGAGGCGCTGGAGGTCATGGAGGTCCGTGCGGCGGCCATCGCGGATGGCCACGCGAATGAACTGGTCTGGCTGCTGGAGCATCCGCCCATCTACACCGCCGGCACCAGTGCCAATGATGCCGATCTGATCGACGCACGCTTTCCCGTCTATCGCACCGGGCGTGGCGGCCAGTTCACCTATCACGGGCCCGGCCAGCGCGTCGGCTATGTGATGCTGAACCTGAAACAGCGCAAACCCGATGTTCGCGGTTACGTCCGTGATCTGGAGCAATGGCTGATCGAGACGCTCGCCCAGTTCAACGTCAAAGGCGAGCGGCGCGACGGCCGCGTTGGGATTTGGGTCGCGCGCGGTTCACGGGAAGACAAGATTGCTGCCCTGGGCGTCCGCATTCGCCGCTGGGTGACGTTTCACGGCGTGTCGCTGAATGTGGAGCCCGACCTTTCGCATTTCGATGGCATCGTGCCGTGCGGTGTGCGTCAGCATGGCGTTACCAGCCTGGCCGATCTGGGTGTGCCCGCGACCATGGCCGATGTCGATGTGGCGATGAAACAAAGCTTCGAGAAAATTTTCGGCTAATATTTTGTCGCGGTTCCGGACGGAAAACCGCTACACACTTTTCCTGGAACCGCTCTAGAGCGTCGCGCGCTGCTGGAAGCCCTTTTCGGCCGGTGGTTCGCTATTGTTTAGGTCGACAGCCTTGACGCGCGCGCCTTGTGGCCCTTGCGTTGCGGCGCTGACGAAATCCTCCACGGCCTTGGTGGGACCGCTCACCAGGGCCTCGACCGAGCCATCGGACCGGTTGCGCACCCAGCCCTGCAATCCATTGCGCATGGCCGCCATCGTGAGGAACGCGCGAAAGCCCACGCCTTGAACGATGCCTTCAACGCGGACAAGCAAAGAAGTAATGTCGTCGCTCATTGAAATTCCAATATCACATCGTCGCGGCCAAGATTGTCGCCCTTCTTGGCGAGAATCTTGGCGATGACGCCATCGCGCTCAGCAAGAAGCACATTTTCCATTTTCATCGCTTCCACCACCGCCAACGGATCGCCAGCCTTGACGGCCTGGCCTTCGGTGACCGAGAGCGCTGTGATTAAACCGGGCATGGGACACAGCAACAGCCGCGAGGTATCCGGCGGCGCCTTCGCCAGCATCAGGGTGGCAAGCTTGGCGGCGTAAGGCGAACGCACGCTGACTAGAAGCTCGCGTCCGCCTTGCGTCAGGCGATAACCGCCGGCATGCCGGGCGATCTGGAACACAGTCTCCTGCCCCTGATGCTTCAGGACCAGCATGGGGCGCCCGGGAAACCAGTCGATAATCGCTTCGAAAATCTTGCCGTCGATGGCCAGATGCAGGGTTCCAACCGCCAGATGCGCATCGCAGATCGCGATATCCTTCCCCGCGATGTTGGCGACAAAGCTGTTGCCGGCCAGGTGACCGCCATTCAATGCGCCGCTGATCTGCCCGGCGCGCTGGGTGCGGCGCAGCTTAGCGGCGACAGCCGCCGCAACAAACAGGCGGGCATCGTCGTCGAACAAGGGCGCACCCTTGAAGCCATCGGGAAATTCCTCCGCAATGAAACCGGTGGTCAGGCGGCCTTCGCGAAAACGCGGATTGTGCATGATCGCAGCCAGGAACGGCACATTGTGGGCAATGCCGGAAATCTCGAACCGGTCGAGCGCGGATGCCATCGCATCGATCGCCTTCTCGCGCGTATCCGCATGGGTGGAAAGCTTGGCGATCATCGGATCGTAATAGACTGAGATTTCACCGCCCTCGAACACGCCGGTGTCGTTGCGAACGGTAACGGTCTTATGCACGCCCTCGCGCGGCGGCCGGTAGCGCGTCAGCCGGCCGGTGGACGGCAGGAAGCCGCGATAGGGATCTTCGGCATAGACCCGGGCCTCGATGGCCCAGCCGTCCCGCTTCACATCTTTTTGCGCCAGCGGGAGTTTCTCACCGGCGGCGGAACGGATCATCAGCTCGACCAGATCCAGCCCCGTGATCATCTCGGTGACCGGGTGCTCGACTTGAAGGCGGGTATTCATTTCCAGAAAATAAAAATTCCGCTTGCCGTCGACGATGAACTCCACCGTCCCGGCACTGTCGTAACCGACCGCTTTGGCCAGCGCGACGGCCTGGGTGCCCATGGCGGCGCGGGTTTTCTCGTCCAGGAAAGGCGAAGGCGCCTCCTCCACCACTTTCTGATGGCGGCGCTGGATCGAGCATTCGCGCTCGTTGAGATAGATGACGTTGCCGTGCTTGTCGGCGATCAGCTGGATTTCAATATGACGCGGCTCGGTGACGAATTTTTCCACCAGCAGACGGCCGTCGCCGAAACTGGCCTGCGCCTCGTTGCGCGATGACACGATGGCCTGACCGAGTTCGTCTTCGCTTTTGACGACCCGCAATCCCTTGCCGCCGCCGCCCGCCGAAGCCTTCACCATTACGGGGTAGCCGATCTCGCGGGCGATCTCGCGGGCATGGGCTTCGTCGCGGATCTCGCCCATGAAGCCTGGCACGGTGGAGACGCCTGCCGCCTTGGCCAGCTTCTTCGATTCGATTTTGTCGCCCATGGCGGCGATGGCCCGGACATTGGGGCCGATAAAGGCAATCCCGGCCTGCGCCAAGGCGGCGGCGAAGGCCTCGCGTTCGGACAGGAAGCCATAACCCGGATGCACGGCCTGGGCCCCCGTGTCCTGGGCCGCTTTCACGATGTGGGCGATCTGGAGATAGGACTGGGCGGCTGGAGCCGGCCCGATATGGACTGCCTCGTCCGCCATCTCGACATGCAGGGCGTCGCGGTCGGCATCCGAATAGATCGCCACGGTGGCGATGCCCATGCGGCGGGCGGTCTTGATGATGCGGCAGGCAATCTCGCCCCGATTGGCGATCAGAATCTTCTGAAACAAATCCATCCCCGTGGTGCCGGCCGGCCGGCGCTTTCCCTGGACAGTAGGGGGTTGCGAAGCCTCGGTAAACCGCTGTACGCCCATGACAATGGCGAATATCCCCCGCGCCGCCGCGCTTGCGGTATTCCGTATCCATATCGAAAATGGCGTCTCTGTGGCCGCGGGCGTGGGGCTGACCGGACTGGTGGCCGGCTGGGCGCTGGGGTTCGACGCCGCCGTGGCGGCAGCCACCGGGGCTGTCTGCATCAGTATTTCCGACCAGCCCGATCCTCTGCGCCTCAAGCCCTGGATTCTGGGCTGGGCGCTGACCATCGTGGTCTCGTTCACCGCATTGACGGCGTTCGCGGAATTCTGGTTTCCACCTTATGGCTTCGTGCCGGTCGTGATTTTCGTAGGTTTATGGACCGGCCTGATCTCCGCCTATGGCAAGCGCGCCCTGATCCTGTCCATGACCGGTGTACTGACCCTCGTCTATGCCATGGGCCGGCACTTCGCCACGCCGGGCGACGCGGTCTTTTATCTGGGCCTTTTTACCGCCGGCGCGATGTTTTACGTCCTCTATGCGGGCCTCTTCGCGCTGCTTCTCGATGATCGTGCCCGGCGGTTGCTTCTGGCCGAAGCGATGCGGGGCTTCGCGACCTATCTGCGGGCCAAAGCGGCGCTCTACAATCCCGACACCGAAGGCCCGGCGGCGTTCCGCAGCCTGATCGATGCGCATGCGGCATTGGTGGAACGGCTGCAGGCGGCGCGGGACGCGATCTTTTCCCGCCGCAGTCATCCGGTTCAGAAAAAGCGCATCGACTCGCTGATCGCGCTGTTGGATGCGTTCGAGACCATGTTGTCCAGCGACGCGGATTACGAGCTGCTGCGCCGATCGCGGCGGCGCGACCTGAAATGGCGCATCAACGGCTTCATCCTGATGATCGCCGAAGAAGTCGAGGGGCTGACCCTGGCCTTGCGCAGCCGCCATGCCGATGTCACGCCGCATCCGCTCAAGGTCGAAGACGCGGAGTTGACGGCGGCGGTTGCCGAGGCCAATCGCGAAGCGCCGGAAGGCGAAGAAATCGACCATGCCTATTTCGTCACCGCCAACAAGCTGGTGATGGCGGAAACGCATGTCACGGCGCTCGCCCGCACCCTGGACCGAAACACGCCGCCTTCGGCGCTGTCGGGCGAACTTGATCTTGCTCTCTTCCAGCAGCGGGCGCCGCAGGGACTGGGCGTATTGATCCAGCAGTTTGACCTTTCCAAGCCGGCAATGCGCTTCGGCATTCGCCTGTCGCTGGCGATGCTGACCGGATTGCTGCTCACCCTGATCTTTCCCCGTTTCGCGCATGCCAATTGGATTCTTCTCACCATCGCCCTGATCATGCGGGCGAATTACAGCATCACCCGCCAGCGGCGCTGGGATCGTATCGCCGGCACCTTGATCGGTTGCACCGTGGCCGTGGCGCTGATTGCGGTTTCGCCGCCGGCGCTGTTGCTCACCGTCATCGTGTTGGCGATCGGGCTGGCGCATGCTTATGCAGGCGTGCGCTATCGCGTCACCGCCGCGGCCGCTTCGATATCGTCGCTGGTGATGCTGCATTTCTCCGCCCCCGAGCTTCATCCGCAGTTTCTTGAGCGAGTGCTGGACACATTGATTGGCGCGGGCCTGTCCTATGGCTTCAGCTTTTTTCTGCCGAGTTGGGAGCGCAACGATCTGCCGCGCCTGGTAAAAGGGCTGCTGGCGGCCGACGGGGCTTTCGCCGACGCCGCCTTGCGCCGGGTCCATGTCCGCCAGCCCTACCGCCTAGCCCGCAAGCGGATCTTGGAGGCGGTCGCGCAATTGTCCGGCGCGATCCGGCGCCTGGCCGATGAGCCCAAGACCAACCGCCGCACCCTGGCATCCCTGAATGAATTGCTAGGCGCCAATTATGCGCTGGCGTCCGATCTCGCCTCCATGCCGGTGTTGATGAAAACCCGGGGAACCGAGCTCGACCCCATCCGCGCCGATGCCGAGATCGCCGAGGCGCGCGGCCGGGTGGCGGAACTTCTGACATCCGGCCCCACGCCGGACATCGGCCCCGCGCCGGTTCGCGAAAGCTTATCGGGATTGAAAGAGAATTTCGCGATGATGGTGTTGGCGCGCCGCCTGGCGCATATCGAGCACACGGCTGGCAAGGTGGCGCGGCTGGCGGCCAGGCCGGTGATAGCCGACGAGGACGAGCATGCGCATTGAAGCATTCGCGATCGGGTTTCTGCTCCTGGGTGTGCCGGCCCAGGCACAGGTGCCGCAGAAACTGCCATTGCCCCACGCACCGGGACAGCAAAACCTGCAATTCGGCGCCGCCGGCCTCACCATCGCCATGCCCGCGCCCGAAACTGCCGCGCCGATCGTCATCACGGCATCCGCACCGGGAACCAGGCCCGTATCGCTATCACTCGAACATGCTCCAGGTGCGCATGAATTTCTGCCCAGTATCTCTCTGGTCGAAATGGATCCCGGCAACAGCACGCCGGAATTCTTCATCTCCCGCTTCTCCGGCGGAGCGCATTGCTGCGCCCAGATTCACATTCTGGACGTGGTGGCGGGACAATGGCGCATTGTCGATGGCGGCAGTTGGAACGGTGACGAAATCATTCCGGAGGACGCCGACGGCGACGGCGAGCAGGAGATCGTCCATGGCGACGACCGTTTTCTGTACAGATATTCCTGCTACGCCTGCGCTGCGCCGCCCATGCGTGTTTTCAAGCTGGTTCAGGGCACGCTGGCCGACGTCACGCTCAGCCCGCTGTACCGGCCCCGCGATGAAAAGGAATTGCCGAATTTCCAACAGGGCTGCGCCAACCACGATAATGGCGCCTGCGCATCCTATGTCGCAGTGGCGTCACGCCTGGGCCGTCACGAAGAGGCCTGGCGCTTCATGCTGGATCATTATGATCGCAAGAGCGACTGGGGCTTGAAGGACTGCGCGCTGAACGACGACAAAGGCAATTGCCTGGCCGAGATCCAGTATAAATCCTATCCCGATGCGCTGGCGGCCTTCTTGCAGCAGATCGATTCCGCACTGCCGGGGACGCCTTAATATTGTCGCGCGATCTTCCGGAGTTGGTAGCAGCAGCGTGCCAACGCTGCACACTTTTCCGGATCGCGCTCTAGCCCTTCCGGTCTTCCAGCACGGCGCGAATGGTCGTCATTACCGCGTCCAGGCTGTTTTCGGCATCGGCCACGGGAAAACGCAGGATGGTATAGCCCGCCTCATGCAGCAGCCGGTCCCGCACCGGGCTGCGATCGCCGCGGTCCGCCTCCAGTTCGATCACCAGCAACGCGTCGTGTTCAACGAAGGGCAGCGTGAAGGTCTGAAAGATAGCGCCTTTGCGGAAATGCCAGCCTTCCAGCGCCTTCAACCGCAGCCAAAGCCGATCCTGGAGTCCGGGCTCCCGCCCCAATGGGCGCTTGCGTTGCATAACCATCGTCAGAGCGGAATGTTGTCGTGCTTCTTCCAGATCTGCGCGACCTGCTTGTTCTTGAGCATGCGCAGGGACCGGGCAATGCGCCAGCGGGTGGAATGGGGCCGGATCACATCGTCGATATAGCCGCGTGATGCGGCGACGAAGGGATTGAGAAAACGGTCTTCATACTCCTTGGTCCGCGCCGCCAGCGCCTGGGCATCATCGGCGTCTCTGCGAAAGATGATCTCGACCGCGCCCTTGGCGCCCATCACCGCAATCTGGGCCGTGGGCCAGGCGTAGTTGACATCGGCGCGCATGTGTTTCGATGCCATCACGTCATAGGCGCCGCCATAGGCTTTGCGCGTGATCACCGTGACCTTGGGCACCGTGGCTTCGGCATAGGCGAACAGCAGCTTGGCGCCGTGCTTGATGATGCCGCCATGTTCCTGGGCGGTGCCAGGCATGAAACCGGGCACATCCACAAAGGTCACCAGCGGGATATTGAAGCAGTCGCAGAAGCGCACGAAGCGCGCCGCCTTGCGGCTAGCATCGGAATCCAGCACGCCCGCCAGCACCATCGGCTGGTTGGCAACAAATCCCACCGTGGCGCCTTCGATGCGTCCGAAACCGGTGATGATATTGCGGGCGAACGCCTCGCCGACTTCGAAGAAATCGCCCTCGTCTATGACCTTGAGGATCAGCTCCTTCATGTCATAGGGCTTGTTGGCATTGTCCGGAATCAGCGTGTCCAGCGACATGTCCTGGCGATGGGGATCGTCTTCGACCGGCCAGACCGGTGTCTTGTCGCGATTGTTCAGCGGCAGGAAATCATAGAGGCGACGGATTTCCTCCAGACACGTGACGTCATTGTCATAGGCGCCGTCGGCGACCGACGAGCGCGTGGTGTGGACCTTCGCCCCGCCCAGTTCTTCCGGCGTGACGTCTTCATGCGTCACCGTCTTGGTGACGTCCGGGCCGGTGATGAACATGTAGGAGGTGCCCGCGACCATGAAAACGAAATCGGTCAGCGCCGGGGAATAGACATCGCCGCCCGCGCACGGGCCCATGATGACGGAAATCTGCGGCACCACGCCCGATGCCAGCACATTGCGCTTGAAGACTTCGCCGAAACCCGCCAGCGCGGCCACGCCTTCCTGGATGCGAGCGCCACCGGAATCGAACAGCCCGATCACCGGCGCGCCATTCTGCATCGCCATATCCATGATCTTGCAGATCTTGCCGGCATGCGCTTCCGAGGTGGAGCCGCCCAGCACGGTGAAATCCTTGGCGTAGACATACGCCATGCGGCCATTGATCGTGCCCCAGCCGGTGACCACGCCGTCGCCCGGAATGCGGTTCTTCTCGGTGCCGAATTCGGTGCCGCGATGTTCGACGAACATGTCGAATTCCTCGAAGCTTCCGCTATCGAGCAGCAATTCGATGCGCTCTCGGGCGGTGAGCTTGCCGCGGGCATGCTGGGCGGTAACCCGCGCCTCGCCGCCTCCCGCCCGTGCCAGGGCCCGGCGTGCTTCAAGTTCGGAAACGATCTCTTTCATGGAAACAGACTGGGTGGACCGGGCAAATGCGTCAAGCCCGCGCCAGGCGCACCAGCTCCGCGGCATGGTGCATTTCCGCCGCCAGGCGCCCCGCCCGCTCCTCGGCCTCCCGGTCGCTGCCCCAGCGCTCGGCTTGATACGCCTCGTCGAGACGCGACAGGGCGAAGGCTTCTCGAGCGGTCAGTCGTCCGTCCAGGATCGCAAGTCCCAGGACCAGCGACCCCGTCACCGAAGCCAGGACGTGCAGGGCTGCCAGGTCGAAGTCGCTGCGCTCTGTAACAGCCCGGCGCAACGCCGCTAAAGTTTCTGCCGACTGCTCGACATGCTGGATGCCGGAGGTGACCGGCAGCCGGGCGCCGTGATGGCTGGACACCCAGTCCAGATAGTCATTCCATTGTCCCTGGCGCGCCACCAGCTCTGCCGGCGCCTCCGCGCGATACGACAGAAGGTCATTCTCGCCGAACCGCAGGATCGCGGCGATCACGTCGCCCCGCGTGGCGCGAACACCATCCAGCACCGTATTGACCAGTCGGGTGAGCGGCATGGCGGCGGGCTGCATTTCATCGTCCTGGGCCCGCCATTCCTGCGCGACTGCGTCAGCCAATGCATGGGTTGGCAGCAAAAGAGGTTGCCGGGCGGGTGTTCGCACGGGCTTTCCGTCCAGCAGGAACCGAAAGCCTTCGGCCGTCTCGTCCACCGTCACGTTTTTGTAGAAGCGTTTCACGTCTTCTTTATTTTCTTGGCGGGAAAGGGATCACGTTTGTCGTCGACCGCAAACCCCAGCAAGGTCCAGCTTTTCACCATGTGCGGCGACAACGGCGCGGTGACCTGAAGGCGACCACCATCGGGACGGGGAATGTCGATCGAGCGGGCATGCAGATGCAGCTTGTCCACAATGCCGCCCTTCCCCTTCGCATCGGTGCCGCCATATTTGAAATCGCCCACGATGGGATTACCCAGGCTGGCCAGATGGACGCGGATCTGATGGGTGCGGCCCGTGATAGGCCGCGCCGCCACCCAGGAAAATTCCTGACCCGCCTGCCCCATCACGGCATATTCGGTGAGAGCGAACTTCGCATCATCTTCCTCACTGACCGTCATGCGTTCGCCTTTGCCGCGCACACCCTCTTTCGCCAGCGCCGCCTTGACGATGCCATGCTTCTGCTTCGGCACGCCTTTGACGAGCGCCCAATAGATTTTAGAGGCGTCACGACTGGCCAGTGTACGGGAAAGGCCCGCCGCAGCCTGTGCCGTACGGGCTATCAGCAGCACACCCGACGTGTCGCGGTCCAGCCGGTGAACCAGCTTCGGCCTGGTGTTCTTTTCGAAACTGAGCTGGTCGAGCATGCCGTCGACATGCTCCTTGAGGCCGGAGCCGCCTTGCGTGGCCAGGCCGGACGGCTTGTTCAGGACGAAGAGATGCTTGTCCATGTAGAGGATGGAATCTTCAAGGCGGCGGGAAGTCTTCACGACCGGCGCCGGCTTGGGCCGCTCTTCCACCTTGTCATGGATCACCTGCGGCGGCAGCCGCATCACCTGACCGGCGGCGACGCGATCCGCGGACTTGGCGCGCTTGCCGTCCACCCGCACCTCGCCCTTGCGCAGCAGTTTTTCCAGCCGCCCATGCGTCAGAGACGGGAAATGCCGGCTGAACCAGCGGTCGACGCGGATGCCGTCATCGTCATCGGCAATGATGCGCTGTTCAGGCATAGAGCGCCCGGACCAGCCACAAGCCCGCGAACAGGGCCAGGATCGACAACACCACCGAACCGATCACATAGGCGCTCGCCTGGGCATAGGCGCCACGTTCCATCAACATCGCGCTGTCCAACGAGAAGGTCGAGAAGGTCGTATAGCCACCCAGTATTCCGGTCGTGAGGAAGGCGCGCATTTCGGGGGTCAGATTCAGTTTCAGCGCCGCCAACGCCGTGATCAGGCCCATGGCCAGGCCGCCGCTGATATTGACCACGAATATTCCGAACGGAAATCCCGACCACCAGGCAGGCTGCACCGCCCCCGCCACGAGGTAGCGCATCAGCGATCCCAGCGCGCCGCCCAGCGCCACCAATCCAAGCACACTCCACTGCATCAGCCGCCACTCCTTTTCGCCCGCAGCTTGGCCCAATAGTCCAGCCGCTTGGCGATCTCACGTTCGAAGCCGGTTTCTTTGGGCGCATAAAACTGCTCGCGCACCATGTCATCCGGGAAATAATTCTGGCCTGAGAAACCACCCTCGGCTTCATGGTCATATTGATAGCCCGCGCCATAGCCAAGGTTTTTCATCAGTTTGGTGGGCGCATTGAGAATATGGGCCGGCGGCATCAGCGAGCCATGTTCCTGGGCGGCCCGCTTGGCAGCACCCAACGCCGTATAGACCGCATTGGATTTCGGTGCCGAGGCCAGATAGATCACGCATTGCGCCAGCGCCAGCTCGCCCTCCGGGCTTCCCAGGAAATCGAACACATCCTTGGCTGCCAGAGCCTGATGCACGGCCTCGGGATCCGCCAGGCCGATATCTTCCACGGCCGCCCGCACCAGGCGCCGCGCGATGTAAAGCGGTTGTTCGCCGCCGGCCAGCATCCGCGCCAACCAATAGAGCGCCGCATCGGGATCGCTGCCCCGGATGGATTTGTGCAACGCGCTGATGATGTTGAAATGCTCTTCGCGCGATTTGTCATAGAGCGGCATGCGCCGCTGTACCGCCGCCATTAATCCCGCCGGATCGAGCGGCTTGACGATCTTCAAATTGGCGACTTCCTCCGCCAGGTTGAGCAGATAGCGTCCGTCGCCGTCGGCCATGGCCCGCAGGCTGGCGCGCGCATCGGGCGTGAGCTTGAGCGGCTCGCCATAATGCGCCTCGGCCCGTTCCAGTAATTTCTCCAGCGCCGCATCGTCCAGCCGGCGCAATACCAGCACTTGCCCCCGCGACAGCAGCGCGCTGTTCAGTTCAAAGGAAGGATTTTCGGTGGTGGCGCCGACAAGGACCACCGTGCCGTCCTCAACCACTGGAAGGAAAGAATCCTGCTGGCTGCGGTTGAAACGATGGATCTCGTCGATGAACAGAAGCGTGCCCTGCCCCATCTTGCGGCGCAGGCGCGCAGCCTCGAAAGTCTTTTTCAGATCGGCGACGCCGGAGAACACCGCCGACAATTGCTCGAAATGCAGCTTGAACGCCGACGACAATAACCGCGCGATGGTCGTCTTGCCGGTTCCCGGCGGGCCCCAGAGAATGATCGAGTGTGCGCGGCCAGCAGTGACCATCCGGCCGATCGGTCCTTCGGGACCCAGCAGATGTTCCTGGCCCACAACATCGGTCAGACTTTTGGGCCGCAACCGGTCGGCCAGAGGGCGTGGCGCATCGTCGGCCAGGCCGCCTGATTCAAAGAGATCGCTCATGGGAAAAGTATATCACACCGGGCGTGAAATCGGACGGTGTGTCTTGGCCCGGCCACCTGCGCAGGCTCCAGAGCCCGCGCAGGCCGGACAGGGTAGCTAGAGACTAAATTTCATGCCGACCGAGATGTTGTTGCTGGTATTTCCCACGCCCGTGAGCGCGCCGATATTGGCATCATGAGCGTTCTGGTAGCGATATTCCGTGAACAGACTCATGTCCGGGGAGACTGCGTATTCCAACCCGCCCAGGGCCTGCCAACCGAACACGGTGGAAGAATCGTGGATCGCACCGCCCACCCGGTCATTCACCGCTCCCAGACCCGCACCGCCATAAATCCCGAGAGGGCTGCCCGTGTTCATATAGTAGACGAGATTGCCCATGAAGCTGGTGGATGCCAGATGCGAACCGCCATCCTTGTAACCGGAGGAATTCCAGAACGTATCCGCTTCGACCGACCAGCCCGGCATCGGCAACACATTGTCCAGGCCATAACCGACCCGTGCGCCGATATTATAGCCGGTATCCATATCATGCAGCGAACCGCCCGCCTTCAACATCGGATCGAAACTCGCGCCGCCCAAAATCGAAGCATACCAATTATCGTTATGGGCGCTGTCAGCATGCGCCGCACCCGTGGCAAGCAGCAGAGCGGCGGCGGCAGAACTGAGAAGAAACTTTTTCATAAACAAACCCTTCGTTGCGATGCCCCCCATCGCAACATTTAACGCCGGGCTTTACGGAGAGTCGCCTCTTGAAAAGCGAAAGTGATCGCACTGCAACAAGCAGTAACAAGATGAAAAAATTATCAAAAAAGGCTTTTCTGTGAATTCATCCGCTAACGGACAATTGCAGCTTGCGATTGCCGCGCTCGACCACAAGATCCCAACGATTCGTATCGTTCAAGGCGCGGGTTAATTCGCCGACACGATTGATGCTGACGCCGTTCACGCTGCGAATAATGTCGCCGGGCTGGAACCCGTAATTCCCAGAATAGGAATTGGGGTTGGTGGAAACGATCACCACACCCTTGGCGAGAAGATCCGCCTGCAGATCCAGCGCAGCGGCCGGTGAAAGATTTTCAACCTTCGCACCAGCCAGCGGATTGCGCCCCGCAATCACGGTCACTTCACGCGGCGGGTTTTCCGGCGGCAACGCCAGAACGACGTTCACCTCGCGCACATTTTTTCCCGTTTCCACCCGCACCTTCACATTGTCGCCCGGCTTGTGGGTGGCGATGCGGTAGTTGAGCGACTGCATGTCATCCACGCCCGCGCCGTCGACGGACAACACCACATCGCCGCTCTTGACCCCCGCATTGGCCAGGGGGCCACCGGGATAGATATCCTTCACCAGCACGCCGCCGGGACGCGCCAGGCCAAGGCTTTCGGCGATGGCATTGGTGACGGGCTGCCCTGTGGCCCCGATCCAGGAAAGACGCACACCCCCGCCGCCTTCAACACCTTCCACCACGCGCCGCGCCAGATTGGCGGGAATGGCGAAACCGATGCCGATATTGCCGCCGGAACGCGAATAAATCGCCGTGTTGATGCCCGCCAGCTTTCCGTCGGTCGTGACCAGCGCGCCGCCGGAATTGCCGGGATTGATGGCAGCATCGGTCTGAATGAAGAATTGATAATCATTGGCCGCACCTTGTGTGCGGGCCAGCGCCGAGACAATGCCCATGGTCACGGTCTGGCCGACGCCGAACGGATCGCCGACCGCCAATACCAGATCGCCCACCTGCACCGCGTCGCTGTCGCCGAACGGCACCGTCGGCAGCTTTTCGCCTTTGGTGTCGATCTTCAGCACGGCCAGATCGGTTTTGGGATCCGCGGTCAGCACCTTGGCCTTGAACTCGCGTTTGTCGCTGAGTGCGATCACGATATCGGTGCCGCCGTCCACCACGTGATTGTTGGTGAGGATCACGCCATCGGCCCGCACGATCACGCCGGACCCCAGCGACTGCTGCACGCGCTGGCGCATGCCGGGATTGGCGCCGAAGAATTGCGAGAAAAATGGATCGTTGAAGAGCGGATTGGCCTGAACCTGGGTGACGGTGCGGGTGTAGACATTCACCACCGCGGGTGCGATCCGCTTTACCACCGGCGCGAAGGTGAGTTGGACTTGCCCCATCGAAGAGGGCTGAGTTTCGTTCCGTGCTGGCGCGGGTGCAGGCGGCAGTCGCAGCGGCTTAGGGGCCACCATATGGGTGGTGGGCGGAGCACCAGCTCCTGGCATGGCCCAAAGCGCCAGCGCCGCGATTGCGGCCGCGCCGACCACTACAAGGGACACTGACTTCATCACCTGGCACCTTCCGAAACTGTTTCCCAACTCAAACCCCGCCATAGAATTGCGGAATTTTGAAAACGCCTCAACAAACAAAAAGGGCGGCATTTCTGCCGCCCCCCAATTCCTTGATTTCACTCCGGCCTAGGCTTCCGCCTCTTCGGCCACTTCCACCGGACCGGAGTCCTTGCCCTTGGCGTCGATATCGCGGTCGATGAATTCGATGATTGCCATCGGTGCATTGTCGCCGTGGCGGAAACCAGCCTTGAGCACGCGGGTGTAGCCGCCCGGACGGCCGGCATAACGCGGGCCGATCACGTCGAACAGCTTGGTCACCTGATCGGCGTCCTTGATCTGGGCCAGAGCCTGACGGCGGGCATGCAGGTCCTTGGCCCCACGGCGCGACAGGGTGATCAACTTCTCGATCACCGGGCGAAGATCCTTGGCCTTGGGCAAGGTGGTCTTGATCTGCTCATGCTTGATGAGCGCGGCCGTCATATTGCCCCACATCGCCTTGCGATGAGAGGCGGTGCGGTTGAGCTTGCGGCCCCGGTTGGCGTGACGCATGACTTTTAATCCCTGTCATGACCCGCCGGCATCGCCGGTCGGGTCATCCCTTCTTCAATATTGATCTTCGTAACGCTTCGCGAGGTCTTCGATATTCTCGGGCGGCCAGCCGGGCACTTCCATGCCCAGATGCAGACCCATCTCCGCCAAGACCGCCTTGATCTCGTTCAGCGACTTGCGGCCGAAATTCGGGGTGCGCAGCATCTCCGCTTCGGTCTTCTGGATCAGGTCGCCGATATAGACGATGTTGTCGTTCTTCAGGCAGTTGGCCGAACGGACGCTGAGTTCCAGCTCGTCCACCTTCTTGAGCAGCACCGGATTGAACGCCAGGTCGGGCTTGCTCTCTTCGGCGACGCGCTCGCGCGGCTCTTCGAAGTTGATGAAGACCTGAAGCTGGTCCTGCAGGATGCGGGCGGCATAGGCCACCGCGTTATCCGGCGTTACCGCACCATTGGTTTCGACGGTCAGGGTAAGCTTGTCGTAATCGAGGATCTGGCCCTCACGGGTATTCTCGACCTTGTAAGAGACCTTCTTCACCGGGCTGAACAGGCTGTCGACCGGGATCAGGCCGATCGGCGCATCTTCCGGGCGATTACGATCGGCGGGGACATACCCCTTGCCGGTGGCGATGGTGAGCTCCATGCGGAAATCCACCTTCTCGTCCAGGGTGCAGAGCACCAGGTCGGGATTGAGAATTTCGATGTCGGAAGAGCCTTGGATCTGGCCGGCCTTCACTTCGCCCGGGCCATTGGCACGCAGGCTGACCCGCTTGGGGCCTTCGGCATGCATGCGAAGCGCGATCTGCTTCACATTCAGCACGATGTCGGTAACGTCTTCGCGCACGCCCTGAATGGACGAGAATTCGTGCAGCACGCCCTCGATCTGGATCGAGGTTACCGCCGCGCCTTGCAGCGACGACAGCAGCACGCGGCGGAGCGAATTGCCCAAGGTCAGGCCGAAGCCGCGTTCCAGCGGTTCGGCGGTGATGGTGGCGATTTTACCCGCGTCTTGACCGGCTTCGGTCTTGAGCTTCTGCGGCTTGATCAGTTCTTGCCAGTTTTTCTGAAACATATTTTCCTCATCGTGTCCCGGGCATGTCGGACCAAGCCCATACGTTCGACGGGTATGTAATGACGTCCGAAGAAATTACACGCGGCGGCGCTTGGGCGGGCGGCAGCCATTGTGGGGGATCGGTGTCACATCGCGGATCGAGGTGACGACCAGGCCCACAGCCTGCAGCGCACGCAGCGCCGATTCGCGGCCCGAACCGGGGCCGGAGACTTCCACTTCCAAAGTGCGCATCCCGTGCTCGACCGCCTTCTTGGCGGCGTCCTCGGCGGCGATTTGCGCCGCATACGGCGTGGATTTGCGCGAACCCTTGAAGCCCATCATGCCAGCTGACGACCAGGACACGGTGTTGCCCTGCACGTCGGTGATGGTGACGATGGTATTGTTGAAGGTTGCCGCGACATGGGCCACGCCCACCGCCACATTCTTCTTTTCTTTCTTGCGGGCGCGAGGTGCCTTGCCGCCTGATTTTGCTTCGGCCATTTACTTGGTGACTTTCTTCTTGCCAGCGATCGCCTTGGCGGGACCTTTGCGGGTGCGGGCGTTGGTGTGGGTGCGCTGGCCGCGGACAGGCAGGCTCTTGCGGTGACGAAGACCGCGATAGCAGCCCAGATCCATCAGGCGCTTGATGTTCATCGCCACGTCACGGCGCAGATCGCCTTCGACCAGGAAGTCGCGGTCGATGATTTCACGGATCTGAATGACCTCGGACTCGGTCAGGTCGCTGACCCGGCGCGAGGGATCGATATTCAGCTGGGTGATAATCTTGTGGGCGGTGTGCGGACCGATTCCATGAATGTAGCGAAGGCCGATTTCGACTCGCTTCTGGGTCGGGATATTGACGCCGGCGATACGTGCCACTTGGGGATTCTCCGAGGCTGTCTAAGCCATTGAAAGAGTTACAAAATCTATACGCGTTTCTGATCCGCCCAAAACCGGGGCGCGGGCGGCGTCGAATTCGCCCCAAAAGCCCAGAAATGACACGAAAAATGTCGCGAAGGCGCGGATTATAGGAATGAGCCCCCTGCCGTCAACTATCCCGTGGGATTTATTGTCGCAGGCACATGTCGCACGGCGGTGCCGGGGAACTCAGACCGTCATTCCCTCCAAAACTGCCGTGATCTGGCGCGTCACGTCCCCCACCGGCGCCATGCCGTCCAGGGTCTTCAACTTGCCTTGCTCGCCATAATAGCCCAGCAGCGGCGCCGTGTTCTTATAATAGACCTCGAGCCGCGTCTTGAGGGTGTCCGGATTGTCATCCGCCCGGACTGGGCCGCCGGCCGCGATTCGGCTCTCGACCCGGGCCAAAAGCGCGGCATCGTTCACTTTCAGTTCCAGAACCAGATCGATCTTGCGGCCCCGCTCAGCCAGCATCCTGTCCAGGGCTTCGGCCTGGGCGATGGTGCGCGGGAAGCCATCGAACACCGCCCCATTGGCACAGTCTGGTTGGTCGTAACGGTCCGCGATGATCCCCACCACGGTCTCGTCGGGCACCAGAGCGCCCTTGTCCATCAACGCCTTGCACGCCAAACCGAGCGGCGTACCCGCGGCAATTGCCGCGCGCAGCATATCGCCGGTTGATAGTTGGGGGAGACCCCGCTTCTCGGTGAGAATTTTGGCTTGAGTGCCCTTCCCCGCCCCCGGGGGTCCGAACAGAACCAGATTCACCTTCGCGCTCCGCGCAGCTTCGATTTCTTGAGCAGGCCTTCATATTGCTGCGCCACCAGATGGCTCTGAATCTGCGCCACCGTATCCATAGTGACCGAAACCACGATCAGGATCGAGGTGCCGCCCAGCGAGAAGGAAAGATTGTATTTGTAGAACATGAATTCGGGGATGAGGCAGACGAATGCCAGATACAGAGCCCCGATCACGGTGATGCGCGTCAGCGTATAGTCGATGAACTGCGCGCTCTTCTTGCCCGGACGGATACCCGGGAACACGCCACCATACTTCTTCAGATTCTCCGCCGTCTCCTCGGGATTGAACACCACCGAGGTATAGAAGAACGTGAAGAACAGGATGAGGAGCGTGTAGATGATAAGATACGCCGGCTGCCCGCGACTGAGATAGGTCACCATCACCTGCAGCCAGTCCGGCAGATTTTGCGCATTGAAGCTGGCGACCGTGGTGGGCAAGAGCAGTATTGAGGACGCAAAGATCGGCGGAATAACGCCAGAAACATTGAGCTTCAAGGGCAGATGCGAGCTTTCGCCGCCATAGATCTTGTTACCGACCTGTCGTTTTGGATAAGTCACGAACAGACGGCGCTGTGCCCGTTCCATGAACACGATGAAGCCCACCAATCCGACCGCGAACACCGCGAAGGCCAGCAGCAGAAGCGGGTTGGTGGCGCCGGTCCGTGCCGATTCCAGAGCCTGAATTCCCAGCTGCGGAAAGCGCGCCACGATGCCGGCGAAAATGATCAGCGAAATGCCGTTACCGACGCCGCGGCTGGTGATCTGCTCGCCGATCCACATCAGCAGCATGGTGCCGCCCGTCAGCGTGATCATCGCGGTTATGCGGAAGAAGAACCCTGGATGAATGACGACATTGCCCCAATGCTCGAGCCCGATGGCGATGCCATAGGATTGGATGGCGGCAAGCGCCACCGTGCCGTAGCGGGTGTATTGATTGATGATCTTGCGTCCCGCCTCGCCCTCTTTTTTCAAGGCTTCGAGTTCGGGAAACACGGTCGTCATCAGCTGGATGATGATCGAGGCCGAAATGTACGGCATGATGCCCAGCGCGAAGATCGCCATGCGCTCGACCGCGCCGCCGGCCAGGACATTGAAAACGTCCAGCAACCCGCCGCCGGTCTGATTGATCTGCTGTGCCAGGGTCGCCGGGTCGATGCCGGGCATGGGAATGTAGGTTCCCAGCCGCGCGACGATCAGCGCCCCCAAGGTAAAGAAGATGCGGTTCCGCAACTCATGGGACTTGCCCAGATTGCTGAAGCTGAAATTGGCGGCCAATTGCTCGGCGGCTGACGGCATGTCCTGCTCCTGGGCATGAGCCCGTGGGCCCTGCCCCTAATATAGCGCGCGAGCCCGCCGTTGCGAGCGGTCCCGCGCCCTATTTCAGCCCTGGCGTGCCGCCCGCTTGGCGGTGGCGTCGGCGCGGCGCTTTTGACGCTTGCCCGGTTCGCCCTTCTTGTTCAGATAGACCTTCTTGGTGAAGGTCGTGGTGACAGAGCCACCCGCCTTTTCGACTGCTTCGCGGGCACCGGCGGAGACGCCAGCCACTTCGATGTCGATCTTGGCGGTGATGGCGCCCTTGCCCAGCAAGCGCACACCGTCGCGGCTCTTGTGCGCCAGGCCAGCCTTGCGCAGCACGTCTTCGGTGATCTTGCCGTCGTTCTTCAGGCGCTTGTCGGTAATCGCCTTCTGGATCAGGCCGATATTCACTTCGGAGAAGTCGTTGGCGAAGATGTTGTTGAAGCCGCGCTTGGGAATGCGCATGTGCAGCGGCATCTGACCGCCTTCAAAGCCATACACCTTGGTACCGGTACGGGCCTTGGCGCCCTTGACGCCGCGGCCGGAGGTTTTGCCGAGGCCCGAGGACGAACCGCGGCCGACCTTGTGCTTGTGCTTGTGGGCACCCGGATTGTTGCTGATCTGGTTGAGCTTCATCTTATTTGCCTTCTTCGACGATCTCGACGAGGTGCTTGACCGCGTTGATCATGCCGCGCACCGATGGGGTGTCTTCCAGGGTACGGGTACGGCGGATCTTGCCCAGGCCCAGGCCGCGCAACGTTTGCGCCTGGATGTCAGGCTTGCGATTGGCGGAACGGATCTGGCGCACAGTGACGGTCTTGCCGGCCTTTGCGTCTTTGGCAGGAGCTGCCGCCTTGGTTTTCTTCTCGGCCATGACTCTTCTCTCTATCTATCAGGCCGAAGCTTCGGCGGGTGCGCCTTCGCGCTTGGCCAGAATTTCCGAAACGCTGCGGCCGCGACGATTGGCGACCATGCGCGGCGACTGCTGGTTCTTCAGCGCATCGAACGTGGCGCGCACCATGTTGTAGGGATTGGAGGTGCCCAGCGACTTGGAAACAACGTCGCCAACGCCCAGGGCTTCAAACACAGCGCGCATCGGGCCGCCCGCGATGATGCCGGTACCGGCCGGAGCCGGACGCAGCAGCACTTTGCCGGCGCCATGATGACCACGCACTTCGTGATGCAGGGTGCGGCCGTCTTTCAACGGGATGCGAACCAAAGCGCGTTTGGCAGCTTCGGTGGCCTTGCGAATGGCTTCAGGCACTTCACGCGCCTTGCCATGGCCAAAACCGACCCGGCCATTTTGATCGCCAACCACCACCAACGCGGCGAAACCGAAGCGGCGACCGCCCTTCACGACCTTGGCGACACGATTGATGTGCACCAGCTTGTCGATGAACTCGTTGTCACGCTCTTCGCGATCGCGGCCGCGGCCGCGCTTGTCGTCCCGTTGTTGTCCGTCACGCGCCATATTCAGTCCTTACCTTCTAGAGCGAGCAGCGTTCTCACGCTGCCGCTATGAACTCCTTAGAATTCCAAGCCGCCTTCGCGCGCCGCATCCGCAAGCGCCTTGACGCGCCCGTGATAGATGTAACCGCCGCGGTCGAAGACCACCTGTTTCACGCCGCTGGCCAGCGCACGCTCGGCGATCTTCTTGCCGACGCTGGAAGCCGCATCGACATTCCAGGTCTTGGCCGCGCGGCCTTCTTTTTCGTTGCTCGAGGCCGAGGCCAAGGTCGCCGCGGTGCGGTCATCGATCACCTGGGCATAGATATGCTTGCCCGAGCGGAAGATGGACAGACGCGGACGACCCGTGGAACTGGTCGCGATCTTGTGACGGGTGCGCGATTGGCGCTTCTTGAAGAGAGGAGTGGTCATCTTACTTCTTCTTGCCTTCCTTGCGGCGGACATACTCGCCTTCGTAACGCACGCCCTTGCCCTTATAGGGCTCCGGACGGCGATAGCTGCGAATTTCGGCGGCGACCTGGCCAACCAACTGCTTGTCCATGCCCGACACGCTGATCATGGTGGGCTTTTCCGAGGTGATCGTGATGCCCTCGGGGATCGGATAGGCCACATCGTGGCTGAAACCGAGCTGCAGGTTCAAATTCTTGCCCTGGACCGCAGCACGATAGCCGACGCCCTGAATTTCCAGTTTCTGAGTGAACCCGGTGGTGACGCCGGTGACCAGATTGTTGACCAGGCTGCGGGACAGACCCCACATCTGGGCCGAACGCTCCTGGTTCTTGTCGGGCGACACGGTAATGCCGTGCTCATCAATGGTTGCGGAGACTTCGCGCACCAGCTTGACGCTGAGTTCGCCCTTAGGCCCCTTGACCTTGACGGTCTGGCCCTCGACCGAGGCGGTAACGCCCTTGGGTAGCGGGACCGGTTTTTTGCCAATACGAGACATGAGTTCGGTTCCTTAAAACACCTGGCAGAGAACTTCGCCGCCGACATTCTTTTCGCGGGCGTTGCTGTCCGTCATCACGCCCTGCGGCGTTGAGAGAATGGACACGCCGAGGCCCTGACGATGCGGCTTCAGATCGCTGACCGAGGAATAGACGCGGCGGCCCGGGGTGGAAACGCGCTTCAGTTCACGGATGACGGGTTCACCCTCGTGATACTTCAGCTCGATTTCCAGTTCCTTGTGGCCCTTGAATTCGACTTCGGCATAGCCGCGGATGTAGCCCTCTTCCTGCAGCACGTCGAGCAGACGCACGCGCAGACGCGAATTGGGTGAACGCACCTTGGAGGAGCGCCGCAGTTGGCCATTGCGGAGGCGTGTCAGAAGATCGCCAATCGGGTCGTTGATCATGGGTTCTCCTTACCAGCTCGCCTTGGTCATGCCGGGGATCTGGCCGAAATTTGAAAGCGAACGCAGCGCGATACGCGACAACTTGAGTTTGCGGTAATAGCCCTTGGAACGGCCGGAAAGCTCGCAGCGATGATGGATGCGGACCTTCGACGAATTGCGCGGCAGCTTGGCCAGCTTGAGGCGGGCGGCAAAGCGCTCTTCGGCGGGGACCTTCATGTCCTCGGCGAGCTTCTTCAGCTCCGCGCGACGGGTGGCATACTGCGCCACCAGCTTTTCGCGCTTCTTGTTCCGGTTGATCTGGCTCGTTTTCGCCATGGCAGCCTCAATTACTCGTGAAAGGGAATTGGAAGCCTTCAAGAAGCGCCTTGGCTTCCTCGTCGGTCTTCGCGGATGTGTTCAAGACGATGTCCATGCCCCACACGGTCTCCGTCTTGTCGTAGTCGATTTCCAGGAACACGACATGTTCCTTCATGCCCATGGCATAATTGCCGCGGCCATCGAAGCTCTTGGGATTGATCCCCCGGAAGTCGCGCACGCGCGGCAACGCCATGGTGATCAGGCGGTCGATGAATTCGTACATCAGATCGCCGCGCAAGGTGACCTTGGCGCCGATGGCCAGGCCTTCGCGGATCTTGAAGGTCGCGATCGCCTTCTTGGCGCGCGTCACGACGGCCTTCTGGCCGGCGATGGCGGTCAGATCATTCAGCGCCTGCTGGATCTTCTTGGAATCCGAAGCCGCCTCGCCCGCGCCGATATTCAGCACGACCTTGTTGATCTTCGGTACCTGCATCTGGTTCGTGTAGCCGAACTTCTTCATCAGCTCCGGACGCACGGTCTCGTTGTAACGCTGCTTGAAGCGGGGCACATAGCCCTTCTCGGTCGCGCGCTCGCCGACGCCGACTTGCGTGCCGGTGTTGACCTCGCGACGCTTGCTGGCTTTCGCGGTCTTGGCTTCCGCCTTGGCTCGTTCCTGCGGATTGCGGCTTGTACCTGTGTCAGACATCGATGACCTCACCGGACTTCTTGGCAAAGCGAACCTTGCGTCCGTCGTTCAGGGTTTTGAATCCAATCCGCGAGGCCTTGCCCGACTTGGGATCGACATGCGCCAGATTGGACAAATGGATGGTGGCTTCTTTGTTGACGATTCCGCCCTGCTGCGTCTGGGTCTGGCGCTGATGGCGCTTGACCACATTGACGCCGGCGACCAGGGCCCGTTCGTCCTTCGGGAAAATCTTCAGGACTTCACCCTTCTTGCCTTTGTCGCGACCGGTCGTGACGATGACCTTGTCGCCTTTCTTGATGTTGCTCATCACAGAACCTCCGGGGCGAGCGAAATGATTTTCATCTGGTTCTTGGAGCGCAACTCGCGGGTGACCGGTCCAAAGATGCGGGTGCCGATCGGCTCGCCCTGGGCGTTGACCAGCACCGCGGCATTGCCGTCGAAGCGGATCAGGCTGCCATCGGGACGACGCACGCCTTTGGCAGTGCGAACCACCACAGCCTTGAGCACTTCGCCCTTTTTTACGCGGCCGCGCGGGATCGCCTCTTTCACTGACACCACGATGATGTCGCCGACCTCGGCATAACGGCGATGCGAGCCGCCCAGAACCTTGATGCACATCACCCGCTTGGCGCCGGAATTGTCGGCGACGTCGAGTTCGGTGGACATCTGAATCATGACTGTTGCTCCTAAATCGCGCCGTTACTTGCCGACGCGTCCCAGCACTTCCCAAGTCTTGAGCTTGGAAAGCGGCCGGCATTCCTGAATGCGGACGACATCGCCCGCCTTGTATTCGCCCTTCTCGTCATGGGCGTGGTACTTCTTCGAGCGACGAACGGTCTTGCCCATCGCCGGATGAAGGAAACGGCGCTCGACCTTGACCACGATCGTCTTGGCGTTCTTGTCGCTGACCACGACACCCTGGAGAATTCGTTTCGGCATGGTCTGTCCTTAAGCCTTGGCCGACACGCGGCGCTGTTCGTTCAAAATCGTCTGCACCCGAGCGATGTCCCGACGCAGCACGCGAATCCGGCCGGTATTCTCGGCCTGGCCGTTGGCGCGCTGGAAGCGCAGGTTGAACTGCTCCTTCTTCAGGCCGACCAGCTGGTCGTTCAGTTCATCAGCGCTCTTGGCGCGGAAGTCGTCCGCCTTGGACGACGACTTGGCCGAGGCGATCTTCTTGGACTTGGAGGCTTTCGCCGGCTTTGCTGCTTTCTTGGCCATGATTACACCGTGCGGGCGATAAATTTGGTGTGGATGGAGAGCTTGGCTTGACCCAGACGCATCGCTTCCTTGGCGGTTTCCAGATCGACACCGTCGATCTCGAAAAGAATGCGGCCCGGCTTGACCTTGGCAACCCAGAACTCGGGCGCACCTTTGCCCGAACCCATGCGGACTTCCGCAGGCTTCTTTGACACCGGCACGTCCGGGAAGATGCGGATCCAGACGCGACCGGCACGCTTCATGTGGCGCGTGATGGCGCGGCGCGCGGCTTCGATTTCACGCGCGTTCAGGCGTTCCGGTTCCAAGGCCTTGAGGCCATAGGCGCCGAAGTTCAGCGACGTGCCAGCCTTGGCCGGACCGTGGATGCGGCCCTTGTGCTGCTTGCGGAATTTTGTGCGCTTGGGTGACAGCATGGTTCTTCTCTTTACTCCGCAGCCGTCGGAGCGCGTTCGCGCTCGCGGGGCGGACGATTGCCTTCGGCAGCTTCGGCCTGGCGCTTCTCGGTGGCGAAGGGATCATGTTCCATGATCTCGCCCTTGAAGATCCAGACTTTCACGCCGCAGGTGCCATAGGTGGTCATAGCGGTTGCGACGCCGTAATCGATGTCGGCGCGAAGCGTGTGCAACGGCACGCGGCCTTCACGATACCATTCGACGCGCGCGATTTCCGCGCCGCCCAGACGGCCGCCGCAGGTGATGCGGATGCCGAGCGCGCCCAGACGCATGGCGGTCTGCACCGCACGCTTCATGACGCGGCGGAACGCGACCCGGCGTTCCAGCTGCTGGGCGATGTTCTCGGCCACCAGCTTGGAATCGATTTCCGGCTTGCGGATTTCGACGATGTTCAGATGCACTTCGTCGGCGGTATATTTCTGGACATCGCTCTTCAACTTCTCGATGTCGGCGCCCTTCTTGCCGATCACCACGCCGGGGCGTGCCGAATGGATCGTTACGCGGCACTTCTTGTGCGGGCGTTCGATCACGATGCGGCTGACGCCGGCGGCCTTCAGCTTGTCGCTCAGATACTCGCGGATCTTGATGTCTTCCTGCAGGAGCTTGCCGTATTCCCGCTTGCCCGCGTACCAACGCGAGTCCCAGGTGCGGTTGACGCCCAGACGCAGGCCGATCGGATTGACCTTCTGACCCATTATGCTTTCTCCTTGGCCGCGGCGGACTTCTTCGCGGCGGGTTTTTTCGCAGCCGGCTTCTTGGCGGCGGCCTTCTTGGGCGCTGCTTCAGCTTTTACTTCCGGCTTGGCGTCTTTCTTTTCGGCTTCGCGCTTTTCCTCGACCACGATGGTGATCTGGCTGAAGAATTTCTCCACACCGCCAGAATTGCCGCGGGCGCGGGCATGGAAACGCTTCATGACGAGATTCTTGCCGACCGATGCCTGGCTCACAACCAGATCATCGACGTCGAGATCGTGGTTGTTTTCCGCGTTGGCGATCGCCGACTGCAGGATCTTCTTGACGTCGCGCGCGATGCGCT
>JAZJZY010000003.1:0-3462 GCA_040389405.1 Pseudomonadota bacterium | reverse complement strand
AGCTTGTCTGGATGGTCTGGATGGGCGGCCTCGGCAGCATCGGCCAGTGTCTCACCCTGTTCTGCCCGCTGTATCCGCACGAGGGCGCCTGCGACCAATGGGGCCGGATCAGGAGGTGGCGGCGTCAACAGGTTGAGCAGCCGCTTGGGCGAGAAGGTCAGCTCGTTGAGAGCACGGTCGACTCTCTTGCCGCGGATCTGCTGCGCCACAAGATTGAGCTTGCGCGGGCTGACGCGGATATTGCGGCCGATCGCCATTGCTTGATGGTCGGCCAACACGCGAGCGCGAGAATCTTTACCCATCAGGCCCTCTTCGCTTTCTTGTCGCCCGACGAGGCCGTGTGGCCGTGGAAGGTGCGGGTGGGCGAGAACTCGCCCAGCTTATGGCCGACCATGTCTTCGTTGATCAGCACGGGGATGTGCTTGTGGCCGTTATAGACACCGAAGGTGATGCCCACGAACTGCGGCAGGATGGTTGAGCGGCGCGACCAGGTCTTGATCACATCCTTGCGGCCGGACGAGCGCGCGGCTTCTGCCTTCTTGAGCAGGTAACCGTCGACGAAAGGACCTTTCCAGATTGAGCGTGTCATGCGTTAGCCCTGTGCCTTGCCTTTGCGCGTACGCACGATGAACTTCGTGGTCCGCTTGTTCTTGCGCGTCTTGGCGCCCTTGGTCGGTTTACCCCAGGGCGTGACCGGATGGCGGCCACCTTTGGTGCGGCCTTCGCCGCCGCCATGGGGGTGGTCGATCGGGTTCATGGCAGTACCGCGGACCGAAGGACGCTTGCCCTTCCAGACGTTGCGGCCTGCCTTGCCGATCACTTCGTTCATATGGTCGGGATTGGAAACCGCACCGACCGTCGCCATGCAGGTCAGCGGGATCTTGCGTACTTCCGACGAGTTGAGGCGCATCAGCGCGTAACCGGCGTCGCGGCCCAGATACTGGGCATAGGTGCCGGCGGAACGCGCCACCTGGCCACCCTTGCCCGGCTTCATTTCAATATTGTGCACGATGGTGCCCACCGGCAGCGCCGCCAGCGGCATGGCATTGCCGATCTTCACGTCGACGCGCTCGCCCGACACCACGGTGTCGCCGACGGCCAAGCGCTGCGGCGCCAGGATATAGGCCAGCTCGCCGTCCTTGTACTTGATCAACGCGATGAAGGAGGTGCGGTTGGGATCATATTCCAGACGTTCGACAATTGCCGGCTGGTCGAATTTGCGGCGCTTGAAATCGATGACGCGATAGCGCTGCTTGTGACCGCCGCCCTGCCAGCGCACCACGATGCGGCCGGTATTGTTGCGGCCACCCTTGGAGTGCTTGCCTTCGGTCAGCGACTTGACCGGACCGCCCTTGTGCAGACCGGACCTGTCTACCAGCACCAGCTGACGCTGGCCGGGAGTCGTGGGTTTGTATTGTTTCAAAGCCATGGCTTAGAGACCCGTCGTAATGTCGATCTGGTGGCCCTCTTCGAGGGTCACGATCGCTTTCTTGAAATCGCTGCGCGTATAGCGCTTGCCGCGGGCGAACTTGCGCTTGCCCTTCACGACAATCGTGTTCACCGCCTTGACCTTGACCTTGAACAGGTCGGCGACCGCCTTGGCGATCGCAGGTTTGGTGGCGTCCAGAGTGACGCGGAACACGACCTGGTTGGATTCGGTCAGGCGTGTCGCCTTTTCCGTGATCACCGGCGAGAGGATGACGTCGTAATTGATGCTCATGCCAGGCGCGCCTCGATCGCTTTGATGGCGGCGGTGGTCAGGACCAGCTTGCCGCTCCTCATAATGTCATAGACGTTGATGCCGGCGACCGGCAGCAATGCGATCTCGGCCAGATTGCGCGCCGACATCTGGAAGTTCTTGTCGAACTCGCCATCGATCACCAGCGCACGGCCGACACCCATCTTGCCGAACTGCTTGGCCAGCGCGCCGGTCTTGATGTCCTTGCTCTTGGCTTCGTCGAGCACAACCAGCGAGCCGTCCTTGGCCTTGGACGACAGCGCGTGACGCAGGCCCAGCGCTTTCACCTTCTTGGGCAGGTCGAATTCATGGCTGTGCGCGACAGGGCCCATGGCCTTGGCGCCGCCCACGAACAGCGGTGCGGAACGCGCGCCGTGGCGGGCCTGGCCGGTGCCCTTTTGCTTGTACATCTTCTTCTTGGTGCGATTGATCTCGGCGCGGGTAAGGACCTTGTGCTGGCCCGAACGACGCTTGGCCAACTGCCACACCACCACGCGCTGGATCAGGTCCGCACGCGGTTCCAGGCCGAAGATGGCGTCGTTGAGTTCAACGTCGCCCGCCGCCTTGTTGTCGAGATTGAGGACTTTGGTCTTCATGATCAGCCCTCACTCTTTTCTTCAGCCGCGGCAGGAGCGGCAGCGGGAGCATTGCGCTTCTTGACCGACGCCGGCATCGGCAGGTCCTTGTGCGGACGCTTGACGGCATCGCGCACCATGACCCAGCCACCCTTGGAGCCCGGCACCGCGCCGCGCACCATGATCAGGCCACGTTCGATGTCGACCTTCGCCACTTCCAAATTCTGGGTGGTGATGTTGTCGACGCCGTAATGGCCGTGCATCTTTTTGTTCTTGAAGGTCTTGCCCGGGTCCTGGCGACCACCGGTACCGCCCAGCGAGCGATGGCTGATCGAGACGCCGTGCGAAGCTTCCAAGCCGCGGAAATTCCAGCGCTTCATCGCGCCGGTAAAACCACGGCCGATGGTGACGCCCGTGACGTCCACCTTCTGGCCCGGCACGAAATGATCGGCCTGAAGCTGGTCGCCGACTTCGAGCAGGTTGCCGGCGTCGACGCGGAACTCCGCGACCTTACGGCGGGGTTCGAGTTCGGCCTTGGCAAACTGACCGCGCGTCGCCTTGGCGGTATTCTTCGCCTTGGCAAAGCCCGAACCGAGTTGAACAGCGGTATAGCCATCCTTCTCAGCCGTGCGGGTCGCCACGACGGCGCAGCCGTCGAGCTTCAATACGGTAACCGGGACATGGGTGCCGTCTGCCAAAAACAGACGGGTCATTCCGATCTTCTGCGTGATGACGCCTGTGCGCACCTGACGCTCCTTACAACTTGATCTCGACGTCCACGCCCGCCGCCAGGTCGAGCTTCATCAGCGCGTCCACGGTTTGGGGAGTGGGGTCGATAATGTCGAGCAGACGCTTATGCGTCCGGATTTCAAACTGCTCACGGCTCTTCTTGTCGACGTGGGCGGAACGATTGACCGTGAAACGCTCGATGCCGGTGGGAAGCGGAATGGGCCCCCGCACCTGAGCACCGGTACGCTTGGCGGTGTTGACGATCTCGCGCGTCGAATTGTCGAGAATCCGGTGGTCGAAGGCTTTCAGCCTGATGCGGATATTCTGATTTTGCATGAATGTCGTCCTTCGAACCGGTCCGCTTGCTTACTTAATAATTTTTGCGACGACGCCAGCGCCGACGGTACGGCCGCCTTCACG
>JAZJZY010000002.1:716905-861036 GCA_040389405.1 Pseudomonadota bacterium | reverse complement strand
CCTGTGACCTTCAGGTTATGAGCCTGACGAGCTACCGGGCTGCTCCACCCCGCGTCACGAGGTGGGGGGATATAGGCCAGCGGCGGGCCTCTGTCCACCCCGCTTTGCCCCCATTTCCCCTGCTTTTCGAGGATTTTGGACGGGGTTCAACCGACTTTAACCGGTGGCGGCCGAAAGTCCCGCCCTCGCGTTCCGGGATACCGAAATGAAGAAGATTCTGATCGCAATACTTGCCCTGTCGCCGATCGCAGCGTTCGCGGACGATGCGCACACGATCATTCAGCAGGGTCGGACCTTTCGTCCAGGCGAAGTCACGATCAATCGCGGCGAGACCCTGACCTTCACCAACAACGACGAATTTATCCATCAGATCTATGTTGCCGGACTGTTCGATTCCGACGAGAGGGCCCCCGGCCAGAACATCGGCGAAAGCTTCCCGGATGCGGGAACCTTTGAGGTCCGCTGCCATATCCACCCCAAAATGAAGCTGGTGGTGCATGTTAAGTAGCCAGAATGGTTGGATTTTCCGGTAATTCGCCCAGCGCGCCCCTTCTCTTTTAAGCGGCCATCAACAGTCCTTGATCCAGAATTGGCCTGAAACCCGCGCCTGGCGCGGCTGGGATCGGAATGTCGCTGGCGAAATATTCCATCGGCGCCAAGATATTTGGCGCCTTCATCGCGATGAGCGTCCTGATCGCGCTTCTGGGCGCGGCCGGCTATGGCGTGTTGTCCTTTGCCGGTCAGATGACGATCACCACTTTCGACGGCCCGTTGATGGCGATCAATTATGCGCGTGCGGCGCAATCGGACTTCATTTCACTGCAGATGGCCGAGCTGCGCTACGAGCATGCCGACGCCAAGGCGCGCGAGACCATCACCACTGAGATTGCCGATCTTGCTTCGACCTTCGCCGATGACCTGGAGGTCGCAGAACAGCGCTCGTTAGCCGACGATGAAAAAACTCTGATCCGTCAGATCCGTCCGCTGGTGGCCAAGTGGCGCACCATGCGCACCAAGGGCGACATCGCCGCGCTGGAGAGGATCGACCAGGAAGTCGATGCCAAATTCGATCTGCTGATCGAGCTCAACACCGATCACAGCTTTGTCGGTCGCCGTCGCGCCGTCACCAATATCGATCGCTACAAATACATCACCGCCGGCGCCACGATCCTGGCGCTGTTGCTGGCGGGCGCGATCACTTTGTTCCTTCGCAGCCGCATCGTGCGCCCATTGTCGGCGGCGGCCACGGTGGCGGATCGCATCGCCAGCGGCGAACTGCAGACGCCCATTCCACCGGGAGGCGCCGATGAAACCGGTGCGCTGCTGCGCTCGATGACCGTGATGCAGGACAATATCCGCGAAATGATGACGCGCGAGATGACCTTGCGCCAGTCCGCAGAAAATCGCCTCTCGGACGCGCTGGAAACCTCGCGCGAAGGCGTCATCCTGGCGGCGCCGGACGGCACCATTGCGTTGTCCAACCGGCAGCTGGACGAATTCTTTCCGGCCATCGCCGGCAAGATGGCAAGCGGCACCAATTTCGACCATGCGTTGCGCATGATCGAAGCGCAGCTCGCACCGGGCAGGGGCAGCGCAATCGATCCATCCGGCCATACCGAGTTGGAACTGGCGGACGGTCGCTGGATACGCATGACGGCCAGTGCGACGTCGGAAGGCGGTTCGATCATCTTCTTCTCGGACTTCACCGCGATCAAGGAGCGCGAGGAAAATCTGCGCAAGGCCAAGATGGAAGCCGAAGCAGCCAATGCCGCCAAGACCCGCTTCCTTGCGAATATGAGCCACGAATTGCGCACACCGCTCAACGCCATCATCGGATTCTCCGAAATCATCAACGGCCAGCTTTTCGGAGAGCTGGGCAATGCGCGGTATCTGGACTATTCCAGCGACATTCTGCGATCCGGGCGTCATCTGTTGGATGTCATCAACTCGGTGCTCGATCTGTCCAAGAGCGAGACCGGCAAGATGATGCTCGATGTCCAGAGCGTGGACATGCGCGAGATACTGAAAGACTGCGTCACCATGGTGGGCGAGCAGGCCAGGGAAGCCAGCCTGGAGTTCGCGGTCCGAGGCATGGAGACGGAACTGCCGCTCCAGGGCGATCCGGCCAAGTTGCGCCAGATATTCCTCAATCTTCTGTCCAACGCGATCAAATTCACACCGCAGGGTGGCTATATCTGGGTCGAGGCGCAACGCAACGCGGGCGGCGTCGCGGTCACGGTCGGCGATAGCGGTATCGGCATGTCACCAGACGATGTGGCGGTGGCGCTGACGCCTTTCGGCCAGGTCGATAATCGGCTGGAACGGCGTTACGAAGGCACCGGTCTGGGATTGCCTCTGACCAAAGCCTTTGTCGAATTGCATGGCGGCCAGATGAATTTCGAGAGCGCACGGGGCGCCGGCACCCGCGTCACCGTGAATTTTCCATCGTCCGTGAGCCTCGCCCTGGCGGGTTAAATTCCGGGCGGCCTCTGCTGCGATTTTTTTGGTCGCACAGTCGGACGGAAAACCGTTTCGCGCTTGCCGTGAAACGTCAAGCGCTTCACACTTTTCCTGACTGCTGCTCGAAACGCTGCGCCACATGTTCCTTCGCGGTCTGGATGGCGCGGACAAAACTTACCGGATCGGCAATGTTTGGTGTGGTGACGGCGTCGACACCCGTGCCCTCGATGCGAATGGTGCCATAGCCAAAGGCGCGTCCCAGCAAGCTCTGATGGACCTTGATGCCCTCGATGTTGGGCAGTGCGATCTCGTTGGTGCGCATCGACAGCACGCCATATTTTTCCACAAAGCGATGGCTGGTGACCCCGACTTCCGTGGTCCATTTGAGGATCATCATGCGCAGAAAGCTGATGAGACCCAGCACAAACCAAAGCACGACGAGGCCGACCGTCCAGGTCACAGGATTGGCGGTGTCGAGGAAGCCGGATTGTCTGCTCGCCCAGCTTAGAAGTGCAATCAGCAGCACCGTGGGAACAAGCAGTTGCAGCCAGGCGCTGAGATTGTAGAGCCAATGGAACCGCGCACGCGCAATGACCGCTTCGCCATCGCCCAGCGATTTGTCGATATAGGACATGCAAGCTCCCACCGCTGCGGAAGCTGCTTTCTACGCGATTTTACGAAGCTCGCCTAGCTTACCGATCATGGTCCGGCAGCAGAACCTCTCGCACGCCCTTATGGTTGGGTGCGGAGATGACGCCATCCTGCTCCATGCGTTCGATCAAGGTGGCGGCACGGTTGTATCCGATCTGCAGCCGGCGCTGGATATAGGAGGTCGACGCCTTCTTGTCGCGCGCCACCACGGCCAGAGCCTTGTCGTACAGGTCGTCACCGGATTCACCATTGCCGGCCATCATGCCGGAATAGGGATCGTCGCCTTCTTCATCGGGCTCTTCGGTCACCGCGTCGAGATATTCCGGCGATCCTTGGGCCTTGAGGAACCGCACCACATCTTCGACTTCGTGGTCGGAGACGAAGGGGCCGTGAACGCGGCGGATGCGCCCGCCGGCCGCCATGTACAGCATGTCGCCCTGGCCCAGCAGTTGTTCGGCACCCTGCTCGGAAAGAATGGTGCGGCTGTCGATCTTCGACGTCACCTGAAAGGAAATGCGGGTGGGGAAATTGGCCTTGATGGTGCCGGTGATCACGTCCACCGACGGGCGCTGAGTTGCGGCGATCAGGTGAATGCCGGCCGCGCGCGCCATCTGCGCCAGGCGCTGCACCGCGCCTTCGATTTCCTTGCCCGAGATCATCATCAGGTCGGCGACTTCGTCCACCACCACCACGATGAAGGGCATATGGTCGAGCTCGAGCATCTCGTCTTCATAGATCGGCTTGCCGGTCTCGCGGTCGAAGCCGGTCTGCACGGTGCGCTTGAGGGTCTCGCCCTTTTCCTTGGCCTTGCGGACCCGGTCGTTGAAAGCTTCCACGCCGCGCACGCCCAGCTTGGACATTTTGCGATAGCGCTCTTCCATTTCGCGCACCGCCCATTTGAGTGCCACCACCGCCTTGCGCGGATCGGTGACAACCGGTGCCAGCAAATGCGGGATGCCGTCATAGACCGACAATTCCAACATCTTGGGATCGATCATGATCAACCGGCATTGGTCTGGACCCATGCGATAAAGCAGCGACAGGATCATGGTGTTGAGGCCGACCGACTTGCCCGAACCGGTGGTGCCGGCGACCAGAAGGTGAGGCATCTTGGCCAGATCGGCCATTACCGGCTCGCCGCCGATGGTCTTGCCCAGTGCCAGGGTCAGTGGCGGGCGGGCTTTTTCATAATCGCTGGAAGCGAACATCTCGCGCAGATAAACGGTCTCGCGGATATGGTTGGGCAATTCGATACCGATGACATTGCGGCCCGATATCACCGCGATGCGCGCCGAAACGGCCGACATGGAACGCGCCACATCGTCGGCCAGGGAAATCACGCGCGAGGATTTGACGCCCGCCGCGGGCTCGAATTCATAGAGCGTCACCACCGGGCCGGGGCGCACCGCCGTAATGCGGCCCTTGACGCCGAAATCCGTCAGCACGGCTTCCAGCATGCGGGCATTTTCTTCCAGCGCATCGTCGGACAGGCCGTGATTGTCGGCGACGGGCACCGGTTCTGCCAGCAGACCCAATGCGGGCAGCTGATATTCGTCGCTGGCCAGGTTGAGCGCCGGCTGTTTGGAACGCTTGGCATTGGCGCTGGTGACGGGGCGCTTGGCTTCTTCGCGCTTGACGCGGTTTTCACGCCGTTCGGCCAGCCGGGTGGCGGCCAGCGGTTCGGGCCTCACATCCAGATGATAACCGTCGCCGCTGTCGTCTTCGCCGTCCTCGGCATCGGCTTCATGATCATCATCATAGTCGTGATGAGGCTCGGTGCGATCGGCGCCGGCGGTCTTGAATTTGGGCATCCCGAATTGGGGAACCCTGATCTTCTTGCCGGCCCACCACAGCGCAGCCGGAATATTGGCGCTGGCACGTGCCAAGGTGACGAAGCGAATGCCGGTGGCCAGGAACGCCAGCGGCAATCCCGCCACCAGCAGGAACAGTGGAAGCGCAATCCCGATCCAGGTGTGGCCATAGACTTGCCCGGCATGGGCTGAAAGTCCTGACACGGCGATGCCGATCATGCCGCCTAGCCCGGCGGGCAGGCTGGCCGGTGCCGGGAAGATGCCAAGTCCTGCCGCGACGGTGAGCGTACCGAGCGGCCAGGCCACCAGTCGCCACATCGCATGACGCAAGGTTTTGCCGGACAAGGCGCGCAAACCCCACAGGGCGGGGGGCGCCAGAAACGCCACGGCCGCGAAACCGAACGTCTGCAGCAACAGATCCGCCGCCACCGCTCCCAAGGGGCCCAGCAGATTGGATACGGCACGGCCATTGGCATTGTTGAGGCTGGCATCATCGGCGTGATGGGAAATCAGCGCCAGCAGCGCAGCGCACGCGGCGGCGAACAGCAACAGGCCGGCGCCGCGCAGCACCGCCATGCGAGCGAGCCGGGCCAGAGCCGCCCGGGCATCGGCCAGGGCATCGCTCATGGCGCCGCCCTTGGCGCGAGGATGATAGACGCCGCCGTGACTCATGCTTTTACCCCCATCTGTCCGCCACGCGGGCAAGCCCGCTAGCGGACATCTTCCCCCGTTACGGGCTTTGCCCGACGGGGGAAGAAAGGCTGGACCAAGACGCACTGCCCGGGACGGCGGCGTTAACCGTGGCGTCCCAAGAAATTATTCACTCTTTCGAGTGCAGTAATAATGGTTGATAAATCGCTAACGAGTGCGATCCGGATATAAGAAAAACCAGGGTTTGACTGGGTTTTCCCCGGCTCAATTTCCCGACCCATATAGGCGCCGGGCAGCACCCGGACTCCCTGCTCGCGCCAAAGCGCCAATGCCGTCTCTTCGCCGTTGGCAGCCGGCAGCCAGAGGAAAAAGCCCCCGGCGGGCCTGGTCATGCGGTTTCCCAGGATCCGTTCTGCTGCCGCCATCTTCTGCGCATAGGCAGCGCGGTTGGCCGCGACATGGATTTCATCGCGCCAGGCCGCCGCCGAAGCGGCCAGGATCGGTCCCGGAATCTGTGGTCCGGCCACGGTGCGGAAGGCGCGGAAGCGGGCGATCAGCGCCGCATCGCCCGCCACCATGCCCGAGCGCAAGCCGGGCAGACCGGATCGTTTGGACAAGGAATGAAAGGTGAGCAGGCGATTGAAATTGCCGGACTGCGTCAGCCGCGCGGACAGCGCGCAGACCGGCGGCCTGTCGAAATAGATGTCCGCATAACATTCATCCGCCAGCACGATGAAATCATAACGATCCGCCAGCGCGAACAGCTGGCGCCAATAATCTTCGGTGGCTGCCGCCCCTTCGGGATTGGATGGCGAGCAGATGTAAACTGCCGCCAGCCGTTCCAGCGTTGCTTCGGGAAGTGCTGCATAATCCGGCAGAAAACCGCTCGCCTGCGTGGCGGCGACATATAAGGGCTCGGTGCCTGCGCCTAGCGCCGCCGCGGCATAGGCCTGATAGAAAGGATTGGGCATGCCCACGATGGGTTTGCCGCCAGCCTTGATGCGCGGCAAAAGTGGAAACAGCACACTGAACAAGCCTTCGCGCGTACCGTTGAGCGGCAGCACATTCTCGGTCGGACTGATCGCACCGTTCAACCCAAAGCGCCGGTTGAGCCAGCCCGCCGCGGCATCGCGCCAGTCTTCCGTGCCCGTGATGGCGGGATAATTTCCGAAACTCGCGGCAGCTTTCGTCAGGGCGTCGGTGATGAATTGCGGAACCGTGCCGCTGGGATCGCCGATGGAAAGATTGATGGGCGTCTTGCCGGGTTTGATATCGCCCAGCAATTCCGTCAGCCGGGCGAAAGGGCCCAGCGGTAATGGAGACATCAGTGTATCGGTCACAAAAATCCGGCGCGAAGCAGCAGCGCCTCTCTTCTAAGCAGGGTGCGGGGCAAGGCCAAGTCGTCCAGCCTGCGCGATTTCATCCGGATGGGTGGCTGGCCATCCATTTAAGGCCTTGTTCCATATCGATTTTATCTTGTCCTCTTCCCTTTATCGCCGGTTTCCGGCTTAAGCCTTGGTCATGAAGCAGACCGATGTGATCGTCAGTGGCGGCGGGATGGTCGGCCTTCCCCTGGCGCTGGCGCTGGGACAGGGCGGCTTGAAGGTGGTTGTGGTCGATGCCCTGCCGCCGGATCGGACCGTGGCGCCTGAGTTCGATGGGCGGGTCTCCGCGCTGGCCTTTGCGGCCGTGCGTATGATGCGCGCGCTCAATATCTGGCCGCATCTCGAATCTTACGCCCAGCCCATCCGGGAGATTCTGGTGAGCGATGGCGCGGTGGGGCGCACGGCTTCGCCTTTCTCGCTGCATTTCGATGCGCAGGAAGTGGGCGCCGACAGTCTGGGGCACATCGCAGAAAACCGATTCATCCGCGCCGCACTGCATGCCGCGCTTGCCGCCGAAAAAAATGTCACCCTGGTTGCGCCCGCTTCGGTTTCATCATTGACGGTCAGTCCGGCGCATGTGGTCGCGCGGCTTTCCAATGGCGAGGAATTCCAGGCCGCGCTGGCCGTCGCCGCGGACGGCCGCGAATCCCGTTTGCGGGCGCAAATGGGCATCGGCGTGATCGGCTGGTCTTATCCCCAGACCGGCATCGTCGCGACCGTGCATCACGACCGGCCGCATCAAGGTGTGGCCTACGAGCATTTTCTGCCATCCGGTCCCTTCGCCATCCTGCCGATGACGGGTGATCGTTCGTCGCTGGTTTGGACGGAAGCAAAAGACAAGGCGCCCGCCATGCTGGCGCTGGACGATGACGCTTTCAACGCCGAGGTTGCCGCCCGTTTCGGCGCGCATCTGGGCGCAACGCAAGTGGTGGGTGGGCGCTGGAGCTACCCCCTGAATTTTCATCTGGCGCGCGATTTCGTGCGGCCCCGCTTTGCGCTGGCGGGAGACTGTGCCCACGGCATTCATCCCATCGCCGGGCAGGGGCTCAATCTGGGTTTGAAAGACGCGGCCGCGCTGGCGGAAACCGTGCTGGATGCGGCGCGGTTGGGCCGCGACATCGGCGCGGCGGATGTGCTGAAACGCTATGAGCGCTGGCGGCGTTTCGATTCCTTCACCCTGGCGGCATCCACCGATGCCCTTAATCGCCTTTTCTCCAACGACATCGCGCCGCTCCGGCATCTGCGCGATCTTGGTCTGGGGGTGGTCGATGCCATCGGGCCGGCGCGGCGCTTCTTCATGCGCCATGCCGGTGGCGATATCGGCAAGCTGCCGCGTCTGATGAAGGGCGAGGCGGCTTAGCCGCGACCGCGCCACCGTTTCGCAGCGCGCTCCCGCGCCGACAGAGGTGCGCGGGCTTCACGCCCCGCCAAGGCTTGCGGCAACTCCGCATAGAAACGCCGGGCGATGGTGCCGATGCGATTGGCGCGCGCCTCTTCCGCTTCATCGCGGGTGGCAAAGATCTGTGCCTCGAAAAGATATTGCACGCCGTTGCCGGTTTTTATTTCGCTGACGCTCTCGACCTGCTCCTCGGCAGTTTCGAGCGCATGGCGGATATGGGCGCTGGGATCGGATTTCTCCTGCTCCTGCCGCGCGATCCGCGCCACATTTTCGGCATCGAAGCGTTTCAGGGCCGGCAGGCCGAACCGGAAAGCCAGGATGCAGGCCAGTACAAAGCCACATGCCCAATAGACATTTTCAAGCATTGGGATTCTTCTATCCCTTACTCTAAGGGTGGGGCTTCTCGTTCGGCCGGCGAAGCTCCACTGGAGCTTTGCTGATCGGCCTCACGGGAAGAAATTCCGTGACCTCTGCGTAAATAGTCGTCGCTCCCCATTTCGGCAAGACGCGAAGCGGTGCGGCGGAACGCTTCGGCGCCGTCGCCCGCGGGGTAAAGCCGGTCCGGCGCCGCTTCGGCTGAGCAGATCAGCTTGACGCCCTGGTCGTAAAGCGTGTCGACCAGAAGCACGAAGCGCCGCGCCGCATCGCGATGCGTCGGATTCAGGAGCGGAATGCGATCGACCAGAACGGTATGAAAATGGCGCGCGATCTCCAGATAGTCCGCCGCCGCCAGCGGCTTCTCGCAGAGATCGGAGAATGAAAACCGTGCCACGCCGCGCGCCGCCTGCGGCACCAGCAAGGTGCGGCCGAACACGGTCAGACGCATCGGCTTGCCCCGCGCACAATCGGTAAGGCGCTGCCAGGCCGCATCCATCGCCGTATCGGCTTCACGCGAAAGCGGCGTGAGATAAACCGGATGGCCGGAAAGCCGGTGCAGCCGGTAATCGATGGGGCCGCGCAATTCCAGCACGTCGAGGCGCGTTTCGATCAAGGCTATGAACGGTAGAAACAATTGCCGGTTCAAGCCGCCTTCATAGAGACGCGTCGGCGCGACATTGCTGGTCGCCACGATCACCGTGCCGGCCTCCAGAAATTGCTCGAACAGCCGGCCCAGGATCATCGCATCGGCGACGTCAGTGACCTGAAATTCGTCGAAGCACAGCAATCGCGCCTCGGCCGCCAGCGCACCCGCCACGGCAATGATCGGATCGCCGGCATCCGGTTTGGCGCGCTCGGCATGTAGCCGGGCATGGACGTCGGTCATGAAGGCATTGAAATGCGCCCGCCGCTTGGGCGCGATCGCGGCTTCCTCGAAGAACATGTCCATCAGCATGGACTTGCCCCGCCCGACATCGCCCCAGATATAGAGCCCTTGCGGCGGCGCTTTGCGGCCGAAAAAGGAAAACCGTCCAGGGCGGTATTTCGCCAGGCGGCGGGCCAATGCGCCCAGCTTTTCAGCCGCCACCAGTTGCGCCGGATCGGGTTTGAGCGCGCCGTCCGCCAATGCCCGGCGATATCGTGTGATCAGCAAGTGCCAGACCCATCCATTGGCTTTCTTCCCCCGTGCGGCAAAGCCGCTGGCGGGGGAAGATGTCCGCTAGCGGGCTTGCCCGCGTGGCGGACAGATGGGGGAAACAAGAAAATCACGCGCCTTCCACCACCAGGATTTCACCCATGCTGGCCTTGCGGCGAAATTCCGCCGCCACCTGATATTCCGCAGAACGATAGCAGGCGAGCGCCACGTCATAGCTTTCGAATTCGATTATCACATTGCGGCCGCGCCCCGGCCCTTCGACGGCTTCGCAGCGCCCGCCGCGCACCAGGAATTTGGCGCCGTATTTCTGGTAGGCCGGCGTCGCTGCCGCGACATAGGATTTGTAGGTTTCCGCATCCGCGACATCGATGCGCGCGATCCAGTAACCTTTGGCCATCAGGCGGCCCTGAGCAGCTTGCGGTTGACCAGGCATTCGGCGATCTGAACCGCGTTCAGCGCCGCACCTTTGCGCAGATTGTCCGCCACGATCCACAGCGACAGGCCGTTCTCGACGGTGGGATCCTTGCGGATGCGGCTGACATAAGTGGCGTCTTCACCGGCGCATTCGATCGGCGTGGCGTAACCGCCATCCTCACGCTTGTCGACCACCAGCACGCCCGGCGCTTCACGCAGCAGGGCGCGTGCTTTTTCGGCGGTGATGGGCTTCTCGAATTCGAGCGTAACGGATTCACTGTGGCCGACGAAGACCGGAACGCGCACGCAGGTCGCGGTCACTTGAATATCGGGATCCAGAATCTTCTGGGTCTCCACCATCATCTTCCATTCTTCCTTGGTGTAACCGGAGTCCAGGAAGACATCGATATGGGGAATGACATTGAAGGCGATCTGCTTGGTGAATTTCTCGACTTCGACCGGGTCGGCCACGAACACCGCACGGGTCTGGCGAAACAACTCGTCCATCGCGTCTTTGCCGGCGCCCGAAACCGATTGATAGGTCGAAATCACCGCCCGCTTGATCACGGCATAATCGTGCAGCGGCTTCAGCGCCACCACCAGCTGCGCGGTCGAACAATTGGGATTGGCGACGATGCCTTTCTTAATATCCTTCAGCGCATCGGCGTTTACTTCCGGCACCACCAACGGCACCTGCCGGTCCATGCGGAACGCGCTGGAATTGTCGATCACGATGGCGCCCTGGGCGGCAATCTTGGGCGACCATTCCTTGGAGATCGCACCGCCGGCCGACATCAGGCAGATATCGGTGCCCTTGAAGTCGTAATAGTCCAGCGCCTTCACTTTCAGGACATGGTCGCCGAAGGAAACCTCGGTTCCGATCGAGCGCGTCGACGCCAGGGCGGCCACTTCGCTGATAGGGAACTGGCGTTCGACCAGCACCGACAGCATTTCGCGCCCGACATTGCCGGTGGCGCCTACGACAGCAACTTTGTAGGCCATGTCCAATCTCCCGCGGAACTTTAGTGCGGGCGGAGCAATACTAAAAAGGGGGTAGACCGGCCAGTCCTTTATTCCGCAAGGCTACTCGCCCGGATGCCATCTCAGCTTCAGCATGGCGCCATCGCCCCCGACGCCGCCGCTGACGGAGGGTAAATAGCTGGAGGAAGATGAGGGTTGGGTGGAAAAAACGTCCATCCGTCCGTTCCGAACCCCCAGGGACTGGGCAGCTTCCTCGACATAGGTCATGGCATAGGGGGAGCGAGGGGGATCGCTCGAAATGGGCTTTGGCGCCCCGGGATATTGCAGGATGCCGGCCACATGGTTCTGACCCGGGATCGACAGGGCGAAGGCCGGGGTTCCGCAAACTGCTCCAAAGAGGCACGCCAAAATCAGGACTTTGGTTTTCATGGCGCCGGAACCGGCAAGATTACAGGATGTAAACGCCGTGGCGCCCTGGTCGTTGCACGGCCCTTTTGCGGTCCTGTAAGGATCTTCTGGAAAGATCGGTACACAGACCATAGGATGCGCTCCGGCCTGGGCGGGCGCACAACGCGAGAAAGCACAGATGAAGAGAAGTTTCCGGGCTGGTGCCTGCGCCACCCTTTTGTGTTTTACCAGCGCAACCTTGGCCGAGGCCAAGGGCGCGGCCTGCGCCACCGAGGCAGAAATTTCGGCGATCCAGGTTTCGGCCGTACATCAGGAACTCACGGACGCGGCGCTTGCCTGCGGTCCACGGGAGACCGAGCTGTATAATCGCTTCCAAACCGTCTTCAACAAGGAATTGCGGCGCTCGGATGCGCAGATGCTCTCCATGTTCAAGCGGTTGAACGGGGCTGCCAAAGGCAACAACGCGTATGATTCCTACAAGACACGCGCCATCGCCCATGCCGAACAGCGCCGCACCATTCCCGGCGCGGCGGAGAATTTCTGCAAGACCGCCCAGATCGTTTTTGCCGCGGCGCTGGCGCCCGACAAGCCGGTGCTGGAGGATTTCGTCGCCGGCGTTCCCGTTTATGAGAACAATCCGGTCGATGCCTGCGAAGTGCGGGTGTCGGTGACCTTGCAAGGCGTTGCCGCCGGCTCCGCCATACAGCCCAAGGCGCGGCCTGCGCTGCCGGGCGATCCGCCCAACCCGAGCCTTTTTCCGTGACATGAAAACGGCGGCCGTGAGGCCGCCGTTTTTGTTTGGATTGCCGGCAACCCTCCTCGCTTCGCTCGAAGGGCGCCAGCTTTTCTAATTCGCTACGCTCATAAGAAAAGCTAGGCGAAAAAAAGGGCCGGTCTTGCGACCGGCCCTTTTACTTCAGATGGAGGCCTTATCAGCCGCCAAGGTCGATGACCGCGCGGCGGTTCTTCGGCTCGCGCACATTCGGGCCTGTCGGCACCATCGGATCGTGGAAGGACTTGCCTTCGATCGCGACGGAGTCGGCGCCCAAGCCCTGACGAACCATCTCTTCCTTGACGGTCGTAGCGCGGCGCACCGAGAGGGCCTGGTTGTACTTGTCCGAGCCCATCGTGTCGGTGTGGCCGGTGACCATGATGCGAACCGAGCCAAGAGTTTTGGCGGCGGACACAGCCTGGGTCACGGTCGACTGCGCTTCCGCCGTCAGATCCGACTTATCGAAGTCGAAGAAGACGATGTACGTCTTCGCCGGCGGCGGCGGAGGCGGCGGGGGAGGCGGCGGCGGAGGAGGCGGCGGAGGCGGAGGCGGCGGGGGAGGCGGCGGCGGAGGAGGCGGCGGGGACATGAACCACCGGAAGCCAACCAGTACTGCGTTCTCCGTCAGGCTATTGACCTTGATCGGTGTGATCGAGGCGAAGGATGAGTTGTAAGCCGCATCATTCTGATTGGCGCGATAGCGGTAATCGACAAACAGATCGACGTCGGGCGAAAGCGAATAGGCGATCCCCGCGATCGCCTGATATTCCAGCGATACGTGCGAACCCTTTATGTAATCGAGAGTCTGCGCGCCGACCGGGATGGTGACGTGCATGCGAGCATTGCCTGCGCCGACACCACCGCCGACGGACAGTTTCCACATGTCGCCCAGCGGGATGTCATAAACCAAGTTGAACATGGTGCTGGTAACGCTGCTCGAGCCGGCACCACCTGCGCCGCCGGCGTTTACGTCATGCGAGGTGTAGCCGAGTTCGTTTTCGAGACGAAAACCCGAGGCCCAGGAATAACCGACAGACAAGACGCCAATACCGCTGGCGCTCCAGTGAATTGGCACCACGCCAGCCGTCGGAAACGGCGCGGACCGCGAATTGACAGTCGGCATTTCGTCGTAGCCACCGCCCAAACCGAGATACCAACCCTCGGTAGCGGCAAACGCCGGGGCGCTGAACGCCACCGCCGCGACGCCGGCCAAAGCCAACATGCGAATATTCATTGTTCTACCCTCGCTAAAAAATGCCGACGGGTAGGAACCCCCCACCCCGCGCACACAAATCCGATACTGCGCTTATAACGGCGAAAGACGCAAAAGTCTCCATTGGTCATGTTGTTTTGGCCCGGTTTGCGGGCTTTTTTGGAAGGTTTTGCTACCGACCTGTGATCCGAAGGCAACAGAAATCAAAGGAACCCGTCCCGATTTACATTTTGCCCTGGGAAAAAATGAAGGCATAGCGCCCGAACAGGAGCGTCAGATTGCCGTTTTTCCCCGCAACCTGCTCCAACGCCTTGAGAAATTCTACGCGTGGCGTGACGTGAAATAACTTAAGCCAGGCGCGCATGACGCGTTCGGCCAGCTCCCCCAGACCGGTGAGGTCGCCGAAATCCACCACATGCAATCGGCCGGAGGGCGTCAGCGCTGCAGAGCCTGCCGCCAGGGCTGCTCGCCAGTCCGGGATCATCGAAAGACTGTAGGAAAAAAGCAGATTCTCGAAGCCCTCAACCCCAAATTGCGACGGCGTGAGATGCTCGGCCAGTCCCTGAACTAGGATGATGCGGTGTTCGAGCCCGGCCCGCCGGACGGCCGCCCGCGCGGTTTCCAGCATCGCTTCGGAGGCATCCAACCCATAAAGCCGGGCCTCAGGGTAGGCGGTGGCAATGGCGATCAGGTTGCGGGCGGTGCCGCAACCCACCTCCACCAGGCTGGCGCCGGGTGGCAGGGAAAGGTCGCGGATCAGTCTGTCGCGCCCGAAAAGGTAATATTTTCTCGTGAAATCATAGACATAGCGCTGACGCCGATAGACACGGTCCATCAACCCGGCATGAGGCTCAGGAGAGAGGGCGGCGCGCATAGATATGGAAGCCCCCATAGATGGAGGAGCGGTCCTGGGCATGCAGCACCCGGCTCTGCCACTCATGATAGAGCCATGGCGCCAGCAGGTCTGACGTTAGCTTTTGGGGCAGGGGGCTGGCTTCGCCCGCGGTGCGGAAGATCACGCGGGCATCGCTGGAATGGGCGGTTCGGTCGATTTCGGTCCAGAGGGCGCCGAGTTGGGCGGGGTTCATCCAGTCCTGCGCATCCAGCAGGACGAAACGGTCCAGCGATTGGGGCGGTTGGCTCTTGAGAAAATCCAGCAGCGACGCGTGATGCACGGACACAGAGGACACACGCGACTTCAAGGCCGTGTAATTCTCCGCCTTCAGATAATCCGGCACAGCTTCGCGGCCTTCCAGGTCATAGCCGCGGCCGAACGCCTGCCAGGCGAAATAATTGTCGCGGATGGGAAAGTCGCAGGCCAGCCGTTCCACCCGTTCGCGCAACACCGTCATGGCATTGCCATTGCCGGATGAAACCAGCGCATCATATTGCGCCGGTGGAATTCCCAGCGCGTAAAGCGACACGGGTGATTTCGAAATCAGCCGCATCGGAGCGCTGTCGAAAAGCGGCGCTATCACCTGGTCGAACAGATCGCGCTGTTCGCGGGGTGTCTTCGCTTCCAGAAGATCTTCCAGCTTTTTTCCATGCAACCGCGCCACGCCATGCAACAGGCCGATGAAGCGTCCCAGCAATCCATGGCGATACAGGTTGCGCGCGAACATTTCGATGCGGCGTCGCGGTCGCAAGCCGTGCAAGGTTTGCCAATAGGTGCGCGTGACCGGATCCAGCCGGTCGCGAATATGAGTATCGAATGCCGCCAGATTGCGCGGGTCGGATGCGTCGCCGAAAAAGCGGAAGAAGCTCTTGTGATCGGGAAGATGTTCCAGCGCCGCCAGCTTCAGCCGGGTCAACGCGACGTGATGGGGATTGAGGTCCAGCGCGATGACTTTCGCTGGCGCGGCGGTGAGATAATTCAGGACATTGCAGCCGCCGGACGCGATGGTGATGATCCGATGGTGCGGCTGCAGCTTCAGTGCGTCCAGATCGACGCTGGGATCTTCCCAAATTTGGTTATAGACAAAGCCCTGAAACATCAGGGTAAAAAGCCGCTCCAAAACACCGCGTGCGGTTGCCGGCGCGGCCTGATGCGCGGCCTGTTCCAGAAGCAAATTGGCCATGTCATGCCTCTCGGTGATGACCGGCTGAAGGCCGGCTTTTGAATCACTTCAGCGAAGGGCATAGGGCATTTGCGTGACGGATTGGCGAAGGCGTCAAAGCATGATTGTTTGAGGCTATGAGCGAATCCACCGGAACGGCATTGGACGAGGTGTTGGGCCTCCTCGACCTGGAGCAGATCGAGGAGAATATTTTCCGCGGCCTCAGCCCCAAGGCGCGGCATCAACGCGTCTTTGGCGGCCAGGTGCTGGGCCAGGCGCTGGCGGCCGCAATCCGCACCGTCGAACCGTCACGGCTTTGTCACTCGCTGCATGCGTATTTCCTGCGGCCGGGCGACCCCAGAATTCCAATCCTTTATGATGTCGATCGCGCCCGCGACGGCAAGAGCTTCACGGCCCGCCGCGTGGTCGCCATTCAGCATGGCGTTCAGATCTTCAACCTTGCCGCGTCATTTCAGTTGGCCGAGCCAGGATTTGAGCATCAATTTGAGATGCCGAATGTGCCGCCCCCCGAAGCGCTGGAAGATGCCGCCGACGCTTTGCTGAAGCGCGCGGAGCAATTTCCAGAACGCTTGCGCGAATGGATCGCGCGGCCGCGCCCGTTCGAGACGAGGCCGGTCATACTGGACGGCCCCGCCGACCGTCCGCCCCGGCCGCCTTTCGACAATGTCTGGTTTCGTGCGGTCGGAACGGTGCCGGATGACATTCGCCAGCGCCAGATTCTCCTGGCCTATCTGTCGGACACGACATTGCTGGGCACGTCCCTGCTGCCGCATGGCAAGAGTTTTTTCTCCGCCGTCCAGATGGCCAGCATCGATCATGCGATGTGGTTTCATCGCGACACCAAATTGGACGACTGGCTGCTTTACAGTCAGGACAGTCCATCGGCGAGCGGTGCGCGCGGTTTCTCGCGTGGCCTGATCTTCACGCGCGAAGGTGTTCTGATTGCGTCGGTGGCGCAGGAAGGCCTGATACGGCCGAGAATCTGAACAAGCCAATTGTCAGGTGTTGCAGACGGCCGGGGCGGTTGCCGCGGAGGAAATGGGAATCTGCAACACGCGACGCGGTTTTAGGTAAAAATCATTGGTCCAGGTCGTCCAGGCCGGCAAATAATAGACCAGGAACGAATTATACCGATAGGTAACGCGGCTCCAGATCACGCTGCCGCCCTTGCCCGCAACGATGAAACCGGCCGGTATGGCGGGCGACGGCGCGGATCCCTTGCTCAGGGCGGCCGGCACCAGTCCCTTGCTGCAGCTCCAGGCCACTTTGGGAGAATTGCCGGCGCCGCCATCGATCACACTGCTGATGGTGATGGTTGCCTGCGAAGCGTCGTTCGGGAAAAGCATTGCGGTCACGGCGCTGAAAACTGTGTCCAGATCGGCTCCCGATGCCGCGGATTTTTGCGCGACCAGGTCTCCCCCGGTGGAAGACATGTTGATGACCTCGGCGCGCACCCCCAGTGCTTGGGAAAACTCGATCAATCCCAGGAACATCATCAGCAGGATCGGGAGGATCAGGGCGAATTCGACCGCCGCGAGCCCCCGCTGATCGCGCCGGCAATTTGTGGCCAGCTTGCGCGTGAATTTCATCAGCAGCCCGCTACGCCGGAGTTGAAAGGCTCGTTCCGGAACGCGGTTGTTCCCGAAAGCAATCGGCCATTGCTTCCGGAATTGACCAGAAAGTTGGCCGACGCGTTGGCGTTCAGAAGTTGCGCCAGGCCGGGAAACCATATGGTCCAGATGTAATCGGCCCGTACCAGGACCACGCTACAGGCCGTGCCGGGAGAATAGCTTCCTGCCGGCCCCAAAGATGCAAATCCGCCATTGAATCCGGCCGCCGGGGCGGCAACCGTCACCGTCAATTTGCTGCAATCCATCAAAGTTGCGACACCGCAGCAGATCTGACCTTTGAACCAATCCGCCGGGCTTGCAAACATGACCTGGGTGCTGGCCGCATCGCTCGCGCATTGCGGCATGGCGATACCCGAACCGATGAGTGCCGTGGCGTCCTGGGCCTGACCGGTGCGGATCAACCGCCCGGCGTCGGTGACCGCGTTCTGCATCGCAAATTGGGCGAACGTCATCACGCCGATTTCCAGAATTCCCAGCATCAGTGCGAAGAACATCGGCGCGATGAAGGCAAATTCGATTGCGGCGGAACCCCGGTCGGACTTGAACCAGCGGGGGCAGTTGAACTGAGGAATGGTGAAATTCATGCCGGACCCCTTAAGCGACGCCCTTCTCAAAGGAAGGTCAGATGCTTGCGACAATGCACCCCCGCTGTTCAACAAGCCCTTAAAATACTTTCTTGCCTTGTCTGACAATTGCGCGCGATTCACCCTTCGTTAAGGAAGATTGAAATTTAAGTGGAACCGAACGGCTTCGCTAAGAAAGCCGAAACCAAGCCCCCATGAATGCAACTGCATCTTCACCAGTTTGGGGGATGATGCGATCGCATTTGGAAGGGCTTTGCCCAATGAGAAAATTGCTGGGGCTTTGGGACGATCTGCGCGCGTTCGCTCGCGCCAAGACCGGTAACGTCGCCATGATGTTCGGTCTCTCGCTGCTGCCGCTGGCGCTCGCAGCAGGCGCCGGACTGGACTATGCGCAGGCGATGATGGTGCGCGCCAGCATGATGGACGCGCTCGATGCGGCCGCTCTTGCCGTCGGCAGTGCGGCCAATGACAAGACGATCGACCCGAACAAACTGGCGCAGCAAGTCTTCGATGCGAATTACAGAGGTCCGGGACATCCCACGGTGACGCCGTCCATCAACGGCCAATCCGTGGCAGTGACCGGAACCGACAGTGTCGCCACGACCATACTTGCACTTGCGGGCACACCCAGTATCGCGGTCTCGGCCAAATCGATTGTGGTGTGGGGCCAGACCAAGATGTGGGTCTCGCTGGTGCTGGACAATACCGGTTCGATGACTCAGACCGATTCCACCGGCCTCAGCAAGATCGCTGCCTTGAAAGACGCCTCGCATCAACTTCTGGCCAAATTGCAAACAGCCGCCGCCACCGGCGCTCCCGGCGATGTTCAAGTCGCGATCGTTCCTTTCGCCAAGGACGTCAATGTCGGCACAGGAAATGTCGGCGCGAGCTGGCTGGGCTGGAGCGATTGGGATGGTCCCGTCAAAGCGACTTCCAACACCAAAGTCCCTGACAGTACGGTCGGATGGGGTAGCAATTGCCCCTGGAGCTCCGGGTGCTTCGCGGGTCTCGGCAGCACCACCAATGTCAGCAAGATACCGTCAAGCGGCACGTACAAGGGCTATATCTGTCCGGACTCGATGAATAGTGCCGATCCGGGCATGTCCGGTCATTTTTATAATGGCTGTTACACCAGCACTGCGACCCAGACCGCGACTACTACCAACGTCAAGGTCGTGCCGGTGACTGTCACGTCCACTTGCACGCAAGTTGACTCCGGGACCATCAGTTGCACGCAGCCTTCGTCGAGTGACGGAACTGCAACCAGCAACACGACCAACACTGTCTACACCAGCGGCTATACCGCCGACAGCGGTCCGACCACAACTAACAGCACGGTCAACGGCACGCCAAAAGATGGCACCTCAAGCTGCAGCACAAAAAAGGGTAAGACGACTTGCACCTGGACACGTACCACCAACAACACCAGGACTGACACGACCGTCACGGCGACGGGTTATAACTTCACGCATTCCTGGGTGTCACTCGCTCATTCCTATTGGAAGGGGTGCGTGATGGACCGCGATCAGAACGACGATACGACCTCGGCCACGCCGGGAAACAAGTTTCCACCCGAGAACAGCGGCAGCTGCAACAGCGCGACGGTGATGCCGCTGAATTACAAATGGGACTATACCAGCAGCGGCGACAACGACAATTTGAGTGCCAAGATCGACTCGATGATCGCCAATGGCGGCACCAACCAGACCGTCGGCTTGGCGCATGGCATGCAGATCCAGACGCAGGGCGACCCCTATAATGCGCCCGCGCTGCCCGCCAACACCACGCGCTACATCATCCTTCTGTCCGACGGTCTCAACACCTTGGACCGCTGGTATGGCGATGGCAGCAACCAGTCGGCGAGCGTCGATGCCCGCATGGCGCTGGCCTGCACCAATGCCAAGAGCCAGGGCTTTATCATTTACGCCCTGTTCGTGGATATTGCGGGTGCCCAGGGCAATTCATCGGTATTGCAGAGCTGTGCTTCGGATACGTCGAAATACTACGATCTGACCACATCGGCAGCCATCGTTACCGCCTTTAACGACATTGCTCAGAAGATCACCAATCTGCGGGTCAGCCGATAACGTCTCCGATGCGCCACCCTCAGGGTGGCGCATCCCCGGTCTAGGTCCAGGACGTGCGGCGGGATATTTCCAGGGTGGCTGCGAAGACTTCAAATGCAAAGGGCGCCGCTGATGGCGGCGCCCTGGACATGATCTTCGAACGATCTAGTTGTTGGCGGCGGTCTTTGCCGTCGCCGCATGCGCGGCGATCTGGCCATTGGCGGAATCAAACACATCCTTGCCATCGCCGGGCTGGGGCGTCACCTCGCAATGCGCGGCGGTGCAGCTATAGGTCACGCGACTGGCGCCGCGCTGAAGCGTGAGGCTGGAATCCTGTCGCGCCAGAACGCTGATATGGGTGTTGGATACCTGTTTGCCGTCCTGATCCAGCGCAACCATGTTGGTATTGCCGTAACCTTTGCCCAGGATGAAGGCGTGGCGGGAGTCGATCATGTTTATATCGGCGACCGCGGGGTTGCCGACATAGATGGTGGCGACCGTCTTGGGGAACGTAACGGTGCGTACTTCATCCATCGCGACGGAAACGCCGGCAGCATAAGCCGGTGCGGCGGAGCAGAGGGTGAGCGCGATGAGGAGAGTGCGACGCATGGCGACGCTCCGGAGAGGTTTCGCCTCAAATCTAGCGTCTCGGGCTTAAGAGATGATTTAAGGTATGCCGTGCGAAGGCGTTGTCTCGGCGAAACGGAGGAACCCGCGCCAAAGACGATGGGTTGGTAAATGAATTGCGTGTTTTAATCATTGCATGACTGGCGAAGGAACCTTTTCGTGCCGTGCTGAGACAGAAATGCGCGATGGATGATTTGGCGATTAAGCGGAAATTAAACCCCTTCCCCTTAATCTCGCCACAGTCCTGCTGCGCAAGAAGAGTTCTTCGAAGTTGGGATGCTAGGGTGTCATTAAATCGGAGAGACAGTATGACAAAGCTGATTTCGCGTTTTGTGCGCGATGAGTCCGGCGCTACGGCCATCGAATATGGTCTGATCGCGGCCCTCATTGCCGTCGTTATCATCACCGTTCTGACCACGATCGGTACCAGCCTGAATACCAAGTTCCAGGCCGTGGCCACTGGTTTGAACCCGTAAGATCGTGCCGTGAGGCACGGTTCGTAAACGGCCGCCTCATTCAAGGCGGCCGTTTGCACTTCAAGGCATTAGCATGCTCGCCCAACTCCTTCTGCTGATCGCAATGCCGGCGCTTCTCGCCGCTGCGGCGCTCTGGGATCTGGCCAGCTTCACCATTCCAAATTATCTGTCGTTGGCAGTCGCCATCGCATTCGCCGGTTTTGCGCTGGCGATGGGATTTTCGCCGGCCATGATCGGCCAGCATCTGCTGGCGGGTCTGGCCGCTCTTATCATTGGCTTTACCATGTTCGCCCGCAACTACATTGGCGGCGGCGATGCCAAGCTTTTCGCCGGTATCGCATTGTGGCTGGGTCCGCATGATCTGGTGACGTATTCCCTGATCGCGACGATTCTGGGCGGCGTTCTGACATTGACGATGCTGGCAGTGCGCAAACTGCCGCTGCCGGCGGGCCTGGCGCGTCAGGCATGGATAATCAAACTTCATGATTCCGCCTCGGGGATTCCCTATGGCGTGGCGCTGGCGGCAGGCTTCTTTGTGGCATTGCCCCATGCGGAGATCCTGCATCTCGCCGCAATTGGCTGAATACCGCCGCTCGATTGCGAAGTTCGTCAGCGTTGCGTTAAGCAAATTCTAAATGGTTTCGTGATGCACTCTGCTCCAAAGGGAGCCGAATTTCATGAACACCAAGCGTCTCATCGTGCTCGGAATTGCCGGCGTCATGGCAATTGCTGCCGCGCTTTTGGCGCGTGGAATGATGGGTGGGGGAACGCCTCAGGTCGCGGCGAAGAACGCACCTCAGATGCCCATGAGCGATGTGCTGATCGCCAGCAGCGTTTTGCAACCCGGTCAGGCGCTCACCGCCGATCAGGTGCGCTGGCAAAAGTGGCCGACCTCTTCCGTCGACTCCACTTTCATCACGCGTGATTCCGTTGCCAGTATCGATGACGTGGTCAAGGGTACGGTGGTGCGCAGTCCGCTGGCGTCTGGCCAGCCCATCACCAACGCCGCGATCATTCACGGCAATGCCGTCGGTCTGATGGCGGCGATGCTCAATCCCGGCATGCGCGCGATCTCGATACCGATCAGCACGGACTCCGGTGCGGGCGGCTTTATCCTGCCCAATGATCGCATCGATCTCATCCTGATCCGCAAGGGCGATGCCAATCGCGTCTCCTCCAGCACGCTTCTCACGGACGTGCGCGTCCTGGCGGTCGATCAGACTTTCAAGCAGGACAAGGACACCAAAACCGTCATCGGCAAGACCGCGACCTTGGAAGTGACACCGGCCCAGGCAGAGCGGGTCGCCAAGGCCCAGAACCAGGGCACGCTCTCGCTTTCGCTGCGGCCCCTGGTCAGCAGCGATCCGTCCATGGCCAGCAACGCCAGTGCGCCCGTGTCGCATGGTTCGAGTGACCGTGAAGAAGGCGGCGATGTGGTTTCCATCATTCGTTACGGAATCTCGCGCGATTCCGCGGCCATTGTGCAGGGAGGCGCAAAGCCCCAATGAGGATTTCCATGAAGGCCCCCACGCTTTCTTTCGCCGCGGTCTTTCTGATCACGGCCACGACGCCTGGTATCGCGGCCACGCAAATCGCTCGCCCCGCTCCCGCAATGACCCCGGCCAAGTCCGCCGACGGCGACGCGCGGGTGGTTCAGATTGCCACCGGTCAAGGCCAGCCTGTGAATCAGCATCTGACCCTGGGACTCAACAAGGCGGCGATCGTCGAACTGGATGCCGATGCCAAGGATGTCCTGGTCTCGAGCCCGGACATCGCCGACGCGATCGTCAAGTCGCCGCGCCGGATCTTCCTGCTGGGCACCAAGACCGGCCAGACCAATGCCTTCTTCTTCGACGGCCGGGGTCACCAGGTTCTGTCTCTCGATATCCGCGTCGAGAAGGACGTGGCCGACCTCGCCGCGATGATAAAGACCACTCTTCCCAATTCCGCGATCAAGGTTGCCGCGCTGAATGATAATGTCGTGCTCAGCGGCCGGGTTGCCAGCGCATCGGAGGCTCTTCGGGCTGCCGATCTGTCCGCCAGCTTCACCGGCGATCCCAAGAAAGTCGTCAACATGCTGTCCGTATCGGACGGCGAGCAGGTGATGCTGCGAGTCCATGTTTCGGAAATGCAGCGCCAGATCGCCAAGCAATTCGGAATCAACATGTCCGGTATCGCGTCGATCGGCGGTACACCGCTGGCTTTGTCCACTTCCAATCCCTTCGGTCTTTTGGGTAGTGCTCTCTCGGATCTCTCAGGTGGTCAGGTGGGACAAGTCTGTGGTCTTTCCGACGCTGCCCGTGCAGCAGCAGTTGGCAATACCACCGTCGGGCCCTCCACGGTGCAAAACCCGCTGTCGGTTTTCACATCCGGTGGATCTTGCTTCGTTCATAACAACGTCCAGGGCGCGCTGAAGGCGCTGGAGACGGTCGGCCTGCTGCATACCTTGGCTGAGCCCAATCTGACGGCTGTTTCGGGTGAAACCGCCAAGTTCCTGGCGGGCGGCGAGTTCCCTGTGCCGGCCGGACGCGACCTGTCGGGTAACGTCTCGATTCAATTCAAGCAGTTCGGCGTCGGTCTTTCCTTCACGCCGGTGGTGCTGTCGGGTGGCCGCATCAGCCTGCAGATTTCCACCGAGGTCAGCGAACTCACCAACACCGGTGCCTTCACATTGACGGGCGTGGGCGGTGCCGGTTCGGCGGTGACGATCCCGGCACTCAATGTGCGGCGTGCCGAAACCACGGTCGAACTTCCCTCGGGCGGCAGTTTCGCCATTGCCGGCCTGATGCAGCACACCACCAAGCAGCAGATCGATGCCTTTCCCGGCGTCAAGGATCTACCGGTGCTGGGCGCCTTATTCCGCAGCCGCGACTTCCAGAATTCGGAAACCGAGCTGGTCGTGATGGTGACGCCGTATCTGGTCAATCCTGTTGCCGAAGCGGCGTTGGCCAAGCCCAGTGATGGCTTCATCACGCCGACCGACCCGGAAACGCTTCTGCTTGGCAAGCTCAACACCGTCTACAAGAAAAGCGCAAAGCCGCTTACGCCCGAGGCAGCCGCCCCGGTCGGTTTTGTGGTGCGTTAGGAGAACATGATGCGCCAATTGACCCAGAATCTTTTTCGCGGTTTCTGCCTGGCCGCCGTGCTGGCGGCCGGCAGTTGCACCACGACCTTCCACAAGGATGCGGACAATTTCGACGATCCGCTGGCCAACCATCCCATCACGGTTGAACCGTCCTACCAGTCCGTCAAACTGTCCTATGCCGGCGGCGCTCTTGGGGCGGCGGATGCGCCCAAGCTCGAGGCTTTCCTCGCGGATTATCGTCTGCACGGCAATGGCAAGATTGCGATCAGCGTGCCCGCCGGCGCCAACATGCAGCAGACCGTGACCGCGCTGGTCAGCCAGATCAACGAAATGGGCGTCAGCCGCGACCGCATCCTGGTCGCGTCGCGCGACGCCGGAACTGGCGGATCTCAGGTCGAGCTCAACTATATCAGCTACCAGGCCCGCACCGCGGATTGCGGCAACTGGTCCGAAGATCTCGCCTACACGGCCGAAAACAGGACGGCGTCCAATTTCGGCTGCGCCAATCAGCACAACATGGCGATGATGGTGGCGGATCCGCGCGATCTGCTGGGTCCGCGTGCGATGGATGGCGCCGACGCGGCGCGTCGCCAAGCGGTGATCGGTAATTATGAAGCCGGAAAGCCGACAAGTTCCGAGAAATCTCCCGATCAGAAAACTGCCATTACCGACATTGGCCGTTGATAGGATTTAAAATGCACAAGGACGACAATTCTCAGGAACCGTTCGGAGCCACGCCGCAGGAGCGGCCGGTTCCGCGCATTTCCATCCATGCATTTTGCGAGTTTCCCGATACCGGCGCCGCCTTGCAGCGTGCGGGCGCGGACCGGCGCCTTTCCAAGGCGCATCTGACAGTCCAGCTGGGCGGCATCGCGGCCGCGATGGATTTCTATCATGGCCAAGTGACGCCGAATTTGCTGGTCGTGGAAACCCGTCTGAGCGGGCAGGCGGCGTTGGACGAACTCGATCGCCTCGCCGAAGTCTGCGATCCCGCCACCAAGGTTATCGTGGTCGGCCGTCACAACGACGTCGAGCTTTATCGCGACCTGATGCGGCGCGGGGCCTCCGAATATCTGGTGGCGCCGTTGTCGCCCCTGCAGCTGATCGAAGTGATCTCTGGCCTCTATCTCGATCCGACCGCCAAGCCTGTGGGCCGGGTGATCGCTTTTGTCGGCGCCCGCGGCGGCGCCGGCTCCTCCACCATCGCCCACAATGTGGGCTGGTACATCGCCGATGAACTCCAGATCAACACCACCATCGTGGATTTCGACCTTGCCTTTGGAACCACGGGACTGGATTTCAACGATGAGGCCGGACAAGGGGTCGCCGACGCCTTGGCGGCGCCGGAGCGTCTGGACGATGTGCTGCTCGACCGGTTGCTGATCAAGCGTGGCGAGCATCTGTCGCTTTTCACTGCCCCCGCGGCGTTGGAGCGGGACTATGATGCAGTGCCGGAGGCCTATGAAGCGGTGATCGATGCGACCCGCCAAATATCGCCCTGTGTGATCGTGGACATGCCGCACGCCTGGACGCCTTGGATCAAGGCCTGCTTGATTGCGGCCGATGAAATCGTTGTGGTAGCGACACCGGATCTGGCATCGCTGCGCAATGCCAAGAACCTGATCGAGCTGGTGCGTCATGCCCGGCCCAATGATTCCCCGCCGCGCCTGGTGATCAATCAGGCCAACATGCCCAAACGACCGGAAATTCCTGCCAAGGATTTCGCCGAAACCATGGGCATCGAACCGGCGGCCGTCCTGGCCTTTGATGCGGCGCTATTCGGCCAGGCCGGTAACAACGGCCAAATGGTTCTGGAAATCGCGCCCAAAGCGCCGGTCTCGGACAGTTTGCGCAAGCTCGCCCGCATTCTGACCGGCCGCGAAGCGCCCGCCAGCACCGAGAAATCTCCGTCGTCGATCCTTTCCTTCCTGAAGAGCCGGAAGCAGGCATAAATTATGTTCGGCAAGCGTAGTGGCAGTGAGCCAGTGTTTCGCCCTCCGGTCGAGCCGGAAGCGCGGGCGCCCGCCAACAATGGCGCGCGCGATGCGGCGCCTCCCATTGCCGTCGCCGCCCCGCCGCCGCCCCGGACGGAAAAACCTCAGGCCCCGCAGGCATCCGTCGCGGTTTCGAAGCCGGTCAAGATCGCTGCCGATACCCGCTCGGAAGATTATTACCAGATCAAATCGACGATCTTTAACGCCCTGATCGACACCATCGATCTGGCGCAGCTGGCTCAACTTGACCCCGACTCGGCGCGCGAGGAAATTCGCGACATCGTCAACGAGATCATTTCGATCAAGGCGGTGGTGATGTCCGTCGCCGAGCAGGAACATCTGCTCCAGGACATCTGCAACGACGTTCTGGGTTACGGCCCGCTGGAGCCGCTGCTGGCCCGCGACGACATCGCCGACATCATGGTCAATGGCGCCAATCGCGTATTCATCGAAGTCGGCGGCAAGGTTCAGCTCACCAATATCCGCTTCCGCGACAATGCCCAGCTGATGAATATCTGCCAACGCATCGTCAGCCAGGTCGGCCGCCGCGTCGATGAAAGCTCGCCGATTTGCGATGCGCGCCTGCTGGACGGCTCCCGCGTCAACGTGATTGCGCCACCGCTGTCGCTGGACGGCGCCACGCTCACGATTCGTAAGTTCAAGAAGGACAAGCTGACGCTTGACGATCTGGTCAAGTTCGGTTCGATCAGTCCCGATGCCGCCCGCGTGCTGCAGGTCATCGGCCGCTCGCGCTGCAACATCCTGATTTCCGGCGGTACCGGTTCGGGCAAGACCACGTTGCTGAACTGCCTCACGGCCTATATCGACGCCGAAGAGCGCGTCATAACTTGCGAAGACGCCGCAGAATTGCAGTTGCAACAGCCGCATGTGGTGCGGCTGGAAACCCGTCCACCCAACCTGGAAGGCCAGGGGCAGATCACCATGCGTGATCTGATCAGGAACTGTCTGCGTATGCGTCCGGAGCGGATCATCGTGGGCGAAGTGCGCGGACCCGAAGCCTTCGACTTGCTGCAGGCGATGAACACGGGCCATGACGGCTCCATGGGAACGCTGCATGCCAACAGCCCGCGTGAAGCGATGGGCCGTCTGGAATCGATGATCACCATGGGCGGTTTCTCGCTACCGATGAAGACTATCCGCGAGATGATCGTGGGCTCCATCGACGTCATCATCCAGGCCGAACGCCTGCGCGACGGTTCGCGTCGCATCACCAAGATCACCGAAGTGATCGGCACCGAAGGCGATGTGGTGATCACCCAGGATCTCGTCACGTACGAAGTCGAAGGTGAAGACGAGACCGGCAGGCTCAAAGGCCGCCATATGGGTACCGGCATCGTCCGCCCCGCTTTCTGGGAGCGCGCCCGTTATTACAATCTGGAACGCGAACTGGCCGACGCCCTCGACAAGGTCAATCAATGATTATTCTGGTGGCACTTCTGGCCATGATGGCGCTTGGCGGTGTCGCGTTCGCCTTTGCCGGCGGCGACGAGCGCACCCAGAAACGTGTCACTGCCCTGACCAAGTCCAAGGGGAACGCCCGTACTGCCGCCAAACTGCAATTGGAAGTGGCGCAGAAGCGCAAAAGCGTCGCCACGCTTCTCAAGGATGTGGAAAAAAACCAGGCGGCGATGCGCGCCAAGAACAAGCCGACCTTGCGGCGCCGGCTCGAACAGGCAGGCTTCGTCAACGCCAGTCCACGGAATTACTGGATCGTCTGCGGCGTCCTGGGACTCGTCACGGCGCTCATGTGCCTGGTGACCGGCCAGTCGATGTTGGTGTTGGGCTTTTCGGTATTGGCTGCAGCGGGCGGCCTGCCGCGCTGGGTGCTGAATTTTCTCTTTAACCGCCGCAAGAAGCGCTTCACCAAGGAGTTCGCCGGCGCCATCGACGTCATCGTGCGTTCGGTGCGTTCCGGCCTTCCCACCAATGAAGCGTTGCGGATCGTGGCGCGGGAAACACCCGACCCCGTGGGCTCCGAATTCACCCGATTGGTAGATGGTCTCAAGGTGGGCGTGACCCTGGATCAGGGCCTCAAGAAAATGCACGAAAACATGCCCACGGCGGAGGTGGGCTTTTTCGGCATCGTGATGACCATTCAGGCCAAGTCGGGCGGCAATCTTTCAGAAGCCCTGTCCAATCTTGCTTCGGTTCTGCGCGACAGAAAGCGCCTGGAAGGCAAGATCAAGGCGATGTCGTCGGAAGCCAAGGCATCTTCCGCCATTATCGGTTCGTTGCCGCCGGGGGTCATGGGCATCGTATGGCTCACCACGCCCGCCTATATCAACCTGCTCTTCTCCGAACGGGTCGGAAACCTGCTCTTGGCCGGCTGCGTCTTCTGGATGTTCACTGGCATCATGGTGATGCGCAGCATGATCAACTTCAAACATTAAAGCCCATCATGTCCGATCTTGGCATTCTCAACATTCTGTTCGACAAGACCTTTATCGCCACGGCGGCGGCGGGAATTCTCGCCTTTGCCACGATCGTGACTTTGGGACTTCCATTGATCGATCGCGACGGTTTGGGCGACCGGTTGAAATCGGTGTCGCGCCGGCGCGAGGAGCTGCGTGCCAAGCATCACGCCAATCTCAATGCCAAGCGCGGCTCCTTGCGCGTCGCACCGTCCGGCCTGATGAAATCCACGCTCGACCGGTTCAACTTGACCAACATGCTGGAATCCGAGGACAGCAAGGAAAAGTTGGGGCGCGCAGGTTATCGAGGTCAGGCACCCCTGATCGCTTTCATGTTCTTCCGTTTTGTCATGCCGGGCATCGTGTTTCTGGTGGCGCTTTTCTATCTTTTCGTCGTGACCCATTTTCACTGGGCGACGATGACGAAGGTCTCTGCCGCGGTGGCTGGAGCGCTGGTGGGTTATTATATTCCAGACCTATTCATCTCCAACCGGACGTCGCGGCGCCAGCAATCCATCATGCGCGCTTTTCCCGATGCGCTGGATCTGATGTTGATCTGCGTGGAATCCGGCATGTCGATTGAAAGCGCTTTCGGCAGGGTCGCGGCCGAGATCGGCACGCAGTCGGTGGAGTTGGCGGAAGAGTTGGGTCTCACCACCGCCGAGCTTTCCTATCTGCCGGACCGCAGCCAGGCCTTCGACAATCTGGCGAAACGCTGCGGCCATTCCGGCGTCAAGTCTGTTGCCATCGCGCTCAACCAAGCCGAGAAATACGGTACCCCCATGGGTCAGGCCCTGCGCGTCACGGCCCAGGAAAACCGCGAATTGCGCATGCAGCGCGCCGAGCAGAAAGCGGCATCGCTGCCCGCCAAGCTGACGGTGCCGATGATTATTTTCTTCCTGCCTTGCCTGTTCGTCGTGATTATAGGACCGGCCGCCATGCGCGCCATGCACATGACGCATTAGAGGCCCCCTCTGCCCTTCGCAGCTTACTTTTGCGCGCCGGCTAATGCCGCCGCGCAATAAGCGCTGCTACGGGCATCTCCCCCACCAGCATGCTCGCGCATGCGCGGGGGAGGCGGACCTGGAAATGCTTCAAAATACGTCTCTGTAAGAAATCATCTCGCCATGCGACTACCTGTTCAAGGGGAGGGGCATGGACGCTACGCGGCAGGATGATCTCTATCTGCGGGCCAGTGCGGAATATGGACCGGCGCTTGTCCGGCTGGCGCGCGCTTATGAGGCCGATCCCAGTCAGCGTCTCGACCTGCTTCAGGATATCCATTTCGCGTTGTGGCGCAGTTTTTCCGGCTTTGCGGAGCAATGCTCCATGCGAACCTGGATTTATCGTGTGGCGCATAATGTGGGGATCTCGCGGCGCGTGCGCCGGCGCCGGCCCCGGCTGACCAGTCTGGAGGAGTTGAGTGAGATCCCGGCCGATGGTTCGCCGGAGGACGACGTGCATTCCGCCCGGGCTCTGGCGCGCCTGCATGCACTCATCGGTGCGCTCAAGCCGCCGGACGGTCAGGTGATGATGCTCTATCTCGAAGATATGGATGCGAGCGCGATCGGCGACATTACCGGTCTTTCCCCCCGTGCAGTGGCGACCCGCATTCATCGCATCAAGGCGCTGCTGGCGCGGAATTTCCGGCAAGGCGAACCCGCATGACCGACATAAAGACCGTCTGGCAGAATCAACCCATGGAGGAAAACAGCATGATCACGCTTTCCGACATTCGTGCGCGTGCGGCGCGATTTCAGTCCCGCATCCGTTGGCGCAACATGGCGCTCTACCTCTATTCATTGGCCAATATCGCCATCACGCTCTGGCTGATCTCGCGGGGTGTTTCTCCCCGCTACACCGCGCCCGGACTTTTGATCGGAGCCGCGCATCTGTTCGTGATCTGGCAATTGTGGTGGCGCACATCCGCCCGTGCACTGCCGGACGATCTGGTGGCGCGGGCAGCGCTGGACTACCACCGCCAGGAGCTCGAGCGTCAGCACAACGCGATGTCGGGCGCCTGGCTCTGGTACATTCTGCCTTTCATGCCCGGATTGATCTGGGAGCTCTGGCTGCGCGCCAGCCTGCATCCGGCGAATGTGCCGCCTGTGGTAGACCGCGCTTTGGTGCTGTTCCTGATCTTGTCCGCGTTGTTTTTCTGGACATCGGTGTGGCTGGCTTTTTCCTGGGCAGCCGCACGTCTGGAAATCCGGATCGAACGCCTGAACGTCCTCAAAGCGGAATAGCACGCAAAGGGTTGGATCAGGGCAGCGCGCCATGGCGCAGGTTTTCTTCCCCCGCGCGGCAAAGCCGCTGATGGGGGAAGATGTCTGCTAGGCCGCTTGCGGCCGTGGCAGACAGATGGGGGCAGCTCTAATAAGCCGAAGCGGTCTGGCGCAGGGCCGGGATCGCCTTGGAGCCCGGCTTGGCGGGCGTCTTGGCATCCGGCTTGACCTCGGCCTTCGCCGGCTTTGCTTCCGCCTTGAACTCGGGTTTGACGGTGGCCGGTTTGCCGGTCTCGACTTTGGCGGTGATGGCTTTGACGGCCTCGGTTTTGGCCGGCTCTAACTTGGCAATCTCTGGCTTGACGACAGTTTTGGTGTCGAGCCTGGGTACTGCGGCTTTTTCCGCGACCACATGCGTGGCAAGCGGTGTGGGCGCGCGGGTCGCGGATTTTGCGGGGCCGGCCAGCGGATCCACTGGCACCGCCTGCATGACGATCTTGGGCGCGGGAGCCGGATGGGCCGCCGCGTTCTGTGCACTCGGCGCGGCGGGCGGCAACGGGCTGGTGTTGACCACCGCGGGTGCGCTTACCGGCGCAGGGGGCTCGGCCATGGCGGCTTTTTGCACCGGCGCCGGCACCGGAGCCGCTGCGAGTTGCGCGGCGGGCGCCAGTTTGTCCATTAGCTCGATGTTACGCGCGATCTTGGGATCGGATACGCCGCCCGCGGTCTGGGCGCGGGCAATCAATTGACGCGCTGTCTCGGGATCGTTGGCCAGCATGCGCGACAAGGCATAATTGTTCAGGACGCTGGGTTCGTTGGGTTTCAGCTTCAAGGCATGCTCATAGGCCATGCGTGCCGAAGATTGATCGCCCACCTGGTCATAGGCCACGCCCAACGCGGAGTAGAGACTCCAATCGCCGGGCTGCAATTGCGTGGCGCGGGTGAGGAACTGCACGGCATCCTGGGCCCGGCCTTTTTCCGTCAACGTCTTGCCGTATTCGCCGACGACGCGCGGATCGTCGGACGCCACCAGCATGAGCTGCGACAAGGTGTGGATGGCGTCATCGTAGCGCTGTGCGCTGCGTTGCGCCTGCGCCTGGCGAACGCCGGTTTCGATATCCATGGTGAGGGCTGGTTCGGCATTGGCGGCCGCATCGGCTTTGGCGGCGTCGGCCTTGGCTGTTTCGGTTTTCTTGGCCGAAAAAATACCACCCAGCGCGCCACCGCCATCACTGGCGCACCCGGCCAGCGCGGAACCACACAACAGAACAGCGATCAAAGGAGCGGTGAAACGCGTCATGACGGACCCTGGTTTCAATCAGGTCACAGCATGCCGCTCTTCAGTCAATAAACCCTTAAATATATTGGTCTATCTAGATGGAAAGGATCAGGATTGCCCATCGCGATTCGTCTTCCGATCGCCCCGGTCCTAATCCTGACGCAATAAGAGAGGTTAATGCGCCTCATGTCACGCCGTACTGCCGCGCTGGGAGCCGTCGCCGCGATTGCGGCACTGGCCATGAGCGCGGCGATGGTTGCGGCCGACACGCCCCGCATTTCGTTCCAGATCGCCACCGGTTCCACCACCGGAACGTTTTTCCCGGTGGGCGAGGCGATTGCCGGGCTGATAAGCCATCCTCCGGGCGTCAATCGCTGCGAAGCTGCCAATGTGTGCGGTCCTGCCGGTCTGATCGTCAGTGCCCGCACCAGCGATGGCACCATGGACAATTTACTTTCTGTTAACGATGGCGGGGTCGAGTCCGGCCTGGCGCAAAGCGATGTCATTGCCGCCGCGGTCAAGGGCGCGGGACTGTTCAAGGCCAAGGGCAAACAAAGCCATGTGCGGGTGATCGCCTCCCTGTTCAGTGAAGAAATGCATCTGGTGGTTCGCGCCAAGGCGAACATCAAGACCGTGTCCGACCTCAAAGGTAAGCGCGTGTCGCTGGGATTGGCCGGTTCGGGCTCCGGCTTTACCGCCCGCGAAATCCTCGCCGCTTATCGCGTTCCGGAGGCGCGGCTGAAATTGGTCCCGCTGGACACGCCCGGCGCCATCGCTCTGATGAAGCAGGGCAAGCTGGATGCTTTCTTCGCGGTCGGCGGTGTGCCCCTCGCAGGCGTCGGCGATCTGCTGTCGAGCCGTTCCGCCAGGCTCTTGCCCATTACAGGCCCGGTGCGGGATCGGCTGGCGAAGAGCGAGCCGTCGCTCGAGATTGCCACCATCACCTATCCGGGACAGGAACCGGTCGCTACGATTTCGACCCGCGCGCTGTGGATCGTGCGGGACAGCGTCCCGGACAATCTCGTCTACGGCATCACGCGCGCGCTGTTCAGTCCGGCCAACCGCGAGGCGCTCAGCGCCAGCCATCCCTCGGCGCGCGAGATCGGCCTCAATACCGCGGCGTTGATGCCGCCGGCAGCCCTGCATCCCGGTGCCGCGCGCTTTTATGCCGAAGTTTCTCGGGCGGCGCAGCGCTAGGAGCGCGATCCGGAAAAGTGTGCAGCGGGTTTCCGCAAGATCGCGCGACGATCAAAGAAGCGCGATCCGGAAAAGTGTGGTCGCTAGCGACAGCGTCGTGCGACGTTTTCCGCAAGATCGCGCGATAAATCAGACTATTCCGTCTTCCACTTCTTGCTTCGATGCCGTCAGCCAGTTCTGCATGGCGGGCAGCGCCCAGATGCGCGCCATATACGCCTTTACGGGTGCGGAGACATTTACACCGTATGTGGTGAAGCGGGACACGACCGGCGCATACATGCAATCGGCGATGGAAAAGCGTCCGAACAAAAAACCACCGGATGCGCCATGCTCCGAAAGCGCCGCTTCCCAGCTCGACAGAATGCGGTCGATCTGCTCCTGCGTCTGAACCCTCAGTTCGGGGAGCGGCAAGGTTCTGGTGAAATCCATGCCCAACTGGTCGCGCAGATCGGGAAATCCGGAATGCATTTCGGCGGACATGGCGCGCGCTTGCGCCCGCGCCGCCCAGTCGTCCGGCCACAATCCGGCGTCGGGATGGCGTTCGGCGATGGTCTCGCAGATGGCAAGACTGTCCCACACGATCACGGTCTTGCCACCTTGCTCGATCGTCAGCACCGGCACGCGCCCGGCGCCGGAAAATTTCCGGATCGTGTCGCGTGTGGTGTTGTGCTGCGTTTCGCGCAGCCGGATCACCATTTCCGCGAAAGGCTGCCCGGTGGCGGACAGCGCCAGATAAGGCCTGAGCGACCAACTCGACCAGGCCTTGGTGCCGACGATCAGTGTGTAAGACATGCGGGCTCCTTGGCCTTGGGACGAATTTAATTCATAACATTGGCGCGCCGACTTGAAGAGCCCGCGATGCATCCAAGCCTTGCAAAAAAAGCCGGGAATGCAATTCCCCTGCATGCGGTGCGGGCAAAGGACGCAAAATCCTGGCACCAGCGCATGCCGTTTCTCAAGGCCGTGGGGTTTGCCGCGAAGGAAGGCGAATTGCGTCTGGTTCCTGGACGCGGCGGCATCGCGGCGGCGGTGCTGGGCCTGGGAAAAAGTGAAGACGCATTGGCGCTGGCGGCCTTTTCCGAGCAATTGCCCGACGGCGTTTACCGTCTGGGCGAGGTGCCGGATTTTTGCGGCGGTGCACAGGCGGTGCTGGCCTGGACATTGGGGCTTTATGCGTTCGACCGCTACAGGAAGCCGAAAAAGCGCAATCTGAAACTGGTGTTGCCGGAGGGGGTGGACGGCGCGGAGGTCTCGCGTCTGGCATCTGGGGTGTATCTGGCCCGCGATCTCATCAACACGCCGCCCAACGATATGGGGCCCACGGAGCTGGCGAACGCGGCGCGGCAACTTGCGCGCGAACAGGGCGCGAAATTCCGCAGCATCAGCGGCGCGGCACTGACGCGCGATTACCCTCTGGTCGCTGCGGTGGGTCAGGGTTCGGTGCGGGCGCCGCAGCTTATTGAGCTTCTCTGGGGCAAGCCCGATGCGCCCAAGGTGACCTTGGTGGGCAAAGGCGTCTGTTTCGACACCGGCGGCTACAATCTGAAGCCCACTTCGGGCATGGCGACCATGAAGAAGGACATGGGCGGCGCGGCGGTCATGCTGGGCCTGGCGCAGATGATCATGGACGCCAAATTGAATCTGCGTCTGCGGGTCCTCATTCCCGCAGTGGAGAATTCGGTTTCCGGCAATGCCTATCGTCCCAGCGATGTGTTCAGGAGCCGCAAGGGCCTGACGGTGGAGATCGGCAACACCGATGCGGAAGGCCGGCTGGTCCTGGCGGATGCGCTGGCCGATGCCGATGACGAAGCGCCGGAATTGCTGATCGATTGCGCCACGCTCACGGGCGCGGCCCGCATGGCCACGGGCATGGAATTGCCGCCTTTCTTCACCGACGACGAAAAACTCGCGGCCGATCTGTCACGCCACGCATCCGAAACGAGCGACCCGGTCTGGCGGCTGCCTTTGTGGCGCGGGTATGAGCCGGCGATCGCGGGCGCGGTCGCCGATCTCACCAACAGTCCCAGCTACAATCTGGCGGGCGCGATCACGGCGGCCTTGTTTCTCAACCGCTTTGTCGAGAAGGCGCAAAGCTGGCTGCATCTCGATATTCCCGGCTGGGTGGACCGGCCAAAGCCCGGCCGCAGGATCGGCGGCGAAGCCAATGCGGCGCGCGCGCTCTATGCACTGCTGAAAGAGCGCTATGGCCGATAGACGATTGACGCCCGCACGTCCGGACCTGGCGGCATCGCACCTGAAAGGCGAGGTGGAGGCGCCGCATTTTGTCGACGGCACATTGGGTTCGGTGATTTGGGGACGCACCGCATTGCGTGCCGCGCCGTCCGACGGGGCCTCTCAGGACAGCGAGTTGCTGCGCGGCGAGATCGTCACGGTCTATGAACGCAAGAATGGCTGGGCCTGGGTGCAGGCCAAGGCCGATCAATATGTCGGCTATGTCCGCGAAGCGGCGCTCGGCCCGGCTGCGCCGATCGATATGCGCGTAATTCTGCCGCTGACCCCGTTATTGTCTGCGCCGGACGTGAAATCGCCGCTGCGCGACATGCTGCCGCTGAATGCTGGGCTGAAGCGTGAGGCCATACAGGGTGATTTCGTCACAACCGATGGCGGCTTCGTTCATGTCCGTGCTTTGGCGCTACTCGATCAGTTCGCGCCGGATTTTGTGGCGATGGCGGAGCATTTTCTGGGCGTGCCCTATGTCTGGGGCGGCAAGACCTTTCAGGGACTGGATTGTTCCGGCCTGATCCAGACATCACTGCAAGCCGCAGGATTTTCGGCCCCCCGCGACACCGACATGATGGAGCAATCGCTGGGCCAGACTATCCTTGGCGCCAAGCTCAAACGTGGCGATCTGGTGTTCTGGAAAGGCCATATGGGCGTGATGCGCGATGGCGAGATGCTTCTGCACGCCAATGCTTTTCACATGCAGGTGACGAGCGAGCTTTTGTCCACGGCAAGCGAACGGATCGGTGCGCCGGTGACGATGATCAAAAGGCTCAATAGCCCTTATTGAGGTCGACCACATTTTCCAACGGCCTGCCGCTTTCGCAGCGGGCCACGCAATCGCCGACATAAGCGAGCGCCGCTTGGGCATCAGTGATGCCGGCGATATGGGGCGTGGCGGTGACCTTCGGATGCCGCCAGATGGGGCTGTCGTCCGGCAGGGGTTCGCTCTGGAAAACGTCCAGCACCGCACCCCCCAGATGGCCCGAATCCAGGGCCGCGATCAGATCTTCCTCGATCAGGTGCGCGCCGCGCGCGACATTGATCACCCAGGCGCCTTGGGGAAGCTGGGCGAACAGTTTTGCATCCATGATCCCGCGCGTATCTTCGGTCAGCGGCAGCACGCAGATCAGATAATCGCTTTGCGCCAGGAACTGCGGCAGTTCGGCCTCGCCCGCAAAGCTTTTCACGCCGGAAATATTTTTACGCGAACGGCTCCAACCCGAAAGCTGGAAGTCGAACGGAAGCAGGCTGGTGGCGATGGTGCCACCGATATCGCCTAGACCCAGTATGCCGATGCGCGTGTCGCGTGACGCGCGGGCGAGCATGCGCTGCCGCCAACTGCTTTCCTGCTGCGCGGCATCGAAGAAGCGTTGGCCGCGATGGGCGATCAGCACATGCATCACCACATACTGTGCCATCTCATGCATCAGGGTGGGATCGACGAAGCGCGTCAGTGGCAGCCGGGGCAGTTCGGGATCGCGCAGGAAACCGTCCACACCCGCACCCAGCGAGAACATCGCTTTCAGGTTGGGAAGGGTTTTGAGGAATCCCGGCGGTGGCCGGAACCCGGAGAAATAAGTGATCTCCTCCGGTTTGTACGCCTCGCGGCCGTCCAGCACCGCCTCGAAAGCGTCAGACGCGAAACTGTTCTTGCCGAGGGCGTCCCAGCCCGGCGGCAACATGAAAAGGACTTTTGGCTTTGCCAGCTTGCGCTCTTATTTCTTCGGGGCTTCTGCAGGTGCCGCTGCGGGCTTTGCCGCGCCGGCCGGAGCTGCAGCAGGAGCCGCACCAGCAGCCGGAGCTGCCGCGGGCGCTGCACCAGCCGGAGCGGCGGCGGGCGCTGCCTCTTTCGGGGCAGGCGCCGGAATGGCAGCCGGTGCGTCCGCGTCGGAGCGCAGATAGGCGATCAGGTTGATGCGGTCCTGTTCGCGAGGAAGACCGGCGAAGCTCATCTTGTTGCCAGGAATAAAGGCGGCGGGCGACTTCAGATACTTGAACAATTCCTCATAGGTCCAGTTGCCGGGCTTGCCCTTCATGGCGCCCGAATAGTCGAAACCCGGATGTGTGGCGCGCGCGCGATCGACCACGGCATACAGATTGGGGCCGATCTTGTTGGGGCCGCCCTTGGCCAGGTCGTGGCATTGTTCGCAGCGGCCCGAGACGGTCTTGCCGGCCGCGACATCGGCGGCGGGCAGCACGGTGCCCCAATCGGGAATCACTTCGGCGACGGGCGCGGCAGCGGGGCCGCTGGCGGTCGCTTCGGCCACGCCTTCCACGACATAGCCGGGCTTGGCGGGGATCTCGGGCTCATAGAGCGTCTCGGCGCCCAGGCGCACAACGAAGATGAAAATCGCCGTGCCAAGGACCGCGCCGATAATCTTGTTCCACTCAAAGGAATCCATAAGCGCAAGCTCCCTAAAACCGGCGTTCCGGGCCGGCAAAATACGGGGGGACATTACCCGCCCATCCCCTGCCGTCATTGCGGCGAAGCGCCGCATAGATCAAGGGTCTATGGCTGGCCTTGGGCAGGTTCCCGGCCTAAAAAACGCCGGTCCCGGCCCTGTTTCCTGCCGCCGGTCTTGGAAAGTCGACATGAACCCGATTCTGGTGATTCCCGCACGCTTGGCCTCGACCCGCCTGCCGGCAAAACCCCTGGCCGATATCGGGGGCGTGCCGATGATTGTGCGCGTGCTGCGCCAGGCCGAAGCGGCGGGGCTGGGTCCCGTTATCGTGGCGGCGGGTGAACAGGACATCGTGGCGGCGGTGGAGGCGGCAGGTGGACGGGCGGTGCTGACCGACCCAGACCTGGCTTCCGGCTCCGACCGGGTTCATGCGGCGCTCGAGAAACTGGATCCGCAGCGCGCCCATGATGTGGTGGTCAATCTGCAGGGCGATCTGCCTGCGCTTGATCCTGCGCAGATCCGCGCCGTGGCGGACGCATTGGCGCAAAGCGGCGCCGACATCGCCACCCTGGCAGCACAGATCACCGATCCGTCCGAACGGGACAATCCCAGCGTGGTGAAGGCGGTTGTGGCCTGGGAGAGAAACGGGCAATTGGGCCGGGCGCTCTATTTCACCCGCGCCACTGCGCCCGGCGGCGATGGTCCTTTGTTTCATCATGTCGGCATCTATGCCTATCGCCGCGATGCCCTGGCGCGGTTCGTTGGCTTGCCGCCGTCGCCTCTGGAGCTGCGCGAGAAGCTGGAGCAGCTGCGCGCCCTGGAAGCGAATATGAGCATTGCAGTGGCGCGCGTGGACAGTGTGCCGCTCAGTGTCGATACTCCCGCCGATCTCGCCAAAGCCCAACAATTCTTCGCCCGGAAAAATCTTTCATGACCAAATCGATCAGCCGCGCCAAGCGCGTTGCCTTTCAGGGCGAGCCGGGCGCCTATGCCAATCAGGCCGCGCGCGAAGCGATCCCGCATGCCGCCGCCATTCCCCATGCCAGTTTCGAAGACGCGATCGAGGCGGTGAAGTCCGGCAGCTGCGATCTCTGCGTCATTCCGGTTGAGAATTCGCTGATCGGGCGCATTGCCGACATTCATCATCTTTTGCCGGAATCGGGCCTGCATATCGTGGGCGAGCATTTTTTGCCCATCCATCACCAGCTGCTGGGCCTGAAGGATGCGACATTGGAAGGCATCAAGACGCTTTACAGCCAGGCGCCGGCGCTGGCCCAGGCGCGCAACATCGTGCGCGAGCGCAAGCTTGCCACGCAAAACTGGTATGACACGGCAGGCTCCGCCAAGCATGTGGCGGAATTGAAGGATCCCAGCTGCGCCGCGTTGGCATCGACCTTGGCGGGCGAACTGTATGGCCTGAAAATTCTCGCCCGCGATGTCGAAGACGAGCATCACAATTCGACCCGCTTTCTCATCATGTCGCGCGAGCGGGACGACGCGCCAAACAGTGGCAAGGTCGTCACCACCTTCGTCTTCCGGGTGCGCAACGTGCCCGCCGCGCTCTACAAGGCCATGGGCGGTTTCGCCACCAACGGCGTCAACATGACCAAGCTGGAGTCCTACCAGCTGGGCGGCTCGTTCAACGCCACCCAATTCTATGCCGACATCCAGGGCCATCCCGACGATCCGGCGGTCGCGCGGGCACTAGAGGAATTGGGCTTCTTCACCTCCCAGCTGATGATCATGGGCGTTTATCCGGCCCATCCCTTCCGTGAAGATATGCCTGGCTGAGGCGCGGTTCTTTTCGTCCCTGGCGTTGTCGCGCCTCCTCACGTGCTAACGCACGCTCCGGGGGACGCTCCTAGCCAGGAACGAAAATCCCTCGCGCCTAATAAAGCGGCATTTGTACGGTTTTGCGCATTCGGCTAAGCTACCGATGGGTTCAGAGGTAGCACCACCATGTCTGCCTTTCCGGAAACCACGGTCCGCGTCACCGCCATCGAACCGGCGAGCGGAAACAAAGTCCGCATCACGCTTGAAATGGTGGTGGATGTGAACCGTCTTGCCGAAGTCAGCAGCGAAATGCTGCGTGCCACGGTCAAGCGCCCCGTCAAGACGAAATAATCAGCTACGCTTCCAGCGATACCGCTTCATCCGCATATTGGATGGCGGCACGTCTTCCTCGCCTTCGAACAGGAATCCTTCGCGCTCGTACCAGCGCCAGGCGTTGACGTTCTGCACCACGCAGCGCAGCCAGATTTCGTCCGGGAATTTTTCGCGCGTAAACGCCAGCAAAGCCCGACCGATTCCGCGGCCCTGATGCGCGGGCGCCACCCAAAGTTGGTCGAGATAGAAATCATGCGGGTGGATCGCCAGCATGGCGACGATTTCTCCCGCCTCGTCGGCGGCATAAAGATCCCAACCCTCCGCCACGTCGTGCGGAATGCGTGCCTGCAACATCCCCAGACCTGGATCGAACAGCGTCTTCAGGCCGGTGGAATACCAACTCTCCAGCCAGACCCGGGCCAGCGCATTATAATCGTCCGGCCGGGCTTTGCGGATGATCACGGGCTTTGCACCCAGTCCGTGAGTAGCAGCCGCGCGATGGCGATGGTGCCGGGCAGCTTGATGCCGTCGTCGATCTCGCCCGCCAGCCGCGCGCGAACTTCGCTCTTGGTCATCCAGCGGGCATCCTCGATTTCATGCGCGTCGGCGCGGAAATCCTTCGACACCGCTTGCGCATAACATCCCAGCATCAGCGAGGATGGAAAGGGCCAGGGTTGCGAGGCGTGATAGCGCACCGCCGTGACGGTCAGCGATACTTCTTCCAGCAATTCGCGCCGCACCGCTTCTTCCAAGGTCTCTCCGGGTTCGACGAAGCCGGCGAAAGCGGAATACATGCCTTCCATGAAGCGCGGGCCGCGGCCGACCAGGCATTCCTCGCCTAGAAGCGGCAGCATGATCACCACCGGATCGGTGCGGGGAAAATGTTCGGCACCGCATTTGGCGCAGAGGCGGCGATAACCGCTGTCGGTGGGGGCGGTCTCGGTTCCGCAATTGGCGCAGAAGCGATGGCGACGATGCCAGTCGATCAGCGCTTTGGCCTGACCGGCAATGGCGCTCTCCGCATCCGAGAGCACAAAAGCGGCGGCGCGCATTTCGCGAAACTCGCCCAGCCCGGCCAGCGGCGGGTCTTCGCTGTCCGGCAGCGCCACCGCGAACAGCGGCTGTCCGTCCCGCAGCCCCAGGAATATGGTCTGCATATCCGGGGTCAGGCCCATCATGGCGGCGCTCAGCAGCCCGGCCCTGTCCCCGATCAGCAACGGCTTGGTCTGCCAGATGGGCAAGAACAGGGCATCGGCCCGGGCTTGCTGGACCGCGATCCAATTTGGGTCGCTGCGTTCCGCGCTGGCCCGGTCGAGAGGATTTCCCGTGAAAGAAAGCATTGGGGGGTTGTAGGGTGAGAACCGCGACCGCGAAAGCGGGCAAAACGGTCCGGGGGACCGTTTTGAGCGGCGAACGCCGCGAGCCCAAAGCGAGCGGCTAAACCCGACTCGCAATTCCCGTAATTCGGGCTCATATCCGGCCTCGGAGGTCGGTGCGGACGGACCTGTCGCCAATCCGGTCAGGTCGGGAACGGTGAGCGCGAAAAGCCAAGGCCGCCAGGCCTTTGCCGCGCGAACGCCGTAACGACTCGCAATTTATCTTTCATATGGCTATATCTCGCCACGAGAGTTCGGTGCGGACGAAACCGTCGCGAATCCGGTCAGGTCCGGAAGGAAGCAGCCGTAACGAATTCGTTTCGGGTCGTGCCGGGCTCTCACCTTCCACATGATTGATGTTTTCCGCGGGCCAAAGACGCGCCCGCCTTGCTATAGTCCGCCCATGTCCGAACCCATATCGTTAGACCTCGGCGCGCCCGAGGAAGCCTATCGCGTCCTGGCGCGCAAATACCGGCCGTCCGATTTCACCGGCCTGATCGGGCAGGAGGCGCTGGTGCGCACCCTGTCCAATGCCTTCGCCACCGGCCGGATCGCGCATGCCTTCATGCTCACCGGCGTGCGCGGCGTGGGCAAGACCACCACCGCGCGCATCATCGCCCGCGCCCTCAATTGCATCGGCCCGGATGGCAAGCGCACCGATCCTACCATCCATCCCTGCGGCGTCTGCGATCCCTGCGTCACCATCGCCGAATCGCGCAATGTCGATGTCCAGGAAATGGACGCCGCCTCCAACAATGGCGTCGATGAAGTGCGCCAGATCATCGACGCGGTGCGCTATGCCCCGGCCTCGTCACGCTACAAGGTCTATATCCTGGACGAAGTGCATATGCTGTCCAAGCCGGCCTTCAACGCCATCCTGAAGACGTTGGAAGAGCCGCCGCCGCATGTGAAGTTCATTTTCGCCACCACGGAAATTCGCAAGGTTCCGGTGACGGTGTTGTCGCGTTGTCAGCGCTTCGACCTGCGCCGTATCGAATCCGGCGAGTTGGCCGCCTATCTGGGCCAAATCGCGGCCAAGGAAAAAGTCGAGATCGAGGAAGGCGCGCTGGCGCTGATCGCCCGCGCCGCCGAAGGCTCGGCGCGCGATGCACTGTCTCTGCTCGACCAGGCGATTGCCCACAACGAAAGCGGCGCGATCACCGCTGAAATCATGCGCGGCATGCTGGGTTTGGCCGACCGGGGCCGGGTGCTGGACCTGTTTGAAAAAGTGATGGGCGGCGATATGCCCGCCGCGTTGGCGGATCTTGGCGGGCTGTATGATTCCGGCGCCGATCCCTTGGCGGTGATGCAGGACCTGATGGAGATCACCCATTTCCTCACCCGCCTGAAGGTTGCGCCTTCTGCACAGGGCTTCTTCGATGGCGCGTCGGGCGAGGCCAAGCGCGCTGCTGCGCTGGCGGCAAAATTGTCGGTACCGTCGCTCACCCGTGCCTGGCAATTGCTGCTCAAGGGCCTGTTCGAAGTGCGCGACGCCACGCGCCCGATCTCGGCTTGTGAGATGGCGCTGATCCGTCTGGCCTATGCCGCCGAATTGCCGCCCACCGACAAGCTGGTGAAGGACATTCTGGATGGTGGCGGTGCCGCGCCGCGCGGTCCTGCGCCGCAGAATAGTGCACCATCGGGAAGCGGGCGCGGACCAGCGGCATCGGCCGCCCCGCGGCCACAGGCTGCCGCACAGCCGATGCCGGATGGTGCGCCCGTTCTTCGCGGCTTGGAAGACATTGCGTTGCTGGCGGTGAAGAATGGCGCCCCGGTTTTAAAGGTCCATATCGAAAACGACATGCATCTGGTGAAGCTGGAAGCGGGGCGGCTGGAATTTCGCCCCAGCCTGCGGGCGCCGCGCAGTCTGGCCGGCGATCTGCAGCAGCGCCTGAACGACTGGACCGGCATGCGCTGGAGCGTTTCGATTTCCAACCAGCCGGGCCAGCCGACTTTGGCCGAGCAGAAAAAGCATGCCAAAGCCGCGCGGATCGAAAGCGTGATGCAGGCGCCGCTGGTCCGCGCCGTGCTGGACCGCTTTCCGGGTGCGGAGATCGTGGCGGTGCGTGACGTCGAAGCGCAGGAGGTCGCGCCACCCGCACCGGATTCGACGGACAACTGATGGCATCGGGTTCCGAGATCGAGCGTTTGATCCAGCTTCTGGCCAAGCTGCCGGGCCTGGGCCCGCGTTCGGCGCGGCGCGCGGCGCTGGTGCTTTTGAAAAAGCGCGACCTGTTGCTGGAGCCGCTGGCAGCGGCGATGGCTGAAGCGGCGGCGGCGACTCGTTCTTGCGAGGTCTGCGGCAATCTCGATACCGTCAGTCCCTGCGCCATTTGCCGCGATCCGCGCCGCGATCCGCATCTGCTGTGTGTGGTGGAAGATGTCGCCGATCTCTGGGCGTTGGAACGGGCCAGCGTCTTTCGCGGCCGCTACCATGTGCTGGGCGGCGCTTTGTCCGCGCTTGATGGCGTCACGCCTGACCGGCTGAACATCGGCTCGCTGCTGGAGCGGGCGCAGGCCGACGGTGTCGAGGAAGTGGTACTGGCGATGAACGCCACGGTCGAAGGCCAGACCACGGCGCATTATTTGATGGATCTGCTGGGCGATCTGAAAGTGACGCGGCTGGCGCATGGCGTGCCGGTGGGCGGCGAATTGGACTATCTCGACGAAGGCACGCTGAGTGCAGCCTTCAAAGCCCGTCGCGCGCTATAACTAACGCCCACAGTCATCCCCGGCGAGGTGCGACCAGCACCGAGGGAAGGGGATCCAGGTTGTGAGAGCATTCTTGCCTGGACGGCCTGGATCCCCTTCCCTCGCGCTCGCTATCCGCTCGCGCTCGCCGGGGATGACAGCATAAAAACTGATGTTTCAGTTCTTGGGCAAGGCCTCCGGCGCATCGCCCAGATCCACTTGGGCAATGCGTTCGGCATGGCGGTCGATGCCGCGCATGGAGATTTCGATCTGATTGATATCCTTGCTGGTCACTTCGAAATGATCCCGCAATTTTCCCACGCGCTCGCTCAGTCGCTTCACGTCCTGCAGAAGCGCGCCCACCGCGCCTTGGATGGCGTGCGCTTGTTCGCGCATCTTGGCGTCGCGCATCAGGCCCTGGATGGTACCGATCACCAGCATGAAGACATGGGGCGAAACGATCACCACCTGCATTTGTCTTGCCTTGCGCAATGTTTCGGGAAAGCTGGCGTGCAGCTCGGCGTAGATGGAGTCTGACGGCACGAACATGATGGCCGGCGTCTGGACCTCTCCGGGAATGAGATATTTCTCGGCGATATCCTTCACATGCTTCTGGATGTCATTGCGGACCTGCACCATCGCCGCTTTGCGCACTTCTTCGGTGTCGGCCTTGCGCAGGATTTCGAACGCCTCCAGCGGAAATTTGGAATCGACCACGATGCGAGCCCGCACATTCGGGATGCGGATAGCGCAATCGGGCCGGGAATTGTTGGAAAGCGTGGCCTGGAACTCATACTGATCGGGCGCCAGATGCTCGGCGACGATGGCCTCCATCTGGTCCTGGCTGATCGCACCGCGCGCTTGCTTATCGGAGAATATCGCTTTCAGCGACACCACATGGGTGGACAATTCGCTGATGTTCTTTTGTGCCGCGTCGATCACCGACAAGCGCTCGGTGATGCTGACGAAGGTTTCACCGGTCTGCTTGGTGGTGGCGGCGAGATTTTCACCCATGCGTTTTTCCAGGGCTTCGAGCCGCTCGCCTAGGGTGCGGGTGAGGGTTTCCTGGGCGGCCACGGTCAGGGTGAACTGGCCGCCGATTTCCCCCTGTTTGGTCAGCAATGTGTCCAGCCGCGGGTCGGGCGCCGGCGCGGCCGCCGGTTTGGCGCGGCCAAAAGCCAGAATCAATGCCGCCGCAACCACTGCAACCGCCAGAAAAAGCACTGCAAAATCCATCAATCCTTGACCCTTACCCGCCGCCGTCTTATCTCACGGCCATGGCCATCCGCCCAATCCTTATCGCGCCCGATCCGCGCCTGAAAGCCGTCTCCACGCCCGTCGAAAAGGTGGATGCGGAGATCCGCAAGCTGGCCGAGGACATGGCCGACAGCATGTATGCGGCCGAAGGCATTGGCTTGGCCGCCGTGCAGATCGGCGTCGCCAAGCGCGTCATCGTGATGGACCTGGACCAGAAGGACGACAAGAAGAACTGGCGGGTCTTCATCAATCCGAAGATCACCTGGGCGTCCGAGGAAATGGCCACCTTCGAGGAAGGCTGCCTGTCGGTTCCCGAAATCTGGGACGATGTCGAACGCCCCGCCCGCATCAAGGCGGAGTATCTCGATCTCGACGGCAAGAAAGTGGAGATCGAAGCCGACGGCATGCTCGCCACCTGCCTGCAGCATGAGATGGATCATCTCGAGGGTGTGCTGTTCATCGATCATTTCTCGCGTCTGAAACGCAGCATTGCGATGCGCAAACTGGCCAAAGCCAAGAAGCTGGCAAGCTAGTGACATTGCGGCTGGCCTTTTTGGGCACGCCCGATTTTGCGGTGCCGACCTTGGCCGAGCTGATGGCGCAGGGCCATGAGATCGCCGCCGTCTATTCCCAGCCGCCCCGGCCCAAAGGCCGCGGCCTGACCTTGGAAAAAGGCGCGGTTCACAAATTCGCGGAAACCGCCGGATTGGAAGTCCGCACGCCGCTGTCGCTGAAAGGCGCGGACGAGCAGGCGGCTTTCGCGGCGCTGGATCTCGATGCCGCCGTGGTCGTGGCGTATGGGCTGCTATTGCCCAAAGCCATTCTCGACGCCCCGAAGATGGGCTGCTTCAATCTGCACGGCTCGCTGCTGCCGCGCTGGCGTGGCGCGGCGCCCATTCAGCGCGCTGTGATGGCGGGCGATGCCGAAACCGGCGTGATGGTGATGCAGATGGATGAGGGGCTGGATACCGGTCCCGTGCTGATGGCCGAGCGGGTTGCGATCGGTCGCCAGACCTCCGGCGAACTGGCGGAAAAACTGGCGCGGCTGGGCGCGGATTTGATGGTGCGGGCCTTGGGCGCATTGGAGCGCGGTGCGATTACGGCGCAGCCCCAGGCGAGCGATGGCGCGACTTACGCCAAGAAAATTTTGAAGGATGAAGCCCGCATCGACTGGTCGAAAAGCGCGCGCGAGATTGATGCCATCATCCGCGGCCTCGCGCCATCTCCCGGTGCGTTCACGGAAGTAAAAGGCGAGCGACTGAAAATTCTTGCTACCGAACCGGTGACGGGCGCGGGTGCACCCGGTGACATCATTGCCGATGATCTGACGGTCGCATGCGGTGACGGTGCTTTGCGGCTCATCAAGGTCCAGCGCGCCGGTAGCAAGGCGATGGCGGCAAACGAACTGCTCAAGGGCTTTGCGCTGCCAAAGGGCACGCGCTTCACCTGATGCGCTATCGCCTGACCCTGGAATATGACGGCGGGCCTTTTGTCGGCTGGCAGCGCCAGGACAATGGCGTGTCGGTGCAGGGGGCGCTGGAAGGCGCCATCGAGAAACTTTCGGGCGCGCGTGTCACCGTCACCGGAGCGGGGCGCACCGATGCCGGCGTGCATGCGCTGGGACAGGTGGCGCATTTCGATTTGGATAAGGAATTCGCACCCGACAAGGTGCGTGACGCGCTCAATCATTTCCTGCGTCCAGCGCCCGTTGTGGTGCTGGATGCCACGGTGGCGGATGGAGAGTTTCATGCCCGCTTTTCCGCCACGGGACGCCATTATCTCTATCGCATCCTCAATCGCCGCAGTCCGCCCGCTTTGGACAATGGCCATGTCTGGCATGTGGCGGTGGCGCTGGATGCGCAGGCCATGCATCATGCGGCGCAGACCTTGGTCGGCAATCACGACTTCACGACATTTCGCGCTGCCGAATGCCAGGCCCAATCGCCGGTCAAGACCTTGGACCGGCTGGATGTCTTCCAGCGGGGCGAGGAAATTCATATCGAAGCGTCCGCGCGATCCTTCCTGCATCACCAGATCCGCTCCTTCACCGGCACCTTGAAGCTGGCAGGTGAAGGCAAATGGAGCACGCGGGATGTGGCCAATGCGCTGGCCGCGCGCGACCGCAGCCGCTGCGGCCCTGTCGCACCACCGGATGGGCTCTATCTCATAAAAGTCGATTACTCTTGAAATGGTCGCGCGGCCGAACGCAAAACGTCGCGCTACGCTGCCGCTAGCAACCGCACTTTTGCTGGCCGTCGCTCCTAGAGATCGATCACTTCGACATTGCCGGGATCGATCGGCGCGCCAAGAAAGATTTCGCCCACCCGGCTGAATCGGTCCGGCGCGTCGGTGGCGAGGAAATGCGACATGCCTTTCGCGCCGTCATTGCGCAATCCCAGCGCATCGAGCTTGGCTGCCACGGCCCGTGCGGTGGTCTCGGCGCTGTCCACCAGCGTCACGTCCGGTCCGGCGACCTGCGCGATGGTGTCTTTGAGAACGGGAAAATGCGTGCAGCCCAGCACCAGGATGCGCGGATGCGGCACGGTCGCCAGCAGCGGCGTCAGGTAGCGGGCCACCGCCAGCCGCGCGATTTCGCCCGTGACAAGTCCTTCCTCCGCCAGCGGCACCAGCAAAGGCGCGGCCTGTTGTACTACCGGCAGCTCAGGCGCCAGCGCATGAATGGCGCGGACATAGGCGCCGCCTTTCACCGTGCCTTCGGTGGCGATGATGGCGACCGGCGCGCCATGGGCAGCGGCGATGGCGGCCTGCGCGCCCGGCTCGATCACACCGATCACCGGTAAAGGGGCCAGCGCCTCAGTCAGGGCGGGAAGGGCCGCGCCGGACACGGTGTTGCAGGCCACCACCAGCATCTTGATGCCGCGCGCGGTCAAAGCGTGCGCCGCAGACAAGGCATAGCGCGTCACCGTATCGGCGCTTTTGGTGCCATAGGGCAGCCGCGCGGTGTCGCCCAGATAAAGCAGATTCTCGCCCGGCAGCTGCGCCCGCAAGGCACGCATCACAGTCAGCCCGCCCATGCCGGAGTCGAAGACACCAATGGGAAGCCGGATATTGGGCACGTTAGATGGGGGGCTTGGCGAAGTAGTCGGTCAGCAGCGCGGCATAGATATCGGTAAGCGTTTCGATTTCGCTGACCGGCACGCATTCATCGGTCTTGTGCATGGTGGCACCCGCCAATCCCAATTCCACCACCGGGCAATGATCCTTGATGAAGCGCGCATCCGATGTGCCGCCGCTGGTGGAAAAGACCGGCGACTGGCCCGTGATCCTGGACACCGTGTCGCTGATCAGTTGGGTGAATTTACCCGGCTGGGTCAGGAAGGAAACACCGCTCACCGAATGGGTGACGGTGATGGAGCAGCCGCGTTCCTTGGCGATGCGGTCGGCGCGGTCATTCACCCAACCGACCAGGCTGTCCGGTGTGTGTGCGTCATTGAAGCGGATATTGAAGGCGGCATAGGCGCCGGCCGGAATCACATTCGTCGCCACATTGCCCACATCCATGGTGGTGAAGGCCAGGGTCGAAGGATCGAAATGCGCATTGCCTTTGTCGAGCCTGTATCCGGCCAGCTGCGTTACCAGCTCGGCCAGCACGGGAATGGGATTGTTCGCCTTCTGCGGATAGCCGACATGGCCCTGGGTGCCACGCACCGCCACCTTGAAATTGATCGATCCGCGCCGCCCGATCTTCAAGGTGTCACCGACGCTGCCCACGCTGGTGGGTTCGCCCACCACGCAATGGTCGATCTTCTCGCCGCGCTGTTTCAGCCAATCCAGGACTTTCACCGTGCCGTTGACGGCGGGGCCTTCCTCGTCGCCGGTGATAAGCAGGCTGATGGAGCCTTTGGGCATCCCGTTCGCGATCACCCGCGCGGCTGCCGCCGTGAAGGCTGCGACGGCCGATTTCATGTCGGCGGCACCGCGGCCGAAAAGCGTGCCTTCGGAAATGACCGCCGCAAAAGGATCATACGCCCAACCTTCACCGGGCGGGACCACATCGGTGTGTCCCGCAAAGCAGAAATGCGGCGCGCCGGTTCCAATTCTTGCATAGAGATTTTCGATCGGCGCGGTGTCCGACTGTTCGAAACGCAGGCGATGGCACGCGAATCCCAGCGGCTTCAGCGCCGCTTCCAGAACCGCCAGCGCGCCCGCATCGGCCGGCGTCACCGAAGGGCAACGGATCAAGGCCTGGGTGAGGGCGATGGGATCGACCATCAGGTGCGCAGCAATTCGTTGATCGAGGTCTTGGCGCGGGTCTTCTCGTCGACGCGCTTCACGATCACGGCGCAGTAGAGATTGGGCTGGGTTGAATTTTGGCCTCCGTCTTCGCTGCGGCTGGGCGCACCGGGCATCGAACCGGACACCACCACTGAATAAGGCGGCACCTTGCCCAGGAAGACTTCGCCGGTGGCGCGGTCCACGATCTTGGTCGAGCCCGAAAGATAGACACCCATCGACAGCACGCTGCCTTCGCCCACGATCACGCCTTCGGCCACTTCGGCACGGGCGCCGATGAAGCAATTGTCCTCGATGATGGTGGGCGCCGCCTGCAACGGCTCCAGCACGCCACCCAGACCCGCACCGCCCGAGATATGGCAATGTGCGCCGACCTGGGCGCAGGAGCCGACCGTGGCCCAGGTGTCGATCATGGTGCCTTCGCCCACGCGCGCGCCGACATTGACGAAGCTGGGCATCAAAACCACGCCCTTGGCGATGAAGGCCGAGCGGCGCACGATCGCGCCTGGCACGGCACGGAAACCGGCGGCGCGAAAGCGCGCTTCGTCCCAACCCAGAAATTTGGAATCGACCTTGTCCCACCACACCGCGCCGCCCGGCGCATCGGCGATGATCTTCATGTCGTTAAGACGGAAGGACAGCAGCACGGCTTTCTTCAGCCATTGATGCACAATCCATTCGCCGCCGGCTTTTTCCGCCACGCGCAGCGAGCCATCATCCAGAGCGGCCAGCGCGGCCTCGACGGCGTCGCGGGCCTCGCCCTTGGTATGGGGGCCCAGGCTTTCGCGTGCATCCCAGGCGCTGTCGATGGCGCGCGCCAGATCATTCGTCATGTCAAATCCCGATGCTGGTGAGAAAAGGAACCAATTCCTGGGTTTCATGGTCGATATGGGCGTTCGACGCAACGGGAAATTCCGGTCCCTGGCGCGACCAGTCGCTCTGGCAATCTAGCCACACCGTGGTCATGCCCAGATCGTGGGGCACCACCAGATTGCGGGCAATGTCTTCGAACATTGCCGCCTTGGCGGGCGTGATATTTCCCGCCGCCACCGCCGCGTCATAGGCCTCGCGGCCCGGCTTGGGAACGAAGGCGATGGTGCGGATGTCCCAGATCTGATCGAACATGTCGGCCAGTTCAAGCCGCTCCAAAATGCGCATCGCATGGTTGCGGCAGCCATTGGTGAAGACGAAACGCCGCCCCGGCAGTCGCGTCAGGGCCTCCCGCAAACCCGGTTCGGGAAGAAGGCCGGACAGGTCGATGTCATGGACAAAAGTCAGATACGGCTCGGGGTCGATCTTGTGCACCGCCACCAGTCCCGCCAGCGTGGTGCCGTGATCGCGATAGAGCTGCTTCTGGACCTGGCGCGCCGCATCCCGTTCCATTCCCAGAAGCCGTGCCACAAAACGGGTCATATTCGCATCGATCTGGGCGAAGATGCCGTTGTCGGCGCGGTACAGGGTATTGTCGAGATCGAAGATCCAGTCCCGGACGTGGCTGAAATCGGGCGCGGTTCCCGTTTGCGGCGATGACGGGTTGTGCGGTGAGGCCGGGTTCATCGGTGAAACATGACCGCTGCCCGGCACCGGTGCAAGTCACGTTAACGCCCCCGCAACCATGGCTGTTTAGCGGTCCTTAAATTCCAGCCCCCGACACTGCGCTCAGCGGAGAAACCGATGAAAAAAGCCGTGAGCGGCCGTACGTCCTATGCGCCGACGCCAGAACGCGAGAATTTGAACCCGCGCGAAGCGCTGGACATTCTGGAAGTGCGCGCCCGCGAGAGCGAGGATTACATCATCCGCAATGCGGATGTCGGTTCCGCCGTGTTCGAATATCTCGCCGAATATGGCGCCCCCGCCACCCGCCAGGCGGTCGCCGCCAATCCGGCAACCCCGCCCCGCATCAATCGCCTCCTGGCCGATGACAGCGCGGAAGACGTGCGTGCCGAACTCGCGACCAAGATCGCCCGCCTGATGCCGGGACTGGAAGCGCGCGAAAATCAGGAAACCGTCGCGCTTACGCTCGCCACTCTGGAAGTGCTGGCGCGCGATTCCGCCGTCCGGGTGCGCGCCATCCTGGCGGACGAAATCAAGCATTTGGACTGCGTGCCGCGCGACGTGGCGCTGAGGCTGGCGCATGACGTCGAAGATCTGGTGGCGGCGCCAATCCTGGAATATTCGCCGCTGCTGTCGCAAGCCGATCTGATGGAGATCATTGCCGGCGGGCGGGTGCAGCAGATTCTTGCTGCCGTCGCGCGCAGACGCCCCCTGGACGAAGATGTCAGCGATGCGCTGGTCCAGTCGCTGGATATCTCCACCGTCGCGGCTTTGCTGGTCAATCCCGATGCGAAGATACGCAAGGAGACCCTGGACCGTATCGTCGAAGAAGCCGAGACCATCGAAAGCTGGCACCAGCCATTGGCGCTGCGCGCCGATCTGTCGGCCCGCGCCATTCGCCGTATCGGCAGCTTTGTCGGTGCTTCGCTGCTCGAGCAATTGGTGGCGCGGGGTGATCTCAGCGACGCTACACGGGCGCATTTGAATCGCCGGTTGCGGACCCGGCTCGAACAGGGCGGCGATATCGAGACCGGTACCGAAAACGCGGCGCAGCTCGTGGCGTCGGCCAAGGCGCAGGGCACGCTTGACGACGGATTTGTCGAGAACGCCGCCGCCGCGGGCAACCGCGAGACCGTCATCCTGGCGCTGTCGGCCTTGGCCCAGGTGCCGGAATCCACGGTGCGCAAGATGCTGGGTCAGCACGGGGCCAAGCCCGTGGTGGCGCTGGTCTGGCGGGCGCATCTGAGCATGCGCACCGCTTTCAAGATTCAGACCTCGGTGATGAAGCTGATGGGCCGCGACCTTCTGCCGGCGCGCGGCGGAATCAATTTCCCCTTGAGCAAGGAAGAGATGCGCTGGCATCTCGCCTATTTCGACATCCCCGCCTGACGCCGGCTTAGGGTGCGATCAGGCCATTGGCATTAATGTGGACCACGCTGCCGCTCTTGCCGCGCGTGGGGGTGCGGGCAAAGCCGGCCTGAACAAAGCCGCGCTGAACGCAGTCTTTGCGTCCTTTGATTTCAAATTCCTGATCGGCGATGCAGAACTGGTCCGGGCCTGAAACCGTGACGGCGGCACCAGGTTTCTGCGCAAGAAGCCACACCGCCGCCTCCTTCAAGGGCGTGGTGATCATCCGGGCGCAGGCATGGCCCGCAATGTGCCACCAACCGCGAGCCACGAAATCGGCGCCCGCCGGCTGCGCGATCGCGGCGATCACATCTGACCCATCGTCATTGCAAACGGTATAGCCTTGCGGCGTACCACCGCGCTTCGCCGCCTCTCTTTCCAAGGTGGCGAACAATTCGTCATTGCCCGCACGGTCGGCGAAATTCATCTTCTTGCGGAAATCGGCCAGTGCTGCGCCCGTGGCCTTGTCGGGCTTGGCGTCGATCGCCGCGATCTTGTAGGCATTATCCTTCAGCAACCGTTTCACGCCCGCCAACTGCGCCGCTTCCAGCGCGCCGAAGTGCGGCTGATCGTCGAAGGTCATAGTCCAGTCGGGACGATTATGCGTTTCGACCGTGGCGAACGGCACTGCGAAGACGTCGCCGGTGCAATTGGCGGTGGCGCCCCGCCGGTTCAAGGTGAAATCATTGTCCTTGACGCAAAGCGGAAAATCCCCCCCCCAGGCGCGCTCCGGTCCCGAATGCGCCAGCGCCGAACGCGCATAGACCAGATAGCTTTGCGATGAGAGTTTTTCGGGGCGCCCGATCTGGCAATCGCCGGGCGCGATCCGGATCCAGCCTTTTGTGGAAGAGCCGCCGCCCGACACCGCCGAGGTCGCGGCATAAAGGATGTAACTGGTGCGGTTACAAAGCTTGAGGGCGGCCTCGGCCGGGCTTGCAAAGGCGAGGGTTGCCGCCAGCACCGCCAAAGCTGCCAGCCCGCGCCGCATCGGTCTCGTCACCCGGCCGTGATCAGGGTTCCGGCGCCATGCTCGGTAAAAAGTTCGAGCAGCAGCACATGGGGAATGCGTCCGTCCAGAATGACAGCCGCATGCACGCCGGCTTCCACCGCTTCGATGGCGGTGCTGATCTTGGGAATCATGCCACCCGAAATCGTGCCGTTCGCGATCAGGGCGCGCGCCTGGGTAACGGTGAGATGCGCGATGAGTTTCTTGTCCTTGTCCAGCACGCCTTCGACATCGGTCAAAAGCACCAGGCGCTCGGCCTTGACGGCGCTCGCCACCGCGCCGGCCACCGTGTCGGCATTGATGTTGTAGGTCTCGCCCTTGGGACCGACGCCGATGGGCGCGATCACCGGGATGATTTCCGACTTCATCATGGTGTGCAGGATTTCGGGATTGACGCGGTCCGGCTCGCCGACAAAGCCAAGGTCTTCGACGGTGGTCTTGCCGGTGACGGGATCCGTCCTGGTCAACGCCAGCTTCCTGGCCACCACCATGTTGCCGTCCTTGCCCGACAGGCCGACGGCGCGGCCGCCCGCGGCATTGATGGCGGTGACGATGTGCTTGTTGATCGATCCAGTCAGCACCATCTCGACCACTTCGACAGCGGCTTCGTCCGTGACGCGCAGCCCGTCGATGAAGCGCGACTGAATGTCGAGCTTCTTCAGCATGGCGCCGATCTGTGGACCGCCGCCATGCACCACCACCGGATCGATGCCGGTCTGCTTCATCAGCACGATGTCCTGGGAAAAATCGTCCGTGCCGCCCGACCCGGTCATGGCGTTGCCGCCATACTTCACCACGATGGTCTTCTGGTCGTATTTGAGAATATAGGGCAGGGCTTCGACCAGAACGCGCCCGGTCTGGCGCCAGCGCGCCATCAGCCGCAAATTCTTTTCTTCGCCGTCGTCCGCCATCTGGGGAAGCCCGATAAAACGGGGGCCTTATACGCGGGTCGGCGCTTCGCGCCAACCCTTAAGGTTTTGCAAGCCTGGAAATGCTCTGGCGCAGGCCGACCAGACCATCACCATTGCGGGACGAGGTGGCGTGAATCTCGGCCAGGGCGGGCGTGTGCTTGCGCGCTTCCGCTGCAACTGCGGTTAACGCCGTGTCGATCTCGTTGGGCTTGAGTTCGTCGATCTTGGTCAGGACCATGCCGTAGGAAACCGCGGCGCGGTCCAGCAACTCCATCACCGCCCGGTCGGTGTCCATCACGCCCCGGCGGCTGTCGATCAGAAGCGCCACGCGGCGCAGGCTGGCGCGGCCGCACAGATACGCGAAGATCGTATTCTGCCATTCCATCGCCAGTTCTTTGGAAGCCTTGGCATAACCATAGCCCGGCAGGTCGGTGAGGATCAGCTTGCCGCCTAGATTGAAGAAATTGATTTCGCGGGTGCGCCCTGGTGTGTTGCTGACGCGGGCCACGGTCTTGCGGCCCGTCAGCGCATTGATCAGGCTGGACTTGCCGGCATTGGACCGCCCGACAAAAGCGATCTCCGACAGGCTTTCCGGCGGCAGGCTCTTGATGTCGCCGGTGCCCCAGAAAAAGTCGCAGGGTCCCGCGAACAGCTTGCGCGCGAATTCGGCATCCGCGCCCGCCATCTATTTCGCCTTCGCTTTGCCGAACTTGAAGTTCTCGAACAGGTGCACTTCGACGCCTTCGCGGCGCATGATGAAATATTGCTGGGTCACCGAGAGAAGGTTGTTCCAAGTGTAATAGATCACCAGGCCCGCCGGGAACGTCGCGAACATGAAGGTGAAGATCAGCGGCATGAAGGTGAACATCTTGGCCTGCACCGGATCGCTCGGCGCCGGATTGAGCTTGGTCTGAACGAACTGGGTGACGCCCATCAGGATCGGCCAGATGCCGATCGACAGATAGGCCGGGATGAAAGCCGGGATGTGGTATGGTAAAAGCCCGAACAGATTCAAAATCGATGTGGGATCGGGCGCCGACAGATCGTGAATCCAGCCATAGAAAGGCGCCTGGCGCATCTCGATGGTGACGAACAGCACCTTGTAGAGTGAGAAGAACACCGGAATCTGAATCAGCATCGGCAGACAGCCGGTGAGCGGATTGACCTTCTCGCGCTTGTACAGCGCCATGATTTCCTGCTGCTGGCGCTGCGGATCGTCTTTGTGCGCCTTCTTGATCTCTTCCATATAGGGCTGGACCTTCTTCATCCGGCTCATGGATTTGAAGGAGGCATTGGCCAGCGGGAAGAACAGGATCTTCACCACCACCGTCAGCATCAGGATGGCGATGCCGAAATTGCCGATGAATTTGCTGAAAATGTCGAGCAGCCAGAACAAAGGCTGGGTGAGGAACCAGAACCAGCCCCAGTCGACCGCCTTGTCGAAGCGCGAGATGCCGTGTGATTTCTCGTAGCCGCGCAGAATGTCGACCACCTTGGCGCCGGCGAACAGCTGGTGGGTGACCTGCACTTGCGCGCCGCTGGCGACGATGCGGGCGCCCAACCGGTAATTGGCCTGATAGGCCTTGTGGTCGCCGCTCAGCGCCGAGCCTAGATAGGCGCCGTTATAAGTTTCGTTCTGGGGCGGGATGATCGCCGCCATCCAGTATTTGTCGGTGATGCCCACCCAGCCGCCGGTGGATGAGAATGTCTTGGGCGGGGTGCCCGCTTCCTTGAAGTCGTCGTAATTGCCGTCAACCTCGCTGCCGTCGGCGACGCCGACAAAACCCTGATGCAGTACCCAGCTGGTCACTTCCTTGGGAATGCCTTCGCGCGCGACATAGGCGAAGGGATAGAGCGTCTGCGCCTGGCCGGTCGTGTTGTTCACGCTGTCCGTGACACTGAACATGTATTGATCGTCGACCGCGATGACGCGGGTGAAGGTGAGGCCCTGGCCATTATCCCAGGTGAGCGTTACCGGATGTCCCGGCGATAGCGTGCCATCGCCCGCTTGCGTCCACACGGTCTGATCGCCGGGGACACTCTTTCCGATCCAGCCGAACTGCGCGTAATAGGGATAGTCGGTGCTTTTGGGCGCCAGCAGCACGATCTCCGGGCTCTTGGGGTCCGTGGTCTCGTGATATTTCTTGAGCCGCAGGTCATCGAGCTTGGCGCCCTTCAGCGCAATCGAACCGTCCAGCAACGGACTGTCGATGGCGACACGCGCGCCGCCCACTTTCAGCGCGGCTTCGCGCGACATGTGCGTGGCGGCGGCGGTCGGCATGCCCGGCACGCTTCCAGGGGCCGCGCCCGGCGCAGCAGACGGTGATTGCTTTTTCTCCTGCTTCGCCAGCACGGCCTGCCGGGCCTGGTCTGCCTTCATCTGCGGCGTGACCACGAAATACTGCCAGGCAAAGATCACCATCGCCGACAAAGCGATGGCGAGAAACATGTTGTTGCGATTGGCGTTCATGGACTGATTTTCACGCGTGAGGATGTTTGTGGGGGACAGGATCGAAACCCGACGAACCGCCGAGCCAGGTGATGGGATGGCAGCGCACGATACGCCGGACCGCGAGAGCGAGGCCGCGCACCGGTCCATGCGCCTTGATCGCTTCCAGCGCATAGGCCGAACAGGTGGGCTGGAAGCGGCAGGAGGGCGGGCTCAAGGGGGAGATGAAGCGGCGATAGAAATGGATCGGCGCGCACAGGGCGATAGTCACAAGGCGCGTCATGTATTCCTCAGGGCCTGATCCGGGGTGGACTGGGCATCCAGCTTCCGATGCGCTGCCCGTGCCGCCTCGGCGATATCATCTTTCAAAGCGGCAAAATCGCGGACCAGAATGCCCGCGCGGGCGACGAGAACATAGTCATGGCCGGCGCGGCCTGAAAGGGGAAGCAGCGCATAGGCCGCAGCTCGCAGCCGTCGCTTGGCGCGATTGCGCGCCACGGCGTTGCCGATCTTTTTGCTGGCGGTGAAGCCCAGACGCAGGGTTTGGGGGGCGGGAACCTGATCTATGGGTGTGGGCGCCATTTCTAGGGTCACAGCGCCGCAGACGCGGCGCATATGCCGGGCGGCGGCCAGGAAATCGGCGCGCTTCTTCAGCCGGTCGATACGTAGCCGGTCTATGTGCAGCCCTTCGGCAGCACCGGAAAAATCAGGCAGAGAGTTTCTTGCGGCCATGGGCGCGGCGGCGGGCCAGGACCCTACGGCCACCCACGGTCGCCATACGCGAACGGAAGCCGTGGCGGCGCTTGCGCACGATTTTGCTCGGCTGATAGGTGCGCTTCATTGGGGCGTCCTGTGGCGAAAAAGAGCGCGGTTTCTATGGCTCCCGGCCGCGCCTGTCAACCGCCGGCCCTGAACTGCCTGTAATTAAATAACAATCGCCGGATCAAGGGGTTTTGGCCTAAAGCGGCTCCAGGAAAAGTGTAGCGTTGCCGCTACGCTGTCGCTAGGCAACTCCGTCCGGAGCCGCGACAGACAAGGAGAAGCGGGGCCGCGATGACCTGGAATCCCCGCACTTACCTGGCATTTGCCGACCAGCGCACCCGCCCTGCCGCCGATCTGCTGGCCCGGGTCCCCGCCGACCGGCCGGCCAAAGTGATCGAGAGGGTGATAGACCTGGGCTGCGGCCCCGGCAATTCCACCGCTCTTTTGGCGGCGCGCTGGCCTGGCGCCGGCCTGGAAGGCCTGGACAGTTCCGCCGAGATGCTGGAGCAGGCCCGGGCCAGCGGTGTGCCCGCGCATTGGGTGTTGGCCGACCTCGCCAGCTGGGCGCCTGGTGCGGCTTATGACGTCATCTATTCCAACGCCACCTTCCAATGGGTGCCCGATCAGGGGACGTTGTTGCCCCGGCTGATGTCCTTCGTGAAACCGGGTGGCGTCTTCGCCTTTCAGGTGCCGGTGAATTTCGACGCCCCCAGTCATGTCCTGTTGCGCGAGACAGCACAGGATCCGCGCTGGAAATCCAAGCTGGCGAAGGTGCGCGAAACCGAGCGCGGCAGGCCGGAAATCTATTACGACATTTTGAAGCCGCAGGCGGGCGCGCTCGACATCTGGGAAACCGAATATCTGCAGCTGCTCGAAGGCGAAGACGCCGTCTATCGCTGGGTCTCGGGGACAGCTTTGCGTCCTTACGTCCAGGCGCTGGAAGGTTCCGACCGCGAGGCGTTCGTTGCGCTCTACAAACAAAAATTGAATGCGGCCTATCCGCGCCGCGCCGACGGCACGACGCTGTTTCCGTTCCAGCGCTTGTTTGTGGTCGCGACAAAAGCTGGAAACAAAAAAGCCCGCCGGTAAGGGCGGGCTCTTTTTTTTGGTCGCGCGCCCGGACGGAAAACCGGTCGCGTCTTAATCCTTGCTTCACCCGCGAGCCGGCGCTCACACTTTTCCTGGGCGACGCTCCGATCTTAGCGAATAAAGACGCGCACTTCGCTGGCGGCAGCGGCCGGATCGGTGGACGAGGCCACATTCAGGCGCGAGGCGGGCACGCCCATATCCGTCATGGAACGCATCACGTCTTGGGCATGGCGGCGCGCCGTGGTCTGGGCAATCTGCACCGAAGCCGCATTGCCGCGGGTGGGAGAAACCGCCACCACCTGGAAATTCGCATTGGGGCGGGACTGCAAGGCCTGGTTCAAGGCGGCGTACAGAATCTGCTGATAATCGACATTGGGGCGATCGAAGCGCACCACCACCAAGGGGGTGCCGCTGGACGCGAATTGCAGATTGTTGCTGGCCGCGGCGGCGGTCAGGCCCGGCGCGCCGCCATACAATTCGCCGCTCTTGATCGAGTTGGAAAGGATCGAAAGGTTGGTGCGCTCATTGCCGACATACGCTGTCTGGCGCTGCACATTGTCGGAAACTTCCTTCAGCAGCCGGTCGACCAGCACGATGGTCTGGTTGGTTTCGTCTTCCAGCAACTGCAGCTGGCGATGATCTTCATCGACCGCGCCCGAGACATTGAAGGTGGCGCTGATCTGGTCCAGCGCGAAATGGGCGGTGGAGGAATCGCCGGTCACGTCGGTGCCAAGCGCGCTCAATTGGTTGATGTTGGCCGACACGATATCGAGCGAGGACTGGGCCGAATTCCATTCGCTCACCAGTTCAGGATTGCCCTTTGTGGTGCCGACTTGCAGGCGGGTGGTGATCCGCGCCTTGGATTCCTGATAGGCGCCGGCCGCGGCCGCGCCATTGTTGCGCAGGTCGGCCAGACGCTGGGCGTTGGCGCCCAGTTTGCTTTCCAGGCCGGCAACCTGGTTGCGGAGGGTCTGGATGGTCTTGTTGACCTGGGTGCCGGTATCGGGACCGGATTCGATGGTGATCGGCGTAATCGTGGCGACCGGGGCGATCCCACCGCCACCAGCGGAAGGCGGCGGAAAATTAGCGGACGGAGCGGGCATCGCGCCGGCATCGGCGGCGGTCGGCGCCGGTGCATCGGAGGCCGACATATCGCTGCTGCCGTCCTCGAACATATTGTCGATATCGGCGCAGGCGGTCAGACCCAGCCCGGCGGTCAGCACGCATGCCAGAAGAAGGCCCGATTTAAGGCCCCGTTTGGCTGGAATTCCCCTCATTCTGCTCTCCGCTGCCGGCGCCCCTGCCCCAAAAAGGGGGGCGGCACGCTTTCAACCCCAACCCGCTTGGCCGACGCCCGCCAGCCAAGACGCGGGGGTTTAGTCTTAACGAGGCCCAAGAGGACGGACAAGGGCTGGCACGCCCGCTTTGGCCATTTTACACAATCATCGTGAGGACTTGGCAGCAATCCGGGCGGCACAATGCCCGCAAAACCGCCAGCGGCGTGAGGTCGCGGCCAAAGCGTCCGCCGCGCTTGCCTTTATAGAGCGGCCTCAATAGGTTCTGCGCCCTTCGACTAGGTATGCGCCCGTAGCTCAGCTGGATAGAGCACCAGACTACGAATCTGGGGGCCGGGAGTTCGAATCTCTCCGGGCGCGCCAGTTTTTGTTAGCGCGCGCAGCGCCCTTCCGCTTCCTTATCCTGAGTGCAGCGAGCTTGGGAAAACTGCGCGCCGGTCGCGCAGCGATCGGGTGGGCGCGCCATTTATGCCACGCGCCGATTTGGCTTTTGGCCTTTCCCGCTGTCACGTCGTTATCGGTGCCGCGGACGTTGGGGCGGCAAAATCAGCCAACCCCGCAATGCTGGCGCAATCTTCGCCTTTTATCTTGCGGCCTGGATTACGGCCCGAAGGAACAGAATTCACATGGCGGATAAAATCGCAGGCGACCTCCGCAATGCGGCATCTTTTGTTCTTTGGCCGTTTGTATATTTCGGCGGATTGTTGGCTGCGGGCATGGCATTTCGCAGCGAATTCCCACTCCTGTGGTTCGCTGCGGTCTATCTCTCGGTGGCCGCGATCATAGCTGTTTTCGAACCGCTGATGCCGTACGCGACGGGCTGGCTGGCGCCCGATGGCGAGGCGTTCAACGATCTTGCGCACACGCTTTTGAATAAAGGCCTGGTGCAGATCGCGGCGGCGATCGCGGCGTCTTTTCCGATGCTGGTTGCAATCGTCGTCCAGCCCATCACCGGCTCGGCGGGTCATGTCTGGCCATTAGGGTGGCCGATAGCTGTTCAAGTCGTACTGGCGCTGGTCATTGCCGAGTTCGGTCTCTATGTCGCGCACCGCCTGGCGCATGAGCGGCTTTATTTCTGGCGATTCCATGCCCTGCATCACAGCGTGACGCGGCTATGGGTGATCAATACGGGGCGGTTTCACATTGTCGATTCGCTATTGAAGTTGCTGCTGAGCCAGTTACCGCTCTATCTGCTGGGGGCTCCTTTGCCGGTGTTCCTTTGGGTCGGTGCGGTCACCGCTTTCACCGGCCTCCTGACGCATTGCAATATCGTGCTGAGAACAGGGTTTCTTGACTGGATATTCAGCACGCCGCGACTGCATCGCTGGCATCATTCGACAGATATCAGCGAAGGAAACAGGAATTACTGCGAAAATATCGTGTTGTGGGATCACCTGTTCGGCACCTACTACAATCCGCAACGGCCCTCGTCGGTCGATATCGGGATCAGCGGATGGGTCCGCCGGGATTTTATCGGCCAGCTCCTGCAGCCTTTCTCGAAAAAAGGCGTCCGGCAGATTCTTGGGCAAGAATCGCATTGAGATGGCGCGCCACCTGCACGGCCAAGGCCAGGCCCATAAGGGGTAGTCGTGTCGCGGCCAAAATGCGCCAGCGCGCAAACGCGCGTCGTGAGCTAGATCTGCGGTGCAGGCCGGGCGCCCGGGTGACGCCCAAGCCCAGGATCTATACGTTCCTTGAGGAAGGCGGTTCGGACGATCCGCCCATTATGCCTCATCGCGCGGCGCCGGGGACAGGGTGAAAATGCAGAAGATTGAAGGCCAGCTTTTCCTGTCGCTGGTCGTCTTGGTGACGATAGCATTCGCCTGGATTCTTGAACCTTTTTATGGCGCGATCCTGTGGGGCATCGTGATTGCCATTTTATTCAACCCGCTTCATTTGCGGCTGCGGGCGATTTTCGGCCAACGGCACAATCTCGCCGCTGCAGCCCTGGTGCTGCTTGTCGTCGCAATCGTGATCCTGCCGCTCATTGCGATAAGCGCATCCTTGGGTCAGCAGGCGTCGGGTCTTTACGACAGAATCCGATCGGGTGAACTGGACCTCGCATTGTATCTTCAGCGTATTCTGGATGCTCTGCCGGCCTGGGCAAGGGAAATCCTCAATCAATTCGGCCTGACAGATCCGGCGGCGATGAGAGAAAAATTGACGGCCTCCCTTGGCAAGGGCAGTCAGCTCATCGCAGCAAGAACCCTCAGCATCGGTCTTGGCGCATTCGATTTTGTCGTCGGTCTTGGCGTCATGCTCTATCTGCTGTTTTTTCTTTTCCGCGATGGAAGCACGCTGCTGGAGCGGGTGAAGACGTCTGTGCCGCTGCAGCCGGCGCAAAAGACGCTCCTCTTGAACAGAACCGCATTGGTGATACGCGCGACGGTTAAAGGAAATATTTTCGTGGCCGCGGTTCAGGGGATTCTGGGTGGACTGGCTTTCTGGGTGCTGGGAATACCTGCGGCGCTGCTATGGACGGTGGTGATGGCATTCCTGTCCCTGCTTCCGGCCATCGGAGCTGCGATCGTCTGGGGTCCGGTCGCCGCCTATTTGCTGGCAACCGGAAGCGTCTGGCAGGGTTTGTTTTTGCTTTGCTACGGTGTGTTGGTGATCGGCCTGGTCGACAATGTGATGCGGCCTTTTCTGGTGGGAAAAACCACCAATCTGCCCGATTATGTCGTTCTCATTTCGACGTTGGGCGGTATTGAAGTTTTCGGCTTGAATGGTTTTGTCGTGGGGCCGCTGATTGCCGCCCTGTTCATGGTGATCTGGGAAATTTTTCGCAAATCCGATCAGGCGGCAGCGGATTGAAACGGACAGACGGTTTCCGCTTCCGGGCAGCTTTCGAAACGACAACTACCAGCGCAGGACGCGCGGTCCCAGCACGGCGCCGACAAAGCCGCATGCGACCACGCCCAGCCCGTACCAGATCAGCAGGAACGGCGCCGCCGATTCCTGGCAATGCATCGCATAAGACGCCGCGCCAAAACCACCGGCCGCCAGGCCCACCATCGTGCCGGCAAACACCAATCGTGTCGGCGCCAATCCCCGCACGGCCCAGGCCAGACCGACCAGAGGCGGCAATGCGGCGGCAAGAATGCGCCACGGCGCGGCAGCGGCGCTGAAGCCCATGATGAGATGCTCGCGCAGACCGGCCGGGCCGTGAATCAGCTGCCAGACCGCCAACCCGCCCATCATCACGGTGGGAAGCAGCAGCCACAAAAGCAGATTGCCGGTGGGAACGCCGGGCCGCGCCAATCGCTCCACCGCCCAGAGCGCAACCGCCCCGATGCCGGAGACATAGGCCAGCTTCACCCAGAAGATCGTGGTCAAGGTCGCCGTCGCCATGTCCGGGCGATAACCCATCACGATACCGACAAAGGCCAGCGAAATGACAAGTCCCACGCCCAGTCCCAGCGCCAGGCGGCGCGCGACCGGCGGGCTCTCCACCGGCCGCAGATCCGCAACCAGGCGGTCGACCATCAGGTCGAGCGCCGAAGAATTGCCGGAAGAGGGATCGGATGATTGCAAAGCCGTCACGAAGTTAGAGGGAACGCCATTAAAGGTGGCACATTGGCACCGCACAGTTCCTGCGACGGCTATTGGTCTTTCGATGCCCGGCTGCATCGGGTTACAGACGGGCCGGATTTTGTCAAAAACTTGGCATTTTCGCCATCCGGGACGGCGTCCGATTGCCGAATGTCTGTCATTGTTGCACACTTTCAACGATCAGGTTGGCAACGCCTGAGTTGGCAACGCCGAAAGCCACGCAATGTCCGATAAGGAATGGTCAGGACTGATGGCGGCCGCGCAGAAGGGCGATGGCATTCGCTATCGCCGGCTGCTGGATGAAGTCCGCCCCTGGCTGAAGCGGTATTTCGGAACGCGCCTGCCGCCCGCAATGGTGGACGATGCGGTGCAGGACACGTTGTTCGCCTTGCATGAAAAACGCGGCTCCTACGATGCGGCTCGCCCCTTCGGTCCCTGGCTGGTGGCGATCGCGCGGTACAAATGGATCGACCGGCTGCGCGCGCTGCGCAAATCCGCCACCCAGGCCCTCAGCGAGGATCTTGCCGTCGAAGATCACGGCATGGCGATACAGAATGCGACCACCCTGGAAAAGCTTTTGTCGGAATTGAAGCCGGCACAATCCGAAGTGATCCGGCTGGTGAAGATGCATGGCTTCAGCGTCGAGGAAGCTTCGGCAAAGACCGGCCAGTCGGTCTCGTTGGTCAAGGTCAATATCCATCGCGGCATCACGCGCATGATGATCGCGGCACAACGCCAGATCCAGGTCGATGGCTGATCGCCGGGCCATGACATTTATGTCGGGCAAGGCCGTTTTGCTGATGCTTGCATTGGCTCTTGCGTCGAGCGTTGCAGCACAAGCGCAGCCCATACCGGATCGCGGCAACCCGCAGTCCCGCCAGGCACCCGATGCGCAAATCGAGATCGGTGGCGGTGTCATCGACATCGTGTTTTCCGATGGCGCTCCGGGGATCGATCGCGCGCTGGTCCAGAATTGGATCCGCACTAGCGCCCAGGCGGTGACGACCTATTTCGGACGCTTTCCGGTTTCGCATGTTCGGCTGGTCGTGATTGCCGGCGATGGCCGCAGCGTCGGCGGTACCACCTTCGGTTTTCGTGGCGGCTCGCTCATTCGCCTGAATGTCGGCCGCGGTGCGGATGCCGCGGCCTTGAAACGCGATTGGGTGCTGGTGCATGAGATGACGCATCTGGCCTTGCCGCAATTGCCGCGCTGGGCGCTCTGGCTCCAGGAAGGCAACGCCACCTATGTCGAGCCCATCGCGCGCGCCCAAGCCGGGCAGATGGACGTCGCCGAAGTCTGGAAATGGACCATCGACGAGATGCCGGGCGGCCAGCCCAAACCGGGCGAAGGCGGCCTGAACGATACGCAGGATCACCAGCGCACCTATTGGGGCGGCGCGGCCTTCTGGCTGGTTGCCGATGTCCGCATTCGCGAACGCACGCATAATCGCATCGGCGTGCAGACCGCACTGCAGGCGATCAACCGGCAAAGCGGCGGCAACATTGCCGACTGGACGATGGAGCAGGTGATGGCGGCGGGTGACACCGCCACCGGCGGAACGGAATTGGCCGATCTTTATACGCAGATGGGAAAAACCGGATCGCCCGTCGATATCCATGCGCTTCTTGTGCAACTGGGTGTGGGGTTACAGGGCAACAGGGTTGTGTTCGATGATAACGCGCCGCTGGCTGCGATCCGGCGGCAGATCACCGCGCTGCCCGCGTGAACGGTGATAAAATAATACAAAGAGTTCCTTCGATTCCGCCGACTTTCTGCCCGATTTGAAGCGTGGGATGTAACCCCAGGTTCGGGACCGCCGAACATTGAAATAGCCAAGCCGAAAAATCGGCCGGCGCAACAACACGGAGACGTTTCCATGAACATCACCAAATCTGCCACGCTGGCCTCGGCCGCTGCTTTCCTTGCTCTGGCCGCCGTTGCCGCTGCGCCCACCGTTGCGTTCGCTGCGGATGCGTCGGTTCACTGCTTCGGCGTGAATTCCTGCAAGGGCCAGTCGGACTGCAAGTCGGGCAATCATGCCTGCAAGGGCCAGAATTCCTGCAAGGGTCAGGGCTACAAGTCGATGTCGGCGGAAGCCTGCACCACGGCCGGCGGCAAGACCACGCCGTAATAACATTGTATATAAGCGCGGCGGGCGACTGCCGCGCTGACAAAGAAGTAGAGTCCCATGGACCCGGTCGCGAAACGCGCCGGGTCCATATGACGTTTTAGAGAAGGCTTGATGACCGCCATTCCCGTCTTCGAAGGCTTCGGTCTCGGCTTGCGTCCGCCGCACTTCAACGAATTTCTGGAACGCGGCGATCTGGTCGATTTCGTCGAAGTGATCTCCGAGAATTTCATGGTGCCGGGCGGCCGTCCGCTGCATGTGCTGGACCGGGTGCGCGAACGCTATCCCGTGGCGATGCATGGCGTGTCGATGTCGATCGGCTCCGCCGATGGCGTCAAGACGGATTACCTGCGCCGCCTGAAAGTGCTGGCCGACCGCGTCGATCCCTTATGGGTGTCCGACCATCTCTGCTGGACCGGGGTGGAGGGATTCAATTCGCACGATCTTCTGCCGATGCCTTACACCGAAGAGGCGATGGATCTGGTCTGCGCCAACATCGCCCACGCACAGGATGTGCTGGAGCGTCCGATATTGATGGAGAATGCCTCCACTTATCTCACCTTCGCCGACGATCAGATGACGGAATGGGAATTCATTACGCAAATGTGCCGCCGCACCGGCTGCTATCTGCTGCTGGACGTCAACAACATCTATGTCAGCGGCACCAATCATGGCTTCGATCCTGACGCTTATCTGGCGGGCATTCCGGTGGATCGCGTGCGCCAGATGCATCTGGCCGGCCATAGCCAGGGCCGCGAACTTTTGATCGACACCCATGACGAGCCGGTGCCCGATCCGGTGTGGGCGCTTTATAAAAAAGCATGCGAGCGTTTCGGATCGCTCGCGACCATGATCGAGCGCGACGACAATATTCCGCCGCTGGCCGAGCTTCTGGCGGAACTGGATGTGGCGCGCCGGAAAGCCGGCGACTGGACGCGCGCGGCATGAACTTGCTCGACACCCAGCGCGGTTTTCGCGACCACATTCTGACGGGCACCGACGCGCCGTTGCAGGGCGCGCCGGAGCGCGGTCTGGCCGTCTATCGCCATGCCTACCGTGCGCAGCTCATCGCCAGCCTGCGCGATACCTATGAAAAAACCTGGGCCTGGCTGGGTGACGATTCCTTCGACAAGGCGGCACGCCATCACGTCGAAACCCATGTGCCGAAAAGCTGGACCTTGAGTGCATATGGCGCCGATTTCGCCCAGACTTTGCGCGGCCTGCATCCGGACGATCCGGAGGTCCCGGAGTTAGCTTGGCTCGACTGGAGCTTGCGCCGTGCTTTCGAGGGGCCCAACGCGGACGCCGTAAAACCCGAAGCGTTGGCCCAGGTGGATTGGGACAATGCGGTCCTTATTTTCGTGCCCACCTTGGTGATGGGCGAAGTCGCCACCAACAGCGCCGCGATCTGGGGCGCATTGGCGGAAGAGAATACGCCGCCGGCCGCCGAGCGTCTCGCCGGTCCCGCAATGGTTCGCATCTGGCGCAGCGATCTGACCCCGAAATACCGCACCATCGAAAGTTTCGAGCGGCGGGCGCTCATCCTGGCGATGGCGGGATCGCGCTTTGCCGATCTGTGCAGCCTTTTGGTGGAGGACGGCGATGCCGACCAGGCGGCGCGGAACGTCGCGACCGTGCTGACCAGTTGGCTGCAGGATGGATTGATCAGCGCCGTACACACACGTTAGCGCGGATCATTCCGCTTTGGCGTCGAAGGCTTTGTATTCGTGGGCGATGCTGGCTTCGATCAGGCTGCGCCACACCGCTTCGGCGATGGCGGGTGAGAGGCCCGCGCGCTTGGCTTCGGCCACCACATTTCCCACCACCTGCTCAATGCGCGGCGTGTCGCGCACCGTGCCGCGATCCGATTTCAGCACGGCGGCGCGCTCGATATAGGTCTGGCGCACGGCCAGCATCGCCACGAGCTTTGCGTCCAGTGTGTCGATCGCAGCGCGCAATTCGGTCATGGAATGGCAGGCGTCAGGCGGAGCAATGTCTTGCGGCATAATTGTATCTCTTCGTCGCGGCGCCGGTCTTTGCATATGGCGCCGATATTTCCCAGTCCTTATAGTCTCTGTGTGTCTAGGGGCTGAAATGGGGCGGACATGACAAATAACAAGAACATGAAAAATCTGGATCGCCGCCAACTGATGGCAGCGGGCGGCATGGCGGCGGCGAGCTGGGTGCTGGAAGCGCCGCAGGCGCTGGCAGCCGGTGCCGCGCCGGTGGTCGCCACCACCTACGGCAAAGTTCGCGGGATTTCGGACGACGGGATCAAGATTTTCAAGGGCATTCCGTATGGCGCGTCCACCGCCGGGGCCAATCGCTTCATGCCGCCCCAGCCGCCCACGCCCTGGAGCGATGTGCGCGACGCCACCCAGTTCGGCAACCGTGCGCCACAGACCGACGCCACCGGCTTCATGGAAGAAGAAGTGGTGGCGCTGGACCGCAGGACCCAGAGCGAGGACTGCCTGCGGTTGAACATCTGGACGGCGGGCGACGGAAAGAAACGCCCCGTGATGCTCTGGTGTCATGGCGGCGGCTTCACCGGAGGCTCGGGCGCCAATGTTCGTTATGACGGCGCGATGCTGGCGAAGAAACATGGCGTGGTGCTGGTGACGATCAATCACAGGCTCAACGCCTTCGGCTTTCTCTATCTCGCCAAACTGGGCGGCGAGAAATATGCCGACAGCGGCAATGTCGGCATGCTGGACATTGTGGCGGCGCTGAACTGGGTCAAGGACAATATCGCCGCGTTCGGCGGTGATCCCGGCAACGTCACCATCTTTGGTCAGTCGGGCGGGGGCAGCAAAGTCACCACCGCTATGGCGATGCCGCAGGCCGTGGGAAGATTCCATAAAGTCATCGCGCAAAGTGGCGTCTCGCTGAAAGCCATCACGCCGGAAGAAGGCACCGAGATCGCCACCAAGATCATGGTGCAGCTGGGCCTGCAGCCGAATCAGGTTGATCAGCTGCAACAGGTTCCTTTCCAGAAGATCATCGCAGCGCTGGGCCCGATGGGTCCGGCGGGCCGCTTCGGGCCGGTGCTGGATGGGCGCAATCTGGTATCCGGCAATGGCGCCTTCGATCCGGTTGCGCCGTCCTTGTCGGCGAATGTGCCGATGATCCTGGGTTCGACCCTGACTGAGATCACCTTCCTCAACACCACGCCGCTCGATCCCATCGACGACGCGACCTTGCGCGCCGACGTCAAGCGCGGTCTCAAGGTCGATGATGCGGAAACCGAGAAATTGATCGCGCTCTACAAGAAGGATTTCCCGGAAGCCGACAATGTGCGGCTATTTCAGTTGATCGCCACTGATAATTGGCTGACTGCCAATGTCGCGCTGGTGGCGGAGCGCAAGGCGGCGCTGGGACAGGCGCCGGCCTATGTCTATCATTTCGAGAAACCCACTCCCGTGCATGGCGGCAAGCTGGGCGTACCGCACACATTGGAAGTCTCCTACGTCTTCGACAATCTGGACGGCCCGACCGACGACATTATCACCGGCACCGGCAAGGACCGTTATCCGCTGGCCGACAAGATGAGCGGCGCCTGGACCAATTTCGCCAAGACCGGCAATCCCAACATTCCGGGATTGCCGCAATGGCGGCCCTATTCGGCAAAAGACCGCGCGGTGATGGTCTTCAACGACCAATGCAAGCTGGTGGTCGACCCGCACGCCGAGGCACGAATGGCCATCGCCGATTTGCATGTGCGTCAGGGCCAGACATCGGCCTGAGCGCCTGGCGTCTGAGCGCCCGGAATGCCTGCAAATCGGCCTCCGGCTTCACATTTTCTTGGAAGATTTCGGGCAAGCTCGCCCTCATAATTGAGGTTGGCACAATTGCGGCTGGGCGCGCGCTTCAGTATGCAGGTGCGACAGGTTTGGAGAATTTTCATGGCGGGCAAAGTTTACAAGGATGCAACCTCGGCGCTGGAAGGCGTCGTGTTTGACGGCATGACCCTGATGCATGGCGGCTTCGGGCTTTCCGGCAATCCGGAGAACCTGGTCACGGCGCTGATGAACAACGGCGTCAAGGACATGACCGTGATCTCCAACAATTGCGGCGCCGACAATGTCGGCCTCTGGGTGCTGCTCAACAACAACCAGATCAAGAAGATGGTTTCCTCCTATGTGGGTGAGAACAAATTGTTCGAGAACCTGTATCTGTCCGGCAAGCTGGAGCTGGAACTGAACCCGCAAGGCACCTTGGCGGAACGCATTCGTGCGGGCGGCGCTGGTATTCCCGCCTTCTATACCAAGACAGGTGTCGGCACGGTGGTTGCAGAAGGCAAACCCACCGAAGTTTTCGACGGCGAGACCTATGTGCGCGAGACATGGCTGAAGGCGGACTTGGCCGTGATCAAGGCCTGGAAGGGTGATCACGAAGGCAATCTGATTTATCGCAAGACCGCGCGGAATTTTAATCCCAACATGGCGACGGCGGCCAAGATCACCATCGCCGAAGTGGAAGAGCTGGTGCCCAACGGCACCTTGGATCCCGACCAGGTCCATACCCCCGGCATTTTCGTGAATCGCATTCTGCAGGGCACTGACTATGCCAAGCGGATCGAATTCCGCACCACCCGGCCCAGGCCACAACAAAGTCCTGAAAAGGAGAATGCGTAATGGCCTGGACCCGCGAAGAGATGGCGGCACGGGCCGCGCGCGAACTCAAGGACGGCTACTACGTCAATCTGGGCATCGGCATTCCGACCCTGGTGGCGAACTACATTCCTAAGGACATGAAAGTCACCCTGCAGAGCGAAAACGGCATGCTGGGGATCGGGCCATTTCCCTATGAAGGCGACGAAGACCCCGACCTGATCAATGCGGGAAAGCAGACGATCACCGCAATTCCCACTTCCAGCTTCTTTTCCTCGGCGGACAGCTTCGCGATGATCCGGGGCGGTCATATCGACATGGCGGTATTGGGTGCGATGGAAGTGTCCGAGCAGGGCGACATCGCCAACTGGACCATCCCGGGCAAGATGGTGAAGGGCATGGGCGGGGCGATGGATCTGGTCGCCGGCGTCAAGCGCGTCATCGCGGTGATGGAGCATGCCAACAAGGCGGGCAAGTCGAAGATCCTCAAGACCTGCACCCTGCCGCTCACCGGCAGCCGCTGCATCGACATGGTGATCACCGACCTTTGCGTCTTTGATATCGACCGCAAGGAAGGTCGGATGCGCCTGATCGAACTCGCGCCCGGCGTCACCGCCGATGACGTCAAGGCAAAAACCGAAGCCGATTACGTGATGGCACTGGCTTAAGCTGGCGGCACCGCGCAGGTGAAATTCGCGGCGTCGTTGGTGTCGCCGCTGCCTTTGTACTTCGCCTGGGCCGGGAAGGCGCAGATCGGGCGCGTGCGGTCCGCCACCTTGCTTTGATTGAGATGCGTGCCGATGAAAGTCTCGGGCGCTTTTTTCTGTGTCACCCAGACATCCAGCGCTTTGGTGATGTCGTGCTGCGCATCGTCCTGGATGGCGGGACCGGCGGCGCCGAAATTGCCTGTGCCCGGGCCGCCGGTGCAATGGAAGATTCCTGGCAGCATGAACAGTTTCAGAAAGCCGTTGGTGCGGGCCTGGCCTTCCTTGGTCACGATCTGCTGATAGAAATCGACAGCGGCGAGCGCTGAAATCTGCTGGTCGGCCCAGCCATGATACATGATCAGCTTGCCGCCACGCCGCGCGAAGGCGGAAAGGTCGGGCTTGACGTTGTAGACGTCGGCGACCGTCTGCTTGCCCACCACCTTGGCGTTCAACGCCCGATCAGTGTCCTTGTCATAGTCGAATTTGGTGTTGTCGAAATCCTTGTTCTGGAACACCGAATAGCGGAAGAAATCGAAAGACGATCCGCCCGGCGCCGCACCCGCCCACAGCCGCGCCCATTGGGCCTCACTGCCGCGTGGATAGCCCACAAAGATGGGACTGCCGTCGGAGCGTTTGGCGCCATTATAGATTGCCTCTGCCGCCGCCACCTGAACCGGCGTCAAGCACTCGCTCTCGGCATCGCCCGTCTTGCAAGTGAGCGTGGCGGGATTGAAATGACATTGGCGGGGGTCCTCGATCACCCCGTCCTTGACGCCATCGATCGCATCGCAGTCCGCGATCACCCGCCGGTTGAGCAATGCCGCGCTCGCATCCGTCAGGGCGCTGGGGTCGAGCCGCGCGGCGCGGCTGTTCCAGCTGGCGTTGATCATCTGGTTGGCCCAGTGCCAGGCCGGCGCGCCCGCGACGATGCCATCGTAATCGTCGGGGAAGCGTGTCGCTTCCATCAGCGCATGATGGCCGCCCTGCGAGCAGCCCACGAAATAAGACACGCTGGCTTTCCTGCCGTAGAAATCCTGCACGATCTGTTTGGCCGCCACCGTCGAGACATGCAGGGCGCGATAGGCGAAATCGACCATCTTCTCGGGATGGCCCAGCGCCCAGGTCTGCTCGTTGCCGCCATTGGGGGCGTTGGGATCGGTGACATGACCATTGTCGGTCGACATGGTGGCATAGCCTGCCTTCAGCGCCGTCAGCATCGGGCCGGGCGAGATCGCGCCCGCTGAACCGCCCGAGCCTTCGGCCTGGAATTTCCCGTTCCAGGCGCTGGCGGGCGGCATCCAGACTTCGAAGCCAATGCGGGAATCGGCGTTGGGATTGGCAACCCCCACGATCCGGCAAAGCGGTACATCGATCTTCGTGTCGCCGACGATCGTGCCGCTCTCGTCATATTCGGCGGTGAGGACACGCATGCCCGGCGCGATGGTGCGTCCGGTCAGGGCCCGGCAACTGGCCGCGTCGCCCACGCCCTTGGGCAGCTTGGCGGGTGCCGCCGCCTGCCCCGATGGGACGGCGATGCTCAAGACGGGAAGTAAAGCGAAAACCGAGACGAACGCCTTCAGGCGCGAGACACGCAGCATGAACCCCTCCCAAACCCGTTGGGATGACTGTCTCGCGCTCTCAAAACAGCGTCAAGGCACCTCAAGTATGAGGGGGGCTATGGAGATAGCTCTCGACCAGCGATCCGGCGATCAAGCGCCAGCCATCCACCAGCACAAAGAAGATCAGCTTGAACGGCAGGGAGATGATCACCGGCGGCAGCATCATCATGCCCATGCTCATCAGGATCGAGGCGACCGCCATGTCGATGATCAGAAACGGCACAAAGATAAGAAAGCCGATTTCAAAGGCCCGTTTCAGCTCCGACAGCATGAAGGCGGGGGCCAGGGTGGTCAGGGCGGTGTCTTCGGCCTTGGGCGTGGGTTTGGTGTGCGCCATGTCCATGAACAGCTTGAGGTCGGCATCGCGGACATGGGCCAGCATGAATTTCTTCATCGGCACCATGGCGGCGGTGAAGCCTTGTTCCGCCGTCACCTCGTTCTTCATCATCGGCTCGACGCCCTGATGATAGGCGTCGGTCAAGGTCGGCGTCATCACGAACAGGGTCAGGAACATCGCCAGCGACACCAGCACGCTGTTGGGCGGGCTCTGTTGCAGGCCCAAGGCCGTACGCAGCAGCGACAGCACCACCACTATGCGCACAAAGCTGGTCATCATGATCAGGATCGACGGCGCGATCGACAGCACCGTGATCAGGGCGACGATCTGCACCATGCGGTCGGTGAAAAGGCCGCTGCCCGTGACGTCGATGGAAAGGCCGGTATTGGATGCCGCTGCGCTGGCGTTGGCGGCCGCCGGTTGAAGCGCCGCGGCAAAGGCGAAGCTGGGCGCCATCAGCACCAACAGAAGAATCAGCAGCGGCAGGATTGACGTAAAGCGCTTCATGTGATGCCGGGCTTTTCGATAGGAGTAATTCCGTTCTCAACCAGGCAAGCGCCGTCCGGACCGGAGAAGATGAGGTGCTCGACATTGTCGCGGCGCACGATGAAAAGCTTCTGGCGCGGCCCGATCATCAGGGTCTCGACCACCGCCAGGCGTTTCTGATCGACGGCCTTGGTGACACCGGGCACGCCCCATTTGCGCGCAGCGATACCGGCGCCGCCGATCAGGGCGAGCACCAGCAGCAGGGCGCCGACATAGCGAAGAATTTCAATTGCCATTTTATTCCTTTTCGCGTTGCGGCGGCGCGAGACCGTCAATTTTCATAGAGACGGTGCCCTTCGCCGAAACGCTCAGGGGTCGGAGTAAAGAACTGTCAACCTTAATCACGCGTTAAATCGCGGCAGAAAATGCCCGGCAAAAACTTCCATCGTTAAGTCGGGCTTAAGCATGACGGCGTCAGGATCGGCCGTCATTCGAAGGCTAACAAAAGGTTACCGCGATGGAATTGCCCGACGCCCCGCTGATGTCCATGCTCCGCACCCGCATGTCCTGGCTGCACCAGCGCCAGGATGTTCTCTCGCAGAATGTCGCCAATGCCGACACGCCGAAATATGTCGCGCATGACCTGAAACCGCTGGATTTCAAGGACGGCATGAAATCACCGATGGCGAGCAGCGGCGCCAATCTTCGCGTCACCGATCCGCGCCACATCGCGATTCGTCCCGCCGACGCCACCAAATTCGACGATGTCGAAACCCATGACATCGAATCCAATCCCAACGGCAATTCGGTTTCGCTGGAAGCCGAAATGATCAAGGTCGCCGACACCCAGGCGCAATTCCAGGCCGCGGCAAACATCTACGCCAAGGCGATGACCCTGATGAAAACCGCCATCGGTCACTGAGAAACAGGACAAGGAGATCAGATATGGACTTTTCGACTTCCATGGCCGTTGCCGCTTCCGGCATGCGCGTTCAATCCGAGCGCATGAAGGTGATTTCGGAAAATATCGCCAATGCCGATTCCACCTCGCCGACGCCGGGCGCCGATCCTTATCGCCGCAAGGTCTCGACCGTGACGTCGAAATTCGACCGCGAGCTGGGCGCCCATCTGGTGGAGAATGGCCGCACCATCCGGGACAAGAGCGAGTTTCGCAGCCAGTACGACCCCGGCAATCCCAATGCCGACAAGCAGGGTTACGTGAAGCTGCCCAATGTCGATCCTTTGATTGAAATCATGGACATGCGTGAAGCCCAGCGCTCTTACGAGGCCGATCTCACCGTGATGGACGCGACCAAGCAGATGCTCGCGAAAACCGTAGATCTTTTAAATAAGTAATTTTTTGCCCCCATCTGTGCGCCACGCGGGCAAGCCCGCTACCGCACATCTTCCCCCACCAAAGGTTTCGCCTTGTGGGGGAAGAAAGTCGGTGTGGGTTTCACCTTTGTCAGGGAGAAAATAGATGGCACTTCCCGCCGCCGCAGCCGCCGCCTACCAGAATGTCGCGCGCATGGCGCAGGCTTCCTCCGCGCCGGGTGTTGTGCCCGCCGAGGCGCCCGGCTCCAGCTTCTCGGATTTCCTGTCGGGCGCGGTGAAGGATTCGATCTCCAACATCCGCCAGGGTGAACAGGCCGCCACCGCGCAGGTGTCCGGCAAGGCCAACATCGTCGATGTGGTCAATTCGGTGAACTCCGCCGAACTCACCCTCGATACCGTGGTGGCCGTGCGCGACAAGGTGGTCGCGGCCTATCAGTCCATCATGAGCATGCCCATTTAAATGGAGCGGCGGCCGGGAAAAGTGGACTTCCGGTTTTCCGTCCGGCCGCGCGACAAATAAAAAAAAGAGGACCTTATGGATTCCGCTTCCGCCATCGACTTCGCCCGCACCGCCATCATCGTCCTCTTGGAGATGATCGCACCCGCCATGATCACCGCGCTCGTTGTGGGCCTGGGCATCGGTCTGTTGCAGGCTTTGACACAGATCCAGGAACAGACCCTGGTGTTCGTGCCAAAGATCGTCGCCGTCTTTGTCGTGCTGTTGATTTTCCTGCCATTCGCGGGCGCGGCGCTGGGCGGATTGATGACCGACATTGCGGCGCGTATCGCCGCCTACTGATTTTCATGTTCCGTCAGGCCTGAATGCACATCCATCTTCCCGCCCTTTCGGGCATCGTTCTCACCTACCTGCTGGTATTCTCGCGGGTGGGCGCGATGATGATGTTGCTGCCCGGCGTCGGCACCATGGGCGTGCCGGCCCGCGTGCGCCTGGTTCTGGCGCTGGCAGTTTCGTTCGCGCTGACGCCAACGGTGCAAGGCCAATATCCGGCCGCGGCGCCGCAGACCATGATCGCGCTGGTCATTCTGATCGGTCAGGAAATCACCGCCGGTGTGCTTGTGGGCGCCATGGCGGCCGTGATCATGAGCGCGCTGCAAGTGGCGGGCTTTCTGATCGCGTCCCAGATCGGCCTCGCCTATGCCCAGACTTTGGACCCGACCCAGAACACCCAGGGCGCGGTGGTGGGCAATTTTCTCACCTTGCTGGGAACGGTGATGATCTTCGCCACCGATCTGCATCATTTGGCGATAGGCGCCATCGCGGGCAGCTACCGGATGCTGCCGCCGGGCGCGGCCTTGCCCACCGGCGACATGGCACAGCTGGTGATCGGGTTGGTTTCATCTTCTTTCGCACTGGGCTTTCAGCTGGCCGCGCCATTCCTGGTGTTCGGCTTTGCCATCTACGCCGCGCTGGGCGTGCTAGCGAAACTGATGCCGCAATTGCAGATCTTTTTTGTCGCGGTGCCGATCAACATTCTTTGCGGCTTCGTCATCATGCTCGCGATGCTGGGTTCGATCATCACTTTGTTCCTCAACTACTACACCACCTCGATGGGGATATTCCTCTAGCCTCAAGTAGCGAAGCGACAGGCGACTAAAAGCATGGCGGACGACCAGGACAAATCGCAGCAGACCGAAGAGCCGACAGCCAAGCGGCTCGAACAGGCGCGCGAATCCGGGGACATCGTCAAATCCACCGAAGTCACTGCCTTTGTTCTTCTGGCGGGCGGCACCTTGGCGATCGCCATGTTCGGCCAGTCGACCATGATCGGCATCGCCAAGCTTCTCTCCATATTTATCGAGCAGCCGGAGCAGATGGCCGTGGATGGCGCGGGTTTGGCGTCCATGGCGCGCGGATTGTTGCTGCATCTGGCGCTGCTCCTGGCGCCCTTCATGGGCGTGATGGTGGCGGCCAGCCTTGGCGGACATGTGATGCAGAGCATGCCCACGCTCAATCCCGCCAAGCTGGCGCCGGATTTTTCCAAGCTTTCGATTCCGAAAGGCCTGGCGCGGACCTTCGGCCTGGAAGGCTGGATGAATATGCTCAAGGGCCTGATCAAGATCGCCATCGTGGGCATGGCGATCTGGACGCAGCTCTGGCCCGAACGGGGCATGCTGGAATCCATTCTCACCCAGTCGCCGGGCGCCATCGTCGGCGACATGAGCCATTTGCTGTTCAAGGTGCTGATGGCGGCGCTGGCGGCGCTGCTGGTAATCGCGGGCCTGGATTATTTCATGCAGCGTCTTCGCTTCATGAAGCGCAATCGGATGTCCAAGCAGGAGATCAAGGAAGAGTATCGCCAGAATGAAGGCGATCCCGCCATCAAGGCCAAGGTGCGCCAGATCCGCCAGGAGCGTTCGCGCAAGCGCATGATGGCGGCGGTGCCGGGGGCGACGGTGGTGATCATGAACCCCACCCACTTTGCCGTGGCGCTGAAATATGAATCCGGGAAAATGGCGGCGCCGGTCTGCGTCGCCAAAGGCGTAGACGCATTGGCGCTACGCATCCGCGCCGTTGCCGAAGAACATGATGTGCCGGTGATCGAAAATCCGCCTTTGGCGCGCGCTTTGTATGCCAGCGTCGAGATCGACGAGGCCGTCCCGCCCGAACAATACAAGGCGGTGGCGCAAATCATCGGCTATGTGATGCGCCTGAGCGGGAAAATGGCCAGAAATTAGTCAGCAAATGTAATGGTTTACGTATTGGAAACCATTCGTTAACCGAATCCTGTAAAGTGCGGATAATGCAGGCTTCCCGCACAATTTCATCTTGGACGTTCGGCGTGCCTGCGGGCGCCTGGCGCTGGGCGGCCCTGGCGTTCAGCATCGTGGCCCTGGCGGCGGCGGGCCTGGCGCTTTCCCAGCCCGACGAGGCCGGCTTTGCCGGTTATGCCCTTCTGGGCGGCATCGGCGCGGTGGCTTCCCTGCTTCTGTATGCAGTGTGGCCGCGCGAGGGCCTCAAGACCGAAGACGCAAAGCGCGTATCGGAAGCGGCGGCCCGCGCCAATGTCGCCTGGGTCATCACCGGCCCTGACGGCGCAGTGCTGGATTGCAATCCCGTTTATCGGCGTATGGCCGGAACCAAGGACGGCGACAGCGCCGCCCCACCCGAATTGGCGCTGTCGGGTGAAGCGTCCAGCGCGGTTCTCTACCGCCTGTCGCGCGACGCCGCCGAAGGCCGCCCCCGCGAGGAAAGTTTTGTGGTGATGCCGGGGCTGGAGCTGGTGGCTGCGGTACGCCCGATGAAAGATCAGCGCACGGTGTGGTGGTTTACGCCCCGCCTCGCTGCCACCACGTCCCAGCCAGCCGCGGCACCCGCCGCTGCAGAGGCCGCGTCAGCCGCCGCCGATCTTCGGACCGCGCCTGCCACGCCGTCCGCACCGCTGGATCACAGCGTGGGCGCGCTTCTTCTGAATGCGCCGATGGGTGTCGCGCTTGCCGATGCCGGCGGGATCATTCGCGACGCCAACGGAATGTTCGCGAAATTTTTCGGCGCCACGGGATCGCTTTCAAGCCGCGACGTTACCGATCTGGTGGATCAGGCCGATCGCGCAGCCTTGCGCGTACTGATCGCGGCCACCGCGCGGGGCGAAAGCGTGGGCCGCCGGCTTGAATTGCGGCTGGGCGAGCGCATGGCGGAATTGTCCGCCAGTGCGATGCCGGACGGCGTGGTGCTATACCTGACGGACGTTTCCGAACAGAAGGCGCTGGAAGTCAAATTCGCCCAGTCCCAGAAGCTGCAGGCAGTCGGGCAGCTGGCGGGCGGCGTGGCGCACGATTTCAACAATCTGCTCACCGTCATCATCGGCAACAGTGAATTTTTGTTGATGCGCCATCCGGCGGGCGATCCGTCCTTCAAGGAAATCAACGAGGTCCATCAGAACGCCTTGCGCGCCGCCACCCTGGTCGGCCAGCTCCTGGCCTTCAGCCGCAAGCAGACCATGCAGCCAAAGGTGCTGGCACTGACCGACGTGACCAGCGAGCTGGCGCAGATGCTGCGCCGGTTGCTGCGCGAAGGCATCGAACTCAAGCTCGACAATGGTCCCGACCTTTGGTCCGTCCATGCCGACGAGACGCAGCTTTCCAATGCGATCATCAATCTGGTGGTCAATGCCCGCGACGCCATGCCCGGCGGCGGCACGGTCACCATCACCACCGCCAACGACACTGTGATGCAGCCGGCCGCGCTGGGCACCGCCATCATGCCGGCGGGCGAATATGTCCGCATCGAAGTCACCGATACCGGCACCGGGATCTCGAAAGAGAATATCGGCAAGATCTTCGATCCCTTTTTCACCACCAAGCCGGTGGGGCAGGGCACGGGCCTCGGCCTCGCCACCGTCTATGGCATCGTCAAGCAGTCGGGCGGTTTCATCACCGTGGACAGCGATATCGGGCGCGGCACCAGCTTCAAGGTCTATCTGCCCCGCTATCGCGTCGATGCGAACGCGCCGGTCGCCGAAGTCGCGGCGGCGGCGGCGCCTCGCGACGTCACCGGCCAGGACACAATTCTATTGGTCGAGGACGAAGAAGCGGTACGCAGCTTCGCGGCGCGGGCGCTGCGTATGCGCGGTTATCATGTCCTGGAAGCCAGCGGCGGCGAGGAAGGGCTGGAAATCGTCAAGGCGGGCAAACAGGAAATCCACCTGATCGTCACCGATGTGGTGATGCCCAATATGGACGGCCCGACCATGGTGCGCCATGTGAAGGGACTGAAACCCGGCCTGCCGGTGATTTTCATGTCCGGCTATGCCGAGGAAGCCTTCCGCCGCAACGACGAGAACGCTTCAGATCTGCATTTTCTGCCCAAGCCTTTCGGCCTCAAGCAGCTCGCCGCCAAGGTCAAGGAAGTGCTGTCCGGCGCCGCGCCCAACTGACCGGCTTGCGCCTTTTCCGGGGACCGCTACATTCGCGCCCATGAAAATTCGCCTCGCCTTCGCACTCGCCGCGTCGTTCGCGCTCAGCGCTTGTTCCGATACCGACTGGTCGCATTCCATGAGTTTCGTGGGTTTGGACGATTCCCAGGACGCCGAACCTGCGCCGCCACCGATGGTGGCCCAGGCTGTTCCCGCACCCGCGCAGACGGCGCAGGCTGCGGGAGGCAATGCCTTCTGCGCAGCCGTGGCCCGGCAGGATTCGGAACGAAACTCCTTCGACGCCGCCACCCAGCAAGGCATTTTCACGCGCAGCTTTCAGCAATGCGTGACGATCTTCGGCAACACCGCGCCGCAGTGATTGTCGCGCCTGGTCGGGACGCGCGCCTGATGCTCCGTCAGCCTGCGCAGACGTACGCCCAGGCTTCGATTCCGGACTTCAGCCGCACGGCGATGCGTTTGTAATTGGCGACTTCATAGCGGTCGGTCGCCGCGAGGTCCTGCTCGGTGACCTCGAACACCATGCCGGGCACTTCGTCGCCCGCTTCGCCCGGCACCACGATGGGATGAAACCGTTCGCCGCTTTGCGCGAAGACTTCCGCATCCGTTATTTCCACCATCTCCCGTTTCCAGCCGGGCAGGGCGTCGGGCGTGCCTTTCAGCAGCCGCCCGAAGGACGCCATCTGCACGCCGGGCTGCTGCAACGTCCCATAGGAAAAGAGATGACCCATGCCCCGAATCTATCCCATCGACGGGCCCGCGATACCCCTTCCTGCGCCTCGGGGAATCAGGGGTCAAAAGGAGGCCCGGCTTGTCGATTCCAGGTTGTATCCGCCGAAAGTTCCCTTACGAGAACAGGTTAGGAACAATATCTTGTATTCAGAAGCCATAACATAGCTTTAGCCAGTGTCTTGCAAATGAGAACAAAGCATGTACTTTCCATGCATTGCAGTGTCGCTTGAGATTCACTTGGGGATCGCCCGGCGCTGTGAAATAACCGGGAGACAGCGATGGCACAGGCGGCGTTACGGGTGGTTGGCAAGGAAGACAATGGTGATCGCAAGCGGGCGCTGGAAGCAGCCCTGAGCCAGATCGACCGCGCCTTCGGCAAAGGCTCGGTCATGAAGCTGGGCAGCCGCGATCTGGGGCTGGCGACGGATGCGGTATCGACCGGCTCGCTGGGTCTGGACATCGCCCTGGGCATCGGCGGCCTGCCGCGCGGCCGCGTGATCGAGATTTACGGCCCGGAATCTTCAGGCAAGACCACCCTGGCGCTTCACGTCGTCGCGGAAGCCCAGAAGAAGGGTGGCATCGCCGCCTATATCGATGCCGAACATGCGCTCGATCCGATCTATGCCCGCAAGCTGGGCGTGGACATCGATGAAATGCTGATCTCCCAGCCCGACACCGGCGAACAGGCGCTTGAAATCACCGATACCTTGGTGCGTTCCGGCGGCGTGGACATCATCGTGATCGATTCCGTGGCGGCCCTGACACCCAAGGCCGAACTGGAAGGCGAGATGGGAGATTCGCTCCCCGGCCTGCAGGCGCGGCTGATGAGCCAGGCGCTGCGCAAGCTCACCGCCTCGATTTCCAAGTCGAACACCATCGTGATCTTCATCAATCAGATCCGCATGAAGATCGGCGTCATGTTCGGCAATCCGGAAACCACCACCGGCGGCAACGCCCTGAAATTCTACGCCTCGGTCCGGCTCGACATCCGCCGCATCGGCGCGATCAAGGATCGCGACGAAGTGGTCGGTAACCAGACCCGCGTCAAAGTGGTCAAGAACAAGGTTGCGCCGCCCTTCAAACAGGTCGAGTTCGACATCATGTACGGCCAGGGCGTCTCCAAGGTCGGCGAACTGGTCGATCTGGGTGTGAAGGCTGGGATCGTCGAGAAATCGGGCTCCTGGTACTCCTATGACGGTGCCCGCATCGGCCAGGGCCGCGAGGCAGCCAAGACATTCCTGACCACCAATACCGACATCGCCCAGAACATCGAGCAGGCAATCCGGTCCGCGGCCGGTCAGATCGGCCAGACCCTTGCCCATGGCGACGCGGAAAAGGCGGAGGCCGAGGAAGAATAGGCTTCGGCCTGACCAGTTCGAGTCATATCCGTTTCGCAGTCGGATTTGGCTCCTCGGCAGAAGGCGCCCCGGAAACGGGGCGCCTTCTGTTTTTTATTGGTCGCTCCGGCTTTCGCCGACGCTCCTGGCGCTCCCGCAAGGGGGCGCCTTCTGTTTTTCAGACGGCCGGTCTGGCGGGCGGGACGGCTATGCCGCTCTTTGGGATGACAAGATTTAGGCCGCCCGCTACAAGCTAAACCCATGAAAAGCCTCTCCGACGTCCGCTCCAGCTTCCTGGATTATTTCGCCGCCAACGGTCACGCCAAGGTGGCGTCCTCGCCGCTGGTGCCGCGCAACGACCCGACCCTGCTGTTCACCAATGCGGGCATGGTCCAGTTCAAGAATATTTTCACTGGCGCGGAGAAACGTCCTTACGTTCGCGCGACCACGTCGCAAAAATGCGTCCGCGCCGGCGGCAAGCACAATGATCTCGACAATGTCGGCTACACCGCCCGCCACCTGACGTTCTTCGAGATGCTGGGGAATTTCTCCTTCGGCGATTATTTCAAGGAAGATGCGATCAAGTTCGCCTGGGAATTTCTCACCCGCGATCTGGGTCTGCCCAAGGAAAAGCTCAGCGTCACGGTCTATGCCGATGACGATGAGGCGTTCCGCCTGTGGGGCAAGATCGCGGGCCTGCCGGATCAGCGGATCATCCGCATCGGCACCAGCGCCAATTTCTGGTCGATGGGCGACACCGGCCCTTGCGGCCCCTGCTCGGAAATCTTCTACGACCATGGCGACAGCGTCTGGGGCGGCCCGCCCGGCAGTCCGGAAGAAGACGGGGACCGTTTCGTCGAAGTCTGGAATCTGGTCTTCATGCAGTATGAGCAGGTCGACAAACAGACCCGGCTCAATCTGCCCAAGCCCTCCATCGACACCGGCATGGGGCTGGAGCGCATCTCCACCGTGCTCCAGGGCGTGCACAGCAATTTCGAGACCGACCTGTTCCGTCATCTGATCGCCGCGTCGGTGGACACATCCGGCATCAAAAGCGACGGCGACGCGGTGTTCAGCCATCGTATCATCGCCGATCATCTGCGCTCGACGTCATTCCTGATTGCCGACGGTGTGCTGCCGTCCAACGAAGGGCGCGGCTATGTGCTTCGCCGCATCATGCGCCGCGGCATGCGCCATGCGCATCTCCTGGGAACCAAAGATCCCTTGATGCACCGTCTGGTGCCGACCCTGGTGGCCGAGATGGGCGCCGCTTATCCGGAACTGAAACGCGCCGAGGCCCTGATCACGGAAACTCTGAAGCTGGAGGAAATCCGTTTCCGCGAAACCCTGGCGCGCGGGTTGAAGCTGCTGGACGAAGCGACCATCGGCATGAAGGACGGCGACCGCCTCACCGGCGATGTCGCGTTCAAGCTTTACGATACGTACGGCTTCCCCCTGGATCTGACGCAAGAATCCTTGCGTGCGCGCGGCATCGCGGTGGACCAGGATGGGTTCACTTTTGCGATGGAAAAGCAGCGCGCCGATGCGCGGGCCAGCTGGGCCGGTTCGGGCGAAGCGGCCAGCGATGCGCAATGGTTCGCCATCTTCGATGAAGTCGGGCGCACCGAATTTTTGGGCTATGACACCGAGGAAGCGGAAGGTCAGATCCTTGCCATTTTCAAGGACGGCCAGCGCGTGCAAAGCGCGGTTGCCGGCGAGACGGTGCAGGTCCTTGCCAACCAGACACCCTTCTATGCGGAGTCCGGCGGTCAGGCGGGCGATACCGGCCTGATGCTGTCGCCCAAGGCAGACGGCACGATCTCGGACACCCAAAAGAAGCTGGGCTCCATGCATGTGCATGTGGTCGAGGTCACGCGCGGCACCTTGTCGGTCGGCGATGGCGTCGATCTCAAAGTGGACCGCGAGCGGCGGCGCGCCACCCGCGCCAATCACTCTGCCACCCATTTGCTGCATGCCGCGCTGAAGCGTGTGCTGGGCGGCCATGTCAGCCAGAAAGGTTCGCTGGTGACGGCGGACCGGCTGCGGTTCGATTTCTCGCATCCCAAGCCGGTGACGCCGGACGAGTTGGAGCGGATCGAAGTGCAGGTGAACGAAGTCATCCGCCAGAATTCGGATACTTCGACGCGGCTGTTGCCCACCGACCAGGCGATTGCCGCCGGTGCGGAAGCCTTGTTCGGCGAAAAATACGGCGACGAAGTGCGCGTCTTGACGATGGGCGATGATCTCACCGATCCCAAGGCTTATTCCGTGGAACTGTGCGGCGGCACCCATGTGCGCCGTTTGGGCGATATCGGCATCTTCGCCATCCTATCCGAAAGTGCTGTGGCGGCGGGCGTGCGCCGTATCGAAGCGCTGACGTCCGAAGGCGCGCGCCGTTATCTGTCGCACCAGGCCGAACTGGCGCGCGAAGCCGCGGCCACGCTCAAGACCAACGCCGGCGATCTGCCGGGCCGGGTTGCAGCTCTGTCCGACGAGCGCCGCCGTCTGGAACGCGAGTTGGCCGACGCCAAGAAGGCGCTGGCCCTGGCCGGCCCTGCCAAGTCGGGCGGCGATGACGGCATGAAGACCATCGCCGGCATCAAGACCGTGCTGCGCAGTATCGAAGGCGTGGCGCCGAAAGATCTGAAGAGCCTGGCCGACGACGCCAAGACGAAAATCGGTTCCGGCGTGGTCGCCTTTGTGGCGGCGGCGGACGGCAAGGTTTCGTTGGTGGTGGGCGTGACCGACGATCTGACCTCGCGCATCAGCGCGGTTGATCTGGTGCGCCTGGGCGCGGAAGCATTGGGCGGCAAGGGCGGCGGTGGCCGTCCCGACATGGCCCAAGCAGGCGGCCCCGACACAGGAAATGCCGAGGCCGCGCTTGTCGCAATCGAGAAAAAGCTCGGCGAGCTCGCACCCGCCTAGCTGAGATCCGTTTAGCCGACGCTGAAAAGGCAGATCTTGTTGCCAGTGGGATCGCGCAGATAGGCGCCATAGAAACCCGAGGTCGCCTCGGGCGGACGGAAGCCCGGCCCACCTTCATCGGTGCCGCCATTGGCCATGCCGCCGGCATATGCCGCCTTCACCGCGTCCGCGCTGGGCGCCAGATACGAAATCATGATGCCGTTGCCGCCGACCGCGTCTTTGCCGTTATGTGGCTTGCACAGCATGGTGTGGCAGCCGGTGAAGCCCTTGTCTTCGCTGGGCACGCCATAACCGGTCCAGCCGCCTTCGGAGAATTTGCGCTCGTCGCCCAATGCTTGGAACACGGCGTCATAGAATTTCACCGACACATCGCTGTCACGCGCGCCGATGGTCACGTATCCGATCTTGGTCATGCTTCTCTCCCCATGTGAAAAATTCGCCGCGCACCCTCGCGCGACAAATGGAACGAAGCAAGAACTATTTTTGTGACAGCGATGCCTGCGAGACCGCCTAAGCGATGATGTCCGGCAGCAGCGAATTGTTGATTTCGGTGATCTCGTCCTTCAGCTGCAGCTTGCGCTTTTTCAGCCGCGACAAGGCCAGTTGATCGCCACCGCCTGCCGCCCACAGGGCATCGATCGCGGCGTCGAGATCGCGATGCTCCTGCGACAGGGTCGCCAGCTTGGCGCGGGCCGCCACTTCATCGGGACGCGTGACCTGATTGTTCATGGCCGCTTTTCCCGCTTCGGCTTGGGCAGATCTTCGCCCCAGCGTTTCATCGGCCAGTCATGACCCAGTAGATCGAGCGCGCGCCCCACCATCTGGTCCACCAGATCGGAAAGCGTTTTGGGCTCGGTATAAAAAGCGGGCACCGGCGGCAGGATGATCGCACCCATTTCCGCCAGCGCGGTCATGGTGCGCAGATGGCCCAGATGCAAAGGCGTCTCGCGCACCATCAGGATTAGTGGCCGCCGTTCCTTCAACATCACATCGGCGCTGCGGGTGAGAAGATTGGTGGTCACGCCGGTGGCGATCTCGCTCATGGTGCGCACCGAACAGGGCGCCACGATCATGCCGCCCGTTTTGAAGCTACCGCTGGCTATGGGCGCACCGATATCCTCGATCGCGTGGCTGTGGTCCGCCTTCGCCGCCACCTGTTTGGGCGTCATCTCGGTTTCATAGGCGATGGTTATCTGCGCGGGCTTGGTCATCACCAGATGCGACTCGATTCTCAATTGCTTGAGAGCCTCCAGAAGGCGGATGCCATAGATCACGCCCGAGGCGCCGGACAGTCCGACGACCAGCCTCTTTGGCAGTCTTTCCGGCGTTTTTTCTGTATTTGCTGCCCGTCCCATGGCTTTCGTTTACATCCCGCGGGCCCAACCCGAAAGGGCCTTGGTTCCAAAACTTTTTGAGGTGACAGCCACCCCGCTTGGTGGTTTAATTTTCGTGCCTAAACCGACGAGGTGAAAGCATGGAAGGCGAAGGACAGATCGAGAATCTCGCTGTTCAGCACAAGAAACTGGAAGAAATCATCGCCACCGAAATGAGGCACCCCGATTGGGATGAAGCCCGGGTGGCAGCGTTAAAAAAACAAAAACTCCGAATCAAAGATGAATTGGAACGGTTAAGAGACGTTCATTAGTCATCGTCCGCGCCGCATCGCGCGCGCGAACAACAGCAACGCGCCAAGTTCACAGATTGCCGCCGCGAAGAAAGCCGCGCCCGGAAAATGAATTGGCGCGCCTTTGCCGGTGAACCACGCAAATAGCGTGGGCATGGCCCACATCGCGATCACCGATGTCAGGCTGGTGACGCTGGAGGTCGCGCCCTGTAATTCACCCTGCTCGTCGGCCGGCACGCTGTGGGACATGATGGCATTGAGCGCCGGACCGCCGACGCCGCCCAAAGTGAACGGGATCATCCAGGCGTAGAACATCCAGGTTTTGGTCGCGAGCGCATAACCCAGATACGCGATCGTTCCGAAGACAAATCCCACATAGACGGCGCCGCGTTCGCCGATGCGGGGCACCACAAGTCTTGGCAGCACACCGAAGGAAAAGGCCGTCAACACGCCGACCGCCACCAGCGACCAGGCAACATCGCCCGGGCCCCAGCCGAATTTCAGCATGGTGTAATAGCTCCAGGTCGAGGGCAGGGAATCGTGCGCGAACTGCACCAGCACCAGAACGGCCAGCAGAAACGAAAGCTGCGGAAAGCGGGCCAGTGCTTTTAAGGAGCCCAACGGATTGGCGCGCCAGATCTCGAATTTTCTGCGCCGTTCCGGTGGCAGTGATTCCTTCAGCACGATGAGGCCGAACAGGGCATTGGCAAAGGAAAGTCCGGCGGCGACATAGAAAGGGGCACGCAGGCCGAAATGCTCGCCGACAAATCCGCCCAACGCCGGGCCTAGCACAAAGCCCACACCGAACGCCGCGCCCACCAGGCCGAAATTGGCGGCGCGTTTTTCCGGCGGCGAAATGTCGGCGATATAGGCGTTGGCGGTCGAATAAGCCGCCCCTGCCATCCCCGAAAGAATGCGGCCGATGAACAGCCAGGCGATGGTGGGGGAAAGTCCCGTGATCAGATAATCCACGCCCAGCATGCCCAGGGACAGGATCAGCACCGGGCGCCGGCCGTAACGGTCGGACAGATTGCCGATCAAGGGCGCGCATAGAAACTGCATCAGCGCATAGGAGAAGAACAGCCAGCCGCCCCAGCGCGCCGCACCCGACAGATCCTGATGCGTCAGCTGCGCGATCAGTCCGGGGGAAACGGGAATGATGATGCCAAGGCCGATCGTGTCGATCAGCATGGTGAGGAAGATGAAGGTCAGGGCGGCGCGTCCCGCCTTGATCTCGACGGTCATAATGCGTTGGCGCGTTCGCGCAGGGCGAACTTCTGAATCTTACCGGTGCTGGTCTTGGGCAGTTCCGCGAAGACCAGAAAGCGCGGCGCTTTGAACTTGGCCAGATGCTGACGGCAGAAAGCGAGAATATCCTCCTCCGTCACCGCGTCATGGCCGCGCCGCTTCTCGACAAAGGCGCAAGGCGTCTCGCCCCATTTCGCATCCGCCTTGGCGACCACGGCGGCGAATTGCACGGCGGGATGGCGGGTCAGAACATTCTCGATCTCGATGGAGGAAATATTTTCGCCACCCGAAATGATGATGTCCTTGGAGCGGTCCTTGAGCTGGATATAACCGTCGGGATAGATCACGCCCAGATCGCCGGAATGAAACCAGCCGCCCGCGAAAGCGGCGCGTGTGGCGTCGGGATTCTTCAGATAGCCTTTCATCACCACATTGCCGCGGAACATCACTTCTCCCAAGGTGTCGGGCGGCAACGGTTCCATCGTTTGCGGATCCATCACGGCAAGGCCTTCCAGCGCGTGATAACGCACCCCCTGGCGTGCCTGGCGCTTGGCGCGGGCGGGACCATCCAGCGCATCCCACGCTTCATGCCATTCATTCACCACCGCCGGGCCATAGACTTCCGTCAGGCCATAGACATGCACAATGTCGAAGCCGGCGTCCGCCATTGCCGCCAGCACGGATTCCGGCGGCGGCGCGGCGGCGACCAGGAAGGTGACGCGCTGGGAGAAGTCACGGATTTCATCCGGCTGCGCATCCAGCAAGGTCGACATCACGATAGGCGCGCCGCAAAGATGAGAGACACCATACTCCGCGATGGCTTTGTAGATGGCGCCGGCCCGCACCCAGCGCAGGCAGACATGGGTGCCCGCATTGACTGACAGGGTCCAGGGAAAGCACCAGCCATTGCAATGGAACATGGGCAAGGTCCACAGCAGCACCGGATGGCGGCCCATATTGCCGGCCAGGATGTTGCTGTAACCCATCATCGCGGCGCCGCGATGATGATAGACCACGCCCTTGGGATTGCCGGTGGTACCGGAGGTGTAGTTGAGCGAGATGGCGTCCCATTCGTCGGTGGGCATGATCCAGGCAAATTCCGGATCGCCCTCGGCAACGAACGTTTCATAATCTTCGCCCAGCCGCGCGCCATCTTGGGCAAATTCCGGATCGTCATAATCGATCACCAGCGGCGGATGCTTGACCAGCTTCAGGGCTTCACCCACCGCGGCGGAAAATTCGCGGTCGGTGATCAGGATCTTGGCGTCGCCATGTTCCAGCATATAGGCGATCGATACCGGATCGAGCCGCGTGTTGATCGCGTTCAGAACGCCGCCCGCCATCGGCACGCCGTAATGGGCTTCCAGCATGGCAGGCGTATTGGCCAGCACCGCCGCCACCGTATCGTTCTTGCCGATGCCATGCGCCGCCAGCGCCGAAGCCAACTGGCGGCAGCGGCGATAGAAGTCCGCATAATTCGTGCGCTGCTTGCCATGGATCACCGCGATATGATCGGGAAAGACGGCGGCGGCGCGTTCCAGCAAGGTGAGCGGTGTCAGGGGTTGGAAGTTGGCCGGCGTGCGGGGCAGCTCGTCATAGGCGCTGCGTGGCCTTTGTCGTGGCCGCATCGGCGTCGGACGCAATTGCCGCTTGCTGCGAACCCGCGATGGCGCCAGCCGTTGCGCTGGCTTGGGGGCCGGTTTGGCCGCTTGTTTGCGGACCGTTTTCTTGGTGGGCTTAGCCGTCTTGGCGGCACGCGTTTTTTTGACCGGACGCTTTTTCGCCGGGCCGGTCTTTTTCTTCGCGCGCTTGGTCGGTCTGGCCATGGCCCGGCACGCTAGTGAAAGGGCTTTCAAACGGCAAGATTGGACAGGTCTGCCGGGCTTGCTTAGAAGGCTTGCATGTCGGATGCCGCCAAACCGCGGGGCCTGCGCGCCCTTTATGCCTGGATGCTGACCAAATCTCAGGGCCGCAATGCCTGGTGGGCGTTGGCGGCTTTTGCTTTCGCAGAAGCGTCATTTTTCCCCATCCCGCCGGACGTGATGCTGCTGCCGATGATGCTGGCCGATCGCCGCCGCGCTTTCCGGCTGGCGGCCTGGTGCGCCTTCTGGTCGGTCATGGGCGGCATGATGGGCTATGCCATCGGGGCGTTGTTCTGGAACACGGCGGGGGTGTGGCTGATCGGCGTGCTGCATATTCCGCTGGAGCAGGTGGAGAATCTGCGCCAGCGCTACAGCGAGAGCGCCTACCTGATCGTGGTCCAGGGTTTGACGCCAGTGCCGTACAAAATCGTCACCATCGCCTCGGGCCTGGCGGGCGTGCCGTTCTTCCTGTTCATGCTCTATTCGGCGGTGACGCGATCCTTGCGCTTCATCGTGCTGGAAGGATTGCTGGTGCACTTCTTCGGCGCGCAAGCCAAAGAGCTGCTCGACAAATATCTCGAAGTGGCGATGGTCGCGTTTCTTGTCTTGGTCGTGCTGGGCTTTGTCGCCCTACGCTACCTATAACGCGATCAATCCTGTTCCAGCTCGCTGGACAGTTTCCACTCATCGCCGTCCGGCGGTGTTTCTGGCGCTGCCACGGCCGGTGCCAGGCTTTCATTGACCGACTTCAAGGTCGCGCCCTTTTTGGCGGCGCGCTTCTGGGCCCGTTCATGCTTGGCGGCGGCGCGGGTCACGGCCAGATCCAGTTCCAGCTGCGAGCAGAGGCCCAGGGTCACTGGATCGACGGCCTTGATGTTGGTGGCGTTCCAGTGCGAACGCTCGCGGATCTTCTGAATGGTCGCCTTGGTGGTGCCGATCAACTTGATGATGTCGGCGTCGGCGAATTCCGGATGGTTGCGGATGATCCAATAGACCGCATCGGGCTTGTCCTGGCGCTTGGACACCGGCGTGTAACGCGGAGCGCGCTTCAGGCGCACATTCGGCATCTTGTGCTTGGGCGCGGCCATCTTGAGCCGGATCTTGGGGTTCTTCTCCGCTTCCTCGATCTGTTCGCGGGTGAGCTGGCCGGATGTCACCGGGTCCATGCCCTTGATGCCTTTGGCCACATCCTCGTCGGCGATGCCCTTCACTTCCAGCGGGTGCAGGCCACAGAAATCCGCGATCTGCTCGAAGGTCAGCCCGGTATTGTCCACCAGCCAGACGGCAGTGGCTTTGGGCATCAGCGGCTTGGTCTCGGCGGCCATGGCAAAATATCCTTTCGGTCCAGGGCGGGCCTTTCCAGCCCGTCCCTTCGCTCGATGATTTCATGTCGAGGAAGACGGGTTTTCTAGCCGAAAGACCGTGGTTTGGACAGAAAATTGTCTTGACTGGTTATTGGTATATATGTACCAAAATAACATGGAAACCATTGAACGCGTCCAGACCGGCGTACGCCTGGAGCGCCGGACCCTGAAGGTTTTGAAGGCCCTGGCGGAATCCCTGGACCTGTCCCTGGGCGACTTGCTGGAAGGCATTGTGCTGCACGCCTTCGAGGGCAAAGCGCCGTTTGGGGAAAAGACGCAGCAGCGGATCACATTGCTGAAGCAGGTCTATGGCCTGACGTTGACGGCCGCCGATTCCCACCGTCTGGCGGAAGCCGATGGCGTTTCTTGAGCGCTTCCTGGCGGGAGAAATTGCGCCGCAGGATTTTCGCCATGCCGACCATGTGCGGGCGGGTTACGAGCTTCTGACGCGTCACGATTTTCTGGAAGCCGCGTCGGCCTATTGCCGCGTTCTGAAAATCATGACCGCACGGATTGGAAAACCCGAAGCCTTTCACCAGACGATCACGCTGGCCTTCTTGGCGGTGATCGCGGAGCGCATGGAAGTCCGGCGGTATCCCAGGTTCAAGGAATTTGCCGAAGCCAATCCCGACCTGATGGACAAGGCGCTATTGGTCCGCTGGTACAAGCCCGAGAAACTGAACGGCGATGCCGCGCGGCGCGGCTTCGTCTTGCCCGACCCGGCTCGGTAAAGCGCAATCCGGAAAAGTGTGCAGCGGTTTTTCGGAAGATTGCGCGACAGAGCAAGTCAGTCCGGTATCAGCAAGATCTTTCCCGCATGATCGCCCGATGCCATGCGCTGGTGCGCGATCTGCGCTTCGCTCAAAGCAAAACGATTGTCCACCACGGGGCGTATGCGGTCCGTTGCCACCAGCGGCCAGATCCTTTCCGCCAAGGCATCGCGGATCGCGCCTTTTTCGGAAAGCGTGCGGCCGCGCAGCGTGGTTGCCGCCAAGGTCAGGCGCTTGCGCAGCATGGGGCTGAGATCCAGCGGCATCTTCGCACCGCTCTGATAGGCAATGTTGACGATGCGGCCCCACACTGCCGCCGCCGTCATGTTGCGCTGGACATAGTCGCCGCCCACCATGTCGAGAATGACATCGATGCCTTTGCCGTCTGTTGCCGCTTGCGTGACCGTGACGAAGTCCTGGTTGCGATAGTTGATCGCTCGCCTGGCGCCGAGTTGCTCGCACAAGCGGCATTTCTCGTCGCTGCCGGCGGTCGCGTAGACGTCATGGTCCAATGCGGAAAACATCTGGATCGCGGCGACACCGATACCGCTTGTGCCGCCGTGCACCAGAAGCGTTTCGCCGGATTTGAGACGGCCCGTATCGACGATATTGGTCCAGGCCGTGAACAGCGCTTCGGGCAGGGCGGCCGCATCGACCGGATCGAGAGACGAAGGCAGCGGCAACACGCATTCGATCTGTGCCAGTGCATATTCGGCATATCCGCCGCCGCCCAGAAGCGCGCAGACCGCATCGCCCGTCCGGTAAGGACCGGCACCCGCGCCGACAGCGGCAACATAACCAGACACTTCCATGCCCAGCGTTTCCGGCGCGCCGGGCGGCGGCGGATAGGCGCCGCGTGCCTGAAGAAGATCGGCGCGGTTAACACCGGCTGCCGCGACCTTGATGAGAATTTCACCCTTGCCGGGCAGGGGCGTGGGGATTTCGGCGAGTTCCAGCCGGTAATTCGGTCCGGCATCCTTCAGGACGATGGCTTTCATCTGCGAACTTGCCAGTGGGAGTGTGCGCTCGCACACTAGCGGGCGGAACCGTTAACGCCAAGGAAGTGGCGATGGACATCGACGATCTCGCGCCCCGCAAGAAGCCGCCCCAGATTCAACTGGGCGAGGATATTTCCGCGCAATCGGCACATGAATTGGAGGCCCGCATCGCGCGTCTTGAAGAAGAGATCGCACGCTGCAAAGCAGCGATCGAAGCGCGCCGCGCCACCAAGTCGGCGGCGGAAAATTTCTTCAAGCGTCAACCGTAGTTAATATGCACATCACGAATTGGGCAGGAAAAAGAATTCATGCGGTTTACCAACAGTAATGCTTTGCGCGGCTCTAATGGCTTGGTAGCGTCCGTGCGGTCGGGAATCTGGGGAACCAATGCTGCATAACGACGTCGAGAATGTGCGGAGCTTGCCGCCACCACGCTCCTTCACCGGCTCGGCCTTGTTCGTGCGCACGTTCGATGAAGGCATGGCGCTGGTCGAAGAAACCGCCCGCTATCTCGATGGTCCCGGCCGTGACGAAGCCCGCAGCCTGTCGCGCAAGGGTGCAATTCTTTATGCCGGTGAGAGCATGCGCGTCACCACCCGCATGATGCAGGCGGCAAGCTGGCTGCTGGTGCAGCGCGCGGTGCATGACGGCGACATGGAGCCGGATCAGGCGTCGTCCGGCCGTTATCGGTTGGGCTCGAAAGAGATCTGCCTGGGTGCGGCCACTGAAAATACGGAAGATTTGTTGCCGGCGGCGCTGCGCGATCTTCTGGTCCGCAGCGAAAGCCTTTACCGCCGCATCGCGCGTCTTGACGATGTGCTGTTCGGCCGTGATCGCAACGCGGTGCCCGGCGCGCATCTGCAATGGAATCGCCTGGAGCAAGTCTTCGGCGCCGAGTAGAGAGCCATGTTTCGCCGCAGGGCGAACGGTCTATAGCATCAGCGTATGGACGGTTCAGTGAACCATTTCGAATGGCGAGCGCCCTGAGCTCGAGCGAAGGGCACGGCTACAAACACAAATACTCAAACAAAAAAGGCGGCCGATCGGGCCGCCTTTTTCAAATCTGGCTGTACGCGACGACTTACTTCACGAAGCGGGCTTCACGAATCCAGCGAACTTCTTGTTGAAGCGCGTCAGGCGGCCGCCGCGATCCATCAGCTGCTGCTGACCGCCGGTCCAGGCGGGATGGGTCGAGGGGTCGATGTCGAGCGTGATCTTCTGGCCCGGCTCACCATGGGTGGTGCGGGTCTTATAGGTCGTGCCGTCGTTGAGCTGGATGTCAACGAAATGATAGGCGGGGTGAATACCCTTTTTCATGGGAACGGCCTTTTTTCAGTGCAGAAGCGGGGGCTTATAGGCAAAAGGCCTTGTTCTGGCAAGCGCTGTGGCAACCCGCTCTTTGTTCAAGGGTATTCGTCTCTATATAAGCCCTGGGAACCTTTAAAAGATCAGGTAGATGGCCCGAGGCGACGAGGAACAGGGACGCTTGTCGGGAAGACCCGCTTCCCGGTCGCTTGCCCCGTTGCGGCGGATATTGCCCTTTCTCAAGCCCTATCGCGGCCGGATCGCCATTGCGATGGTGGCCCTTATCTGCTCCTCGGCCGCCACCCTGGTGCTGCCCGCCCTGGCGCGAGGGCTGATCGATCACAATCTGTCCGTCAGCCAGGCCGAGAGCCTCAGCCATTATTATTTCCTGTTCGTCATCGCCGCCGGTGTTCTCGGCCTGGCTTCAGCAACGCGCTTTTATTTCGTCACCTGGCTGGGCGAACGGGTGGTGGCCGATGTCCGCAAGGCCGTGTTCGACAATGTGCTGGGCCTGACGCCCGCTTTCTTTGAAGTCACGCGCACGGGCGAAGTCCTGTCACGGCTGACCGCCGACACCACCCTGGTCCAGACCGTTGTGGGATCCTCGGTATCGGTGGCGCTGCGCACCCTGGTGACCTTGACCGGCGGCCTGATCCTCATGTTCGTCACCAGCTTGAAGCTTGCGCTGCTGGTGGTAGGCGCGGTGGTGCTGGTGATGGTCCCGATCCTGTTGTTCGGCCGCTGGGTCAGGACCCTGTCGCGCAAAAGTCAGGACTCCATCGCCGAGACGTCCGCGCGGGGCGGCGAAATCCTGAACGCCGTCTCAACCGTCCAGGCCTTCACGCATGAAGAATACGAGCGCGGCGAATTTGCGGGCACGGTGGAGCGCGCCTTCGCATTCGCCCGCAGCCGCACCTTTGCACGGGCCGTTCTGACGGCGGTGGCGATCTTCACCGCATTCACCAGCCTGGCCACCGTGGGCCTGGTCGGTCTTGAGGACATGATCGCCGGCCGCATGACCGGCGGCCTGCTGTTGCAGTTCATCATGTATGGCGTGCTGGTGGGCGGCGGAGTCGGTGCTCTGTCCGAGACCTGGGGCGATCTGCAGCGCGCCGCGGGTGCGTCCGAGCGGTTGATGGAATTGCTGCATGAAAAGCCCGCCATCACGGCGCCCGCGCATCCCGTGCCGCTGCCGGCACGCGCGCAAGGCGGTGTCAGTTTCGAGCATGTCACCTTCCATTATCCTACCCGTCCGGACAGCGCGGCCTTGCATGATTTCTCGCTCGCCATCGCGCCGGGCGAAGCGGTGGCCCTGGTCGGGCCTTCGGGCGCGGGAAAATCCACCGTGTTCCAGCTGATGCTGCGTTTCTTCGAGGCGCAGCAGGGCATGGTCCGGTTCGATGGCATCGACATCGCCGATCTGGATCCCGTGGCGTTGCGCGGGGCGATTTCGGTGGTGGCGCAGGACCCGGTGATCTTCTCGGGCAGTATCGCCACCAACATCGCCTATGGCCGCGAAGGCGCCAGCCGCGAGGATGTGAAGCGCGCCGCCGATGCGGCCGCGGCCTCGGAATTCATCGAGCGGCTGCCCAATGGCTTCGACACCATCGTGGGCGAACGTGGCGTCACGTTATCGGGCGGCCAGCGCCAGCGCATCGCGATCGCCCGCGCCATCCTGCGCGATGCGCCGCTGCTGCTGCTGGACGAGGCGACCAGCGCCTTGGACGCGGAGAATGAATTGCTGGTGCAGCAAGGGCTCGCCAATCTGATGGTGGGCCGCACCACCATCGTGATCGCGCATCGCCTGGCCACCATTCAGAAGCTGAAACGGATCGTGGTGATGGAGCAGGGCCAGGTGGTGGGCGAGGGCAGCCATGCCGATCTGGTGCGCCAGGGCGGGCTTTATGCGCGCCTCGCAGATTTGCAATTCGGTCATGGTCCGATTGTCGAGGCGGCGCAATGAGGCGATCCTGGGCGCGGTCGGGCATGACCTGGCTGGTGGTGCTGTTGGTCGTGGTGGCGTTCTTCGTCATCCGCTGGCTGACGGCGGCTGGTGTCTTCACCAGCGTCACCCCGCTTTCGCCCAATATCTGCCAGCCCATTGCACGGCTTCAGGGGCCCGAGGATTTCGAGATCGATGCCGCGCATGATGCGATCATCGTCTCGTCCACCAACCGGCGAGCGCCCAAGGACGCGCCCGATCCGCGCGACGGTCTTTACGTTCTGAAGCTGAATGATCGGCATGCGGCGCCCGTCAAGCTGACCGATGGTGTGCCCAAGGATTTTCATCCGCATGGCATCAGCCTGTATCGCGCGCCCAATGGCGACGAAACCCTGATGGCGATCAATCACCACAGCAACGGCACCCATGCCGTCGAGATATTCGGTCTGACATATGAAAACGGCGCCGCGAAGCTGGCACCGCATGCCAGCATTGCCGGCGGCCTGTTGGTCAGTCCCAACGACCTCTTTGCGGTGGCCCCGGATCGTTTCTATGTCACCAACGATCATGCCACAAAGACCGGGCTGGGCCGCTTTGCCGAGAATTATCTGATCTGGCCGCATGCCGATCTGCTCTTCTTCAATGGCACAAGCTTTCGCATCTCGGTGGAGCGCATGGCGTTCCCCAACGGCGTCTATGTCGCCCCCGATGGCGAACATCTCTATGTCACACTCACCAATGAGCGCCGGATTGTCGCCTTCTCGCGCGAGCCTTATTTCGGCAGCCTGAAGGAGATCGGCTCGCTCTCCATTCCGGCGCGGCTGGACAATATTTCCGCCGATGCCGAGGGCCGCCTGATCGTCGCCGGCCATCCCAGCTTGTTGTCGGACAATAGCTTTCGAGCTGATCCCGCCAAGCCATCTCCGTCGGAGGTTTTTCGCGTCACCCTGGACAAGGACGGCGTGCCCACGGGTTACGAAACGATTTTCGCGGATACGGGCCGGTTGATCGGCGCCTCCAGCGTGGCGGCGATGGTGGGCAAGCGGCTTCTGATCGGCTCGGTACTGGACGACAAAATCCTGGAATGCCGGCCGAACTAGATCCGCAAGCGCGACCAATAAAAAAGGGCGCCGGTAACGGCGCCCTTTTCAAACACAATCGAGAAAGTAATTACGCGACGGCGGCCTGTTCGCCGCCACTATCCTGCGGATCGCGCAGCACATAGCCGCGGCCCCACACGGTCTCGATATAATTGTCGCCGTCGATCGCCGCTGCCAGTTTCTTGCGCAGCTTGCAGATGAAGACGTCGATGATCTTGAGCTCCGGCTCGTCCATCCCGCCATAGAGATGGTTGAGGAACATTTCCTTGGTCAGGGTGGTGCCCTTGCGCAGGGAAAGCAGCTCCAGCATCTGATATTCCTTGCCGGTCAGGTGCACGCGCTGGCCGTCCACTTCGACGGTCTTGGCGTCGAGATTGACGGTAAGCTTACCGGTGGTGATGACCGACTGGCTGTGGCCCTTGGAACGGCGGACCACCGCTTGGATGCGGGCGACCAGCTCGTCCTTGTGGAAGGGCTTGGTCATATAGTCGTCAGCGCCGAAGCCCAAAGCCTTAACCTTGGCTTCGACAATGGCGTTGCCGGACAGGATCAGAACGGGGGTCTGCACCTTGGCGACGCGCAGAGCCTTCAGGACCTCGAAACCCGACATGTCGGGCAGCTGCAGGTCCAATACGATGATGTCGTAATCATATAATTTACCCAGATCGATCCCTTCTTCCCCGAGATCGGTGGTGTAAACATTCAATCCCTCGCTCCGCAGCATCAGTTCGATGCTGCGCGCCATGGCGCTGTCATCTTCTATCAGCAGTACGCGCATGTAAGGCCCCTCTTGAGTCCCATGAATCAGTCCGGCCCCTGCCGGCACGGTTAAACGGTTGCCGGAGGGTAAGCGCAAATGGTTAACAGCGCCTTTAACGCCCGGTTTGCCTTTCAGTCCCCAGAAATCTGAGATTAAGGACCATTATCGACAATTCCCCGATAATGCCTTGATTCGATTTGTTAAGTTTACCGCCGCTTAAATTTTTCGCTGCAAAATGCAGGCATCTGAGCCGCAAAAAGCGGCCGAAAAAGGACTCCGATGCGCGCGTTGCTTAAGGAAATCGAGGGTCTTCCCACCCTGACGCGGTTCGGCCGGGTGGCACGGATCGAAGGCCTGGGCGTGGAAGTCACGGGCGCGGTGGGCGCCGTGACCTTGGGCGGGCAAGTCCGCCTAAGTATAGGAAATAACAAGAAAATATCGTGCGAAGTGGTCGGCTTTCGCGATGGCCGGGCGCTGGTCATGCCGCTGGGGCCGCTGGATGGAATCGCCTTGGGCGCCCGCGCGGATTTCGAAAATAAGCCCGCCTGCATCTATCCGTCCAAGAGCTGGCTGGGCCGGGTCTTGAACGGTTTCGGCGAGCCCATCGATGACGCCGGACCGCTGCCACAAGGGCCGATTGCCTATCCGCTGAAAGCGGCGCCGCCTCTGGCCACCGCGCGCGGACGCGTCGGCGCCAAACTGGATCTGGGCATTCGCGCGCTCAATGCGTTTGCCACCTGCTGCCAGGGCCAGCGCATGGGCATCTTCGCCGGGTCCGGCGTGGGCAAATCGACCTTGCTGGCGATGATGGCGCGCAACTCCAATGCCGACGCCATCGTTATCGGTCTGATCGGTGAACGTGGGCGCGAAGTGAAGGAATTCATCGAAGACGATCTGGGTCCCGAAGGTTTGGCGCGCAGCGTCGTGGTCGCCGCCACGTCCGATGAAGCGCCGCTGGTCCGCCGCCAGGCCGCTTATGTGGCGATGACGGTGGCCGAGCAACTGCGCGACCAAGGCCTGAACGTATTGCTGTTGATGGATTCAGTGACCCGCTTCGCCATGGCCCAGCGCGAGATCGGCCTGTCCGCCGGCGAGCCGCCCGCCTCCAAGGGATACACGCCCACCGTCTTCGCCGAACTGCCGCGGCTATTGGAACGCGCTGGTCCCGCCCCGCAAAACGCCGCCGGGTCGATCACCGGTCTCTTCACCGTGCTGGTGGAAGGCGACGATCACAACGAACCGGTTTCCGATGCGGTGCGCGGCATCCTGGACGGCCATATCGTGCTGGACCGTGCCATTGCGGAACGCGGACGCTTTCCTGCCATTAATGTCCTGAAATCGGTCAGCCGTTCCATGCCCGGCTGCAACACGGAAACCGAGCAAAACCTGGTTTTTCGCGCCCGCGGCCCCATGACGATCTATGAAGACATGGCCGAATTGATACGCCTGGGGGCCTACAAGACTGGCACAAATCCTGAAGTAGATAACGCCGTGATGCTTCATCCGCGTCTCGAAGCCTTTTTGGAACAGAAAAAGGACGAGCAGGCGGGTTTAAGCGAATCTTATACGGCGCTGTCTGACATTCTCGACGGCGCAGGGAATGGGAGGGCGTGATGAATCGGACCGATACCCTGCTGCGCTTGAAGCGCTTTCGTGTCGACGAAATGAAACGGCGTATCGCGGCCATCGACGCCATGCGCACCGACCTGGAGCGCAAGCTTGCCGATCTCGACGACAATGTCGCGCGTGAAAAACAGCGGGCCGGCGATTCCGATATCGGCCGCCTGGCGTTCCCCTCTTTCCTGCGCTCCATCGATGCGCGCCGCGAAAATCTGCGCCACACCTTGAAGGAAATCGAGCGCGAGCACGCATCCGCCCAGCTCGACCTCCAAAATGCCTTTCAGGATCTGAAGGCGCTGGAATTCGCCAACGAGCAGCAGGCCAAGCGCCTTGCCGAAATCGAAACCCGCCGGGCACAGACCCGGATGGACGAAATGGCATTAGTCCGCCATCTCCGCAAACACTCTTTGAGATCCGCTTAGGCGCTGGCCTTTTGTCCTCTGGCGTTGTCGCGCGTCCTCACGGGCTATTCGCCCGCTCCGGGCGACGCTCCTAGCCAGAGAACAAAATTCTGCGCGCCGATCAGAACTTGGACCGCACCAATCAGCCAGTTGAACCCGCCGTGGGGTTGGTTACGATCCCGGTAACTGAGTCGCGGGGGGCGCGGACCCATGTCTTTCTCTGAAACCGTTTCACCATTGCTGGGGCGCTGCGCGCTCAGCTGGTTCTATGGGGCGGGCGCCTACAACATCGTCAACAATTTCGCGCAGATGTCCCAGGAACTGACGGCCAAGCATGTGCCGATGGCGCCGTTGCTGTTGGTGCTGGCCTTCGTCTTGATGGTGATGGGCACCTTCTCGCTCCTGGTCGGCTATCACACCCGCCATGGCGCGGTGCTGCTGTTCGGTATGACCATCGTCGCCACGGTCGTCCTGCATGATTATTGGCATATCGCGGATGCGGTGGCGCGGAAGGCGGAATTCGAAATTTTTTCCCGCGACGTGGCGGTCTGCGGTGGTCTGCTGATGATGATCGGCATGGGATGCGGGCCTTTCGGCTGGGACAACCGTCCGCCGCCCGGATCTAAGAAAAAGCGCTGATCTTTTGCCCTCTGGGTTCGTCGCGCGTGCTCACGTGCTAGTCGCACGCTCCGCGCGACGCTCCTGCCCAGAGGCCAAAATCTTGCGCGCTTAGCTCAGAAGTAAATTCGCCAACTCGTGCGGGCTGAGTGATTCCAGCGGCGCGTCGGGGTGAGGCGAGCGGGAAACATGCGCCAGTTGTGCGCCTTGGGTCACTGCCGCTGCCAGCGCGCCGAAGCGGCCTGCCATGTCCAGGCCGGTGACGATGATCCGTTTCAGCTGGAAGGTGGCGATGATTTCGCTCACCTCTTCAGCATCGGACTGGGCCGAAACCACGCCGATGATTTCGCTGTTCTGGCGTTCTCCGACGCAGCCGAATGCCATTCGCGCCCGCAGATTGCGGGGATTGAATCCCTGGGAGTCGATGACAACAAGCTGATTGTGCCCCGCCCGGGCGGCGGACTGCACGATCTTGGCGGCGACGCTGCTGCGGCCGGCGCCGGACGGGCCGATCAGGAAGATGCGTTTGGCGGCGGCAAGATGGAGCGGCGCAAGATGCATGCGCGCCACCAGCACGCGGGTCAGGGCTTCGTCGATGCCGCACGTTTCAAAGACAGACGCTTCGCGGACATAGGCTTCGATCAGTTGCTCGGGCAACCGGTGATGTTTCAGAGCAGGTGTGAGTGCAGCGCGCAGGCTGATGCCGCGGCCGGGAAAGGCCAGAAGTTGGGCGGTCTGTTGCACCAGCATCGGCATGATCAAACCTGACCCCCCACTTAAATTTGACCCAAAGTGCGCAATCGCACCGAAGCGTGGATTTCATTCTGGCTCATCACCACCGTCTGGGGCCGGAAGCGCTCGATGATGGAGCGCAGGAAAGGGCGGATCTGCGGGCTGGTCAGCAGCACGGGCACTTCGTTCTTGGCGGTGGCTTCCTCGAAGCGTTCGCGCACCGTCTGGATGAATTGCTGAAGCTGCGATGGCGCCATCGCCAGTTGCCGTTCTTCGCCCTGGCCGACGATGGATTCCGAAAAGGCCTGTTCCCAGGCGGGCGACAAGGCCAGCAGCGGCAGATAGCCGCCCGGCGAAAGATTGGCGTGGCAAAGCTGGCGGGCCAGGCGGGCGCGCACATGTTCGGTGATATAGAGTGCGTTCTTGGTATGGCCGACGGCTTCCGCGATGCCTTCCAGGATGGCGGGCAGGTCGCGGATCGAGACGCGTTCCGACAGCAGGGTCTGCAGCACGCGCTGCGTGCCGGTGACCGAAATCTGCGACGGGATCAGTTCTTCCACCAGCTTCTTATTCTCCGGCGGCAGATCGTCCAGCAGCTTCTTGGTCTCCGCATAGGAGAGCAGCTCGGACATGTGGCTCTTGAGCACTTCCGTGAGATGAGTGGTCAGCACCGTGCCGGGATCCACCACGGTGAAGCCGCGGAATGACGCTTCCTCGCGCAGGGCACTCGACACCCAGGTGGCGGGCAGGCCGAAGGCCGGTTCGGTGGTGTGGGTGCCGGGCAGATCGATCGGCAAGCCCTTGGGATCCATGATCAGGAAGGAGCCGGGGAACAGTTCGCCCTTGCCGGAATCGAATTCCTTGATGCGGATGCGATACTCGTTTGCGCCCAATTGCATATTGTCCAGGATGCGCACCGCCGGCATGACGAAGCCCATTTCCTGCGCCAACTGACGGCGCAGCGCCTTGATCTGGTCGGTGATGCGATGACCCTGCACATCGTTGATCAGCGGCAATAGGCCATAGCCGAGCTCGATGCGCAGAAGATCGAGCGCCAGCGCGGTGGCGATCGGCTCTTCCTTCGGTCCCGTGTCGGGTTTGACTTCCTGCGCCATTTCGACGGCGGCGCGGGCGTCCTTGCGTTTGAAAGCGTAAAAGGCGAGTGCGCCGGTGCCGCCGGCCAAGCTGCCGAACACCAAGGTCGGCATGCCGGGCAGAAGGGCCACGATGCCCATCACGGCCGCCGCCATCCCAAGCGCTTGGGGATAGAAGGACAATTGGTTCATCAATGCCCTGTCGGTGGCGCCTTCGACGCCGGCCTTGGACACCATCAAACCGGCTGCGGTGGACACGATCAGGGCTGGCATCTGCGACACCAGGCCGTCGCCGACCGAGAGAAGCGTGAAGGTGTGGGTGGCGTTGCCGAAGCTCATGCCTTTTTGCGCCACGGCGATGATGATGCCGCCGACAATGTTGACGCCCACGATCAAGAGGCCGGCGATGGCATCGCCGCGCACGAATTTGGAGGCGCCGTCCATGGCGCCGAAGAAGTTGGATTCCGCTTCGATGGTCTTGCGGCGCAGCTTGGCGTCTTTCTCGTCGATCAGGCCGGCGGACAGATCGGCGTCGATCGCCATCTGCTTGCCGGGCATGGCGTCCAAACTGAAGCGGGCGGCCACTTCGGCGATGCGGCCCGAGCCCTTGGTGATGACCACGAAATTGACGATGATCAGGATGGCGAAGACGATCAGGCCGATGACGAAATTGCCCTGCATCACCAGATTGCCGAAAGCTTGAATGACATAGCCGGACGCGGCGGTGCCTTCATTGCCATGGCCCAGGATCAGGCGCGTCGAGGCGAGGTTGAGCGCCAGCCGCAGCATGGTGGTAATCAGCAGAATGGTGGGGAAGGAGCTGAATTCCAGTGGTTTGCGGATGAACACCGCCGTCATCAGGATCAGGATCGAAAAGGACAATGAGAAAGCCAGCGCCACGTCCAGCAGCCAGGTCGGCAGCGGCAGAATGAGCACCACCAGGATCGCCATGATGCCAATGGCAAGGCCGAGGTCACTCTTCTTGATATGATCGAGCAGCTTGCCGGGCGACAAATCGAGCCCGGCGGACGGCGCTGCGCTGGTGATGTCCGTCATAATTTAATCAGCCCGCCAACCGTTGTTCGCCATGGCTCGGAACCGTAAGCCCCGAGTCGGAATATTCGCGCAGCTTGTTGCGCAGGGTGCGGATCGAGATGCCCAGGATGTTGGCGGCATGAGTGCGATTGCCCAGACAATGATCCAGCGTGTCCAGGATCAGGTCGCGTTCCACATCGGCGACCGTGCGGCCCACCAGATTGCGGGTGGCGACCGTGGCCGACGTCACCGCGTCGCGCACCGAGGAATCCAGCGGCGTGGCGACATGATGGCTGACCTGGGTGCCATCCGGCAGGCGGATGGCTTCAACGGAGATTTCCGGGCCCTGTGCCAGCAGCACGGCGCGATGGATGGTGTTCTCCAGTTCGCGCACATTGCCGCGCCAGGGATGCCCCAGCAGCAAACGCTCGGTGCCGCCGGCCAGCGGGCGGAACGGCACGCCATTGGCCTCGGCATATTTGCGGGCGAAATGCTGCGACAAGGCGCGGATGTCCTTGGGCCGCTCGCGCAAGGCAGGCAGACGCAGATTGACCACGTTGAGTCGATACAGAAGATCTTCGCGGAAGGTGCCGTGCTTGACGGCCTCGACCAGGTCGCGGTTCGAGGTGGCGATGATGCGGATATCGACCTTGACCGGCTTGGTGCCGCCGACGCGGTCGATCTCCCGCTCCTGAATGGCGCGCAGCAGCTTGGCCTGCAAACGGGCGTCCATTTCGCTGATTTCGTCCAGCAGAAGCGTGCCGCCATTGGCTTCTTCGAATTTGCCGATGCGCCGGGCGATGGCGCCGGTGAAGGCGCCCTTCTCGTGGCCGAACAATTCCGATTCCAGCAGGTTTTCCGGGATCGCGGCGCAATTGACCGAGATAAAGGACTTGTCGGCGCGCTGCGATTTGCGATGGACATAGCGGGCCAGCACTTCCTTGCCGGTGCCGCTTTCGCCGGTCACCAGGATCGAAGCTTCGCTGCCCGCGATCTGGTCGGCCAACGCCAGCACCGCGCCCATGGCCTCGTCTTCATAGACCAGCTGGTGGGATTCGTCGGCGACCGCGGCCAGCACGGCGGCGATCAATTCGGCGTCGGCGGGAAGCGGCAGATATTCCTTGGCGCCGGCGCGGATCGCATCCACGGCGCGGCGGGTGTCGGTGCCGATGCCGCAAGCGACCACGGGCGTGCAGATGCGTTCGGCCGCCAGGCCGCGCACCAAGGTGCCGATATCAAGCGTGACATCGCAGAACACCAGATCCGCGCCCGCGCCGCCGCGCAGCGAGCCCAATGCCTGTTCGATGGTGGCGGCGTGGGTGACTTTGGCCCCGCGCTCCATCGCGATCTTGGTGGCCGCTCCGATTTGGCCGTTGAGGCCACCGACAATGAGAAGACGCATGATGTTTGCTCCCGCTGATCTTTACGACTGACCAGCCTTGATGATTTCCGTCATGGTGACGCCCAGCCGGTCTTCGACCAGCACGACTTCGCCGCGCGCCACCAGGCGGTCATTGACATAGATGTCGATGGCTTCGCCGACCTTGCGGTCCAATTCTACCACCGTGCCCTTGCCCAGCTTCAGCAGCTGGCTCACTTCCATGGCGCTTTTTCCCAGAATGGCGGACACCGTCACGGGCACGTCGAATACCGCTTCCAGGTCCTGGGCCGAACGCTTCGGCGTGGGCTCGTTTGCGTTTTCGTTGTTCAGCAGCGACGCGGGCTCGGTGCCTTGCGCCGCGCTCAGATCGGGCAGATCCACATTATCGGTGCCGGACATGGCGGTTCCTTTCAGCTCGTCTTAAGTGTTGAAAAACGGCGCGCGATCAGCGCGTCCAATGCGGCTTCGATGGCGGCTTCACTGCGTTCGCTGCCGCCGCCGCGCCATTCGATGCGGCAATCGGCGCCGGTGATGGCGGGATCGGCCGCCAGCATCACCCGGCCGTCATATCCTTCTTCATGCGCGATGGCCTCGACCCTGTCTTGCAGGGCGGCGATCACGCCGGGCGCGGCGCGCAAGGTGATGCGCGGTTCGCCGATCGCCTGATGCATGGCTTCGCGCATGGCATTCTCGACATCGCCGGCCGGCAGTGCGGCCAGAGCGGCGGGTGCGATCTTCTTGGCGGCGGCCAGCCCCAGCAAAGCCGCTTCGGCGCGCACGTCTTCGATCTGCGCATGGCTCTGGTCCAATGCCGCGCGTAAGGCGATCACCAGTGCGGCGACCGTGCGCTCAATACTCTCCGCGGCAAGGACCGAAGCGGTTTCGGCGCCTTCGGCTTGCGCACTGGTGCGCATTGCCTCGATTTCCTCGACGGTCAGGGTTTTCTTCTGGCGCGCACGCGCGGCCTCGGACGCCACGTCGCTGGCGCCACGGAATTCCGTGTCGAAGGTGAATTTGTGGGATGGTTTGCCGGTCATCAGTAAATCAGCTCGTCTTCGCTGTTGCCGCCGGCGATCATGATCTCGCCCTTGTTGGCCAAATCCTTGGCGACATTGACCATCCGCATCTGGGCCTCATCCACGTCCTTCAGGCGCACGGGGCCCATCGCTTCCATGTCTTCGCGCAGGATCTTGCCGGCGCGTTCGCTCATATTGGTGAAGAAGACATCGCGCAGCCCGTCGGTGGCGCCTTTCAGCGCCAGGCCCAGCTTGTCCTTCTCGATATTGCGGAGCAGGGTCTGGATCGAGCCCGGATCAAGCTTGGAAAGATCCTCGAAGGTGAACATCAAGGCTTTGATGCGCTCGGCGGAGTCGCGCGAACGTTCTTCCAGGGCCGTGATGAAGCGGCTTTCGGTCTGGCGGTCGAAATTGTTGAAGATTTCGGCCATCTGCTCATGCGCGTCGCGCTTGGCGGTGCGGGCCAGGTTCGACATGAATTCCACCCGCAAAGTCTGCTCGACCTTGTCGAGAATGTCCTTCTGCACGCTTTCCATGCGCAGCATCCGCTGCACCACTTCCAGGGCGAATTCTTCGGGCAGGGCGCCCAGCACGCGGGCGGCGTGTTCCGGCTTGATCTTGGACAGGACCACCGAAACGGTCTGGGGGTATTCGTTCTTGAGATAATTCGCCAGCACGCTTTCGTTCACATTGGCGAGTTTGTCCCACATGGTGCGGCCCGCGGGACCGCGGATTTCTTCCATGATCTGGGAGACTTTGTCGCCCGGCAGGAAGCGGCCGATCAGCCGTTCGGTGGATTCATAGGATCCCATCAAGGAGCCGGTGCCCGACATCTGGGACACGAAATCGATTAGCAACTTCTCGATCACATTGGAGGAGATCGAACCCAGGTTCGACATCACCTGAGACACTTCCTTGACTTCTTCCTCGTCCATCATCGACCAGAGCTTGGCCGAGTGATCCTCGCCCAAAGACAGCATGATGATGGCGGCGCGCTCGGCTCCGGAGAGAGAGCGCACATCGTCCTTGACGGCGGGTTTGGGGGCTTTTGCCATGATTATACCGGTTGATGCAGCCAGGTGCGGATGATCGCCAGCGCTTCGTCGGGATGCGCGTTGACCACTTCACCGATTTTCTTGACGGACGAATCGCGCACCTGACCTTCGATCTGGCTGAGATCGAGACCGGGGTGGGCGGGAAGGACGCGCAACAGCGGGGCGGCAGGCTCACCGGGGGCGACGCTGCCGCTCGCCTGACCTGGCGCGGGCAAGGCGCCCGCTACCGGCGAGGTGCCGGAAAGCTGGGTGGGCTGCGCCTGCGACGGCGGATTGGGCGCGAACATGCGGCCGATCAGCGGGCGGGCGACGAACAGGCCGATCAGCAGCGCGGTCAGGCACATGATCGCCGCTTCAATGATCTTGAACCAATAGGAAGGTTCCAGCCCCAGCAATGGCTTGGCCGGCGTTTCGCCTGCAACCACTTCCATGCGCGCGAAGGGCATGTTGGAAACCTGAACCTGGTCGCCGCGCGCCTGGTCGAAGCCCATGGCGGATTTCACCAGGCTGGTGATCTGGGTCATCTCGGCAGGGGTGCGCGGCTTGTACGGTGCGTTGGTGCCTTCGCCGGTCACCGTGCCATCGACCACGACCGCGACGGACAGATGCTTCACATCGCCGCCATCCTGGGTGGAGGTCGTGACCTTCTTGGAGATTTCGTAATTGGTGGTTTCCTCGGTGCGGCCCGAAGCGGATTTGCTGCTGTCGCCGGGTGTCGCGCTGGCCGCATTGGGCAAGGCGTTGGCGACGGATACAGCGTTCTGGGCCGTGCCGGAATTGTCGGACGCATTCTGCTCGACCGTCTGGGTCGAGCGGACCACCTTGCTGTCCGGATCGTAGCTCTCCGACGTGGTGGAGGTGTGGTTGTAATTCATGTCGGCGGCGACCTGGACGCGGACATGACCCACGCCCACCACGCTGGTGACGATGGATTCGATGCGCTGGCGCAGGCGGTCTTCGTAATCGGTGGTGCTCTGCTCCTGATTGGCGGCCATGGCGTCGGCGCCGGTCTTGTCGTCGCCGCCGGCCAGAAGATTGCCGCGGTCGTCGACGATGGCGACGCGCGAAGGATTGAGCGATGCGACCGCGGCGGCCACCAAATGCTGGATGGCGGCGACCTGGCCGCGGCCCATCACGGTGCGGGTTTTCAGCACGACGGAGGCGGAGGGAGTTTGTTCGTCGCGGGAAAAGACCTGGCGTTCCGGCACCACAAGATGGATGCGGGCGCTCTGCACGCCTTCGATGGTCTGGATGGAGCGGGCCAGCTCGCCTTCGATGGCGCGCAGACGGTTGATGTTCTGGACAAAGGCAGTGGTGCCAAAGGCATCCGACTTGTCGAAGATCTCATAGCCGATGCCGGCTGCGGGCAGATTGTCCTGCGCCAGCGCCATGCGCAGCTTGGTCACCTGATCGGCGGGGACCAGGATGGTGCCGTCGCCCTTGGCGTCGTATTTCACATTCATGCCGTCGAGCTTGGCGGTGACGGCGGCGGCGTCGCGCGGCTCCAGCCCGCCGAACAGAATGGTCTTGGGCGGCTCGGTGATCGCGCCCGCGATGTAGAGGAAGAATGCGGTCAGCACGGCAGCGACGCCGGCCATCACGCCAAAGCGTGCGGCACCGACTGCCTTGAAAAATTCGGGCACGAGCAAAATCCTCCCAGCCAGGAACCGTTCCTGCTAGGCAAACATTGCCGCCCTTGTGGTAAAATTTGGCTTAAGCATAACGACGGCAATTTTCCGTCGGATGGAAAGCTTTTCTTAAGGAATGTGCCGCACCGCGTTAATTACGATATTGCTGCACTCTGGTCGCGCGAAGACCGGCCAGACCGAAACGATCGATCGCATGCTGCCAGGCGAGGAATTCCTCCACTGTCAGCGTATAGCGGCGGCAGGCTTCGTCGAGGCTGAGCAGGCCGCCGCGCACAGCGGCAACAACTTCGGCCTTGCGCCGGATGACCCAGCGCCGCGTCGAAGGCGGCGGAAGATCGGCGAGCGTCAACGGGCTCCCATCGGGGCCGATGACATAGCTCACTCGTCCTTTGCGCTCTTCCATCATCACGCTACTCCCAAACCACGTCAGGCTGCCAAAATAGCCGCTGCGCCTTTAAAAAAAGGCCAAGAGCCGTGGTAAATGAACCTATAAGACGCTCCTTAGAATGCTCCGGAAAAGCCTGTGTTTGCGGGGCTTTTCCGGAGTTACAGCGTTACTTTTAGTTGGTCGGCAACTGCTCGAGTTGCTGCAGCATCTGATCCGCCGTTGTGATGATGCGCGCCGATGCCGAATAGGCGCGCTGAGTCGTGATCAGATTGGTGAACTCAGTGGCCAGATCGACCGTCGAAGCTTCCAGCGATTTGGACTGGATCGATCCCGCAGTGCCCGAGTCGGCCAAGTTGATATTCGCCGCGCCGCTCGCCTTGGTCACGGCATAGGCATTGCCCGACATCTGGCCCAGGCCATTCGGATTGGTGAATGTGGCGAGCGGGACTTTGTAGACATCCTGTGACAGGCCGTTGGAGAACTGCGCCGTCACGGTGCCGTCCTTGTCCACCGTCACGCCGGTGACACTGCCATACGGCGTGCCGTCGATATTGGTGCCGTTCAGCACCGAAGGCGCATTGGCCTGGGTCAGGCCATTGCTGCCGCCCACCGTGCCCAGGCTGAGCGAGATGGTCTGCGGATTGAGGCCCGACGTCGAAAGCTTCCAGGGAATGGTCAGCGCGACGTTGCCCGACGCCGGTGCGGCGCCGTTCACGTTGGCCAAGGTGCCGTCGGAATTGAAGGCCACGGTGCCGGTCGAGATCGGACCGGCCGCCGTCAGGTTGGCGGCATTGCCGGCATAGCTCGCTTCATAGGCCCACTGATTGGCGCCCGTCTTGATGAAGGAGAAAGTGATCGGCTGGCTGCCGCCCTGGCTGTCATAGACGTTGACGGTGCGGGTGAAGTCGGGCGCGACGGCACCGGAGGTCATCTGGCCGGCGGTATAGGATGCAGCTACGGTCGATGCCGAAGACAGATTGGCCTGAATCGCCAGCTTGCTGGTGGACGAGGCAGCGCCGGCGATGCTCGATGTGTTGACCAGGCTGAGTGCGCTGGCGTCGGTGGGCACATTGCCGGCGGAGTCCAGCTTGTAGCCCATCAGGTAGAAGCCGGCGGTGTTGACCAGATTGCCGTTGACGTCGGGGGAGAAGCTGCCGGCGCGGGTATAGGCGCGGGCACCGCTGCCATCGGCGTTGGAGGACACCACGAAGAAGCCGTTGCCCGAAATCGACATGTCGGTGTTCGACGAGGTCGAGGTGGGCAGGCCCTGGGTGGTGATGTCCTGGCCGACCGAAACCGCGACGCCAGCCGAAGCATTGTTGCCCACACCATTCTCGGCATTGAGAAAGGTGTGGAACGCAGCGGTCGCGTTTTTGTAGCCGACGGTGTTGACGTTGGCGATGTTGGAGGAAGTCGCACTCAAGGCCGCGCTGTTCGCGCTCAGGCCGGCGACGCCGATATTCAATGCTCCATACAGACTCATTTTTTACTTCCTTGCGCTGCTTTGGCCTTCGTCCGCTGCTATCGCTATGGAGACGCCGCTTCCGGGCGTCTTATGGTTCAAAAATTCAGTTCGCTGCGACGTTTGCGACATTGGCGATGTCGCCAAGTCCGACTTCCATGGTGCCGATCACCAGCTGCGGTGTTCCCGACGTCATGTCGATTTCGTTGACCACGCCCGCGCTGGCGACTGCGGAGGTGACGCCGGAACCATCCAGGGCCTTGGCGCTGACCGTCAGCTTGTAGGTGCCGTCGGCGAGCTGGTTGCCGTTATTGTCCTTGCCGTTCCAGTTGAACTGGTGCGTGCCCGACCCGGTTTCGCCATTGCCGGAATAGACCACCTTGTCGTTGGCGTCGGTCACGGTCAGCGTGTTGGAGCTGGCTGTGGTGCCCAGGCTGTAGGTCCACATCGCCGAACCGCTGTTCAGCGCGGCATTGCCGTTGGTCACCGAAACCGCCTTGCCCAGATAGGAGGTGGCGTAGGCGCCGAGTTGGGTCGAACCCTGGCCGATCAGGGTCTTGAGGTTGGTGTTGGTGCCGATCTGCTGCTCGACCTGGCTGTACATCACCAACTGCTGGGTGAAGGTGCTGGAATCCATCGGGCTGGTGGGATCCTGGTTCTTCAGCTGGCTGGTCAGCAAAGTGAGGAAGGTGTTGAAGTTGCCGGACAGCTGCGACATCGCATCCGAGCCTGCCGCGCTGCCGGAGCTTGCAGCGGCGGGATTCTGGTTTGTGCTGGTGACGGGCGTTGTCATGGCATCTGTCCTTTAGACATGAATATCGACGCGCGCGTCTGCGGCTGCGCCGTTGAAGGAGATTGCGTTCGGGCTCTGGGCCGCCTGAATCGCGCGCGTGGCGATGAGATTGGTGCGCCGGCCTTGGGCGCCGCCATTGTTGCTATCGTCATTCTGCCGGTCCTGACCGCGCAGCGAGAAATTGAGGCCGCTCTGCGAAACATCCAGGCCCGCATCGCGCAGCGCTTGGGTGAGCGTGGTCGCATCTTTCTGCAGTAGATCAAGCGTCTGGGGCTGGTCGGCGGTCATGTGCGCTTGCGTCTTGCCGCTGGCATCGATCGACAGCCGAACATCGACGCGCCCCAGCTCGGGCGGATCGAGGCGGATTTGAAATTGCTTGGCGCCGCTCATCGCGCGCGCGGCGACGCTGACCGCCAATGCGTCCATATCGGGCGTGGGATCGGCATCGGCCTCGGTTACCTGCACCGATGAGGTCACCATGCTGTTGCCCGCGGCGGCAGCAGGCGCCGCGATGCCGAAAGCATTCACGGCCATGTGCGGGGGCATCGCCGCTGGCGGCGCGGCTTGGGGAGCAGGCGCCGGTACATCGGGCTGGGTATCCCCGACATGGATGGGTTTGGCGTCGCTGTTCGATTTTGGAGAGCCGTTGTCCTTCGCCATTTCAGTGTGGGCGACCGCCACGGGAGAAGCCGTAGCGGGGAGCGATGCCGGCCCAGGAACGGTGGCGGGCGTGCCGGCCGTGGGCCGAGACGGTTTGTCTGTCGGGCGCGCGTCTGCGGCACGAGATTTGTCCGTCGCGGGCGCCGCGGTGTCTGCGACTTGCGTCGCGGCTATGGTGTTGCTCGCCGTGTTAGCGGCTGCCGGGCCAGATATATTCATGGCCGGTGGCGCAGCCATGGCCACCTGCGCGACTGCACTGGGATCGTTCGCTGGAGGCGCCGGTTGGGTATTCAGGACGGTCTCTGGCTGGTCAGCGGCTGCTTTGACCGCCTTATCGGCCGCAGGCTTGTTGTCGTCCGTGCGGTTCCGGGCGGGCGGATTGGCGGCAGCGATCACCGGCGGCGGCGCGTCCGGTGCATCGCCGCCGTCATCGCCGAGAGCCTGCAGGGGCGCGGGAGTCTGAACCGCCGGTGCATTGACATCGACCGGCTGCGCTGCGGTCTGCGGCGCTGTGGTGTCAACTTTGGAATCGTTGTCTGCGGCCGGTACGGCCTGACCGGTGTCGCTGTTGGGCGTGGCGGCGGCCAGAATGGCGTCGAACGTCTGCGGATTGGCCGGCATGCCCGGTGGAACGGCAACCGGAGCGGCCACCGGAATGGATATTGCGGGCACCTGCGCCTGCGGCGCATCTTCGTCGAGATCGTCGTCCTGATCGGCCTTGTCTTTGTCGTCCTTCTTGTCGCGCCTGTCATCGCTGCGCGTCCGAGACGGCGTGGCCTGCGCGGTATTGGCCCGTGCAGTATTCGTCGGCGCGGTGCTGGCCTGCGTCTCATCGGCCTGGGCAGGCGGTTTGGCGGACGTGGCGTCGCTCTTATCTGATGCAGAAACCTGCTTCCGTGAAGATTGTTGCGCAGTCGCTGTCAGCAGCATCGCGAAGGGCGAACCGTCGGCGGGTTTGTTCGGCGCGTGCGCGAAATTTTTGGCAGACGCTTTGCTGGCGCTGTCGGAAGCCGCAATCAAGTTGGTGGAAAGCGCCGGCAAAATTCAAACCCGAATGTTCATCGGCCGTGCACATGCGACGGCCTCCGCCGAAGACAAAGCAAGGGCCGGACCAGAGTTTTTGCCGCTGATTCTCTGGGTTTTTCCGGGTGCCGGCGGGTCTGGCGCAACACAAAGGGCAAGGCAGTTCATGCCCAGACCGGCAAACTCTGCCGCCCTGCATGGTGTTGCGGTGTGCGTGAAAACCTTGATTTCCCGGGTAAATTCGATGCGCCGGGATGGCACAAGGCTTGCGACATCGTTCTCCGGCAACAAAGCATTTGGAATTCGGCGTGAGTCTGAACGGAATTGCAGCAACCGCCTTAAGTGCGCTCAAGACCAGCAGCTCTGCATTGAGCGTGGTCTCGAACAACATCGCCAACGTCAACACGCCGGGCTATGCCCGCCGGGTCGTCAACCAGCAGACATTGGCGGCCGGCGGCCAGCTGATGGGCGTCGACATGGCCGACGTGCGGCGTGTGGTCGATTCCTTCCTGCAGCAGGAAAATCTTTCAGCCAGCGGTTCGGCTTCGCAATTCGATACCGCCGCCAGTTTCTTCACCCAGCTCAACGGTCTTTTGGGCGGCCCGGGCGACAACCAGTCCCTGGCGACCGGTCTCACCAATCTCGCCGCCGCCTTTGGCGTGGCGTCGCAGGCGCCTTCCTCGTCTTCCAGTTCCACCGCCGTGCTCAATTCCCTGCAAGGCCTGGCCAACGACATCAACAATGTGTCTGGCACCATTTCCTCGCTGCAGAGCCAGGTCGACCATCAGGTGGTGAATTCGATCTCCTCCACCAACGACCTGATCAAGCAGGTCTATACCCTCAACCAGCAGATCAAGACCCAGACCGCCACCGGCAATACCAACTCGGCCCTGCTGGACCAGCGCGACAATGCGTTGAACGCGCTCAGCCAGACGATGGGCATTCGCGTCACCCAGCAAAGCGATGGCGGCTTCAATGTCACCACCACCGACGGCATCAATCTGGTCAGCAACACCTATGCGGTGCTGAGCTATGCCGGCGGCGTGCAGAACGGCACCTATGGCAACATCCAGATCCAAGACACCAATCCGCAGACCGGGCAGATCATAGGCCAATCGATCTCATTGGATCCGCATCTGTCGGGCGGCTCGCTCAAGGGCATGATCGACATGCGCGATCAGACCTTGGGTGGCCTTGCCGAAGGTCTGGGCAATTTCGCGCAGAATGTATCCCAGGCCTTCAACGCCCAGGCCAATGCCAATGCCGCTTATCCGCCGCCGACCACATTGACCGGCCGCGATACCGGATTGCTGGCGGGCGATGCGCTCAATTTCACCGGCAAGACCACCATCGCGGTTACGGATTCCACCGGCAAGCTGGTCTCGCGGGTCGATGTGAATTTCGGAGCCGGCACCTTGTCGGTCGATGGCGGCGGTTCGGTCTCGATCGGCTCGACCATCGGCAGCTTTGCAACCGCGCTTAATACTGCGTTGGGGAGCAACGGAAGCGCCGGCTTTGTGAACGGCCAACTTTCCGTGACCGCCAATGGCAGCAACGGCATTGTGGTGCAGGACGATGCCGCCACGCCTAGCGCGCGGGGTGGCACCGGCTTCTCGCAATTTTTCGGCCTCAACGACGTTTTCACCGCCCAGGCGCCTTCGACCCTCGCCACGGGGCTTTCGGCTTCCGATGCCAGCGGCCTGGCGGCAGGCGGCGTCATTGCGCTGTCGCTGAAGGGGCCCAGCGGCGATATCGTCAAGCAGGTCAGCATCACCACCATAGCCGGCCAGACCATCGGTAATGTGTTGACGGCGCTGAACAGCGCGATGGGCGGCGCGGCGACCTTCACCTTGAACAGCGACGGCTCGATCTCGACCGCCAAGTCGGCGCTCTATTCCGACTATGATCTCAATGTCACCGGCGACAGCACCCAGCGCGGCGCCACCGGTGTCAGTTTCACCAAACTGTTCGGCATCGGCAGCAACAATCTCGCCAATCAGGCCGTCAATTTCTCGGTCACTACACAGGTCGCCAAGGCGCCGCAGCGCATCGGTCTCGGTATGCCAAAAATCACGGCTGCCACCGTGGCCGGCGACTCCATCATTTCCGGCGGTGACAATTCCGGCGCCATCGCATTCCAGAATGTGATGAATGCCGACCGCAATTTTCCCGGCGCGGGCGGCATCTCGGCCCAGCGCGAATCCTTGTCCGACTATGCGGCGTCCTTCTATCAGCAGGTCTCCACGCTCTCGAACGCGGTGACCCAGAACCAGACCACGCAAGACGACCGTTTGCAGGAAGCCCAGTCGCGCATGGCGTCCAACTCCGGTGTCAGCCTGGATGAGGAATTGACCAATCTCACCACCTATCAGCAGGCCTATGCCGCGGGTGCGCGCATGCTCACCGTGGTGGACCAGCTCTATCAGACCTTGATGCAGATCCAGTAGGACATGACTCATGAGCGTTGACCGTATTCCCACCGCCCAGCAGAGCGCGTATTTCCTCAGCCAGATCAACAAGACCAGCGCGGCGCTGAACAAGACCAACGAACAGATCGCCTCCCAGGTGGTTTCCTCCACCTATTCCGGCTTCGGCAATCAGGCCCAGGTGCTGACGGCGTCGATTTCCGCCAATGCTCGCAACGATGCCTACAAGGCAGCCACCGATCTGGCCACCACCCAGGCCGACATGCAGGACACCCATCTCACCAGTCTCAACACGCTGGTGACGCAACTGAAGAAAGCGGTGTCCGACGCGGTGGCAAACAACGATCCCACCACCTTGATGGGCCAGGTGCAGAATATTTTCGACCAGGCGACCGCGATCCTCAATTCCAAGGATGCCAATGGCGATTATCTTTACAGCGGCGGCAAGACGGATGTTGCCCCAGTAACGGTGTCATCCCTGTCGTCTCTTGTGGCGTTGCCATCGATCTCGGGCGCCTTCAATAATGGCACCGACAAGAAATCAGTGCAGGTGGCGGACGGCCAGACCGTCACCTTCGGCATCACCGCTTCGGATGTCGGCACCGGCTTGATGCAGGCGCTGAAGGACATTGCCAGCTTCGATGCCGGCGCCAGCGGCAATCTGGATGGAAGCGTCAGCCTCAGTCAGGCACAGAATGATTTTCTCACCGGCCAGATCACCTCGGTCGGCACGGTCGCGGTCAATTTGAACACTACCGCCGCGCAGAACGGCTATGCCTTTAACCAGCTGGAGAGTGCCAGCACCCAGCAGGATTCGATGGCGACGCTCTATACAGGCTTCATCAACAATATCCAGAAGACCAACATGGCCGAGGCGGCGACCCAGCTGTCCTTGAACCAGACCGCGCTGCAGGCGGTGCTGCAGGTCACCTCGGGCCTCAACCAGTTGACGTTGTTGAATTATCTGCCGACGCCGGGCAACTGATCCCGGCTTTTTGTTGCGGTTCTGAGCCGGCGGCCCTATATGCCGCCGATGACCGCTGCTCCCACCAAAGGCCGGATCGTCGCTGCCATGTCGGGCGGCGTGGATTCTTCCGTCACCGCGGCGCTGCTCAAGCGCCAAGGATACGACGTGGTGGGCATCACGCTGCAGCTTTATCCCGACACGGTGCAGAAGAAGAAAGGCGCCTGCTGCGCGGGGCAGGATATCTATGACGCCAAGCGCGTGGCCGAGGCGATCGGCATTCCGCACTATGTGCTCGATTATGAAAGCCGCTTCCGCAAGCATGTGATCGAGGATTTTGCGAACGCCTATGCGCGGGGCGAAACGCCGATCCCTTGCGTCCGCTGCAACGAGAAAGTGAAATTCGCGGACCTGATGGATACGGCGCGCGAGTTGGGCGCCGAGGCCCTGGCGACCGGCCATTATGTCCGCCGCGTCGAAGGCGTGAACGGCGCCGAACTGCATGCCGCCCAGGATGTGACGCGCGACCAGAGCTATTTCCTCTTCGCCACGACGCAAACGCAGCTGGATTATCTGCGCTTTCCCCTGGGCGACATGGAAAAGAGCGCGGTGCGGGCGCTGGCCGCGGAACTGGATCTGGTCACTGCCGCCAAGCCGGACAGCCAGGATATCTGTTTCGTGCCGGAAGGCCGCTACACCAATATCGTCGAGAAGCTGCGGCCTGATGCGGCACGGCCGGGCGAGATCGTGGACCAAGCGGGCGCCGTTATTGGCCGCCATGACGGCATCTTCAATTTCACCGTCGGCCAGCGCAAAGGCCTCGGTCTGTCGGGCAATGAAGAGCCGCTCTTTGTCCTGAAGCTGGATGCCGTGCATGCGCGCGTCGTCGTGGGTCCGCGTTCGGCGCTCGCCTCGCGCGTCATCGAACTGCACAATGTGAACTGGCTGGTGGACGCGGGTGCACCCTTCGATTGCGCCGTGAAAGTCCGTTCCATGCGCCCGCCGGTGGCGGCCCATGTGACGCCCTTGCCGGGAAACACGGCGCGGGTGGAACTGGCATCGGCGGAAGACGCCGTTGCACCCGGTCAGGCCTGCGTCTTTTATGGTGCCAGCGACAGCGTAGGGCACGGCCGCGTATTGGGCGGCGGCTGGATAAAGCAGGCCGAAGCCGTCCGGACTGCCGCGGAATAGCGGCTTTTTCCCCATTTTCCGCCCAATCTTGACAGGAAAGGGCAGGCCCCCCTACATCCCCCGCCTCAGCGACCATCTTGGCCGCGTGGCACCGTAGCTCAGCGGTAGAGCAGGGGAATCATAATCCCTTGGTCGGCGGTTCAAATCCGTCCGGTGCTACCAATCCCATCTCCGCCACACACAGCGGCCCGTCGATCGACAGCGGTCGCGCCTTACTTCGCAACCTCGACCAAGGGCTTTCCTTTCTCAACAACGTAAGTGGCGAGCTCCGCTCCGTTGCCGGGATTCTTCACGGTCGCAATCTTGCGGGCTCGAAAAATGAACTAGAGCGCCCGGCGAAAAATGCTGGGCGTCACCTTGGTGGCGTTACGAAAAGATGCCGCGAAAGCGGAAGGCGTCTGGTAACTGACCCCTGGCCGGGGGTTTCAAAACTGCCCGGCAACACCAATCCCAATCAGGCCCTTAGCGGCGCAACCCTGGATCGCGCGGGCGGCGCTTAGCAACGCCTCCCGCGCATGATAGGTCTCTGACGTGCCGTTCCGAATTTCCGGTGGATTTGCGATCATGACAGAAGCGCTTCCCGTAACACTGGACGATATTCGCGCCGCGGCCCGGACCATTGAGGGTCAGGTGGTGCGCACGCCGATGCGCCATTCGCAAACCCTGTCCCTGATCGCGGGCTGCGACATCTATCTGAAGTTCGAGAACCGGCAATTCACCGCCTCCTTCAAGGAGCGCGGCGCGTTCAATCGCCTGATGGCGCTGACGCCGGAAGAACGCAAGCGTGGTGTTGCCGCGATGAGTGCGGGCAACCATGCGCAGGGCGTCGCTTATCATGCCGGACGGCTGGGCGTTCCCACCACCATCGTGATGCCGGTGACCGCTCCTTTCACCAAGGTCAAGCATACGCGCGATTTCGGCGCCACCGTGATACTGGAAGGCAATGACCTCAAACAGGCCAATGTCGCGGCGCGCATCATCGCCGATCGCGACGGGCTCACTTTCATTCATCCCTATGACGATGTGAAAGTGATCGCGGGCCAAGGCACCTTGGGCCTGGAGATGCTGGAGGATGCGCCCGAGCTGGATACCCTTGTGGTGCCGGTGGGCGGCGGCGGCTTGATCTCGGGCATCGCTGTGGCGGCCAAAGCCTTGAAGCCCGACATCGTTATCTATGGCGCCCAGGCCGAGCTTTATCCGGTGATGCGCCAGGCGATGCGGGGCGAAGCCCTGATCGAGGAGGCGCCGGCACAAACCATTGCCGAAGGCATCGCGGTCAAGCATCCGGGTGCGCTCACCACCACCATCGTCAAGGCGCTGGTGACGGACATCCTGCTGGTGAGCGAATCGGCGATGGAACATGCACTGGCCATGATCCTGGAAATCGAGAAGACCGTGATCGAAGGTGCGGCGGCGGCGGGTTTTGCCGCCGTGCTGAAAAATCCCGAGCTGTTCAAGGGTCGCAAGGTCGGCATCGTGATATCGGGCGGCAATATCGATATGCGGATGCTGTCGAATGTGATTTTGCGCGAACTGTCGCGCGAAGGCCGCATCCTCACCCTGGATGTGGCGATTGCCGATCAGCCCGGCGCGCTGTCGCGGGTGGCGGCGCTGGTGGGCGAGGCCGGGGGCAATATTCTGGAAGTCTCCCACAATCGCATGATGAGCGGCCTATCGGCCAAATCGGCCACTCTGGGCATGGTGATCGAGGCGCGCGACGCCGAACATGCCGCCGAAATCCGCACCGGGCTGGAAAAAGGCGGCTTTCCGGTGCTGACAGCCCGCAAGGCTGGCTAGCCCGACGCCGTTAACTATTGGAACAAAGCGGACTTCCCAAGCTCCCTTCTCTGTGTCCTGAATTGGGACAAAACAGGTGGGTCATGGGAATGCCGAAAAGCCTCGCGCAACTGACGGGCGTCATCGTCTGCAGTATTGTCGTATTTGGATCGGATATGGACATCACCTACGCGATGCCGCTGGGCATCATGTCCGGTGCTCTGGCGGTGTTCTTCGTCGCACTTTCCGATGGTCGGGAGCGCGTGAAGTTAAGCGCCTTCAGGCGGAATGGAATTAAGCGACGCTTCTAGTTCCTGGAAACTGGGCTGATACTCGCCCGGCACGCTGCCGCGCCCGATCTCCACCGACACTTGCGCCGCATTGCCGTGCAGATGCGCGACCAGGATGTCGCGGATCACGTGATAGAAAAGGGTGTCCTCGTCCGCGATCGCTTTCAACCTGGCGCCCATCGGGCCCACAATGCCATAGGCAAGAAAGACGCCCAGGAACGTGCCGACCAAGGCCGAGCCGATCATGCCGCCCAGCACCGCGGGCGGCTCGGTGATGGCGCCCATGGTCTTGATGACGCCGAGCACGGCGGCGACGATGCCCAGCGCGGGCAGACCATCGGCCATCGCCTGCAAGGCATTGGCGCCGATCAGGGCCTCGTGATGGTGTTTTTCCAGCTGTTTTTCCATCGCGGTCTCGACCTGGTTCGGGTCTTCCAGGCTCATGGTCATCATCCTGAGCGTGTCGCAGATGAAGGCGAGCGCGAAGTGATCCTTCATGATCTTGGGATAGCGCTTGAAGATCGACGATTCTTCCGGCTTTTCGATATGCGCTTCCAGGGCGATCAGGCCCTTGGTTTTCATGGTCTTGGTCAGAAGAAAGAGCAGGCAGAGAAGATCGCGATAATCGCCCGGCTTCCAGTGCGGGCCCTTGACGATCTTGCCCAGGCTGCCGCCGATCTTCTTGAGATTGAACATCGAGCCGGCGATCAGCATGGCGGCGATGGCGGCGCCGAAGATGGTCAGCATTTCATGCGGCGCAGCCTCGATCACGACTTCCAGCGAGCCGCCGGTCATCAGATAGCCGCCGAACACGCAGGCAAAAAGAACGACAACGCCGCCTAGCTGAAGCATAAAAAGAAAACCTGCCCGCAAACGAATTCGAGACGGCATTTCGTGATGAAATGCGCTGCAGCCTTATTATTAACGGCAGGACTTAAGGAGGGGTGAATTGCGGCGTGTTTCGCGGGCCGGAAGTGTTAACGCTTCCTCAATCGCCAAATCTGTCGGCTCAGCCCGCAATGGCTGATCGGGTCTCGGCCAGCTTGTGGGCAACTAACGCCGCCAGTTCTTTGACCACCGCATCGCCCGCGCGATTGGCTTCGCCCTTGGCGTGAGCGGCCCGCACGATGGCCGAAACATGCAGGGCGATGACGGCGTTATCAGGGACCGCGTCAAGCTTTTCCATTTCCTCGAAATACCGGCACAGCCCGCCTGCGATGCGGCCGGTGGCGCGCAATCCCGCGGTTTCCGCAAAACCGCGTATTTCATGGGCTTTCTCGAAAATGACCTGGCGATTGCCGGTCGCTGCTTCCAGTTCGCGCACATAATCATGCACGCCATGGCGCAGCTTCTGTCCCGCGTCCTGGATCACGCGGGCGCCACGCGCGGCGGTCTCAGGTGCGCGCAAGGCGCGCGCCATTTTTATGGCGTCGCTTTTGCTCACCATCTGCGGATAGGCATCGGGCGGAATGACCTGTGCCTTCTTCTTCATTTACTGAACCTGCAAGTCATGCGTATCGCCATGCCGGCGCCAGGGACCGGCATAATCCTCTTGCGCCTTGCGGCGGCGGTCGGGGCCGAAATAGCCTTCGCAGCGGACAAACGCACGAGGGCGTTCGACGATTTCGCCGATGCGCGTGAACAGGCTTTGGGGCGTGATCGGCTTGGCGATGAATTCGGTGACGCCGGCATCGCGGGCCGCCTCGACCTTGTGCCGCTCGGTATGGCCGGTGACCATGATGATGGGCAGGAAAGGGTTGGCGCTGCGCGGCGACAGTCGCACCTCGCGGGTGAAATCGATGCCGTCCATCGGATGCATCGCCAGGTCGGACAGGACCAGGTCGCAGGTTTTCTCGCGCAGCACATCCAAGGCGGCCGCACCGTTGGAGGCTTCATGGACTTCCCGGATGCCAATGGAATTCAGCAGCGAACGCAGCAGCGATCGCATATGCTGGTTGTCCTCGACAACCAGTACTCGCAGCACCTCGAAAACAGGCCCCGACATACGCGTTACAATCCCCGGCTTCACACCAATCGCGGCAACCGTTCCCAAAACCGCCCGGCCTGGCCAAAAGCCAGCAAATGGACGGGAGGGGCCGAAATTGCTACCGCAGGTTACGTAAGTCTGGTTATCAAGCGGTTTACGAATTTACGATGGAAATGTGAGTTTGGACCTTTCCCGCATCCTGACCGGCCTGCTTTTGACGGGAAAATCGCTCCTGACCCCGGTGGCCTTTGGCGTGGCCGGGGCGATCATGGATGCGAAGGGCCAGGTTCTCCTGGTGCGGCAGACCTATATGTCGGGCTGGCGGCTTCCCGGCGGCGGCATCGGCCGGGGCGAGCCGGTAGAGGCGTCCATGTGGCGCGAGCTGCGGGAGGAAGTGGGTCTTTCGGGCGGCTCCGCCCGGCTGTACGGAATTTACAGCCGTCGGGTCTGGTGGATCACCCACGTTACGGCGCTTTACATCGTCGAGGGCGGCACCGTGGATTTTCGTCCCAATATGGAAGTGCGCGCGATCCTCTGGGCGAGGCCCGACGCGCCGCCGCCCGATGTTGCGCCCGGCACTGCGCGCCGTCTGGCTGAACTTGCATCCGGCGCAGGTCCGAGCCCCCATTGGTAAGTCTTGCCTTTGCGAACTCGCGCGCGTAGTCGAACGCCATGTCTGCGCAACCAGAAATTCGCACCTGGGAAATCCGGCAGGAACGCGCCGAAGATGCCGCGCGTGTCGCCGCGCTGAACGAAGCGGGCTTCGGGCCCGGGCGGTACGCCAAGACTGCGTATCGGTTGCGCGAAGGCGTGCGCGCTGTCGCGGATTTGAGTTTTGTCGCAGTGGAAAATGGAATCCTGCGCGGCTCCGTACGTTTCTGGCCCATCAAGGTCGGCGATGACGATGTCCTGCTTCTGGGCCCCTTGGCTGTCGATGGCGCACAGCGTGGACGTGGCATCGGCATCGCCCTGATGCAGGCGGGCATCGCCGCCGCGCAAAAAAGCGGCTGGGGTGCGATCCTGCTGGTGGGCGACGAGCCTTACTATGCGCGTGTCGGATTTGCGAAATTGTCGCCCGGCCGCCTGCAATTCCCCGGACCGGTGGATACAAGCCGGTTGCTGGGGTTGGCGCTTGCCGACGGTGCGCTGGAAAAACTCGGCGGTCCCATCCGCCGCGCGCATATCGACGATGCGGTCTGCGCCGACAGCACGCCGCTGGGCTGATTGACGCGTTGCGTCTAACTTGTCCTAGTTTGAAATTTCCAGTTCGTAGAATATTTCGTCTTCGGTTTCTCCGTCGGGCCAAGTATGCGAGGCGGTGCTTGTCTGGACGAAGCCGTGTCGTTGGTTGGCTCGCCGGGAGGCTTCATTCGACTTTCGGTGAGAGACAATCACGCGTCGGAACTGCGGTTGTGCCCAAATCCAAGCTAGTCGCGCTTCGTAGAACATGCGCGACAGGCCGCGCCCGCGATATGGCGGCAATATAAACGACATCGCCAGCAGCGCGGTTTGCCCTGTCGGGTCTCCGCGATACGTGAAAGTCGCCGTAATGCCGATCAGGCGCTTTTCGTCGAACAGCCCGAAGACCTGATGATCCGGACCTTTGGTCTCTGCCCGCCAGTCATCTGGTAGCCACATCGCTGCTGCATCGTAGCCGGTGGCGAATACGCCAGGTGCGTCTCTGAGTGAAGCCAACCGAAATTCTCGGAGGATTTCCCATTCCGATGGCTCAAGCGCGCGGATGACGATGGTATTCATTTATTCGCTGTCCCCTTCGCCACTGCTGGCTTGGCGATCTTCCGGCGTCCATGGCGGTGGTGTAGGGATGCCGGTCAACGCGGATGGTCTAACGGCCTTCAATTTTCCAAGCTAAGAACAGCGATCCGACCACCAGCAGCAGCGCTGCCCAGGCAGGCAGCAGCGGTTCCTGTTCCAGCGCCGTGACGCGATAGGCATTGTTGCGCCGAAGGCCGATCCAGTTGGAGCCATAGGCCGTTTGCGCGGGCGCGACCCGGTGCAGGCCCGTCATGCCGTCCGCCAGCCAGTGAACCGAGCCGCCGCTGCTTGTCGCCAACGGCTCCAGAATGTCGGCCGTGGCACGCATGTCCGCGACTTCCTTCGGATTGAGCGGTCCGGCTGCCGTCACCGCCGACAGGGCGCCATCGGTCAGGCGATAAAGTCCCAGCTCGCTGACTTTCCTTGTGCCGCGCCATGTTCCGGCTTCGACGCGGGCGAGGGTGATGGTGGCATGCGTGCCGGACGGCGTCGTCATATCGACCGGTTTGGCGTCGGGCGCCATGGTCCGCCGCGTCACCACCATCTCGCCATCCACCACGGCGGCGGAAAGATTCTCCGCTTCCAGTTCCGGCTCCTTCATCAGCCAATGGGCCAGCCGGCGCAGCAATTCGGCTTGCGGTCCGCCGCCTTCGAAGCCGCGCGCCCACAGCCAGATCTGGTCCGACATCAGTTCGGCGACGCGCCCTTTCTTCACTTGATCCAGCACCAGCAGCGGCTGGTTATTGGGACCGCTCATCACGGTCTGGCCGCCGACACTTCTGCCACCGATCTGGCGGAACCAGCGGCCCCATGTCGGTTCGGTCTGGATTTCATTGTTGCTGCCGGGAAGATCGCGGGTCACCGGATGGGCCAGGCCGGTGGCGGTGACATGCGGCTTGAAGGGCTGGGTGTAGATTTCGCCGGAGGGCTGGGCCGGCAGCACGCTGGAAAGCGGCGTGCGGTACAGGCTTTGGTCCTTGGCGAATTCCGTGCCCGACGACACCAGCAAGGCGCCGCCTTCATCGACGTAATTGGCGATGTTTTCGAAATAGGCCATCGGCAGGATGCCGGCTTCGCCATAGCGATCGAAGATCACCAGATCGAAGGATTTGAGTTTCTCCAGGAACAGTTCGCGCGTCGGGAAGGTGATCAGGGACAATTCCTCGATGGGCGTGGAGTCCTGCTTGTCCGGCGGACGCAGGATGGTGAAATGCACCAGGTCCACCGACGGATCGGCCTTGAGCAGATTGCGCCATACCCGCTCGCCCGCGTGCGGCTCGCCCGAAATCAGCAGCACGCGCAGACGGTCGCGCACGCCGGAAACCGACACGACTGCGCGGTTGTTCTGCAAAGTGAGTTCGGATGGCCCCGGCGCCGCAGACAATTCGACAATGTTCTCGCCTTCATGGGTAACAGGGACTTTCAAGATGGTCTCCGAGCCCACCGATACCACGCGATTGCCCAGCGGTTTTCCGTCCACCGACAGGCTGACTTCGGCGCTACCGCCCGCCGAACCGCCGAAATCATCGACACGCAAAACCATCTGCGCGCTCTGGCCGACAATGGCGAAACGCTCGGCATTCAGCACGGTGAGCTTGCGGTCGCGCTCGCCATGGCCGCCCGCGATCAGGACCTGCAGCGGCGCCTTGAAGGAAAGCGTTGCCGGCACGTCATGGACTTCGCCATCGGTGATCATGATGGCGCCGGCGACCCGGCCGGGCGGCACATCGGCCAGCGCATTGTTCAGGGCCGCAAACGCCTGGGTGCCGTTATTTTCGCCTGTTGTGGTGGTCGTGATGCTGGTCTCGCGCAGCGCCAGATTGGGTTGGGCGGCGATCTGGCGCCGCAGCGCCGCCAACGCGGCATTGGCTTGTACCGCGCGCTGGCCCACACCCATGCTTTGCGAACGGTCCACCACCACCGCCACCACATCGGGCAGGGGCGCATGGGTTTCCTTCACCAGGATCGGTCCGGCCAATGCGAACAGAAGAATGGCGAAGGCCAGTGCGCGCATCAGGGCGCCGCGTGCGCCGCGCCAGATGCTGAAGATGGTGATGGCCAGCGCGACCACGCCCAGCAGGATCAGGAGCGTCAGGGGAATGTGCGGATCAAATGCCAGCCTGGTCATTTCCCGAGCCGCTCCAGCAGCGCGGGCGCATGGACCTGGTCGGTCTTGTAGTTGCCGGTCAGGGCATACATCACCAGGTTGATGCCGAAGCGCAGCGCCATCTCGCGCTGGGTTTCGCCGCCCGGCACCGGCTCGCTCAAGGGATGGCCCGACGGATCCACCGCCCAGGCTGCGGCCCAGTCATTGCTGCCGATGATCACGGGCGAAACGCCATCACCGCCGCGTGCGGGTATACGCTCGCGGCCTTTTTCCGCAGGCGGAAGCCGTTCCACCCAGACCTGTCCGCCCGTCCAGCGGCCGGGAAAGTCTTTCAGAATATAGAACGCCTTGGTCAGCACATGATCGGCCGGCACCGGCTCCAGCGGCGGCAGATCCAGGCCTTGGGTGAGGCGGCGCAGGGTCTGCTGGCCTGGCGAATTGGCGCCGCGCACCGCGCCCAAGGTGAGATCGCGGGTGTCGAACAGGATGGTACCGCCCAGCCGCATATAATCGTTGAGCTTGGAGACGACGTTCGGTGTGAGATTCTTTTCGCGCGGATCCATCGGCCAGTAGAGCAACGGATAGAAGGCCAGATCGTCGCGCGTGATGTCGACGCCGATGGGATCCTGCGGTTCATAGGACGTGCGTGCCCTGAGCGCCCGATCCACGCCGATCAATCCTGCCCTGCTCACTTCGTCCAGCTCCGGCAAGCCGGTGATCACATAGGCAAGCCGCGTATCGAGCGCCGCCTTGATCTCGATGCCGGCATCGGCGCGGGCGTGCGGCACGGCCACGAAAAGAAACATCAGCGAAGCCGCGGCGCCCAGCATCCGGCGGGGAAAATATCCCCGCAGCCAGAGCGATACCAAGGCATCCGCGAACAGCAGCAATGCGCCCAGCGCCAGCAGAGCGGGTTGCAGCGCGACGGTGCGCGCTTCGCCATAGCTCTGCATGCCCGGAACAGCCAATGGCTGGAGGCCGGCATCCGCATTCAATTCATTGAGCGCGCTGGCCACGCCTTTGGCCCCATAGAGCCCGGGGGGATGCTTTGCCGAAATCTGCGTGCGCTCGAATTCGCGCGCCGCGATGGGGGCGATGTCCGGTGTGGCGGCCTGCGCATGTCCGAAGCCATCCAGCACGCTGAGCGGTGTCAGGCTGGAAAGCCGGGCCAGCGATGCGGTGGGCGTGCCTGTCGACAGCGCCAGAAGCCGCTTGAGCATGTCCACATAAAGCCCCGACAAAGGCAGCGTCGACCAGGCGGGACTGGCGGTGATGTGAAACAGCACGATCCAGCCGCCATTGCTTTGCCGCGCCGTGACCAGTGGTGTGCCGTCGGTCAGACGCGCCCAGGCGCGGTCCGACAATTCGGCACTGGGTTCCGCCAGAATCTGGCGCGACACCGTCACTTCGGCGGGTATCGCCAGTCCGTTGAAAGGCGATGCGTTCAAGAACGGCGCCAGGTGCTGCGGCTGGTTCCACGCCATCGCGCTGCCCAGATAGCGCCCGCCGGTGCGCAAAGCGACCGGCACCAGTTCGTCGGCGCCGTTCGACATGCGCGGTCCGGCGAAGCGGATCAGGACGCCGCCGCCCTTGAGGAATTTCTGCACCGCATCGGCGTCGCTGCCGCTGATCTTGCCGACATCGGCGAGAAACAGGACCGAGATATGATGATTGATCAGCTCGCTCACCGTGCCTTTTTCCACTTGCGCGAACGGCGTCAGGGCACGCTCCAGATAATAAACATCCGACAGAAGCGGCTGCTCGTTTTCCGTCGCCGCCGCCGACACCAGACCGACCCGCCGCTCCGCCCCGCCCGTATCCAGCAGCTGTGTCGCGCCTGCGGTTTCCTCGCCCCGGATTTCCAGCCGCGCGGTCTGGTTGCGCACTTCCAGGGGAAGGGTGATGTGCGCCTCGCCCCGGCTGTTGCCGGCTTTGAAATCCAGCGGCGCATCGCTCAGCATCTCGCCGCGCGGACCGATGGCCGCGACTTGGATGCGGGTGGAAGGCCCCGCACCCGCGCGAATGGCGGTGACGGAAAATCCGGTGCCGTCATGACGCGGCGGCAGCAGTCCCAGCGCCGGACGATCCGGCGCGAAGATGCGCAAGGGTCCCATCGCGGCCAAAGCGCGGCGCAAGGCCTGGCCCTGGCCGTCCTCGATCCCATCGCTGAGCCAGGAAATCTGCGGCTGTCCTACCAAATGCGCACGCCCCAGTTCACGGGCGGCGAGCATGCGATCGCCAGGCCAGGACACAGGTTTCAATTCGCGCGCGGTTTTTTCCGCCGCGCCCGCGTCCATCAGGGTGATCGCCCCGGGCGTGGCGGTGGGCACGATAGCGACGGGCCGGTCTCCCGCCGCTCGCAGCAGATCGGCGATCAGCGACTGGCGCTGGTCCCAGTTCTTCGCGGCGGTCCAGCCATTGTCCACCACCAGGACCAGCGGTCCATCGCCCAGAATTTTCACCACGCGTCCCAGCAAGGGATCTGCCAATGCCAGAATCAGCAGACCCGCTGCCGCCAGGCGCAGAAGCAACAGCCACCATGGTGTATGCGCGGGTGTCTGCTCTTCGTCCTTGAGGCCCAGCAGAAGACGGATAGGCGGAAACAGGATGCGGCGCGGCTGCGGCGGGGTCACTTTCAGCAACCACCACAGCGCGGGAAGCGCCGCCAGCGCCGCCAATATCCAGGGTGCGCCGAAACTCAGTGCCGAAAACAAACCCATCGTCTCAGGCCCCCATCTCAGGTGGGCCCGATCGCGGCGTGCAGCGCAATCAGAGCGGTCTGCGGCGCATGATCGGTGCGATGGGTGGTGGCGCTCCAACCCAGCCGCGTCGCGGTGCGCGCGATCTTTTCGCCATGGGCAGCGAAGCGGGCGCGATAATCCGCACCGATGCTTTCGGCGCGGCCGAACAGGGCGCTGTCCTGACCGCGCGGCGCTTCGAAACGGGCGCGGCCGCTATAGGGAAAATCCTCTTCCGCCGGATCGACGATACGCACCAGGTGACCGACCGCACCCAGGCGCGCGAAACCGGTCATGCGCTCTTCCACATCGGGCGCCAGGAAATCGCTCAGCCAGACGATGCGCGATCCGCGTGCGATCGGCGTGGCCGGCGGGCCCTCCTTTTTCTGTTCTTTGTTCTGGGCCGCCGGATCGAGCAGCGAATGGCCGATCCGCGAAAGCGTGAAGCGTGAAGCGGCCGGCAGATAGGACGCGCCCATCAGGCCCACCCGCTCGCCACCCCGCACCAGCAAGGACGCCAGCGCCAACAGCAAGAGGTTGGCGCGCTGGATCTTCGTCACATCGCCCGATCCGAAGCGCATGCCCGGATCATTGTCGCGCCAGAACCAGACGGTCTGGGCGGCTTCCCATTCGCGCTCGCGCACGAACAGATGCTGCGACTTGGCCGATTGCCGCCAGTCGATGCGGCCCACCGAATCCGAAGAGCCGTAGCGGCGGAACTGCCAGAAATTCTCGCCGATGCCGGCCTTGCGGCGGCCATGCGCGCCCAGGCTGATCGACGCGGCAAGCCGGTCCGCCGCCACCATGAGCGGCGGCAGGCCCGCGCCCAGAGCGTCCGCTTCATGCTGGAGCGGCGAAAATCCCGTCAATCAAGAATCCTCTAAAGCGGTTCCAGGAAAAGTGTGCAGCTGTTGCCACGACGCTGACGCTAAGCAACTCCGACCGGAACCGCGACAAAAATTAAAGCAGTGCGTTGCAAAGCTTTTCGATGACCTGAGCCGTGGTCGCGCCTTCAGCGCGAGCAGAGAAGCTCAGCGCCATGCGATGGCGCAGCACCGGGCCCGCCAGGGCCACGATATCGTCGGTGGATGGCGTCAGCCGTCCGTCCAGAAGCGCGCGTGCCCGAGCCGCCAGCATGAAGGCCTGACTGGCGCGCGGCCCCGGTCCCCAGGCGATCAACCCGCGGGTTTCGTCATGATCGGAATCCGGGCGCGCCGCGCGCACCAGCTTCAGGATCGACTCCATCACCTTCTCGCCCACCGGCATGCGCCGGACCAGCATCTGGGCCGCGATCAAATCGTCGGGACCGCAGACCCGCGAAGCCCGCACTTCTTCGCCCATGGTGGTGGCGAGCAGCATGCGGCGTTCGGATTCCAGATCGGGATAGCCGACATCGATCTGCAGCAGAAAGCGGTCGAGTTGGGCTTCGGGCAGGGCATAGGTGCCTTCCTGCTCCAGCGGATTCTGGGTTGCCAGCACATGAAACAGGCGCGGCAGGTCGTAACGTGCGCCCGCCACGGTGACGTGCTTTTCCTGCATCGCCTGCAGCAGGGCCGACTGGGTGCGGGGGCTGGCGCGATTGATTTCGTCGGCCATCAGAAGCTGGGTGAAGACGGGACCCTGGATAAAACGGAAGGCGCGGCTGCCCGACGCGGTTTCTTCCATCACTTCGGAACCGGTGATGTCGGTGGGCATCAAATCGGGGGTGAACTGGATGCGGCTGGTGTCCAGGCCCAGCACGATGGCCAGGGTTTCCACCAGCTTGGTCTTGGCCAGGCCCGGTACGCCGATCAGAAGCCCATGGCCACCGGCTAACAGGGTCACCAGTGCCTGTTCGATCACATCGTCCTGGCCGAAGATCACCTGGCCGAGGCGCTTTTTTGCCGCCGCGAATGTCTGGGCCGCGGCATCGAGCCGGGCCGGGGCATCATGCTCGCTGAGGGTTTCGGCGTCCTGGATCATGCGGTTACTCACGTCTTTCTCGCCGCCGGTTCAAAGCGCGATCCGGAAAAGTGTGAAGCGGTTTTCCGCCAGATCGCGCGACAAAACAAAGACCTAGAGCAAAACCGTCATTCCACATGACGATTTTGCTCTGGGGAACCGTCATTCTGCACCAGCCGTGGCAAGTGTCAAAACCTGCCCCGGCTTCACTTATAATGCGGAAGCGGCATAAATCGGCCCATGGCGCGCGACTATCCCCCCAAACGTTCCCCAAGCGCGGGTTTGGCCGGGCTTCAGGCAGCCGCCGAAAGTCATGGTGAATTGCCGCCGGTGACGCGCTGGAATCCCGATTTTTGCGGCGATAGCGGCATGCGGATCGACAGGGACGGACGCTGGTTTCATGACGGCGAACCCATCCGGCGGCCCGCCCTGGTGCGGCTATTCTCCACCATCCTGCGCAAAGATGACGAGGGTTTCATGCTGGTGACGCCGGTGGAAAAACTCTCGATCGCGGTCGAGGACGCGCCTTTCCTGGCGGTGGCGATGACAGCGGCCGGTGGCGGTGAAAACCAGAGCCTGACTTTCACCACCAATGTGGGTGACGATGTGACCGCCGGGCCGAATCACGCGTTGCGGTTCGAGCCCGATTCAAGAAGCGGGGCTCCCATTCCTTATCTGCATGTGCGCCGGGGATTGGAGGCGAAGCTGGCGCGTTCTGTCTATTATGATCTGGTTGCATGCGCGGTCGAGCGGGGCGGGAACCTGGGCGTGTGGAGCAGCAACGAATTCTTTGTCCTGGGTGCGGCGCCGTGAAGGATGTTCTGGCGCGCCTCAGGGATGATCCGGTCGGCGCGCTGCGCCGCGTGCTGCTGAACGCTCCCCCCGATTACATCGGTCATGACGATTACGATCTGCATCCCGAGCTGCGCCCGCCGACGCAGACTGCCGCGATGGAGGCCGCCGTGCTTTTGCCGGTGATCATGCGGCCCGAGCCCAGCATTCTCTTCACCCAGCGCACGGCGCATCTGGCGCGCCACAGCGGGCAGGTGAGTTTCCCGGGCGGGCGCAGCGAAGCCGGCGATCTGTCGCCCCTCGAGACGGCGCTGCGCGAGACCATGGAAGAGACCGGCATCGACCCCGCCTTTGTCAGTGTCGCCGGCTATCTGCCGCGCTATCGCACCGGCACCGGCTTCGACATTTCGCCGGTGGTGGGTGTGCTGTCGGATGGTTTCACCTTGGCGCCCAATCCCGACGAAGTGGCCGAAGCGTTCGAAGCGCCGCTGGCCTTCTTTCTCGACCCCGCCAACCGCCGCCTGGAAACACGGCTATGGGGCGGGCGCGAGCGCAGCTTTTATGTGTTCTCGCCGGAAGGGCGCACCATCTGGGGCGCGACCGCCGCGATCCTTGTGGATTTCGCCGCCCGGCTGACGGGCGATGATAGTGTGGCGCGATGAGACTCGATCCTGCCAAGCATGCCTGGATGACGGCACCCCGTCTTGGGATATGGCCAAGTGCAAATTGCTATAGGGATGTTTTGGTGGTCGTGGCCATATCTCAAGACAAGATAAAAAGAATCGGGCGCCGCCATGCGTCTTGATCCATCGAAGCATGCCTGGATGACGGCAACCGAGACACGCAAGCTGATGGCGGTGCTGTCTGAAGGACGGTTCGTGGGTGGGGCAGTGCGCAATGCGCTTTCCGGTTCGGCCGTGCAGGATATCGACATCGCCGTGCCGATGCCTCCTGACGAAACCCTCAAGCGGCTAGAGAGCGCCGCGATCAAGGCGGTACCCACCGGGTTGGCGCATGGCACTGTCACGGCGATCGTCAATGGGCTGCCTTACGAAGTGACCAGTCTTCGCCGGGATCTGGAAACCGATGGCCGTCATGCTGTGGTGGAATACACCGACGACTGGATGGAAGATTCCAATCGGCGCGATTTCACCATGAATGCGCTCTACGCCAGCATCGAGGGCGAAATATTCGACTATCACGGCGGTGTGGAAGATCTGATCGCGGGCCGGGTCCGTTTTGTCGGTGACGCATCTGCACGCATTCGTGAAGACTATCTGCGTATCCTGCGCCTGTTCCGATTTCACGCCTGGTACGGCAAGGGCGACATGGACGCCGAAGCACTGCGTGCCGCGGCCGATGCCAAATCGGGCCTGGCGCAATTGTCGGGCGAACGCATCGCCAAGGAAATGCTGCGGCTTCTGGAATGTCCCAATCCCGTGCCGTCGCTGCGTTTGATGGCGGCATCGGGCATATTGCCGGAATTACTGCCCCATGCGCTGCAATTGCCGCGGTTGGAAAATCTGGTGGTGATCGAGGCGGAGAATCAATTTCCGCCCGATCCGATTCTGCGTTTGGCGGCGCTTTTACCGGATGAAGCAGATATCGCGCTGGCGGCGGGCGAGCGGCTGAAACTTTCCGGCGCCGAGCGGGCGCGGCTGGAGGGGCTGGCTGCGGCGCGTGAAAAGATCGCGGCGCATCTGTCGGCGGCAGATGTGCGGCGTCTGCTTTACCGCATCGGCGTCCCGCGTTTTCGCGACCGTGTGCTTCTAAGTTGGGCGGTATCGCCGCGCGGCGTGGGCGCGATCCAGTGGCGGATGCTGCTTTCCATTGCCGATGGCTGGGAGCGGCCCCGGTTTCCGCTCACCGGCCGCGAAGCGATGGCGGCCGGCGTGGCCGAAGGCCCAGAAGTGGGGCGGGTGCTGGCGGCGGTGGAAGCCTGGTGGATGGAAGAAGATTTTCTGCCCGATCAGGATGCGCTCGCGGAAAAGATGAAGAGCATCATCGGGGCCGCGTCATGAGTCTGGAATTGCTGGATCAGATTTCCTTGGCCGGCGATGCGGCCAAACCGAACGAAGATGCCCTGGCATTTCTGGATCACGCGGCGTTGGTGATGGACGGCGCAACGCCGCTGGGCCCATCGCTGCTGCCCGGACCCAGCGACGCCGCCTGGATCGCGCAATTCGGCGCCCGGCGGATCACCGCGCATCTGAGGGACGGCGACGCGCCGCCAATTGCCTTGAAGCATGCGCTGGCCGATGCGGAAAAAAGTTTTGCCGGCCTGGCGCGCGAACCCATCCGCGAGAAATGGCAGACGCCTTGTGCCTCGATGATGATGGTGGTGGAGCTTGGTCGTGAGCCAGAAAAGGCAGAAATAGAATTCCTCTGGTTCGGAGACTGTGCTGCGATTGTCGCGCAAAGGGGCGAGATCGAAATCGTCGGCGAGACCTTGGAAAAACGTCAGGCGGAAGCCAAGCGGGCCAAGATGGTGGCGCGAGCCGCCAACATGTCGTCCGCGTCCGGCATCGACCGGCCGCAGATCGAGCCGTTGCTGCGTGCCGCGCGCAACCGCATCAACAGCGGGCGCAATTGGCTTTTTTCTCCAGACGTCCGTGCGGCGGGCCATGTCTCGCGGCACACTTTGTCATCGCAGAAGGACTCGCTGATGCTGATCGCCAGCGACGGTTTTCTGGCGCTGGTCAGCGATTATGGCGTGTATGACATGCAAAGCCTGATGGCTGCGGCGCAAGGCAAGGGGCTCGCCGCGCTGGGCAAAGAGCTGCGCGAGATCGAAGAGACAGATCCGCTGGGCGAGAAATTTCCCCGCTTCAAGAAAAGCGACGATGCCACGGCAATCCTGCTGCGGGTTAAATAGCCCGCTCTAGCCCAGCGCCTTGAGCACATCATGGCTGCCCGACCAGATCATCGAACCTGCGACATAGATCACGATCACCAGGCCGATATAGCTGATCCAGCGATAGCGCTCGAGCAGGCGCGCGATCAGGTTTGCGGCAGCTCCCATCAGCGCCACCGACATCAGCAAGCCGATCACCAGGACATCGAGATGGTCGCGCGCCGCACCCGCCACCGCCAGGACATTGTCCAGCGACATCGAGACGTCGGCGAGCGTGATCTGCAGGATGGCGCGGCGCAGGGAAGCATTGGCGTCGACTTCGACATTATGGTCCTTGTGGGCGCCGGAAATGTCGCGCCAGAAGCGCCAGCTCACCCACAAAAGCAGAATGCCGCCCGCCAGGGTCAGGCCGATGATCTGCATCAGCTGGACGGCGACGAAGGCCATCGCCACCCGCAAAAGCACGGCCGCGGCCAGGCCGAATATGATGACTTTACGCCGCAGATGCTTGGGGACCCGGGCGGCCGCCAGCCCGATCACCACGGCATTGTCGCCCGCCAGCACCACGTCGATCATCAGCACCTGGGCCAGGGCGAGGAGGCCGCCTGGGTCTAAAAGCGTGAGGTGCATCAGGCGTGGTTCTCCGGGAAAGCGTCAGTCTGGCGCAAGGCTTCGCCCAAGACCATGGCAGCGGCCTGAGCGACATTGATGGAGCGCATGCCCGGCCGCATGGGAATCAGCAAGCGCTCATTTACGGCCTCATGCACGATTTCGGGGACCCCGGCGCTTTCCCGGCCCAGAATCAGTGTGTCGGAGGGCTGGAACACAAAGCCGGCATAAGGCTGGGCAGCCCGGGTGGTGAGAAGCAGGAGGCGGCCGGGGGCTTTTGCCCGAAAGGCCTCCCAGGATTCGTGCCGGGCGAGGTCGGTTTCCGCCCAGTAATCCATCCCTGCCCGCCGGAAATTGCGGTCCGTGAGCAGAAAACCACAGGGCTCGACAATGTCCATCGGCACGCCCAGGCAGGCGCAAAGCCGCATCAGCGAACCGGCATTCTGTGGAATGTCAGGCTGGTAGAGCGCCAGACGCAAAATCGTCTCCCTTTGAATGACCCAAGATACGGGCGGAAAAGGCATTTTCTGCGGCATCGTGCCGCAAGACCCTCGAAATTCGACTCTCTATTTTACCGCGCGGACGGGCGCGTTTCGGGCTATTCCGTGGGCCGGGGCTTGCATTCCCGCCACGACAGTTTTCCTTACGCCAGTCTCTGACTGCTTTTAAAGAAGGTGATCCCGGTGACAGCAACGACAATGGATGGAACACGCCGAGATTTTCTCTACGTGGCATCGGGCGCCATGGCCGCCGTTGGCGCCGCCGCAGCCGCCTGGCCGTTCATCGATCAAATGAACCCGTCCGCCGCTGCGCTGGCCTTGTCCACCGTGGAAGTCGATCTGACGCCGGTCGCGCTCGGTCAGCAGATCGTTGTGAAATGGCGCGGCCATCCGCTCTTCATCCGTCACCGTACACCGGCCGAGATCGACTCGGCGAAGAAGGTCGATGTCAGCACCCTTCCCGATCCCCTGGCGCGCAACGCCAACAAGCCCGACACCGCGTCGGCCGCTGACGAGGATCGCGCCACCAAGCCCGAATGGCTGGTGCTGATCGGCGTCTGCACACATCTGGGCTGCACGCCCACCGGGTTCGAAGGTGACTATGGTGGGTGGCTCTGCCATTGCCACGGTTCGCAATACGATACATCCGGGCGCATCCGCAAAGGACCGGCGCCGGAAAATCTGGCAGTTCCGCCCTACGCATATCTTACAGACACCCGCATCAAGGTCGGTTGAGGAGCATACGAATGTCCGGTCCATCGACCTATACGCCCAAGTCTGGTTTCGAAAAGTGGATTGATCAGCGCTTGCCGCTGCCGCGTCTGGTGCATGACACCGTGATGACGTTCCCCACGCCCAGGAACCTGAACATCTGGTACACCTTCGGCGGCATCCTGACTTTCTGCCTCGGGGTTCAGATCCTCACCGGCATCGTGCTCGCCATGCATTATGTGGCGAATGCGGGCCTGGCCTTCGACTCGGTCGAGGCCATCATGCGCGACGTCAATTACGGTTGGCTGATCCGCTACATCCACTCCAACGGCGCGTCGATGTTCTTCCTCGCCGTCTATCTGCACATGTTCCGCGGTCTCTATTACGGCTCGTACAAGGCGCCGCGCGAACTGATCTGGATCATCGGCGTTCTGATCTATCTCTTGATGATGGCCACGGCCTTCTTTGGCTATGTGTTGCCCTGGGGCCAGATGTCCTTCTGGGGCGCCACCGTCATCACCAATCTGTTCAGCGCCATTCCCGTGATCGGCAGCCACATCGCCACCTGGTTGTGGGGTGATTTTGCGGTCGGCGATGCGACTCTCAATCGCTTCTTCTCGCTGCACTATCTGCTGCCCTTCATCATCGCGGGCGTGGTTGTTCTGCACATCTGGGCGCTGCACGTCCCGGGCAACAACAATCCCCTGGGCATCGATGTGAAGGGCCCGCAGGACACGGTCCCGTTCCATCCCTATTACACGATCAAGGACGGCTTCTATTTGTCCCTGTTCGTGGTGGTGTTTGCGGTCTTCGTGTTCTACGCGCCCAACTTTTTCGGCAACCCGGACAATTACCAATTGGCCAATCCGCTGGTGACCCCGCCGGACATCGTGCCGGAATGGTATCTCTTGCCCTTCTACGCGATGCTGCGCGCCATCCCGAACAAGTTGATGGGCGTCATCGTAATGGGCGGCGCCATCGTCACGCTGTTCTTCCTGCCCTGGCTGGACACCAGCCGCGTGCGCTCTTGCCGCTTCCGTCCCTTGATGAAGCAATTCTTCTGGGCCTTCGCGGTGGCGTGCGTCCTTCTGGGCTATTGCGGTTCGCAGGGCGTCGATGCGGCAGTCGCCGGTGTGCCGCTGCTCTGGGTGGCGCGTGCGGCCACGCTCTACTACTTCGTCTTCTTCTGGATCCTGATGCCGATCATCGGGTTGATCGAGACCCCGAAGAAGCTTCCCGCCTCCATTGCTCAATCCGTGCTCGGCGACACCGCCGCGGCCGCTGCCGAGTGAGAACCAACATGCGCTTTGCAATTCGTTTCACTTTGGCGGCGGCGCTGACGGCGCTGGCCTTGCCGGCGCTGGCTCAGGACGCGACGTTCGACACCAAGCGAATGCCGGTGAAGGACGGACATTTCGAGTTCGAAAGCCCCTTCGGCACCTATGATCGCGGCGCCCTGCAGCGCGGCTTTCAGGTCTACAAGGAAGTCTGCGCCGCCTGTCACGGCCTGGATCACATCGCCTTCCACAATCTCGACGAGGAAGGCGGCCCCGGCTTCACCGAGCCGCAGGCCAAGGCGATTGCGGCCGGCTACAAGATTCCCGCCGATCCCAATGACAAGGGCGAGATCATGGACGAGAAGGGCAACCGCCTGACGCGTCCGGGTATCCTGGCCGACAAATTCCCCTCGCCCTATCCGAACGAGGAAGCGGCGCGCGCCAACAATAGCGGCTCGCTGCCGCCCGACCTGTCGATGATCGAAAAGGCCCGCGAAGGCGGTTCCGACTATGTCTATTCGATCCTCACCGGCTTCCACATGGCCCCGCCCAAAGGGTTCAAGGTGACGGACGGCAAATACTACAATCCCTATTTCGAAGGCTGGAACATCTCCATGCCGCCGCCGCTGGTCGCCGATGCTGTGACCTATTCGGACGGCACCAAGGCCACCATCGAACAGGAAGCCCATGACGTGGCGACCTTCCTGGCCTGGGCGTCGGACCCCAAGATGGAAGAGCGCAAGCGCACCGGCTTCGGCGTGCTGATCTTCCTGGTGGTGCTCTCCGGTGTCCTGTTTGCCGCCTATCGCAAAGTCTGGGCGGACCAGCACTGACTGTCACATAACGGTATCGGGCGGCATCCTTGCCCCCCGGACTGACCATGTTAAAAGGGCGCTTCCTCGCGGGAGCGCCCTTTTTGCAGCGCGTAGGCGCGAGCGGGAGCGCTATTTAATATGACTAAAACGGTTCTTGGCGTCATCGGTGGCTCCGGTGTCTATGAAATTCCCGGGCTGGAAAACGCCCGCTGGCAGACCATCAAAAGTCCCTGGGGCGAGCCGTCGGACCAGCTTCTCACCGGCACCTTTCACGGCGTGGACATGGTGTTCCTGCCGCGCCATGGCCGCGGCCATGTCCAGACTCCGACCAGCATCAATTACCGTGCGAACATCGATGCGTTGAAGCGCATCGGCGTGACCGACGTGATCTCGGTGTCGGCCTGCGGCTCGCTGCGCGCCGAATTGCCGCCCGGCACCTTCGTGATGGCGGATCAGTTCATCGACCGCACCTTCGCGCGCGAAAAGAGTTTCTTCGGCCCCGGCTTTGTCGCCCATCTGTCGATGGCCCATCCGGTCTGCCCACGCCTGGCCGGTGCGCTCACCTTGGCGGCGCGGGAAGAGCGGATCGATCATTCCGAAGGCGGTACTTATATCTGTATGGAAGGTCCACAATTCTCCACCCGCGCGGAAAGCTTCCTCTATCGCTCCTGGGATTGCAGCGTGATCGGCATGACCGCCATGCCGGAAGCCAAGCTCGCCCGCGAGGCGGAGCTGCCCTACGCCATCGTGGCGATGGTGACGGATTATGATTGCTGGCATGAGACCCATGAGCATGTGACGGTCGATGCCGTGATGAAGGTGATGCACCAGAATGCGGAAAATGCCCGCCGCCTGATCATGGCGGTGGCGCCCAAGCTGGGGCCCGACCGCGAGCCTTGCCCGCTGGGCGTGGAAACCATGCTGGACATGGCGGTGGTGACCCCGCCGGGCAAGCGCGATCCGCAACTTGTGGCCAGGCTTGATGCCGTGGCCGGCCGTATTTTGAAAAAGGGATAGACCTGATGGATTTCCGCGACACGATCCGCACCATTCCCGACTATCCCCAGCCGGGCGTCATGTTCCGCGACATCACGACGTTGCTGGGCAATGCGCGCGCCTTTCGCCGGGCCGTGGACGAACTGGTACAGCCTTATGCAGGCGTGCGGGTGGACAAGGTCGCAGCGCTGGAAGCGCGTGGCTTCATTCTGGGCGGCGCGGTGGCGCATCAGCTATCGGTCGGCTTCGTGCCGGTCCGCAAGAAGGGCAAGCTGCCCTACACCGTGATCGGCGAAAGCTACGCCCTGGAATATGGTCAGGACCGGGTGGAAGTGCATATCGATGCCTTCAAGCCCGGCGAACATATTCTTCTGGTCGACGATTTGATCGCAACCGGCGGCACCGCCAGCGCCGGCATCCGCCTGATGGAGCGGGCAGGGGCCGAAGTGATCGGCTGTTCCTTTGTCATCGATCTTCCCGAACTGGGCGGCGCCGCCAAGCTGCGCGCCCTGGGCAAGCCGGTGAACACACTCGTTTCCTTTGAAGGTCACTAGGAGCAAAGGGTGAAGCTCTACGGAAATCCACTTTCACCGTTTGCCCGCAAGGCTTGCGTGATCGCGCATGCCCACGGATTGACGTTGGAGCAGATCGACATTCTGCCACTCCGGGACGAGGGCTTTCGCAAGGTCAATCCACTGGGCAAGATTCCGGCGCTGGTGCTGGATGACGGCACGGTGATGATCGACAGCCGGGTGATCTGCGAATATCTCGATCATCTGGGTGGCGTGAAATTCCATCCCCACGATTCGAACCGCTGGAAGGCGCTGACCTTGCAATCCTTGGGTGACGGGGTCGGCGAGGCATCCGTGACCTATTCCATTCTCGGCCGGGAAGATCCGGCGCCTGCTAATGCCCGCACGCGCCAGATGGCGGCGATGCTGGCCGGGATGGATGCGCTGGAACATACGGAATTCAGCGATCCGCCCCAGATCGGGGAAATCGCGGTCGGCTGCGCGCTGGGATATATCGATTTTCGCCAGCCCGAGCTTGATTGGCGGCGGTCCCGCCCCAGATTAGCCGCCTGGTACGCGCAATTCTGCGAGTACCCCTCGATGAAGGCGACGGCCGCAAAACCGCAATGAAAATTTCGCGATGAAAATCCCAGAATGAAGATCAAAGGCAAACATTACCGGTCGGTCTGGCCCATCGGCGAAGACAGTTTCGGCATCATCGATCAGACCCGGCTGCCGCATGAGTTCGTCACCTTGGCGCTGCGGTCCGCCGATGACGCGGCGCATGCCATTTCCAGCATGCAGACACGCGGCGCGCCGCTGATCGGGGCGGTCGGTGCCTATGGCCTGGCGCTGGCGATGCGTTCCGATGCCTCGGACGAGAATCTCACGCGCGTCCATGACACGCTGGCGCAGACGCGGCCCACGGCGATCAATCTGCGCTGGGCGTTGGGCCGCATGCGCGACGCGCTGCTCAACCAGCCGCGCGACCAGCGCGCGAAGCTGGCCTGGGCGGAAGCCGCCGCCATCGCCGATGAAGACGTGGCGATGTCGATGGCCATCGGCGAGCACGGCCTGAAGATCATCCGCGCAATCGCGGACAGGAAGCCGGGCAAGACCGTCAACATTCTCACCCATTGCAATGCGGGCTGGCTGGCGACGGTGGATTACGGCACCGCGCTGGCGCCGATCTATCTGGCGCATGACGCCGGCATTCCGTTGCACGTCTGGGTGGACGAGACCCGGCCGCGCGGGCAGGGCGCCTCGCTCACTGCTTTCGAGCTGGGTGGTCATGGCGTCAAGCACACCGTGCTGGCCGACAATGCCGGCGGCCATTACATGCAGGCGGGTCAGGTCGATCTGGTGATCGTGGGCACCGACCGCGTCACCGCCAATGGCGATGTCGCCAACAAGATCGGCACCTATTTGAAAGCGCTGGCGGCGAAAGACAATGACGTGCCTTTTTATGTGGCGCTGCCCAGCTCGACCATCGACTGGACCCTGGCCGATGGCCGCGAGATTCCCATCGAGGAACGCTCGCAGGACGAAGTGCTGAAAATGACCGGCCGCTTGCCGAACGGGCAAGTCGCCACGGTGGAGATCGCCGCCCCCGGAAGTTCCGCCGCCAATCCCGGCTTCGACGTCACGCCCGCGCGGCTGGTGACGGGCCTGATTACCGAACGCGGCACTTGCGCCGCCACCGCCCAGGGCTTAACGAGCCTCTTCCCCAAAACCTGAAGGTTCCCGCACATGCAATCGCGCTGGTCCGCTACCGAAGCCCAGGAATTCGTGACCCGTTACGCCCCCAAGGGCGTCAACGAAGATCTGGCCGTGCGCACCTATACGACGCGCCTGTTGGGCAGCGATGGACGGCTGGTGCTGCATGGCGGCGGCAACACCTCCGTCAAGACCGTGATGAAGGACATGCTGGGCGAAGATGTGGAAGTGATCTGCATCAAGGGTTCCGGTTGGGACATGGGCAGCATCGAGCCTGCGGGATTGCCGGCCGTGCGGCTGGCGCCGCTGCGCAAGCTGCGCGCGCTGACGAAACTGTCCGACGAGGACATGGTCAATTTCCAGCGCATCAATCTTTTGGATTCCGGCTCGCCCAATCCGTCGGTCGAGACGTTGCTGCACGCCTTCCTGCCGCACAAATTCATCGACCACACCCATTCGACCGCCGTCTTGGCGCTGACCGACCAGCGGGACGGCGAAGCGGTGGTACGCGAAGTCTATGGCGACCGCGTCGCCTATGTGCCCTACACCATTCCCGGCTTCGCGCTGGCCAAGTCGGTGGCGGATGTGTTTGACAAGAATCCGAATGTCGAAGGGCTGGTGCTTTTGCAGCACGGCATCTTCACGGTGGGCGGGACCGCCGAGCAGGCCTACAGCCGCATGATCGAATTCGTCACCATAGCCGAAGACCGGCTGGGACGTCAGCGCAAGCCGCTGGCTAAGGGCACGCTTCCGGCCAAGCTCGCTTCGGTGCCGGAGATCGCACCGATTTTGCGCGGCGCGGTCGCCCTGGAAAAGAACGCGATGGCAGGCAGCGCCAAGCGGCAGATTTTGGATTTCCGCACCAATCCGAAAATTTTGGAATATGTGAACGGCGCAGAACTGGCGCGTTACAGCCAGCAGGGCGTGGTGACGCCAGACCATACCATCCGCACCAAGAACTGGCCGATGATCGTGCCGGCGCCGGAAGCCGGAAGCTTAAGCGAATGGGCCGGCGAAGTACGTGCCGCCGCCGATGCCTTTGTCGCCCGCTATCACGATTATTTCGCCCGCAACAATGACAAGAGCCCGGTGAAGAAGAAGGAACTGGATCCCTTGCCGCGGGTGATCCTGGTGCCGGGCGTGGGCATGTTCGGCATCGGCGCCACCGCCAAGGATGCCGCCATCGCCGCCGACATCGCCGAGAACGCGGTTGCCGTGATCGCGGATGCCGAAGCGATCGGCGAATATAAATGCATTAGCGAATACGACATGTTCGAAGTCGAATATTGGTCGCTGGAACAGGCCAAGCTGGGCAAGTCGAACGAGAAATCGCTGGCTCGCCAGGTGGCGGTGATCACCGGCGGCGGCTCGGGCATCGGCGCTGCGACGGCCAAGGCGATGGCCGGGCAGGGCGCGGAAGTCGCGATCCTGGACCGCGATCTGGAAGCCGCGAAAGCGGTGGCCAAGAAAATCGGCGGCAAGGCGCTGGCGGTGCAATGCGACGTCACCGATCCCGCCAGCATCCGCTCGGCCTTCGACCAGGTGGTGTCGGCCTTTGGTGGTGTCGATATCGTGGTCTCTAATGCGGGCGCGGCCTGGCAGGGCACCATCGGCACCGTCGATGACGAGATCTTGCGCAAATCCTTCGAGCTGAATTTCTGGGCGCATCAGAATGTGGCGCAGAACGCCGTGCGCATCATGCAGGCCCAGGGCACGTTCGGCTGTCTGCTATTCAACACGTCCAAGCAGGCGGTCAATCCGGGCAAGGATTTCGGGCCTTATGGATTACCGAAAGCGGCGACCCTGTTCCTGGTCAAGCAATATGCGCTGGATCATGGCAAGGACGGCATCCGCTCCAACGCCGTGAACGCCGACCGCATCCGCACCGGCCTGCTCACCGACGACATGGTGGCGGCACGGTCGAAAGCGCGTGGCCTCAGCGAAGCCGATTACATGGCGGGTAATCTCTTGAAGCGCGAAGTGACGGCGGAAGATGTGGCGGACGCGTTCGTGTATCTGGCCACCGCCACCAAGACCACGGCGGCAGTGGTCACCGTCGATGGCGGAAATATCGAAGCGTCGATGCGGTAAAATTTCCTGTCATTCCCGGCGAGGCGCGGCCAGCGCCGAGGGAAGGGAATCCAGGTCACGACACTGGTACTGGGTTCGATGCCTGGATCCCCTTCCCCTCGCGATGGCGTTCCGCCATTGCTCGGCCGGGGACGACAGGGAAAAGCGCCCTAGAGCGTCATCGCACGTGCCGGGGATGACAATTGGGGCAGGCGTTAAAACGGGACCGTGTCGCGGGGGGCCGGGAATGACACGCTTCACGCGTCAGTTATTGAACCGGAAATGCAGCACATCGCCATCGGCGACGATGTAATCCTTGCCTTCCAGGCGGAATTTGCCCAACTCGCGCGCACCGGCTTCGCCTTTTCCCGCCACATAGTCGCCAAAGGCGATCGTTTCTGACCGGATGAAGCCCTGTTCGAAATCGGTATGGATTACGCCCGCCGCCTGCGGCGCGCGGCTGCCCTTGGTCACGGTCCAGGCGCGGGTTTCCTTGGGGCCGACCGTGAAGAAGGTCAGCAGGCCCAATAACTCGTATCCGACGCGGATCATGCGGTTGAGGCCCGGCTCTTCCAGGCCGATGGAATCCAGGAAATCCTTGCGCTCTTCGTTCGGCAGTTGCGCGATTTCCTCTTCCACCTTGGCCGAGATCACCACCGCGCGGGCGCCTTCGGCCTTGGCCTTGGCTTCGACCTTGCGGGAATATTCATTGCCTTCGGCGGCCGCGCCTTCCTCGACATTGCAGACATAGAGCACCGGCTTGGCGGTCATCAGGCCCAGCTGGCTGTAAGGCGCGCGCTCTTCCGGGGCCAGATCCGCCTGGCGCGCGGGCTTGCCTTCGCGCAGCAGGACAATCGCCTTCATCATCAGCGCCAGCTGTTCCTTGGCTTCCTTCTCGCCGGAGTTGGCTTTCTTCTCCAGCGGCTTAATGCGCTTTTCCAGGCTTTCCAGATCCGCCAGCATCAATTCGGTTTCCACCACTTCGGCGTCGCCGATAGGATCGATGCGGCCTTCGACATGGGTGATGTCGTCATCCTGGAAACAGCGCAGCACATGGGCGACGGCATCGACTTCGCGGATGGTGGCCAGGAACTGGTTGCCCAAGCCCTCGCCCTTCGACGCGCCACGCACCAGGCCGGCGATATCCACGAAGGTGATGCGGGTGGGAATGATTTCCGCCGAACCCGCGATCTTGGCCAATGTATCAAGACGCGGATCGGGCACCGCCACGTCGCCGACATTGGGTTCGATGGTGCAGAAGGGATAATTGGCCGCCTGCGCCGCCGCCGTCTGGGTGAGCGCATTGAAAAGCGTGGACTTGCCGACATTGGGCAGTCCGACGATGCCGCATTTGAATCCCATTATT
>JAZJZY010000002.1:711392-716895 GCA_040389405.1 Pseudomonadota bacterium | reverse complement strand
TTCTGGCTTTTGCTCTGATTTTTTTTGGGGCGTTTTTTCCGGCTTGGGCGGCGCGGTCAGCAGCGCCACCTTCGACATGAAACCGGTGTCGTCGTCGCGCGCCAACGCCGGCGCGGCCTCGACCATCGCGCCCACCAGCGGCCGCAGCCAGTCGATCTCTTCCTTGGAGAAATTCTGCAGCACATGGGCGCTGACCAGTGACTTTTCGCCGGGGTGACCGACACCGATACGCACCCGGCGGTAATCCGGGCCGAGCGTCGCAGTGATGGAGCGCAAACCGTTCTGTCCGGCATCGCCGCCGCCGGTTTTCACCTTGATCTTGCCTTCCGCCAGATCGATCTCGTCATGGATCACAACCAGCGCCGACAATGGCAGCTTGAAGAAGCGTAAGGCGGCGCCGACGCTGACGCCGCTATTGTTCATGTAGGTCTGGGGTTTCAGCAGATACGTCTTGCGGCCTGCCAGAGCGCCTTCCGAGAGAAAGCCCTCGAATTTGGCGCGCCAGGGCCCGAAGCGGTAATGGGCGTGGATTTCGTCAGCCAGGATGAAGCCGGCATTGTGCCGGTTGCGCGCATATTGCGCGCCGGGATTGCCGAGCCCCGCGATAAGCAGCGCTGTGTCGGATGACATGACGCGCTCCTCGCGGGCGATGGCGCCCGCTTCGTCTTACTTCTTGGCCGGTGCGGCGGCAGGTGCCTTGGCGCCGGCAGCCGGGGCCTTGGCGCCAGCAGCAGGCGCAGCAGCACCAGCGGCAGGCGCTGCACCTTCGGCCGGTGCAGCTTCTGCGGCCGGTGCGGAGGCGGCAGCAGCAGCAGCGCGCTGTTCTTCGACCACGCTGGTGGGCGCGACGATGGAGCAGACCGTGAAGTCGCGACCGTGAATGGTGGGCTTGACGCCTTCGGGCAAATTCAGCGCCGAGATATGGATGGTTTCATTGATGTCGAGCGCCGAGATATCCACCAGCACTTCATTGGGGATGTGATCGACGGGGCAAAGCAGCTCCATCTTGTGGCGCACGATATTCAGCACGCCGCCCTTCTTCAGGCCCGGCGATTCGCCCTGGCCCTTGAAATGAACGGGGACTTCGAGGCGCACGGTGGAGCCTTCGACCAGGCGCATGAAATCGACATGCACCGGACGATCGCTGACCGGATCAAGTTGCAGCTGGCGCGGGATCACGCGGGTTTTCTTGCCGGCGACGTCCAGCATCAGCGAAGTGGTGAGGAACGCGCCCTTTTCGATACGGCGTTCCAGGGTGCGGGCATCGACATTGACGGTCTCGGGTTCGCCCTTGCCGCCATACACGATAGCGGGGATCAGACCCTTGAGACGCGCCTGGTAAGCCGGACCTTTGCCGCGGCCTTCGCGGGCTTCCGCCTTAAGTTCTTGAACTTGCGCCATTTTTCTGATCCTTCACCGCCCGGAAAAACCCCGATGGGCCCCGGAAAGGCGAGGCTTTTAGCGGATGCGGACACGCTGCGCAACCGGGGCAAATCGCCCTTTCAGACCGGCAGCAAGCCTTCTTGCTCCAGGGTTTTTTGCACGGCCGGTCGGGCCTGCATCCGGGCCCGGTGTTCGGCCAGCTTGGGGAAGCGGGCGATGCCGCCTGCACCCTCCCGGTCCAGCCAGCGGGTGAAGACATAGAGATAGGGGTCGGAGACGGTGTACTGCGCCCCATGCACCCATTCGCGCCCGTCCGCGAAGCGTTCCTCGACCAGTTGCAACTGGTCTCCCAGGCTTTTGGCGACCTTGGCGCGCATATCGGCTTTGGCGGCGTCGCTGTCGGCATAGCGCTCCGGCCGGAAGAGATGGGCGTATGTGATGTGGATGGTCGAGGCGAGGTAGGTGTTGAAGGATTGCATTTCGAAAAAATCGAACTGGTCGTCCGGCGTTTTCCAGGCCATTGGCGCCAGCTTCGCGTCCGGGAAAATCCGCGCGATGTATGCCAGCAGCACCGGCACTTCGGTCAGGATGCCGCGATCCGTCGCCAGTGACGGCACCCGCGCCTTGGGATTGATCGCCAGATAGGCGGCCGAACGCTGCTCGCCGTTCTTGGTATCCACCAGCACCGCTTCATAGTCCGCGCCGGCTTCGTTGAGCGCGATGTGCGGCGCCAAGGAACAGGCATTGGGCGCATAGAACAGCTTCAGCATCCGGTTCTCCTGAAAAGGAGCCGGACCTTAGCCGCGCGGGACGGGGACTTAAAGAGCCGAAGGCGGCAGGTCAGTCGAACAGGCTCGATACGCTGGCTTCGTTGTTGATCCGGCGCATGGCTTCGCCGATCAGGGGCGCGATAGAGACGATGCGGATATTGGGACAGGCCTTCATGTCGGCGGTGGATTCGATGGAATCCGTCACCACCATGGATTTCAGCTTGGAATTCTTGATCCGCTGCACCGCGCCGCCCGACAGCACGCCATGGGTGGCATAGGCATAAACTTCGGTGGCGCCATTCTTCAGCAGTGCATCGGCGGCGTTGCAGATGGTGCCGCCCGAATCCACGATATCGTCGATCAGCACGCAGGCGCGGCCTTCGACATCGCCGATGATGTTCATCACTTCCGACTCGCCGGCCCGTTCGCGGCGCTTGTCGACAATGGCCAGATCGGTGCCCAGGCGACGCGCCAGGGCGCGGGCGCGCACCACGCCGCCTACGTCCGGCGACACCACCATCGGCAGGTTTGCGCCCAGATGGTCGATAATGTCCTTCACCATCACCGGCATGGCGAAAAGATTGTCGGTGGGAATGTCGAAAAAGCCCTGAATCTGGCCGGCATGCAGATCGACCGTCAGGACGCGGTTGGCGCCCGCTTCGGTGATCAAATTGGCGACCAGCTTGGCGGAAATCGGCGTGCGCGGACCGACTTTGCGGTCCTGGCGGGCGTAACCGAAATAGGGGATCACGGCCGTGATGCGCCGGGCCGATGCGCGGCGCAGCGCATCGATCATGATCAGCAATTCCATCAGATTGTCGTTGGCGGGAAAGCTGGTCGACTGGATCACGAACATGTCCTCGCCGCGGACATTTTCCTGGACCTCGACAAAGACTTCCATGTCGGCGAAGCGGCGGACCTGTGCCTTGACCGGTGCCAGCGCAAGATGCTCGCCGATGGCGTTGGCCAGCGCGTGATTGGAATTGCCTGCGATCAGGCGCATGCCCCGCGAACCGTTCAGATCCGTCATCGCGCCTCGAGCCCCCAACCAACTGTGCCGAAATGAAGTTTTGATGACGCGCTTTTAGCGGTCCGGGCAGTGCCCCGCAACCCGTTACTAAGAGGTGCGCACAATGGCGGATATTTCGCGGCCATAATCGGCCTCGCCCAGATGGGTGGTGCGGCGATAGCTGAAAAAACCGTTGGCGGGCGGATAGGTGCAAAGGCCCAGATCGGCGATTTGTCCCACTCCGGCGCGTTCCAGCCGCGACCGGGCATAACCGGGCAGGTCGAAGCGGTGATGTCCCGGCCGGTCGGATGCGGAAAAGAATCGATCATCCGCTGCGTCAAAGCGCGCGCGCAGATCGGTGCCCACTTCATAGTTGGCCTGGGAGATGGTGGGACCGATGGCGGCAACGATGCGCGCCGGATTGGCGCCCAGCTTCGTCATGGCCGTGACGGTGTTTTCCAGAACGCCTGCCACGGCGCCTTTCCAGCCCGCATGCGCGGCGCCGATCACGCCAGCCTCAGCATCTGCAAACAGCACCGGGGTGCAGTCGGCGGTGAGAATACCCAGCATCACGCCGGACAAAGCCGTCGCCATTCCATCGCCATCCTGCCGCGAATCGAAATTCCAGTTCGCATCAATGATATGGACCGTGCCGCTGTGAATTTGCGCCAGGGAAACCAGCTTCGCATTGGGTGCCAACGCTTGCACGATCCGAGCGCGATTGGCGGCCACGGCGGCGGGATCGTCGCGGGAGCCCGGCCCGCAATTCAGGCTGGCATAGACGCCGCCCGACACGCCGCCATCACGGCCCAAAAAGCCGTGCGCGATCCCCGGCAATTTCTGCAGGTCGGTGGCGCGGTGCATTTGCATGGCGGTTCAAAATCCCGGAGGACGCGGCGCGGACGGCGGCAGCAATGCCATCGCCTGAAACAAATTGCCCATCTGATCCGGCGCGGTCAAACGCGCTGCAGCGCGCGCCAGATTTTCGGCTTCGGACGGATTGGTCTGGCTCAAGCGCCGGGCCCGCGCGCCGATGCCCAGCGCTTCCAGAAATTCGCCTTGGCCCTTGGGGCCGAATATCTGTGCGCCGCCATGACGGGCCGCTTCAGCAAGGGCGACGAAATCGACATGGGCGGAAAGATCCAGGCTGCCCGGATCGGCCAGCAGAGGCGCAAAACGATGGCCGCCCACCGCCTGCAACGTTTCGGCAAAACCGATCTCGCCATAGCCGTAATCCACCAGCAGCGCGGCACCGCCATGGGCCGCAATTTCGCGCGCGATCTCTTCGGTCAAGGATGTGGCGGCGGCCGATGTCTCATACACGCCGCCATCGGGCGCGCCGGCACGGGAAGCGGGAATCGCCGCGGCGGGCGTTATCTGTGGCGCCAGCGCGAATTCCAATGCGTCATCTTTTGCGATCACCATGCGCTCGCACCAACCGCGCAGGGTCTTCACATATTGACGTATCGGCAGGGCGTCGAAGAATTCGTTGGCGAGCAACAGCAGGGGTGATTCCTGAACTTCGAAATGCGAACTCCAGCGGATGCGTGCGCCACTGTCCTTGAGACGGTCCTCCTGAATGGCGCGCAAGGTGGGGCTGGCTTCGACCAGCACCAGCTCGACTTCATCCAAAAATCCCGGCACGCGTTTGAGGGCGCGCAGCGCATCCGCCATCAGGGTGCCGCGCCCCGGACCCAGTTCGACCAGCCTGGTATTCTTTGGGCAGCCCTGATCGACCCAGGTCTGGCCGCACCACAGGCCCAATATCTCGCCGAACATCTGGCTGATCTCGGGCGCGGTGATGAAATCGCCGCCCTGCCCGAAAGGATCGCGGGTGGCGTAATAGCCTGCCTCGGCGTCGTGCAGCGCCAAGGTCATGAATTGCGCCACCGAGATCGGGCCTTGCGCCGCGATCAGGGCGGCGATGCGCTTTCCCAGCGCGTTCATTTTTTGGGCTTGTAGGCGATGGCGATCAGGATGGTCGCACCCAGCCATACCGGGATCGACAGCGCCATGCCCATGCTGACCGGGCCCAGAAAGGGCGCGTCGGGCTCGCGGAAGAATTCGCTGATGAAGCGGAAGGTGCCATAGCCCAGGAAGAAGATTCCCGAGATCAAGCCGGGCCGGTTCTGGGCGCGGAAGACCCTGAGCGCGATCTGCACGATGATGAACAGCAGAACGCCTTCCAGCGCGGCTTCGTAAAGCTGGCTGGGATGACGCGGCAATGGCCCGCCGCGCGGGAATATCATCGCCCAGGGGACATCGGTGACCCGGCCCCACAATTCGTCATTCACAAAATTGGCGAGGCGGCCGAAGAACAATCCCATCGGCGCGAAGGCGC
>JAZJZY010000002.1:518511-711347 GCA_040389405.1 Pseudomonadota bacterium | reverse complement strand
ACGGACAGGAAAGCCAGTTTATGTTTGCGGCAGAACAACCACACCGCCAGCACCACGCCGAGCAGGCCGCCGTGAAACGACATGCCGCCTTCCCAGGCCGCAATCAGCTTCAGGGGATTGGTGACAAAAGCGTAAGGTAGCCCTCGGCAGAAATCGGCATCCGGCGAAACGCTGCACAGGCCGATACCATAGATCAGATCCCAGCCCAGCCTTCCGCCCAGGATGACACCGAAAGTTCCCCACACCACCAGATCGCCGATCTGCTCGTCGGTGGCGGGCGGGCGGCCATTGAAGGGTGGATCAGTCCACAGGGATTTGGTCCGCATCGCGCGCGCGACCGTCCACCAGGCGAACAGCAGGGCCGCGATATAGGCCAGCGCATACCAGCGGATCGCGAAGGGCCCCAGCTGCACCAGCACCGGGTCGATATGGGGATAGGGGATCGTAGCCAGAAACATGGCGCCAAAAACGCTATGCTTCGGGCCATTGTGTCAAGCGGGCGGCTTCTTCATATAGAGCGGAAGGGAGATTTCGATGGCACAGACCGACAATCCGTTCCTCGACGGCATGGCCAAGATGTTCACCGACGCGGCGGGCATGGCCCAAGGCGTGCGGGCCGAGATCGACACCTTCGTGAAGCAGCGCCTGGAGCGGCTGGTGACCGAGATGGACTTCGTGCCGCGCGAGGAGTTCGAGGCGGTCAAGGCCATGGCGGCCAAGGCCCGCAGCGAAAATGAATCACTGGAAGCCCGGATCGCGGCCCTGGAGTCCAAAACGCCGTCCTAGACTCCCATTCGGAGTCCGGCGCACAGCCAAAGCTGTGGAATCTTTAACCATGATGGGGAACAAAAGTGTGGGACTCTTGTGCCCTCACAAAATCTTGTGCCAGTTTGGTCCGCAACTGCTTCGTTTTGTGGCTGGAGCCTAGGGCATGACTGTTATTCATCAGGACGACGATTTCGCCCTGGCACCGCATCCCATCGATATGTTGGAGCGCACCGTCGAGGACAATGGCTGGGCGTTCGAGCGTTCCGGGCGGGACGAGCTCAGCCTTTCCGTGGCCGGCAAGTGGAGCGACCACCATTTCAGCTTCTCCTGGCGCGACGACCTGAAATCGCTGCACATCACTTCGACCTTCGACATGCGCGTCACCGAAGATGTCCGCCGCCAGAATGTCGCGGACCTGCTGATGTATGTGAATGCACGGCTGTGGATCGGGCATTTCGATCTCTGGCATGAAGACGGGGCCATCGTGTTCCGCCACGCCATGATCTTTCCCGGTGCGGAGGCCAGCGCCTCGCAATGCGAAGCTCTGCTCAATCTCGCGCTGGAAGCTTGCGAACATTATTATCCGGCGTTCCAGTTCGTGCTGTGGGGCGGCAAGACCGCCGAAGACGCTGTCGCCGCCGCGGTGCTGGAGTGCGCCGGAAGGGCATGAAGCGCTCGGGCGTGAGCGCGCCTCTTCTCTTAATTGGCGCAGGACGTATGGGCGGCGCCCTGCTCAAAGGCTGGATCGCGCGCAAGATCGGGCCCGTCATTGTGGTCGAGCCCAAGCCGTCTCCCGAACTGCGTAAGCTTGCGAAAAAGAAAACTATCACCTTGGTCGATACGCCGTCACAGGTGCGCGCGAAAAAACTCTCCGCCTGTGTGGTGGCGCTGAAGCCGCAGATCCTGAAAGGTGAAGCGCCGGTACTGGCGGAGTTCGCGCGTTCCGGCGCGCTGATGATTTCCATCGCGGCAGGCACTCATACGAAGGCGCTGTTCAAGGCCTGGGGCGCAAAGGCGCGGATCATTCGCGCCATGCCCAACACGCCAGGCTCTATCGGCCAGGGCATCACAGGATTGTTCGCGGCCCGCGGCGCCACTATTGCGGACAAGCGCAAGGCCATCGCGTTGCTGGCGGCGCTGGGCGAGACCATCTGGGTGAACAAGGAAGATCTGATCGACAGCGTCACGGCGGTGTCCGGCTCGGGGCCCGCCTATTTGTTCTTGATGGCCGAAGCGATGACGGAAGCGGCCATTGCCGAAGGACTGCCGCGCGACCAGGCCGAGAAACTGGCCCGCGCCACTGTTGCGGGCTCCGGTGCGTTGCTGGCGGCGGACAAATCGCCCGCCAGCGCCTTGCGCGAAGCCGTCACCAGCCCGGGCGGCACGACCCAGGCGGCGCTCAACGTGCTGATGGCCGATGACGGGCTGGCGGCACTGATGAAGCGCGCCATCCATGCGGCGCGCCTGCGCGCGGAAGAGCTTCGGTAGCACCTTCAACCACCGTCGGTGACGGCATCCTGCCTTCCATCTGTCATTCCCGGCGAGCATCGGGGCGGCGCCTTGATGCGAGGGAAGGGAATCCAGGTGATGAAACCGAGACCGTTTGGGACGCCTGGTTTCCCTTCCCTTCGCGTTGCTCCGCAACGCTCAGCCGGGAATGACAAGTTTAAGCTCGCGAAAGGCCGATCACGGAGAAAAGAGTCTAAAGCGGCAACCTTATCGTCGCCTTCAACCCGCCCATCGCACTGGTATCGAGCGTGATATCGCCGCCATGGGCGCGGGCGATATCGCGGGCGATTGCCAGGCCCAGGCCCGAGCCGCCTTTCTGAAGGTTGCGGCCCTCATCCAGGCGATGGAAGGGCCGGAACGCTTCCTCGCGGCGGTTTTCGGGAATGCCCGGTCCGTCATCTTCGACCACGATCAATGCATGGCGTTCGCCCCGGGTCAGCGTCACGGCGACATGGCGGCTGGCCTTCAGGGCGTTGTCGACCAGATTGGTAAGACAGCGGCGGAGCGCGGCTTTTTTCACGCTCATCACCACATGATCCGGCGCGGCAATCGTCAACCGCTCATCGGCCACGGCGCGCGCCTTGGCGGCGGCCGTGGCGGTGTCGTGCACCAATTCGCCGAGATCGGCTTCCTCGGCATCTTCGCCGCCTTCGCCGCGCGCGAAGGCGAGATAATCGTCCAGCATATGCTCCATCTCGGCGATATCGGCCTTGAAGGCGCGGGTGTCGGCATCGTCCTGCATCATCGCCAACGCCAGCTTCATGCGGGTGAGCGGCGTTTTTAGGTCATGGCTGACGCCCGCCAGCATTTCGGTGCGCTGGGTGACATGGCGCTCGATCCGCTCGCGCATGGTGATGAAGGCCTGGGCGGCGCGGCGCACTTCGGTGGCGCCATAGGGCTTGAAGTCGGGCACCGGGCGGCCTTTGCCGAACATTTCCGAGGCGCGCGCCAGCCGCTCGATGGGCCGTACCTGATTGCGCAGGAACAGGATCGCCACGGCGAGAAGGATCAGCGCCGAACCCGCCATCCACAGAATGAAGATATCCGGTTGCGAGACGGTGACGCGGTCGCGGGGCACCAGAATGTCCAGCACGCCGTCCTTCACATTGACCTTGATATCGAAATTGTCGCCGACCCTGCTGGTTTGGAACAGGCGCTTGGGGCCCATGCTGCTCTTGATGATGTCGTCCAGCGCCTTGTCGATGGTGCTGGTGGATGGTTGGGTGGGCGGCGCCAGCATCTCGCCGTCGCGGAAAGTGATTTTGTAGCGCAGCTCGCGCGCCGACAGGGCGCGCAGGCCATCGCGTTCAAGGGTGGGCGTGGAATCTTCCAGCGCCGCCAGCAGTGCAACATCGGCGGCGACATCGCGCGCCATGCGCCGGGTGGTGGTGTCCAGGTCGCGCTCGAAGAACACATAGGTGACGATGCCCTGCAGGATCACCATCGGCGCCACGATGATGATCAGCGAGCGGCCGAACAACCCGCGCGGCAGGAAGCGCTTGATGAAGCGCCCGGGCGCGAAACGCGGTTGAATCGGGGCGGATTTATCCATTGCGGTCGGGCACCAGGACATATCCCACACCTCGAACCGTCTGAAGGTAGAGCGGCAGCTTGGGGTCTTCCTCGATCTTGCGGCGCAAGCGCGTCACCTGCACATCGATCGAGCGCTCCAGCGCTACGCCCAGCCGGGCGCACAAATCACTTCGGGAGAAAGGGTGCCCGGCATTGGCGGCGAACAGTTGCAACAGCGCCGCTTCGGAGCTGGTGAGCTTTATCGGCTTGCCGCTGCGCGTCAGGCGCGATGCGGCGGGATCATAGACCGCTTCGCCCATCCGCACGGGGCGGCTGGCGGTTTCTTGTACCGGCGTGGCGCGGCGCAGGAGCGCGTTGATGCGCAGCAACAGCTCGCGCGGCTCGAACGGCTTGGGAAGATAATCATCGGCGCCCAGTTCCAGGCCCGCGATGCGGTCGGCGGCATCACCCCGCGCCGTCAGCATCAGGATGGGAACCTGCGATTGGCTCCGGATCGCCTTCGCCAGTTCCAAGCCGGATTCGCCCGGCATCATCACGTCCAGGATCAGGCAGTCGAAAGCGATGCTTTTCATTAACGATCTGGCGTCGCCGGCATGGGCGGCGGCACTGACACGAAATCCATTAGTGGAAAGGTAGCGGGTGAGCAGGGCGCGCAGCCGCTCATCGTCGTCCACCACCAGCAGATGCGGGTCGGAAAGCGAGGGTTTGACAGGGGTCATGGCTGCTATTCCCGATCGCCCGTCATATCCGCGCTTTGGGCTCTTGCGGTTTTCGCGTCCGCCATGCTGACATAAGTAAAACCTGGGCAGGAACGGGGCAAGCCTGATATGCCCCGGCTGACCGAAACCGGCCTTGGCCGGCAGTTGAGGACCGACAGATGGCAGACATGATCCCTTTCGACCAGCGCGATGGCAGCCTTTGGTACGATGGCAAGCTGATCCCCTGGAAGGACGCCAAGACCCATGTGCTGACTCACGGCCTGCACTATGGCTCATCCGTGTTCGAAGGCGAGCGCATCTATAACGGCACCATCTACAAGCTGAAGGAACATACCGCGCGGTTGTTCTTCTCGGCGGAACAGCTGGGCATGAAGATCCCCTTCACCCAGGACGAAATCAATGCCGGCTGCATCGCCGCCGCCGAAGCACAAGGCATCAAGGATGGTTATCTGCGCCCGGTTGCGTTCCGCGGCAGCGAGATGATGGCGGTCTCCGCCCAGAACACCACCATCCATGTCGCCATCGCGTGCTGGCCCTGGCCGTCCTATTTCAGCCCGGAAGAAAAGCTCAAGGGCATTCGCCTCGACATCGCGCGCTGGCGCCGTCCCGCCGCGGACACCGAGCCGGTGCATGCCAAGGCCGCGGGCCTCTACATGATCTGCACCATCTCCAAGCATGAGGCGGAAGCCAAAGGCTATGCCGACGCCATGATGCTGGATTATCGTGGCCTGGTGGCGGAAGCGACCGGTGCGAACATCTTCTTCGTCAAGGATGGCACCTTGCACACGCCGATCCCGGACTGCTTCCTCAATGGCATCACCCGCCAGTCGGTGATCGCCATCGCCAAGGAACGTCAGATCCCGGTGATCGAGCGTCACATCAAGCCGGAAGAGATGAGCGAATTCACCGAATGCTTCCTCACCGGTTCGGCGGCGGAAGTCACGCCGGTGTCGGAGATCGGCACTTATCGCTTCAAGCCCGGCAAGCTGACGGAAATATTGATGAACGCCTACGCGGATGAAGTTCGCGGCGTGAAGGTGCCTGCGTAGCAGGTATCCCCGGCGAGCGCGGCCGGTCGGCCGCGCGAGGGAAGGGGATCTTGTGACACAGACGCGCTCTTATTTCTTCCAGCGCTCAGCCGCATCGTCATCGCTGTGACGATGCTCGACCCAGTGATGCCCGTCGGTGCGCGCCTCTTCCTTCCAGAAGGGCGCGTGGGTCTTGAGGAAATCCATCAGAAATTCGCAAGCCTGGAACGCGGCATGGCGATGCTGCGACGCCACTGCCACCAACACGATGCGGTCGCCGGGTTTCAGGCTTCCCACGCGGTGAATCACGGTGACGCCGGTCAACGGCCAGCGCGTGCCCGCTTCCGCCACCAGGCGGGTGATCTCCGCTTCGGTCATGTGCGGGTAATGTTCCAGGGTCAGCGTCGAAAGATCGCCTTCCTTTCGGACATGACCGGTGAAGCTGGCGACTGCACCGGCTTCGCCGTCCGTGGTCAGATTCGCGACTTCGGCGTTGAGATCGAAATCCTCGCGCTGAATGCGGATGCGGGTCTGCATCGTCAGCCTCCCGTCACGGGTGGAAAGAACGCGACTTCGTCATGGGGCGCTACCGGCGCGTCCGGCCCAGCATGATGCTGGTTGACGGCGACCCGGATGCGGGTCAGATCGGCGAAGGCGTCGGCATAATTGGGGCCGAGATTTTTCAGATGCGCGATCAGCGACGCGACATCGCCCACTGGCAGCGTCATCTGCTCTTCGCTCTTGCCGATTTTTTGCCGCACCCAGGCGAAATAAAGCAGATTCACGCCCGGTCCCTGACCGGTGCATGACCGGGCCGAAGATAGTTGAGGCCGTTCTTGAAGTAGATCACCCCGGTATAAACGGTGAGCGCGGCGGCAATCCAGAGCAGGCCATAAGCGATCGCGGCATAGGTGAGTGCGGGAATACCCGGCACGAATTTGTCGGCCAATGGAGTCAAGATCATCGCCCCGATGCCCACCATCTGCACCGCCGTTTTAAGCTTGGCGATAGCCGTGACCGGCACGCTGACCCGGGTGCCGGCCAGAAATTCGCGCAAGCCGGACACCAGAATCTCGCGCGACAGAATGATCAGGGCCGGCACCAACCTGAGCAGCGAGGGCAGGCCGGTGGTGAGGTTGAACTGGCGGATATCGCCTTCGGCCACCAGCATCATCAGCGCCACCGCCACCAGCACCTTGTCGGCGATGGGGTCCAGCATGCGGCCGAATTCCGACCCGGCATTCAGTTTGCGGGCGGCGAAACCATCCAGCCAGTCGCTGACCCCGGCAATCACGAACACCAGAAAGGCCACGATGCGGGAAATCTCGCCGGGCATGACGAACGCCACGGCAAAGACCGGCACCAGCACGATTCGCAATATGGTCAGGGCATTGGGCAGGCCGGTCATGGCCTGAGTGTAGGGGGGCGGCCCTGCAAGGTCACGTATTCGGGTGGAAAAAGTCGTAGATTTTCCGCGCCAGGGTGCCGCTGACCCCGCCCACCGTCTCCAGATCGGTCAGGCTTGCCGCCGCCACGGCGCGGGCGGAGCCGAAATGCTGGAGCAGGGCGCGCTTGCGCGACGCCCCCACGCCCCCGATCTCGTCCAGGGGATTGGCGCCGATGGCGGCGCTGCGCTTCTTGCGATGGGTGCCGATGGCAAAGCGATGGGCCTCGTCGCGTAACCGTTGCAGATAGTACAGAACCGGACTTTTGAGATCGAGGCGGAAGGGTTCCTTGCCCGGAATGTAGAAATGCTCGCGCCCGGCATCGCGGTCCGGCCCCTTGGAGATGCCGACCAGCGCGACATCTTCCACACCCAGATCGGCGAACACCTGGCAGGCGATCGAGAGCTGGCCCGGTCCGCCATCGATCAGCACCAGATCGGGACGTTTCCATTTGGAATCCGCGACCTCCTCCGATTCGTCCTTGATCAGCCGAGCGAAGCGGCGGGTGAGGACCTCGCGCATCATGGCGTAGTCGTCGCCCGGCGCCAGATCGACGGTCTTGATGTTGAATTTGCGGTACTGGTTTTTCTCGAACCCGTCCGGCCCCGCCACGATGAAGGCGCCGATGGCATGCGCCCCCTGGATGTGGGAATTGTCATAGACTTCGATGCGGCGCGGTGGCGCATCCATGCCCAGCGCTTCGGCGACGCCGTCGAGTAACTGCGCCTGGGCACTGTTCTCGGCCATGCGCCGGCCCAGCTGCTCGCGGGCATTCATCAGGGCGCGTTCCATGATCTCGCGCTTTTCGCCCCGCTGCGGGGTGGAGATTTCGACTTTCATTTCCGCGCGCAGGGACAAGGCTTCGGCCAGCAACGCCTTTTCCGGAATCTCTTCCGAGGTCAGCAGCAATTTCGGTGCGGTGCGCTCGTCATAGAATTGGCCGATGAAGGATTCCAGAATTTCCGGCAATTCCATGTCGGGTGCATGGCGCGGGAAATAAGGGCGATTGCCCCAATTCTGTCCGGCGCGAAAGAAGAAAACCTGGATGCAGGTGTGGCCGCCCTCGCTGTAGGCGGCGAAGAGATCGGCTTCGTCGAAGGTGGACGGATTGACGCCTTGGCTGGATTGGATGTTGCTCATCGCTTTCAGCCGGTCGCGTAGCCGCGCTGCATTCTCGAAATCCAGCGCGTCGGACGCCTGATTCATTTCCTTGACCAGCGCATCCTGCACCCCGCGGCTCTTGCCGTGCAGAAAGCCTTCCGCTTCCTCCACCAATTCGCGATAGCCCGCTTCATCGACCCGGCCGACACAGGGCGCGCAGCAGCGCTTGATCTGGAACAGCAGGCAGGGCCGGGTGCGCGAGGCGAACACCGAATCCGAACAGGAGCGCAACAGGAACGCGCGCTGCAATGTGTTGAGGGTGCGCGCCACCGCGCCGGCGCTGGCGAACGGGCCGAAGTAAATTCCCTTGGCCGATTTGGCGCCGCGATGCTTGAGCAGTTGCGGAAAGGGATGGTCTTCGCGCAGCAGGATGTTGGGAAAGCTTTTGTCGTCGCGATAAGAAACATTGTAGCGAGGCTTGAGCTGCTTGATCAGGTTGGATTCCAGCAGCAGCGCTTCGGTCTCGGATGCCGTGGTGACGAACAGCATCTCCGTGGTCTCGGCCACCATGCGGGTCAGCCGTTCCGCATGCATGCCGCCCCGGGCATAGGACGAGACGCGCTTCTTCAGGCTCTTGGCCTTGCCGACATACAGGACGTCGCCCGCCGCATTCAGCATGCGATAGACGCCGGGCTGATCGGGCAAGGTCTTGAGATAGGCGGCGATGCGCTCTGCGCCCTTCAGCGGGCGCGTCTCGGAATCCATGGCCGGAATATATTAACGCGTACGCTCAATCTCAACGCCTGCGCTTTCGGCATTTGAGAGCGCATGGAGCTTTTCCACCCGGACCCGGGCGGTCTTGACGCGATTATCCTCGAAACAGGCCGCCGCGATGCGCTCGGCCAAGGTTTCGATCAGCCGGACATGGCCTTCGGCGATCATTTCGCGGATCTTGGTCTCGATCACCCCATAATCCACAACCTTGGCAAGGTCGTCGCCCAGATCGATCAGGTCTTCCACCGCCAGATCGACATTGATGCGGATGGGCTGCTGCTTGCCATGTTCGTGCCGCCACACCCCGATCTGGGCCGGCAGTTCCAGATTGCGGATGAAGACATGGCGGATGCCGCGTGCGGCGTCGGCGATGATGTGGGGCTGCGGCCCAGTCATGGGAAAAAACTCATTCGCTCACCCGTACATCCGGGGTTTGCCAGATCAGATGCTGGCCGCCATCCACCGCCAGCATCTGGCCGGTGACGGCATCGGCTTCCAGCAGATAGCGCACAGCCTCTGCCACATCGTCCGGCTCGGCGCCGTGTTTGAGAACCGTGGCGTCGCGCTGACGGGCGAAGTCCTCTTCCGATTGCCGCGCATTGCGCATGGTGGGGCCCGGCCCGATGGCATTGACGCGGATGTTCGGCCCCAGCGCCTGGGCCAGGGTGGTGGTGAGCCAATGCAGTCCCGCCTTGGACAGGCTGTAGGAAATGAATTGCGGCGTCGGCTTCAACACCCGCTGATCGATGATATTGACGATCGCGCCACCGGAAATCTTGGAGTCGGTGACTTGCCGCGCGAATGTCTGTGACAGCACAAAGGGCGCGCGCAGATTGGTTTCCATATGCGCGTCCCAGGACGCGCGGCTGGCGCTTTGCCAATCGTCATTCTCGAAAATCGACGCGGAATTGACCAGCGCGGTCAGCGGACCCAGTTCGGCGGCGGCGCGGCCAACCAGCGAAATGGTTTCTTCTTCGCGCGACAAATTGGCTTTCAGGGTCGCGGCCTTCACGCCCAAAGCACGGACAGCATCGGCCGCGCTTTCCGCTTCATCGGCCGAGCCATGATAATGGATCGCCACATTCCAGCCCGCGCCCGCCAGATGCAGGGCAATGGCGCGTCCCAGCCGCTTGGCGGCGCCGGTGACAAGAACGGTTTTTGCAGACGTCATAAGAGGTCAGTGATAGCCGATATCGCCGCGCACCTTGCCCCGGAACACCCAATAAGACCACCCCGTATAGACGAAGATGACGGGCAGCAGGAACAAGGTGCCCACGCCCAGGAAAATCTGGGTGCTGGGATCGGAGGCCGCCTGCTCCAGCGAGAAATGATGCGGCACGATCATGGGGAACAGGCTGATGGCGATGCCCAGATACGCCAAGGTGAAAAGCAGGATCGCGTAAATGAACGGCGCCACGTCCTGTTTCTGCGCCACGGCCCGCCACCACAGAAAACCGGTGACGGCGGTGGCAAGCGGCACCGGCGACAGATACAGAATATTGGGCCAGGAAAACCAGCGCCGCGCGATGTCGGGATCGATGAAAGGTGTCCACAGGCTGACAATGCCGACCGCCGCGAAGGTGCCCATGAACGCGTGCATGGCCCAGCGGCGCGCCTGTTCCGCCAGTGCGCCTTCGGTTTTCAGAATCAGCCAGCAGGCGCCCAGAAGACTGTAGCCGCACATCAGCGCCAGTCCGGTGAACAGCGAGAAAGGTGTGAAGCAATCGAACGAGCCGCCCACGAAATGGCGACCCTCGACATCGAAGCCCTGAATGAAGGCGCCCAACACGATGCCTTGCGCGAAGGTGGCCACCGCCGAGCCGATGGAGAAGGCGTAATCCCAGGCATGGCGATGCTCGGCATCGCGGAACTGGAATTCAAACGCCACGCCCCGGAACACCAGCGCCAGCAGCATCACCAGAATGGGAAAATAAACGGCGGGCAGGATGATGGCGAACGCCACCGGAAATGCCGCCAGCAATCCCAGCCCGCCCAGCACCAGCCACGTCTCGTTGCCGTCCCAGATCGGCGCGATGGAATTCATCATCGCCTGACGGTCGGCGCGGTTCTGGGCGAAATTGTAGAGAATGCCGATGCCCAGATCGAAGCCGTCAAGCACGACATAGAAGAATACCGCCGCACCCAGGATCAATGTCCAGACTGGTACGATGCTCATGGTGCACCCATGCCCGGCGGCGCCTTCACCGGTCCGGCAGGGCGGCCGCCGCCGACCGGCGACGCGATATCGCCAGGCCCCCGCTTGAGCGCTCGCGCCATGAACCAGACGCCCACCGGATAGACGATCAGATAGACCACCATATATCCCAGCAGCGAGATCAGGACATCGCGGCCGGTCAGCGACGGCGTGACGGAATCGCCGGTGCGCAGCAGGCCATAGACGGTCCAGGGCTGGCGCCCCACTTCGGTGGTGGTCCAGCCCGCCAGTACCGCCAGAAAGCCGATGGGTCCGCACCAGATCAAGATCTTGAGAAACCAGTCGCTGCTGAACAGCCGCCCGCCAAACCGCAATGCCCAGCCCAGCACCACCAGTCCCAGCATCAATAGGCCCAGTCCCACCATGATGCGGAAAGCGAAGAAGGGCACGATGACGGGCGCGCGGTCGGCGGCCGGATAATCTTTGAGGCCCGGCACCACGCCATTGATGTCATGGGTAAGGATCAGGCTGCCTAGCAACGGCACGTCGATAGAGGCCCGGTTGGTCTCGCCTGCCTGATCAGGGATTGCGAACAGGGTGAGTGGGGCACGCGCTTCGCGGTCCCAATGCGCTTCGATCGCCGCCAGTTTGGCGGGTTGGTATTTCAGCGTGTTCAACCCATGCATGTCGCCCAGCAGAACCTGCAACGGCACAAGAACGGCCAGCAAGGTCAATGTGGTGGTGAGCATCACCTTGCCCTCGGCGGCAAACTCTTTCCTGCGGATCAGCCAGGCACCCACCGCCAGCACGACAAAACCGGTGGTGACGTAGAAGGCATCGACCGTATGGGCCAGGCGATATGGGAAGGAAGGATTGAAGACGATCGCCATCCAATCGACCGGCACGAAGCGTCCATCCACCATGCGATAGCCGGCGGGCGTCTGCATCCAGCTGTTGGTCGAGAGAATCCAGAAGGACGACAACAATGTGCCGAACGCCACCAGCAAGGCGGAACAGAAATGCGCCCATGGCGGCACCAGCTTGCGCCCGAACAGCAGCACGCCCAGAAAACCTGCTTCCAGGGTGAACGCGGTAAGGCCCTCATAGGCCAGCAGCGGCGAGACGATGTTGGCGGTGATGTCGGAAAAACGGCTCCAATTGGTGCCGAACTGGAACGGCATCACCACGCCTGTCACCACCCCCATGCCGAACGCGATGGCGAAAAGACGCAGCCAGAAGCTGGAGATGCGAAAATAGATTTCCTTGCCGGTGAAGAAATACAGGCCTTCCAACAAGGCGATATAGGAGGCGATGCCCACCGTGAACGCAGGCAGCAATATGTGCCAGGCAATCACCCAGCCGAACTGAAGACGCGACAGGATTACGGGGTCCAGCGTCATGCCGGAAGCCTAGCGCAAATTCCTCGCCACGGCTTGCGACAAACCCGCCCTATGACCGCTTTATTGAATAAAGCCGACCCGGCGCTTCACGTCTTCCATCACCGGCACGGCGATGGTGCGGGCGCGTTGGGCGCCGGATTTGAGGGTGCGTTCGATCTCGGCGGGATCGGACAAAAGGCGGCGCATTTCCGCCGTCACGGGGCCGATCTTGGCCACGGTGAGATCGGCAAGCTTTTGTTTGAAGCCGGAAAATTGCTGGCCGGCAAATTCCGCAATCACCTGATCGCGGTCCTGATCCGCCAGGGCGGCATAGATATTGATCAGGTTTTCCGCTTCCGGCCGGTCCTTTAGCCCATCCTTGCTGTCGGGCAGGGGCAGCGGGTCGGTCTTGGCGCGGCGGATCTTGTTGGCGATGGATTCGGCATCGTCGGTGAGGTTGATGCGCGACAGATCGCTCTCCTCCGACTTGGACATTTTCTTGGTGCCGTCGCGCAAGCTCATCACCCGGGTCGCGGCGCCGGTGATCACCGGTTCGGGCAGGGGAAAGAAATCGGGCGCGGCGAAATCATTGTTGAATTTCTGGGCGATGTCGCGCGACAGCTCCAGATGCTGCTTCTGGTCCTCGCCCACCGGCACATGCGTCGCCTTGTAGACCAGGATGTCCGCCGCCATCAGCACCGGATAAGTGTAGAGGCCCACCGACGAGCGTTCCTTGTGCTTGCCGGATTTTTCCTTGAACTGGGTCATGCGGTCCATCCAACCCAGCCGCGCCACGCAGTTGAAGATCCAGGACAGTTCGGCATGTTCCGGCACCTGGCCCTGGTTGAAGACGGGCGAGCGCGCAGGATCGACACCGGCGGCGATATAGGCGGCCGCGACTTCGCGGGTGGCGCGCGCCAGTTCTTCGGGCTTGCCATAGGCGGCTTCGGTGGTGATGGCGTGCATGTCCACCACGCAGAACAGGCAGGGCATTTCGTTCTGCATGCGCACCCAGTTCTTGAGCGCGCCCAGATAATTGCCCAGATGCAATGTGTTGGTGGGCTGCATGCCCGAAAGTACGAGGGATTTGTGTGTGGTCATCTTGCCGGGGTTTATGCCTTGCGCGGCATGCGCCATCAAGGGTTGCCGGCCAGGGCCTTTTTCAGCCGTTCCTCGACCGCGGCGATGCGGTCGGGATGGCGGATCTTGTGGCCGAAGCCGTCGCGGACATAGAAAACGTCCACCGCTCGCTCGCCATAGGTGGCGATCATGGAATTGGAGATCGACAGGCCGCATTCGAACAGGGCCTGGGTGACGTCATAAAGAAAGCCGGGCCGGTCCAGCCCTTCTACTTCGATCACGCTGGCGATCTGGGACGCTTCATTGTCGAAATGCACTTTGGGCGTGATGGTGAAGGCACTGGTCCTGGCGCGCAGGGGGCTGCGGTCGGTCAGCGCGCGGCGCGGCCAGATCTCGCCCCGCACGGTCTTTTCGATGGTCTGCTTCAGGCGCCGCAGCCGGTCGGGATCGTCGAAGGCAAGGCCTTCCATGTCCTGCACCGAGAAAATGTCCAGCGCGAAGCCATGGCTGGTAGTGGTGACCTTGGCATCGACGATGGAGCCGCCCGACATGGCGATGGCGCCGGCGAATTGCGAGAACAATCCCGCATGATCGGGCGTGTAGAGCACGATCTCGGTCACATCGCGGAAATTGCTGGGCAACGCCGCCACGGTCAAAAGATCGCCGCTGCGGTCGGCCGCCAGCATCAGGCGGGCATGGCGTTCCTGTTCGTCGGTGTCGAAGGCCAGCCAGTAGCTGTCATAGTGTCGCGCCAGCAACTGCTCGCGCTCCGCCGCCGGCACCTCCGTCAGTCGCGCCGCCAGCGCCAGCTTGGCGGATTCGACACGGGCACCGCGCGCGGGCCCCTGATCGCCGCCCGCCATCAACTGCTCGGCGGCGTGATAAAGTTCGCGCAACAACTGACCCTTCCAGCCGTTCCACACACCGGGGCCTACGGCGCGGATATCGGCAACGGTCAGCACCAGAAGAACGCGCAGCATTTCCGGCGTCTGCACCTGCGCGACGAAATCCCGGACGGTGGTGGGATCGGAAATATCGCGGCGCTGGGCCGTGTCGCTCATCACCAGATGGTTCTTCACCAGCCAGGCGACCGCGTCCGTGTCGGCGGGTGACAATCCCAGGCGCGGGCACAGCTCACGCGCGATCTGTGCGCCCACCACGCTGTGGTCGCCGGGAAGCCCCTTGGCGATGTCATGCAGCAGGATCGCGCAATAGAGCACCGCGCGCGATTGAATACGCTTGATCACGTCGGTGGAAAGGGGGTTGTCGTCCTTGTGCTCTCCCCGTTCGATGGACGCGACATCGCCCACGGCGCGGATCAGATGCTCGTCCACCGTATAGTGATGGTACATGTTGAATTGCATCAGGCCTACGGCATGGCCGAATGCCGGCACAAAGCGGCCGAGCACGCCGGCTTCGTTCATCATGCGCAGCGCCCATTCCGGATTGTGCCGCGATGTCAGCGTCTCCAGGAAAATGCGGTTGGCCTCGGGATTGTTGCGCAGCTCGTCGGTGATCAGATCCAGCGACCGCGTCAGAGTGCGCAAGGCATGGGGATGGATGTCGACATTCTTTTCGTCGGCCATCTGGAAGATGCGCAGAATGTTGACCGGATCGCGGATGAAGCTTTGCGGTCCGGCCGTCAGCCGCCCATTCTCGACATAGAAATCGTCGCTGGGTTCGCGCGGCTTGAGAAAGCCCGGCAGCATGCGGGTGAGCGATGTCTTGGGCTTCTTGTGCTGTTCTTCCAGCGCCGCGATGAAGATGCGGGTGAGATCGCCCACATCCTTGGCCACCAGGAAGTAGGCGCGCATGAAGGCTTCCACCGCCCGGCGCGGCTTTTCGGGATTGGAATAACCCAGCGCCGCGGCAAGGCCTGTCTGCACATCGAAGGAGAGGCGCTCCTCCGCCCGGCCCAGCAGGTAATGCAGATGGACGCGCACATTCCAGAGAAAGGCTTCGGCCTTCTGGAAGATGCGATACTCGTCGGCGGTGAAGACATTGTGCTTGATGAGGTCGGATGCGTCTTCCACGTGATAGAGATACTTGCCGATCCAATAGAGGGTCTGCAGGTCGCGTAGTCCGCCTTTGCTTTCCTTGAGATTGGGTTCGACCAGATAGCGGCTTTCGCCCTGACGGGCATGACGCGCTTCGCGCTCCGCCAGCTTGGCCTCCACGAAATCCTGGCCGTTGCCGGTGGCGACTTCTTTCCAGAAACTCACGCGCAGTTGGTCGTACAAGGCGTGGTCGCCCCAGATGTAGCGCGCTTCCAGCACGGCGGTGCGGATGGTGATGTCCTGCTTGGCCAGGCGCATGCATTCCGCCAGCGAGCGGGTGGCATGGCCGACCTTCAGCCCCAGGTCCCACAGCATGTAGAGAATGAATTCGATGACGCTTTCGCCCCAGGCGGTCTGCTTGAAGGGGCGCACGAACAAAAGGTCGATGTCCGATCCCGGCGCCAGCTCGCCGCGGCCATAGCCGCCGGTGGCGACGATGGCGAGGCGCTCCGCGGTGGTGGGATTCTGCGCGTAATAAACATGCTTGACCGCGAAGTCGTAGATTACCTGGATCAGCGCATCCTGTAGTGCCGACAAGGCTCGCGAGGCTTCCAGCCCCGGCAATCCATCCTGCTCCACCGCCCGCTGCACTGTGGCGCGTCCGGCGACGAAAGCCGCCTTGATCAGGCTGAGGCCGTCCTTGCGCAAGGTACCGGTGTCCGCGCTTTCCTTCGCCAGCGCCGTCAGCGCATGGCGCAGCGCATCGGCATCGATCAACGCCGCCAGCGGCAATTCGGTGATGGGCTTCTCCAATCCCATCAGTGCCCTCCTGCCGCCACGGGCGTCATCACTGACGTCGCAACGGGCCGGGGCAATGGGCCCTGGGTGCGGACGATCACGCCGCAGGCGATGCGTGCGCCGGATTCGCCCATGGGTTGGCTGCGATAATCGTCGCCGCGCTGATCGACAATGATGGCGACGCCGTCGCGGTCGAAGATGGAATTCTTGCCGTTGCCAAGGCCGAAGCCGCTGGTGAGGGTCGCGGCATGCAGGTGACCGTCGGCGCTTGCGAACTGGTTGGGCAGGTCGCCGGCCAGCGGGCCGCCATCCGCCAAAAGCCCATGTTTGCGGATCACCGGGCCCAGACCCAGAATTGGCCCCGCGCTGGTGAAAGCGGTCTTGGCATCGCAATTGCCCGCGACATGCAGATGGACGCCATGCGGTCCCGGCGGCAGCCCGGCGAGATCGAACTCCACCAGCACGCCGCGATTGACGGCGGCGAAGGTGACCGTTCCGGCCGGCTTGCCGTCCAGCGTTTTCAGATGCGCGACGGCGCGCGGCTTGGCGGATGCGGGCGCCGCGAGCAGGGGCAGGGTCATCGCGGCTAGGGCCAGCAGAAACCGGGTCATGGCGCCAGTCTAAGACCTTCGGCAGTGCAACGCCAAAGAGAAGAGGGAACCCAATCGCGACAAACGGGTTGGACAGGAGCCGAAGGGCAACAGGAGATTTGACCCATGCGATTTTCCGGCATTGTCATTGCCTTGTCCGTCACCATCGGCCCAGCCCTTGTGCTGCCGCTGCTCACCAATGCGGCACAGGCTGTTCAGGATCAGCCGGTGATGATCGGCGGGATCGAAACCGTCTGCACCGGCGTGGGCTCGGCCAAGGACAATCCTGCCTGGAGCGCCTATCCCGTGAAGCTGGTGTTTGCCAATCCGGCCGGTGAAAACCTGGCCCAGGTGCATTTGTCGGTGATGCAGGGCGGCAAGCCTCTGGTGGAAACCGAATGTGACGCGCCCTGGGTGCTGATGAAGCTGCCATTGGGAAGCTACGATGTCGCCGCCACCGTGCCGGGCAATGCCGGGCCCCGTGTGGGCAAAGCCAGTTTCGCGACCAAGGGCGGGGCGCAGCAGACCGTCAATGTGACCATCGCCGGGGCGCCATAGAGAACGAGCGCCATAGACAAAAAGAAACCCGGCGCGTTGCCGCGCCGGGTTTCCCATTACCCAATTGACCGCTTGATTAGGCGGACTTGAGGTTCGCCGCCTTCGCGCCACGCGCGTCGGGGACGATATCGAACGAGACCTTCTGGCCTTCGGTCAGGCTGCGCATGCCGGCTGCTTCAACGGCAGTGGCGTGCACGAACACGTCCTTGCCGCCGCCTTCCGGAGCGATAAAGCCGAAGCCCTTGGAGGTATTGAAAAACTTAACGGTTCCGATCGTCATAACGGTACTTCCTGCATTAATTTCCGGAACGGCGGAATGCCGGCCCGGGGAAGAGATTTCGTCGGTCGCAGGGAAGGAAGTTATCTGTCTCGTCCAGGCGCGCACGGAAGGCGGGCAGGATTTCTTCTACAGGTGCGCTTCGTCTGTGACGGGACTGGTCTCCACTTGGGCGCGACAATACGCCCAAACATGACCTATTGGCAAGGAATGGCGAGTCGGGAAGCTCGTAGTTCTTTCGCAGTTGCAATAGGTTGTGGGTCACATGGTTACCATCTACCACAATCCGCACTGCTCCAATTCCCGTCGCGCTCTGGAGGTAATTCGGGCCGCCGGAATCGAGCCGGAAATTATCGAATATCTGAAAAGCCCTTTGTCCGAAGAGCGGCTGCGCGCGCTGGTTGAAAGAACGGGCCAGCCCCTCAAATCCCTGGTGCGCGACAAGGAACCGGTTTTTGCCGAATTGGGTTTGGCCGATGCCAGCGAGGCGGAACTGTTCACGGCGGTGGCGGCCCATCCGGTGCTGCTGAACCGGCCCATCGTGGTGAGCGAAAAGGGCGCGAAACTTTGCCGCCCGGGCGATCAGGCCGCCGCACTGCTCTAGGTGTCTGGGCAAATGACCGAAATCGTACCTTGCGCGTTCTTATCCCATGCGCGCGGTGAAGCAGGATCGTGCGGGCGGGATCGTCCGCGAAATTGTGGAATCCTCGGTGATCCGTGCGATGGGCTATGACGCCGATCTCGCCTTGCTGGAAATCGAATTCGTCAGCGGCGATCTTTATCGCTATCACTTCGTTCCGCGGCGGGTGTGGAATGAATTGCGCAATGCGCCGTCAAAGGGCGCGTATTTCGCCAACGCCATTCGCGAGAAATTTCCCACCGCGCGCGTCACGTAAAGGCGCGTTCAGGCTTCAGGAAGTTTCGTCTTGCGGCTTGCTAGGTTCGCCATCTCGCTCCGCCTTGCGCTGGGCGGATTTCTCGGCGCGGCGTTCCGCCTTTTCGGCATGCTTGGCGGCCTGGGCGCGTTCGCGCTGCATGCGGTCCTGCCCGTAATTCGGCTTTTTCGGCGCCATCGTAGATCTCCGCTGGACAAGAAAAAGGCGGCGGAGATTTCTCTCCGCCGCCTTCTTTCAGGATTTTAGACGGCCTTCAGATTGACGGCCTTCGAACCCTTGGGGTCCGGCTGCACGTCGAACGAGACCTTCTGGCCTTCGGACAGCGAGCGCATGCCGGCGGCTTCGACGGCCGAGGCGTGCACGAACACGTCCTTGCTGCCGCCTTCCGGTGCGATGAAGCCAAAGCCCTTGGCGGTATTGAAGAATTTGACGGTACCGATAGCCATTTTTGTATGCCTTTGCAGAGATTTACACCCAAGCGAATGCCGGGGTGGCGAAGACATTACGGGCAGGGAAGTGGGGCTGTCTGAGCCAGGCGCGCACAGGGCGGGTCGGGTATTAACAGTGCGCTTCTTCTGACGAGACGCCGTCGCGGGAGTTCTCTACCCCATTATTGGGAAAATAGCAAAAGAGGCGGCTAAGGTTCGAGCGCCACGACTTCAATTTTCCCTAACGGCTCATTAGCTTCGATTATATCGCGGATGCCTGCGCCAATCACAGCGACGGCGAGGGGTGAACGGACGCTGATCAGCCCGCGCGCGGGATCGGCTTCGTCCACGCCGACAATGCGGAACGTTTGCCGGCGGCCTTTGCGTTCAATGGTGACTTTGCTGCCGAACGATACCGTGTCGCCGGAGGATGACGGCACGATCTCGGCGCTGGCCTGGCGTACGGTCCAGTAGCGCAGGTCGCGTTCCAGAGTTTCGCGCAAGAGCACATTGCCTTCGCTCTTCAGCGCATCTTCGATCCGCGCCACATGCGTCTGGATCTGCGCCATGCCTTCCGGCGTCACCAGATTGGGACCGTCATCGACCATCCTCTCGGGAGGACGGGCAGACTCGGAGGATTCTTTGACGAAGGCGCGGGACACGGGATCACCCGAGATTGGATGGCGACCGGGAGGTAACGCGCGGCGGAAGCGAAAGTCGCGGGCGCGCGATGCAGACCGGCGCGCAAAAGAAAAACCCTGCGCGAAGCTTTAGGCCCCGCGCAGGGTGGAACATTTATTTCGCGGACATCTTCTTGACGATCTCCAGCGACTTTTCGACATGCTGGTCGGGCGAGATCTTGTCGTCCGCCGATGACATCACCGCCGCGATCTTGTGATCCTTGCCGACCACGAAGGTGACGCGCTCGATGAAGCCATGTCCGATCTCGACGCCCCGAACATCCTTGGCGCCGGCTTTGGCTTCGCTGGTCTTGAGATTATAGGACTTGGCGATGGCCAGGCTTTCGTCCGAGGCGATGGGGAATTTTCCCGCGCAGAAAGCCGGGTCGGCGGCGAACTGGTTGAGCCGTTCCAGATTGTCGGCCGACACGCCGATGATGCTGGCATTCACGGCTGCGAATTTCTCATGGTTCTCGGCGAAAGTGTGGGCTTCCAGATCGCAACCGCCGGTATAGGCGGACGGATAGAAATAGACCACGGCCGGACCCTTCTTCAGCGCTTCATTCAGCTTGAAGGTGAATTCCTTGCCGCCCAGGCTGGCGACGGCCGAGAAATCCGGCGCGGTATCGCCGACTTTCAGTGCGGCAAAAGCGGGCGCGGCGAAAACGGTGGTGAGGGCCAGGCCCAGAAGCAACTTCTTCATGACAAATATCTCCCTTGGATAGCGAACCGGCGGGAACCTATCACACCCACCAAGTCCGCGGCAGGGGCCAGAAAGTTACAAACCGCCTTGAAACCAGGGCTCGGGGACGGCCCCGTCAGGATCGCCCATTTCACAGATCGTCAGGACCGCGCCGTTTGATGTCGGTATAAGGCGTGCCGTCCTTGTGGGTATAAAGGACGGGCTTGCCGTCGGGCGGCACGATCATGTCGATATCGGAATAGGGGCTGCTGTCGCCGTCATTGCGGGTGCCGATTTCCAGCACCAGCGCTTCGGCATCGCTGCAGTTCTGCAAATGATGGCCGTTGGGCTCGCCCGCCTTGAAGCCGGCGCAGTCGCCGGCCTTCAGGACTTCCGCGCCTTCATCCGTGACCAGCGTGATTTCGCCGGAAACGACATAGACGAACTCGTCCTGTTTGGTATGCCAATGGCGCTGGCTGGACCAGACGCCCGGCGGAAGGCGCAGAAGATTGACGCCATACTGGGTGAGGCCCGCCGCATCGCCCAGTTTGCGGCGGCCACGCGCGCGGCAGGGTTTGTCGAAAGGCGGGGGATAAAGCGTACCGACGGTTTCCGGAAGCGTGTTCGGGTCGATCCGCTTTGGCATTTGTTTCTAGTCCTTGGCGCGTTCGACGTAAGAGCCGTCCGCCGTCTGCACCACGATGCGGGTGCCGGTGACGATGTGGGTGGGCACCATGGTGCGCACGCCATTGGAAAGCATTGCGGGTTTGAACGAACCGGATGCGGTCTGGCCCTTCATCACGGGCTCGGTGTCCATCACTTCGAATGTGGCGCGCTGGGGAATTTCGATGGAGATGGGGCGGCCTTCGAACAGCTGCAGCTGCACTTCCATGTTTTCCGTCAGATAGGGCCTGTAGTCGCCGACCACGTCGCCCGGCACATGGATCTGGTCGAAAGTCTGCGGTTGCATGAAGACGTATTGATCGCCGTCCTGGTAGAGGAAATTGAAATCCTGATGCTCGACAAAGGCTTTCTCGATGCTGTCGGTGGTGCGCAGGCGCTCGACCGTCTTCACGCCGTCCGAGATGCGGCGCATTTCCAGATGGGTGACGGGCGTGCCCTTGCCGGGATGGATATTCTCCGCCGTCAGCACCAGATAGAGCTTGCCTTCCTTCTCTATGACATTGCCTTTGCGCACAGAGCTGGCGATAACCGCAACCACGGGAAACCTCTTTATTAGATGGGCTGAAAGCCCCATCGGCGGGGGTCTTTAGCAGCCGCCGGGCAAAAGGCCAAGCTGCCTCCAAGGATATAAGAATGCCGTGGTGGAACGCCCAGACCCATGCCGACCGCCGTCCGCTCCTGGCGCTCCGAGGTCGTATCAAGGCGGGGTTGCGGGCCTGGTTTGAAAGCCAGGATTTTGCCGAGGTGGAATGCGGCGCGCTGGCCGCCTCGCCCGGCAACGAAGCCCATCTGCACGCCTTCGCCACCAGCCGCATTCGCGCCGATGGCGTGGCCGAGACGCTCTACCTGCACACCTCGCCGGAATTCGCGGCCAAGAAATTGCTGGCGGCGGGCGAGGAGAGGATTTTCGAATTCGCCCGCGTCTTCCGCAATCGCGAGCGCACCCGGTTGCACGCGCCGGAATTCACCATGCTGGAATGGTACCGGGCGGGCGCGCAGGTCGAGGCCGTGATGGACGACACGCTCGCGCTGGTCCGCCGCGCCGCTGAAATCGCCCAAGCCGATATGCTGCGCCATCGTGACCGGAGCTGCGATCCCTTGGCCGAAGCGGCGCGCCTCACCGTCGCGGACGCGTTCCGTATCTATGCCGGGATCGAGCTGCTCGATACGCTGGACGCAAACGGCCAAGGCAATCGCGATCTTCTCGCCACACGGGCCAAGCGGGGCGGATTTCAGATCGCGGCGGACGATGGCTGGTCAGACATTTTCTCCAAGGTGCTGGCGGCGGCGGTCGAGCCCAGGCTGGGTCTGGACCGCCTCACCCTGCTCACGGATTACCCCCGCCAGGAAGCGGCGCTGGCGCGGCCCAAGCCATCCGATTCCCGCCTGTCGGAACGGTTCGAGCTTTATGCCTGCGGCGTGGAACTGGCCAATGGCTTTGGCGAACTCACCGACCCCGTCGAACAGCGGGCCCGCTTCGATGCCGAGATGGACGAAAAGCAACGCATTTACGGCGAGCGCTATCCCCTGGACGATGAGTTCCTGGCCGCTTTGGCACAAATGCCCCCGGCTTCCGGCGTGGCATTGGGCTTCGACCGGCTGGTGATGCTGGCGACGGGCGCCCCGCAAATCGATGATGTCCTCTGGACCCCTCTGCCCCCCGATCCGTGAAAGGCCGGGTTGCGTGTTGGGGGGTGGCTAATTTCGCCACATCGCGGCATTTTCCCGGCGCCATGACTGATACCACCGCCGCGCGCCAGGCCGTCCACAACACCACCTTCACGGTGCTGTTCGCCATCAGCTTCAGCCATCTGCTGAACGACATGATGCAGTCGCTGATACCTGCGATCTATCCCAACCTGAAAGCGGATTTTCATCTCAGTTTCGCCCAGATCGGCGTCATCACCTTGGTCAACCAGCTCACGGCGTCGTTGTTGCAGCCGGCGGTGGGTTATGTTTCCGATCTTCGGCCCAGGCCCTATTCGCTGGCGACCGGCATGATCGCCACCCTGATCGGCCTTCTGATTCTGAGTGTGGCCGCAAGCTATCTCGTCATTCTGTTCTCGGTGATGCTGATCGGCATCGGGTCGGCGGTGTTCCATCCCGAATCCAGCCGCGTCGCGCGGATGGCGTCCGGTGGGCGGCATGGCCTGGCGCAGTCGCTGTTTCAGGTGGGCGGCAACACCGGTTCTGCCATCGGTCCGTTGTTGGCGGCGGTGCTGGTGGTGCGCTATGGCCAGCACAGTGTGGCTTGGGCGGGCGCGTTGGCGCTGCTGGGTATTGTGATCCTTTACAATGTCGGGACCTGGTACAAGAACCATGGCCTGGCGCGGCTGCGCAGCCATCGCGCGCATGAGGATCATGGCTTGCCCCGCGGCAAGATCGTGACCTCGATTGTCATTCTCTTGATGCTGATCTTTTCCAAATATTTTTATCTGGCCAGCATCACCAGCTACTACACCTTCTATCTGATCCACACATTCCATGTGTCGGTGCAGACCGCGCAGATCCATTTGTTCATCTTCCTGGCGGCGGTGGCGGCGGGCACGCTGGCCGGTGGTCCCTTGGGAGACAAGTTCGGGCGCAAATATGTGATCTGGCTGTCGATCCTGGGTATCCTGCCTTTCACCATGGCGCTGCCTTACGCCAACCTGTTCTGGACCAGCATTCTGTCGGTGATCATCGGCATGGTGATGGCGTCGGCCTTTCCCGCCATCGTGGTCTATGCGCAGGAATTGCTGCCGGGCCGGGTCGGTATGATTTCGGGCCTGTTCTTCGGATTTTCCTTCGGCATGGGCGGCATCGGTGCCGCCGTGCTGGGCGTACTGGCGGATCACACAGATATCGCCTTCGTCTACAAGGTCTGTGCTTTCCTGCCGGCGATCGGCCTGCTCACCATGTTCCTGCCCAATATCGGCGGTCACAAGCCGGCGCCATTGCCGGTGGTGGATCCGGAGCCGTGACCATTCAGGAAGTGGCGAAGAAATACGCGGTCGCGGTTTCTCCCACGATCCAGGCGCTGATCGATCCCGCCGATCCCGCCGATCCCATCGCGCGCCAGTTTCTGCCCGACATCGCGGAATTGACGGTGACGGCGGACGAGCTTGCCGACCCCATCGCCGACGAGGCGCATTCGCCGGTCAGGGGCATCGTCCATCGCCATCCCGACCGGGTGCTGTTGAAAGCGGTTTCGAGTTGCCCGGTTTACTGCCGCTTCTGCTTTCGCCGCGAGATGGTCGGGCCGGGGAAGGAAAATCTGTTGTCGCCCGCCGATCTGTCGAGCGCGCTGGCCTATATCCAAAGCCGTCCCGAAATCTGGGAAGTCATTCTCACTGGCGGCGATCCTTTTATCTTGAGCCCGCGCCGCATGGGCCAGATCACCCAGGCGCTGGCGCAGATCGGACATGTGAAAATCGTGCGCTGGCACACCCGCGTTCCGGTGGTCGAGCCGGATTGGGTGACCGACGATCTGGTGGCGTCATTGACCGCGCCCGGAATCACCAGCTGGGTGGCGATCCATGCCAATCATCCGCGCGAATTGACGCCGCGGGCGCGCGCAGCGGCGGCGCGGCTGACACGGTCCGGCATCGCGCTGGTCAGCCAGACGGTGTTGCTCAAAGGCGTGAACGACAATGTCGAAACGCTGACGGAATTGTTGCGCGGCTTTGTCGAAGCCGGGATCAAACCTTATTATCTGCATCATCCCGACTTGGCGCGCGGCACGTCGCATTTCCGGCTGGGAATTGAAGAGGGTTTGGATCTGACGCGGCAATTGCGTGGGCGCATTTCGGGACTGGCGCAGCCGATTTATGTACTGGATCTGCCCGGTGGCCACGGCAAGGTCGTGCTGGACTCCGCGAATGTGGAAAAGACCGGCACCGGCCATCGCATCCGCGATTTCGCGGGCGAGTGGCACAACTACCCACCTACATCCGGCTAGAGCCAGGGCCCTTGCCGCGTAGGCGTTTGAAAAAAGCACTGACCTTGTGGCGGGTCTGTTCGCGCCACACCACGCCCTGGTCCGTCACCCAGTTGAGCTGAATAACGCGGCGCGGGCCTTCGAAGGCGTGAAAGCCGTGCCAGGCATTGGGCTCGTTCTTGAAGATCAGCAAGGTGCCTTCGTCCGGCGGCACCTCGGCGATCACATCTTCCAGATTGTTGGGCCCGCGCAACAGACGCAGGCGGCCGGTCTTCGCCTCCCAGGCATTGTTCATGTAGATCAGCACGGTGATCAGCTTGGTGCGGCTGTCGGTATGAATCTGGCCATCGCGCGCCGCCGAAACCCCGCGCGCCGTCACCATCGTGGGGCGGCCTTTCAGGCTAAGACCGAGTTTGCGTTCCACCGCTTGGGTGAATTCCGGCCCCTGGATCGCCGCCATGAATTCGGCGAATGCCGGGCCGTATTTCAGCGTGGGCAGCGGAAAAGAGCCGGGATGCGCCACCAGCGGATAATCGGCGTTGATCGCACCCATCGCGCCGGGCTTCACAAAGCGCGGCACCATGGCGAACGCAAACGGCTCGCGCGTCACCGGCGCGGCGTCGAAAGCTTCCAAGTCGATCGGCAGAGCAGACATGGCTCTGGAAATACTATTTCCAGGCACGAAACGCAAAACGGGAAGTGCGCCTTGACCGAGGCCCGCCTCCCCTGCGTGCGCGAAGCGCACTGGCGGGGAGGTGCCCGTAGCAGCACTTATTGCGCGGGGGCTTTAGCCCGCGCGCAAAAGTAAGCTGCGAAGGGCGGAGGGGGCTTTAATGAGAAGAATAATGAATGATCTGGCCTGTGTTGCCGATGGCGCTGGAGGTCAGGCTGGTCGAACCGCTGACATTGGAAACCGTGGCGCGCACGGTGGAGGTGGTCAACGAATTGTTGATCTGCTTGGAGACGATCGGCATGTTCGCCGCATTGGTGTCGGCCTCGAAACTGTTGCCCAGCGCCATGCCTTGTACCACCGCGTCACCGCCGATGCCGTTGATATTCGCCTTGATGGAAGTGGACGGGTCCGAAGAATCGCATTTCTGGTAGGAATTTACCGAGGTCAGCATCGGATCGGTCGAGACGCTGGCGCCGTTGCAGATCGCCTGGCTGCTGACGCCGGTACTGCCCCAGACGTTGGAGATATTGGCGTTGACGTTGCTGTCGATAGCCGATCCCGGACCGACAATCTGACTGTTCTGCACCCGCGTATTGTTCATCGTGATGATGTCGATCATGTTGCCCGCCGCGGCGCTTTGCGCCACCGCGTCGCCTGCAACGCCGTCGATATTTCCGGTCAGATTCGAGAATTGCGATTGCAGGTTGATCTGGCCGTTGATGATGTTGCTGCCAACGCCATCGGAGCCGCCACCATGCCCGTGACTAGTATCGCCCGCGTAGGCGAACGTCGCCGATAGCGTCGCTACTGCTGTAGCCGCGATAAGGATTTTGGCGCGAGTCATTGTTGCTCTCCATGGAATAGGTACGGTCGGCCGGATAGGGTTGATTGGCGGCGCGGGTGGGATAAGGGCGATCGCCCAGCGGATCGGCCGCGGTGTTGAGCGGCGAGGCGCACATGCCGCCGGGCGGGATGCGATAGATGCGGGTGACCATTTCCAGCGCCGCGCGCTCGATCACCGAACGCACTGCCAGCTGGATCGGCTCCAAGGCGCTTTCCCCGGCGCTGAGATCGAAGAAATTGGTGCCGAGAAAATCGAACACGCCGGCCGAGATTTGATGACCGATGATCTGCTTCTGGTAGGAAATCACGTCCGCGACTTCCAATGTGTTGGTGTTCACCAGGCGCAAATCCAGGCCCACATTCATCACATAGATGGCGCCGCCCAAGGTGCCGGTGGTGGCGTTGGTGGCGGTGCCGCCGCCGGTGCCACTGGCATTTTCCGAGCGTATATTGAAATTCAGCTCGGTGACGCCGCCCACGATGTAATAATCCGAACCGGGGATGGATCCCGCCATGATCTTGCGGAAATCCCCGTCCTTGGGATTCTTGTCGTCGCCGATCAATTTGTTGTTGGCGTATTTCAGTTCCAGTTCCGCGACGGAGGTGTCGAAACGCTCCACCATATGGACACCGGATTTCGAAAGCGCGGTCATCGCCATCAAAGCGGCGCCCGCCGTCACCTTGCGGCCCGAGCCATCGGCTTCGATCTTGCCGGTATAGTCGGCGATCTGACCCACGGCGATGCGGACCGGATGCTGGCTGACGATGCCGGACATGCAGCGCAGCGCGCTGGAATAAGGGGTTTCATTGGAGATGACAGGAGAGCCGCCGATCGGCGAGGTATAGCGGCCCACGGAATCGGCGGACGGGCTGATGCAGCCCTCCAGTGCCAGCGCCGCCAATATCATGGCCGCTGGCTTCCAAAGATGTTTTCGTCCGCGGGGCGTCATGGGCTCTCTTCTTTCATTCTCTTCAACGGCCGCTGAGCTGGGCGGTCGCCGTCTGGTTGCCGCTGTTGATCTGGCTGGAATCCACCACCGTGGTGTTGTGGTTGCCCACCACGACCACATTGAGCGAATTGCCGATGGCAGTGGCCTGGCCCGACATGGGCTGGCTTCCCGCCATTCCGACGCCGCTGCCATAGGCGCTCGCCGATTGCGCGCCGGTGCTGGTGCTATAGCTGGAACCCACGAACTGGCCGTTGACCACGGTCAGATTGCCGTTGGCATCGCGCAGCGAGAAATTGGACGGTGCGTTTTGCGTGGTGTTGCCGAAGCCGTTGTAATTGGCGGAATTGGTCCAGTCGCCCGCATGCGCCGCCGTCGACAGGCCGGCGGCGGCAGTCGCGATCAGGAAAGCTTTGGGCAAGGTCATGGCGTCAATCCGGTATCCCGCTCCTCTCAGAGCAACCGCCGTGCCAGATCTTAATTTCCGTTAGGGATTTGCCGTGCCGCGGCGGCACAGAAGGAAATTTGCTGAATTTCGGCGCCGGCGTCCGGCTAAAATCGGGCTGAACGCCTCGCTTCGGCACGGTTTTCCGCGCGTAACCGCAGCCGATTTCGTGTCAATTCGGCACAAGTTCCCAGCGAAAATGCCCGCCGGAGGGGCAAAAGCCATGGAGCGCCCGATTGCCTGTCAAAGGGGAATGCTTACATTCCGGCCATGGCCTTCCTGCAGCCCCAATCGTCCGATCCCTGGACCCGCCAGCCTGTGTTCCGGGCGCCCGCGGTTGTCGTCAGCCTGATCGCCATTCTGGTGGCGGCGCATGGTGCCCGGGCCATGGTGCCCGCCAACCTTTCCGCCGAACTGATCAACCAGTTCGCCTTCATTCCCGCCCGCTACAGCCATGTGTTTCTGGCCAGCCACAATGTCGATCCCGGCGGCTGGCTGGCGCAGCTGGTGCCCTTTGTCAGCTATATGGCGCTGCATAATGACGGCACGCATCTGATCATCAACAGCCTGTGGCTGCTGGCATTCGGTCCCATCGTGGCGCGGCGTTTCGGTGGTTTTCTGTTTCTGCTTTTTTTCCTGACCTGCGGTGTGGCGGGCGCGCTGACCCATCTGGCGTTCAACTGGGGTTCGCTGGTGCCCGTGATCGGGGCGTCCGGTGCCATATCCGGCCTGATGGCAGCGGGCCTCAGGCTGCTGCCGGCTCAGGCGCCCTGGGCCCAGGCGGGCGAGGAGAAGATGGCGCCGGTCTTTTCACGGCAAATTTTCGTCTTCACCCTGATCTGGATGGGGATCAATCTGGTCGCCGGCGTCACAGGGCTCGGTATCGGCGGCGAGGCCGGGACGATCGCCTGGCAAGCCCATCTTGGCGGATATCTGGCCGGGTTGTTCCTGGCAGGACCGTTCGACCGGCTTCGGCTGCGCGTCAACGTCATCTGAAAGCCACCGAGCTACGCCTCGCTTAAGCTCGGCGCGTTCGCCGTTCGATTTGGTCGTCGCGCTACGCTGTCGCTTGCGACGGACCAAATCCTCGATGGGCTCACGCCCATCGAACACGGCTCACTCAGCGGGCGCCGGTGCGTGCGGCGCAGAACCGCCCTTCTTCTTGCCATAGATGGAGAAGCGCGAGCCCAGCCGGTCGAGATAGGTATAGATCACCGGCGTGATGTAGAGCGTCAGCAGCTGCGACAGAAGCAAACCGCCCGCGACGCACAGGCCCAGCGGACGGCGGGATTCGGCGCCCGCACCCAGGCCCAGCGCGATCGGCATCGTGCCCATCATCGCCGCCATCGTGGTCATCATGATCGGGCGAAAGCGGGTCATGGCCGCTTCGTAGATCGCCTGCTCCGGCGAAATGTTGGCGGAACGCTGCCGCTCCAGCGCGAAGTCGATCATCATGATCGCGTTCTTCTTCACGATGCCGATCAGCATGATCATGCCGACAAAGGCATAGAGGGTGAGCGGCAGGCCGACAATGAACAGCGTCAGGAGCGCGCCCACCGCCGCCGAGGGCAGGCCCGACAGAATAGTCAGCGGGTGGATGAAGCTTTCATAGAGGATGCCAAGGATGATGTAGACCACGATCATGGCGATGAGGAGCAGCATGCCCATATTCTGGGTCGAGCTCTGGAACGCCGCTGCGGTGCCTTGGAACGAGGCCTGGATCGAATCCGGCACCCCCACCGTCTGACTGGCCTCGCGCATCGCGGTCACGGCGTCCGACAATGTCTTGCCGGGAGGAAGATCGAAGGAAACCGTCACCGCCGGTACCTGGCCGGAGTGATTGACGGTGAGCGGCTGGGTGCCGGCGACGGTGGTGGTCACTGCGGAGAGCGGCACCAGCTGGCCGCTGGTGGAGGTGATGTAAAGGCGCTGCAACGCGGCGGGGCTGCTCTGGAATTTCGGCAGCAGCTCCACGATCACCTGATACTGGTTGGCCGACGTATTGATCTGAGAAATCTGGGTGCCGCTGAAGGCTTCGCCCAGCGCGGTTTCGATCTGCTGCGCCGAGACGCCCAGGGCGGCGGCGCGGTCGCGGTTGATCTTCACCTGGACCGCCGGCATCACATCGTCGAGATCGGAATTGACGTCGACGAAGGCGGACATGCCCCGCATCTGGGTCATCAGCCGGCCGGACACATCCTGCAGTTCCTTCAAATCCAGCGACTGCATCGTGTATTGATACTGGGAGCGCGAACCGCGGCCGCCGATGCGGATGGATGGCGGATTGGTGAGAAAGACATTGATGCCGGGAATGTGATTGAGCTTGGGCCGCAGCTCCCGAATGATCTGGTCGGCGGACAGCTTGCGTTCGTGAAGCGGCTTCAGGACGATGATGTTGAGGAACGCGCCGTTGGAGCCGGCGGAGCCATTGCCGCCCTGAATCTGGCTGAACACGCCCTCGACATTCGGATCCGCGTTGATGATGTGGGAAACCTCGTCGAGATATTTGTACATCTGGTCCGACGAGGTGCCGTTCTGGGCCTGAATCTGCCCCGTCAACCGCCCGGTATCGTCGGCCGGCAAAAAGTCCTGCTGCATCACCGAGAACAGCGCCCCGGAAGCGACCACCGACATCACGAACAGCCCCAGGATCACGCGACGGTGATTGAGGCTCCAGGTCAAGGTGCGGTTATAGGCATCCTGCATGGCGTTGAAGCTGTTCTCGCTCCAGCGATAAAAGGCGTTGTGCGTCTGTCCGTGCTCGTCCTTGAGGATGCGGGCGCACAGCATGGGCGTCAGCGTCACCGAAATGATGCCCGAGCACAGGATCGCCAGGATGATGGTGACGGCGAATTCGTGCAGCAACCGGCCCACGATGCCGCCCATGAAGACGATGGGGATGAACACCGCCGCCAGCGACACGGTCATCGACAGGATGGTGAAGCCGATTTCGGACGATCCCTTCAGCGCGGCTTCATAAGGCTTTTCGCCCTGCTCGATGTGCCGGACGATATTCTCCAGCATCACGATGGCATCATCGACCACAAAGCCGACGGACAGGGTCAGCGCCATCAGGGACAGATTGTCGAGGCTGTAGCCGAACGCGCTCATGCCCGCGAAGGTGGCGACCACCGCGATGGGCAAGGCCAGCGACGGAATGAGCGTGGCGGAAACTCGGCGCAGGAAGATGAAGATCACGCCCACCACCAGCGCGCCGGCGATCAGGAGCGTGGTCTGCACGTCTTCGATCGAATTGCGGATGTTGATGCTCTGGTCGTACATCACTTCCAGCTTGACCGCCGGCGGCAGGCCTTCCTGGAATTTCGGCAGCACGGCCTTGACCGCGTCGATCACGCCGACCGTGTTGGAGCCCGGCTGGCGGCTGATCGCCAGACCGATGGTACGGCGGTTCTTGTACCAGCTGCCGCCATAGGGGTTTTCCAGGCCGTCGATTGCCTTGGCCACATCCTTGAGACGAACCGCTGCGCCGTTGCGATAGGCGACGATCTGGCTGGAGAAATCGGCCGCGTTATTGAGCTGGCCGTTGGCATGGATGGTCTGCGACTGAACATTGCCGTTGATCGCGCCGGTCGCCTGATTGACGTTGGCGGCGGCAATCACGTTCGACAGCGTATCGATGCCGATCTGGCGCGCTGCCAAGGCATCGGGATCGGCCTGGATGCGCACCGCGTATTTCGAGTTTCCGAACACGCCGACCTGGGCGACACCGTTGATGGTGGAAAGCTGGCGGGCCAGCAAGGTCTCGGCATATTCGTCCAGCGCCGTGCGGTAGATCGTGTCCGACGACATCGAGATGAACATGATCGGGAAGTCGGCGGGATTGACCTTGCGGAAGGTGGGTGGCTGCGGCATCGACCGGGGCAACTGGCGCTGGGCGGCGGAAATCGCTGCCTGCACGTCTTGGGCAGCCGCGTCGATATTGCGGTCCAGGGTGAACTGGATGGTGATGTTGGTGAAGCCCTGACGCGATGACGATGTCATCGAGTCGATGCCGGCGATGGTGGAGAACTGGTTTTCCAGCGGCGCGGCGACGCCGGACGCCATGGTGTCGGGATCGGCGCCCGGCAGGCCGGCGCTTACCTGGATGGTAGGAAAATCGACGTTCGGAAGATCGCTGACCGGCAGATTGAAATAGCCGAAGACGCCGAAGATCACCAACGCCGCCATGAACAGGGTGGTGAACACAGGGCGTTCGATGAAGATGCGCGAAATATTCATGGCCTGCCAGTCGCTAAAACGTCGTTTCTACTTTGCGTCCGCTTGGGCGCTTTTGCGCATGGCGCGCTTGCCGCCTTCGCTCTTCGCGGCGCCATCGGCCGGGCCTGCGGCTGCGGGGGAGCGTTCGCGCGCGATCGTCACCTTGCCGCCCGGCAGCGCGCGCAGTGCGCCATCGGTGATGACCTTGTCGCCCACCTTGATGTCGCTTTGGACGGCCATATTGACGCTATCGTCGAACAGCACTTTCACGACATGCTGCTCGACCACATTGTCTGAATTCACGACATACACATACTGACTGTCGGGACCGATATTGACCGATACGCGCGGCACCACGATGGCGTTCTTGATGCTCGCCAGCGCCACGGTGACGTCCACGAGCTGGCCCGGCACCAACGTGTCGTCCTGGTTCGGGAAGGTCGCGCGCAGCTCGATCGTGCCGGCGCTGTTGCTCACGGCGTTGCTGACGAAATTCACCGGCGCGGTCAGATCCTGTCCGCCCAAATCGTGCAGATTGACCGTCGCGGTCAGTCCAGCTTGCTGCGCGCGCGCCTGGATGCGCGGCAGATCCGATTGCGGCAGATTGAACGACACCTTGATCGGCCGGATCTGGGTGATCGTGACCAGCGGAGCGGTCAGGCCATTGACCGAAACCAGGTTGCCGGGCTGTAGCAGGATCGGGCCAGTCTTGCCGTCCACGGGAGATGTGATCCGGGTGAATTCCAAATTGAGGCGCGCCGCTTCCGCATTGGCCTTGGCCTGCAGATAGGCGGCCTGGGCAGTTTCATTCTGCTGGGCCGAGATCGCGTTCTCCATCGACAGACGCTGGTTGCGGTCGGCGGTGCTTTTGGCGGAGGCGAGCGTCGCGACGGCATTGTCGTAGGCGGCCTGATAGGGGCGCGGATCGATCTCGAACAGAAGATCGCCTTCCTTTACCGTCTGGCCTTCCTTGAAATAGGCCTTGGTGAGCTGACCCTGCACCCGCGCGGTTACCGACACCATGGAATTGGCGACAACGGTGCCGATGGTGTGCTCGACCACTTCCATGTCGCGTTGAACCACGGCGGCGACATGCACGGGGGCCGCGGCCGGGCGGCGCACCGGCGCCTTGTTGCCAGCGTGCTGCCAATAATAATATCCGCCCAACACCAGGATGAGCGCGATGCCGCCCATGACAAAACGGCGCGCGGAGGATCCGCCTTGAGTCGTCCCACGGTCCGACACGTCGCGATCAGACGTTGGCGGCGTCACCTGCATATTCATACAATCTTTCCCAAGCCGGACTGCCGAAGCGGTCTGTGGCAATCCCTGTCATGACTTTGCGACAATGCGATATGCAATGACGTTACCCTTACACCGTATTTACACCGCCAACACTTCTCACAGCCGACGGTGAATTTACGCCCGAAATTCCGCTCATCCCACGCCAAAGGGCGGGATTTTTTCAAGCCGCACACGGCCTTAGCAGTATTGTGGCGTTTTACGCTTTATATTCTATAGGGGAAAACTCTCTCACAATTGTCTCAAAAAAAGCCGTCCCATTGTCATGTAGCCGGCGAAATAGTTCATTAACATATTGAAATCGTTGTTATTATTGTGTGGCAGTGCGACTTTTGCGGCGTGGATTGCGGGTCCCCCGGGGGGCGTCTATAAGCCCGGCCTTCCCAGCCGAGCGCCCTGACTCATGAATATTCGCAACATCGCCATCATCGCCCATGTCGACCATGGCAAGACCACCCTGGTCGATCAACTCCTGAAGCAATCCGGTTCGGTGCGCGAAAACCAGCATATGGCGGAGCGCGCCATGGACTCCAACGACCAGGAGCGCGAGCGCGGCATCACCATTCTGGCCAAGTGCACCAGCGTCGAATGGCATGGCACGCGCATCAACACCGTCGACACACCCGGCCATGCCGATTTCGGCGGCGAAGTCGAACGCATTCTGTCGATGGTGGACGGCGTGGTGCTGCTGGTGGATGCCGCCGAGAGCGTGATGCCCCAGACCAAATTCGTGCTCTCCAAGGCGCTGAAACTGGGCCTCAAGCCCATCGTGGTCATCAACAAAATCGATCGTCATGACGCCCAGCCCAAGGAAACTTTGGAATCCATCTTCGATCTGTTCCTGGCGCTGGAAGCCAATGACGATCAGCTGAACTTTCATTACCTCTATGCGTCCGGCCGCAACGGCTGGGCGGTGAAGGAACTGGAAGACGAGCACAAGAATCTCGACCCGCTGTTCCAGCTGATCGTGGACGATGTGCCGGCGCCCAAGCCGCAAGCGCTGGCGGGCGAAGAGCATCCCTTCAAGATGCTGGTCACCACGCTCGAGGCCGACAACTTCCTGGGCCGCATCCTGACCGGCCGCATCGAATCGGGCGTGATCACCACCAACCGCAACATCAAGGCGATCAATCGCGACGGCGAGATCATCGAGAAGACTCGCGTCACCAAGCTGCTCGCGTTCCGGGGTTTGGCCCGCGTGCCGGTGGACCGTGCCGAAGCCGGCGACATCGTCGCCATTGCCGGCCTGGAAGATGCCACGGTCGCCGACACCTTGTGCGATTTGAGCGTGGATGCGCCCATCCCGTCGCACCCGATCGATCCGCCGACCCTGGCGATGACCATCTCCGTCAACGACAGCCCCTATGCGGGCCGCGAAGGCGACAAGGTACAGAGCCGCGTCATCCGCGAGCGCCTGCTACGCGAGGCCGAAGGCAATGTTGCGCTGAAGGTGGCTGAAACCGGCGAAGGCAATTTTGAAGTGGCGGGCCGCGGCGAATTGCAACTCGGCGTGCTGATCGAATCCATGCGCCGCGAAGGCTTCGAGCTTTCGATTTCGCGCCCGCGCGTGCTGTTCAAGACCGAGAACGGTGAGAAGCTGGAGCCGATCGAGGAAGTTACCGTCGATGTCGACGATCCCTATACCGGCATCGTCATCGAGAAGATCTCCATCCGCAAAGGCGAGATGACCGACATGCGCCCCACCGGCGCGGGCAAGACCCGCATCGTATTCCATGCTCCGGCGCGCGGCCTGATCGGTTATCACGGCGAATTCCTCACCGACACGCGCGGCACCGGCGTGATGAACCGCATGTTCCTGGATTATGCCCCGCACAAGGGCAACGTCGGCGGACGCACCAATGGCGTGCTGATTTCGACCGAGCAAGGCGAAGCGGTCACCTATGGCCTCTGGTACATCGAAGAGCGCGGCAAACTCTTCATCACCACCGGCGCCAAGGTTTATGAAGGCATGATCATCGGCCAGAACGCCAAGGACAATGATCTGGACGTCAATCCACTCAAATCCAAGCAGCTCACCAACATCCGCACCACTTCGAAGGACGAGGCGGTGAAGCTCACCCCCATCGTGCCGATGACCCTGGAACAGGCGATGGCCTACATCGAAGACGATGAGCTGGTGGAAGTGACGCCGCAGAATATCCGCCTGCGCAAACGCGCATTGCTTCCCCATCTGCGCAAGCGCGCCAAGCAGGCGGCGGACGCCTAAGGCGCGGTTCTTTTGCACGCGGAAGTGCGTCGCGCGTGCTCACGTGCTATACGCACGCTCCGCGCGACGCTCCTGCTCCGCGCACAAAATTCCTCGCGCCCGATGATGCGCGTGAAATGATTTTTATAGCTGGGTGCGAAAAAACATGACCGTCACGCCCGAACTGATCGCTTTCGCCAATCGTCTCGCCGATACGTCCGGCGGGGTCATCCGCCCCCTGTTCCGTCAGCGCATCGACGTGGCGCACAAACAGGGTGTCCATAATTTCGATCCGGTGACCGAGGCGGACAAGGGCGCGGAGCGCGCGATCCGCGAAGTCTTGGCCCGCGAACGTCCCGATGACGGAATCCTGGGCGAGGAGTATGGCGAACAGAAAGGCAGCTCCAGCTATCGCTGGGTGCTCGATCCTGTCGACGGCACCCGCGCCTTCATCACCGGGCGGCACGAATGGGGTTCGTTGATCGCACTGGAGCAGGACGGCAAGCCGGTGCTGGGCATTCTCGACCAGCCTGTGCTGGGCGAACGCTTTGTCGGCGTCAATGGCGCCGCGCATCTGATCCAGGCGGGCAAGGCGTCGCCACTTCGCGTGCGTGACTGTGCATCGCTGGCGGACGCCGTGCTGTGCGCCACCGATCCCGGCGCTTATTTTTCGAAAGAACAACTCTCCGCCTTTGCGCGCGTCGAACGGGTTGTGAAGATGACCCGCTATGGCGGCGACTGTTATTTGTTTGCTGCGCTGGCATTGGGTTTTGTCGATATGGTGATCGAAACCAATTTCCACGCCTGGGATATCGCGGCATTGATTCCGTTGGTCGAAGGTGCGGGCGGCGTGATCACCAGCTGGGACGGCGGCTCCGCGCAACCCGGTAAAACGATTCTGGCAAGTGGCGACCGCCGCATTCACGCCGAAGCGATGAAGCTTCTCGCCGCGTAAGATCTGCAATTTTCAATTGAGGCGAAAATGCGCGCAATGGGGCGCAATCGCTCATTCTCGCCGCAATGATACCCTGCTTGTTTCTGCAACCGCGAAGGCCTCCCTCACGTTTTCTTACCGTAACATTCACAGGGTAGGATCAACGATGAGTGACCTTCGCAATCCCAATGGCTTTAATTCCGCGCCGATGGCGCCGGAAGAAATCCGCGAAGAAATTCGCGCGACCGAAGCCGGTTTCGGCGAGAAACATACCATCGTCGATAATGGCGGCCTTTCCAGCGTCCACCACTTCGAGGAAGAAGAGGAAGGCAGCGGCAAAGCCAAAATGATCGGCGGCGGCTTGGTCGTGGCGTTGCTTCTGGGCGCCGCAGGTCTTTACGCCTTCACCGGTTCGGGCTCGGCGCCTGTTGCGATGAAGGCGCCTGCGTCCTCGGTCGCTTCGAATGTGCCGATGCAGACTGCTCCCGCGACACCGCCAGCAGCGATGCCTGCGCCCGCGTCGGATGTGGCGGCCAATACGCCGGCTGATTCCGGCACGACGGCCAAATCGCCTTATGACGCGGCTCCTACTGCAAAGGCTCCGGCCAGTGACACCGCCAGTGTTGCGCCCGATATGAAGGCCGACAAGCCGGTGAAGACGGCGCGTGCCGCCAAGGCCAAGGATGCCGCGGTTGATCAGGCGGAATCCCACCAGACCGCGCAACTGAACAAGGCAGCGGATCTGGCCACGAAGAACGGCTCGGTGCCCGTCCCTCTGCCGGCCACGCCTTCTGTCGCCGCCAATGCGCCTGCGGACGCTGCTGCTGCTCCGTCGTCTGACGTAGCCGCCGCGACCCCGGCGCCTGTCGATGCCAATGGTACGCCGCTGCCCACCCCGCCGGCTCCTCCGGCTTCGTCCGTGGCCAGCAATGGTCAGTCCTCGGTGACGCCGACCCCAGCCCAGGATGTCCCGTCCGCTCCGGCCGTGACCCCTGAGCAGCAGGCGGCGCCCACCACACCGGCCCCGCAGCCTGAGCAGGCGCCTCCGGCCCAGCCGCAGTAACTTGAAAGTAGAAAAGAGCGCCTCAGCGGGAAATCGCTGGGGCGCTTTTTTTTTGGAGCATCGGCCAGGAAAAGTGCGGCTCCGGTCTGTCACAAATCATGGAATGGAACTGCGGTTTTCCGAGCGGCGCCGGAGGCGCCCATCAAATATTGGGCGCGTACGCGCCCGGGCCGTGCGACCCAATAAAATCGTCGAAAGCTGCCCAGAAAAGGCTGCGTAAGGAATCGCGCTCCATCAAGATCTCGTGTTCGGCCTCGGCGATTTCGACAAATTCGGCGTCGGGCATGCGGGCCGCGAAGGCAGCTGTGGCGGGCGTCTCGCAGACACGGTCGCGCCCGGCGCCGAACAGCAACGCGCGTGTTGTGATCGTCTCGGCATAACCGGCGCCGCGCATCAACGCCATCGACTGTATCGCCGCCGCCAGCCAGCCCCAAGTGGGACCGTTCAGTCGCAAGTCCGGATTGGCCGCGAGCAGAGCCTGGTTGCGGGCATAGCGGGCGGGGTCGGAGGTGACGATCTGCAAAGCGAACGGCAAAGTCAGTTGATCGCGCGCCGCCATACCCCAGACAAATTCCGCGGAGGGCGCGTTGCGGTTGAGATAAAGCGCGATCTTCTCCACCACCCACCAGGGCGTGCCGCGTGGATTGATCCCCAGCATGGGTGCGCAAAGGACTGCGGCGGTAAATTCGCCTGAGACATCGTGCAGCCGGCGCAACAGGATGTTTCCGCCCATCGAGTGCGCCATCGCCATCACTGGCAGGTTCATCGGCTGCACCGCCGCGCGGATCACAGCATCGAGATCCTGATCGTAAGCGGCAAAGTTTTCGCTATGCGCCTTCCGGGCATCGGGCAGCAAACGGTCCGATCCGCCCTGGCCGCGCCAATCGAAGGTGACGACGGAAAAGCCGCGGCCGCGCAGCTCGTCGATCACTTCGAAATATTTCTCGATGAATTCGGTCTGACCGCCCAGCAGCAGGCACGCCGCGCGCGGGTGATCGGCATCGAAACGCGCCGCGCGCAATCGCACCGTGCCGGCGGTTACAAGGAAAGGTCGAAAATCTTGATCGGCGGGCATCATCAGGTCGCCAGTTTGCGGAGGCCGCCGGTTGCGTTCAAGCTCGGATCATGAAGACAGACCGCGACGCGCTGGCCCGGACCTGTTTTCTGATCCATGTCGCCGTGCTGGGTGGTGTGGTTCTGGGTTGGGCGTTGCCGGGCCGGTCCTGGCTGAGCGGCTATCTGGTCTTCCTGCCACTGATGATTCTGCATTGGAAAATGAATCGCGGCGCCTGCATTCTCAACAATCTGGAGAATTGGCTGCGCCATCGCCGCTGGCGCGCGCCGGAGACCAACCGCGAGGAGGGCGCCTGGCTGCGAACTTTGCTGGCGGACGCAACCGGCATCCTGCTCACGCCCGCGCGCATGGACGTGGTGATCTATGGCGCTATGGCTGTTTTCTGGCTGCTGGGGCTTGCCCACCGGCTGGAAAAATTCTGAGGCGTCGGCGCGTTTTGCGGCCTTGAAGGCAACGGTTCCATTCCCATCTAAAAGCTGTCCGGGGGCACTCTGCACCGGAAAACACAACGCTTTCAGGAGGTTGTACCCATGCGTCTGGATTACTCGCCTTTCTATCGTTCCACCGTCGGTTTCGATCGTCTTTTCGACCTGCTCGAGAATGCCGACACCGCTCAGGGCTATCCGCCCTACAATATCGAGCGCAGCGACGAGAATAATTATCGCGTCACCGTTGCCGCCGCCGGCTTCGCGGAAAAAGAGCTCGGCGTTGAAGTCGCCGATGGCGTCTTGACCGTCACCGGCAAGCGCGAAACCGCCGGCAAGCCCGCCTATCTGCACCAGGGCATCGCCGGGCGCGGCTTCGAGCGCAAGTTCCAGCTTGCCGAACATGTCGAGGTCAAGGGCGCCAAGCTCGAGAACGGTCTCCTGCATGTCGATCTGGAGCGCATCGTGCCCGAAGCCAAAAAGCCCCGCCGCATCACCATCAATGCGCCAGACTTGAAGAGCATCGAAGGTTCGAAAGCGGCCTAACAGGGCCTCTCAACGCATACAGGCTTTCTTCCCCCGCACGGCGAAGCCGTTGGCGGGGGAAGATGTCTGCTAGCGGGCCTGCCCGCGTGGCAGACAGATGGGGGCAATCACGCACTTTCCGCAAATAACATCGGCAGCTTCGCGCCCGTGAGATTCACGTCGTCGATATCGGCATCGCGAAGATCCGCGCCGGTCAGGTTGGCATAGCCGAAATCGCAGCCGACCATGTGCGTGCGGCGCAAATCCGCGCCATGGAAATCGGCATAGCGCGCCTCGGCATTGTCGAGCCGGGCCGGCAAAAACCGTTCGCCGGTGATGACCAGGGGTCCCAGATTGGTGTCGCTGAAATCGGCGTGGCTGAGTTTGGCGCCGGACAGATTGACGCCGCGCAAATCCGCGCCATGCAAGCGGGCGCTGCGCAGATCGCAGCCCGCCAGGTTGCTGCCTTGAAGCGAGGCGCCTTCTAGATTCACGCCATACAGAATCGCGCCCGGCGCCACCAAGGCCGTGAGCTGACGGTGCGCCAGATTGCGCACCCGGCGCAGATCCAGGCCGGAAATATCGGCGGGCCTGCTTTCGCGCCCATCGCTCTGAGCCCAGCGCGAATGCGCGTCCAGCATGTCTTCGATGCGTTTGGTCTCGGCGGGATCCGGTTCGCTCTTGTCCGTGAGGGTGTGGGAAAGATCCGCACCATGGGTGTTGGCGAAATCCATCCGCGCGCCCACCAGGATCGCGCCCGCCAGATCGGCCCCGGTGAGATCGCAGCCTGACAGATCGGCATTTTCGAGATTGGCACCGGTCAGGCGCGCCTGGCGCAGATTGGCGCGGGTGAGGCGACAGCCCTTCATCACCGCATCGGTGAAATCGGCTTGCACGGCCATCGCGCCGGTCAGCTTGGCGCGCTCGAGGTTGGCGGAATTGAGCATGGCGGATGGAAGTTCCGATGGCTTGGATTCATGTTTCAGCACGCGCAGATTGCCGTGCCGGTCCTTGGTCATGATCGTGCCTTCGCGAAAATCCGCCTCATAAAGGTCGGTGCCCATCAGGTTGGCGCCCCTGAGCGAGGCGCCGCGAAGGTCCGCGCGCCGCATATGGGCATTGACCAGATTGGCGCGGCGCAGGTCGGCGCCGAAGAAGCTGGCCGTGTCGAGCCGGGCCCCGGCAAGGTTGGTTTCCTCCAGCACGGCGCCGGTGAAATCGGCATCGGCCAGATTGCGCCCCGAAAGGTCCAGGCCGGAAAGATCGCAATAGGCAAAAGAGGCCCGCGCGCCGCCCAACTGGCCGGAATACAGCATCTCGTGGCGGTCGGCGGCCGCCGTAACCTCCTTTTGGGTCAACTTTGTGAGGCTGGTATGCCGGCCCGGATTCATGGCGAACAACGCTCGGGTTAAGCCTTTTTCATGCGGAATAGTGGGTGGAAACGGGCTAACACCCGATTAAGACGTGAAAATTTGCTGTTGAACGGCGGCGCGGGCCGGGTACAAAGGCGGGCCGGGACAGGACCCGGACGGTTAAGAGCGCAAAGCCCGAAAAGGCTGGAGCCAGATCAAGGGTTTGCGCGGATACCGCGGGCGTCCTTGGCCAATACAACGAGGTTTGGATTTTGACGAAGCACCGCCTGATGCTTTCCGCCGCCACGGCCGCTTTGCTGGCCGCGCCCCTGATGATTTCGGCGGCCCGCGCAGCGACCACCATCACCGACACCCGCAAGGACGCCATCAACACCACGACCCTGGGCGACATCACCATCACGACCGGTGGGGTGGACATCAAGGCCGCCAGCCCGGCCGTGACCATCAATTCCAACAATTTCCTGCTCAACCAAGGTTCGATTTCCAATCAGAACACGGCCGGCTCGATCGGCATCCTGGTCGACACCACCGCCGGCGATATCGTCAACAGCTCCGGCGTCACCAATCTGGGCAGCATCAACCTTACCGGCGACGGCACCGGCAAATCCGCCATGGTCATACAGGGCGGCCATACATTCTTTGCGCCGATCACCTTCAACAACATCGTCAGTGTGGTCGGCAGCACGGTCGCCGGTTCCTCGGTTTCGGTGTTGGGCGACAGCAGCAATATCTTCACCCTGGTTCAGGGCACCACCATCGACGGCGATGTGACGATGGGCGGCACCATGGTTCTGAGTGCCAGCGAAAAATCCACCACCTTCGGCAATACCGCCATCGACATCGAAGGCAATCTCCAAGGCAATTTCATCATCGGCCAGGGCGCGAGTCTGACGTCGGTGGGCAACCAGGCTCGCGGCATCGTCATTCTGGGCCCGATCACGGCTTGCGTGAACAATGCCGGCAACGGCTACACCTGCGCCAATTCCGGCACGGCGGCGGCTTCGACCGGCACCTTCGCGAATTTCGGCTCCATCACGGTGTTCGGCACCATCAATCCCAACCGCAAAGGCGGCAATTTCGAGAGTGGCAGCGCCGTGGTAATCGGCAACTCGATCGCCGGCGGCTTCCTCAATGCCGGTCCTTCGACCTCCAACGGCGTCACGCCCACCGCCTCGATTTCCGGCAATGGCGCGATCATCAACAGCAGCAATGGTTCGCTTTTCGCCCCGGTCGTTCTGATCGATCCGTCGCAGACCATTTCATCGCTCAATCCCACGGTCCGCGGGCCGGCAATTCTGGGGCCCGTCGGCACACAGATCGACCCGGTGGACGGCGGCAAGGGGTACGGTTTCATCAACCATGGCACCATTGCCGCCCAGCCGGTCGATCTGGACGTGAGCACCTTGGCGGTTGCCATTCAGGGCTCTTCCGCCGTCAATTTCACTTGCCTGGGCGTGGTTTCGGGCAGCGCCTGCAATACGTCCGCGGCGTCGGGCGGCCTGCTCAACACCGGCACCATTCGTGCCCAGGCCACCACCAAGGAAGACACCACATCCAGCATCTCGGCGACCGGCCTCTACATAGGCGCCTTCGCCACGGCGCCCCGGCTTGATGTCGCCGGCGAATTCATCAGCGGCGGATCATTCACCCCCGGTGTCATCAGCGCGGCGGTCATCGGACCGGGCGGCGGCGTCGCCACGGCTGTTCAGATTGGCGACCAGGCCATCGTCCCCCAGATCGACATCCTGCAGCATGGCCAGATCTCTGCGAATGTCAGAACCAGCACGATCTCGCCCAATGCCATCAACGCGCCGGTATCCTCGCCCTTCAGTCAAACCGCCACCGCCATCCTGGACCAGTCTGGCAGTGTCCGGCTGATCAACAATGCCGGCCTGATCGCCGCACTGACCACGGTACAGACGCCAGGCGCCAATGCCGCGGTGGTCAACAATACGCTGGCGATCAATCTTCTGGCAGGATCGATGGGCAACACCGCCATCAACAACAGCGGCACCATCGAAGGCGATGTGTTGTTCAATTCCGGCGGCGGGCACAACACGCTGAATGTCGGCAATGTCGGCGTCTCCACCGATCCCAACGACAATAGCGGCAATGCCAACACCGCGATCACCGCGATCCAGGGTTCCGCGGTTTCCAACACGCCCTTCAATTTCGCCAGCGTCACCGGGCGCATCAGCAGCACGGTCTCCGGCTTGCCGCCGACCAGTCTGACGAATCTGGTCAATTTCGGCTCGGGCACGGGCAACCTGCTGCATGTGGGCGGCTTCGGCTATGTCAACAGCACCATCGTCTCCGGCCCCGGCGGCCTGGACATTCATGTCGACAATAATGGCCAGCTGTTTCTGGCCGCGCCCACTGGCGGCTCCGTCAACACGCATGACCTGATCGTCGCCAATGGCGGCACGCTGGGTCTCACCATGACCCAGATCAATGCCGCATCCGTCACCCCCGTGGTGATGGCCGGCAGCAACGGGACAACTGCTCCCACCGTCGATCTTTCCAATGCCATCATCGGCTTGAAGCTGGGCAGCTTTATCTCGTCCGGCACCACGGCGGCATCGACCGCCAATCCGACGCGCCAGACGATCACGTTGATCCGGTCCTCGACCGCTATCAACGACACCACCCTGTCCCAGCAGAACGCCAGCCTGTCCCAGAACATTCCGTTCCTGTTCGAATCGCAGACCGACACGTTCAGCAACAGCGCCGGCGTGCCCGATCCCTTGTCATTCAATGCGGGACACACCGATCTGCTTCTCACTTTGTTGCCGCGCTCCACCGGAGCCACCAATGCCGATGGCACGCCGGGTCTCAACCTGAGCGGCGATTCCAAGGCGGTGTTTCCGTTTGCCGCCGCCGCGCTGGCGAACGATCCGGAACTGGGCGCCGCGATCGGCTCGAACATGACGGTCTACAAGACCAACGGCGTGCCTTCGAGCGGCATCAACATTGCCGCCAGCCAGCAAAGGGCGCAGCAGGTTTTTTCGCAGATGACCCCCGATGTGTCGGGCGGCACCCGCCAGGTCGCCATCCTTCTCACCGACCAGGCGACCGGGCCGGTCGCAGCGCGTCAACGCCTGCTGCGCTCCTATGCCGATCAGCCGGGCGAACTCACGCTCTGGAGCGAGGAGTTTATCGGCAACATCAACAACAAGGGACGCAACGACGCCAACGGCACCTTGACCAATTACAAGGACCACGGCTTCGGCTTCTCGCTGGGCATGGATTTTGGTTCGGCGCGCGGCGGCTGGTATGGCGGCGCGATCAGCTATTATTCCGGCGATGTCAGCCAGACCCTGCCGCACAGCAGTCTGACGCATGAGCAATGGTACATGCTCACCGGTTATAGCGACTGGCGCGGCAAGCATGTCTTCTTCGATACCACCGGCAGCCTCGCTTATGGCAGTTTCGATGGCACCCGCTCGCTGGCGGTCGGCGATGTGAGCCGCAGCGCGGTCGGCAAGCGCGCCGGCCTGCTGGCATCGCTGGGCGCCACCGGCGGCGTCTTCTACAAATTCGGCTTCCTGGATATCCTTCCGCATATCGCGCTCGATGGCCTGACCACGCGCGAAGAGGGCTATACGGAAACCGGTGGCGGCGAAGGCCTGGACCTGCAGGTCGCGCCTTACTATGCCAACTCGCTGCGCGGCTCGATCGGCAGTGATTTCAAGACCAGCTTCAACATCTTTGGCGCAACGGTCTCGCCGGAAGCGCGCCTGGGCTATCGCTACGACGTCGTCGATTCGCCGGTGAAGTTGAAAGCCGGTTTCGTCTCGACCGGTGGTCTGAACACGCCCAACAATACATTCACCTTCGTCGGTCCCGATCCCGACAGCGGCAACGCGGTTGCGGGCCTGTCCTTGGGTGCGGGCACCGACACCTGGCAGCTGGGCGTCAATTACGACTGGATCCGCGGCAACAATGGGTCGACCACACAGGTCGGGACACTCACACTCCTGGGCCGCATCTAGTTCTTCGCCAATTCAATCAGCTTCGCGACGTCCTCTTCGGGTGTGGCGAAGGCTGTGGCCAAGCGCGCGACCACTTTGCCATCCTTGGCCGGAATCCAATCGTAAAATTGCGCGCCGCCCGCCCGCATTTTGGCGGCTTTCTCCACCGAGAGGCGCGCGAATACCATATTGGTCTCCACGGGTGCCGCTATCTCGACGCTGTTGATGGCTTTCAGACCATCTGCGAGGCGTGACGCCAGCGCGTTGGCCCGCCTCCCGCTGGTGAGCCACAGATCGTCCTTCAGCATCGCTTCGAGCTGGGCTGAAACAAAGCGCATCTTGGACGCCAGATGACCGCCCCGCTTGCGGCGATATTCGAATTCGCCTGCCAGCGCGGTGTCGAAAAACACCACCGCTTCCGCGGCCAACGCGCCGGCCTTGGTGGCGCCGAAAGACAGGACATCTACGCCGTTCTTCCAAGTCGCTTCGGCCGGCGTGTTGCCCATATGCGCCATGGCATTGGCAAAGCGGGCCCCGTCCATGTGCAGCTTCAGGCCTTTGTCTTTGGCCAGCGCACTGATCGCCGCCAGTTCGGCGATGGAATAGACAGTGCCCAACTCAGTCGCTTGGCTGACGCTGATGACGCGGGGCTGCACGCTGTGAACGCTGCCGTCCAACCCCTCCAGCGCTTCCAGAATCGTTTTCGGCGTCAGTTTGCCGTCAGTGCCATCCAGTCCGATCAGCTTGGCGCCGGAAAAAAATTCCGGGGCGCCGCACTCCGACGTCATGATGTGACTGTCCTTGTGACACAGCACGGCGCCGAAGGGCGGCGTGAGACATGCCAGTGCCAGCGCGTTGGCGGCGGTGCCGGTGAAGACGGGAAAAGCCGCAACCTCGCGTTCGAAAAGTTCGGTGAAGCGTGCCGACAGATTCTTCGTCGCCGCGTCATTGCCATATGCCAGGGCGGTTCCCTGGTCCGCGGCGTGGATTGCCGCCCATACCTCCGGCAACACGCCATAGGCATTGTCCGATGCGAAATTCATGGTCACCAGCTTCCCGTGTTGGCCATCGATGCCCAGGGTTCTTTGGGCGCCTGGCGCTCGCCTTCCTGAAGCAATTCGATGGAAATGCCGTCGGGAGAACGAATGAATGCCATATGGCCGTCCCGGGGCGGCCGGTTGATGGTGACGCCTGCCGCCATCAGTTTTTCGCAAAGAGCGTAAATATCGGGGACCGCATAGGCGAGGTGGCCGAAATTGCGGCCCGCGCCATAGGATTCCCTGTCCCAGTTCCAAGTGAGTTCCACCATCGGACAGGCGTCCGCCGACCGATCCACGTCCTCGGGCGCGCCAAGAAAAACCAGGGTAAAGCGGCCTTTCTCGTTTTCGAGCCGCCGAATCTCGCGCAAGCCCAGCTTGGCGCAATAAAAATCCAACGCCGAATCCAGCTCGGAAACGCGCACCATCGTGTGCAAATACCGCATGAAAAAGCCTTTGGCTGACCGGCGCACTTTCCGCGAAAGGCCGGAATCAAGCAATTCCGCCACGCCTCTTTTGTGACGCCGGCAATGTACGATTTTCGCACAGGATTTTTCGCCGCATGCTGTGACACAAAAACAGGCACGGAACCGGTGCAATGCGCCAAAAGGGCAGGCGATTTTTCATGTTGCTTTGCAAATTTTTTTAATTCATACGGAAGCCGTCATCGCGATTCATCCATGATTTATGGTGGGTTATGGCATCGCGGCCGTTTATGGCGTTATGCTGCACTTGCTAAGTGCGAGATTGGCGACATTCTGCGACGCGCCCGTTCACAGGACGCACGCGCCTCGCCGCGGGCTTGGGCGCGCTCTTGAATTTGCGTTTCCTCTTGCCAAGCGCGATTACGATTGCTTTAACAAAGACCAACGAGTGCCAATTAATGGCGCCAGGTTGGGAAGCATTTTGTCTCGATCCTAAGTTTGTTCGCCCGGCGCAGACGCGCGCCGGGTTTGTCTTGTCTAGTGAGCGAGAGCGCATGGAACGTCCACATCATCTAGAGACTGCCAACACATCCACCAGCAGCAAGCTGGGCGGCATCGTCATTGTCGTCTTGATTCATGTCGCTGCAATTACGGCGCTTGTCATCACTTTGGCGTCTGGCCAGATCATGAAGCAGATCCGCGACATTCAGGCGTCCGTGGCTGCCGATAAAGTACCGCCCAAGGCCCCGCCGCCGCCGCCGCCGGATCTGGCCAAGCCGCCGCCGCCGGTCGCCATCGTGCCCGACTTCACCGTGGCCGCCCCTGAAGCAGCGCCGCCGATCACCACGGTCAAGCAGGCGCCGCCCGCGCCGCCCGCTGCCGCGCCGCCAGCCGCACCGACCCAGCTGGAATCCATTCAACGCACGCACACGTTGCCGCCCTATCCCACCATCTCCCAGCGTCTGGGCGAGCAGGGCAGGACCGACATGGAAGTCGCGATCTCGACTGAAGGCACGGTCACGGGATGCAAGGTCGTCAAATCTTCCGGTTCGGAACGTCTCGATACCGCCGCTTGCGCCTATGTGCAGAGCCACTGGCGCTGGAAGCCACCGACGCGCGAAGGCAAGCCGGTCGCCGTCAACACGAACGTCAATGTCGTCTGGAATCTGAAAGACGCCCAGTAACAACCAATTTATCTGCTTATTCACGGAGTGAGAAAATGAACTTCAAGACCCTGACGATCGCAGCCGCTATCGTCTTCATGACCGGCCTGGGCGTTGTTGCTCCGGTTTCTGCCCAAAATGCCCCGGCCGCTCCGGCTGCCGATGCTGCTGCTCCCGCCGCTCCGGCCGCGGACGCTGCTGCCCCGGCCGCTCCGGCTGCCGACGCTGCCGCTGCTCCGGCCGCGGACGCTGCTGCTCCTGCCGGCGAAAAGGCCGCTGGCGCCGCTGCCGAAGCCGACCAGTCCACGCCGTACGGCCTGGGCCACATCTGGACGACCGGCAACCTGGTTTCGCGCGGCATCCTGATCGTTCTCGCCGTGATGTCGCTGGGCACCTGGTACATCTTCTTCACCAAGTGGATCGACCAGCAGCGCATTCTCGGCCAGGTCAAGACCGTCGAGAAGAAGTTCTGGACCTCCGCCACGCTCAATGAAGGCATCGACAAGCTGCCGAAGGCCTCCATGTTCCGCGGCATTGCCGAAGCGGGCGTCACGGCTTCCACTGGCGGCACCAGCCTGGTTGGCATGAATGACTGGATCGGCATGTCGCTGACCCGTCAGCTCGAAGACGCCAACGGCAAGCTGCAGGGCGGCGTCACCTTCCTGGCTTCGGTCGGTTCGGTTTCGCCCTTCGTCGGTCTGTTCGGCACCGTTATGGGTATCTTGAACGCGCTTATCAGCATCGGCGTGGCCGGTCAGGCTTCGATCGACAAGGTCGCCGGCCCGGTCGGTGAGGCGCTGATCATGACCGCCCTCGGTCTGGCGGTCGCGGTTCCGGCCGTGTTGCTCTACAACTACCTGGTTCGCCGCAACAAGGTCATCACCGAGAAGCTGCGCGCGTTCGCGGGCGACCTGCAGGCCTATCTGATCACCAAGAGCAAATAAGCTCGTAGCGACCAGATAACGGTTTTACACGCGGAGAGTTATGTCATGGCTATCGACGTCCAACATGCAGTACCGGACGATGAAGCGACACTGAACACTGAAATCAACACGACTCCGTTGGTGGACGTGATGCTGGTGATGCTGATTATCTTCCTGGTCACCATTCCGGTGATTGTGAAGAGCATTCCGGTGCAGCTCCCGACCTATCGCAATCTTGTCACGGTGACGAAGCCGGAAAATATTGTGATCGCGGTCGACTCCAAGGAGACCATGTATGTCAACGACGCGCCGATCGCGACAGCAGAGCTGCGCAATATGCTCGTCGAAAGACTGAAGGACGCCGTTGCCAGGCATAAGAGCCTTCCGGAAGTGCATATCCGGGGCGACAAGAATGTGCGGTTCGAGGCCGTGGGCCGAGTCATTCTGGCGTGCCAGCAAGCTGGCATCCAGAAGGTCGGCTTCATCACCGAACCGCATATGCTCGACGCCAGCACCTACTGATCTGACCGCTTAGGAAAAAGGTATCTCACCATGTCAATGAGTGTTGGTAATGCGAGCGGCGAAGGCGAGGTCATGGTGGAAATGAACACCACGCCGCTGATCGACGTGATGCTCGTTCTTCTCACTCTCCTGATCATTACCCTGCCGATCCAGACCCATGCCGTGAAGCTGGATATGCCGGCCCCCAACCCGATCCCTCCGACCGTCATTCCGGAAACGGTGGAACTCGCGGTGGACTTTGACGGCAGCGTCACCTGGAACGGTGCGGCGGTGGACCGGGCCACGATGGATTCCTACTTCGCGGATGCGGCAACCAAGAATCCGCAGCCGGAAATCCATCTCAATCCCAACCGCTTGGCCAAATATGATGCGGTTGCCAAGGTTCTGGCCGATGCCCAGCGTCTCGGTGTGATCCATATTGGTTTTACCGGTATTGATCAGTATAATTAGGCCGTGAGGGACATGGCCGCGAATGAAAAGCGTGCGGCAACCCCGCACGCTTTCCTTTTTGTGACGATCGATGAGAGGTCTTGTTATGACTGCGAGTAAATTGCGTGCCGTTACCACGGCGTTCCTTCTCGGTACCGCTACGGTCTGCGGCGCTGCCCTGATCCTCTCTGCTCCTGCATCCGCCGCAGTGAGCGCAAAGGTCGGTAAGCCCCTGCAGGAAGCCCAGTCGCTGGCGAATGCCGGCAACTACAAAGGCGCGATGGCCAAGATCAACGAGGCCGAAGCAATGCCCGGCAAGTCGGCCGAGGAAAACAAGATCATCAGCCAGATGAAGGATTTCATCGCCATCAAGTCCGGCGATACCTCCACGGCGGCGGGCGCCAAGGCGAAGTTCGCCAACGACTACAATGCCAAGAAATACAAGGATGTGATCGCGGACAGCGAAGCGCTGAAGAGCCACAACGCTCTCGACGCCAATTCGATGCAGATCATTGCCCAGGCCTATTATCTGTCGGGCGACAAGGCGGGCTGCTTGAAATACATCAAGAACAATTTCGGTGCCAATCCGGGCGATACGACGCTGCAATTGCAGATGAGCTGCGCCCATGACAGCAACGATGCCGAAACGGAACGTCAGGCGCTGGAAGCGCTGGTGGGCCGCACCGGCAAGCCGGAATATTGGAACAATCTGCTCAAGATGAGCGAGCACGGCGCGGGCATGCGCGACCATGACACGCTCGATGTCTATCGCATCAAGATGCTGACAGGCACGCTTGCTACCAAGGATGATTACAACACCCTGGCGCAGCTCGCGATCCAGTTGCAGTTCCCGGCGGAAGGTCAAGCTGTGCTCGAAAAGGGCATTGCCGCGAAGATCCTGACCGATGACCGCACCACCAAGTTGCTGGCGCGTGCCAAGACCGACGCTGCTGCTCAGGCCGCCGCTCAGGCCAAGGCCCTCGCCGATGCCCAGGCCGCGCCCAAGGGCGATGCGCTGGTGAAGATCGGCGAAGCGCAATGGGGCCAAGGCAAGGGCAAGGATGCCGTTGCCACCATCAAAGCCGGCATTGCCAAGGGCGTGGATGACAAGAACAACGCCCAGATCCGTCTCGGCATGGCTCTGATCGCGGCCGGCCAGAAGGCCGACGCCCAAAAGGCGCTCGATGTCGTCAAACCCGCCAATCCGTCCGACAAGTCGGCGATGGTTGCCCATCTCTGGTCGCTCTACGCGCGCCGCTAAACGCGGATATCGCATGAACGGAAAGGCCGCCCCATCGGGCGGCCTTTTTGTTTTTAGCGCGGCCCCCACGTTATAAGTGAGGTGGAGGCTTCATGCGATTTCTTGCCCCGGACGAGATCGAGGCGCTGCTGCTCAGCTTGAAGATCGCCTCCGTGGCGGTGGCGGTCGCCATGCCGTTCGCAGTCGCCACGGCCTTGCTTCTGTCGCGCAGCTTTCGCGGCAAGACGATCCTGGATGGGATCGTGCAGCTACCACTGGTGCTGCCGCCCGTGGCAATGGGTTTTCTGCTGCTGGTTGTCTTCGGCACGCGGGGCGGCTTTGGCGGCTTCCTCAAGGATCATTTCGGTATCGTCTTCGTGTTCCGCTGGACCGGCGCGGTCCTGGCCAGCGCCATCTTCACTTTTCCTTTTCAGGTGCGCTCGATCCGGCTGGCGCTGGAGGCACGCGATACCGGCCTGGATGAAGCGGCACGCACTCTGGGCGCGGGGTGGTTCGACCGGTTGGCCAATATTACCTTGCCGTTGGCGCTGCCCGGCCTGATCGCCGGAGCCATCACCGCGTTTGCCGGTGCGCTGGGGGAATTCGGCGCCATCATCACATTCGTCTCCAATATCCCGGGCGAGACGCGCACTCTGCCACTTGCGATTTACACGGCGCTGCAGACCCCGGGCGGGGAAGCGCAAGCCGCGCGGCTTTCGGCCCTGTCCATACTGCTGGCGTTTCTGTTTCTGCTGGGCGCCCAGGCGATCATGCGCCGCACCACCGAAAAGTCCGAGCGATGAGCGCCGAAGTCGCGATCCGCCACGCACGTGGAAATTTCACCTTGGACGTGGCGTTCACGGCCGCATCAGGCGGTGTCACGGCGCTATTTGGTCCGTCAGGTTCGGGCAAGACAAGTATCGTGCACGCGCTCGCGGGCCTGATGCGCCCGACACAGGGGCGCATCGTGCTGGAGGGCCGCACCGTGCTGGACACCGGTGCCGGCATCTTCGTGCCGCCGGAAAAACGCCGCATCGGGCTGGTGTTTCAGGACGCACGCCTCTTTCCCCATATGAGCGTGGAGAAAAACCTTCTGTTCGGATGGCGGCGCAACACCAGGCGGGCCGGCGCCGATGAGATCGCCCGAACCGTCGCGCTGCTGGGGTTGGAGAAATTGTTGGCGCGCGCGCCCCGGCATCTGTCCGGTGGTGAGAAGAGCCGCGTCGCGTTGGGCCGCGCCTTGCTGGCATCGCCTGATATCCTGCTGCTGGACGAGCCGATGGCGAGCCTGGATGCGGCCCGCCGCGCGGAGATCCTGCCCTGGCTGGAGCGGCTGCGCGATATCGCGCGGATCCCGATCTTTTATGTCAGCCATTCGCTGGATGAAGTGGCGCGCCTGGCCGATCGGGTGGTGTTGCTGGATGCAGGCCGCATGACGGCAGAAGGAAGCGTCTTCGATCTGCTGGCGGGCCTGGGCGCGGAAAAGCCCCTGGGCGCGGTGCTGGAAGCCAGAATCACGGGAACTGAAGACGGTCTTCGCGTCCTGACATTCGAGGGCGGACGGCTGCTGGCCGCGCATGCGGGTGACATCGGCCAGCGGGTGCGGGTGCGCATCGGCGCCGACGATATTCTTGTCGCCCGGGAAGCGCCCCGGGCGATCAGTGCCAACAATATCCTGCCGGTGACGATTTCCGGGATCACCCTGGATGGCGCGCGTGCGGAAGTGGAAATGCGCTGCGGCCATGCAAGGTTGGTGGCGCGGATCACAGCATCGTCGGCGCAACGCCTGCAACTGGAAACGGGCGTCGGTGCTTTTGCGGTGATCAAATCGGTGATCGTCGAAGACGGAGCATTTCCAGGAAAAGTGTGAGCGGTTTTACGTCGGAAATGCGACCAAACAAAAAGAGCATTTCCGGGAAAAGTGTAAGCGTTGCCACTACGCTGGCGCTGGGCAACTCCGTAGGAAATGCGATCGACGTTAGAGCGGCCCTTTGAAAACGAGCTTCTTCGACAGGGTAAAATTGAAGACCAGCCCCGCCAGCACGCCCAGAACAAGCGCCACGTAGAGATTGTTGATCGGGGGCGGCGCGAAACGCACCAGGGTCGAATAAAGCCCCACATTCACCAGGCCGCCCACCGCGTTGGCGGCGAGAAAGCGCAGCCATTCTTTTGCAATGCCCGCAATGCCGCGCGCCCGGGTGGCGTGGAACGTGAAATAGCGATTGCCGGTCCAGGTGAACGTGGCGGCGCAGAGCCAGGACACGATCCGGCCCGAATAAGGATCAAGCCCGAAGCGATGGGTCATCAGCCACAGCACGCCGGCATCGACCGGCATGCCCAGCGCGCCGATCACGGCAAAGCGCAGGATGGAAAGCCGCGCCAATGCGCGCGTCCAACTCACGGATCGTCGTGGCGGCGGCGCGGCGCGGAACGGTCGAGATCAAATTCCAGCGGGCCGGGAAAAGCGAGATAGGACATCCGTTTCAGCTCCCAGCGTCCCCTTGTCACGGTGTCCAGGATCAAGCCGCAAGTAAGCGAGAGAAACGCCAGCAGCATCAGGCCCATCGCCAGCACGGCGGTGGGCAGGCGGGGAACCTGTCCCGTTTGCAGGAATTCGCTCACCACCGGGGCGCCGATGAAAAGGGATATGGCCGCCAGCAGGAAAAAGAAGAAGGAGAAGAACACCAACGGCCGCTCTTCGCGCACCAGATAGCCGATGGTGGACAGGATGCGGAATCCGTCGCGCCAGGTGTTGAGCTTGGAAACCGAGCCGACCGGACGCTCCTTGTAACGGGTGTCCATCTCGATCATCGGCATCATCAGGCGCACGGCGTGAATGGTCAGTTCGGTTTCGATGCCGAAGCCTTGCGCGGTCAAGGGAAAGGATTTGACGAAGCGGCGCGAAAATACGCGATAGCCGGACAGCATGTCGCCCAGTTTGACGTTGAACAAAGTCGCTGCAAGGCCGGTCAGCAGGCGGTTGCCGAAGACATGGCCGGCGCGATAGGCCGCCGCATCGGTATGGATGCGCCGGGCGGTGAGGATATCGGCGCCTGCCGCGATCAGGCGCGCCACCATCTGCGGGGCGACGCTGGCGTCATAGGTATCGTCGCCATCCACCAGAACATAAAGATCCGCTTCGATGTCCGCGAACATGCGGCGCACGACATTGCCCTTGCCCTGGCGATGTTCGGTGCGGACGATGGCGCCCGCTTCACGCGCCTGCTCCACGGTCTGATCGCGCGAATTGTTGTCATAGACATAGATCGCCGCTTCCGGCAGCGCCGCGCGGAAGTCGCGCACGACCTTGGCGATCGCGGTTTCTTCATTGTAGCAAGGCACCAGGACGGCGACGCGCGGACTCATGGTTTTCCCGATAGGGGGCACCATTGATAGGCGCCCGTAATATTGGTGTCGAATTGCTGGCACTCCGTCCAGCGAATGGCAAGGCCATAGTCCGCCAACGCGTCACGCGCCCGGCCCATGTCGGTGGCGTCCGCAATAAGGTAAAGATCGCCGCCCGCCCGGAGATGCGTTGCGACCCGAGCCCGCATTCGATGCGTCAGGCCGGAGCCATCCTTCGGCTGCACCATCCAGCCGTCGATGCGCAGGACAGGAATCTGAGGCGGCAAGGTCGTCGCAATGAAACCCATGGGTGAATCGCCTGTCATCAAAACCATGGTCTTGTCGGGATGCGGGATCGGCGGCAGCGCCACCTGGACATAAGGGTCCTCGACCGGTGCGCGTTCCAGAAAATCGCTGCGCCCAGTGACCAGAATGGCGAAGCACAATGCCCCAAGGATGAGATAGCGCGCCCGCCGCGCGATGGGAAAAAGGCCCACTGCCATCACGGTCAGGGTCGGGGCCAGCATCTCCAGCACGATGATGTAACGGTAAATCGCGAAAAAGCGCAGCCACACGAAATAACTGACCGCAGCGAAAGCAAACACGATCAGGGTGACGGGCTTGTCCGTCAGCACGTCGCGGCTTTCACGCCGCAGGAGCCAGATCAGGATTGCCGGTATGACAGTGAGATAGGCCACCAGGATCCGGATGTCCTGAAAGCCAAGATCGTTGGCGACATGCCAGTCGATCGAGAACAGGATGGGAAACAGCAGCTGCCGCCAAAAATGCCCGGGAATGAAACGCATGTCGCGATAAGGCGAATCGAGCGCCAGCGGCGAATGCCAGTAATCGTTGAAATAGGGAAAGAGCGGATTGCCGGTCAGCCCCTTGATGTGGAGCATCCACCAGGCGCTGAACAGCGCGACGCCCACAAGTCCCGCAATCCCGCCCGCGATCAGGCGGGCGCTTTGCTGTTTCAGATTGCCTCTCACCGCCAGCAGGGCCGCGGCAAAGCCGATGCAGAACGGCATTTCCGGCAATTTGAGGCCCATCGCCGAACCGGTGATCAAACCCGCGATCGCGGCGATGCCGGCGGCCTGGAGCGGCGGGCCGCTGCGCAGTCTTTCGCGGCAGACCACCAGGATGGCGAGGCCCGTCAGGGCGAACACGCTCATCACATTGTCGTAATAGGTGGTGCCGAACATGGAGAGGGTGAGGGCACCGGTCTGGCCCAGCAGCGCCAGCGCGCCGGCCCCGATCTCGCGGTCGGGGATGCGTAGGCCTTCGCGGGCGATCAGATAAAGCGGCACCACATTGGCGCCCTGTACCGCGCCCATTACGCCCAGCGCGATCCAGGCATGGGTATGCGTGGCCAGCCAGTAAAAGGGAATGTCGAGGAACGGATTATAGTAGCTCGCCTGATGGGCGACCACGACATCGATCGCTTCTCGGTGGGTGAGAAAGGCGTAAGGCGCGTACCAGTGATAGTTGCGGAAATCCCAGCTGGTGTCCTTGCCCAGCACGATGACGAAGGCCGCCCAGAACAGAATGGTGACGACCAGGAATGCCAGTTCCTTTGCCGACAGCAGCGTCCGGCCGGGAGGCGAGGCGGAGGACGGCGTCATGATGGAACTTCAGGCCTGATTTGGGTTTCCGAGGCGGTTTCCAAGGTTCTAACCCGTGCGCCTTCGGGACGAAAGGCGGTTTGCCCGGAAGGGCTTAAGCCTCGTCGGGTTCGACAATGATATTGCGCAGGAACTGCAGGGTGCAGGTCCGCCAGGAATGCGCCTCTGCGAAGCTGCGAGGGGTGATCGGTCCGGGGTGGCGGGCAATCTCCAGCGCTGCCAGGCAGGCCTTGCCCAGATCCTCGTCCAAGGCGGCCACGGGAGCCCCACCCACCACGTCCAAGGGTCCCTGGACCGGATAGGCGGCCACCGGAAGGCCGCAGGCCAGCGCCTCCAGCAGCACCAGGCCGAACGTATCGGTCCGGCTGGGAAAGACGAAAACCGTGCTGCCGGCATAGGCCCGCACCAGGGCCTCGCCCGACAAGGCGCCCAGGAACTTCGCATCGCGATTGCGGACCTCCAGCGCCGCACGGGCGGGCCCGTCGCCGACCACTACCTTGGTGCCCGGCAGATTCAGGGCCAGGAATGCATCGATGTTCTTTTCCACCGCGACGCGGCCGACATACAGCCACACCGGCTCCGGATAAGGCAGGCGCACACCGGGCATCAGATGGAAATGATCGATGTCGACACCGCGCGACCAGATGCGCAGATTGGTAAAGCCGTGCGCAGCCATCTCGCGCCGCAGACTTTCGGTTGCCACCATCATGGCGGTGGCGGGGCCGTGAAACCAGCGCAGCCAGCGATAGACCCATTCTTCCGGGATCAGGGGAAAGCGCGCCCGCACATATTCCGGAAAGCGCGTATGGAACGATGTGGAAAACGCAATGCCATGCTTCATGCAAATGGCGCGTGCGCTCATCCCCAATGTGCCTTCGGTGGCGATGTGCACGGCGTCGGGCGCGAAATCGCGAATTTCTTTTTCCAACCGCGTCCGCGGCAACACCGCCAGGCGGATTTCGGGATAGGTGGGAAGCCCGACCGTGAAGCGGCCTTCGGGCGTGGCGTAGCGCACCGCATGGCCCAGCGCGGCGAGATCCTCGCCCAGCACTTCCAAGGTGCGGACCACGCCATTGACCTGGGGCCTCCAGGCATCGGTGACGATGAGGATTTTCAAATGAGCCGCAACACCGGGAATGGGTCCCGGCACCAGGCGTCTTGTCCTACGCGGGAATAAGCGCGGGTACAGCCGCTTCGGCTGGAGCCTCGGACGTGTTTCTTTGAGGAGGGCTGGCCCAGCGAAGAATCTCCAGATTTCCGCGGGCATCTTCGACAAGGGCGCTGCAGCTTTCAACCCAGTCTCCGTCGTTGAGGTAAAGCACGCCGCCGATCCGGCGGATTTCGGCATGATGGATATGGCCGCAAACCACCCCGTCCACGCCGCGTTTCGCTGCTTCTTCCGCCACCGCTTCCTCGAAGCGCGAGATATATTCGACCGCGTTTTTGACCTTGTGTTTCAGCCAGCCCGACAGCGACCAATAGGGCAGGCCCAGTTCCTTGCGCACGGCGAACAGGATGTCGTTCCAGCGCAGTGCCACGCCATAGGCCCAGTCCCCGGCATGGGCCAGCCATTTGGCGCAGGTGATGACCCCGTCGAAGCGGTCGCCATGCAGCACCAAAAGGCGTTTGCCGTCGGCGGTCTCATGGATGGTTTCGCCCGCCACTTCGATCCCGGCGAATAGGCGGCCCGCATAGTCGCGGGCGAATTCGTCGTGATTGCCGGGCACGAAGATCACGCGTGTGCCGTTGTCGACCTTGGCGAGAATCTCCGCCACCACGCGGCTCTGCGCGTCGTTCCAGTACCAGCGGCGCTTGAGTTGCCAACCGTCGATGATGTCGCCGACCAGAAACAGGGTGCCGCATTCATTGTGCGCAAGAAAATCGGCGAGTGCCTCGGCCTTGCAGCCGCGCGTGCCCAGATGGGTATCGGAAATGAAGATGGTGCGGTGGCTACGCAACGGGCGCACCGGAGTCGAGGTTCGCGCCCGCGCGGCGGCATAACTTCCGCTTGCGCTTTCGAACCATGCGTCACCACTCAGGGGCGCCTTGAGAAAGGATCGGGCCATCGCAGGTCTCCACCTTTTCGTCCGGGTACGTCGGATTGGCGTCCCGTCGGGGGCGAAGTAGCTGACCCGCACAAATCTTTTGTTGCGGCCCAAAGACGGACTTGTGAATCTGGCGGGAGATTTATATCGACCCGGGCCTGCTCATTATTGCGCCGCACAATCGCCTTGGTTAAGGCCAGATGCCGCAAAACCCGCCAGCGGTCGTGTAAAATGCCTTGATATGACTGGGAAAATGCACATCCGGTCTGCGTTTTTGCGCTTGCGGTATAAACCAAGGTCCACTATTTTGTTGCAGCGCGGTATTGCGGGTCCGCCCGCGAAGCCGCCGCCCTTCCTGGGCGTTTCCTCCCTGAACTTGGCCGCTTCGGCAACGAAGCGGCCATTTTTTCTCCAGCGCGGGTCTTTTCGCCCATGGGTGCGTCGCGCGTGCTCACGTGCTTACGCACGCTCCGCGCGTCGCTCCTGCCCCTGGACAAAAATCCCTCGCGCTGACGCGGATCGGTTCGCGGAAAACAACGATTTTATTCCGCGGCGAGGGGAAGGGCGTGGCCGCCGAGTAGTGAAGGGTCGATGCTGGTGAGACGGGCCAGGGATTCTGTCAGCCGCTTCTTCAGCGTATCGAAGCCCGGTTTGCGCCGGATACGGTCCTCGTCGAGATAAAGGCCGCGATTGATTTCGATCTGCAGCCCGAACAGCCCCGCGCTGCCCCGGCCATACAACATGGTGGTATAGCCCCCGGCATAGGGCGCATTGCGGGCGATGGAGAAACGCCCACCGACAAAGGCGTTTTCGGCCCAGCCGGTCAGCAGCGGCGGTGCCGAAGCGCCATAGCGGTCGCCCAGCACGACATCCGGCACCGAAAGCGCCGAGGGCATGGAGTGGCAGTCGACCACCACCGCCACGCCGAAGCGTTTGCGGGTTTCTTCCGCCAAAGCCGCCAAGGCCGCGTGATACGGCTTGTAAAGACGCGACAGCCGCAGCTGCGCTTCATGCGGGGCAAGCTTGCGCGCATAAATTTCCGCGCCGTCGCGCACGATGCGCGGAATAACGCCCAGGCCGGCGGTGACCCTGGGGGTCGGCGTGTCCACGGGAATTTCCAGCGCCGCGTTGAACATGGCGGCGTCGAGTTCGCTGGCGGCCCGGTTGACGTCGCAATAGGCGCGCGGAAAGGACGCAGCGATCAGCGGTGCCCCCATCGCGGCCACGCCGGCAAACAATTCGTCCACGAAAGCGTCCTCGGACCGGCGCAACGTCAGGGGATCGAGCCGGCTTTCGGCGATCAGCCGATCCGGATAGTGACGGCCGGAATGGCCCGAGGCGAAAACGAAGGGCAGGGTCTGAATCGTGGGTCTGAAAACCTGGAAAGGCTCCGCCAGCAGCAGATCCAGCGTCGAATCGCTGGAAGCCGGAAAAGCGCCGTCGGGGCCGGAAAGAGGGGAGGCCATGGCGGGTCTCGTCAAAGGTTAAAGGCAGGGGAGCCTAAGATAGGCCACCTTTCAAGCCTAGGAGGCTTGTTTACCGATTCCCGGATATGGTTTTTACTGGGGACGATAAGGGCTTGGGCAGGCATGGCGCATATCCTTCTGGCGGAAGACGACGAATCCCTGCGCAAATTCCTGGCCGCAGCCCTGGTCAAGGCCGGGCATGCGGTGACCGATTTCGGGGACGGAAGCGACGCTTTCGAATGCCTGAAAGACTTCACCTTCGACCTGCTGCTGACCGATATCGTGATGCCCGGCATGGACGGGATCGAATTGGCCAAGCGGGCCGTGGAAATGAACGGCGCCCTCAAGATCATGTTCATTACCGGCTTTGCCGCCGTGGCCCTGCATCCGGCCTCGGACGCGCCAAAACAGGCCAAGGTTCTGTCAAAACCCTTCCATTTGCGCGAAATCGTGGCCGAAGTGGACCGGATGATCGCGGCCTAAACGCTTTTCTTTGAAGCGCTTTATTTTGGAGGTAAGGGCGGCTATAGAAACCGCCCGCCGGGACCAGAGCCCGGCGATGGTTTGGGCGGTTAGCTCAGCGGGAGAGCACTTCCTTGACATGGAAGGGGCCACAGGTTCGATCCCTGTACCGCCCACCATCGATTTTGCGGCGTTTTCGCGCGTTCAATGAAATAGCGGCCCACCGGATCGGCTTATTGCGAGCTTATGCCCGCCAGCCCGCCGACCGCAGATTGGTCGGACGCCTGGGCACCCTCATAAATTCGCTCGAGCCGATCGACGGTATTTTCCCAGGGCATGCTGATCGCCGTTTGCCGTGCCGCCGCTCCTAGCCGCTTACGCAGCTCGGGATCGAGAAGCAGCCGACGCATCGCGTGACTGAGGCCGTCCACATCGCCCTGATCGACGAGCAGTCCGGTGCAGTCGTCCTTGACCAGTTCCGGTATGCCGCCCGACCGGGCCCCGATCACCGGAATTCCGGCCGCGAAGGCTTCGAGGATGACCAATCCGAAGGTCTCCTGAAACATCGAAGGCAGCACGAAGACATCGGCTGCGGCATAGTAAGACGGCAGTGCTGCCGGCGAGACGATGCCAAGTAGTGATGCGCGCCGCTGCGCCACCGCTTCGGCCAAAATTGTATGGACCCGCAGTTCCGCGGAGTCGGTCGGCGGACGGCTTCCGACCCAAAGCTTGCTGCCGCCGGCGATCACCAGGAACGCATTGTCATGTTCCGCGGCCAATTTCACGAACGCCTGTGCGAGCTGAATCACACCTTTTTCCGACCGCACAGCGCCGGCGAACAAGAAGAATACATCGGAATCCTTCAGCCCGAGTTCGTGCCGGATTCGTTTGCGCGCTTCGAGGCGCTGCGCGTCCGACAATGTATCGGCATGGACGCCGCTCTGGTTGACAATGACGTTCGCGGCGGGCGCGGCCGCGCCGGCGCGTTCATGCGACAAGAGCAAGCGGCGGCGGACGAACGTGCTGACTGCAATCTGCGCACCAGCCTTGCTCAGTTCTCGCCAATACTGAGGTGCGGCCTCGGCAAGCGCCGCATCCGGCACTTCATCGAACGGATTGTTATGGAATTGCATGACCTTTGGCCGCTTCCCCAGGAAGCGCGTCCAGCGGTGTTCATGGAGGTGAACGAGGTCGAAGCGCCCCAATCGAACGCATTTGGCCAGACTGAGCTGAACACGATAATCCCGGTGGCCGATTTTCGCCCAGGAATAAGGTTGAAGGTGACGAAGGGTCACGCCTTCCCACGTCCCATGCCACGCCGTCGGCGTCATCGATGCGACCGTCACTTCCATGCCGCGCCGGGCCTGAATTCGCGCGAGCTCGAGCGCAACGCGCTCGGTGCCACCGGTCGCGTCGATCATCGGCCTTTTCGGCACCCGCCCGATGCCCAGAAAATGCAGTACCCTCTTCATGCCATTCCGGACCGATCCACGGCGTCCCACTCTTCATCGCCAGCGGGGGCCGAAATTCGACCGCGGCTGCGATGCGCGAGGATTACAGTTTGCACAGCAATACAGATGGCACGCTCCGGATTTTGGCCGCACATCATCGTCGATTAATAGTAAATTTAGAGACACCAAAGCCCGGAATCTGCGGATTTTTGTCAGAAATGGTACCGATGCCGCAAAGCAACCGGCTCGCCGGCTTCGCTCAGGTGAGAGGCCCGTTTTTCGGAAAAAGCGCCTCCGCAATCGCCGCGGAGGCGTCAGTTTCACGCGGGAAGTCAGTCGGTATTTACGCAATACATTGAAGTCCGACATGTCTGCCGACAGCTCGCAATGGACAAAGTTGCAGCTCTTGATGTGCAAAAAGGCACACCCGGGGGCGAACTTGTTGCTTGAGAAGAGCGACCCACCGGGCACTATGTCGCGTCGCAAACCGTCCGGGCGGACGCACAGACGTCTTGTTCCGCCGCGGACTCCATAATCATAAAAATGAGCTGGGGCACCCATGAGAAAATCAACGCTTTGCATTTGCAGTCTTATGGGACTGGCCGCAGCTGCGCTGCCCGCTCTTGCACAACCGGCCCGATCCACGATTGCTCAATCGTTGACGGCGCCCGCATTCCCGCTGTCGAGAGTCGAGAATGCCCTGATCGAATTTCCTCTGCCGAAGGGCGCGGAAGCCTATCGCGCCATTGATGGCAAGAAGATGCACAAATATGTGGTCGAGCTGGCGGACATTTCCCGCCGCTATCGCGACGCCGGACATCCCAAATTCTGGGGCCGCATCATGGGCACCTCCAGCGATGTGGAGACCAATGACTGGATCGCAGCCAAGTTCAAGGCGCTGGGGCTGTCGGACGTACGCATTCAACCGCTCGCGCTGCCGCCGCAATGGTTTCCCCAGACATGGGATGTGACGATGACTGCCGGAGGCCGGACCATTCACCTGGATTCAGCGATGCCAGACTATCTGGCCAACGCTTTGCCGCCGGCGGAACTCGATGCTGTTTATGTCGGACTTGGCACCGAGGCGGACTTTGCGGGCCGCGATGTTCGCGGCAAGGCGGTGTTCGTTTACAGCATGCTGGGCGTGCAGGAGCAGGATGCGGTCCGTCGCGCGGATCAAAAAGGAGCGGCGGCGATCTTCGAAGTCTCGATGCTGCCCGGCAACATGCGCTACATTGGTTATCCGTCCAGCACCCAGGCGCCCGCCTTCACGGTCGGAAATGATGACGGCACCGCTGCACGCCAGATGATCGAAGCGTCGGCGAGCGGGCCGGCCAAGGTGCCAGCCAAGGTGAGAGTGAGTCTGGATGTCCAGAAAGTGCCTGACCTCAAAACGGCGCTGGTATGGGGTACCCTGAAAGGGGCCACCGATGAAACCATCTACATTGTGGCGCACAAGGACGGTTGGTTCGACGGCGCCAGCGACAATGGCGGGGGTGTCGCTTCCATGCTGGGGCTTGCGGAATATTATGCCAAAATCCCGCAGGCCAAACGCAAGCGCACCATCGTTTTTGTCGGGCTGGACGGACATCACAATGGTCCGGATGGAGGCATCGGACGTCGCTGGATGGTGGCGAACAAGGCCACGCTTTTCCCGAAAACCGCCTTGTTCATGAACGTGGAGCATCCCTCGACGATCGTCACGCAATCGCGGCCGCGCTATTATCCGGGCGATGAGCTGGCATGGGCCAACACCTATATGCCGCTGGAATGGTATGCCGGTGGCAAAAGCCGCCCCGAGTTGCAAAAAATTACCTGGGACGCCTTCCGGAAATTTGGTGTTCCGGCGGAATTCGATCCCAGCCCCACCCCGCCTGCCGGCGACGCGGGTGCATTCTTCCGCTTCCTGCCCGCGGTCAGCGCCAGCGAATATCACAGCTATTTCCACACCGACTGGGAAACGCCTGAGATGGTGCCATGGACCGGTCTGGAAGCGTCGACGCGCGCATTCGCACAGATCATTGACGAGGTGAACAAGCTGCCGCTCAGCACCTTCCAGCGGCCGGAAGAACCCGCGCCGCCGCGCCGGGCGGAGTGAGCCGGGGCTGCCGGCATTCCGGCTTTTGAGGAAGAATCAGCGCCCGGACGAAGATTCCGATATTGGCGCCTCGCGCGCGGTGTTTGCAGAGGAAGGCACATAAGCCTGCCCCCGATGGGCGGCATCAAGACGGCGAATGGACGATGGGCAATCGCCGAACCGGTGCCGGTAAAAATCCCACAGGCCTTGCAGCATTCCCCGGGTGGGGCGATCCAGAATAACGCCGGCTTCCCAGGATCTGCGAACGTTCCAGTAAAAAACCGCCAACCGGGACTTCAAGGATTCGCGCAGCTCCCGGCGCGTCCCATGCTTCTGCGTAAACAACAACGCATTGCGGGTGAGAAAGTACAATTGCATCGGCGACCGGTAGGGTCCCATCGTGGCACTCCCATGGTGGCGCACCACCGATGCCGGAATGATGAAGGCGGGAATGCCCAGGTTGCGGGCGCGACAGCAAAGATCCGTTTCTTCGTAATTGAGAAAAAACTGCTCATCGAACAATCCGGTCTTCTCCAGCACCTTTGCGGGCAGAAACAGCGCCGCCCCAATGATGAAGTCGGTTTCGATGGAATCCTGTTGCAGCAGATGCAGGTCTGCGGGTTCGAGGAAATATTCGGACTGATCCAGCAGGCTGCCTCGCCGACTACCGAAAAATTGATATTTTTCCGAATTCATGTGGACAAGGACGCTGCCGAGCAAAGCATTGTCATCGCGCGCTTTGGTGGCCTCCACCAATTTGGAGATGGTCTGCTCGTTGACCGTCGCGTCGTTGTTCAGCAGAAATACATACGCGCATCCCAATTCCATCGCATGCCGCATGCCAATGTTGCAGCCACCGGCAAATCCGGCATTGGTGGCGCTGGCGATGATATCGGCATGCGGGACGGCGGCACGCAGCTGCGCCAGAGAATCGTCGGACGAAGCGTTGTCGACGATGATGATCCGGAAGTCCCGATACTCGGATCGGTCGAGCGACCGGCAGGCATCGACCGTGTATCGCCAGCCGTTCCAGTTCACGATCACGATGCCGACGGAGGCGGAGTGGGCATTATTCATGCAGGACAATGGCTTTCGTATTCGACAATTATGTCTGGAATTGAATCTTACCCGAGGAACCCGGATATAGCGCGAAATTAGCCCGCTAAGATTAAAGGCGGCCCTCCCCAAAACGCCGAGGTTCGTGGGAAAATTCCCTGACCGGCCCGGTCCCGGCACGAATTTGTGCAGAAAATCAATATCTTATCCGTGCACCTGCGGGGAACCGGCTGCGGCCGCCGGCGTGATCCCGCCTCCAGGGCGCTCAAAACAGTCCGGTCCGTGCCGCAAGGCTTCAGACGGGAAAAGCAAAAAGCCCATTAAGCGACCAGCCGGCATGCCGTGCGGGCATTGCGCTCACACATTGGTCAGCCCCAGGCATCAACCCCAGGAAAATTGAATCCGTTCATCATCGGCATGCCGAGCAGCAACGCGCGATGCGATGATGGCCTAATAAGGCAGCAGCTGCGCGCGAAGCGCGCAATTGCGTGTTGCATGGCAAGCACGAATTCTTCCAATCGTGATTTTGACTCTCCGGCACGCCGATCTGTGCTGCTTGGCATAATTGTTTTTCCCCAGATCGCCCTCGAGTGTGAATCCGCATCTCAATTCGAAGTGTCGGATTTCTCAACTCGGGGGTTTATCATGATGTGTCTTCGCCGCCTGGCATCTGTTCTTGTCGTTGCTGGTGCATTTCACAGCAGTGTCGCGCAAGCGGCGGCGCTCACAACACCGGCCTTGACCGGGCCGTTGGCGGCAAACGCAAATCCTTTTTCACTCGACGCCGGGGATTTCGGCAATATCTATGTCACCGGCGCCATCAGCGGGCTGGCGATGTTTCAATCCAATTATTCCCAGGCTCCGGGTGACACGCAAAGTCTGATCGATCTCACCAACGCCCAGATTTCAGTGCAGAAAACGGAAGGATTCTTCCAGTTCTATGTACAGGCGGGGCAATATGCGACGCCGTCCCTGGGGCTTCCCTATCAGCGCGCAACCACGGCCAGTGCCGCCTTCGGCGCGATACCGGTCGCCTATGCGAAAATCGCACCGACCGACAATTTCAACATCATGGCTGGAAAGCTGCCCACCCTGATCGGCGCGGAATACACATTCAGCTTTCAGAACATCAATATCGAGCGTGGACTGTTGTGGAACCAGGAACCCGCCATCAGCCGCGGCGTGCAGGCCAACTACATTCTAGGCCCAGTGACATTCTCGCTGTCGCTGAATGACGGTGCTTACACCAACAAATACAATCAATTGTCGGGCCTGATCGCATATGCGGTCAGTTCCACGGATACGATCAGCGCGGTCGGCAGCGGCGTGCTGGGGACGGTCAGCAATCCATTGGCGCCTGTCGCCAATCAGTCGGTCTACAACCTGATCTGGACCCATTTGGATGGTCCGTGGCTGATAACGCCCTACATTCAATATACCGAGGTTCCCACCATCGGCGCATTTCCCAGCACCTCAAGCTGGAGCGGTGCGATCCTGGCCAATTATGCGTTCGACTCCAATTGGAGCCTTGGCGGCCGCGCGGAATATATCGCGCAGGATGGCGGCTTCGATCCCATGCTGTATGGCCATGACAGTTCGGCGCTCTCGGTCACGGTCACGCCGACCTATCAATACAAGGTCTTTTTCGCGCGCGCCGATTTCTCGTATGTGAGAGCGGATTCGCCCTCTTTCTTCTCCAGTCAAGGCTTTCCCGGCCCCGGTTTCGGGCGCAGTGGCGACAATACCGATCAGGAGCGGGTTATGCTGGAAGTCGGTATTCTGTTCTGATCGCGTATATCCCGATCTTCATAAAGGCCCGCGCATCTTATCGATGCGCGGGTCTTTTCATTGGCACGTGTCATCAGCGCGCGGGCGCTTTTCGCGATGCGCCGGAAATTATTGAAAATGCACAACAAGGCAGCAGCCGCATAAATACTAGACAGTTTGGTGTTGCGAGCCGACTACACCGCCACTTTCACCGCCGATTCCAGACCGAATGTCGCACAGCGATAGCGGAATCCGCGTTGTCTTGCGCAGCCAATCCCCGGAACGTCATTCGCATCTCTCGCGCGGTATTGCAGCGCGCGACGCGGCGAAGCAGGCGAGAGCAAATCGGTGTTGGGCTTTTGGGTTGGCGTTCCGGGCAATGTTCGAAGAACTGATTTCTCGCCCGCCGCATGGAAAAGGAGATCGTGAATGAAACTGATTACGGCGATCATCAAGCCGTTCAAGCTCGATGAAATACGCGATGCTTTGTCCGGCATAGGCGTCCAAGGCATGACCGTCACGGAGGTCAAAGGCTATGGCCGCCAGAAGGGCCATACCGAGATCTACCGCGGCGCCGAATATGCGGTGAATTTCGTGCCCAAGGCGAAAATCGAGGTCGCGGTGGCGTCGGAACTGGTCGCGTCGGTCATCGAGGTGATCACCGCCAAGGCGCGCACCGGCAAAGTGGGCGACGGCAAGATCTTCGTCACCCCGATCGATCACGTCGTGCGCATCCGCACCGGCGAAACCAATTCCGATGCGCTTTGAGCGCGTCAGCTGCCAATCAGGAGAGCTTCGCATGTTGAATTCATCGAAATGGAAGAAGGCCGCTTCGCTTGCGATGGCGGCGTTCGCAGCTTTGCTGGCGACTGGGTCGGTGGCGCTGGCCGCCGCGCCGCCACCCGATCCGTTGAGCGCCGGTGACACCGCCTGGATGCTGACCTCCAGCGCCCTGGTGCTGATGATGACCATTCCGGGGCTTGGCCTGTTCTATGCCGGCATGGTGCGCAAAAAGAATGTGCTGGCGACCTTGGCGCAGAGTTTCGGCGCAACCTGCATCATCACCTTGCTCTGGACCATCATCGGTTATTCCATCGCGCTGACGCCCAATGCCAGCGCGACCGCCAATCAGTTCATCGGCAGCGTCGACCAGTTGCTGTTGGGCAAGATGACGTTGAAGTCGATCAACCCGCTGGCGGGCACGATCCCGGAATCGGTCTACATGTTCTTCCAGATGACGTTCGCGATCATCACGCCCGCCTTGATCGCGGGCGCGCTGGCGGACCGGATGAAATTTTCCGCCTTCATGTGGTTCATGTCGATCTGGTTGCTGGTGGTTTATTGCCCCATCGCCCATTGGGTCTGGGGCGGTGGCTGGCTGGGCACCTTGGGCGCGCTGGATTATGCCGGCGGCACGGTGGTGCATTTGAATGCAGGGACCGCGGCGCTGGTCACCTGCCTGGTCCTGGGCAAGCGCGTCGGCTTCGGCACCGAGAATATGGCGCCGAACAACCTAGTCTATAGCGTGATCGGCGCTTCGCTGTTGTGGGTGGGCTGGTTCGGCTTCAATGCCGGCTCGGCCGTCACCGCCGGATACAATGCCGGCATGGCCGCTGCGGCAACCCAGATCGCGACGGCAGCCGCCGCGATGGCCTGGATGGCGGCGGAATGGCTGGTGGCGAAAAAGCCGTCGGTGCTGGGCATGATCTCCGGCGCAGTGGCGGGACTGGTGGCGATCACCCCGGCGTCGGGCTTTGTCGATGCGGGCGGCGCGCTCTTCATCGGCTTTGCCGCCGGCTTCGTCTGCTACTTCTCGGCGGTGTGGGTGAAGAAGTGGATCGGCTATGACGACGCCCTCGACGCCTGGGGCGTGCATGGCGTGGGCGGTGCCTTGGGCGCGCTGCTCACCGGCGTATTTGCCAAGAACGCGATCAACTCATTGGGCAAGGGCTGGATCTATGACGGCAACGGCCATCAGTTGTTGATCCAGTTCTACAGTGTGGTGGCGACCTTCCTGTATTGCGGCATCGCGACCTTCATCATCCTCAAGCTCATCGACATCACGATCGGCCTGCGGGTCTCGCGTGAAGTCGAAATCGAGGGGCTGGACATCAATCTCCACGGCGAGACGGTGCACAGCTAATCAATACGGGAGCGCGTGAAGTGGGGCGTCCCATCGGGGCGCCCCATTTTCTTATGGGCGGGCGCATTTCTCGACGATGAAGCCGCAGACGCCGCCCTTTGTCACCTGGTCTCCGGCGTCGCCGCGATAATCGACGCGGCTGACCAGCCCTTTCGACATCGTCAGATCCGCCTTGCACTGGCCGCCGGACTTGCCGTGGTTGGGTGAATTATACGTCCAGACTTCCGCGGTCCCGGCCATCGCTGTTTCGGCGGGCGCACCCATGCAGCCGCGGACCTGCTCCTGCGACATACCGACCATGGTTTTCTGCGCCTCCGAAGGCTGTTGCAGGGCACAGCCGGCCAGCAGAACAAGGCCAAGCATGGCAGATATCGGCACTCCCGCCGTGCGGGCACGAGCCGGATCATTCTGTGTCGAATGAATCATGGAAACCTCCAAGCGATGGGCGCCCATGGGCGTGGTGCGGGACAATATTGGCTTGCGTTGCCGAAGCAAGATCCGGCTGTTCAGATCGCCCCGCCTGATCGAAGATGGCGGCATGACATCCGATCTTTGGCCCAGCCTCGTCTTCGCGGAATGGCGCGAGACCGCGCTCACCCTCCAACTCTGGATGCAGGTGGTGGGCAAGGTCCGGCTCGGTCTGACGCCCTGGCTCAATCACAGCTGGCAGGTGCCGTTCTATGTGACGGCGCGGGGCCTGGGCACGTCGCTGATCCCCAGCCAAAGCGAAGCGATAGACCTGGAATTCGATTTCATTCAGCACAGGCTCGTGGGGCGCAGCAGCCGAGGCATGACGGCGGAGTTCGACCTCACGTCCATGCCGGTGGCGGATTTCTATTCGGGCACCCTGCAGCTTCTCCAAAAACTTGGCGTCGCGGTGGACATCAATCCGCTGCCCAGCGAGTTGCCCGATCCGGTCGCATTTCCGGCGGACCAGCGGCAACGACCCTATGACGCCGAAGCGGCGCATCGTTTCTGGCGCGCGCTGCTTCAGGCGGACCGGCTCTTCAAGTACTTCCGGACCGCTTTTCTGGGCAAGGCCAGTCCGGTGCATCTGTTCTGGGGCGGGTTCGATCTGGCGGTGACGCGATTCTCCGGCCGCCGCGCACCGCTTCACCCCGGGGGCATTCCGGGCTTGTCGGACCGGGTGACGCGCGAGGCCTATTCGCACGAAGTCAACAGTGCCGGTTTCTGGCCCGGCTCGGACCAATTTCCCCGCGCTGCTTTTTATTCCTATGCCTATCCGCAGCCCAAAGGCTTTGACGCGGCGGTGATTCCGGACGGGGCGTATTTCGATGCGGCGATGGGAGAATTCATTCTCCCTTACGACGCGGTCCGTGCGGTGGATGATCCGGACCGGTTGGTGATGGCGTTTCTGCAAGCGACCTACGTGGCCGCTGCGTCATTGGGCAAGTGGGACCGCGACGCTCTGGAATGCGATTTCGGCACGCCCAATCGGCCCCGCGCTGTCGACTGAATTTCGCATCGGCTCCGTGACCCAGCGATAGCGGCCTGTTCCCGGTTAATAAGATACATATTTGCGCCGCAGTGCGGGGTCGATTGCTGCGCCGCAATGCGATTATTCTCTTTCCCCATGATGACGTCAGGGCTTAGCCTTTACGAACGAAGGGTCGGGAGGTTCGCTTATGGCAGTCTTGGATCATGACCATCATCTCACAGATCATCGCCCCATTGTCGGCGGAACGGTGCAGTTCATCCTGTTCTGGGTCGGCATGTTCGCGGTGATTGCGCTACTGGGCGTCTTGCTCAAGAGTTAAGTACGCGCAAGTCCATGTGAGACAGGGGGCATTTCATTCGCGCCGCGTTAGCGGATTGCGCGCCTCGGCTTGGCATTCTGGTCATGATGTCCCAAAGCTTACGGATGGGACGCTTCAGGAAGTTTTTTCCATCACCCCGAAGCTCGCGGCGGCGCCTTCCGCTGCTGGAGCATTGTGTTGGCCCGGCGGATTTGAAAATGTCGGACCGGGGTAAAATCGGCAATAACTCATGACAAGACCGCTGGATCTCATGGCCAGCTTCAGGGACGCGCGGGTGCTGGTGGTGGGCGATGTGATGCTCGACCGCTTCGTCTATGCACGGGTTTCCCGCATTTCCCCGGAAGCGCCCGTGCCCGTCCTGGCAATCGAGCGCGAAGTGGCGAATTTGGGCGGGGCAGGCAATGTCGCGCGCAACATCGCATCCCTGGGCGGCCAGGCCACCTTGATCGGCGGGCGGGGCGAGGATGCTGCCGGCGAGCGGCTGGGCGAGCTTTTGGCGCGCGAACCGTCCATCACCGACGCGCTGGTGATCCTGGAGAGTGCGCGGACCACCGAAAAGATCCGCTATATCGCGGACCAGCAGCAGATGATGCGCGCCGATCGCGAAGCCCCTTGGCCGGATTCCACAAACGGCATGGCGCTGGCGGCGGCGCAGGCCGCCATGCCCCATCACGATGCGATGGTCATTTCCGATTATGCCAAGGGATTTTTGCCGCCGGCGCTGGTGCGGGATCTGATTGCGCTGGCGCGGGCGCACGGCAAGCCCGTGATCGTCGATCCGAAAGGCGCAGACCTGGCGCGTTATGACGGCGCCACTGTCGTGACGCCCAACAGAAAGGAAGCGGGTATCGCAACCGGGATGGAAACCGGCAGCGATGCCGCCGTGGCGGCGGCCGCACAGGATTTGCTGGCGCGTCTGCCGTCACTGGATGCGGCATTGATCACGCGCGGCGCTGCCGGGCTTTCGTTGGCACAGCGCGGCCGCGACATTCTCCACATTGCCTCGCGTGCGCGTGACGTGTTCGACGTTTCCGGTGCAGGCGACACGGTGGTGGCGGCGCTGGCATTGTCGCTGGCGGCCAAAAGCGATCTTCAGAGCGCGGCGCACCTTGCCAATGCCGCCGCCGGCATTGCGGTCACCATGGTGGGAACGGCGGCCGTGACCGCCGACGAGATCGCGGCGGAGCTTCAGGGCCAGCAGCTGGAATCGGTGGAAAAGAAAATCGTTTCGGCAACGCGCGCGAAAGAGTGGCTGGATATGTGGCGCGCCAAGGGACGCAAGATCGGCTTCACCAATGGCTGTTTCGATCTGGTGCATCCGGGGCACATCTCGCTTCTGACGCAGGCGCGCGCAAGGTGCGACCGGCTGGTGGTGGGCTTGAACGCGGATGCTTCGGTCCGGCGGCTGAAAGGCGCGGGCAGGCCGGTGCAGGACGAAACCGCGCGCGCCATCGTTCTGGCGTCGCTGGCGATGGTGGACCTGGTGGTGATCTTCACCGAGGACACGCCGGACGGCCTGATCCGGCAGCTGCGTCCTGACGTGCTGGTCAAGGGCGCCGACTATAAGCGCGAGAATGTCGTGGGGGCGGACTTCGTCGCGTCCTATGGCGGCGAAGTGGTGCTGGCCGATCTGGTGCCCGACCGCAGCACCAGCGATCTGATCAACCGCGCACGCGAATAGCGCGGCTTGCACGGTTCCGGGTGCTGTGTAACCCTTGGGACTCGCGGGGTTTTCGGGGAGCGTTCGATGGCAAATCAGGATCTGGATCGGCGCCGCCTGTTGCAGGGCTCTCTGGCGCTGGGCGGACTTGGCCTTGCCGGTTGCGCCACCCAGCCGCGTGCGGAAGGACCGCGTCTTTCCGGACTTTCGGTGCAGGACGTACCACCACATCTGGCGCCGGTGCGCGCCCATGCCGACCGATTGTTCGACATCACGGTCTGCCTGCGCCCCTTCCGCGCGAAAGGCCCGCGCATCGAAGCCGAAAAGATCGGCGACACGTTGGTGGTGCACAATTACGGCCATGGCGGCTCGGGCTGGTCGCTGTCCTGGGGCTCGGCCAACATGGCGATGCAGCTGGCGCTGGGTAACAGCCCGTCGCAGATCGCCGTGATCGGATGCGGCGCCATCGGCCTGACCTCCGCCATCATGGCGCAGCGCGCCGGCGCGCAGGTTACCATCTATGCCCGTGATCTGCTGCCCCAGACCCGTTCGGCGCGCGCCACGGGCAGCTGGACGCCGGATTCGCGCATTTCCCTGAAAGACGCGGCCGGTCCGGGTTTCGGCGCGGTGTGGGAGCAGATGGCGCGGTTTTCTTTCAAGACCTATCGCCAATATCTGGGCCTGCCGGGAACGCCGGTGGAATTCACCGACCGCTATGCCTTGTCGGACGAACCCTTTGAGCAACTGCACGAAGAATCCGAAAAACTCGACACACTGGGCTTCGGTAATTACGGCGATCTGATCCGCGATCTGACGCCGCGCGCGCAGGAACTGCCGCCCGGCGCAACGCCCTTCCCCGTCAAATATGTGCGCCGCTCGCAGAACATGCAGTTCAACATTGCCGGTTATACGCACACGCTCATGACCGACTTCTTCACGGCCGGCGGCAAATTCGTGCGCAAGCAATTCCGCGAACCCAAAGAACTCACTCAGCTCAAGGAAAAAGTGGTGATCAATTGCCCGGGCTATGCGGCGCGCGACTGGTGGAAGGACGAATCCATCGTGCCAGTGCGCGGCCAGATCGCCTGGCTGATTCCGCAACCGGAAGTGAATTACGGCTTCAACTACAAGAATATCAGCATCTTGTCGCGGCGCGACGGCATCGTGGTGCAGGATCTCAACGGCGGCGACATGCGCGGTTACGGCGTTTCCGGCGAGCTGGCCGACCGCGCCGAAGCCGACAATGCGGTCAATATCATTGCCGAGCTGTATTCGCGCTTCCGGGTCTGAGGCTCTGCGTCACGCCCCATCTCAGGCATCAGTGCGCGGCGTCCATCGGGTGAAAGCCAGGACCCACAGCCCGGCCAGCGCGGCCAAGGGAATGAAGCAAAGCAGGGCCCACCAGATGGAATGGCCCGTGCGCTTTAGCACGATGCCGGCTGGAATGGCGAACAGGGCCTCCACAATCATCAATGTGATCATGAAGGATGGGCTGAAGGGCAATTGCGCCATGGCGGTTCCTGGGTGAGCGTCCCTGTCCAGCTTATGCGCATTTGCCCTTTGTCTGCATCAAAATGAAGAGGTTCCGGCCAGGACAATGCGGCTTGCCAGACGGCGCGCCTCTCACCATTGTGCGCGGCGATCATGGCTGCCAAGACCATCACGCCCCGCGCAAACGATTCCAGGCTCGACGAATGGTCGCCGCAGCTTCTGAAATCGCGTCTCTATGGCCAGCTTCTGGTGGACATCATTGTCGGCCGGTTGGCGCCCGGCGAAAGGCTGGACGAACAGATATTGGCCAAACGCTATGGCGGTGGCCTGGCCGGCATCCGTGAAGCCCTGGCGCGCCTGTCGCTGGAAGGCCTGGTTCTACGGCGCGCCCGTGTCGGCACGATGGTGGCACCGCTTGACCTGATGGAAGCACGCGACGCCTTTGGCGCCCGCGCCCTGGTCGAAATCGAATGCGCGGGCCTGGCCGCGCGCTTCGCCACCGATGCGCAAATCGAAGCCATCCGCGCCACTTTGCGCGACGGCGAAGCCGCCATCGCCAAGAATGACACGCGCGCATTGGCGATGATGGACGAGGCGTTCCATGTCGCGGTCGCCAGCGCCAGTCATAATCGCGTGCTGGCCAAGATGGTGATGACCCTGCATCACCAGACGGCGCGTTTCTGGCTGGTCACCATGCGCGAGCCTTCGCTGGACGAAAGCCGCGCTGCGCTGGCCCAGCATCGCGCTTTGGCCGACGCCATCGCCGCGCATGACGTGGCGCGGGCGCAGAGCGCGATGCGGGAGTCGCTGGGCGATTTCCCTGCCGACGTGAAACGCGCCTGGGACGCGCCATGAATCGTCCCTGGATCACGCGCCCGTGGATCACATTGGCCGCGGTGAGCATGATGTTCTTTCTGATCACCGCCACCACCTTCAGCTCGCTGGGCGTGGTGCTGCCCGCAATGATCGGCGAGCTGCATTGGAGCTGGGGCGGGGCGGGCACCGGCTTCTCGCTGCTGGGTGTTGCCGCCGGTGTGACCGCCACGCTTCCCGCGACCATGATCCGGCGCTTCGGCGTGCGCGCCACCCTGGTAACGGGCAGCCTGGTGATGGGCGCGGCCTTCGCCTGCCTGGCGCTGACGCATGGGCTGCCGCTTTATTTTCTAGGCTGTCTGCTGATGGGATTGGGCTTTGCCCTGTTGGCGACCGTGCCGGGCACCTATTTGCTGACGCGGATATACGCCAATCCGTCTTTCGCCTTCGGTCTTTACTTCACGGTGGGCGGATTGGGCGGAGTAGCCGGGCCCATTCTCTATCTCTGGGTCGCCGCGGTGAGCCAGGACTGGCGAGCCTATTGGCTGGTATCGTTGGTCATCGTGACTCTGGCGGGATTGCTGAGCGCGGTTCTGGTCGATGTCAAAACCGATCTGCATCGGGACACGGACGGAACCTTGGGCGCCGCGTCCGGCGAATGGCCGGTGAAAGCGGCGATGCGCACCCGGCAATTCGCCATTCTGGCCGCCTCCTACAGTATCTTCCTGTTCGTGGGCATCACCGTGAATGCCGTGTCGGTGGCGCATCTGATGAACCATGGCGTTACCGCGGCGGTGGCCGCCGGCATGATGAGCACCGAAGCCTTGATCAATGCGGGCGCGCGTCTGGCGGGCGGCGTGGCGGTCCGCTGGATCGGAGCCAAATCGTTGCTGGTGCTGTCGCTGACGATGTTGATCGTGGGACTGGCGGCACTCAGCGCGGCGCGCGACCTGCCGCTGATGCTGGTCTATGCGACGGGCATCGGTGTGGGCTATGGCCTGACCTTCTTCGCCTCTACCATTCTGTTACTGGATTATTTCGGCCGCACGCCCAATCTGGAATTGTTCGCCGCCATCAATCTGATCTCGACGGTAGGATCCGGCGGTCCGGCCTTTGCCGGATTCGTCGCCGATCGCACCGGCAGCTTCGTGCCTGCCTTCGGAATCCTGGCGGTTCTGGTGTTGCTGGTCCTGATCGCCGTGGCCTTCATGCACCGGCCGCAGCGGAGCCCGGCGTGACGGCGCAGTTCGGTGTCTTCTTGCCTGTGGCCAATGGCGGCTGGATCGTGTCGCGCAACACGCCGTTGCTGGATGGCGGCTGGACCCAGAACCGCGACGCCGCGCTGATCGCCGAAGCGGAAGGCCTGGACTTCGTGATGTCGATGGGCAAGTGGCGCGGCTTCGGCGGCGACACTGACCATTGGGGCGCGTCGCTGGAGTCCGTCACGATGATGGCGGGCATTGCGGCTTTGACCAAACGGGTCAAGGTGTGGGCTACATTGCATGCGATCCTGCACAATCCCGTGGCGGCGGCGAAGATGATCGCCACCTTGGACCATATCTCCGGCGGACGCGCGGGCCTCAACATCGTGGCCGGCGCCTATCGCGGCGAGTTCGAGCAGATGGACGCTTGGGATGAAAACCTGGATCACGATGCGCGCTACGATCTGACCGAGGAGTGGACCCATATCGTCAAACGGCTATGGGCCGAGAAGCGAGTCGACTTTCATGGTCGCTATTTCGACGTCAAGGATTGCGTGTCCGAGCCCAAGCCGCTCCGCCGTCCCGACCTGATCTGCGCCGGCATGTCGGCACGGGGATTCGATTTTTCCGTGCGCGAAGCCGATATCTGCTTCATCGGCGGGCGCGACGAGGCGGAAACGCGGACCGCGTCGCTGAGGGCAAAAGACCTCGCCGCCAAGTTGAGCAAAAGCATCAAGACCTATGCGATGTGCACGGTGATCTATGGTGGCAGCGATGCTGCCGCCGAGGTGATCGCCCAGGGCTATCGCGATGGATTGGACGAAGGCGCGGTACTGGGCATGCTGGAAAGCTATGGCGCGACGCTTGCGGGAACAGACAACGCCATGGTGGCGCGCGCCAAGGGTGCCTTCATGACCCACACTGTGATCGGCGCACCCCGGACCTGCGCCCAGAAAATCGCAACCTTCCTGGACGATTGTGCGTTGGATGGCCTGATGCTGATCTTTGCCGATTATGCCGAAGGCTTGCGCGTGACGGGACGCGAGATTCTTCCTCATCTCAGGGCCCGGTCATGAGTCTGAAGGACTGGATCGCGCCGCAGCGCACGGCTCTGCTGCTGGTGGACATGCAAGTCGATTTTGCCGAACCGGATGGGGCGATGGGCCAGAGCGGCGCCGATCTTCGGATGGCGAAGGCGGCAATTCGCAATGCCATGATGCTGACGGACGCGGCACGGGCGGCAGGCGTGCCGTGCCTGTTCGCGCGGCTGATCACGCGGGAGAGCGACGAAACCGATCTGTTGCGCGAATGGAAAAAGAGGCGCGGCACTGAAGACGATGCGCCGCTCTGTCAGGAAGGGGCATGGGGCGCAGAGTTTGTGGGACCGCAGCCGCGCGAGAAAGAAGCCGTTTTCTCCAAAAGCCGCTATGACGCTTTTTCCGGAACCGGTCTTGACGCCCATCTGCAAGGATTGAAGCGCGACACCCTGGTGATTGCGGGCCTCACCACCGAATGCTGTGTCGATTCCACCGCCCGCGACGCCTTTGAGCGGGACTATCACGTCTTCATCGCATCAGATGCCGTGGCGGCCTATGAAAAAGACCTCCATGACGGGGCCCTGAAAGCGCTGGAATTGAACTGCGCCATCCTCGTATCCAGCGCCGATATCGCCATTGCCTGGAAGATTATCTAGATAATTCAATAGTTTGATGTGCGGCCAGCCGCCACGCTTGGCATTTCGGTGTGAAATGTTAGAAGAAATTTGACATCACACCGCCATCTCAACACCCATGCCATCCATTTCCCGCATGCTTGTCGCCGCCCTGTTTGTCGCCGCCCTGGTTTTCGCGCCCCTTTCCGCACGCGCCGAAACTGCCGTCGAAACCATCACCGTAACCGGCGACCGGGCGCATCTGATCGAGACGCGGCCAAACGATACCGCGCTGGGGCTGGACAAGCCGCTGATCGAAACACCGCGCGCGGTGACCGTGGTCAGCGACACCACCATCGACCGTTATGGCGTTACCGGCGTCGACACGCTGACGGCGATCACGCCGTCGGCCTACACCGCCAGCTTTTATGGCGTCGAAGGCGCGGTCAATCTGCGCGGCACTTTGGCGGAATCCTATTTCCGCGGCTTCAAGCGCGCGGACAATCGCGGCACCTATTCCACGCCGCTGGGTGATGCGGCGCAGATCGAAATTCTGCGCGGTCCGCCATCCGCCATCTATGGCGCCGGCAAGGTGGGTGGATTGATCAACTTCGTGCCCAAGAGCGTGGCGGCATCTGAAGACAGCATTCTGTCCGGCGAAGTGACGGCGACGTATGGCAGTTATTCCAAGCGCAACCTGACAGGGCAGATCGGATTGCCGCTCGATCTGGGCGCCGTGCAAGGCGGCGTGCATGTCTATGGCGAGCTGGACGATTCCTTCAGCTTTTATCGCGGCATCCATCCCAGCCATCAGTTGGTGGAATTGTCCGGCGATTTTCAGACCGGCGCCTGGTCGCTGTCGGCCGATTACATGTATTACCATTCCAATGGCGATGTGCAGACGCCGGGCTGGAATCGCCTGACGCAATCGCTGATCGACAACGGGACCTATGTCACCGGCCGCAATACGTCGCTGAAAGACGCCGACGGCAACGGACGCCTGACTCTCAACGAGCTGGGCGGCAATCCGTATTTCTTCGATCCCAATTTCAAGCCGCTTTACATTGCCGTGCCCGGATGCGGCATTTGTGTCGACGCCACGCATGCGCTCGATACCGGCGTCGGCACCACGCACCTGGATGGGCGCACGGTTTATCTGGCGCCCGGTGTGGATTTCTCCAACACCGTAACCCATACCGGGTTCATCGAACTGATCCGCGCCTTCGATGGCGGCGACCGCCTTCGCCTCCAAGGCTTTGTCGACACGCTGTCGAACGACCGTTTTGTCTCATACGGATTTCCCGGTTCCTATCGCACCCTGATCGGCGAAGTGCGGGCGCGCTATGATTTTGATCGCGATTTCGGCGCCATCACCACGCAAAACATTGTCGGCGCCTCATATCGCTATGTGCATGCCATCGGCAAGGAAAGCTTCAACAGCGGCGCCATCGCATTGGACCGGCGCGATATCAGCGTCGGCGCCACGGCCAACGATATCATCGACTCGCCATTCAACTTCGATCCAGCGGGTGCGGTGGGGTTGGGTTGGGAGAATGACGTCCGCAGTACCACCGGCGATGCGGGGTTGTTCGCAACTTCGGACATTGCCTGGAACAAGCGGCTGGATCTGATCCTGGGCGGGCGCTACGACGCCTATAACGTCCGATCGGTGGACGAGGGTGTGATGGCGTTCGAGCCGCCCAGCGGCAGCGGCGGCAAGGGCGCGCTCACTTATTCCGCCAGCCTTAGCTACAAGACCGATTGGGGGCTTATTCCTTACGTCACCAACGCCAAGTCCTCGGCAATCGAGATCGGCCAGGCGTCCCAGGTCGCCACGTCGCTGTTGGCGAATAACGACTGGCTCTCCTCTTCCTTCCTCAATGAAGCAGGCGTGAAGTTCGCCTTTCTCGACCAACATCTGGTGGGATCGGTCGCCTGGTACCGGCAGGAACGCACCCAGCTGGAGCAGGGTCTGGGCATCACCAATGTGCGGGGCACGCGGTCTGAAGGCGGCGAGGCGGAAATCCGCTATGTGATGAACGACAATTTCAGCGCCACCCTGGCGGGCAGCCTGCAGCACACCATCGTGAAGGGCCCGGACCACAGCTTTGCGTATATTCCGGCGCGCGATGCGGGTGTATTGCCCGCAAGCGGCTTCGGCGGCAGCTATGTCACGTTCGATTTCTCAAGCCTGCCCGGCAAAGGCGGCGATTACGAATATGCCCTGATCCCGCATGCCGTGATCAGCCCTTATCTCACCTACACGAGCGACGAACAGAATTGGGGCGCGACGATTGGTGGGACTTATGTCTCGCATACGGCACAGACGGTGCCGCAACCGATTACCTTTCCCGCCTATGTCACCTTGAATATGTCGGCCTTCCTGCGCATGGGGCTGTGGGAGGCGGACGTGAATGTAAACAATCTGGCGGACACGCGCTATTTCACGCCCGATGCCGACACCTATGCCAATCTGGCGGCGCTGCCCGGGGTGGGGCGCACCTGGCGCATCACCTTCAGGCGGGCGTTTTGACGGCGTAGGCGCCACGAAGCACGCGCCGCACTTCATCCAGAAGCTTGAACAGGTCGATATCGCCGTAAAGCTTGCCCGACAAATGCAGCACGACCACGCCATGCAGACCGGCCCACAACACATGGCCGATCAATTCGGGATCGCCATCGAAATAGCCTTCCTTCACCATCACGCGGACATGGTTGGTCATGGTGGCTTTGGCCCGCGCTTCAGCGGCCGCCAGCTCGGGGACCGCCGTGCCCTTCTTGGGCTCGGCGAAATCGAAGATCAGCCGGAAGCAGGTCTGTTCTTCCAGCGCGAAGCGGATATAGGCCTTGCCCACTGCCATGCTTTTTTCGGGCGGCGTTCCGGCCGTTTCCAAAGCGCGCTCCAACTGGTCGGCGAAGCGGTTGAAGGCCCGCGCCCGGATGGCGGAAAGGATCTCTTCCTTGTCCTTGAAGTAGCGGTAAGGCGTCATGGCGCTGACGCCAAGCTCGGCAGCCAGCAGGCGCATGTTGAAATTCTCAGGACCGCGCTCGACATAGATGCGCGTGGCGAGTTCGCAAAGCCGCTCACGGAAGCCTGCGATGTCGGTTTCTGTCAGAACGCGTGGCACGATTGAATCCCTTCGGGGTGCCCTTGTGACAAAGGTTTTTAATTTACGCTATCTTTATACAACGTAAGGAATACCAAATGTCATGCCGCCAAGGCACTGTGCTTTCGCGATAAAGGCGGCTTCCATGCGAATTTTCATGCTTATAGCGATTTTGAGCATGGCAGCCTTGCCGGTCCGGGCTGAAACCCAGGCCTGGGTGCAGGCCATTGCAGCGGGCGGATATGAAGCGCGCGCGCTCACCAGCGACAAATCCTGTCCTGTCCTGAAAAGCGACAAGGGCGATTTTCCGATGACCGTGCGGGCGCCAGAAAATGGCGCCTTTCCCCTGACCTGCAGCGCGCCGGTTCCCTTCGGCACTGCCAGTCTTTCAATCGGCGATTCTGTCCTGCCGCTTCCGGTCACGATGCCCAACCGCATTTTGGTGCTGGGCGATACCGGATGCCGCATCAAGGGCGCTGCGCTGCAAGCCTGCAACGATCCGGCGGCCTGGCCCTTTCCGTCGGTTGCGGCGGCAGCGGCGAAGCTGAAGCCCGATCTTGTTCTGCATCTGGGCGACTATCTATATCGCGAAGAGCCGTGCCCGCCGGGCAACGCGGGATGTGAAGGCTCGCCCTCTGGCGACAATTGGCCAAGCTGGAACGCGGATTTCTTCGCGCCCGCCGCGCCGCTGCTGGCCGCTGCGCCCTGGGTGATCCTGCGCGGCAATCACGAAGATTGCCAACGCGCCGGTCTGGGCTTCTTGCGTCTGCTGGGCCAGGACGCGTTCGATCAAGGCGCGCCCTGCAACCCGCATCTGGCGCCGTACATGGTGTCATTGGGCGGCGTGACATTGGCGGCGATGGACAATGCCGATGCGCCGGACACCAGCATCGATGACAGGCTCGTTCCCATCTATGAAAAGGAATTCCAGGATCTGGCGAGCGTGGCCGCGCCGGTCTGGTATGCCGGGCACCGCCCGATCTGGGCCGCGATCTCGGGCCCCCTCAATATTCCCATCGGCGGCAACGCCACCATCATCGCGGCGGAAAGCAAAACACCGCTGCCGCCGAATATCGCGCTGATGCTGTCGGGGCATATTCATACGTTCGAGGCGATCAATTATGACGGCGCCGTGCCGCCGCAGATCGTGGCCGGCAATGGCGGCGACAATCTCGACATCACGCCGGTGGATCTGAAGGGCGCGATCTTCCAGGGCCGCTCCGGCGTCGGCGTGAAGGACGGATTGTCGGTGGGCGGCTTCGGATTCTTGATGATGACGCGCCAGGATGCGAACTGGGCCATCGATCTTTACGACTCCGCCGGACGGCCAAAGGGCCAATGCCTGTTCACGCCGGGCACCGATGGCGGGGTCGGGCGGGTGGATTGCCCGGATTTCAAGCGCTGAACTTATTTCATCGCGGTTCCGGACGGAGTTGCCCAGCGGCAGCGTAGCGGCAACGCTGCCCGCCGGTACGCTGCCGCTACCGGCTCCTGGAACCGCTCTAATCGGCCTTGGTGGTGGCCTTGGTCGCGTCGGCATCCAGCAAGGTCAGCACCGCCTGGGTCGGATAGGCGTCGGCGACCAGGCCATGCGCAACTTGATACTGGCGCAAGGCTGTCCGGGTTTTGCGGCCCAGAAGTCCGTCCAATTCTCCGGCATCATATCCCAATGCCGCCAGATCGGTCTGGAAGCGGAGGCGTTCGGCCCGCGAGAGCGGCTTTTCGCTGCGTGGCCAGGGTGCCTGAATTCCCGGGCGGTCCATCGCGCGATCCGCCAACAGACTGACCGCAAGCGCGTAGCTGGCGGCATTGTTGTATTTCATGATCATGCGGAAATTGTTCACGGTCAGCAGCGCCGGGCCATTTGCGCCCGCGGGCAGATAAAGCGCCGCCATGTCATCGCCCTCCGGCAAGGCGCCGCCCGAAAAAAGCGTCACGCCGCGCGTCGACCATTCGGACAATGGCTTGAGCGTGCCCAGATCCGCATCCTGATAAGCGAAATCCTTCGGCAGACTCACTTCGTAGCCCCAGGGCTTTCCTGCCTGCCAGCCTTCGCGTTGAAACAAAACGGCTGCGGATGCGAGTGCGTCGGCGGTGGAATGCCACAGATCGATTTTGCCGTCGCCATCGCCATCGGTGGCGTATTTGAAGAAAGTCGACGGCATGAACTGGGTCTGGCCGAAGGCGCCCGCCCAGGATGAGACCATTTCGGAGGGCGTATAATTGTTCTGCTGCAACAACAGCAAAGCCGAGATCAACTCGCGCCGTCCGAAGGCCTGGCGCGGTCCGTCATAGGCTTGCGTCGCCAATGCCGCGAAAAGATTGTCGGTACCCTGGAAGCGGCCGTAATCGGTTTCCATGCCCCAGATCGCGATCAGGATTTCCCTGGGTACGCCATAACGCGTTTCGATATCCGTCAGCAGCGCCGCATTCTGGTTGAGCAGCGATTTGGCATCACTGATCCGCCGCTGCGAAACCGCGCTGTCCACATAGGCCCAGACCGGGCGGACGAATTCCGGCTGCTCGGCGATGATGGTGTTGATGGTGGCGATGGGGGCGATGCCGGACATCGCCCTGTTGTAGGTCTCCGGCGTCACGCCCCGGCTGACGGCGATGGCTTGAAAATCCCGGACAAAGGCCTGGAATTTTTCATCGCCGCCGATGGCGGGTCGAAGGGTTGGGACGGGAGCTTGCGGTGCCGGCCTGGCCGGGATGAGGGCAGGGGCGGGCCGGGGCTTGCTGGCACAGGCGGCCAGGGCCATCAGGCTGGTGGCGGCGAAAAGGCGGGCGAAACGGCGCATGGACCCTTTTAACACCGATTCTGGCCATTTTTGGCGGAAATCCGGGGTTTTTCCGCGGTTGACAGGGTTTGCCCGCGCGAATAGCTTCCGCGCCTCTTTGCGGGCGGCCCACGCTGCCTGATCGACGTCAAAAGGCAGTGTCATGAAGGTTCGCAATTCCCTCCGTTCGCTCAAGAAGCGTGACAAAGACTGCCGCGTCATCCGCCGCAAAGGCCGGGTTTACGTCATCAACAAGAAGAACCCGCGCTTCAAGGCTCGTCAGGGCTAACTCAATTAGATGACATCCGGGCTTGGGGGAGACTAAACTTTTCCCTATGCGAAACCACGTCCTGATCGCTGCACTGCTGCTGCCGCTTCTGGCAGCGCCCGCCTTCGCGGCGGGGCAGAGCGAAGAAGACAAACTTTTCGCCGAACTCAAAAAAGCCGACTCGGCGGAAACCGCCAAGCCGATCGAAGACAAGCTGGGCCAGATTTTTCGCGCTTCGGGCAGCGCCAGTGTCGATCTCCTGATGGCCCGGGCCGGATCGGCGCTTGGCCAGGCCGACCATGCCACCGCCCGGACGCTGATTGAATCCGTCACCCATGTCGCCCCCCGCTACGCCGAAGCCTGGCGGATGCGGGCGCGGATGCTGCAGGCCGCAGGTGACGATACGGGTGCGATGATCTCGCTGCAGAAAGCGGTTGCGATGAACCCCCGCCATTTCGTCGCCATGGCCGAGCTGGGCGAGATGCTGGAAGATTATGGCGACAAGCCCGGCGCCTTGAAATTGTACCGCCGCGTATTGGCGCTGGACCCGCAAATGCACCTCGCCGCCGAACGCGCGAAAGCCCTGACCAAGGAAGTCGAAGGTCAGGGAATCTAACTTCTAATTTGTTGAAGCACGTACAGGCCCGGCTCCCCCGCGCATGCGCAGCATGCTGGTGGGGGAGTACCCGTAGCACGCTCTCGAGCGTGCGAAGGGGGAGGGGGAAATCATCTAGCTCCCACCATCGCGACGCGCAGCATATTGGTCGTGCCGGTGACGCCCAATGGCACGCCGCCGGTGATCACCACGCGGTCGCCGGATTTCGCAAAACCTTCCCGTTCCGCGAAGGCGATGGCCTGATCCACCATGTCATCCAGGGTGGAGACTTCGTCCGATGTCAGACAATGAAGGCCCCATACCAGCGAAAGCCGCCGCGCCGTTTCGATGCTGGGCGTGATCGCCAGAATGGGCGCGTGGGCGCGTTCGCGCGCGGCCCGAAGCGCGGTCGAGCCCGATTTGGTCCAGCAGATGATCGCCTTGGCGTTGAGGGTCTGGGTCACTTCGTGAACCGCCGCCATGATGGCATCGGGCGTGGTGGCTTCCGGCGGGCTGCGCTGAGAATCGATCATGCTCTGGTACAGCGCGTCGGATTCCACCTTGCAGGCGATGCGGTCCATCACGGTCACGGATTCGACCGGGTGCGCGCCCGCCGCGGATTCCGCCGACAGCATCACTGCGTCGGCGCCGTCATAGACGGCGGTGGCGACGTCGGACACTTCGGCGCGGGTTGGCGTGGACGATTGGATCATGGATTCCAGCATCTGGGTCGCCACCACCACCGGCTTGCCGGCCAGGCGCGCGGCGCGGGTGATCATCTTCTGCACGCCGGGCACCGCTTCCAGCGGCAGTTCCACGCCCAGATCGCCCCGCGCCACCATCAACGCGTCCGCGAGCTCCAGGATTTGGTCCAGGCAGGTGAGAGCCTTTGGCTTTTCGATTTTGGCCAGAACCCCGGCGCGGCCCGCCACGATCTTCTTCACTTCCGCGATATCGTCGGGACGCTGCACGAAGGACAGCGCCACCCAATCCACGCCCAATGCCATGGCCGCATCCAGATCCTTGCGATCCTTGGGCGTGATCGCCGACATCGGCAGCAAGGTGTCGGGCATGTTGACGCCCTTGCGATCCTTGATCTCGCCGCCCACCACCACTTCGGCATCGGCATAGGTGTCGGTGCGCTTCAGCAAGCGAAGACGCACCTTGCCATCGTCGATCAGCAGCGCATGCTTCTGCTTGATCGCCTGGAAGATCTCCGGATGGGGGATCGGCACTTCATCCGGGTTGTCGCTGGTTTCGCCCAGCACCAGACGTATTTTCTCGCCTTCCTTCAACTGGCGTGGACCGCCTTTCAATGTTCCCAGCCGGATCTTGGGACCTTGAAGGTCGACCAGAATACCGATGGGCCGGCCCTTGGCTTCGCCGAGTGCACGCAAATCGCCATGCATGCGCGTCAGAAGTTCGTGCGGCGTGTGGCTCATATTGATGCGGAAGACATCGGCGCCTGCATCGAACAGGGCCGCCATCATCTCGGGCGTATTGGACGCCGGACCCAGCGTCGCCAGGATCTTGGTTTTGCGCTGGCGTCTCATATGCATCCTTTCCGCCAACCGGTCAGTTGGAAAGCGTTTGCGTCCAGTCCGGCGATTTGCCGGTATCGACTTCGAAGAAACCGCGCTGGTCGAAGCCGCGTGCCGTGCAATCGTTGCGGCCGGGTGCCAGGAATTTCGCACCCGGTGTGGTGCAGAAACGGGTCCTGCCTTCCCAGCTGCCGCCGAAACCGTCGGCGGCGTAGAGATAATAATAGCGCGCCTGCAGCGGTCCGTTCAGAAGCCGCGCGCAACTTTTGGGGGCGATCGTCCACCAGCCCTGGCTGGTCCAGCGGGTGCCGTCGAAGCGGCCCAGCGCCACCCGCGTCGCCAGCTCGCTCTTGTTGCAGACATTGAGGTTGGCAAAGGCCGGCGCGGCTGGAACCGCGGCCAGCGCCGTCAGAAAGGCGAGGAGCAGCATGCGACGCATGCCGCTCATTTGGTTGGGCTGGGCCGCCCGCGTCAAGGGCGTGCTTGCGAAGGCGGGTTCCGCCTTTTAAAAGCCGCTGATCATGGAAGCACCTTTCACGCTGATCCCGCCCGCGCCGGGCGGGACAAGCAAGCTGCTGTTTCTGTGCGACCATGCATCGAACAGGGTGCCGCCGGATTATGACGGATTGGGCCTGCCCGCGCCCTTGTTCGAAACCCATATCGCTTATGACATCGGCGCCGCCCATGTGACGCGGGCCCTTGCCGATGCCTATGGCGCCGCGGCCCTGCTGGGTAACGTGTCGCGGCTGCTGATTGATCTCAATCGCGGTGCGGACGATCCCACCCTGGTGATGAAATTGTCGGACAGCAGCATCGTGCCGGGCAACCGCAACGCCGATGCGGCGGAAGTGGCGCGGCGTCTGGCGCGTTTCCATGCGCCTTATCATACCGCGATCAAGGAGCAGATCGCCCGCATCGGGCCCGGCGCGATCCTGATTTCCATGCATTCCTTTACGCCGACCTGGAAAGGCGTGAAGCGGTCCTGGGAGATGGGCGTGCTGTACGGCCGCGATGGCCGCCTGGCGCGGCCCTTGATGAAGCACCTGGCGCTGGCGGGCTTCAGCGTGGGCGACAACGAGCCTTACACCGGTGCGCTGGAAGGCGATACATTGGACACGCATGGCACCCGGACGGGGCATGCCAATGTGCTGATCGAGATGCGGCAGGATTTTCTCACCGCGCCGCAGATGGCGCGAGATTTTGCGGTGCGGCTGAAACCGATCCTGGATGCGGCGCTGGCGGAGATGGAGCAGTAGATGGACCGTTTGACCGAGACCGAACTGGAAGCCGCCGTGTTCCGCCGCCTGGTGCGGCATTTGCGCGAGCGCACCGATGTCCAGAATATCGACCTGATGAATATCAGTGGATTCTGTCGCAATTGCCTGGGGGATTGGTACCGGGAAGCGGCCGCGGAAAAAGGCATCGCGCTGGAAAAAGACCAGGCGCGGGGCCTGGTCTATGGCATGACGCCTGCCGAGTGGAAAAAGAAATACCAGAAAGAAGCGACGCCGGAACAGCTGGCGGCGTTCGACCAGTCCCAGAAAACCCACAGCTAGAATTTTGCGCCGCGTTGCGCCCGGCCGCGCACGCGGCTAGGGTCCGCGCCGCTCAATTTTTCCCCAAAATTTCGCAGGTTTCGTCATGGCAAAATCCGGCTTCGCCAAAGAACATTTGAAGTCTTTCATCGACCGTATCGAAAGGCTGGAGGAAGAGCGCAATGCGCTCACCGCCGATATCCGCGAAGTCTATTCCGAAGCCAAGGGCACCGGCTTCGACACCAAGATCATGCGCCAGATCGTCCGGATGCGGAAACTCGACAAGGCCGACTTCCAGGAACAGGAAGCGATCCTGGACCTTTATCTCACCGCGCTTGATATGCGCTGAGACGCGATCAGCCCGCTTTGCGGGCCGCTTCGGACGCCTCCGGCGCGACATCGCCTTCGAGGCCGAATTCCTTCAGCTTGCGATAGAGCGTCGAGCGGCCGATACCCAGGCGCCGCGCCACTTCCGACATATGGCCTTCATAACGGCTGATCGCCATGCGAATGATTTCGGATTCCAGATCCTCGAATTTGCGGATATGGCCGGCGGCATCCGTCACGGGCAGCGCATAGGCCGAATGCATGGAGATAGCGGGGGCCGCTGCGCTCGAGGACGAGGTCGTCGCCGTCATGGGCTGGCGCACCACCGCTTCCACGCCCATCGCGGCGGCGATCTGGGGGAAATCACAGACATCCAGCATGGAGCCATCGCACAGCACGACGGCACGGAAGATGGTGTTCTCCAACTGACGGACATTGCCCGGCCAGGAGAAGTTCTGGATCAGTTGGGCGGCCTGGGGCGTGAGGCCCGCCACCGGTTTGTTTTCTTCCGCGGCAAAGCGGGAAATGAAATGACGCGCCAGGGGAGCGACGTCGCCGGGACGGTCGCGCAGCGACGGCACCAGGATGGGGAAGACATTGAGGCGGTAGTAAAGGTCTTCGCGGAATGTGTTTTCGCGCGCCATCTGACCCAGATCGCGGTTGGTGGCGGAGATGATGCGCACATTCACTTTCACGGGACGCTTGGAGCCAACCGGGTCCACTTCGCCTTCCTGCAGCGCGCGCAGCAGCTTCACCTGCATGTCCAGCCGCAATTCGCCGATCTCGTCCAGAAACAGCGTGCCGCCATCGGCTTCCTGGAATTTGCCCAGATGCTTGTCGGAGGCGCCTGTGAAGGAGCCTTTCTCATGGCCGAACAAGATCGACTCGATCAGGTTTTCCGGAATGGCGCCGCAATTGACGGTGACGAAGGGCTTTCCGGCGCGGGCTGAGGTGCCTTGAATTGCGCGGGCGATCAGTTCCTTGCCGGCGCCGCTTTCGCCTTCGATCAGGATGGGGATGTCGGACTGGGCCGCGCGCGTGCCGAGGCGAAATACCTGTTTCATCTCCGGCGCGTCGGCGATCAGATCGTCGAAGGTGAGGCGGTTGTCTGTCCTCTTCTTCAGCTGTTTCACTTCGCCGGACAGGGTACCGATCTTAAGCTGGTTGCGGATCGAGACCGCGATGCGCTCGGGACTGGCAGGCTTGACCAGAAAGTCGTTGGCGCCGGCCCGCATCGCTTCGACGGCGGAATCGATGCCACCCTTGGCCGTGAGCACGATCACCGGCAGGTCGGGATTGGTGGAACGCAGCTTGGACAGAACTTCGATGCCGCTCATGTCGGGCATCACAAGATCGAGCAGCATCAGGGTGATCTGTTCACCGCGCACGCCATTGATGAGATCCAGCGCGGGCTGGCCGCCGGGCGCGGTGACCACTGTCATGCCGCTGCGCGTGATCGCGGTTTCCAGCAGACGGCGCTGTACCGGATCGTCATCCACGACAAGAATAGTCTGCGCCATGTTAGCTGTTCCGATTTTGAGCAGCGTGCATTCTGCGCATGGCCGGTAAATGGGGGGTTTAAACCTGTCCTTGTCCGGGACAATGGGCGCTATGCTTAAGGAAGAATGAATCGGTTCTATCGCCATGAATGATTTGGAAAAAACCTATTGGAGCCGTTTCGCGGTCGAAGCGCGGCAACTGGGTTCGCCGCTTTATGAAAGGCTGGCGCTGGCGGTGGATGACGATGTGACGCTGAAGGCGATCGCCGCCCGCGGCCGTCCCGGCCAGCCCCACGCCAACCTGCTGTTCGCGGCGGTGCATTTTCTACTGCTGCAAGGCGCACAACATCCCTTGCGGAATTTCTACGCCACGCTTGGCGGAAATGCGCAAGGCGATCCCTTCGCGGCGTTTCGGGATTTCGTTCTGACCCATGCCGAGGCGGTGGCCGCGCTGGTCGAAACGCGGGTCACCAACACCAATGAGGTGGCGCGATCCTGTGTGTTGCGCGCGGGCTTTGCGGCGCTGGCGCAGCACGAGCACGGGCCGCTGCATCTGGTGGAGATTGGGCCCAGCGCCGGGCTCAACATGATCTGGGATCGCTATGGCATGCGCTATCGTCGCGGCGAAGCCCTGGTGGCCGAGATCGCGCCCGGCGCGCCGCTGATCCTGGCGTGCGAATTGCGGGGCGAAAGAACGCCGCCTTTTGCGCCGCAGCCCGTGATCGCCACCAGAACCGGGCTGGAACGCGATCCTGTCAATTTGTCCGATACAGATGACCGGGACTGGCTGCGGGCGCTGATCTGGCCGGACCAGCCTGCGCGGCTGGATCGGCTGGACCGCGCCATCGCGCTCTATCGCAATGCGCCGCCCGAAATTCTAGGCGGCGATGCGCTGACCCTGTTGCCGGATGTGCTGGCGGCGGTCCCGTTCGGCGAAGCGGTTTGCGTCTATCACACAATCGCCGTCTACCAATTTTCCGCCGCGATGAAGGAGATGCTGACCGCCATTCTGGCGGCGGAGGGTTTGCGCCGTCCCGTGTGGCATCTGTCGTTCGAATTCGACGGCGTGGGGAATTATGCGTTGACCTTGACCCGGCATCGCGACGGCGCGGCGCAGACAAACCTGCTGGCCGTGGCCCAGGCCCATGGCGGTTGGATCGAATGGCGGGCTTGACGCTGGGCCAGCCAGACCGCGCCGGACACATTCTGTCGCAACCTGTGGTCCGACCCCGGGCTTCCCATTGCCGGGAGGCTTCGGTTTGCTATATTGCCGCCTCTTTTCGAGAGCGAGTCCCATGGCCGACCATCACGACGATCACTTCACGCCCGGCTCGATGGACATCAGCCAGCATCAACGGGCATGGGCGGGTTTCGTTACTTTCGTCAAATATTCGACGGGATTTTGCCTGCTGATTATGGCTTTCCTGGCCGTCTTCCGGACCCACGGTTAAGGGTCGGGGGCTGGGGATGAAACTCGCAGTCCCCAAGGAAACAGTAGCGGGTGAAACGCGGGTTGCCGCGACCCCGGAATCCATCAAGAAATTCAAAGGCTTGGGCGTAGACGTAACGGTGGAAACCGGCGCGGGCGGGCCTGCCCGTATCGCCGATGCCGACTATGCCGCAGCCGGCGCCTCCATCGCGCCCGATGCCCGCTCCGCGCTGGCCGATGCCGATATCGTCCTGAAGGTTCGCGGTCCCAGCGCCGCCGAAAGCGCCCTCCTGAAAAAAGGCGTCGTGGTCGCCGCCATGCTGGCGCCTCACACCGAGAAAGCCGCCATCGCCACCTTGGCCGGGCAGGGCGCCACTGCCTTTGCCATGGAATTCCTGCCCCGCATCTCCCGGGCCCAATCGATGGACGTGCTGTCGTCCCAATCCAATCTCGCCGGCTACAAGGCCGTGATCGATGCCGCCGCCACTTTCGGGCGGGCGATGCCGATGATGATGACGGCGGCGGGCACCATCGCTCCGGCCCGCGTGCTGGTGATGGGCGTGGGCGTGGCGGGTCTTCAGGCCATCGCCACCGCCAAGCGCCTGGGCGCCATCGTCAGCGCCACCGACGTGCGGCCCGCGACCAAGGAACAGGTGGAATCGCTGGGCGGCACCTTCGTCGCGGTGATGGACGAAGAATTCAAGAACGCGCAAACGGCGGGCGGCTATGCCAAGGAAATGTCGGCGGAGTATCAGGCCAAGCAGGCCGCGCTGATCGCTGAGACCATCAAGAAGCAGGACATCATCATCACCACCGCGCTGATCCCGGGCCGCAAGGCGCCGGTGCTGGTGTCGGAAGAGATGATCAAGACCATGAAGCCGGGTTCGGTGATCGTGGATCTGGCGGCCGAAGCGGGCGGCAACACGCCGCTGACAAAGCCGGGCGAAGTCACCGAAGTCCATGGCGTCATCATCATGGGCTATTCCAATCTGCCCGGGCGGCTGGCGGTGGATGCCTCGTCGCTCTATGCCCGCAACTTGTTCAATTTCGTGTCGCTGCTGGTGGACAAGAAGACCGGGGCGTTGGCGATCGACTGGAACGACGAGATCGTCAAAGGCGCGCTGGTGACCAAAGACGGCGAAGTCGTGCATCCGGCAGTAAAATCATAAGTACGGCCTGTTCGGGCCAGGGGATGGGTTAGACACATGGAAGCGATAGATCCGTTCGTATTCCGGCTTTCCATTTTCGTGCTGGCGATTTTTGTCGGTTACTTCGTGGTGTGGGGCGTGACGCCCGCGCTGCACACGCCCCTGATGAGCGTCACCAACGCCATTTCCTCGGTCATCATCGTGGGCGCGTTGATTGCCGTCGCGGTACCGGCACTGGGCTCTGCATCCTGGACCTCCAAGATATTGGGTTTCTTCGCGTTGATCCTGGCGTCGGTGAACATCTTCGGCGGCTTCCTGGTCACGGCCCGCATGCTGGCGATGTATAAGAAGAAAGAGAAGCCTGCCGCTGCAGCAGGACATTCCAAATGAGCGGGCAGGCGGACATCGCAGCACTGCTCTATCTCGTAGCGGGTGTTCTCTTCATCATGGCGCTCAAGGGCCTGTCGTCGCCCGCCACGTCGCGCAACGGCAATCGCAACGGCATGATCGGCATGCTGATCGCGGTGCTTACCACCTTGTGGGTCGCGGGTGTCTCCGACGTGCTGACCTGGGGTCTGGTGATCGGCGGCATCGCCATCGGCGGCGCCATCGGCGCAGTGATGGCCAAGCGCATCGCCATGACCAACATGCCGCAATTGGTGGCGGCATTCCATTCGCTGGTCGGTCTTGCGGCGGTCTTGACCGCGGGCGCGGCGCTTTATTCGCCCGAAGCGTTCGGTATCGGCATGGAAGGCGCGATCCGTGGCCAAAGCCTGGTGGAAATGTCGCTCGGCGTCGCCATCGGCGCCATCACCTTTGCCGGATCTCTGATCGCCTTCGCCAAACTCAACGGCAATATGAGCGGCGCGCCCATCATTCTTCCCGCGCGGCATCTGTTGAACCTCCTGATCTTCGTCGTGATCATCGGGCTGATTGTCTATTTCACCATGGACCAGCCGCACTGGGCCTTCTGGGCGATCACCATCCTCAGCTTCGTCTTCGGCATCACCTTGATCATTCCTATCGGCGGCGCCGACATGCCGGTGGTGGTGTCGATGCTCAATTCCTATTCCGGCTGGGCGGCGGCGGGCATCGGCTTCACCTTGGAGAACACCGCGTTGATCATCACCGGCGCGCTGGTGGGTTCGTCAGGTGCGATCCTGTCCTACATCATGTGCAAGGGCATGAACCGCAGCTTCGTTTCGGTGATCGCGGGCGGCTTTGGCGGCGAGACCGGTGGCCCCAAGGGTCCGGCGGAAACGCGCCCGGTCAAGCAGGGTTCTGCCGACGACGCGGCCTTTATCATGAAGAATGCCTCCAGCGTCATCATCGTGCCGGGTTACGGCATGGCGGTTGCCCAAGCCCAGCATGCCGTACGCGAAATGGCCGACAAGCTGAAGGCCGAAGGCGTGAAGGTTTCCTACGCCATTCACCCGGTGGCGGGCCGCATGCCGGGCCACATGAATGTGCTGCTGGCCGAAGCCAATGTGCCCTATGACGAAGTCTTCGAGCTGGAAGACATCAATTCGCAGTTCGCCCAGGCCGATGTCGCCTATGTGATCGGCGCCAATGACGTCACAAATCCCTCGGCCAAGACCGATCCCAAATCGCCGATCTTCGGCATGCCGATCCTGGACGTGGAAAAAGCCAAGACCGTGCTCTTCATCAAGCGTGGCATGGGCTCAGGCTATGCGGGTGTCGAGAACGAACTCTTCTTCCGCGACAACACCATGATGCTGTTCGCCGACGCCAAGAAGATGACGGAAGAAATCGTCAAGGCGCTTGGCTGATATGATCCGCTTAGCGCGGTTGCCGGATGATGAGCCGGCGATCCTTTCCTTTATCTGGGGCCTGCAAAAATTCGAGAAAGAATTCGAGGCCAATCGCCGCCTCGATCCCGACTTTGCTGTCGAGCATTGGGCGGATGTGCGTGACCAAGCGGCGGCGCGGGGCGCCATGTTCATCGCCGAAGATGAGGGCCGCGCGGTCGGCTGGGCCTTTGTGGTGGAAGAGGCGGGCGACCTGTTCGTCGAGAAGGCAGAACGCCGTTACGGCTTTGTGGCCGAACTGTTTGTCGAAGCCTCGGCGCGAGGGCAGGGGCATGGCCGCGCCTTGATCGCGGCCTGCGAAGACTGGTCGCGGGCGCGGAGCATGACGGTTCTCATCATCGGTGCGCTGACCGGAAACGGCAAAGCCGCCGCGCTTTATCAACGCGACGGCTTTGCGCCCTACAATCTATTTATGCGCAAATATCTCTAGGTCGTCGAACGCTTCGGCATCGCCAGGATAGCCAGGCCGACTTCGGCCAACACCCGCAGGATCAGCAGCCCGATCAGGCCGCGCAGCAATGCGCCAATAATGACGACCAATCCGAACATCGGCGAGCGGCCCATCATCATGCCGTAGCCGCGATGATGGCCGTGACGGTTCCAGCCGCGATAGTCGCCCCGCATCCCGTCGCGGAAATCACGCCGCGGTGTTTGCGCGTCGGTTTGCGGTGCGGCGGTGCCAGGTTGTGGCGTCGCGGCATTGCCGGATGGATTGGCGCTTGATGTGATCGCGGGCCGTTGCATCGGCGTGTGGGTCAAAATCATGATTCCACGGCCAATGCCGAACAAAGTTCCGATCGCGATTAGAACGAGCGCGATGGTATAAAGTAGGCGGATAATGCCCTCCGCCATGGGGGTCTTGAGATTGAGAATGTCGCGTGCAGCCATGTCCGGCTCCCTGTGATGCGCGTGTTTTCGCGCCGCTCCAGGGACGACAATATCACCAGGCCTGCCGCAACCTTGTCAGGTCTATGTCAATCCTTGAGGCCGCCCATGGCGCAGACGATCTTCCACTCCTGGGGCGTAACCGGCTGAACCGAAAGGCGAAAGCTGGTGACCAGGCTCATCTTGGCCAGCTTGGGATTGGCCTTGCAGTCCGCCAGGGACACTTTTTGGGGAAAATCTTTCACGGCCTTTACATCGACCAGGCCGAAAATGCCTTTCTCGTCGGTGGGATCGGGCCGGTATTCGCCGATCACTTCGACGATCCCCACCACGCCCTTCTCGTCACCGGAGTGGTAGAAGAATCCCAGATCGCCCTTCTTCATCGCCATCATGTTGAGCTTGGCGGTGTGATTGCGCACGCCGCTCCAGGGCTCGCCTTTGGCGCCTTTTTTCTTCTGCATCTCCCAGGACCAGGTCTCGGGTTCGCTCTTGAACAGCCAGTGTTTCATTCCGCTTTCAACCTTCTGCTCATCAGCCGCATCAATGCTTCGCCAAGCGGCAAGGCGCCGCTCAGCAAATCCGCCATCGCTTCGGCGATGGGAAGTTCGATCCTCTCGGCGCGGGCACGCTTCACCAGCGCAGGCGCGGTCGCCACGCCTTCCGCCAGCGGATGACCGGGCGCATCCAGTTCCGCCACCGTCTTGCCTTGGCCCAATTCCACGCCGAAGGAAAAATTGCGAGAGCTTTTGCTGGTGGCGGTGAGCACCAGATCGCCCAGGCCGGATAGCCCCATCAGGGTTTCGCGCTTTGCACCCAATGCTTCGCCCAGCCGCGCCAGCTCCGCGAAACTGCGCGCCAACAGCGCGGCGCGGGCATTCTCGCCCAGGCCCATGCCTTCGACCACGCCGCAGGCAATCGCATAGACATTCTTGGCGGCCCCGCCCAAGGCCACGCCCGTGATGTCGTCGCTGGCATAGGGCCGGAATGCCGGCGAATTCAAACTGGCCTGCAGGCGCGCGGCAGTTTCACCGCCGGCAGCGATGGTCACGGCGGTGGGCAATCCCTTCGCCACATCGCGTGCGAAGGATGGGCCCGACAGAATTGCGGGGGTCGCGCCAGGCAAGGCTTGCATCAGCACTTCATTCACCAGCTTGCCGGTGTCGCGTTCGATGCCCTTGGCGCAGATCACCAGCGGGACGCCGGGTGCGACAAGCGGCGCCAGGCTGCGGGCGAAATCCGCGAGCACCTGCGCCGGCACCACCACAAGCAATGCGTCGGCTTGAACGGCTTCTTTCAACGTGCCTGTCGCACGCAAGGATTTTGGCAACGCGACGCCGGGCAGGAAGCGCTTGTTCTCGCCGTCCTGGTTGATGCCCGTCACGACATCGTCTTCGCGTGCCCAGAGCATTGTGTCGCGCCCGGCGGTGATCGCAGCGATTGCCAGCGCCGTACCCCAGGCGCCACCGCCCAGAACGGCGATGCGGGAATATGGCGGAAGCGTGGTCATGCGGTCATCGGGAGCGGTTGCGTGGGCGAAGATGAAATGGTTTGGTGGATTGACAATGTCCGACCTTAACCCGATCACGCGCCGTCTCGCCATCCTTGCCGCGTTTGCCGCCATCACGGTATTGGGCGGGGCCAATCGGTATCCGGGCACTTACAGTCCCGCCGAAGCGGCAAATCTCGACAAGCTCAGCGCCTATCTCAATGCGATCCACACGTTGAAAAGCAATTTCGTCCAGCTCAGCCCGGAAGGCGGCATGGCGCAGGGCGAATTCAGCCTCTCGCGCCCCGGCAAGTTGCGCTTCTCGTATAATCCACCCAGCCCGGTCCTGATCGTGGCGACGGACGGCAGCATCTATGTGAAGAACGCGCGTCTCAACACGGTGGACCGCACATCGCTGTCGGATACGCCGCTCGATATTCTGCTGAACAAGGATGTCGATCTTCGGCACAACACCGCGGTCACTGGAATCGAAGAACAGCCGGGCGCCCTGGTCGTCCATGCCCGCGCCAACACCACTCGCAGCCAGAGCAATATCACCCTGGTCTTTTCCTATCCCGCCATCGAACTGCGGCAATGGATGGTGAAGGACAATCAGGGCGGCGTGACCACCGTGGCGCTGAGCGGGGTGCAGACCGGCCTCGCCCTGCCGGACGGTCTGTTTGCCGTGCCGGCCAAGGACGCCGTCCAAAAGCCAAACTGACCCGTTGTCAGATGTGCGGCAGACACCTAACGGCTATGACATATTCGCAACTGTCACGCTAAAAGATTTGTAAAACAAAAAAACTTGAAAAGTGTGGCTTTGCTGCATAGGTTGTCCTTGGAAGACAGCGTGGTCCGGTAAGCTCTGCCCCCGCTCGCAAGCCAGACCCTGTTTTCCGCGGGTGCCGGTCATCCCCTCCGGGCATCCACGCGCGTAACGGCGCATTCAACGCCCGATCCCCAAAGGATCGGGCGTTTTTTTATGATGGTCGCATCGCCAAGGCGATGCTTCGTGCCCGGCTGTTTCCCCAGCCGGGCGTTTTTTATTCCGTGACACGCCTGAGCGTGAGGTTGATGCGGCCTCCGCCCGGGATCAGCGACGAACTGCCCGGCTTGATCCGATCGATGCCGTGATAGGCGAGGCGCGCCGGACCGCCGAACATCACCACATCGCCGGACGAAAGCGGCACGCTCACGGTCGATCCTCGGCGTGTCGTGCCTCCGATGCGAAAAACCGCTTCGTCGCCCAGCGAGACCGATACCACCGGCGCGGACATTGCCTTCTCGTCCTTGTCCTGGTGCAGGCCCATGCGGGCGCCATCGCGGTAGAGATTGACCAGGCAGCATTGCGGATCCGGCGCGGCGGCAATCTCGCGCCACAGGGCGATCAATGCCTCGGGAATGGCGGGCCAGGGGTTGCCAGTGACGGGATGGGTGGCCTGATAGCGATAGCCGCTCTTGTCCGACACCCAGCCCAGCGGCCCAAGATTGCTTTCTTCGACGGAGAAGGGATTGCCGGATCCCGGCATGACGGGGCGATAGAAAGGCGCGTTTTCGATCCGCGCCAGTACGTCCTGCAGCAACGCCTGTTGTTCGTTCTTGGAGAATTTCTCGCGCCACAACATCACGCCGGGCGCGATGGCGAGCCCGGTCACCACTGAAATGGACTGCGCGTCGGCGTCAGGAAGATGCCGCCATGGGTATCGGCCATGCCATGGGTTTCCAACCAAGCCTTCAGGCGATCCGGCAAATAATGTTCGGCGATCCAGCTCGCCAGCGGCAGCCCCCGGGAATCGTCGGCCGCAAAATCCAGGAATGGCTTCAACCAGCGCTGGTGCTTCTTGGGGAAATGCAGATAGGGGAAACGCGCATATTGCGCCCGTGCCTCCGTCATCGCCGCCCAGCCGCCGCGATGGATGAGATAAAGCGCGGACGCGAAGCTGGTGCGATCCTGTCCGCCCGAACATTTGAGGATAAAGGGCCGGGGCGCGCTGTCGAAAGCCTCGATCAGGCGCACCAGCATGGCGCGGGTGGGCAGTTTGCGCGAATCCAGCATGGCATCGAGATGGGCGATGCCGCGGGCCGATGTGGCGCCGGTCTCGTTTTTCCACCAGGACAGATCGTCGTTGCGGCCGCGCAAATTGATCAACGCCTTGACGCCGCGCCGTTCCAGGAAGGGGCCCGCGCCGCCGGCCCAGGGCTGGGCCATGCGGCCGCAATCGCCTGGCACCACCCAGTGGAAATTGTAGAGAATATCGCCAAGGGGCCGCATAATGCGGCGCTTATAGCAGAGCGGAACGTCCCATGCGCATCTCGAAAACCACGCTGGATCGGGGCTGGCTGTGGTCCACCATCCTGGGCCTGGTTGTCTTCGCGGCGGTCGGGGGCATGGATCTGTGGCTGAAATCGCTGACCGGCGTTTCGACCACCGACCTGCAGGGGCTTTCCAGTGCGGCCCAGTTCCGCTTGGCGTTCCAGGCCTGGGCGCCCGAACCTTATGCGGTGCGGGCGGGCTTCGATCTGGGCCTGGATTATCTGCTGATGCCGCTCTATGCCGCGTGCTTCTTTCTTTCCAGCGTGGTGGTGGCCGAAAGCTTCACCCCCGGCCGCAGCCCTTTTCGCCGTTACATCCTGATGGCGGGTATGGTGGCGCCGGTCGGTGCTCTTTTGGACGCCGTCGAAAATGGCCTTCAGCTCAACATGATGCTGAACGGCGCGACCGACGATCTGGCGCGGCTGGCTTATAATGTCTCCACCGCAAAAACCGTGGCGGTGACGGTCGGTGTGGCGCTTCTGATCGCCGCACTCGTGGCCAAGATCGGCATGCGAAAGACCCGCGCGATGCCCGTCATCGAGCCCTGATTTTCGCACACAAAAGCCTTGTCCATCCAAGGCTTGACCGGCAAGCGCCTTTCCGTATAGTGCGCCGCTCTCCGGGAACCTGCCGTTTCTGGAAAACCGTTTCATTTCAAGGAATTAGACCATGTACGCGGTCGTCCGCACCGGCGGAAAACAGTATCGGGTTGCCAAGGATTCGATCCTCAAGGTGGAAAGCCTTGTGGGCGATGTCGGCTCCAAGCTGACTTTGGGCGAAGTGCTGATGCTGGGTGGCGACACCCCCAAGCTGGGCGCGCCGCTGGTCAAGGGTGCTTCGGTCGAGTGCGAGATTCTCGAGCACGGCCAGGGCGAGAAGGTCATCGCCTTCAAGAAAAAGCGCCGCAAGAACACCCATCGCAAGCGCGGCCATCGCCAGCACTTCACCGCCGTGAAGGTGCTCTCGATTTCGGCCGGCAAGGAATAAGTCATGGCGCACAAGAAAGCAGGCGGTTCCTCTCGCAACGGTCGTGACTCGGCCGGTCAGCGTCTGGGCGTGAAGCTGTTTGGCGGCGAAAAGATTTTCGGCGGCAACGTGATCGTGCGTCAGCGCGGCACCAAGTTCTGGCCGGGCGAAAATGTCGGCATCGGCAAGGATCATACGCTCTTTGCGCTTTGCGACGGCAACGTGACCTTCAAGACCGGTTTCAAGCGTCGCACGTTCGTATCCGTGACGACCGCCCAAAACCCGGCGGCGAAGATCGCGGCAGAATAGGCGGCTGAAGACATAGGCCGCCAAGAAATTGGCGGCCCATTATGCGAGGGAGATGGTCCGCCATCTCCCTTTTTTGTTTCCCTCGCCAACAAACGCGGGGAAACGTCATGTCAATTTTGGAGAGTGAAAGACTGATATTGCGGCCGCCCAGGCCCGCCGACATCCAGGCGATGACGGTCTGGCTGGGCGATTATGCGGTGTCGCGCAATCTGGCGAAGGTGCCGCATCCTTATACCGAGGACGACGCCGAGGATTTCGTGGCCCAGCGCGGACGTCATGGCGATGGCCACTACGCCTTCACCATCCTGCGCAAGGAAGACGGCATGTTTCTGGGCGGGATCGGTTTGCATATGGAAGAAGCCGGCCCCGAGTTCGGCTATTGGCTGGGCAAGCCGTTCTGGGGCATCGGTTATGCCAGCGAGGCGGCCCGCATGTTGACCCAGTTCGCGTTCGACAAGCTAGATGCGCCTCATGTCTGGGCGGGCTGGTTTCACGACAATCCGGCTTCCGGTCATGTGTTGGCCAAGCTGGGGGCGCGTCACAGCGGCAGCAGAATGCGCGATTGCGCGGCCCGGGGGGTGAAAGTCCTCTGCCATGAGATGATGTTGACGCGGGAGGCTTTCCTCCTGAAAAAGGCGGCGTAGGAGCGCCGGCCCCGCGAAGTTGCAGACTTCGCGTCAGGCCGCGCGACCAACAAAAGGGGAGCATCGGCCCCGCGAAGTTGACAGACTTCGCGTCAGGCTGTGCGACCAGGAAAGAAGACCATGAAATTCTTGGATATCGCAAAGGTTTATGCTTCCAGCGGCGCTGGCGGCAATGGCTGCATCGCGTTCCGGCGCGAGAAGTTCATGGAATATGGCGGCCCTTACGGCGGCGATGGCGGCCGGGGCGGCGCGGTCTGGGTCGAGGCGGTCGACAATCTCAACACCCTGATCGACTACCGTTTCCAGCAGCATGTGAAGGCCCAGAACGGCGAAGGCGGCATGGGTAAGGTCATGACCGGCGCCAACGGCAACGACGCCATCATGAAGGTGCCGCCTGGAACGCAAGTCTATGAGGAAGATGGCGAGACGTTGATCGCCGATCTGGCCGAGATCGGTCAGCGTGTGCGGTTGCTGCGCGGTGGCAATGGCGGCTTCGGCAATGCGCATTTCAAAAGCCCCACCAACCAGGCGCCGCGCCATGCCAATCCCGGTCAGCCCGGCGAAGAGAAGATTCTTATTCTCAAGCTGAAGCTGATCGCCGATGCCGGCCTGATCGGCATGCCGAATGCGGGCAAGAGCACGTTCCTGTCCCGTGTCTCGGCGGCGCGGCCCAAGATCGCGGATTATCCTTTCACGACCTTGGAGCCGCAATTGGGCGTGGTGAAGATCGATGAAACGGATTTCGTTCTGGCGGACCTGCCGGGGTTGATCGAAGGCGCCCATGAAGGCGTGGGACTTGGCGATCGCTTCCTGGGTCATGCCGAGCGTTGCGGCGCGATCCTGCATCTCATCGACGGCACTGGCGCCGCAGTGGCGAAAACCTACAAAGTCATTCGCGGCGAAGTGGAAGCCTATGGCCACGGACTGAGCGAGAAACACGAGATCGTGGCGCTCAACAAGATCGACGCGATTCCCAAGGCGGAGCTGGCGAAGAAAAAAGCCGCGCTGGAAAAAGCCTGTGGCCAGGAAGTTCATCTCATATCTGGCGTGTCTGGCGCCGGCATCGACACGGTCCTTCGCGCGATGGCGAAGGAAATTCGCGCGCGCCGCAAGCCCAAGACTGCCCAGGCGATCAAGGCAGCGAAGGAAAAATGGGTGCCATGAGCGGGTTCTTTGCCAACACCAGATTGATTGTGGTGAAGGTGGGGTCCTCGCTTCTGGTCGATGGCGCCAGCGGCACCTTGCGCCGCGACTGGCTGGTTTCATTGTGCGCCGATGTGGCGTCCTTGCGCCGCCAGGGCGCAAAAGTGATTTTGGTGTCGTCCGGCTCTATCGCATTGGGGCGCAATCTTCTGAAATTGCCTGCGGGTGCGCTGCGTTTGGAAGAAAGCCAGGCGGCTGCGGCGGCAGGGCAGGTGCGGCTGGCTCAGGCCTATTCCGATATTCTGGCCGGCGAAATGTTGGTGGCGGCGCAGATTCTTCTGACCTTGGGCGACACCGAGGAACGCCACCGCTATCTCAATGCCCGCGCCACGCTCAACACCTTGCTCGATCTGGGCGCGGTGCCGGTGATCAATGAGAATGACACGGTGGCGACGGCGGAAATCCGCTTCGGCGACAATGACCGGTTGGCCGCCCGTGTGGCCTCGATGATGGGCGCCGACAAGCTGGTGCTGCTTTCGGATGTGGACGGGCTTTATACCGCCAATCCGGCGCGCGATGCGTCCGCCACGCATGTTCCCGAAGTGGCTGCCATCACGGCCGAGATCGAAGCGATGGGCGGGGAAAGTATTTCCGGCCTGGGACGTGGTGGCATGACCTCCAAGCTGATCGCCGCCCGGATCGCCACCGGCGCGGGCTGCGATGTCATTATCGCCAAGGGGGAAAGCCTCAATCCGGTTTCCGCAATTGCCGATGGCGCGCGCCACACCATCTTCCGCGCCAGCCTTTCGCCCACATTGGCGCGCAAGCGCTGGATCGCGGGCGTGCTGAAGCCGGAAGGCGTGCTGATGATCGACGAGGGCGCGGTCAAGGCGCTGAGCGAAGGCAAGAGCCTGTTGCCCGCGGGCATCCGCCAGGTCGATGGCCGCTTCGAGCGCGGCGACACCGTGCTGGTGAAAGACCGGCAGGGGCGCGAGATTGCGCGCGGATTGACGGCCTATAATGCGTCCGACGCAGAGCGGATCGCGGGCAAACGCACGGTCGAAATCGAGGCCATTCTGGGCTATCGTGGCCGGGACGAAATGATCCATCGCGACGATCTGGCAATGACGGAAAAGCCATGACCTTGCACGACAAGAATGATGCCTTGACGGCGGAGATGATGGCGATCGGTGCGGCCGCGCGCGAAGCCGCCCGCGCCCTGCGCGAAGCCGACGATGCCACCAAGACCAAGGCGCTGATGCAGGCCGCCGCTGCCATTCGGGCCCGCAAGGCGGAGATTCTGACCGCCAATGCGCGCGATCTGGAAGCGGCTAAGGCGAACAATATGGCCGCCGCGATGCAGGACCGCCTGGCGCTGAACGAAGGCCGTATCGAAGCCATGGCCAAGGCGATCGAAGAAGTCGCGGGCCTCGCCGATCCCAATGGCCGCGAGCTGGCGCGCTGGACCCGTCCCAACGGGTTGGACATCGCCCGCGTCGCCACGCCCATCGGCGTGATCGGCATCATCTATGAATCGCGTCCCAATGTGACGGCGGATGCGGGCGCCATCGCGCTGAAGGCAGGCAATGTCGCCATTCTGCGCGGCGGTTCAGACTCGCTGCATTCCGCCAGCGCCATTCATGCCGCAATGGTGGAAGGGCTGAAGGCCGCCGGTCTTCCCGAAGCCGCCATTCAGTATATCCGCAACACCGACCGCGCCGCGGTGGGCCTGATGCTGGAAGGGTTGAACGGCGCCATCGATCTGATCATTCCGCGCGGCGGCAAGGGTCTGACCGGCCGGGTGATGCGCGAAGCGCGCGTGCCGGTGCTGGCGCATCTGGAAGGCCTTTGTCATGTCTATGTCCATGCCGCCGCCGATCTGGAGATGGCGCGCAAAGTGGTGCTGAACGCCAAGATGCGCCGCACCTCGGTCTGCGGCGCGGCGGAAACGCTGTTACTGGATCGCGCGATTTTGAAAAGCCATGGGCTCCCCATTCTGGAAGATCTGGCCAAGGCCGGTTGCGAAATCCGCGGCGACGAGGCGGTGCGCAGCGTATTTGCCGCCGCCAAACCCGCCACGGAAGAAGACTGGCAGACCGAATATCTGGACGCGATCATCGCCGTGCGCGTGGTCGATGGGCTGGAAGCGGCCATCCGGCATATCGAGCATTACGGCTCGCATCACACCGATTCCATTCTTACCGACGACGAACAGGCGGCAGAAATTTTCCTCAATGCCTTGGACAGCGCCATCGTGCTGTGGAACGCGTCCACCCAGTTCGCCGATGGCGGCGAGTTCGGTATGGGCGGGGAAATCGGCATCGGCACCGGCAAGCTGCATGCGCGCGGTCCCGTCGGCGTCGAGCAGCTCACCACCTTCAAATATGTGGTGCGCGGCGTGGGCCAGACACGTCCATGAAGACGCGCCCGTGATGGTTCCTGCTTGAACTGGATCGCGCCTCCCGGGCCGGTGGCGGACGGCCTTCGCATCGGCTTGCTGGGCGGCTCTTTCAATCCCGCGCATGACGGCCACCTGTATGTCAGCGAGACTGCGCGGAGGCGTCTGAAGCTGGACGCCGTCTGGTGGCTGGTCAGTCCCGGCAATCCCTTGAAAGACAAAGCCGCGATGGCGGCACTGGCAAAGCGGCTGGATGGTGCGCGCAAAATTGCGGCGGGCCATCCCGCCATCCATGTCAGCGCGCTGGAACAGAAACTGGGCACCATCTACACGGTCGATACCGTGGAAGCTTTGCAGCGCCGTTTTCCGCAGATCGAGTTCGTTTGGCTGATGGGAAGCGACAATCTGGAACAATTCAGCCATTGGCGGCGCTGGGAAGATCTGGCCCGCCGCATCGCCATCGCGGTGATCCAGCGGCCCGGTAGCATCATGGCGGCGCTCAATGCGCCCCTGGCGCGGCGCTTCGGGATGGTGCGCGATCCGCAGACATCCATGCACCCGCCCCTGGTCATGGTGTTGGACGGGGCGCGGAACAGCGAAAGCGCCACCCGGCTGCGCGCGCTCAGGCTATTGGGCCGATGACACGCCCATGCTAGATTTGCCGCGATTGCTGGAGATAAGCCCCTGAAAGCCGCAAAAAAGCCCGTCAAAAAGGCCGCCAAGAAAACCGCTTCCAAGCCGACCAAGGCCAAGGCTGCTCCCCGCAAAACCGCCAAGCCGCAGCCCAAGGTAAAGTCCAAGGCACAGGCCAAGGCAAAGCCGAAAAAGGCTGTGAAGGCCGCCGCGCCGAAAGCGGCCAAGCCCGCGCCGCAAAGCGATCTGCTGAAGCGCATCGTCGCTTCGTTAGAGGACGACAAGGCCGAAGCGATTGTCACCATAGACCTGGAAGGACGCTCATCGCTGTGCGATGCCGCGGTCATCGCCAGTGGCCGGTCGTCCCGGCATGTGGCGTCGATCGCCGACCATCTGGCGCGCCGCCTGAAAGAGCAGGGCTATGGCACGCGTCCCGTCACGGGCGCAGCCCAGGGCGATTGGGTGCTGGTCGATGCGGGCGAGATCATCGTCCATGTCTTCCGCCCGGAAGTGCGCGACTATTACGATCTCGAAGGCATGTGGAACGTTCCCTCACCCAGCCGGGCCTGATCCGTGCGCCTGACGATTCTGGCAGTTGGTCATTCACGCGGCACGTCCGAAGGGGCGTTGTGCGACGAGTTTCTCGATCGCGCGATCAAGATGGGCCGCAACATGGGATTCACCGCAGTCGTTGTCGAAGAGTTGGCGGTGGGCAAAGCCCGCGATGCGGCAACCCGGATGAATGATGAGGCCGCGCGCCTGGCCAACCGGCTGCCGGACGGCGCGCATATCATGCTTTTGGATGCGCGTGGCAAAGGCATGACCTCGGAAGATTTCGCCGAGACCTTGGGAAGCCTGCGTGATGTCGGCACCAAGGATCTGGCCTTTGTGATTGGTGGGCCCGATGGGATGGCGCCGTTGCCAGGCAAGAAAGCGAGCCGCAGCCTGGCGTTCGGGCCGCAAACCTGGCCGCATCTGCTGGCCCGGGCGCTGCTGTTGGAGCAGGTCTATCGCGCCATGACCATTCTGGCGGGCCATCCTTATCATCGAGCGTAAAGTCGCTTCCTAAGGCTTTTTTAACCACGATCGGCGATGGTAACGCGTCGTAATGGGACTTTACGCCCATGGAAATCAAAGGCCCCAGCCGCGTTGAAAGCGGCGCCATCCGGCGCAAACCCGCAAGCGCGAGCACGGGCGGCAGCTTCACGATCTCCGATACCGCCGAAACCCATGCCCAGATCGTGTCCGGGCCAGGCCCCATCGCGGCGCTCGATTCCATCCTGGCTTTGCAGGACATGGGCGATGCCTCGGACGGCCGCTCCAAGGGACTGACCCATGGCGAGCAGTTGCTCGACATTCTGGATTCCGTGCGCGACGGATTGCTGGCGGGCGGTATTCCCCGCGCCACCCTCAATCGTTTGGCCGTAGCCGTGACGCGGCGCCATGACGTTTTCGCCGATCCCAAATTGCAGGACGTGCTCGATCAGATCGAGCTGCGTGCGCATGTCGAATTGGCCAAGCTGGAAGTGCTCGACAAGCGCATTGCCTGACACAGACTTCACCGGCCGGTAACCGGGTCGTGGCAGAATCGGCAGGCAGTTCCGGATTTCGATGATGACACAGGCACAGGATGCTCTGACGGCGCCTCGCATGCGTTTTTCGGACGCAGCGCAAATGCCGCCGCTTCTTCTTATCGCGACGATGACCGCCTTGGCGCTGGCCTTCAATCAATGGACGCAATTGCGCTGGCTGACGCCGGCTTATCAATTGATCTGGATGCCGGCGCTGTGCTGCGCCTCCATCGTGATCTATGCCACCCGGCGTTCGCAGCCTGCCATTCGCGAAACGGGCATCTATCTGGGATTTTGGCTTTTCTATCCGCTCTTTGCGGCGCAGCTGACCTATATCGCAACCGTGACCAAATTTCCGCTTCAGGATGCGCTGTTCATCCGTCTCGACGGCATGCTGGGTTTCGTCTGGGGCGATTGGATGAAATTCTCGCTCGATAACCCATTGCTGCTGGCGGTTCAGCAATTTGCCTATGACAGTTCCTACTGGCAGCCGCTGCTTTATGTTCCATTTTTTGCGCTGTTTGGGCCTCGCGGTCGCAACGGCGAATTTCTCACTGCGATGCTGCTGGGGCTGATCGCCACCATTCTCATCTATATGTTTCTTCCCACGCTTGGCCCCGCTGATATGGCGGGACAAAAGGCGGAACAAGGACAAATTATCCGAGCCCTGCGGGTTGGTTCTGTCGGGCCCTATCCCTATTTCGGCATCGTTTCGTTTCCGTCGTTCCATACGGTGATGGCGCTGCTTTTCATTGTCGCCCACCGCGGCAACCGCATCACTTTTCCCGTGGTGCTGGCCTTCAATCTGGTGATGCTGACCGCGATTCCTTATTCGGGCGACCATTATCTCACCGACATGATAGCGGGCGGGATGATCGCACTGGCCGCGTTTGCGGCTGCGCGCCTATACTATCGCCGCTTCGATGAAGCGGTGCCGTCGGTATGGACTGGGCCCTTCGCCGCCACCAAAGATCCGGTTTGCGTGCCTAAAGCCCCAGAAACGGCGTGAAGCCACCATAGATCATGCGCTTGCCATCGAAAGGCACGGCATTCTCGTATTTCTTCATGCGCGGATCTTTCATCGCCTTGTTGTTGACGGCGTCGCGCGCCTCGCGGCTCTCATAGACAATCCAGGAAAAGATCACGATTTCGTCTTCTGTCGCCTGCACGGCGCGGGGAAAGGATGTCACCTTTCCATAGGGGACGTCGTCGCCCACGCACTCAACATAGTCGATGGCGCCGTATTCACGCCAAACCGGTTCGCATTCTCGCGACATGATTTTGTAGGCTTCCAACTTGTCCTTGGGCACGGCAATGACAAATCCGTCGACATAGGCCATGGCGTTCTCCTTGGTGGGGCCCTTCGAGGATGGATTGAACACGATCCAGTCCGGCGCCGGCCAGACTTTTTAAATGACAGAACAAAGAAAAAGGCGGCCTAAGCCGCCTTTTATCGCCGTGGCTCAGCCCCGCCTCCCACGTGCATGCGCAGCATGCTGATGGGGGAGGGTGAGTAGCGACAGCGTACGAACGTAGCACCGATCAGGTGCGTAGGCCGGAGGGGGAATTAAACGTCCAAAAGTAAACGCTCCGGGTCTTCCAGGTTTTCCTTCACCCGCACCAGGAACGTGACGGCGTCGCGGCCGTCGACCAGGCGGTGATCATAGCTCAGCGCCAGATACATCATGGGGCGGATCTCGACCTTGCCGTCGATCGCCATCGGGCGCGGCTGGATCTTGTGCATGCCCAGGATGCCGGACTGGGGCGAATTGAGGATCGGGGTGGACATCAGCGAGCCGAATACGCCGCCATTGGTGATGGAGAAGGTGCCGCCCTGCAATTCCTCAAGCTTCAGCTTGTTGTCGCGGGCGCGCAGGCCGAAATCCATCACGGCCTTTTCGATGCCCGCCAGCGAAAGCTGGTCGGCATCGCGCACCACCGGCACCACCAGGCCACGGTCGGTCGAGACCGCGACACCGATGTCGTAGTAATTCTTGTAGACGATGTTGTCGCCTTCGATCTCGGCATTGACGTTCGGTATTTCCTTCAGCGCCGCGACGCAGGCCTTGGCGAAGAAGCCCATGAAGCCCAGGCGCACGCCATGGCGTTTCTCGAAGCTGTCCTTGTATTCGCTGCGCAGCGCCATGACGCGGGTCATGTCCACTTCGTTGAAGGTGGTGAGCTGGGCGGCGGTGTTCTGCGATTCCTTCAGGCGCAGCGCGATGGTCTTGCGCAGGCGCGTCATCGCGACTTTCTCTTCGCGTTCGGCATGGCTGCGCGGACCGGCAGGTGCGGGTGCGGACGCCGGCTTGGAAGCGCGCGCTTCCAGTGCGCCCAGCATGTCGCCTTTGGTGACGCGGCCATCGCGGCCGGTGCCGGCGACGGAGGTGGTGGAAACGCCGGTCTCTTCCGCGATACGGCGGGCGGCGGGCATGGCCGGTGCATCTGCTTTCAGTGGGGCAGCGGGTGCAGGCGCAGCGGCCGGAGCCGGCTTGGGGGCTTCGGCCTTCGGCGCGGCAGCAGGAGCGGCGGCCGCTTTGGTGCCGGTCTTGCCTTCGGCGATGGCGCCCAGGATCGCGCCCACTTGAACGGTGGCGCCGGCCTGAACCGAGATGGATTCGATGGAGCCGGCGGCGGGCGCGGGCACTTCCACCGTCACCTTGTCGGTTTCCAGCTCCAGCAGCGGCTCGTCGCGAGCGACGCTTTCGCCTTCCTTCTTGAACCAGCGCGCGACAGTGGCTTCGGTGACGGATTCGCCCATCGCGGGTACTTTGATTTCAACGGTCATAAGGTCCTCTTTGAAGGCGCAGGACGCGCCAACCAATCACAATGTCAAAGCGTCGTTCAGGAAGGCGGCCAGTTCGGCCAGGTGCTGCTTCATCAGGCCCGCCGCGGTCGAGGCATATTCCGGCCGTCCGGTGTACCGCAGACGCGCCTTGTTGCCCATCAGGGCTTCGATGCGCGGCGCCACGAAGGTCCAGGCGCCCTGATTCTTGGGCTCTTCCTGGCACCAGACGATTTCCGCCTTGGGGAAGCGATTCAATTCTTCCGCCAGGACGTTGTCGGGGAACGGATAGAGCTGTTCCAGGCGCAGGATCTGGATACGGTTTTCGCCCCGCTTCTCGCGCTCTTCCATCAGGTCGAAATAGACCTTGCCGGAGCAGAGTATGACCCGCTTGATGTCGGCGTCCTTGGCCAGTTGGACGGTGGTGGCGCCGGGCACGACTTCGGCCTGGTCGCGCAGCACGCGATGGAAGGAATTGGTCGACTGCATGTCGGCGAGGAACGAGACGCAACGCTTGTGACGCAGCAGCGACTTGGGCGTCATCACGATCAAGGGCTTGCGGAACGGGCGATGCATCTGCCGCCGGATCATGTGGTAATAATTGGCCGGCGTGGTCGGGGCGCAGACCTGCATATTGTCCTGGGCGCAGAGTTGCAGATAGCGCTCCAGCCGGGCCGAGGAATGTTCCGGACCCTGGCCTTCATAGCCATGCGGCAACAGCAGAACCAGGCCGGACATGCGCAGCCATTTCATTTCGCCCGATGAGATGAACTGATCCATCACCACCTGCGCGCCGTTGGCGAAGTCGCCGAACTGCGCTTCCCACAAGACCAATGTCTTGGGATCGGCGGTGGTGTAGCCATACTCAAAGCCCAGCACCGCTTCTTCCGACAGCAGGGTATCGACGACTTCGAATTCGCCCTGGCCTTCGCGGATATGGTTGAGCGGCAAATAGCGCTCTTCATTTTCCTGGTCGACCAGTGCGGCATGGCGCTGGGAGAAGGTGCCGCGCGAAGCATCCTGGCCCGACAGGCGGACATCGATGCCTTCATCCAAGAGCGTACCGAAGGCAAGCGCTTCGGCGGTGGCCCAGTCGAAGCCCTTGCCGGTCTCGAACATCTGCGCCTTGGCTTCCAGCTGGCGCGCGATGGTCTTGTGTAGATGAAAGCCGGCCGGCGCGTTGCTCAGCGCCTTGCCGATCTTCTTCAGCGCATCTTCCGCCACGCCGGTTTCGCCGCGGCGGTCGCTGTTCTTGGGCGCGGCGGCGAAGCCTGCCCAACGCCCATCCAGCCAATCGGCGCGGTTGGGCAAATGCGACTTGGAGGCATCGAATTCCGCATCCAGCTTCTGGATGAAGGCGGCTTGCATGGCGTCGATCTCGGCATCGGTGACGGTGCCTTCGGCGACCAGCTTCTTGCTGTAGAGCTGCAAGGTCGTCGCGTGGTCCTTGATCACCCGGTACATCTGCGGCTGGGTGAAGGCCGGCTCGTCCGATTCATTGTGGCCGAATCTGCGGTAGCAGATCATGTCCAGCACGACATCCTTGTGGAACAGCTGGCGGAATTCGATGGCGATGCGCGCGGCATGGACCACGGCTTCGGGATCGTCGCCATTCACATGGAAGATCGGCGCCTGCACCATCAGCGCCACATCCGTGCAATAGGGCGAGGAGCGCGAATAGATCGGCGCGGTGGTGAAGCCGATCTGGTTGTTGATGACAAAGTGGAGGGTGCCGCCGGTGCGGAAACCCTTGGTGCCGGAGGCGGCAAAGCATTCCGCCACCACGCCCTGGCCCGAAAAAGCCGCATCGCCATGGATGAGAAGCGGCAGGACCGAGGCACGGCCCTGCGTATCGCGCAGCTGATGCTGCTTGGCGCGGGCCTTGCCCAGGACGACCGGATTGACAATTTCCAGATGCGACGGGTTGGGAGTGAGCGACAGATGCACCTGGTGGCCGTCGAACTCGCGGTCCGACGAAGCGCCCAGATGGTATTTCACATCGCCCGAGCCTTCGACTTCCGACGGATTGGCCCCGCCGCCCTGGAATTCGTGGAAGAGCTGGCGATAGGGCTTGCCCATCACATTGACCAGAATGTTGAGGCGTCCGCGATGGGCCATGCCCAGCACGATCTCTTTCACGCCCAGCTGGCCGCCGCGCTTGATGATCTGTTCCAGCGCGGGGATGGTGGCTTCGCCGCCATCCAGGCCGAAACGCTTGGTGCCGACAAAACGGTTGGCGGCGAATTTCTCGAACCCTTCGCCTTCGATCAGCTTGTTGAGGATCGCCTTCTTGCCTTCGGGAGTGAAGGCGATGTCCTTGTCCGGTCCTTCGATGCGGCGCTGCAGCCAGTCTTTCTGCTCGGCATCGGTGATGTGCATGAATTCATAGCCGATGCGGCCGCAATAGGTTTTCTGCAGCAGGTCGACGATCTGGCGCGGGCTGGCGCTTTCCACGCCCATCACGCCGTCGATGAAGATGGGCTTGTCCATCTCCGCGTCATGGAAGCCATAGAAAGCCGGATCGAGCTGCGGGTGCGGCTGACGCGGCGTGATCTTCAAGGGATCCAGGTCGGCTTCGAGATGGCCGATGATGCGATAGGCGCGCACCAGCTGGATGGCGCGGATGGAATCCTGGGCGACGGCGCGGGCGCTGGGGCCGTCGGCGGGCGCCGCACCCTTAGCGCCGGGCTTGGCCGGCTTGGGCAGGGGGGCGGTCTGGCCGCTCAAGGCGCCGGTGATGTCATCGGCGGGGATGCCGGGTTTCTGGTCACGGCGCCAGGCCGGGCCGCGGCCCAGCTGGGTGGCGGACAGGCCCTGTTCGCCCAGGCCCGCGAAATAGGCTTGCCATTCGGGGTCTACCGAGCCGGGGTTGGCGAGGTATTGGGCGTAGAGGCCTTCCAGAAATGCGGCATTGGTGCCGGACAGGAAGCTGGTGGCGTCGAAAATTTCATTCGAGGCGCGATTGATGCGATCTGCGGGAGATTGTTCAGTCATTTCAGATGCTTAAGCGTCAGCTTGTTAGGCTGAGTGCCTGTCCTGGGCCGCGGGAATTGCGGGCTTTCTGAGTGGGTGGGGTGGTACCGCCTTTAACACGCCAATTCAACGGCGAATGCAGTTAATATGGCCTCAAAGGCCCGCAATTGCGATGCAAAAACCCCGTACGAGGGGTCTCGCACGGGGTTGGCTGCACTGCAGATTCTCTAGTGGTCGGCTACTTGCCCGAGAGAAGTTCGACCAGAGTGGTACCCAGGGCGGCCGGATTGGGCGAAACCCGGATGCCCGCGGCTTTCATCGCTTCGATCTTGCTGTCGGCGCCGCCCTTGCCGCCCGAAATGATGGCGCCGGCATGGCCCATGCGGCGGCCCGGGGGGGCGGTGACACCGGCGATGAAGCCGACCATGGGCTTCTTCACTTTGGAACGGCGAATGAAGTCGGCGGCGTCTTCCTCTGCGGTGCCGCCGATTTCGCCGATCATGATGATGCTCTGGGTTTCCGGATCGGCCAGCAGCATTTCCAGCACTTCGATATGTTCGGTGCCCTTGACCGGATCGCCGCCGATACCGATGCAGGTGGTCTGGCCCAGGCCGACGGCCGTGGTCTGCCACACCGCTTCATAGGTCAGCGTGCCGGAGCGCGAGACGATGCCCACGGTGCCGCGGCGATGGATATGGCCCGGCATGATGCCGATCTTGCATTCGCCGGGCGTGATCACGCCGGGGCAGTTGGGACCGATCAGGCGTGACTTGGAGCCGGACAGCGCGCGTTTCACCTTCACCATGTCCAGCACGGGGATGCCTTCGGTGATGCAGACGATCAGGGGAATTTCCGCGTCGATCGCTTCCAGGATGGCGTCGGCGGCGAAAGGCGGCGGCACGTAGATCGCCGAGGCGTCAGCGCCGACTTTCTCTTTGGCTTCGCGCACCGTGTCGAACACCGGCAGGCCGAGGTGGATCTGGCCGCCTTTGCCCGGCGTGGTGCCGCCCACCATTTTGGTGCCGTAGGCGATCGCCTGTTCCGAATGGAAGGTGCCCTGGCTGCCGGTGAAGCCCTGGCAGATGACCTTGGTGTTCTTGTCGACGAGAATGGACATTACTTGGAACCCTTTACCGCCTTGACGACCTTTTCGGCGGCGTCGGCGAGATCGTTGGCGGAGGTGATGGCGAGGCCGGATTTGGCGAGGATTTCCTTGCCCAGTTCGACATTGGTGCCTTCCAGGCGCACCACCAGCGGAACCTTCAGCGAGATTTCCTTCGCGGCGGCGACGATGCCTTCCGCGATGATGTCGCATTTCATGATGCCGCCGAAGATGTTGACCAGGATGCCTTTTACATTGGGATCGCTGACGATGATCTTGAAGGCCGCCGTGACTTTTTCCTTCGACGCGCCGCCGCCGACATCCAGGAAGTTGGCGGGCTCGCTGCCATAGAGCTTGATGATGTCCATGGTCGCCATGGCCAGGCCAGCGCCATTGACCATGCAGCCGATCTCGCCATCCAGCTTGATGTAGGACAGATCATATTTGCCGGCTTCGACTTCGGCGGGATCTTCTTCGTCCAGGTCGCGCAGCGCCTGGATGTCCTTATGGCGATAAAGCGAATTGTCGTCGAAATTGATCTTGGCATCGAGACAGATGATCTGGCCCGCCTTGGTCACCACCAGCGGATTGATTTCCAGAAGGCTCATGTCCTTGGCGACGAAGGCGTCATAGAGGCTCTTGACCACCTGGCCGACCTGCTTGGCGGCATCGCCCTTCAGCTTCAAGGCGACGGCGATCTCGTTGCCGACATAGGCCGAATAGCCGGCCACGGGTTCGATCTGGAAGGTATGGATTTTTTCCGGCGTCTTGTGCGCGACTTCCTCGATGTCCATGCCGCCTTCGGTGGAGACGATGAAAGCAATGCGGCTGGTGGCGCGGTCCACCAAGGCCGAGAGATACAATTCGCGCTCGATCGCCGAGCCGTCCTCGACGTAGAGGCGCTTGACCAGGCGGCCCGCCGGGCCGGTCTGATGCGTGACCAGAGTCATGCCCAGCATGCGCTCGGCTTCCTTTTTCACGTCTTCGATGGACTTGACCACCTTGACGCCGCCGCCCTTGCCGCGGCCGCCGGCATGGATCTGCGCCTTCACCACCCAGACCGGGCCGGGCAGGCTTTGCGCCGCCGCGACGGCTTCTTCCACCGTGAAGGCGGGCTTGCCGTTGGGCACCGGTGCGCCGAAGCCGCGCAGGACGTCTTTGGCCTGATATTCGTGAATATTCATGAGGGCGGAACCTTGGAATGGGCGGGGCAAAAACGAGGCGGAGGAGGCCTCACACGGCCCCCAATTGCAAGAGCCTTGGCGCCACCCCGATAGTGCTTTTTGGGAGCAAACCTAATCTTAACGCGGCCCGGCGAAACTTGACGCATGGGTAATGCTCTGCGTTCGTCTCGAGCGGTGTCCTGTCCCGCCGCGCCGGGCAGTTTTCCATTGCTGCTGATTTTTCTGACAATCGCGATCGGCTTGATCGATTGTTTCTGGGCGGCGAAATCGCATTTCGCGGTCGCTGGTCCTGTTTATGTGGGCCTGGCAGCGATAACCGGGTTGTTCTGGGCCGGTGGCTATATCTACGGGATCTGGCGGCCCGAACCGCGAATCTCGGCCATGCTGTTCGGCGCCGGTTTTCTGATCGGCTTCACCGCCGGGGCGAGCGTACTCAATTCGATGTTGCTGACGGTAGTGGGTCCTCGCATCGACATGCTCTTGGCCAAGGCCGATATCGCATTGGGGTTCGACTGGCCCGGGATGATGCGGGCGGTGGCGAACCATCCCGTCCTACTCAAGATGCTGTACCTGGCGTATGGCGTGCTGCTGCCCGAAATTTCGCTGGCGGTGGTCGTGCTGGGAACGCTCGGCCGTATCGCGTCGCTCTATCGCTTCGTCCTGGCGGTTGCGATTGGAGCGTTGATTTGTTTTTTCATCTGGACCCTGTTTCCGGCCTTCGGCGCGATGTCGGTCTATCATTTCGATCCTGCCCTGGCGGCGCGGCTGGGCGTTCTCGTCGATGGTGCATATGGCGACGCTCTGGTTGGGATGCTGCGCGACGGGCCGGGACCGATCGCCCCGGACAATGTCAAAGGGTTGATTGGGTTTCCCTCCTATCATGCCGTGCTCGCGCTTCTGCTGATCTGGCATCTGCGCGACGTGCGGTGGCTGCGCTGGCCGGTGCTGGCTCTCAACATCGTCGTCATCTTCGCCACCCCGATCGAAGGCGGGCATCATTGGGTGGACGTATTGGCGGCGGTGCCGGTCACCGCGCTTTCCATTTTGCTGGCGCGGCGCGTTTTCGATTGGACGGCGCAGATGGATCGCGCCCGGCTTGTCGCGCAGCCGATGGAAAAGAGGACGGCGCCAGCCGTTTGAAATAGTCTTCCGGCATCAATCCGGGACAGGCGGCGCAGCCCCGTCCGGGGATCGGGCCTTCCAAAATGATATACGCGGTAAAGTATCGGGGCTCTTCCGCCGGTTAGAATTCGTTATCTATAAAAATCCAGCTTACCCATGAAATCCTCCCTTCTCCCGTCGTTTCGGGAAATCGGGACGGTTTGTTGGCACGGCTCCTGCTGAGTTCCCGTCCGAAGACCATGCTTCGTTTCGTTTCGAGGCAGGCGTCAAGGACATGTGGGGCCATGAAGCATAAGAATTCTCATTTGCTGGTGGGGTATTGGAGCCGCCTTCGGGCTGGGCGCGATGTCCCAGATCAGACCGATATCGATCCACGCGCCATCAAGCGGCTGCTCTCCTACACCTTCATTCTGGATTGCGAGAATCCGGTACGTCCGGCCTACCGTCTGGCCGGAACTGCCTTGTGCGAGCGTTTCGGCTTCGAACTCAAGGGCACGGGGTTCCTGGGCCATTGGGAAGCGCAATCGAGCCTCTCCCTGGCGGCGCTGCTGCGTCAATCGCTCAAGCTGCGCCAGCCGATCTGCCTGTCATCCATCGCGGCGACGGCGGAGAATGGCATGGTCGAACTGGAGACGATCCTCACGCCCATGACATTCAATGGCAGCGAGCCCACCCGTTTCTTCGGCATGGTACAGATGCTGTCCGATCCCACCCCGCTTCTGGGGCGCACCATCACTTATGAAAGACTGATCGGCTCGCAGCTGATCAAGGAAGACGAACCGCTTCCCAATTACGACCAGACCAATCTGCCGCCGCCTCCGGGTCCGATCATGCGGTCGCATTCCAAGGCGCCGTATCTGCGCCTGGTGGTCAATCAGGATCATCCCGGCCTTTCGGCTTTTGGCACCGGCGATCTGTTGCAGAAGATGTTCGACTTTGTGGGCGGCTTGCGCGCGGCCAATAACGACGAACAGCCGCGCGTCGGTCTTTGAGCCCGAAACCAGAGAATATTGCAGCCGGTTAAGGCTGTAGCGACTTAAGGCTGGGGAGATTGGGGTTGCCGGTTGGGATCCTGGGTCTGGGCCTGCGGATTCTGGTGCACCGGATTGTCCACCGGATCGTTGTGCATGATGTCCCGGTTGATCGACAGGTCATGCTGGCGCTGCTGCAGATACGGCACTTCGTAGCGTTCGATCTGCGTCCGATACGACTCGAAAGTTTTTTCATCCTCGGGCGTGCGCTTGTCACAACGTGCGATCGGCAGATGCGCCTGCTCCTGGCACCATAAATCAAAATTCATGGTCTTGACGTCGTAGTTCCTGCCGCCTTGCGCCGAAGCAGGAGACACAAAAAGGGCCGCCATCATGGTAGCCACAGACAAGACGCGCGCTTTGTTCATGAGGATCATGCCGCACACCTTAAGCGTTTTGGTGGCTTGGAAGTAGCCCATTCTTCGCAATCCTCGGTCCCGGCCATTGCGGGCATTGGGAGGCGAACAGTCCATAAGACGCGCAAGGATATGTTGAGCTAGTATCCCGCCTTCGATCGCGGGGACTAAAATGGATACTGTGCGGCTGGGACGGACCGGCCTCGAAGTTTCGAAAATCTGCCTGGGCTGCATGACCTATGGCGCGCCCAGCTGGCGCGACTGGGTGCTGGACGAGGATGCCAGCCGGCCTTTCCTCAAGCGTGCGCTGGAAGCGGGGATCAATTTCTTCGACACCGCGGACATGTATTCGCAAGGCGCCAGCGAGGAAGTGTTGGGCCGCGCCGTCAAGGATTTCGCGGGCAACCGGGAATCCGTGGTGCTGGCGACCAAGGTCTATTTTCCCATGGGCAAGGGCCCAAACCGGGGCGGCCTGTCGCGCAAGCACATTCTGGCTTCGATCGACGCTTCGTTGAAACGGCTGGGCACCGATTATGTCGACCTCTATCAGATCCATCGCTTCGATCCGCAGGTGCTGATGGAAGAAACCATCGAGGCGCTGGATGCGGTGGTGAAATCGGGCAAGGCGCGGCACATCGGCGCTTCGTCCATGTATGCCTGGCAGTTCGCGAAATATCTGGGCCTGCAGGAACGCAGCGACGCGGCGCGCTTCGTTTCGATGCAGAATTTCTACAATCTGGTCTATCGCGAAGAAGAGCGGGAGATGATCCCCCTCTGCCAGGATCAGGGTGTGGGTGTGATCCCATGGTCGCCGCTGGCGCGGGGCTTTCTGGGCCGCAGTTCTGTCGCCGCGCTGGAAGGTCAATCGACCCGGGCCAAGAGCGACAATGTCCTGGACATGGAATTCGGCGATGACGACATCGCGGCGCTGAGGGCGGTGGAAAAGGTCGCCGCGGCGCGCGGCGTTTCCAATGCGCAGGTGGCGATCGCCTGGCTGATGCAGAAGCCGGGTGTCACCGCACCCATCGTAGGTGCGTCAAAACCCAAGCATCTGGAAGACGCCATCGCCGCGGTGTCGCTGAAGCTGAGCGATGAAGAAGTTGCTGCGCTGGAAGCGCACTACAAGTCGAAGCCCGTCGCCGGAAATCTCAGGTAAGGGATTCTATCAGCCTGCCGAGGCCCGCCTCCCCCGCGCATGCGAAGCATGCTGGTGGGGGAGGTGGTCGTAGCTGGCTCTCGAGCCAGCGTAGACCGGAGAGGGATTCTTAAAGCGGCCACCAGTCGAGCTGGTATTTATAGTCCTTATCCGACTGCGCCTGGCTCCAGCCGCCGCCCAGCGCAATGTACAGGCTGACATTGGCATCGAGCCGCGCCAGCTTGGTCTGCACCAGCGTATCCTGGGCATTGAACAGCGATTGCTGCGCCTGGAGCAGCGACAGGATGTCGATGGTGCCTTCGCGATATTGCAGTTCGGAGATGCGGAAGGCTTCGGTCGAGGCACGCACTTCTTCGGTCAATGCCACCAGCTGATCATTGTTGGCGGAAACCTGGCCCAGCGCGGACTCCACATTGGAGAGCGCGGTGAACACGGTCTTGCGGTAGGTGGCGATCTGCTCCTGCTGCTGGGCGAGGGCGAGATCGTCCTGCGCCTTGAGACGGCCGCCGTCGAAGATCGTCTGCACCAGCGAAGCGCCGATGCTCCAGGCGATGCTGCTGGGGTTGAACAGCGTGTCGGTAAAGGCGCTGGCGTAGCTGCGGCCGGCGGTCAGATTGACCACCGGGAAAAAGGCGGCGCGGGCCGCATCCACATTGGCGTGGGAAGCGAACAGATTGGCTTCCGCTTCGGCCACGTCGGGACGGCGCAGCAGCAATTCCGACGGCATGCCGGCCTGTACCGACGGTGAAACGATGCCATTGAGATTCTGCGCGTTGACGTCAAAACCTTCCGGCGCGCGGCCCAGAAGGATCGCCAGCGCGTAGCGCGCTTCGCGTTCCTGCTCGATCAAGCCGGGAAGGCGGGCTTCCTGAGTGGCGACCAGCGATTGTTCCTGGGCGAGGTCGAGGTTTGAGGACACGCCATTGGTGACCTTGGCCTGGACCACGACCAAGATGCGCTTGGCTGCGTCGATATTCTGGCGGGCGATGACGATGCGTTCGCGCGTCGCCAGTACGGTGAAATATTGCTGCGCCACGCTGGAAACCGTAGTGAGGCCGATCACCGATTCCGCGTAACGGGCGACGCGCAGATTCTCGCGCGCCTGATATAGCTTGTCGCGATAAAGGCCCCAGAAATCCGCCTGGTAGCTGGCCGCGAGACCGGCATTAAAACTGTTGAAGGTACGGGGACCCAGGCCACTGGACGAGCTCGAGCTGGACTGTTGACGCGAGGCACCGCCTTGCAGATTGACGATGGGAAGCAGGTTGGAGAAAGCGACCCCGTCCTGGGCTTCGGCCTGCAGCACGCGCGCGGCGGCGGCGGCCAGATCGAGATTTTCCTTCTGGGCCGTCTGCATCAGGGCCGGCAATTCGTCGGCCTTGAAATTCACCCACCAATTGGCTTCGGGCCAGATCGGGGTCTGCTTGTCGGCCGCCGGCGCGGTGAAGGCCGGGGGAACGTCACCGGGCTTGTCTAAGGGCGTGGGGTTGGGCGTGGTGCAGCCGGCTGCCACCAAGGCAATCATGCTGACGGAAAGACCGCGGAAAATCGCTTTCATCGAACACTCGTTAAGCAAATGAAGCCGGACGGCCCCCGGTTAGCGCCCCCTCATACCCGGCGCATGGCATTGCCGCAAATATGGCGAGACCGGGCCTTTTAACAAGGGCGGGGACTGTAAAGCTTTGTCGCGGCAGGGCCGGTATTCGGGGGTTTTTTACTCGGACCGGCGCGGAGTTCCGAAAGGAACCGGGATCTGGCGGCTGGAAAATGGACGGCCGGACTGATGGCTTTACGTGGGGGGCACCAAAGCCGGTCCGACCGTCCGTGTGGCTGTATCCCTTTGGTGGAGCGCCGAATGGACACGAAGCCGAGGCTGAGCTTGATCCCCCCATGCTGTGCCGAAAAGATCGGAAGCCCTCAAAATTTGTAATGGAATGTCGCCAATCCCTAAGCCCTAAGAGAGGTGGCGAAACAAAATAGCCATTTCTGCCGTTGCGCTTTTTTAATCCGAAATCCCGACGAGGTTCGCATGACCATGCCGTATATCGCGCCGATCCTGCTGCTGTGCTGCTCTAACGTCTTCATGACGTTTGCCTGGGCGAGGAGTGGTCCGGCAGAGCCGGACGCAAAGCGCCAGTGGCGCTTTGCGAGCGACGAGCGTGCCGAGCTTGGGCGAGGCGCGGGTGTTGAAGGCGCGAGGTGCTTTTCTTCTCTGGGGGTTTTATGAACTGGACCTTTATCACTCCGATTTTGCTGCTGTGCTGTTCCAATGTTTTTATGACATTCGCCTGGTACGGCCAGCTCAAATTCCCCAACACGGCATTGTGGATTCTGATTCCCGTGAGTTGGGGCATCGCTTTCTTCGAATATCTTCTCGCCGTGCCCGCCAACAAGATCGGTCATCAGGTCTATTCGGCGGCGCAACTGAAGACGATGCAGGAAGTCATCACCCTGATCGTCTTCGCGATCTTCTCGGTGACGTATCTGGGCGAGTCGCTGAAATGGAATCACGGCGTCGCGCTTGCCCTGATCGCAGCGGCGGCTTACTTCGCGTTTCACAAATTCTGACGGACTAGCTGGCCGGCCAGGGATTGTCGTGGAAGCCGTCCACTGGCCGCAGTGGAATCGGCAGTGCGGCGTTGGCGGCGATATAGAGTTCGAGCGTCATCTGGTTGCTCGACTTGTCCCATTCCATCTGGGGGGCGAATTCGCCGGGCTTGCGGAAAGTTTTGCCGTCGAAATCGAATGGCCGGGGCGTGACCGTGTCCCAGGCGGTGACAAGGTCGGCGGCCAATTCTTCGCGCACGGCCTGCAGGCGCTCGGGCCGGGCATTCTGCAAGCCGGTGATGTCGGGTGCGCTGACCTTGACCAGACCGTCGGCCATGATCTCCACCCGCGCCGCCACCAGAGTGCCGTTGCTGGCATAGCCCCCTTCCCATTTGCCTTGCGGCGGATGGGGCTTGGAGCACGCGGTTAACGCCAGAAAAGCCAGTACGGCCGCAGCCTTGCGCATCGAGGGCTCGACTCAAAAGAGACGGCGGCAGCATACGCCGCCTTGCCTAAAATGTGGACATAACCGGAATGACGAATCCCACCCTTGCCCGGTGGCCGTCCGGTTGATAGGCAAAGGCGTAATTTTGCGCAGGTTCGTCATGCCGTTGCCGAAAGATTTCCTCGCCCACTCCCTCAACCGCATCCAGCCTTCGCCCACCATCGCGGTGACGCAGAAGGCGCGCGACCTCAAGGCGGCGGGCCGCGACGTGATCGGTTTGGGCGCCGGCGAACCGGATTTCGATACGCCGGACAACATCAAGGAAGCCGCCATCGCCGCGATCAAGCGGGGCGAGACCAAATACACTGCGGTCGAAGGCATTCCCGAACTGCGCGCCGCCATCGCCAAGAAATTCAAACGCGAGAATGGGCTGGATTATAAGCCGTCCCAGACTTTCGTGGCGCCCGGCGGCAAGACCATCATCTACAATGCGCTGCTGGCGACGCTGAATCCGGGCGACGAAGTGATCGTGCCCGCGCCGTATTGGGTCTCTTATCCCGACATCGTGCTTCTGGGCGGCGGCACGCCGGTCACGGTCGAGACCAAGCTGGAAGACGGTTTCCGTCTCACCCCCGAAGCGCTCGAAAGAGCGATCACGCCCAAGACCAAATGGTTGATCTTCAACCAGCCGTCCAATCCGACCGGTGCCTGCTATAGCGAAGCGCAGCTGCGCGCGCTCACCGACGTGCTGGTGAAGCATCCACAAGTCTGGATCCTCACCGATGACATGTATGAGCATCTGGTGTTCGAAGGCTTCAAGTTCCGCACCGTGGCCGAGATCGAACCCCGGCTGTATGAGCGCACCCTCACCATGAATGGTGTCTCGAAAGCCTATGCCATGACGGGCTGGCGCATCGGTTATTGCGCGGGACCCGAAGACCTGATCAAGGCGATGGCCAAGCTGCAATCGCAATCGGCCACCAATGCATCGTCCATCTCGCAATGGGCGGCGGTGGAAGCCTTGAACGGCACGCAGGATTTCATTCCCGGATTCCAGAAACTGTTCGAAGGCCGCCGCGACCTGGTGGTGTCGATGCTGAATCAGGCCAATGGTCTGGAATGCCCGAAACCCGAAGGCGCTTTCTATGTCTATCCTTCGATCCGCAAGCTGATCGGCAAGAAAACGCCCGGCGGCAAGACCATCGCCACCGACGCCGATTTCGCCAGCGAATTGCTGGAAGCCGAAGGCGTGGCGGTGGTGCATGGCGCGGCGTTCGGATTGTCGCCCTTCTTCCGCATTTCCTATGCGACCTCGAATGCGATCCTGGAAGATGCCTGCAACCGCATTCAGAGATTCTGCGGCAGCCTTGTGTGAGTGAATATGGTGTGAGTGAAGGCGGCGTGAGTGAAGATGGCGTGAGTGACAACGACACGCCGATCAGACGTCTGCGCTGGTATCATGTGATCACGCCCCAGGCTGTCGGCTTGGGTGTGCCGACATTTCTGCTGATCGGCCTGATTGTCATTTGGTTGATGCTGGGCCGCGTCCAAGGCGGCATGGCGCAGGTGCAGGAATGGCTGTCCGGTTTCATCGGTCTCAATCTGCTTCTCGATTTCTCCAATCTTCTCATCCTGGGCATGGCGCTCTGGATTATATCCCGTGTCACCGATCCGGCGCTCCCTGCGCGGTTCACCCCTTTGTCTCGCAAGCATGTGTTGATCGGTGTGGCCGCCGGTCTAGGCGCCGTGATCGTGTCATCGGTGGTCGAATTTCTCAGCGACCGTTATCTGCACACCAATCTGGCGCAGGACAGCACGACGACGATGGTGCTGCCGCATCGGGCCGATCAGCTGGCGCTGGGCGTGTTCACGGTGGCGATCCTGGCGCCCTTGACGGAGGAAGTTTATTTCCGCGGCATCGTGCTGGGCTGGATGCGTCGGCATTGGGGCATGGCCTGGGCGATCGTACTATCGTCGTTGGCGTTCGGGATCATGCATCTCAAATGGATGACCCCGGGCGGTACCGGCGGCATGGTCGCCACTGCGGAACTGGTGGCGATGGGAATCCTGCTGGCGCTGGTGGCGGTGCGGACGGGTTCGCTTTGGGCCTCGGTCATCACCCATGCCGTGAACAATTGCCTGGCCGCGTTGGCGGCTGTCTTCCTGACGCAATGACGGGAAAGCATCCGAAGGTTGATGTGCTGAAGCGTACCAACCCTTTGTTTTATTGATACTTTTACCGTGCGAGAGTCGCGGCAACGTAAAGCCGATCTTAAGCAAGAGCACGATACAAAGCCCCATGTTGAGAGGGGTAACATACCGGTTCGGTCTGGCCCTGCTGGCTGCGGCTTTGATCGGGGCGGCCAGTACGACTGTGCATGCCGAAGAAAATATCGGCGACCTCAGCATCAGCGGTTACGCCGATTTGCGCCTCATCGCGCCGCCGCGCGAAGTTGCCTGGCTGAATGGCGGGCTTTCCAAATTCCGCTATGGCAATGACGAAGGTCATTTCCGTTTCGCCGAAGCGGTGGTGCAGGGCCGCTATAAAATCGACGATGCACTTTCCGCCGTTCTGGTGCTGCGCGGCGAGCCGGAGCAGCGCATCGGCATCGACATGCTGGAAGGCTATGTCTCCTGGCATCCCGCATCGGCGGGCTCGTTCAGCTGGTCTGTGAAGGCCGGCGCCTTCTTTCCCACCATCAGCCTGGAGAATGACGATCTGGGCTGGACCAGCCCTTACACATTGACGCCGTCGGCGATCAACAGCTGGATCGGCGAAGAGCTGCGCACCATCGGCAGTGAAGCGATCCTGCGCTACGACACCAATGGTTTCGGCACGGTCTCGCTGACCGGCGCGGTGACCTGCTGCAATGATCCCGCTGGTATATTGATGGCTCAGCGCGGCTGGGCGATGGATGACCGGCCCGCAGGCATCTTCAGCGATCAGCGATTACCCGACGCGACCTTGCGCCTGTTTCGCCAGACGCCGCCGGATCGCACGCCGATGTTCGACGAAATCGACGGCCGTCCCGGCTGGTATGCGGGTCTTACCTGGCAGATGGCGGGCGTGGGCAAGCTTTCGGTGCTGCGCTACGACAATGAAGGCGATCCCACCAAAGTCTCCGGCGAATATCCGGCCTGGGACACGCGCTTCTGGAGTTACGGCGCGCGCACCGGATGGGATGGGCTGGTGCTCATCGCGCAGGGCTTGCAGGGCCAGACGGTGGTAGCCGCGCGGGGCAGTCTTTCTTATACGTTTTTCCAGTCGGCGTTCCTGCTGGCGAGCTACGATCTAAGCGGCGTGGGCGCGGAGGATTGGCGCGCCAGTGTTCGCGGCGATATCTTCGCCACCCGTCATCCCGCTGCCACGCCCAGCATCATGAACGAAGACGGCCATGCGGCGACGGTGAGCCTGTCCTGGCAGCATTTCGACTGGCTGCGCGTCACCGGTGAAATGATCGCCATGCAGTCGCGCCGCCGGGAATATCTGTTGGACGGTTTTCCGTCTGCCGCTCTCAGCCAGCAGCAATTGCAGCTCTCGGCTCGGTTTTTCTTCTAGTCCGCCGATTTTGGCGGTGCGCCTTGGTCGTGGCCCGCCTCCCACGCGCGCGCGTAGCGCGCTGGCGGGGGAGGTGCCGGTTCGTAGCGGCAGTGTACGAACGGCTCTCGAGCCAGCGAAGGCGGAGGGGGTTCACATTGTATGAATATTATCATACAATGCCCCGCATGCTGAAAGCGTTGACGCTTCAGGATAACGGCGTGCCGATCTATGTGCAGCTGCGCGACCAGATCGCCGCCGCCATCGGGCGTGGTGACCTGACGCCGGGCGCCCGCCTTCCCACCATGCGCGAAGTCGCGGTCACCTTGGCCGTCGATCTCAACACTGTGCAGCGTGCTTATGCGGTGTTGGAAGAGGACGGGCTTGTCACGATGGTGCAGGGCCGGGGCAGCTTCGTCACCGATGCGCCGCCGCCATCGCGCAGTCGCAGCGCCGAGGTCCGCACTTTGGCCGGCAAGGTCGCGGCCCAGGCGCAGGCGGCCGGCGTCGATCTGCACGAGTTGGCGGAAGCGCTGCGCCATCTGTCCGGACGGGCGGCGCCGTGAAAAGCCCTTTCTTCTTCATCGCGGTCGTCGCGATCCTCATCATCTGGGGGCGGGTAGCTGCGGCCATCCGAAAGTCCCGCAACGCGCAATCCTCTTCCCCGTCCACGATTTCCAGCCCGTCACAGGAGACGCACATGAACCCCATCAGTGCCGTGATCTTCATCATTTTCGTGGGCGGCGCGGTGCTGTCCTATATGGCGCATCTGCCGCTGGGGCTGACCATCGTCCTGGCCCTGATCGGTATTTTCCTGGGCTATTCGGTCAAGATGGCCCAGCAATGGGAAAAGGCCGTCATCCTCAGGCTGGGCAAGCTGCAGGCGGTCAAGGGTCCGGGCCTGTTCATCCTGGTGCCGATCGTGGACCAGGTGGCGATGTGGATCGACCAGCGTATCCGCACCACCGAGTTCGGCGCGGAGCAGGCGCTGACCCGCGACACGGTGCCGGTCAATGTCGATGCCATCATCTTCTGGATGGTGCATGATCCCCAGCGCGCGGCGCTGGAGATCGCGGATTACAACAGCGCGGTGCAGCGCGTGGCCCAGACATCCTTGCGCGAAATGATCGGCGCGTCGGCCTTGTCGGCGCTGCTGTCGGAGCGCAAGGAAGCCGACGCCACCTTGAAGGCGGTCATCGGCGCCAAGACGGCGGAGTGGGGCGTCACCATCAATTCAGTGGAAATCCGCGACGTCGCCATTCCCACAAACCTGCAGGACGCGATGAGCCGTCAGGCCCAGGCTGAGCGGGAGAAACAGGCGCGCGTCATCCTGGGTTCGGCGGAAGAGGAAGTGGCGCAGAAATTCGTCAACGCCGCCAAACTTTATGCGACCAGCCCGGAAGCGCTGCAATTGCGTGCCATGAACATCATCTACGAAACCACCAAGGAGCGCGGCGCCACCATCCTCATGCCGACTTCGATGGTGGATGCGATGAATCCCGGCGCAGCTTCTTTCGCGCTGCAGATGGCCCGAAATGATGCAGGCGGGGCGCCCGTATCGCCGCCGCCGTCCGGCCCTTCGGTGCCGTCGGCGGGAAAAAGCGGGACCTGAGAAAAACAAGCCCGCAACGATCAATATTTTTCGCGCCGCGCCACTTTTTGCGTTTGCAAAAGCCTTGACCGCGCCCGCGCATCGGCGCGAGCATCCAAAGGCTGGAGGGGCGCAATCGCGGCCTGAATCCGCGGCGACATCGTTCGCGGACGGACCTCCTCAAGGCGCCCTGAACGCGAGGATTCATCGCGAAGGAGGCGCTCATGTCCAATCCCAGAAATAAAGCCGGCACCCGATGCATCGCCCTGATCGGGCCCTATGGCAGCGGCAAGACATTGTTGCTGGAAAGCATAGCGGCGGTGACGGGCGCGGTGACACGCAAGGGCTCCGTCAATGGCGGCACCAGCCTGGGCGATGGCTCGGTGGAAGCGCGCGCCCGGCAGATGAGCGTCGAACTCAATGTCCTCACCACCCAATATCTGGGCGAGGATTTTACGTTTCTCGATTGTCCCGGCTCCATCGAATTCCTCGCCGACACCTTGAATGTGATGCCCGCGATCGACGCGGCGGTGGTGGTGTGCGAGCCGGAGGCGGCCAAAGTCCAGATGCTGCAGCCTTTCCTCAAGGCGCTGTCGGACGCAAAGATTCCCCACTATCTCTTCGTCAACAAGATCGAGCATGCCAGTGGTTCGCTGCGCGAATTGCTGGCGCTGCTGCAGGACACCAGCGAAACGCCGTTGCTGCTGCGCCAAATTCCGATCTGGGAAAATGGCGTCGCCACCGGCTTTGTCGATCTGGCGCTGGAGCGGGCTTTTGTCTATCGCAGCCATGCGCCGTCGGAAGTGGTCGATATCGACGATCTGCGCCGTGAGAAGGAAGCGCGCTTCCAGATGCTGGAGCGGCTGGCCGATTATGACGAACATCTGATGGAAGAACTTCTGGGCGATATCGAGCCGGGCCGCGACGAAGTGATGGGCGATCTACGCCGCGAGCTGGCGGAAGGGCTGGTGGTGCCGGTTCTGATCGGTTCGGCGGAAGGCGATCATGGCGTGCGGCGCCTGTTGAAGGCGTTGCGCCACGAAGTGCCGGAAGTGGGCGTGATGGCCGAGCGCGCCGGCATAAAAACCAGCGGGGCTGTCGTGCAGGTGATCAAGACTTTTCATGGCGGGCATGGCCGTCTCAGCCTGGGCCGGGTCATCCGCGGCGCCGTCAAGGATGGCGCCGTGCTCCATGGCCCCAGCGGCGACGCACGGGTGGGCGGCATCCTGGCGCTCAGCGGCGACAAGCAAGTCAAGAAAGGCGAAGCACGAGCGGGCGATACCGTGGCGCTGGCGCGGCTCGACAATGTCCAGACCGGCGACCGCCTGTCTTCCGACAAGGCGATGGCAGGACGCGCGGCGGCGGCGATGGGCGCCCCGGTCTATCGGCTGGCCATCGAGGCCGCGGACCGCAAGGACGAAGTGAAGATCACCGCTGCTATCGGCAAGCTGATCGAGGAAGATCCTTCGCTGGTGTTCGAGCAGAATCCGGCCACCCAGGAGATGGTGCTGGCGGGTCAGGGCGAAATTCACCTGAAGGTCGCGATCGAGAAGCTGAAAAGCAAATACGGCCTGAAGCTGCTGACCCGTGCGCCCCGCGTGCCCTATCGCGAGACCATCCGCAGATCGGCATCGTCGCGCGGGCGTCACAAGCGCCAGTCGGGCGGGCATGGCCAGTATGGCGATGTGGTGCTGCAGATCGAGCCGATGCCGCGCGGCCAGGGCTTTGTCTTCCACGACCGCATCAAGGGCGGCGTGGTCCCCAAGCAGTGGATCGGCTCGGTGGAAAAAGGCGTGGCGGAATACATGAAGACCGGACCGCTGGGCTTTCCGGTGGTCGATGTCGCCGTGGCGCTTACCGACGGTTCCTACCATTCGGTGGATTCCTCCGACGCCGCCTTCCAGACGGCGGGACGGTTGGCGATGAGCGAAGGCATGCCGGGCTGCGGCCCGGTGCTGCTGGAACCGGTGATGAAGATCGCCATCCATGTGCCCAAGGACGCCACCGCCAAGGTCAACGGCCTGATCGGCACCCGCCGGGGCGCGCCGCTGGGCTTTGATGGGCGCGATGGCTGGCGGGGCTGGGACACAGTGCGGGCGGAAATGCCGTTGTCGGAAGTTTCCGACCTGATCGTGGATCTGCGCTCGCTGACCCAGGGCGTCGGCACCTTCGAAATGGAATTCGACCATTTCGCGGAGTTGGGTGGCAAGCTGGCGGATCAAGTGGTGGCGACCCAAAGAGCGGCTTAACGCGCACAAATGAAAAAGGCTGCCAAGGCATGAAAGCCTTGGCAGCCCAATTTCGCGCTCAGGGGGGAGAGAGCGCGGATGCCGCGCCCGGGGGGAGAAAGCGCGACACAGAGGAAATAGGAATGGGGCGTTTGAGTTTCAAGCCATCGAAAAAATGGCGGAAAATCAATACTGCCCAGCCTTCAATATTGCCAGTCCCTGGAACCTTTCACGAGGAAGTCGCGGAACGCCGCCACCCGCTTGGATTGGCGCAGCGCATCCGCATAAACCAGATGGACATCGAAGCCGGGCGCCGGAACATCCGGCAGCACGGGCACCAGATTTTCATGCTGCACCGCCACGAAGTCGGGCACCACGCCGATCCCCAGACCCGCTTCCACCGCCTGCAGGATGCCGGTGATGTTATTGATGCGCACGACGCTGCCGGTGCAGCCGGGGCGGAAATTCTTCTGGTACAGTTCCAGCAGCCAGTTGATGTCGCGGATTTCGGGCGCCGCCGTCTCGCCATAAACGATGATGGTGTGGTTGCAGATCTCTTCCAGGGTCGGCGGCGCAGCATTGCTGGCCAGATACCCCTTCGACGCATACATGTGATAATGCACGGTGAAGAGCTTGCGCTGGATCAAGTCGGCTTGCACCGGGGCGCGCATGCGGATCGCCAAGTCGGCGGCGCGCTGCGACAGATCCAGTTCGCGGTCGTCCATCACCAGATGGACTTCCACTTCCGGGAACTCTTTCAAGAATTCCTTCATCCGAGGCAGCAGCCAATAAGCGCCGATGCCGTGGCTGGCGGTGATCTTCAGCGAGCCGCGCGGACTGTCATGAATGTTCTTCAGCGCTTCCTCGGCGGCGGCCAGGCGCGCCAGGACGTCGCTCACCGCGCTGTACAGAAGCTCGCCTTCGTCGGTGAGCGTGAGGCCGCGGGCATGGCGCTGAAACAATGGCGTGGAGATTTCTTCTTCCAGGGCGCTGATCTGGCGGCTCACCGCCGACTGGCTGAGCGTGAGCATCTGCCCGGCATGGGTGAAGCTTCCGGCGCTGGCGACGGCGTGGAAGATGCGAAGCTTGTCCCAGTCCATGACACTCCCCCTCGAGCATCACCTGTTGGACGGGGTTCCGTCCGGCGATGTCTCAATAATCCGCTGCACTCAGGCAGACAGCGGCAGATCTCCCCCGTGCGAGGCCGCCAGAAACCGCTCCGCTTCCAGCGCCGCCATGCAGCCCATGCCCGCCGCCGTGACGGCCTGACGGAATACCTTATCCTTGACGTCTCCGGCAGCGAAAACACCGGCAACACTGGTATGCGTGGAATCCGCGGCCGTCTTGATGTAGCCGCTCTCGTCCATGTCGAGCTTGCCTTTGAACAGATCGGTGGCGGGCGAATGGCCGATGGCGACGAACAGGCCATCGACGCCGATCTCATGGCCCGATCCGGTGACGGTGTTGCGCAGCTTGATGCCGGTGACGCCCTTGGGCTCGGTGGTGCCCAGCACTTCGGTCACTTCGGTGTCGTAGACGACTTCCACCTTCTTGTTGGCGGTCAGGCGCATCTGGTTGGTCTTGTCGGCGCGCAGCGTGTCGCGGCGATGGATCAAGGTGACCTTGTCGGCGAAATTGGTGAGGAATAACGCTTCTTCGGCCGCGGTATTGCCGCCGCCCACCACCGCGACATTCTTGCCCCGGAAGAAAAAGCCGTCGCAGGTCGCGCAGGCCGAGACGCCGAAGCCCTGGAACTGGCTTTCGGTGGCCAAGCCCAGCCAGTTGGCGCTGGCGCCGGTGGCGATGATCAGCGTGTCGCAGGTGTAGAGCGTGCCGGAGTCGCCCTTGAGCGTGAAAGGCCGGCGCGAAAGATCGACCGAGGCGATGGTGTCGGACACGAATTTTGTGCCCAGATGCTCGGCCTGTTTCTGCATCTGATCCATCAGCCAGGGGCCCTGGATGGCGTCCGCGAAGCCGGGATAATTCTCCACCTCGGTGGTGATGGTGAGTTGGCCGCCAGGCTGGATGCCCGAGATCAGCGTGGGCTCCAGCATGGCGCGCGCCGCATAAATGGCAGCGGTACAGCCGGCCGGACCGCTGCCCAGAATGATGACTTTGGAGTGGTTGCTGCTCATGGGACGGGGCGGCTTTCAGGCGAAACTTCGAAGGCGCCTGATATCAGGGCAGGGGGGCAAAAGATCAAGCGGGCCGCAAACACGAAATAGTGCATGATGTTAGCGGTTTTGCCGACCCGTTATGCATCTCTGTCCAAAAAGTCATGTTTACAGAAATATTATTGCGCCCACCCGCGCGGGCGCGTAAAAGCGCGGTCTTGAATTCAGGATCCGACTTTGGACAACCGCAAACTCGACGCCATCGATCTGCGCATTCTTGCCGAACTGCAGGCGGATGGCCGTATCACCAATGTGGAATTGTCCCGTCGCGCCAAGATCACGGCGCCGCCCTGCCTGCGCCGGATGCGGGCGCTGGAAAAGTCCGGCTATGTCCAAGGCTATCACGCGGTCCTCAACGGCAAGGCGCTGGGCTATGCCGTCACCGGCTTCATCTTTGTCGGCTTGGCCAGCCAGAAGGACGCCGATCTCAAGCATTTCGAGGAGCGGGTGCGCGGCTGGCCGGAAGTGCGCGAGTGCCACATGCTGTCGGGTGAAGTGGATTTCATCCTCAAATGCGTCGCGTCTGATCTTTCCGCCTTCCAGACTTTCGTCACCGAGACCGTGACGGCGGAACGCAACGTGGCCAGCGTGAAGAGTTCGCTTGTCATTCATCCGTCGAAGATCGAGCCAGGTGTGCCCATTGAGGTTCCGGCCTGATTTTCGCCCTCAAATTCCGGCAGGCTGAATCGTCATGCGGATGAAAATTCTATTTTTGACGGCATTGGCCGGTGCGCTGCTGGCGCAAGGCGCCCAGGCGCAGGACATTCCCCGCATCAAGGCACGCATTCTTTCCTTCGACGGCAAGACGCTGGGTGTCACGTCCGGCACGGCGGGCCAGAGTCTTTCCGTCGGCCTGATCCCGTCCACGCGCCTGATGTATGAGGAGAAGATCGATCCGGCTTCCCTCAAGCCCGGCGATTACGCGGGCGCTACCCTGGTCAAGAACGGGTCCAAGTGGCAGGCGAAAGAGGTTCACCTTCTGCCGGATGCCTTGAAAGGTGCGGGTGAGGGACTTTATCCACTCCCCTCTGCGCCGGATCAGCGGATCGTGACGGGCGCGGTGAGCAAGAACGAGGCCGGGCTTCTCTCCATCGGATTTCGCGGCAGTGTCGGCACCGACGGCGCCACATGCTCTGGACGCGCGCCGCGCGAAGGTGGCTGCAAGGGCGAAATGATTTTCGCGCTCGACCCCAAGGCGCCGGCTGTGGCGATCAAGCAGGGCGACAAATCCATCCTGGCGGTGGGCAAGGTGGTGGCGATGTCGGTGGTCGCCGGGCCTCGCGGCACTCTGGTGACACCGGGACTGACGGTCGAGAATGAAACCGGCGGCGAAGTGATCGATGCCGCGCCCGCCAAACCCAAACCTGCGAAATAAATTCCCTTCGAACAATTGGAGCTGTTCATGCGCCTGTTGCCCGCCCTTCTTGTTACCAGCCTTCTTGTGATGCCGGCCCTGGCAGCCGACACCAATTCTTCCCATAGGCCCAAGCTTGGGACATTCGGTGTCGATCTCACCTCCATCGACAAGTCGGTGAAGCCGGGCGACAATTTCTTTCTGCATGTCAACGGCAAATGGCTGAAGACGGTGACGATCCCGCCCGACCGTTCGCAGACCGGCTCGTTCCTCGATCTGCAGATCCTCAGCGAAACCCGCATGCGCGCCATCATCGACGATCTGGAAAAAAAGCCGCGCGATCAGTTGAACGATGAAGAAAAGAAACTGCGCGATCTCTATGACGCCTTCGAGGACACTGCCGCCATTGAGGCCAATGACCTGAAGCCGATCCAGAAGGATCTGGATTATTTGAATGGCCTGCAGACGCCGGCCGATGTGGCGCGGGCGATGGCGTCGGTGCCGCTGGCGACGTCCAGCATCTACAATATCGGCATCGGCGTGGACGACAAGAATCCCAACAATTACTCGCTGAATCTGAGCCAGTCGGGCTTGGGCCTGCCGGATCGCGACTTTTATCTCAGCGACGAGAAATCGCAGACGGAAACCCGGACCGCTTATCGCCAGTATCTCACCGACATGATGAGCCTGGCGGGGATTTCCGATGCATCGGCGCGCGCCGATCGCATTCTGGCGCTGGAGACCGAGATCGCGAAAGTCCAATGGACCCGCGCCGAGCGCCGCGACGCCGACAAGACTTACAATCCCATGCCGGTCTCGGAACTGAAGGCGTTGGCGCCGGATTTTGCCTGGGACGCGTTCCTGGCCGAGTCACACATTCCACTGACCATGGCGAACGGCAGCGAGCGTTACGCCATTGTCGCAGAGAAGAGCGCGTTCGGACCTTTGGCGAAGATATTCGCCGACACGCCGGTCTCGACTTGGCGCGATTATCTGGTGGTGCATTACCTGCAGCACTTCGCGGCCTATCTGCCCAAGCGCTTCGACGACCGCAATTTCGCGTTCTACGGCACCGTGCTGTCGGGCAACACGCAGCAGCTCGATCGCCGGACGCGCGGCATTCATCTGCTGGACCGCACCTTGGGCGAGGCGCTGGGCAAGCTGTATGTCGCGCGTTACTTCCCGCCCGAATCGAAAGCCAAGGCCGACCGGCTGGTCTCCAATCTGCTCAAGGCTTATGAGGCGGACATTCAGACCCTGGACTGGATGGGGCCCGCCACCCGCGCCAAGGCGCTAGAGAAGATCCGGCAATTCACGCCCAAGATCGGCTATCCCGATCACTGGCGCGATTATTCGGCTTATGACGTCAAGCGCGACGATCTGATCGGCAATATCCAGCGCGCCACGTTGTTCGAGTGGAACCGCGACGTCAATCGCATCAACCAGCCGGTGGACAAGACCGAATGGGGCATGTCGCCACCCACCATCAATGCTTATTACAATCCGTCCTTCAACGAGATCGTGTTCCCTGCGGCGATCCTGCAGGCGCCCTTCTTCGATCCCAACGCCGATGACGCGGTGAATTATGGCGCTATCGGTGCGGTGATCGGCCATGAAATCAGCCATGGCTTCGACGATCAGGGGAGCAAATATGACGGCAAGGGCGTTTTCCAGGATTGGTGGACCAAGGAAGACCGCGCCAATTTCGACACCCGGACGGCGGCGTTGGTCAAACAGTATGACGCCTTCGAGCCGCTGCCCGGCCTGCACATCATCGGCGCCAATACGCTGGGCGAAAACATCGCCGACAATGCCGGCATCGCCATCGCGCTCAAGGCCTATCACATCTCGCTGAAAGGAAAGAAAGCGAAGGTGATCAATGGCCTGACCGGCGATCAGCGTTTCTATCTGTCCTTTGGTCAGGTCTGGCGCACCAAGCAGCGAGACTCGTCATTGCGCACCCAAACCCTGTCGAACGAGCATGCGCCGTCGGAATTCCGCGTCATCGGACCGACCCGCAATCAGGATGAATGGTATAGCGCCTTCAAAGTGAAGCCGGGCGACAAATATTATCTGCCGCCAGATCAACGCGTTCACCTTTGGTGAACGCGTTGTTTTATTCCTTGTCGCGCGATCTTCGCCGCTCGGCCCTGTTGTCCTGAAAGAACGCGCTTGGCTCGCTCGCGCTCCAGGGGAGTACATCTCTGGCAATTAAAGCTTGCTGAGAATCTCGTAGGACCGCAGCCGCGCCGTGTGGTCGTAGATCTGGCCCGTCACCATCAATTCGTCTGGCTGGTGCTGGGCGATGAAGGCTTCGACGCCCGCTTTCACGGTTTCGGGCGATCCCACCTGGGCAAGCGACAGCACACTTTTCAGCATCGCTTCGATGCGCGGATCGGTGAGATAGGCGCCGATGTCCTTGATCGGCGGTGGCAACTGCCCGGGATTGCCCGTGCGCAGATTGACGAAGGCCTGCTGCAGCGACGTGAACAGATATTGCGCCTCGGCATCGGTGTTGGCCGCCACCACATTGATGCCCAGCATCACATGCGGCTTCTCCAAGAACGGCGAGGGACGGAACTGGGCGCGGTACAGCTCCAGCGCCTGGGTCAATTGTTCGGGGGCGAAATGCGAGGCAAATGCATAGGGCAGGCCCAGCGCAGCGGCGAGCTGCGCGCCATAGGTGCTTGATCCCAGCATCCATACCGGCACTTTGCTGCCCTGACCGGGAATGGCGCGCACCGGTTGGCCCGGACGCGGATCGCCCATATAGGCAATCAACTCCAGCACATCTTTTGGAAAATCGTCGATGTCGCCCTGCAAGGTCCGGCGCAAAGCGAGTGCCGTGCGTTGATCTGTGCCCGGGGCGCGGCCCACGCCCAGATCGATGCGGCCGGGAAACAGTGCGGCCAATGTTCCGAATTGCTCGGCAATCACGAGCGGCGCGTGGTTTGGCAGCATGATGCCACCCGCGCCGACGCGGATGGTGGATGTGCCGCCCGCGATATGGCCGATCACCACCGATGTCGCGGCGCTGGCGATGCCGGGCATGTTGTGATGCTCCGCCACCCAATAGCGGCGATAGCCCCAGCGCTCGGCATGCTGCGCCAGATCCAGGCTGTTCTTCAGCGCCAGCGCGGCGTCGCCGCCTTCAATAATGGGGGAAAGATCGAGAACGGAGAGAGGAACGGATGCCAATCGGCCCAACATGTTTTGATGCGTTGCAAAGCCATGATGCGCGGCCACGTCCGTCGCGTCCAGCCGGTGTCGCCCGCCATGGGTGCGTTAAGCAGTACCCTTGAAGACTGTGCGGCCTTTGCAAATGGATTGCCGCAATCAAATCACAGCGTGCCAGGAACTTCCGCAACGCCCATCCGCCCGCCGCGTTCCCTAGCCATCGGGAGAGACCGCCATGAGCATCGCAGTCGCAGAACGGGTCACTGAGGTTCCGAGAATTTACGAGACCGGGAACAAATCCACGGCCTGTCTTCTCAAGGAAATCGGATTTCCTTCTCAATCCATTACCGTGGACGAGGTCGAAAATGCCTTGAAACACAATCCGCAATTGGCGGATTTATGGCTTAAGCGAAGCCGTGATCAACGCATTGCCTGCGGCTGGAGCATCGAGCAGGATCGGGATGTCTATCGCATCCATCGATTTACCGGCAGCGGATTTGCCTCTGGACGACCGCTGGTGTTGCATGACCGCATTCGCGCCTGCGCGGAATTTGTCGTCCGCTATGTCTCGTTCATCGGGGATGTAATGGTACGAACCCGCTAGGTTCTTCGGCCGTATGATCGCGCGCTCGCTTGGCGCACGGTGTCAGGCATTGGCGGTGCGCGCGTAATAGCGCCGCCGCCCGATGGTTTTCATTACGCCGAAGGACGCGAAGGACAGGGCGGTCTTGCTGGCGATGCCCCAGATGGACATGACCGCGCCCCAGGCCGCCACGCTCAGACTCAATGCCAGCGCCAGATTCAGCGCGGCGGAGAAGAACATCAGGCCCGCCCAGACATAACCAAAAGTGATCGCCAGATCCGGCACGGTTTCGAGCGCGCGGGGCGGCAGATAGCGGTTCAGCCAGCCCCGCTTGAGCATGGCCGCGCCCACCGCGAGATAGATCAGGCTAGGCTTGAGCATCACGAACAGGGGATTGTGCGTGATCAGCGTGGCGCTGCCCGAGGCGATCACCACCACCAGGCTGACCCATTGCAGCGTATCGACGGGCTTGCGGTGCAGAAACTGCCAGCCGATCTGCGCAACTGCCACGACGACGCCCAGCAGCACGGCCAAAATGATGTTCTCGGTGATGGTGTAGACGGCGAAGAACAGGATAGTGGACGCCAAATCCATCAGCAGCATACGGGCCACAGGCAGAAACGATCTCACGACATCACTCCGTAATAAGCGACGGGCCTGACGACATTGAAACGCTGGCGCAGCGCGTCGAGCGGCTGCGGTAGCATCGCCTCCCAGTCCATGTCGGCGAACCAGCGCGCCTTGCGGCCATGGCGCCAGGCTTCGATTACAGCCCTGCGCGCCGCTTTGCTTTCCACGCGCGAGAATCCCATCAGCACGATCAGCGCCATGCCCAGATTGCCGGTATGCGCATACATGAAAGCCAAAAGGCAGAGTTCGCCCAAGGGATCGCGGCCATAGCCGGTGAGAATGTGGGTGAGGTCGTGCATGTCGCGCATGCGGTCGCGAAACAACGCGACTTCGTCCGACACAAGATCGTCGCGATAGGCTTGCGACGGCGCCACCAGCCCTGCGGGCGACAGATTTTCCGACGCCATGAAGCGGTGATAGGTGCGGCCAAGGCTGCCCGCCGGCAATGCGGCAAGGGCGGCGCTGTCGGACAAGGTAGCGAACAGATTGCGCTTCTCCACCAGAATGCTGGCGCCCATCGCACTTCCCTGGAAACGGCGGAACAGGGTGATGCCGGAGCGGCCGCGCATGGCGCGCAGGATCACAAAGACCTCTTGCGTCGCTTCGGGGTTGGCCATCAGGCGGCGGACGGCCTTGACGGCCTCAATCGGGCGGAGCCGAGTATCGAGCGTGGATTGGGCAAACATTGGCGGCTTCCTTGTTTCGATGCCGGGAATATGTTTATTATATACAATATTGTCAATAGTGAAGGTGGTGAATTGGCTGCGGGGAAATTATCAAATCAAAACAAACGGATACGGCGCAGCCCAGCCGATGCGCGCCAACTGATTCTGGAAGCGGCGGAAGCGGGAATGTCTGAAAGCGGCCCGGCCGGACTGCGGCTCGAGGCGGTGGCGAAAGCAGCGGGCGTTTCACACCCCACCATCCTGCACCATTTCGGCAGCCGGGACGGGCTGATTCAGGCCCTGAATCTTCGCGCCATTCAACAGCTCCGGGCGGTATTGATCGATGTGCTGGGGGCATCGCCCGGCACCAGCGAAAATGCCGTCACGCCCATTTTCGCGGCGTACCGCAATGGGCTGGCACAGCGCATGGTCTGGCTGATGCAGAGCGGCAGTTTTGTCATGGGCCCCGCCGGGCTGCCCATGCTGGACGAAATGGTGCTGGCGCTGCATGCGCTCCGTGAAAGGCTTGCCGGGCCGAATGTGAAACTCGATATCGCCGATACGCGTGCGGTGGTTCACCTGACCACTTTTACGGCTTTCGGCGATGCGCTTCTGGGCAGGCGTCTGCGCCAGGCATCAAGCGAAGCGGAAGAAATCGCAGATCGTGAAAGGTTCGAGAATTGGTTCAGCGATCTTCTGAACGGTTACATAACGCGCAAAAGCTGACGCCTTCTCTTGGGCGAAGCGCATTCAGGTCCGGCTCCACCTCGCGTGCGTCAGCACGCTGGAGGGGGAGATGCCGTAGCAGGCTCTAGAGCCTGCGAAGGCAGAGGGGGAAATTTTAGTGCGGCTGCTTTTCCGTGCCGGTCAGCGACAGGGGATCTGAGCAGAGATAATTGATCAGGTTCACGCCCAACAGAAACAGCACAGCGATGAAAGGTCCGAAGGACCAGTGGCTGTTGTAGTTCCACACCGGCGCAACGGCGACCAGTGCGATGGCGAGAGCGATGAGAAATTTCTGGTACATGAGATGTCCGCTTACAATATTTGCACGTCACCGCGATGACAGGGGAATGTCCAACGGCTTTTGTGGATATGGCTAACGCGCGGGCCGCGACTCGATCCCGGGAACTCGCGCTTTTATTTCGGGCAGTTTGTACGCCGGGCGTGCAAACGCTGCGGTCCGTCTCGAAAGGGTGTAAAAAACGAGCGTTTTTGCGACAATTTCGGGCGCCCGCGCGTGCCGTTGCGGCCGGCAAAGCTTGAACCTTGAAGCAACCCCCTATAGCCTTTCCTTCAGATAATGCCGGCTCGGGGGAGCAAGGCATTCGCGTCTTCTGGTGCCGCTTCCCTGTTTGCTTATTGCGCACGCGTTCAAAGCAACAAATCCGAGGGAGAACCAAGAATGAAACCCGTCATCCGTGAAGAAGTGAAAGACGAGCTGCTCAGCCGTGGTTATTCCAGGCGGCAGATGATGCGTGCCGCCATGCTGTACAGCGGCGCGGCCGCGGCGCTGACCATCAGTCCTGAAATGGCGTTTGCCGCCGAGACCAAACGCGGCACTGTCCGCATCGGACAGAATGAATGCTGGACCGGCCCGATGGCGCCCGGCGCCGCCGCGGCCGCCGCGGTGATTTCGCAATCCAATCGCTATGTGCCGAACAACGAGCATGACGATCTGGTCAAGACCATCGCCATGGTCGAGAACGTGCCCGCCGATCACATCATGACCTGGCCCGGCTCGAACGAAGCCCTGGCCCGTTCGGTGCTGGCCTATTGCTCGCCGACCAAGAGCCTGGTGCAGGCGGAAATGACCTATGAAACCGCGGCCCGCGCGGCGGATTGGCTAAAGGCGCCGGTCAAGCCGGTCAAGATGAAGGAAGACTATAGCCACGATGTGAAGGCGATGCTGGCGGCCGATACCAATGCCGGCATCTATTACATCTGCAATCCCAACAACCCCACCGGCACCATGACGCCGATGGCGGACATCGAATATCTGGTCAACAACAAACCGGCCGGTTCGATGGTGGTGATCGACGAAGCCTATATCCACTGGACCACGGAATATCCCAAGAACACGTCCAATCATCTCGCCATCGCGGGCAAGGATGTGATGATCATGCGTACCTTCTCGAAAATCTTCGGGATGGCCGGCATGCGGGTGGGATACCTGATCGCCCGTCCCGACATCATCCAGAAGATGAAGTTGTGGGATGGCGGCAGCCTGTCGGGGCAATTGCCGATCCCGTCGGCCGCCTGTGCCACCGCCAGCCTCACCGCCAAGAGCCTGATCGATGCGCGCCGCGCCGAACTGATCGCGACCCGCACCATGACGGAAGACTTCCTCACCAAGCGCGGTCTGAAGCTGATCGGTCCCAGCCATGGCAACATGCTGATGATTGATTGGAAGACCAAGACGGCGAAAGACATGAAAGCCGCCTTCGCGGCCCAAGGCGTGGAAATCGCTCGCGTCTTCCCGGCCTGGCCGACCGTGTCGCGCATCTCCATCGGTTCCAAGGCCGACATGGAAGGCTTCTTTGCTGCCTACAACAAGGTGGTGTCCGCCTAAGTCCTCGTTTCGAGAGTAGAGATAAGCCCTCTTTAGAGCATTTTCGCTATAGGCGAAAATGCTCTAGTTTTTTGTTTGTCGCGGTTCCGGGCGGAAAACCGCTGCACACTTTTCCTGGAACCGCTCTAGGGGAGGGTTTATTTTTTTCGCCAGACACTGGCGAGCCAAGGCTGCTCTTCGCGCGGCAGGCCGCTCGGCCGGTAGAAGTGATTGATCTCTTCGAAATCTGCCGACGTCAGATAGCGGCGCCAGCCATCCAGGTCGTGATAGTTGCAATAGCGGCCGTTGAACCAGCCTTCTTTACTGTTGCTGCGCGGATTTGACCGCCGAATCCGCTTTCGCGCCTCGCAAATCCAGGCGTAACATGCACGCGGGGCGGGTGCCGTATCGGAGGCCGGATCAACAGATGCGGGCCTCTGGCGGGTTTAAAGGGGATCGCGGGAAACCCGCGCTTGATTTCATGCATAAGGGGACGGCGTGGCGGGCGGGCCTTTGGCTCGGCGCCAGCATTGTGGCAATGACGGGCGCGGCCCCAGCCTTGGGCGCGGTGCAATCCTATGGGCTGAACATTCCATCCGCCGGTGCCTTGGATTTCGGGCAGATCAATCCTGCCACCGGGACATTCACCTTCTTTTCGCATCTACCCAATGGGCTGGTTTTGCCGTTGGAGGTTTATGCCGCCAATCCCATCGTCGGTGAATTTTACCTGCCGACCTCCACGGGCACGCTCGCCATCGAGGGACAGTTCGGCACCTCTCGTTCCTTGAGCAGCAATCTCACTATTCTTGGCTTCGACGTAGCGAACGATCGCCTGATCGCCGACAATCTGGACGGCACGGGGCATCATATCGTCAGCATCGATCCGGTCAGCCTGACCCAGGTACAGAAGTCGCCAGCCTTCGCGCCGATCGGCCAGCCTTTCGTGTCGGCTGCCGCCGCTGTCAATTCGATCAACCGGGAAGTCTATACCTTGAGCGGCAGTACTCTGCTGGTGACCAATCTCGACACCGGCGCCGCCATCCGCTCGGTCGCGCTTTCCCAGAATGTCGCCGGAACCTTTGCCTTCGATCCCGTCAATGGCACGCTCTATGATTTTGCCACCCCTTCGGTGGGAGATTTTCGCTTGGCGTCGATTGATCCAACCACCGGGCATGTCAGCGTGATCTCTGCCGCCAATGTGCTGTCCGGCGGCATCGCCAATCAGGGACGGTCGCTCTCCATCGTCGACGGGGTAATCTATGTTCAAAGCCTGAGCGGCGTTTACGATATCGTCGATCTGGCGACGGGGACGCTGAAGTCCAGCTTCACTTCGACCGCCGCAGCGATCTTTCCACAGGACCAGGTCGTGTTGGGCGGCGCATCAAACTCCACATTTGCGTTCAACATCACCAACCCCAATGCTGCCTTGTATAAGGTCGGTTCCGGCACGGTGGTCTTGACCGGTGCGAACAGCAACACTGGCGGCACCTCGATCTTGGGCGGCACGCTGCAGATTGGCAACAGCGGCACCAATGGTTCAATTGTAGGCGATGTCACCAATAATGGTTCGCTTGTGTTTGATCGCTCCGATTTTGTAATTTTTGCAGGCGCGATTTCGGGGACTGGCTCCCTGGTTCAAACAGGCGGCGGCACTCTTAGGTTGGAGGGTGCGAACACTTATACCGGGGGCACCTTGATCGGCGCGGGCAGCACGCTTGCGACCTTTGGTGATGGCATCATCACAGGTACTCTTGCAGGAAATGTAATCGACAATGGCGCGCTAGTTTTCGGATTTCCCAACACGGTAATATTTCCAGGCATCATTTCCGGAACCGGTTCAGTTGGGCAAAGTGTCGGCACATTGATCTTGACAGGAGCGAACACCTACACCGGTGGTACGGACACCGGCACAGGTACCATTCGAGTTGGCAATGGTGGTACTACCGGTTCGATTGTCGGTGACGTCCTCGACAGAACGTCGCTTGTTTTCGATCGCTCCGATGCGGTGACATTTGCGGGAACTGTTTCCGGCATCGGCTCGCTGACCCAGGTGGGCAGCGGTACGCTGACTCTGACGGGGACGAACACCTACGCGGGTCTCACCAACGTCAACGCGGGTACTTTGGCGGTAACTGGCGCAGTCGGGACGGTTACCGTCGCCAGCGGCGGCACCTTGACCGGTACTGGTAAGGTCGGCGGCACCACCATCGCCAGCGGTGGCCGGTTCAGTCCAGGCGCGACTTCCGGCGCGGGCACCCTGACCGTGAACGGAAATCTGACTTTGGCTGCAGGCGCGACCAGCTTTGCCTATTTGACGCCCACCACCAACAGCGCCGCGAACGTCACCGGTATGGCCAGCCTCGATGGCGCGCTCGTGGTCGGCGGCACGCCCGGCACCTATGTCATCGGCCAGCGCTATACGCTTCTCACCGCTACCGGGGGCATAAGCGGCAGCTATGCTTCTCTCTCCACGGCGGGACTTCCGCCTGCTTATATAGGCCATCTGGGCTATGATGCCAACGATGCCTACTTCTTCGTCGACGCCAACGCGATCACGCCCCTGCTGCCAGCGGGCGTGGGCGGCAACGGCGTCCGTGCGGCCAAGGCGATCGATGCAGCAATTGCAGGCGGCGCCACGCTCAACAGTGGCTTCAACGCGCTGTTCGGCCTGTCGGGTGCGGCGTTGGGAAGCGCGATGGCGCAAATTTCGGGTGAGGCCGGTGCGGACGCCGCGCAAGGCGGCAGCCAGGCTTTCCTACCATTCATCTCGACCCTGACGGCGGAAGGTGGGGGCGGCAGCGCCACTGTGACCGCCGCGAATTTCGCGCCCGCCAGCGCCTATGGCGAGGACGGCGCACCGAAGCCTGCGCAACTGGCCGTGGGCGCGACGCGGATATGGGGTTCGGCCTATGGCCGCCATACTGGCATTGCCGCCGATCCGGTGGCGGGAACCCAAAGCCTGAAGGCGGGTGATGCAGGCTTCGCCGCCGGCATCGAGATGCAGGTGAGCGATCATCTGCGCCTGGGTGCGGCGGCGGGCGGCGGGCATGGCTCCTTCCGCGCGGGCAACGGCCAGGGCACCAGCAACGATGCCATGCTGGGCCTTTACGGCAATTTCGACGTGGCGGACCAAGGCTATGTCGCGGGCGCTTTCAGTTATGGCTGGCACGATATCGACACGCTGCGCTTTCTCGCCATTTCGGGCACCGATCTGCTTTCCGCCAAATACACCGCCCATGATGTGGGCGCGCGGATCGAGGGCGGCTGGCGCGTGGCGCTCGACGAACAGGATGGCCTTGTTCCTTATGCCGCCTTTGTGTGGGACGATTTCCGGGCGCCCGGCTATGGCGAGCACGCGGCTTCGGGCAGTGCCAATTTCACGCTCTCCTATGCCGCGCATGACAGCGATTTCGGCCATAGCGAGCTGGGCCTGAAAGCGGGACGCAGAATCGACGCGGGCGCGGGCATTTTGGCGCTGGAGCTTTCGGCCGCCTGGGCGCATGAGCTTTATGGCGCACCTTTTGCGCTCGCCACCTTCCAGGCTTTGCCAGGATCGAGCTTTGTGGTTCAGGGTGGGCGGATCGCCGGGGACACCGCGCTCTTGGGCGCGGGTCTCGATTGGAGCCAAGACAACGGCCTTGCCTTCGGTGCGCGCATCGACAGCCAGCTTGGCGGCGGCACCACGGCCATCGCCGGCACCGGCACGATCAGTCTTCACTGGTAGTGAGGAGCGGCGCGTTGGGGCGTCTTATTTTTTGCGCCAGACGCTGGCGAGCCAGGGCTGCTGATCGCACGGCAACCCAGTGGGCCGGTAGAAGTGATCGATCTCGTCGAAGCCTGCCGACGTCAGATAGCGGCGCCAGCCATCCAGGTCGTGATAGTTGCAATAGCGGCCGTTGAACCAGCCTTCTTCATTGTCGCCGCGCGGATTGGAACTGAAGAGCACGCCGCGCGGTTTCAAGGTGGCGTGGAATTGCGCCAGCACGCGCGGCAACTCCTGGCCGGGAATGTGGAACAGCGCGGCATTGGCGAAGATGCCGTCGAAACGGCCCGGTGGCAGATCGAGGGAAAGAAAATTCTGCTCCCAGACTTCGGATCCATCCGCGCGCGCCATGGCGGCGAATTCGGCGCAGCCTTCCAGACCGATGGCGGTGTGACCTAGGGAGGCGAAAGTCTTCAGATCGCGGCCGGGGCCGCAGCCGACATCCAGTATGGTGAAGGGGGCCGGCCCCTCGACGTGATCCAGCAGGGCGGCAATGTTCTGGCTGACATCGTGATCGCGGGTGCGTTCGCGAAAGCCCTCACCAAGCTTGGCATAATGGCCCAGCGTCTGGCTGGCGACCTTGTCCAGATCGATATCGTTCGGCGGTGCGTTCATGCGCAGCAATCTATCCGCCATAATAGGCGCGCCGTCCATACAACATGGTGACGTTGATGCGCCGGTTCTCGTAACCGTCCTTGAAGACGATCTTGTCGGTTTCGTGAAACAGATCGGAATCGAAGATCACCGCCCGGTTGGCGCGATGCGGCACGACGATGGGCTTGGCGCTTTTCTCGGCGAGAAAGGCGCGGATCGCCGCCTCGTCCGTGTTGTAGCGGGCGAAATCCCAGTCCCGCGGCGCCTTCACATCCCACACCACCAGGCCGCCGCTGTCGGGGTCCTTGTTGGCATCGTCGGGTGAGATCCAGAAATTGACATTCACCGCCGCTTGGTCGGCATGCATGGGAATGCCCGAAAGGCTGCTGTCGTACTTGAAGCCCCAGGTGCGGCGCAGCCCATGATCGCCGATCACGCTGGGAAAGACGTCGCGCAGCTCGTCCGCTATCTGGGCCAGCAAAGGACAGGCGAAACCGGTCTCCGGCATCGCGCCCAGATAGCCGCTCTTGTAAGGGCGCCGCCATATGGTCGAGCCCCAGCAGAAACGCCGAAGGCCTTCCAGGGCTTCATCGGTGACAAGATTATCGATCACCACCACCGGTGGATCGGTCTGGATCCAGCGCGCGGCTATGTCTCCTGCATTGGCGGGATTGACCGCGGGCCCGGCAATCCGTGCGCCCTGCTCCAGGCGAAAGCCATCGTCATTGACGCCGCGTCCGGCCAGATAGACGCGCTGTTCCGCGTCATGGCGCTGCTTGTGTGGCGGATCACTTTCGGACGTCACCGGCTTGCCAGCCAGAGTGACATCGGCGTGATGGCGATAGACCTCCATGCCTTCCGCTACGCGCCGCGCTTCGCATAGTACCGCGCCTTTGCGGACCAGGGCCGTGGAATTCACGGGATCCAGCGCCAGCACCTTGTCCAGCGCCATCAGGGCTTCGGGAAAGCGCTGGGTGATCTGGAAAAGCGCACCGCGATCCTGCCAGACCTCGAGCGCGTTCGCGTCGGGTGGAATGTCCTGAAGCAATTTCATGGTTTCCAGCAGCACGTCGCGCTTGTGACATGCGGTCGGCTCGCCCGGCGTGATCTCCAGCACCGCGTCGAAACTTTCCAATGCTTCCTCGAAACGCTGCAGGCCCATCAGAGCGCTGGCGCGTCCCAGCCAGGCGCTGGCCTGGCGCGGCGCCAGCGCCAGAGCCTTGTCGAAGCTCGTTAGGGAATCGGCGAAGCGGCCTTGCGCCTGCTGGGCCGTGCCGCGATTGATCTGGGCCTGCACATGCCCCGGCACCAAAGCGACCGCGCGGTCGTAGCTATCGAGCGCTTCGGCGAACTTTCCCCATTGCTGCAGCGCGACGCCGCGATTGACCCAGGCGTCGACATGATCCGGCGCAAGCGCCAACAGGCGGTCGAAACCGGCCACCGCCTCTTGCGGGCGGCCGAGCCGGAGCAAGGCCATTGCCCGGTGGTACAAGGCATCGCGCGCATCGGGCTTCAGCGCGAGAGCGGTATCGAACAGCGACAATGCTTCATCCTGCCGTCCCGTTGCCGCCAGCGCGGCGCCCTTCAAGGTCAATGTTTCGACGGCTTGCGGATTGAGGGCCAAGGCTGCCGTGGCCGAAGTCAACGCTTCCGCGAAACGCTGCTGCTGGAATTGGAGCAGGGCCAGACGATGCTGCAATTGGAAATTTGGCGGCGTCTGCGCCAGCACCCGCCGGTAAAGCCCTTCGGCTTCGGCAAGCCGGCCATCCCGGTGCAGCGATACCGCCTGATTGAGCAATGTCTGCAAGGTCATGATGGCGCCACGCTAACGCAGCCGGGTGCAAAACAAAATCGCCCCGGGGCGTGCTTCTCGGGACCTTGACCGGAGCTTGCGCAGTATCCATTTGCAATTGGTTCCGCATGGAGGCCAAGGATGAGCGGTAAACCTGTGAAAATTCCCGGACCCGATCATCCCATCACCATCACGCCGGCGTCCGGCAGGGTCGTTGTCAAGCTGGGCGGGCGCGTGATCGCGGATACGCGAGGGGCGCTGATCCTGCAGGAGGCGTCCTACCCGGGGGTCAAATATGTGCCCCGCACGGATGTGGACATGTCGCTGCTGGAACGCACCGATCACCAGACCTATTGCCCCTACAAAGGCGATTGCAGCTATTACAGTATTCCACTCGGTGGCGAGCGCTCGCGCAATGCGGTATGGACGTATGAGACGCCCTATGCCGCGGTCGCGGAGATAAAGGACTATCTGGCCTTTTATCCCGATCGCGTCGATGCGATTGAAGAGACCTGATGCCGGAGAAAGAGCCCGCGCCGGAATTTGCCGCCCGGACTCTGTTGCATACGGACAGCGTCACGGTGCGCGATGTGTGCTGCGCAGGAAATTGCCGCCATCAGAGCGCCGAGGAATGCGCGGGCGCCACCGAACTGGTGTTTCCCTATCGCGGTGTCTTCGCCCGCCATCTGGGGCGCGATCAGACCGTCGCCGAGGCCAATCAGGTTCTGTTCTTCAATGCTGGTGAAGGCTACAGGGTCAGCCATCCGGTGACGGGCGGTGATGCCTCTCTGTCGCTGAGCATTCACGAACCGCTGTTGCGGGAACTGGCGCCCAAGGCATTGCTGCATGACGGCGCACAGGTGGCATTCCGGCGCCAGCGCTTGCGCATCGATCCGCGCACCCAGGCGTTGGTGGCGCTGCTGCGCCATGGCTTGCTTCTGGGCACGGCGCAGCCGCTGGAAGCGGAAAGCATTGCCTTGACCTTGGTGCAACGGGCACTGGGCCCGCGCACCAGCCATGCCACCGATGCCGGGATCGCGCCGCAGCGGCTGGCCGACCGGGTCAAGCTGGTGCTGGCGTCGGATCTTTCGCGGCGCTGGACCTTGGCGGAAATTGCCGCCGAAGTGGGTGGCTCGCCGGTCTATCTCACCCAGATTTTCCGCCGGGTGGAAGGCATACCGCTTTATCGCTACCAACTGCGGCTGAGACTGGCGCGGGCCTTGGACCTGCTGCCGCAATATGACGATCTCACCGCCCTGGGCCTGGATCTGGGTTTTTCCAGTCACAGCCATTTCAGCGCGGCCTTCCGCGAGGCTTACGGCCGCACGCCGTCGGAATTCCGCCAGGCGACCTCGCAGCACTAGATCGCTAAAGATCCTGATAGCGGCGGTTCTTCCAAAAATGGTCCTTCCCCTCATCGAGAGATGAACAAGGAAGGACAAAGTCATGGACGAGAAAAGTTGTGCCGCTTGCGACTGCAAGCTGGATGCGACCGCGATCACGGTCACGATCGGCGGTCATGTGGTGGAAGTCTGCTGCGAGGAATGCGCGCAGACCTTGCGCGATGCCAAGGCGTCCGCCTTGCGGACGGGAGGCTGAGATGACGCTCAAGACCGTACGCACGCCTTCGGGCGATATCGCCTATGCCGAGCAGGGGCAGGGTCCCGTCGCACTCTTCGTGCACGGGGTGTTGTTGAACAATCATCTGTGGCGGCATCAGTTGGCCCATCTGTCGGACATCAGGCGCTGCATCGCGCCCGATCTTCTGGCCCATGGCGCGACAGAGGTAACGCCGGGCGGCGATGTCTCCGTCACCGCCAATGCGCAAATGCTGCTGCAATTCCTGGATGCGCTGAAGATCGACAAGGTCGATCTGGTGGGCAATGACAGCGGCGGCGGCATCGCACAGATCTTTGCGGCCAATCATCCCGAGCGGGTGCGCAGCCTGACCTTGACCGACTGCGATACGCACGACAATTGGCCGCCGGAAGCCTTCAAGCCGTTCCTGGCGATGGCGGCAGCGGGCGGGCTTGGCGATGCGTTGGGCGCCATGCTGGCGGACAAAAGCGTCTACCGGTCGCCCGGTGCATTGGGTCCGGCCTATGAGGATGCGGCCAAGGTCAGCGATGCCGATATCGAAACCTATCTGCGGCCGTTGATGCGGAACGATAAGCGTCTGGCGGATTTCCGGCGCTTCCTGGCGGCGTTCGACAACCAGCACACGCTTGCGATCGAGGACGCTCTGAAGGCGTTGAAAGCGCCGGCATTGATCGTATGGGGCACCGATGATGTCTATTTCGGCGTCCAATGGGGCCGCTGGCTGGCCAAAATCCTTCCCGGCACCAAGCGCCTGGTGGAATTGACCGGCGCGCGCATCTTCTTTCCGGAGGAGCGCTGGGCCGAATTCAACCGCGAATTGCGCGGCTTCTGGCAAGGCGCATAGCACCAACCCAGGCGTCCTTTCCCGGTCGGGAAGGGCGCCTGGTCCTGCTGGCATGCTTCGTGAAATTGCTCCCCTGAGAATTCACGTCCGGACGGACGTTAGGAGCATTGATGCCGAACAGGACCGTACATTTCCTGACCTCCGCGCTGGTCGGCGCGGCCATTATTGGTACACCCTTCGCCTCGGAAGCCGGGGGAATGTCCCATATGGGGACATATGGCGGCGGCATGACGCATGTCCCGCCTCCGTCCACCTGTGCCCCGGTCGGTCATCCCAGCCGCCCGTCCACCGTCAACAACAATATCCGCATCTACAAACCGACCACGATCGAGAACAATATTAACGTCTATAAGCCGGTGACGGTGACCAAGAATATCGATGTGACCAACAACATCGACAACTCCAAGAACATCAATATCACCAAGAATATCGATAACTCCAAGACCATCGACAATTCCAAGAATATCAACATCAACAAGAGCATCGTCATCAACAAGGGCGGCGATAACATCTCCGTCAGCGCGGAAGCATCGGCGGTTGCCAACGCCAGCGCATCGGCCAACGCCTTTGCCACGGGCGGCGCAGGCGCAAGTGCGGTGGTGATGGGCGGCGGCGGCTGGGCGCCGGAAGCGCCGGCCGCTTTTGTCGGCGGCGATCTCGGCACGCTCGCCGTGGAAACCCGTGCCCAATGCACCATACAGGAAGCCACCGTGGTCAAGACCATTCATGCGGTTTGCCTGTCGGCGGACGCCCACGAATTTCCCGCCTCGCATATGCTGGGCGATAGCTGGATTAACAGCGGTTATGAAGGCGAAGTGGTGCGCTGCATTCCCGGCTCGCATTTGAAAATCATGATCGGCAAGGTCGTCCAGTCCAGCGAAGGCCTGGCGTCGGGCTTTTCCAGCGCCCAGGTGCTGGAATGCGGTGCCCATGAGGCGCTGCGGCATTACAAGGATGGCCTGCTGAAATGCGCCCCCGCCGTATCCGTGGTGGACTGCACCGAACGTACAAATCTGCGAAAATACGGCACGGCGGACCTGTTCTTTTCGTATCGTGCGGAAGTCTGTCTGGAAACCCGGGAGGAATACTCCGCCGTCTCCGCGGTGGATAAGTCCTATAGGGGCATGCAGAGCAGAGAGCGCTAAGCTATTGCCGTCCGGAGCGCGCCGACCAGGCGGTTCGGGGAAGGTTCCCGGCTGGGTAACTCGCGGTTAACTGTCACGATTCCGATACCTATTCTTGGCCAAGTTCTGCGACAGCCTTCAGGAAATATTATAGCATCTGGGTTGTAATTCCGGACCGGCGCCGCCTGCGGTCGTTGGTTGGAGTTCAGGTTGGGCAGAGCAGCCCGCACCAAGCTGGCAGATGTGAATGTCGTCTGCTTTTGATACGTAACGACTTGGTACGGGCCTTGCTTTGGGTTTGGGAATTGAGCTTCAAACGAGGGGCATCGCAATGAATTGCTTTAAACTGACACACGTCGCGACGGCGCTATTGCTGCTGTCGCCCATCGCGGCCCAGGCGCAGAACAACGCCGCCGCCGCTCCGCCGCCTTCATCCTCTGTCGTCGCTGCCGATTACCTGATCGGTCCCGGCGACGAATTGCAGGTTTTCGTCTGGAAGAACCCGGACCTGTCGGTGATCCTGCCCGTCCGTCCGGATGGCAAGATCTCGACGCCGCTGGTGGCCGACATCCAGGCGCAGGGCAAGACTCCGACCGACCTGGCCGCCAATCTGCGCACCGCGCTCAGCAAATATGTCCAGGATCCGGTGGTAACCGTTCTGGTTCGGCAGGTCGCCGCGCCGGGCAGCGCCGCCACGATCCGGGTCATCGGCGCCGCCGCAACGCCCAAATCCGTGCCCTATCGTTCGGGTCTTACGGTTCTGGACGTCCTCATCGATGTGGGCGGCCTGAACACGTATGCCGCGGGCAACGATGCCCAGATCATTCGGACCCAGAATGGCGTCAGCCGCGGCATTCCCGTGCATCTGGCCGATCTCATGAAGGGCGGCGATCTGAAGGCGAATGTTCAACTCATGCCGGGCGACGTCATCCGCATTCCGGAACGCTGGTTCTGATAACAATTTTCCGGCCTCATCCTTGCGGTGGGGCCGGACGCATTTTTCGCCGTACGCAGCCCAGTCGTCGGATGGGCAATTTCAAATGAACGAACAGGAACATGGTCGGCACCGTACTTAGTCTGCTCTACGACGAAATGGTTCGCATCTGGTGCTATCGCTGGACGGCCATCGTCACCGCGATCATCGTGTTCATCGCGGGCGCGGCCTTTGTGGTGCGGATGCCCGACAATTACGACGCCTGGGCGCAAATTTATGTTCCGCGCCAGACGCCGCTTTCTTCCGCCGCGGCCAATGTGTCGCTGGGCGCGGAGTATGGCGGTACCTATGTGGTCCAGAAGACCCTGCTCAACGATCAGAATCTGGGCAAGGTCGCCGAACAGCTGAACCCTGCTCTTGCCAGGCTTGAGCCTGCGGCCCGCGAGAGCGCGATCCGCACGCTGCGCAACAAGATCCAGATCGTTCCTGATTCCGGCGACGGCTTCACGGAGTTTCACTACACCGCCACCAATCCGATGCGCGCCTACCGCGTGGTCCAGCTGTTGCTGAGCCAGTTCGTGTCGAGCACCCAGGATCGCGCCCAGCGCGATTTCAGCCAGGCGGATACTTTCCTTGATGCGCAGATCGCCGTTTATCAGCGCAAGCTGAATGAATCGCAGCAGAAACTGGCGGCATTCCACCAGCGCTATGGCTCCGCCACACCCGTGGTGGGCGATACGGATGAAGAAGCCAATGCCGCAAACGATGTCGAAAATGCGCGGGCCGTTTATACCGCGGCTCTGGCACGCGATGGCGGCGGCTCGCCGGCCCAGGCACAGATCGCAGCCCTGGAAGACAGGATCGCGGCGCTGCGTCTGCAATACACCGACCAGTATCCCGACGTGATCGCGGCCCGCCAGCAATTGGCGCAGCTGCAGCAGCGTGCGACCCAGGCCAGCAAGAGCGGGGAAAATTCCGGTGTGACTGTCGCGCGCGGCCAGCTTGCCGCCGCACAGGCACGGCTCCGCCGGGCACGGGCGCGGCCCGGCCTGCCGCCGCAAATCGCCTCGCAGGAAGCGGATCTGCGGCGTGCCGACGACACACTGCGCAATGCCTATCAGGAACTTTTGTCGCGCCGCGAGGCCGCCAAGATGTCCCTGGCCGTGTATGGCGCCAACAATTCCGCCAAATTCCAGGTCACCAATCAGCCCACGGTTCCCACCGCTCCCTCGGGACCAAATCGTCCCCTGCTTCTGGGCCTGGCCGTGCTTGCCGCGATCGCGGGCGGCATCGGCGCCGCCTATGTGCGAGGCGCCATCACCGGCGTCTTCGTGGCGCCGCGGGAATTGGAAGAAGCCTTCCAGCTGCCGGTAATAGGAACCATTTCCTGGGAGCAGACTTGGCACACGGGAGAGGCCGTTCAAAGCTCTCGCAATGTTGCCGTGCTGGTCACCTTTGGCGTTATCCTTTTGGTTGCCACGGTTCTGGTATCGGTTTCCACATCGCCATGGCTTCAGGCACTTTTCCACGAATATTCGGCATCCCTGTTCCAGGGTTTTGTGAAATAACAGGCGGCAATTGGCGATGGGTCAGATGAGCAAAGTTCCCTATACGGGCAAGGTATTTCCAGCCGACATATCCGTCGAAGACGACGCCATTCTGGTGCCGGCCAACACGGTCTCCAGCCTCGAAAAGGTTGAAGAGCGGGGCGGTGTGGTCAAACGCGTCGGATCGGTGGTCACGCCGCATTTCGACGAATCCCGCACGCGCGAAGATTTCCGCGTCGTCAAGCGTCACATCCTGTCGCGCATCGACAATGCGCCCGCCGACAAGGCCAAGGATCCGCGCACCATCCTGATCACCAGCGCCAGCCCCCGGGAAGGCAAAACCACCGTCACACTTGGCCTGGCGATGAGCTTCATTTTCGAACGGGATTACAGTGTGATTCTGATCGACGCCGATATGCGTTCACCGGAACTGTCGCGCCGCATGGGCCTGTCCGGCGAATTGGGACTGCTGGATTTCCTCGAAAATGAGGAAATCGGGATCGAAGACATCGTCTATCCCACCAGCGTCAAGGGCGTTTATGCCGTGCCCGCCGGGCTTCCCCGGATCACGGCCCCCGAACTGATCACCAGTGAGCGGATGACGCTTCTGCTGAAGACCTTCCATGACGGTTCCGAGAAGCGGATCGTCATCATCGATTCCGGCTCCGTCCTGGCCTGCAGCGAGACCATCTCGCTTGCCGGCTATGCCGGCCAGATCATGTTTGTTGCCGCCAAGGGACAGACCCGCCGGAAAGACATCGACGAAGGGCTGGGTATCCTTCACCGCCAGGCCGGACCGATTGACGAATCCCGGGTTGCTATGGTCTTCAATAAGACTGATCATTCCAGGTCGCCGGTTCGGTATTCTCGTAATTCGTGAATCGGCGTCACTTTTGGTGGCGAGGGGATATGCAGTCTTTGGGTTTTCGGGCCAGCCGCGCTGGTAAATACGCGGGCGGCTGCATTTTTCTGCTTGCCATGGCCTCGACCGGTGCCTCCGCGCAGAGCGTTTTCACGGGCATTCTGGACCGCCCCCCGCCGGGCGCTGCCACCCCCCTGATCGATACAAGGGACTTCTCCATTACCCCGATGGTCGGCCTTCAGGAGACCTTCACGGACAATGCCCTGCTGACCTCCACCAACAAGCAGGCGGATTTCATCACCCGCCCGATGGTGGGCGCCGAAGTGAATGTCCACGGTCCCTTCACCGCCAGCTTCGTCGGGCACGCCTATTACGATGCCTATATCAACGAAAGTCAGCTCAACGGCTTTTCCGGCGACGCCATAGGCACTGCCAACTATGCCGTGATCCCGGACTTCCTCCAGATCGACGCCGCCGCCCTGCTGATGAACAGCAGCGTCTCGACGTTCGGCTCGCCCGCTCTCAACCGGGTCGGCCCCGGCAATCAGGTCCAGATCGCGACCTATGACATCGGTCCCCACCTGACCACGACTTTGGACTCGTTCGCCGACCTCGATGTGGCGGGCCGTTTTGCCCAGGTATTTTATGACAACCCCACTGGCAGCACCGTCGGCGTGCCGCCCAGCTCCTCGATCGTGGCCGGCGCCATGGCGATCGACACCGCGCAGCGCTATCAGGGCTATCAGCTGACCACCAATGCCCTGATCGAGCAGGACGATCACGACTTTCAGGCCTATAATTTCCAGCAATCCGCCTTTATCCGGATTTTTCCGTCCTTCCGCCTGATCGGACGCGGCGGCTATGACAATGTCGAGCAGCCTGGCATCGTGAATATTCGCGAAGCGATGTGGAGCGCCGGCGGCGAATATAATTTCGGCGTGAATCCGGGCTTCCCGGATTCCACGGTTTCCGTCGAATATGGCGAACGGTTCGGCCATTCCGCCTGGAGAGGCGATCTGTATCTGCAGATTTCCGACACGTTCTATGCCCAGGGCCGCTATTTCGAATCCATCCAGCCGAACCAGCTCCAGATCAATACGGCCTTCACCAGTTTCGCACTGGCCACGGTCCAGCTGCCCACGGCGCTTTCCAGCAGCCAGTTCCAGATCAACGGCAACATCGACAACCAGACGGCTTTGAACAAGCAAGCCGAGGTCGTGCTCGTCTATACTTGGCCGGATCAGTCGCTGGCGTTACGGGGCACCTGGAATGATCGCATGCTGCTGGCGCTCAACAATGCGCATGACCGTTCGCTGGTCACCGGCATCGATTACCTGCGCAGCATTGCTCCAGATCTCGCGTTTGCCGCCGGCATCGATTACTACCACACCTTCGAAAACCCGTTCTTCGGCGCCAACGAAAATTACGGCGGAAATGTCGGGCTTCAATACGACCTCAATTCCACCATGCGGGCGGCCGCCGGCTATGCCTATCAGCGCCAGGTTCAGCTTTTCAACAATGGCGATAGCATCACGGAAAACGTGGTCTTTGCCGCGATCATCAAGAGATTCTGACAAGCCGCCATCATGGAGCAGGGACCGGACACATCTTCCATCGCCAACGGCCTCTCCGTCGATGTGGAAGACTATTATCAGGTCCAGGCGCTGGAAAAGGCCTACACGCGCCCCAACTGGGATAGCTATCCTTCGCGCGTGGAACAGAATACCCGCGCCATTCTCGACATTTTCGCCGCCTCCAAGGTGAAGGGCACGTTCTTCACGCTGGGCTGGATCGCCGAGCGCCATCCCGCCATGGTGCGCGAGATTGTTGCTGGCGGCCATGAACTGGCCAGCCATGGCTATTGCCATTACCGCGTCGATTCCCAGTCGCCCGAGGAATTCCGCGCCGACATTCGTCGCACCAAGGCGATCCTGGAAGACATTGGCGGCGTGGAAGTGCGCGGTTATCGCGCCGCGACCTTCAGCGTCGGCGCCAGCACACCCTGGGCTTGGCCGGTTCTGGAAGAAGAAGGCTATCGCTATTCGTCCAGCGTCTATCCCGTGGCGCGGGATAATTACTCCAATCCCGATGCGCCGCGCTCGGTCTACAAGCCGGCGGGGGTAAAGCATCTGATCGAAGTGCCGATTGCCACGGTACGGCTCGGCTCCAAGAATTATCCGGCCGGCGGCGGCGGCTATTTCCGTCTGTTGCCCTATTCCGTTTCGCGGGCGGCATTGCGCCGTATCAACCGGCACGACCGTCTGCCCGCTGTTTTCTACATTCATCCCTGGGAAGTCGATCCGGATCAGCCGCGGCCAAGCGGCGTGTCGGCGAAATCGCGATTCCGCCATTACACCAATCTGGCCAAGACCGGTGACCGGCTCGGCCGGCTCACCCGCGATTTCCGTTGGAATCGAATGGATTCCATTTTCCTGGATGAATCTTCGGAGCGGGCACCGACCCAGACCCGCAATGCTGCTGCCTGATACCGGTGCGGCCTCGGCCGAATGGGATGCCTTTGTCGCCTCCCGTCTCGATTCCTCCTTTTTCCATCTGTCGGGTTGGCGCGACGTCATCAAGCGCAGCTTCGGCCATGCCTGCCCGTATCTGATTTCGCGCGATAGCGGCGGTGCGCTCGATGCCGTCATGCCGCTGACGGAAATCAACAGCCGGTTGTTCGGCCATTTTCTGATCGGCAACGGGTTCACGGTGGGCGGCGGACCGTTGGCCGCTGGCCCGGCGGGACTGACCCATGTGTTGGACGAGGCCGCCCAGATCGGCCGCGACCGCAAGGTCGCCTATGTCGAGCTTCGGGATTGCGAGACGGCAGGGCCGGGCTGGCAATCCAAGGGCGACCTTTACGCAGGTTTTGAAGGGCCGATCGCGCGCGAGGAAGCCGACAATCTGAAGCAGATTCCCAGGAAGCAGCGCGCCGTGGTCCGAAAGGCGCTGGAGCAAGGCTTCACCGTCTCCATCGAGCGCACGATCCGGCCCTTTTTCGATCTTTATGCCCGCACCCTGCGCGATCACGGCACGCCGATCCTGCCGCGGCGCTTTTACGAAAACCTGCTGACCGTGTTCGGCGAAAACTGTGAAATCCTTACCGTCAGCAAGGATGGGGTGCCGACTTCCAGCGTGATGAGCTTTTACTATCGCGACAAGGTGCTTCCTTATTATACCGGAAGCCTGGTCGAAGCGCGCCGCAGCGGTGCCAATGACATGATGTATTGGGCGCTGATGCGCCGGGCGGTCGAACGCGGTGCCACCATATTCGATTTCGGCCGCAGCAAAGTCGGCACCGGCCCTTACAGTTTCAAGAGCAATTGGGGCTTCACACCCCGACCGCTGACAACGCAATATCTTTTGTTGGGCCGCGATACCTTGCCCAACCTCAATCCCACCAATCCGCGCTATGCCAAGATCATTGCGACCTGGCAGCGCCTGCCGATCCCGGTCGCCAACGCGATTTCGCCTTTCATCAGCCGCAGCCTGGCGTAAGCGTCGTGGCCAACCTTCTTTTCCTCACCCAGCGCATTCCCTATCCGCCCAACAAAGGCGAGAAGATCAGGGTGCTGCAGGTGCTACAGCATCTGCGCAAATCCCACGACATCCATCTGGGATGCCTGGTGGACGATCCACATGATGTCCGGCACATCGAGACCGTGCGCGCGATGTGCGCCACGGCGCATTTTGCGCAGATCGACAGGCGCCGCGCCAAGATCGCCTGCCTGTCAGGACTTCTGACAGGCGAGGCGCTGAGCGTGGTCTTCTATCGGGACCGGGGGCTGGCGCGCTGGGTCCGTCAGGTGGTGCGGGATATCAAGCCGGAAATCATTGTCGTCTGCTCGTCCAACATGGCGCCTTACATTCTCGATTTGCGGGAGACGCTGCCGGCGATCCGCCTGATCGATGTGGTCGATATCGATTCGGAAAAATGGCGTTCCTATGCGGACGTGGCGTCCTTCCCCATGCGCCAGGTCTATCGGCGGGAATGGAAATGCGTGGCGGAACTGGAAGACAGGATCGTGCGCGAATGCGACTGGTCGACATTCGTTTCGGATGCGGAGGCCGATTTGTTCCGCAAAGACCATATGCAATATTCCAACCGCATCCGTGGGATCAGCAATGGCGTCGATCTCGATTATTTCAGTCCGGCCCATATGTTCGAGCCGCCCTATCCCTTGGACAAGCCGAATTTCGTGTTCACCGGCACGATGGATTACCCGCCCAATGTCGATGCGGTGGTCTGGTTCGCGCGGGAGATATTGCCCCTGATCCGCCGGACCGTGCCTGCCGCCCAATTTCATGTCGTGGGCGCGAGCCCGTCGCCGAAAGTGGAAGCGCTGACATCGATCCCGGGTGTGTTCGTGACCGGCCGAGTGCCGGATGTCCGCGCTTATGTCGCTCATGCCGATGCGTGCGTCGCGCCCATGCGCATTGCGCGCGGGATCCAGAACAAGGTCCTGGAAGCGATGGCGATGGGCCGGCCAACCGTCGTGACCGGCGATGCATTGGAGGGCATCCATGCGGTGCCGGGAACTGAATTGCTGCTGGCCAATACGGCCGAGGATTTCGCGCGAGCTTGTCTGTCGGCCGCCGGACTGTCCGGCGCGGCATTGGGAACCGCCGCCCGCCAACGGGTGGTGCGCGATTACGCCTGGCCGGCACTGCTCGGCCAATTCGACCAGCTTCTTAACCAAGGTAAAGCGGCCCCGGTGCTATGAAAGCGGCATCGCGGAACGGGGCGGGGCGCCGCGACAGGGCGCGCACGGAAGAGGGGGGAGTTCACTGAATTATGCGAATTCTCTTTCACCATCGCATCGCCTCGCGTGACGGCCAGTCCGTCCATCTGGAAGAATTGATGAAGGCGCTGAAGACACTGGGTCACGACGTGATCCTGGTGGGGCCTGCGGCTTTCGCGCAGACCGAGTTCGGCGGTTCCAACTCCGCGGTCGACAGCATCAAAAAACTGATCCCCGCCTGGCTCTATGAGCCCTTGGAGATCGCCTATAATCTCAAGGCGTTTCTGCGTCTGCGCGCTGCGGTGCGCCGCCACCGGCCCGACATCATCTATGAACGCTTCAGCCTTTACCTGTTCGCGGGCGTCTGGGTGCGCAAGCTGATGGATCTGCCGCTGATCCTGGAAGTGAATTCACCTTTGTTCGAGGAGCGGGCAAAGAATGACGGCCTGCGCCTGCATCGCATCGGGCGCTGGGCGCAGGGCTATATCTGGCGCAACGTCGATCATGCATTCCCCGTTACTGGTGTTCTGGCCAAGACGGTGGAAAGCTATGGCGTTCCGGCATCGCGCATCACCGTGGTGCCCAATGGTGTCGATCCCGCGCGCTTTCAGGCCGCGCCGAAAGCCCCCGTGTCGGCTGGAGCGGACGGCAAGCCGGTCATCGTGCTGGGCTTCACCGGCTTCATCCGTGACTGGAATGCGGTTCACCGCCTGATCGATTTCGCCGCCCTGCACCGCGATACTTACGATATCCGAGTGCTCGTGGTGGGCGATGGCCCGGCGCGCCCCTCCCTGGAAGAACATGCCCGCAAACAGGGCATCCCCGAGCGGCTCACCATCACCGGCATTGTCGGGCGTGACGAAGTCACCCGCCACGTGACCTCATTCGACATCGCGGTGTTGCCCGACGTCACGCCCTATTCCTCGCCGTTGAAGCTGTTCGAATATCTGCAGCTGGGTTGCGCCATCGTGGCGCCGGATATGGAAAATATCCGCGAGATTCTTACCGAGGGTCATGACGCCCTGCTTTTCGCCAAAGATCCCGGCGCTCTGGAAGCGGCACTTCTGAAGCTTTGCGCGGACGATGCCCTCAGGGCGCGGCTGGGCGAAGGCGCCAAGGATGCGATCACGCGCCAGTCGCTGACCTGGGTCAACAGCGCCGAGCGGGTTGTCGCGGTGGCGCAAAAAATCCTGACGCCCACCAACAGGAAGGACGCGTAAGCCATGTGCGGCCTGACGGGATTATTCGATTGCCAGACGACGCGGCCCTTCGATCCGGCGCTTATCCAGGCCATGACGGATGCGGTGGCGCATCGCGGTCCGGACGGGGAAGGCATCTTCAACGAACCCGGCATCGCGCTTGGTCACCGGCGTCTGGCCTTTATCGACCTGGCGGGCGGCATCCAGCCCATGCAGACCGTGGATGGCGCGCTCACCATCGTCTTCAATGGCGAGATCTACAATTTCCCCGACTTGATGGCGGAGCTGAAGGCGCAAGGCGCGCAGTTCCAGACCCGCAGCGACACCGAAGTGCTTCTGCATGGCTGGCGTCATTGGGGCACCGGGCTGTTCGCCCGGCTGCGCGGCATGTTCGCTTTCGCACTGTGGGACGCGCCGCAGCAGACATTGGTTCTGGTGCGCGACCGGTTCGGCAAGAAGCCGATGCATTATGCGGCGCTGCCGGACGGCAAGCTGGTGTTCGGTTCCGAGATCAAGTCACTGCTCAAGGCGCCGGGCCTGGACCGCCGTCTCGATCCGGTCGCGGTGGAGGACTTCTTCACCTACGGTTATGTGCCCGATCCCAAGACCATCTATGCCGCGATCCGCAAATTGCCGGCGGCGCATGCCCTGATTGTGCGCCGCGGGCAGACGCCCGAACTGATGCGCTACTGGAATCTGCTCGACAATCTGCATGCGCGGACGGCGCCCGAAAATCCCAAAGGCAGCATGATCGATGTCTTGCGGCATGCGGTGAAACTGCGGCTGATTTCCGATGTGGAAGTGGGCGCATTGCTGTCGGGCGGGGTGGATTCCAGCGCCGTGGTCTCTCTGATGGCAGGTCTGCAAGACGCGCCGGTCAGCACCTTCTCGATCGGGTTCGAAGAACGCGACTATGACGAAAGCGCTTATGCCAAAGCGGTATCCGACCGCTACGGCACCAGCCATCACACCCGCATCGTCGATCCGGGCGATTTTAGCCTCTTGCCGCGCTTGCCCGGCATTTATGACGAACCGTTCGGCGACATCTCGGCGCTGCCCACTTTTGCGGTCTGCAAGCTGGCGCGCCAGACGGTGAAGGCTGCGCTCACCGGTGACGGCGGCGACGAAATCCTGGGTGGATATCGCCGCTATGCCTTTTTCGCCGCCCAGATGCGGGCGCGAAGCTGGATTCCCGATGGCGTGCGCGGCCCGTTATTCTCGCTGCTGGCCGATATCTATCCGCATGGCGCGCGCCTGCCGCGCATGTTGCGCGCCAAAACCACGTTCCGGGAATTGTCGCTCAGCCCGGCCGATGCCTATCTGCGCATGGTGTCGGCGCTGCCTTCCGAAATCCGGGCGCAGTTTCTCTCGCCAGAGTTCCGCAAGAGCCTTGGCGGTTATGATTCCGGCGATGTGGTGCGCCAGCATTTCAATGTCGATGCGCCGCTCGATATGCTGCAGCGGGCGCAATACACCGACATCATGACTTATCTGCCGGGCGACATTCTCACCAAGGTGGACCGGGCCAGCATGGCCAATTCGCTGGAATTGCGCGCGCCTTTCCTGGACCAGGAATTGTCGGACTGGGCCTTCTCGCTGCCAGACGGGCTCAAGCTGCAGCGCGGTGCGGGCGGCAAGGCGATCTTGAAGCAGGCGATGGAAGAATTCCTGCCGCACGATCTGCTTTATCGCTCGAAGAAAGGTTTCACCGTACCGGTGGCGGAATGGTTTCGCGGACCGCTCAGCAAAGATATCCGCGCATTGGCGGATGGTGCGCGGCTCAAGGATAGCGGTTTCTTCGATACCAAGGCGATCGCAGCGATGGCGGATGCGCATATCGCCGGCAGCCGCGATTATTCCAAGCCGCTCTGGCTGTTATGGGTGTTCGGCGGTTTCCTGGAGCATGCGGCGCAGGTGAATTAGCAGGGCCGTTCAGATCAGCCGGAAGGCGGCATCGAATGCGCCCCATCCCGCCACGGCAAGCGCGGTCCAGATCATCAGGCAAAGACCGATCGGCAATTTGCGGCTTTGATCCATCATCTCTTCTTCGATCACGGGCTTGCGGCCGGCAGACCGCTCTGTCGGGAACTGGACGATTTTGCTTTCTGCCGCGCTCTGTCGCACGTCATGTCCGCCTTTGTCCTGTGACCCGGCATTCCGGATCAGCAACTATTATGTAGCGGGCGCTTGGTTAACAACTGATTATGGCGCCAATGCGGGCGCCGGGGTGGCGAGAACGTCGTAAGCGGCCGTCACAATCGCGGGATTGAAGCGATCTGCAAAACCATATCGCGCTGCAGCAAGGAAAAGCGCCTTGTTCGCGCGCGCAGTATCGTCCCAGCTGAATTGCTCCGCATACGTTCTGACGGCCTGTCGGTCCGGCGCCTGCGCGCGCAATGCCCTGATCGCAGTTGCCAAGGCAGCCGGCGAACGTTCCTCCACCAATGCACCGAGCTTGGGATCGGTGATGACTTCGGGCGTGCCGTTCACATTGGTCGCCACCACCGGCGTGCCGCAGGCCATCGCTTCCAGAAGAACATTCGCCCAGCCTTCGCGCGACGATGCCAAAACAAAAATATCGGCGGCGCGATACGCGTCTGTCAGCGCATCATGTGCGATCTCGCCCAGAAAGCGGACGCGCGAGGCGACACCCTTTTCCTGCGCCGTGCGTTCGAGCTCCGCGCGCATCGGGCCGGAGCCCGCGATCATCAGACTCATGTCCGGCAGTTCGCTCAGCGCCGCGATGATCAACTCATGACCCTTGCGGGGGATCAGACTTCCCACCGACAAAAGCGTGAAACCTTCCAGCCCCAGTTTCGCGCGTGCCGCCTCGCGGTTGCCGGGCGAGAAGCGCTTCAGGTCCACGCCATTGCGCAAAGTCACCACGCGCGATGCCGGCTCGCCCAATCCCACCAATTTTTGCCGCAGATCTTCGCAGACCGTGATCATACCGCTGGCCTGGCGGCCGGCCCACTGAATCTGTGCCCGCTCGGACGGTGATTGCGGAATGAGGGTGAGATCGGTGCCGCGCCCGGTGATCAGAAGCGGAATGTTTAATTCCCTGGCGAGCCGTGCCGCCGCCACGCCGTCGGGGTAGAAATAGTGCGCGTCGATCAAGTCGAATTTCGGGACGCCCTGCCGCGCCATCCGGTCCAGGGTGCGCTTGGCCGCCCGGTACAAAAAGGCCGGTGTCAGGCGGCTACCCACTTTGGGGATGACCGGATAGCGGGGATGGTGGATGGTCAGCCCGTGCCGGGTCTCCTGGCGGGGCACGGCGGCATATTGGGCATAGCGCCCGAAGCGGGGATGGCGGAACGGGAACCAGGGAACGGGCGCCAGAACCGTGGCCTCGATCCCGCCCTGTGCCAAAGTGTGACGCAGGCGGTTTTCGACGAAAACGCCGTGATTGGGCTGAGCCTGGTTGGGGTAGAGGGTCGAAAAGACCAAAACGCGCAGCACTTTTCTCTCCCCGTGGCGGTCAGCACTGTGGCAGTGGAATTGCTAAGGGCCTCTGAACCCCGGTGTGGAACTTCGGCCCAAAAAAAGCTCTGGGAGTTTATGCCCGGACAACTATTTTTTCTTCAAAATCGGTAGTTAAAGTCCCGAATTGACGCATATCCGGGCGTGCCACGTCTGGCATATGAGTTGCACTGCTTTCATGAGGTCAAAGGGTTTTTAACCACTTGGCCGATGAAACATGAAACGCATGGACTTGGGGACAAGTGAAGCTTTTTGGTCATTATGTAGCGGCGCCTTCGGTGGTGCTGGCCGGCCTTGACGGGGGCCTGTTTTTGGCTGGCCTGCGGCTTCTCAGCCTCGAGCAGCATTGTTCGTTCTGTTATTTCGGCAGCCTGGTGTCGCTCGATTTGTTACGGGCCGCGACCCTGGCCTGCGTTTTCGTTCTGCTGTGCGCTTCGGTGGGGATATACAACGCCGACGCTCTGCGCAGCTTCCGCACCTTCTTGAAGCGTTTCGCCTTCGCCTGGCAGCTGATTTTCGTCCTCGCCATCGCGTTCTTCGCCATCAGCAAGATCGCTCTGGGTGTGCCGTTCGGCTGGTTCGTGGGCATCCTGTCCATCGCCATCAGCCTTTTCATGGCGCTGCTGCTGGGACTGCGCTTTTTCTTCCATCTTTATTATCGTAGCCCGTTCTTGAAAAAGCGGGTGCTGGTGCTGGGCGAGGGCACGACCGCCAATGCCGTCATCGCCTATATGGACGGCCCGGGCCGCAATCATCTGAAACATGTCCGCACCATCGCCAACAGCCGCGCCGTCGAAAACCGGACCTGGAGCACGGAAGGCAATCTGGCGCTGGGCCAGCCCTCGGCTGCGGAAACGGCCCCGCTGGCGCAGATCGCCCAGGCGCTGCGTATCGACGAAATCATCGTCGCCGTGGAAGACAAACGCGGTCTTGCGGTCTGGGACCTTCTGGAATGCCGCCTCAATGGCATCGATGTGATCGAGTATCTGAATTTCTGGGAGCGGGAATTTGCCCAGATCGATGTTTCCAATGTCGGTCCGGGCACGCTTGCCTTTACCAGCGGCTTTCAGCTCAACCGCCGCCGGCGTGCATTGAAACGCGCCGCCGATTTCACCGTCAGTCTGGCGTTCCTTGCGGCGGTACTGCCGCTCACGCTTCTGGTCGCCATGGCGATCAAGCTGGAAAGCAAGGGCCCGGTTTTTTACCGCCAGGAGCGCGTCGGGCTGAACGGGCGCATCTTCCGCGTCTGGAAATTCCGCAGCATGCGCACCGATGCGGAAAAAGACGGCGTGCCGCGCTGGGCGTCCGCCAAGGACAATCGCGTCACCCGGGTGGGCCGTTTCATCCGCGCCACCAGAATCGACGAGATTCCGCAGATCATCAACGTGCTGGCAGGGGATATGAGCTTTATCGGTCCCCGGCCCGAACGGCCCTACTTTGTCGAGCAGTTGCGCCGCGAAATGCCCTATTACGACCTTCGTCATCGCGTCAAACCGGGTATCACGGGTTGGGCGCAGGTGAATTACCGTTATGGCGAGTCGATCGAAGACGCGCGCCAGAAGCTGGCCTTCGATCTCTATTACGTGAAGAACAACGACTTTTTCCTCGATCTGACCATCCTCGTCCAAACCGTGCGGGTGGTTTTGTTCGCGCACGGCGCGCAATGATCAGCTAGGATTTCGACCGGGGCGGGCTGAACGCATAGTCGTGAGCCGCGCCGGGATTGGGGATCGCATCGTGCTGGCGGATCGCAAAATATTCATTGTGCGCAGCCCAATAAGAAATGGCCAAGACACGTGACCCGCGATCTGCGCATTCTGCATGTATTCCCTGGCTTCAAGATCGGCGGCGCGCAGATGCGCCTGGTGGAGCTTGCCAAGGGTTTTGGTGAAAGTTTCGCACACACCATCATTGCGCTGGATGGCCATTATACGGCCGCCCAGCTCTTTTCGCCCGGCATCCGCATCACCCTGGGGGGCATCCAGGACAAAACGGGATCGCTGCCACAGCGGCTCGCGCGCTATCGCCGCGCCATCGCCGAACACGCGCCCGATCTGCTGATGACCTACAATTGGGGTTCGATCGAATGGGCGATGGCCAATGCCATTGGGGGCGTGCCCCATATCCATATCGAAGATGGTTTCGGCCCCGAGGAAGCAGTGCATCAATTCCGCCGCCGCGTCTGGACCCGCCGGCTGACGCTCAGAAACAGTCAGTTGATCGTTCCGTCGAACCTGCTTCAGGATATTGCCCTGGGGGTCTGGCGGCTCAGCCGCGCACGCGTGCATTATATCCCGAACGGCATCACACCCCTGGACAGCTATTCCACCCGCATTGACGAGCTGGGCCTCAATCTGCCGCGCGAGTTGCCGCGCATCGCCTGGGCCGGCGCGCTTCGGCGGGAAAAGAATCTCATCCGGTTGCTCCGGGCTTTCGCACCGCTGAAAAATCAAGCGGCTCTGCTCGTCATCGGCGACGGACCGGAATTGGATGCCGTGTTGCGGGAAGCCGAAGAACTTTGCCTGGGTCCGTCCATTCGCTTTCTGGGCCGGCGCGAGGATGTCCGCGATATTCTCATGCAATGCGATCTAATGGCCCTTTCCAGCGATACCGAGCAGATGCCACTGGCCGTGCTGGAAGCCATGGATGCGGGCCTGGCGGTTGCGTCCACCAATGTGGGCGATGTCCGTCACATGATATCCGCGGAAAACCAGCCCTATATCGTCAACGGATCGGACCGCGAATTGGGGGCCGCGATGCGGGCGCTGGTGATGGGGACGGCGGCTCGCAAGGCGGCAGGAGCGGCCAACAAGCGGCGCCTGCGCCAGAACTATCTGGCGGACGACATGGTCGCCGCCCACAAAAAGCTGATGCTGGAAACGGCCCAGGCCCGCAAATAGGCCGGGTGGGGTTCAACCCGCCTTTGTCGGGCTATCCAAAGACGTCCGCTGTCTGCCGGTTGGTGCCCCGCATCGACCGGAACAGGCGGATCATGGTTTCATAGAGCGCCCATACGGCGACGCCGAAGAACATCCCGATCGCAAATCCCAGGGGGCCGCCATTGATGTGGAGCCATTTGTAGCCCACCACGTCGAACGGCCAATGGAACAGATAGATGAAAAGCGTCGACTTTGCGATCGTGACGATGGGCGCCGCGAGAACGCGTGGAAGCGGCACAGGCGGTGCCCATAACAAGAGAGCGGCGCCAATGGCGAGCCAGTAGGGTGCGTGGAAATCCATCGTATAGTCGCCGGTCAGGCCATGCATCATGGTCAGCCCGCGCAGACTGGCGAAAAGGATCAGCATCGTGATCACGCGCTGAAGGTGGCTCTTCGAAGAGAAGATGAGCCAGCCCAGCGCGAACTGCCACAAATAATATTGCGGCAGATGGCCGAAGGCGAGTATCGGCGCGTGAACCGTTTTCGCGATCGCGTAATGCAGCACAAGCGCACCGACGGTGAGAATGAGACCGAACGCATACCGGTTCTTTTCACCGAAATTGGCAACGCCGGGAATGCTGGCCAGAATTCCCATGAAAAGCAGAATCTGGAACAGTACCTGCACGAACCAGGCGCCTTCCCACCATAGCGGCGACGCGGATTCCAGCCAGTTATCCGTGAAAAAGATCGTGCTCCAATGAATGGCGCCATCGCCCACGAAAAACATCAGGAGCAGGAGCATGGTCGGCCACACGATCTTCATCATGGTGCCGAAGATGGAATGACGTATATGGGCGGGATCGCTGCTCCAGCCGAAGCGGGCAAAGCTCAATCCGGACAAGGCGAAAAGCAGGCTCGGGCCGCCGGCGAGGCTGGTATAACGGTTGTGCAGGGCGACCACACCGATGATCGCGGCGGCGCGCAGCAGCACGTCCGCCGAAACTGTGGTGCTGGACGAATCCGATCTTTGCAATTGTTCCAATTCGCGGATCGACATGTTTTCCCAATTTTCCGGGACCTTGCCGAGAAAATCCTCGAGCCCTGTCGAGACATCGACATAGGACAGGGAATCGCCGCCGAGCGATGAAAATGATTGATTCTCGTCAATCGATTTTAGATTGAACACCGAGGCGAAAATCTCTCCGACGCTGGTCGATGCTCTGCGGCGCATCCCGAAGAGTTCCAGGGCGCGTGCTGTCAGGCTGGGTGCATCATTCGAGGCCGAGTCTGGCTTGGCACGCGGGCGTTCCAGAGCGGTGCCGTGCTCCTGTTCGGCATATTCCGATACCAGGCGCCGGCGGTCGAGCTTGGAATTGGTATTCAGGGGAAGCACGTCCCGCTGGATGACCTGATAAGGAAGCATGTAACCCGGCAATTGCTGGCGGCAATAGGCAGCCAGTCCATCGCGATCCAGTTCCAGATTGCCCCGGGTCGTGACGAAGGCGATAACGGCTTGTCCAAGTTCGCTGTGCTTGATGCCGACCACCGCCGCGCTTTCCACCAGGCCGCTGGCCAGCAGAACGTCTTCGATCTCGGTTGGACTGACGCGATACCCGCTGGTCTTGATCAGGTCGTCCTGGCGGCCGACATAATAGAGACGGCCTTCCTCGTCGCTGGTCACGATATCTCCGGACCAGACCCCGATCGCGGGCTCGGATTCACCGGGCGCTGTCACGGGTGCAGGCCGGAAAATTTGGGCCGTGCGCTCAGGGGCATTCCAATAGCCCAGGGCTACGGTATCGCCCGTCTGCACAAGTTCACCGGGCTCATTCGGGTCGCACAATGTCCCGTCCGCGCGCACGACGTAGATTTTCGCGGCAGCCATCGCGCGCCCCATGGAATTGGGGTGGCGGTCCACTTCGCTTGGCGCAAGAAATGTGGAGCGAAGCGTCTCGGTTTGGCCATACATCAGATAGATGTCGGCATCGGGCGCCAGGCACCGCAGCGAGCGGGTCGCATATTCCGACATGCGGCCGCCAGCCGCCGCGATGTAACGCACGTTTTCGCGCGCTTCCAGGGGCCAATCCAGCGCCGTTAGTGCCGTCAGCGCGGTCGGCACGCCGGCCACGCCGGTAATTCTTTCATCGACGATCAGCTTCATCAGGGCCTGCGGCGTCACATAGTTATGCAGAACCGAGCAGGCGCCGGCGTAAAAGCCGTTGAACAGCTGATCGAGCCCAAAACCGAAGCTGTAATGGGGAAGATTCAGAATGCGATCATGAGACGTCAGATTGAGATATTCCGAAACGCATCGCGCCCTGGCGACAAAATTCCGGTGTGAAAGCATGACGCCCTTAGGCTCGCCGGTTGAACCGGACGTGTAAAGGATGCCAACCATGTCGGTATCGGCACCGCGCGCCCAGGTAATCTTGCCGGCATCGCCTGTCGCCAGGAAGTGGGGCAGGGAGACGCACGGGATGCCGGCACATGCAGCAACGGTGCTTTCGTCTTCGGCAAGGATGATTTGGCGCAGCGATTTGCAATCCGCCAGCGCGTGCTCAAGCTCGGGAATGCGCGCGGTGGAGGTGATCAGCAGCGTGATGCCGCAATCCTTGACAAGGTGGGCGACCTGGCCTGGCCGCAATGCGGGATTGACCGGCACGAAGACGGCGTCGGATGCGGCCGCACCCATGATCGCGATGACGGCTTCCGGGCGTTTTTCCAGAAAAATGCCGATCCGTTCGCCGGGACCGATACCGGCGTTCCTCAAGGCATGCGCGAAGCGCCGCGCATCGGCGGCCAGCGCGGAATAGGAGATGATCTCTTTCTGGAAAATCAGAGCCGGCTGATCGGGATGCAACACCGCCGCACGAAAGAGTAGATCGTCAAGCAACCCCGTCATGCGCAAATCATCCCAGCCTATGACCCAAAGTCCGTATTCATGAATCCAATTCGGTCTCACCGGTTGTTCCGGCGAAAAGTAACCGAATTGATGCGCAGATCGGCGGGTCCGCAACCGCCCTTCCATCGCTTATTCTTGGTGCAAACTCATTGATAATTTGAAAAAGCCGATCACGTGGTTAACGGGCGAAGTTAACGCTTCATAACGAAATGCGAATGCTCGAACTGTCCGGGCCATATGGCGCGGGACGCCACATATTAGTTCACGCGGGGCTGCCGCGCCATCACACCTTCTCAATCGGAGCCCCGGGAATCGGGCGGCAATCACAGGGTCGGAGACGGGAGGGGAAGGGAACTGCACACCACCAGGCCATCGCCCGGCCGGGCTCAGCCCTGCGGGGCGTAGCGGGCGAGACGCTCGTCATAAAGGCGGGTGATTTCCTCCAGAGAGCGCCCTGAAATCGCGATACCAAAAGCTGGCGTGTGGCTCTGGATGGCCGCGGCAATGGTGTCGGATACGGCCGGCTGATAGTGGGAACCGTCATATGTCAGTTTGGGATTTGCCGTGATCGCCGAGGGAATTGAGAAGTCATACATCTCGTCGAATTGCGCCGACGTCTTTTGCAATGCGTCCAGGTAGAAGGGCAGCAGGCCCGACTGCTGGAATTGCGCAATCTTGCCGGCTGCGATCGGTGTCGCATAGGCGGCCAGATGCGCCTTTGGATAGATCTGCCGGAATTTCGCATATTGGCTGACACTGTTCAGGCTCATATGCCATTTCTGACCGGGCTTGAGCGTCATCTTCAGTATCGGAAGGCTTGCCGCATCCGCCCGGATCTGGCCGGTCAAATCCGCGCCGTAAGATCTGGGCTTTGGCGACAGATCGAACAGGGTTTTGATGGACCAACGGGTAACGTCCACGGAGAAGTAATACTCCCAAAAATGTGGGATCGCATTGCGCAGGATCTGCGGCGGCAGAATATGTCCATCGGCCTGGTCGATGAAATCGAAGTCGTCGACACCAACAATGACCAGGTCCGGCTCGCGTCTGGAATTTCGCTTTATATATTCCGCATAGGCCACAAGTTCGCTCGGCGATGCGTTCTCGAATGACACCATGAAGCAGTTATGGCCCGCAAAGGCACGCTCGTTCATCATGCTGACGCGGGACGCGCCAAAAATATAGCAATCGAAATTGCGATCGCTTGTCGCGAACCGTGCCAAGCGGGCGACGCGCTCATCGAAGGGAAAATTACGCGCTTGCAGCTTGTTTCCGCCGAAGAACCAAAGGGGATCGATAAGATAATTCAACAGTCCCATAGCGCCGAGTATGACCGCGATCAGCAGCGTCACGGTCGTCAGATACAGGGTCGTTTTGCTTTTCGGCACCGTGCGTCCTGTCAGAACTGAAAATAGAGAAATTCGGTATGCTGCGAGAGGCTGGCGATCGCCAGGGCGGCCGCCAGGCCTACCGGCACCGCCCATCTCACGCTCGGAGACCATTCCAGAATGCGATGCCGACCCGACGCGATCTGACCCAGTGCGGCGGGGAATTTCGCCATGATCTGCTGTGAATTCGGCATCAGCCAGACGATCGCAAAATAGGCGGCCACCCGCCCGACCTGCTGCGTCGCCGAGCCGAAATTATATGCCCATCCGGAGAGCACCGGACCCGCATGCAACCCGGTCATGCCGGCGAGAAGTTCGACGGCATCGCCCGCCGACCCCGCGCGAAAAAACACTTGTGCCACCAGGGCCGCCAAATAAGTCAGAAGCACCTGCGCGATCACGGTCGCCGCGCGAATCTGGCGATTGCGGGGTTCCTGCCGCAAACGTGCCGGCCCGAAAATCCGCCAGGCATGATTGATGGTGAGGTACGTGCCATGCAGAAGGCCGAAGATCAGGAATTGAAACCCTGCGCCATGCCAGACACCCGCCAGCACCATGGTGACGAATATCGGTACCGCGATCATGTTGGTAAAGCCGCCCGCGGTTTGCGCATCCCGCGTCAGGATCGGCAAGCCTCGGGCGATACGCCGCCGCGTGATGGAGATCGCGATCGGATTGTAAATATAGAGCGTCAGATACCGCGTCAGCGTCATATGCCAGCGCTGCCAGAAATCGATGATGCTGCGCGCCTTGTAGGGCGAGTTGAAATTGAGCGGAAACCTCACATTGAACATATAGGCCAGCCCGATCGCCATGTCGGAATAGCCGGAAAAATCGAAATAGAGCTGCAGGGAATAGGAAAGGGCCGTCAGCCAGGAGGAAAAGATCCCGAGAGTCTCGGGCGCTGAAAAACCCGCGTTGGAAACCTGAATCAGGGAATCCGCCAAAAGAACCTTCTTCGCCAATCCGATGACGAAGATGGTAAGGCCGATCGCCATGTTACCGGAGTCGAAACGATACGTCTCCTTCCTGGCGAATTGCGGCATGATTTCGCGGTGGTGGAAGATCGGTCCTGCGATCAGGTGCGGAAAAAATGTGACGAACAGGCAATATTCGAAAAAGCTGCGTTCCTTCGCCATGCCTTGCCGGCAGTCGATCAGATAACCGATCTGCGTGAATGTGTAGAAGGAGATGCCCAGCGGCAACAGGATTGGGTCCATCTTCCCTTGAACGATACCAACCCAGCCCATGAGCCCGATAAGAGCGAACAGGTATTTGTAATAGATCAGGACTGCGATATTTGCGGCAACACCGAACGTCAGGATTGCGCTTTGCCGGCGCTCGAACTCTTCATTTCGGGCGATCCAGAGGCTGATTGCATAGTTGAACGCAATCGAGCCCATCAGAAGAAGTACGAAAGGCGGATTCCACCAAGCATAAAAGATCAGAGAGCTTGCGACCAGCGACAGGCCGGCCGCGCGCGCGCTAATCCGCCCCAGCAGATAAAAAGCGAGAAGCGCCAAAGGCAGGAACGCGAAGATGAAGAGGTGCGAGTTGAACAGCAATGCTTCTACCCCCTCCCATTACTTTGGTAATCGGCTTGAGCGGCCGCCCCCGGGCCATATTTCATCTCAAATCGCCTTCTTTTTCCGGATCAGCGCGATGAAGTCGCCGATTTCCCGTAACGATTCGATTTCCGCGGTTCGGAATTTGATACCGAAGCGCAACTCTGTCGCCACGACGATCGTGATGTGCTTGAAGGAATCCCACCCCGCAAAATCACTCGCCACGCTGCTGGGCGTGAGAATGATGGTGTCATCATCCAGCGCCTCGCGAACGATCTCCGTTAATCCTTCCATGATTTCAAGATCGGTCACGATTAAATTTCCCCAACTTGGATGTGTGTTTCGATAGGAACGTAATGGGCGACGGGCAGGCGCCAGAAACTGTTGCCGTCTTCACCGGACCCGTCCGCCTGAAATCCCAGTCCGGCGTAATGGTCCCGCACAAGGGCGTTTTTCTCCGTGGGCCGGAATTCCCCGGCGATGGCGCCGTATCCACGCTTGCGGGCTTCGCCCATCAGCAAATTCAGGATCGCATGCTCCACTTGTCGCCCCAGGACGCGGCAACTCATCAGCCATGTATCGATCATCAGCTCCTGTTTTGCCGGTTTGGCGATGACGACCGCGATCATTCCATTGTCGCCATATTTGTCGGTAAGGCGGAGCTGGAAGGTGACGATGTCCGGATCTGACGTCATGGCCCGGACATCCTGCTCGGTATAGCGGCGGGTGGTGAGATTGAATTGGTTCGTCTTGTTGATGAGCTGGGTTATGCGCGCCTGGCCAATGGAATCGAACGGGGCGGCCTGCATCTGCATTTCAAGACTTTTCAAATAGGTCGGCAAATCGGATGTCGATTGACGGGCGACATCGCGCTGCGCATTTGCCTGATATTGACCGGTGCGCGCCAGATCCTCGCCGGTCACAAGCACGCTTTCGAAATAGCCCGCATCGGCGAGGCACTGCGCATAGAATGCGGGATCTTCGGGAAGTTCAGGCACGGCGACAGCGGGCAGTTCGCGGCGGACCAGATTGCGCTCGAAGGGATTGTCGTCGGCAAACACCAGCGCATCCAGACCGATATTGATCTGTGCCGCGATGGCTCGCAAATTGGCTGCCTTGTCCGACCAGTTGGCGACAAAGGCGGCAAAGGCCGAGCGTTTCAAGATCATTTCGGGATGGCTGGCAAACGGCGCCAAGGCGATCGTCTCGTCATTCTTGGAGCAGACCGCGAGAATGACACCGCGCTGAGACAGTTGATGCGCATATTCCTGGAAAGCGACAAAGGCTTCGCCGGCTGCGCTGCCTTGGCCGAGGACCAGCCCCTCCACGCCATCGTCTCCGACAACGCCGCCCCAAATCGTGTTGTCCAGATCCAGGACCAGACACTTGTAGGACCGCCCGCGCTGCGCCGCCACGATGCGCGCCACCAGATCGCCATAGAGGGGGGCCATCGATGGGGCGATCTCGATTTTCGCCCTGTGCCACAGGACGGGATCGTACCATTGCGTGACGCCGTCCTGTGCCGCACGCGCGTCGAGCGCAAGAATGTCCACGCTGCGCGCATCGGCAAATTGACGGATGCGATCGTTGAGGCGCGCGATCATTGCTTGAGGCGAGCCAGGCAGGCGATGCTCATTGCTGCCAAGCAGTCCGGGAAAGATCGGCAGAATTGTCTGTTGTATGACCGGGCATGAAAAAGCGCGGCGGGCCATATCCCAAAGGTCCCTGGACCGAAAAGCTGCGTCCTCGATCAGCTGGTCGCTGGCGGCGGCGTCGCGGGCGGGCGCGATTTTCCCCAGCATATGCCGTGCATCGAAAGCGAAAAGAACCGCGTTGGGCTTGAATTCATGAAGCGCGGAATTGGGGTCGGCGAGATCCTGCAGATATTGGCCGAAGGGATTTGTGTAGACCTGCGCCCGGATGCCCCGGCGCAGGAACGCGACGCGAATGGCGGGCACCAGGTGCGAGACCATGCAGGAGCCCAAGATCGCCAGGCGGATCTCCACCGGCGGCATCGCCGTGTCATCCCCGAACTTTCTTCGGGCCAGCGTGTCCAGCCGCTCCGTCCGGACCAGGTCCATCTGAAAATTCGCCAGCCCCGCAAGGGCGCTCCATTCGACCGACGCCGCCGCGCTGAGGGAACGAAATTCTTCGTTCCAGTCCTTATTTTGCGGTAGCCACCAGAGATGCGAAGCGGGCATTGGGAATCCAGATTGTACGTTATGTGCAGCAAATGACGTTTCGTCTAAGGGCTGGGCGAGCCAGGGCGAAGATCGATCTTTCAATCCGTCTGGGATGGGATTTTATTTTCCAGGAATTGAGCGGCATGGCGCCAATCCATCACCCAAGGGTCACGGGAAGCTCCCGTAGCCTGACTACATGACAAAATTCGCATTCAGCTCCGACATGCGCGAGACCCCGACCAGCGACATGTTGCGCTTCAGCTCTTCCATCATCAGGCCGATGGCGCGCGCCACCCCGCCGCCGCCGCCGACCGCGGCGGCATAGAGGAAGGGGCGCCCCACAAAGGTGAAATCCGCACCCAGGGCCAGGGCCTTCATCACATCCGTCCCCCTGCGAATGCCGCCATCGATCATGATGGTCATATCGGGAACGGCCTTGCGGATGGCCGGCAACACGCGAAGCGGCGAAACCGCGCCGTCCAGCTGACGACCACCATGATTGGAGATAATAATGCCGTCGACGCCGCATTCGCGCGCGCGCACCGCATCGGGTGCGGACAAGATGCCTTTCAGGATGATGGGGCCTTTCCACAGGCTGCGGACCAGATGAATCTCCGGCAGGCCCATCCGGTCGACGGCGCCGCCGCCCCTGATGTCCGCGCGGGCAAGCACGGACGGGCCGCGCATGGCGCGATAATTTTCAAGATGCGGCAGGCCCTGACGGACGACGGTCTGCAGCGCCGTTCCGATCAGCCATGACGGATGGCTGATGCCGTCCCATGCGATTTTCGGATTGAGCCGGAGCGGGACATTGAAGCCGTTATGCTTGTCCACTTCGCGGTTTCCGGGAATTGGCACATCGACCGTTATCACCAGGGTTTTGAACCCTGCCGCCGCGACGCGCTCCAGCAACCGCCGGATCTGATCGGGATGGCCGGGAAGATAGGCCTGGAACCATGTGCCCGGCGCCTGGCGCGCGACTTCCTCCATGGCGATCAGCGATGCGCCGCTGAGCACCATCGGTATGCCTGCGGCTTTTGCCGCCTGTGCCATCGCCACGTCGGCGCGGTATGAAAAAAGCGCAGCTGCTCCCATCGGCGCGATGCCGAACGGCGCCGCATAGCTCTGACCGAAAAGCGTGCATTTGGGATCGCGGCTGCCCGCGCCCGTCAATACGCGAGGGACCAGCGCATAGTTCGCGTAACTCTCGCGGTTGCGATGGATCGAAGCGTCGGTTTCCGTGCCGCTGGCGGCATACCCGTAAAGCATGCGGGGAAGACGGCGTTCAGCGGCCGGTTCGAACTCATCAAGGGAAAGATACTGTTTCAGATGCCCGGCGACGTCGGCCTGGGCTTCGGCATCGGCTTTGCTGCTCGCCGATTTTGTGCTGGCAGGACTGGGATGGATAACGGCCGTTTCATTTTGCGGCCAGCCGGAGGCCGATTGCGTGTCCGTCATTCTATTCCACCCTCGATAAGCTCACGCTCGGAAGTATCGCCCGACCCCGTTCCAAGATGATCAAACCGCCTTCCGACGGATTTTACAGGCTCATCCGGTGCGATTGCCCGCACCATAGCTTGGAATGGTTAAATTGCGCGGCGGCTCCGCGCCAATTTTGCAGCGATGCCCATCACCTGTCCATCCGTGATTGCCGCTTCAGGCGTGCTGGCGCGGCCCGATAATGATTATCAGGAAGAGTCGCACAAAAGGTGAAGGTTTCACGACGGCTCGAGCAAGCCGAGCCGGTTCAGCGCCCGCCCTGCGGCGCGGCGCCAGCGCGCTCCATCCATCCGCCAAAGGTAGGTTTCATACCCCAGCCGGCCGGAATGCGGCGGTTTCAGGAAATCGTAAACCGGCGCCATCCTGAACCGTTCAGCATCGCGGGGGAATTCGTCCACGATGCTGGATTGCGTCCGGTAGCATTCCAGCATGCGCCGCTTGAGATCGCTTTGATCGGTGTCGAGGGAAAAACTCTCGACCGGGCCTGCGCCGGCTGAAGGCAGGAAGCGGCCATAGACCATCTTGCCCTCGACGAGGTGATAGCTGGTCATATCGACGGGAATAGGGGCGTCCAGGCCTTTCCCGCGCAGGAGAACGCACGCGGCATGAACCGCCAACGTGGTCGCGTCATGATCCGGATGCCCGCCTTCATAAGGATGCGTCACCACATATTTGAACTTTCCGCCCTGTATGATCTTCGTAAGCTGCGGCACGATGCGCGCGATCCTGAAGACAGCTTCCTGGTCCGGAATGCCGAGCCGGAACACCGGCACTTCGCCTCGGCCGATCGTGGCGAGCGCGGACGCGGTTTCAGCCACCCTTGCCTGCCGGTAGCTGTCATTGCCGTCAAAGCCGGCAGCGCGCGCGGCTCTTCCGTCTAACGGGGTGCCATCGGTGACGATGACGATGCTGGTGTCCGTCAGGCGGGCCAGCAGGGCGCCAGCCCCCAACGCTTCGTCATCGGGATGGGCAACGACAAGGAGCGTCGGTTGTGTCGGCAGATCGTCGATGGCGCGGCGCGAATGTTCCGCCGCCTTGCGAATCCTCAGGCTGCCATAAAGCCGATCATAAATGGCCTGGTCCAGGCTGCGGTATGCGTGGCGGGCCAGTTTGGTCACAATCGACATTCAGACGCCCCCATTCGCCGAAATCGCTGGATCAAGGAAATCCGGTCGCGAAAGTCTTACAGGCCGATGACGATGACAAGCGTCGATGGAGCGTCGGTCTCGGACATCACGTTCCGACCGCCGCGACATCCTGCAATTTTTCCGAAACGCTCCACTTGGTGTCCTTGCTGTAGACCGAGCCCCAGGGCCGGTTCAGTGCATGTGTCACCTGGCCCTTGTTCACGACCGTCAGCAGCGGATAGTCAAAGATGGCGTCGCAGGAATTTCCATCGATCATGGGATCCAGCGAGACATCGGCGAAATAGCGGCCCGGCGCCAGGAACAGGTCCTTGACGGAAAGCTTCACGACCTTTTCTCCCGGCCGCAGCGACAGGCCCGCCACCTTGTCGGACGCCACCAGGGACGTGACGCGTTCGCCTTGTGCGTTCATCAGCGCGACGCACAAATCCCCGTTCGGAATGGGACGCTCGACATCAAGACAGATCTCGATGGAGAAGTCGGAGCCCAGTTCGATCTCCGGCAAGGTGTCGGGATCTTCGCTTGAACTGGCGATGTTGATTTCCATGATGCTGGCGGGAGAATTGTCGTAGTGACGCCCGCGCCGGAAGCTTTCCAAATTCTTGGCCTTCATGGCCTTTGCCCGCGCATCCAGCGCCGTGAGCAGATATTTTTCGATCACGGTTTCGGAATCGGCGTCGGCGGTGATGGTGCCGCCCTGCATCAGAAGCGATCTGGTAGTCAGGGTCTTGATGGCGCCCATGTTGTGGCTCACGAAGAGAACCGTGCGGTTTTCGCTGGCGACGGAACTCATCTTTCCCATGCACTTGGCCTGGAACGCCGCATCGCCGACCGCCAGCACTTCGTCCACGATAAGGATTTCCGGCTCCATATGCGCGGCCACGGCAAAGGCCAGCCGCACATACATGCCGGAGGAATAGCGCTTGACGGGGGTGTCGAGGAATTTTTCGACTTCCGAAAAGGCGACGATCTCGTCGAATTTCTTGCGGATATCGACCCGGCTCATGCCCAGGATCGCGCCATTGAGAAAGACATTCTCCCGGCCCGACAATTCGGGATGAAAGCCGGTGCCGACTTCGAGAAGGCTTGCCACCCGTCCCTGGATCGTGACCCGGCCCTTGGTCGGTTCGGTGATGCGGCTGAGGACTTTGAGCAACGTGCTCTTGCCGGCGCCATTGCGGCCGACAAGGCCGAGCACTTCACCTTCCTTGACTTCGAAATTGATATCCTTGAGCGCCCAGAATTCCTCGATTTCATCGCCCTGGACAACCGCGCGGCCCTTCACGATATCGCTGGTCTTGCGCATGGCATTGCGGGCGGTGCGCGTGATCGCATCGCGCAGGCTCGCATCGGCGGTATTGCTGCCGGCGTTGGCGCGATGCCCCAGAAGGTAGCGCTTGGAAAGATTCTCGACGGTGATAACGGCTGTCATGCTGTTCTCGTAATTCCTGTCAGATCAGATCCGCGAAACTCTTCTCGGTGGCGCGGAACTGACGCACGCCGAACCACATGAATAGAAGGATGACGGCGAAACTGACGGCCATGCCGGGCAGATAGATCTGGCTGTCGCTGCCAAGCAGGGTCCAGCGGAAACCGTCGATCACGCCGACCACCGGATTGAGGGAATAAAGCAGCCGCCATTTTTCCGGCACGATGCTCGAGCTGAAGCCGACCGGGGATATGTAGAGGCCCAATTGCACGATGAAGGGCACGATAATGCGAAAATCCCGGTATTTGACGTTCAGCGCCGTGATCCACAAGGAAGGGCCCACGGTGGCCGCGATTCCGGCCGCCACGAAAACGGGGAAAAACACGATGTGCCAGCTTGGCAGGAACCGGTACCAGGCCATCAGCCCGACCAGGAGCGCGAGGGCGATGAGAAAATCCGCGAAAGCCACGACCACCGCCGCGATGGGAACGATCAGTCTGGGAAAATAGATTTTGCTGATCAGGTTGGAGTTTCCGATCATGCTGTTGGACGCATCGGTGAGGCCCGTGGAAAAGAACGTCCAGGGCAGGGTGCCGACATAGACCATTAGGGCATAGGGCGTGACGCCGTCGGTGGGCAGCTTGGCGATCCGGCTGAAAATCACCGTGAACACCAGCATGGTGAGAAACGGGCGGATGATGGCCCACGCCGCGCCGATGATGGTCTGCTTGTAGCGGACGGCAACGTCGCGCCAGGCCAGGACGTAAAACAGCTCGCGATACCGCCAGATGTCGCCCCAATAGTTGCGCTCGTGGCGCCCGTTTTCGATGATGATCGCATCCGCCATTGGCCGGTTCCTATACCAGATCGCGGAAGGCTGAAAATGCGGCGGAGCGGGCGGGAACTTTGGCCCGGTCCGATGGCTGGTCGCGCCGATCTTGAGAAGGCGCACCCATTATATTGGTCCTGTATCCGAGCGTGTGTTGCATTTTCAAGCTTGTCGTTGTTCCGATTGCATGATTTTCACCGGCCAAATGGCGTCAGATTGCCGTTTGAGACGACGAATTATGTCAAATTGCACCTAAAAGATTAGAACATAGAGGTAAAGATATCTTTGTCGGCGGGGCCGGCCCTTATGACGAGAAGGACTGGATCTTTTGCCTCACGCTGCGCATGGCCGCGGCCGGCAGGTGCATCCAGGCCCCCGGACGGTACTGAAGATAGGCGAAGACCAAGGCGGCCGGCCATTGTCCGCGCCGGATGCAGCCCATGAGATTGCCGCAGAAATCCTTGTCGAGTTCGCGGCAATGCGCCTTGGTCTGGGCAAGCAATACGCTATCGCGCGCAAAGTGCTTGCGCAGATGCAATTGGGACCGCATCTCATCCAGATTGGTGCGCAGTGCGGCCACATTGCCCCAGGTGCGATGATTGAAGACGCTCACGCCGCTGCCATAGGAAACTTCCAGATTCACGCCGCAAGCGGGATTCAAATCGCCGTTCAGCAGATCCAGCCAAAAAATCGTGTCTTCGCCCGCTGCCCGCAGCCAGGTCGGAAATCTGGTTTCGCCGATTTTGCTCCGCCGGATCGCGACCGTCGAAGTTCCAACCGGCGAGCGCACCAGTATGGCCCGGAACAGCGCACGCGCGTCACACCAGAACACGGCGTCCTGCGTGTCCGCGATAACGGTGCCATCCGGGCGGAAGCTGCATTGGGCGAAGCGGCGTTGGGCATCTTCTTCTCTTTTGTGGTCGGCAAAATAGAAGTCGGCTCCTGCCGAAAGGGCGGCAGTCACATTGTTGAGATGATCTTTTCCCCAGGCATCGTCGGAATCGAGAAAGGCAACGCAGTCGATATCGTCCGGCATGGTGTCGAGCGCGAGGTTCCTTGCGATGCCAGGCCCGCCATTCGGTTGGCGCATGATGACAATATTCTGCTTGAAATCCTCGCTTAAGCCGGCCAATTCCGTTTCGGCGGGAATGGGCGATGTGTCGTCGACGATATAGACCCGGAGCAGATGTCCCCCCGCCTGCGTCGCAACCGAGCATAGCGCCCGGTTCAGAAGACCGGGCTTCCTCTGGAAGTAGGGAATGACGACCCCGATCACGCTTTGTCTCCGGCCGGAAATCCGTAGAGCGCCAAATAACGCCCGGCGATATCGGCAATATTATAATTTTCGGCGACAAAGGCCCGGCCATTGCCACCCATACGGCGGCGCAACGTGTCGTCGCGCAAAAGTTGGCTCAGATAAGACAGAAACTCCGCGCTTTCGGTGAAGAGAAATCCGGACGTGCCTTGTTTCACGAATGTGTCATTCACGCCGGGAAGGTGGCGCGCGACAACGGGAAGTCCATGGGCCATGGCCTCGATCACCACCGTGCCAAAACCCTCCTCATGGGAGGCAAACACCATGATATCGGACGCGGTGTAAAAATCCCATGGCGACTCGGCATAGCCGGCGAACCGCACATGCCGCTCCAGGCCATGGTCCGCCACATATTTCCTGACCTCGCTGGCATATTCGGGCTCGACATCGGGACCGACAAGGATCAGCAGCAGATTGGGATTTTGCTTTACGAGTTCGGCAAGTTGCTGAACCAGAAACAACTGATCCTTGCGCGCGCAGATTCCGCCGACCGAAACCAGCACCTGGGCTTGCGGGTCGATGGAGAGTTTCTCGCGCGCGGCCTTTGATGAGGCCGCATTCAGATCGGGAATGGCGATTCCGATCGGGATCAGGGCCGACCTTTTGGCGGAAACATAGCGGTTATTCTCGGAAAACAGCTTGGGGCTGATGGCCACGAATTGATCGATGGCCCGGAACAGGCGGCGTATCAGCGGACGAAGCCGGGGGCGGTAGGTTCGAAGCAATCCCTCGATGCTGTCGTCGAGCGTGGCCGAGAGGATGAGCCGGCATCCTCTCAGCTTGAGCATCAGGCTGCCCGCAAAGGTGCGATCGACATGGGTGTGGTAATGTACGGCGGTGTAGCGGCCACCATTGCGTGCGAGCCAGGCGGCGATTTCGCGCTGGCTGGCCGCCCCGCCCGGACCGCTCAGATAATGCACCGCCGACAGATGTTCGAGGATGAGCGGGTTGGCGGGGCCGCGCGTTGCGGTAACCGCGATGTCATGCGCCACGTCCGGTCGCAAACGCGCGAAAGCGTGCGCCAGGCGTTCGACAAAAATTCCCTCGCCGGTGAATTGCGGCCGGAAATATTTGAAGACGTGCAGGACGCGCGCCTGGCTCATCGATGGTCCCGTCCTGCGCCGGAGGGGCGTTCGGCCAATGCAACGAGCGGGGCGCGTATCGCGCTGGGCAATGATGCGAGAAACGCCTTGAGGCGTTGCTTGAAGTCGAGCCCGTCTTTGCCGACGGCTCCGGCCAGCGACCGCACCAGATCATAATCGCCCTTCGTGAAGGCCAGCCCAAGCGCCTCCGCATTGCGATATTTTATCTGGGCCTCGATCTCGGCGGCGTATCTCTTTGCGGCGGCGTGATATGCCTTTGCGTGTTGCAGTATTTTCACTTCGCCCAGCAGATTGGCCAATTGGTTGCCGCTGTAATTGCCTTCGTGCCGCCGAATGCCGACCAAAGGGATTTCGATCATGCCGACCGGCGCGGTGGCGACGCAGCGCAGGGTAAATTCGAAATCCTCGCTCGCGGTCCGTGCGAATTTCATATCGTAGCCCCCGACGGCCTCAAACAGGGATTTGGTCATCACGATCGTGGAGTGAAAGATGGGTTGGAATTTCAGGATGTGAGGATAAGGCGGTTCGGTGAAGATCGCGCCGCCGGACGTCTTCTGGGATGCGATGGCCTCCCAGAAGCCTTTCGGTGCAGTCGCGAATTTCGGAGGTGCTTCCCAGATGCCGTTTCTCACCAGCTGGAAATTGCCGAAGATGAATTGTGGATGGGGCGGCGTCTGCGCAATGAGCCGCGCCTGGGCGAGATACCCGGGCCGCCATAGGTCATCGCTGTCGCAGAACCACAGCCAGTCGCCGGTCGCCAGTGCGGCGCCGACATTGCGCGCCACCGGCGCGCCGCTGTTCTCAATCCGCTGATAACGCACAGCGGCGCCGAATTTGGCGGCAACTGCAGGGGTATCATCGGTCGAGCCGTCATCGATCACGATGATTTCGTGAGGCGGCTCTGTTTGCGCGAGCAACGCCGAAATCGTTTCGTCGAGAAAGTCCGCACGATTATAAGCGGGAATGATCGCGCTGACGCGCCACTGCACCGGATCAGGCATGGTCTGGGCGCCCCCCGCTGGTCTGGGCGCAGATGCCGAAGTTTCCTGGTGCGCGCGCCATGACCAATGATGCCTTATAGGCAGGGACACTCTGTCGTTGGAGGGTCGCTGCGGACGGGTGCCGATTTATCGTGGAATTACCTAAGCCGTTATAAAGAAATGGGTTTAGTCGTCCACTTTTCTTGTTTGTCATGATTAATCGCGGCCTCCGAGCCCGGGAGTTTACCAACACCGCATAAACGCGTCCCCTTGGAGGGCCAGATGAGGAATTGTCGAGAAGTCCCGCTAGGATAGGCGCGGGTTTCCTGAAATCGGAAGGGTCGCTGGAATGACGAGGGACAGATCCCTTCTTTTTGCCTTTGGTTTGCTTTGGGCAGGCTTTGTCGCGCCGGCTGCGGCGCAGGCACCGGCCCCCGTCGGCAAATTCGAAATTCATGCCGATGCATCGATGCCGGCCAGAACCATCAGTTTTGGCCAGATATTCGCGCCGGGCGCGGTTCAGCGGGGCGATCATCTGCAGGTGCTGCTGGATGGCCGCGCCATCCCCACCCAGGCCGATCCCAAGGCCTTCCATGCCGATGGCTCTGTTCGCCACGCCATCCTCACCATAGATCTGCCCAAGCTTTCGTCCGGCAAGGCCCTGGATGCGACAGTTATCAAGGGTGATGCCGCGCCGGCTGCTGCCGCCGGTACCGTCGAAATCCCTTCCCTGGACATCATTTTGAGGATCAAGGGACCTGACGGCGTCGTCAAACCCGTGTCTCTTAATCTTCCGGCCATCGCGCAAAATCCGAAGAATGCCGTTGCCGGCTTCTGGATCAACGGCCCGCTGGCGCAGGAGCGCCGCTATATGACGGACGTCAATGATCGTTTGCAGGTAATGTTCGACGTCTTCACACCCCATGAAGGTCCCACCAGAATCGACGTGATCTTCCACAATGACTGGACCGGAATCCGCCACGACGACAATTTCGACTATGACGTCGAGATGCGGCTGGCGGGCGCCGTCGCCTTCCAGGCAAAGGGCGTGCACCAATATAGTTTTTCCACCTGGCATCATCTCTTGTGGAGCGACGGCAAGCCGTCGGTGCGGATCGTGCAGAATCTGGACATGCTGGCGGCGGCGGCGGGCGTGCCGCGTTATGTCTCCGATTTCAGTATCGCCCGGGAATTTCTTGATCAGATTTCCCAGGCCGCGGCCAAGGTGGGCGACAGGGCGATGGAACCGGGCATTGTGACGTCTCACATGCCTGACACCGGCGGGCGAATGGACATAGGCCCTTTGCCGACTTGGGCGGCGATCGATCTGATAAATCCAAGCGAGGACAGCCGCAAAGTTCTTCTGGCCAATGGCGATGCCGCAGGAAGCGTGCCGTGGCATTTGCGCGACCGCAAAACCGGCTTGCCGCTTACCATCGACGCCCACCCCAGGCTTTGGCTGGATTCGCGCGGCGGCGACACCGTCAAGGGCATCTTGCCCGAACCCTTCAGCGAAGAAATCCATGGCTGGACGATCGACGATGCGCATCAACCTTCGCTGAGCTATCTTCCTTATCTGCTGACAGGCTCGCAATATTACCGGGATGAGTTGGCGGCCCAGGCGGCCTATGTCCTGATGTATTACGATCCGGATTTTCGCGGCCAGAGTCATGGCCTGTTCATTGGAGAGCATGGCGAGGCCTGGCAGCAGGTGCGTGCTCTTTCCTGGTCGCTTCGTACCTTGGCCACCGCCGCCTTCATTTTGCCCGGCAATGATCCGATGCGCGGCTATTTCGATGCCAAGCTGCGGGGCAATCTGGCCAAGCTGGTGCAGCTCTATGTGCAGGACCGGACCATGAAATCCGCGGGCCCGGTGGAAGGCTGGGTGCCTGGCGATTATCGCCCCGAAGGCTCGATGGCGCCGTGGCAGCAAAATTTCCTGGCCGTGGTTCTGAACTGGACCAATGATATGGGGTATTCCGACGCCGGCCGGATGATCGGTTGGATGTCGAATTTCATCGTTGGTCCCTTTACCAGCGCCGATCAGGGCTTCGATCCGGCGCGCGGTGCCGCCTACAACTTCCATATTTTCGATCCGGAAACCCATCGCCGGGTCAACAGCTGGGCGGAAGTGTTCCAGACCAGCGGCTTGGGCAAGCTGCCGCCCAAGGAAGCCGAGGAAGCCTGGCAGGATTACGGCCTGATCGCGCGGGCGGGCACCGCTGCGGCCTATTCGGTGACCGGTTCGCCGCGCGCAAAAGCGGCGTATGAATTCACGCTCGCCCGCACCAACCGGATCGCCTACCCGATTGCAAAGGGCGATCCGACATTTGCAATTCAGCCGCGCCGATTTCCTTGACGAAAAAACGCATTGAAGTATCTGCCTTTGCCTGTGACGAGGTGCACATCCACGGATGCGGCAGGCATGGTCTCGTGATAGCCTGGGCATCATCATGGCGTGGCCCGGCGGAAATGTTGGCGTGTCGAATATCCTCACACTCTCGCTGAACGATCTCAGCCACAGGGCGCTGGGACGCCGCGTTCACCATCTGCGCGACGATCCCAGCATCCCGCTTTGCGTGAAGCTGGAAGGCGCCATCCTGCGGACAGGAACCACGGGCGAGCTTGCACTGGCGCTGGTGCGCCGCCGTCCCTGGATGATCTTCGCTGTGCTGCGTTGGCTGTTTCTGGGTGCGGCCGAATTCCGCAACAGGGTGACCGAGCGGATCGCGCTCGATCCCGCCAGTTTGCCCTACCGCCGGCCATTTCTGGCGTTCCTGCGTCGCGAAGCCGCGGCGGGCCGCGATATCTTCTTGGTGACGCGGGCCAAGCCCAGCGTGGCGCGCGCCATTGCCAATCACCTGGGCCTGTTTTCAGACATCATCGAGATCGAGCATGATGAAACGCCCCGCGGAGAAACCATCGCCAAGGCGTTGTGTGCCCGCTTCGGATCGGGCGATTTCGATTTTGCCGGCAACGGGGATATCGACATTCCGGTCTGGCGGACTGCGCGCCGCTCGATCATCGTCGCGCCGTCGCCTCGGCTGCTCAAAAATCACATGTGGAACAGCCAGACGGCGGACGTGCTGTGTCCGGACGATCGCATTTCCGGACGCTATGTCGATGCGTTGCATCCGGGCCGCTGGATCAAGAATCTCCTGATTTTCATTCCCTTGCTCGACGCCGCCAACCGCAGCGATGCGCATTTCGTGGTCGGCGCCTATCTGGCGTTCTGCGCCTATTGCCTGGTGGCATCGGCGGGCTATGTCGCCAATGACCTCATCGATCTGCGCGCCGACCGCCGCCATGTCGTCAAGCACCGCCGCGTGTTCGCATCGGGCCGTCTTTCCATCGCGCACGGGCTTTGCCTCTCTCTGGGCATGGTTTGCGCCGGGCTGGGATTGAGTTTTTTCCTGTCGCCGCTGCTGGCGGGTTGGATGGCGATCTATCTGGCGCTTTCGCTGAGCTATTCGCTGTGGATCAAGAAGACCCTGGTCATCGACACCTTCGCCCTGGCCGCACTCGCCATGCACCGGGTCTTGACCGGCTTCATCATTGCCGGGACCGCGCCGTCCTTCTGGCTCTTGCTGTTCACAGGGTTTTTCTTCTTCGGCCTTGCGATGCTGGCGCGTTATGGCGAACTCAAGGGCAGCCGTTTTTCCGGCTCCCGGCGGGCGACGCGGGCCAGCGCCTACCGGCCCGGGGATCACGACATCCTCGCCAGTTTCGGTCTCGCCGGTGGATATCTGTCGGTAGCAATCCTGGCCGTGTACGTCGTGACGCCGGATGCGCGCGCCGCATTCCGCTCGCCGCAGCTGTTATGGCTCCTGTGTCCGCTGCTGCTGTATTGGATCAGCCGGGTTTGGATCCACGCGCGCCGCGGCCGCGTGCCCGAAGATCCGATCCTGTTCGCGCTCAAGGATACTGCCAGTTTCCAGGTCGCTTTGGCGTCGGCGGGAATATTCCTCCTGGCCGCCTTTGCCAGGCTGCCGGTTTATCCCTTCGTCTGACGTCTCAAATCGGGAAAATCAGTGTCCGCGTCTGGGAAGGAGCGCGCGGTTCCAGAGCGGCTTTTTCTCGCCAGCCGCCTTGATGTGTCCCAGCCGGCGGGGATTTTCGATCGCCGCGTGCGGTTCCTTTTTCCACTTGGGCATGGATTTGGGCTTGGAGGCGGTCGAGGCCCGCATCGCCAGCAGCCCGGAACCATTTTCATTCAAGCCCATAGCGTCGTTCCGGAACGCCCAATAGGCGATCAGGACGAACCCTACGACCGAGAAAAGAAATAGAAGGCCGGACATATTCACACTCCTGGTTGAACGCTCTCATGCTTTATTTCAGTGTACAAGAGGGACTTTCACGCATTAGTTAACCTCTTATGGTCATTCTGCTGCGGGGCGGGCACGATTTCTGCAGAGCTCGCCGCCAAGTCTCATTTTGGGGAGCCTGTTCGCGTGCGTGATCTAATCCTGATGGCCGCACTTCTGGGCGTCTTCCCGCTCATCCTGCGCGCGCCGGCCGTCGGTATTCTGACCTGGATCTGGGTCGCGCTGATGAGTCCGCAGCGGGAAGTCTATGGCTTCCTGCACGGCTTTGAACTCAATTTCTATATCGCCGTCTTTACGGCGATCGCCTGGATTTTCTCCAAGGAACGGAAAACCGCGCCGATGAATCTGGTCACCGCGATGGTGGTCCTGTTCGGCATCTGGATTTCGATCACCACCCTCAACGCCATTCATCGCGAATTTTCCTACCAGTATTGGGATCGCACGATGAAGACGCTGGTCCTGGCCTTGGCGGTGATGGCCATCGCCAACACCAAGGCGCGTGTCCAGGCGGTGGTGTGGGTGACGGTCCTGTCGCTGGCCTTCTTCGGCGTCAAGGGCGGCGGTTTCGTGCTCCTGACCGGCGGCAGTCATCACGTCTTCGGTCCCGAAGAGACGATGATCGCAGACAATAACAGCCTGGGTCTGGCGCTGGTGATGATTCTGCCGCTGATCAATTACCTGCGCGAGACCAGCCAGAAGGCGTGGGTCCGTCTGTGTTTGATGGGTGCGATGGGTCTTACGATTGTCGCCGTTATCGGCACCTATTCGCGCGGCGCTCTCTCGGCAATGGCCGTCATGGCGGTGTTCTATGCCATCAAGTCGCGGGCGGGATTCATTCCGCTGGTGCTGGGCGGCCTGGTCATTCTGGCATTGCCCAGTCTGGTTCCCGCCAGCTGGTTCGAACGCATGTCGACGATCAATTCCTACAATGCGGATTCCTCCTTCGCGGGTCGGATCTCCGCTTGGCGGACCAGCTTCAATGTCGCCGAAGAACGCATTACCGGTGGCGGTTTCTCATCGATCAATCTCAATGATGTGGTGCGCAATTATCACTCGGTCGGCAGTCTCGATACGGGGCTGGCCGCGCACAGCATCTATTTCCAGGTTCTGGGCGACCACGGTTTCATCGGCCTGATTCTCTTCCTGATGCTGCTGGCGGCGGCCTGGTACAACAGCGCCGCAACGCTTTCCTTTATCAGGGACAAGCCCGAGTTGAATTGGGCCGCCAAGCTGGCGCGCATGATGCAAGTCAGCATCGTCGGTTACGTGATCGGCGGAGCCCTGCTTTCGATGGCCTATTACGACGGCTTCCTGATCATCCTCGCGCTGACGGGTGCGCTGCTGCTGACCGTGAAAAAGCCGCTGACCGAGGATGCGCTCGGCCGTGTCGTGCCGGTCTGGCGCCGGCCGGTGGAACAGGATATGCGTGCCCTCGCCAAAACGTCGGGTGCGCTCTAGATCCGCGACGCGCCGGTGGCGAAATCGCTTTGAGGTTGGACGATGTCCGTACTTGTCACCGGCGGCGCCGGATATATCGGCAGTCACATGACGCTCGAGCTGATCGACCGGGGCGATCAGGTGGTGGTGCTGGACAATCTCACCACCGGTGTACAGGCGCTGGTTTCCGAAAAAGCCACTTTCATCCAAGGCGACATCAGCGATAAGAATCTGGTTCGTGACATCCTGCAAAAGCACCAGGTTGAAGCGGTGATTCATTTCGCCGGTTCGGTGGTGGTGCCGGATTCGGTGGAAAATCCGCTCTTCTATTATGCCAACAACACCGTCAAATCCCGCGACCTGATCGAATCCTGCATCGCGAGCGGGGTGAAGAAGTTCATTTTCTCCTCCACCGCCGCCGTCTACGGCGTCAACGATCAGGCCAGCATCGCGGAGGACGCCGTCAAGGATCCCGCCAGCCCGTATGGCCGCTCCAAGCTGATGACGGAATGGATGCTGGAAGACGCGGCCCAAGCGCATGATTTCCGCTATGTCGCCTTGCGCTATTTCAACGTGGCAGGCGCCGATCCCAAGGGGCGCAGCGGGCAATCGACGCCCCGCGCCACGCATCTGATCAAGCGCGCCTGCCAGGTGGCGCTGGGCCGCGCGCCGTATCTGGGCGTTTTCGGCACCGATTTTCCTACACCGGACGGCACCGGTGTGCGCGATTACATCCATGTCTCCGACCTGATCGGCGCGCATGCCTTGGCCCTGGCGCACTTACGCAGCGGCGGCGCCAGCAGCCTTTTCAATTGCGGCTATGGCCGCGGCTTTTCGGTTCGCGAAGTGGCCAAGGCGGTGGAACGGGCGGCCGGTGCCCCCTTGGTGGTCAAGGAAATGCCCCGCCGCGCAGGCGATCCGCCCGCAATCGTTTCCAATCCGGCCAAGCTGAAAGCCGCTTTGGGCTGGAAGCCGCAACATGACTCGCTGGACGAGATCGTGGCCAGCGCATTGGCCTGGGAAAGTCGCCTAAATTCCACGTAATCCGATTCTGCGCCACCCGATTCCACGGTAGCCGGACGATACAAACTTGTCGCGTCCGGGCGGCCGGTGCTACTGAGAAAGTATCACTGGTCCAGCCGGGAGCCGAGCATGTGGAAACCATTTTTGTTCGTTGCCCTTCTCGCATCCGCGACGAGCGCCCAGGCGGCGACGCGCGATCAATTGGTGGTGACGCCGGCCTGGCTTGCGGCCCATGCGGCGGACAAAGATCTCGTCATCCTCCATGTCGGCACCCAGGACGGCTACAATGCCGCGCATATTCCTGGCGCGCATCTGGTCGATTCAAAGCTTCTGCAGGTTTCCAGCCCCGACCTGAAAGTCGAAGTGCCGCCCGCCGACCTGTTGCACCGGCAGATGGAAGGCCTGGGCATTTCCGACAATTCGCACGTCATCGTCTATAATGAGACCGGTGAATTCCAGCGCGCGACGCGGGTGCTGTTCACGCTCGATGTGGCGGGCTTTGGTGATCATTCCTCCTTGCTCGATGGCGGGCTGGCGGAATGGAAGAAGACCGGCCATGCCACCGGCACGGACGCGGCGCCCGCCGCGCCCGGCCATCTGGCGCCATTGAAGATGCAGGCCAAGGTGGTGGACGCCGATTTCGTGCAGTCCCATGCCGCGGCGCCGGGCTATGACCTGATCGATGCGCGTGATGCGGTCTTTTATGGCGGCATGGTCGCCAAGATGACGGGCGACGGCCATATTCCCGGCGCCCGCAGCCTTCCCTACACCAAGGTCTATGATTCCGACGGCAAGCTGAAATCGCCCGCAGAGTTGAAGGCCCTGTTCACGGCGGCCGGAGTAAAACCCGGCGATCATGTCGTGGCCTATTGCCAGGTTGGCGGCCAGTCCAGTGCGGTTGTCTTTGCCGCCCGCACCGTGGGGATCGAGCCGCAGCTCTATGATGGCTCCTTCGACGATTGGTCCAGGCGCAAATTGCCGGTCGAAACCTCGAACGCGCCGGGCAAGTGACGGCCGGTATCGAACTGGTCAGCGTTTTCGCGGCAGGGCCGGGCGGCGGCAATCCCGCGCCGGTGGTTGTCGATGCTGCCGGGCTTTCCGATGCCGATATGCGGGCCGTCGCCAAAACCTATGGCCATGAAAGCGTTTTCGTCCTGCCGCCTTCAGATGGTTCCAGCGATTTCACATTCCGCTTCTTCGTGCCCAATCACGAAATGGAAATGTGCGGCCATGCCACGGTTGGCGCGGTCTGGTTGCTGGACCGACTGGGCCGCTTGCCGCGCGATCATGTCCGGATCGCGACCTTGAGCGGAATCGTTCAAGGTCGGATCACGCAGGCGGGCATCGAGATCAGCCAGCCCAAGGGCAAGCTTGAAGACCTGCCGGATGCAGGCCGATCCATCGCGAGCATTCTTTCGGTGCTGGGCATCGATGAGAAGGCGCTTGCACCCCAGCCGATACGCAACGCCAGCACCAGCCGCGTGAAGACTCTGATACCGCTAAAAAGCGTGGCGATCCTGGACGGCCTTCGGCCCGATTTCACGAGGATCGAGCAGGTTTGCGAAGCGATCGGTTCGACCGGCCTTTATCCTTTCGCGGTTTGCGATGCGCAAAGCCGCGTGTTCGATGCAAGGCAGTTTCCCAAATCCTCGGGCTATCCCGAGGATGCGGCAACCGGGATCGCGGCCGCGGCTCTGGCTTTTGGTTTGCTGGAGAGCGGACAGGTCGCCGCGGATGAGCCGGTTCGGATACGCCAAGGCAGGGCGATGGGCCGGGCTTCGGAAATCCGGGTGCGGTTCGAGACCGGGCCGGATCGCGCGGTTACGGGCTGCTGGCTTGGCGGCGATGTCCGGCTTGAGGATATGCCGGGCCACTAGCGGGCCGGCGGCGGCCACTGTCGCGGTTCCCGCGCCGGTGCTAATCATGTCTCAACGAATAATCAAAACCGGCCGGGAGATGTTCATGTTGAAATCGCTGTTGTTCGCTGCTGCCATCGCCACCGCAACCGTCGGCAGCACGGGCGCATGGGCCGCCGGGCCGCGCGATGAATTGCTGGTGACGTCCGCCTGGTTGTCGCAGCACGCCGCCGACAAGGATCTGGTCATCCTCCATGTCGGTACGCCGGATGGCTACAAGGCCAAACATATTCCCGGCGCGCATCTGGTCGGCCCGAACGGCCTGACCGTCAAAAGCCCCGAAGGCCTGATCACCGAATTGCCCCCGCCGGAGGATCTGCGCGCGGAAATGCAGTCGCTGGGTATCTCCGACCGTTCGCGCGTCATCGTCTATAGCGAGAATGAAGGCATCGCCCGGGCGACCCGCATCATGCTTACCTTGGATTCCGCCGGCTTCGGCAAGCGCGCTTCGCTGTTGGATGGCGGCCTCAAGGGTTGGGAATCCGACGGGCATGCCGTCAGCGCCGATGCTGCACCGGCCGCCACCGTTATCTTGTCGCCGCTCAAGATGCAGTCGCGCATCGTGACGGCGGACTATTTGCAATCGCATCTGAAGACACCCGGCACCACCATCGTCGATGCGCGGGCGCCGGAATTCTACAATGGCGAGAAGCCCGGCATCGAAGGCGCGGTTCCCGGTCATGTCCCGGGCGCGCACAACATTCCCTTCACCACCATCAGCGGTCCCGATGGGAAGGTGAAATCGCCGGAGGAATTGCAGGCCATGTTCACCGCCGCCGGGGTCAAGTCCGGCGACCATGTGATCGCTTACTGTCATATCGGCATCCAGGCCACGGCGGTGATTTTCGCGGCCCGGACCCTGGGCATCGACGCCCAGCTTTATGACGGCTCGTTCCAGGACTGGTCCAAGCGCGGTCTGCCGGTGGAAATGCCCCCGGCCAAGTGAGCAGCGGTGCGGAACCTTAAGGTGACGAAGCGCAGGTTATTCGTCACACTGGGGCCGTTGCGTTGACCGACAGGTGAGGAATGGCCAAGTTCATTCTGGGGCTTGTAACCGGGCTGGTCATCGGCCTGCTGTATTCATCCTATTTCGCGGGCCGCGATTTAAACGACCTCACCGTCAAGGCGCGCGCGGCAGTGTCGCGGCATATACCGGGTACCAATTAGGCCGCGTGGCGTGGAATCCGCGCCAATCTATTTCAATTCCACCACGGCGACGCGGACGCCCGTGGCCTGAAGCGTGCGCGTATGGCCGCCGGGCAGGAAAACTATTTGGCCGTTCGCCACCGGCAGTGCGCGCGACGGCTCGTCCCCCGCCACCGTCAATGTGCCTGGATCCATCGGGACCAGATACATGTCATGCGTCTGGTAGAAGGTTTTTGTCGGGCCGGCCGTCCAGTCCCACAAGGTGACACGATTATTGTCGGTGACTTTCTTGGCGCCATCGGCGGTGAAGCCCGACGCATCCTTGCCGGAATTGGCATAGTCGTGCGGCCCCGCATCCTTGAGTTCGATCAGGATCGCGTTGCGCTGCGGCTTGCCGATGACATTTTCCTCGATATGGGTGAGGCCCTTGGGCAGCATGTAGATCTGGCCGCGATGGATGGGACTGACGCGCACCTTGTCGTCCGGCGTCGTGACCTTCAGCATTGTCTCCACCAGTTCGACGCCCACGAAATCGACGGGATGGCGATGCATGCCGGTGGACATGCCGGGCGGATAGATCACGTCCCACGCCGTGCCGCGATTATTGTCGAGGATCTGCGTCGCGCCGGGGCGGGGCAGGGCGGACACCAGTGGGTATTTGCCCACCATTTCGGCCACAGAAGATGATGCACCGAGCGCGGTCACCGCCGCTACGATCGCAAAAAATACACCTTTCGCCATTTTCATTCCCTCCCGTTTTTGTTTTCGCCCTGGTGAAAGCCTAACATGAAGCCTTCGTCATGCACTGCCTTATTTAAGACGTTCCCAAAGCCTATAAACACACCTCTCCAGCCCCATACGACAAGGCAGTGCAGCATGACGAATGTTACGATGCGACGCAGGACGGTATTGGCCCTGGCGATTGGCGCGGCCGTGACGGGCGTGATGCCGGCATCGGCTGCGACGCCCGCCGAAGCGTTCATCGCCGACAATATCCAAAAGGGCCTCACGATCCTCAATGACCGGCAATTGTCAGAGACGGCCAAGGCCGACCAATTCCAGCAGCTACTGCTCAGCCTGACTGACACCAAGCGGATCGCGACTTTCACGCTCGGACAGTATGCGCGCACCGCGTCCCAGGCCGACCTGGATGAATTCGCGGCAGTGTTCCAGAATTATTCGATCGCCGTCTATCGCTCCTATCTGGGAGTGTATGCCGGCCAGAGCCTGAAAGTGACCGGCTCGAGCCAGCGCGCGCCGGACGACTTCATCGTCACCACCGTGATGGTCGATCCCAATGACCGCAGCGGGCAGCGGCCATTGGAAGTGGATTTCCGTGTACGCACGGATTCCGGCAAGCCCGAACTAACCGATTTCAGCGTGTTGGGGATCTGGCTGGCGCTGTCGCAGCGCGACCAGTTCGTCGCTTTCCTGTCGCAGAACCGGGGCGATGTGAAAGCCCTGATCACCCATCTGCGCCAGACGGCGGCCCAGTATCGTTAAATCAAGTTGAACTAGACGATCAACATCCAGATCGCCATCGCGACCATCATCACATTCTCGGTGAGCGAGACGAAACCCAGCGGCACATTGGTATCGCCGCCGACGCAGGCGCATTTGAGTTCGCGCTTGTCGACATAGACCGCCTTGAACACGGACACCGCGCCGATGGTTCCGATGAAGAGGGCGACCGGGATCGAGACGAATTTCAGCACATGGGTGATCATCAGAATGCCGGCCAGGGCTTCGGCGAAGGGATAAATGTAAGCGTACGGCACCCAGCGCCGCGCCAGGATGTCGTAGCCCAGGAACATGCTGGAGAATTTCTCGATATCGCGCAGCTTCAGGATCGCCAGGACGCACATGCTGAAGGCGATGAACCATTCCGCCGCGCGGACCGTGACGGGGTTGCCGAACGCGGCCTGGCTGGCGGCCAGCGCCATCAATGCCGTCACCGCGAACACCGCGATCACCGGCTTGTAGGTGAGGGCCTTGGGATCGGGCACCGATTTGCCCAGGAAGCGGCGCAGATCGTCATAGCCGCCGATGCGCGCGCCATCGATGAAGATCTGCGGCGTGGTCTTCACATCGCGTTCTGCCTTGAAGGCGTCGGTTTCCGCCCGGGTGCGCAACGGGTGATCGTCTACGCGATAGCCTTCGCGCTCCAGCAGCGACTTGGCCTTCAGGCCGAAGGGGCACAGATGCTGATCCATTACCATGCGGTAGAGGGTGGCCTGGCGGGCAGCGGACATGGGCACTCCGATCTTGTCGAAAGACGCGACCCGCCCCATATAGCTTCCGTACCATGGTACGGAGTCAATGATGACGGATCGGACAATCGGCAATCTGGCGCGGGACGGCGGGGTAGGAGTGGAAACCATCCGTTATTACCAGCGGCGTGGCTTGTTGCAGACACCCCGCCGCGGCGACGGTATCCGCCGCTATGGCGACGAGGATCTGCGGCGGCTCCGTTTCATCCGGTCCGCCCAGGCGGCGGGTTTCACCCTGGAACAGGTGGCGGAATTGCTGGCGCTGGACGCCACCGAAGACCGGGACCGGGCCCGCGCCCTGGCCCGGGAACGGATCGGCGCCCTGGACGCCAAGATCGCCGAGCTGGAAGCCGCCCGCAACGCCCTCAAACGCCTGGCGCAGGACTGCGCCTCATCCACAGGACCGTGCCCGATCATTGCGGCCTTCGACCACGGATGACGGGTGCGGCCGGGCTGGCAAAGCGCCGACTCATGCTGTAGTTCCCGCAGGACCGCCCGCGACTTTGGACACCTGAGGATTCATGCAGCGATTTTTCCAGGCTCTGATGCCGCGCGAGGAGAAATTCTTCGTGCTGTTCGACCGCCACGCCGCCACCCTTGTATCGGGCGCGACTGCCCTGCGCGATCTGCTGGAAGGCGGCGCGGTGGTTC
>JAZJZY010000002.1:411976-518501 GCA_040389405.1 Pseudomonadota bacterium | reverse complement strand
GCCGCATCATCACCCATGAAAACGAAGCCGACACGATAGCGCGCGAAGTACTGCTGACCGTGCGGCGGTCCTTCATCACCCCCTTCGACCGGGGCGACATCAAGGATCTGATCGGCCTGCTGGACGATTCCATCGACCAGATGCAGAAGACCGCCAAGGCGATCATTTTGTTCGAAGTGTCGAGCTTCGAGCCACATATGCGCGAGATGGCCGACATCATCCTGCGCTGCGCCGTGCTCACGGTCGAAGCGGTCAGTCTGTTGGGCGACATGCGGCAGAAGTCCGGCCGCATCAACGCCATCGCCGAAGAAATCACCAAGCTGGAAGAGCAGGCGGACGAGCTCAACGATGCGGGGATCAAGGCCCTGTTTCTCAAGCATCGCGAGGGCAATGCCATGGCCTTCATCATCGGCAACGAGATCTATGACCATCTGGAAAAGGTGGTGGACCGTTTCGAGGATGTCGCCAACCGCATCAGCGGCATCGTGATCGAGCAGGTCTAGGCGTGAGCCTCCTGATCATCTTCCTGATCGCGGTCGCGCTGATCTTCGATTTTCTCAACGGGCTGCATGATGCGGCCAATTCCATCGCCACCATCGTTTCGACCCGCGTGCTGTCGCCGCGCTATGCGGTGGCCTGGGCGGCTTTCTTCAACTTCATCGCCTTCATGGTGTTCGGCCTGCATGTCGCGGCCACCGTGGGCACGGGCATCGTTTCGCCCGCGATCATCAACGACTCGGTGATCTTCGCCGCCCTGATGGGCGCCATCATCTGGAATATCGTCACCTGGCTGGCGGGAATCCCGTCATCGTCCAGCCATGCCTTGATCGGGGGGCTGGTCGGGGCGGGCATCTGCGCCGGTGGTCTGAACGCGGTGGTTTGGAATGGGCTGGGCAAGACGGCGGCGGCGATCGTGCTGTCGCCCGCTACCGGTTTCCTGCTGGCCCTGTTGCTGGTGCTGTTTGTTTCCTGGGCCTTCCTGAAGGTCACGCCGTTCAAGGCGGATAACATCTTCCGCAAGGTGCAGTTCCTTTCGGCCTCGGCCTATTCGCTGGGGCATGGCGGCAACGACGCGCAGAAGACCATGGGCATCATCGCCGCGCTGCTCTTCGCGCACGGCCTGTCGGGCGACCATTTCGTGGTGCCCTTCTGGGTGGTCCTGGCCTGCCAGACGGCAATGGCGCTGGGAACCTTATTCGGCGGCTGGCGTATCGTGCGTACAATGGGTTCGCGAATCACCCACCTCACGCCCATGCAGGGCGTCTGCGCGGAGACCGCTGGATCGATGACGTTGTTTGCTGCCACCTGGCTCGGCATTCCGGTTTCGACCACCCACACCATCACGGGCGCGATCGTCGGCGTCGGCGCGGCACGGCGCGTGTCGGCTGTGCGCTGGAACGTGGCCAAGGACATCGTCATAGCCTGGCTGGTGACGATGCCGGCCGCCGGCTTGCTGGGAGCGGGCTTTTATCTGATCGCCAATGCGGCGGGCATGAGATGACGCAAAGCCGCGGCAGCCTGATACAGGTCGCGGCTCTTTGTTGGCGTTCTTCGCCCCACCTGGAAATTCTTCTGGTGACCTCGCTGCGCACCCGCCGCTGGATCCTGCCCAAGGGTTGGCCGCAGGACGAGATGACCCTGGCCCAATCGGCCGCCAACGAGGCGCTGGAAGAAGCGGGCGTCACCGGCGAGATCGCCGCCGAACCGATCGGGCGCTATCACTATCTGAAGGAAAAAAACGGCAGCGCTTTGCCCTGTGCCGTGGAAGTTTTTCCCCTGTTCGTCACCGGACAGCATGCCTCATGGGCGGAGCAGGGCGCGCGCCAAATTCTGTGGCTGCCGGCGGAACGGGCGGTGTCAAAGATCGCAGAGACAGGCCTGCGGCGCATTCTCACCGGCTTCGCCCGGGCGCGCAAAGCCGCCTGACCTTTCAGAATTGCGACGTCAGTCCAATCTGGAATTGATGGCGAGTATAGCTGTAGAGCGCCAGATTGCTGTGCTGATCGGTGAAGGTATAGGAAAAGCGCGGCGTGAAACCGTGATACTCGAATCGGCGGTTGAGCAGAGACACGTTCAGCATCAGCGCATCGTCGGCGCGTTTTCTGCCGAAGGCGGGCAGGGCTTCGTCATAACGGGTGACGAACCAGGCGGGCTGAACGCTGGCGGAAAATCCGAAAGGCAGATCGCGCTGATAGGCGAGGCTGGTCCAAATCCCCGAATAGGAATAGGCGGCGATCCTGGCGTCCTGCCGGTTGAACCCGATCTGAAGCTGCACCAGGCTCGAGGGCGAAAGCACATAGGCGGCCTGGGCCTGTGTGGTGGTGAGCGCCCCGCTTTGTTCGGGCGTAAAACGATCCGTCACCGCCTGGACCCCCACGGATCCTCCAGCCAGCAGATCTGAAGTGATGCCATATTCCCCGGCCAACTTCCCGCCGACGCCGCTGACGAAGGATTTGTTCGCGTACCAGCGCTGGAATCCGGTGGCGAGCAGACTGACGTCCCAATCGGGAAACAGGAATTGCGGTCCGGCATAGCCGGAGATGGTCATGTCGTCGAAATTGCCGCCGCTATATTCGACGCGTGAGACATTGGCGCCGACCCGCGCCTTTACAGTGTCGGACACAAGTGGCGACCATTCCCCACTGGCCGCGCCCGCCAGTCCAACGCCGCTCTGGCTGCGCGCATTGGGATCGAGCGTGAAGGGCAGGCCGAAAATCTGGACCTGCGAGGCGCTGGTGGCGGCATTCTGGTTGGTGTCCGGCGCCAAACCCAGCGCGAAATCGAACGTCCATTCCCGCAAGCGGCTGATCGCACCCAGGAAATGATCGATATTCTCCTTGGCGGCGTCGGGAATGTCGCCTGCCCGGGCGAAGCGAAATTGCCGGTCGGCGTTCTGGTAGTCGGCCTTGAGAAAAAACGCGCGCGCCAGTTCCAGGCGCACGCGCTCGGCGTCCGGCTCCTTCACCAGAAGACGGCGGAAGAGGGAAATGGCCGTATCATAGTCGACTTGCGCGACCGCGATGGTGCCCAGCAGAAACAGGCTTTCGCTGTCATCCGGCTTGCCATCCAGGATATGGGTCAGCACCTTTTTGGCGTCGTCCAGCCGACCATTGGCGATCAGCAACTGCGCTGCGTCGGCGTCCGAGATGGCAACTGTTTGGCCCGGCTGCTGCGCCAAAGCGGGCGCAACAATCAGGCTGGCGCATAGCAACGCCGCCGCAAAGCGCATGACCGAGCCGTTACTGCTTAGTGGCGCCGAATATGCCAAACGCCGTCTTTCCGTTCGCGCCGCTGCCTTCGTTCACAGACCACACGGCGCCGGCTTCGCTTGCGTTGGGACCGAACAGCGCGCCGCTGAGAACGCCGGTGGCGCTGCTGCTCATGCCGAACGTCGCGCCCGCGGGCGCGGCTTGGGCCTGGGTGGTGCCGGTAATGATCGCGCCGCGATTGGTGCTGCCCGCAGACTGCGAGAGGGTTCCGGTGAGCGTGACATTGTTCCAAGGCGAACTGACGCCGGAAACAACATTCTTGGCCGTCATGTTGGTGAGGGTGCCGCTCGCCTGCTGGGTGGCGAAATTTACGCTGAGATTGACGTTGCCTTCGAGTGTCGCGGCGCTGATGCCGCCACTGCCGGATGGGACGACGACCGAACCCACGACGCCTCCGGCCGTCGGACCGGTATTTTGACCGCCAGCCCCGATATAGGTGGCTGTACCGGTGGTGGGCACGCTGCCAGCGGGGGTCTGGTAGCCAGCGATGGCCACCCCGATGGTGCTGCTGCTGTTGTTCGCGGGTTTGTAGTTCCAGGTCCCGAGAAGCGTATAGGTCAGGCCAGTGACGAAGACGCTGACGCTGCTGCCATCCGGTTGAATCTTTGCGGTCCCGTCCCCGCGCAAGCCGGTTGCATTGATGGCAAGGTTCGGAATCCTCAGATCGATGAGGGGGTAATTGACGCCACCGGACGTGACCGTGCCCTGGAGCGTCGCGGTGCCGGCACCCGCATTGATCCCATTCGCGGATGTGGTGGTAACCGTGATGGCGGCCTGATCCAACGCGAAAACTGTGCCGTTGGGAGGCAGGCTGTTGCCGAAATTAGGTGTCGCGCCCGCCGCTTCGGTCGGCGCACCGCCGCCATAACCCAGAGCCGTAACGCCGGTAATGCTCACGCTGGGAGTCGGCGGCGTGACCACCGGACCTCCGCCGGTCATGCTGTTACCGCCGCCGCCGCCGGAGCAGGCGGCCAGGGCCAGCATGCTGGCAGACGCAAAAAAGACGGCACAAAGATTGGATTTCATGAGGGGCCCCCGCCCGGTTGTGGCTGAGCGCGTCAGCCGAAAGAAAAATTCCTGCAACAAACTATTAAGCTTGTGGACAGGTTTGCAAGGCCAATCACACGCACAGATTGGTATCGCGCAAATATTTCGCAGTGACGGTTAAAAGCGTCATCGTACCGCGAAACAAACACCAATAACGGCGACAATCTCGCGACAAATGCGGCGCCACGCGCTTGTTGTTTGCCGTGCACGGCAACCTGTGCTTGGTGCTCGGCGGGCAGGAAACCCACCCCGTCTCATGATAGTGTCGCCGGCAACATAGAGGGGGATCGCATGATCAGGATCGCAGCATCGATTTGCGCGCTTATGTTTGTCTCCGGCACCGCGCTGGCGCAGCCCACGCCCAACAGCAATTCCACCAACGGCTTCAATCTGCCCATTCCCAACATTCCGGGCAAAAGCATCACCGCGCTGGTGGTGAATTATCCGCCGGGCGGCGGCACGCCCTCGCATCATCATGCACCGTCGGCTTTCATCACCGGTTATGTGCTGGAAGGCGCGGTGCGCAGCCAAGTCGATGGCGGACCGGTCAAGGTCTATCATGTCGGCGAATATTTCACCGAGAACCCCGGCGCGCATCACCAGGTGAGCGAGAACGCCAGCAAGACCGAACCGGCCAAGCTGCTGGCGATCTTCGTGGTGGATACCAACGAAGCGCCGCTGACGACGCTGGACAAGAAATAGCTCTAGGACTTCCGCGCCAGCTTCTTCAGTACCGGCAGCAGTTTTCTTTCCACCTTGCCATAGTCTTTCCACGCTCCGCTTTTCTTGAGGAGCGCAGGCGCGGACCGGACGGTGAAGCGGGCCGGGTCCAGGCCTTTCTTGATTGCGCTCCATTCCAGCGGCATAGACACCATCGCACCGGGCCGGGCGCGGGGACTGAGCGGCGCGACTGCGGTCGCCATGCGGTCGTTGCGCAGATAATCCAGGAAGATTTTTCCTTTGCGCTTTTCCTTCGACATGTTGACCAGATATTTGTCCGGACTATCCGCCGCCATGCGGACGCAGATTTCCCGCGCGATGGCCTTGGCTTCCGGCCAGCCGATAGCTGTTCCCGCATCGAACGGCGTTACCACATGCAGGCCCTTGCCGCCCGTGGTCTTGGCGAAAGAGATCAACCCCAGATCGTCTAGCCGTTCCTTCAATTCTTTCGCCGCCGCCACGACATCGTCGAAGCCAAGATCGGGTGATGGATCCAGATCGAATACGAAACGTCCAGGCCGGTCGGGATGGCCGGGCGCATTGTTCCAGGGATGCAGCTCAAGCCCGCCGGACTGTGCGACGGCGGCAAGGGCTTCGACCCGGTCGATCTGCAGATAGGCTTGGCGGTCGCCGGAGACTTTCACGTCGCTGAACAGCGCCGACTGGCCCGCCATGGCGTGGCGCTGAAAGAAGCGCTGATCGCCTTCGATGCCGTCGGGCGCGCGCACCAGAGAACAGGGGCGCCCTTTGATGTGGGGCAGCATCCAATCGCCCACCGCTTCGTAATAGCGGGCCAGCTCCAGCTTGGCGACGGGCTCGCCATCGCCCGCATCCGGCCACAGCGCCTTGTCGGGATGGGATATGGGAATATTCATCACCACCGCCGCGTTCTTGCCGGACGCGCTTTTCCCTGGCGCGGATTTACCCGGCTTGGGTGTGGCCAGTTTCTTGCTTTTCTTGGGCGTCTCGGCCTCCACATCTTCCGCGTCCTTGTCGGCGCGCAATCCTTTGAAGGCAGCCTGCCGCACCATGCCGTCACCGGTCCAGCCCGCGAATTCGATTTCCGCCACCAGCTCCGGCTTCAGCCAGGTCACGCCACGTTCGTGCTTCGGCGCCCCCTTGCCGGTGAAGGGCGAAGCCTTGGCCGCCATCTCTTTCAGGCGGGGCATCAGCTGCTTCACTTTGTCGGCGGAATAGCCTGTGCCCACGCGTCCGACATAAATCAAACGATCGCCGCGATGGACGCCAACCAGCAGGGAACGGAATTTCCCGGCCGTCGTTGACCACCCACCGATCACAACTTCATGGCCAGCGCGGCATTTGGCCTTGGTCCAGGTGTCGCTGCGTCCGGACGTGTAGGGTGCATCCAGCTTTTTGGAAACGATGCCTTCCAAATTCATCCGGCAGGCCGACAGCAGTACGGCGTCACCCCCGCTGGTGAAATGCTCGACATAGCGGATCAGCGTGTCGTGTTTCGCCAGCAGCTTTTGCAGCCGTGTCTTGCGGTCCGCCAGAGGCAGGCGGCGCAAGTCTTCGCCGCCCGCGAAAAGAAGGTCGAAGGCGAAGAAGATCAATGCCCCGGTCTTGCCGTCGGAGAGGGCCGCCTGCAGTGCCGCGAAATCCGGCGCGCCATTGTGATCCAGGGCACAGACTTCGCCATCGATAATGCCGTCCGGCAGATCGGCGGCGGCCTTGGCGATGGCGCTGAACTTCGCCGTCCAGTCCAGACCTTTGCGGGTAAGCAGCCTGGCTTTCCCATCCTCGACCCGCAGCTGCAGGCGATAACCGTCGAATTTGACTTCATGCACCCAACCCGTGCCTGACGGCGGCTGTTCGACAAGCCGGGTCAGCTGCGGGTCGATGAATTTCGGCAGTGATTTGATGCGTCTTGCCTGCGCCGGTTCTTCATCTTTATCGTTTCTGCCGGCTTTCGAATTCCACACCGCATCGGCCTTGAAGGATTTCGCACGCATGAACGGTTTCGGCTTCTTGCCGCTGCCCCCTTCGATCGCGTTCATCGCCCGGCCCGACGCCACGGAACGATCCTTTTCCAGGATCGCATCGCCTTTGCCGTCCTTGGCATATTTGTCGTGATGCTTGATCAGCAGCCAGTTGTTGCGCTTGCTTTTGTATTTGTCGTTCCGCATGCGCACCAGCACCCAGCCGCCATGCAGCTTCTCGCCTTCCAGCACGAATTTGAGATCGCCCTTGGCCAGCATCTTGTCGGCGTCACCGTCCGGCGCCCAATAACCGCGATCCCATAGCATCACGGTGCCCCCGCCATACTGGCCCTTGGGAATGGTGCCTTCGAAGTCGCCATAATCCAGAGGATGGTCCTCCACCTCCACCGCCAGGCGCTTGTCGGCGGGATCGAGCGAGGGCCCCCGCGTCACCGCCCAGGAGCGGAAGGTGCCATGCAGTTCCAGCCGGAAGTCATAATGCAGCCGGGTGGCGGCATGCTTCTGGATCACATAGCGCAGACGCTGCGACGGCTTGGCGCCGCTGGTCTTGCCGCTGGGTTCGGCGGTGACGGCGAAATCCCGCATCGACTGGTATTTGGCCAGGGCTTTTCCTGCGGTTTTCCGGGGCGATTTCCTTTTGACGGCCATGGTGGTCCCTTCCTGGGAAACATAGGTCCGGGCCCGCGTTTCCGTTCCGGTTCCCGGAGAAAAAGCCCATGGCCGCCAAAAAGAAAGCCAAACCCGTCAAGCGGAAAACCAAGGCGCACAAGGCAGCGGGCCATCACAAGCCCGCCAATTCCAACGAACCGCATCTGTCCGCCCGCCCCACCTGGCAAGGCCAGTTGCGCCTCTCGCTGGTCTCCTGCCCGGTGGCGCTGTTCGGCGCGACATCGCGCACCAGCGATATCTCGTTCCACCTGCTCAATCCGCAGACCAACAACCGCATCCGGATGATCCCCACCGATCCCGATACAGGGCCGGTGGAGCGCGCCGATCTGGTCAAGGGCTATGAGATCTCCAAGAACAAATATGTGATCCTCGACAACGATGAGCTGAAGGCGGTGAAGCTGGAGACCACGCGCGTCATCGAAATCGAGCGGTTTGTCGATGAAAAGGAGATCGACCGGCTTTACTGGAACGATCCCTATTATCTGTTGCCCAACGAAGACAGCGGTGTCGAAGCCTATACCGTGATCCGCGAAGCGCTGGCGGAAGCCGGGCGCATCGCGCTGGGCCGGGTCGTGATGCATACGCGCGAACGGATGGTGGCCCTGGAGCCCCGCGACAAGGGCATCATCGTCTATACCCTGCGCATGGGCGATGAGGTGATCCCCGCCAAGGACGCGTTTGCCGACATACCCGCGTCGCGGCCCGACAAGCAGATGATCGAGATCGCCCGCAAGATCATCGAGCAGCGTGAAGGCGATTTCGAACCCGACAAGTTCGAGGATCGTTACGAGAATGCGTTGCGCGACCTGATCCACCGCAAGCAAAAGGGCGAGAAGCTGGTCATCGCCGAGCCGGTGGAAGAGGACAATGTCATCGACCTGATGGCGGCGCTGAAGAAAAGCTTGAAAGCAAAAGGGGACAAGCCGGCGGCGAAACGGGCGCGGGGCTAGCCAGCCTTTCGTACATGCAGATGGGTATGCTTCTTGCCGCCGCGGCCGTGGCTGTGCGGCCCCGTCGTTTCTGCCGGGAACATCACCACCCGTCCATGATGGATGCCGCGCTCGGCGATCACATGATCGGCCAGATGCTGCACGTCCTTGGATTTGCCGCGCAGCACATTCACTTCCAGGCACGAGTCATGATCCAGATGCACATGCAGGGTCGAGACCGCAAGATCGTGATGATCATGGAAGGTCTGCACCAAACGCTTCGGTAGATCTCGGGTGTGATGGTCATAGGTGTAGACCAGCGCGGCGACGCAATCCCCGTTCACGTCGCCATTCTCCGCCACTTGGCGCAGGCCGCCGCGCGCCAGATCGCGGATCGCCTCCGAACGGTTCTGATAGCCGCGCGTCTTCACCAGGCGGTCCACTTCCGCCAGCAATTCGTCATCCAGGGTGATGGTCACGCGGTTCATGCAAGGCTCCAGTCGATAATCTGTCAGCGAGTGTGGAACAACGGGCGGGCCTTGTACAACGGCGCGTCCGCAAAATCCCCATGCGACATTCGGTCAGGCGCGATCTTGTCCGTATGTCGAATTTGCAACTTGCGAGTATGACGATTTTTATAAATCATCATACAGACGCGAGCGGGGAATGCGGTGCGGGTGCGGGCGATATGGCTGGGTGCGGCGGCGGTGTTTGCTGCAACGCCATCCGCATGGGCGGACAGCGCCGCGCCGCTTGAGACCGTGGTGGTGACGGGCCGCGCAGCTGACCTCGTCGGCATCGCCGCCTCCGCCAATCAAGGCTCGGTCAACGCCTTCGACCTCGACCTGCGTCCCCTGCTGCGGCCGGGCGAGATCGTGGAGAATATTCCAGGCGTCATCATCACCCAGCATTCAGGCAGCGGCAAAGCCAACCAGTATTTTCTGCGCGGCTTCAACCTTGACCATGGCACCGACCTCGCCATCGATGTCGATGGCATGCCGGTCAACATGCCCAGTCACGGCCATGGTCAGGGTTATTCCGATCTCAACTTCGCGATACCCGAACTGATTCAGCGCGTCGACTACAAGAAAGGTCCTTATTACGCCGACGTCGGTGATTTCGGTTCCGCCGGTGCTTTCTCCATCCATTATTACGATGTGATGCCGTCGGGCATTGCGCGGGTCGAAGGTGGACAGTTCGGCTATGGCCGCGCTGTGCTGGCCGACAATGCCGGGCTGGGTGCGGGCAATCTGGTCTATGCGCTGGAGCTGGAACACAATGACGGGCCCTGGGTAACGGGCGACGACGCCCGCAAGGTCGGCGGCATGCTGCGTTATGCGCAGGGCGATACGCAGGACGGCTGGTCGCTCACCGCCATGGCCTATCACAATATCTGGAATTCGACCGATCAGGTGGCGGACCGCGCCATTGCGGGCCAGACCGACCCGGTGGGGGCGCCGCCATCCACCATTCAGATCTCGCGTTGGGGCGAGCTGGACAATTCTGACGGCGGCAAGACCGGACGTTATTCTCTGTCGGCGGACTGGCGCCGGCAGACCGGCAGCAACAGCCGCCTGCATGCCACGGCCTATACGCTCTATTACGATCTCGATCTGTTTTCCAACTTCACCTATTTTCTGAACGATCCCGTTCGCGGCGACCAGTTCGAGCAGCAGGATGCCCGCACTGTCTTTGGCGGCGCCATCGACCAGGTCTGGGACCATAATCTGTTCGGCGCCGACATGAAGACGACGGTCGGCCTGCAGCTGCGCTACGATGAAATCCGCAACGGGCTGTTCCACACCCAGCGCCGCCAGCGCCTGTCGACCGATGTCTTCGACCGCATCTCGGAGACCAATGCCGGTCTTTATGTCCAGAACGAAGCGCATTGGGCGCCTTGGCTGCGCACCATTCTGGGATTGCGCGGTGATCTCTTCACCTTTGACGTCGCCAATATTTCCGGGGCGGGCAATTCCGGCAACGTCACCGCCAGCATGGCCGAGCCCAAGGCCGGCATCGTGCTGGGTCCCTGGGCGAACACGGAAATCTATCTGAATGGCGGCTTCGGCTATCACAGCAACGACGCGCGCGGTGTGGTCGATGCGGCCGCGCCCGCTACGCCACTGGCCCGCACCAAGGGCGCGGAAGTGGGCGTGCGCACCGCCATCATCCCCGACCTGCAATCGTCACTGACTTTGTGGACCTTGCACATCCAGTCTGAACTGACCTGGGAGGGCGATGCGGGTTCGACGGCGCCCTCCGGTCCCACTGATCGCATCGGCGTGGAATTCGCCAATTTCTACACGCCCACGCCTTGGCTGACCCTGGATGCCGACTTCGCCTGGTCGCATGCGCGCTTCACGCTTTTCGACCCCGCCGGCCAGCGAGTGCCTGAGTCCTTGGAAGGCACCATCGATGGAGGCATCGCGTTGCACGATCTGGATGATTGGGCCAAGAACTGGTCGGGCGGCCTCAGGGTGCGCTATTTCGGGCCCCGCAATCTCACCCAGGACGGGACGGTTCATTCCAAGGCCACCACCTTGGTCTATGCCAATCTGGGGTATGAATTCGCGGAGAACTGGACCATCGGGCTCAGCATCTTCAACCTGCTCGACACCAAGGCCAGCGACATCGATTATTTCTATACCTCGCGACTGCCGGGCGAACCGGCGGGCGGGGTGGACGATGTCCATACCCATCCGGCCGAGCCGCGCGAATTCCGCGTCTCGATCACCCGCAGGCTTTGAGTCAGCTATAGCCCTTGGCGATCAGGGCACGTTGAACCTTGACGCTGTGATCGTAGGCGGCTGCGAAGCGGCGGGCCTTTTTTTCATGCCGTTCGTCCCGTGCCGACGGGCTGGATGAAGTCACGAGCTGGTTGTGAATCGTTTCTGCAAGGCCGCTGTAATAGTCGCGGGCGTTGCACAAGGCTTCCAGCTGCTCCGCCGGGTTGAGTTCGATGCGCTCCTGCGTCATGGCGTGACCTCTGTTGTCCAACGTGCTCTTTGGCAACGTTGTCTGGCGCCCCCGCGATCCCGTATTAACCAATTGTTGCCGGAAGATTTTTGGCTTTCGAGAGTGAAGCATTTACGCTGAGTGCGGCGACAATGCGGCCATGGGATGGCGTGAATCGGAATGCCGTGAATTGGAATGGTGGGCCGAATATCAGCCGATGGCTTTGCGCAACCGGGTTACGATGCCGGACGCCGCTTTCTCCGGAATATTCGTGAAGCTCATCAACAATCCTTGTCCGGCGTCGTGCTTGATCGTTTGACGCGACAATGGTGATGGCTGCAGACCGTGACGCAAAGCGCGGTCGGCAAGTTCGATATCGCTGCCATGGCCCGGGAAGCGGGCAAGAATATGCAGCCCCCCGGACGGGAGCGAAAGCTGCACATGGTCGCCAAACTGGCGGACGAGTTCATCGGCCAAGGCCTGGCGCCGTGCCTTGTAATGGTTGCGCATCCGCCGCAGATGCCGGGCGAAATGACCTTCGGTCATGAAGGCAGTGACCACGGCTTGCTCGAAAGACGCTTCGCCGCGATGCAGCCGGCCGCAGATATCCCGGGCGGGATCGACAAAGGCAGGCGGCAACACCAGATAGCCAAGGCGAAGGCCGGGGAACAACGTCTTGCTGAAGCTGCCGGCATAGAGGACGCGGTCGCCGCCCGGAATGCTTTTCAGCGCGGGGGGCTTGTGACCGCTGTAATGGAATTCGCAATCGTAATCGTCTTCCAGGACCCAGGCATCCTGCTGCGCCGCCCAGGCCAGCAGCGCCTGACGACGCGGCAGCGACAGGGAAACACCGAGCGGTGATTGATGCGCAGGTGTCACAACCGCCAATCGCGCGCGGGGAAAATGACGTCGCGCGTAATCGACACGCAGTCCTTCGCTGTCGACGGGGATAGGGGCGATGCGCAAGGGCAAGGCCTCCAGCGCCGTTCGCGCAAAGCCATATCCGGGATCTTCCAGCCAGACGAGATCGCGGGGCTTGAGCAGCAAGGTGGCGGCGAGATTGAGCGCGGCCTGATAGCCGTTGGTGATCACGATCTGCGCCGCCTGGCAGGCGATGCCGCGCGACACCGCCAGATAGCCCGCGACGGCTTCGCGCAAACCCGCCAGACCCATGGGATCGGGATAGAGAAGATTGCCGCTGGAAAAACGGCGGGCTTCGCGCGCCGCCAGCCGCGACCATAAAGTGCGGGGAAACAGATCCAACGCGGGCAAGCCCATCCGCAATGGCAAGGGTGGTGCCGCACCGGAATCGAGGGAAAGAGACGCCGGCGCCGACGGCGCGGGGACCATCGCAATCCGCAAGGCGGGCGACACGATGGTGCCCGCCTGTCCACGGCCGATCAGATAGCCTTCGCCCGCCAGGCGGGAATAGGCGGCATCGACCGTGCCGCGCGCCACGCCCATCTGCGTGGCTAGGCTCCGCGTCGCCGGCAAACGCTCGCCAGGCGCCAGCTGTCCGAGGGCGATGGCGGCCCGGATCCGGTCGTAAAGCTGCTGATGGATGGGGGTGGCGGAACGCCGGTCGATCCGGACCGCCGGCCGATTGCGCGGTTTCACCATGGCCCATACGAATTGAAGGAAAATGGCTCTGTCATATGAGCCATATCGTTGCATTCTAAGGGGTGGGGAACAAGGCGGCCCGCATTTGCGCCGCCCGCGATTGGGAGAACAACATGATCAAGGGGTTCGGATTGCTTTGCGGATTTGTCCTGGTTTGCGGAAGTGCTCTCGCGGCGGACAAATCCAATTTCGCCTTCGACAATCCCATCCCCAACATTCCGGGCAAAAGCCTTTTGGCCGTCGTGGTGGATTATCCGCCGGGCGTCAGCAATCCACCGCATCATCATGCCAAATCAGCCTTCGTCACCGCCTATGTGCTGCAGGGCGCGGTACGCAGCCAGGTCGATGACGGGCCGCTCAAGGTCTATCATGTCGGCGAATATTTCACCGAGAAGCCAGGCGCCCATCACATGGTCAGCGAAAATGCCAGCAAGACCGAGCCCGCCAAGATGCTGGCGATTTTTGTGCTCGATACAGGTGACAAGCCGCTATCGACACCGGACAAGTAGGTAGATGAGCACGCGACAAAAATGGATTGGGCTGCTGCCAGCGGTGGCGGCAATCAACTATCCGTTTTTCCTCAAGGGCTTTCATGCCGCGATATCGAGCGGTGGGGTTGTGCTGGCCGCTGTCCTGCTGCTGGCCGCGTTTGCCATGCCGCTGCTGGGATTTGCCTTCGCTTTCCGGCTGGCCGAAATCGCAAATCCAATGGCGTCCGATCTTCGGGCGCGCCGCTTGGCCTATGCCAGCATCGCCGCGCCGCCGCTATTCGTTTTCACCGGCGTCGCGCCCGGGTTGGTGGGACTGCATGTCCCGGACATCGTGATCTGGATCGTGGCGTGGCTGGCAGCGGCTTTGTATGTGGGTTTTGCGCCGGCTGCGCCGGCTATGAAAACACCCATCAAGCCGATTGCGGGCTGGCGGGTGGTGCATGGCGTGGCCGCCGCCATCATTGCCTGCTTTATATTGTTTCATCTCGTCAATCATTTGTCGGGCCTGGATGGGCCGCAGACCCACAAAGCCATCATGGCGGCAGGGCGCAAAATCTATCGCGCGCCGTTCGTCGAACCTGTTCTAGTCGCGCTGCTGCTGTTTCAGGCCGCCAGCGGCATTCGACTGGCCTGGCGTTGGAGTGGGGTGCCTGTTGATGCTTATCGCATCTTCCAAGTGGGTTCCGGCGCCTATCTGGCGGGGTTCATTCTGGCGCATCTGAATTCGGCGCTGATCTCGGCCCGCACGGTGCATCACATCGAAACCGATTGGGCCTGGGCTTCGGGCGCCCCCAGCGGTCTGCTTCTCGACGCCTGGAACATCCGCTTGCTGCCGCATTATGCGTTGGGCGTGTTCTTCATCTTGGGCCATCTCGCGTCGGGTTTGCGCGTGGTGATGCTGGCCCATGGCATCAACGCCACTGTCGCAAGCCGTTTCTGGATCGTGGCTGTCATGGGCGGCGCGCTGATTGCGGCGGCGATCATCGCGGGCCTATGCGGCGTGCGGATTTAAAGCGGCGGCAGGCCGATCCGCTTCTTGATCGTGCTCATGGCGAAGTTGGTCTCCACCGACTGGATGCATTTCAGTCGCGTCACTTTCTGTTTCAGGAAACGCTCATAGCCTTCGATGCCGTCGGCATAGACATGGAGCAGATAGTCGCGCGCGCCGGTCATCAGGTGGCATTCGGTGACTTCGCCCCAGCCCTGCACCGCTTTCTCGAATTCCTTGATCTGTTCTTCGCTCTGCTGGCTGAGGCGGATGGAGACGAAGACGCTGAGCGGCAGGCCATAGGCCTTCTGGTCCACGATGGCGGCATAGCCTTTGATGACGCCTTCCTCTTCCAGCCGCTTGACCCGGCGCAGGCAGGGCGTGGGTGACAGGCCGATCTTCTCGGACAGTTCCAGATTGGTCATCCGGCCATTGTCCTGCAGCAGGGAGAGGATCTGGCGATCCAACCGGTCCAGCACAATATGCTCTTTTGTTGTCATATCGCGCAGCATACTGCCAATAAGCGGCGCTTATCCACTGCAATACGCCATTTAATCCCGTCCGAACGGGCCTAGCCTTGCTCCCGGGACCCGCGCGCAAAGGCAGCAAAATGGCCAACGACAATTATCACAAGGACCGCATCTCCAACCGCACGCTCCATCCCGAAACCTTGATGATGGGCTATGGCTATGCCCCCGCCTGGTCGCAGGGGGCGCTCAAGCCGCCGATCTTCCAAACCTCCACCTACGTCTTTGAGACCGCGCAGCAGGGCAAGGAATTCTTCGATCTCACATCGGGCCGCCGCCAGCTCAAGCCCGGCGAGAATGCGGGCCTGGTCTATTCGCGCTTCAACCATCCCAACATGGAAATCCTGGAAGACCGGCTGGCGATCTGGGACGAAGCGGAACGCTCCGCGGTTTTTGCCAGCGGCATGGCCGCCATCGCCACCACTTGTTTCGCGCTGCTGCGGCCGGGCGACACGGTGCTGCATAGCCGCCCGCTCTATGGCGGCACCGAGACGCTACTGAAGAATCAGATGGGCGCGTTCGGTGTCACCGCTTTCGGCTTCACCAATGGCGTCGATGTTGCCCAGATGCGCGCGGCTGCGAAAGCGGCGGCTGCCAAGGGCCGCGTGGCGATGATCATGGTGGAGACGCCTGCCAATCCCACCAACGGCATCGTCGATCTGGCCGCCTGCGCCGCCATCGCAGGCGAGCTGGAGAAATCCCAGGGCCATCGCCCACCGGTCGTGGTGGACAACACCATGCTGGGGCCGATCTTCCAGAAACCGTTGAAGCAGGGCGCCGACATTTCGCTGCTGTCGTTGACCAAATATGTCGGCGGGCATAGCGATCTGGTCGGTGGCTCGATCAGTGGCTCCACGGAATTGGTGACGGCGATCAAGAAATGGCGCGGCGCCATGGGCACGCAGCTCGATCCCAATTCCTGCTGGATGCTGATGCGTTCCTTGGAGACGCTGGACATCCGCATGAAGCGCGCCAACGAGAACGCCCGTATCGTGGCGGATTATCTGGCCAGTCATCCCAAGGTGACGCGGCTGCATTACCTGGGCAATCTCAAGGACGGCGATCCGCGCAAGCCGGTATTCGACCGCCAATGCACAGCACCGGGTTCAACCTTTTCCTTCGACGTGAAAGGCGGCGAGGCCGAAGCCTTCCGCTTGCTGGACAATCTGCAGATCATGAAGCTGGCGGTGAGCCTGGGCGGCACCGAGACTCTGATCTCCCATCCCGCCGCCATGACCCATTCCGGCGTTGCCCGCGAATTGCGGGAAGAGATCGGCCTTACGGACGCTCTGATCCGCATTTCGGTGGGCATCGAGAATGTCGAAGACCTGATCAGTGACCTGGCCCAGGCGCTGGACCAGGTTTGACCCGAAGGCGCGAACATCAGGTTTTCCGCTAAGATTGGCGGGACGGCTGTCACGCAAGCATCGGAAAACATGAGGTCTTGAAACTACCACATAAAGGAATTCTTAACTCTCTTTCCCCAGGCTGATTGTGGACTTCATAGGTATGGCTGCAAGGAGCGAAGTCGCTTGAGCCCGCAACCTGCAAACGAATGCCGTTACCCTGTGGTCGGGCGCGCAAAATGCCGTCCCGGGGCTGGAACCAGGATTTGCGGGCGCTGTTATTATTCGAATGCCTCGCACGATTTGCGAGGGCCCGAGGTGGGATAGCAGGGAATGACCCACAAGATGACCACGGAGCCGCAAAAGCCGTCAGCCGGGGCGGAACAGGGTTCTGCCGCGTTGACCGATCAATGGATTGAAAAAAATTGGTACTTGCCGCCCGGCGGCGACCACTCCTGGCGTGAACGCGAAGCACAGCGGCGCTTCCACAGTGAAGATCCCATTCAGGATAAAGGGGATTCGCTGCCGGTTGGAGAGGATGCTTCGACAGCAAACGAAATGGATGGCTCCTATGATCCGGGGTTCAAGCGCGCCTGGACTCTCAACATCCTGCTTCCGGTTTCACTGGCCACATGTGCCGTGCTCGTCGTTATCACCATTTTGATGCCGGGGATTTTGACGTCCGGCTTTTGGGGTCCGGGTGAACCCAAAGCGCTGCCCGATACGCCGCTTCGTGTCATTGACACGGCAGGGGCAGATGAGAATGTCACGTCGCGCTTCGCCGCCGGAAGTGATTTGCGCCAGGGCAAGCAGGAAGTTGTGCGTCAGGCGCTTCCGCAACCGATTGGGCAGGCCGTTGTGCCGCCCGAAGCCGATCAGAAAACGGTGTTGCCGCAACTGCGTCCCCAAATGCCGGTCATCACAAAAGTGCCGGTCGCCACGAAACAGGACCGGCAGAGCGACAAGCCTGTAGCGCGCGTCGCGAAGACGCTCCGGGCGCAATCGGCCAAAAAATCTGCCGCGAAATCCCTGCCGCCGATCGGAGCGGCATACTTCGCAAGCCATACGCCGGTAGCTGCGGCCGGAAAGCCGGCCGTGTCCTCGTCGCGCCCTATCGGGCAGGCATATTTTGAAAGCCGGTCCCGAGCCGCCACCGATTAAAAAAAGTGAGCGCCCTACAAAGCGGCCTGATCGGAATTCGATTATGCTTGGCCGGATCAGTTTGGGTCGATTGACATGAGCGCAAACGGGGCCGCAACGGGGTTACCGCATAAAATGCCGGCGGATTTCCGTTCGGCAATCGAAGCCGACGCTATTGCGAAGCGTGCATGGGCGGACATCACGCCTTTGGCCCGCAACGAATGGATCTGCTGGGTCACATCCGCCAAGAAAGATGAAACCAGGAGCCGCCGCATCAGCGTCGGCCTTGATAAGATGCGAAAAGGCTTGCGACGGCCCTGTTGTTGGCCGGGCTGTCCTCATCGTTAAGATGGCATGGGGCTTTATTTGCCGGCCAGCGCTTTGAAAACCGCCAATTGTGCGGCGAAAGCGCGCTTGTAAGCAGGACGCGCTTCGCCGCGGGCGACATACGCGGCGAGATTGGGAAATTCCTCCAGCAAGCCCGATCCATGCAGCCGGCGCAGCACCTGCACCATCAGAAGATCGCCGGGACTGAACGCGCCATCCAGCCAATCGGAATCGCCAAGCCGGGCGGACAGCGGCCGCAGCCTTGCGCGGACCTGATCTTCGAGAAGTACCTGGCGTTCCTGGAACCAGGGCTTGTCGTGCTCCGAATATCCGGGAGTTTCCCACGCCAGGATCACCGGCTCTATCGTGCTGAGCGCGGCGAACATCCACGTGATCGCGCGCGCTCGTGCATTGGCATCGCTTGGCAGCAAGCCCGCATGACGATCCGCGATATGGAATATGATCGCGCCAGATTCGAACAGTGTGAGATCGCCTTCCCGATAGCTGGGAATCTGGCCGAAGGGTTGACGCGCCAGATATGCGGGCTCTTTCATTTCCTGAAATGAAACAAGCCGGACGTCGTAAGGCTGCCCCACTTCCTCGAATGCCCAGCGAACGGGCATGTCGCGCGCCATGCCATGGCCCTGATCGGGCGACGCTGCGAAGGCGGTAATGGTCGGGGTCATGGGGCGGCTCCGGGTGCTGCGTGACGACATCATGCGTCACGCGGCGGATTGCGAAAGGTTTTTCTCAAGGCGATCTGTGCTCGCGTCAGATGCTTTGGGCCAACGCTTCCAGCTGATCGGCGCAGATACCCCAGCCCTGGTGGAAACCCATCTTTTCATGGGCGTCATAGTCTTCCTTGCTCCAGTGGCGCGAGCGGGCGATGTAGCGGGTCTTGCCGCCTTCGTCCGCAAAGGTGAGCACCACGGTCATGAAGGGTTTGCCGCTGGGCTTCCAGTCGCCGGTATAGGCGTCGGTGAAGACGATTTTCTCGTTCGGCACGATCTCCAGATAGGTGCCGGGGCAAGGGATTTCCTGGCCTTCCGGGCTCTTCATCACGATCATGTTGCAGCCGCCGACCCGCAGATCGAGCTTGGCCACCGGCACCGTATAAGGCTTGGGGGCGAACCATTGCTTGATCAATTCGGGGTCGGTCCAGCAGCGGAAGACCTTGTCGCGGGGAGCGTCCAGCAGGCGGTCGAGGACCAGTTCGTTGTTTTCCTGTGTCATGGCAGTCTCCCAGGGGTTGGTTTGACGTTCTGGCCCAAGGACGGCGGGAACCATACCAGGCCGACAACGACCCTCGAAAAAAACCGGAAAAGATTTCAGGATCAGATGTCGGAAGCGGGCCAGCCGGCCCGTCCTTGGACCAATAAAGGGAAAGCGCCATGCTCTATGCCGTCCTCTGCTATCACGACGAAAACCTGGTCTGGTCCTGGAGCAAGGAAGAAGACGCCGCCCTGATGGACAAGATCGGTGCGGTCCGTGGACGGTTGACCAGCCAAGGCAAGCTGGGGGCGTCGCTCCGGCTGATGCCCACCACCGCCGCGACCACCCTGCGCAAGACCCAGGAACCGCCGCTGGTGATCGACGGTCCCTTTGCCGAGACCAAGGAACAGCTCTTGGGCTTCTATATTCTGGACGTGGAAAATCTCGATGCCGCGCTGGACGCGGCGCGGGAAATCGCGGCCGTCAATCCGGGCGGCGCCTTCGAGATCCGGCCCATCGCCGTCTTCAATCCCGACGAGCGCACAGACAAACATCAAGGCGCGCATAAGCCATGAACGACCTGGCCTGGATCAATGCCGCGTTGGCAGCGGCGCGGCCCCAGGCCGTGGGCGCGCTGCTGCGCTACTTCCGCGATCTCGACCGCGCGGAAGAGGCGTTCCAGGAAGCGGCCTTGCGGGCGCTGAAGAACTGGCCGCAGAACGGTCCCCCCCGCGATCCCACGGCCTGGCTGATCATGGTGGGACGCAATGCGGCACTGGATGGCGTGCGCAAAGAGGCGCGCACCGTGGCGTTGCCGGATGACGATGCGATCTCCGATCTGGACGATGTCGAGACGCCGCTGGCCGAGCGGCTGGACGGATCGCATTATCGCGACGATGTGCTGCGATTGCTGTTCATCTGTTGCCATCCCGATCTGCCGGCGACACAGCAGATCGCGCTGGCCCTGCGTATCGTGTCGGGTCTTACCGTCAAACAGATCGCCCGCGCTTTCCTGGTGAGCGAAGCGGCGATGGAGCAGCGGATCACCCGCGCCAAACAGCGTGTCGCCCGCGCCGATGTGCCGTTCGAAGCGCCGGGCCCGGTCGAACGCAGCCAGCGTCTCGCCGCCGTGATGGCGATGGTCTATCTGGTCTTCAATGAAGGTTATTCCGCCGGGGACAGCGAAGCGCGGGCGGCGCTGTGCGACGAGGCGATCCGCCTGTCGCGGCTGCTGCTGCGCCTGTTTCAGACCGAGCCGGAAGTGATGGGGCTGGCGGCCTTGATGATCCTGCAGCATGCGCGCGCCCATGCCCGCTTCGATGTGGAAGGCGAAGTCATTTTGCTGGAGGACCAGGACCGCACGCGCTGGGACAGCGAATTGATCGGCGAAGGCCTGGCGTTGATGGACAAGGCAATGCGGCACAACCGGCCCGGCGCTTATCAGATCCAGGCGGCCATCGCCGCCACCCATGCCCGCGCCGCATTGGCGTCGGACACCGATTGGGGCGGAATCGACGCTCTATATGCGGCGCTGGAACAGATGCAGCCATCGCCGGTGATCACCCTCAATCGCGCCGTGGCGACAGCGAAAGTGCACGGTCCCGAAGCGGCGCTGGCCATGATCGCGCCGCTGGAAGCCGCGCTGTCCGGCTATTTTCATTTCTATGGCGCGCGCGGGGCGTTTCTGTTGCAGCTGGGTCGTATCACAGAGGCCCGGACGGACTTCACCCGCGCCATCGCCCTGGCCAATACCCCGGCGGAAGCGGCGCATATCCGCCGTCATCTCGACAGCCATCTGCTGGACGCCGAAGCGAAATAATTCGCACCCCTGTCGGCCCGGCGATGTGCGCCGCGTCCTTGGACCGATGCCGGACTGATCCGGCGACAGGGAGGACGCCATGGAAAATTCCAAAGCAATGATCTGGACCGGCCGCGCGATGAGCGGCATCGTGATCCTGTTCATGATCTTCGATGTGACGATCAAATATATCGATCTGCCGATCGTGGAGCAGACCGGCATTCCGCTGGGCCTGCCCCCACATTCGGCGCGCGGTCTGGCGGTGATGGAGACCGTCATCCTGCTTATCTATGTCTGGCCGCGCACGGCGGTGCTGGGTGCGGTCCTGTTCACCGGGCTTTTCGGCGCCACCATGGCGATCCATTGGCGGGTGGGCGATCCCTTGTTCAGCCATATTCTGTTTGGTTTCTATCTGGCGCTGCTGGCCTGGGGCGGTCTTTATCTGCGCAATGCAAGGTTGCGCGCGCTGTTGCCGCTCACAGATAGCTAAGCCAGCGAGACTTGCTGTTTTGCTTCACGCGCGCATACCAACGGCATAGCGGATACATGATCAGCACCACCCCGATCCAGATCGCATAAATTACCGGCAGGCTTTCGCCCCATGCGGGCGGCTGGCTGAAAGGAAAATGGGCGAGGTCCGGCGAGCGGAACATCTCGCCGATTTCGCCATAGCGCAGCCAGCTGGCAAAGACGGCCAGCAGATGGATCAGGAAGAAATGCGCGAGGAAGAAGAACAGGGGAACCTTGCCGATGACGAGTGCTGGCTGGAAAATCCGTGGCACGCGATCCTCAAAGGCGCGCAGCAGCAACAGCGCCGGGCCCAATGTCATCAACAGGAACAGCAGGGACGGAGGGTATTTGGTCAGGTTCAGGAACGAGATCAGGGTCCAGAGCGGTGATCTTTGCCCAGACCAGGCAAGGGGATCGCCATAGATATTGGCAAGCCTTAGGATCAGGAACGCCGTGCAAAGGCCAATGCCAAGCCATGACAGCAGAGCCTTGCGTCGCGCGGCGTCGCCCTGGAACAGCCGCCCCAGGCAGAAACCCAGCGCCGTTACCCCGATCCAGGGGATCAGCACATACGAGATCACCACCACCGAATGGCCGGTATTCAGCAGGATGCCCGGCGCATGCAGGATGGTCCATAACGGTGCCCAGACACCGAACGCGGATGGGGAAATGCCATCCAGCAGATTGTGTCCTGCGACCATGGCGATACCGAGGGTGGCAATGGCCCAGACCGGCAACCAGATCAGACCTGCCAGTGCGATCATTGCCCAGCCCAGCGCCCACAGCACGGTGACGATGGTGACCTGGTAATCGATGTTGAATTGCAGAGCGAACCGCATCACCACCAGTTCCAGAAAGATCAGCCAGACGCCGCGGCTGACCAGATAGCGCGCCAGTTCCATCTTCGACATTTTCCCCAGCGCCAGATAGGCGCCGGTTCCGGTAAGAAGGAAAAAGGCAGGTGCGCAGAAATGCGTGATCCACCGCGTGAAGAACAGCGTGGGCGTGGTCGTGGCCATCGCCGTGGGATCGGCGGCCAAATCGCCGAAGAAATCGCGGGTATGATCCAGCGCCATCAGCACGATGACGATGCCGCGCACCACATCGACCGATTCAATGCGACTGCGGGCTGCGGCGGTCATTTCTGCGGCATCTCTTGGGGTCGGGACGAAATCGCTCAGGCTTTTTTCAACACCTTGGGCAGGGAATTGCCAAGCACGGCCAGCAGGTCGGGGGCGTAAGAGGCGGAATTTTTCTCGAATTCCGCCTGACTGATGAATTCATCGCCCTGACGTCCGAACAAAACCACTTCATCATTCAGGTTGACGCGGTCCTGATCGCCGGTCACATCCACCATCAACGTGTTCATGGTGACCCGGCCGACGATGGGATAGCGGCGCCCACCGATCAGCACCTGGGTGTTGTTTCTGCCTTCATTGGCGAAATCCGGTTGGTTGGCGTGGGAGAAGCTGCGGCGATAGCCGTCGGAATAGCCGATGGGAATATTGGCCAGCCAGGATTCGCGGGTGAGGCGATAGGTGCGGTCATAGGCGACCGTTTCATCCGCGGGAAAATGATTTACCGCCGCCACTCGCGACTTCAAGGTGATGGTGGGCCTGAAGCGGGCCAGGAAATCCGCGCTGGTGTCGCCGTAAAGCGCGCCGCCTACCCGCACCATGTCCAGCCGCGTTTGCGGATGATGCAGGGTGGCGAACGTGTTGGCGGTGTGGCGGGTCAGCGGGCCTTGCGGCAGGCCGTTGGCCTTCAGCCAGTCGGTGTCCTGATCGAAGCGGGCGAGCTGGCGAAGAATGTCGTCCTTGTCCTCGGTGGGATAATGGGTCATCAGCCCCACGATCCTGAGCGGCGCGGTCTGAAGGATCGAAGCCGCATCCTTTTTGCCGTAATCGGTTTTCAATTCGACGCCATTGCGGCTCATGCCGTCGGCATTGAGGCACAGATGGATGGGCAGGGATCGCGCAGCGTCCTTGCGCCGCCAGGACTGCGCGATGCGCTCCGCCGCCACGGGATTTCCCACCAACTCTTCAACGCGCCAGGCAAAGGCATCTGCGATTTCATCCAAGGTGCCGGTGCGCACCCGGATCAGGCGGCCCTTGAAGCCCATCTCGCGGGCGATCCGGGCTTCCTCGTTGCTGGTGAAGCCGATGGCAGCGATCTTCATCTTCAGCACCGACGGCATCAACAGGTCCAGGCCGTTGCCATAGGCATCGGCTTTCATGATGGGGCAGAGCTGCGCCCCGCCATCGCCCAGAATGCTGCGAACCTCCGCTATATTGTGTTCAAACGCGGCAGCATCGATTTCCATCCAGGCATTGCGGCGCGGTGCATCGCCGGGGCGCAGGCCGAAATTGCGTGACGACAGAACGGGTGTGGCAAGTGCGTTTCGCGTGGCCGCGAGCGCAAGGGCTGCCGCGCCTGCGGTGATGATCGAACGGCGATGGATGGACATGTCTTTCCCCCGAAAGCAGTCAGGCCGGTGACTGTATTGTTATTGCGGTATGGTGAACATCGCGCCCGCTTCATGGCTGACGCCGCGCTCGCGCCCGTAAAGAGAGACGCCGCCGCGAGCTTGGCCTTGTGCCACCTGCGCCGGTATGACGGACATCAGCGTGATGTCGAACACCAGAGTCTGGCCCGGCGGCACATTGCCATCGGACGTACCCTTGCCGCCGAAGGCCAGGTCCGACGGAATGACCAGCTCCCAATGATCGCCGGTCTGCATCAATTGCAGGGCTTCGTTCAGGCCGCGCAGGACATTGTTGACCAGCATCATAGCGGGCAGATCGGCGGAGGCCGTATCCACCAGCTTGGCATTGATCAGATGCGCACTGTAGTTGATCTGCACGGTGTCGGCGGCGGTTGGATGCGGCCCGAACCCGTTGCGCAAGACGCGATATTGCAAGCCGCTGGGTCGGGTTTTTACGCCGGGCTTGTGTGCGTTGGCAGCAAGAAAAGTGCGATTGGCCGTAGCGCTGAGCGCGTCATCGGCCGCACGCGCGGGCATCGATCCAAAGGCCAGAATCGAAAAAATCAGGGCGACGAATATTCGTATCATGGCCGGGTTATAGCACGCGGCCCGGGTTACGGATTGTTCCAGGGAAAACCTGTCGCCAAAGTCATCTGGTCGTTGACCGGATAGGTGCGCGGATAAAAGCCCTTATACGGGACATCGCCGGTCTTCACTTTCACCAGCTGATTGTCCATCTCACGCAGATCCTTCATCGCCAGCCAGGGCGCCAGGATGCCGCCATCCTTGCGGCAACAATGCGCGGTCCAGAGGATCGTGTCGCCCGGAATGGTGGCGAGCAGACGCTCAGCCGTCGCGTGATAGGCCGACATGCTGGTGCCCACTGAAAAAGCATAAAGCGTGGTGGGATAGATATAGTCGCCGGTGAAAAGCCGTTTGGCAGCCGGATCGTAGATCGAGGTCGAGCTGGGCGTGTGGCCGGGCGTGTTCAGTATCGTCAGCACCCGCCCGCCCAGATCGATCCTGTCGCCGGGCTTCAGCCATTCGGCGATGGGAAAACTGGGCCGGACCTTTTTGTCGGAGAGGCCGGAATATTCGTATCGCCCGGGCGTGAACAACCCGTCATGCATATCGGCACGAGTTTGCGGCAGATCGATCATGGCGACATGGTTGAAAGGCGCGATGCCGCCCAGATGGTCGAAATGCAGATGCGAGACCATCACCGTCACGGGCAGGCTGGTCAGCGATTTGACCACCGGACTGATGTCGCGCGTGCCCGAGCCGGAATCGAACAGGAAGGCCCGCGTTTCGCCCAGGATCAGATAACTGTAATTCTGTTGGTAATAGCGCGGCTCACCTATCGCAAATGTGTTCTGGCCCAGCTCCTCGACCGAAAAATAGTCGGTCACCATGCGGCCCTTCTGCAGCGGCGGCGTGGCCGGGTCGATGATGGTGTGGTGCCCCAGATAGGGCGATAGCTCGAAATTCACATAGGGCGCATAAGCCCCCGCCAGCACGATAACGGCGAGTATGGCGACCGCGATGAAGGTCAACGTCCGGGCCATTGTTCTTGTCCGCCTTTTCCCCGCACGCATCTAACGAAGAATAAGGCCGGTTGGCAAAGGCGTGGTGTGCCCTTATCGTATTTGTAAGCGGGAATAGTCCGTGGGCTTTGTCGGGGGGCATCGCATGGCACAGCAGAAGCAGACTTCGGCGCTGGTCACCTTCCTGGTGCTGGTCTTGGCTCTCAGCAGCATTTTCTATGCCCTGATTATCCGGGCAGGCCACATCGCGGCGGGCGGTGGCCATTATGTCGAAGCCCTGATGTGGTGCCCCGCGCTGGCTGCCTTTCTCACCATCGCTTGGCACCGGCTCGACATTCAATCGCTGGGTCTGTCGCGGTTCGGCGGCAAATATGCGTTGTTCGGATATCTGTTGCCGCTGGCCTATGCCCTGATCGCCTATATCGCAATCTGGAGCTTTGGATTCGGGACGTTTCCCGATCCCGCCGCCATCGACCGTCTGGCCAAACAGCTGGGCTGGCAGCCTGGGCCGTTGTTCGTGCCGCTCTATTTCATCCTGATCGCGACCACCGGCATGATCGGCGGCGGCGCGCGAGCGCTGGGCGAGGAGATCGGCTGGCGGGGTTTCATGACGCCCCGGATGGTCGAACAGTTCGGCTTCACCAAGGGCGCGATCCTGGCGGGCGCGGTCTGGGCCGCGTGGCACATGCCGCTCCTATTGTTTGCCGATTACAACAGCGCCACGGAATGGTGGTTCGCGCTGTCCTGTTTCACCGTTCTGGTGACCGCGTCGGGCGTGATATTGGCCTGGCTTCGCTTGCGCTCGAACAGCGTCTGGCCCTGCGCCTTGTTCCACGCCAGCCACAATGTCTTCATCCAGACGTTCTTCACGCCGCTGACGGGCGCGAAAGGGCCGCTCACGCCTTACATCGTCGACGAGTTCGGCGTCGCGGTGCCGCTGGTGGTTCTGGTGATCGCGATCCTGGCCTGGCGCGCCCGGGATCAAATCAAGGATCAGCTCAGGACTGTTTCTCCCTGAGATAAAGCCCGAACCAGTCCACCACCCGCGTGCGCAGATCTTCCAGGTCGGTGAGCTTGCGGAAGTGATGGCCTTCGCCGGCATAGATCACCAGCTTGACCGGCGTGCCGATGGTTTTCAGGGCGTGCCAATATTCCACCGATTGCGGCGCGGGGCATTCGACATCGCGTTCGCCGACATAGGCCAAAGTAGGTGTCTTGGCCTGTTTGATGAATTCGATGGGCGAGGCATCGCGATAGACCACGGGATCGTCATAGACCGAGCCGCCGAAGAAGGGGATCATCCATTTGTCGATCCCGTTCTGGCCGTAATAGCTGGTCCAGTTGGCGATGCCCGCGCCTGCGACAATGGCCTTGAAGCGCCGCGTCTGGGTGTTGGCCCACATGCTCATCCAGCCGCCATAGGAATGGCCGTAAAGGCCCAGGCGCGCATCATCGACCGGGGCTGTTTTTTCCACCGCGTCGATGCCCGCCAGAATGTCGCGCAGATCGCCGCGTCCGAAATCGCGGATATTGGCGCGGGTGAAAGCATCGCCCTGGCCATAAGAGCCGCGTGGGTTGGGATAGAAGACGAAATAACCCTTGGCGACAAACGGTCCCACGAAATCGAAGCCGGTGCCGTGCTGGCCGCCGCCCGCGATATAGCGCGGCCGCGACGCCGCCGACGGGCCGCCATGCACGATGGTGATCATGGGATGCTTGCCGGGCGTGACATTGACCGGCTTGACCAGCCAGCCCTGGACATCGAAGCCGTCATTCTTCCAGCGCACGCTTTCGACCGCGACGCTGGCGAGCAGTTTTGTGTTTTCGCGCGTCACGGGCGCCAGCGCCGGCAACTTGCCGCGCGCAATCTCTTCGGCATGGGTGAAATCCTGCATCACTGTTGCGGCGATGGTGCCGTCGGCGCTGAAGGCAATCGGGCCATTGAAGGTCTGGGCGCTGGTGTTGACCGGGGCCGACCAATGCACCTGCACAGCCTTCGCTGCCGGATCGATGGTGACGGCGGCGGCCTTGTCGCCGATCAATGCCGTGGCGGCGAGATTGCTGCCGCGCCAGTCCAATCCCTCAAAGGTGCCTTTATATCCAGGCGTGACATCGACCGGCGTGCCGCCCGCCAATGCCACGGTATAGACATCGCCGCCCACCGAGCCCCAATCGCTCATCAGTCCGCCGATGAAGGCGACGCTTTTGCCGTCCGGCGACACGCGCGGCATGTTCATCTGCATTTTGGGTGCGGCGATCACCCGCGAAACGCCCGTGGTGGCATCGACATAATTCAAGGTCGCGATCCACCAGTTATTGTCGCCATTGCCTTTGGCGGCGGTGGCGGCAAAGCCCTTGCCATCCGGCGTCCAGGAAAATTCATAGACATAGGTGTCGGCGGGCGAGATCGCTTTGAGCGCGCCGCCGCTTGCGGGCAGCACCGCGATGCGCTGTTCGTCTTCGCTGGCGCCGATCTCGCCCACCTGGGCAGCACCCGCTTCGATGGCCCCGGTCTGCTTGCGCGCCCCGATGGTGGCCAGCAAGGCGATGCGCTTACCGTCGGCGGAAAAGCGCGGCGTGTTGGCGATGCCGGAAATCACGGTCAGCGATTGCGCGTCACCTGATGCGGCGCGATAGAGCGTGGTCTTGGAGGCTTTTTTGTCGGCGGCCAGGAACACCAGTGCATCGCCCTTGGGCGACCAGGTGAGGCCGGAATAGCGGCAGACGGTGCAGGGATCGTAATGGGCCACGATCTTTCCGGCCGCATCGCGCACCGTCACCACGCCATGCGGCTCGTCGGCCAGATTGCCGGGATCGTCGCTTTCCACCGTGGCGGTTCGAGCGCCATCGGGCGACAGAGCGAGATCGTCGAACTGATGAATGGTCACCGCGGGCCGGGATACCGGGGCGGCGATGGCCGCGCCTGAAAGCAGAAGGATACCCAGTGGCGCAAATTTCAGCATCGCTGACCCCAATCTATGCGGCTTGCGGGCCGCGTGATCCCATGGCCGCACTATAGGGGTCGCCATGGCGGGCAACAATCAGGCTGCGGCAAGTTCCGCGGATTGACTTGCCCGGTCATTGCCGCATCATCGATCCATATTTCCACGCATGACGGGGCTGCATCATGTCGAAAACGATCCACTCTTCCGTGTCCATGGCGGTCAGCCGCCGCGATCTTCTGGCCGGAGCCGGCGCGGGCGCAGCTGCAATGATGCTGGCCCAGAACGACGCACGGGCGCAGTCCGCGTCGGATCGTCCCGTGATCTTCGCCCACACGACCGTTGCCACGCCGGGCCAGACGCAGGACGATGTGGCGCTGGCGGTGGTGGCGGGAAAGATCGCCGCCATCGGTCCCAATGATGCCGTGATGCGGCAGTATCCCAATGCGGAGATCTATGACGGGCGCGGCAAGGCGATCCTGCCGGGCCTGATCAACTGTCACGCCCATCTGCGCGATACGGTGGCGCGGGGCTTCAACGAGGATTTCGGCTTTCCCAATTCCGCCAAGCTGGCAATACGTCCGGAAAGCCTGTTGCAAGGCGACGAAAAGAGCCTGATGGCCACGGTCGGCGCGCTGGAAGCAATCAGGACCGGCACCACCACCTTGACCGAATATGCCAGCGAGATCGGCCCCTATGCGGGCGCGTTGGCGAAATCGGGACTGCGCATGGTGTTCGCCGAATCCATCGCCGACAGTTCGAATGTGCCCGGCCCGCTCTCGCCGGAAGGGGCGGCGAGTGCGCCGACGCCAGCCTTCTCGGCGGCGCGGCGCGACGAAGGCATGAAGCGCATCAGCGATCTTTATTCGGCATGGCATGGCAAGGAGAATGGTCGCATCAATGTGTTTCCCACCGCGGCTCTGTCGGAGACGTCATCACAGGAAATGCTGAAGGCGGTGCACGACTTCGCCGAGAAATACGATCTGCGCTATTCCATCCATCTGTCGCAGAGCCGCGCCGAAGTTGCCTTCATGAAGAAGCATCACGGCATGAGTCCACCCTTCTTCCTGGACAAGGCCGGCTTTCTGGGACCGCGCCTGTTCGCGGCGCATTGCCGGTATGTCGATGAGGCCGATATCGCGCTTCTGGGACGCACCCGCACCACGATTTCGCATCAGGCGGCGATGGCGGCCAATCGCGGCGTCATTCCGCCCATTCCAGCGTTGCGCGCGGCAGGCTGCCCCATCGCCTATGGCACCGACAACAACACCAACGACATGTTCGAAGTGATGCGGGTGGCGATGCTGACCGAACGCATCCGCCGCGACGATGCCTTTCCCGGCCTGCTGCCGCAGCCGGAAGATTCGCTGCAGGACGCCACGGCGGGCGGGGCGCATGCGCTGGGGCTGGAAAAACAGACCGGCACCTTGGCGGTGGGAATGAAGGCGGACCTGATCGTGCTGGATACGCTGCGCGCCCATCTGGTGCCTGCGGGGCGCATCATCTCGGCCTGGATCCATAACGGCCAGCCGGCCGACATCGAATCCACCATGGTGGATGGCCGCTTTCTGATGCGCGACCGCAAGGTGCTGACCATGGATGAGACCGCGATTATCGCCGAAGCCGACAAGGTGGGTAAACGCATCTGGAAACAGGTCAAGGCGGCCGGGCCGGTCCCGATCCCCGGCCGCACCAACTCCTGACGCGTTGTCGCGCACGTCAAGTGGCGTGGCCGGTGCGTAACGGCGTATGCCGGTAGACGCAGCCGTTTGCCGTGATAGTGTTCCGCTCAAACACGCGCAGACCTTACAAATGCGCTATTATTTAGGGGTGAAACATTATGAGCGGGACGCCAACGATTCAGAAAAACCCGGGTTATCTGCGCATCGCCACGGAGGAGGCCTATGCCCCCGCGGAGATGCTGCGCCTGTATCGCAAGCTGCTGGACGAAAAGGGCACCGACGATCCGGGCTTTCTTTCGCAATGGGGGTATTTTCTGGGCCAGGCCGACCGCATGCAGGTGCTGGCCGAGCGCTTCCACAATCTGGACGAAGGCCGCATCCGCGACATGGACGCGACCGGCATCGCGCGCCAGATCGTGTCGCTGACCAGCCCAGGTGTTCAGATCTTCGATGCGCCCACCGGCACGGCGCTTGCCACGTCATTCAACGACCAGTTGGCGGAAGCCTGCCGCAAGCATCCCACGCGATTTTCGGGCCTTGCCGCCATTGCGCCCCAGAATCCTGCCGCCGCCGCCAAGGAATTGGAACGGGCCGTGACAAAGCTGGGATTGAAAGGTGCGATCATAAATTCCAACACCCATGGCGAATATCTGGACGATCCCAAATTCTACGACATCCTGGGAATGGCGGAATCGCTGGACGTGCCGATCTATCTGCATCCGGCCACCGCGCCGCGCCGCATGATCGGTCCCTTGATAGAGAAGGGCCTGGAAGGCGCGTTCTATGGTTTTGCGGTGGAAACCAGCACGCATCTGCTGCGCATGATCATGAGCGGCGTGTTCGACCGCTTCCCGAAATTGCAAGTGATCGCGGGGCATGGCGGCGAAGGGCTGCCCTTCTGGCTCTGCCGCTTCGACCTGTTCCAGCATAATTACGCGATCAACAATCGCTTCCCGCACATGCCCAAGCTGCAGCGCAAGGTCAGCGAATATATCCAGCAGAATATTCCCATCACCTCTAGCGGCATGGCCTGGGCGCCGGTGATTCAGTTCTGCCAGCAGGTGCTGGGCATGGACCGGGTGATGTATGCGATGGATTATCCGTACCAGTACAACGCCGCCGAAGTGGTGGTGACGGACGAGATGGCGATCAGCGTCGCGGACAAGAAGAAATTCTACCAGACCAACGCGGAGCGGATTTTCCACCTGACGTAAGAGCGATCAGGCGCGCCCCGCGTCGGCCCGTGCCTTCGCCAGCACCAGCAGCATCGCCGCCAGCACGAAAGCCGGGATGGAGATCGCCAGCAGCATGCTCTTGGGCGCCCAGCCCAGGGCCAGCAACTGGCCGCCCAGCAGCGGCCCGCCGATATTGCCCAGCCGCCCGATGCCCAGCGACCAGCCCGCACCAGTGTTGCGGATGCGGGGCGGATAGATCGCGCCGGGCAAGGCATTGATGCCCAACTGTCCCGCCGAGATGCCGATGCCGGCGCCAAAGATGAAGACGATCAGGACGGTGGTGGCGACATTGGTCGCGCCCAGCAGCACCAGCCAGCAGGCGCCCATCGCCAGCATGGCGGAAACGACTTTTTCTGTGCCGAATTTGGTGACCAATGGCCCGCTACCCAGCGCGCCTGCGATGCCGCCGACCTGGAACATGGTGGCGGCCAGGATCGCGGTCGAGGTGGGAAGTCCCATCCCCTTCAACATCGAAGGCAACCAGGAATTGATGAAATAGATGGTGAGCAGGCTGAGAAAGTTGATCAGCCAAAGCAAAAGCGTGAATCGCGCGAAGTCGGGCGCGAACAGTTGCGCGATGAGATTTTTTTCCGGCGCGGCCTTTGTCTTTGGCGTGGCGCGGGCCGCCAGGAAGGATGGCGATTCCGGTAGCATCGCGGCCAACAGCGGCAGCAGGATCAAAGGGATGATGCCGCCCACGACAAAGACGGCGGGCCAGCCGAACGGCGCCAGCAGCCGCGCCGCGACAATGCCGACCAGCACATTGCCCATTTGCACGCCGCAGGTCATCGCCATCACCAATGCGCCTTGCCGCCGCTTGGGTGCGAAATCCGACAGCAGCGCGATGGAAGCCGGAATGCCACCGCCAATGCCCAGCCCGGTGACGAAACGCGCAATGGTGAGCCATCCCGTGTCAGGGACGAAAGCGGTCGCCAGCGACATCACGCCGAACAGCGCGACGCAGCCCATCAGCACGGGCTTGCGGCCCAGCCGGTCGCCCAGCCAGCCGCATAACAGCGAACCCAGGAAGAGGCCGACGCTGCCCGCCGTCAGCGCCGCGGTGAAAGCGACGGGCTTGAGATGCCAGGACTCGGCAATGGCCGGAAGCGTGAAGGCCATCGCCCCGAGGTCGAATCCTTCCAGCACCAGCACGGCGGCGCAAAGAAGCGCGACGCGATTTTCCCGGCCGGGAAGGGTTGAAGGATGCGCGTCGGACATGCGCCGACCTTCACTTGCGTCGTACGCAAAGTCTAGGCCTCGTTCTTTCCGCATCCGCGAACAAGACGAGACGGGGTTGGCAATATGTACTGCCTTCGCCTAACGTCCGCCGCGCCGGCATAGAACAAGAGCAACCGCTGACAAATCCCAAAGTTCTTTTCAAAGGCATGCTGCCGCCGGGCTGGGCCGCCATCGGCAAAGACCGTTTTGCGTCTCATGGCTTCGATGCGGTGGTCGCGGATCAGGATGCATATGATCCGCAAGCGATTCACTATTTCTCCGGCTTCCGACCGCCACCGGGATTCATGAAGACGCTTCCCAACCTGAAAGCGATCTTCTCATTGGGCGCGGGGGTGGATGGCTTCCTGCGTGATCCCGACCTGCCGCGCCATGTGCCGCTGGTGCGCTTTGTCGATCCCACGTTGATGCACGAAATGGCGCAATATGTGGTGATGCAAGTGCTGATCGCCCATCGCGGCCAGCGCTTCTTCGATGCCGCACAGCGTGAAAGCGCCTGGCGGCAACGCGTGCTGGCGCGGGCTTCGCGCGACACCCGAATCGGGATGCTGGGTCTGGGCGATATCGGCGGCACCATCGCCGCCAGCCTGTTGCCGTTCGATTTTCAACTGTCGGGCTGGAGCCGCTCGCGCAAAAATATTCCTGGCGTGAAAAGCTTTTCTGGTGAAGCCGAACTGCCGCAATTCCTGGCGCAATGCGATTATCTGGTCTGTGTGCTGCCGCTGACCGACGCGACGCGCGGCATCATGGATGCCAAATTGTTCGCGCAGCTTCCCAAGGGCGCGTGGGTGATCAATGTCGCGCGGGGTGGCCATCTGATCGAGGCCGATCTGATTGCGGCGCTGGATTCAGGCCATCTGGCGGGCGCGGTGCTGGATGTGTTCCAGGCCGAACCGATGGGGCCGGAAAATCCCATCTGGCAGCACCCCAAAATCACCGCCACGCCGCACATCGCCGCGCTGACCGACCAGCAGGCGGCGTTGGCCTTTATCGGCGATTGCGTCGCGCGCTGCGAAAACGGACGGCCGTTGGAGAATGTGGTCGATCTGGCGCGGGGCTATTAGCACATCACCGTCCCGATGCCGCCGCAAGAACCGGAGTTTGCCGCGCATCGCCCCGCTTTATCCCTTGATCGTGACAACAAGGGAAAACATCACATGAGCAAACAGGACGACAACAAGGCCATCGTTGGCCGCTGGTTCACGCAATTCTGGGGCAAGACCTGCGATCTCTCGGTGGTCGATGCCATCGCGGCGCCGGACATGCTGCTGCAATATTCGCTGCACGAACCGCGCCGGGGCCATGACGACATCAAGGCCTTCATGACCGATTTCCGTGCGGCGTTTCCTGATCTGAATTTCGGGGGCACCGCCGATCTGATCGCGGAAGGCGATTATGTCGTGGGTCAGTGGGAAGGCGGCGGCACGCATAAGGGTCCGGCGTTCGGCGATTTCCTGATGGGATCGTTGCCCGCCAATACCGGCCGCAAGATGCATTTCACCGGCACCACCGTGCTCAAGATCGTGAACGGCAAAATCGTGTCGGAGATCGGGCTGGATGACGGCGTCACCGCGCTCACCCAGCTGGGCCTGATCCGCAAAGCATAAGTTATGAGGCCGCTGCCGGAAAACCGGCGGCGGCCTTTGCCGTCAGCGCGTGCCGATCTTGAGCCCGAAGACGCGCGGGATGGCGGCGATGGCGCTGGCGATGGCGGGTGCGGGCTGGCCGCGCTCTTCGGCGTCCTCGCAGGCCAGGACTGCACGGCGGATGGCACGGCCGCCATAATAGCGGAACGGCTCCGGCGGCAGGCTGGGCACGTTGCGGGTGCAGAGCGGCAGGTTGGACCACATGTCGTTTTCATCCAGCACCAGCGAGGCCAGGCACTGGCCCCCGATATAGGTGGGATTGACGCCATGGCCGGAATAACCGCAGGCGTAATGCACGCGGGTGCCGGGCATGGTCTTGAAGAAGGGCAGGCGGTCGGCGGAAATATCGATCGGCCCGCCCCAGGCTTTCGCCACCGGCACATCATTCAATCCCGGCAGCAACCGGCGAAGGCCCTGCTCAGCCCGCAAAGCGCTGGCGCTGTCCTCGCGCAGGCGCGGCGATGTGGTGTCGCCGTCATAGCTGATCGGCCCGGAGCCGGAGCCCATCAGCACGCGTCCGTCGATGGTCTTGCGGAAATAATGCACGAACATCCGCATGTCCGATATGCCTTCTTCGCCCAACCAGCCCATCGCCGCGAGTTTCTCCGGCGCGGGTTCGGTCATCAGCGCGAAGCTGGAAAAGACCGTGACATGCGGCTTGATCTGACGCTCGGCGGCCAGTTCGACATTGGTGGCCAGCACCACATCGCGGGCGATGATCTGGCCGCGCGGTGTGTGGACGCGATTGGGCGCCGACTTGTCCAGGCCCGTCATCTTCGTGTTCTCGTACAGCATCACGCCCGCCTCGATCGCGGCCTTGCGCAAGGCGCGGGCGAGCAGGGCAGGATGGATATTGGCGCCTTCCTGCAAATACACGCCGCCGCGAAATGCGGGCGAGCGGCAATAGCTGGAAACCTGGGCTTGTGTCAGTTCGCGTGCGGTCTCCGGCACGCCCAGGCGGCCGGCGGTATCGATGTAAGCTGAGATCTTGGCGTCCTGTGCGGGCGAAGCGGAGACGCGGATGTTGCCGGCCTCGCGCCACCAGACATCGCGGCCAGGCGCGGTCGCGAAGGCGCGGATGGCGTCCTGCGCCACCGTTCCCGCGCGGGCTACCGCCAGCGCGGCATCGTCGCCGATGGATTTTGACATCCCCGCCAACGCCGACCAATAGCCATGCACCTTGGCGCCGTTCTTGCCGCTGGCGCCGCAGCCGCATAGTCCCGCTTCGATCAGGGCGACGGAGAGGCCGGGCTTGCGTGCCTTCAAAGCCAGGGCCGTCCACAATCCGGTATAGCCGCCGCCGACAATCGCGACATCGACGGTGATCTCGCCCGCAAGTGGTGGCGAAGAGGGCTGTCCTGCTTCCCGCGCCATCGCATCGGTGAACCACCAAGAGGGATCGCCGGGTGGGACGCTGGGTTGGGACAGAGTGTCGGACATGGCGTTGTTCACAATATGCGCGCCAGGAAGGCTTTGGTGCGCGGATGGCTGGGGGCGGAGAATAATTGCGCGGGCGGGCCTTCCTCGATCACCTGGCCGTCCGCCATCATGATGACGCGGTCGGCGACTTCGCGGGCGAACGACATTTCATGCGTCACCACGATCATGGTCATGCCGTCGGCGGCCAGGCGGCGCATGGTCTCCAGCACTTCGCCCACCAGTTCGGGATCGAGCGCCGAAGTCGGCTCGTCGAACAGCATCAGGCGCGGCTCCATCGCCAATGCCCGGGCAATGGCGACGCGCTGCTGCTGGCCGCCGGAGAGTTCGTGGGGATAGTGATCGGCCTTGTCTTTAAGCCCCACGCTGGCGAGAAGATCCAGCGCCCGCTTGCGTGCCTCGGCCATGGAAACGCGCAACACTTGCACCGGCGCTTCGGTGACATTTTCCAATACCGTCAGATGGGCAAAGAGATTGAAGCGCTGAAACACCATGCCGATGCGGGCGCGCTTGGACGAAGTTATCGTGTCTTTTTCCTCGCGCAGCTTGCCGTCCTTGCCGCGCGCATAGCCGACCAGTTCATCGGCGACCTTGATCTCGCCGTCATGAATGGTCTCCAGATGATTGATGCAACGCAGGAGTGTGGTCTTGCCGCTGCCGCTGGCGCCCAACAGCACCACCACTTCGCCGGCATCGACGGTGAGCGATACGCCTTTCAGCACATCCAGGTCGCCGAAACGCTTATGGACGTTTTTGATTTCGACCAGGGCCATCAGCCATGCTCCTGGGCGAGGATGGAGGTGACGCGGCGCGGGCGGGTGATGAAGCGGCGCTCGATCATTTTCTGAAGTCCGGTCAGCAGCGCCGTCAGCGCCAGGTACCAGATGCTGACCACGAACAGCACTTCGAAATATTTGAAATTCTGGCTGTAGATATTGGTGCCGGTGGAGAAAATTTCCGGCACGGCGATGGCGAAGAGCAAGGACGTGGTCTTCAGCATGGCGATGAATTGATTGCCCGTGGGCGGAATGACCACCTTCAGCGCCTGGGGTATCACAATGCGGCGCATCGCCTTGACCTTGGTCATGCCCAGCGCGCGGGCGGCCTCGCGCTGGCCGGGATCGACTGAGATCAGGCCCGAGCGGATGATCTCGGTCATATAGGCGCCTTCGTTCAAGCCCAGCGCGATGGTCCCCGCGATCAGGGCGGGAAGATTGATCGCATTGTTGGTGAGAACCGGTAGGGCATTGTACCAGAACACGATCTGCACCAGCACGGGTACGCCGCGGAAGAAACCCAGATAGGCCTGTGCCAGCCAACGCAGCGCCCGGTAGCGCGACAGCGCCGCCAGCGCGCCGCCGAATCCCAAAAGAATGGCGATCGCCATCGCCACAAAGGTGATGCCCAACGTCATCAACGCCGGAATGATGAAGGTGCTGGAGAAAAGCGTCTCGAAGAATGCGCTGCTGTCGAAAACCATTTTGGCTCAGCCCCCCTTCCGCGATCATCCGTTAGCGGATCGGCTTGCGGATATCGCCATTCTCCAGATGCCACTTGTTCAGGATCTTGTCGTACTCGCCATTCTTCTGCAGCACCAGCATGGCGGCGGTCACCGCGTCATGCATGGGCCTGTCGCCTTTGCGGATCGCCATGCCCAGCTTGTTGCGCGGCACTTCCGGGCGGCCTGAAATAATCGGGCTGCCCAGCGCCAGTTCCGGCATCAGGTTGGTGACATAGGCCGCGAAGGACCAGTCCACGAACGCGACATCGGCCGATTTCTTGCGCAGCTGCATCACCGCGTCATTGAAGCTGGGAAAATATTTCAGGTCGATTTTCTGTCCGGGCTTGCAGAGTGCCTGGTTGACCCGCTCGACGGCCTTCGCCTGGGTGGTGCCGGAAATGGTGGCGACGCTGTGGCCGCACAGGCCCGTCTCATCCTTGAAGCGCAGCCCGCTGTCCTTGCGCACGACGAACTGGATGCCGCCCGCCAGATAGGGAACGAAATCGAACACCTGCTCGCGTTGCGGCGTGACGCCCAGACCCGACGTGATGTAGTCGAATTTCTTCGCGACCAGGCCCGGAAAGAGGCCGCCAAAGGTGATGTTCACCAGCTGGGGCTTCAGGCACATGGTGCCGGCGATGGCGCGCGCCAGGTCGATCTCGAATCCGGTGGGTTCGCCCTTGTCGATATACATCTGCGGCGGCGTCGCCATGTTGGAGGCGACCGTGAGCATGCCGGGCGTGACCAGATCGGGCGGCGGCTTGACCGCGCAATCGGCCAGGGCCGGGGTGGCCAATCCCAGCCCCAGGCACAGAAAAAGCCCTGCGATTTCATGTTTCATGCCGCTCTCCGCTGAACGGGAGGAAGGCTAGGCGGTTTCGGGCTGATGCTCAAACCGGCGGCTGCGCTTCCGCGTGGGGTGATGATTCTTTAGGCTCCCGCTCGACTTCCCTGGTCTGATTCCACATGCCCGACGGCACTGCGACCACGCATCTCTACCAGCCCAAGCTGGTCACTATCGTACGCGAGGGCTATACGCCGGCGCTGTTGCGCAAGGATCTGCTGGCGGGGCTCACCGTGGCGATCGTGGCGTTGCCGCTCTCGATGGCGATCGCCGTGGCGTCCGGCGTTTCGCCGGAGCGGGGGCTGTATACCGCCATTGTGGGCGGCTTTGTGGTGTCGGCCCTGGGCGGAAGCCGCTTCCAGATCGGCGGCCCGGCGGGCGCCTTCATCGTGCTGGTGGCGGCCACGGGCGCCCGGCTGGGTCTTGATGGCCTGCTGCTCGCGGTCCTGTTGTCCGGTCTGATGCTGACCCTGGTCGGCGCGCTCCGCCTGGGATCGCTGATCCGTCACATCCCCCATGCCGTGACGGTGGGATTCACGTCCGGCATCGCCGTCACCATTCTGGCCAGCCAGCTGAAGGATTTCGCCGGTCTCAGACTTCAGGGCGCCGAGCCCGGTCCGTTGATGCCCAAACTCGCCGCCTTGTTTCACGCTTTGCCCACGCTCAACGCCGCCGCTTTTGCCATCGGCCTTGGTTCGGCGGCGCTGATATTCGCATTGCGCTGGCGGCGGCCCGGCTGGCCCGGCATGCTGATCGCGGTGGTTGCCGCGTCCTGCGCGGTTGCGCTGTTGCATCTGCCGGCACAAACCATCGGCAGTCGCTTCGGCGGGTTGCCGCATGGATTGCCTGTCCCGCATTTGCCGCATGTCGATATGGCTCTGTTATGGAAGGTGTTGCCCGCCGCGCTCTCCTTCACGCTGTTGGGCGGGGTCGAAAGCCTGTTGTCGGCCAAGGTCGCCGACAGCATGACCGGCCGCAAGCATCGCTCGAATATGGAGCTGGTGGCGCAAGGGATCGCCAACATGGCTTCGGCCCTGTTCGGCGGCATCAGCGTCACCGGAACCATCGCGCGTACCGCCACCAATATCCGTGCCGGCGCGGCCACGCCGCTGTCGGGAATTATGCACTCGGCGTTCCTGCTGCTCTTCATCCTGGCTGCGGCGGATCTTGCCAGTTATGTGCCGCTGGCCGCGCTGGCGGGCGTGCTGGTGGTGGTGTGCTGGAACATGGCCGAGAAAGCGGAATTCCTGCGGCTGCTGGGAAACTGGCGGGAGGCGTCGGTTCTCCTGGTCACATTTCTGCTGACTTTGGTCGAAGACCTCACCACCGGAATCCTGGCGGGATGCGCGCTGGCCGTGTTTTTTGCGCTCCTGAAACGGGCCGTCCGCGAAGAGGGTGCCTGAAGGACGGCTGTCGACGCCATGGCGCCAGCGTGATAGCATTCGCGGATCATTTTGCCGGGGGTCCGCATGGCTCGGCTTGCCTCTCTCCAGGATAAAATTCCATCACGGCGCGATCTGCTGGCCGGCGGGCTGGCGGGCGGTTTCCTGCTCGCTTTCCATCTCCCATCTGCGCGGGCCGCCACGGCGAATGCGCCCGAAGGCGCGCCGCCCAGTACCGCCGCTTTCGCGCCCAATGCCTTCATCCGCATCGACCGCGCGGGAAAGACCACATTGGTCATGCCGCAGGTCGAGATGGGGCAGGGCGTCTACACTTCCATCGCGATGATCATGGCAGAGGAGTTGGACGCCGACTGGACCAAAGTGATGGTGGAGGCCGCGCCGCCGAACGAGAAGCTCTACGCCAATCCCATGCTGGGCGTGCAGGCCACCGGCAATTCCAATTCCATCCGCGCCTTCTGGCTTCCGCTGCGCAAGGCCGCAGCCGGATCACGGCAGCTTTTGATCGCGGCCGCCGCGAAGCAATGGGATGTCGATCCCGCCAGCTGCACCACAGCGAATGGCGCGGTGCTGCACAAGGCCAGCAATCGCTCGTTGTCCTATGGCGTGCTGGCGGACGATGCCAACGGCACGCCGCCTGCCGATCCGCCATTGAAGACGCCAAAGGATTTCAAGCTGATCGGCAAACCGCAGAAGCGGCTGGATACGCCGACCAAAGTCGATGGCCGGGAAATCTATGGCATCGATGTGATGCTGCCGGGCCTGAAATTCGCCACCATCGCCGCAAGCCCCACATTCGGCGGCAAAGTCGCTCATGTCGATGACGGCGCGGCGAAGAAGGTCCCCGGCGTGCAACAGATCGTGGTGCTGGACGATCTGGTGGCCGTGATCGGCGATCACTGGTGGGCCGCCAAGAAGGGCCTGGATGCGCTGGTCGTGTCCTGGGATCCCGGACCGAACGCCAAGGTCAATTCCGCACAGATCTGGCAGCAGATCCGCACCGCCAGCGACAAGACGGGATTGGTCGCCAAGAAAATCGGCGATGCGGACAAGGCACTGGGCGCGAGTGAAAAAATGGAGGCGCGATTCGAGCTTCCCTTCCTGGCCCACGCCACCATGGAGCCAATGAACTGCACGGTGCATCTGACGCCGGGGGCCTGCGAATTATGGCTGGGCACCCAGATCGCCGCGCGCGTGCAGTCGACCGCGGCGGCGACTGCCGGCGTGCCGCTCGATAAAGTGATCGTGCACAACCAGCTGATCGGTGGCGGCTTCGGGCGCAGGCTGGAACCCGACATGGTGATCAAGGCGATCCGCGTCGCCCAGCATGTTGAAGGGCCGCTGAAGGTGGTATGGACGCGCGAAGAGGATATGCAGCATGATCTGTATCGTCCGATCTATTATGACCGGCTTGCTGCCACGTTGAAGGACGGCCGGATCGACGGCTGGCATCACCGCATCACCGGCTCGTCGGTGGTGGCGCGCTGGCTGCCCGCGGCCTTTGCCGGCAATCACAATATCGATTTCGATACGGTCGACAGCGCGATCGACATTCCCTACGAGATTCCACATCTGCGCGTCGAAGTGGTGCGCGACGAACCGCCCGCGGTGCCAACCGGCTTTTGGCGCGGCGTCGGTCCCAACAACAATGTTTTCGCCATCGAATGCTTCATCGACGAGCTGGCGAAGAAGGCCGGCAAGGATCCGGTGGAATTCCGTCGCGGTATGCTGACCAAGAATCCGCGCCTGTTGGGTGCTCTCAATCTGGCGGCGGAAAAATCGGGCTGGGGCACGCCTCTGCCGCCGCGTCACGGCCGGGGCGTCTCCGCGCAGATTTCCTTCGCCAGTTTCATCGTCACGGTGGCGCATGTCGAAGTGGAGGACGGGGGCGGGGTCAAGTTGCACAAGCTCACCACAGCCGTCGATACTGGTATCGCGGTCAATCCCGATACCGTCATCGCGCAATTGCAGGGCGGCATGATCTTCGGCGCCACGGCGGCATTGTGGGGTGAGATCACGGTGGAAAATGGCCGGGTGCGACAGTCCAACTTCAACGATTACCGCATGCTGCGCATCAGCGAGGCGCCCGTCATCGATGTGCATCTGATTCCCAGCGGCGAGGCGCCGGGCGGGATCGGCGAGACCGGCGCGACCACCGCGCCGCCCGCCATCCGCAACGCGATCTATGCCGCGACCGGGATTGCGCTGCACAGATTGCCCATAGATCGTGACGTTCTGGCCGGCCGCAAAACCGCCTGACCGGTCTGGTCGTGGCGGCCATTCCGTGCCTATTCTCACGCCAAGCCTGCACGAAGAATTTCGGCAACCATCAAGGGGAGACATGCACATGACGGATATTTCGCGACGCCTTCTGATCCAGACAGCGGCCGGACTTGCCGCGGCAGCGGCGACTACGGTTTCCGCTGGCGGTCCCGCGGCGGCACAATCCATGAGAGGCGGCACCATCCGGTCCCGCTTCGCGCTCGATCCCAGCCTGCTTTATGTCAACGCCGCCAATCTCTGCCCCACTTTCCAGACTGCCATTGCGGCGGAAAAAGCAGAGTCCGCGGCGCTGCAGGCCAATCCGTCGCAAGAGTATCGCCGCAGATACAACGACATGGTCGCGACCGTGCATGCCCGTATCGGCAAGAACATCAATGCATCGGCAGACAGCATCGCGCTCACCCGCAATTGCAGCGAATCCAGCGGCAACATCACCCGCGGCGTGCGGCTGAAGGCGGGCGACGAAGTCATCATCGGCAAGGAAAATCATCCTTCCAATACCAACTGGTGGAAGCGGCGCGAACAGACCGAAGGCATTGTCGTCAAAGTGGCGCAGGTGCCGGACGAGCCGAAGACCGCTCAGGAAGTAATGGACAGCTATATCTCGCTGGCCGGCCCCCGCACCAAAGTGCTGGCGCTGTCGCACCAGACCAATCTGGGCGGCATCATCGCACCGGTGAACGAGATCGGCCGCTTCGCCAAATCCAAGAACATCTGGTTCCATGTCGATGCGGCGCAGACGCTTGGCTGGATGAAGATCGACGTCGCGGCGATGGGCTGCGACTCGCTGGCGGGCAGCACCCACAAATGGATGATGTGCCCGATCGGCGGCGGCGTGCTGTATGTGAAGCCGGAACGGATCGCCGAACTCGATCCCTTGATGTTGAGCGTCGATTATTATCATTCCGGCGCCAATGACGCGGTGAACGGGCAAGCCTTCGAATATCTGGGCCAGCGTCCAGACGCGATGCTGCCGGGTCTGCTCGCCGCATTGGACGAGCGCGATGCACTGGGTGGCGATGCGGGGATTGAAAAGATCGCTCGCGCCAATGCCGCTTTGATGCGCCAGAAACTGTCGGCCAAGGGCATCAAGGTGATCGGCTCAGGCGATCCGGCGTTGTGGGGCACTGTGCTGGCCGCCGACATTCCGGGCCTGCCCGACCGCGCCAAGGATCTTTATGCCAGCAAGAAACTGGCCGGTTCGATCACCCGCATCGGTGGCAAGGCGCTGATGCGCATCTCGCCCCATGTCTACAACACGCCGGAAGAGCTGGATCAGGTCGCGAACCTTGTGACGATGAGCTGAGTCTTTCGCGTTAAAAACAAAAAGGGCCGCTCCATCACGGGCGGCCCTTTTCATTTCATCCGAGCGCGCAACCCCAGCTTGTGCCTTTCCCGGCTTTTGCGCAGTATCGCGACCGGCAGGAGCTTCCCATGTCCTTTTCCGGCGATGTCAACGCGACTATGCATTATCTGCATCGCACAGAGCGCAAGCCCTTTGTCTACATGATCGAGCCGCCGGAAGGTGTGCCCGCAGCCTGGGGGGAGATACACACGCTCCCCGATGTGCCGGTGCACAATGCGCGCGTGCTGCCGCAGCCCGCTTCGCTCGACGGCCAGGGCTTCGCGCTTCATATCCACGAGACGGCGGTGCGCGATTTCTACGACCCGCAGGAAATCGCGGACGTCTATTATCCGGAGATCGAGCGCCTGCTGATGGCGGCGACCGGCGCGGAGAAAATCGTGATCTTCGACCACACCATCCGGTCGATCCCGAAACTGCGCGAAGGCGTCAAAGGCATGCGCGAGCCGTCGCGCTACATCCACAATGATTATACGGAAGTGTCTGGCCCCGACCGGGTGCGCGAGCATCTCAGCCCAGCGGAAGCCGAACGGCGCCTCAAGCAGCGATTTCTGGAGATCAATGTGTGGCGGCCGATCCGGGGGCCGCTGCAGGATTCCCCGCTGGCGGTTTGCGATTCCAGCACCTTGGCGCCCGAGGACCTGATCGTCTGCGATCTGATTTATGCCGACAAGATCACCGAAACCTACAGCATCGGGCACAACCCGGCGCATCGTTGGTATTACTATCCCGAGATGCAGCGCAATGAAGCGCTTCTCTTCAAGGGCTTCGATTCCGATCGGGACGCCAAGACCCGCTTCACGCCCCATACCGCCTTCAACGATCCCACCGCGCCTGCCGACAAATTGCCCCGGGAAAGCATCGAAGTGCGGGCGCTGGTGTTCCTGCCCGCCGGCTAGCGGGAACTCTGCCGCGCCCGGGCCGTTGGGGTTGGATGGCCGAGCCGTCCGAAAGTCCCATCCATCCGACCGAAGACCGTCCGCTTCGGGTGTTGCTGATCGCGGGCTCTGCGCGGCGGCTGCATTCCTGTCCCGGGATGGATTCCAAAGCGCGGGCGTTGATGCATCGCATGGCCGCCATGATGCCGGCGGGCTGGCAGGCCGACACCGAAGACATCGGCAACGAACATGGCAAGCCCAAGATTCAGGGCTGTAACGCCTGCGTCAGCTCTTCGATGGCGCTGTGCGTTTGGCCTTGCAATTGCTATGGCCCCAAAAGCGAAAACCAGCCCGATCTGATGTGGGATCTGGATCTGTACGGTCGGCTGGCGCGCGCCGATGCCTGGGCCATTATCGGGCCGATCAACTGGTATGGACCGTCCTCCAATCTCAAGCTGATGTTCGACCGGCTGGTCTGCATGAATGGCGGCAATCCCCGCCCTGATCTGATCGACAAGAAAGATACGCTCAAGGCCCAGGCGCTTGAGCGTTCACCGCTGTGGCAGGAATTGAGCCGCAATCATCTGTCGGGCCGCACCGCCGCTTTCTTCTGCTATGGCGATGACGGCGGGAATGAGGAAGACGGCAAGGGCATGCCCAAGAAACTGGAGCATCCCGAATGGTTCGACGCCAAACATCATCCGATGCGGGGCAAGGACGAGCGGCTGGCCTATCAGGGCTTGGTCTGGCAATGCCGCTACAGCGACATCGAAGTGCCCGACGCCTTGTGGAAATGCGCCACCTTCGGCGCGGGCAAGCCTTACGCCGATGATCAGGCCGACGACATGGTGAAGGAAAAAGCCGGGATGGATGCTTTCGATTCCTGGGCGAGAGAATTCGTCGCTCATGTGGAAATGAAGGGACCGGTGCCTGGCATCAAAGAGGCTGAGCGGTCCGCTGCCACCACCACCAATCAGGACAAGAAGAAAATCTAGACAAGAAAAAGGACGCGCCAATAAGGCGCGCCCTTGCCGAAAATGCCGGCTTTGTCTATTTCGATGCCGTCTTCATGGTGGCTTCGATTTTCTCAATCATCGCCAGATGGTGCTGCACGGCGGGCAGGGTGTCGGCGGCGAATTTCTTCACTGACGCATTGTCGCCGTCCTTGGCATAGCCGCGCATCAGGATGCGGGCTTCTTCATGCGCTGCTTCCTGCTGCTCGACATAACGCTTGTCGAAATCGGCCGCTTTGGCACCGCGCAGGTTGTCGATCATGCCCTGACGGCGGGCGTCCAGATGCACGGGTGGCGTCACGGCAATGTTGTTGCTGGCGACGATGGATTTCAGCTTGTCGGTGGTTTTGGTGTGGGCCGTTACCATCTGACTGGCGAAATCCTTGAGCGCGGGGTTCGATGCGCGTTCTGCGGCGATCTTGCCCGCTTCGACTTCATACATATCGCTTGTGGCGGCGGCCGTGACGAAACCCTTGGTGGTACTGGTCATTTCGGCGGAAACCTTTCCCACCATTCCGGCGGTGCTGTCTTCAACGGCGCTGGCGGTTTCGGAATTGGTGCCCGGTGCGGGACTGGTGTGGCCCGGCTTGTCGGGTGGGGCGGCAGAAGCGGCTCCTGCTAGAAGCATGAGAGCCGAAGCGCCCAGATAAAGTGATTTCATGATGCAACTCCTGAAGGCAAAGCCCCTTGCAGGTAAAACGTTGCGCGCGAGAAGCAGTTGCGGAACCGGAGGTTTTATCGTGGTGCGTTACCGCACATGTCTTGTTCCGCATTGCGCGGCACCAACCCGTTGTGTCCGGCGTTACGTCGCAGCAGAGGGAGTTGCCCATGGACAAGGAACTTGCTGGCATCGAAGAGACGGAAATTTCAGGGCTGGAAGATCCGCGCGGCAAATATCCCAAACCGCCTTTCAAGAAACAGAGCCAGACTTGGCCGGGCCTCGCCGCGCGGATGGAACCGCCGCCGGATCATGGCGAAACCAGTTACAAAGGTTCCGGACGCTTGCTGGGACGCAAGGCGCTGATCACGGGCGGCGATTCCGGCATGGGGCGGGCGGCGGCGATTGCCTATGCGCGCGAAGGCGCCGATGTCGCCATCAACTATTTCCCCACGGAAGAAGAAGACGCCCGCGACGTCGTCGCGCTGATTCAGGAAGTGGGGCGCAAAGGCGTCGCGCTTCCCGGCGATCTTCGGGACGAAGCTTTTTGTCAGGAGCTTGTCGAAAAGGCCGCGCGCTTGCTGGGCGGTCTGGACATCGTGGTCAGCAATGCGGCCCGTCAACAAAGCTGCGAATCCATTCTCGACATCAGTTCGGAAGATTTCGACGCCACCATGAAAACCAATATCTATGCGCCGTTCTGGATCTTGAAGGCGGCGATTCCGCATCTGAAGCCGGGCTCGGTGATCATCGGCACCACGTCGGAACAGGCCTACGATCCGTCGCCTCAACTTTACGATTATGCGCAGACCAAGGCCGCAACGATGAGTTACGTGAAATCCCTGGCCAAGCAGCTTGGCCCCAAGGGCATCCGGGTCAACGGCGTGGCACCCGGCCCGGTCTGGACGCCGCTCCAAGTGTCTGGTGGCGCCAGCATGGACATGCTGGAGAAATTCGGCGGCCACACACCGATGGGCCGGCCGGGCCAGCCGGCAGAATTGGCGTCGATCTATGTTCAATTGGCCGCCGCTGACGCCAGTTTTGCCACCGGACAGATATATGGCGCGGCCGGTGGGGACGGTCAGCCCTAGCGGGAATTTGCATGGATGCACTAACCGCGATCTTCGGCGTCCAACAGCACGTCACTCTAGGTCAGCAATGCGCCCGGGCAGTTCTTTTGTTCTTCTATGGTCTTGTGCTTCTGCGGCTGAGTGGCCGGCGCACCTTCGGCCACTGGTCGGCGCTGGATGTCATCCTGTCCATCATTGTGGGCTCAGCGCTCGGGCGCGCGATGACCGGCAGTGCACCGCTTCCCGGAACGATGGCGGCGGCGGCGGTTCTGGCGGCACTGCACGCCTTGCTGGGAAAGGCTGTGACCCGAAGCGGGCTATTGGCGCGCATCGTGGAAGGCGGGGCAGTTCTTTTGGCCAGGGATGGAAGGGTGGATCGGGAAGCTTGCAAGGCCCATATGATCTCGGAGGCGGATCTGGCCGAAGCGCTACGGCACGAAGGCCTCGATCCCGACGGCGACTTGAATAATATCCGGCTTGTAATGCTTGAGCCGAGCGGAAAGATCAGCATGATCAAGCGGGATCCGTGCAAGGCCTCGCTTTGATCGGTTCGTGAAGGTTGTGCATATACAACCGCTTACCAACGCTTAAGGTTTTTTGGCTTAGCCTTCTGACCTTAGTCGCCGGGGCATGCCGTGAATTTCGAAGCTCTGCACAGCGCAATTGAAAGTCCCGCGTTGAAGGCGGTCGTCGCGCATTGGCATGCGTCCCGCGACGACGGCCAGATGCCATCCTGGCAACGGCTTCGGCCGTCGCAAATCGCCCAGCAGCTTTCCATCATCTGGGCCTACAAATTCGACCGCATCAGCCTGCAGTTCATCGGACGCCTGGCCGGAGAACGCATCAGCGAGTGTTTCGGCAAGAATTTCCGGGGCACCCGGCTCCAGGATATCCATCCGCAACATGGCTTCGAGATTTCCCATGCCGCCATGTCCAAGGTGGCGCTCACGCCCGCGATCTATCTCTGCCGCGGACCGCTGTTCAAATATATGGGCCGGGTCGTATCCGGCGAGCGCATCATGCTTCCGCTTGCGCCCGATGGGCGCAACAGCGACGGCGTCCTGGGGGCATCCTATTATGAGCGGCAGCCGATCGTCGGCCGGGGCGCCCCCATCGAAGTCATTTCGGACAATGAGGTCTGGGCCACGCTGACCTAGCCTTGCAAGGGGTCTGGGCCTCAGCGCGGCGGCCAGGGCCGCGGTGCTACGGCATATTTTCCGGCCAAATCGCCCCCGAATTAATTTAATCCGTTAGGGAACCCTTTGGAAGGGCGGGAGTATTACGTCTAGCCTAAAGGGGGGCCGCGTGAAGTATTGGCATTTTCTGCTCGCGGGGCTGGCGCTCGCGCCGACGTCCGTTCGTGCTCAGTCCACATCCGATCTGCAGGCCTTGTCCCTGGACCAGCTCGGCAATGTGGAAGTCACCGGCGTTTCGCGGAGGGCCGAGCCACTCAACAAGGCCCCGGCGGCCGCCTTCGTGATCACCGCCGAGGATATCCGCCGTTCGGGCGCGAGCAACCTTCCGGAAGTCCTGCGCCTGGCGCCCAATCTCGAAGTCGCGCGCATGAACGGCTTCGGCTACACGATAACGGCGCGCGGGTTCAATTCACCCGAATCTTCCAACAAGCTGCTCGTGCTCATAGATGGCCGCAGCGTCTACTCGCCGCTCGCAAGTTCGGTGTTCTGGGAGAATGTCGATGTCGCGCTGGCCGATATCGCCCGCATCGAAGTCGTGAACGGGCCGGGCGGGACCTTGTACGGCGCCAACGCCGTCAACGGCGTCATCAACATCGTCACCAAGAATGCGGCCGATACCCAGGGCGGCCTGCTGGATACGCGCGTGGGCGCATCGGGCGGCTATCGCACCATGCTCCGCTACGGCCTCACCCCCTGGGAAGGCGCGTCCTTGCGGCTCTATGGACAGATATCGCGTGCCGGCGGTACCGAGCCGGTCTTGTCCACCGACATCACCCGCACCGGCTGGGTCCGCAATGAAGGCGGTTTCCGCTTCGACCAGGTTCTGGGGGCGGACAATTTCAATCTCGAAGGCAATATCTACGCCAATCACACGCCGCAGATGGACTTGGAAAAGGGCCGGGGCGTGGATCTTACCGGCCACTGGAACCATGCCTTCGAGAATGGCTCCAGCCTTGGCGTCCAGCTGGTATTCGACGACAGCGTTCGCAGCCTGACGGGCATCGCGCGCGAACAGCTTCAGAATTACGACCTCCAGGTCTTTCACAACACGTCGCTGGGACTGGGCGATTCCTTCATCTGGGGCGGAGGATATCGCCAATCCAAAGAGGCGTTCTATACGGACGGGTTATTCAACTTCGCCGACCCGACCACGACCATATCGATCGGCAATATCTTCGCGCAGGATGAAATTCCCCTCTGGCCGGATCTCAAGCTGACCGCGGGACTGAAGCTGGAAGACAATTCCTATTCCGGCATCGATGCGATGCCGAATGTCCGCCTGGCCTGGCAGGTGACGGAAAGCGATATGCTCTGGGCGGCCGCCAGCAGGGCGGTGCGCACGCCGTCCAAGATCGACCGCGAGTTGGAAGCGCCGGGCATCCTGCTGCCGTCGCCGAATTTCGGTTCGGAAAAACTCACGGCCTATGAATTGGGATACCGGGGAGAACCGCTGCCCCGCCTCACTTTGTCGACCTCCCTCTATTATAATTTTTACGACGAGCTGCGTTCCGACCAGCCGACGCCGACCACGGTGGTGCCCATCATTCTTCTCAATGGCGTGAAGGGCGAAACCTATGGCGTGGACATGTGGGCCAAGTATGGCGTGACCGATTGGTGGCGCGTCACCGGGGGCGTCAGCTGGCTGAACCGGAATTTCCGGCCCAAGCCCGGCTTCATCGATCTCGCCAACGGCCAATCCGAAGGACAGGACCCGGCCTCCATGGCCCAGATCCGCTCCAACATCAATCTATTCGAGGGCTGGGAGCTCGACAATTCCTTGCGCGCCGTCAGCAAGGTGACGCAAGTGAATCCCAATCCACCGGGCGGGCAGATCCGCCTGGTCCCGAGCTATATCGAAGCCGATCTGCGGATCGGCTGGCATGTCGCGGAAAACACCGAACTCGCCTTCTCCATCCTCAATCTGCTGCACGACCGCCATCTCGAAGCCTATGATCCGTCCACCTACGCGCCGCAATATGTTCCGCGTTCCTTTATCCTGAACCTGCGGCAGAGTTTCTGAGATGCGCCGTGCGCTCCGCTCCTGGCTTGTGGGATCGGCGATATTGCTGCTGGGGCCGCTATCGTCCCGGGCGCAGGATCCGCTCGAATACACGGTCAAGGCGGCCTATCTCACCAAATTCGTACCTTTCATCAACTGGCCGGAGCAGCAGCTTGCGGCGGGCGCGCCAATCACCATCTGCATCGTGGGGGAAGATCCGTTCGGCCTTTCGCTGGACAAGGCTGCGGCTGCGGCGGGCGCCGGGGGAAGGCCGCTGGTCATACGGCGGATCGCGACCACCGATACCGCCGAAACGCAGATCCTTGCCAGATGCCAGATCGCCTATGCCGGCGATCCTCTCACCAGCCTCGATGTAATCGATGCGTTGAAGGGAAAACCGGTCGTGACTGTCACCGACTCGGGCATGCGGGCACGGGGCGTCATCAGTTTCGTGATGCAGGACAATCATGTCCGCTTCGACATTGACGACGCGGCGGCGGAAAAGAGCGGCATCCATTTCAGCTCTAAATTGCTGGAACTGGCGCGCGCGGTGAACCGCAGGAGCGAAAACCCATGAGGAGGCGGGTGGGTTGGCCGATGATCGTCGCGCTTCTGGCGGCCGCCTTCCTGTTGACGGCCGGCATCGCCATCGCGCGCTACGAAGACCAACTCTACTCCACCCAGCAGATCCGGGACGTAACCGAACAGGCGCAGATCCTGGCTGCCAGCGTATCGGCTGCCGTCTCGTTCGGAGACCGCGCCGCCGCCGAAGAATATGTCAATGCTCTGAAAGTGAATCCGGAATTGCGGGCGGCGGGCGTGTATGACGGCAGCGGAAAATTGTTCGCGCGTTTTTTCCGTGGAAGTACGCTGCCGGCGGCCATGGCGCTTTCATCCACGAATTGGGACGCGCTGACCAGCGAAGGTACCTTGACCGTGAAAGTGCCGGTTTCGGCAGGCGGCAAGACGATCGGCGCGGTGTCGGTGATCGCCACCACCGAGCCCGCCCAGCGTCGCCTTGCACGCTATATCGGCCTGATATTGCTGGTGACCATGGGCGCCCTGGTGATCGCCGTGCTGGGTTTCTCGCAAGCGGCCATCAGCAACCGCGCGGAGCAATTGGCGCAGGTGAATGCCCGTCTGAAACAGGAAATGGACGAACGGCAAAAGACCGAGGAGGCGCTCAGGCAGAGCCACAAAATGGAAGCCATCGGTCAATTGTCGGGCGGCATCGCGCATGACTTCAACAATCTGATCATGATCGCGAAGGGAAGCCTGGGACTGTTGCGCAAAAGACTGGGTCCCGAAATCCTCCAACCTCGGGCCGAGCAATATCTGGTCTCCGCAGATGAGGCGCTGGATCGCGCCGCGGCATTGACGCGAAGAATACTTGCCTTTTCCCGCCGCCAGCCTTTGTCCGCCCAGGCCGTCCATCTGGGCGGCGTCATTGCCGACATGAATGCGCTGATAAAACATTCGGTGGGAGAAGGGGTCAAAATAGAGACCGTTCTGGCAGCGCGATGGCAGACCCTGTGCGATGTCAGTCAGATGGAGAATGTGATTCTCAATCTGGCGATCAATGCACGCGATGCCATGCCGGACGGCGGCGTTCTGACGATCGAAACCCGCGATGTCTCGCTGGCGAGCGCGCCGCCTTCGGTGGCGGAGTTTGTTCCCGGCGATTATGTCGCATTGTCGGTGCGGGACACCGGCGTGGGAATGAGCGAGGAGGTTTTGCAACGGGCCTTCGACCCATTTTTCACCACCAAGCCGCTGGGAAAAGGCACCGGCCTCGGCCTCAGCATGACATTCGGCTATGTGCGTCAGTCGAATGGCTATTTGGCAATCAGCAGCGTTCCCAACAAGGGCACGGCGATCACGATCTACATGCCGCGCATCCCGGAGAGTGACACATGAGCCAGATTCTGGTTGCCGAAGACGAGGCGATGCTGCGACTGCTGGCCGTCGAAATCTTGGAGGATGCGGGGCATCATGTTTTCCAGGCCGGCGATGGCGAGGCCGCCTTGGAATTGCTCAAGACCAATCCGGGCATCGAAATTCTTGTCTCGGACGTCAAGATGCCCCGCATGGATGGATACGCATTGGCGGAAGCCGGGCTGACAGTCAGGCCCGAACTCAAGATCCTGATGATGACGGGATATGCCCAGGAATTGCCGGCGGGAATATTGCGGGAGCGGGAAATCCGAACCCTGCACAAGCCGTTCAACCTGGACGAATTGTGCCGGCTGGTCGGCGAATTGCTCGGCAGGGTTTAGCGGCCGGACTTTTCAGCGCGGCGGCTTGGACGGAAAGTATTTATACTCCAGCGTTCCGTCGGGCCCAGGCACGCGCGCATAAAATCCGCCGGTGTTCTTATCAACAGTGCCCCGATCAACAGGGGCGCGACCGCCGGCCAACGGAGGCACGGCAGGCTCTTTGTCCGATTTTATTGGGCCTGATTTGGCTGGGCCCGGGTTGACCTCGGAAGGAAAAAACTTGCTTTGCAGCGTGCCGTCCGGCCCGGGCACTTTCGCGTAAAATCCGCCGTTGCTGCCATCATCGCGTGGGGCTGTGCGGGCGGCCGGTTTCGGCGGCGTCCCTGCATCGATAATCTGTACGGGCGCTGGTTCCGGAGCAGGCGGGTTCGCAGCGTCCGCGGGCGCGGCGGGGTCCGGTGTCCCGCGCAAATCCAGGGCCGGGGCAGGCGGGGGCAGCGGCGACTGCTCAGCCGGCGGCGCGGATACGGGAGGGCGGGCGACGCGTGCTGGCGCGCTTGCTGTTTCCGCCGTTGCATTATTTCTGCTTCCGGCCGTGCGCCAGAAGCCGGTGGTCAGAATGTCGGGATAGGCAAGCGCTGCCACGCCGAGCGCGATGGCCGCCACCAGAAGGAATGCGAGCAGGATGCCGCCCTGTCCGCCTCTGGTGGTGGAAACAGGCGGCGGAACGGCCAAGGGCGGCTCGCGATCAATTTCCACCGTCACATCGGTGGCGTCATTTTCCCGCACCGGCACGAAGCGCAGCGCTTCGCTTTCGCGCCAGGACTGGTTGCCCTGGGGCGGCGTATACCCGCGGTCATAGGCAGACAGGCGGATCGCTTCGCGTTCACGCCAGGATTGATCGTCCTGCGACGGCAGATGGCTTTCCTGCCGGATCTTGTCGGCAAGCGCCTCGAACCGCTCTCGCTCTGCGTGCGAATCCACAGGCTCCGCGTCCGCCTTGGTTTCTGGACGGCCCTGGCTCATGCGATGAAATGCCAATCCGGCTGGAATTCTCCGCCATTACACGATGCGCTTCCATGGAACTCAAGGGCGGTCAGCGCGACGGGGAACTCTGGGTCAGGCCGCGGCCCACTTGCCGGTCTTGATGTCGAATTTCACTTTTCCCGCGGTGCGCATGCGCATCAGCAGTTCCTGCAGGGCGTCGGTGCTTTTGTTGCTGGGATCCACCCGCTGTTGCAGCGCGTAGAGGGCGCGGGGCTGGTCCAATGCGGCCAGAACGTCTTCTTCTTTCGTCATGGGTAATGCACTTTCATCAGGATCGAACATTCCGGCAAGCACACCGTAGCAAAATCCGCGCTGACGGCCGAATCGCGCATTCCGGAATACTCATTTCCATGAAATGCTGCCGCATGCCAAGGGCAACCCGATGACCCGCATTGCTTTGTTGGCCGCGACCGTCATTGCGGGCGCGCAAATGTTCGGCGCGGGCCATGCAACTGCTGCCGAAACGCCAACGGCATGTGCCTATCTTTCCGATGCGATGCTGGCAGTGCCGCCGGGCCCCGCCTTTCTTGCCAGCTATCCCAAGCAAAGATCCGGGCCCCTCCAGGACGCGGCATTTCTCTATGACAATGCGGTGGCGGCGATTGCGCTGGTCGCCTGCGATAAAGCCGGACATGCGGTGCGCATCGGCGATGCCATCCTCGCTGCGCTCGACCGTGACCGCTATTGGCATGACGGACGCCTGCGCAATGGCTATCTCGCAGGACCGGTCGGCCCAGGTCCCGTGAAGCTGGCGGGATGGTGGGATGCCAAACAGAATATGTGGGTGGAAGATCGCTATCAGGTCGGCAGCGATAACGGCAACATGGCCTGGGCGATCCTGGCGTTGCTGGCGCTGGATCGCGCGACGGGCGAGCATCGCTATCGGGATGGTGCGGTGCGCATCGGCGGCTGGATCCGGCAATGGCGCGGCAAAGAGGAGCCGGGAGGCTTTACCGGCGGCACCTTTGCCCATGAGCCCACGCCTGTGGTCGAGGCGTGGAAATCGACCGAGCATAATACCGATCTGGCGGCGGCGTTCGCGGGCCTGGCGCAGGCGACCGGCGACGAGAATTGGTCGACCGAAGCCCATGCGGCGCAAGATTTCGTGGAGGCCATGTGGCGGTCCGAATGCGGCTGCTTTGCAGTGGGGACCATAGAAGATGGCAAAACGCGCAATCCTTATCTAGCGCTGGACGCCCATACATGGCCGCTGCTTGCGATCCCAGGCGCCGCTGTACGCTATGAAACCGCGATGGCGCCCGCCCAATTGCGCGACGGGGACGGCTTCGCCTACAGCGAAGCGAAAGAAGGCCTCTGGACCGAAGGCACGGCGCAGGTCGCGTTGTTGCTGGCATTGTCGGGCCGCGCGGACGAGGCGGCCAGGTTCATGAAAGCGGTCGATGCGATGCAGGCGCCCGATGGTTCCTATTTTGCCGCCAACACCAAAAAACTCCCCACCGGCTTCATGCTGGAAACCGATCCGACCCGGCCGCGGCAATATTTTCATATCGCGCATCTGGCGGCGGTATCTTGGGCCGCAATGGCCCAGCGGCGGTACAATCCGTTCACGGGCACGCACGAACTTCCATAAACCGGTTGCCTAATTTTGCATCAATTTTGGGGGCTGCCGCGAAGCGAATCTTCCGTGTAGGTTCGCGTCCTTAACACCGAAGGGAGAGCGGTTTGTTCAAGATTACAGACGAGGGCAGGGACGATCTTTTAAGCCGCGGCTATTCGCGGCGGCAGATGATGCGGGCAGCGATGCTGGTGGGCGGCGGCGCCACGGCATTGGCATTCAATCCGGAAATAGCCAAGGCAGCAGGGGCCGCCAAAAGCGACATGATCCGCATCAACCTCAATGAATGCTGGGCCGGGCCGATGGTACCGGGTCTTAAAGCGTCCGCCGAGATCAGCGCCAAATGCAATCGCTACACGCCCGACGATATTCATGGCCGGTTGATCAAGACCATAGCCGGTGTCGAGAACATGCCGGAAGATCACATCTCCACCTGGCCCGGTTCGAACGAAGCGCTGGCGCGGTCTGTGCTGGTGTTCTGTTCGCCGCAAAAGGGTTTGGTCACCGCAGACCCGTCTTACGAGACCGCCGTCACCGCCGCCAAATTCCTGGGCGCCCCGATCAAGGGCGTGCCGCTGACCGAGGATTATCGCCACGACGTCAAGGCGATGCTGGCGGCGAATCCGGATGCAGGGCTTTATTATGTCTGCTCGCCCAACAACCCCACCGGTACCCTGACACCGATGGCCGATATCGAATGGCTGGTGGCGAACAAGCCTGCCGGCGCCATCGTGGTGGTGGACGAAGCCTATATCCATTGGACGCCGGATTTCCCGAACAACACCGCCAATCATCTGGTGCGGGCCGGCAAGGATGTGCTGATTATGCGCACCTTCTCCAAGGTCTTCGGCATGGCGGGCATGCGGATGGGCTTTGCGATGGGGCGGCCCGATCTGCTGGCAAAGTTGAGAGCCCATGACGGCGGCCAGATGTCGTTCCAGATTCCCGTGCCGGCGGCGGCCTGCGCCAACGCCAGCCTGACGGCGACCGCTCTGATCGACAAGCGCCGCAAGGAATTGGTGGACGTGCGCGCCATGACCGAGGCTGCCCTGACCAAGCGGGGCCTTCGGGTGATCGGTCCCAGCCATGCCAACATGCTGATGGTGGATTGGAAGACCAAAACCGCCAAGGACATGCAGCTCGCTTTCCGCGCCCAGGGCGTGGAGATCGCAGGCGGGCGCTGGGCGAGCTGGCCGACCGTGTCGCGCATCACCATCGGTTCGCGGCAGGAGATGGAAGGCTTTATCGCCGCCTGCAACAAGGTGCTGACGGCATAAGCACGGCGCGAAAGAATAGACGAACGGGGCGGCTGCAAGGCCGCCCCGTTTCGTTTGTGCGACTGCGGTTATATCGCCAGTGCTTCGGTCAGGTCGCCGGGCGCGAAGCCTTCATGACGCATCATCGCGCGCTCGCGCATCTCAAGGCCCGGCAGTTTCTCCAGCGCAAAGCGGCGGGTGAGAAAACGCATGATCGAGCCGGTGTCATAGACCGTGTGCTCGACATGTCCGGCTTTCACATGCGGCGAGATCAGGATTGCGGGAATGCGCGTTCCCGGCCCCCAGCGGTCGGCCTTGGGCGGTGCGACATGATCCCACCAGCCGCCATTTTCATCGAACGTCACGACGATCAACATGTTCTTCCATTGCGGGCTTTTCTGCAGCGCTTCCACAACTCCCGCGATATGCCGGTCGCCGTCTTCGACGTCCGAATAGCCGGCATGCATGTTGAGATCGCCTTCGGGCTTGTAGAAGCTGACCGCCGGCAGACTTCCCGCCAGCGCGTCCGCCATGAAGCGATTGGTGTCGGGCGTGCCGCCCAATCCGCCATCACGCAGGCGCGCGCGCTGCTGGGTATCGGGTGCAAAGCTGGCGAAATAATTCAATGGTTGATGGTGGACCTGGAAATTGGGCTTGGGCGGAAAACTCCCGGCCTGTCCCTCCTGGCCGTCGAGCGTTGCCTGCCAGGCCCCGGCGTACCAGGCCCATTCGACACCCTTGTCCGACAGTACATCGCCGATGGTCTTGTGGGTCTGGGGCGGGAGCAACAGCGGGCTTGTGTTGTCGCGCGCGGTGGGTGGATAGGACGGAAACATCGTGTTCACCGCCCAGAAATCGGGCGTCAGATTGCTGGACCCGAATTTCGGCGGCCCGGTCATCGCGCTGCCGGGTGAACCGTCGCGGGGCTTGAGCCGCGTTCCCGTCGGATCGCTGCCTTCCAGCTCGGCAATGTATTTTGCCGCCGGGCTCCTGTCGGCATTGGGAAAGAAAGGCGGCTGTGCGGCGATCAGATATTGATGATTCAGAAAGGAGCCGCCGAAAGCCCCCATGAAGAAATTGTCGCACAGCGTGTATTTTCGCGCGAGGCTGGCGATGCGCAGACCGGACGCGGTATCGGAATAATGTCCCATCACCAAGGCGCCGCTGTCGCCCCAGGCGACGAAGCTGTCATTGCGGCCGCCATTGATCTGCATCTGGTTGTGATAAAACAGATGCGCCAGGTCGCGCGTCACCAATCCATGCGGCAGCGGATTGCCGTCCTGCGTGCGAAGCGCAAAGTGGCTGTTTGAAAGACCGGTAATCGCGCCTTCGCCGATCTGGAAGCGTCCCGACTCCAGAACCTGCTCGGTCGGCACCAGGCCGCCCCAGATCGGCGGCAAGCCCGGCAGCAGCGACCCGTCGCGGTCGCGCTGCAAAAACCGCTCGCGCGGAACGGCGGACAGAGGATGCTGAAGCCCCGGAAAATTGGAGAACAGATTGTTGAAGCTGCGGTTCTCCGCAAAAATCACCACCACATTGCTGATCGCACTCTGGAGCCTGGCATCGAATCCACGCCCGCGACGTGTTTGTGCTTGCGCGCCCAGCCCACCGGTTGCCGCGATTCCGACACCGGCCAGACCGCCCAGCAATTGGCGGCGGTCAGGTTTGGCGATGGATGATGGCGCGGTCTTTTGCTTCAAGGCCCGTTTGGACATTTGGTGTTCTTATCTTTCAGGGGCGAGGTATTGCTCCGGCGATGGAGCATGCCGTCCGGGGCTGATCCCCGCAACGGACCTTTTGCTCTGGAGGGGATTTGCGCCCCATAATGGCATTTGTCGAACCTGCGATGGAGCAGCCCATGTCTGACGGCCAAGCGAACGGAATTCTGGCAGGCAAAGGCGAGACGCCGGAATATCTCTTGCTGGGCCTGGCCAATCGCCACGGCCTGGTGGCGGGCGCCACGGGGACCGGGAAGACCGTCACCTTGCAGGTGCTGGCCGAAGGTTTTTCCCGGGCCGGGGTGCCGGTGTTTGCCGCCGACATCAAAGGCGACCTGTCGGGTCTTTCCGCGCCCGGCGAAGCGAAGGACGCGTTCGTCATCCGCGCCAAAAGCCTGGGCTATGACTATGAGCCCGATCGCTTTCCCGTGATGTTCTGGGATCTGTTCGGCGAACAGGGTCATCCCATCCGCGCCACCGTTTCCGAAATGGGCCCGCTGCTGCTGTCGCGGCTGATGGACCTGAACGACGTCCAGGAAGGCGTGCTCAACATCGCGTTCCGCGTTGCCGACGAGCAGGGCCTGTTGCTGCTGGACATGAAGGACCTGCGCGCCATGCTGGGCTTCATCAGCGAGCATGCCGACGAACTCACCACGAAGTATGGCAATGTCTCCAAGGCGACCGTTGGCACGATCCAGCGCCAGCTTCTGGTGCTGGAAAATCAGGGCGGCACGAAATTTTTCGGCGAACCCGCACTGGCCTTCAGCGACTTCATGCGCATGGATCGGGACGGGCGGGGCTATATCAACATCCTGGCCGCCGACAAGCTGATGCAGACGCCGCGGCTCTACGCGACGTTTCTCCTCTGGCTGCTGTCGGAACTGTTCGAGCAGATGCCCGAAGTGGGCGATCCGGAAAAGCCCAAGCTGGTGTTCTTTTTCGACGAAGCACATCTGCTGTTCACCGACGCGCCCAAACCGCTGATGGACAAGATCGAGCAGGTCGTGCGGCTGGTTCGTTCCAAGGGCGTGGGCGTCTATTTCGTGACCCAAAGCCCGCTGGATGTGCCCGAAACCGTGCTGGCGCAATTGAGCAACCGGGTCCAGCATGCGTTGCGTGCCTTCACCCCGCGCGATCAGAAAGCCGTCAAGACGGCCGCCGATACGTTCCGCCCCAATCCCAAGCTCGATACATCGCGTGTCATCATGGAATTGGGAAAAGGTGAAGCGCTGGTCTCGTTCCTAGAAGGCAATGGCACGCCACGCATGGTGGACCGCACCATGATCTGTCCTCCGGCGGCGCGGCTGGGAACCATCACACCGGACGAACGCAAGGCGGTGATAGCGGCCAGCCCGGTGATGGGAAAATATGAACAGACCCTGGAAACGGAATCCGCTTACGAAGTGTTGAGCGCGCGCGCGGAGCAAGCGACGGCCGCAGCAGCGGCACCGCCCGCCGGTGGCGGATTGCTGGGCGGGCTGGCGGGCGCGCTGGGCTCGGTGTTCGGCACCAACAATCCGCGCGGCCAGCGCCTTTCCGCTGGGCAGGCGATCGCCCGGGAAGTAACGCGGACCATGACCAACCGCGTGGCGGGCCAGTTCGCCGCCGATTTGGGGAAATCGCTGGGCGGAAAAACCGGCGGCACCATCGGCCGTGCCATCATACGCGGCGCCTTGGGCGGAATGCTGCGCCGCTGAAACTCCGTCCGGTGCGAAATCGGTCTGGCGGAACATCGGCAAATGCGAGATAATTCACCCAACCCGAAAGGACATCCCATGAAGGCAATTTTTCTTGGTGCATCGCTGTGCATTCTTGCAATGACCGGTGCGGCGTTTGCCGCAGGCGTGCCGGATTATGTGGCCAAGGCGGTCGCCGATCCGTCGCGGCCGCAAAAAGATTCCTCGCGCGATGTCCTGCGCGCGCCGGGCGAAACCATCGCCTTTGTGGGTGTGAAGCCCGGCATGACGGTCGCAGAACTGTTTCCGGCCGGTGGCTATTACACGCGCATGATCAGCGATGTGGTCGGCCCGAACGGCAAGGTCTATGGCATCGAGAATCCGAAATGGGACAAGGGTGAGGACGCCAAGATGGCCGCCGAGCCGGGCCATGGCAATGTTCAGGTCCAGATGGCACCGTTCGGTTCGTTCACGCTTCCCCAGAAGGTCGATGTGTTCTGGACCACCCAGAATTATCACGACCTGCATGTGGCCGAGTATGGCAATCTCGCCATCGCCGACTTCAACAAGCGCGTCCATGACGCGCTGAAGCCGGGCGGCATCTATTTCGTGCTGGATCACCAGGCCAATTCGGGCACCGACGATGCTGGGATCGCCAAGCTGCACCGGATCGAGAAATCACAGGTTATCAAGGAAGTGACGGCCGCCGGTTTCAAGCTGGTGGGTGACGGCAATGTTTTGCACCGCACGGCGGACGACCACACCAAAGGCTCATCGGACCCGGCAATCAAAAGCCATACCGATCAGTTCATGCTGAAGTTCCAGAAGGTCTGATGGCGAGTACAGGGCGGCTGCGAGGCCGCCCTGCCTTGTTCGCATCATGATGGTGCGAAAATCTTCCGCGCGGCGTCTTCAAGCGCCTTCATCGCTGTCAGATACGGCCCCGGCCCATGGCTCAGGCGCGCGGCGCCGGCTTCGCCAAGGATGGTGAAGCTCGGCGTGGTAGTGCTGATCATGATGTTGACGGGCAGAGGAACGGCTTTCACGAAACGTGCGATCATTTTCGGATCCGCCAGGCCGGGCACGAAAATCCCGTCCGCGCCTGCGGCCGCATAAGCATTGGCGCGCCGTACCGCTTCCTCCAGCATCGCATCGTCATGTTCCTGGGCCGGTTTCTGAAAGAACACGTCGGTGCGGGCGTTGATAAAAAACAGTGACCGGTCCGCCACCTGCCGCGCATGGCGAACGCGCTCGATCTGGTCATTGGCATCGCGCAGCTTGCCATTTTCGGGGAAACTGTCCTCCAGATTGCAGCCGATCGCGCCTGCCGCGATGCTCTTCTGGATTGTCAGCGCGACCGCCTGCGGATCCCTGCCATATCCGCTTTCGATGTCGAGCGACACCGGCAGCGGCGTGGCGGCCGCGATGCGGGCCATATTTTCCATCGCCAATTCGACCGGAAGCTTTTCGCCATCGTCAAAGCCGTTGGCGGCCGCGACCGACCAGCTTCCGGTGGCGAGCGCCCGCGCCCCGGCTTTCTCGACCGCCTTCGCGCTGCCGGCATCCCAGATATTGAAGAGGAGCAACGGCTTTCCGGGGACATGAAGGTTTCGGAAGTCACGTGCTTTTGATTGTTGATCCGTCATTGCGTTAGCTCCAGGCGGTGATTGCAGGATGGAGGATAGGTCTGTCCGCAATCCCCTGCTGTCAGAATCTTTAGCGGAAAATAGGACGCCGGGCGGGCGATGATTTCAGCTCGCAAGCCCGGCAAGCCATAAGGCCAGATTGCGCGCATACGCTTTAGTCGACCGCAGTGCTTCGGGTGTTTCCATGATGGCTTTACCGGGCGGCTCGTCGACAAAGCTAGGGGCGCCGGAACGGGTATCCCAATTATAATCGGCGAAATGGTGGAACGTGGATTGCGCCACAGCCGGCCCATTTCCCCCATCCGGCTCGAATACCACCGCGATATTGAAATCGACCCCCGTCACTTTGCTGCGGCCGGTCGCGATCACGCGCGCGGATGCCGTGCCGGGCGGCGCGCTGACCGCCCCTTCGTGCGGATGGGCCGGCAGAAAGCGCAATGCCTGCCCGGGCCTGGCGGGATCGCGCAGGACCGGATGCAGATCGCCGGCGGGTGAGATTTCCTGGTAATCGCCATTGGCACCGGAATGATAATTGGGCCACTGGATTGCCGCGGTGAAAGGATCGTCGTTGCGGCGGCGGTTGGGATCGCTTTCCGGATTCTGGGAATGAAAATGATTGGCGAGCCCGACCCCGCCCAGGGAACAGACGGACGAACCGAGATCCATGTGATCGCGCGCGACCAGAAGGCCGCCGCCGCGCTGCCGGAACCGGCCTATGGCCGCGCAGTCTTCCGGCGACAGGCCGTGGCCGGTATCGACGGCGAACAGCCACATCTGGTCGAAATCCGTTTCGTCCAGGCGCGAGAGCAGGCTGTCGGGTCCGGCGCTGTCGTCCCGGTCCCGGGCCGTGATCTGAAACAGTTTCGATCCGTCGGTGGCCCGTTGCTGGTCCAGGAATTCCGACAAAAGGTGGAAGCGCGCGATATTCCAATCGTCGGCGATGGTGGGAATGGTGGTCTGCAACAGAATTTTCTTTGGCATTGGGGCTCTCATCGTCGGCGCGGGCTGGTTCCCGTTAGGTGGTGGCGTGGCGGAAGGCTTCAAGTGATCTGCGGAGGAAAACTCACCGGTATCCGACACCCGTTATGAAGTCGCGGAGCAGCTCATCGTCGATTTCGACTTCTTCCAGCAAACATTGAAGCGCATCGCGCGCGTAAACGATGCCGACGGGACTGTGCTGGTCATCGACGACGGGAATGCGATGGAAGCCGCGCTCCTTCATGGCCCGCAGGACGTCGCTGAGCGGGTCGGACGACCGGCAGGTGGCGACGTCGCGCCGCATGATGGTGTCCACCGGCGCACTGAGGTCAGAGCCGGGATTGCGGCTGATCTGAACGACAATGTCGGTTTTCGTGACGACCCCGACCACCGCGCCGTCGCGGCAGACAATGACCAGATCGGTGGCGGGCTGCGCCATGAGATCGGCTGCATCCCGGACGGAACCGCCGGCATCGAGGACCGCAAGCCGCTCGCCCGCCCGCAGTAACATTTGTTCGACAAACATCTCCGCTTACCCCCCAACGCGATCCGGCCGGATATTTCGGGCGCGCATCTTTGCGCACAATCCCGTTACCCGGCAACGACATCGGCATATTCCGGGTGTGTGGCGAAAAAATGCCCCATGAAGGGGCATTTCAGGACCGCCTTGCGCCCCGACTGGCGCAGCAGATCGAAGGTGCCGCGCGCCAGCCGGGTTGCGATTCCCTGTCCGGAAAATTCCGTGGGCACCTCGGTATGGGTCAGAACGAGTTGCCCATTGTCGATAGTGTAATAGGCCAGGGCCATAGCATCGCCGCCCAGCGGTAGCTCGAAACGATGCGCCGCGACATTTTCCGTGACTTCGGAATCCATGATGGAGCGCTCTCCATTTCCCGTACGGCCGCCGCTTACCCTTTGATGAAGGCGAGCAGGTCGGCATTGATGGTCTCGGCCTGGGTGGTTGGCATGCCGTGCGGAAAATCCTTGTAGGTCTTCAAGGTGCCATTCTTCAGCAGCTTTGCAGACAATGGCCCTGAATCGGCATACGGCACGATCTGGTCGTCCTCACTGTGCATCACCAGCACCGGCACCGTGATCTTCTTCAGGTCTTCGGTGAAGTCGGTCTGCGAAAAAGCGACGACGCCGTCATAATGCGCTTTGGCGCCGCCCATCATGCCCTGACGCCACCAGTTCCAGATTGTGGCCTCGGAAACTTTCGCGCCCGGCCGGTTGAAGCCGTAGAAAGGGCCCGCCGGCAGGTCGTAATAGAATTGCGAGCGATTGGCGGCCAGTTGCGCCATCAAACCGTCGAACACCTCCTTGGGCAACCCGCCAGGATTCGCAGCCGTCTTCACCATCAGCGGCGGCACGGCACTGATGATCGCCGCCTTGGTCACGCGGCTTTCGCCGTGACGTCCGATATAATGCACCACCTCGCCGCCTCCGGTGGAGTGGCCGACATGGATCGCGTTTTTGAGATCCAGATGCGCGGTCAGTTCCGCCAGATCGGCGGCATAATGATCCATGTCGTGGCCGCCGCCCGTCTGGGTGGACCGGCCATGGCCGCGACGGTCATGGGCGATGACGCGGAATCCCTTTCCCAGGAAAAACAGCATCTGCGCGTCCCAATCGTCGGCGGACAGCGGCCAGCCATGGGAAAATACAATCGGTTGGCCCGAACCCCAATCCTTGTAAAAGATTTCCGTGCCGTCCTTGGTCTTGATCCTGTCCATTGGCTTGATCCTTTGTGCGGTTTTTGAAATTGCGTCGGGATGGATATCCGGCAAGATGAAATTCTTGGACAATGCAGGCCATCTTGTCGAATGCGGTCGCCTGGAACAACCAACCGTTGGATTCGATCCGGCAAACCGTCACGGGAACTACCGCAGAATTCTGCCCATCTTTGACGCCGCATCGCCAGAGGTTCGGCACGCTTTCCTGCAAAGGGCGTTGAGCGTCAGGCCTTTCGCCAGAGGCGGCGTATCTGTTCGCCGATTCCGATCGCGCAAGCGTGGGAAATCGTAGAACGGGCGTAAACATATCCCGTCACCGTTGTGTCACGCGGCGCACTTAGTTTCCCGTCATCGACATACGAGATCACGGGCATGGCGCGCTTCGTCGGCCTGCCGCCCTCACGTTTAAGCCGGAGCGTGGAGTTGCGTCTCGCCAGTGACGTTGTCGACAATGACCGGCGTTTCGAAAAATGAGAGTTGGGGCGCGCTGCCATACCGGTCGGTGATGAAACGCCGCCATTCGGCATCGTAGAATTTCTCGGCCGCCGCACGGCTCTCCCACAGATAGCAGCCGCCACCTGTGTGGCTGTCCTTGTCGTAGATATAATATTTGCGCAAAAGACCCGCGAGCGCCTGATATTTCGGCGCCGAGCCGCGAAACAGTTCCGCGGCTTTTGCCGAATCCACATCGGCGGGCAACTGGAATTGAACGATGGCGGTGATCACAGGGGTCTCCTTATTGAAGGTCTTGTATCGCCTGGGGCGGCTTGCGCGCAAAGGTGCCGCGGAACGCGCATTTCCCCAATATGGTTAATCGTAAAGCGTTCGGAATGACCATTGACGGCGCAAATCTACGCTTCCAGACTGTTAACGGGGCGCGGCATTTGCCGCCGGAATTGCGTAACTTTCCGACTGTGATCGCTCCGATCTGGGCTAGGGGAATTTTCAATGACATCTTTCAAATCGGCAGCGCGCGGCGCTGTCTTGATGATTGCGTGCGTTTCGGCGTCCGCGTGCGCCTCGTTGGTCGGCGAAGGATCGTCGCAGAACATCGCCATCATGACCAATCCCAGCGGCGCGACCTGCACGCTGACCCGTCATGGCGAAATGATCGGAAAAGTCGAGACGCCGGGTAACATCATGGTCAAGCGGCGCAAATACGACATCGACATCAAATGCAACAAGCCGGGCTATGCCGAAGCGGAATACGTGAACCGGTCCGGGTTGAGCAGCATGGTCGCCGGAAATGTCGCCGCGGACCTGATACTGACGGCGGGCCTTTCATCCATCATCGATTCCGCGAACGGAGCGGACAATGAATACACGCCGACCGTGGTGCTGAGTTTGAATCCTTCGGATCGGCTGCAAGTGGTCGCGAACGGGGACGGGCAACCTGCGCAAACCGTCAGCAACGCGGCGACGGCCGGTGCAAAACTTTGCAACCATGATGAATTGGTGCAGGCGAGAATTTCCCGGTTGAACGGCTATACCGGCGGACCAAATTGTTCAAATAATTTGTGAGCATGCATTCGAGAAAAGGACAACCCTCGCTTCTGAAGTTGGCGGTGGCCGGGTTCATCATCGGCGCCGTGGGCGGTGGTGTTGTCCTTTTCCCGCCCAATTTCAGCGCCCTCAATCCGGTGACGCCCGACAGCGACGCTCGCAGCGAAGCCGGGGTCGAACCGGTAGCGCAGGCTGCCGCGCCGGCGTACGCGCACCATTTCAATCTGTGCTTTACCGGCGGTGGCACCAATTGCGTTGTCGATGGCGACACAATGTGGGTCGAACGGACTAGAATACGTATTGCGGACATAGACGCCCCCGAAACCCATCCGCCGCATTGCGCCCACGAAGCCGATCTGGGGCGCCGCGCCACCAGGAGGCTGCAAGAGCTTTTGAATGAAGGCCCTTTCGAACTCGAAAGCATCGATCGAAACGAAGACGTTTATGGCCGGAAGCTGAGGATCGTCACCCGGCACGGCCGGTCCTTGGGCATGATCCTGGTGGACGAGGGTCTGGCGCGGCAATGGACAGGGCAGAAGACGCCCTGGTGCTGAGCGCCTTTTTTTAGCGCCTTGCTATTTCATTCGGACTTTGCCGCCTGATCGAAGGCAGCGGCGTAATGCAGTTCGCCCTCGGGGTCGGGGCCGTAAAACACGATGCGCTGAACATAGCGGGTCTCCAGCCCGTAATAGGTGAGCCGGCCATCGCTGGTGAAGCCGCTGGAGCGATAAACGTCCGGGTTTCCGATCAGCGCCACGCCCGCAGCGCCCCGCTCTCTCAGCGTTTCCAAGCCGCTTTTGATCAACGCCTTGCCGATTCCTGCGCGCTGGCGCGATGGCTCGATGGCAACGGGGCCGAGGCCGAACCAGTTCTGGTGCGCGCCGATACAGATCGGAGAGAAGGTAACATGGCCGATGACGACCCCATTCTCCTCGGCGACGAGAGACAACGCCAAATCGCCGGCCTGCCGCAACAGGCGAATGATCGGCGCTTCGGTGCCCTCGCTATAGGGCATGCCCGTGAAAGCTCGCACGGTCAGATCGTCGATCGCGGGATCGTCGGACGGGCGTTCTGCGCGGATCAGCATGTTCGTTCCCGTTCTCTCGGAGATAGCTTATATCGAGCTTGGCCAACCCGCCATTTCGCGCGAATGACTGGCTGCTTTGACCCAAACCGGACGTTCAGCCCGAAAAATGAGGTTCGTGAGATAGCTCGGCCAGGGTATGATTTTATCATACGCAAATGGGGCCGCACCCTTATGCAGTTTAATTTCAGAAATAGTTCTCTGCTGATTCTGGCGTTTACAGCCGTCGCATGTTCGCGGGGAATGTTTGCATTCTTCGATGACCCCGAAGGCGCAAATCTCCTCGTGGTCACTGTGATGGCCGCGGTCATCTACCTCATATCTTCATCAGTCTATCTTTCAAACTTCTTCCCGCCGCTTACAGGGGTCAAAAGAAGTTCAGCGGCGATTTTCATGCAGATATTCGTCGCTACGGGCTTTTACCTGGGGCTACGCTGAGGCCTGGTTAAAAGAGCTCGGCGCACGATCAGCGCAAAGCGTTCAACGGTCGATTTCGTCGGTCTCGAATTTAAATGAACGCTTGTCGAAGTTGGCCTTGGTGCCTGGACCATACCATTTGAGGAAGATCTTTTCGGCTTCGCCGGACTTTTCGAGCGCACGTAACGTGTCATCAACCGCGGTCTTGACGCCGTTCTCACCTTTCCGGATGCCCAGCGCCAACGGCTCTACGCTCACGTTGGTCGGAAGGATCGCGTAATCCTTCCTGCCGGCACCAAATTCGGCGTAATCGTTTACCAGCGAGGTCTCGTCAGCGACATAGCCCACGCCGTCGCCATGCTGCAGCGCCAAGACGGCTTGCTGTATCGTATCGACGGTGACGATATCGACATTCGGCACCGCCTTGCGGATGTTGGCTTCCTCTGTGCCGCCCTTAACGGCCAGCACTTTTTTTCCGGCGAGGTCCGGCAGGTCTTTTACGTCGCTAGGAGTTATTACCAGCACCTTCTGACCGGTTACCAACATCGTCAGAGAGAAGTCGACTTGCGCCTCGCGTTGCTTGTTGTGCGTCAGCGAGGCGGCCAAGATGTCGACGTTTCCCTGTTGCAGCTGGGAGATGCGCGCTGCTGATGCCAAGGATTTGAACACGGGTTTGACACCAATCGCCTTCGCAACTGCCTTCGCTATGTCAACCTCGTAGCCGATCATTTCGCCCGTTTTCGGATCGACGAAGCTGTTCGGCTCGGCCACACGCACGCCAATGACGATCTCGCCTTTTTGCTTAATATCGGCCAACTGGTCGGCATGCACGGCACCGGCAAAGCAAACGCACGCAACGAAGACTGGAATTGCCAAACGGAGATGCATGTCGTTTCCTTTTGCGTAAGATATCGTGCAAAACGACCATCTGTGATGGTCTGCTGATGTGGACATCCCGGTTGGATAGCCCCCAACCGGAGCCAACCCTGTGGATCAGTTGGCCAAATCTAAAGCCAATTCGCTGATCTTGTTAGGCGCAGAAATGGAAATTGCGGACAGAGAGGGAGTGCCCTGTATAAGGGATATCAATGGATTAGCTTGGCTAACCTGAAAAAATCATCCCTATAACTATCAATAGCTTATATCGAGCCTGGCTAACTCACTTGCTTAAGCAAACGCCTACTTCTGACCCAGAGTGGTCATTCTGGCGGAGATCTCCTACTGACGGCATTTACCGGCTCCTGGGTCTGGCCAACCCGCCAGCCGCGCTCCTGCTATCCGCCGCTGGATCGGGTGGGTACTCAAGTGATAGCCTGCTAGGGGATTGATGGAGTTCAGCATCAGGTGAGCGTGAAAGCATTCATCCTGGTGAATTGCGTCGTTGTTGCCTCGGCCGTGCCCGCACTCGGCAGAGCAAACATAATCACTATCCCCACTCCGGTAATGGAGCGGGGCCCCTTAAAGCGCGTTCAACAATCTCCTGCCGTGCCTGACGCCGCTACAGAGAAGGACTGCAAAGCGAGAAACTTCCGTTACGTTGTTGGCACGGACGGCCAACGCCATCTCGTGCCTGCTTTGACAGATGCTGCAGAATACGTTTGGCAAAACGGAAAGTGCAAACTTACTGGCGGCCTCATAGCCAGTCCTTCGCCACACAAATAACCCGTCAGCCACTTACTCCTTCCATCCGCCGCTAGATCGGGTAGTGGTGATGTGACGAACGTCCGCTATTGACCCAAAGCGGACATGACTAGCGGCCCCGACCTTTCCCGTTCGGCCAGTTTTCGGTAACAATTCCGATCGGCGGCTCCTTGCGGTTGGCACATAACTCGGAGAAAAACGATGGATGATGCTAGTACGGTTCGACCGGTATTCATCCCAGAAGCTCTTTCCGATAGGTATGGAATAAAGCAACCTGGTTGGTACGGGGTCACCGACAAGAACTATGTGATGTTCGGACCCTATACATCAGAAAACGAATGCGCTCATGCAATAGAGCAAGCGTCGATCTCCAAATGACGCACGTCCGCTTTTGGCGCTAAGCGGGCGTCTGACGAGTTATTGGCGCTGGCGATATCATGGGTTCGAGATCGCATAACTCGCGGCTAGCCAAATGGTGCGACAACCTTCTGAATTTATTGAACTTCGATATTGGGTTTGGCGGACAGAGAGGGAGTGCCCTGCTTTAACACTATCAATGAGTTAGTTTGGCTAACCCGCAAAAGTCATCCCTATAGCTTCCAGCGCCTTGTATCGAGTTGGCTAACCCAGTCTTGCACGAACTATCGCACGCTACCTTTTGAAGAGAGCGGTCCCGCGATGCTCGAGGCTTCGGAGACGAAGGTCTGGATCAAAGGAAGTCTGATGGAAGCCTTCGACCACAGTGCGCCAATTTTTCGTGTTGGGGCGCCTTCCAGGCGAATTTTGCGTACCTTAACGCCTTCAGGCCAAGGCGGGAGCCAGTCGGGAACGATGGATACGCCAAGCCCACGGCTGACAAGTATCGCGATGGCTTCCAGGGCATCAATCTCAAATTGTTCGTTGGGATGAATTTTCCTTTTGCGAAGATAGAGATCCACGATCCGGCCACCCCAGTGGTTGCGGTCGTAGCGAATAAAGGGCTGGGTTTTGAGAATGCGGTCGGGATCACGGGTTGTCAGGTCGGTTGGTGTCAGGAGCAACAGGGGCTCCTCCCGCAACAGGGTCCACTGCATCGACTTCGACAGCACAAAATGCGGTTGGACCATGATGGCGAGATCGAGCGTGCCATCATGCAGCGCGGAATAGAGTTCGGCCGAAACGCCGGGGACCACATAGACTTCAAGCCCAGGATGTTTGGTCTTCAAGGTGATCAGAACCTCCGGCAATAGACCGGTAAGGACCGTCTGGACGACCCCGACCCGCAGCAATCCAACTCCGAGTTTGATCGATGCCGCGGTTTTGAGGTCGCTCTCCGCCGCGATCATCCGGCGGATGTCGGCCATGATGGCCGCACCGGTGGCCGTGGGCTTCATGGCATGGCCCGCGCGGGCGATGAGGGGCTGGCCGATTTCCTGTTCCAACGCCCTAACCCTTTGAATGACGGCGGATGGGGTCAGGTTGAGCCGCCGAGCAGTCTCGGCAAGCGAGGACGTCTCGAAGACCGTGAGCAGGGTCTGAAGGAAGCGTGTTTCCATAAAACCACCTCAAGACATTCTGAAAGGCAGATATATCACTTTTTGAAAGTGCTGAAGCACATATTCTCTGAAAATGGTGCCAGACCTATTTTGGTCTTTGGTAACACCGTTCCCGAGCCCGGGTAGTCCGCCACGTGACTGGCAGCATCGTGCGGGTCGATGGCGACCTTGCCAGTCTTTGGCGCATCCACATGTAAGGGCCTGACAATGGACAAGAACATCGTCGAGCAGCTCAAGAGCATCACCACCGCGACCATAACGACGGTCTTGCTGAAAAAAGGCCTGCGCAATGTTTGGGTTCGTGGCGCCGTGTCGCTTAGGCCCGATCAGCCGCGACTGGTGGGGCGTGCCTTTACCTTGCGCTTTGTCCCGGCTCGGGAAGATCTTGCCACGCCACAATCCTGGTCATCGCCGAAATCGACCCGCGCTGCCATCGAAGCGATGCCGGAAGGATGTATCGCGGTCGTCGATGCCATGGGCATCACCGATGCCGGTATATTCGGTGACATATTGTGCGCTCGCATGGCTCAAAAAGGCGTGGCCGCACTCGTCACGGACGGCGTCATGCGGGACGTCGCGGGTGTTCTCTCGACCGGCCTTCCGGTCTGGTCTCGGGGCGTGGCCGCACCGCCCTCGGTGGCTGGTCTCACCTTTGTGAATTGGCAGGAGCCGGTCGGTTGTGGCGGCGTGGCGATCTTTCCGGACGATCTTATTGTCGTGGACAGTGATGGCGCCGTGGTCATACCGGCGGCACTGGTTGATGATGTGCTGAATGAGGCTCCAGAGCAGGAGCGTTTCGAAGCCTGGATCATGAAGGAAGTGGAGGCTGGCGCGGTGCTGCCGGGTCTCTACCCGCCAAATGCCGAGAACAAGGCCCGTTATGAGGCCAGCAAAGTTCGCTAACGTTACCGGAGAAGGAACTCAAATGAGCAGCATCGATTATGTCACGGAGTATGACGCCATCGTAAGCGTCGTCGGCAACTACATCGAAGGCGGAAAAAAGGGGAGTGGTGCCACCACCAAGCGCGCCTTCCATGAAGTGGCGACGATCGTTGGGTATGCCGGCGGTTCGCTACTCGGCCCGGAAATTCAGAAACTTTATGATTTTCAAGACAAGTACGGGCCGTCTCCGGACGTAGCGATACGCTTTACACGCGTAGATATTTCCGGCACCGCCGCCAATGTTCGTATTGATGCCAGCATGGCGGGCAAGCCGCTCTTCACCGATTTCATGAATATGGTGAAGTTGGACGGCGCCTGGATAATCGTCAGCAAGGTCTTCCACATGCACGCTTGAGCCGGTGGCCGGGACCTTTTTAGGTCCCGGCCATTTCACTCGCGCGCAGCAGCAAAGCGAAAATTCGAGCGATGAAACGCAACTTTCTGCTTATTGTGATTCTGGCGATGGTTGCGGGCGTGGTTGCGGGCGCGATCATTCATGCCGCGCTCCCGCCCGATGTTGCGACGTCCGCGACCGCAGGTTTCGATCAGGTCACCACGATATTTCTGCGCCTGATCAAGATGATCGTTTCACCGCTTGTCTTCACCACTCTGGTCAGCGGCATTGGCCACATTGATGGCGCGCGCTCAGTGGGCCGGATAGCCGCAAAGGCGATGGCGGTTTTCATGACCGCGTCGCTTGTGGCGCTTCTGATGGGCCTGTTTATGGTCAATTTGCTTGAACCTGGTGTTGGCGTTGGATTGCATCAAGGTGCGTCCGCGGCACCGTTGGCCCTCGCACAGGCACAGGGTCTCGGTTCCTTTATTGAACACCTGGTTCCTAACTCCATGGGCGACGCCTTGGCCCGGAACGAAATCCTGCAGGTTGTCGTGATGTCCCTCTTCATGGGCGTCGCCATTTCGTCGCTCGGTGATAAGGCAGGCGGCTTACTGAAGATATTCGATCAGGGTGCAGTCGTCATCTTAAAGGTCACGACGTATGTGATGCTTTTTGCCCCCGCCGCCATCTTTGCGGCAATGGCCAGCGTGATATCGACCCAGGGGCTAACAATACTTGCCACATACGCCAAGCTAATAGGCGATCTATATCTCACATTGGCATTGTTGATCGCGGGTATGTTCGCTATCGGATTGTTGCTTCTGAAAGGCCAGATACGCGATTTGGTCCGGGCGGTTCGTTCCCCGGCCCTCATTGCCTTCTCGACTTCCACTTCCGAAGCCGCCTTTCCGCTTCTACTGGAGAATCTGGAAGCAATTGGCTTGCCGCCAAAAGTAGTGAGCTTCGTACTTCCGCTCGGATATTCGTTCAACCTCATCGGTGCAACGATGTATTGCACCTTTGCCTTGATGTTCGTCGCCCAGGCTTACGGTATCGAGGTTCCGATTAGCCGCCAGTTTTACATGGTACTTGTCCTGATGGTGACATCTAAGGGCATCGCAGGTGTACCACGTGCATCACTTGTCGTGATCGCCTCGGCTCTACCTTTCTTCCAGCTGCCCGAGGGTGGTCTAGTTCTGTTGCTGGCGGTGGATCATCTCATGGACATGGGGCGTAGCGCCACAAACGTAATTGGAAACGGCCTTGCGGCTGCGGTTGTAGCCCGCTGGGAAAGAATTGAAGCAAGGCCGGCCGGTGTTGTGCCTGCAATAATGTAATTGAATTGGATATGTGAAATGAAGCGAGCTAGTTCTCTGGCCCGTTGGCTGACAGCTATTGCCCTGCAAATCGGGGCGATAAGCGGCGGAAGCCATATTATGCCAGCATTCGCGGAGGTCGTTGCAAGGCAGTCCATGCAAGACACCTGGATGACTGGTCCCTTGCTGACGTTGCCCGGTGATACGATGTCCGCAGGGACGATTGGGTTCGTTCCTATACTGCTCGATGGAATATCCATCGGAGGCATTGACGGGCAGGGCCACAGCTACAATGTGCCCGCCCAGAATCAAGTCAGTTTATTGGCCTATCTAATTTATGGTGTTACGGACGACTTCAATCTCGGGATTGTGCCCCGTGTCAGCTACAATCACATGCCCAGCTATAAAAGCAGTTCCAACATTCAGCCGGGTGATCTGTCGATCGAAGGACAATACCGTCTTTCGCATTTTCAGGAAGGTGGATGGCTTCCCACAATCTCTGTGGACTTGGCTGAGACGCTTCCTACGGGCACGTTTGATCGACTGGACCGTGTGACCGACGGGGTCGGGAGCGGCGCCTATACCACCACGGTTGGCCTTTATGCGCAGACCTATTTTTGGCTCCCAAATGGCCACATTCTTCGCCCTGAGCTGAACGTATCCTATTTCCTATCCAATGAAGTGCATGTGTCTGGATTGAGTACTTATGGCACTCCAACTAATTTCGAGGGCGTGGCGCACCCAGGACAAGGCCTAAGCGTTGATTTGGCAGTCGAGTATAGCATCAGCAAAAACTGGGTAGCCGGGGCAGATCTTTGGTATGAGCATGACCGATCCACTCGGATTGCTGGTGTTTATCCGGCTGGTAATTCATCGCAATCGATGATCCAGGAAACAGGATCCTCGGACATGTTCTATGTGGCCCCCTCGATTGAATACAATTGGAGTGGAAGCTTGGGAGTGATCGTCGGTGTCCGAATTTTTGCCACAGGACGAAACTTAACGAAAACAATTACGCCCATTATTGCGATCGCCTATTCACGCTGAGATGGACCGCAGGTTCGCGGGTCCATCCACTTCTCCCTTTCCGCCATTAAAAAAGGCCCCGCAAGGGGGCCTTGTTTAATGGCGGACAGAGAGGGATTCGAACCCTCGAACGGCTTTCACCGTTACACACTTTCCAGGCGTGCGCCTTCAACCACTCGGCCACCTGTCCTTGGGTCCGCGAGATATACTGCCGGGGGCTTCCCCGCAAGCTGCTTGGGAATACCAGGGTTTCTTAAGGCTTTCCGGGGCCTTGCCCGTGCCGGGGCTTTGCGGATTAGGATGGCGCGCAACCCCGGGACAGGGCCGATGGGCACCATTGCCGTCAAGCGCGTCTATGATCCGCCGGCCGCCGATGACGGCTATCGCGTGCTGGTGGACCGGCTCTGGCCGCGGGGCATGACCAAGGCGGCGGCCGCCCTGGATCTGTGGGCCAAGGATCTGGCGCCCAGCCCCGATCTGCGCAAGGAATTCAATCACCAGCCCGAACGCTTTGCGCAATTCACCCATCATTATCTGGGCGAGCTGTCCAAGAATTCGGCCTTGATGGCGTTCCGGGCCGAACTCAAGCGGCCCAAGGTGACTTTGCTCTACGGCGCCCATGACCGCGCCAACAATCACGCATTGGTGCTGGCGGATTTTCTGCGCAGGGGCGCGAAGGCCGCGCCGGTGAAGACGCCCGCCAGGAAAAAGCCGACTGGGAAAAAGCCAAGCCCGAAAAAATCAGGCCCGAAAAAGCCAATCCGGAAAAAATCGGTTCGAAAAAAATCCGTCTGACCAGTTGCGCCCGCTCGTCAGGACGATGTGGGACCAAGCGCGCCGCGCATCCGGCCGAACTTGCCGAACCATTTGGCGATCCCGTCACGCCAGGCGTTCTTGCGGCGCTCGGTAATTTCGGCCAGCGCTATCACGATTGCAAAGGTGCCGATCATCAGGATCAGGCGCGTGCGGATATCGTGCGGTGTCCAGGGGATCAGCGTGGTCAGGAACTGCGCCACCGGCAAGTGGAAGAGGTAGAGCGAAAAGGTCATGCCTGCGAGCCAGCCGATCGGCCGCTCGAACGCCCTCAGCACACCGCCGAAACGCGCGCTCACATTCTGCAGGGCGAGAATGTTCAGCAGGAACAGGCCCGCGGCCACATATAGCTCCAGGTAACTCGTTTGCAGCCGCAGACCGATCAGCGTGGTTATGGCAAACAGGATAAGGGGAACCGCAAAGGTCGCCGTGAAAAGGCAGAGCGCCCAGCCTTGCGGGAGCGCGCGGCGTTTGCCGACATGATAGACGGCAAAGCCGCCGATCCAGATGGGAAACAGGAAAAGAATTTTCGGCCCGGCGATCAGGCACAAGATGGCGGTGAGGATGTAGCGGATATTGCCCCGCAGAAACCAGAAGGCCGCGAAGATCGCGTAATACCAGACCTCAAATCCCAGCGACCAATAAGGCAGCATCGAGCCGACATTGATGCGATTATACCACAATTCATTGGTGAAGGTCAGGGCGGCAAGATATTGCAGCCACATCCGGTCCGACGAAAATCCCCACGCCGCGGAATAAAATTCCGGATGCAGTTGGCGCCCGATCGTGTCCAGCACAAAGGTCACGGCCAGGGCGGGAAGCGTTACGGAAAGAATGCGGGCGATACGATTGATGGAATAGGAATCGAGCGTGCGCTCGCGATTGTCCGTCACATAGGCGATGACATAACCGGACAGCACGAAGAAGATGATAACCGCGATGTCCATATATTCGGCGAACGGCCACAAAAATCCGTCCGTGAACCGGCGTCCGGAGACATGGCCCAGAAACACAGCCAGCGCCGCGAAAAAGCGAACCGCATTCAGATAGATGGAAGTTTCCCGCCGCACGGCCCGCCCCTTGTTCTCCTTATACCAGAATGGGACGGTTTGACGATTACTGCGGCGCCGGAACGTGCCGGCGATTGGATTGGTGGTTAATACGCGCCGCCCTCAAGCGTCAGGCCGCCACGCGCGCGCGGTTGCGGTCCCGGTAGAGCATCCAGATGTTGCGGGCATAGATCGGCAGGGGCAATCCCTGGCCGAACACCAGGGCCCAGGCGTGCTGGTGGATGACGTAGGAAAAGCTGAACAATCCGCCGACCAGGCTGCAATACCAGAACGAGATCGGAATGACGCTATGGCCTTCCTGCTCGCTCTTCAGCCACTGGATCAGCATGCGCACGCCGAAGATCGCCTGGCCGCCGAAACCGATCAGATTCCACAGCACGTCATAGGGATTCTCCGTCGCCATAGCGTACCAATGCGCCATGAATCCAAAATCCATTTACAGCTCCTCGATTTTGGTGCGCCCGCCATGGCGCCGCTGCAGCCAGCGCACGCCCAGCATGTCGTGAAAGCTGACCAGGGTGCGGCCCAGGTTGGTATATTTCGAACGGCCCGCCAGACGGGGCCGGTGATTGACAGGCGCAAAGCCGACCTTCCAGCCATGCCGCTGCACCAGCGCGATCAGATAGCGGTGCATGTGATCGAAATAGGGAAGCTCCAGGAAGGCGGTGCGATAAAAGGCCTTGATGCCGCAACCCGTGTCGGTGGCGCCGTCGCCCAGCATGGCGCCCCGGAAACGGTTGGCCAATCTGGACGCGATGCGACGGCTGGCAGTGTCCTGACGTTTGACCCGCACGCCCGAGACCATCCCCAGGGACGTATCGCCCCGCAGCTTGCCCAGCAGCATGGGAATGTCGGCGGGGTCGTTCTGCCCGTCGCCGTCCAGGGTGACGATGATGTCGCCTTTGGCCGCCTCGATGCCGGTATGAATGCCCCGGCTCTGGCCCAAATTGCGGTCGTGCCGAAGGGGACGGAAACCCGCGATTTCGCTTTTCAGGGCGGTGAGCTTTTCGGCGGTGCCGTCGGTCGAGCCGTCATCGACAAAGATGATCTCATACGAAGGCTCATGCGCCAGCGCGGCCGCGATCTCGCGCGCCAGGGCCGCGACATTGCCCACTTCGTCCTTGACTGGCACAACCACCGAAACCGTCATACGCAACCATCTTTGCTGGCGAATTTCCCAAAATCCCGGGCTTTCGCTAAATAGGGGCCCAGCGGCCCCCGACGTGGCGCGCCTTATACAGGCCCCCGCGGGTCCACGAAACAGGGCAAACCAGTTCATGAGCGACGCCGCCTCCACCCCTTTGCCGTCGCGATTCGCCCTCGGGCGGGCGAAAATCCGGGGCTGGCTGGTGGGGCGGCCCTATCTCCTGCTGGCGATTCTCTGCGTGGCGCTGTGGCTGCCGGGCATTTTGGCCCTGCCGGCGCTGGACCGAGACGAGAGCCGCTTCGCCCAATCCTCGCGCCAAATGCTGGACAGCGGGAACTTCGTCGATATCCGATTCGGCAACGAGCCCCGCTACAAGAAGCCTGCTGGAATCTATTGGGCCCAGGCGGCGGCCACCGCCGTGGCAGGCCATATCGAGAATATCGAAGGCGATCACAGCCACATCTGGACCTACCGGCTCCCGTCATTGATCGGCGGGATCGTGGCGGTGTGGCTCACCTTCTGGGTGGGCTCGGCATTCGGCGCCGAGGTGGGATTGCTGGGCGCCTTGCTGCTGGGCTTCACCGTGCTGATGACGGCGGAAGCCACCATTGCCACCACCGATGCGGTGCTGCTCGCTTCGGTGATGGGCACGATGGCGGTGCTGATGCGCATCTATCGCGCCGGCCGGGAAGATATTGTCGTCCCAACCCGCATGGTGCTTTGGGGCTGGTTCTCCTTCGCCATCGCCGTCCTGGTGAAAGGCCCGCCGGTGGTCGGCGTCGTGGCGGCCACCATCCTGGCGCTGGCGGTGTGGGACTGGTGGGACCAGCGACCGCGCAAGACCACTGCGGCCGCGCCAGTCGAAGGCGGGGAAGTCGTCGCCGTTGCACCGCCGGTGCCGCTGAAGAATCTTTTTCTCTGGCTCAAGCAGACCAAACCGCATCTGGGCCTGCCGCTGGTGCTGGTGATCGCCGCGCCCTGGGCGATCGCGATCTGGGTGGAAAGCCATGGCTCGTTCTTTCAGCAATCATTGGGTCACGATTTTGCCGGCAAGCTGGTCAGCGGCCAGGAAAGTCATGGCCTGCCACCCGGCTACAATCTTCTTCTGTCGGCGGTCGCCTTCTGGCCGGGCATCCTGTTCGTGTTGCCGGCCATCGGCCTTGCGGTCACGCGCGCGCGCGAACCGGCGATCCGCTTTCTTCTGGCCTGGGCCGGGGGCTTCTGGCTGGTGTGCGAACTGGTGCCGACCAAGCTGCCGCAATATGTGCTGCCGGCCTATCCCGCGCTGGCGATTCTGACAGCGCTGTGGCTGTTGGCAGCGAAGGAAGACGCGCTGCCGCTCCGGCGCAGGATATTACCGTATATTTCTTCGCTGCAATTTCTGCTGGGCCTGGCGGGGTTGGTGGCCGCGCCGCTGCTGCTGACCAGGCTCTATGGTGGCGGCATGGACATGGGGCTTCTTCCCTATGCGATCGCAGCGGGTCTGGTGGGGCTGGCCGCATTGGCAATGGCGCTGCGTGAGTCGCGGCGAATCGCGATGGGGCTTGGCTTTCTGTCACTGGCGATCATCGTGCCCACCTTGACGGTGGGCGCGGGTCCGCACCTGACACAGATGTGGATGAGCGAGCGGCTGGCGGCGTTGGTCGCCCGTGACGGCAATCCCAATGATCCGCCGCCGGCCATTGCCGGATTTCAGGAGCCCAGCCTGGTGTTCGCGCTGGGCGCCGATGTCAATCTCACGGACGGCGCCGGCGCGGCCAAACAGGGCGCCAACCAGGGCGGGCTGGCGCTGGTGGATGATTTCCAGCGACCCGCCTTTCTTGCCCACCTTGCCGAACTGCAATCCGACGCGGTGCCGGTGGATGACATTTCCGGCTTCAATTATTCGCGCGGCAAGAAGGTCCATGTCACGATCTACCGGATGCGCAAACTGAGCTTCGATGCACCGGGCGATACACCGTCCGCCCATCCGGCGACCGGCGTGCCATGACGGGTCAAGCCGCGCGCTCCACTTGACAACGCCGCTCACTGCTTAAATATCGGCGTGTCGTTCTGTCCGCCCATGGCTGACCATTGGGGGCGTCATGCGGAAAAGAACACGGGGATCGCCGCCCGCGCGCGCGACATGAGACGCCAGATGGGTCTTGAAATGGCGCGGGGCCGCGCACTCAAAACGGCCACGCGCTCCTTCCGCAAGAGTCCCGACGACGCCGCGCGTGCCCCCATCGCCAAACTCAATCTTCCGGGGCCGAAGGCGGAGTTGCGCTTTCCCATCGGCCAGCCGAGTCGCGCTTTCTATCGCCGCTTCTGGCCGGGCACCGGTCCTGCCGAATGGAATGACTGGCGCTGGCAGATGCGGTCACGGATTCGTACATTGGAGGAGTTGGCCCGCATCTTCCGCCTGTCGGAAGATGAATATGCCGCCGTCTCCCGCCACCAGGGCGCGCTGCCGGTCGGTATCACACCGTATTATGCCAGCCTGATGGGTCTGACGGACGCGCAGGAACCGCTCCGCCGCACCCACATCATGACCGGCGATGAATATCTGCGCGGCCCGGGCGAGGAAGACGATCCCCTCAGCGAAGACCATGACACCGTGGCGCCCGGCCTGGTGCATCGCTATCCCGACCGGGTGCTGTTCCTCACCACCGGCACCTGCTCGACCTATTGCCGCTACTGCACCCGCTCGCGGCTGGTGGGCAATCCGGGCGGCGAATATCATTTCTCCACCCGCCAATGGGCCGAGGCGATTGCCTATCTGGAAGCGCACACCGAAGTGCGCGACGTGCTGCTGTCGGGCGGCGACCCCCTGACCCTGTCGGACGACAAGCTGGATTGGCTGCTGGGGCGGCTGAGGACGATCCCGCATATCGAATTCTTGCGCATCGGCACCAAGATGCCGGTGGTGACGCCGCAGCGCGTGACGCGCGGCTTGGTGCGCGTCTTGAAGAAGCATCACCCCCTCTGGATGAGCCTGCATTTCACCCATCCCGCGGAACTGACCCGCGAAGTGATGGAAGCCACCGCCCGCCTGGCCGATGCCGGCGTGCCGCTGGGCAGCCAGACCGTGCTGCTGAAGGGCGTCAATGACGATGCCGACGTGATGACCAGCCTGATGCATGGGCTGCTGAAGAACCGGGTGAAGCCCTATTACCTTTATCAATGCGATCCGATCCGGGGCTCGGCGCATTTTCGCACCGGGGTGGACAAGGGGCTGGAGATCATTCGGGCGCTGCGCGGCCATACCACCGGCTATGCCACGCCCATCTTCGTGATCGATGCGCCCGGCGGCGGCGGCAAGATCCAGCTGGCGCCCGATCCGGTGGCCGGACGCGATGGCGACTTCCTGCTGCTGAAGAATTTCGAGGGCGAGATCTATCGCTATCCCGATCCCAACGGATCGCTCGGCCGCTAGGACATGCGCATCGGGGTCACCTACGACCTGCGCAGCGATTACCGCGCCCTGGGTTATGGCGAGGAAGAAACCGCCGAATTCGATGCCGAGGAAACCATCGCCGCGATCGGCGATGCGCTGGCCGAATTGGGCCACACGCCCGAACGGATCGGCGGTGTCCGGTCATTGACCGAAAAGTTGGCGCAAGGTGCGCGATGGGATGCGGTGTTCAACATCTGCGAAGGATTGAAAGGCGTGTCGCGCGAGGCCCAGGTGCCCGCGTTGCTGGAAGCTTATGACATTCCTTACGTCTTTTCCGATCCGCTGACGCTTTCCCTTTGCCTGGACAAGGCGATGACCAAGCGGGTGCTGCGCGATGCAGGCGTGCCCACCGCCGCCTTCGCGCTGATCGAAAGCGAAGCCGATATCGCCAGGGTGACGTTGCCGTTCCCGCTGTTCCTCAAGCCGGTTTCGGAAGGCTCCGGCAAGGGTGTGAACGCGCGCTCACGGGTCGACGATGCGGCGGCGCTGGCCGAGGTGGCGCGCGATCTGCTGGCGCAGTTTCGCCAACCGGTGCTGGTGGAAGAATTCCTGCCGGGCCGCGAATTCACTGTCGGTATCACCGGCACCGGCGATGGCGCCGCCATACTGGGCATCCTGGAAATCGTGCCCGGCGCAAAATATGTCGGCCATGGCTATGGCTATGAGAACAAGTCGGACTGGGAGGACAAGCTCCAGGTGATCCCGGCCGATGACGCCGAGGCGCACGCGGCGGCGGATGTGGCGCTGGCGGCGTGGCGGGTGCTGCGCTGCCGGGATGGCGGACGGGCCGATGTCCGGCTGGACCGCGACGGCAAACCCCGCTTCATCGAAGTCAATCCGCTGGCCGGCATACGCCCCGGCTATTCGGACTTGTGCTTCATCGCGGATTTCCAGAAGGTCTCCTACCGGCAATTGATCGGCAAGTTTCTGGATTCCTTTCTGGCACGTCATCCGCACCTGACATGAAAATTCTGGTTCTGCATTCCGACGTGGGGGACAACGCGCCGCCCGAGGATCTCGACACCTTGATCGCGGCCGATGCGGTCGCGGATGTATTGACCCGTCGGGGGCACAAGGTGGGACAGGCGCCATTCCAGCAGGATGGGTTGCAGGCGCTTCTGAAACTGACCACGCCCGACATCGTCTTCAACTTGGTCGAAGGCGTGAACGGGCAGGGCCGCCTGGCGCCGCTGGCGCCGCAAATGCTGGCGGATCTGGGCATGCGCTTTACCGGCGTCAGTTCCAAGGCGATGGCCGTCACCAATGACAAGCCGCTGACCAAGCTGATGCTGCGCGAAGCGGGGCTTGCGACGCCAGGCTGGTCAGTGCCGCCGGACTGGGCGGGGTTGGATGGCGGGCAATGGATCGTCAAATCCGCGCTGGAAGACGCCTCGTTGGGACTTGATGACGGCTGCGTCGTGACCGGGCCGGATGTGCTGCCGCGTGTCGCCGCCTGTGTCGCCAAATTCGGCGGCGACTGGTTCGCCGAGCGTTATGTCGAGGGCCGCGAATTCAATATCGCCGTGCTGGATGGGCGCGTCTTACCGATGGCGGAAATGCGCTTCGAGCAATGGCCGGCGGGCAAGCCCCGCATTGTCGGCTACGACGCCAAATGGGAAGAGGATTCCAGCGGTTGGCGCGGCACCGTACGCGCTTTCGGTGTCGAGCGTGATGAACCGGAACTGGCGGCCAAGCTGAAAACAGCCTGCGAACAGGTGTGGAAGCTGTTTGCCCTATCGGGTTTCGCGCGGGTGGATTTTCGGGTTGGTGAAGATGGCGTGCCGCTGATCCTGGAGATCAATACCAATCCCTGCATTTCGCCCGATGCGGGTTTTGCGGCGGCGGCGGAAGCAGCGGGGATGGATTACGGAACATTGATTGAAGCTATCGTCAGCGCGGGCCCGCCATGATTTTGGTTCTGGATGAAGAATACCCCTCCGCGCTGGGTGGACCGGTGCTCAGGGCGGTCGATCCGCAGATCTTCACCTTGCGCTATTTCACCCATTGCCTGGATTGCGGTTTCTGCCGCGATGCCTGTTGCGAGCATGGCGTGGACATCGATGTGGGAAACGCCGCGCGGTTGCGCGCGTTGCCGCAGGATTTCCATGACCGCATCGCGGTGACCCAGGATCGATGGTTCACCACGGAAATCGTCAGCGATGCGGAATTTCCCGGCGGCGAACATGTGCGAACCGCGGTGCAGGGCGGGGCCTGCATTTTCCGCAATGAAGCCGCGCGGGGCTGTGCCATCCATGGCTATTGCCTGGAGCAGGGGCTGGACTACCATCTGCTGAAGCCGATGGTGAGCGTGCTCTTTCCCGTGACATTCGAGCAGGGTGTGCTGACGGCATCGGGCGAAGCGGCGGATGGCAGCCTGGTGTGCAGCAGTACAGGTCCGAGTCTCTATGACGGTGCGCGCGACGAGCTGCGATATTATTTCGGTCCCGGCCTGATCGCCGAGTTGGATGAATTGAAGGCCAGCTATGAATGAACAAAGCCATGATTGAAGTCCCGAGCTTCGCGGACGTGCAGGCGGCGGCCAAGCGTATCGCGCCTTACGCGGTGCGCACCCCGCTGGTGGAAAGCCCGGTATTGAATGCCCTGACCGGCGGCCGGGTGTTTCTCAAGCTGGAAAGCCTGCAGCGCACGGGATCGTTCAAGTTTCGCGGTGCCTGCAATCGCATCTTGATGATACCGCAAGCCGAGCGGGCCAAAGGCGTTGTGGCCTTCTCGTCGGGCAATCATGCCCAGGGTGTGGCGGCGGCGGCGCAGATCTTCGGCATTCCCGCCCTGATCGTAATGCCCAGCGATGCGCCTCGCGCCAAGGTCGAAGGCACCCGCGCCTTTGGTGCGCAAATCGTCGCCTATGACCGGGTGACGGACGACCGCGAAGCCATCGCGGCGCGGTTCGTCAACGAACGGGGCGCGACTTTGGTCAAACCTTATGACGATCCCGGCGTGATGGCGGGACAGGGTACGGCGGGACTCGAGATCGCCGAAGACGCGGCCCGTTTCGGTGTGACATTGGATGCGGTGGCAACGCCCTGTTCCGGCGGCGGGCTGGTGACGGGCGTTGCGCTGGCGTTGAAAGGTTCGGGCGTGACAGCCCCGGTGCACAGCGTCGAGCCGGAGAATTTCGACGGCATGCGGCGTTCGCTGGCGGCCCATGCACGCACCGCCGCGCCAGGAACATCGGAGGGCGGAAAACTCTCCATCGCCGACGCGCTGATGGCGCCGGTGCCCGGGCATCATGTCTTTGCGTTGGCGGATGGCTTGCTCGCGCCCGGCATCGCGGTCAGCGACGAAGAATTGTCCCGCGCCGTCGCCTTCGCCGCCCTCAAATTGAAATTGCTCGTCGAACCGGGCGGCACCGCGCCCCTGGCGGCTCTGCTGGCGGGCAAGCTGACGGGACGCAATCTGGTGCTGCTGATCTCGGGCGGCAACGCGGATTTCGCCAGCGTAGCGGGCGCAGTTGCCCGGCATTCCGACGCTTAACGGTTAAGCATTACCGCGTCATCCGCTCCGGCAAACCTGCACGGGGTTCTATCCATAGGGCATGCGAATCTATGGATTCATTGCCGCGATTGTCATTCTGCTCGGTGCTGCAGCCGGGCTGCTCGCCCGCTCCGGCGCCAGCGAAGCGCCGCCGCGTCCATATCAGGTGTCCGAGCGGGCCTATGACCGTCTTGAAGTTGGGATCACGCCGGTTTCGCAGTTGCAGGATCTGGGCTTTGACCTTTCGCGCGCCGACCGGCTGTCCTATCTGGCGATGATCGAGATGTTCCTGCCGGAAAACAGCACGGGCTTCGATACGCTTGATCCAGCGGTGCAGGATTGCCTGACGACGCGCGAGCGTTGCACCGCTTACACCTTCGCCCTGGCTGGCCGCTCCGGCATGCATGCCGTGGTCGTGATCAATGTCGGCCACGTCGCCTATAAAAGCGTCACAGGCCGCTTGCTGGCCTCCGCGCTGGCCGAATAGCCGCGGCGTTCACAGCAAATCGCAAAGCCGGACCGCCGCGTCGCGAATGACGTCGGGCGCGAAGGCGGAAAATCCCAGCACCAATCCCTGTTGCCGGGGTTTGCCGATATACATCGGCGACAAGGCGCGTGCGCCCACGCCTGCCTCTTTTGCCGCTGCGGCGATCACAACATCCTTGCGTGAGAATTTTGCGACCATGTGCAGGCCCTGCTCCGGCATGGTGAAATCCAGGCGGCCTTTCGCATTTGTCTTCAATGTCGCGACCAGTACATCGCGATTGGCCTGAACCCGCTTGCGTACCCGGCGCAGATGCGCCGCGAAATGGCCCTGGTTGAGCAGGTCGGCCAGCGGCGCTTCCGTGAGGATGGGCGGGAAGCGGTCGCTGCGGGCGCGCACGTCCAGCACGGATTCCAGTAGCGGTTCGGGCGCCACAAGATAGCCGACGCGCAATCCCGGAAACAGGATCTTGGAGAAGGTGCCGACATAGGCGACACGGCCCGCGCCATCCATGCCCTGCAGCGCCGTGAGCGGGGGTCCGCCATAACGGAATTCACTGTCGTAATCATCCTCGATGATCCAGGCATTGTTGGCCTGCGCCCAGTCGAGCAGTGCCAGGCGGCGGCGCATGGTCATGGTCACGCCTAGCGGGAATTGATGCGAGGGCGTGACATAGGCGGCCCTGGCCTTGGCGCACAGTTTCACGCCCTGCGCGACATCCAGCCCTTCGTCATCGACCGGCACGGCGATGACGCGTGCGCCCGCGCCCCTCAGTGCAATGTGCGCCATCGGATAGCAGGGATCTTCCGCCCAGACGGCATCGCCCGGACGGATGATGGCGCGGATGAGAAGGTCGAGCCCCTGCTGTGCGCCGCTGGTGACGACGATCTGGCGCGCCTCGCAGCGTACGCCCCGCGCCGCGCGCAGATAGGCGGCGATGGCTTGGCGCAGTTCGATCCCGCCGCGCGGATCGCCATAGCGGAAAAGCTCCGATGTGGGACGGGCCAGATGGCGCGACATCAGCTGGCGGAAAATGCGGGCGGTGCGTGGGTCCGAAGCGGTGACACCCACGGTGAGCGGCAGGGCAGGCGACGTGGCGGGATCGGGCGCGGCGGCTTTGGCTTTTTCCTGCGGCAGGCGCGGCACGGCCTTGGCCACGAAAGTGCCCGCACCCACCCGGGCCTCGGCAAAGCCTTCGCTGATCAGGGTCTCGAAGGCGGCGATGGCGGCGGCCCGTGACAGCCTGAACCGGCGAGCCAGATCGCGGGTGGTGGGCAGCTTGGCCCCGGCAGGTACCGTCCCGCTCTCGATCAGGCTTCTAATGGCCGAATACAGGGCTTTTGAGCGGGGACCCGCGCCTGGCAAGACTGGCACCAGGGCCGACCAGTCAGGGAAATTGGTCTGTACTTTAGAGTCAGAATTGGTACTTTTCCGAGCCAATCGCATGGCGCATGCTGCACCTTCCTTTCAAGGATTCAAGTGCCGTGAGCGATGTGATCCAGTCTTCCGCCGATACGTTTCCCGTCAGCGCCCGCAACAAGGTCAAGCGCAACCATGACCGCGGCAGCTACGACAAGGCGGCGGTGTTCGCGATCCTGGATGCGGCGCTGCTCTGTCATGTCTCCTATGTGATCGACGGTCAGCCTTTCTGCACGCCGACCTTGTTCTGGCGCGACGATGATGTGCTGTACTGGCATGGCTCATCCGCCAGCCGGATGTTGAAGCATCTGAAGCTAGGCACGCCCGCCTGTCTTACAGTCTCGCATCTCGATGGCCTGGTGCTGGCGCGGTCGGGATTTCATCATTCCGCCAATTACCGTTCGGCGATGTGTTTCGGCACCGCCCAGTTCGTCGAGGACCCGGACGAGAAGCTGCAGGCGCTGAAGGATGTGGTCGATCGTTTCTATCCCGACCGCACCAAGACCCTGCGCCCGATCGATCCGCAGGAATTCAAGGCCACCAGCGTGATCAAAATGAAGATCGAGGACGCTTCGGCCAAAGTCCGCGCCAAGAATGTGGTGGACGATGAAGGAGATTACGCCACGCCACTCTGGGCCGGGGTGATCCCGGTCGCCCAGATCATCGGCGCCGAGGATCCATGCTCGCGCCTGGTACCCGGCGTGGCGCGGCCCGATAATCTGGCCGCCTATCGCGAAGGCTGCCGCCTCGACGAGACGTTCGTCGCGATGCAGCGGGAATATGAGCAGAATGGCGACTGACCGTTCGTCGCGGCGGCTTTACGCGCCAGGCGGCCTCTGCCGCTTGGGCGGATAGCCGCCGGGCTTCTTCTTGTCGAAGCGCTTGTTGTCGAATTTCTTGCCGCCGAACTTCTTCTTGCCGCCGAATTTCTTTTCGCCAGATTTTTCGCCGCCGAATTTGCGCTGGTGGAAGCCGCCTTCCTTGCGTGTTTCGGCTTCGGGTGTGGCGGCAGTGTTTTCTACGGGCGCTTGCGGGACGCTCTGGCGGGCGCGGGATTCGCCGCTCTGGTCCTGGGCGGGCATGATGCGCACGCCGCCTTTCTTGCGTTCGTTGACCATGGCCGCGAATTTCTCGGCCACCTTGGCGTCGATCTGGAACAGGGTCTCGGTATCGAAGACCTTGATCGCGCCGATATCCTTCTTGGTGAGTTCGCCCTGGCGGCAGATTTCCGGCAGCAGCCATTTGGGATCGGCTTTGCGCTCGCGGCCCACATTTAGCCGGAACCAGACCCCATCGGTCATGCCGCCGGGCGCGGGGCCGCGTTCGCGCGGCGGATTGGAGCGTCGCTCCTGGTCGCGCGAGCCGCGCTCGCGGGGCGAATGTTCACGGGGCGCATGTTCGCGCGGCTTGTGTTCGCGTGGAGAATGCTCGCGCGGGACATGGTTGCGGGGGCGCTCCTCGCGGGGCAAATCTTCTTCAATCTCTTCCGGCGCGGGCAGCTTGGCGCGGCACATCTTCACAAAGGCCGCCGCGATGTCGCGGGCGCTGTGCTGCTGGAGCATGGCATCGGCAATTGTGAGATCTTCTTCGCTGCCCGGTTCGGTCAGGAGCGCGCTTTGCATCAGGCGTTCCTGGTCCAGCTTGCGGATTTCATCGGCGCTGGGGGCGTTGCCCCAGATCGCATTCACCCGGGCGCGGCCCAGCATTTCTTCGGCGCGGCGGCGACGGGACGGCGGCACCAATAAAATGCTGATGCCTTTGCGCCCGGCGCGGCCGGTGCGGCCGCTGCGATGCTGCAAGACTTCGGCATCGTTGGGCAGTTCGGCATGGATCACCAGATCCAGATTGGGCAGGTCGATGCCGCGCGCCGCCACATCGGTGGCGACGCAGACACGGGCGCGTCCGTCGCGCAAAGCTTGCAGGGCATGATTGCGTTCGCTCTGGCTGAGTTCACCGGACAGCGACACCGCGGAAAATCCCCGCTCCAGCAGCATCGCTTCCATATGGCGCACGGCGTGGCGGGTGTTGCAGAACACCAGCGCGCTGGGCGAATCCAGAAAACGCAGCAGATTGATCACCGCCCGCTCGATCTTGTGCTGGGCGATCCGTATGGCGCGATATTCGATGTCGGCATGGCCGCGGGTTTCGCCCGCCGTGGCGATGCGCAGCGCGTCGCGCTGGTAATGCGTCGCCATGCTGACAATGGTCTTGGGCAATGTCGCCGAAAACAAAAGCGTGCGCCGTTCCGGCGGCGTGGTCTCCAGGATGAATTGCAGGTCTTCGCGAAAGCCCATGTCCAGCATCTCATCGGCTTCGTCCAGCACGACGGCTTTCAAGGACGAGACTTTCAAGGCGCGGCGCTCCAGATGATCGCGCAGCCGTCCCGGCGTGCCGACCACGATATGGGCGCCCGACGCCAGTTCGCGGCGCTCGCGGCCCGGGTCCATGCCGCCCACGCACGACACGACACGCGCACCGGCATAGCGATAGAGCCAGGACAATTCGCGCTCGACCTGCAACGCCAGTTCGCGCGTGGGGGCGACGACCAGCGCCAGCGGCAAATCGGCCGGGCCCATCGTGTCGGCGCCTTCCAGCAAAGTGTCGGCAATGGCCAGGCCATAGGCGATGGTCTTGCCCGATCCGGTCTGAGCGGAGACCAGCAGGTCGCGGCCCTCGGCTTCTGGCTCCAGCACGGCCACCTGCACAGGGGTGGCGTCTTTATAGTCGCGTTCGGCAAGAGCGCGGGCGAGGGCGGAAGGCGTGGTTTCAAACGTCAAGGGAACTCGGATGTGTGGATCGCGCGCACTCTTTAGTCTTATTGGCCGGAAAAGCCAGATGCAGTGCAGCATTCCCGGGAAATAGGCGGAAAACGGGCTTTTCTTTCTAGCGCAGATCGACAGACTGGCGTGCGCAAGGGGGCGGCATGAATACGACGCTATCGTCATTCCTGAAGCAGGAATGGTTCCTGGGCATCAGCCTGGCGACCATCGCTATTTTCTATTTCGACGGCACGGCTCTGTTCAATCAATTGCCCAGCCCGGTCGGGCTGGCTCTGATCTTTATCTGGCTGTTCGCCGTGGTGCTGGGATCGTGCCTGAACGTGGTGCGCCATGCCGACGGCCTGGCCGAAATCATCGGCGAGCCTTACGGCACCCTGATCCTCACACTGTCGGTGACCACTATCGAAGTGCTCAGCATTTCGGCCGTGATGTTGCATGGCGAGAATAATCCCACCCTGGTGCGCGACACGCTCTTCTCGGTGGTGATGGTGATCCTGGGCGGCATGGCGGGCGTGTGCCTTCTGGTCGGCGGCTGGCGGCACAAGGAGCAATCCTACAATCTGCAGGGCGCCAATTCCTATCTGGGCGTGATCATTCCGCTGGCGGTGCTCGCCCTGGTGTTGCCGAATTTCACCGCCACCACGGTCGGGCCGATGCTGTCCAAGACCCAGCAGATATTTGTCGGCCTGATGTGCGCCGGGCTCTATGGCGTGTTCCTGATGGTGCAGACCGGACGGCATCGCGGCTATTTCGTCGGGGAAGCAGGTCATGCGGCCCATGCCGGGCACGCGCCGCCGCGCGCCGCGTTGCCGCGTCATGCTGTGATGCTGTTGGCCTATATGCTGCCTATCGCCATGCTGGCCGAGGAGATGGCGCATCCGCTCGATTATCTGATCGAGACCCTGCATTTCCCCGACGCGCTGGGCGGGGTGGCCATCGCCATCATCGTGGCGACACCCGAAGCGATTGGCGCCATGCGTGCCGCCATGACCAATCAGTTGCAGATGGCGGTGAACATTTTCCTGGGCTCGGTGCTATCCACCATCGGATTGACGGTCCCGATCATGCTGGCGATCAGCCATTTCACGGGGCATGCCGTGTTCCTGGGATTGTCGGGGACCAGTCAGGTGCTGTTGCTTCTCACCCTGGCGGTCAGTGTCGTCACATTTTCCAGCGGCCGCACCAACATCCTGCAGGGCGCGGTGCATGTGGTGCTGTTCGCCGCCTTTATGCTGATGATGTTCGATTCCTGACCTTCAATGCGCCAGGCGCGCCGCCCGGATGATGAAGCCGATAGCGATGCCGCCCCCGATCAGGCACAGCGGCACCAGCACCACTTGCAGCAGCGCTTCACCGCCGCGCATGGTGCCGTTGAGGGTGGCGAATGGTTCGCGCAGGAACGTGAAAAGCGAATGCGCGGGTAGGGGCCGGTCCTTGACCATCCGGCTCATCATATAGGGCACGCCGAAGAATATGGCGGCATAGAAGGTGCCGACCACCACCATGAAAAGTGCATTGGCGCTGATCCAGAAAGTGGCCCAGAACACGGCCAGGAAGGCGATCCAGCAGCCCAGCGCAATCTTGTAGACCCGGGGATCCATCACGGCCTGTACTTTCGCGGCCGGAAAGCGGCGGATATCGGCCTGCACGGGCGGCGCGGCCTCTTCACATTCGAGGGTGTGAAATGCGTGGTTGCTTCTCATTCTGCTCTCCCGTGGTTGTCGTCCGATTTTTCTGATGGGTTTTCCGGCGCGGCGGGCCGGTAGAACATTCCCAGTTGCAGGCTGCGGGCGATGTTGTCCGCGCGGGCGCAAAACTGAACGGCGATGTCGGGTGGGCATTCTTCCAGGGCGGTGGCGCGAAACAGATCGAGCCAGCGCGTGAAATGCTCCGGCCTCACCATCTTCAGCCGCATATGGGCGATCATGGGATTGCCCTTGTAGCGGCCGCTCATCAGCATCACGGACGACCAGAAATCGCACATCTTGGCCAGATGCGGCCCCCAGTCATCGCCGATCACGCGGGCGAAGATGGGACCCAATACGCCGTCGCTCCGAATCCTGGCATAGAAGGCATGAACCAGATTGCGGACCATCTCTTCGCTGATGTCCGGATGGACAGGCTTGCGGCGGGGATTTTCCGGAACCATGACGGGCCCTTGCCGGCCGGGAAACGGCCATGGCAAAGAGGTATTGTTTCTGCATGTTTAAAGCAATATAAGAAATACATCTTTAGATGGGATATATGGACGCATGAAGCTGACAGCATATTCCGACTACAGCCTGCGGCTGCTGATGTATGTCGCACTGAAGGGCCAGGACCTGGTCACGATCCAGGAAGTTGCTGACGTATACGGCATCTCCAAGAACCATCTGATGAAGATCGCGTTCGATCTGGGCCGTCATGGCTTTCTGGAAACCGTGCGGGGCCGCGGCGGCGGCCTGCGCCTGGCGCGCAAGCCCGACAAGATCGGGCTGGGGGAAATCGTCCGCGCCACCGAGGAAGATTTCACAATTGTGGAGTGTTTCGATCCCGCCACCAACACTTGCTCGATCGTCAAGCCCTGCCGGCTTCGCGGTGTGCTGTCGCGGGCGTTGAACGCTTATCTGGCCGTGCTGGACGAATACACGCTGGCGGATCTGACGGCGCGCAATCCAGCGCTGGAACGGTTGTTGGTGCCGGTCTAAGTCAAGGACGCGTGGTCAGATCGTGCCGCTCTATGAGGGAGCGAAGACGGCGGCGGGCCAACCGCTGGCGCACCTGATCGGGCATCGGCATATCGGTCTGGCTGCCGATATACTGGATCGCAACCGGATCGCTTGCGGGGAAGGTTTCTTTCAGCGCTTCGTCGAGCTGCCGTTCCTGGCGAGCCCGGTCGGCGGGTTTGTCGTCCATGGCGGGAGTGTAGCAGAGAAGGGTGCTGTTCTGAAGCGGCCTTGGGCTTAGCTTTTCTTAGTGAGCCTTAGCGAACTTAGAAAAGCTTGCCCCTCGCCGAGCGAAGCGAGGGAGGAGGCCGCTAAGGCCGGCCGGCCGCTTGGCTGCGGCCGGCTTTTGGCCTCGCGCTTTAGCGCGGGGCTCATTCCGGCTTGCCGCTTGGGCGCGGCAAGCTTCTTGCTCCGCGCTTAGCGCTGCGCTCGGTCCGGCTCGCGGCTGGGCGCCGCGAGCTTTTAGCGCCGCGCTAGCGCGGCGCTAAAACCATCATCATCTGACGGCCTTCCATCTTGGGATACTGTTCCAGCTTGGCGATCACTTCCGTGTCCTTCTGGACGCGGGTGAGCAATTCCATGCCCAGATGCTGGTGTGCCATTTCGCGGCCGCGGAAGCGCAAGGTGACCTTGACCTTGTCGCCTTCGTCGAAGAAGCGCTTCATCGCCCGCATCTTCACGTCGTAATCGTGATCGTCGATGGTGGGGCGCATCTTGATCTCCTTGATCTCGATGACCTTCTGCTTCTTGCGGGCTTCGTTGGCTTTTTTCTGCTGTTCGTATTTGTACTTGCCATAGTCCATCAGCTTGCAGACGGGCGGCTTGTTGTCGGGGGAGACCTCGACCAGATCGAAGCCTTTCTCTTCCGCGACGGCGCGGGCTTCGTCGATGCCGATCTCGCCGTATTTGTGGCCGTCATCACCGATCAAAAAGACGGTGCGGGCCATGATTTCTTCGTTGATGCGCGGCCCATCTTTGGCGGCCGGCGGCGTGTTCGCCTGAAAACGTCTGGGGACTATGACTTACTCTCCTGTGGTGAGCCGTGCGCCATCGCGCTTCGCCGGTCCGTCCTGGGCCAAGCGAAACGAGGTTCGATCATGGACGCAAACGGGGGCCTTTCGATGACGCGCCGGGTGGCGCGAGATCCGGCCGGGGCCGGATTCCCTGTAAGATAGGCGGGAAACCAGCCCCGGGAAAGGGCTATTCGGCAACATCCTTGCGGGATTCAGCCTCGTTTTTGATGCGGGCGATGAATTGTTCCAACAGCATGGCCCCCAGATCCTTGCCGGACCGGAGCCGGACCGCGACCGTGCCCTCGGCCGCCTCGCGCTCGCCCACCACCAGCATGTAGGGAATTTTCTGCAGCTGGGCATCGCGGATCTTCTTTTGCATCCGCTCGTTGGAGGTGTCGACATCGATGCGCAGGCCCGCGGTGCCGTTGACCACCGGGGTCTCGAATAGTCGGTTCATCACCTGCTGGGCATAGTCCGCTGCCTTTTCGCTGATCGGGATCACGCGCACCTGAATGGGCGCCAGCCAGGTGGGAAAGGCGCCGGCATAATGCTCGATCAGGAACGCGGTGAAGCGTTCATGCGTGCCCAAGGGCGCGCGATGGATGACATAGACCGGATGATCCGCCCCATCCTCGCCGATATAGGTGAGGTCGAAGGTCTGGGTCGCCAAGAAGTCGAGCTGGTTGGTGGAGATGGAATATTCGGTGCCGATCGCCGACTTGATCATGAAGTCGATCTTGGGGCCGTAGAAGGCGGCTTCGCCCTTGCCTTCGACGTACGGATACCCGGATTCCTTCATCGCCTGCTTGATGATGTCGAGCGCGGCGATCCATTTCTCCGGCTGGTCGACATATTTGTCGAGCTTGCTCATGTCGGGCAGGGACAGCCGCATATAATATTCTTTGATGTTCATCAGGTCGTAGTAACGCGCATGCAGGCGCATCACCTTGAGGAACTCGTCCTTGGCCTGGTCGAAACGGCAATAGATATGCGCATCGTTCATGCAGAAGCCGCGCACCCGCATCAGGCCCGACAATCCGCCTGATGCTTCGTAGCGGTAGTCCTGGCCATATTCGGCGATGCGCAAAGGCAACTCGCGATAGGAATGCCGGGTCGCACCGAAGATGATGTGATGGTGCGGGCAATTCATCGGGCGCAGATAGTAATTCTCGCCATCGATATCCAGCGGCGCATACATGCCCTCGGCGTAATAGGGTAGATGGCGCGAACGGTAATAGAGCGCTTCCTTGGTGATGTGCGGGGTGGCGACGCGGCGATAGCCGTCCTTGCGCTCTTCCTGCAGCGCCAGGAATTCCAGCTCCTGGCGGATCACCATGCCGTTGGGCATCCACAGCGGCAGGCCCGCGCCGACGTCCGGCGAGAAAGTGAAGAGTTCGAGTTCGCGGCCCAGCTTGCGATGGTCGCGCTTTTCCGCTTCCGCCAGGCGCTCGATATACGCATCGAGTTCCTTCTTGTCGCGCCAGGCGGTGCCATAGATGCGCTGCAGCTGCGCGTTCTTGGCGTCGCCGCGCCAATAGGCGCCCGCGATCTTGGTCAGCTTGAAAGCGTCGCCGATCTCGGCGGTGGTGCGAAAATGCGGACCGCGGCAGAGGTCGTGCCAGTCGCCGTGCCAGTAGATCGAGACGTCTTCGCCCGCCGGAATGCTTTCGATCAGCTCGGCCTTGTAGGTCTCGCCGATATCCTTGAAGTGCTGGATCGCCTTGTCGCGCGGCCAGACTTCCCGGCGGGTCGGCCGCGCCTCTTTCACGATCTCATGCATCTTGGCTTCGATCAGCGGCAGGTCTTCGGGTGTGAAGGGTTCGGCCCGGGCGAAGTCGTAATAGAAGCCGTCATCGATCGCCGGACCGATGGTCACCTGGGTGCCCGGGAATAATTCCTGCACCGCCATCGCCAGCAGATGCGCCGCATCGTGACGGATCAGCTCCAGCGCTTTTTCGTCTTTCTTGGTGATGATACGGATATGGGCGTCCGCCTCGATGGGGCGAAACAGATCCCATTCCTTGCCGTCCACTTCCAGGATCAGCGCGGCTTTTGCCAGCCCGGGCCCAATGGCAGCGGCGATTTCCGCACCCGTGACGCCACGGGTGAACGTCATCGTCTTGCCGTCGGGCAAAGTGATGGTCACTTGGGCGGGTGCTGCGGACACGGGAATTTCTCCTGGAAACGAGCTTTTGGGAGGCGTCATTGGACCCGGGAGACGCCGTACGTCAAGCAAATCGGTTGATTTACGGCGGTTTTACCGCTTCCCGCCCTTGAAGCCCCCTCGGCCACCTGCGAAATTAGAGGAGTGAGGGCATAAGCACGGAGGTACCGATGAAGAAGGTCATATCCGGTGCGGCACTGCTCGCCGCATTGTTGACGGTCACGGCGGTGATGCCGGCGGAAGCGGCGGGCAAGATTTGCCTGTCGACCCGCAACATGCGGGAAAGCACGCCCGCGCAAGATGGCACGGCGATCACGTTCAAGATGAATGACGGTTCGGTGTGGCGCAACGATCTTCGCGGCCGCTGCCCCGATCTGAAATTCAACGGCTTCTCCTGGACGGTCCGCAATCCGGGCGGAACGGTCTGCGAAAATGAAGAGACCATCAAAGTGATCAGGTCCGGCGAAATTTGTGCGCTGGGCAAGTTCACCCAGATCGCGCCGTCCCGCGCCGAGAAGCACGCGTCGAGATAGAGCTCCGGCGTTCGTCTGAAATACAAAAGGCCCGGCCGTTGCTGGGCCTTTTCTTTTCCCCCGGCATAGGAAGATTCATAGAAATCAATGAGTTAAATTGTGTCTTGAAATAACTGACCGGTCAGTTATTAATTACAGGATGAGACTTCAGCGCTGGCAACGACGCAAAGACGCTCGCGTTCCGGAGATCCTGGACGCGGCGCTGGCCTGTTTTGCGGAAAAGGGTTTTGCCGGCACCCGCATGGACGACATCGCGTCGCGCGCGGACATCAGCAAGGGCACGATCTATCTCTATTTCGACAGCAAGGAAGCGGTGTTCAAGGCGCTCGCCCGCCAGTCGATCGGCGCGCAGCTGGAAGGCGTGCTGGCGCATGTAAACGCGTCCCAGGGCTCCAGCGTCGAGCTTCTGCGTTTCGTCATTCACACCATCGGCAATTTCGCCGCCACCAGCGATCGGGTGGTGCTGGCCAAAGTGCTGCTGGCCGAGGCCGGAAATTTTCCCGAGCTCGCAGAATTCTGGCGGCGCGAAATCGTCGATCGAGGCATTGCCTTGTTCGAGACCATTGTCCGGCGCGGGACGGCGCGCGGCGAGTTTCGCGATGTGGTGCCGGCTCATGCGGCCCGGCTCTGTATCGCGCCGGTGCTGGTGATGATTTTGTGGCGCACCATTTTCACCCAATTCGACGAGACGCCTTACGATTATCGCGGTCTCATCGATACCCATCTGGACACGTTGCTGCGCGGACTGGCCATCGAAGGAGATGGAGCATGAAAAGGATTTTCCTGCTGCTATGCGTTTTTCTGGCGGCGTGCAGCGAGAAGAAGAGCGATGCCTGGCTGGGCTACGCGGAAGGCGAGAATGCCTTCATCTCGGCGCCGCAGCCGGGCTGGGTGACGACGCTGAAAGTGCAGCGCGGACAGATGGTCCATCGCGGCGATCTTCTGTTCGTGCTCGACGATACCCGCGAACAGGCCGGCCGCGACCAGGCTGCCGCCGCGTTGACCGAGGCCCGGGCCAGCCTGGCCCAGGAGCAATCCAATCTGGTCTATGCCCAGACTGAGCTGACCCGCCAGAACGGGTTGGCGCGCGCCAATGCCGGCACGCCCGCCCAGCGTGACCTCGCCCTCAACAATTTCCGGCAATCGGCCGCGCGGGTGTCCCAGCTCAAGGCCCAGATCGCGCAAATGGAAGCCTCGCTGAACAATGCCGCCTATGGTCTTTCGCAGCGCGCGGTGGTGGCCCAGACCGACGGTCCGGTGCAGGACATCTATTTTCGCGAAGGCGAATATGTCCCCGCCTCCACGCCGGTGCTGTCCATCCTGCCGCCCGCCAATATCTTCGTCCGCTTCTTCGTGCCGGAAGGCCAGCTCTCGCGGGTGCGTCTTGGCCAGGCGGTGGCGATCGGCTGTGACGGCTGCAAAAAGCTGACGGCAAAGATCAGCTTCATTGCCGCGCGAGAGGAATTCACTCCGCCCGTGATCTTCAGCGTGGAAAATCGCGAGAAGCTGGTCTTCAAGCTGGAAGCGCATGCGCCGGGCGGGCTTGCGCTCAATCCCGGCCAGCCGGTGGAAGTGCGGCCGCAATGACGGCCGCGGCAACCGAGAGAACAAGGTCCGGCGCCCTTGCCATCGACGTGAAGGGCCTGACCAAGCGGTTCGGCCACAAGGTGGCGGTCGATCACGTCGATATCGCGGTGCCCGAAGGCGAAGTCTGGGGCTTTCTGGGGCCCAACGGATCGGGCAAGACCACCACCATCCGCATGCTGTGCGGATTGCTGCGGGTCGATGACGGCCAAGGCACCTGTCTGGGCTTGAACATCCGCACGCAGCCGGAAGCGATCAAGCGTCAGGTCGGCTACATGACCCAGCGCTTCAGTTTCTGGGAAGATCTTTCTATCCGCGAGAATCTGGAGTTCGTGGCGCGGCTCTATCAGCTGCCGGATCGCAAGGCCAAGGTCGATCAGACCTTGGAACGGCTGGGTCTGGTCAAGCGGCAGGCGCAACTGGCGGGCGAATTGTCCGGCGGCTGGAAACAGCGCATGGCGCTGGCGGCCTGCATGCTGCATGACCCCAAGCTGCTGCTGCTGGACGAACCCACCGCGGGCGTCGATCCCAAGGCGCGGCGCGATTTCTGGGAACAGATCCATGCCTTGAGCGAACAGGGCCTCACCGTTCTGGTCTCCACGCATTACATGGACGAAGCCGAACGCTGCGACCGCATCGCCTATATCCTGAACGGCAAGCTGGTGACGCAAGGCTCGGTGGCCGAAGTGATCGCGCAATCCGGCCTCGTCACCTTCGTGCTGGAAGGCGATCACGTGCGCCATCTGCTGGGCGAATTGCAGCAAAAGCCCGGCGTGGATTATGCGGGCTTTTTCGGCGCGGCGCTGCATGTCAGCGGCCGCGACCGCGCCGCGCTCGAGGCCAGTATCGCGCCGTATCAGAACCGGGCTGGCATCTCCGTCAGCGAGACCCCGCCCAATCTGGAAGACGTCTTCATCCATCTGCAGGAGGAGGCGAAATGAACCGCGCTTTCTCGCTGGCCCGCATCTATGCCGTGCTGGTGAAGGAATTCCTTCAGATGCGGCGCGACCGCGTCACCATGGGCATGATCGTGGGCGTGCCCTTGATGCAGCTTTTCCTGTTCGGCTTCGCCATCAACTTCAATCCCAAGGCCCTGCCCACGGCGATCTCAATCGACGATCCGGGCATCTTTGCCCGCTCGGTGGCGGCGGCGTTGCGCAATTCCAGTTATTTCGATGTCGTGGCGGTGACCAATTCGCCCTCCGGGGCGCGGCGGCTGTTGCAGGAAGGCAAGGTCCTTTTCGTTGTCGAAATTCCGGTCAATTTCACCCGCGACATCGTGCGGGGCGCCAAGCCCGACCTGCTGGTGGAAGTCGACGCCACCGATCCTGCCGCCAGTGGCTTTGCCACCGCCGCCCTGAACGGCATCGTCACCACGGCGTTGCGCGACGATCTTACCGGTCCCCTGGCGGCACGCGCCCAGGGCCCGCCGCCGTTCAACCTGGTGATGCATCTTCTCTACAATCCGGAATCCAACACCCGCTACAGCATCATTCCGGGATTGCTCGCCGTCATTCTCACCATGACCATGGTGCTGATGACATGCCTGGCGCTCACCCGGGAGCGCGAGCGCGGCACGTATGAAAATCTTCTGGCCATGCCCGCCACGCCGGTCGAGATCATGATCGGCAAGATCGCGCCCAATGTCGTGATCGGCGCGATCCAGAGCACGATCATCCTGGTGGTGGCGAAATACGTTTTCGCAGTTCCCATGATCGGCTCGCTGCCGCTGCTGGCATTGGCGCTGACGGTCTACATCATCGCCAATCTGGCGGTGGGCTACACCTTCTCGACCTTGGCGGAAAACCAGCTGCAGGCGATGCAGATGACGGTATTCTTCCTGCTGCCCGCCATCCTGTTGTCCGGTTTCGCCTTTCCTTTCGCCGGCATGCCGCGCTGGGCGCAATATATCGGCGAGGTTCTGCCGGCCACGCATTTCCTGCGCATCGTGCGCGGCATCCTGCTGAAGGACAATGGCGTGCCGGAGATATGGCCAGACGTGTGGCCCCTGCTGCTTTTCACGCTGGCCGTCGGTACCATCGCGCTCGCCCGTTTCCGCCGGACACTGGACTAAGGCCCCCATCTGTCTTCCTCAGGCAAGCCTTCGGAAGACATCTTCGCCCGCCAGTGCTTCGCACGCGGGTGAAGAAAGCCAGTGTCAGGGCGCACAAGCATTTGTTGAAGCGACCCGAGGCCCGTCTCCCCCTCTGCGCGTAGCGCATGGAGGGGGAGTACCCGTAGCACGCTCTCGAGCGTGCGAAGGGGGAGGGGCTTAACTTCGACTCGCCTCGAACAGGAACCAGTTGCGCTTCTCGGCCTGGTCGATGAAGTTTTCCAGGATCGAGGCGGTGGCCACGTCTTCATGCTTGTCGGCGATATCGTGCGCCTGGCGCATGGCCTTGATGACGGTCTTGTTGTCTTCCATCAACTCTTTCAGCATGTCGGCGGGCGCGACGAAATCCTTGTCATTGTCCTTGATGCTCTGGCGCTTTGAGATCTCGCTGATGGAATGGATGGTCCTGGCGCCCAGCTTGCGCACGCGCTCGGCCAGTTCGTCGGTCGAGGCATAGATTTCCGCTGCCTGTTCGTCGAACAGCAGATGATAGTCGCGGAAATGCGAACCCGAGACGTGCCAGTGGAAATTCTTGGTCTTCATGTAGAGCGCGAACGCGTCGGCCAGAAGGCCGTTCAGGGCATCGGCGATCTCCGGCACTGCATTGCCCGACAGGTCGGTCTGGGTCTGCAGGCGGGGGGTCTTGGTCTTGGCGGATTTGTCTTTGGCCATGGGGTCTTCCTCAATCGGGAATGGGGAATATGTCTTTAGAACCTCTATAAACTAGGACGGTTGCGGGATTAAGTCATCTCCCGCGCATCCAGTTGCGCAGCATTGCGTTTCCTTAATCTGGAACCAGGAAAGGTTGCCCCATGCGGAAAATTATCCTTCCCCTGCTGGCACTTATGCTGGTTGCGGGCTGCGCCACCCGTCAGCGCGTCGAGGTCGGATTTCGGGGCGGTTCCGCCTATGACGGCTATTACGACGGCTATTACGGCAGCTTCAACGACGGCTATTGGGGCAATGACGGCTTCTTCTGGTATTCGGGCCGTGACCGGGTCTGGCATCGCGACGAAGGCCGCCATTTCCGCCGCGACGGCGGGCCAGGCTTCGATCGCGTCCGTGGCCGCGGTGGCCGCCGGGATCATTAGGAAGTTTTTTTAGGGTCGCGCGCCCGGACGCAGTTGGTAGCGACAGCGTATCAACGCTCCTCGCTTCGCTCGTCCCACTTTTGCTGGTCGTCGCTCCGGAAACCTACTTAAGCTCCAGGATCACCGCGCTGACTTTGCCTGCGCCCCATTCCTCGGAATGCATGCGGCCTGGCTCAGTGAAACGGATCTGGCCGGCTTCGGTCGGGCCCATCGTCACTTTGCCGTCTTCCATGATGGTCTTGATTGCGCCGGTATAGCGCTCGCCGATCACCTGCTGATGAATATGAAAATGCATCGGCGCGGGGCGGCCTTGAAGCCAGCTGTAATGCCAGGCGACCACCCGATCATTCTCCAGCGTCTTGACGGCGCCGGGACGAGGCCAGGCGGTGGGATATTTTGTGGGGTTGGCGATGGTCTTGGGCTTGGTGTCCTTCAGCCAGACCATCACTTCGTGCACCGGTCCGCCCTTGACCAGGGTCTCGCGCAGCCGGCTTCCCTTGGGCACGAACACGGCATCGCCAAAGGCGCGGGCGACCGTGGCGGTGCCCGATGCGCTGTCGCTTTTGATGGTGCCGCCTTCCAGATAAAGGATCACCGCGTCCCGATCCGTGGGCGTCATCGGTCCGGTCTGGCCGGGCTTCAAGGTGATGTCCCAGGCGGTGACCTGCTCATTGTCGATGGCTTGGCTGGCCAGGACCGGCACTTCGGCCGATGCCGGCAAAACATGCGCGGCCAGCAACAGAACCGCCATGGCCCCCAGGATCTTGCGCATCGCCCATTCTCCCCGTGTTTCGGCCAAGGGGTATAAACCGTAAGCTACGGGCGCAACAGGCTGGCAGGGCTTTCCAAAAAGCCAACGAATCCGCGCAGTTGGCGGCCTTGTTCCGGGCGGCCGGGGTCTGTAAGTTTCGCCCGCCCGCCCTCTGTTTCCATCCGAAAGCCCGCCATGCCGCTGTTACGCTTTATTCCCGAAGCCACGAAGATCGACTTTGTGGGGCTGCGTTATATCGCGTTCGCCATCGACGGTTTGCTGCTGGTCGCCTCGATTGTCGCGATCGCCTGGCACGGCTTCAATCTGGGCATCGATTTTACCGGCGGCGTGCTGATGCAAGTGAAGTCGGCCCATGCCGTCGATATCGGACCGCTCCGCGAAGAAGTGAACACCCTGGGTTTCGGCGAAACCCAGCTCCAGTTTTTCGGCGGCGGCGAATGCGACAAGCCTGCCAACAGCTGCGTCCTGATCCGCGTCCAGCCCAAACAGGTCAAGGCAGGCGGCGACCCGAACGCCGCCGAGCTGGCGGCGGTGAACGCGATCAAGACCAAGCTGGGCAAGGAATTCACCGTGCGCAGCACATCCGTGATCGGCCCCAAAGTCAGCCAGGAGTTGTTCCATGACGGCGTGGTGGCGATGATCCTGGCAATCGTCATGATCGCGATCTATGTCGCGGTGCGTTTCGAATGGCAGTACGGCATCGGTGCGGCCTTCGCCACCGGCCATGACGTGCTGGTGACGGCGGGATTGTTCTCCGTCTTCCATCTGGATTTCGGTTTGACGGCCGTGGCGGCGCTGCTGACGCTTGCGGGTTATTCGATCAACGACACGGTGGTGGTGTTCGACCGTATCCGCGAGAACCGGCGCAAATATAAGCGCATGAGCCTGCCCGACATGATCAACCTGTCCACCAACCAGATGCTGACGCGAACCATCCTGACTTCGGTGGCGACGTCGGTTTCGCTGATTCCGCTTCTGCTGTTCGGTGGGCCGAACCTGTTCGACTTCTCCGCCCCGATCCTGTTCGGCATCATCGTGGGCACCTTCTCGTCGGTCTATGTCGCCGCGATGCTGCTGCTCTACCTGCCCGCGACGCCGGGCAGTGTCGAAGGCAGGACGGAAGAAGCCACGGCTTAAGGCCGCGGTTCTTTTCGTCCGTGGCGTTGTCGCGCGTGCGTCCGCACGCTCCGCGCGTCGCTCCTAGCCACGAATGAAAATCCCCCGCGACGAGCGCGTTGATAAATGCGCGATGCTTAGAGCGGGAACCAGTCGCGGCGGTCCGAATACGCTTGATAGTGCACATTCGCGCCGGCGCGGAAGCCAACGCCCGTGCGGATGGGCGCCAAGGTGACGCCACCGGAGCGCTGATAGTTCACGCCCAACCCGGCCACGAAATAGAAGCTGCCTTCCACGCCCGGAAAGCGCTGGAACAGCCTTTTGTCCTCGCGCAGATTGTAGCAGAGGGTGAAGCATTTCGAGGCGTTGCCGCCGACATCGAAGCCCACCGACGGCCCGCGCCAATAGACCATCCGCGGATCCTGGGTCTTGCGGACCAGATAGCCCGAGCCATAGCGCAGCCCGACCACGAACGCGCCCGAGCCTTCATCGCCCTTGATATAGGCGTCTGGCTCGCCCAGATCGGCGAATACATGCTGGACCGCCTTGGCCATCGCCTCGGTGGTGATGCCGAAGAAATCCGAACCCGCCTGGGTGATCTCGTTGGCGGTGTATTTGGCGTCATCGCCCACATCGGCCAGGGCCGTGCCCGGGATCAGCAATGTGCCCGGCACCAGTGAGGCCAGACCGGCGATGAATTGCTTGCGGTTCATGGGAACGCCCTTTCACGAATCAGGTTCACGAAGTTTCACCGAGATTTGGGCAATTTTACAGCTGTTCCGCGTTTGGGGTGTATTACAGGCCGGAAAGGCGGGCGCGGCATGAGCGACGACAGGCAGGGAACGGGGCTCACCCCCTTCGGTGTGGTGGCCATTCTGGTCATGGTCGGGGTGCTGGGATGGGCCTGCTGGTATGCGGTGAGTGCCTGGACCGCGATGCGTGGTGTCGCGATCTCGACCCTGGGCTGGGTCTTCATGGGGGTTGGTGCGCTGGTCACCTTCCTGGTCGGTGCCGGACTGATGGCGTTAGTATTTTACTCATCACGTCATGATATGGATCGCTGAATATTGAGCCACTTTTTGCCTGAAGAACGATGCGAAATCAGCGACGGTTCCAGACTTTCCGGCCAGGCAAGACGCAGAAATTCCTGCGTTGGGCCGGATTGAATTTCCTCAGCCTGATGATGATCCTGCCATACAGCTACGAGCATTCTTCGGCCAAGGTCGCGCTGATTTCGGTGCTGGGCGTTTCCCTGATCGTGCTGCTGACCCTTGCGATAAAATGTCATCTCTACGAGTCGCGCCGGTTCTTCGATTCATAAGCGAGCGCGTTAAAGCCCACGAGCTACAAAAGCGCTGTTTTCAAAGCCGGGTTTTCCATACAGAAACGACGTGCCGTCCCAGCGTTTGACGCTGCCGCCGGCCGCGTTCAGCACGGCGTGGCCTGCCGCCGTGTCCCATTCCATGGTGCGCCCGGCACGGACATAGATGTCGGCTTCGCCCGCCGCCACCAGGCAGAATTTCAGCGACGATCCGGCGCTGACGAACTGGCGCACCACGAAATGGCGGAGGAATTCGTCGGTCTCCGCATCACGATGGCTGCGGCTTCCCACCGCCACCCATCCTTCGGCCGAAGGGCTGCGGGCCTGGATGCGCCGGGCCGACGAGGCATAGAAGGGCGCGTCCGGATCCTGGGCGGCTTCAAAGGCGCCGTTTGCGTCGCCGAAAAACATCCGCTTCTTGGCCGGCGCATAAACCGCGCCCGCAACCGCGATACCGTCTCTCACTTCTGCGATGTTGACCGTGAATTCGCCATTGGTCTTGAGGAATTCGCGCGTTCCATCCAAGGGATCGACCAGGAAAAAATGTGCGCAGGGATCGCAGCTATGCCCCGCTGCCGCCGCTTCCTCCGCAGCGACCGGGATGTCCGGAAAATCCTGCGCCAGCGCGGCCAGGATGAAAGCCTCGGCTTCCTCGTCGGCGTCGGTGACGGGGGAACGGTCGTCCTTCAGCCTTGCCTGCGCGCCCGCCCGGTAGTGCCGCATCACGATGGCACCGGCTTCGGCCGTGATGGCGGCCAGCCTGGCGGCGGTGATATCCATGGCGGTGCTCCAATCTATCCGGCCGTTATCGCTCCGTTCGCGGACGCTTGCATCCGGCAAAGGGAAGCAGGCGCCTTAAGAATTCATTAATCTTCTCCATGCGTCTTTACCATTTGGTTACCATCGTCCGGCAGCCTTTGGGCGACAGCAGCAAACACAGACTTTCTTCCCCCGCGCGGCAAAGCCGCTGGCGGGGGAAGATGTCTTCTGAGGGCTTGTCCCGAAGAAGACAGATGGGGGAAGAAATGACTGAGATCGAATTTTCCGCACTGATGGTGAGCCGGGTCTGTCACGACCTGGTCGGGCCCTTGGGAGCCGTGGTCAACGGCCTGGAAGTCCTGGAGGACGAGACCGACGCCGCCATGCGCGACGAGGCCATCAAGCTGGTGACGTCGAGCGCCAACCAGGCGCTAGCCCGCATCCAATTCATGCGCATCGCCTTCGGTGCCGCCGGCTCTGCGGGCGCAGAACTGGATCTGGGCGAGATCGGCCGGTTGATCCAAGGCCTGCTGGAAGGCGGCAAGGTCAAGCTGGAATGGAATGTTCCCCATGCCTATTGGGGCAAGGACTGGGCCAAGCTGCTGATGAACGCGACCCTGTTGGGTGCAGACAGCCTGCCGCGCGGCGGGCTGGTGGCGGTGACCGCGGGCGAAGATACCAAGGCCCCGAAATTCCGGGTGGTTGCCACGGGCCTGAATGCGCGCATTGCCGAAGACATCGAACGTACCTTGCGGGGCGAAGAATTGGCCGGACCGGTGGATGCGCGGGGCATCCAGTCCCAGCTCACCTACCGGCTGGCCCGGGCGGTCAATGCCGGTCTGACCGTGACGGCGGCCGAAGGCTCGGTCGAGGTTACCGGCGGTTAAGAAACAGGGGCTCGCAGCAAGGCCCCGTTTACCTTCCGGGCGTAGTCTTCGCCGCATCCGGCCGCGCCAACGGGATCGGAGAGGGGACGCCGATGAAAAATTGCCTGGTGGTGGAAGACAGCCGCGTCATGCGCACCGTCGCGCGGCGTATCTTCGAGGAATTGCAGTTCGAGATCGCCGAAGTGGAAGACGGCATGGGCGGCCTGCGCGCCTGCCACGAAAAAATGCCCGACATGATCTTCCTGGACTGGAATCTGCCTTCGATGGCAGGCCTGGAGTTTCTCAAAAGCGTGCGCGGCCAGGCCAACGGCGCCCATCCGGTGATCTTGTTCGCCACCACCGAAAACGATCCCGACGAAATCGCCGCCGCGCTTGCCGCCGGCGCCGACGATTTCGTGATGAAGCCCTATGATCGCACAACCTTGCGCACCAAGCTGGTCGAGCTCGGGCAGCCTAGCTAGAGCGCGAGCCGGAAAAGTGTGCAGCGGTTTTCCGAAGGTTCGCGCGACAAACAAGAAGCGGTAGCACCCATGACGCCCGGCGATTTCCATTTTCTCGCCCGGCTGGTGCGCCGCCGCAGCGGCCTGATTCTCACTGAAAGCAAAAGCGCGGTGCTGGAACGGCGTTTGACGCCGGCAATGCGCCGCTTCGGCTTTCGCGGCCTGGACGCTTTGATGCGGGAATTGCGATTGGGCAACGACGCGCTGGCGGGTGCCGTCACCGAAGCGATGACGATAAACGAAACGTCCTTCTTCCGCGATCCGCATCAATTTTCCCGTTTGCGCGATCAGATTTTGCCGCAATTGCTGGAAGCACGGAGCACGGATCGGCGCCTGCGCATCTGGTCGGCTGCCTGTGCCGCCGGCCAGGAAGCCTGGTCGCTGGCAATGATGCTGGATGCGATGCCGCTCCATGGCTGGACCATTGAACTGATCGCCACCGACTTCAGTGGCGACGCCATCGCCCGCGCCGGAGCTGGACAGTATTCGCAAGCCGATGTGGTGCGCGGCCTGTCGGAAGAGGATGTGGCGCGCCATTTCCTGCCCCAGGAAAACGGCTTTCTGATTTCCAGCCGGTTGAAGCGGATGGTGCGGTTTCGCAAGTTCAACCTGCTGGACAATTTCGGCTGGCTGGACGAACTGGATCTGGTGTTGTGCCGCAATGTGTTGATGCATTTCGACCGCACCGCCCGCGTGTCGGTGCTGGAGCGGTTGGCCGAGACGATGTCGCCCGATGGCGTGCTGGTGCTGGGCGATACCGAGACCGTGCAGGGACTGAGCGATCTGTATCAGGAATTGCCGGGCGGTTCCGGAATCTATGCAAAAGCGCGCGCCCAGGTCACGCGTCTCAGCATTGCCAATTAGGCCAGAGTTTTTCCTGTCAGTTTTTCCAGCACCTTGATCGGTGCGGTGTCGGGTTCGCCCATGCGTGCGACATCGAAATGGAACGTCTGCTCCAGCGCGAATTCGCCTTTCAGGGCGGCATGGAGAACCTGGTCGGTATAGACCAGCCAGCAGCTTCCGGGTGGGAAATCCAGCGCCGTGTGCGGGGCGCTCTTCTGATAATCAGCATCGCGCTTGGCGGCATCGTGCAGGGACAGCATCATTTCGTCATAGAGGGAGCGGCGCCCCCGCGTCACACCCAGCGTGTCATAGAGCCAGCTCTTGCCGGGAAAATGCGGCTTGAGGGTCGGTGCGAATTTCGCTGCGAAATCCGCGAAAGGCTCGCCCACTTCCCATTTGCGCGCGCCGCCACTATTCGCGTTGCCCGGCGCGACATTGGCGAAGAAGCGCAGGATGCGCCGCCCATCCTTCATCGGCCGCGAGGGAAAGGCATCGACATGGAGCAGCCGGTCGTCGCTGATCACAGAATAGGCGCGGCCTTCCACTTCTACCGGACGGTAGGATGTGCGCGCGCGCTCGACGCTGGAATAGTTGGGCAGCAGATCCTGCACGAAACGCGTGGCGCCGGCGCCGAAGCGTTCGATCATCGCGGCCAGGCGCTCGGCCCGTTCGCCGCTGGCCGAAGTGCCCTGCAATTTGCCGCTAGTATGATCCAGGCTGATATTCTTGGCCTTGCCGTCGGTGAGGCGGTCGTCGAGAAATTCCGTCTCGCTGTTGGAAAGCTGGAACGGCATTTTCGGAAAATAGAGCAGGCGGCCATGTTCCAGCGCGGCTTGCGCGCGGGCGCGGGTCCCGGTCTCGAACGGACCGTCCCAGCTGGTGAAATCGAATTCCTCGCGGATCATCCCGCAA
>JAZJZY010000002.1:367646-411966 GCA_040389405.1 Pseudomonadota bacterium | reverse complement strand
CAAACGACTCCGTCATGGCGCCATAGACCAGGGCGCGCAGATCGCGGCGCAGCTTAATCCGATCGGGCGCGAACAGCACCTGGGTCATGAACACCACCGCGAGGTCTTCCTTCGGGTCGTTGAAGAAATAAGTCCCCGCCGCGCCGCCCCAGGAATATTCCCCCGCCGTGCCGGGAAGGCCGGTTGCCGCCACGTCCTGGGTGACACCCACGCCCAGGCCATAGCCGACCCCGGCATAGCCGCTTTCGCTGAAGGTGGTGGTGACGGGCATCATCTCGGTCATCGTCCGCTTGCCCGGTAGATGGTTCATCGTCATCAACGCCACGGTCTTGGGGCTGAGCAAACGTGCGCCTTCCAGTTCGCCGCCATTCAGCAGCATGCGGCAGAAGCGTAAGTAATCCTTGGCGGTGCCTGCCAGCCCGCCGCCGCCGGATTCCAGGAGCGGCGGCTGGGCATAGGTCGAGTTGTGCCCATCGTCGAACACCAGCAGCTTGCCGTCCTTGACGTAATAGCAGGTGGCGAGACGGTCGCGCTTGGCGGCAGGCACCATGAAATCGGTGTCGTGCATGGCAAGCGGCGTGAAGATGCGGGTGCGCAGGAAATCCGAGAAACGCTGACCCGAGAGCTTCTCCACCAGATAGCCCACGACATCGGTGCCGACGGAATAATTCCACATCTCGCCCGGCGCGAACTCCAGCGGAAGTTTTTCCAGCTGCGCGATCATCCCGGCCAACCCGCCTTCGGTGTTCGCTTCGCCCACGCGCCCGGCACGATAGGCGGCATCGACTTCGGTGCGGTTGGTAAAGCCGTAGGTGAAACCGGCGGTGTGCCGCAGCAGGTCCACCACCTTGATGGGGCGGAGGCTGGGCGTGGTGACGAAGCTGCCCATCGCGCCGCCCGCATAGACGCCAAGATCGGCAAAGCCTGGAATAAAACGCGACACCGGATCATCCAGCCCGATATGACCTTCTTCCATCAGCATCAACAACGCCACGGCGGTGACCGGCTTGGTCATCGAATAAAGCCGGAAGATGGAATCGTCCCGCACCGGCAAGCCGCGCCCCAGATCGAGCATGCCGCTGACGCTGCGCCAGACCAGTTCGCCCCGGCGCCAGATCATGGTCAGCGCCCCGGGAATGGCGCCGCTCTCCACATAATTGCGGGCGATCACATCGTTGATGCGCTGGAGGCGACGGGAATCGAATCCCTGGATGGAGGCGTTCTGTTTGTTCATTGGTCGGTCCTTGGCCGAAGCTATACAGGCTCTATGCCTTGGGCTAAAGCGGCAGACCATGAGTGGTCTTTTTATCCGGCATGGCCTGGTCATTCCCGACGCCGAGCTTGACGAAAATTTCATCCAGTCGTCCGGTCCCGGCGGCCAGAATGTCAACAAGGTGGCAAGCGCGGTGCAGCTGCGCTTCGATGTGGCGCGCAGCCCCAGCCTGCCGCACAGCGTCCGCGCGGCGATCCTGGCCTTGTCCGACGCGCGGCTGGACAAGGAGGGTGTCCTCACCATCACGGCGCGGCGTTTCCGCGAACAAGTCCGTAACCGCGGCGATGCCCGGGAAAGGCTGGCGGCGTTGATCCTGGCTGCCGCCACCCCGCCCAAGCCCCGCCGCGCCACCCGTCCGACCCTGGCGAGCAAGAAGCGCGTCGCCGTGGGCAAAAAGCACCGTGGACGGATCAAAAAGGACCGGGGGCGGCCCAGCTTCGATTAGACACGCGATTAACCAGCCGCATGGATCGTGCGGGCCACAAAGCCACCGGTTATAAAAATCCTTCGCAAACCGCGTTATATTGGCGGTCCCCCCGACGGGAGAATCACAAAGCCTTGATGCCCTTTTTGCAGCAGAGATTATGGACCATCGCGCTGGGCGCGGCGCTTGCGGGTATTCTGCTGTTGCTGCTGGGTCCCAAAGGCGTGTGGGGTTTGCTGCTGCTGCTGCTGGCGGCCGGCGTGATCCTGCATACATTTGTGCCGCCCATCCGTCCCGAACCCAAGCCGGTGGTGCCCACAGGGCAAGAAGGCATTCTCACCCCCCTGGTGCGCCGGGTGCTGGGCCAAATGCCGATGCCGGTGATGCTGCTGGACGAAAGCTACCGCATTCTTTTCGTCAATGCGCCGATGCGCCTGGTGGTGGGGGCGGAAGTCGAGAAAAAGCCGCTCAGCACGGTGCTGCGCAATCCCGAAGTGCTGGCCGCCATCGAACAGACCGCCGCCGATGGCGAACCCGCCATCGCCCAATTCACCATGGCGGTGCCGATCGAGCGTCACTATGAAGCCTATTCCGCCCGGGTCAGCATCATCCCGCCTGTCATCGGTCTGGTGCTGCACGATCTCACCACCATCCGGCGCAGCGAACAGATGCGGGCCGATTTTGTTGCCAATGCCAGCCACGAATTGCGCACGCCACTGGCGGCGGTGTCGGGCTTCATCGACACCTTGCGCGGCCATGCCAAGGACGATGAAGCGGCGCGGGACAATTTCCTGGGCATCATGAGCGCGCAGGCCTCGCGCATGAGCCGGTTGATCGACGATCTTCTCTCGCTCACCCGCATCGAATTGAACGAGCATGTCCCGCCCCAAGGCAAGGTGGAGGTGGAAGGTCTGGTGCGCGAAGCCGCCGCCGCGCTGGAACCCCTGGCCCGCGCCGACCGCATCACCATCACCATCGCGAGCAAGAACCAGCCCGTACCGATCATCGGCGAGCGCGACGAGTTGATGCAGCTGTTCCAGAACCTGATCCACAACGCCATCAAATATGGCCGGGAGGGCGGTCATGTCTGGATCACTCTGGACCGCACGCCTGAGCAGGTCTCCGTGGCGATAAAGGATAATGGCGAAGGCATTCCCGCCATCGCGGTGCCGCGGCTGACCGAGCGATTCTATCGCGTCGACGTCAAGCGCAGCCGCGAACGGGGCGGCACCGGCCTGGGTCTGGCCATCGTCAAACACATTGTCAGCCGCCACCACGGCCGGCTCAGCATCGAGAGCAAGCCGGGCGAGGGCTCGACCTTCACGGTGCTTTTGCCCGGTATTCCCAAGGAAAACGCCCCAAAAAACCTGATCCCCGCGCCTGTCACGGAAGTGTTATAAAACCGTCGCATAGAATTGGCCGAAAGCCCCTATCCGATGGGGCGACATATAGCGGGCCGAGTCCATAATGACAGACCATACCGTCAAGGCGTTTTCCGAGCAGCTCGAAGGGCTTTCCGCCCTGGTCGCCCAGATGGGCGGACTGGCGGAGGCGCAGATGGCCGGCGCTATCGAAGCCATTGCCCGGCGCGACAGCGCCGCTGCCGAAAGCGCGGTCGGGGGCGATGCCCGCATCGACGCCATTCAGCAAGAGATCGAAGACCGCGCCCTGAAATTGCTGGCGCTGCGCCAGCCCATGGCGGTCGATCTGCGCGAGACCCTAGCCGCGATCAAGACCGCCGCCGAACTGGAGCGCATCGGCGATCTGGCCAAGAACATCGCCAAGCGGGCGCTGGTCTTGAACCGCGAACCGCCGATCCGGTTGACGCAAAGCCTGGCCCGCATGGGCAAGGTGGCGCTGTCGCAATTGAAGCAGGTGCTGGATGCCTTCTCCAGCCGCAATGCCGAAGAGGCGGAGCGGGTGTGGAACCAGGACGGCGAAATCGACGAGATCTACAACAGCCTGTTCCGCGAACTTCTCACTTATATGATGGAAGATCCGCGCACCATCGGGCTGTGCACACATCTCCTTTTCATCGCCAAGAATATCGAGCGCAGCGGCGACCACGCCACCAACATCGCCGAAGTGGTCTATCACATGGTGCGCGCCGACCATCTGGCCAACAATCGTCCCAAGGGCGACACCACCAGCGAAACCTCCATTCCGTTCGAGATTTATAAGGCATAGGCATGAGCACCAAGCCCACAATCCTGGTCGCCGAAGACGAAGGCGCATTGATCACTCTGCTCCGTTACAATCTGGAGCGCGAAAATTATCGGGTGCTGGAAGCCCAGGACGGCGAAGAAGCCCTTCTGGTCGCGGCCGAGGAAAAGCCCGATCTCGTCCTGTTGGACTGGATGTTGCCGCAACTGTCCGGCATCGAAGTCTGCCGCCGCCTGCGCAGCCGCCAGGAAACGCGCAATGTGCCGATCATCATGCTGACGGCGCGGGGCGAGGAAACCGACCGCATCCGGGGCCTGGACACCGGCGCCGACGATTATCTCACCAAGCCTTTCTCGATGACGGAATTGCTGGCGCGGCTGCGCGCCGTGCTGCGCCGCATCCGCCCCAGCCTGGCCGAAGACGTGGTCAGCGTGGGCGATATCGAGATGGACCGCGCCGCTCACCGCGTCCGCCGTGCCGGCACCGAGGTGCATCTGGGCCCGACGGAATACAAGCTGCTCGACCATTTGATCCAGCATCCCGGCCGCGTGTTCAGCCGCGAGCAATTGCTGGATGCAGTCTGGGGTTCGGACGTTTATGTCGAAGCTCGCACGGTCGATGTGCATGTCGGACGGCTGCGCAAGGCCTTGAACGTCGAAGGCGTCAGCGATCCGATCCGCACTGTGCGTTCTGCCGGTTATTCCCTCGACGAAAACGTTTCGGTCAAAGCGGCGTCGTAGCGATCGTTTGTCATCCCCGGCGAGCGCGCAGCGTGAGGGAAGGGGATCCAGGCGTCACAGCATGCGTGCCGCCAGATCATTCCAGCCGGAATTATTTTCTTCGATCAGCCGGATTTTCCAAGCGCGATTCCAGCCCTTGATTTGTTTCTCGCGAATGATCGCGTCGTTGATGTCGCCGTATATCTCGTACCAGACAAGAATATTAACGCCGTATCGTCGGGTAAATCCCGGAACGGCTTTGTCCTTGTGCTCTCCTACGCGTCGGCCAATGTCGTTGGTGACGCCGGTATAGATTGTACCGTTGCGGCGGCTTGCGAGCATGTAGACGAAATAGTCGGACATGTGCCGGCGCCTGGATTCCCTTCCCTCACGCGAATTTCATTCGCGCTCGCCGGGAATGACAAGGGGATTATGTCGTCCACTACAGTAGCTTCCGGATCGGGGCTTCCAGCTCTTCCGGCTTGGCGTTGGGCGCGAAGCGCGCCACGGGCTCGCCGTCCTTGCCGACCAGGAATTTGGTAAAATTCCATTTGATTGCTTCGGTGCCCAGCAGGCCCGGCTTGGCGTCTTTCAGATATTTGTAGAGCGGATGAGCGTTCGCGCCATTGACCTCGATCTTCGAGAACATGGGAAACGTCACGCCGTAATTTTTCTGGCAGAAGGCGCCGATCTCGGACTCGCTGCCCGGCTCCTGTGCCCCGAACTGGTTGCAGGGAAAGCCCAGGATCGTCAGGCCGTCGCCGTGGAGCTTTTCATACAGCGCCTCCAGCCCGGCATATTGCGGGGTGAAGCCGCAGGCGCTGGCGGTATTGACGATCAAGAGCACCTGGCCGCGATAATCGGACAGTTTCTCGTCGTTGCCGTCGAGGCGTTTGGCGGTGAAGTCGTAGACCGACATGAATTCTCCCTGTCATCCCCGGCGAGCAATGCATCGAAAGATGCAATGGGAGGGAAGGGGATCCAGTATCTCAAAAATAGAGGCGTTCGGCGACCACCTGGATTCCCTTCCCCTCACGACGACGCTCGCGCGTCATCGCTCGGCCGGGAATGACAGATGGGATGAAAGCGGCGCCTCGCCGTCAACACCCGGCCGCTGCCGACCAGCATGATCGTGCATAACATACAAGCCCGAGGGATTTTGTGACGTGGGCAGGAGCGCCGCGCCGAGCGTGCGCTAGCACGTGAGCACGCGCGACGAACCCACGGCACAAAAGACCCGGGCGCTTTAGCCAGTCATGCGCCCCTTATGGCGATGCTGCTGCTGCGGCTGATAGGCCTTGCGGGCATGGGCCTCGCAATAGGGCGAACCGGATTTCGGATTGCGGCCGCAGAAATGGAATTCCGACGCCGAGGGATCGCCGATCGGCCAGCGGCACATGCGGTCCGAGATCGTCAGCACGGTGGCGAAATTGCCGTCGGCCAAGGTCAGCGGATCTTCCTCCACCACCGGGGCGGGGGGCTGATGGGTGCGCAGGCTCGGCACCTTGGGCGACATCGAGACCCGTGGGCGTTCGGCCCGGCTGGGGCTGGCGCGGCCGGCCAGGCCCAGGCGATGAACCTTGCCGATCACGGCGTTGCGGGTGACCCCGCCCAGGGCGCGGGCGATCTGGCTGGCGGAAAGCCCTTCGGTCCAAAGGGACTTGAGTTGTTCGACCCGGTCGTCGGACCAGTTCATAGCGCTCATGGCGTTCATCGGCAGGCTCCCTCTTTCAAGGCCCAGCCCGGGCCTACAAGATATCGTGCCTAAGGAACCGCACCTTACCATCCTTGGCTAGACACCCCAAGAGCTTGTCCACAAGATGAGTCGATGCCGGGCCCGCGAAAAAAGCCCAACAGGCCCTGATGGACCTGCTGGGCCATTCGGGACGGCAGATACGCAGCCCCCCGGTCGGAAGCTCAGGGGGACGAGCTCCCAATGCGCTTCTGCGCGATGGTGTCATTGTGGATGCAGACATCGTCGCGCCAGATCTGGGCCAGTTCGCCGTGCTTGCACATGCCATGGGCGGCATGGATGGCGGCGGAATCGCTGAAATGGCTGGCTGAAACGAATATGGAGACTTTGCCGGAGACGCCGATGAGACAGGTTTCGTATGTGTGCATGACACACCCCTGCAAGGCATAGGACGCGCAATTTCAACGCCGGATTGCGGGCGCGTCCAGCGCAATGTCTGTCCGGTTTTTACCGTCGGGGCAGAATTTTCGGGGCGGTTCTCGAAAGCCTTTTCGGGCGCCCGGGGCATGCCGAAAGCCGGCCGTGCCGGCCGGACAGAGGGGGCCCGCTTGGAATAGGGTAGCAAAACCGGCACGAAAAGCAGATAAACCCCGGCTTTCAATAGTCCAGATAAGGAGAATCCCGTGTTTCCCGTATTGCTCCCCACCTACAATCGGACGGATGTCGCATTCGTTCGTGGCGAAGGGTCCTACCTTTTCGCCGAGGATGGACAGCGATATCTGGATTTCGGGGCGGGCATCGCGGTCAACGCCTTCGGCCACAACAATCCCAAGCTGGTCGGCGCCCTGACCGAGCAAGCGGGCAAGCTCTGGCACACTTCCAACCTCTATCGGGTGCCGGGACAGGAAAGCCTGGCGGCCAAGCTGGTGGCCAACACTTTCGCCGACACGGCGTTCTTCACCAATTCTGGCGCGGAAGCCTGCGAGCTCGCCTTCAAAATGGCGCGCCGCTATCACTTCGTGGACGGCAATCCCGAGCGCTTCCATATCGTCAGCTTCGAAGGCGCCTTCCATGGCCGCACCCTGGCGGGCATCGCCGCCACCGGGAACGCGAAATATCTGGAAGGCTTCGGCCCCAAAGTGGCTGGCTTCGATCAGGTTGAGCTTTCCGGCAATGTCGCGAGCGATCTGGAAGCGTTGAAAGCGGTGGTGAACGAAAAAACCGCTGCTTTGATCATCGAACCGGTGCAGGGCGAAGGCGGCGTGCGCGCCGTCGCGGGGGATTTCCTGCGCGCGTTGCGCAAGCTTTGCGACGACAAAGGCATTCTGTTGATCTTCGACGAGATCCAGACCGGCATGGGCCGCACCGGGAAACTCTTCGCGCATGAATGGCTGGGCATCGAGCCCGACATCATGTGCGTCGCCAAGGGTATCGGCGGCGGCTTCCCGCTGGGCGCGACCTTGGCGACGGCGGACGCGGCCAAGGGCATGACCTTGGGCACCCACGGCACCACCTATGGCGGCAATCCGCTGGCGATGGCGGTGGGCAATGCCGCGATGGACCTGGCGACGGCGCCGGGATTTCTGGATCACGTCAACAAGATCGCCAATTACCTGAACCAGCAGCTGGGCGCGCTGGTGGCGGGCCATCCCGCCATCTTCGACAGCGTGCGCGGGCAGGGCATGATGCTGGGCCTGAAGATGAAGGTGCCCAATGGCGACTTCATCAATGCCGCGCGCGAGGCGGGCATCGTGGTGCTGCCGGCGGGTGACAATGTGGTGCGGCTGTTGCCGCCGCTCACCTTGTCGGAAGCCGAGGCCCGCGAGGGATTGGAATTGCTGGGCAAGGCCGCGGCCACCCTTGAAGCGAAAGTTGCTGCCCAATGAATGCCCCAGTGAAGAATATCCCGAAGCATTTTCTCGATCTGTCGGATCATGACAGCGCCACCTTGCGCGCCATCATCGACGACGCCAAGGCGCGCAAGACCGCGCGCATTGGTCTGCCCAAGGGCGTGGCCGACAAGGATGCGCCGCTGACCGGCCGGGTTCTGGCGATGATCTTCGACAAGCAATCCACCCGCACCCGCATCTCCTTCGATGTGGCGATGCGCCAGTTGGGCGGCACCACCTTGATGCTGACCGGCAACGAGATGCAGCTGGCCCGCGAGGAAACCATCGCCGACACGGCGCGGGTGATCTCGCGCTATGTCGATGCCATCATGATCCGCCTTCTGGATCATGAGATGGTGGAAGAACTGGCCGCCAACGCCACCATTCCCGTGATCAACGGCCTGACCAAATGGAGCCATCCGGCCCAGGTGATGGCCGATGTGATGACGTTTGAAGAACATCGCGGTCCCATCAAGGGCGCCACCGTGGCCTGGAGCGGCGACGGCAACAATGTGCTGACCTCCTGGGTGCATGCCGCCAAGAAATTCGATTTCACCTTGCGCGTGGCTTCGCCCCGCGAGTTGGTCTCCGATCCCGAAGTGATTCACTGGGCCAAGGGTGCAAAGGTCGAGTTCGGCAGCGATCCGGAAGCGGCGGCGAAGGATGCCGACTGCATCGTCTCGGACGCCTGGGTCTCGATGGGCGACGACAATGCCACCAAGCGGCACAATCTGCTCAAACCCTATCAGGTGAATGCGCGATTGATGGGCCTGGCCAAGAAGGACGCCATCTTCATGCATTGCCTTCCCGCCCATCGCGGCGAGGAAGTCACCGACGAGGTGATCGACGGGCCGCAATCGGTGGTGTTCGACGAAGCGGAAAATCGGCTCCACGCGCAAAAGGCCATTCTGGCCTGGGCGTTGCGCTGACGCCCCCGCGCGTCAAGGCGAGCAGGAATAGGAACGGACCATGCTGAAATATCTGATCGTGTGGGCGTTTCTGATCGGCGCCACCACTTTGGAAGCCACGGGCGACGCCCTGGTGCGGATCGGCCTGTTCGAAAAGGCGGGCGCGGCGCGGATCTTCGTGATGGCGGGCGGCGCGGTGCTGCTGTTCGGCTATGGCGTGCTCCTCAATCTGGCGCCGCTGCCGTTCGAGCGCGTGGTGGGGCTTTATATCGCCACCCTGTTCGTGGTCTGGCAGGTGATCAGCTTCGTCACTTTCAAGACCGTGCCCAGCCTTCCCATCCTGATCGGCGGCGCGCTGATCGTGGCGGGCGGTTTGCTGGTGACGTTCTGGCACACCGAGACGCCGACGGTCTGAGGCCTAGCGGGGTGCGGTTACCGGCGCAGGCCCGGGCGGCGTCATCCCGCAATCGGGATTGCCCGGCGGGCAAAGCCGGACGCGCGATTGCATCGAAAATCGCAATCCCAGCGCCAGCGCGATGACCAGCAGCACCGCCACCGTGATCAGCGGATAGACGAAACGTCGCTGATAGAGGCGCGCGCCGCCCTTCTGTGAATTGCCGGTTGTCATCGAAGCCCCAGACGATGAATGGCGCGAAATCTAGTACGCAAAATCGCGCAGATCTTTGCCGGTTGAATGACCGGGGTTACCAGCCATATAACGGGTCATGTCCGAACAAAACCCCATAGCTTCCGCTGCGTCGGCGGGCGATTTCGTCTTGCCGTTCGATATTTCCAAGGCGGGTGTGCGCGGCCGCTTTGTGCGCCTGGATACGGCCTCGGCCCAGGCGCTGGAGGCGCATGCGCTTCCGGAACCCGCCGCGCGGGTGGCGGGTGAAAGCCTGGCGCTGGCGGCGCTGCTGGGTTCCGCGCTGAAGCTGGATGGGCGGCTGACGGTGCAGACCAAGAGCAGCGGCCCTCTCGATATCGTCACGGCGGATTATTATGGGTCTTCGCCCGACCAGGGCGAAGACGATGGAGCACAGACCCATCGCCCGCGCGGCGTGCGCGGCTATGCGCGGCTGGATGCGGAGCGTTTCGCGGGTCTGGACGATGCGGGTTTCGCCAAGCTGGCGGGCGAGGGCGCGCTGGCCATCACCATCGAGCCGCAGCGCGGCGGCCAGACTTATCAGGGCATCGTCTCGCTTTCGCCCGATGGATTGGCGGCGTCGGCGGAAACCTATTTCGAACAGTCCGAACAATTGCCGACCGTGATCCGGCTGGCGGCGGCACCGCTGTATGTGGCGGGCGAAAAGCATCCGCGCTGGCAGGCCGCCGGGCTGATGCTGCAGATGACGCCGGAAGCCAGCAAGGCGCCGGGCCGCAGCGAAGACGACTGGAACCGGTTGTCGATCCTGGCGCGCACGGTGGAAGACCTGGAGCTGGTGGACACGAATCTCGCACCAGAAAAGGTGCTGTGGCGGCTGTTCCACGAAGACGAAGTGCGGGTGCAGCCGGCCGAGCCGGTGACATTCCGTTGCGATTGCGACGCGAGCCGCATCACCCAGATCCTGCGCGGCTACAAACCCGAAGAACGTGCCGGCCTGGCCGATCCCGATGGCGTCATCCGTGCCCGCTGCGAATTTTGTGGCACGACGCATGAGATAACACCGGCAGCATTGGCCTGATCCTCTTGTCATCCCCGGCGAACGCGAATGAAATTCGCGTGAGGGAAGGGGATCCAGGCGTCAAGTCAAGTTCGATGCCAATTCATCCGTAACCGTCTGTGATTTTAAGACCTGGATCCCCTTCCCTCGCACCGCATCTTCGATGCGCCGCTCGCCGGGGACGACACGGGAGCGCATACGCCTCGCCGGGGATGACAGGTGAGCTAAGCGCTCGCCCGGGGATGACACAGGGGTCTAACTCGACGCCTTTGCGATCACCTTGCGCAGGAATGCTTCGCAGGCGGCGTATTCGCTGAGTTCGCAGAATTCGTCGGGCTTGTGGGCCTGGTCGATGGAGCCGGGGCCGCAGATCACGGCGGGGATGCCGTAACGCTGGAATTGTCCCGCCTCGGTGCCATAAGCGACGGCTTCCACGCGGTTGGCGCCGGTGATTTCGCGAGCCAGCGCGATGGCGGGCGAGTCCTCGTCCATCACCAGACCGGGATAGGCGGCGTGGAGCTTGGTCTCGAACGCCGCTTCGGGTGCGCGGCGGGCGTATTTCGGCAGCAGTTCATCGCGCGTGCGGCGCGCCACCGTGTCCACGATCAGCTTGGCGTCGCGGTCGGGCAAAGCGCGGTATTCCCAGGTGACGAGAGCTTCGCGCGCCAGGATGTTGGTGGCGGTGCCGCCGGAAATCATGTTGGCCTGCACCGTGGAATGGGGCGGATCGAAACGGGGATCGGTATCGGCGCGCAATCCGTTCCAGACATCGTCCAGCAGCTTGACGAACTCGCCCGCCATCATCACGGCATTGGCGCCTTTTTCCGGTGCGCTGGAATGATGCTCATGGCCCTTGCACGTCGTGTGCAGCACCGCGCCCGCTTTGTGCGCGCCCACCACCGACATCAGGGTGGGTTCGCCGACGATCGCCAGCGCGGGCTTGATGCCCACTCTCTTCAGATCGCCCAACAGCTCCAGCACGCCATCGCAGCCCACTTCTTCGTCATAAGACAGCGCGAAATGGATGGGGCGCTTCAGTTTCGCCTTGGCGATTTCCGGCGCCAGGGACAGCGCCACGCCGACAAAGCCTTTCATATCGCAGGCGCCGCGGCCGTACAATTTCCCGTCGCGCACTTCCGGCTTGAAGGGATCGGACGACCATACTTGTCCATCCACCGGCACCACATCGGTATGGCCCGACAGGACATAGCCGCCGTCGGTCTCGGGGCCGAAGCTGGCAAAGAGATTGGCCTTGGCGCGGGTGACGTCATAGCTGCGGCGGCAGCGGGCACCCGACGCCGTCAGCAGATCTTCCGCATAATCGATCAGCGCCAGGTTCGAGCCGCGACTGGTGGTATCGAATCCGATCAGGGTCTTGATCAGGTCCAGCGCCGCCATGATCTCAGCGGTCCTGTCGGCTGGCGGGATTGCCGATGATGTTGAGGAATTCGCGCCGCGTCACGTCGTTGGTGCGGAAGTCCCCCAACATGGTCGATGTCACCATGGTGACGCCCGATTTGTGCACGCCGCGCGTGGTCATGCATTGATGCGCCGCTTCGATCACCACCGCCACGCCTTTGGGCTCCAGCACCTTCTGGATGCACTGAGCGATTTGGGCGTTCATCTTTTCTTGCACTTGCAGGCGGCGGGCGAAGGCGTCCACCACTCGCGCCAGCTTGGAAATGCCCACCACCTTGTTGTTGGGCAGATAGCCGACATGGGCGCGCCCGATGATGGGGGCCAGATGGTGCTCGCAATGGGATTCGAAACGGATGTCTTTCAGGATCACCATGTCGTCATAGCCTGAGACTTCTTCAAACGTGCGGGCGAGATAGGCTTCCGGATCCTGGGCATAGCCCGAGAACCAATCCTCGAAAGCGCGCGCCACCCGGGCAGGCGTGTCGAGAAGGCCTTCACGCGCCGGATCGTCGCCGGCCCAGCGGAGCAAGGTGTGAATGGCCTTTTCGGCCTCCGTGCGGGTGGGGCGGGTCGGGGCAGGGTCTGTCATGGAGGTTCCGTGCTTGATACGGACATTAGATGCGGGCGGGCCGATAAGTTGCAACCCGGCGGCGAAATTTACGCGGATTTGCGGGCGGCGAACCGCCGCATGCCCCAGCCTGCCGATTTAAGGAGATTCTGCCAACTTGACGGATTCAGTGAACCTGGCGCCGCTCGTAGGGGCTTTCCAGCAGGAAGGCGGGGATTTCCGCCTCGAAATCTTCGCCCGAGGCGGCCTTCATCTGGTAGCGGCCGCTCATCACGCCCGAGGCGGTGTCCAGCGGGCAACCGCTGGTGTATTCGAAGCTCTCGCCCGGGGCGATCACCGGCTGCGCGCCGACCACGCCGGGGCCGCGCACTTCATGCACCCGCCCCGCCGCGTCCATGATGTTCCAGTAGCGCGAAATCAGCTGCACCGGCTCCTGACCGCGATTGGCGATGGTGACGGTGTAGGACCAGACATAGCGGTCGTCCGCCGGATCGGACTGATCGTCCAGATAAGCAGGCTTGACCGCGACATGGATGGAACGGGTCTGTTTTTCGAACATGGCCCGATTATCGGGGCGCGCCGCCGCCCAGGCAAGCACCATCGCTGCGACAGTTAATTCCGCTCACAAGCCAGTGCTTTGCGCGTTATTCCCGGTTCCCCAAGAAATAATAGGCGGCACATAAAATCCAGGCACCAATAGCGGCGATCAGAACTGGGTGCGCCCAAGGCGCCGGCGCTGCGAAACGCAGCGCGGCGATGCTGACAAAACCCGCCGCGAAGGAGACCAGCATCACCGAAAAACACAGTCTGTCGCGTGTCATGCGTCCCCACCGTTATTGAGGTTCGACCTTCACATCCGTCTTGACCGAATTGGCGATGAAACAGGCTTCGTGCGCCAGGTGATGCATCTGGTCCAGGGTCGCGGCATCGGGCGCGTTCTCGAACACGATGCGGGGGCGCAGGATCACCCGCGTCATCCACAGCTTGCCGCCCTCATTCTCCAGATATCCCACGGCATCGTCGTCATAGGAGGTCATGACGAATTTCTTCTTGGCCGCGATGGCGAGGAAGCTCAGCATGTGGCACGACGACAGCGCCGCGACGAACATGTCTTCGGGATCGCCCTTGGTGGCATCGCCGCGATAGGCGGGCGCAGCAGAGAAGGTTTTTGCCACGCCGTCCTTGAAGGTGATCTGGTGATTGCGGGAATAGGCGTCGTACGTAAACGCCACGTCGCCCTTGATCCATTGCAGCTTGATCGTGTGTTCGGCCATGAGACTCTCCCTGGGAGAGATTATCATAAGCCGCACCCACGCGGCTGGCATCCGCGTGTATGACATGCCGGTCATGAACCGGGTGCTACAGCGCCAGAACCATGAAGATGGTGCCGGGGATGGGCGTCTCGTAATAGGCCGGAATGCGGACGAACCCCATACGGTCGTACAGGGCGACCGCGGTGGCGAGTGAGGGCAGGGTATCCAGCAGCATCCGGCGATAGCCGATCCGCCGGGCTTCATCGATTACCCGCTCGGCCAGCGCCTTGCCCAGGCCCAGCCCGCGCCCTTCCGGCGTCACATACAGCCGCTTCATTTCGCAGTCGCCGTCGGACGGCAGCGGGCGCAGCCCCACACATCCCAACGCCGCGCCGTCAGGGCTGCGGGCCAGTAGCAGCTCGCCTTTGGGCGGAGCGTACTTGCCCGGCATCGCCGCCATTTCTTCGACAAAATTCTGATACGAAAGGTTGATCCCCAGCGAGGCAGCATAGGCCTCGAACAGCGTCTTGGCCGCCGCCAGATCGTCGGGCGAGCGTACGGGATGAATGGCGAAAGTGGACATGGCGCGACAATAAGCGATGGTTCTGCCTACGCAAATCGCCTGCGCGCAATGGGTTGGCGATGCTTGTTATTGCAGCGCCCGTCCTGCAAATTCCGCGCATATTCCGCCCGAGGGGACCATGCCGAATATTCCCGACGATGTTTTTACCGAGCCCGATTCCTCGCCCGATACCTTGGCCAATCTGGGACCGCTCAGCCGTCTGGCGGGGGAATGGCAATCCGATCAAGGCGTCGACCTCAATCCCAAGGCGGATGGTCCCGAACGGCGCGTGTTCCGCGAGCATATCCTGATGGAGCCGATCGATGCCCAGACCAACGGCCCGCAGCTGTTGTATGGGCTACGCTACCACATCCATATCAACACGCCCGAGGAAGCGATCACCTTCCACGATCAGGTCGGCTATTGGCTGTGGGAGCCGGCCACCGGGATGATCATGCAAACCATCGCCATCCCGCGCGGACAGGTGGTGCTGGCAGGCGGCACGGCGAAGCCGGGCGATGCGCAGATTTCCGTGGAAGCGCGGCGCGGCGATCCGCGTTTCGGAATCTGCTCCACGACATTTCTGGATGAAGCGTTTCGTACCGACTATTACCGCATCGACATCACTTTCCATGATGACGATAGCTGGAGCTATGTGACGCGCACCGATCTGGTGGTGCGGGGCCAAACCCCGCCCTTCGACCACCGCGACACCAACACCTTGCGCCGGATCGCGCCGGCCAAGCCGAACCCGCTCTCTGTTCTACTGGCGAGTGGCCAGGCGGATTAAGCCGCCTTGATCGCCTGTTCCAGGTCTTCGCAGAGATCGTCGGCGTCTTCGAGGCCAACCGACAGGCGCAACAGGCCGGAGGTCACGCCCAGCTCGGCGCGCGCGTCGGGCGTCAGCTTGGAATGGGTGGTGGTCTCCGGATGGGTGATGATGCTCTTGGCGTCGCCCAGATTGTTGGAGATGTCGATGATGCCCAGCGCGTTCGACAGCTTGAACGCGGATTTCTTGCCGCCCTCGATCTCGAACGCGACGATGCCGCCGCCCGCTTCCATCTGGGCGCGGGCCAGATTGTGCTGCGGATGGTCGGCGCGGAAGGGATAGAGCACCCGCGTCACCTTGCGCTGGGTCGCCAGGAAGTCGGCGACCTTGGCGGCATTCTCGCAATGCTGCCGCATGCGCATATCCAAGGTCTCAAGGCTCTTCAGATGCAGCCAGGCGGTGAAGGGGCTGATCGAGGGGCCGGTGTTGCGGATCCAGGTCTGCAGATGCTTTTTGTAGAAATCTTCCGTACAGCAGACCACGCCGCCCAAGGCGCGACCCTGGCCGTCGATATATTTGGTGGAGGACTGCACCGAGACATGGGCGCCGAATTCCATCGGCCGCTGCAGGATGGGGCTGGCAAAGGCATTGTCCACCACCAGATAGATGCCGGCATCGTTGGCCACTTGTCCCACCGCTTTCAGATCGACGATCGACAAGGTGGGATTGGATGGCGTCTCCAGGAACAGCATGCGCGTGTTGGGCTTGAGCGCGGCTTTCCATTGCGCCACGTCGCCGCCATCCACCAAAGTATGGCTGACGCCGAAGCGGGGCAGAATGTCGGTCACCACATTCAGGCAAGATCCAAACATCGCTTTGGCCGCCACGATATGGTCGCCCGCATTCAGCGCAGACAGCAGCGCCGCCGATACCGCCGCCATGCCGGTGGCCGTGGCCTGCGCGACGGGCGCGCTTTCCAGCATCGCCATGCGTTCCTCGAACATGGTGACGGTGGGATTGGCGTAGCGGGAATATTGATAGCCGCCGATCTCGCCCTTAAAGCGAGCTTCGGCTTCCTCGGAATTCTCATAGGCATAGCCGGAGGTGAGGAACAGCGCCTCGCTGGTCTCCTGGAAGGGCGAGCGCATGGTGCCGCCGCGTACGCCGATGGTGCGTTTACGCCATTTTCCCGGGGTCTTGTTGGTCGCCATCGTGTGTCAGGCCTTATGAAGAGGCAGTTTTGTGACGCGGTTGCGGGTGCTGGGTCAAGATCATTAGAGTCGCGGCTGGTTTGCGCTGGAAACGCGGAATATCGGTCATGAAACGTCTCTATATTCTGCGGCATGCCAAGGCGGCGCCCGGTGAACCGGGCCAGGACGACCATGCCCGCGCGCTCACCCTGCGCGGTGTCGCCGATGCGGAGGCGGTGGCGCGCTACCTGCACAAGAACGGGGCCGAGCCGGAGCGGGTGCTGGTCTCGACCTCTGCGCGCACGGTGCAGACCGCCGATCTGGTGCTGCGCGCGCTTGCGATGCCGCCGCGCGCCGACTATCGCGATGCGCTCTATCTTGCCGAAACCGGAAAGATATTGGCGATGATCCAGGGTCTGCCGGCCAAGACCGGCGCGGTGATGGTGATCGGGCACAATCCCGGGCTGGAAGAACTGGCAACCCTCTTGGCGCGCGAACCGGTCCGCCGCAAGGAACGTGAGCGCCGCGATGTGCTCGAGGAAAAATTCCCGACTTGTGCCCTGGCGGTGCTGGATTTCGACATCACCCGCTGGCGCGACATCCAGCCGGGCGAAGGCAAGCTGGTGGATTTCGTGCGGCCAAGGGATTTGTGAGAATGCGCGCCAGGCAGATATGCATTTGCGCCATTGCCGTGATCACAACAATGCTTGTGTCATCGTGCGGGCGCAAAATACCGAATTGCCCAACGCCCGCTGGATTCATAAAAATCGCATTACCTTCCGGGTTGCCGGCTGCTTTGCAGCAGGAGATGAAGATGAAGCCGCCGACGGGGTTACCGAAAGAGCTTCGGGAAAAATTTGAAAGTATTGATGTAATTTCTGCGCCAGGTGAATCTTTTAACCCTTCCGGCGGGCGTCGCTATATGTTTGCTTGGAATCGCGGAAGCCGCTGGATTGTAGCGATCGAGGCGGGCGGCGGTGCTTATACTCAGCGGGTGTTTGCTTATGAATTAAGCAAAGATGGTAAATCCGCTCACGAGATCAAAACGGAATTCGCAGATGTAAGTTCCGGTGCGGTATGCACAACGGCGGCAAGGATTGCGAAGGAGTGATCCTAAGTTATCGGTATAACCGGATCATTCTTTCCGGGCGCCAATAGGTAAGCGGCCTAGGTGTCGGATCAGGTCGTCAGCTTCCTGCGGCTGAGAGCCAGGCTTTTCCAGCCGAATGCGACTTCGCTCACATCCTGGCCACCCATCATGATCTGGCGGTTGCCGCTGCGTACGCCGCCCATCGTTTCATAGAAGAAGCAGGCATTGTTCTGGGCGTGGCTCCAGATCAGGCAGGACTGGAAGGCGCGGGTCTTGAGAGCGGCAAACGCGCCATGCAGGAGCGAGCGGCCGACGCCGCGCCCCAGGAAAGCGGGCGCGACATATAATGTGTAGATCTCGCCGTCGAAGCCCAGACCCCGGTCGCGCGCCGCGCCGAAGCCGGCCAGCCCGATGGCGCCATGACGGGCATCCTCGGCCACCAGCACGGCGCCTTTCTTGATGGCGCGCTCGATCCGGGCGGCGTGAACGCCGACCGACATGCCGGAGAGCAGGGAATGGGGAAGAATGGCGGCGTAGGTGTCTTGCCAGGCGTCGACATACACGCGTGCGAGCGGTGCGGCATCCGCGGGCCGCGCCAGCCTCAGACTCAGCGCGAGATCACTCATGACACAAGCGTGACGCAACAAAAGAGGGTCGGCAAGGATTAAATCTTGCCTCGTCCATCTTGCGGAATCCGGAACGCGGATTGACGGGAAGCACCGGACGCAGAACCGGAATGCCATTTTATCGGAAGTCCGGCCGCAAACGCCGCGCTAGAGATTGCGCGGGGGAGAAATGTTGCTCGCGCGTACGCTGTGTGCGGTCGTTTTCCTGGCATCCGCCGGGACGGCCGCAGCGCAGCAAGGGGACAGCGAAGCGGCGATCCGGGCGCAATGGTTCACCGGCACGCTGCTCTCGCCGTCGCCCGGCGTGCCGCGCGGGGGCATTTTGGGGGTCGAGCCCTATCTGATCGACAAGCGCGGCATCGGCGTATTCGACGCCAACGGCATCCTGCATTCCGCGCCGGTCGGTGTCGAACAGATACGGTCCTATACCTCCGTCAATTACGGCGTCAGCGACAGCGTTTCGATTCAGGTGATACCGGCCGTTGCGCATGTGTCGCATGACGGCGATGTGCAGACAGGCCTGGCCGATCTACCGATCAAACTGCATTACCGCCCGTTTCCGGGCGCGCTGGATTTCTGGCATCCGTCGCTGACCACCACCTTCGGCATCACCCTTCCCCTGGGTAAATTCGAGCATCTGCGCCATTCCGCTGACGGCTTCGGTACCGGCGCCACTATGGCGATGGAGGAGATCGAACTGCAGCAGCGCTTCACCACCTGGCTGCATCCGCATCGCTTGCGGATGTGGGCGCGGGTGTCCCAGCCGCTGAACGATGTCAGCCTCCATGGCGTCACCTCCTACGGCACGGCGCAAGGATTCCTGGGCAGCGTGGTGCCGGGATCGTCGGCGGAGCTGGGCATTGGCGACGAGGTTGGGATCGACCAGCAATGGGCGCTGGCGCTGGACATTCTGCAGGATTTCGCCAAAGGCCCGCATCTGCGCGGGTTGGGCGTGACGGGCGCGATGCCGGACATCGAAGGCTCCGTCTTCTGGGTGGCGCCGGGGATTGAATATAATCCCACCGAACATATCGGCATCATCGCGGGTGTGGAAATCTCGATGGCCGGCCGCAACACGCCGTCACAGGTCATCCCGCAGATCGCGGTGAATATGTTCTTTGAGTAGAAAAGACGCGCTTGTCATTCCCGGCCGAGTGATGGCGCGAAGCGCTGTCGCGAGGGGAAGGGAATCCAGGCGTCAAAAACCGCGCAGGTGCATACGACCTGGATCGTTCCTACGCTGGCGCTAGGAACTCCCTCGGCGCTGATCGCGCCTCGCCGGGGACGACAACAATGCTTTGGGGCTGTGCGCCTTGGTGCAGGCCCGCCTCCCCTATGCGCGCAAAGCGCGCTGATAGGGGAGGTGGTCGTAGCTGGCCCTCGGGCCAGCGCAGACCGGAGGGGTCAACCTACAACCGGCGTATCTTGAATTCTCGCAAAGAACTTCCCGTTCTGCTCGCCGCCTTGGCTGTAATGCTTGGCGTTCGAGAAATCGGCGATCTTCTTGAAATTGTCCGCCACATCGTCGGCGGTGGCTCTATGACCCAGATTGACGCCGTCGGTTTCCACCAATTGCGCCGCCGCGAAGACACCCGCCGCCGCGGTCATGATGACGCCGGTGGGCGCTTCGTCCGACGCCAGGAACGCCACGGCAGGGGTGACGAATTCCGGCTTCAGCATTTCCAGCACCGAAGGCGGCATCAGGTTTTCCGTCATGCGGGTGGCGGCGACAGGGCAGATGGCGTTGACCTTGATATTGTCCTTCTCGCCTTCCAGCTTCAGCGAATTCATCAGCCCTACCAGCGACAGTTTGGCCGCGCCGTAATTGGTCTGGCCGAAATTGCCGTACAGGCCGGTGGACGAGGTCGTCACCACGATGCGCCCGTATTTCTGCGCCTTCATGATCGGCCAGATCGCATGCGCGGGCTTCACCGTGCCCATCAGATGCACATTCATCACCGCTTCGAAATCGCGCATCTCCATCTTGGAGAAGCTCTTGTCGCGCAGGATGCCCGCATTGGCGATCAGGATATCGATGCGGCCCCAGGCATCCATGGTCTGCTTGACCAAATGTTCGACGCCCTTGTCGTCGGTGACCGAAGCGCCGTTGGCGATGGCTTCGCCGCCCGCATCCTTGATCTCCTTGACGACGGCTTCTGCTGCTGCGGAGTTGCCACCCGAACCGTCCAGCGCCCCGCCCAGATCATTGACCACGACCTTGGCGCCGCGCCGCGCGAATTCCAGCGCATGCGCCCGCCCCAGCCCGCCGCCCGCGCCCGTGATGATGGCAACCTTGTTCGTGAAGGAAATCGGGATGTGGGGCATGGCAATTCTCCGCAGGGAAACGGCCTACGATGGCGCTTTCGCGGCGCACGGGTCAAGGCGATGGCGCAAACGGATGCGCGTCTATTTTACGGGGCCGAAAAAAATGATCCAGATGGCGAAATCATCCGAGAATTCCTCGAAGCCGTGCGGGGCGCGGGCGGCGGCGAACAGAAGATCGCCGGGGCCGACCATCGTGACGGTATCTTCCACCCGGTAGCGGGCGGTGCCTGCGGCGACAATGTAAAGCTCGTCGCGGTCATGCGGCACTTGCGGGCCTTTGGTGGGGCCGGCGGTGAAACGGACTTCCAGATCGCCATCGACAAAGGCTTCGGCGGAGCGCCCCGGTTTCCACGACATGCCGCGCGCGATGGCGAGGGCAATGGGCGGCGGTGTCTTGTCCATCGTCAAGCTCCGCTCAATCGTTGTTTCAACCACACCGCCGCCGGATGCTCGATCACAGTGGCGATCAATGCGCCCCAGCCGATGCAGCAGATTACCAGCAGCAGCGGTTCCAGCCACCATGACAGGCTGATGAAGGTCGTTCCAAGGACCGGTGTCATCGGCGGTGGATAGACCCGCTGTTCCAGCACGCGAATGATCAGCAGCATGAAGGTCTGGCCGATATAAATGGCGAAAGACCAGCCGCCCAATAGCTGCGGGATGCGGGTCTTCAAGGCGTCCGCGACAATGCCGCGGTCGAAGGCGAGCGCGAAGACCAGCGCCATCATCGGCAGCACGGTGAAGATATCCATCCGGGTATGCGACCAGCCGGTGTTGTAGATGGCATAGAACAGCGCGCCGACCACCGCGAGCTGGATCAGCGAATGTGCCCAGCCGGGCAGGGCATCACGCGGTTTGATCGCGCGATAGAGCATCGCCAGCCCCACGCCTACCGAGAAATCAGACAGCCCGCGCAGCACGCCATTGTGGAACGTGATGTCCAGGCCATGGGCGGAGGTGAGGTCCAGCGCCGTCAATCCCGCCACGCCCGCCGCGATCAATGCGAAACCGCGCCACAGCCGTCCATTCGACAAAAACAAAAATACGGGAAACAGCAGGCACAGCGCCCATTCCACGCTGACGAACCAGGCGACGCCATTCCAGGTCAAAGATGGCTGTGTGTTCCAGGCCTGCACCAGCAGCAGATTCAATACCAGACTGACCGGCGTGATCACGGTGTGATAGGTGAGGTCGAAGATCGAAGTGTAATGGCCGATGGCGGCAAGCTGGCGGGTGACGATGGCGGTCAGCAGCACCACCAGCAGCATGAAGAGATGCAACGGATAAAGTCGGATCAGCCGCGCTTTCAAGAAGGTGCCATAGCCCTTTGCCGTGAACAGCTGCGCCATGCGCGCGCCATAGACATGGGCGAGGATGAAGCCGGACAGGCAGAAAAAGAATTCCACCCACAGATAGCCGCGCGCCGCCACATAATCGAGCGGCCAGAAATGGCGGTAGCCATGGCCTTCGCTGAAATGAAACATCACCAGCACGAGCGGCGGAAAGGCGCGCACCCCCGCCAGGGCGCGGATTTCGGTAGGCTTATCCGTCAAGGTGCGCCCCAGCCAATCTCGGTCAGGCGAATAATGGTCGCGGTCAAATGCGGATCAGTTATGCGAACCGCCAAGTGCGACACGTCGTCATTGTGGCTCAAGAAAATCATGCCCGAGATCGGTGAGGAGTTTGCGGCCAGCCGCGTGTCTGTGCCCAGGCCTTTGGTATTTTCCCGGGTTTCATATTCCACCAAGGTTGCGCTCCGCCGCACCATCCTATCGTGCGGATAAGGGCCAAAGACGAAGTCCGAGGCCGGCAGGATCTTTTCGGCGATTACGTCTTCCACGAATTTGCGTTTCTGGGGAAAGACCCGGGCCATGAGCCGGGCAGCTTCAAAGCGGCCCGAAGTTTCGCCGAAGTTGACGGACAGCTGAATGACATTGCCGGAAAATGCCTGCAGAGGCCCGTGGAGCATGGCGTTGGCGCGCAGACGCTCCGGCGTGACATAGATTGTTACTCCGTTCGATCCAGCCAGGACCAGGCAGTGCCAGCCTCGCGGCCCCAGAACACCGATATGCGAATTTTGAAAATAGGCCAGTCCGGAAGCGGCGTCAGCGTCAAGTGTCAGGGACTTCGTTCCGTTCTTGGGCGCGGCCTCTGCACCCATCTGGCCGTCCGCGGGACAACCGATGGCGGGCACGGTCGCGGCGTGTGCAGGGCACGCGCCCAACGCCAGCACGGCCAGCAAACCGGCGGACAGCAGATGAATAAATCGGATCATGGTCACCCCCTCCAAGTTTAGCCCGCCTCGTGCTTGCTGTCGCGCGCAAATCGGGTAGCGTGGCTTTGGGAGTTGGGGTTCAGGCATGTCCGAAAATTTGTTGGTGCATCTGCAGTCGGTCCTGGGCATTTGCGCCATTATCGCGCTGGCCTGGGCGTTTTCGGAGGACCGCCGCGCCTTCCGCTGGCGCATCGTGGTGACGGCGCTGCTGTTGCAGGCGGCCATCGCGCTGGTGCTGCTGAAATTCCCGCCCGCCCGGGCGCTGCTGCTGGGCCTCAACAATGTCGTCAATGTGCTGGCCGCGGCGACCACGGCCGGGGCGGGCTTCGTGTTCGGCTATGTCGGCGGCGCCGCGCCGCCTTTCGCGGTCACCAATCCGGCCGCCATGACCAGCTTCGCCTTCGGCGTGCTGCCACTGGTGATCGTGATCTCGGCCCTGTCGGCTCTACTCTGGTACTGGCGGGTGCTGCCCATCATCGTGGGCGGCATCGCCTTCGTGCTGCGCCGGACCCTGGGCCTGGGGGGCGCGACGGCGCTGGCGTCGGGCGCGACCGTGTTCATGGGCATGATCGAAGCGCCGCTCTTGATCCGGCCTTGCCTGGCGAAAATGACCCGCACCGAACTCTTTATTCTGTTCAGCGTCGGCCTGGCCTCGGTGGCGGGCACCATGTTCGTGCTCTATGCCACGGTGCTGCGCACGGTGTTGCCCGACGCGCTGGGTCATGTGCTGGTGGCGTCGATGATGGCGCTGCCCGGTGCAGTGATGATCGCCCGCATCATGGTGCCGGGCGATGCGGCGACCGAAGAAGTACCCGCCCGGCTCGAATACCGCTCCAGCATGGATGCGGTGGCCAAGGGCACGGAAGACGGTCTGAAAATCTATCTGCAGATCATGGCGCTGTTGATCGTGATGGTGGCGTTGATTTCGCTGGCGGATCAGATTCTGTCGGTGCTGCCCAATCTGATGGGCGCACCCATCACGTTGGAACGCATTCTTGGCTGGTTGTTCGCGCCCATGGCCTGGCTTTATGGCGTGCCCTGGCGTGAGGCGGGCGTGGCGGGAAGCCTCTTGGGCACCAAGACCATTCTCAATGAATTGGTCGCCTATCTGCATTACGCCGCGCTGCCAGCGGGCACATTGGATCCACGCTCTGGCCTGATCATGGTCTATGCCCTGTGCGGCTTCGCCAATTTCGGCAGCGTCGGCATCCTGATCGCGGGCATGAGCGCCCTGATGCCGGAGCGGCGAGCCGAAATCGTGCCGCTGGCCCTGCGCGCCATTGTCTCGGGCACCTTGGCGAGCGGGCTGTCGGCGTCCATGATCGGGCTTCTCAACTGAGACAATCATGCGGCTGTTCGCGATAGTCCTGTGCCCTATCTTGTTTTTGGCGCTGGCGGGTTGCGCCGCGACCACCGCACCATTGGGAAATGAAAGCGTGAAACCGCATCTGGAGTCCGATGTGCTGGTGGCCCGCGACGGTACGCGCCTGCCGCTGCGCGAATGGACAGCAGACGGGGATGCACCCAAGGCGGTGATCGTCGCGCTCCACGGCATGAGCGATTATTCCAACGCCTTCGACATGCCGGGCACACAATGGGCCAAACGCGGCATCACCACGCTCGCCATCGACCAGCGCGGTTTCGGGCGCAGCGCCAATCCGGGATTATGGGCAGGCGGCGATGTGATGCGCGGCGACCTCGATGATCTGGTCAATGCCGCGCGGGCGCGTTTCCCGGGCACGAAGATTTTCGCGGCGGGCGAAAGCATGGGCGGGGCGGTGGTGTTGTCGGCGCTGGCGTCGCCGCATCCGCCCGCTGTCGATGGCGCGATCTTGATTTCGCCGGCAGTGTGGTCGCGGGCCGACATGCCGGCGCTTTATCGGGTGGCGCTGTTCATGGTGGCGTACATCACGCCCGGCATCATCCTCACCAACAGTGCCGCCGGCAAAGTGGTCAAGATCATTCCCTCCGATAACATCCCCATGCTGATCGCGCTGGGCAAAGATCCCCTGTTCCAGAAAAAAACCCGCGCCGATACGCTGTATGGGCTGGTCAATCTGATGGGCGATGCGCGCACCGCACCATCCCGCCTGACTACGTCCGCGCCCATTCTTTATCTGCATGGCGAAAAAGATCAGGTCATTCCACCCGCGCCCGCCAGCGCCACGATCCGCGAGCTGGGCGCGCGCGCGGATCTGCGCGAATATCCCAATGGCTATCACATGCTGCTGCGCGATCTGGGCCGCGCCAAGGTGCAGGATGATGTCGCGAGCTGGGTCCTGAGCAGATAGGGAACCTCTGCTGCGCGAAACGATCCGTGGCCCCAGCCGTTATCACTTCGAACATTTTGCGGAGTGACAGATGAGCGACAAGAACAAGCACGACATGCGCGATGGCATCCCCAAAGCCACCATCACCAACACCAATTCGCGCATGGCGGGCGGCGCCGACAATCCAAACGTCGACACCGACCAGAATCCGCAACTCGTGAAGCCGGGCCCGGACGGCAAGGTTCCCGCTGGGGATAGCGTCAAAGGCAGCTAATTCAATTTGATTTCAGCCGGGAATTTTGGGCTAAGCCCGTCCGTCGCGGGACGGCGCAGGGAAAGCGGCTTTCGGGCTGCTTTCCCTGCTTCCTTGCGCGTGGTGTAAAAAGCGCGGCGCGCGGCGAATATTCACGATAACGACGTTTATGCGAGTTCCCGGCGAACCTTTGGCGATGCAAGGCGTTCTCAGAAACGATATGGCGATCGGGCATTTCATGATCAGTGGTGTTCTTCAGGACGATCCGGCGGCAATCCTGGTCGTGGAAGATATCGGCCTGATCCGGATGGATGCGGTCGACATGGCCGAGAGGGCCGGCTTCCTCGTTTTCGAGGCCGCTAATGCCGACGATGCCATCACCATCCTGGAAACGCATCCGGAAATCCGCCTGGTCTTTACTGATATCGAGATGCCCGGTTCGATGGATGGGCTGAGATTCGCGCGGTATGTCAGCCTGCGCTGGCCGCCGATCAAACTGATTGTCGCTTCCGGCAAGGTACCGCGCGAAAAGGCCGATCTGCCTCAGGGCGGGCTGTTCTTCTGCAAGCCCTACCGGCATGGGGAAATCGCCACCGCGATGCGGGCCCTGCTGGCGGCTTAGAGCGGTTCCAGGAAAAGTGTTCAGCGGTTGCCGCGACGCTGGCGCTTGGCAACTCCGTCCGGAACCGCGACAAACAAAATGGTGCCTTGGCAACGTCGCCGACCCATCCGATAAAGAGCGGATGGGGAGCTTTCAGCGCGCCGTCAATATCGCCGATCTGCGCAGCATCGCGCGGGCGCGCCTGCCGCGGGTGGTGTTCGACTATCTCGATGGCGGCGCGGAAGACGAGCGGACTTTGCGCGACAATGTTCGCGCCTTCCGGCGCTGGAATTTCCGGCCGCAACACGGCGTGAAGATTCCCGCGCCGGATCTCTCTGTAACCGTGATGGGCCAGAAGCTTGCCTGGCCGGCAATGACCGCGCCGATTGGCTATAGTGCACTGATGCACCGCGACGGCGAACCCGGCACGGGCCGTGCCGCCGCCCGCGCCGGGATCGCCAGCATACTCTCCACCATTTCCGGCGCGCGGCTGGAAGATGTGGCAGCAACGGGTGTGCCGCTCTTCCTCCAGATCTATCTGCTCGGCGGGCGCGCGGCGGGCGAGGCGACCATCGCGCGGGCCGAGGCCGCGGGCGTGAAGGGCTTGTTCCTTACCATCGACACGCCGGTGGGTGGCCTGCGCGAGCGCGATGTCCGCAACGGCTTGGCACAGCTGCTGGGCCGCAATCTTTTCGCCAAGGCGCGCTATCTGCCGGACATCCTCGCCCATCCGGGTTGGCTGACCGACTATTTTTTGGGCGCGCGCATGTCGCATCTGCCCAATGTCGTTATTCCCGGCCAGGGGCCGCTGCCCTTGATCGATGTCGCCAGCGCGTTGCAGCGTTCGGTGGTGAGCTGGGACGATCTCCCCTGGATCCGCGCGCAATGGAAAGGGCCCATCGCCATCAAGGGTGTGCTGACGGCCGAGGATGCGCGCCGCGCCGTCGATGGCGGCGCCGATGCGGTGGTGGTGTCCAATCATGGCGGGCGTCAGCTCGATGGCGTCGCGGCGGGTCTGGATGCATTGCCCGAAATCGTCGCGGCGGCGGGTGGGCAATGCGAAGTGCTGATGGATGGTGGTATCCGGCGCGGCGGCGACATCGTCAAGGCGCTGGCGCTGGGCGCGCGTGCGGTGCTGCTGGGACGCGGACCGGCCTATGGCCTGGCGGCGGGCGGAGAACGGGGTGTGGATCGCGCGCTGGCGATTTTCCAGGCGGATCTGGTGCGCAGCATGACGCTTCTGGGCTGCGCCTCGGTGGCGCAGCTGGGGCCGAGTTTTCTGGAACGGCGCTAGAGCAAAATCGCAATCAATCCGGTGAGGAGCGATTTTGCTCTAGGTCATTTGATTGTCGCGCGATCTCTCGGAGTTGGTAGCGTCAGCGTACCAACGCTGCGCACTTTTCCGGATCGCGCTCTAGCGGCAGTCCTTGGCTTCGCTTTTGGCCATGGCGATCAGACGGGCCAGCATTGGCAACCGGTGCTGGGCAGCGATATTCTCCAGCGATCCCAGCAGATCGAAAATATAGCCGCAGACTTCCTGCTGCTCGCGCTGACTATCGCTGGTCTTTTCACCATCGGATACGCGTTTGGCTTGCGGCATGATCGTATTCTCCCTTTGAAGAACAGACGCACCAAGCATACGCGCCGCATCCGGACACCGGCGCGGCAAGGTTAACTCTTCCTAATGACGTTCGGCGAGGCAAATTCAGCACCAAAAAGGTGTAAATTATCCTTTCCAATTTTTCACACGAAAGGGACGGCTTGTGCGGCGCGGGAAGTGCCCGTCTTCACACGGAAATCTCTCGCCGCGATGCGATACAACCTGGCCGAGGTACGAAATTGTATTGATTGTCGATTGAGGGCCGCGATCAATGCCGGCCATGCAAAAGACTCAGCATTCCACCGCAAACTTGCGCGATCCCGACACGGAGAAATCCGCAGCCGCCGCGCTGGCCATGGCCCGCGACTGGCTTGAAGCCGGCAACATGGCCGAGGCGGCGAAATGGGCAGCCATTGCGGCAAGTCTGGGCGATGCTGAAAAGCTGATCGAGAACGCCTAGAGCCGGCACCACAGACTCTTGCCGGCGACCCGCAACAGTCTGGACCTCCCCCAGGCTGTTGCGGCCGCGCGGAAATTTTCGCTCAACGCCCCTGATGGCGGAAGGGACGGCCTTTGCTCATCTTTTGCGCGTGGCCGCCCTGATTGAATTTCGCCCAGCTCGGTTCCGGCTTGCCGGGAATCTGCGGCTTGCCTTTGACAGGGGTCACGGCTTTGGGCGCCGAGGGTTTCGCTTCCTCCACGGGCTGGGCCGCTTCCGCGGTTACGGATTTGGCGGCCGATTTCGCCACGGCCGGCTTGGCGGCGGGCTTGGCCTTGGCGGCCGGTTTGGCTGTCTTTTTGCTGGCAGGCATGGGTGCGGTTTCTCCCTGACGATTGGCCTGGCTATGGCCCGGCCATGGTTCGCGGATCATTACGATACACCAAAGTTCCGGCGGCGGAACGGTGACGCCAAATGCGCAACTGACGCGTTACCGCATTGGTTCCCACGAGGAAATAACTCCCATGAAAACGACAATCGCACTTGCCGCCGCGACGATGCTTCTGAGCGCCACGGGCGCCTTTGCCCAGGCCGCGATGGCCCCGGGCGGAACGATGATGAAAAGCACAGCGCCAAAAGCCGACGCGTCTGACATGAAAGCCGATACGTCGGCCGATGCGGATACCGCGATGGCCAAGCCCAAGCATCGCGCGAGCAAGAGCAAGTCCGCCATGAATGCCAGCGAAGCCGAGACCACCAAGCAGCTGAACATGGAACAGTCGCAGATGGCGTCCGGAGCCCGCTGACCCGTGTCGGCTTGATCGGGTTCAGGCTTCGTCGGCGCCTTTGCGGTCCGTCAGGAAGGCACGCAGGATCGCGGCGGAGGCCAGGATGATGTCGCTGTTCGGCCCGACGGTGGCGGGAAGCGGGTTCTTCGCCGTGTCGAATGCCTTGTCGATGGCCAAGACCAACCCTCTGCGCTGCGTTTTTGTGATCGTCAGATGCGCCTTGGGATCGCGCACGTCCGAGCCGGGCGGCAGCAGCGCGCCGGCGATCAGCGGCATGCCCTGGAAGATCACCCGGTCGGTCGCCGCCAGATGGGCCAGCACCGAAGGCCCGGCGCCCGCGGCCCCCAGATAGGCTTTGCTGCCGGCCGGCGACGTCGCCATCGTGCTGCAGATCGCGCCATACTGCAGATGCTGGACGGCCTTGGATTCATACAGGTTCACCAGGGTCGGAATGATCTTTGCCAGATCGCCCGTCAGCGACATGGCCTTGAGGGCCTCGGCGTCCTTGTGCAGGCCGGCGGAAAGCGCGATCGATCCGTTCGTGCATTCCTTCAACTGGCTGGCGGTGGGATTTCTCAGATCCTGCGGGATGCGCGCTTTCAGTGCCTGCTGGCGCCCCAGCTGGCCGACATAGGTCGAAACGAATTCCGCCGGCGTGGTAGCGAACGCCGCGCCGCCAAGCAGTGAAGTGAATAGAATTGTCAGCCCAAGCAAGCGCCGCATGGAGTCTCCATTTTCCGGCAAAAGCCGGCGCTTCATTGTGAAGGAGGGTACCCGGAAAGCCAAGCAAGCCCGGTTAGAATTCGCAGATATTGTCCTGCAGCAGCGCGCCCGCTTTCAGCCAGATACGCGCGCCGCGCGCGCCGGTGCGGGCTTTCAGATGTTGGCCGGGCGGCAGGCGTAGCCAGGTGTGCTTCTCCAGCAATTCGGTGCCGTCGGTGAAGCTGCCGTCCATCACCAGCAATTCCAGACCTTTGGGATTGGCGATTTCCACCACCGCGTCCCGCTCCCAGGTCTCGATGCGGACTTCCTCATGACCATTGTCGAACAATTTGTGCGAGGCGGCGACGCCGGGCCAGGACGCGGCGGGCGTCTCATCGATACGCAACGCCACCAGCGCGTTATCGTCTTTGCTGAATTGCCACAGCTTGACCAGGATCAAGCAGCCTTGGGCGGAGGCCGGCGTGTGATGGGTGCCGGGCGGATTGCGCATATAGCTGCCCGCCGGATAGTCGCCGCTTTCGTCCTGGAAGACACCGTCCAGCACCAGGATCTCCTCGCCGCCGGGATGGCCATGGGCGGGAAAGACGCTGCCGGGTGCATAGCGCACGATGGAGGTGGCGCGGGCTTTCTCCTTGCCGATGCGGAACAGCATGCGCCGGTCCACGCCGGGCGTGGGGCTGGAGACCCAGGGCATTGCCCCGGCATGCACCACGGCGCGCGTGGTGAAATCCTCATTCAGAAGCATGGGGTGCAGTTGAACAGAAACGGGCCCCCTTGTCAGGGGGCCCGCTCGATACGCTTTGCAGGAATGTCTTAGGCGCGGGCGCGGGACAAAGCGCGGCCACGGCCGGAGCGCAGCATCATGCCGATGGCGCCGAAGCCCAGGATAAACAGAGCCCAGGTGCTGGGCTCGGGCACGCCGGAAACGGCGTCAAACGAAACCTGCCGGAGGGAGTCGAAATTAAAGGCGTTGGTGAAGGTCGGGCTGTTGTTCTTGGTGGAAACGCCCACCAGGTTGGAGAAAACGATCTTGCTGATCGCTTCGCCGATGCTGCCCGTGACGATGAAGCGGTTTTGGCCATTGCCGGCCCCGACATCGTTGCTGAAGAGCTGCGAGCCGCCGCCGCTGAAATAGACGGTGGTGTCGAAAGTGAAATCGGTCTTGTAGCCGTTGGGGGCTTCAAAGCCGCCGGTGGAAGCGGGCAGCTGCATATTGAACTTGATGTCGGAGAAGGTGAAGTTGTCCGGCGTCAAGGTGAGATTGGTGAAGCCCGCGCCGGCCACACCCTGCACGAAGGCGAAGCCGCCGGTCGAGCTGGGGCTCAGCGTGCTGGTGCTGCTGTAGACGACCTTGAGGTTCGACGGATCGCTGAAGAAATCGATCGAAGTGCCGTTGCCGCCCGCATTGGTCTTGATGGTCTCGCTCAGCGGGGTGCCGTTGGCGGACACCATGGTGGCGGCGGAGGCCGGGATCGCCGCGGCGATCAACAATGCGGTGATAGTGGCGCCGAACATCTTGTACATGGGAGTCCCCGTAAGAGCTTCTTAATAAGATATTACTCGCAAGCCTCTAATTGGTTCAACCTCGGTAAGGCAAGGGGATAAGTTCCCTCAGAAAAATTAACCATATAAAGCACGGATTTCATTGCCTGTGGAACTTCTTCGGCGGCCGTTAATTAACGGCGTTGCAGAAATCTTTTTATAATTCGGCCCGGCCGCCATCGACGATGATCTCCGCCCCCAGCACATAGCTGGATTTGTCGGAGGCCAGGAACAGCACCGCATTGGCGATGTCTTCGGGCTGGCCCATACGGCCGGCGGGAATGATCTTGGCGGTGGCTTCGGCATAGGCATCGAAATCGGCATCGCTGCGCCCGCCGCGATGTAACGGCGTGACGATGGAGCCGGGGCTGACCGCGTTGACGCGAATGCCCTTGGGCGCCAGCTCGGCGGCGAAGGTGCGCGCGAAAGACCGCACCGCCGCTTTCGACGCGGAGAGAATGCCGCGTCCCGCCACGCCGCGCAGATCGAGCCAGGAAGAATTGAGAATGATCGAGCCACCCGCGCTCATCAGCGGCACCACCGCCTGGACTGAGAAGAAGACGCCCTTCACATTGATGTCCATCAGGCGTGTGTAGACCGCTTCCTCGGTGCTGCCCAAAGGCGTGGCGGCGGCGGCGCCCGCATTGGCGAAGAAGATATCGAGATGGCCGAAAGCGGCCTTGGTTGCTTCCGCCATGCGGGTGAGATCGGCGATCGACTGCACATCGGCCCGGATCGCCACCGTCTTATGGCCCAGCATCTCGCGGGCATTGTCCAGCTTGACGGGATCGGTGCCGGTGATGGCGACGCGGGCGCCATTCTCGATGAAGAGACGCGCGGTGGTGAGGCCGATGCCGCTCGATCCGCCGGTGATGAGAGCCGTTTTTCCTTGCAGCATGTCCTGGTCCTTCCCGCGATTGTTCTTTCGGGGCGAAGACTAGACGGCGCGGGTGTTTGCCGCTACCGGCTTGCCTGCATGGCCATGCAGCGAATTTGCGAAATCCGCACTAGGGGAATGGGCATCCATTGAGCGATTCAATTGTCATAGTCGGCGGCGGCTTGAGCGGGCTTTACGCGGCGCGGCTGTTGGCGGCCGCGGGCGCAGACTTCATTCTGCTGGAAGCGCGCGACCGATTGGGCGGACGGATTTTCTCGGTCGCCGATGACGGTTTCGATCTGGGTCCGGCCTGGTTCTGGCCCGACATGCAGCCCGTGATGGCGCGGCTGATCGAGGAATTAGGTCTTGCGTCTTTCGCGCAATATTCCGAGGGCGATGTCCTGATCGAGCGGGCGGCGCGTGAACCTGTGCAGCGCTTTGCCGGCTTCGGGCAGATGGCGTCGTCCTTCCGCGTCGCGGGCGGAACGGGCGCGCTGGTGACGGCGCTGGCAAAGACAGTGCCACAGGACCGCATCCGGCTCGGCATAACAGTGACGGCGGCGGAATTGCGGGACGGGGGCGTCCTGCTGACGGCGCGCAATGCCGGCGGCGAAACCATTTCCATTTCCGCATCGCACGTGTTGTTCGCCGCTCCGCCGCGCTTGCTGGACCGCACCGTCGCATTCACGACCGCGATGACGCCCGCGCTTCGCACGCGGTGGCGGCAAACGCCCACCTGGATGGCGCCGCATGCCAAATTTCTGGCCGCCTACGAAAAGCCGTTCTGGCGCGACAGCGGATTGTCGGGCACGGCCCAGAGCATGGTGGGACCGATGGTGGAAATTCACGACGCCTCGGCGATGGCGGGCGGTGCGGCGCTGTTCGGATTTCTGGGCGTGCCCGCCGCCATGCGGCAAAAGATTGGCGAAGATGCCCTGAAGGCGCATTGCCTGGCGCAGCTGGTCCGTCTGTTTGGTGCAAAGGCCGCCAACCCCGCGGCGATGTTCCTCAAGGACTGGTCGACAGATGCGCTGACCGCGACAACAGACGATTGGGAAGCGGGCGAACATCCGGTCCCGGTATCGAAGCCCTGGTTCGATCCCGCCTGGGCCGACCGCGCGGTGATGGCGGGCAGCGAAGCGGCGTTGGAGCATCCCGGTTATCTGGAAGGCGCGCTGCTGGCGGCGGGCCGGGCGGTGCGATCCGTCATTTCCGGATAACGACGCACTGCATGTCGTGCGCCAGGTCGATCTTGCCGCGATAAAGACGCGCGATACTGGATTTGACAGAAGCGATGTCCGTCAGCGACCAGAGCGGCGCATTGGCGCTGGCGGCTGGCGCCAGCATGAGATGGCTGAGCAGGACATGCTTGGATTTTGCTTCATTGGCGCGTTCACCCAGATTGCGCGGTATGCCCACTGTCTGGGCCAGCGCATTGCCTTCGGCGCCATCGACCACCATCGCATGCATCACCAGCAGGTCTGCGTTCGAAGCGAAGCGTCCGAAGCCTGGATCGTCATACGTCTGATCGCCGCCGAACACGGCGGTGAACCCTTCGCCTTCGATGCGGAATGCCAGCGCCGGGGCAGGGCCGTGGCGGACGGGATAAGCGGTGATCGTCAGTCCCGCATCGTTGGCGATGTCGGTTATGGCGGGCTGGTCCGCCAGCACGGTCTGCACCGTCATGGGAAAGGCCGTGCCGTCGAACAGGCCCTGCATGCGCGGATAAAGCCCGCCGCTGCCGAACTGGCGTTGCAGGAAGGTTTGAATATCGGGGAAGCCCGCGCCGCCGCTGCTGGGCCCGGCGATCGCCAGGGGCATTTTCCGTTGCGCGGTGATTTCGCCCCAAAGAAAATCCGGCAGGCCCGACACATGATCGGGATGCAGATGAGAGACCAGAAGCGTGCCGATCGTGCCGGGTGTCGCGCCCGCCGCGGCGAGTTTGCCCGCCGTATCGCCGCCCATATCGACCACTGCCACGGGCTTGTGATGCAGCCAGAGCAGGTAGGCGGAATTTCCACGGTCATCGCCATGCATGGGGCCGCCCGAGCCCAGCACCTGAACCGCCACGTCATTGCTGCCGCAGGAGAGGCGCGGGGCCGCCAGCGCGCCGCCGCCGGATGCGATATGCCAAGCCAACAGCAAAGCCAGCAACCGAACGCGTGTCATCCGCTTCTCCTCAATGCCGATTCAAACTAGCCGATGCCCGCGCCGCCTGCCATTGCGCGATTGCGCCAACAGGTGCTCAATTCTGCCGCTTCAAGATCGTGATGGACACCGACAATTGGGACAATTCGGTGGGCCTGAACAATCCCGGCCAGTCCGGCGACATCGACAGCCCGCACTACCGCGATCTTTATGAGTTGTGGTCGCGGGGGAAATATTTCCCGATTTTCTATTCGCGCGAAGGTGGACAGCGTGGTGGAGAAGCTTCTCACGCTTTCGCCAGGCAACTGATTGTCATCCCCGGCGAAGCGCGCAGCGCGAGGAAAGGGGATCCAGGTATCGCAATGAGTTTTGAGTATTTGGATAGGCCTGGATCCCCTTCCCCTCGCAATGGCGTTTCACGCCCTGGCTCGGCCGGGAATGACAAGCTGCTCGTTCGCGGGCGAAGGTGGACAGCGTAGCGGAACAAATCATGGCTCTGACGCCGGGGCGGTGAACGGCGCGGAACTGTGGCTGAAACACGGCGGCAACATCTGGGGCGTCAACGCGTTTTCTCTCTGTAATGGAGGTATCCCATGAAAAAGACACTTCTCGTTTCGTCCGTTTTGGCCTTGTCCCTGCTGGCGGTTCCCGCCATGGCGCAAGGCTATTATAGCGGCTATTCCCGTTATGAAGCGCCGGTCACCGGCTCGCAGATGACGGACCTGCCGTCGATGCGCGCCAACACCACCCGCAGCGGCAGCTTCCTCAGCGTCGGCTCGCGTTATGATTATTTCGACCGCGATACCTATCGCGACCGGGATTATTACCGCGACCGCGAATATTACAGAGACCGGGATCGCGACTATCGCGACCGTTATTATCGCGATCGTTACGACCGTTATTAATAACGGGCTCTGACTGACCTCGCGCCGCCGCTGGACAAAGTTCCGGGGGCGGCGCGATTATATTGGGGCGGTTGCCTTGCCGCGCATTCGCATGGAATATCGCAGGGCCGGAGGTCATCATCTCGATGCGGATCGCAATTCTCACGGGCGGCGGCGATGTGCCGGGCCTCAATTCCTGCATCAAAGCCATTGCCCTGAACGCGGCGCGCGAAGGGTGGGATGTTCTCGGCTTCCGCCGCGGCTGGGCCGGGCCGCTGCACTACGATCCCGCCGACGGCGATCAGGACCTGATTCACTTGACGCCCGATGTGGTGCGGGTGATCGACCGCATGGGCGGCACCATGCTTCATTCGTCCCGCACCAATCCCGCCAAGGTGAAGATCAAGGATCTGCCCGCTTTCATCAAAAGCGACAGCCTGGCGCGCGAAGGCGACAGGGTCGATGCCACGCCGCATATCCTGAATGTGATCGCGGCGCTGAAGATCGACGCGCTGGTCGCCATCGGTGGCGACGACACTTTGTCGTACGCGGCGCGTCTCCATCAGGAAGGTGTGACGGTGATGGCGGCGCCCAAGACCATGGACAATGACGTATTCGGCACAGACTATTGCATGGGCTTTTCCACCGCCGTCAGCCGCTCGCTGGAAGCCATCGAGGCGCTGCGCACGCCGGCGGGAAGCCATGAGCGCATCGCGGTGGTGGAATTGTTTGGCCGCAACAGCGGCGAGACCGCGTTGATCAGTGGTTATCTCGCCGAAGCCGACCGCACTTTGATTTCGGAAGTGCCGTTCGACATCGACGCGGTCGCCGCGTTCCTGGTGAAGGACCGCGCCGCCAATCCGTCGCGCTATGCCGTGCTCGTGCTGTCGGAAGGCGCGCAGATGCGGGGCGGTGAAATCGTCGAGGGCGGCGAGGCGGACGCTTACGGCCATCGCAAGCTGGGCGGCATCGGCGAGATGGTGGGCGCGGAAATCCAGCGCCGCACCGGCATCGGTGTCCTGAACCAGAAGCTGGCTTATCTGATGCGCAGCGGGCCGCCCGACGCGCTGGACCGCATGGTGGCGAAGAATTACGGCACCATGGTGGTGCAGGCCCTGGTGGAGAAAAAGCGCGGGCTGATGGCCGCGATCCAGGAGGGGCGCTACACGATGGTGCCCATCGACACCTGCATCCAGGGCACGCGGCGGGTGGATGTGGAGGCGCTTTATGATGCCGCCCAATATCGCCCGCGCATTGCGCAAATCGCCGCCAAACCGATGTTTCTTTACTGAACCTTCGACAGGGGTGCGGCCACGTCCTCCAGCGAGCGGCCTTCCGCGGGCACGCCCAGCCGCGCTTCCACCGCAGCCCCGATCAGCATCAGCGCCGCGCCCAGCAAGTAGCCCCACAGGATATTGCCGCGCGTGCCGGTATCGATCAGGGCGCCGAACAGCAGCGGGCCGCCGATGCCGCCCAGTGCCGTGCCGAAGGCATAGAACAGCGCGATGGCGCGGGCCCGCACTTCCAGGGGAAAGGATTCGCCCACGGTGAGATAGGCGGCGCTGGCCCCTGCCGAAGCGAAGAAGAAATTGACCGTCCACAAAGCCGTCTGTTCCGTTGCGCTCAGATGGCCCTGCGCGAACAGAAAGCCCGTCATGGCCATCAGCAATCCCGACACGCCATAGCTGGCCGCGATCATCGGCTTGCGGCCCCAGGTGTCGAACAACGGCCCCAGCAGCAGCGGTCCTGCGAAATTTCCCGCCGCGAAGGGCAGGATGAACCAGCCGATCTGCGCGGGATCGATGTGATAGAAATTGGTCAGCACCAATGCATAGGTGAAGAAGATCGCGTTGTAGCAGAAGGCCTGGGTCGTCATCAGGGTGAGACCCAGTACGGTCCGCGCCGGATATTGCGTCAGCAGCGCGCGCACCAGATCGCTGATCCGCGTGCCGCCCCGCGGCAGAAGGCGGATATGCGCCGCCGCCACGTCACTGCGCTGATGGACCGCAAGCCGCGCCTCGATGCCGGACATCACCGCCTCGGCTTCCACCACGCGGCCGTGGATCAGAAGCCAGCGGGGGCTTTCCGGCACGAAACGGCGCAGGAACATCACCAGCCCCGCCAGCGCGCCGCCGATAATGAAAGCCAGTCGCCAGCCATAAGCGGCAGGCACCAGCGCCGGATCCAGCACCACCAATGATCCCAGCGCGCCCAGCGCCGCGCCGATCCAGTAGCTGCCATTGACCAGAAGATCGACGCGGCCGCGAAAGCGCGCCGGGGTGAATTCCTGGATGGCGGAATTGATCGCGGAATATTCACCGCCGATGCCCGCACCGGTGAGCGCGCGGAAAAAGGCGAAAGACGCGAAGTTCCAGGCAAAGCCGGTGGCGATGGTGGCGACCAGATAGACGCCCACCGTGACCAGGAACAATTTGCGCCGTCCATATTGATCGGCCAATTGTCCGAACAGCAGCGCGCCCGTCACGGCGCCCGCAATGTAGAGGCTGGCCGCCAACCCGATCTCGGTGGCGGACAAACCAAGACCGGATTCGCTCTGCAAGGCGCCGGAAAGCGAGCCGACAATGGTGACTTCCAGCCCGTCCAGAATCCAAGTGATCCCCAATGCCGCCAGGATCAGCCAATGAAAGCCCGACCAGGGCAGGCGGTCGAGCCGGGCGGGAATGTCGGTGGTGATGACGTTGGTGATGGGCTGCACATGGTTGCCGGGCTTTTCCATTTAGATAAACGCGGCGCATGCAAATCCGGTCCAAGCCCCCGCGCGAAACGTCCGGCCCGGCGCATGATCCGCAGATGCGTATTGGGGCTTCCGGTGGTTTTTGCGTCTGCGTTTCAGTCGAACATTCTGGCCTTGCGATCCGCCATATTCCGGATCAGGACTCGCTGCGGATCAGAGAGCCGGATTCGATGGGAGATAGCATGATCACGATTGCGGCGCGAAGCAGCGCGGCCACGCTTGCACTCCTGGTTTTTTGCAGTCCTGCTTGCGCGCTGACCGATGAGATTCAGGTCTATACCGGCGACATCGCCGCGCCCGGTGTCTTCAACCTTACGCTGCATAATAACTATACCCCGAGCGGATTGCGGCTTCCGGATTTTCCGGGCGGGCTGGCCGACAACCGGTCTTTCAGCGGTGTGGCGGAATGGGCTTATGGTGTGACGCCTTGGTTCGAGGCGGGACTCTACCTGCCGCTCTATGCGGTCACAGGCGATCATGGCGGCCAGTTCAACGGCTATAAGCTGCGCGCGCTGTTCGTCAATCCGGACAATGCCGCCAGCGATTTCTATTACGGCGTCAATTTCGAATTCAGTTTCAATGCCAGGCACTGGGACGAGGAGCGCTATACCGGCGAAATACGCCCCATCATCGGTTATCATTTCGGACCGGTGAGCCTCACCATCAATCCGATTATCGACAATTCCTACAAAGGCGTGGCGGCACTGGACTTCGCCCCCGCCACCCGGCTCGATTACACAATATCCAAACAATGGGCCGTGGCGTTGGAGGAATATGACGATTTCGGCGCTCTGCGGGGATTTCTGCCTGCCGACCAGCAATCGCATCAATTGTTCGTCGTGGCGGATTTCACCGGCGGTCCCATTTCCGTGGAGGGCGGCATCGGCTTCGGTCTCACCAAAGCCACCGATGATCTGACCTTGAAGCTGATCCTCGCCAGCGATCTCAACGGACCGGATGGATTGTTCGGGTTTGGCGATCGGTAGCGTCCAAAGATCTGTCGATCCCGACGGTCAGTCCCCGGACGGCAGCATCCGTTGCAGCACCCGGTCGCGCAGGATCAAATAGTGATACAGCGCGCCCGCGACATGCAGGACGATAAAGCCCAGGAGCACATAGACGAGGATATTGTGGATGTCGCCCGCTTCATGTCCCCAGGACGAGCCGTTCGGCGCCAGGGCGGGCAAGGGTACGACACCGAACAGCTTGACGTCCCATCCCCGGGCATTGGCGGCCGCCCATCCCAGCAGAGTCATGATCAGAACCAGCGCGTACAAGGTCAGATGCGTGACGCGCGAAAGAAAAAGCTCCCAGGCCGGCATGCCTGCAGGAAGCGCGACGGGATAGAGCAGCCGCCAGATGAACCGCAGGACGATGACGAACAGGATCGCCGCACCGATAGACAGGTGCCAATTGACCCAGCCTTCGTTCAAGGTGTTGCGGCCAATATGGGGCATGATCGAGCCCACTGCATATTGTGCAGCGAGCAAAAGGAAGATCAGCCAATGCAAGATCTTGGCGCCGCCGCCATAGGTGTGATTCGCTGCCATGGTCTCCCCCTCGCTTCCGGGCCGGAGCCTTTGTCGCATGACAAAGACCGCGACGCGAATATACGAATTTGTATAGCGCAAATACGGGCGGTGTTCCGGCATCCGGCGCGGAGCTCGCGGCAAATCAAGTTGCCGCGACCGGGCATGTTGATACAAGAGCGCGAGCGCCGGATGGAAATGTAATCGTGATGAAACGCATTGCCGCCTTGGCGGCTGTCTTGCTGATAACGCAACCCGCATTTGCCGCGCCGGCCGCGACGCCGGTCCCTTTGAGCCAGACCAAGAAAGATATCGAAACGCTGGGCACCGGCGTTGCCATCGCGTTGCCGCTGGTGGCGGGCGGGATTTCCTATTTCAAGCATGACAGGATGGGTCTGGCGCAACTCACCGTCGAAACCGTGTTCACGGTGGGCACCGCCTATGCGCTGAAGAATATCGTGCGCGAGCGGCGGCCCGACGGTTCGGACTTTCAGTCTTTTCCCTCCGACACAACCGCGCTGGCCGCTTCGGGCTCGTCCTATCTGTGGGGCCGTTATGGCTGGCAGTATGGGCTGCCCGCCTTTGCCGCCACCCAGTTCGTTTCCTACAGCCGCATCCAGGCCAAGAAGCATCACTGGTACGACACGCTTGCCAGTTCGGCGATCGCGGCGGGCTATGGCTATGCGCTGACGACGCCCTTCAAACGCAAATATAACATCGACACCAGCCTGGATGCGTCGCCCGACGGCGCGACGATCCATTTATCGTATAATTTCTAGGCGGTTCGCATTCCGGAAAATTCATTTTAACACGCATTTTTGCGTGTTTTGGCAGGGTTGACAGTGTTTCCGTTATTACTCTAGTTATTCGATAGAGTATTAGAGCTAAGAAACGGAGCTGCCATGCATCGCCGCGCTTTCACCGGTTCGCTTTTGAGTCTGATCGTCGCCGCGCCCGCCATGGCGCAGTCGGGCAGCGCGCCCACAATTCCCGAAGAGGCATTGATCCAGCCCGTAGTGCTGGCTGACATTCTCAAAAAGGGCAATCCGCCGCCGCTGCTGCAGGTGGGCTTCAGCGTGATGTACACCGAAGCGCATATTCCCGGCTCGATCTATGCCGGGCCCACCGGCACCGAAGCGGGCATCGAGAAATTGAAGATTGCGGTGCAGGGCTTCGACAAGGCCAAGCCCGTGGTGATCTATTGCGGCTGCTGCCCCTGGGTTCGCTGCCCCAATGTCGCGGGCGCCTACAAGACACTGACCGGTCTGGGCTTCACGCAGATCCAAGTCCTCTACATCGCGGACAATTTCGGCGCCGACTGGGCCGACAAGGGTTATCCCGTCGCTCATGGCTGATCGCTTCGCCGCGCTTCTTCTGTTGTTCGCTTTTGTGTTGCCTGTGTCGGTCTCCCCCGCGCAAGCAGCATCGGCGCCGGCACCCGTGATGGTGGGATCGCCGGCGCCGCCCTTCACCCGGCCGGGCCTGGACGGCAAGCCGGTGGCGCTCAAATCGTATCGCGGCAAAGTGGTGCTGGTGGATTTCTGGGCCAGCTGGTGTCCGCCCTGCATCATCGAGATTCCGCAATTGATCGGCTTGCAAAAAAAACATGCCGGACAATTGCAGGTCATCGGCGTTTCGATGGATGACGATGCGGCCAGCGCCAGGGATGTGGCGGGCCGTTTCCCGTTCAACTATCCGCTGCTGATGGGCGATGCGAAATTCGGCCACTTATATGGCGGCATATTGGGATTGCCGTCCGCCTTCCTGATCGGGCGCGACGGCAGGATCGTGAAGATCCTCAGGGGCGAGCTGAAACCGGGTGAACTGGATCGGGCGATCCAGTCCGCACTCAGTTCATAATGCAGATAATCAGTGGTTGGCGGGCGGCACGAAGCCGATTGCCTTGAGGAATTCGGTGCGCTGATCCATTTCCTTCTGCCCGGCGGGATAACCGTTGGACTTGAGGATGAAGGACAGGATGTCCGCATATTGCGCACGGCTGAGCTTGCCCGGATTGTCCTGCGGCATGGTGGTGCGAATGCGTTCGAACAGTTCGCCCAATGTCAGGCCGGCCCAGTTGGAAATGAACTCGCCGCCGACCAGCGCGGGGGCTTCGCCATTGCCGGTCAGACCCGAGCCATGGCAGGCAGCGCAATTCTGGGAATACTGGGCGTTGCCCCGTTCCGCCTGTGCCGCCGTATAGGAACCATCCAAAACCGTAACGGTGCCTTGGGCAAAGGCCACCCCGCCGATACCGGCCGAGACGGCCAGGGCTGCTGCGAGAATGGCGATTCTGGAAGACATGATCTGCTCCTGACAAGGTAAAGGCACACCCCGAGCAGGGTGCCCGAGCAGGGTGATAGTGGATCATGTCTCAATCAAGGCCGGCTTGGTACTGCATCCGATTGACGCGGGCGGGCCCCAATGCCCAAGGAATCCAAGCCGCCGGAAGCCGGAAAATGTCACAAAGTGTGCGGGATGGGGCGGCGCGCCCGTTACCACAAGCGCGCCGCCTTTTTACTTCTTGATGGTCAGATTGATTCCAGCGGGCGCAGGATGGGCGCCGCCGCTTTTGTAATTGTCCCACATGAAGAAGCCCACGATACCGACCGCGACCAGCACCGCGCCGAGGATGAAGGCGAGCAGGACATTGCCGCCGCCGCTTTCCTTTGTTTCGACGATCATGACTTTCTCCTGAGGAGGCTCCGCAGGTTCAACGAAACTGGCTTGCCAAATGTTCCGGTCAGGGGCGGGTTCCCGGTTAAAGGAGCCTGGCCAGTTGGCGGACACCGGCCTGGATCTGGCGGACATCGACACCGCCATAACCCAGGATCAGGCCCGGCCGTTTCGGCTTTTCCAGGCAGCAGAGCGACAAGGGCTGGGCGGAAAGGCCGATGGCGGCGGCCTTGCGCGAGATCGCCCGGTCATCGGTGCCGCGCGGCAGCAGGCCCACCAGATGCATGCCCGCTTCGGCGCTGACAATCTCCAGCGTCTGTCCAAGCCCGTGGGTAATAGCTGCGATCAGCGCGGCGCGGCGCTCGATATAAAGCATCCGCATTCGCCTGATATGGCGCGCGAAATGGCCCTGGCGGATGAAGTCGGTGAGCGCCTGCTGGAAGAGGGTGGCGGGAAACAAATCGATGGCGTCGCGAGCGGCGCAGAAGCCGGCGATCAGCGACTTGGGAATGACCAGATAACCGACGCGCAGAGCGGGAAAGAGAACCTTGCTGAAGGTGCCGGCATAGATCACGCGGTCTTCCGCGCTCAATCCCTGCACGGCGGCGATGGGATGGCCGGCGAAGCGGTATTCGCTGTCGTAATCATCCTCGATGATCCAGCCGTCATGGCGCGCCGCCCAGTTCAGCAACTGCATCCGGCGGGTGGCGCTCATGGTCATGCCCATCGGATATTGGTGCGACGGGGTGATATAGGCGGCACGTGCGTGCGGCGCGCGGGCCATGCCCGCATCCACATCCAGCCCATCCTGATCGACGGGCACGGGAACGGCGCGGGCCCCTGCGATGGCAAAGGCGCGGTGCGCGCCGGGATAGCCGGGCTCTTCCATCCACACCGCATCGCCATCGTTCAAAAGCGCGCGGGCCGCGATCTGCAGGCCATGCTGCGATCCGGCCACGATCATGATCTGCGAGGCCTCGCAGCGCACAGCCCGTGCCGCGCCCAGATAGTCCGCGATCACTTCGCGGAAAGCGAGATCGCCCATCGGATCGCCATAGGCCAGATGTCTTGCCGCCGGATGGCGCGAATGGCGCGCCAGCAATGACGACCAGATCTCGTTGGGAAAATGATCCAACGCCGGCAGGCTGACGCGAAAGGCGGCGCCCGGCTGCTGCGGATCGGGCGGCAGCGCCAGCACGGCATCGACCCGCTGCGAAAGCCGCGCGGCGATCGGGCGGCGCGCTGTCTTTGCAGGCGGCTTGAACGCGTCTTGCGGAATCGAGGCGGCAACACAGGTGCCCGCGCCGACGAACGTCTCCAGATAGCCTTCGGCATGAAGCTGCTGATAGGCGGTGAGGACCGGGATGCGGGAAATTTTCAATTCCTGTGCAAGCGCCCGCGTCGACGCCACGCGTTGGCCCGGTTTCAGACGTCCTTCGACAATGGCGCGCTGAAACCAGGCATAAAGCTGGCGATAGAGCGGGCCTTGGCCGTCCAGGGTGACGAGGGGAATGAATCCGGCGTCGCTGCGCTTCATCAGGAATCCGAAGTGGTCATATCGAAATGACAAAAACAGGTCATTGAGACAGGCCACTTAAGCCTCTACCCAATTGCGCGATACCGCAAGCGCTGGGTGCAATGAAGCTGGTTTGGATTGTGATCGGCATGGCGCTCGCGGGGTTTGCGCCTTGCGGTGCGCAGGCGCAGACCGCGCGTCAATCGTTGGACGATGCCTGGTGGACCGGGCCGTTGCTGGCGCCGGGGGCCGGCACCCTGCCGCCGGGGCATTTTCTGTTCGAGCCCTATTTCTTTGATGCCATGCCCACCGCCAGCATCGACGCGCATGGCGTTTCGCATCCTGTGGCGCGGGCCGATAATTTCGGCTCGCAATCCTATTTGATCTATGGCGTCGCCGACCGCTTCACCCTCGGCCTCATTCCCCGTTTCGGATACAAGAATCCCGGCAATGGCGCGAGCAGTTCTTCGATCGCGGCGGGTGATCTGTCGCTGCAGGGGCAATATCAGCTTACCCAATTCGAGGAAGGTCATTGGCTGCCCACGATCGCCGTCAATTTGGGTGAGACCTTTCCCACCGGCCCCTATGACCGGCTGGACCGGCCAGGCGATGGCTTTGGCGCGGGCGCCTATGCGACGACACTGTCGCTCTATTCGCAGACCTATTTCTGGATGCCGGACGGACGTCTCTTGCGCGCCCGCCTCAACCTCTCTTACGCGGTTTCAGGCAGCGTCGATCTGGCCGATATCAGCGTCTATGGCACGGCGGCGGGGTTTCGCGGCCATGCCAGTCCCGGCACGTCAGCCGTCGCGGACCTGGCCTTCGAATACAACATCGACCGCAACTGGGTGGCGGCGGTGGATTTTTGGGCAGAGCAGGACGCCAACACCCATGTTGCCGGACGCATTC
>JAZJZY010000002.1:49276-367636 GCA_040389405.1 Pseudomonadota bacterium | reverse complement strand
GGGTTTTCTATGTCGCGCCGGCGGTCGAATACAATTTCAGCAGCAGCTTTGGTGTGATCGCGGGCGCGCGCATTTTCGTGACCGGCAAGAACAAGACCGCGACGGTGGTGCCGCTGATCGCCTTCAATTACGTTCATTAAAAGGCACCCGCGCATAGCAAGGAACGATCTTCCGGCTCCCCGCGTTTATCTACCGAACTTAACGGGAGAGCATTATGCGCACCCAGGCGATTGTATTCGGATTTGCCGCGGCCTTGCTGGTTGCGGGCTGTGGAACCAACCCAGGCGATCGTGCGGCCAGCGGTGCGCTGCTCGGCGCGGCGGGTGGCGCTGCCATCGGCGCGGCCACGGGTAATGCGGCGGCAGGTGCCGCCATCGGTGCGGTCGGCGGCGCGGTTGTCGGCGCGGCGACCGATCCCTGCGATCTCAACATGGGCGACCCCTTCTGGCGCGACAATGGCGGACGCGATGGTTATGCCCGCCGCTGCGGCCGTGAATATCGCGACCGGGACCGCTGATCTTTTTTACTCCCGAGGACCTATCCTGCCCGCCTTGGCCATGCGCCAGGGCGGGCGTTTTTTTAGCGGATGATGCCCCGGCGCGGCTTGCGAACCGCCAGCACCTTGTCGATGCGCCGGCCATCGATATCGACGACTTCGAACCGCCAGCCTTGCGCGTCGATGGCATCGCCCACCGACGGCATGCGCTGCAGCTGCGCCAGCATGAAACCGGCCAAGGTCTGATAGTCGCGCAGTTCCGGCAGCGCGAAGCCCAGATGTTCCGCCATTTCGTCGGCGGGAATGTATCCGGCCAGGAGCCATGAGCCGTCTTCGCGCCGGAAGGCGGGCGGGTCATGCTCTTCGGTATCGGCGCGGAACACGCCCGTGATGGTCTCGAAGATGTCGGCGGGCGTGGCGATGCCTTCGAAGTGCCCATACTCGTCATGCACCAGCGCCATCGGCACCGCCGCATCGCGCAACGTCGCCAGCACATCCAGTGCGTCGACCGTGTCATAGACGATGGGCGCGGCGCGGATGTGGGAACGCAGGTCGAGCGGCTTGCCTTCGACCATCGCGGCCAGCATCTCGCGCGCCTGCACCACCCCCACCAGCTCGTCGATCGCATCGCCGGCCGGCAGCCGCGAATGCTGGGTTGTGATCAGCACCCGGCGCAATTCTTCCTCGCTGGTGGTGAGATCCAGCCAGTCGACTTCGGTGCGCGGCGTCATCACGCCTTGGATGGGCCGGTCGCCCAGCCGCATCACGCCGGAGATCATCCGCCGTTCGGCCGATTCCAGCACACCCGCGCCTTCGGCTTCCGCGATCAAGGTCTTGATCTCTTCGTCCGTGATCCTGTCGTCATCGCTGACGGGTCGGCCGAACAGGCGCAGCACGCCGCGGCCGGACAGATCCAAGACCGTGACCAGGGGCGAGGCCACCCTGGCGATGATGGTCATCGCGGGTGCGACCTTCACCGCCATGCCTTCGGCATTGCGCAGCGCCAACTGCTTGGGGACCAACTCGCCGATGATCAGCGAGAAGTATGTAATCGCCACCACCACGGCACCGACGCCGACCGCTTCGGCCACCGCCGGAGGAACGCCCATCGTGCCCAGCCATAGGCTGAAGCGAAGTCCCAGGGTGGCGCCGGAGAAAGCGCCGGAGAGCACGCCCACCAGGGTGATGCCGATCTGCACGGTGGAAAGAAAGCGGCCTGGATTTTCGCTGAGCGCCAGGGCCCGGCGGGCGCCGCCAACACCCTGGTCGGCGAGAACCTTCAGCCGTCCCGGGCGCGACGAGACGATGGCCAGCTCCGCCATCGCCAGAAAGCCATTGATGACGATCAGAATGGCGACGACGGCAAGCTCTGCATAGACCATGTTGCCGGCAGTGTGACGCCAGCCGGCCCCCTTGGAAAGCCGGCCCCTTTGGAAAGAAGCAGTTTGCCGATGTCTGTGCACGGTGCGGCGGATACAAAAATAGCCCCGGTTGCCCAGGGCTATTCGTGCAAGCAAATGCCTTGCCTTATTTGTCCGCGACTTTGTCCGCGGCGTCGCGCACGGCGTCCTTCAACCCGCCAACGGCGTTCTGCGCCTTACCGGCGGCCTTGTCGGCTGCGCCTTCGACCTGAAGCTTGGCGTCGCCGGTGACTTTGCCGGCTGCTTCCTTGATGGCGCCACCGGCCTGCTTGGCTGCGCCTTCGATACGATCCTTGTCCATGCGACATGCTCCATGTTTTGGGGTTCACAGAGAGAACCCTTGGCAGCCGTCGAGGTTCCGGCACCGCGCATTAAATCGGCGCGCAGCTGCGCCTGCAAACCGTACGGAAGTAAATCCTCCGAAGCCGGAACATCCCTGTGCTGTGTGAGTTAGTGCGATGAGCGATCAACACAAAATCAAATCATGGAGAAAACCAATGCGCCATATCGTACTCACAACCACGGCACTTGCGCTTCTGACGGTCTCGGCCGTTGCGCAGACCCCCGCGCAGCAAGGCCCGCAGAATCCCGCCATCAAATCCATGAACGAGAATAATTCGTCGGCACCGGTCGCCGGTGCAAACAGCTTCACGCAAAGCGAAGCGATGAAGCAGATCGAGGCTAAGGGCTACACCAAAGTTACCGGCTTGAAGAAAGACAGCAACGGCGTGTGGCGCGGTACGGCGATGAAGGACGGCAAGTCCGGCCCGATCAGTGTCGATTACCAGGGCAACGTCAACTAATCGCGCTTCATCATTCAAAGGACATCAGACATGACCAAGACAATCACACGCGTCTATAGCGACTATGCCGCCGCCGAGCTGGCGGTTCGCGAATTGAAGGCCGCCGGCCTGGGCGACAGCCATATCGGCATCGTAGCCAGCAATGCCGATGGCTGGCACAAGCCGGGCGGCAAGGACGTCGATCCCGCCCATGACAAGGATCGCGACGGCAAGGATGATCGCGCCGAAGGCGCGGTCACCGGCGGCGGCCTTGGCGCCATCGCGGGCGGCACGGCCGGCGTGGCGGCAGGCCTGGGCATGCTGGCGATTCCCGGCATCGGTCCCGTCGTGGCGGCCGGCTGGCTTGCGGCATTGGCGGCAGGCGCGGTTGCCGGGGGCGCGGCGGGCGGCATTGTCGGTGCGCTGGTCGAAGCGGGCACCAGCAAGGAAAATGCGGAACTTTATGCCGAAGCGCTGCGCCGTGGCGGCGCCGTGGTGACGGCCAAGGTGCCGGATGACGAGCAGGCCAAATATTCGGCCATCATGGACCGCAATGCCTTCGACATCGCTGCGCGCGAAACCGCGTATCGCAGTTCCGGCTGGAAGGGCTACGACCCGTCAGCCCCGGCCTATAGCGCGGACGAAGCTCGCACCGAACGCGAAGCTTACCGGATGTAATAGTAATACTGCCCCGTCGCTCACAGGCGGCGGGGCTTTTTCCTTGGGGGCACCATGAGTTTCACCCAGCTGACGACAAGCATGCCGGTTTCGGTGCAGGGAAAAGGCAATGGCTATGCCTTTGCCGTGATCGACTATGGCGAGGAACATAATCTGATCTGGGTCGTCGCGCTGGACGACAGCGGCGAGATCTGGTGCTCGCCCAATCCCAAGGTCCGTATGCGCAACAACTGGACCATGGGCCGCACCATCGCCGCCAACAAGCAAACCGGAACGAATGGCGGTTGAAGTCTTTATCTCACAACACCCGTTTTTCTTTTTAAAAGGACCGTTCCCATGGCCGATAAGCCCGACGCCGTTGCCCTGTTGAAAGCCGATCACCGCAAAGTGGAAGACCTGTTCGAGAAATTCGAGAAAGCCAAAAGCGATTCCGTGAAGAAATCGCTGGTGCAGGAAATTTGCACCGAACTCAGCGTGCACACCTCGATCGAGGAAGAGATTTTCTATCCCGCCTGCACCGGCAAGATCGAAGAGGACCTGGTCAAGGAAGCCTATGTCGAGCATGACGGCGCCAAGGTCATGATCGCGGAACTTTTGGCCTCCGAACCGGGCGACGATTTCTACGACGCCAAGGTCAAGGTGCTGTCGGAAGAGATCAAGCATCACGTCAAGGAAGAAGAAGCCCGTTCGGAAGGCATGTTTGCCAAGGCGCGCGAGGCCGGACTGGACATGGACGCGCTGGGCGACGAAATGGCGGCGCGCAAGACGGAATTGCTGGCGGAATACAAAACCAAAGGCCTGCCGTCCCCCAAGACCCGCAGCTTCACCGGTCATAAACTAGTTCAGGGCGAACCCGCGACAGCGGTGTGAGACGGCGCGTCATACCCGCGAACGGATCAGAAGCCCTACTTGTCATTCCCGGCAAGCACGCGCAAAGAGCGCGTGCGAGGGAGTTCGTAGCGCCAGCGTGCGAACAATCCAGGTGGAACGATTTGACGCGATCTGGAATGCCTGGATTCCCTTCCCCTCGCGATAGCGCTTCGCCCTATCGCTCGGCCGGGAATGACAAGTGGGATGTTTGAGCGTCGCTACTTCAGACCGGTGGCACTAACCGCGGATCGCGGCCACGAGTTCGGCAACATGCTCCGGCGGCGTGGGCTGCATCACACCGTGGCCCAGGTTGAAGATGAAGGGCTTATCCTTCATCGCCGCGACAAGACGCTTGGCTTCGGTGCGCATGGCCTCGCCGCCTTGCAGCAACAGAATGGGATCGAGATTGCCCTGCAGCGCCACCCGCGGCGGTACTTTCACTTCCGCGATGTCGGTCATCTGGTCGATGCCGATGCCGTCCACGCCGGTGACATCGGCGTAGCGCGTCAGCCAGCCGCCCGCGCCGCGCGGAAAGCCGATGATGGGAAGGTTGGGATATTTCGCCTTCACATTGGCGACAATGCGGGTGGTGGGATTCAGCACCGCCGCCTCGAACAATCCGGCGGGCACGGTGCTGGCCCAGCTTTCGAACAGCTGCAGCGCTTCGGCTCCGGCATCGGCCTGGGCGATCAGATACTGGCTGGTGGAATCCACCAGCACATCCATCAGCCGCGCGAATGTTTGTGGCTCCCGCCAGGCCAGCTTGCGCACATTCTCGTGATCGGTGCCGCCCTTGCCTTCGATCATATAGGTGGCGACGGTCCAGGGCGCGCCCGCGAAACCGATCAGCGCGGCGTTGCGCATCGCCGGGTCTGCGGCCATGGCAGCGCGCACGCCCTTGATGGTCTGCATCACAGGTTCGAGTTTGCTGGCGTCATAACGCAGCGCCGCGATGCCCGCCGCGTCGGTGATGGGATCCAGGCGCGGGCCTTCGCCTTCCGCGAACCACAGCTTCTGGCCCAGCGCGTGCGGCACCAGCAGAATGTCAGCGAAGAGAATGGCGGCGTCGAGATGAAAGCGCCGCACCGGCTGCAAAGTGATTTCTACCGCCAGTTCGGGATTGAGGCAGAACTGCACAAAGTCGGGCGCATTGGCGCGCAGCGCGCGATATTCCGGCAGGTAGCGGCCCGCCTGGCGCATCAGCCAAACCGGCGGCGGCGATTGCGGCTCGCCCTTCAGCACCGAAAGAAGCTTCTTCACCATCCGCGTTTTTCCAGACTCTGAATGAATGTCTCGCCCGCTTCGGCGCGGATCTGTGCGCCGATCCGGCGTCCGAAGGCTGCCGCGTCGCCGATAGGGTCGCCGCCCAACGCCGTGGTTTCCTCGCGCCGCCAGCGCATCTTGCCGTCGGGCGTCAAGATCTCGCCCAGGAAATGCAGCATGCCATGATTGATCCGCGCCAAGGCGCCGATGGGCGTGCGGCAGGAACCGTCGAGCGCGTGCAGAAAACCCCGCTCCGCCGCCACTGCGATCTCGAATTCCGGCACGGTGATCGTGTTCAGCAACGCGCGGGTCTTGGTGTCATCGGCACGGCAGGTGATGCCCAGCGCGCCCTGGCCCGGGGCGGGCGGCATGTCCTCCACATCGATCAGGCTTGTGACATGGCCTTGCAGGCTCATGCGGGTGAGACCCGCCAGCGCCAGGAAGGTTGCGTCCATCACGCCTTCGGTCATCCGCCGCAGCCGCGTCTGGATGCTGCCGCGCAAGGTGACGATCTTCAAGTCGGGCCGCAGATAAAGCGCCTGGGCCTGTCGGCGCAGGCTGGCGGTGCCGATCACGGCGCCTTCGGGCAAGGTCATCAAGCTCTGCGCCTTGTACGAAATAAAGGCATCGCGCGGATCTTCCCGCGACGGGATCGCCGCCAGCGCGATACCATCGGGCATCAATGTGGGCAGATCCTTCAGCGAATGGATGGCGGCGTCGATGCGCCCGTCCAGCAGGGCTTCATCCAGTTCCTTGGTGAAAAGGCCCTTGCCGCCCGCGTCCTGCAGGCGGCGGTCGGCGATGATGTCGCCGCTGGTGACGAAGCTTTCGATGGGCGATTCCGTTTCGCCGGTGATGCGCGCCAGCTCAGCCGCCACCTGATGCGCCTGGGTCATCGCCAACGGCGATCCCCGCGAACCCCATTTGAGCATCAGCGCCACTCCGCGATGGGCGGCATCGAGGAGAGAATGCTTTCGACATTGCCGCCGGTCTTCAGCCCGAACGTGGTGCCGCGGTCATAGAGCAGATTGAACTCGACATAGCGGCCCCGCCATTTCGCCTGTTCGTGGCGCTCGGTGTCGTTCCATGGCGTGTTCCAGCGGCGGCGCACGATCTGCGGATAGATGTTGAGGAAGGCCAAGCCGACTTCCTTGGTAAAAGCCAGATCGCGATCCCAGTCGCCGCTGTCGTGATGGTCATAGAAAATGCCGCCCACGCCGCGATGTTCGCCGCGATGGGGCAGGAAGAAATACTCGTCCGCCCATTTCTTGTATTTGGCGTACCAGTCCCCATCGAAGCCGTCGCAAGCGCTTTTCATGCGGGCGTGAAAATCCTGCGCGTCGGCATGCGTCTGAACGCGCTGCGCATCCAGGGTGGGATTGAGGTCCGCGCCGCCGCCGAACCAGTTCTCGGTGGTGACGATCATGCGGGTGTTCATGTGCACCGCGGGCACATGCGGGTTCTTCATATGCGCGATCAGGCTGATGCCTGTGGCCCAGAAGCGGGGATCGGCTGCTGCCCCTTTCACCTGCTTGGCGAAGTCGGGCGAGAAGGCGCCATGCACGGTGGAGACATGCACGCCCACCTTTTCGAACAGGCGGCCCCGCATCATCCCCATCACCCCGCCGCCCTGGTCCTGGCCGTCGGCCGACAGAGCGCGGCGCCAGGGCGTGCGGACGAAGCTGGCAGGCTTGCCCTTGTAAAGTGCGGGATCGGCCTCGGCTTCCAGGGCTTCGAACGCAGCGATGATCTGCACCGCCAGTCCCTCGAACCAGGCGCGGGCTGCGGTTTTGCGGTTTTCGATGCTGTCGGCTGTGGTTTGCATGGGCGCTGGGTTTCTAAGCACGGGGGGAGAGGCTGGCAAGCAGCGGCCATAGATCGAAAATACAGATCATTAACCGCAGAATAATAGGTTGGATTTATCAGTCGGATCGGTGTGGAATCAACCCGAGAGGTTTCCGTGTCCGATCCGGTCCATGCCCGCACCGCCAGCGCCGCCTTTGCCGAGGCGGTGATCGCTGCTTTGCCGGGACTGACCCTGACCGGCGGCATCGCGCTGGCGGCCTTCGCCCTTCGCCAGATTCCGGGCGTCGGCATGTTCAGTCCCATGATCCTGGCCACGGTCATCGGCATGCTGTTCCACAATCTGGCGGGCACGCCTGCGATCTGCCGTCCCGGCGTGGTCTTCAGCCTGAAGAAAATTTTGCGGCTGGGCATCATTCTGCTGGGCTTCCAGTTGATGCTGTCCCAGGTGGTGGCCGTGGGCACCGTAGGCGTCGCCATCATTCTGGTCACGCTGGCCGCGACCTTCGTCTTCACCAAGATGCTGGGCCGCGTCATGGGCGTCGATCCCAAGCTGGCTGAATTGATCGGGGCGGGCACGTCGATCTGCGGCGCGTCTGCCGTGATCGCCACCAACACCGTTACCGAAGGCAAGGATTCCGACGTCGCCTATGCGGTGGCGACCGTCACCGTGTTCGGGTCGCTGGCGATGCTGCTGTATCCGCTGCTCCCGGGCTTGCTGCATTTGAGTCCCCGCGATTTTGGCTTGTGGAGCGGTGCGTCGATCCATGAGATCGCACAGGTTGTTGCAGCCTCCTTCCAGGACGGTGAGACGGCGGGCCAGTTCGGCACCGTCGCCAAGCTGACGCGGGTGATGATGCTGGCGCCGCTGGTGATCGGCCTGGGTCTGCTTGCAGCGCGCAGGATGTCCGCCCAAGGCGACAGCAAGAGCCGCAAGGCCCCGCCCATGCCTTGGTTTGTGCTGGGCTTCATTGCCGTGATGCTGCTGAACAGTGTCATCACCGTCGCGCCACATGAAAAAGCGCAGATCGTCAGCTTGACCAATTTTCTATTGTCGATGGCGCTGGCGGCGATGGGGCTGGAAACCGATTTCGCCAAGCTGAGGCAAGAAGGCCTGAAACCCCTGGCGCTGGCCTTCTGCGCCTGGGTCTTTATCGCAAGTTTCAGCCTCGTGCTCGTCAAGCTCTTCGCATAGAGCGCGATCCGGAAAAGTGTGGGCGTCGGTACGCTGGCGCTACCAACTCCGAAGATCGCGCGACCCTTAAAAATGAGCCAAAATGAACATTCGCCTCGAAGCTGTTTTGCCCTAGGATCGATGCGATGACCTTGGAGCAATTGCGCGCGTTTGTGGCTGTTGCCGAGCGCGAGCATGTCACCCGCGCTGCTGCCGCGATTCATCGCACCCAGTCTGCCGTCTCCGCCGCCGTTGCGGGCCTGGAGCATCAATCCGGCGTCACCTTGTTTCACCGCGTCGGCCGCCGCGTGGCGTTGACGGAGGAAGGCCGGCAGTTTTTGAGTGAAGCCCGTGCCGTTCTCGCCCAAGCCGATGCAGCGTCGCGGGCCCTGTCCGATCTGGCGGGCATGAAGCGCGGCAGTCTTGTGGTGATGGCCAGCCAGACCATCGCGAGTTATTGGCTGCCGCTGAAGCTGGCGGCATTCCGCGCCCGTCATCCGCAGGTGAGCGTCAAGGCATCGATCGGCAACACGGCAGAAGTCGCCGAAGCGGTGGCCACCGGTCGTGTCGAAATCGGCCTGGTGGAAGGGGCGGTGACGGATCCGGTATTCGAGCAGAGCCTGATCGGGCGCGACCGCTTGGTGATCGTGGCGCCTGCCGGACATCCCTGGACCAAAAAGCCGCCGCGTCCCGCCGACCTGCTGAAGGAAAAATGGGTGCTGCGCGAAAAGGGTTCGGGCACGCGCTCGGCCTTCGAAACGGCGCTGACCGACAAGGGCATCGATGTTTCCAAGCTGAATGTCACCCTGGAATTGCCGTCCAACGAAGCGGTGCGGCTGGCGGTGCGCGAAGGCGCCGGAGTCTCGGCCTTGTCGGAATTGGTGGCGGAAGCCGGGGTGAAATTCGGGGCGCTGGCGCCCGTGAAATTTTCACTGCCGGAACGGGCTTTCCACGCACTGCGCCATCGCGAGCGCTATCTGAGCAAGAGCGCCCTGGCTTTCATGCAGATGGCCAAAGGCTGAAGACGAGTTCCGCCACGGAACCTTCGCGCTCGCAACAATGCAGCGTAAAACGCAACCATCGGTACGAAACCGGCGACAACATTCGCTTGACGCCACCTCACGATAAGGCGATGCGATGTGCGCAGTCTCAAACCGTACATTGCGGCGTTCATGTAACAATGACCACTTCCGATCCGCCCCCGTCGCCGCCCGAGCGGCGTCCCAGTCCGCGCCGGCGTGCGTTGCTCGCCGGGCTGGTGGTGCATTCGGCTGGGCGTTTTTCCTTTCCCTGCACCATCAAGGATATGTCGGAAGGCGGGATTCGCATCCAATTCGCGGCGGGCTCGGGCGTGCCTTCGCAGATCGAAGTGATCAATCGCAGCAACGGAATCGTCTATCATTGCGACGTGATCTGGACCACCAATGTGGCCGCCGGGCTGAAATTGACGGCCACCTACAACATGAAGGACCTGCCGCCCGAACTGGATTTCCTGCGCCGCTTTCGTTGAATCAGGACTCCTGCCTCGATCCTTTCTTCACCACCAAGCCGGATAAGGACTGACGCTTAAGGTCTGATGCTTAAGGTCTGGGCGTCGGCGCCGGTGCGTTGGTTGGACGCGGCGCATCGGGATCGGCCTGGGCCAGTCCCACCACTTCGCCCGACGCCAGGATGTGATCGCGCATCGCGCCGGTAAGCCCGTCATAATTCATGGCGGGATCGGCGGTGAGCATGGTGTCGAGCGCGAAGACCTGCAGGTGATAATGATGCTTGGGTCCGGGCGGCGTGCGCGGCCCCATGTAAGGCTGCGCTTCGCCGCGTGCATTGGGACCGTAGGACGAGCCTTGTGGATTGCCCGTGGCGGCCATTCCCGGATCGAGCTTGGTCACGCCGGCGGGCACATTGTACATCGTCCAGTGCAGGATCGGCAGGCCGTTCCGCTGGCCGTCGGTGTCCTGCATGATCACGACATAGGATTTGGTCTCCGCCGGTCCCGCGGTCCAGGCCAGGCCGGGAAAATTGTTGCCGCGATACTGCGTGTTCTCGAACGGGATGTCGCCGCCGTCCGGAAAGGCGGGACTGGTGACGGTGATGTGGGCGCCGTTCTTGGGCGGAAATTCCTGCAGCGCGTTGGGACGCACCGGCATCGGCGCGGGCTGGGCCTGAGCTGATTGAAAGAGCGCTGGCGCGGCGCAAAGGGTCACAAACGCCAATGCGGTGAAGATCACTTTCATGGGAGGAACCCTCATTCGCGAAATTGCCGGATGAGTGTGACCGGCTTTGGCGTCGCGGGAAAGCGGGGACGAATGACGTCCCGCCCAATCAGCCAAGGAATTTGCGCAGCAAGGCCATCGGATCGTCGCCCAGGCCCAGGGCATAGAGGATTTCCGCCACGCCGAACGCCACCACGAAAGCCTTGCCGGCGATGACGGCGCCAAAACCGATGGGATTGTCGTCGGCCCGGAAGGTATAGATGGAATCCCGCGCGATCCCGATCTTGAGATCGACATGGATTCTCCAGGCCGCGATGATGGCAAGGCCTCCGAAAATCACGGCCATTCCTACGGGCGACATGGCGCACTTCCCCTTCGAAGGGGCCAGTGGATCACAGACGGGTTAGCAAATGATGGAACCGCTGGCGACCGGCCGGACTCGGCGGCGCAGCATCACGCCCACGGCGCCCAGGCCCAGGATCATCAGGACCCAGCTTTCCGGCTCCGGCACGGCGGAGATCGCAATATCGACCGGCGGGACAAAATTCGGCGCGCCGTCATCCTTTGTGCCCGGATCGGAAGGCGTGCCGGTATCGGTGATGAAATGTCTATCGTCCGGGTACGGAGGATTGCCGCCGCCGCCGCCACCAGAACCGCCGCCGCCAGAGCCGCCATGCATATATCCGTCACCGCCGCCGGCGGCGCCTTCGCCGGGCACGCCGCCGCCGTCACCGCCGCCATGGCGATGCCAGTCGTCCATGTTGATGTCTCTCAGCAGCCTCAGATTTTGCAGGCGCCCGCCTTCACCATCGACGGGCCCGGTATAGGCGGGCAACCAGCCCGTGCCAGCTTCGTGACTGGCTGTGCCGGAATGGTGCGTGCCGAAGGTGATGCCGGACGATGCATATTGCGCCTGGGTGGTCGCGCCGGGCGCGACGGCGGGATGGTTCTTCTTGCCGGTATAAGCGGGCGTTCCGAACAAAAAAGCGAGCAGAAGCAGCAGCAGGATAATGCCTAGCGTCCGTTTGTGTCGCGCGCCCTTAACCTTGTTCGCCATAACGGCGGTCCGCCTGCCGGATTGATCTCCGGCGTGGCGATGCAAGGCATGGGCCGTGGGGCGATGGTTAAATCCGGCGCGTTACAGCCCAGGTTCACTAAAGACCAAGTTCACTAAAGACCAGGTTCACTAGAGAGATGTGCGCAGCGACCAGAGCTCAGGGAAGGCGCGCTTGGCGGTGGTCGCCTGCAGATACGACACGCCCGCCGTGCCGCCGGTGCCGCGCTTGGCGCCGATGATGCGCTCGACCGTCAGCGCATGCTTGTGCCGCCACGTCGCCATCGCGTCGTCCAGATCCACCAGCTTCTCGGCAAGCTGATACAATTCCCAATAGCGATCCGGTTCGCGATAGACGGTGAGAAAGCCCGCTTCGACTTCGGGACTGAATTCGTGCGGCTGGCTCCAGTCGCGTTCCAGCAGTGCGGGCGGCAGCGCGAAACCGGCGCGCGCCAATGCCGCGATGGCATCGTCCCACAGGCTGGGAAGCTCCAGCGCCTTGCGCATTGCGGCCTGCGCCTCCGGGCGGTCGTCCTGATATTTCAGGAAGCCCGCATCCTTCAGGCCCAAAAGATATTCGACGGTGCGGAACTGGTCCGACTGAAAGCCCGAGCTTGGCCCCAGCACATGGCGAAAGCGCGTATAGTCACTGGGCGTCATGGTGGAAAGCACGTCCCAGCTCAATGTCATCACCGCCTGAATGCGGCTGACCCGCGCCAGCGCCTTGTAGGCGGGCACCAGCGCATCCGCAGCGATCTGGCTCTTGGCCAGATAGAGTTCGCGGATGATCTGCTTCAGCCACAATTCCTTGGTCTGGTGGATGACGATGAACAGCATCTCGTCATCCAGGGCCGATTGCGGCTGCTGGCAGGACAGCAAGGTATCGAGCGCCAGATAGCGCGCATAGGTCATTGTCGTCATGTCATGGCCCCGGGTTACGGGGTCAATCTATGCCCGATGCGCTTTGCCGTCTAATGCCGGGCCAACTTCAATGCCTAGTGCGCGCGGGCGTGTGCCGGATCAGTTCGGAGAAGGGCACGGTGAACATTTCCTCGCCCTTGGCATTGTGGATGATGAACTGGCAGGCCATCGGGTCGTCGCCATTGCGCAGCATGTCGGCGGCGATGTCGGGAATGACGCGACAGGCTTCCATGAATGCCACTTCCGGTCCTTCGCAACTGATCGCGACCTGGGCAGGCTGCAGACCCTTGGCGGTCTGGAGATGGAAGAAGAAGTCACGCATGGCACGACCTCGCATGGATTACGCAAGAAGCCTAGCAGCGCCGGCTGAACCCTGCATGAATGAAGTGAGCCGTTTTTGAGCGGCGAACGCCGCAATTTCGTCACGAATTGGGCGACGAGAACTTGCTCGAAATGGCGCGCGCGACCAGCCAGGCGGCCAGGGTGATCAGCAGCGCGATGATCAGCGCGAATTTGATGATCAGCCCGATCATCTTCAGCACCAGCAGCGCCACGGCGCCCGCGATCAAGGCGGCGATGATTTCGAACAGGCGAAGGCTCATGGTGTCATCTTAGATCAGAATAGGCCGCTCGGATGGAAAACGCACTAGCGGCGGATTGGTGACACCCGAGCCGTCAAGCCCGCTGGTCCGACGTGTCATGTAAAAGTGTCATCCCCGGCGAGCGAGATGCCATGCATCGAGCGAGGGAAGGGGACCCAGGTGGATGGATCACGCTCAACTGGGAAACCTGGATCCCCTTCCCTCACATCGCCTGCGCTGCAGACGATGTTCGCCGGGGATGACAGTTTATGTTGGCGTGCGTAGCCCGCGTATCGCCGCTGCAGCGCGCTCGGAGAATGTTCGCCTAAAACAATCCGCCCGGGTCGGAAACGGTTGGACGCCGACGGGGTTTCGCGGCCCGCTGTTCCGGTGTCATGGTCCAGCGCTCGCCTTCCATCGTCCTGAGGCAGGCTTTGACGCGTTCGGACGATGCGTCTTCCTCGCCCAGCCAGATCGCCCAATCCTCGGGCGCCAGCACGGCGGGCATGCGGTCGGTGGGAAGAGCTGCGATCAGTTCGTTGGCGGGCACCGTCACCATCACGCACATCGGAAGATCGCCGAAGCGCCGCCACAGCATCGCCAGGCCCAGCGCGGGCGCATCGTTCGGCATGATCACATGCTGCGGTCCCTTGTCAGGGGCTTCGTTGAAGGATTTCACCAGCACGATGCCGCGCTGGCCATCATGAAAGGCGCCCTGGAAGGTGGGCTTGCTGTCGATGGTTTCGGCGCGGGCATGAATGGGATCGGGGCGGCGGGGATCGTCGCGATGGGGAAAGCCCCAGCGCATGCGTTCGATCCGGCGCAGGCCCAGCGTGCGGTCCCACACGATCACGGGCAGTTGGCTCATCACGCGATAGGTCACTTCGTGATCGTTGCCTGAATCAGCGCTACCTCCCAGCACCACGCCGGTGAGGCTTTCGATGATCCGCGTGGTTTCGGCCCAGGAGGCCTGGGCCGCGAATTTTCCGCACATTAGCTTACCCGCTCGACCAGATGCGCGCGCGAGGGTGCGGGATCGAAAGGGTCGGTGAAATATTGGGTTTCGTGGGCCACCAGCCCCTCCTCGAATTCCATGATGCTGACGACGTAAGAGGGCTTGTCGTTATAGCGCAGCACGAATTCTGAAACCCACAGATCGCCGCTGCCGATGATGCGCCGGACCGCGAAGCGCTTCTTGTCGGGCCGGACGAAACGGCTTTCCTGAATGTTGCGCCGGCCACGGATACGTTCACCCGATTGCGGATAATCCAGCACGGCATCGTCGCGGTAGATGTCATGCTCGGCCTTGAAGTCGCCCACGTCCGACGCCTGCCAATGGCGCTCCAATGCCTGCCGCACGGTTCGATCATCCATCGCAAATTCCCGTCTACGCCAATTTGCCCGCGACTATACACACCATGCGGGCCACGTTGATCCGGGTTATAGCTGATCCGTCACGCGGCCACGGATAGTTCCTTTTCATGCACGGGCTTGAGGATTTTGGAATATCCGCGCTTTTGGTGGCGCTGGCGGAGATGGGGGACCGCACACAGCTTCTCACCATTCTGCTGGCGACGCGCTATCGCAAACCCTTCGTCATCATATTGGGCGTGTTGGTCGCCACCATGGCCAATCACTTGCTGGCGGCGGCGGCGGGCTTTTATATCTCCGGCCTGCTCGACGCCTTGTGGTTCCGCTATTTGATCGGCGCGTCCTTCATCGTCATGGCGGCCTGGGTGCTGATCCCGGACAAGGAATCCGATGCGGGAACCACCACTTCGCAGCGCGGCGTCTTCCTCACCACCGTGATCGCTTTTTTCATTGTCGAGATGGGCGACAAGACCCAGATCGCTACCGCCGCATTGGCGGCGCGTTTCTCCAGCGTCTGGATCGTGGCGGCGGGCACCACCATGGGCATGATGCTGGCCAATGTCCCGGCCGCCTATTTCGGGCAGGCGATCACGCGCGTCGTGCCGCTGGCGGTGATGCGGTATATCTCGGCGGCGATCTATGCGGTGCTGGGTGTGATCAGCTTGGCGCAGACCGCGGGCTATCTGGGCTGACCTTAATCGGTTTTGCGGCCCAGAAATGCTTGCTGATTATTGGCGCTGTTGTCGTAAGCGGCCGCGATCTTGCGGGCATGATTTTCGCGCGCCCGATGGTCTTTGGCGGTTTCGCCGAACCCCGGCAGGGTGTTGTGAATCTGGTCGGCCAGCGCGCTGTAATGATCGCGCGCCTTGCGCAAGCTTTCCAGTTGCTGGGTAGGCGGGACTTCTTTTCTGCGTTCCATGCGCCAGCCTACACCCGATCCGTGACGGTTCGCGGGAAATCGCCAGGCCGGTTAACCTAGCGGGGCGCTTTGTGGACCCTCAGATCGGCCACCGCGGCGGCGATGCGCCGCCATCTGTCGCTTTTGCTTTTGTCGCCCATGTCGGCATGGGTTTCGGCATGTCCCGCCGCCACGCTTTCCGCGTCGCTGCCATACAAACGGATCATGGCCCTGGCCAAATCCTGCTCAGTCCCTTCGCTCAACCCGGTCCCCCAAACCCCTGATCCCCCTATGGTATCAAGTCTTGACAATCTTTGCGACAATTATGAGAGGGTTGGGGACGAATTTTTCCGACAGTCCGTCCCCAGCCGCATCCAGGCGAGACCCGTGACGTATGCGGGTGCATGGGGACATACTCGTCTTCACCAAGGGGAATTCACGGGGGATACGCATGACGCGTCGCTGGAAAAGTCTGTTGATGGGCGCAGCCGCGCTGGGCGTGCTGGCGGTACCGGCCGGATCGCAGCCCATGGCGGCCAAACCCATGGGAGATGGTCCGCATGGCGAAATCCTCTGGGACACCTATGGCGTGCCGCATGTCTTTGGCAAGGACGAGGCGGGCGTGCTTTACGGCTTCGGCTGGGCCCAGGTACGCAGCCACGCCAATCTGGTGTTGCGCCTTTACGGCCAGGCGCAGGGACGCGCCGCCGAATATTGGGGCAATGACTATGCCGAGAGCGACCGCTGGGTGATTTCCAACGGCGTCTATGACCGCGCCAAGAAATGGTATTCGCAGCAGACGCCGCAATATCGCAAAGACCTGGATGCCTTTGCCGCGGGCATGACCGCATCGGCGCGGGCCAACGCGGCGAACATCGACCCGGAAGTCTTGAAGGTTCTGCCGCTGACCGGCGTCGACGTGATCGCCCATGCGCACCGGTTGTTCAACTACATCTATGTCACCTCCATCGAGCAGGTGCAGAACATCAAATCCGAACCGGATGTCGGCGGCTCCAACGCCTGGGCCGTGGCGCCGTCCAAATCCAAGAGCGGCAACACCATGGTGCTGGCCAATCCGCATCTGCCCTGGGCGCCCAGCTTTTTCACCTATTATGAAGCGGGCCTGGAAGGTCCGGGCATCCATATGTATGGCGCGACCCAGATCGGGTTGCCGCTGCTGCGCTTCGATTTCGACGACCGCCACGCTTTCACAAACACGGTGAACACCATCCTGGGTGCGTCGATCTACAAGCTGACACCCGCGGCGGGCGGCTTCGAGAATGGCTATATGTTCGACGGCCAGGTGAAGAAATTCGACGTCAGCCAGGCGAGCTTCAAGATCCGCCAGGCCGATGGTTCGATGAAGACGGAGAATCTCACCATCCGTTCGACCGTGCAGGGACCCGTGTTCGTCACCAAGGCGGGCGCGACAGTGGCGCTGCGCGTGGCGGGATTGGAGCGGCCCGAAGCGCTGAAGGAATATTGGGACCTTGGCATGGCCAAGACCTATGACCAGGCGCTGGCCGCGTTCCGCAAGGTTCAGGTGCCGACCTTCAACATCGTCTATGGCGACCGCGAGGGAAACATCCTCTATGTCGATAACGGCATCCTGCCCAAGCGCAAGAAGGGTGATTTCGCCTATTGGAAAGGCATGGTGCCGGGCGATACCTCCGAAACCATGTGGCAGGATTCGGACGTGATGACGTTCGAGGAGATTCCCCACGTCGCCAATCCGCCGTCCGGCTTTGTGCAGAACACCAACGATCCGCCCTGGACTTCGACCTGGCCGCAGGCGATCCACTACAAGGATTATCCGTCCTATATCGCCATCGAAGGCCCGCTTTCGATGCGCAACGAACAGTCGATGCATCTGATGGCCGACAGCGGCAAGATTTCCTATGAGGATTTCATCCGGCTGAAACACACCACGCGCGCGCTTCTGGCCGATCGCATGATACCCGAGCTGATCAACATGGTCGGCACCTCGTCGGATGCCGACATTCAGAAGGCAGTGGCGGTGCTGAAGGGCTGGGACCATCAGTACAATGCCGACAGCAAGGGCGCGCTCTTGTTCGAGACCTGGGTGAAGGAATTCGCCGGACCGAACATGTCGAACCAGACCAACTATGCCCAGAAATGGGATGCCAACGATCCCATGGAGACGCCGCGCGGCATCAAGGATCCGGCGGTGGCGATGTCGAGCCTGAAGGCGGCGGTGGCGCAGACCATCAAGCTGTATGGCGCGGTCGACCGGGCTTATGGCGAGGTTTCGCGTTTCCATATCGGCGATGTGAACATTCCCGGGAATGGCGGCGCGGGCAATCTGGGCATCTTCCGCACCATCACCTGGGACAAGCTGGAAAACGGCCAGCGCAAGGTGAATGCGGGCGAAACCTGGGTCTCGATGGTGGAGTTCTCCAAGCCCATCAAGGCAATGGGCGTGATGTCTTACGGCGAATCCAGCCAGCCCGGATCCAAGCACAATTCCGACCAGCTGCATTTCGTGGCGGAGCGGAAGCTGCGGACCTTATGGGTCAAGCGACCGGATGTGGAAAAGCACGTGGAAGAGCGGACTAAGTACTAGACCTTCTTGTCATCCCCGGCGAGCGAGATGCGCAGCATCGAGTGAGGGAGTTCATAGCGGCAGCGTATGAACGATCCAGGCGTCAACGCATGGCCGACTATTTCGTCTACATGCTCGCCAGCCAGCGCAACGGCACACTGTATGTCGGCGTGACGAATGATCTGGGTCGCCGGATCGGCGAACATAAAGACAAGGCGGTTCCGGGTTTCACCAAACGGTACCAGGTATGTCTTCTGGTCTGGTACGAAACGTTTGGTGACATCAACGATGCCATTGCTCGCGAAAAGCAGATCAAGGGTTGGAATCGCGCCTGGAAAATTCAACTGATCGAGAAAGAAAATTCTGGTTGGAATGATCTGGCAGCGAGTTCGGTTTGACGCCTGGATCCCCTTCCCTCACATCGCCTGCGATGCAGCCGACGTTCGCCGGGGATGACAATTCCGAGTTTACGAAAATGCGATGCCCGGCCTGAGCACAAGCTGGAAGATCAGCAGCACCACAATCAGCGCCGCCAGCGGCACCGCCAGTGACGGGGCGGGATGGGCGGGGCGGGGCGCGGTGGAGCTTAAGGCGCCGCCTATCACCACCCAGATCGCGCCGAACAGCATCACGATTGTGGGAAAGATCGTCACCTCGATCAGATCGCGGGGCAGGCGGAACGGAATCAGCAGCACGCCCGTGATCAAGACGGGCAGCAGCACGGCGAAAAACAGGAAACCCATGCGTGGGCCTGCGTTCAGCGTTTCGCCCGTGGTGGCGAGAAGCGCGATGGCCGTGCGCGCCAGCCAGAAACCCGCCAGCACCGACAGGATCAGGCCCAGCGCGAGCATTCCCATTTTGGTCGCAGCCGACAATCCCAGATAGCCATACGCCATCCCCATGTCGTTGCCGGGAATGAGTGCGCCGATCACCAACTGGCTGAAGCCTGCATAAAGACCCTGGAACGCCATCCAGAACAGGAACAGCCGCGTCGTCATGGAACGGCCGCCCGCGCCGGCAAACAGCAGAGCGAAGATCAATCCCGACACAAGGTCGGCCATGCCGCCGGTGCCCTGCAGCAGCGGCAGGATGGGGTGCTCGCCCTCATAATGATGGTTGTTGTGATAGAGCCAGACATGCACGCCCGGCACGAAGGCCTTGGGCAGGGTTAGCAGCAATTCCTGGATGAAAAAAGTGAGGTTGAAGGCGAGGGTGCAGAGCAACGCCGACACCAGGACCAGCCATCCACGTCCCGCCGATTGCCGCATGTCGTCCCCCATGGTGCCCGGGTCGCAGCTTAGGCATCTGCGGCGGCCAAGTCTGCATACCGGCGCGGGAAAAAGCTTCCGCAATATTGCGATGCGGGATGCGTCAAAAGTGACGACAAATTGCGATGAAGCCCTTGTTCACGCCGGGCCATGCATCGGTATAGGCTTAAAGAAAATAATTCGCAGACTCAGGGGAACACGGCATGAGCGATAAGAAGTCGGGCGACCAGAAGTCCGGCGCGGTAAGCCGGCGTTCGTTGCTGCGCATGATCGGCACCGTCGCGGGATCGACCGCGATGTACAACGCCATGACCGAACTGGGGTTCGCCCAGGAAAGCGGATATGCGGGCCCGCCCAAGCTGGGCAATACCAAGCCGGGCACTTCGGTGCTGGTGTTGGGCGCGGGCATCGCGGGCATGGTGGCGGCGCTGGAACTGCGCGACGCCGGCTATAAAGTGCAGGTGCTGGAATATAACAATCGCCCCGGCGGCCGGAATTGGACCCTGCGCGGCGGCGACAGCTTCACCGAACTGGGCGGCATCAAGCAGGAGATCAAATTCTCCCCCGGCCAATATTTCAATCCGGGGCCGTGGCGGCTGCCCTATCACCATCAGGGCATCCTGCATTATTGCAGCCGCCTGGGTGTTGAGCTCGAGCCTTTCACCCAGGTGAATTACAATGCCTGGGTCCACAACACCAAAGCCAATGGCGGCAAGCCCAAGCGCTATCGCGAAGTGATGGCCGACTTCCAGGGCCATGTCGCCGAGCTGCTGGGCAAGACCATGAAGCAAAACGCGCTCGACCAGGCGGTGACCAAGGACGACCGCGAAATGCTGGGCGAAGCGCTGCGCCGCTGGGGCGCGCTGGACCAGGACATGAAATATGTGAAGGGCCGCGCGTCATCGCGTTTGCGCGGCGCGCTGGTGAACGAAGGCGGCGGGATCAATTCGCTGCCGGTCTATTCCGATCCGGATTCGCTGTCGAACATTCTGTCGTCCGGAATGTGGGCGGCGGTTGGGCGCGGGCAGAATTTCGAATCCCAGACACCGATCTTCCAGCCCAAGGGCGGCATGGGCATGATCGGCACCGCGTTCGGCAAGGCGCTGGGCAGCATCATCAAATATAATTGCAAGGTCATCGACATTCATCAGGATGAAAAGGGCGTCACCGCCACCTATGTCGATACCGAGAAAGGCGGGGCGCCGCTGAAGGCGACGGCCGACTGGTGCGTCTGCACCATTCCCGCCACCATCCTGTCGCAGATTCCGATGAATGTGTCGGCGAAGAAGAAGGAAGCGATCAACCAGCTTCCCTACAGCGCTTCGGCCAAGATCGGCATCGAGATGAAGCGCCGCTTCTGGGAAGAAGACGACAATATCTATGGCGGCATGAGCTATACCGATCAGCCCAATTCCCAGATCGGTTATCCGCAATGGGGTTATTTCAGCAAGGGTCCGGGCGTGCTGCTGGCGGGCTATACCTTCGACAAGGAAGCCTATCGCTTCACGTCGCAGACGCCGGCGGATCGCATCAAGAACGCGCTGGAATATGGCGAGAAGATCCATCCGGGCAAATACAAGTCCAACTTTTATGCCGGCGTGGCGGTAGGCTGGCATCGCGTGCCCTTCACTCTGGGCTGCGGCGGCCGCTGGACCGAGGATGGCCGCGCGAAATACTACAACGATCTCTGTTCCCTGGACGGGCGCATCGTGCTGGCCGGCGAGCATGCGTCGCGCATGGCGGAATGGCAGGAGGGATCGACCTTGTCGGCGCTGGATGCGATCACGCGATTGCATAAGCGCGTGATGGCTTAGGGCAGCAAAAACTTGTCATCCCCGGCGAGTGCGAGCGAATAGCGAGCACGAGGGAAGGGGATCCAGGTATCGATACTGCACTGGCTTCAATACCTGGATCCCCTTCCCTCGGCGCTGGTCGCGCCTCGCCGGGGATGACAAGGTGGGTCGGCTCCGCGCGGTTTTTTCAGTTTTCCAAAGGGCTTCCGATCCTGTCGGCAAATGACAATGAATTGACCACCGAATGGCGTGGCGCTTTCGCCAATGACGAAGTGAACGCGCTGCATGCGCAAGCTTTTGATCACGTTGTGCTGGCGGCTGATTGGTGGGGCCAGGTGAACCGGCACAGCCTGGGCTGGGTGTGCCTGCGCCGGGCCGGGCAGTTGATCGGCTTCGTCAATGTGGCATGGGACGGCGGCGTCCATGCCTTTCTGCTCGACACCATGGTGGTGGTTGCAGAACAGCGGCAGGGGCATGCCGCGTCGATGGTGAAACTTGCCGCAGACAAAGCAAAAGACGCGGGCTGCGAATGGCTGCATGTCGATTTCGAGCCGCATCTGCGGGACTTCTATTTCGGCGGTTGCGGCTTCAAGCCGACAGATGCGGGATTGATCGCGTTGCGGTGAGAGCCCGTTCCTATCCCGGCACGGTTTGCGCAAAGCCCCGTGTTTCCTGGCATTCCCGATCACGCAGGTGCAGCAATGGCGACAATTTGAGAGATGATGACGGTGGTTACCCGTCCTCAAATCGGTATAGGCTTAAAGAAAATACATAAACTCAGGGGATCGACGATGACCGACACCAAGACCGGCTCCATGAGCCGGCGTTCCTTGCTTCACATGATCGGCACCGTGGCGGGATCGACCGCCATGTACAACGCCATGACCGAAATGGGGTATGCGCAGGAAAGCGGTTATGCCGGTCCGCCCAAGCTGGGCGCGGTGAAGCCGGGCGCGTCGGTGCTGATATTGGGCGCGGGCATCGCGGGCATGGTAGCGGCGATGGAGATGCGCGACGCCGGATATAAAGTGACGGTGCTGGAATATAATGGCCGCGCCGGCGGGCGGAATTGGTCGCTCTATGGCGGCGACACCTACACCGAACTGGGCGGCTTCACGCAGCACGTTCAGTTCGATCCGGGCCAGTACATCAATCCCGGCCCCTGGCGCCTGCCGCATCATCATTACGGCATCCTGCATTACGCCAACAAGCTGGGCGTGACGTTGGAGCCGTTCCAGCAGGTCAACTACAACGCCTATGTCCACAACACCAACGCCAATGGCGGCAAGCCCAAGCGCTTCCGCGAAGTGCAGGCGGATTTCCACGGCCATGTCGCCGAGCTGTTGGCGAAATCGACCAAGCAGAGCGCGCTCGACCAGGATGTCACCAAGGAAGATCAGGCGATCTTGTTGGAAGCGCTGCGCGGCTGGGGCGCGCTGGACAAGGACATGAAATATGTGAAGGGCCGCGCCAGCTCCAACCGGCGCGGGCCGGAGATCGATGACGGCGGCGGACTGAATTCGCTGCCGACTTACTCCGAACCGGATTCGATGCACACGGTGCTGAATTCGTACATGTGGCGCGCCATCGGCTGGGGCCATGATTACGAATATCAGACCTCGATCTTCCAGCCCAAAGGCGGCATGGGCACGATCGGCAAGGCCTTCGGCATCGAGCTGGGCAACCTGATCCAGTACAATGCCAAGGTCATCGACATTCATCAGGACGACAAGGGCGTCACCGCCACCTATATCGACAGCCGCACCGGCGGCGAGCCGCGCAAGGCCAGCGCCGACTGGTGCATCTGCACCATCCCGGCGTCGGTGCTGTCGCAGATCCCGATGAATGTGTCGGGCAAGATGAAGGCCGCGATCAACGCCATTCCCTACGGCGCGGGTCTCAAGATCGGCCTGCAGATGAAGCGCCGCTTCTGGGAACAGGACGATCGCATCTATGGCGGTCTCAGCTACACCAACCAGCCCAATGCCATGATCGGTTATCCGATGTGGGATTATTTCTCCAAGGGCAAGGGCGTGCTCTTGGGCACATACCTGATGGGCGCGGGTGCGTTTGTCGCCTCCGCCAAGTCGCCGGAACAGCGCATCGCCGATGCGCTGGAATATGGCGAAAAGGTCCATCCCGGCCAGTACAAGGCGAACTACGAATGCGGCGTGGCGGTGGCCTGGCATCGCGTGCCCTGGACGCTTGGCTGTTCGGGTCAATGGACGGAAGAGATGCGCGAGGCGCATTACAACGACGCCTGCGCGCTGGACGGGCGCATCGTGCTGGCGGGCGAACACATTTCGCGGTTGCCGGCTTGGCAGGAGGGGGCGGTTACATCGGCAACGGACGCGATGACACGGCTGCATGCCAGAGTGATGAGCGCATAGAATAATTGTCATCCCCGGCGAACATCGACTGCGTTGCAGGCGATGTGAAGGAAGGGGATCCAGGTATCGATACCAAGCTGGTTTCAAAACCTGGTTTCCCTTCCCTCGGCGCTGGTCGCGCCTCGCCGGGAATGACAAGTGAGGACAAAATTCGACGCACGCGTTTGTTGCGACATAAGAAGAAGCAGGGGAATTCGATATGAGATTTGGTTTGGTTGTTGCCGTCGCGGGACTGGGTTTGGGTTTGTCATCCGCTGCCTTCGCCGACGGGTCGCAGGACATGGGCGCGGGCGCGATGAATCGCGGCGGGCCTTACGACTTCAAGGGCGGGCAGGCGATCTACACCAATGTCTGCCAGGGCTGCCACATGCCCGACGCCAAGGGCGCGGTGGGCGCGGGCATGTATCCGGCGCTGGCCAAGAACGAGAAGCTGGAAACCGCGGGCTATCCCATCGCCGTCATCACCCATGGCCAGAAAGCGATGCCGTCTTTCGGCGCGCTGTTGAACGACCAGCAGGTGGCCGACGTGGTGAACTACATCCGCACCAGCTACGGCAACAAGTACAAGGACAAGGTGAAGCCCGAAGACGTGAAGGCGCAGAGATAAAAGAGATACATCAGTGTCATTCCCGGCGAGGCGCGACCAGCGTCGAGGGAAGGGAAACCAGGTGGTTGAAAGCAGCGCGATGTCGATGCCTGGATCCCCTTCCCCTCGCTCCGCTCGGCCGGGGATGACAAGTTAGGGTAGGGGGCATGCATGGCCGATCCCGTCAACGCCGCGATGAACCGCCGCTCTCTCCTCACCATGATCGGCACGGTGGCCGGTGCCACCGCCATGTACAACGCGATGACCGAGATGGGCTTCGCGCAGGAGAGCGGTTACGCGGGTCCGCCGAAGCTGGGACAGGCCAAACCGGGCGCGTCGGTGCTGGTGTTGGGCGCGGGACTGGCAGGCATGGTGGCGGCGATGGAGCTGCGCGATGCCGGTTATAAAGTCACGGTGCTGGAATATCAAAACCGCGCGGGCGGGCGGAATTGGTCGATCCATGGCGGTGACAGTTACACCGAACTTGGCGGCGCCACCCAAAATTGCCGGTTCGAAGCCGGGCATTATCTCAATCCCGGGCCGTGGCGGATTCCGTATCACCATTACGGCATCCTGCATTATGTGAACCGGCTGAATGTGCCGCTCGAGCCTTTCATCCAGGTCAATTACAATGCGTGGGTGCATTCGACCTTGGCGTTCGGCGGCAAGCCCAAGCGCTATCGCGAGATCCAGGCCGATTTCCACGGCCATGTCGCGGAACTGCTGGCCAAGACCACGCGGCAAAGCGCGCTGGACGATGCGGTGACCAAGGAAGACCAGCAGATATTGGTGCAGGCATTGCGGTCCTGGGGCGCGCTGGACGGCGACTACAAATATGTGAAAGGCCGGGCCAGCTCGAACCGGCGCGGGCCGGTGATCGATGACGGCGGCGGATTGAATTCGCTGCCCACTTATTCCGAACCGGATTCGATGAGCGCCGTGCTCAATTCCTATCTGTGGCGCACCATCACCTGGAGTCATGATTTCGAGTATCAGACGCCGCTGTTCCAGCCCAAAGGCGGCATGGGCCAGATCGGCAAGGCCTTTGGCGAAGAGCTGGGCAACATCATCCAGTACAACGCCAAAGTGATCGACATCCATCAGGACGAACGCGGCGTCACCGCGACCTATATCGATGCGGTCAAGGGCGGTGCGCCGCGCAAGGCCAGTGCCGACTGGTGCGTCTGCACCATTCCCGCCTCGGTGCTGTCGCAGATCCCCATGAATGTGGGCGGCAAGATGAAGGCGGCGATCGACCAGCTGCCGTATGGCGCCAGCGTCAAGAGCGGCTTGCAGTTCAAGCGCCGTTTCTGGGAACAGGATGACGGCATCTATGGCGGCATTTCCTTCACCAACCAGCCCAATGCCCTGATCGGTTATCCCAACTTCAATTTCTTCTCCAAGGGCAAGGGCGTGCTGCAAGGCTCGCAGGCCAGTGGACCGGGCGGATTGCTGTTGTCGGCCCGCTCGCCGGACGAACGCATCCAGGATCTGCTGGAATGGGGCGAGAAAATTCATCCCGGCAAATACAAAAGCAATTTCGAGAATGGCGTCTCCATCGCCTGGAACCGCGTGCCCTGGACCCTCGGTTGTTCGGGCGCCTGGACGGAAGCGGGACGCGAACAGCATTACGATAATCTCTGCGCGCTCGACGGGCGCATCGTGCTGGCGGGCGAACATGCGTCGCGTCTTCCCACATGGCAGGAAGGTTCTGTGGTTTCCGCGACGGATGCGATCCTCCGTCTTCACGCGAAGGCCATGCAGGCATGAAACTCGCAACGGCATTTCTTCTTTTGTCTGCCGTGCCTGCGCTGGCACAGGCGCGCGATCCGGGGCCGGGCGCAATGGGCCGCCCCGGCGATTATTCCTTTCAGGGCGGCGCGGCCGTCTATTCCCATGTCTGCCAGGCCTGTCACATGGCCGACGCCAAAGGCGCGGTGGGCGCGGGCGCATATCCGGCACTGGCGAACAATTCCAAGCTGGCGGAATCCGGTTACCCGGTGTCGGTGGTTCTGCACGGGCAAAAAGCGATGATGCCCTTGGGCAATCTTCTCACCGACCAGCAGGTGGCCGATGTGGTCAATTACATCCGCGCCAATTTCGGCAACCGCTACAAGGGCGCGGTGACGGCGGCAGATGTGAAATCGGCGCGATAAGCCAACATGTCATCCCCGGCGAGCGCCGCATCGCAGATGCGGCGGGAGGCAAGGGGATCCAGGCCTCAATACCGTGCCGCTCTCAACACCTGGATCCCTGCCGGCCTTCGCTTCGCTCGGCGTTCGGTTGGCTTGATCGCCAACCTCACCCCTCGCGCTACGCGCTCGCCGGGGATGACATGAAGGGCGATGCCCGCGCTCGCCGGGAATGACAACGGGGTCAGGCCCGCGCCATTGCCATAATATTTTTGCACGCGGCCATTTGCCGGACGTGAAGCTGCCGCAATGCGCGCCCATCTTTGCAACGTCGAAGAGGGGTGCCGTCCATGGACGAGAAAAGCCGCCTGCCCGCCGCCGCTGTTTTGGGTCTTCTGGTCGCCATCGGGTTGGCCGCCGCGGGTTATTTCGCCAGCAACACCATCTACAAGGGCCGTCTCGCCTCCAACACGGTGACCGTGAAGGGTTTTGCCGAGCGCGACGTCAAGGCGGACCTCGCGCTGTGGCAGATCGCCTATTCCATGACGGGTGGCGATCTGGCGTCGCTCTATGCCCAGTCCAGCGCCAATGAAAAGACCCTGACCGATTTTCTGGTGCAGAAGGGCTTCAATCGAGCCGACATAAAGACCGGCAATGTCTCATTGGAAGACCTGCTGGCCAACCAATATCGCACCAACGGCGTCACCGCCGACAAACGTTATATTCTGAAGAACAATATCTCGGTCCGCTCCACCGATGTGGCGCGGGTGGACACCACCACGCGGGCGCTCAACGATCTGATCCGCCAGGGTATCGTGCTGACCGCCAACAATGTCGATTTCCAGTTCACCAAGCTCAACGACATCAAATCGGCGATGCTGCGCGACGCCACCAAGAATGCCCGCGACGCCGCCCAGCAATTCGCCAACGATGCCGACAGCACAGTGGGCTCGATCCAATCGGCCAACCAGGGCTTCTTCTCAGTCGGCTCGCGCGACAGCGCCGCCCAGAGCGGCGGCGAGGGCTATACCCCGCCCCAGGAAAGCACCATCGACAAGAAGGTGCGGGTGGTGGTGACCCTGACCTATTATCTGGATCGGTGAGCCGCGACGGCGAAGCGGTTGAGCAGGTCCTGTGGACCTGCGAAAGCGGCGAACGCCGCGAGCCATAGCGAGTGGCTGAAGCACAGGGCTGGTGTGTGTGTGAAGCAGCACAATGCGCGCGGCAACATTCCATCGCTATATATTAGCATATATCACGGACCGGCGCGGAACCCTTTGTTCATCGGCATAATTTCGTCTGCGCGTTTACGGCATTGTGAGGGTGAAGGCCGCCCGATCATCGTCTAAGCTCCCGGCGCGAAACGGTGTGTCTTACGGCGCCGACGTCAGGGGAGTGACGCGATGAACGATATCCAGGCCGGCGAAGCGGTGACCGAAGCCGAGGCCGAACGCGCCTTGGAAGCGGAATGCGACTGCAAGGACGGGATGTTCCCCGCCGGCAAGATCGGCACCGCCAGCCGCCGGGCCTTTCTGCGCGGCAGCGGCTTGCTGACAGCGGCAGCCGCCATCGTGCCGGTGGCGGCATTGGCCGCGGACGAGGGCGAAGCGCCGTGGAGCGTGCCGGGACGGATCGCCAAGAGCGATTACGGCACCCGCGCGCCATTCGAGAAGGTGGCGCGGCTGGCGTCGGCCGGCGGCACGTCCAGCCTCACGCCGCTGCAGGCGGGCGTCGGCATCATCACGCCATCGAGCCTGCATTTCGAACGGCACCATAACGGCGTCCCCACCATCGATCCGGCGCAGCACCGTTTGATCATCCATGGCATGGTCGACAAGCCGATGAAATATTCGGTGGAAGATCTGAAGCGCTTCCCGTCCGTCTCGCGCATTCTGTTCGTGGAATGCTCCGGAAATTCCAACGCCGCCTCGCGCAGCGCCAGCCAGAAGACGGCGCAGGAAGCCCACGGCCTGACCTCGACATCGGAATGGACGGGCGTGCGGCTGTCCACTCTGCTGGCGCAAGTCGGCGTCAAGGACGGCGCGGCCTGGGTGCTGGCCGAAGGCGCGGACGGTGCGATGCTGTCGCGCAGTGTGCCCATCGACAAGATGCTGGACGACGCCATCGTCGCCTATGCCCAGAATGGCGAAGCGATCCGGCCCGAGAACGGCTATCCGCTGCGGCTGATCCTTCCCGGCTGGGAGGGCAACATCAATGTCAAATGGCTGCGGCGGCTGAAGATCGGCGACAAGCCGTTCATGACGCGCGAAGAGACCGGCAAATACACCGATCTCATCACGCTCACCGGCAAGGCGCGGCAATTCTCCTGGGTGATGGAAGCCAAATCGCTGATCACCTTTCCGTCGGGTGACATGCGGCTGCCGGGCAAGGGCTTTTACGAAATCACCGGGCTGGCCTGGTCGGGCCGTGCGCCCATCGAACGGGTCGAAGTCACCACCGATGGCGGCAAGACCTGGCACCTTGCATCCTTGCAGGAACCGGTGCTGCCCAAGGCGCATGTGCGGTTTCGTTTCCCGTGGGTATGGGACGGCACGGAAGCCATCATCGAAAGCCGCGCAACCGACCAGACCGGCTATGTCCAGCCGACCAAATCCTTCCTCACCGCCACCGAAGGCGTCGGACCCACCTATCATTACAATGGCATCCAGAGCTGGAAAGTGGCCGCCGACGGGAGCGTGAGCAATGTCCTCAATGCTTAAGCGCATTCTGTTGGGCACGGCTGTGCTCGCCGTGATTCCGCTGACCGTCTGGGCGCAGCAGACCGGCTATTCCGGTGGGGCGCAGTATCCCTTCGGCACCCCGGCCAGCAAGGCCGACATCGAGGCCTGGGACAAGGATGTGCGGCCCGATGGCATGGGTCTGCCGCCCGGCAAAGGCAGCTATAAAGACGGCGCGCAGATCTATGGCGAGCAATGCGCATCGTGCCATGGCATGAAGCTGGAAGGCGTGCGCGACAACAACCTGCCGCAAGGCGGCGGCCCGGCGCTGATCGGCGGTCGCGGCACGCTCAACACGCCGAACTTCAAGATCACGGTGGAAAGCTACTGGCCCTATGCCAGCACCCTGTTCGACTACATCACCCGCGCCATGCCTTACACCGCGCCGGGCTCGCTCAAGCCCGATGAGGTTTATGCGCTGACGGAATACATTCTCGCCGAAGGCAATATCGTGCCCAAGAGCGCGGTGATGGACGCCAAGTCCCTGGCCAAGGTGCAGATGCCCAACAAGGACGGGTTCTATCTGGACGACCGGCCCCATCCGGTGAAGCGGTACGATTGACCTTCCTTGTCATTCCCGGCGAGGCGCGACCAGCGCCGAGGGAAGGGAACCCAGGAATCAACACTTGGTCGGTTTCTATCACCTGGATCCCCTTCCCTTCGCTGCGCTCAGCCGGGGATGACAAGTAGTGTTTACTCCGCTGCGATCGCCAAACGCTGTGACTTGCGCCAGGTGGCGGGGGCGATGCCGATGTTGCGCTTGAAGGCGCGGCTGAAAGCGGCTTCGGATTCATAGCCGACCTTCTCGGCAATCTCGGCGATGGTGTTGGATCCCCCCGACAGAAAGCCCGTCGCCAGCTGCATGCGCCAGTTCGCCAGATACTGCATGGGCGGGCAGCCGACATAATCCGAAAACCGTTCCGCCAGCGAGGAGCGCGACATGCCCACCTCCTCCGCTATTTCCTCCAGGGTCCAGTCATGCGCCGGGCGGCCATGCATCAGATTGATCGCGCGGCCCACCGATCTGTCGCGCAATCCTGCCAGCCAACCGCGTTCGGCGGGCGGCAGGCTTTCGATATACTGGCGCACCACTTCCACGAACATGAGTTCGCTCATTCGCCCCAAAATGCTTTCGCCACCCGGACGCCGCGCCTCGCATTCGGCCACTGCCGCCGGAATGAACGCGTCTAGCCAGTTGCCGGGCCCCCGCTCGGCGGCGGGTGCATGAATAACGCGCGGCAAGGCGTCAAGCAGGGGGTGACGCGTCGCGTCGTATCCCAGAAAGCCGCAGACAATGTGTGCCTCCTCGCCGTCGCCACTCCCCGCCACCAGCGGAATGGGCAACTGCATATTGTCGGGCGCCTGGTAGATCGACATATCGGGCTCGGTGTGCATGCCCGGATCGCTGGACAACACATGCGCGTCGCCCTGCGCCAGAATCATGATGTCGCCGGTCTCCAGCCGCACCGGCTCGCCTCCCACCAGCGCCCCCCAGCACGATCCCTTGGTGACGACATGATACTCGATCACATGCTTTGCCTGCGGCATCACATAGGGCGCGCATTTGTCGGACGACGGCGCGGCAAGCACCCAGGGCGCCCGCACCGTGACATCGAAGAATGCCGCGCCATTCAGGCGGATGGTGCGAAGAACATCGGAAAGTGCATCGGCCGCCAATTTTCGCTCCTGCAAATAAAGTATCGGTCCGCCATCATGCTGCGCGAAGAAATGGACGATCGGTCAATTCGTCCGGAAAATCCGTCATTCCAGGGCGCGGCACATGGCTTTAAAAGCGCCCCTCTTCAATCGTCGAGGGGATGCTTTATGCATGAAATAATGACAAAAGACAGGGTTTTTCCTCCTCTGTCGATTGGCGAACGCGGCTTCGGCATTGCAGCATTCTGTTTTGAACCCGGCGGGCCCGCCGGCAAAAAAATGCAGGATTTGCCAACCGATCCTGCGCCAAGTGCAGTGCCGCATGGGAGGAAATCATGAGCAAGGCGGCCGCGTTTCTTTACGGTGTCCTGGCTTACGTCATGTTCCTGGGCGCAATTTTATATTCCATCGGCTTTGTCGCGAATTTGCCGATCCTTCCCAAAACTATCGATTCCGGCCCGCCGGGGCCCGTGGGAACGAGCATCGCGGTGAATTTGGGCCTTTTGGGGATATTCGCGATCCAGCACAGCCTCATGGCGCGCAAGGGATTCAAGGCATGGTGGACGGGCTTCGTTCCGCCCGTGATCGAGCGCAGCACTTACGTGCTGTTTTCAAATCTGGCGTTAATTTTGTTGCTGTGGCAGTGGCGGTCGATCGCTGCGCCGGTGTGGGCGGTGGAGAATTCCCTGCTGGCCGCGGCACTGATCGTGCTGTCCCTGATCGGATGGGGCATGGTGTTTCTCAGCACCTTTCTGATCAATCATTTCGATCTCTTCGGGCTGCAACAGGTCTGGCACAATCTGCGGGAGCAGCGTATCGAGGATCCGCAATTCCGCACGCCCTTCCTCTACAAGTTCGTGCGCCATCCGCTGTATCTCGGCTTCATCATCGCCTTCTGGTCGGCGCCGGTGATGACGGTGGGGCATCTGCTCTTCGCTGTGGCCACCACGGCCTACATCTTCGTCGGACTGCTTCTGGAGGAGCGGGACATGGTCGCCACCTTCGGCCAGACCTATCGCAACTATCAGGCGCGGGTCTCCATGATCGTGCCGCTGCCGCCGCGCGGAAAATAATCTCTGTCGGTTGCGCGCTCCGGAACTCAGCTCTCACAATCCGGATCGGGCCGCAGGCTGCGCCGGTCCGGATGTTTGTGTCCGGGCCGGCGGCTTTTTCGGTTTTTTCCGGTGCGAAATTTTGATGACGGGAAGATTTGCCCGCGCGTGATGCGTTATGCTGGGTGCAGAGATCCCGTCATGACGGCACCGCACCAGAATCGCGAGGAAGAGATCGGCAAGCTGTTCGCCGAACTGGGCGAGGTTTATGGCCGGGCCCGCGAAGGCGTCGATGCGCCCGCCACCACATCGGTTTCACTACATGTGCGCGAGGAAAGCGCGAAAGCGGCGGTGATTATCCGCCGCATCCGCGAATTGCAGGGTCTGTGAGGTTCAGTTCTCCGGCAGGTCTGCCGACAGGCGCAGAAGCTCTTCCGGCTCGATCCAGCGGCCGCCCGCCATCGCGATCATGGCGGTGACCTGTTGCACCGGCCCTAGCTGGTCGCGCCAGTGGCGCAAGCAAGCCGACAACGTGCCGGTATAATTGGGGTGATTGCCCGGCGGTACCAGAATGGCCGGCATATCCCATTGTATCTGTCCCAAATTCGTCCTCCCTCGGCTCAAAACAAGGGAATCCGTGCAACCGGTATGCCAGGTCGGCGTCAGCGTTAACGGGCGCATGACCGGCGGGGCGGGGTGGGATAGACTGACGCGGCATCCGCGGGAGACGGTCCATGCGCGCATTGATTTTGGCAGGTCTGGTTCTGGCGGCGCTGGGCCGTGCGGCCGCCGCAGCGCCCGGCGACGCCATAGACGTCACCGACAATGACGCGATGATCCAGTTTCGGCCGGTGGTGGATTGCGCGGCCAATCCGGGCGCGCCGCATCTTTCCATCTATTCGATCAAGGCCCATTGCCTGGCCGATCCGGTGATCACGGAAAAAGATTTCGTGCGCCTTGAACGGCTGCGGCTTGGCGGCTCGCCGATCCTGCGGGCGCTACTGACGCCGGAAGCGCAAGTGAGATATTTCTATGCGACGCGGGATCACCGGTTCCAGCCCATGGCGTTGATCGTGCAAGGGCGGCCCACCCAAGTGTGGGATGTGGGCGGGGCCGCGCGTCCGGTCTGGCTGATAATCACCGGTGGTTATCTCACCGATACCCGCGCCAATGAGGTCGCCGACCGTTATTACGCGCAAGGCGGGCGGGGCTGACTGGCGGCCCTCAATCCGGCGTCGACAGCTTCATCATCACCAGGCCGACAACGATCAAGGATCCGGCCGCGATGCGCATGATGCTGGCCTGTTCGCCCAATACGGCGATCCCGATCACGAACGCGCCCACCGCGCCGACGCCGGTCCAGACCACATAAGCGGTGCCCAGCGGCAAGGTCTTCATGGAAATGGACAGCAAGCCGAAGCTGGCGGCGGCCGCCACCAAGGTCAGAATGGTGGGAATGATTTTGGTGAAGCCGTCCGACTGCTTCATGAAAAACGCCCAGACGATTTCCAGAATTCCGGCGACGAAGAGATAAACCCAAGCCATGAACAGCCTCCCGATCAGAACCGGGCCGTCCCGGATGTTGCGCCCATGCTGGGGAGAGGGCGTGGCCTCCCGCGTTCAATGTAGGGGGTTGTGGTGGCGGGACAAGTGTTTCGACACGCAACATGTCATTCCCGGCGAGCGGCGCATCGAAGATGGGCCGCGAGGGAAGGGAATCCAGGTGACCGTAACAAGCGCCTGGATTCCCTTCCCTCGGCGCTGGCCGCGCCTCGCCGGGAATGACAGTGGTGGGATTTCGGTTCAGGTTAGATGTTCAGACGATATTTGGCAGCCGCCGTCTCTGCGGAAATGTTGGTCAATCTTTTTGGGCCACCACCCTGCAATTCGCCGTGCGGGTAGGTGAGTTCCCAAAGCCGGCCGTCACCGGAATCTTTATATAAAACTTCCCAACCGCCAGACTCGGGACTGACCGCGATCTCCTGCAGATGATGCTTGATCAGTGCATTGATCCGAGCAGAAACCGCATCACCCACAGCTCCGGTATCTGTCGGAATCCATTGTCCGACTAGATCGGTTTCGGTGGGCTGAAGGGGCATGATATCGCTCATCCCAGCACCCAGCTGTTGAACAAAGCCAGGTCGATATTACCGCCGCAAAGGGGCACGGCGACGGTTCGGCCCTTCATCTGCGCGTGTTCCTTCATTAGCGCCGCCAGCGGCGATGCGCCCGCGCCTTCGGCCAGATTGTGGGTGTCGGTCCAATAGGCGCGGATCGCGTCCGCGATTTCCTCGTCGCTCACCGTGACGATGCGCGAGGCGCCTTTGCGGATGATCGCCAGCGCGGTGGGATCGGGCATGCGTGTCGCCAGCCCATCGGCTTTGGTATCGGCGCTGTTGGTTTCCACCACATGCCCGGCCTTGAACGACAGGGCATAGGACGGCGCATTCTCGCTCTGCACGCCGATGATCTCGGTTTTCAGGCCCAACAGGTCGCGCGCCATGATCGCGCCGCAGATGCCCGAGCCCATGCCGATGGGGACATACAGAGCATCCAGCCCCGGCGCGGCCTCGAACAATTCCAGCGCCCAGGTGGAAACGCCCAGCACCAGGTCGCGGTGGAAGGACGGCGCGAAGAACAAACCGTCCCGCTCCGCGATCCGCATCGCTTCCATGCGGGCGGCATCGAAGTCGGGGCCATGCTCGATCAGCTTTGCGCCGAAGGCCCGCATCGCGGCGTTCTTCTCGCTTGAGTTGCCATGCGGCACGACAATGGTGACGGGCACGTTGAAGCGCCGGCCGGCATAGGCCAGCGACTGGCCGTGATTGCCCCGCGTGGCCGAGATGATGCCTTGGGGCGCCAATTTCTCGCGCGCCACCCGCTCCAGATGGATCAGTCCGCCGCGCACTTTGAAGGCGCCGGTGGGGGTGTGGTTCTCATGCTTGACCCAGACTTCGGTGCCGATCCGCTCGGCCAGGAGCGGCCAGCGGTACTGCGGCGTGCCGGGAAACACCGCATGGACGGCACGGCGCGCGTCTTCGAGTTCTTCGCGGGTGAACAAGAGGCACCTTTGTGTTTGTGCAGGCGAGCCTTAGCATGGAGCCTGCAACCGCGTCAGCGATGGTGTAGGCTGCTTTGCTTTTCGGGGAACCGCCATGCGAATCCTGATGATCGCCGGTGTCGTTATCGCGAATCTGTTTCTGGTTGCCGCTGCGCCGCCACCCGCCAGCATCGGCGCCGCCACCATGACCCCGGATGGCACCATCAGCTTGCATTTGCGGGCGCAGGGGCTGAGCGGTGTCTTTGGCGACAGCGTCATTGTCTACCGGCGCAGCGATCCCCGGTATGAGCAGGTCCTTCACCATCTGGATGGGCTGAAACCGGGGCAAACCAAGCCCTTTCCGCCCTGGAAGAATTAGCCGGGAAGTGTGCCAAAAATTGTAGTACGGTGTGCGCAGCGAAGGGCCGGCGGAGCGAACGCCAGGGCTTCCGCCTGCGAAAAGAGCCCATTTGCCCAGCCTCACGGAACAGAACGCTTCTCTCCTGAAGCTGCTGGCGCAAGCGGGGCTCGATTCCGAGCAGCGCGACATCGCCGAACGCGTCCAGACCGTCCTCACCGACGAACTGCATCACCGCATGAAGAACATGCTGACCATGGTGACAGCCATCGTCCGCCAGAGTTTGCGCGCGTCGGCGGATCTGGCGACGGCGGAAGTGGCCATTGCCACCCGCCTGATCGCCATGGCCAAGGCGCATGACATTCTGCTGAAGGCCAACTGGCAGGCCGCCGATCTGGCGACAGTGGTGCACAGCGCCATCGCGCAGCATGAAAGCGTGGTGGGGCGCATTCTGATCGAAGGCGAGGATGTCGAGATCGGCGCCGCGGCGATCCTGCCGCTGTCCCTGCTGTTCAACGAACTTTGCACCAACGCCACCAAATATGGCGCCTTGTCGAAACCCGGCGGCGTGGTGTCGATCTCCTGGGTGACGGAGCCGGAGAGCCAATCGCTGGCCGTGCGCTGGGTGGAAAGTGGCGGACCGATCGTCGCGACGCCGGGCGTCAAAAGTTTCGGCACGCGGCTGATCGAAAGCGGTATCCCGCGCCAGTTCGGCGGCGAGGGACATTTGCGGTTTCCTGCCAGCGGCGCGGTATTCGAACTGACCGTGCCGATGGAACGGATCCGTCCGATCTCAGAGGCTTTGACCGCGGCCTGATCTGCGCGCGTGGCATGGCTGGTAACCCTCGGATTCCGGCTGCTTTTCGCCTGCGAGCGATTCTCAGTGTGCGGAAAGATTTATTGTGAAACCGGGCCCCGGCGCTTATACGAAGCGCCATAAGGAGCCTGCCCATGCCCAAACTCCCCGACGACATGTCCGCCGCCGCCATCAAGAAGCGCGCCGAGATCTCGCTGGCCACCAAGGCCAAGCCGAAGTCGGATGAAGTCGTTCCGCCCAAGCCGCGCATGGCGAAAAAGCGCTGATAGGCGCTTCAGCGTACCGAAATAGTTCCCGATACGGCAGTAAGCCCTGATAAAACCGCGCCATGACGGGGCGGGAACAATTCACGGTCGATATCGCATGCCCGCACTGCGCCCAACCGGGCACGGTGGTGTGGGAAGAAAACACGCTCGGCAATCGGCGGAACGGCACCCAGCGCGCGCTCATCAGCGTGTCTGCGGGCTTCCACACCGAGGCGGGCCGCACCCAGTCGGGCGATCCCGTGCTGGTCTGCGATAAGTGCGACACCATCCAACCAGACTAAAGACGGCCTGAATTTCGACGGGTTTTTTCCCGCTTGACATGGCTGGCTTTATATATAACATAAAGCTTATATAACAGGTGCAGTATGACGCCAAACCTAGACACCACTTTCGCCGCCCTCGCCGATCCCACCCGCCGTGCGCTTCTGGCCCGGCTGGCGCGGGAAGAAACGACGGTGATGGAGTTGGCCCGGCCCTTCGCGATGAGCCAGCCCGCGATCTCCCGCCACCTCAAAGTGCTGGAAGAAGCGGGTCTGATCCTGCGCCGGATCGAAGGCACCAAGCGTCCTTGCCGCCTGGCGCCGGACGGCGTCGCGGCCATCGACCAATGGCTGGGCATGCTGCGCGATGCGCTTTCCCGCAATTACGAAAGGCTGGACGAGGTGCTGGCCGCCATGACCATAGAGAAAGGAAAAACCCCATGAGCAATCCGATGAAACTTGTCACCGAAGGCGACCGCCATGTGGTGGTCACCCGCCGTTTCGCGGCGGCGCCCGAAGCGGTGTATCGCGCCCACACCGAACCGTCCTTGATCCAGAAATGGATCCTGGGCCCCGATGGCTGGACCATGCCGGTTTGCGTCTGCGAAGCGAAGCCGGGCGGAAAGATTCGCTACGAATGGTCGAACGGGCAGGGCGGCGGCTTTTCGCTGACCGGCGAATTCGTTTCGCTGATCCCGTTCAGCCGCATCGAGCATGTCGAGCGGATGCATCTGCCCGCCACCACGCCCGACAACCATATCGTGACGAGTTTTGCGCCCGATGGCGACGGCACCTTGATGACCATGCGGATGGAATTGCCGAATGAAGCAGCCCGCACCGCCATGCTGGCGAGCGGCATGGATAAGGGCATGGAAGCCAGCTACGCCCGTCTGGAGCGCATGCTCTAGAGCGCGTCTACTCCGTCTTGCTGTTGCGCACCGCTTCGATCCGCGCCAGGTCTGTGAGATGGGCCAGAAGCGGCATGCCGTTCGCTTCCGACAACCGCCGCAGCGATGCCAGCATGTCGGCGGCATAGCCGGCGACTTCGGCCTTGGAAGAGGGAATCAACTCGCGGGTCTTGAGTGCCTGTGTCATCGGGCATTCCTTGGTTTGCTGTTATATCAAGGACGCAAAACAGAACACGCCGCTGCCCCCAGCGACTGAAACAAAGGCTAAGGAAACAAGTTTAACAAAAGGTAGTAGCGATACAACCTGGCCGCGCCATCGTTGCGATTGCGAAGTGATTTCAGATCGGCTTTCCCATCCGAAGGATGGGGACCTGCACGCCGTTCGGGGTCGGCACCATCATCAATTCGATGGGTTTGTAGCCGCATGCCTCATAAAGCGGCTTGCCTCCCATCGTGGCACCAAGCTCGACGGACTTGAACCCTTCGGCGCGCGCCGCGCCTTCGCATATTTCCAGAATTTTTCGTCCGACGCCGCGGCGGGTGAAGGCCGGCGATGTGTACATTGCCCGCACGCGCGCCGGTTCGCTGCCCGGATCGAGCAGCCGGGCGTCGCGGCCCGCGGTGTGATTGCCGCCGAACAAGGTGGCCCTGCGGCTCCAGCCGCCACAACCGGCGATGGCGCCGTCCAGCTCGACGATGAAATAGGTGCCGTCGTCGATCAGCTGGGTGTCCAGCCCCATGACGGAGAAAGAAGCTTCGACCTCGGCCGGCGGCAGGAATTGCGGCAATAGATCCGCGATGGCGGCGTTCATCAGCACCGTCAGGGCGGGCATATCGCCCGGGACCGCCAGGCGGGAGCCGAACTTGTCCATAAAAAATCCCCAAAAGAGGGAAAAATCCCTCGCCGGAGGCCAACTTGGCTCTGGCGTTATCGTCGTTAATCCGGGAGGCTATTGCCGTTCCGGTGGCCGCGCAACGACGGGCCGCTCAAGGGGGAAAACCCCCAAGGGGGAAAGAAAGCCTAGCACCTCAGGGAAACGAGAGAACCGCGCGCCGGATGGTCCGGCACGCATAATTCCAAGGAGACGATTCATGAAGCTCACCACATTAGCGATCGCCGCCACCATGGCGTTGGTCGGCTTTGCCGGCACCGCGAGCGCCCAGGAAATCCAGCGCATCGGCGGCAGCCCGGGCGGCCCCTTCGTCTCGGTCACGGCCGTGCCCACCGGCGGCAAGACCCTCTATTTCGTCTCGGGCGCACTGCCCACCCCGGTGACGCCGCCCGCCAACGGCCAGCCCGCCAATTGGGGCGACACCACCGCCCAGACCAAATCGGTCTTCGAGAATCTGAAAAAGTCGATGGCTCTCGCCGGTCTCACCTTCGGCGATGTGGTCAAGGCCACCGTCCTGCTGGGTCCGGAACTGAGCTTTGCCGACATGAACAAGGTCTGGCTGACTGAGTTCGGCACGGCGGCGCAGCCCAATCGTCCGGCCCGCGCGGCGTTCTTCGTGCATGGTTTGGCCGCACCAGGCGCCCAGCTCGAAATCGAGTTTATTGCGGCGAAATAACTGGCGCTTGTCTTTTGCGCTCTGGCGTTGTCGCGCCTCCTCACGTGCTCACGCACGCTCCGGGGGACGCTCCTAGCCAGATCACAAAATCCTGCGCGCCGGAACGGGACGTGTCGCAAGTGTGATGTGTCGCGAATTGAAACAGGAAAGGCGGGCTTTACGGCCCGCCTTTTTTGTTTGCGGAACTTGTTCCCGCGCCGTGATGCGAGCAGTTGCAGCAAGTAAGGATTTGCAAACCATGCCACATAAAAGGCGGGTTTAAGACAGGCTTTGCCACTTTTCGTGAGTGCAGTGTGTCCCCATCTCCTGTTAAGCAGAAGTCCTTGGGGTGGCTTGCTGCAAAAGGCAGTTTATAGGGCATCAGAAGACGATGGACGGCACCGTTATCTTGAATACCGCTTCGGCAATGATCGAAGCGTATGGCGATGGCGCAAAATTCCATATCGCCGAGCAGATGGATCGCGCACTCGAAACCGGCGATGGCGCGGCTTATGACCAGCTTTGCTTGGTCGCCAAGGCGATTTCCCTGATGACGATGACGCGTCAGGAAGCCGCTGCGATCAAGCCGGCGAAAGTCGCGACGCCCGTCATTTCGCGGACTTTCAAAGCAGCTTGATCGGCAAAGCCGCCTGATTGGCAAGGCCGCCTGATTGGCAAGGCCATCTGTTTCACGTCTGCCATCATGCGATGTCGCATCGTCAGTGTGCACTGCGGCATAAGCTGTTGTGAACATGTGCCGAAATTGAACCGGCCGCCATAGAATCGTTATATAAGGGAGGCGGGGCGTGTGAGGAGCCGATATGGCCTTCGCTGGGACGTATGACGATATCTTCGAGATTCCCGCAACGGGACAATCCGTTCGCGATTACGACGCGCTGATCGATCTGGAATTTAGCGATTACGGCCGCGACGGGCGCTTCCTTCCCGGTTGGTACATCCTGCCCTCTATCGTGGGCGGATTGCTGGTGATCACGTCCCTGCTGATCTGACTGCCTTGATCATATCACAATTGCGCGGCCGCCGGACCAGAACCCGCGCGCTCCTGGAACGTTACCATTCGTGACAGGAGATTTGGCCATGGCTTACGCTGGTCACTACCACCATCAGTACGATGCGCAGGTCGCGCGCTGCCGTAACGTTGCGCGCAAAAAGCGCATTCCCCCCGTTTTCCAGGACCGCGATCACATCAGCGCGATGGATATGGAGTTCAGCGAGTATGGCCGCAATACCCGCTTCGTGCCCGGCTGGTTCATCCTGCCGGCTGCGGTGTTGGGCATGGCGATTATCGCGGCGGTGTTGCTGGTGGTGTAGGCAGACCCGCGTAACGCGGTTCCTTTGACCCGCGGAATAGCGCTTCTCTTGGCCGCGGTTTCATTTTTGCACATCAAGAGCCGCAAGTTTGTCCATTGCGGAAATCGCCGTTTCGGAACTCTCATGCCTCCAGGCCCCGGTTACAGGTGGTCGAGCACTCGGAGGCCGCCATGCGAAAATTGCTATTCTGTTCGTCCGCCGTGATGGCGCTGTCCATCGCCCTCGTCGCGCAAGCGCAGGAAAAGCCGCGCTCCACTGTCGGCCAGTCGCTCACGGCGCCTGCTTATTCCAACCAGCGTATGGAAGGCGCGCTGATCCCGTTCCCCTTGCCGAAAGGCGCCGAGGCCTATGGCGATATCGACGGCAAGGCGATCCACAAATATGTGGTCGACCTGGCGCAGATTTCGCGGCATTACCGCGACAGCGGCCATCCGAAATTCTGGGGCCGCATCACCGGCACCACGGGCGAGCGGGAAACCGATCAATGGCTGATGGGCAAGCTGCGCGCCATCAGCGGGCTGACGGATGTGCGGATTCAGGAACTGCCGCTTCCGCCGCAATGGTTTCCCAAAGGCTGGAACGTCACCCTGACCGGCGGCGGCAAGACCATCGCGCTCGATTCCGCGCAGCCCGATTATGACAGCGCCGCGCTGCCCGCGGGCGGCGTGGAATTGGACGCCGTCTATGCGGGCCTGGGCACCGATGCCGATTTTGCCGGCAAGGACGTCAAGGGCAAGGCGGTTTTCGTCTACAGCATGCAGGGATTGGCAAATCTCGACGCCGTGAAACGCGCCGACCGGCTGGGGGCCGCGGCCGTGTTCGAGGTTTCGATGCTGCCCGGCAACATGCGCTATCAGGCTTATCCGTCCGGCACCAAGGCGCCCGCCTTCACGGTGGGCAATGACGACGGCACCGCGGCCCGCGGCATGATCGCCGCGGCTGCTGGCGGGATGCCTGCCAAGGTAAAGGTGTCGCTTGAGACCGAAAGGGTGCCCAATCTGCATTCGACCATGGCCTGGGCCACGCTTCCCGGCGCGACGGACGAGACCATCTACATTACCGCGCACAAGGACGGCTGGTTCGACGGTTCGGGCGACAATGCGGGCGGCGTGGCGTCGACCTTGGGGCTGCTGGAGCATTTCGCGAAAATTCCCCAGGCCAAGCGCAAGCGCACCATCGTCTTCATCGCTCTGGACGCGCATCACAATCTCGACAATCAGCGCACCGGCGGCGTCGGCGATCATTGGCTGTCCATGAACAAGGCGAAGCTCTTCACCAAGACCGCCTTGATGATCAACAATGAGCATCCCTCCACCATCACCAGCCAGTCGCGCCCGCGCTATTATCCGGGCGACGAAATCGCCTGGGGCAACACCTATATGCCGCTGGAATGGTATGCCGGCGGCAAGCAGCGGCCCGAGCTGAACAAGATCGTCTGGGAAACGTTCCGCGAATTCGGCGTGCCCCTGGAAATGGACGCCAGCCCGACGCCGCCCGCCAGCGACATGAGCATGCTGGCTGTCGATGTGCCGGATTTCGAACGCGATATCGCCGGCATCGATGCGGGCGAATATCACAATTACTTCCACACCGATTGGGAAACGCCGGAGACCGTGCCATGGACCGGCCTGGAAGCGGTGACCCGCGCCTATGCCAAGATCATCGACCGGGTGAATGAGATGCCACTGGACAAGCTTCAGCTTCCGAAGGCCGCCGCGAAATAACGCCATTCTGTCAGGCTCGTTGTTCCCCGTAGCCTGCCAGATGCCTCCGAGTGACTTGGCGCCTCCCCGGCAACGGCGGAGGCGTTTTCTTTATGACGGGCGCGTGGGCAGCGCGCGTGTCACGCGGTCAGAAGCTCGCGCTTCCCGCACGGCTGGTACATCCTATCAGCCGTCGTGACCGGCATGGCGATCATCGCGGCTGTGCTTCTGATTGTGTGATCCGTCAGCCGCCCACACAATGGGCTTTTACGAATTCGGTCACATTAGCCTGCGCCTGTGATTTTCCGAAGCTGTCTTCATAGTTGGGAGAGCTGAGTTCCAGGTGCCCGACCATTTCGTCCGCGCAAACCTTCACAGGGCGCGGATCCTTGGAACCCGCAACATCGCACAACCCGCCGAAGCTGACATTGCCTTCGCGGGAAGTCGTCACGCTTTCCGTCACCATAAAACGGCACTGTTTGAAACGGATATGAACACCCGAATCGGCAAAGGCGGTGCTCAACTTCTTGGTAAGCCCCGCTACTGCTTTCGGGTTGGTGACGATAACCTCGCTCAAATTGTCGTCCGCGATGGCCGCGTGACCGTGGAATAAGAAAGCGGCCAGCGACGTATATTTGAGAAATGGCTTCATGGTGCCCTCCTTGAAGGTAGCAGGCTGCAATAGAAGTATTGAGTTTTATTGAAGGATGTCCGTGGATTTATCGCGTTCGGGCGCTTGCGCTCCGAGCACCCAGGTTGCGCCGCATCCGGCCGCTCGCCCAAGCTCGCGGCGTTCGGCGCTCGAAATGGTTCACTGAACCATTTCGCCCTCCGGGACGCGCCTCACCCCGCCAGCAACTCGCTCACCGCCCGATGCGCCTGATCGATCGCCACATCGGTATAGGCGGCCATGCCGGCGTCGGAATTGGCGATGGCGATGCGGCCGAATTGCTTGCGGCCCGCGATGTTGGGCGTGTTCTCGTTGGTGCCGCCATCGCTCAGCACATTGTATTCCGGCGCATAGCCATGCGGCCAGCGATTGACGGCGATGCCCGCGATGTCGCGCGCTGGATCGAAGCCGCCCGCGCCCAAGATACGGCCCAGCTGGTCGCGGATGTTCTTTTCGAACGTCGCGAACGGCGTGCCCAGCAATTCGGCGCGGCCCGCCTTGTGCTGCTCGCGCTCCGGCAGACCCGGCTGGGCGGGGGTGCGGATCATGCGGATCAGGGTGGGCGAGGCGGGATCGCGCGATGAACTATAGCCGCCGATCTCCATCGGCTGGTTCAGTGAGAACGACGTGTGATAACCGCCCGGCGCACTGACCGAACGGATGCCCAGCTTCCTGAACGCCTGCCAGTTGTTCAGCGCCACGCTGGTATAGACCAGCGGTGTCTTGACCAACTTGTGCAGCGCCGCCTTCTGCGCCGCCGGAAGTTCGGGCACCAGATAGGGGATCATCATGTTCCAACTCGCCAGCACGCAATCCTTGGCGCGCACCCGCATCACCGGCTTGCCGCCCTTGGCGTCGGTGTAGGCGATCTCCACCAGCTTTCCGGCGTTGCGCGCCCGGACCGCGATCTGACCCAGTCGGATGCGCACGGCAGCGCCCGCCACATCCAGTTTGCTGTAATCGGCCTTGGCGGTGACGATGTCCCTGGCGTCATGGCCTTCGATGCTGCCGGGGATCAGCGCGCGCACCAGCAGCCGCGCGATGGAGGCGTTGCCGTCGGGATAATGGAACGCGTATGAGCCGCCGGTTTCCGAATAGCCCGCGGGCGTATAGCCCATGCGCTTGGTGTTGCCGCCCTTGGTCAATTTGAGGCCGTCAAAGCCCGGCAGATCGGCGCCCCAGCAATCCAGCGCCGAAATCGCATCGATGCCGCAGCCCCACAGATCGTCGGTGCGGTGTTGGTAATAGGGCAGCACGCCCTTGTCGGCTTTGAGGATGGTGGTGAGGTAATCGGCATAGGAAATGCGCGAGAGCTTGTCACGCTTGGCGTCCTGCGTGAGGCCGGGCAGGGGATCGGCGGCACCGGTTTCGATCTTGGTGATCGAAGCGCGCACGGCTTCGGACAGCGGCGCCTGTTTCAGGAAAGCCTGCCATGCTTTGGCGTCGTTCGGCGCGCCCACCACCAGCTTTTCGCTGCCGAAGGTTTCCTTGTCGAAGAAGGTGGCGCGGGTGAGGCCTTTATAGATGTCGGCGCGGTCTGTGGATTTTTCCAGCGCTTCGGGATCGATGCCCAGCGCTTTCATCACCCCGTCCGCGACTTTGGAATAGGGTGTGGGGCTGTCGATTTCGAGCGTGCCGCCATTCAGCAGCAAGGTCTTGCCCGCGACATGGAATTCGTTGCGCTTGGCATGGCCGCCGAAATCGTCGTGATTGTCCAGGATCAGGATTTTGGCGTTGGGCTTGGCCTGGCGGTAAAAATAGGCGGCGGAAAGGCCGCTGATGCCGCCGCCCACCACCACCAGATCGAATTCCTCGCCCGTGTCGGTGAGATGCGTGGCCCCGTTCCAGAAATCACCGTCGCGCAATTCATGCGCCGCTTCGAACGAACCGGGATGGCTGCCGCGCATGCCGCGCTTGGTGGGCGGATAATAGCCGGGGGCGGCTTGCGCCAGCTTTTCGGCTTCCGCCGCCTGGGCCAGTTCGGGCGCCAGGCCCGCCGTCAGGGTGGTGATCGCCGCGCCCTGCAGAAAATCGCGCCGGGCGATGGAATGGAAAGGATTGTCCTTGGTCACGAGCTGGCTCCGCTGCCTGATGCGATTAGCTTATACCAGCAGCGCCCCACATTTATTCCCCAATGTCACACAATCGCTTCCGGCCGCTGCGCCACGGGGATGGGGCGGGCATGTTCCCATTTCGCCACCACGGCGGAGGCGAGGCCATTGCCGATCACATTGGTGGCGCTGCGGCCCATGTCCATCAGATGATCGACCGCCAGGATCAGGAACAGCCCTTCTTCCGGCAATCCGAAATAGGGCAAGGTCGCTGCCACCACCACCAATGACGCGCGCGGCACGCCCGCGATGCCCTTGGACGTCACCATCAGCATCAGCAGCATCAGCACCTGCTGGCTGAGCGGAATGTGGATGCTGTAGGCCTGGGCGATGAACATGGCCGCGAAGGTGCAATACATGGTCGATCCGACCAGATTGAAGCTGTAGCCCAAGGGCAGCACGAAGCTGACGATCTTGGATGAGAAGCCCATCGCTTCCAGCGATTCCAGCAGCAGCGGGAACGCGGCTTCCGACGTGGAAGTGGAGAACGCGATCAGCGCGGGCGAGCGGATGGCTTTGAGCAGCGGGCCCATCTGGCGTCCCACCACCAACCACGCCACGAACACCATCAACCCGATCAGGATGGAGATCGAGATATAGAAGCTGCCCACCAGCTTGGCATAGGTGACCAGGATGCCCAGCCCTTGGGTGGAGATGGTGCCCGCGATGGCGGCAAAGATCGCAAAGGGCGCGAACATCATCACATAGGTGGTGATTTTCAGGATCACGGTGGCGGCTTGCTCGATGATGTGCAGCAGGCTCTTGGCCTTTTCGCCCACCGCCGAAATCGCGATGCCCGCGAACAGCGAGAACACCACCACCTGCAGAATTTCGTTCTTCGACATGGCGTCGAAGATCGAGGCGGGGATCAGATGTTCGAGAAATCCGCTCATGCCCTGGGCCTGGGCCAGGGGCGCGGCGCCGGTCTTGGCGACCTGGGCGACATTGGCGCCCACGCCCGGCTCCAGGATGTTGACCATGACGAGGCCGATCAGCAGCGCCACGAAGGAGGCGGTGAGAAACCAGATCATCGCCTTGGCGCCGATGCGGCCCACCGTGGCGGCGCTTTCGATATGGCCGATGCCGGCGGTCAAGGTGGTGAGAACCAGTGGCGCGATGATCATCTTGATCAGGCGCAGGAAGATGGTGGTGACCTGGTCGAAATATCCCGCCGCGGTCTTGGCGCCTTCGGGCGAAAGGCTGCCATGCACCACGGTGCCGGCGATCAACCCGCCGATCATGGCGATGATCACGAACATCACAAAGGAACGCTTCATCGAATACCCCTTGCCCCGGTGGTTCGGGGCTTATGCCCCTGATTTTCGGGCATGTTGGGGGTTTCGGGGGCAGGCGTCAAATGGCGAGGAGCGGTTCGCCGGAGGCGAGTAAATGGTCCAGCGGACCATTTTAAGCGATGAGCGCCGCGAGCTTGAGCGAGTGGCCGCGCGGTCTCTTGGCCGGCCTTGTCGTCCCCGGCGAGGCGCGACCAGCGCCGAGGGAAGGGGATCCAGGTTGGAAAGACGGACACGGTATGAATGCCTGGATCCTCTTCCCGAATACCGCCTGCGATGCAGCCAGTATTCGCCGGGGATGACATGAGTGGTGTGCGTGCCGCGCGCTCTTCGCGGTTCGACAGGCTCGCTGAGAGGACTTAAAAGCTGCCGGGATGGATATGACACAACAACGTAAAACAGGCGGCGTCTGGCTGGCCGTGGCGTCGCTCTTGGTGGCGATGTTCTGCTTTCAGATCGGCGCGTCCATCGCCAAGGGGTTGTTTCCCGTGGTGGGGGCGCAGGGCGCGGTGGCGCTGCGGGTGGGCCTGTCCGCGCTGATCATGATTCCGTTCACGCGGCCCTGGCGCGCAAAGCTGACAAAAGACAATTGGCAGCCGCTGGCGGTCTATGGCGTCGCCATGGGGACGATGAATTTCCTCTTCTATATGGCGCTGAAGACCATCCCGTTGGGAATCGCGGTGGCGTTGGAATTTTCCGGACCTTTGTCGGTGGCGTTGATTCATTCACGGCGCTGGATGGATTTCGCCTGGATCGTGCTCGCGGCCATCGGCCTGTTGCTGCTGTTGCCGATCCGCCAAGGCGCGGCGCATCTGGATTGGGGCGGCGTGGCGCTGGCATTGGGCGCGGGCGTGTGCTGGGCGCTTTATATCGTGTTCGGGCAGAAGTCCGGCGCGGTGCACGGGCAATACGCCACCACCTTGGGCGTCATCGTGGCGGGCCTGGTGATCTTCCCCATCGGTCTGGCGCATGCGGGCATGGCGATGTTCCGTCCCGATGTGCTGCCCTTGGGCATCGGCGTCGCGATCTTGTCCAGCGCGGTTCCGTATTCGCTGGAGATGATCGGGCTGCGGCGGCTGCCCGCGCAGGCATTCGGCACTTTGATGAGCCTGGAGCCGGCGGCGGGCGCGTTGATGGGTCTGCTGCTCTTGGGCGAACATCTGACGGTGGTGGAATGGTTCGCCATCGCGCTGGTGGTGCTGGCCTCGATGGGCACGGCGCTCACCGTGAAGAGCGGCGAGGCGCATCCGAGACTTCCCGATTAGAGAAGGTTGCCGGATTGAAAAGACTTTCCGACGGAGGCGCTCGCCGGACTACTGCACCTGCGCCATTCCCGCCAGCGCTTGATGCCGTTCCAGCCAGCGCACCACGGACGATTCCAGTGCGATGCGCTTGTCGGAATAGGAATGGTCCGTGGCCATATGCTCTTCGGTGACGTCAGTGTCGCCCGCGGTTTTCAGCGCGGCGGCCAGGCGCTGATTGTCGGGCGTCAATCCGTCATCGGCGGTGAGGATCAGGGCGGGGCGCGATTTCAGCGCGGGTGCGAAATCCACGAAATCCCATTTGGCGGCGTTGGCCACCATTTCATCCATCAAAGCCTCGGGCGTTGTGGCCAGCGGAATGACATTGGCGGCGAAACTATCAGCATCGCCCGCCAGCTGCTTCTTGCGGAATTCCGGATCGGCGAAATGCGGCGCGCCCGCACCGATGTCCCAGGCCGAGATCATCACAAAGCCCGCCACCTTGGGATCATGCGCCGTGGCGCTGGCGGTCATCATGCCGCCCATGCTGTGGCCGATGACGAAGATGCGGCGCGGATCAAGATTGTATTTGGCGACATTGGCCGGATCGCGCATCCAGGCGAGCGCGACATCGGAATCTTCCATCGCATTCGTGAAGGAGAATTTGCCGGGGCTGCCCCAGGAGCCGCGATAATGCAGCGTCAGAACGCTGAAGCCGGCGCGGCGGATCGCCTGGGCCAAATCGAGATTCTGCTCGTTGCCGGGAAAGCCGTGAAACAACACCACCGCCGGATGCGGCGCGGCGCCGCCCGCAGTGTACAGCACCGCATTCATGCGTTCGCCATGGCTTTCGATGCGCACATCCGCCATGCCCGGCGGGTGGGCCTTGTCGGGGCGCGGGTCGGTGATGACGGCGCTGGGTGTCTGGGCGGGGCGGGCGATCAGGGGACCGCCCGGCGTGTCGGCGGCATGGGCGCCAAGCGTGAAGACGAGCAGCGGAACGGCCAGCAAAACGGCCTTGGCAAGACGCATGAAATGGTCCCTTTCGACAGGGTGCATTCTAGCCGGAGCAACCGCGCCGCGCCAAGCCGGTGCTGGCGGGGCCGATCCGCCTTTATATCTTGACGTCTTTGGGGGCCGTGAAGGCGGCATCCGTCACATTGCCGGTGTTGAGGACGCCGGCGGGTTCGAAGCAAAGGATCTCGGCTTCTTCATCGGCGCAGGTGCGATGTTCGACACCGCGCGGAACGGTGACGCATTCGCCGGATGAAAGCCGCACGATGTGGTCGCGGAACTCAACGCGGAATTGACCCTTCCACACCAGGAAGAATTCATCCTCCTGTTCATGGACATGCCAGGGGAACTCGCCCTGCACCTTAATGAGCTTGATCTCCTGACCATTCAGCGCGGTGATGGTCTTGGGCCGCCAATGTTCGGAGAAGAGGGCGAATTTTTCGGCGAGGTTGATTTTGTCGGCTTGGGTCATTGCTAACGATCCGATGGAACGGTGTGCAGATGGGGTGCTGCATTGCAATCCGCAAGATTAGCATGAACAATTCCGCCATGAACAACCCCAAATCTGTTCAAGGTGGTGCGCCGCCGTCGGACGGCATCGCGCCGCAACACCGGCAAAATAATTTCGATTTTGTCCGCCTGATGGCCGCGTCTTTTGTGCTTTTCAGCCACATGTACGCCCTTATGGGGAAGTCCGAACCGGAACTTGCAACCGATCATTCGCTCGGTAATATCGGTCTGCTCATCTTCTTTTCCATCAGCGGCTACCTGGTCACTCTGAGCTGGCTGAGCGACCCCAATCCGTTTCGATTTCTGGCGCGGCGGGTTCTTCGCATCTGGCCCGCGTTGGTGGTGATTGTGATGATCAGTGCTTTCATCCTCGCACCGGTTTTCGGCGAAAAACCATTGGCGGAGCTGATCGTCAGCCGCGAATTTTTCCGGTTCCTTTCCAACCTGACATTCGTGCCTCCCTATAAGGGTCTCGATGCTTTTGCCAGTTTGCCGCTGCGCGAAGTGAATGGGTCGCTGTGGACGATCCCGATCGAATTTCTCTGTTATATCGTTACCGCCGTCATCGTGGGATTTCGCGTATCGGTCGGCCGTTGGCTGCTGGTGCTGGCGATGGGAGCGGCGTGCATTTATTATTTCGCGGTAAGTGCCGGGCGCGATCCGTTCGGATTCGCAGCCTCTCATCCATTCGTCGTGCGGTTCATATCTCTGTGGTTCTTTTTCGCCGCCGGGGCTCTGGTTGCCGTCTGGTGCCGCACGCATATTCCCATCGCGCTTGCGATCGTGGGCGTGGTGGCCGGTTCGGTTCTTTTGGTGTCGGGGCAGGTGGTGGCCGGACTTCTCCTCGCGCTTCCCATTGCAATCATCGCGCTCGGGCGGGCGTCATGGCCGGTCATTCGAGGGGCCGGACGGATGGGGGATTTTTCCTACGGTCTTTATCTCTATGCCTGGCCATGTCAGCAGATCGTCGTTCACTATTTTGGAACCGCGCGACCCGTGATTGTGGAGGCGCTGATTTCCCTGTGTCTGGCGCTGGCCTGCGCGGTGGCATCCTGGTTTGTCGTCGAGCGTCCCGCGCTCCGGCTCAAGCCGTCGAAATAATCCGGGCCGGTCAGTTGCCGTTATAGGCATACGCGCCGATGTCCATGAATGTTTTGTGAGGGCGCTCCTCGATGTCGATGGGATTGCGGCACGACAGCATCACGGCGTAACTGGCAAGGCGAGATTCCAGACCCAAAGCTTTTCGAGTATTGCATCGACGGAGTTAAACATCAGAACGTCGATGATGCTCAAACCAACGACCGGATCATTCGAGAACTGAGTATATGGCACCAATTCGGATTGAATAAATTTCAGATCGATCCCCGCTGCATCGAATGCTTCCTTGGAGTAGAGAGACTGACCACCGGCCGCGTTGATATACTGGGTCGCTCCAATAGCGGAGAGCTTGGCTATGACCCGGTCCTGAGCCCTCAGATCCGCGCCGATCTCGATCTCGGACGAGAAGCGAAAATCGGTTGTCAGGCGGAGGAACCTGCTGATCTTCTCCACAAGGTTGCTATTGAATCGAGCGACGTTGGAAGCCCGGTAAGAAAGAATGTCTTCGATCAGGGGCATCACGGAAGCAAACTGCGGGGCCCTGGCGTAATTCATGCGTATCGGCCTGAGGATGCTCCGCTCGATTTGGTCGATGCAATATTCGCGCTGCGAATAGGTAGCCTCCTTGGGGGCGCCACGGACAGGAAGTGTGACGGTATGGGCTTTGCCTTGGATCAGGATGCGGTTTCGGTTACTCCAGCCGTGTTCGATATATTGAACGTCATCGAAATGCACAAACACGTCGGCGGCGGCTATGAGATGAAAATAGCCGATATACGGAAAGAAGTATGGCTGCATGATTGCGGCGGTTCTCATGACCGAACTTCCGCGACCATTTCCACGCTGCCATCGTCCTCACGCACGCGCTGAAAGCCGAATGCCTCATACAACGTGATCGCGGGATTACCACGCAGCACCGATAGGCTTACTCTTTTGAAGCCCGTTTTGGAAAGATATTCAAAGGCCGATTTGAGCAGCGTCTTACCGATTCCCTTGCGCCTATGGGCTGGGTCAACGCCGATCATGGTAATGAATGCAGCCCTGTTTTCGAAGTCGTTCGCGTATAATGCAACAGCGCCGGTCACCTGATCCTCTTCCTGATATTCAACTACCACGGCAAGTGCGGAGAGTTTTCCAACATACTCCCGGCGTATATCAGGGTCGCGCAGCCGGACGGGAAATTCATCCAGGCACGCATCAAGTAGGTCCGCTAAACGGGCCTGAACTACGGGCTGAATGGTGCCAGTCGGCTCAGTGACAATGATGGGCATGGCGGACTATGTGCCTGCGAGAGTATGCTTCGTCAATGACAATGCCGTGCGCGGCGGTTCCAATTAACCATCTACACCGCCACCCTGTCAGGTATCGATTCTATCTTTCGTGAGAAATGGCATCGGCGCCCGGACTCAACAGCGGTGTCTCGACGTTGCGGGATTATTTGCCCGAATAGGAATATGCACCGATATCAACCGCCCCCTTGCGTGGATTGCCTTCGATGTCAGCGGTCGGCGCACCATCGGCAAAGCCTTCACCTTTGGCATCGGAGCGTCTCGAGGGGTGCAGATCGAAGGAGGAATTTTGAAGATCGAACTTCACGAAAACATCCGAGAAACCTTCAGCACTCTTGATAGCGAGATTGTGATCGACCTCGATGTTCTCGCCGACAGGTTCATGCTTGTAGATTCCGACCTCGCGGGCAACGTTGTTGCGCATTATCGAGTGGTTGGAAGTCCCCGGCGGCAGATCTTTTGGCGGGGAATAGGTGATCCAGGTATTGCGCTTGGGATCGCCTGGGGCGACGGTATTGTTGACGATCGAAACGTTGCGCGCTCTGAAAACCGTTATGCCGTGCCACGCCGTGGCCACGATAACATTGTTGGTGATCTGAACGCCGTCCCACTCGCCATTGAATATCGTGATGCCCTGAAACGCGTCGGCGGGTAACACCAGTTTGGGATCGGCCTGCACTACGATTTCATTGTTGCTGATGACGACGTCTGTGTTGACGACTCCAGGGCGGTTGCCCCAGGTCCAGCCCTGGATGCCGTCATTGTGAATGCATTGGTTGTTACAGATGTCGTGGCCGTTGGTGATGTGATTGCCTTCGATCCGGATATGGCTGGCCTGGTGATCGATTCCGTCACCGGCAAAATTGTCGATGATATTGCCGTTGATCAGGAGGTACTTGCCGCGATTGTTGACCTGATCGCCGCCTGTCATCAATGCATTGAACACATTGCTGATGCGGTTGTCCGTGACGGAAATGCAGGACGACTGATTTGCGAAAATGCCGCTGGAAAGTCCCTCCGGATTGGCTTTCTCGATAAGTGCCGGTCCCCAGGCAATATTGCCGAGCTTCGACGCAATGATGTTTTTTTCGAAAATGATGTTGTTGCTGTCACCGATGTTGACCAGCACGCCCTGCGGAAGGTGTCCCGTCACCGTCAATCCCGTCAACCGCCAATGCGATGCGCTGATTGTCAGTTTTGTGAATCGCGGGCTTTGTCCCGGTGCTGCGGCGATGGTGATGAAGCCGCCCTGATTTGCGCCGGTGATTTTGAGTTCACCATAATCGCCAGTCATAAGGCTGATCACATCGCCGGGCCTGGCCGCTTTCATCGCGGCGTCGATGGTGGAAAGACTGCCGGCGCTGCGGGACGATGGATCGACCGTCAGTGTTCTGCCGGCGGCCGTGCCCGGTGCCGTGCAAATGGGAAAATAGTCGCTGGCACTTTTCGCCCAGGAAGGCGCCGCGTGACAGAGAGCGAGAAGGGCTAGGCTGTAGCGCAGAATTCGCATCGGTTTTTTTACCTTCATTTGGCGCCCACAGGACCTGCCTATTGCGCATTTTTTTGCGGTCCGATCGACACCCGCGGACAGCATTATCAAGTCTGTCGCAGTCGAATACAACATGCGGTGGCGGGTTATGCCGGCCGCGCGTGGCCGTGGCGGAATGTGGCGATTGCGTGGCGCATTCATGATAGCGTGGGCCGTTTGGGGGGCTGATGGCGTATTGGGAAGACGTGCGTGCGGGATTGCGCCGGGTAGATGTCCGCCTTGTCATGGCTGGACTGTTCGTCGTCGCGATGTTGCCTTTGGTGGTAACGCCGGTGCTTCCCCTGATCGACTTCTACGATCACATCGCGCGCTTCTATGTGTTGGCGCATGTGGGTTCCAGCGCGTTGCTGCAAAGTCATTACACCGCCCATTGGGTTCTGATGCCCGATATCGGCACTGATATTATTTCCACGCCTCTGCTGCATTTTGTTCCCCCACTGGTCGCGGCGCACATCATCGCGGGGGCGATCATGGCGATCCTTTATGGCGGCGTGCTTTATTTCCATCGTGCGCTGACGGGACGTCATTCTCTGCTGGTGGCGGTGCTGCTTCTGCCGCTGCTCTACAGCTATATTTTCAATTGGGGGTTCGCCAATTTCCTCCTCAGCCTGGGTTTCGCATTCTGGGCCGCGGGCTGGTGGCTGTCCTACCGACACCGTCCGTTGCTTGCGGTTCCGGTTTCCTGCCTCTTATCGGTGCTCATCTTTCTCAGTCACGGCATGGCGTTCGCCATGTACGGGATCATGACGGCGATGCTGGAGATCGGGTTCTTCCTCAATGCCCCCTATCGCAGATATGCCGATCTCGTACGCGCCTTGTCGCTGTTGGCGGTGCAGGCGATCGTTCCCGTCCTGCTTTTTGTGCTCTGGTTCCGGCATCAGGCGCCGGGTGAGGTCATCACCTTGTCGGCGGGCTTGTCGCAGCAGGCGCTTGCCGAGACCCGACCAATCTTTCGGGGCTTTCATCGGCTCAGTACTGTCGTGCGCGTCGAAGAAGGCCCCGCTTTCTGGTTCGACGCGGCAACCTTCACCGTCCAGTTGGCGGCTGTCGCATTCCTGATCTGGCGCGGACAGGCGGTCATCACCCGCTCCGCATGGCTTCTGATCGGGGTCACCATTTCTCTCATCATTCTCACGCCTGCGGCGATGTTCGGCGTCTGGTACATTGTTGACCGGATGCCGTTGTTCGCGGCCCTGTGTGTCTTGGGGGCGATGACGTTTCGTCCCGGCTCCGGGACCATTGGAACCCGCGCGGCTTGCGGTGTTCTTGTTACGGTCGTGATCGTCCGATTGATCGCGGTGATGGCGAGCTGGCAGCATTATGCCGGCGATTACCGGGAATTCACTTCGCTGGCGGCGAAAATTCCCGCCGGCGCGCTGACCATGGGCGTGATGGTGGGGTCGGGACATCACGAAACCGACGTGCCGCGCTGTCAGATGTACGCGCCGCTTCTGATCGCCCAGCATGACCAGATCGGTCCTCTGTTCGCATTTCAGGGACAGCACCCTTTGCTTCTTGCGGGTCCGTTGAAGGAAGCGGTGGAGCGGCTGGAACGGACCGAACGGGTTCCGTACGCGAACGCCACAGATTATGGACCTTATATGACAGCCGCGGGCGCCGCCGGGTTCGAGTATCTGCTGGTCTGCAACGCGCATCTTTTACAAAACCCGCTCCCCAGCGAACTGAACGTGACGGCCCGCACCGCACATTTCGCGCTGTTGCGGGTCAGGCGTTAGATTTCGCGCCTGGAAATATCGCAGAGAAGAAAGGCAGGTATGGCGCCCGCCAGATTTTTCCTTTCTAGTACTCGCGGCGCCGTGCATAAGCGTCGCCTGTTTCAGGGTTGGGTGGAGGGATGCTGAGTCATGCAGACTGAAACCTGGTTCTGGCGTTGTTCGGCGGCGGGGCTTTTTATCATCGCGATGATTCCGGTGCTGACGGCACCCATCATGCCGCTGATCGATTTTTACGACCATATCGCGCGCTTTTTCGTGCTGGCGCATCTGGAGCCGGGCGCGGCGCTGGCGAAATCCTACCAGACGCATTGGTCGCTGATACCGGACATTGGCGTGGACGTGATCGGCGTGCCGATTCTGTGGCTGCTTCCGCCGCTGCCGGCGGCGAAGGTGATCGTCACGATTATTCTGGCGGTTCTTTTCAGCGGCGTGCTGTATTTCCATCGCGCGCTGACGGGGCGCAATTCGCTGCTGGTGGCAGTGCTGCTGTTGCCGCTGCTGTACAGCTATATTCTCAACTGGGGCTTCGCCAATTTTCTTTTGGGTCTGGGTCTGGCCTTTTGGGGCGCCGGTTGGTGGCTTTCCAAGCGCGACAATCCACGCCTGGCGGTGCCGGTCGCCTGTTTGTGGAGTATCCTGATTTACTTCAGCCATGGCGTGACGTTTGCGCTCTACGGCATCCTGCTGGTTTCGCTGGAAATCGGTTTCTGGTTCTTTTCGCCGCCGCGCCGGTGGCCCAATTTGTTTCGCGCGCTGGGGCTCCTGGCTATCCAGGCGATCATTCCGGCGATCTTCTTTATTTCCTGGACATTCAGCGTGATGCAGGCGGAAAGGGCCGCCACGTTGCAGGTGTCGCCCTATCCGCTGGTCGGTGTGATACCGGTGGTTCACAACGGGCTTCACAGGCTGAGCACCATCCTTCGGGTCGAGGAGGGGCCGGCCTATTGGTTCGACGTCGCGACATTCGCGGTTCAGGCCGCGATCGCGGTTCTTCTTGTCTGGCGCAAGAAGCTGGAGCTTGTCCGGCCCGCTTATTTCTTGATCGCGGTGGGAATTTTTCTGGTGGCGTTGGTGCCGGCCCAGCTCCTGGGCACGACCTATATCAGCGATCGCATGCCCATTTTCGGGGCGCTTTGCCTCATCGGTGCATTGCGCGTGCGGCAGGACCAATGGGTTGCGCTGGATCGTGTGGCGGCGGGTCTTTTGATCGCGGTGGTGTTTGCGCGGCTGGTTGCGGTCACGATTCAATGGCAAGGTTATGCAGGGTACTACAAGGAATTCCGGACCGTTGCGGCGCAGATACCGCCCCAGTCGGTGGCGCTGGCGGTGATGGTCGGCTCTGGGCATCACGAAACCAATGTGCCTCGCTGCGAAATGTTCGGGCCTTTGCTGGTCAGCCTGTACGGACATGCCGTGCCCTTGTTCTCGGATCCGAACCAGCAGCCCTTGGTGCTGACGGGGCAGTTGGCGAAAGCACGCGATGCCTTGAAGCGGCGCGCGGTCCTGCCCAGCGAGCAAACCAAAGATTACAACCCTTATATGTCGCTCGCGCAAAAGGCCGGCTACGATACCTTGCTGGTCTGCAACAGGCATTTGCTGACCCACCCCTATTCCGGGGAGTGGCGGGCGATTGCGGAAACGCCGCATTTCGCAGTCTTGCGCTCTGATCGATAGATGCCGCGTGTCGATCCGTTTCGGGACAAAATTTTATTATCGCGTGAGGGAACGAAACAAACCCTTTGCTCGTTATGCGACCAAGCGGGCATTGCGCGCTTCGCGACCGAATGCCGAACGTTCCTTGAATGTCATAAGATGCTCAAATAGACGCGCTACCACGCTTCGATGTCTTGTAGGGAATTGGGGTTCCATGAATAGTCTGCAGGACTATCAACGGTGAGATTGTTGATGCCGCGCACTCCGTTACCCAATGGCGCGTTCTCATTCCTGTTCGGCGTTTTCCTGATCTGCATGTGCGGCCTCATGCTGCAGATTGTCGAAACGCGGGTGATGTCCGTCATCGCTTTTTATCACATGGCGTTTTTCGCCATCAGCATGGCCATGCTGGGAATGACCGCCGGTTCGCTGCTGGTTTATTTCAAGCCGCGTCTATTTCCCCGCGAATGCCTGTTCGACAATCTTGCCTGGGTCAGCTCCGCCTTCGCCGTTGCGGTGATCCTGTCGGCCCTGGCCCTGGCCACGACCGTGGTCGGCACCGGCAAGATCAACACCTACGCGATGACGGCCCTGATCTGGCTCAAGCTTATCGGCATATTACTCCCTCCTTATGTGCTGGCCGGAATGGCGATCTCGCTTGCTCTGACCAGAAGCGCGGTTCCGGTTGGCGTGGTGTACGGCACCGATCTGCTGGGCGCGGCCTCAGGCTGCCTGGTCGTGCTGCTGCTTTTGTCTTTTGCCGATGCGATCTCGCTGCTGTTCGGAATAGCGGCTTTCGGGGCGCTGGCGGCGTTCTGTTTTCAGCGGGCGCGGCGGGCATCGGGCGGCAATGAATCCGTCGTCCCTATTAGCCGGCTGGGGCATGGCCGGTGGCCGATGGTATTGAGCGTCGCCTTCGGACTGCTCGCGCTGATCAATGCGGGCCTGCAGCCGACCAGCCCCGGCAGCGCGCGCGACGGCATTGTCCTGCTTTCCTCCAAGGGCAAGCTGGAGTTGAAATCCCCCGCACTTGTGCGCTGGAATACCTATTCGCGGATCATGGTGGAAAATCCGGTGACGATGGCGCCCTTCCTGTGGAGCGCTTCGCCGGTGACGCCGCCCAGCCGGATCTCGCAGCGCTGGCTGGATATCGACGGTGACGCGGGGACGTCCATGGCCAAGTTCAGCGGCGATCCCAAGGAAATCGACTTCCTGCAATACGACATCACCAACATCGCCTATACGATCCGTCATCAAGGACGCAGCGCGGTAATCGGGGTGGGCGGCGGACGCGATATGATGTCCGCCTATTATTTCGGCTTTCGCGATGTAACCGGGGTGGAGCTCAATACCATCTTCGTCGATCTGCTGAAGCGCGATTACCGGGATTACAATCAACTTCTCAACTTGCCGGGCGTCAAACTGCATGTCGACGAAGCGCGCAGCTGGTTTGCCCGCACCGACGAGCATTTCGACCTGATCGAGATGAGCCTGGTGGACACCTGGGCCTCGACCGGGGCAGGGGCCTATTCGCTTTCGGAAAACGGGCTTTACACGCAACAGGGCTGGCGGCATTTCCTCCGCGCCCTGTCACCCACGGGCGTGTTCACGGTTTCGCGCTGGTATCATCCCAATGACGTTGCGGAAGCCGGACGCCTGCTCACGCTGGCTGCGGCGGCTTTGCGCGATCAAGGGGTCGACAAGCCGGCGGATCATATCTTCATGGCGGGATCGGACCATCTGGCGACGCTGATCGTGGGCAAATCCGCCTTTACGCCGGACGAGCTCGCCCAATTGCGCGCCAAGGTGGACAAGCTGCAATTCAAGGTTCTGGTCAGTCCGGATCAAACGGACCGGTCGGGGATTCTGGACCAGCTCGTCGCGGCGCGCACGCCCCAGGCCCTGTCGGCGATTTCGAAAGAGCGTCACCTGGATCTCTCCGTCACCACGGATGACCGGCCGTTTTTCTTCAATCAGCTGAATCCGTTCGATCCGGCGTCGGTCCGCTTCGCGATGGGCAATCGCGGCGGCGTGGCGCATGGCAATCTGCTGGCGGCGGCGACTCTGCTGATGCTGATGTTTTTCTCCTTGCTCCTGGTTCTGTTCATCATGATCTTCCCCGCATTGCCGTCCGTGCGGCAGACCGACAAGAGCTTGGCGCTGTCGGGTACGCTTTATTTCATGTTGATCGGCGTCGGCTTCATGTTTGTGGAAATCGGACTGATCCAAAGACTCTCCACCTTCCTCGGTCATCCGGTCTATGGCCTGGCGATCGGCCTGTTCGGCATCATCCTGGCAACCGGCATCGGCAGCCTGGTGTCGGAATATGTGCGGCTCGATTCGACCGCGAAAATCTTTGCGTGGGCGGGATTGCTGGCCGTCTATCTTGTCGCCCTGCCGCTCTGGTTCCCAGCTCTGGTGATGGAATTCGAAGGCCAATCGCTTTTGGTCCGCGCTTTGATGGCGCTGTCGGCCATTCTGCCGTCCGGTATCTTGATGGGCTTCGGATTTCCCGCCGGCATGCGTCTGGTCAATGCCATCGACCGCCAACCCACGCCCTGGTTCTGGGCTGTGAATGGCGCGTCGGGCGTGCTGGCAGCCAGCGCGACCGTGATGATCAGCATGGCTTTTTCCATCAACACCAGCCTTTGGTTGGGTGGGGCCTGCTATCTTCTGATCGCGCCTATCGCCGCCCATCTTTTGTCGATGACCCAGCAGACTGACGGCGGCTTGTCTGTCGCGGCGCGGGCTGAAGCGCACTGAGAGCCGTAGCGCATCCGGGACGTGCAGTAGCCAACGGGGCATTTCGCTTCGCGGCGCCTTGGCGGCCTTGTAAAGCGTCACGGTTCCGTGGTCTTGATCGGGGCGGTTTCGGGAATCGGATGTTGCTGACGGTGTGGGCATGAATATGCAATCGGGCGGCGCTTTGCGCGCGATCCGGCTTGCCGGATTGGCGCTGTTGCTGCTGGGTTTGCTGCTGCCCGCCTTCGTCAACCGCCAGCCCGTCATGTATTCCGACAGTGTCGGTTATTTCCATTCCGGTTATGCCGCCCTCAAGCAGGCGAAATCGACCCTGGATGCCGGTCGCACCGGTCATGAGTCCGCCACGCCGGCGCTCGCCCGTCAGGAAGCGAACGGCATCGGCACGGCGCGCTCGGTCTATTACGGGCTCACCTATGTCGTCGGATATCTCATCGGCGGGGTGTGGGCGCTGGCGCTGGGCCAGGCGCTGCTCACGCTGATCTGTCTGGTGCTGGCGGCGCAGCGCGCCGTGCGTCTCGAACCGTTGCATTGGCTGGCCGCGCTGGGCGGCATCGTGCTGCTGACGGGACTGAATATCTTTGCCGTCACCGCGATGCCCGATCTGTTCGCGGGCCTGATGCTGCTGGCGGTGGCGATGATCCTCACCTATGCACCCGATCTGCCGCGCCTGGAATATGCCTTTTGGCTGGCGGTGGTCGTGGTCGCCTGTCTCTTTCACAAGGCGCATCTGGCAATCCTTTTGGTGAGTTTGGTGGTGGCGGCGCCGTTTCTCTGGCGCCGGCACGCACAGGGTCTGTTGCTGCTGGCGGGCGCGGCGCTGCTGGCCTGGGGCGGGCATCTGGCCGTCGATCTCGCCATCCGTCAGGCGACGGGCAAGCCGCCCATCGCCACGCCTTTCGTGTTGGCCCGCTTGATCGGCGACGGTACCGCCGAACGCTATCTGCGCGATGTCTGTCCTCAGCGGAATTTCGCCACTTGTGCCTATCTGGAAAAAATGCCGATGACGGAGAATGATTTTCTCTGGTCGCGCGAGCCCGACAAATCAGTGATCGGGGCTGCCGACCGCGATACCCGCATCGCCATTGCCGCGGAAAGCGACGCCATCGTGATGGGCACCTTGCAAGCCTATCCCGCGCAGGAAGCGCTGGCGGAGGCGGGCAATGTGCTGCGCCAGCTGGGCGATGTCGGTGTCAAGGAATATGGCCTGACGCCCAAGGATGAGGTAGGGCCGATCCCCATGCTGGCCTGGGCGCTGGATCATTATCGGGCGACCGGCATCGCCAAGGGCTGGATGCCGCTGGCCGAGATCAGCGTGTTCATGCGCTCGGTCTATTTCGCGGCGCTGGTGGGCATCGGAATGATGCTGGCGCGGCGCGGGCGCGGCGGCATCGCCCTCGACAGTCCGGAAGCCCGCTTCGTGCTGCTGCTGCTGACGGGCATTGCCGTCAATGCCCTGGTGTCGGGCGCGATCTCGGGCGTGTTCGATCGTTATCAGGGCCGCGTGGCGTGGCTGGCGTCGCTGGGCTTCGTGGTTTTGCTGGCCAAGATGCTGAACGACCGGCGTCAGCCGAACAATGCGCTGAAGATGCGCTGACCTCGCATTCGCGGGACAATCGGATCTAGACGGCCAAGCCGGGTTGCGCGATCTGTGCGCCCGCCAGGCTGAGCAGGATCGGAACATGGGTGTGGACGATGCTCACCGATGTTCCCGGATTTCCGCCGGCCACGATGATCTCGGCGCTCAATTGCTTGGCCAACGCCTGGACGATGCTGGTGCCCAGGCCCGGTTTGGCGTCCTGCGGATTTGCGGGCATGCCCACGCCGTCATCCTTGACCGACAAGGTCCAGCTCAATCCCTGCGCCTGATAATCCACCAGGATGATGCCGGACTGTTCCAGGGGAAAGGCATGCTTGAGCGCATTGATGACCAGCTCGGTCACGATCAGGCCCAGGCTGGTGGAGGTGTCGGCGGTGGTGATGCTGTCGTCCGACATCACTTTCAAGGTCAGCCGCGCCGGATCGCGGATCATCGAGGCGCTGATGCTGTCGCACAGGGCCGTGAAATAGGGGCGCAGTTCGACATCGCCCAGCCTTGTTGCCGCCAGTTGCTTTTGCAAAGCGGCGACTGACATCACCCGGTGATGCGCCTGGTTCAGGTGATTGCGCGCTTCTTCCGATTGCACCTTGCGGGCGCTCTGCATCAGCACGCTGGCGATGATCTGCAAACTGTTGGCGACGCGGTGGTGCAGTTCCTGCAGCAATATATCCTTGTCCCGCAAGGCATCGTCGGCGCGTTTCTGAGCGCTGCGCACTTCTGTGACGTCCTGGATCGACAACAGCAGCCGTCCATCGCCGCCGTCATAGGCGAGTTTGCGGGCATTGAGGATCAGATGGCGGGTCGGGCGGCCTTCGCGCGCCAGATTCATTTCGTAGTCCTCGACCTGGGCATAGCCGGACATGGTGGCTTTCAGCAGCGCACCAAGCTGAGGTATGTTCCATTCGCCGCCGCCCAGGCCCGCCAGCGGACCGCTTATGGCAAGCGCCGGATCCATGCGGAAGGCGGTGCCGAAGGACGCACTGGCGGTCACCACGTTGAGATCGTCATCCAACAACAGCAGCGGCGTGGTGGACGCGGCCACCAGCGCGAAGGCCAGACTTTGCATGACATCGGGGTGGGGGGGGGTGTGGGGAGTCATAAGCTGCCCCCTTCAGTCGCCGGAGGCTCGCGGAGCGAAAGCCATACCCGGGACAATGTACGGACCATACACGTATTGCGTGCGCACAAGGGATTAATCGCTACGGTCATTTTTGGTGTGTGCCACTTCGGCTATGCGGGTTTAAAGCGAGCGCAAGCATGGGCTTGGCTGTCCGGACGTCATTGCGGAACTTCTGCGGCATAAGATGTGTGCCTCGCTTAGAGATGCGCAACACCGCGTGCCGACACGTCCAGCCACAAAATCGCGGCGGCAATCCCGATGCTGAGCATCAGGCCGGCGAACAGGGCCACCACCGCAATCTCGTCCCGGTTCATGGCTTTCGCGGCAAATGCATGGTGCCGGCGGAGCGCGTGAGGAATGCTTTCGGTGCGACCGTTTCCGCCACCTTTTCCGGTTTGCTGCGGTTCACGAGACGCGGCGCGAACAGAAGCTCGGCGGCGCTGAGCTTGGAAAGCTTTGTCATTGGTTGGTCCTTGTTGGATCAGCGATGTGCATCAAGTTCACAGAACGGCCAGAAGATTTTCGACATTGACGGTGCCGCGCGCGCCCCATGCCGTTTCCGCCGCGACCTGGCGCGCATGCCAGGAATGGACCGTGCCGGTAAGCGTCACATGGCCATCCACGGCCGTCACTGTGATGGCATCGGGATCCGGTACCCAGGAGCGATGCAGCGCCAGGGCGATGTCGTTGCCGATAGCGGCGGTATCCAGATGCGGCTTGATCGCGATCATATTCGAAAGGCCGGTGACGCCGTGCAACGGACGGACATCCAGCTCGGCCGCTGCCCGCTGATAGTGCCGGTCGACTTCGCCGTTCAACGTCACCCATCCATTTTCGACGGTGACGGCGATGGCGTTCTCGGGGATGGAAACATCCCATGCCAGGCGCTCCAGGATCGCGGCGGCGATTTCCCGGTCGCCGCGTTGGCGCTCGAATGGAATCTCGACCTGGATCCGCTGGGCGATGGCGAGCACGCCCTTGACCCGGCGCGTGGCGAGTTCGGCGGCATGCTTCTGGGCATAGCTCTCGACCTTGCCGGTGAGGGTGACGACGCCGTCATTGGCTTCCACCCCCAGACGCGAAGCGGTGACGCCGGCATCCCAGCCCAGTTCGGCCAGGACGGCACGCTGCAATTGACGGTCCTTGGGCATGGCATTTCCTTTTTTGAGCCGGTCAAGCTTCGATGATGACCTTGAGCGCCTTGGTTTCGGCGGCATGGGCGAAGGCTTCATAAGCGTCGAGGATCGCATCCAGCTTGAAGCGATGGGTGATAAGCACTTTGGGATTGATCTTCCCCGCCTCCACACTCTTCAACAACATGGGCGTGGACACGGTATCGACAAGTCTTGTGGTGATGGTGATGTTGCGGTCCCACAATTTTTCCAGATGCAGGGACACTTTGACGCCATGCACCCCGATGTTGGCGATCGTGCCCCCTGGGGCGATGATCTCCTGGCAAAGTTCGAAGCTTGCGGGAATGCCCACCGCTTCGATGGCAGTATCGACGCCGCGCCCGCCGCTCAGCTTCAGCACGATATCCGCCGCCTTACCGTTGGTGCTGTTGACAGTCGCGGTGGCGCCCAGGCGTCGGGCCGTTTCCAGCCGGTTTTCGTCCAGATCGACCATGATGATCTGCGCGGGTCCGAAGAGCTTGGCGGTGAGCAAGGTGGCCAGGCCGATCGGTCCGGCGCCCACGATGGCGACGCTGCTGCCGGGCTGGATCTTGCCGTTAAGGACGCCGCACTCGAAGCCGGTGGGAAGAATGTCGCTGAGCATCACCAGCGCTTCTTCGTCGTCGCTCGCCGGGATGCGGGTGAGGCTGGTGTCGGCATGGGGGATGCGGACATATTCGGCCTGGGTGCCGTCGATGGTATTGCCCAGAATCCAGCCGCCCGTCGTGCAGTGCGAATACATCCCTCGACGGCAATATTCGCACTTGCCGCAAGACGAGATGCAGGAGATCAGCACATGATCGCCCGGTTGGAAGCTTGTCACGCCGGCGCCGATTTCGCTCACGATGCCCACGCCTTCATGGCCCAGGATGCGGCCAGGCGCGCAACTGGCGACGTCACCCTTGAGGATGTGCAGGTCGGTGCCGCAAATGGTGGTGCGGGTGATCTTGACCACCGCATCGGTGGGCCCGTCGATGCGCGGCATCGGCCGGTCTTCCAATGTCTTCAAACCGGGACCTTGATAGACGAGCGCTTTCATGGGGTCTTTCAAAATTGATGGGCATGTCCGCCTCAAACGCCAGCCCGCGCCGAACCCGGCTGCGGCCTGCGCAAGCGGCTCGAAGGATTGGCTTTATCGCGGAAGGCGGGACGCGAAACCGGGCCGAAACGGCGCCATGGCGAGAGCTTCCCACATGAAATAACTCGCCTGCGCGATTTTCGATCCATCGGCGTCGGGAAGATGTATCGTGCGGCCAGCAATGAACGGCGCGCCGATCCTGGCGTCTCTGGTCATACGCACAAGGACAAGGCACCCATGGCATCCCAACGGTCGCATGCGAAAAAGAATGCCAAAAAGCGCGCCGCCCTGAAGAAGAAGCAGGCGCTGGACTTGGCCCCGGCCACGCCGGTGGTCGCGAAAAAAGGCCGCCGCGCGCCCGTGATGAAATAGGATTGCGGCTAGTGCGGTGTGCCGCCGGCCAGCAAGCCATCGCCATGCACGATTTGAATCGCGCAAATCTTGCGGCGAACCGCCGTCCAGCTTTTCACGCCGTCCATGTCGCCGCGCACGGCGATCTTCCGGCACAGCGCGGCGGCTTCGCGCTGCGCTTTCAGTCCAAAGATGCGGACCATCTGGCAGGCGATCTTGTCGGTCTGATTTTCGGTCATCAGTGGCTCATCAACTGAACGCAAAGATAGGCGGCAACCCATGCCAGCGCGACGGCGGCGATGGACGCCATGACCAGTGCGGTCCAGCCCAGCGGACTCAAATATTGTCGTTTGATCGCCCGTCCCATGGCGGGAATTAAGACTCCGCGCCGACAAATCGTCAACGCGAATTAACGCGTACCGTACGAGAGAATACGAAGATAATTTGTACGTATGAAAACGCGCAGCGAAAACCGGATCGCGCTGTTTGGGAATTGCATATCAATTGCACAACCATGGCCTTTCATTGTGCAAATGAGCGCCACCGTACAGAAAATGGAACCGGTTATGCGGGCCGTGCGTTCCTTGCCCCAACAGGGGAAGAAAAACCGTGCCGTCGCACTATTTCTATAACAGACCCAAGCACTTCACCCGCCCAGTCCAAACCACGCCCGGCGACGAGGTGGAAGTCGGCGCCCGAGAGATGATCCGCATCTTCGGTCCCGAGGCCGAACGGGTGGCGCTTTCGCAGGCGCGAAAATTCGCGGACCGGGAGGACGAAGGCGGCGTGCAAGTCTGGCGCAATATCGCCGCGGCCATCGGCAAGGCCCGGCCGCGCTAGGCGATCAGTGCCGGCGGGACAGGATGGCGTCGCGCACGGTGACCGACTCCAGGATCATGCCGGCCTTGTTGGTGATCTCGATCTGGCGATCGTCGATCATCCGCCCACTGCGCAAATCGTCTATCGCGAAATCCATCGCGCTGGCCTGCGCTTCGAACCGCGCGGCGGCCATGCCGGACAGTTCGCTGCCTTCCTCATCGGGAATCAGCTGGTCCTGGTCGCGGATGTGGAAGTAATAGCGCACAGAATGTTCCGATATTCGTACGAAACGTACAGACCATAGTCCGCTTGGCGGGCTTTCTCCAGCCGAAACCTGAATTTGCATTCTTTTTTTGAGACGCGCTGCCTTAATTGACCTCGCATATATGCAGGGGGAACAGGTGCTTCCATCCGTGCTATGGGTAGAGCGAAAAGGTACGCTAAATGCGTATTTTTCAGACAATGTCATTGATTGCTTTTGATGACATTCCGCCTAGGTTCCACGCGCCTCCTGTGTTGAGGGAGCTGTCGGCCAACGCGGCACGCGCGCTTGCCTTTTCGGGGACCCGCGAGTGGCCGTCGTACGCGAATTCACGGCGAACAAAATTCTGGCCTCGCTCTCACCGGCCGATTTCGAATTGCTCGCGCCGCACCTGTCGCCCGTCGATCTTCCGGTCCGCCGCCAGCTGGAAATCCGCAACCGCCGCATCGACCATGTCTATTTCCTGGAAACCGGCATCGGCTCGGTGGTGATCAGCGCGGGCAGCAATCACAGCATCGAAGTCGGCATTATCGGCAATGAAGGAATGACGGGCCTGCCCGTCATTCTGCAGGCCGAACGGGCGCTGCATGAGACCTTCATGCAATCGGCGGGACATGGCTGGCGTATCCCGGCGGCGGATTTCCGCGTCGCGATGGCGACCAGCGCCAGCCTCAGCACCGTCATGCTGCGCTATGCCCATACCGTGATGAGCCAGATGACGTTCACCGCGCTGGCCAATGGCCGCTATCGGATCGACGAAAGGCTGGCGCGCTGGCTGTTGATGGCGCACGACCGCGCGGGTGGTAACACTATCGTGCTGACACACGAATTTCTTTCCATCATGCTGGGCGCACGGCGCCCCGGCATCACCACGGCGCTGAACGTGTTCGAGAAGCGCGGGGTCATCCACACCCGCCGCGGCGAGATCGACATCGTGGACCGCCACGCTCTGGAAGAGGCCGCCAATGGCAGCTATGGCGGGCCGGAAGCGGAATATAACCGGCTTTTCGGCCATCCCTGATGCCAGGATGCCGCCCGATGTTGGGCCGGTTTTAAGCTTTTTGCCGTATCACCGCACCCTGAACAACCATTGGGGCATGGGTCATGGCCAGCTATGTCGACAGCAATCTCAATCCCGGCGAGCAGGTGGTCTATCGCGGCACCGTGCATTGGATCGTCTATCTGCTGCCGGTGATGATGCTGTGCTTCGGCGTTCCCTTGATCGGCGCCAGCGAGCGGTTCGGCATCGCCTTGGCCGGGGGCGGATTGCTGGCGGCCGCTGCGGCCTGGATCCGCCAGACCAGCAGCGAGTTCGCCGTCACCAACCGCCGCGTGATCGTGAAGACCGGCCTTCTGTCCCGCCGCACCATCGAGATCAATATTTCGCGCGTGGAGTCAGTCGGGGTCGACCAGGACATTTTCGGACGCCTCTTCAATTATGGGTCCATCACCGTCATCGGCACCGGCGGCACGCGCGAGCCTTTCACCCTGATCGACAATCCGCAGCAATTCCGCCGCATGGTGCAGGCCGAGCAGGGGTGAAGTCTCGTTGCGCAAAGTTCGCCACAAACCGGTTTGTGGCGTTTTGTTTGAATGTGTATCCCACGCGAAAATTTTAACACCGGGGAAGTCCGAGGGTCGTTATCTGGTCCCGCATTTACGAAAGCGATCGACTTTGACAACTTCAATTGGACGCCCGAAGGACGATATTTTTCAGGTTTGCAAAACGGCAAACGCCGCGCTTTGGCCGGAGCCGCCAGGGCGGCTGGGCGAGATCGTCCGGCGCATCAAGGAGCATGAGCGCATATTGCTCGGCATCTCCGCCGCGTCGAGGCCGCTCTAATTTGGTCGGCTCAAACGATATTGATCAAGCCGCCTTTTTATGCCGCGCAGTGCCACGCTCTGCTTCACTCTGCGCAAGCTCAATGAGGCGCGCCAAAACATCCATCTTGTTCTGAGAGGCGATCTGGGCAAGAGATTTCAGCATGTCGCTTATATAGAAGGCGTATTCACGTTGTTCGCTGAGGTTCGTTTTGTTCATTTGCTCTCCCTTTCAAATAGAGAAGAAAAATAAGCAACGAACACCGACATCTCACGGATGGCGCATGACAAGTTCATGTCAAAATGATTAAATGGACGTTAACCAAACAACCAAGCGGCGACCGGTTCAATTCGTCCGGATGAGAAAGACCGCAACGTCGCGAAAAATCCCTGCAAATGCTTCTTAGGCACAGAGATTGAGTTTCCCCAATGTGCTTTGGTGGCTGGGTTAGAGATGCGGCCGGAGCCGGATTGCTGGCCGGCGCGGCAAGGCGCTAGGCTGATCGCCGCGGTTTTGGGGGCGGCGCGCGATGGAAAAGGTGCTGGGCATTGGCGGCTTGTTCTTCCGGGCCCGCGACCCGGGCAAGCTGGCGGATTGGTATCGCGATCATCTGGGCGTGACGCCGGTGCCCACCGATTACGGCAGGGAGCCTTGGCGGCAGGAGGCGGGCGCAACCGTCTTCGCGCCCTTTCCCGACGGCACCGGATATTTCGGCGATCCCGGCAAAAGCTGGATGATCAATTTTCGGGTCCACGATCTGGCGGCGATGGTGGCCCAGCTGCGCGCGACAGGCATCATCGTCGATGTCGACAGCGAGACCTATCCCAACGGGCTTTTCGCGCGGCTGTCGGATCCCGAAGGCAATCCCATCCAGCTCTGGGAACCAAAGGGTTAAGCGCCAGGCAAAGAAAAAGGCGCGCCTCTTGCGAGACGCGCCTTGATCGAAAGCGAAAGTCTTAGACGGCCAGGCTGACCTGGTCGCGGCGGCGGCGCATCATCATGCCGATGCCGCCAAAGCCCAGGATCAGCATCGCCCAGGTGGCGGGCTCGGGCACCGCCGAGATGTTGATATCGCCGATCACCGCGCCGAAGGGCGTGTTGTCGTTGGTGCCGACGAATTGCAGCTGAACATTGCCGTTGGTGGGGTTGTTGAAGCTGAACTGCTCCAAGGTCCAACCCATGGCATTCTTGGTGTGGCCGGTGGTGTTGAACGAGAAATCGAACTGGCTCAGATCGAACGCCGAATTGGTCACGAAGGCGCGAAGCGTCTTGATCGGATCGCCGCCGTCCGGATTGCCGGCCATGTAGAAGCTGATGTTATAGGAACCGGCGCCCACCGCGAAAATCTGGAAGATGCTGCCCGGATAATTGCCGGCCAGATCGACGCTGCCGCCGCCTGCCGGCGGACCCTGCCAGTAATTGCCGATCAGATCGACGCTGCCATTCACGTGCCAAGGGCCCATGCTGGTGTTGTTGTAGGTTGTGTAGGGATTGCCACCCGGAGGGGCGGTGAAATTGCCATCCGGAACCGACGTCACGGCGTGGGCCGGTGTCAGGCTGGCGATGGCTGCGACGGCAAAGGCCGCCAGGAATGTCGTGCGCATGAGGTGTCCCCGAATTCGAATAGTCGCGGCTAAATGTTTAGCCCGTTCACACCAGTTTTTATAGCGGAATATTCCTCATAATATCGTTAACTTCCGCGGGAAAAGGAACGATCCGAGCCAAGCTGATGATGTGTCAGTGGAAACGCCGGGTCGGTACGCAAGGCACCAAATCCTTTTATTTTGTACGGTTTCGGGCGGTTCAGCCGTCGCAGGGTTTGACGTTTCGATGACAATTGCCTTTCCCCCGATGGCCTTTGCGATGCAAACGGCGCGGCTCGCTTTGCGTCCTTGGCAGGACAGCGACGTCCCGGCCTATCGCGCACTGATCGCCGAGCGGGGCGAAGGCGAGCCCACGCTCGAAATTGTGCGGGGCAAGATTCGCAGACAGCAGGTGCAGGCGCGCGAGGCGGGCATCGCCTTGCTGCCCGCCTTTCGCCGGGACGATGGCGCGTTCGTGGGCTATTGCGGCCTGACGGTGGGGCGCGCCAGCCGGGAGGAGCCGGAGATCGCGTTCGAGTTGTTGTGCCGGATGCACGGGCAGGGGCTTGCCACCGAAGCGGCGCGGGCGGTGGTCGATGCGGCCATCGCCACCGGGCGGGCGCGGTTGTGGGCAACCATCGGCGCCTGGAACGCGCCGTCCTTCCGTGTGGTGGAAAAGCTGGGGTTCCAGCACGATCACAGCACAAGCGACGCGCGTGGCGAGGTGGTGTGGATGACGCGCAGTCTGCGCTAGACTTGACGGCTTGGAATGGGAGCCCGCATGCGGATCGGAAAAGAGGCCAGGCGCGTGCCTGCACTTGCGGTCGGGGCCATGGCGCTGGGATCGCTGGCGGTGGGCGCGCTGGCCGTAGGGGCGCTGGCGATCGGCGCGCTGGCCATCCGCAGGGTCGCCATCCGGCATGCGCGCATCGGCAAGTTGGAAGTGGACGAACTGGTGATCCGCAAGATCACGCGGCCAGACACATGATTGGTGCGTGACGTGATTGCGATCGAAACCGAACGCCTGCGTTTGCGGACCTGGGAGCCGGACGATTTGGCGCAGTTTATCCGCCTCACCAACACGCCCACCGGGATGCGCTATCTGGGCGGCGTGGCGGGGCCGGAAATCTATCAGGGCCTTTATGAGCGCATTCTGCTCAGCCAGCAGCAAAACGGTTTCTGTTTCTGGATCGCGGAGCGGCGCGAAGACCGGGCGATGCTGGGGATCTGCGGTTTCAAGCGCGGCACGGTCGATCCCATCATCGATGCGATGGAAATCGGCTGGCGGTTCCGCGAAGATGTCTGGGGCCAGGGCTATGCGCGCGAAGCCGCCGCCGCCTGCCTGGATTGGGGCTGGCGCAATGTGCCCGATGATCGCATTGTCGCCATCACGGTGATCGGCAATACGTCCAGCTGGGGCCTGATGGAACGGCTGGGCATGCGGCGCAACCTGGCGCTGGATTTCGATCATCCCAATCATGCGGTGGGCGACCCTTTTCGGCCGCATATTACGTATGAGATTGCCCGGCGCGGCGCCGGTGGTGAGATAGCGCGACCTTTACCGACGGAGAATGGCCGATGAAGAAGATGATCCTGGGCGCGGCGTTCGCGGCGATGGCGATGGGCACTGCGCCCGCGCATGCGGACGCCAACAGCGAAGATGTGCGGTGCCTGATCATCTTCATGCAGATGAGCAACGCCTCGGCCCAGGCGGCGCAGACCGGCGGGCTGATCGGCTCTTTCTATTACATGGGCAAGCTGGACGGGCGCCTGCAGGGGATGGATCTGGAGAAGCTCATCCTCACCGAGGTTTCGCAGATGAGCGAAGTCAGTTTCAAAGCGGACGCCAAGCGCTGCGGCGATGACATGACCAAGCGCGGCCAGGCCGCCGCCGATCTGGGCAAGGCGTTGCAGCAACATGCCCAGCAGATGCAGAAGCTGGGCGAGGGGCCCGCCGACAAGGACAAGCCCACAGACAAGCCCGCCGGCAAACCAGCCGACAAGCCAGCAGCCGCCGAGAAGCCGGCGGACAAGCCGCAATGAACGGCGCGGCGATGCTGCTGGCGGCAGGAATGCTGCAGGCCGCGCCCACGCCTTCGCCCGACCAGCTGGCATTCGGATTGGAGAAGCTTACCTGGGGCATGACCCCGCAAGCGGCGCGGGGCCAGTATCCCGCGCTGGACGGCGCAGCGGCGGAGCCGGGGCAGCCAGTCTCGACATTGAATTTGCAGAATTACGCGGTGGCGGATTGCCGCTTCACCGTCACCTTGACGTTCGAGCGCGGGCGGCTCAGCCAAGTCGATCTGGACAGCAATGGCGCGGCGCATCTGGCGGTGTGCAACGCGCGGCTGAAACACCTGCTGCAGGATCAGTATGGCCGCATCGCCGGCGGCGTTACCGCCAACAGTCACGGCTTTTCGGAATATGGCAGCTGGGGCGGCAAGCAAATGGACGTGACGTATGGCGAACTGGACGGCGCCTTCATCCAAGTGAAGTTCACACGGACGGCGCGGTGATGCGGGTCACGTGAACGCGGGCCGTTCCTTGCGGTTCAGTCCTGGCGCAGCTGCATCCACTCAGCATGCAAGCGCGCGATTTCCGTACCAAGCGTACAATAGCATGGAACCCTGTCGCTATTCCGATCCGGGCGTAGATCCCAACATCAGAAAATTGGGTTCTTCGAATGCGAAGACACGCGTGTCATTCCGTACCAAAGAGCCAGGCTAAAAGCCGGAACCATCTTCTTGGCGCCTCGTTTATTCGGGGCGGGAAATCTGTCGAATGTGACTGCGAATAAAAAGAAAGGTGACACATGAGAAGGTTTCACACTGCACTTGGACTGAGTTCGTTTCTCGCTATTGCGGGCGCGGCCTTGATGATCCCCACGATATCCAGCGCACAAACTGCCGAAAGTACCTATGTCGCATGCAATGCGGACGGCGCATGCTGGCGGGTGCATCGCATGTATGCCTATGGGGCAGACAGGCCGATCACCTACTACAACTCCGATTGGTACGCCGCCCACCAGACGGACGAGCATGTGCACTGGGTTTCCGACCCTGCCGATGACCGGGGATATTACGATAGCGATAGACATTGGCACGCGGATCCCGGCGCTCGCGCCGTGCAAGGCGGAATGGCGGGTGCCGGCATCGGCGCGGCAATCGGGTGTGTCGTGACGCTTCCGGTCGGGTGCGCGCCCGGTGCCGCGGTTGGCGCGGCGGTGGGTGGCGGGACGGGCGCGGTCGCCGGCGCAGCCTCGACGCCCCCGCGTTAATCCAACTCGCGCCGATTGGCGCGGGCGATTCTGTACGCATTTGCGAACACGCTCGGAGAGGAGGTCTGGAGTTGTCCGGGCCTCCTCTCGGTCGCGCTCACAGCCAAAAATCCGGCGATTGCCCGCGGTTAAAATTCCTTAAGAGGTTCGCCGCGATACTGGCGCCGGATCGTTGGCGAGGACGCCATGAAGTTGATGCGGGGTTACCGGTTCCGGCGCGAAGCCTTCAAAATGCTGAAGGCGTTTCTGGCCGTGTTCGTCATCGCCTTCGCGGTCGAGGCGCTGTCGGATTGGGGACAAGGCAAGACGCTGGACAGGCCGCTGGCGGCGCTGACCGTTTCGGCCCTGGTCTTTATGCTGGCGTCGGCGGTCCTGTTCGCGATCGATGCTCTGATCCAGTCGCACGAGAAAAAGCACGGCGCGCATTATCCGCCGCGCGGCTGACGCCCTTCACGCATATGCCACCCAGCCCCGGAACGTGAACCCGGCATAGAAAAGGGCGGTGTCCGAAAAACCCGCCTGTGCCAGCAGCGCTTCGTCTTCCTCAGGCGAGAGGATGGGAAGATTCGCGTCGATGGCGATAGCGGCAGCGCGCGCCTTTTCCGGATCGATACCGGACGACGCGGCGAAAGCGGCATAGCGCGCCAGCCACCCGGCCCGGCCATGCCGCAGGATGCTGTGATGTGCGACCACCAGCGGCGCGCCCGGCTTCAGGCGGCGGCGGATCTCGCGCAAGGTGGAAAGCCGCTGATCGGCGGCCACGAAATGCAAAGTGAGAAGGCAGCTTGCCCCGTCAAAGGGCCCATCGGGCGCGGCCTCGACCGTGCCTTCATGCAGGGCGGCCCGTGCGGCCAGCGGCCCCAAAGTGGCGCGCGCCATCGCCAGCATCGCGGCGGCGGGATCGACGCCGTCGAAGCGCCAGCCGGGCTGCGCCTCGGCAAAACGCTTCAGCTCCAGCCCGCCGCCCGCACCCACCACCAGGATGCGCGCGTCCGCCGGCGCCCGCTCCGCCAGCAGCAGCAACGCCATGCGCTGCATGTCCGCGAAGCCGGGCACCAGCCGGGGCGGGTTGTCGGCATAAGTGGCCACGGCCTTGGGGTCGTCGAACGGGGTCATGCCGCGCCTTTGCGAAAAGGAAACGCTCGCACGATAATATCCATTCTTTCCGGATTGTAAGTGGCGGCGCAGTCCTGTCCGCCGATACTGGGCGGATTGCAACGGAGGCGTGCACGATGGGGCATCTGGTTCACGGGGTGATGGCGCGGATTCGTTCGGGCATCGCCGAGCTGGCCGAACCGCTGGTGGTGGTCGCGCTCATGCTGGTTTCGACGAGCGCCATCGCGCAGCCCTTCTATGTGCCGTCGGGTTCGATGGAGCCGACCTTGGCCATCGGCGACTATCTGGTGGTGACGAAATATTCCTATGGCTATAGCCGCTATTCGGTGCCGTTCGATCTGGCCCCGGCGTCGGACGCGCGGCTGTTCGGGCGATTGCCGGATCGCGGTGACGTGGCGGTGTTTCGTGTGCCGAGCAATCCCAAGCTCAGCTACATCAAGCGCGTCATCGGCTTGCCGGGCGACCGCATCCAGATGCGGGGCGGGCACCTGTTTCTCAACGAGAGGGAAGCGACGCTGACGCGCGACGGCGAAGGTATGGTCGAGTTCGGCGACGGCCATGGCGCGAGCGTTGCGCGCTTTATGGAGACCCTGCCGGGCGGGGTGGCGCATGTCGTTTACAAGATGCGTTGGAACGGACCCTTGGACGACACGCCGGTCTTCACCGTCCCGCCGGGGCATCTCTTCATGATGGGTGACAATCGCGACGATTCGCTGGACAGCCGCGTGGCGTCCGCCGCTGGCGGTGTCGGCTTCGTGCCGGTTGAGAATCTGGTCGGCAGGGCGCGTTGGGTGCTGGGCTCTTACGACTATCTGAACATGAGCCTGCCCGCCAACTGGATCACGGCGTTTCGAACGGAGCGGGTGCTCAGCAGGATCGAGTAGGACCGCAAAGCGAATAGCAGGGCGCAGCGCTTCTGCAAGCCAGAGGGTGCGAAGAATGCCGAGGCCGGCTCAATAGCTTAGGAAATATTCTTCCCTTTTCCACAATCAATTTGCCGCAAAAGTCACGCGGCCCTTTGCTACTCGTCCGGGTTGGCGTTACAACAACCGCGCCGCGTGGTTGCTTTCTCCGGCTTTCGGGGGGAAGCACGCATGAGACGTTTTCTGTACTGGCTGGCCTTGGGGCCGCTCGTATTTCTGACCGCGGCGCTGTTCGCAGATGACGAAGTCTGATCGTCTATGCGCAAAATCACGATACTGAAGGTCTGCCTTCAAGCTTGCAGCATGGCGGTCACAGGCGCTTCGCTGATCGCAATGCCAATGCTTACCAATCGTCCGCCCGAACGATGGACTGTTCTTCTTGCCTTAGCCTGCTTCAGTTTCGGACTGTTCTGGGGCATCGGCGTCAGCCACTTCTTCCCGAGCGAACCAGAACGGTTTCCGCAATGAAAGAATTTACAAGCCTGTTCGGCTTTCCCATACTCATCGTCAGCTGCATGGTCGGGATGATCGCGGCTTGGTGGGTGTCGCAATGACGCTGCGCCAGAAACTCTCCAACTATTTCCGTGCAAAGCGTTCCGGTGTCCTGCGCGGCGTTATCGAAAAACTGTCACATGACGGCCCGATAAAGATATTGGATCTCGGCGGCCGCGCTGCTTACTGGGAACAGATTGGGCTCGATTTCATTCATCAGCACAATGTCAGCGTCACCCTGCTCAACCTTCACGCGACCGAGCTAAGCGGCCACAACAGCGGACCATTTCAGACCGTGGTTGGCGATGCCTGCCGCCTGGAATTCGCGGATGGCACCTTCGACCTGGTGCACTCCAATTCGGTGATCGAGCATGTCGAGACCTGGGGGAACATGAAGGCATTCGCGGCTGAGACACGCCGGGTTGGCAAGCACTATTTTGTGCAGACGCCTTATTTCTGGTTCCCCATAGACCCGCACTACTACGGGATGCCGCTGTTTCATTGGCTCCCAAGACCAATTAAAGCGCGACTGTTGCGGGCGTTCCCCTTAGCGACCTCAGGCCGTTGCGAAGGCGTAGACAAAGCATTCGAGGTTGTGGACGCGGCCAGACTATTATGCGGGCAGCAATTCCAGTTCTTGTTCCCGGACGCAAAGCACTCCTACGAACGGATTATAGGGCTGCCCAAATCAATGATCGCCGTTCGCTGATTTACGCGCTCGCCGCCGCCAGCCAGGTAGGGAATGGCGTGTATGCGTTGGGGGTGGCTAAGACAGCGGCGGATTCTTAGTTTCCGTTATAGGCATACGCTCCGATATCAATCGGAGTTTTGCGCGTGTGGCCTTCGATGTCGGTCGTCGGCGCTCCCTCGGACGAACCTTCCCCGCGAGCGTCGGAGCGCTTGGAGGGGTGCAGGTCGAATACGAAATGTTCCAAGTCAAATTTTACGAAAAGATCCTCGAAGTCGCCGGGGTTCTTCACGTTGAGATTATGGTCCGGAGGAGAGACGCCTTGCGCCAGATCAGTCTTGTTGACGGAGGCGTCGGCCGCGACGTTGTTCCGCACGATCGCGCTGATCGGTGTTCCGGCCGGATAATCTTTCCCGCTCCAGGATGTGATCCATGTGTGACGCTGGGGGTTCGTAGGAATGACCGTATTGTTGATAATCGAGACATTACGCACGCCGTACACAGTTATACCGTGGTATGCGTTGGCGATGATGACATTGTTGATGATTTGAACGCCGTCCCAATTGCCATTGAAGATGGTTATGCCTTGAAGCGTATCGGCGGGCATAAAAAGTTTTGGGTCGGTCTGCACAACAATTTCATTGTTGCTGATCACAATATCGGTGTTGAGCAGGCCGGGGCGGTTATTCCAGTTCCAGCCTTGGATCCCATCCATGTGAATGCATTTGTTGTCGCAGACATTATGGCCGTTGAAGATGTGGTTATTCTCAATTCGCATGTGACTGCCGGTATGGTCGATGCCGTCGGCGGAAAAGTCATGGATCGTGTTGTCACTCACAAGGAAATATTTTCCGTTATTGCCGTTCTGGTCACCGCCCACGGCCATTCCGTCCCATACATTCGAAATCTGGTTGTCGATAATCGACACACAGAAGGACTGGACCGCGTAGATGCCCTGCGACACCGCCGTGGGAGACGCCACGCCTGAGATTTCCGGTTGCCACGCATAGTTTCCGGCTTGCGACTGCACGGTGTTGTGCTCAAAAATGATATTGTCACTGTCGCCGATGGTCACCAGCGGTTTGTGCGCCGTCGAACCGTTCTTATAGAGGCCGTTGCTGCTGAAACCGGAAACCGTCAATCCCGTCAGACGCCAGTGGGAGCTTTTGACAAAGATTTTGGTGAATTTGGGGGCCTGACCCGGCGCAGCGGCTATCGTGATAAAGCCGCCCCGATTTGGAGTCATGATCTTGAGCTCGCCATAATCGCCGCTCATCAGGCTGATCGTGTCGCCGGGGCCGGCGACTTTGAATGCGGCATCCATCGTGGAAAGAGCGCCTGGAACGCGGGAAGATGGATCTACCCTCACGGTCTTGCCGGCGCCCGCGCCTGGCGCCGTACAAATCGGGAAATAGTCGCTGACCGATTTCGCCCAGGATTGGGAAGAGTGGAAGAACACGAAAAGAATCAGTCCGTATCGCAGGAATTTCATCAAGTTTGTTGCCTACCGTTATCCGACCACGTCCCCGCACTGCTTACCCGCGGAATTGAGAACATCCCATTCTAAGCCCCTGTGGCGTATTCAAATTGCCCGGTCTTCCAAGCCGTGAAATAGCTTTCTGGGTTGACGAGGTAATTCACTGTCACGGTAGGGATGTGGACGACCTTGGAGTTACCGCTGACCCGCCACACAAATTCCCAGTCTTCTTTGGGAAAAGTCTTCTTGGTTCTCGGAATGCGGCTAAATGGCTTAAACGCCTCTCGTTTCAATGCGATGGCATTTGCATCAACCCAGCAGGATGCATCCGAGAATTTCCGCCTGTCGAAATCGCCAGACAGAACATCGAGATCGGAGCCGTCGGGTCGCTGCCGCCGAATGCTGGTGTAAATCAGATCGGCATCGCCCTCTAAGGCCTCGACAGCGACCTCAAGATGATTTGGCTCCCAAGTATTGTCATCGTCCAGAAAGGCGATGTAGCGCGAGCTGCTTAACCTCGTGCCCACGTTGCGGACCAGGCCCAAGACCTTGGTGTTCCTGGATAACGAGACGGCATGAATACGGGGATCCGTCGGCAAGGCAGGAAGGCCGCCGCCGTCATCCACGACGATCACAACGAAGTCCTGCCGGGTTTGTCGCAGGATCGAGCTTACGGCCGCCACCAGGCTCTTGTCGCGTTTAAAGGTCGGAACCACGCATGCAATTCGTGCGGCCGGGGTGTAGCCGATTTCTTTTTTCAGCCTTGCGACTTCCGCGTCTTCAAAAAAAGAGAGGCCGGGCATTTTTGTTGCCGCTTGCACTCTGTTTTTCATTTCTAGTGCAGGCCATAGACCGATATGTCTCCGGATCTGCTTTTTTACTGCCCCTGCAACACCCATGATGCCCCCGCTGAATAGCGCCGGCACGCAACACGACAAAGGTCTGGCAGGCCCCCGCCCGAGGCTAGGTATAGCACCTTCCGGAGGGTAATCCAGAATTGCAGATATACAATTTACGGTTGGACATGCTCGGCCAGAAACAGTGATTTCGATGTGTCGCCGCGATACTTAACGCGCCCTCATTGCCATCGATGCGGCAGGTTCATGGCGATGTTTTCTCATGCCGAAATGAGCGTTTTTGAGCCGCGGTCCCGACGAAGTCGCCGCGAATGCAATCGGAAGACCGAACCCGCAAGGCTTACAACTAATAGCCCTGCACCACATCCTGCCATTCGCGCGCTTCCGCGCTGGTCATGTTTCGATATTCCCATTGTCCGTCGACCTTACGGCCCATGACAAAAGGGCCTAGCCATTCACCCGTAATGCTGACGGGGTTTGACCAGAGCCATGGGACGCGTGGGCTCCAGCTGGATTTCTCAGGGGCGGTTAGCGTCCGGTGCGCCCGTGGGTCCGTCCGCAGACCAAGCAGCGAATGCCGGATCGCCAGCGCCATCCGTCTCAGCGGCGGACATTGATCGGGCCGGAGCTCTTCCGGTCCCATCCCGACGGGGCCTTCAGAGATCGTCATCTACGCACATCGCGGACATGACGACGACCGCGGCCATACGGCCAAGCGATAGAAAAGCGTTTCATGGTTTGGCTCCCCAGCCAGCCGAACGCAACGCACGGCAATTCCCACGGTAACAGTGTGTTCCCCGCCCCGCTAGTGAGCATGCGCGGTGCGCCCCCCCCGTTGTGACGGCAACGTTAACGACGCGTGCGGCTGGGTTGAGGGTCCCGACAATGGCTAGTCGGTGGCGTGGGGATACCAGCCTATCCCACCGGCGGTCCGAGGAATTTCGCGGGGGCGTGCCTGCCTGTCATCGTCACCGCCGGCCTGGTGGCCCGTTCTGGCACCAAATTCGCGAGTCGCGCGTTAAGCGGTGGAATGGTCAATGGATGAGGGCATCGATGAGCAACCTGGATGGTTTCGGCACGGCGCGGATGATGATCGCAATGTACGGTCGGGAGGCCCAGAGCGAAGCGCGGCGCCGTTGCGAACAGGCGCTCAAGCGTGACGACATGGTGGGCTTCGAGCGCTGGGCCCATATCGCCACGACGATCGGAGGCGTCGCCTCGCGCTCCGCCGTTCCGGCTTTGCAATCTCTCCACTGACCGCCGCCGATCTTCGATGAACCGCCGCCGCCCCTTTCGAGGCGGCGGGTCATCTTGCGGGCGCGGCGTCTATAGGGCCGGCTGGACGGGACGTACCTTGGCGGACGGGGTCAGCCAATCGCGCACGATGCGCTGTTCCAAGGTGATGGTGATCGCGATGATGGAGGCGCCGACAAAGGCGATCCCCAAGGCCGTGAAGACCGCCACCAGATAGGACCCGATATAGGGCACGGCTTCGAGCACGTTCGCGCCGACCACCAGCACGATCGCTATCAGATAATTCTTGGAGTTCCGTTCGGGCGTGTTGCCGATGGCGGCGATGCCGCCGAAAAGGATAAGCAGCGGCGCGATGATGGGGTTGGAGACAAAGGCCGATACGATTGCCAGAATAACGGCGAGCGCTCTTCCCACCGCAGAGAATTTTTCCATGAATTCCTCCCGGTAATTTGTGAAATCCGAACCAACGAGAAATTGTATCACCAATAGTTCCGGGGGTGTAGGATCGAGATCAAGTCTGCCGCGCGGCGGGCAGGCGATCTGGGTCACGCGGCACCCATCCGCGCGCAGGTTCCGCCCCCGCCGGGCACTGTCGATACCTTGCTGAAACAGCATCAGCGGGGGCGCGAGATCACGCAGTTCATTCTTGGCGCCACCGCAAGCGGCACCGTGTCCGCCGCCGATGCCGAGCCCCTGGCGCGCGCGTTCGAGAGCTTTGTGCGGATGTATCAGAACCACACCGCCCGCGAAGACACGGTGATCTTTCCGGCATGGAAGGGCATTCTGTCGGGAAGCGAGATCGAGGAGATGGGCGATAAATTCGAGGAAATCGAGAAGGCGCAATTCGGCGGTGACGGCTTTGAAGACGCCGCGAAACGGATGGACGGGATCGAGCGCGCGCTTGGCTTCGCCGATTTGGGCCAATTCACCGCGCCGCCGCCGCCCCGGTCCGGAAAATTATCGAAAAGAACCCAGAACGCCACGGCCAGAGCGCCGCGAATGCCGGTGTTGGATTGGTTGCCGCCGAACCGGGCGCCATAGAAGAAATTGACCGCGCCTAGGCCTCGCCCGCCATTTCTTCCAGGTCGGCGGCGATCTCAGCTGCTTCTCTTAAGAGCCGCGCCGCCGATGCGATGCGTCCGGCATCCAGCTCGATCCTTGCGAGCGTCATCAGGCGCAGCGCGGTTTTCGACTTCTCGGATATACTGTCGTGGGTCATGTGCCCTCTATGACGGGTCAGGCTGCTTAATGAGAACGGGTGACCATGGGGCAGCGTTTTTGAATTCCAAGAGCCTTCTTACCCGTTGTGGGTACGGCCCGTTCGCAAGCCGGCCAGAAATCTTTTGCGGTCGGATTCGTAGGCTTCGAGGACACCGTCCGGGGCAATCCCTTTTTGGTATTTGACGCCCCAACGGCTCAGCTCCAGCAGGATCGGCGCCAGGTCGAAGCCTTTTTCCGTCAGCTTGTATATCCATTTGCGGCCGTCCTGCGCGTCGGGCCGTTTTTCAATCGCTCCCATGTCCACCAGCTTGGCCAGGCGATCGGTCAGGATATTGGTCGCCACCCCTTCGCCCAGGCGTTGCAGTTCGCTGAAGCTTGTCGAGCGCGCAAACATCAGGTTCCGCACGATCAGCAGCGACCAGCGATCCCCCAGCACCAGCAGCGCCGCATTGATCGGGCAGGGTGGGGGCGCCGCTTGGCGCTGAGCTTTTTTCATGCCCGTACCATGGCATATTTCACTTGCGAACTGCAAGCGTTCATGTTAGTTGCGATCTGCAAGTGAAATTGATCTCATGTCCAGAGGAGGAAAACATGCCGAACATCACCCCGTTTCTGTGGTTCGACACACAGGCCGAAGACGCCGCGAAATTCTATGTCTCGGTTTTCCCGAATTCCAGGATCACCCGGATCGGCCGCCGCACGGGCGCCGAAGTCGCCAATCAATCCGATGTTCTGACCGTGGACTTCGAACTTGATGGCAAGCGCCATCTCGCCCTCAATGGCGGGCCGCAATACAAATTCACGGAAGCGGTTTCCCTCCTGATCCCGTGCAAGACGCAAGACGAGATCGACCATTACTGGAACGCGCTGACGGCGGATGGCGGCGAAGAGGTCGTGTGCGGCTGGCTGAAGGACAAGTACGGCCTGGTCTGGCAAGTCGTGCCGGAAATGGTGCTCGACTTGCTGGCGGGGCCGGACCGCGCACGGGCCAACCGCGTCATGGCGGCCGTCAGAACCATGAAGAAGCTCGACCTGGCGCAATTGGAACAGGCGTGAGCGCTCTTAGAACGCCACGGCGAGGGTGCCGCGGACGCCGTTGTTGGATTCGCGGCCGCCGAACTGCGCGCCATAGGTGAGGGCGATGGCGGCGGCCTCGGTGATGTTGGTGGAAAGGCCCGCTTCGACCACGCCCGCATCGCGCGCGATGGGCGCGCCCGTGACGGTGAAGGCATCGCCGCCCGCAAACGCGACGGTGGCATTGGGTGTCACGGTGCCGAAGGTGTGGCGCCAACCGAACATGCCTTTCAGACGCAGCGGTAGCGACAGGACGGTGAAGTCGGTCGAAGGACGAAGGCCGATGGTCGCGAACGTGTCTTCCTGGGTGTTGGCGGCACTGCTCAATGCCGCATCACCGCCGCCTTCGCGGAAGGCATAGGTGCGAAGGTTCACATAGGACAGGTTGGCGAAGGGTTCGACGGTCAGCCGGTCGAAGGCGAACGCTTCGCCCACCTCGCCGAAAATCTGCGCTGTGCCAGCGTTATAGCTGGCATGAAGATCGTTGGAGAAATTGCCGAACGCCACCTGCCGCTCGGTGGAAAGGTCGTTCCAGCTATAGCTCGCCCCCAACCGGATGGCGACATCGTCCCAATTGGTGCCGCCATAGGCACCCAGGTGATAATTGTCGCTGACGCCCGAAGACGAACGTGCATCGACATGGAAGTCGGTGCGGCTGTAGCCGCCGAAGAATCCGATCCGCCAGTCATAAACGGGAACATCGGTGCCGATCAGGAAACCGCCGGTGGTGTGCGACAGGCTGGCGGCGTTGGCATTGCCGCCGATATGGCCCCAATTGCCGAAGCCTTGCGCCCAGACCAGGGGACGGTCGCGGTTGAGGCAGCCGGGATGGTTGGCGATATCTTCCGCCGAACAGACATCGCGCAGCCGGTCGAGCGCGGTGTCGCGCACCAAGAGGCTGCCCGAGACCAGCGCGCCCCGCGCCGACGCCAGCGCTTCGCCGGACAGCTTGTCGAAGGCATCGCGCGCATCGGTTGCGCTGGGCGAGTTCAGCAGGCCGGTACCAATCGTACCGCCGCCCGGCAATCCGCCCGCCGTGCCTTGCTGGTTCGGTGTCTGCGCCGCCGTGGTGGGATCGCCGGTCTGCACCACGTTGAGATAGATGTTGTTCGCGTCCTGCTGCTGTTGCAGCGCCAGATATTGCGAGATCGCGGTGGCGCCGCTGATATTGTAGCTGCCCGTGACGCCGCCCGATGCGGTCAGCACCGTATAGTGCGCGCCGGTATGATAATCGCCCGCCGGGTTCTTGGTGACGTTAAGCGTGGCGCCATTGGCAATCGTGGCGGTGCCGTTGACCAGGACCAGATCGGAGGCGTTGGAATTGGGATCGACCTCCACCTGATAGATCGAGCCTGCATTCTGCACGAAGGGCCCGTTGACATGCAGAGTGCCGATGGAATTGCCCGGCGCGATGGTGCCGCCGCTTTGCACCGTCGTCGCGCCCACCGTGCCATTGCCGCCCAAGGTGCCGCCGCTGGCCACCGTGACGGCGGAGGTGATGGAGCCGTTCACCGCCAAGGTGCCGCCGCTGATGTTGGTGGGGCCGCTATAGGTGCTGGCGCCGGTGAGATTGGTGCGCCCGCTGCCGGTCTGGTTCACGCCGCCGGTGCCGGTGATGACATTGGCAAAGGTCAGGGCGTTGCTGTTGTTGAACGCCAGGATCGCATTGTCGGCGATGTCGCCGATGAGCGAAGCGCCATCGCCGATCTGCAAGGTGCTTTGGCTAATCGCCCAGGGCGTCGCCACGCTGCCGGTGCCGGTCAAGGTCCAGACGCTGTTGCCGGTCTTCTGGAAGGTGTTGAAGTTCTGGTATTGCGGCCCGACCTTGGAGACATCGAAGCTGGCATTATCGTCACCGCCCAGGATCAGCGTGTTGGTGACACCGCTGTTGGCCGCGACATTGCCCTGGATCACCGAGCCCTTGTGCAGTTCCAACGTCACAGCCTGGGTGGCGACGATCATCTGAATTGCATTGTCATAGCCTGCGCCGGCCTTGAGCGTGCCGCTGTTGATCACGGTCAGAAGCGGTGCGCTGTTGTCGCGGATCGCCGCCGCGCCATTGCCGCCTTCGATGGTGCCGTTGTTGACAATGGGCGCAGCGCCGTTGCGGAAGAAAACGCCGACCCCGCCTATGCCGGTCGCACTGTTGCCGCCCCGCACGGTGCCGTTGTTGATCAGGCTTGCCGCGCCGCCCACAGGTGGGCCGAAATCGACGCCGGATCCGCCAAACGTCTGGCCATCACCGCCCTGAACGGTGCCGTTGTTGGTCAAGGTCGAGCCGCGTTGAACGAACGCGCCGGTGCCACCGGAGCCGGCGGCTGCGCTGCCGCCCTTGATAGTGCCGTTGTTGGTCAAGGTCGAAGTATTGATGAGGACAACGCCGCCGCCGCCGGTGCCGCCCAGACCGCCGCCCGCGCCGCCGGTGATGGTGCCTTGATTTATCGCCGCGCTCGTATTGCTCACATACATGCCGATATCGCCATTGCCGGCGGCGGCCGATCCTGCCGTGCCACCCAGGACAGCGCCCTTGAAGGTGAACGCTCCGGTGGCATAGGGGCCGGTCAAGGTCACCGCACCCGACCCGGTAAATCCGTTGTTGTAGGTCTTGGTCAGAACGTGGCTGCCGGTGTCGATGGTGATGGATTTGGTCGGCACCGGAAGGCCGCTCGTCAGCGTGACATCATTGCTGAGCGTGACGGTGGAACTGGGATCGGCGGCGCCATTGGCCGAAGTAATCGCGTTGCGCAGGCTGGGATCGTCGGTGGCGGAATAATTCGCCGCCAGCACTGGCGCGGAGCACGCGATCGTCAAAGCCAGGCAAGAGGCGCTTGCGAGAAGCGACACGGCGGGCGATGGGCGGAAGGTCATGGATGTCCTCTCATGGCTGAAAATCCGCCTCCCGTTTCGGGGGCGGCGCCATTCCATTTCGTGAGAGGCATGTGCTCAGAAATTGGAAACACGGCTATGGCGGATACAATTCGGATTCGGTGACGGGAGCTTTGGCGTTCCGGCCTAACAGAGCGTTAAAATTCCTGGAGAGAGTGAATTGTCAGTGTGGATGCAAAAAAAAATCGCACGCACCACGCATCAGCTTTCTGTCACAAAAGATCGGAACTTTTTGGCGGCGCGGCAATGCACGCCCCGAAGCCTGCGCATTTTCATCAACGCAAATATTGACGGCGTATCGAGTTCCCTTTCCATCGCGCTTTACGCACCGCCGTCCCCATCAGGCGGATCGCCGTGTCCTTTTTCCTTTTTGCGCTGGGTTTCGCATTCCGTTTCTTCGACGCAGGCCCGTTCGCGCGGGTCCTGATAAGTGACGAAGGAGAACAGGGCCGCGGTGAGTGCCGCGCCGATTCGGAATCGCCTTGATTGCCGGACACGCCGCATCACCGTCAGGCCGAAAAACAGGCCCACCGGTATGGCAACAAACAGGGACAAGGCAACGGCAAGCCAGTGTGTCATGCGTGTCGCCAATTCCCATCGTTGGCGCGCAGCATTTCGGCGGCGCATGCCGTGTCACGGGGAGGTGGGTGCTGCCTTGGCAGCGTGCAAGTGGCGGGGCCTAAATGCGTGGGCCTGAAAAGCAAATGGGGCGGCAATGCGTGCCGCCCCAGTTTCGATAGTGCATGAATCTTATTCCAGGCCGTGGGAGACGATGCTCGACAGGACCACTTCATAGCGGTCGGTCGAAACGATCTCGCCATCGACGTCATTGCGGGCGAGGCGGGTATCATTCTCCGGCGCGGTCATGGTGGACGTGAAGGCGCCATGCGGCACGGCCGCGTCTTCCTCGCTGGCATAGATCGCGGCCACGCGCGGCTGGACGCGATAGATCGCCGACACCGGATCGGCGGGCACGGGCGAGGTGGACAGGAACGACCCGTGCGGGCGGGCCAGATCTTCCTCGCTTGCCGCGCGGGCGGGACCGGCCAGACCCAAACCGACAACGCCTACGACCAGATAGGACGCGGCGACGGCCAAAACAGACACCAAACTCGATTGCTTGCTCATGATGCTCTCTCCTCTTGTTTCCATGCGCGCATAAAGAAACGTGCATATGCTCCTAGAAATGAGGGTATATGCTCCTTTTACAAGGGCAGGACGGGAGATTATTTTGCGGTGCAATATATTGAGTTATTTCAGATGGTTATGGCACGGAATCGGCGCTAGCCAGGCCGATGGGCAGCGGCCGGAGCCCGCTGACGCGTTTCAAATTCTGGATCAGAAGGAGCCGGGGCGATGATTTTTCACCGCCCCGGATAATCCGTCAGAGATCGATCTCGATGCCGATATCGATGCTGGAGGTGGCGGCATGGCCGCTGCAGAACAGATTGGTGCTGCAATCGCCGCCGATATCCTGGCGCAACCAGCGATACATGCCGGTGATGCGCGTGCCGTTACTGACCGGCACGCTGAGGCCTGCCATCAGATTGTAGGCGAAGCGCCAATCATCGTCATGCGCCGTGCCGGGAAGGGCCACGCCCGCGATATTGTTGACGCCCAATTCGTTCCAGGCATAGCCGACGCCGCCGCCGACAAAGGGGCTGACGCCGATATCGAGCGGCAGGGTCCAATAGACATTGGCCATGGGCGCGAAGGTCTGGGCATAGCCGCCGAGCTTCACGCTGGTGCCCCCGGCCGTCAGGTCGGAGAGCGGCTGATAGCGGTAGAGCAATTCCAGTTCGGTTTTGAAATTGTAAGGCAGATGCCAGCCCCAATAGACCGACGCGCCGCCGCCCGTGCTGGCACCCGCCTTGATGGTGGTGGGCGGTGTGGTCGTTTTGTCCGTGCCGTTGATGGAGCCTTCGAACGCCAGGCTGCCGCGCAGGCCCGTATAGGTCGATCCCGGCGCGCCGTCATACATGCCGTCGGCGGCGACGGCGGAGGTCGCGGCCAGCGCCAGGCCCAGAGTCAATCCCAGCGCCGTGGCCGCCAGCACCTTAGTTGCAGGAATACGCATCATGAGTTGTCCCCTCAGCTGAAGACGGGACCGTGCCGGGGCGCGGTTAACGCGGGGTTAAAGGAAACGAATATGACAGCCGCAACATCGGTTTGGCGGCGCGGCGCGCGACGGATGAAACGCAAGGGCTTCTACTTCACTTCAAATTCCACATCCGGCGGCACCTGCATCGCCAGGGCCAGATGATTGGTCTGGGCCGCAAGCCCGATGACGGCGATCAACTCACTGTGCTGGGCGTCGGTCATGCCGCGGGCGCGGGCGGCGGCGGTATGAGACTGCACGCAATATTGACACGCGTTGGCCGTGGACACCGCGATGTAGATCAACTCGCGCGTCAGCGGGTCCAGCGCGCCTTCGCGTCCCATGACGGATTTCAGCGTCTCCCACACGCGTTTCAGGTTTTGGGGATCGTTGGCCAGCGCGCGCCAGAAATTGTTGACGAAGGTGCTTTTGCGGGTGGCGCGGATATCGTCAAAGACCGCCTTGGCGTCCGGGATCGCGTCCACCTCCGCGTCGGTCAAAAGTCTCACCGTGGCCATGGTGTTTTTTCCTCACGCGTTCGAACGCGGCGTCACGATCATTCATTTCAGGGGTCCGCTCAATGACCGGCCGCCCCGACCGGCCTGCGGAGTTCCATCGGTACGCTCTCGCACCGAAAAACGCTTAGAGTTCCCTCGGAAAACTTGGTTAATTATCCCCAACCATCGGGGGATGCGTGGCGGGAGTTCGCCGGGCCTGGGGAAAGATCATCGAGCGCCTGGGGCTGTTCGTCCTGGCGGCGCTGGCGCTGATCATTTCCTGGGTGCTGACGGTCCGCGCCTTTGAATGGGTGCTGGATCGCTTGGGCGGATAAGCCTCACCCCATAGACGGCTATTCCGTGGGGTACCATCCGCCGCGGATGGGCGGTCCGGACGGCGTGACGATGTGCAATATTGCCGCGCGGACCTTATCGCTGATCGCACGATAATGCGGAAAGCAGCCGCCATTGCCGATGCCGGAGGTGATGTGCCGTCCACGAATGCGTTCGAATGCGATTGCGGTACCGTCCATGCAAAAATTGCCAGAATCGATACCGGCAAAGCCGTCGGTCTGTCGATCCAGATCGGCCATTAGGGCCGTATAGGCGGCACGCGACATGGTGAAATGCTGCGCCGTCGGGTTCGTTTTCCCACTCTCCAGGCGTTCGGTGACAATGAGGACGCCTTCGGCATCGCCACTCGAGCTTGCCAGCGACAGCGCATAGTAGAATCGCGAAAGCTGGGGCATGGAGACAAAACGCAGCCCGTCTCGGCCTAGAGCGGTCAGTGGCGGCAATGGCTTCAGCAAGGCAAGAGCGTCGGCGCGAACTAAGTTACCGCCGGTCAGCGGGCCCTCACGCGTGCGCGTGTCTTCCATCTGCATGGCAATTGCCTTGTGGCGTTCAAGCGTCGCCCAGACATCGAAATACGTGACGACAGCCAGCTCGACCGCGACCAATGCAGTGCAGATATAGCCGATGCGGTGAAGCCATTTCAGAAAGCGAGGATTGCTCATGACCGCCCATTGCGCGCGGCCAGCCAGCCGCTCAAAGGGAGAATAACGCCATGACGCCGGCAATTCCTACACCGAAGATCGCCCAGCTTCCCGCTACCGCCAGCCAGAAAGCCCAAGGCCGCATTGGGGGCAGGCGGTCTTCCCATTCCAGATTTTCGATGCCCGCTTCGCGCTGATCGCGGGCGAAGCGCCAGTCTTTGCTGCGATGTTCGGCGGCGGCGCCGACACGTGAAGTCTTGCGCAAATAATGGATTTCAGCGGGCATCGCGGCGTGCTCCTGTTATCGCTTCGTCCCAGGCCCGACGGTCGGGCGTGGTGTCGTCCAGCGCGGCGATCAGATCGCCGAGCGCGTCGCGGCGCAGATCGGTGAGGGGCGTGGCGTGCGCGAGTTGCGCGCGAAAGCGGTCTAGCGCGGCATAGAAGATGTTCTGTGCGCGATATTCGCCGTCGCGGGTTTCATCCGCGATGCCCGGGGCGCGCCGTCCCGCCAGGCGGGCGAAGGTGGAGAGCACATCCTGTTCATACGCGTGCCGAGGACTCATTCCTGCTCCTTGCCTTTTGCTTTGGCATTCGCGCGTTCTGGCAAGCCTGCCGGACCGTCCAGGGAGCCCCAGGTGCGGGGAACACCGGAATCTCGACCCGGACCAGGTCCGGCAGGCCTCGCCAGAGGAGGCGATGGCGAGAGAATACAACAAATGTTGTTAGAAACAACAACTGACGGCAGTGCGGGCGCTAAAACATGTGGTGAGGAGCCGCGCGCGGCGCGAGACCCGCGAAAGCGATGAACTGCTTGTGAGGCCCGAGCGTCAGCGAACGACGGGTGCGAACGCTTGGGCGAGTGGCTGGAGGAGGCGGTTCAGCCGATCGTGACGCCGCGGGCGCGCAGGTCGCGGAACATGCGCTCCACCAGCCTGGCCTGGGCATGCATGCGGTCGGTGCGGGCATCGACCTTATATTTGTTGCCGGCGGACAGGATGATGCCGTCATCGCGTTCCAGGAAGATGCCGATCTCCAGCAGCCGGTTGATGCGCCGGCGCACGGTCTCAAGCGGCAGCATGGTGGCGCGCGAGATCGCCGCCCGGCTGATGCCGTGGCGCAGACTGTCGGGCTCGATCAGGCCCGCGAATTGGCGGCTGAGATGGGTGTCGTTGTCGATATGCGAGACATTGGCGGCGCCTACCGTGATGGCGATCAGATAATCCACTGGATCCAGGCCCGCCAGCGGCGAGGCCATCATCGCGTCCATGATGATGTTGAGCACCAGCCGGTCGGCGGCGCGCGAAATCATCTTCACTTGTTCTTCGCGCCTCAGGCCCTTGCCCGCCAGATGGCCCGGATAGGCCTGCGCGGCATCGCCGGAAATGGGAATGATCTCGGCGATGTCCGGCACGCTCGCGAATGCGCCGGGCTCGTCGGGCATCTCGTCCTGTCCCATCAGGCCGCTGACATCCATGAAGCAGACCATGGTGGTGAGCCCGTCCTCGCGCTCGCGCAGCGGCACGCTGACGGTTTCGATGAAATGATCGCCGCCGGTCTTCAACGTGAGCTGGTGGGTGACGCGGATGATCGCGCCGCTCACCGCCGCCAGCACGCGCCGCATGCGTTCGCCCCGCGTTTCGGGCGGCGCGCATTCCACATAATCAAGTCCCGTCAGATCGGCGCGGGCCAGGCGCTTGATCTCCTCGCCGGTGAAGCGGATGGGAATGCCGCCGCGCGGGTTGTATTCGCTGAACAGGCAGAAGCGGCGAATGTCATCGGTGAGTGAATTTTCGAACACGGCATCGTCGGGAAGCCGGCAACCGTCCCACGCCGCGAACCATTGATCGGCGAATTGTTGCGAGCCCGGCGCCAGTCCCAAAGACTCAAGGATCTGCTGTGTCGCCTCTTTGTTATGCGGCATTTGAAAGCAATAATTCTCTTTCCACCCCGCGGAGTCAGACTCCGCCCAATGACCGATACTAAGCCTATTGTATTGTATCTATCGCTGGTTGCATTACCTAAAATGGGTATGTGCCTTCCGTGGGCGCGGGGCAGATGCGCCACATTCGCAGGCTCGCGCCCCATATTGGGTAAGCAAGCCATGGCGTGCGCCTTGCGTGTGCAGCTACACGTGCAAAGGGGCAGTGGGTGCGCGACGGCGTGCAGTTTCGCGCCCGCACGGGCTGATCGCATCCGCGCCAGCGCCATCACTGATACACGCTAGCGCGCGCCATGATTGTCTCCCGCATCGATTTTTCCGCGCTCGATTTTCTTTTGATCGAGGAGAATAATTTTGTGCGCGAGCTTGTCGGCGGAATGCTGCGCGGCTTCGGCGTCACGCGCCTGCGCGAAGCACGCTCCATCGAAGCAGCGATGACGGACATCGAACGCCATCCGCCCGACATCATTCTCTGCGACTGGATGATGAAACCCACCGACGGACTTTCCTTTCTGCGCAAGCTGCGGGCCGATGGCGCCAAGCCCTACGCCCATGCGCTGGCGATCATGATCAACGAGCATGCCTCCTCCGATCATATCGAGGCGGCGCTGGGCGAGGGCGCCGATAGCTACATCGTCAAGCCTTTCCGGGCGGCGACGCTCCTGGCCCATCTGGTCCAGGTCATCACCGGACAGCAGGTGCATCTCGTTGATTGAGCGCGACCTGTACCGCCTGGCTCTTTTGCGAAAATGCCGGAGCGCCGATGCGTTGCCGCTGGACGATCTGGTGATGCGCGCCAATGGCGCGGCCGCAAAGGTGATCGGCAATTATCACGACTATCTGCTGATGCTGCTGCAGGACGTCGAAGCGACCGCCCGGCGCAAAGTGTCGTCCTGGAGCCCGCAGACCTGGGCCGCGTTTCACCGCGCGGTTCACGATGTCAAAAGCAGCGCGGCGATGGCGGGCGAGACATTCGTGTTCGATTTTTCGCGCCTGCTGGAAACGGTTCTGTGGCGCGTCGACCGTGCCGATCCGCATCTGGATATCGTGATCCGGCTTTTCCTGACCGCGATCCATGTCGCGGCCGACCGTTCCTTTGCAGCCGCCGAACTGGATGATCTGCAAAACGCCCTGCTGCGGATCTCCAGCCGGCTGGGCACGTCGGGCGGAACTCGGCAAGGATATTGACCCTGGCATCCTCGCCCGATTGCCTGCCGGGTTCAGGCGCGATAGCGTGCGGGCGTGAAACCTGGATCTTTCCTGCGACGGGCCAGTGCGATGCTTTGCGTCGGACTGATGCTTGTCTTCGCCCAGGCTGCCGTCGCCAACACGATCAACCATGTCCAGCATATGTTCGGCGCCGACCATCATCACATGACGTTCAGCGAGATCGTCCCGGAATTCGACCATCATCAACATGGCAGTGCCCCGGCCGATACCGGCGACACCATGCCGGATGGCCATCCCGCCGGACATCACCATCATCACGGTGACGTCGGCTCCAGCATGCTGGTGCTGGGCAGTACTGTGTCGGCTCTGCCGGCATCGCTGCACGATACCCGCGAGCCGCGTTCCGACCGGCTGATTGCCAGTGTCCGGCACACGCTGCCGGAACGTCCCCCCAGGGCCATCTTCTCCCGCGCGTGAGCCGCGCCGCGTCATGCGGCCGGTCTCCACGCTTGATTCCGACGACATCATCGTCATGTGACCGGCTCCGCGCGTTGCGCAGCGCGGCGCATGGCACCGTCTCTGTGGAGAAGAAAATGTTGCAAGAAAATCGCTGGCTGATGCCGGTCGCGGTGGCTCTGATTGCCGCGGGCGCGGGATTCGGCGTCGCCCGCCTTACCGCCTTCCAAACCCCAGCCCCCGTTGCCGCACCCGCACCCGAAGGGCCTGCCGCGTTGAAGATCGCATCCCGCGAAGTTGCCGCCGCCGGAATTCGGGTCGCGCCGGCGACCAATGGCAATCTCAATGCCGAAATCCTCGCACCCGCGATTACCACCGCGCAGCCGCAAGGCGTGGCGTCGCTGAGCGCGCATGCCGAAGGTGTTATTTCACGCCTCGACAAAAGACTGGGTGATGCCGTCAGGGCAGGCGAGATTCTTGCGCTGGTGGACAGCAAGGATGCGGCCCAGATTGCCTCGGATCGCGCGAGCGCCGAGGCCCGCGCCGTGCTGGCGCGCCGGGTCGCCCAGCAAGAAGAAGCACTCCTTCACGAAGGCGCCACGTCGCGCCGTTCGCTCCAGACCGCGCAGGCAAGTCTGGCCGCCGCCGAAGCCGATGCGCGGCGCGCGCGCAATGCAGCGGCCATAGCGGGACTATCCTCCGACGGCCATTCGGTGGCCGTGATCAGCCCTCTGTCGGGGCGCATCACGGCGCAAGCGGCCGCACTGGGCGCCTTTGTCCGCACGGAAACGGAGCTTTTCCGGATCTCGGACCCCAATCTTGTCCAGGTGGAAGCACAGATGACTGCGCTGGACGCCGCGCGCGTGCGCCCGGGCGATCCCGCCAGCTTGATGCTGCCCAGCGGCGCGGTCGTGCAGGCTTCCGTGCGGTCGGTCACGCCGGCGCTCGATCCCCAAACGAGAACACAGACGGCGGTGCTGTCGGTACCGGAGGGTGTTGCGCTGGCGCCGGGCGAAACCCTTCAGGTGCGCATCAGTCCCAAAAGCATGATGACCAACGGTATCGTCATTCCGGAAGAAGCGGTGCAGGTGCTGGACGGCCGCGACGCCGTCTTTGCCCGCACCGCCGACGGCTTCGTCGTGCGGCATGTCGCGGTGGGATCGCGCGGGGCAGGGCGCGCCGCGATCATTTCCGGATTGCGGCCTGGCGAAGTCATCGCCACGCGCAATGCCTTCCTGCTCAAGGCTGAACTCGGCAAGGGCGCGGGAGACGACGAATGATTTCGCGCATCATCGCCTTTTCCGTCCGGGCGCGCTGGGCCATCCTGGCCGCCACCATCATGATTGCCGTTGCAGGCGTATGGCAGGGTCTGCTGCTGCCCATCGACGTGACGCCGGACATCACGAACAAGCAGGTTCAGATCAATACGGTGATCCCGGCCCTGACGCCGGTGGAAGTGGAAAAACGCGTCACGTATCCCATCGAGACGGCGCTGACCGGCCTGGACGGCGTGGAAAGCACGCGTTCGCTGTCGCGCAACGGTTTCTCGCAAGTCACGGTGGTGTTCAAGGAAGCCGCCGATCTCTATTTCATGCGCCAGAGGGTGCTGGAGCGGCTGGAACAGGCGCGGGGGGAATTGCCGCAGGGCGCCGATCCGCAAATGGGACCGGTATCCACGGGCCTGGGCGAAGTCTTTCATTATGATCTGGAATTCGCGCACCCGGATGGAAAGGGCGCCGCGGTCAAGAATGGCGCGCCCGGCTGGCAAAGCGATGGAAGCTTTCTCAGCGATGATGGCGACCGCTTGCCCGATCATGTGTCGCAGATGGCCTATCTGCGCACGGTGCAGGATTGGATCGTTCGTCCGCAGCTTCGCACGGTGGCGGGCGTTGCCGATGTGGATTCGCTGGGCGGCTATGTGAAGCAATATGTGGTGGAGCCCGATCCCGCCAAGCTGGCTTCCTTCGGCGTCTCGTATACCGATCTGGCAGACGCGTTGGAGAAGGCCAATCTCTCGATCGGTGCGGATTTTATCCAGCGCGCGGGTGAAGCCTATCTGGTGCGGGGCGATGCGCGCCTGCACAATGCCGACCAGATCGGCCGCGCCGTGGTCGCCAGCCGCAATGGCGTGCCGGTCATGGTGCGCGATCTTGCCAATGTGCGGATCGGCGGGGAACTGCGGCGCGGTGCTGCCAGCCATGACGGGCACGAAACCGTCATCGGCAGCGCCTTGATGCTGGTGGGCGCCAACAGCCGTACCGTCGCCAAGGCAGTGGGCGACAAGCTTCACGACATCAGCGGCACACTTCCCACCGACATTGTCCTGGTCCCGCTGCTGGACCGCTCGCAGCTTGTCGTTGCCACCATCTCGACGGTGGGGCGCAACTTGGCGGAAGGGGCGTTGCTGGTGATCGCGGTGCTCTTTTTCCTGCTGGGCAATTGGCGTGCGGCGTTGATCGCGACCCTGGTCATCCCATTGGCCATGTTGATGAGCGCCATCGGAATGAACGGTTTCCACATTTCCGGCAACCTGATGAGCCTCGGCGCGCTGGATTTCGGGCTGATCATCGATGGCGCCGTCATCATCGTGGAAAATAATGTCCGCCGGCATGCCGAACGGCAGGCACGCCTGGGCCGCACGCTCACGAAAGAGGAGCGGCTGCAGGAAGTCGTGCATTCCGCGCAAGAGATGGTGCGTCCCACCGTCTATGGCCAGATCATCATATTCCTGGTGTTCCTGCCCTGCCTCACCTTCCAGGGCGTGGAAGGCAAGATGTTCTCGCCCATGGTCATTACCCTGATGCTGGCTTTGGCCAGCGCGTTCATTCTCTCACTCACATTCGTGCCTGCCATGGTGGCGCTGACCTTGACCGGTCATGTCAGCGAGGAGGACGTCACATTCATTCGCAAGGCCAAGGCGCTTTACGAACCCTGGCTGCGCCGGGCGGTCGCGCGGCCCTGGCCGTTTATCGGGGCCGCGGCGGCGGTGTTCGCCGCATCGCTCGTGGTGTTCCTGTTTGTAGGACGCGAGTTCATGCCGACCTTGGACGAGCAGAACCTGAATCTCTCCTCGGTTCGCATTCCCTCCACGTCCATCGACCAGTCGCTGGCGATTGATCTGCCGCTGGAGCGCAACATCATGGCTCTGCCGGAAGTGCTCACAGCCTATTCCAAGGCGGGTACCGCCAGCCTGGCTGCCGATCCCATGCCGCCCAACGCTTCGGACAATTATATAATCCTCAAACCGAAGAGCGAATGGCCCGCCGGGGTGACGACCAAGGATCAGGTGATCGAACGCATCCGGGCCAGGACCGAGCACATGATTGGCAACAATTATGACGTGACCCAGCCCATCGAGATGCGATTCAACGAGCTGATCGGTGGGGTGCGCAGCGATGTGGCGGTGAAACTCTATGGCGACAATCTCAATCAGCTGAACAGCAACGCCCAGCGGATTGCGGCCATGCTGCGCAAGGTGCCCGGTGCATCGGATGTGCGGGTGGCGCAAACGCGCGGGTTCCCCACATTCGACATCCGGTTCGACCGCGATGCGATCAGTCGATATGGCCTGACCATGAAGGACGTGGCCGATACCGTGTCCGCCGCTTTGGGCGGCCGGGTGGCGGGCCAGATTTTCCAAGGCGACCGGCGCTTCGATGTGGTGGTGCGCCTGGCCAATGCGCAGCGCAACGACATGGATGCCCTTGGGGCGCTGCCCGTGATGCTGCCCAGCCCGCTGCTATCGCCGGGCGTGGCGGGTACGCCGGAAGCTTCGGTGCCGCTCCGCCAACTGGTCAGCTTCCGTTTTTCCGAAGGGTTGAACGAAGTCAGTCGCGACAATGGCCGCCGCCGCATTTATGTGGAGACCAATGTGAAGGGTACCGATCTTGGCTCCTTCGTGTCGGAAGCTCAGGCGCGCATCGCGCGTGAGGTCAAGTTGCCGCCCGGCATGACGATCGAATGGGGCGGACAGTTCCAGAACCTCCAGGCCGCCACGGCGCGGCTGGTGTATCTGGTTCCGGTCTGTCTGGCGGGAATCTTCATGGTGCTCTGCATGGCGCTGGGCGAAGCAGCGCTTGCCGGGCTCGTCTTCACGGCCGTTCCCATGGCGCTGGCGGGCGGGGTGTTCGCCATCGCGTTGCGGGGTATTCCCTTTTCCATTTCCAGCGCGGTGGGTTTCATCGCGGTGTCGGGTGTGGCGGTGCTGAATGGTCTGGTGCTGATTTCGGCCATCCGTCGGCAACTGGAGACGGGCCGCGACCTGGATGGCGCCATCATTGATGGGTCATTGGAGCGCGTGCGCCCGGTGCTGATGACGGCGCTTGTCGCGTCGCTGGGATTTGTTCCGATGGCAATAGCGACCGGTACTGGCGCCGAGGTTCAGCGCCCCCTTGCAACTGTTGTGATCGGCGGTCTCTTAACATCCACGGCGCTGACACTTTTTGTCCTGCCGGCGATCTGCCATCTGGTGATGCGACGCAGCATCAGGCGGGCGGCCGAAAATTGAGGGCCGCTGGAAAAATCGAATGAGCCATGCGGCTTGCGGAACCATGCTGCTCACATCGATACTGGGGTGAATTTTCATGCGCGCCGACGGGCGCCGCCGGAGCCCTCATGCCGCACATCGTCCTGTTTCTCGCCGCCGCCATTGCACTCGCCATCACGCCGGGGCCGGGCATGTTCTATGTCGTGGGCCGCACATGGGCGGCGGGGAAGGGCGATGGGCTCGCTTCGTCATTCGGCACGATGCTTGGCGGGTTCGTGCATGTCGCCGCTTGCGTGATCGGTGTCTCGGCCCTGGTGATGGCCAGCGCCACGGCATTCTCGGTGCTCAAGATCGTGGGCGGGGTCTATCTGATCTATCTCGGCATCCAGACGTTTTATTCGGCATCGCGGGAAGAAAGCGCGATGCCGGAAAAAGATGGCCGGGCCGGTTTCGCGCGGGCTTTTCGCCAGGGCGTCGTGGTGGAAGCGACCAATCCCAAGACGGCGGCATTTTTCCTGGCCTTCATTCCCCAGTTCATTGTGGTGGCGAACGGCCATGTCGCCCTGCAATTCCTGGTCCTGGGTGTGATTTCGGTGCTGCTCAATACCGGCGCCGATCTGGTGGCGGTGATGGGCGCGGCCCGGCTGCACCGGCGGCTGCAGAGCCGGCCCGGCCTGTTCCGGCGGCTGCGCCAGGGCTCGGGACTGCTGATGGCCTCGCTGGGGGTGGGGCTTTTGGCCGCGCGGCGCGGGTAAGCTTGTTCCCAGAATTAAGACCCCATGTTTACAGGCAACCCAGTGTTTCCGCGGGTTTGCGCATGTCCCGACACACTTTCGCGACATGAGATTCGGGCGTAACGTCGCGCCCGTTCGCAATCAATGAGTCCGGCATTCAGACCGGCAAGGTCTGATCGGACAGGAAACAACGGGGAGTAAAAGCGTGGAAGATAGTATGAAGACGGATCGCCGTTCATTTTTGACCGGCGCAACGCGGGGCGCCAGCGTATTGGCCCTTGGGCCCTTGCTGGCGGGTGTCAGCAGCGGCGCGGCCCAGGCCGCCGCGCCGATGAACGGCAAGTTCGATTTCGATACGCCTTATAATCGTATCGGCACGGACTGCGTGAAGTGGGACCAGCCGCTGCGCGACGAGAAGATGCCCAAGATCATCGCCGGCATGGGCATCGCCGACATGGATTTCGAATGCGCGCCCGCCGTCACCGCGGCGCTGCAGAAGCGCATCAATAACCACAATTGGGGTTATGAGATGCTCGACATCGACCTGCTGCTGGGCATCGCCGGCGGCAGCCAGTTCGTCAAGGGCATCATCGAGTGGAACCGCAAGCATTACGGCATCACCAACATCACGCCCACCAATCTGGGCGTCACCACGGGCGTGCATTCCGGCATCATGCCGGCGCTGCGCGCCTTTGCCCCGCCGGGCAGCAAGGTGCTGATGGCGACGCCGATCTACAACGCCTTCTATTACGACCTGTACGGTTCCAAGCTGGTTGCCAATGAAAGCGTGATGAAGTTCGTCAACGGCCAGTATGAAATCGACTGGGCCGATTTCGAGAAGCGCGCTTCGGATCCGGCGACCAAGACCACCATCCTGTGCAATCCGCACAATCCGGTGGGCCGCGTCTGGACCAAGGCGGAATTGACGCGCTATGGCGAGATCTGCACCAAGCACAACGTCAAGATCCTGTCCGACGAAATCCATTGCGACTTTGTCGGCAAGGGCCAGAAATACACGGCCTTCGCCACCTTGGACGACAAGAAGATCGTCGACAATTCGATCACCTTCAAGGCAGCGTCCAAGACCTTCTCTCTGGCCGGTCTGAAATGCGCCTGGTTCTTCGCCACCGACCCGGCGACGTTCAAGGCGGTGCAGTTCTGGAACCGTTCGGAAGTCTCGACCCTGGGCATCGTCTCGTCCGAGGCGGCGTATGCGGGCGGCGAAAGCTGGATGAGCCAGTGCGTCGATTACATCGACGGCAACCAGCAATTCGCCAACGACTACATCAAGAAAAACATTCCCTTGATCAAGGTGGGCAACAAACCGCAAGGCACCTATCTGGCCTGGCTGGATGTGAGCCCGCTGGCCGACAAGATCGGCGCCAAGGCGATGGCGGATGCGGAAAACAAGAAGCCGCAGCCGATCAACTTCATCACCGGCAAGCCCGGCGTCGTCGTTCCCGACGATATCCTGGGCCACTGGTTCGCCAAGAATGCCTTTGTGGCGATGAACACCGGCAGCTCCTATGGCACCGGCGGCCTGAACCACATGCGCATGAACATCGCCACGTCGCGCAAGACCCTGACGGCGGCGCTGGACTCGATCGCGAACGCGACCAAGAAGCTGGCCTGATCATTCCAATCGGTGCGTGACCCAACGGCTCGGGCGAGAAATCGTCCGGGCCGTTTTTCTTTGCGCCGACCCGGCGTCGCAACACCCCTCCTTGTCATCCCCGGCGAGTATCGCCTGCGCAGCAGGCGATACGAGGGAAGGGATCCAGGTCTCCCAAACCGCGTTACTACCGCCGCCTGGATCCCCTTCCCTCGTGCTCGCTAGCGCTCACACTCGCCGGGGATGACAGGAAGGGATTGAAATTGGCGATCTTGTTTCACGCTTCCACAAGCCTTGAGTGTCCAATTCTTTTTGTGTGGAATGGGGCTGACGAGGCCCAGCGCCCGGGCCGTTTTGTTTGGGCATGATTGATTATACGAATCTCTTCGTAATATGGTAGAGCATGAAGCGGCTTCCACCCAAACCCACCCAGTCGGAATTGGCAATCCTCCATGTGCTGTGGAAGAGGGGGCCATCGACCGTGCGGGAAGTGCAGGAATCCCTGCCGGCCAAGAAAAGCCCCGGCTATACCGGGGTGCTGAAACTGCTGCAGATCATGACGGCAAAGGGCTCGGTGCGGCGCGACGAAACCAATCGCGCCCATGTCTATGAAGCGCGCCGCCCTGCCGACCAGACCAAGCGTCAACTCGCCACCGACATCCTGGAACGTGTCTTTGGCGGTTCCGCCAGCCAATTGATGATGCATGCCTTGGCCGGGCACCGGGCATCGGCCGACGAGATCGAGGAACTCCGCCGCATTCTGGATGCGTACAAGGGAGATCAGGATGGAAAGGCTGATTGACGGACTTTCGGTCGGTGTCCTGCACGCATTGGGCTGGACGCTGATTCATTCCGCGTGGGAGTGCCTGGGTGTGGCGGCGTTGGCCGCGATCCTGATGGATTTTTTCCGCCGTCCCGCCATCCGCTATCTTGTCGCCACCGGCGCATTGGCCGCCATGCTGGCGCTGCCCGTCGCGACTTTCCTCATTTTGGTGACGCCTGCCGCGTCCGTTTCTTCTGGCATGTCTGGCGGCGATGTGTCTTTCGCCGTGCCGGTTCTGGCCAGAGCCGCTGCCGTTGCGCCGCCTGCCGCTGCCACACGCGTCATGGGCAAAAGCGCATCCCTTGTCGCGGCACACGCCCGCCCAGCTTCGGTGCGCCCCGCCAGTTTTCTTCCGCCGAATCTCTTGCCGATTTTGGTGGCGGCGTGGCTCTGCGGCGTGACGTTCTTCAGCCTGCGCTTCGCGGGCGGCTTTCTGCTTCTGGAGCAGCGGCGGCGGCGCCAATCGCGGATACCGGATTCGCGCACCCTGGCGATCTGCCATGCCTTGCAGGAGCAACTCGGCCTGACCCGTGCCGTCCGCTATCTCGCCTGCGACTGGATTTCATCGCCCGGCGTGATCGGCTGGCTTCGGCCGGTGGTGTTGCTGCCGGTCTTTGTGCTGACCGGCTTGTCGGAGGCACAGCTTCGAGCCGTGATCGCACATGAGCTGGCGCATATCCGGCGGCATGATTTTTTCGTGAATTTATTGCAGGTCCTGGCCGAGACCTTGCTGTTCTATCATCCCGCGATCTGGTGGCTGAACCGGCGCATCCGTGCCGAGCGCGAACTCTGCTGCGACGAAATCGCTGTCGCGCTGACCGGCGACCGGCTGGAATATGCCAGACTCCTCACACTGATGGCGGATTGGGAAAAGGCGCCTGCCCTGGCGATGGCCGCCAATCGCGGCCCATTGTCGGCGCGCATCTTCCATATCCTGGGTACCAGGCGGCTTGGTACCGGACGGCGCACCTTGGGATTTGCGGGCAGCATCCTGTTTCTGGCGGCGGCCTTCCTCGCCGCGCATGCCGTGTTGGGGATCGCACATCCCATCGCGGGGGCGCGTGACAAAGCCCCATCGCCGCCAAAGCGCGTCGCCACCATGCCCGTCTCGCCGCCGCCGCGCCCGCCCGTCATTCCTGTGGCAACCATTCCGGAGGAAGGCGCTGCCTCTGCCCCGGAAAAGCCGGCGCCGCACCGAGCCGAGGCGGTGTCGTCGGCCCAGCTGTTGGCCGTGTCGTTGCCCGATCTGTCGCGGCTTTTGCTCGCCGCGCCCGCGACGCCGCATCTGTCCGCGTCCAGCGATCCGTCCCTCGCACCACCCGCAGCACGAATGGCGCGGACGAAAGCGCTCACATGCGCCACACCCGTCATCACGCTTTCGGTTCCTCTCGAACAGCTTCCCGGCAGCAACCTCAGGACCGTGCCTGTCATCATCAATGCCGCGCCGAAACAATTTCTGCTCGATATCGGCACCAGGCCCGCCGAAATCTCGCAAGCGGCGGCGGCGGATTTGCGATTGCCCGACGCCAGCAGGCTTTCCGGCTCCAGTCAGGGTCTCGCCAAGGATCTCGAATATGCGCGCGTCGCCATATTTGACGTCAAAGGCGCCGGCAGCGCCGACAATTACCGGCCGCATGTCCGCGCGGCCTCCTTCACCATCGGTGGCGCCGCCGGCCATGATTTGACGCTGGCGGTCGCGAGCGACCGTGAGATGGGACGGTCCAAGCCTTATGACGGCGTCATAACGGGCGGCCCGTTCGGGCAAAGCGATATCGAGTTGGACTTTGCCCAAAACAGGCTCAATTATCTTAAGCCCGCGACCTGCACCGATCCCGATCAGGTGGCGTACTGGCCGCACGCATCGGCCGCGACCATTCCCATGACGAAGCTGAACGGCAAGATCCAGATCCAGATATCGATCCTGGGACGTTCCATCCCTGCCGTGATCGATACAGCCTCCCCGGACACCGTGATGCGTCGCGACATCGCGGAATTGCTGTTCGGCTTTGAAGCCGATACGCCGGATATGATGCCGGAAGCCAATCTCAAGGATGGGACGGGTCTCAAGGTTTACCGGCACACATTCCCGCTCATTTCCCTGTCCGCGAATGTCACGGCCTTGAATGTTCCCGTGCTGATCCAGACGAACCGCATGGTGCGCAATCCGGACCGGGCGCCCATTCTGGGCAGCCGCGCGCAATTCACCGCCGATCCCAGCCAGCGCATCCCCGCGCTCACCCTCGGCATGGATGTACTCAGCCAGCTTCATCTCTATGCCGCCTTCGATCAGCTGACGCTCTATGTGACGGCGGCCGAACCGGCTGCCGGGGCCGCGCCGGGCTCGCCTTTGCCAGCTTCCCTTTTGTAAGCCGCAACTGGACCGGCCGCGCCTGACGATTCCGGTCAAATACGAAATCTTTCGTTGACTCTACGAATGGTTTCGTAGATCGTTTGAGCTGCCAGCCGCGGCCCGGCGGCGGAAAAGACGCGCAACGGGGGATGTCATGTTCAAACAGGCATTTGGCGTTTTCATCGCGGTATCAGGATTGAGTACCGCCGCAATGGCCCAAACGCCCGCATCGCCGCCGGATGCCGGAGCTTCCTGCGCGTTACCCAATATCGCCGCCGCGGTCGAATTGGATCCGGTTGCCGGAAGCAAGCTGGTGACCGTGCCGGTGGAGATCAATGGCAAGCCGAAACAGTTCCTGCTCGTGGCCGGCACCGGCCTCACCATGATCTCGCAGGCGACGGTGCGCGACCTGAAACTGGTCGACGACAATAAGAGAACTGAAGTCTTCCAGACCGACGTTACGTCGATAGACGATACGATCGAAACGCGCGATTTTACTGTCAATTCCACCATAGCGGTGAACATGGTCGATGCCCGCAACGCCCGCGCCACCGATGGAAAAGCGCGCGTCAGAACTAACACCTTCACCATCGGCGGGGCCACGGGCAAGAACCTGGTCTTCGCCGTCGCCAGCGACACGGACATCGCGAAATCGGCGCCCTATGATGGCATCCTCACCGGCGACTTCTTCAAGCAATATGATGTGGAGTTGGATTTCGCCCGCATGAAGCTCACCTATCTCACGCCCAACACATGTTCCGATCCGCACCGGGTTGCGTTCTGGCCGCACGGGGAGGTGGCGATCATTCCCATGGATATGGTGGACGGCAAGATCCAGGTACAGGTGGAGATAGCGGGGCACAAAATCGACGCCATGCTCGACACTGGTTCCGACCGCACGGTGATGCGCCGCGACATCGCGGAGAATGAGGTGGGCCTCAAGGCGGACAGTCCGCAGATGCCCGCCGCGGGCGACTTGCGGGACGGAAAGGGCATGCAGGTCTATACCGCCAGCCTTCCCAAGATATCCTTTGCCGGCGGGGTCACGGCCTTCAACGTGCCGGCCATGGTCCAGGCCAACAGCATGGCCCACAATCTGCACAAGGAAGCGGTGTTGGGCAGCCGGGCGCAGTTCAAGGCCGATCCGCGCATTCCCGCCATGACCTTGGGCATGGATGTGCTGCGCCAACTGCACCTGTATGTCGTTTATGGACAGAACAAGATCTACATGACCGCCGCAGAATAAGCCGTGTTGGTGCAATCCAATATATTGGTGGAGGCCGCGCGGCGCTGGATGGCCTCACCGGCGAGAGCGGCTGGCCTGATCGTCCCGTTCTTTCTGTGTGGAAATGAAACGGCTCGGGCAGCAATGTCCGGGCCGTTCTTGTTTCGGAAGTGTCCGCTGAACCCTTTGGCTGCCTTCGAAAGCGCCACCCATTCTTTTGCGTTCGCGAATGCTTTTCGGTTGATGTCCGTGAATGCGCTTTTGCACGATGCCGCAGTTGCAAATTACACGTGCGCACAAATGCCAAAAAAATAGGCAATGACAAAGCCGTCGAGGGTAAGACGTATGAGCCACGCGAACCCTCAATGAATTTTCCAAAATAAATTGCGGGATGATGATCGTTGTTCCCCCTATGGTTTTCGCCAATTGGGGGCTCGGTGACGGATATTCCTGTCGGCAGGGAGTTCTGGCGTGATTTAAAGAGGCAGATTGCGCAACGAATCCGCAATCCCTCTGAAGCCGAAGACTTGCTCCATTCCGCCTATCTCCGCTTCCAGCGCTACCGGCAGGAAAAGGAAGTGCACGACCCGGCGGCATTCATGGTTCGCACGGCCTGCAATCTGGGCATCGACAATTACCGCCGCCGCAAGCCCACCATCGATCCCGAGCATGCCGAAGGGATTGAAGATGTCGCGCCACTTCAAGATGAGGTTGTGGCCTCCCGCGCGCGTCTAAGACGTGTGCAGCTCGGTATCGAGCGGCTTCACCCCCGGACGCGACAGATATTCATCATGCATCGCTGGCACGAACTCAGGTACCAGGAAATCGCCGAGCGGCTGGATATCAGCGTCAGCTCGGTGGAAAAGCATATCGCCAAGGCCATGCTGTTCCTCAGCGAATGGACTGAGGGTTGGTGATGGGACGCGGGGGGGACCGCCAGGCGGACCGCAAGTCGCTGCTGACCAAAGCCAATGCCGCGATCTGGATGGCGCGGTTGCGCGCCGATGATCGCACGGCCGAAGACGAAGCCGGTTTCCGCGAATGGCTGGCGGCCGATCCCGCGCATGGCGCCGCCTTCGAAGCGATGAACGGGGTGTGGGAGGTTGCCGGTCCCGCGCCGCGCGACCTGCGTGGGCGCTTGCCCGGCGGCGAAACCCGCATCAGCCGCCGCGCCGTGATGGCGGGCATGTTCGTGACCGCCGGTGTCGGCGGCACATTCGCGATGACGCAGATGGCGCAGGCCGGCGTCTATCGCACCGAAGTGGGCGAGCAGAAGCATGCACTTCTGCCCGACGGCACCGAGCTGTTTCTGGATACCGACACCAAGCTGGTGGTCGATCTGCGCAAGAACCTGCGCAACGTGGTGCTGGAATATGGCTGCGCCAATTTTCGCGTCGCGCCCGATACCAAGCGGCCCTTCGCGGTCAACGCCGGGGGCAGCATTATCCAGGGCGCGCAATCCACCTTCGATGTGCGGCGCGACGGCGACCGGGTCTCGGTGGTGCTGATCCAGGGCCGCGCCACCCTGGAAGCCGCATCGGAGCCGGCCCGCCTGATGGGCGACGGCGAACGCGTGGTGGTCACCGCGCGGCGGATCGTCAAGCGCGACAAACCCAATTTGTTGCCGCTGCTGGCCTGGCACACCGGGCAGGCGCTGTTCCAGGGCGAGACATTGCTGGAGGCCGCCAGCGAAATGAACCGCTACAGCGCACTCAAGCTGATGGTCGGCGACGATCGTATCGAAAATCTGAAAGTGAGCGGACTTTATCGTGTCGGCGACAACGCCATGTTCGCGCAGGCGTTGGAAAAGCTGCTGCCGGTTTCGATCCGGCAATTCGAGGACCGTATCGAGATCGTGGGCGACGAAAGTCAGCTCACCAAAATCTGAAGAACCGGGAATTTCGCCTGCCTAAAATTTCGGCACGCAAAATTTCGCCATGTAAAGTTTTGCCCGCCTGGAATTTTGCCCAGCTAGAATTTTTGCAATGTAAAATTTTGAGGGTGCGCAGCGTTCGAACGTCTAAGTGATCAGAGGCAGCCTCGATGCTGTCGCACAGGGGGAAGTTTTTTTAATGTTCGGATCACAGACAGTGAGTTTTCGCGCGCGTTTGGTTTGCGGCGCGGCCATCATGGCGCTCTATGCCGGTGCGGCACAGGCGCAAAGTACCGACTTTGCATTGCCGGCCCAGCCGCTTTCCGATTCTCTTTTGGCGGTCGCGCAGAAGACCGGCGAAAGCATACTCTTCTCGCCCCAAGCCCTGACCGGCATTCAGGCCCCTGCCGTCAAAGGACAGATGTCCGCGCGCGCCGCCATACAGGTGCTGCTGCAGGGCACGCATCTGGAAGCCGCGTCGGTCGGCAGCGATGGCATGGTGATCCGCCCCATTCCGGACCGGCACAGCGAAAATCTCCGCAAGATGCAGATCGCGGCGGTGACGCCCGCCGTGCAACTGGCGCAGGCGCAGACCGTGGCACAGGCGCAGGCCGCGCCGCAAAGCGCACCGCCGCCCACCGTGGCGCAGGCCGCGCCGGAGCCCGCCGCGGTGAACGAAGGCACCGAACAGATCATCGTCAGCGCCTCGCGCATCTCCATCGCCGGTTATCAGCAGGCCACGCCCGTCACCGTGGTGGGCAGCGCCCAGCTGGAAGAAGCCGCGCACGCCGATATCGGCGACACCATTCGCGAAATGCCGCAGGTGGTGGGCATCGGCCCGTCGAAAGGTTCGGCGGGCGGTTCCATCTTCTCGTCCACCCCCGGTCTTTCCACCGTCAACCTGCGCAATCTGGGCATCACCCGCAATCTCGTGCTGATCGACGGCCAGCGCGTGGTGCAATCGAATGTCTCGGGCGGCGTCGACCTCGCCACCATTCCCTCCACCTTGATCCAGCGGGTCGATGTGGTGACGGGCGGCGCCTCGGCGGCCTATGGCTCCGACGCCGTGTCGGGCGTGATCAATCTGATCCTCAACAAGAATTTTGACGGCTTTAAAGCCAATATCCAGGGCAGCGACACTTACAAGGACGACCGGCGCGCCTATGAAGTCGAAGCATCCTACGGCCAGGATATTTTCGGCGGCCGCGGCCATGTCATCGTGTCGGGCAATTATCAGCAGAGCCCGGATTCGGTCTTCGGCATCGACCGCAGCTGGTACACCGGCACCTATCTGATGAACAATCCGGCCTATGCCGCCGGCAACGGCCAGCCCAAAACCATCCATCGCAGCAATGTCGGCCAGCTGGGCACCAATGGCGGCGCCATCATCGCCGGGCCCTTGTCGGGCATCCAGTTCGTGGGCCCCAACGGCACGCCGGTACCTTACGACCGAGGTCTGGTGACGGGCACCGGATCGGTCGGCGGCAGCTCCAACATCTACAACAGCGAGCAGCCCACCAACCTTTTGGCCTTTCCGTTCCACAGCCTGACCTTGTTCGGCTATGGCCAATACCGGCTGACCAGCAATATCAGCGCTTCGCTCCAGCTGAACTACGGCAAAAGCTGGTCGATGAACGACTCCACCACGGCCTTCAAGCAGAATTACCGCATCTACGCGGACAATGCCTATCTGGATCCCAGCATCGCGGCGCGAATGAATGCGCCGGGATATTCGCTTACTGCCAATGGGCGGCCCTATTTCGAACTGTCCACGCCCATGACGAACAATGTGGATCTGCATAATCCCACATTCGCTCAGTTCCAGAATTCCATCGGCGTGCCGGTGAATGTCTCCGCCCGCCAGTTGTTTCGCGGCGTCTTCAGCCTGGACGGTTCGATCGGCGATAATTGGTCGTGGAACGGCTATTACCAGCATGGCATGAGCCGCATCCGGCTTACGCCGCCGCATGTCGTGATCACAGCGAACATGGACAATGCGCTGGATGCGGTGCGGGTGACGTCGGGCAATGTGGGATCGTCGGGGCTTGCCGTCGGCTCCATCGCTTGCCGCTCCACCCTCACCAATCCCAGCAATGGCTGCGCCCCGCTCAATGCGATGGGCGACGGCGTCGCTTCGGCGGCGGCGGTCAATTACGTCAACACCAGCCAGGACTATGAGACCATGGTGTTGAATGAAGACGTGGTCGCCGGTTCGATGCAGGGCAAGCTGCCCTGGGACATTACCGGCGCGGGCGCACCCGCCGTCGCCTTCGGTGCCGAATACCGCAAGGAAGGCGCCGTCACGGAAGTCTCGCCCCTGGCGCTGGCCACCGCGCTGGCCGTGGCCAATTTCGGTCCCCTGCGCGGCCAGTATCACATCGAGGAAGGCTTTGCGGAAATCAACGCGCCCATCCTGAAAGACAGCTTCGTGCAGTCGCTGGACTTCGACGCGGCGGGACGCATCACCAGCTACTCCACCAGCGGCATGGTGGAAACCTGGAAGCTGGGCCTGACCAGCCAGGTCAATGACGACATCAAGCTGCGCAGCTTCTATTCGGTCGATATCCGGGCGCCGAACCTGGCGGAACTGTTCAGCGGCGGCATCTATTCCAATTCCTCGCCCATCGATCCCAAGACCGGCAAGCAGGTGACACAGGTTCTGTCGGCGACCTTGTCCAATCCAAACCTGAAGCCCGAAGTGGCCAACACGGTTTCGGGCGGCATCGTCCTGACGCCGCACTGGATCGATGGCCTGCAAATGTCGTTCGACTGGTACAACATCAATTTGAAGGGTTTCATCACTTCGCCCAGCGCCCAGATCTCGACGCAGCAGTGCCAGGCGGGCAACCAATTCTATTGCAGCCAGTTCGGCTACGACGCCAATGGTGTGCTGAAATTCCTCTATCTGCAGCCGCAGAACGCCGCCTCGCTGATCACGTCGGGCCTGGATTTCCAGGCCGATTACCGCATGCCCTTGTTCGACGGCACCATCGCCTATCACCTGGTGGGCAATTACACCGACCGGCGCGTACAGTCGGCCTTCGGCGCGGCGGCCTTCGATTCCGCCGGCAGCATGTCCAGCGTGGGCACTTATACCAGCGTGCCCAAGCTGCACCTCAACATCTCGGCCACCTATTCCGAAGGGCCGGTGGTGGGCACCATCCAGGGCCGCTTCATCGGTTCGGCGCGGCTGAACAATTACTGGGTGACGGGCGTGGATGTGGACGACAATGCCGTGCCGGAGATCATGTATGTGGACCTGCGCGGGTCGTACAAGCTGGACAAGAATTTGCAGCTTTACGGTGCGATCGACAATCTCTTCAACACGCCGCCGCCCGGCGTCGCCATCCTGGCCAGCCAGAGCAATTCCAGCCAGAGCTTCGGCACCGACACCAGCACCTACGACACGCTGGGCCGGATGTTCCGGGTCGGCCTGCGCTTGAGTTACTGAGTTTCGACGAAACTACCCTGAGCGTGTAACTTCAAAGGCCCGGATCCCCGTCCGGGCCTTTTTTCTTTTCTCTTTTTCGGACGCTTATTTCCGGTTGATCGCCCAGGGGCCGGGACCGCCCACCGCCAGATAGAAAAACACAAAGCAGAACAGAATGGCTTCGAGGCCGCCATTCACCACCGGCATCGGGCTTCTGGGGAAATGGGCGATGAAATACGCGAATGCCATCTCGCCCGAGCAGATGAAGGCGGCGATGCGGCTGTAAAAGCCCAGCATCACCAGCAGGCCGCCGATCAACTCGATGGTGCCGGCCGGGCCTTCGGGCCATTCGGTGATGGTGACATTGGCCAGCGCCGGGATCATGGGAAAATGCAGGATCTTGGCCAACCCGACGCTGAAGAACAAAAGGCCGGTGACGATGCGCAGGATGGCCTTGGTCTGCGGCTCGAAGGAATTCAGAAAATTCATGAGGGTGCCCCTTTGACTGCGAAGCGGCGAGCATAGGCGCAAAGCGGATTCGCGCGAAAGCGGTTACCCGGTTGTATGCCGGTATCACGCGTGTGACCGGGCTGCACTATCCGGCGCGGGCCCGGCGGCGATAGTCTTGCGGCGCGCAAGCGGGATGGGGATCATGGGGCGTTGGCGGACCGGAATTCTGGTTGCATTGTGCATGACACTGACCACGCCGTTATGGGCGCAGCCAGCGTCCGCCCAAAACCAAGGTCAGCGACAGGCGCCGCTTCCGCCCTTGCCCTGGGACGCCGACGCGGCGACGCTTCAGGCTGCGCTGCCCGATCTGAAGAGCGGCGGCATCACGGGGCTCGCCTCGCATGTGACGGCATTCGAAGCGGCGCTGACCAACGGCAAGCAATTTTTCCCCGATGGCGTAACGATCGACAGCCGGCGCTACATCCCCGTGGACGGCCGCCGCGAAGGATTGCTGGTGGCGCTTAAAGCAACGCTGACGCAAAGCGGCGGTGCGGTGACGGCGGTCGGCAACCCATACCCCTCCATAAGCAAGCTGCTCGGCACGTATTACGACGAGATCGGCAAGCTGGAAGATGGGATTCGGGTGCTGGACGAGGGGCTGGCGCTTTCGCCCGATCCGGAAGCAAGGGCAGGGGCATTGACGGTCAGTTTGATCGGTGAAAAGGGTTTTGCGCTGGCGGCGCTCAAGCGTTATCCGGAGTCGCTGGCGGTCTATGAGCAGGGCATCGCCCTCAATGACGTTCCCCCGCTGGAGAGGGCAATTCTTTATCGGGGCAAAGGGCTCATCATGACCGAAACGAACCGGTTGGATGAGGCGGAAGCGGCCTATCAGGAATCGCTGAAGCTGGATCCCGGCAATCCCCGCGCGCAAAATGAGCTGATTTATATTGCGCGCTTGCGCGCCGGCAGGCCAGCGACGCCCGTCGAGATGATATTGCCACCGGGCGCGCAAAAGCCGATCCCGCAACCTCCGCAGGAGCCATCTCCAAACTGAAGCGGCAGATGCGAATTGCCTCGCTTTAGCCGCCGCCTATACTGATCGCATGACCGATATTCCCAAACCCGATCCTGCTCTCTGGATTCCGCAAGTCTTGAATTTCTGGTTCGAACAGCTTGAGCCCGCCGCCTGGTTCTCCGGCGCGACGGAGCTGGACGACATCATCTGGGACCGCTTCGGCGATCTGCGGCAGGAGTTGAAGGCATCGCCGCCCGATCCGGCGGACCTGGACGGGAAAGGCCATGTCGCCGCCGTGATCGTGTTCGATCAATTCTCCCGCAACATGTTCCGCCGCTCACGCGAAGCCTTTGCCACCGATCCGCTGGCGCTGGACCTCGCCCAAGATGCCATCGCGCGCAATTTGGATCTGGCCCTGCATCCGCGCGAGCTACAATTTCTTTATATGCCCTTCATGCATGCCGAAGACCGGGCGCTGCAGGCGCAGTCGCTCGAACTGTTCGGCAAGATCGGCATTCCCGGCGTGGTGGAATTCGCGCAATCGCACAAGGATGTGATCGACCGCTTCGGCCGCTTTCCTCACCGCAACAAAGTGCTGAAGCGCGAGTCGACGCCGGAAGAGGTGGAGTTCCTCAATGCCAAGCCTGCGGAAGGATGGCAGAAGTAAGGCACCTCGCCGCGCGGCACGGCATCGCGCAACTATCGATCCGCATCGCTGTGAGTTCCCTTGGACAGAACATCGCGCTGTTGTGCATTTACGGGTGTCGAAGACACAGGTGTGAGCGCACGGCCACGCGCCGCAATTTATGAAAATTTAAAGATGCGGTGACGCCTCTGTGTTGATAGCGTCCCTCGCATGACAAACACCGATTGGTACACCGAAGCATCGCTCTCCAGTGAAACACATGTCTTTGCCGCGGGCTCGCTGGCCCAATGCGTGCGAAGATGGATGCGGCTCAACGAAGAGCACCGTGGCCGAACCCAGATTCGCATCGGCGGGCGCACCGGCAACTTCGTTTATGGCCTTCCGATTTTGAACTCGGCACAGATCACCGAACTGGCGAGCCGCCCGGAGCTGCACAAGGTCTGAGCGGCAACGCGGATCGCGGGCCTTAGAACCGCTTGATCAAACTCAGCGTCGCCTGCTCATAGCTATAGGCATAGCTCGCCGCGATAGGCTGGTTGCTGTAGAGGAAGCTGGCGTCGATCAACCAGCCGCTTCCGAAGCGCGGGCTGATGATTGATGCTTGCGCCAGGCGCGCGCTTTGCCAGCTGGCACCGGTGTTGCGCCGAAGGCCCCATCCCGCCGCCACCAGGAACTGCCAGCGATCATAGAATCGCCGAAGCTGCACGGTGGGCACGCCCTCCATGTACCAGCGAGGCGAGAAGTAATCGAATTCCCGGGGCTGGCTGTCCCAGAAATAGCGGGCGCGGAATTGCAGGCTGAGGCCCCAGTCCGGCTCGGCCACATATATATAGTTGCTGCGCAGGTTGAGCCGGGTGTTCTTGCCGCTGAACATTTGCGCGCCGACCAAGGCGGTCACCGTGTTGCGGTCGTCGAGCGGCACATCATACGACCCGCCCAGGAAGGTGAAATAGATGCCCCGGCTCTGTCCCAGCGGAGTTTCCACCAGATCCCGGTTCAAGAAATATTCCTGACGAAACGAGCTTTGCGCGTAAACGCTTCCGGAACCTAGAATGGTGCGCCCATCCGTTCCCACGGCCCCGTTCCATTTCCAGTCGCCCGCGCTGTCGGCGAAATTCACATATCCCCGCTCCTGCGATCCGCTGATGCCATTGCCGGACGTGAAGTCGAAATGCTCGAAGCGCGCGCCCAGATACTCCTCGGTGCTGACATATTCGGGATAATAGGAAGCCCCCAGTTTCAGGACCTGGAAATGATCGGCGTCGCTCGATCCGAAAATATCGAACCCCGCGGCCTGGGTCGGTTCTTTTGCGTCCTGTGCCGCTGCCGGCGCGGTCAACAGCAACAGGGCGGCGATCCACCTGATCATTTGGTGCCCCAGTCCTTGCGCAGCCCCAGCAGTTCGGCGGCATAACCCCAGATCGAAACCGGCTGCAGGACGAAGCTGTAGCAGATTGCGTAGAAGAAAAAGCCCAGCAGATTCTGGCGCACCTTCAATCCCTGGCGGCGGAACATTCCGCGCTCGATGTAGAGCATCAGGCCGTTGCAGGCCATCGCCATCGGCAAGAGAACCAAGGTCATGATACCGGCGATATAGTAATAGCCGAACAGCGCTAGGACGATGCCGGGCATGAAACCGAACACATAGGCGATGTCCATGGGCAGGAACAGCAGATTCCACCAGATGAACAAGGTGGACATTCGCGGCGCGAAAAGAAGCTTGCCGTAGCGCATAAAGGCTTCGATCAGCCCGCGCGACCAGCGTTTGCGCTGATGCGCGAATTGCCGGAAGGTTTCGGGCACGTTGGTGAACATCAGGGCATCTTCGCAATGCCCGATGCGATAGCCGGCATTCAGGATCGCCCAGGACAGGACGATGTCCTCGCCGACGCATTCCGGCCAGCCGCCCAACTCTTCCAGCACTTTGCGGTCATAAAGGGAAAAGGCGCCTTGGGCGACAAGCGTGCCGTGATACATGCTTTGCATGCGCTTGATTGCGGCGATGCCGTGGAAATAATCCCATTCCTGAACCCCGGTGATCCAGTTCTTTCGCGAATTGCGCACCAGGATCGTTCCGGCGACGGCGCGAGTGTCCGGCGGATCGCCCAGATAGCGCGTCATGATCCGTTCAAGGCCATCGACCAGCAGCCAGCAATCGCCGTCGACGCTTGCGACCATCTGGTGCCGCGCCATGGCAAGACCGCGATTCATGGCGGCGGATTTGCCGCCATTCTTCTCCATGGCGATGACCTGAAACAGCCTGGCCCGGTCGGGCGGCAAGGCGGCAACCGTTTCGCGCGCGATTTCCAAGGTGCGGTCTTTGGAGCCGTCATCAATGACCAGAAATTCCACTTCACCGGGGTAACGCTGCCGCGCCAGGCTGTTGACAGTGTCGGCGACGGCGGCGGATTCGTTGTAGCAAGGCACAAGCACGGTCACGCCGGGCAGCCGCTCGGCACGGGCACGCGGCGGCCGGCGGTCCAGCAACAGGCTGACCATGAGAAACGCATTCATGAAGCCGGGGAGATAGGCGATGAAGGCGACGAAATAGAGCGCCAGCGGGCGTCCGATCAGTTGGCCGAGGTCGTGCAGCCATGCCAACGAAAGCCAGATGCTGAGGACCATCCAGCCCGTCGCCATCGTCAGGGCGATCGCGAATTTGACGGGCAGGGGGATGTAAGCGGATCGCGGCGTCCGGCCGGGCGGGCCAAGAGGCCGGACATCGTCAACCTCAAACGAGATGGCCGACCCGGACAGGACTTCGTCGCGATACTTTTCGAAATCGACCGTCGGGTTCATGCCGACCCTGGCGCGTTGAGGGCCGGGAGCGACGCAGGCATGAAAGCCGTGTATGGCGAATCTGTCACTTCAAACCGCGTGGAAATTCACGGATATCCTGGAGGGGCTTGCTTAATTCCGGGTGCATCGGCGCGGTTAATGGATCTTAAAAGCGGCCGCGCGGGCCCAAAAATCAAAGGCTTCGCGCGATCTCCCGGCCATCGTCCCCGGGGCGGCACCGGACATTGTCGCGATCCGGCGGACCGCGACGGCGATTCGAGGTCAGCCACCTTCCTGCTTTACGGCCCTGGGCTGTCTGCCTTGGCGTCCTGCGGGCATGGCCGCTTATGGCTCAAAGCAGGCATTTCAGGGCCGCGGTCCTTTGAGCCTAAAATGTCTCGAATTGTCGCGCGAAGCTTGCCTCGGGATTGCAGCCCGGACAGGGGAGGCATAGCCTTGCGCCCGAGTGAAGGCCTGCCTCGATGCGCGCCGTTCTTTCGGCCCGCCGGCCTTTGTTGAGTTTCATGCAACAAGCTCCTGGGGAGGACGCCGAATGACATTCATGTTCAGAGACGGAAAAATCAAAGAAGAAGTGCAAGACGATCTGCTGTCGCGCGGCTATTCGCGCCGCCAGATGTTCCGCACCGCCATGATGTTCGCGGGCGGCGCCGCGGCGCTGAGCATGAGCGGCGAAACGGCCTTTGCGGCGGACGATGACGCGGCGCCGGGCAAGATGGTCCGCATCGGCCTCAACGAGTGCTGGGCCGGCCCGATGGCGCCGGGCCTGAAGGCGGGCACGGCGGCGTTGGCCAATTCCAACCGCTATTCGCCCAATGGCGAAATCGAGACCCTGACCAAGACCATCTCGACCATCGAGAATATTCCGGCCGATCACATCGCGATCTATCCGGGCTCGGGCGGCATTCTTTCGCGCGCCATCGTCGCCTATTGCTCGCCCACCAAGGGCTTGGTGATGGCCGATCCGTCCTACAACAACGTCGTGCGCACGGCGCAGTTCATCAAGGCGCCGGTCGGTCTGGTGGCGCTGACCTCCGACTATCGCCATGACATGAAGGCGATGCTGGCGGCCAACCCGAATGCGGGCCTCTATTATGTGGTCAATCCCAACAATCCCACCGGCACCATGACGCCGATGAGTGAGATCGAATGGCTGGTGGACAACAAGCCCGCCGGTGCCGTCGTGCTGATCGATGAAGCCTATATCCACTGGACCACGGACTATCCCAACAACACCGCCAATCATCTGGTGCGGGCGGGCAAGGAAGTCATCATCGCGCGCACCTTCTCCAAGATATTCGGCATGGCGGGCGCGCGCTGCGGCTATCTGATGGCCCAGCCGGACGTTCTGAAGAAAGTGCAGCTGTTCGAAAGCGACCGTCCTTCGATGGCCACGGCGGCCTGCGCCAATGCCAGCTTGACGGCGCAGACGCTGATCGATGCCCGCCGCAAGATGCTGATCGCCAACCGCGACATGACGGTGGACTTTTTGACCAAGCGCGGACTGAAAGTGATCGGCCCGAGCCATGGCAACATGGTGATGGTGGATTGGAAGACCAAGACCGCCAAGGAAATGGGCGAGATCTACAAGGCGCGGGGCGTGCAGATCGCCGCTCCCCGCTGGCCCGTCTGGCCGACCGTGGGCCGCATCTCCATCGGCACCAAGCAGGAGATGGAAGCCTTCTTCGCGGCCACGAACAAGATTTTGACGTAACGACCCTAGACGTTCTTGAGCAGTAAACTTCAAGCGCTCCCGGTCACCCGGGGGCGCTTTTATTTATCGAAAACCAAGCTGAGGTAACTGGGATGGACGACCTTGTATATTGGGGCCCGACTTTGGTGCCCCTTATAGTGATCTTGCTGGCGTTTGGACTTGGTATGCGGCGGCAAGCTCAGTTCTTTAAAGCTCAGGCGGAAAACAGCGTGGCCCAAACCGCAGAATTGCGAAAAATTGGTCAGTCGTTGGAACGGCTGGTGTCTTTTTTGGAAAAAAGAAAAGATACGCAAACACCGTAGCCGTGGTTTGCCAAATATATGGAACGCCTCCTGTCGTGAGAGTGTTTACAGCTCTTGGGGCACCCACACGCGAAAGGACATGCGATGGCCATCGCCAAAAACACGATCTGCATCTGGTACGACAAGGACGCCGAAGCCGCCGCCAATTTCTATGCGCAGACTTTTCCCGACAGCAAAGTGACAGCCTTGCATCGCGCGCCCAGTGATTTTCCATCGGGCAAGAAAGGCGATGTGCTGACGGTGGAATTCACCGTTTGCGGCGTGCCCTGCATCGGCCTCAATGGCGGGCCGATGTTCAGGCAGACCGAAGCCTTCTCGTTTCAGATCGCCACCGACGATCAGGAAGAAACCGACCGCTATTGGAACGCGATTGTCGGCAATCACGGACAGGAAAGCGCCTGCGGTTGGTGCAAGGACAGATGGGGCGTCTCGTGGCAGATCACACCGCGCGTTTTGACCGAAGCGATGGCGGCGGGCGGCGATGAAGCCAAGCGCGCCTTCGACGTCATGATGGACATGAAGAAAATCGACGTCGCCAAGATCAAGGCAGCGCGCAAGGGGTGAGGAGCGGCGCGCAGAGCGCGTGAGCCGGTCCAGTGGACCGGCGAAAGCGACGAACGCCCGAAGCGCAAGCGAAGGGCCGGAGGAACGGCGACCCGGAGGGGCGAAATGGTCCGGTGGACCATTTCGAGCGACGCCACAGGGGCAAGCTTCTCTAAGCTCACTTCATTCGCTGAGAAAAGCTAAGCCAACGCCCCGAGCTTGAGCGGGAGCGCCGCGGCTGTCGATTTCTGGATAACGACACGCAGAACCCGCCACACGGTTGCATTGACATTTTCCAATGTTGCCTCGGATAGCAGATTTTCCTGTGATTTTACTGCGTCAAGCTCGAAACCGGACGAACCAAAGCTTCGCCCTTTGCGTTGCGTTTTTTGTGGAAGATGACCTGACGTCAAAGACGATCGACTGGCCGCTTGCCTGCAAGCGGTGCGGGCAACGTGGTGTCGTCAAGATGGATGGGCGCGTGGCCATTGGCACCAGCGCGGGCTTCTACATCAGAGTGAAACATCCGGAAGACAGGCGCCATCACATCGCCTGCGCAGTGTGCGATGCCATTCATCCCTGTCCCCCCTGACTGGCGCCGCGTTCAGTTTGTTCCCAAACGCGCCGACGCGGTCGCGGAAAATCGCACGGCGGCGACGAGGACCCCCATGCCACGCCTTGGCGAGGGGGGCGCGCTCGGCCACAATATGCCGGACTTGCCGCGGATGTCTGATTCCAGGAGGGGTCGCGAAATGATCACTGTGTTCGGCGAAGGCCGGGGCCTGCGCGTCGTCTGGCTGTTAGAAGAAATGGGGCTACCGTATCGCCTCAGGCCGGTCGATCTTTTTAAAGGCGCCGAGAATGATCCGGAGTTCATGGCGATCAATCCCGGCGGCTTTATCCCGGCGATGCAGGACGGCGGCATCACCATGGTCGAGTCGATTGCGATCATGGAATATCTGATGGGCCGTTATGGACCGACACCGCTGGCGCCCGATCCGCGCGATCTCAGCTTCCCCGCCTATCAGCAATTCCTGCATCTGGGCGAAGCTGGGCTGGCCACTGCCGCTTATTATGTCTTGGGCGCGCGCCACTTCGCGCCGCCGGATCAGCGCGACAACTGGACCGCCGGCCAGGCCCTCAGGGGTTTTGAAAGCCGCATGCGGCTGGTGACGCGGCAACTGGCACGCACGCCCTATATGGCCGGGGAGGCCTTCACCGCCGCCGATATTTCGGTGAGCTATGCCCTGCTGCTGTCCAAACGCGCGGGGGGCATCGGCCTGGACGCGGCGGTGCAAGCCTATCTGGCCCGCACCACGGCGCGCGACGGCTTCAAGCGCGCCATGGACATCTGCACGGCCACGCGGGACAGCGCGCCAGACTGACATTAAGTCCGCTAGACGTTTGTCGCGGCCCGACCCTCACGCGTTTTCGCGCATGCGGGAGCGCCTTTTGTCGGCGGGCTGACAAGGTTTGATACGCGTCCGATTGACGGCCCAGCCCCCCGGTGAAACTATTCGCCCACATTTCTTTTAAGGGGGAAACATCCATGAAAATCCGCACTTTCGCGACGTTGCTGACGCTGCTGCTTGCCGGCACCACGGCCGGTCAAAGCCAGGGCATTGGCGGCAGCGCCGAATTCCGCGCCCAGCAGGAGGCGTTGGAAAAGACCTATCCCAAGCTCGACGTCGTCAAAGACGAATATATGCAGCTGTCGATCCCCGGCTACACCATGGGTCAGACCATGGGCGTCGCCACCAATTCCAAGGGGCATCTGTTCGTCTATTCGCGCTCCAATCCGCAAGGCATCGCGCGCGGCGGTGCGGCGGCGATGCTGTGGGAATTCGACCAGAACGGAAAATATGTGAAGGAGTGGGGGCCGCATAACTATGCCGCCTCCTTCGCCCATGGCATTCGCGTGGACGCGCATGACAATGTCTGGCAGGTCGATGAAGGCTCGGGGATGATCGTGCGCTACGACCCCAAGGGCCAGCAGAATTTCTGGCTGGGCCGCACGCCCGAAGCGATCGACTATCTGGAAGCCAATCTGGAAATCCTGAAAACCGCGCATCCCACTGTGGCGTTCAACCGCCGCCCCGTGGGCCGCAAGGGTGAGTTCGGCCGCGAGACCGATGTGGCCTTCGACAGCAAGGGCAATATCTTCGTGCCCGATGGCTACGAGAATTCGCGGGTGGTGAAGATCTCGCCCGACGGTCATTGGCTGAAAATGCTGGGCACTTTCGGCAGCGCGCAGGACCAGTTCAACACCCCGCACACCATCGCGGTCGATGCCCAGGACAATGTCTATGTCGGCGACCGGGGCAATTTCCGCATTCAGGTCTATGACGCCGACCTGAACTACAAGCGCACCATCACCGGCATCGGCGCGCCCTGGGCCCTGTGCATCACGCAGGGACCGACGCAATACATGTTCAGCGGCGACGGCAACGGCAAGCTCTACAAGATGGACATGACCGGCAAGGTGCTGGGCATGACCATCACCGGCCAGGACCATGGCTCGGAAGACACGGGCGATCTGATCCATTCGCTGGATTGCCGCACCCCGAACCTGGTTTATATCGGCTCGGCCTCAATGTTCGACGTGCAGAAGCTGACCCTCAAATAGACCTGTCTTTGGTTTGAAACATCAGGCGCTCCCGGGCAACCGGGGGCGCTTTTTGTTTGGGCGAAGAATTGAGCTTAAGCTCTCCCAAAGCCGAAACGGGATTCGATCCAATTTTGAATTCAAAGAAAAAAAGTTACCAAGTGTAATTGAGATCGGAGCGGTGGCATCATGAGTTGGTGGCCGGGATGGAATACCGCCGAAAGTGCGGGGTGGTGGAGTGGTTTCTATTTCTGGTTCGGAATAGTTGCCCTTTTCGTCTTAGGGATTACTGAGGTTATTTCTCACCGATACGGGCTGAGAAAAGACGAACTTTTCGCTATTGCCGAGCGCGTTACCGCCACCCAACGAGCAACTCACGAACAGGAAGTGGAAAAACAGCATTCGGAGGAGGTGGCCCGACTTCATGCCAAGCTCCAGCCGCGATCTATTAGCTCCATTGAACACGCAAAATTAGTCGTGCTGCTGAAAAATGATCGGGCGCCGAAGGGCAAGGTTGTCGTGGTATGGAAGTTGTTTGACGAGGAGGCGGCCGCATTTGGGAAACAAGTTATTTCCGTTCTTAACGATGCGGGATTTGATGCATCGGAAGGGCGCGGCCCAATGACCTTTGGCGTACCGGGCCAGTGGATTATCGTGCGAGACCTAAAGAAATTATCTTCCGAGCCATCGGCTATAGGGACCGCGCAAGCAGCGTTCCGAGATGTTTGCCATATCGAATTTGACGGTCGGCAACAAAAGTCGCCGTTTCCCGACGATCTGGGAGACGTCGTTTTTTCGATCGGCGCGAAGTCGTAAGAACAGCCAATATCTGCTGGCTACGGCGGCTTGAAAGACGGTTGATCCATGCAGCGACGAAAACTGTCGCCGCGCGTTACTCCCTCCGCTGACGAAACGCTTCAAGTGCGACCCTGGTCCGGGAGCCAGAGCCATTTCGTCAGTGCGTTTACTCGACCCTAAACCGTAGCGTCGTCTTGGTGGCTTCCAAGACGTGAACAACGTGCCCCTCGAAAGGAATTGAGTCTGTGCCTTTTGGAACGGCAATTTGCAACGAGCCTGCAGGAATGACGGCGTGATAATCAGAAGCCGGTGTGAACGAGCTTCCAGTCAAGGTGGCTTGATTACCGTTACTTTGCCCGTATAAGAATCCGCCCCCAGCAGTACGGCTCATAGTGCTCTCGTTTGTCACGATGTTGGTATCGGTGCGATACAAGACCACTTCACCATCGGGGTTCATCCCTGCAAAGCGGAGTTCGATAAAACCCTCGTCAGTTTTGCGACCGAAAATGTCAGACTTACCGAAGGCATTCTGGAGGTTGCGCTGCTTGTTGACGCGAGCTACCAAATCTCCGGGACCCGCCAACCCAGAAGTTGTGGCGTTGCTAAGCTCAAGCGACTCGGTGTGTTGAACGGGCGCACAAGCCGATACGCCGAGCAAAAGCACCGCTATAATTGATCTTTTCATTTTTCCCCCTGGGCGTGCGTGGCCCTCAGTCCCCACGCTAAAGTAGCACTGACACAACCTCGCGCAACTGGGCCCGCAACGTTTTTAGGGGGTAACTGAAGTGCGGCCACCACCGTCACCTGATATCCGCCCGCAATTCGCGCACGCCGCGGCCCAGACGCTGGCGCAGCAAGGTGCGTAACGTCGCGCCATCGGCATAGCCGACTTCGGCGGCAATGGAATCCACGCCCAGGCGGCTGCCCTGCAGCAGGGCGCGGGCGCGTTCTACGCGCAGATCCTGGAAATACGAGAGCGGCGATTTTCCCAGCACCGCTTCGCACCGCCGCTGCAGGGAGCGCGGCGTGATGTTCAGCGCGCGGGCCGCCTGGTCCAGCGAAAAGCCCGTCTTCAGATGCTGGCGCGACCATTGCTCGAACCGCGTGATCAGCGGATCGGCGCGGGCCAGATGGTTGGGAATGATATAGGCGGCCTGGGACGAGCGGATATCGGCCAGCAAATAGCGCGAGACCGTATCGGCCAAAGCGGGGCTCACACCGCGGATCAGCCATAGCGCCATGTCGAGATGGCCCATCGCGGCGCCTGCCGTGACGCCGATGTCCGTCGGCACCAGCATGCGCGTCTCGTCGAGACGGACATCGGGATAAAGTTGGCGGAACAGCGGCGCCAGAAACCAGGTGGTCGTCACGTCCCGCCCATCGAGCAACCCCGTCTGCGCCACGATGAAGACGCCCATGCAGGACGCGGCGATGCGCACGCCGCTCGCGTGCCATTTGAGCAGCGCCTGTCCCGCCGCCTTCACGTCCGGCCGTTTGAGCGTCGCGACCATGTCGTCCGGCATCGGCGCATAGACCGCAGGCACCACGATCCAATCCGGCTTCAGGCGCGGCGTGATGGCTTGCACCGGCAGCGACAGGCCGAGGGCGGAGCGAACATGTTTGCGCACGCCGACGACCGTGACTTCGAATTTCGGCACGCCCGTCACGCCGACCAGCGGACCGATCTTGTTGGCGACGCCGAACGCCTCGCGCACGACCGAAAGGCCGGTGTCGAAAAACCCGTCCAATGCCAGGATGGCGATGCGCATGTCGGAAATGACCTCAATATTGTCGTTTACGACAATATCGGTTTTGCCTGCTTTTGCCTAGAAAGCTTTCATCGACCACCGCACAGGAGTTGCCCATGAAAGTGTTTGCCATCGGCGCCATCACCACGCCGCCATCATCTCCCGAACAGCGCGACGCGATCCTGTCGAAGGAAGTGCCTGCCACGTTGCAGCATTATCTGGACGGAAAGATCGAGCAGTTCTGGTTTCGCCAGGACAGGCTGGGCGTGATCTTCCTGATGGACATGCCGTCGGTGGAAGCGGCCAAGGCCTGCATCGGGGAATTGCCGCTGACGGCGGGCGGCAACATGACCTACGACTTCATTCCCGCCGGCCCACTCAGCCCGCTCGGCCGTCTCATCGCGGCGAAATAGACCGCCAATCATCCCAACCGAAAGGACAGATTATGAAAACGCCCGAACTCTACTATCTGGCGCTTGTCGCCACCGCGACCGTGCTGATGTGGATTCCCTATATGGCGGCGCGGATCCTCACGCGCGGGCCGCTCAGGACATTGGGCAACCCCGCCGACCCCAACGCGCCATCCGATCCGGCCTGGGCCCAGCGCGCGCGGCGGGCGCATGCCAATGCGGTGGAAAATCTGGCCGTGTTCGCGCCGCTGGTGGTCATCCTGGCATTGAACGGCGTCAGCACACCCGGCACGGTGATGGCGTCCAAGGTCTATCTGGGCGCGCGGCTGACGCATTACCTGGTCTATGCCGCCGGCATTCCCGTCATCCGCACCTTGGCGTTTGCAGCAGGTTTCGCCGCGACCTTGGCAATCGCCGCCGCCGTGCTGGGCGTTTGATCGCATGCCGTTCGGCGCTAGTGATGACCGGGCTTTGCCGCGTCCGAACAATGGTTCTTGAACGCCGGATGGATCGGATGGGCCAGGACTTCCGCCACCGTCAATGTCGCGACGGTTCGGCCCTCAACGTCCCGAATTTCGACACAGGTTTCGTCGAGGGGGATGCGGTTGTCCACATATTGCTTCGCCAGATCGCGGGCGCTGGCCTTCGCTTCTTCCAGAGCGTCTTCGACATGATCGAAGTCCGCCCCTTCGGTATCGCAGATCATTCCCTGCGTGTCGCGAAGGTCGATGAAATAGTGGACCATCTCTCACCCTTCTGTTGTCGTTCGCAAAAACAACGCGAGGTGAGCGGTTGCGTTCCCGTCCCGTTTTCCGGTCCGGGCGGGAACGCTTGGCCCAAAAAGTAAAAGAAGTAGCGGCTACTTCTTTTTGCCCTTGGACGCCTGGTAGGAAGAGACGGGGGCGGTGGCCTTCGCGCTCTTGTCCTGCTTGGGCTTCTTTTTCTCGCGATTGCTTTTCTGTTCTTTGCTCATTCTTTGTTTTCCTGAAATCAGAGGCCGGACACGCTACCCCAGAAGGCGGGACGAGGCCATGTGTAACCTTCAGCTGCTCGGCGGGACCTGATCCTCGCGGCTAATCGCGGCTCTCGACCATATCGCCGCTGTCGATCGCGCCGGACGGCAGCGGCGCGCGTGTGCTGCCACGCAGGCGCGTGAGACCGCGAAAGGCGCTGGGCACGCCTTCCGATGCGAATGTCGGGCCGTCCATCAGCTGGTAATGCAAGTGCGGGAACATCGAAGTCCCGGAATTGCCGATAGCAGCGACCGTCTGACCAGCCTTCACCGCGTCGCCCGCCTTCACCGTGACGCTGCCCTGCTTCACATGACCGAGGATGCTGAACATCCCAGCGTGATGGCGGATAACGACATGGTTGCCCAGCACCAGGTTCGGGTGCTCCCGGAAAGTCGCGGGATCGAACTTGCCGTCGTCGGTCTGGCCATTTTCGATTTCCACCACCACGCCATCGGCGGGCGCGCGGACTGGCAGGCCGAAGCTCAGATGGTTTTCGTTGCGCGCGGCATCGCCGATCACGCGGCGGCCCTGCGCATCCACGCGGACAAGGTCATACGAATAGCGCATGGCGTTGCTGGAAAAACCGAAGCCCACAATGTCCGGATTGCTGTAGTCCCAGCGCCGGTGATGGGACAGGAGGTCATGGCCGTCCCAGACCCAGACCTTTCCGGCCAGGGGCAGCAGCATCTTCAGCGCCGAGGCAGGCGGTGCGCGAAATTGTGCCTTTGCCGTGCCGGTGACCGAAGCACCTTTGCCTTCGCTGGGCGACAATTCGACTTCGACCCGCACGGCCTCGGCGGCGATGTCGGCGGGGATCAATGGGAACGGATTGAACACCAGCCGCGCCTCGCCTGGCTTCAGGGGCGCGAAAGCGAGGGTCTTCACCGACGGGGCGACGCCGTTGCCGTCCACGCGGCGCTCCAGCACTTCGCGGCCCGACGCGTCGGCGATGGTAACCGTTAGGCCCGACACCTGAATCGGCTTGTCGCCATCATTGCGGACCAGGATGTCGAAATTGGCGCTGTATCCGGCGGCGGCGGGCTCCAGATAAGGCCGCTCCGGCAGGATTTTTACGGTCTGGGCGGCAGCCGCGCCCGTGACGGCCAGCAACAGGATCGCGGCAATGGCAATTCGGGTTTTGCCGCAGACCTTTTCGCATTCCAGCATGCCGGGACCCCGAACGGTTGAGGAAAAACCGTATCAGGAGATTTCGGCGGCTGCACCCTGGGGGCGCGCGACGCCCTTGACCCGTCCCCAAGGGACACCCCCAAAAGCGCCCGGGTTGATAGAATGAGTCGCCATGAGCTTGAATCTCAGCCCCACTGAAACCGCCCGCCGCTTCGGCGTCACCGTCAAGGCGCTGCGTCTTTATGAGAGCCGCGGTCTGCTGACGCCGCTGCGGTCGGGGTCGGGCTGGCGCACCTATGGCCCGGACCAGATCGCGCGGCTGCACCAGATCCTGGCGCTGAAGCGGCTGGGTCTGTCCTTGGCCTCCATCGGTCAGCTGATGGCGTGTACCGACACCATGGACACCGTGCTTGCACTTCAGGACCAGGCGCTGGTCCAGGACGGCAAGCGCGTTGCCAAAGGGCTGGCGCTGGTGCGGGCGGCGCGGGCCAAGCTCAAATCCGGTCAGGCTCTTTCCATCGACGATCTCGCAACCTTGTCCAAGGAGACTTCGATGACATCCAAACTGACCCGTCCCACTTTGTTTCATCCCGCCTTCGTGCCGCATCAGCACAAATATTTCCTGCCCGAAGAACTGGAGGCGCTGGCGTCCCAAGACGGTTTCGATCAGGAAAAAGACATCGCCGAATGGGAAGGCCTGATCGCCGAACTAAAGGTACTGACCGCCACCGACGATCCCGACTCGCCCGCCGCGCGCGATCTGGGGCGGCGCTGGCTGGCGCAGACCGAAGGCTTCACCAAGGGCGACCAGATCTTGACCACCAAGCTGCGCAACATGACCAAGGACGCTATGGCCGATCCCGTGACGGCACAGCAGATGCCGTACACAAAAGATCATCTGATCTTTCTCGGCATGATCTTCGCCGGACTGCGGTAGCGGCACGCCCTGTAGAGTGCGCCGGCATCAAGCGCCCCTTCTTACCGAGGGGCGCTTTTTGTTGGCGCCTCCGGCGCGGCATAGATCGCGCGCAGGCCGTGGCTGAAGGCGGCGCCGACGACGGAGATGTGGTCGTCGCCGTCGAAGATGCGCGTGTCGATCTGAAAGCCCCGGTAATGCCGTGCCCGCAGGCGTTCGCCAAAGGCCTTCATGTCACTGGTCATGGGCAGGTGGGTGGTTTTTTCTTCCAGCGCGCCCACCGACAGGAAGATTTTGGCGGGCAGCGGCTTTTTCGATGCCGCATAAGCGTCTTCCATCTTCAGGGCGACGTGATCGTCCCACCACAGAGAGGGGCTGGCGATCAGGAAGCGCGCGAACAGCCCGTCATTGTGAAAAAGCGCATAGGTGGCGAACAGCCCGCCGAAGGAATGACCGGCAAGGCCCCGGTCGGCAGGACTGACGTTGAAATCCTTTTCGATCCGCGGCACGAGCGCGCCGCGCAGGAAGTTCAGAAATTCCGGCGCGCCGCCGCTGCGCAATGTCTTGCCGGGTTTGGGCGGCAGCGCGGTCGGCGTCAGGTCATAGGTGCGCGGCACGCCCGACGCCTTGAAGCCCTGGCCCGGATTGGGATAGCCGATCCCCACAATGACAAGACCGGGAATATCCTTGCCGCCCGCCAGCAGCCGCGCGGTTTCGACGGCAAGGCCGAACTCCGCATTGGCGTCGGTGACATACAGCACGGGATAGGGCGCGTGTTTGGTGTCGTAGCCGTCGGGCAGGGCGACGGAAATCTGGTATCGGCGATGGCCAGTCCCGGACGTCATCACCCAGGAGCGGACGTCCGTCAGATAGGCGCGGGGCGGTGCGGCCGCGTGCGGAGCGGGCGCGGCACGGGGCGCGCCGGCCAGGGCAATGCAAAAGAGTGCGCCAATCGCCGCGATGATCTTGATCTGCATACCGGCGATCTCCCCCTGGGCAGAAATATCCCGATTCAGAAAGGAAGTCATCGAAATCCGGCGGTCGCCCGGAAGGCGCTTGACAGCCGCATACCTTTCGCGACAAGGTATGCATGCCTCTCGCGGAGATGTATGCGGATCATGGCCAATCCCAGTTTCATGAATGGCGTGCCGGAGCTGTTGATCCTGCGCACCCTTTCGAGCGGCGAGATGTATGGCTATGAGCTGGTGCAGGCCATCCGCGCGCGCACCAATCAGGCGATCAAGGTCGGGGAGGGTGTGGTCTATCCCGCGCTGCATGCGCTCGAAAGCGAAGGCATGCTGAAATCCCGCCGCAAGCTCGTGAACGGGCGCACCCGCGTCTATTACGCCGTGACGCGCAAGGGTGAAAAGCATCTGGCCGGTCTTGTCCGGCACTGGCAGCACATCACCGACGCCATAGGTCTTGCGATAGGAGGAACAGCCCATGCCATGCTTTGATCGCTTATCGGAACGTCTGCTCCGGGCCGGCATCGCGCCGCGCCATGTCCGCCGTTACACGCGCGAACTGTCCGATCATTTCGACGATCTGGTGCGCGAAGAGATCGCGGGCGGCGCGAGCCGGGCGTTGGCGGAGACGCAGGCCCTGTCGCGCCTGGGCAGCGAAGACAATCTGGCGGTGGCGATGTTGGAGCGGCCCGAACTGCGCTCCTTCATGGCGCGCTTTCCCTGGGCGGTGTTCGGCGTGGGGCCGGTCGCACTTCTGGCTTCGAGCGTCGCGGTGGCGCTGGTCGCCGAGAGGGGGATTATTGACGCCGCGACCGTTTGGGTGCCACTTCTTGGCTTCACGCCAGGCCCGGTCGCAGCGCATGCGTTCACGCAAATCATGCTCGTCTGGAACACGCTCGCCATCTATGGGGCGCCGCTTCTGTTTGCGTGGTTGTTTTATTGGATGGGCTCGCGCCAGCGCATGCCCAAGGCCTGGATCATCACCGGCGTCGTCCTGGTCTGCGTTATGGGCGGATTCCAGAATCTGACTTTCTACGACACAGGATGCAAAGGCTGCGGCCATTTGGACTTGACCTCGGGATTGCTTCCCCCATTCCCCAATCTCGCGGAAGGACTGGCGCGCGCTGCGCTGAACCTCACGCTTGCGGGCAGCCTCTGGCGGCTGGCGATTCGCAGGAGAGTTGCGAGCGCCATCGCGCTTCACGCCGCACGGACATAGATATTCGACACTCCTTCGCTGAAGAGGTGCATCATGTCGCTTCGCGCTTTGGTTCTTGCGTTCTGGCTCGCAGTTTTGCCCGCCATGCCCGTGGCGGCGCAATCGGATGACGGCGCGTTCGTCAATGCCGAAGGCGGCAAACTCTGGTACCAGACCTGCGGCGCCGGTCCCAAAGCCATGGTGCTGATCCATGACGGGTCGCTTCATTCCGCCACCTGGACGATGTCTGGCCGCTTTTCTGCAAGGACTTTCATGTGGTGCGGTACGACCGCCGCGGTTATGGCCGCTCGCCCGCCGCAACCCAGCCTTATTCGCGCACCGACGACGTCGCCGCCGTGATGCGCGCGGCCGGGATGACGCATGCCGTATTGGTGGGCGCGTCCGCGGGCGGCGGCATCGCGGCGGATTTCGCCCTGGCCCACCCCAAGGCCGTGGACCGGTTGGTTCTGGTCGGACCTTCCATTTCGGGTCTGCGCTATTCGCAATATTTCATCACGCGCGTGATGGGATTTGTGCGTCAACTCCAGCAAGGCGATATCGAAGGCGCGGTACGCGGGAACTGGCTCTTCGTGCCGGGGCATGATGCGGCAATTGCCAAAGCGGTCGCGCTTATCAAGGCCAATCCGCAGAACCTGACGCATGGCGACATGGCGCGCGTCGCGCCCAGTGCCAAGCCGCTTCTATCCAAGCTCCAGACGCCGACATTGGTACTGATTGGCGATTATGACGTGGCCGACAATGAAGGCCAGGCCAGCGCGGCCGAAGCGCTGATCCCGCATGCCTATCGCATCGTGGTGCCTGACACCGGCCATCTGATGTATCTGGAGCATCCGGATGTCTTCGCGCGCCTGATCGCGCAATTCATCGATGCCAAACCCCATCCCGACCGCCAGGCGTCGGTCCGGCGCTATATCGAATCGCTGGAAAAGGGCGCGCCCAATTATGACGAGATGGATGCGGCGCAGGCGGCAGAAGTCCGCGAGGAGGCGCCCCAGATCCTGCAACTGGTGAAGGAAATGGGTGCGCTGGAATCCGTCACCTATGAGCACGGCACCGAAGACGGCGCGGATGTCTATCTGGTGGCGTTCGAACACGGTCAGGCGGAATGGACGATCGGGCCGCTGGCCCCCGGCGGCAAGGTGCAGGCGCGGTCGTTTCGCCTGCTGTAGCGCCGCGTTCGGGCCCGTGATGGCGGCGGCCGGCCGCATTTCGTTGAAAGCATAGATCGTGCCGCCTGTCTCCCGGGGCGGCGCTTTTCGTTTGCGATTTGCTGGACGAAGGCCAAGACTGCGCGGCGAAGTCGTACGGGGGCTGGACATGACACGACAGACCGCAAAGGCGTTCTGCATTGCCGCTCTGTTGGCGCTCGCGGTCTCCGGGGAACGCGATGCGGCTGCGGCCACCGGCGGTGGCGATGACTGGATCACGACCTGGGCGGCGACGCCCGCGCCGCGCTGGGGAAGTGAAATGCCGGTGCCGTTCGGCGTTCCGGAAACATTGGAAGGCGTGACGATCCGCCAAGTGGCGCGCATCAGTGTCGGCGGCGCCAAGGTCCGCATCGTGCTGTCCAATGAATATGGCGGCGAGCCTTTGACCATCGGCGCGGGAAGTGTGGCGCTTGCGGCCACGAACGGCGCGCTTGCCGGGACAGGTGCCTTGCGATTGACCTGGGGTGGCAGAAGCTCGGTGGTCGTGCCGCCGGGCGCGCCCATCATCAGCGATCCTATTGATCTGGCTGTCCCGCCGCTCGCTAGTCTGGCGGTGAGCATTTATCTGCCGCAGAAGACGGCGATTTCATCGGTGCACTGGGACGGTGCGCAGACCGCCTTTATCTCCGGCCGTGGCGATTTCACGGCGTCGGCGGCGTTTGCGGCGGACAGCAGCCTCAAGCAGCGCCTGTTTCTCAGCGGCATTCAGGTCGACGCCAAACCGGCGGCGCGCGCGGTCGTCTTCTTCGGCGACTCCATCACCGACGGCGCCTGCTCGACGGCGGATGCGAATGGCCGCTGGCCGGACCATATCGCCGAACGCTTGCAGCAAACTGGACATGGCAACATCGCCGTGGTCAACCAGGCCTATTCGGGCAACCGCGTGCTCGCCAACGGCATGGGCACCAACGCGCTGGCCCGCCTCAATGCCGATGTGCTGAGCCAGCCGCATTTGTCCACCGTGGTGCTGATGATGGGCATCAACGATATTGGCTGGCCCGGTGAAAAATCCATCACGCCCGGCGACAGGCAGCCGACGGAAGACGACATTATCGTCGGCTACCGGCAGATCATCGATCGCGTGCATGCCAGAGGCGCGCGGATTGTGGGCGCGACCTTGACGCCCTTTGCCGGCACCAACCCGGGAACGCCGACCGAGGGCTATTACACGCCCGACAAGGAAAAAATCCGGCTGGCCGTGAACCAATGGATCCGGACCAGCGGGCGTTTCGACGACGTGATCGACTTCGATAGACTGATGGAAGATCCGGCGCGCCCGGGCCATATGCGCGGCGCCTATGATTGCGGCGACCATCTGCATCCCAACGATGCGGGCTATGGCGCGATGGCGGCCGCCGTCAACTTGAACCTCTTGTTGAAAGCCCCGAAATGAGATTGCCTGGCAATGCGGGCCATGGCGTATGATGCCCTGACGCTTTCATGCGGCGCGGGCGCGAAGCGCCGTCCTTCTTTTTTTGTCTTCGGAGAATCCCATGACCCTCGCCCGATCGATCCTTGCCGCCGCCACCGTGCTGTGCGTGTCGGCGCTGGCCGCCGACGCCGCGCCGAACAAGCATTATCCCTCCGGCGGCAGCGTGGTGAGCGGTCCCCAGCCGGCCTATTCCGCCGCGGTGGAGGCGAACGGCACGCTCTATATTTCGGGCACCACCGATGTCACCGATCCCGCCACGGGCCAAAAGCCGGTGGACGCGGCGACGGGCGCCAAGGTGGTGATGAACAATGTGAAGCGGGCGGTGGAGGCGGCGGGCTACACCATGGACGATGTGACATGGCTGCAGATCTTCGCGTCGGACCTCAAGGACTATGCCGACTTCAACGGCGTCTATCGCACCTACTTCAAAGGCCCGCTGCCCGCCCGCGCCTTCATCGGCGCAGGCAGCCTGTTGGGCGGCGCGCGTTTTGAAGTGATGGGGATTGCAGTGAAGGCGAAGTAGCGAAACCGCATCGCTGCTGAGCGGCTCTTCGTTCGCGCTCCAGGAAGTACGGAGCCTCCTTGACAGAATGTAACCTATGGGTTACATAGCGATCTAGGGAGGACCCTATGTCGGACCGCACCAACAGACACACGCTCGAGCGCAATCTCATATCGCGACCGCAAGCCGTCATCGCCGCAGAACAGAAGCGCCACGATCACGCCCGTGTGCGTGGCTTGACGGCCATCTTTACTGTGCTGGTGGTGGGCGGTGGATTGGCGGCGTTCGTCGTCTTCGGCCCGCTGTTCCGCGGCCAGATCGCATTGCAAGCCATCCTGGTGGGCATCGTCTTTGGCGCGCCATTTTTGGCGTCGTTCATCATGATGTTACGCGTTCCGCCGCCGCCGTTCGAAGCATCGGGCGACGCGCGCCGCGAAATGGATCAGAAGCAAGTGCAATGGCGCATCGCTTTGCTGACCCAGGTTTTTGTTCTCAGCCTTTGTGCGGCCGAGACTTTCTGGCTCTGGCCGCGATTGGCGCGTGTGTTGGGCTGGATAAGCGCCCTGATAAGCTTGCTGCCGGTAGTCTTCATCGTATTTTTGGTCATCTCGTCGCTTTATATGAATCCCAGCTGGCTGAACCCGGACCTGCGCCGCTTCCTCGACGATGAAGTGACGCGCAGCTTCCGCGCCCGCGCCCAGCGGCTTGGTTATCTGTTGATGATGTTCGTTCTGTTGGGATTTTGCCTTCTGGCGCGGATCAGCGCGCAAGCAGCGGCGCAATTCATGCCGCTGGGCTTGGCGCTGGGTGCTGCGTTGCCGATCCTTTATTTCGTCTATCTGGATTGGCAGGCCGACCGCGGTGGTTGAACGCAGGCTAGAAAACAGGTTGAAGGAAATTCGCGGTGCGCGCGGATTGACCCAGGCCGATCTGGCCGACATGGTCGGCGTGTCGCGCAAGACCATCAACACCGTTGAGAACAGTGTCTTTGTTCCTTCAACGCTCTTGGCGCTCACCTTGGCCGAGGCCTTGAAATTGAACGTCGAAGAAATCTTCACTTTGGAAAGACGGTAGTCACCCCATGAAAATCGCACTTCTCACCACTGGCGGCACCATCGCTATGACGGCGTCGGACAAGGGCGCCAATCTTGGGGCGCCGCCGCCTTTTGTCGAAATGCTGGCGCGGGTTCTGCCCGACCTTGAGATCACCTTGATCCCGGTTCTGTCGCGGCCCAGTGCCGGGTTCTCCATCGCCGCCATCGCGGCCATCGCCAAGGCAGCACAGACGGCGGCCGCCACCCATGACGGCGTGGTGATCACCCATGGCACCGATGTGCTGGAGGAGACGGGATTCGCGCTGGAGCTTCTCACCCGCACGGATACGCCGATTGTGGTGACGGGCGCGATGCGGCTGGCCAACCAGCCCTCGGCCGATGGCGACGCCAATCTGATCGCGGCCTGCCGGGTGGCGGGCAGCAACGCGGCGCGGGGCAAGGGCGTGCTGGTGGTGTTCGACGATGAAATCCATTGGGCGCCACTGGCCAAAAAGCGTCACGCCTTTCGCACCCATGCCTTTTCGTCGGAGCCGTTCGGGCCGATCGGCTGGGTGGTGGAGGGGCGCGTGCGCTTCGTGCTGGCACCCGAAAAGCGGTTGCCTCATCTGACCTGGGGCGGGCGCGAAACTGTTGTGCCGATTCTGGAAGCGGGGCCGGGGCTGGAGCCTGCGCTGATTCAGAATCTTCCGCCCTGCGATGCGCTGGTGCTGGCGCTGCCGGGCGGCGGGCATGTCGCCGATACCGTGCCCGCCATTCTGCAAGCGATGCCGATGCCGGTGGTGTTTTCCAGCCGCACGGGCGCGGGCGAAACCCTCACACAGTCTTATGGCTTTGCCGGGGGCGAGATCGACCTGATCGCGCGGGGCGTCATTGCGGCCGGTCCGCTGGATGGCCGCCGCGCGCGCATCGCGCTGGCGATTCTATTGTCGAACGGCGCAGACAAAGCGGAGATCGCGGCTTTCTTCGCAAGCCTGTAGCGCCGTGTTTGCCTGTTGCCCAGCACGCTCTGGCATGCCGTAATGGCGGCCTTCGCGGGCGCGCATTCGCCGTGCTCTTGCCGTCACCAATTCTGGGAGACCCACATGAAAACCATGCTCGTTCTTGCCGCCGCTGCCGGTCTTTGCGCCCTGCCGATGCTGGCGGTTGCCGCGCCGGCCAAGCATTTCCCCGCCGGCGGCGGCACGCCGGGTGGCGCCACGCCCGCCTTCTCCGCCGCCGTGGAAGCCAACGGCACGCTCTATATCTCGGGCACGACCGACGGCACAGACCCGGCCACGGGCCAGAAGCCGGCCGACGCCAAGATCGGCGCCAAGGTCGTGATGGACAATATCAAAAGGACGGTCGAAGCCGCGGGCTACACGATGGACGATGTGGTGTGGCTGCAGATCTTCGCGTCGGACCTGAAGGACTATGCCGACTTCAACGCCGCCTACCGCACCTATTTCAAGGGCCCGCTGCCCGCGCGGGCTTTCATCGGCGCCGGCAGCCTTTTGGGCGGCGCGCATTTCGAAGTGATGGGCATGGCGGTGAAGGCGAAGTAAGCGGGGCAGCCCGTCCGCAAGGGGTTCTTTTTCGCGGGCCTGGAAAGGCGTAAGCTGCGCGTCGGGCATGAAATCGCGCTGGCGGCGGCGTTTTGCCGGACCGCCTGACGCACCGGCTGTTGTTGGATCGCGCGGCGTTGTGCGCTGCGCGGCGGCACAGTGATGTCGGCCTCTGAAACAGCATACGATGCACGCTTATCGTTCACCAATCAGTACGATAACGCCCACAACCGCTTTGCGCAGGAGTAGAATAGTGCGTCGCAATTCGCGCGACCCAACGGAGTAGACCGCAACGCATAAGGGAGAAAGACGTGAATAAGATCTATACGATTTCGACCCTTCTCGCCGTCATTCTTGCCATCGTCAGCCCCTTTGTTCCCATACCCTATTCGGCCGCCGGATTGATGATCCTGGGCGGTATCGGCGCGATCAACAATCCGCCCGACTTAAGGTTGAGGGTTTACGCCGCGACCGTCATCCTCATTCTGGGTGGAAAGTCGCTGACCAACATACCCGTCGTTGGCGATTCGCTTGCAGCGATATTCGTGGGCGTGGCGCTTGCATTGACGGGCGCCTCGATTGTCGGTGTCAGCGTCGGGATCTTTCAGTTGCTCAAGACGAATTTGTCGAAGTGATCCGATAGTCATCGCCCAAGCGCCCTTTCTTCGCGGAAGGGGCGTTTTCTTGGTGGGCAAGCTCGTGGGGTGACTCTTACAGGCAGTATCCGCGAATTCCCAAAGCCACGGTGACAAAGCATCCCACGGTCAAATCTAGAAAGATAAGTACGGCCGGGAGAAATATGCTGAATCCGATTACTCCCAACAATGCAACCGGTGCGTCAGCCCGAATAAGGCCCATCAATACCGCTAGCACGAGTGCGAAAAAGATTAGTATTCCCGATCCATAGAAAATCGGGGACTGTGACGGAAAGTGTGAAAGCAAAAACCCAGGCATTGGGGAGACGCCCCAAAGCGTAGAGAGAACCAAGCTCAGGAAAACCCATGCGGCAAACCGCTGCCCAATGGTCATCTTTCTCAAGAACACCCGATCATCCGTTCTTGCGTCCGAAGCTGGGGCGTCCTGACGGATTGCCGCGTTGCTGGGTCGGGCGTGCAGCAGGAGCGCTGGTGGCGTCCTCCGCGGATTTGCGCGCCATGTAGCGGGCGATGGCCGCCTCGGCGGCGGCGCCGCCATCGTCATCATCTCCATCATCATATTTCGGCGCACCGCCGCCCGATCGGGGCGAACCGGGTCCGCGGAAAAGCCGCATGATCTTGAAGATCAAAGGAATGCAGAAGAGTGCAGCGACCACGCCCAGGCCCAGCACGGTGGGGCCCAGGCCATTGTTTTTTACTTCCTCCACCGATCCGCTGAGATCCAGGAAATAATAAAGCAGATAGCCGCAATAGCCGATGGGCACCAACGCCCCGGCGATGCCGAATACGGACTTCAAGGATCGCATGCCGTCCCCCAACTGCAATCGGAGCGATGATGAAACGGTATTTGCAAACAAAATCTAAACGCGCGGTTTTCCTGGCGTTTGGAGCTCACGCGGCGCGATTGGCTTTACGGGCTGTCATGCGCAGCGTCAGTGTTGCGGTCGTGCCGGCGCCTTCGGTACTGTCGATTGCCAGCGATGCGCCGATCATCTGCGCAAGCCGGAAACTGATGGCCAGCCCCAGCCCGGTGCCCTGGTATTTGCGGGTGAAACTACCTTCGGCCTGAACGAAGGGTTTGCCCAATTGGGCCAAGGTCGCGGCGGGAATGCCGCAGCCCTGGTCGGCAATCCGGATGATGCAATGCTCCCGATCATGGTCGCAGTGAATCGTCACGGCCTGACCCTCGCTGGAAAATTTCACCGCATTCGAGAGCAGGTTGAGCAGGATTTGCTGCAACAAATCGCCATCCGCGATGACTTGCGGCGAGGTGGAATCTCGATGAGTCCGGATGCGGATATTGCGTTTGGCGGCAAGGATGCGCACCACGCGCATGCTGCTTGCGATCGCGTCATGTGCGGAGACGATCTCGTCTTTCGCCTCAACCTTGTCCGCGTCGATTTTCGACAGATGCAGGATGTCGTTGACCAGTCTCAGCAGGTGATGGCCGCTGGTAAGAATGTCGCCGATATATTCGCGATACTTGCCTTTCGGCAACGGACCGAAGGTTCCGGACTGCAAGACTTCCGAGAAGCCGATGATGGCGTTAAGGGGGGTTCTGAGTTCATGACTCATGTTCGCGATGAAGGCGCTTTTGCTCCTGCTCGTTTCTTCCGCGACGCGCGCCCGGGCCCGGCTTGCCTCCAGTTCCGCCGCCAAAACACGCTGCTCGCCTTCTTTCAGGTCATTGAGAAAGCGCCACCAGGTGATCGCGACCGCCGCAAAGGCGAGGGCCGTGATGATGCCGATCAGCAGGATCAAGGGCAGAACCCGATGGAAAAGCTGCCGGCCATTCGCCGCGGACACCCAGCTTATGGTGAAGTCCGATGGAAGCTGTGCGGGATTCAGGAGGGCGATGCCCGGTCCGTCGGCGGGGCCTATTTTCAGTTCCGATAGTCCATATCTTTTTCCCAGCGTGGCCGTGGCCGCGGGATTCAATTCCTGCGCCTCTATCAAAGTGAATTGGGAAGGCACCTTGATGGCGGGCGGAAGTATGGTCGATGCGGCCACTATCGCCGGCACGCCGTCAAGGGAGATCATCCCGGATATCATGCGCCGCTTGCCGGAATCCTCCGTCAGAAACGCGCTCTGCGCCAATTTCTGCATCGATCTGGCGAGAGCTTCGCTGGTCGGGCCTTTGTTTGCGCGATAAGCGTAAGCCACACGGCCAGATCGCGAGATGATAAAGACATCGTCCGTACCGAATGTCTGCTTGAGATAAGGTCCCAGCGAGTCGGTTTCGAAAGCCGGTTTGCGGGGACCTTGGAGATAGCCGTAAAGCTCGCTCCAGGATACATAGTCCGCAACCTCCGAGGCGACGCTGTCTTGATAGGTCTTGAGGATGGCGCGAACCAGTTGTGTTTGACCCGCATTCTGCGCCCGGTCCATATCCGACGACGCCGCGCCCAGCACCCATAGTATAATGAGCACGCTGGCGCCGAGGATCCCGGCGCCGATGACGGCAAGCCCGGCAACCAGTCTTGTGGATCGCGATCGATGTGTCGTTGGCGCGGTCATGGTGTTTGCGCCAACCTATTGGCAAACCTTTAACAAATCCCCACATCCGGTTCCCGTACAATCCCCTCGATGTCTGGCCCGGCGCGCGGAATGTGGACGGCTCCGGGTTGAGCCTGCAAGACTATCGGGACAACGATTGTCATCCCCGGCGAGGCGCGGCCAGCGCCGAGGAAAGGGGATCCAGCTCTCCCGTCCGAGCGTGATCTATCCGCCTGGATCCCCTTTCCTCGCTCGATGCGAGGCATCTCGCTCGCCGGGGATGACAGACGGGATGACGAAGGGCCGGACATTGTGGTCCGGCCCTTCGCCTTCAGCCTCTAGCCGACCGCATAGACGTTGATCTTCACATGGTCGCTGTTCGCGGCCTGGCAGGTCAGGTTGATGCTGTTGAGGTCATGGTGGCGGCCACCGACATAGGCCTTGTAGAGCCGTCCTTCATAAAGGTCGTCGCCATCATTCGGCATCGCCAGGCTGGTGGTGCCGTCATCGAAGGTGGCCCGGATGCTGCTGCACCGTGCATCCGCACCCACCGGCTCCAGCGCGATGGCCTGGACCGATCGCGGCGCCGTGTCGCCCAGCATCAATGTCCGCTGGCCGGGGACGCCGAAGTCGCGGCTGGCGATAAGCATGGGTTCGCCGGCAGGAAGCACCGGCTCATCGTAGCGGGCTGGGGCTTCGAAGGCCGGCGTGTCGGCCGCGACGGCGATCTCGGCGCCATCGTCATGGGCCGCGCGGCAACTGAATGAAACCGCGCTCACAAGATTGGACCGCCCCGGAAATGTGATCGTCTGATCCTGCCCGTCATAAAGCGCGCCGGAATACACTTCCCGCGTCACGCCATTGTCATAGCGCACGCGAATCTCGTCACAGTCCGCGCGGCCATCGGCGTGAATGCGGAGCCGATCGACCGGCCCCTGGAACCCGCCCAGCTGCACATCGGTGTAACGGTCGGGCGAGACTTGCACCGTGCCGACATGGTTCCATCCCGCAAGGGCCGGAAGCGCGGAACCGGCGGTGAGCAGGGCGGCAATCGCAATCATGGGCGCCTTTGTCATGGCTGCATCTCCTTGATGAGCGAGCCCGGCGCGGGGCGTCGGCACTCGCGCGGTGCCTCCCAGCAGACAAAGGCAACGAAACGCCCGGGGGAATGTTCCTGGAACATGCCCGGCTAAGGCATTTGTCATGCAGCGGTTCCCCTTTTCTCAGGGAACGGCTGCCGATGGCGTCCGTTTCATAACGGGGCAGCCGAGGAGATGCGTGCATGAAAAAGTTGATTTTGATCGGTGTGGCCCTGACATCTGTTGCGTTGGCCGGCTGCGTCTATCGCCCCTATGGCTCGCGTTATTATGACGGCGGCTATTACGGCGATCGCTATTCGCGCAGTTACCGCGACGACGGCTATTACGGCCGCGACTACCGATACCGCAATCCGGACGGGCGGTATTACCGGCGCGGCGATTATGACCGCGACGGTTATCGCTGAACCGCTATGCGTCGACCGGCTGCGCCTTCGCGCGCCGGCGCGTGTTGGTCAGGATCACGCCCGCGATAACGATCACGGCGCCGATCAAGGTCGACGGGCCGGGCCGCTCGCCCAGCCATAGCCAGCCGATCAACAGCGCGACGGGCGTGGAGAAATAGATGAAGCTGGTCACCTTGCTGACGCTGGCGCGCTGGATCGCCATATTCCAGGTCAGGTAGCCGATAAAGGTCGGCGCCAGGCCCAGCCACAGCAGCGACGCGATCCGCGAGGGCGGCGCTGTCGCAAGTGCGTGCGGCAGGCCGAGGCCGAAGGGAATTGCCGCCAAGGTGCCGCCGATGAAGGTGACGGTGGTGACGGCCACCGCGCTGTAGCGCAGCAGGAACGGCTTCTGCCCCACGAAATAAAGCGATGTGGCCACCACGCTGATCAGCACCAATGCCGCCTTGGGTTGAAAGCTCAAATTCTGGCCGCTGGTCAGCACCACCAGCACGACGCCCAGCAGCGCCACGCCCAGGCCCGTAATCACGCGCGGTGACAGCTTTTCGCCCAGCCACAGCGCCGAGGCCACGCCCGTCACCGCCGGCGAAAGGGCAAGGATGATCGCGGCCGTGCCGCTGGCGATCCCGGTCTCCGCACTGTTGAGGCAGAGGTGATAGAGGGTCAGGCCCATGACGCCCAACGCCAGCAGCGGCGGCCATACGGCCAGCGGTGGCAGCGCCAGTCCGCGCAGGCGCGACCAGGCCAGGAAACAGACCAGGGCGAGAGCAAGGCGGGCCAGCGCGACCTCGCCGGGCGTGAACGCGCTCAAGGCGTAAGAGATCGCGGCATAGGCCGAAGACCAGGTGAGCATCGCGATTGTGACATAGATCAGGGCGCGCGCGTCGAGCTGGCCGGAAGATTCCATGACGCCGAGGATGGATCGGGATGCAGCGCGTGTCGAGAGTGGCGCTCTCAGAGCGGATGATCCGGCATCGCCATGGAGCGCCACATATGGGCGGATGGGCTGTTGTCATAGCCCAGCCCTTCCTTGGGTTGCTTGAAGTGGCGGCCCACAATGTCGGTGAATTGCTCCAGCTTGGGATTGACCCCGGGCTCGAAGGCATAAAGGTCGTTCACCGTTACCAGCCGGGGATACTCATACCATTTGTGGGCCCGCACCATTTTGTAGGCGGCGTCGATATAGGGCTCGGGCTTGTAATCCTCGCCGAACAGCCGCCGGTAGAGATCCGGATATTTATAGCCATGCGCCGGATCGTCATAGAAGCGCAGCGCCTGGTGATAGCGGATGGCGAAGTCGACTTTTTCGGAGACATAAGGCGCATACATCTGCGCGCCCCACCAGCCATGATCGACTTTTATGAGCGAATGCACCGTGTCGTGCAGCAGGCAAGCGAAGATGACTTCCTCTTCCATGCCCGCCTGCATGGCGTGATTGGCGCTCTGCAACACATGGCTTGAAACGTCCTGGAAGCGAAGCCGGAAGAAATCGATGAAGGTCGGCTTTGCCGACATCGGCTCCAGCCGCGCCACGTTGGCGCCTCTGCGCCCGACGAAGAGATTGCCGACGCCGCGCCGGAACGGCTTCTCCGTGATCTCCGAATCCACCTCGGCCATGGTGGGGAATTTCTTCGCCGCCGCCGCCTTGTTGAGCATCTTGTTCTGCGCGTCTTCCACCGCGTCGGCCTTGGCCTCCGAACTCATCGCCGCGACGGCGGTGGCACCGCCCAGCGATGCGATAAAAGACCGCCGGTCGATGCCCGCGAACGGATCGTCCTGCATCGCAATCCCTCCTATGCCCGGTGATCGCGCCTTGTCGGATGGCAAAGCGTCGACGCCAAGCCTTTGCGGTCATCCTAGGCCACCCTTCTGCCCGGACCTATCCCACCAAGGTATGAGTGGGTAGTCTGCGGATCAGGGCGGACAGGTAAAGGCAGCACCATGCAGGCCTATTCCAACTTTGCGGAATTCTATCCCTACTATCTGGGCGAGCATGCCCGACGCGCCACGCGGCGGCTGCATTTCCTGGGCTCCAGCCTGTCGCTGCTGTGCCTTGCGATGCTGGTTTTCAGCGGCAATCTCTGGTGGCTGGGCGCCGGGCTGGTCGCGGGCTACGGCTTTGCGTGGGTATCGCACCTTGCGGTGGAGAAGAACCGCCCCGCCACCTTCCGCCACCCGCTCTACAGCTTCATGGGCGACTGGCTGATGTTCTGGCAGATGGTGACCGGCAAGATACCGTTTTAGGGCGCGCAATCGAAAGGCCCGATTTGAGCGCAAGCGCCGGAGCGTAATCGCGGACAGCAGATCCTATCCTCCTCGAACCAAAGGAGGCTCATCATGACAGCGCATCTTCACCCGGAAGTCTTGCATTACGCCACGGCGCAAACCGCGCTTGGAACCATCCTGGTTGCCCGGAGTGCGCACGGCGTCGCGGCTCTCTTTATCGGCGACAATTGTGAGAGGCTGCTCGGCGATCTCGAGGATGCCTTCCCCCGTGCCGAACTTGTTTGCGATCAGGCGGGCATGGCCGAAACGCTCGCCAAGGCGGCGGCGCTGGTCGATGCGCCGCAGCTTGTGAGCGACCTGGTGCTCGATCTGCGCGGCTCGCCGCTGGAGATCGCGGTGTGGAAGGCGCTGCAGGCGATTCCGGCGGGCGAAACACGCAGCTATGGCGCGATCGCCCGAACGCTGCCCGTGGCGGCAACGGCCCAGGATGTCGGGGCGGCCTGCGCGTCCAATCGCATCGCCGTCGCCATTCCCTGCCACCGCGTGGTCAAGGCCGATGGCTCCATCTCGGGCTATCGCTGGGGTGTCCGTCGCAAACGCCGCCTGATCAATATGGAAGGCGTGGCGCGACAGGGATCGGAATTCTTCGGCGGACATGTCGCGCTGACGGGCTCGCTCTCGTCATGATGGCAGGGCAGAAGATGGGACGGATTCTTCTCGCGATAGAGATGCGTCCGGTGCCGCCGGCCTAGAGCCAGTTGCGCCACAGGAAGGATGTCAGCTCGAACAGTTCCAATGCCCGTTGGTCGAGGGGGCGGCGGCGCCACTCCGCCCGGTCGATCTGTTTGGCGCCGGCGATGTCAGCCTGGAACATGCGCTCGAATTCGCCCGCCGTGGCGCTTCCCAGCACGATGGCATCGACTTCGTCATTGAAGACCACGCTGCGGGGATCGAAGTTCGACGACCCCACCGACGTCCACACCCCGTCGATGGATGCGGTCTTGGAATGCAGGACCTCGTTCTGGACTTCATAGATCTTGACGCCCGCATCCAGCAGATAGCCGTAATGCGACCGGCCCACCGCCAGCGCCATTTTGGAATCGCTGTCGCTGGGAAGCAGCAGGCGCACATCCACACCGCGCCGTCCGGCGGCGATCAGATCGTCCTCCTCCTGGTCCGTCGGCACGAAATAGGCCGCACTGAGCCAGACGTTCTTTTCGGCGTTGCGGATGGCGGAAAGCAGGGTGACATAGAAGCGGGGCGTTTTCTCGTCCGGCGTGCTGCCCACGATCCGCACCACTTCCCCGCCCTTTGGCGCGGCGGCCGGAACAGCGGCGTCATGGCCGGGCGGCGGACCCTTTTGCTGAGACCAATGTTCCAGGAACAGGGTCTGAAGCTGCGCGGCGGCGGGGCCGTCCAGTTCTATATCGGTGTCGCGCCAATATTGGGCGGGCTGGCCGTTGGTGCCGCCCGATCCCGCTGACGATTGATAGGTGGTGCTGAGATTGATGCCGCCCACGATGGCGCGCGTTCCATCCGTCACCAGGATCTTGCGGTGATCGCGAAAGTTGAAGGTGACGGGATTAAGGGGATTGAATTCCACGACATTGATGCCGGCATCCTTCAGGCGCTTGAAGAATTCGGGCGGCGTGGCGCTCGAGCCGACGCTGTCATAGAGGATGTTGACCGCGACGCCTTCGCGCCGCTTGGCGATCAGAAGGTCTCCCAGCTTTTCGCCATCAACCGCGACATCCTCGAAAATATAATATTCGAGATCGATGCTGGCCTTGGCCTGGCGCATGAGCGTGAACATGGCGGCAAAGGTGCGGGGACCGTCGATCAGGAGCCGCGTGGTATTCCCGGCGATCAGGGGCGTTCCGGCCACCGCTTCCTCGATCGCCAGATGGCGCTTGAGGATGCCCGCATCGCCCGGTTCCGGCGCGATCTTGTCCAGCAGCGCCTTGCTCTGCTGCGCGCTCAACGGCCCCCGGGCGCCCATGATGGTGGGGCTGCCTTGGGGAGGCGGCGTGTCGTCAACCTTGGGCACGGCCGCGCAGGCCGCAAGCAGCGAACAGAACGCGATGGTGGCGGGAATGCGCATCGAACGGCAAGTGTAGCCGAATGCCTGGCGAAGGAAAGCTGGCGCCGCCGATTGCCTGGCTTATGCAGACATGGCTGGATGCCATGAAGGGCGGTGGCATCTCGCTGGCGGAGTCCAGAGAGAGCACGGCCTGTTGGACCGTCCCTCCGGATGACTGACATTACGCCACGTCTTGATACATTCGCGGCGTTGATTGGTCCGGTCGATCTCAATACCCTTCCACAAATTCTGGCGCCAATTCCGACCGTGTATTTGCTTCGCACAGATTTAACGGAGAGGATTTTTCATGAAAGGGAAAGCCGGAACGGCGCTCGCCTGTCTTCTGGCATGGGGCTCGCCGCTGTTGGCGCAGACCGGCGCGCCGACGACAGAACGCGCGCGCGATTTGAATGTGCCGTTCGACGGCACGCCGGGGCCTTTGAATGCCATCACCGACGTGCCGGGTGTCGAAGTCGGCACCACCACGCTGATTTCCGGCGAGGGCAAGCTGAATGTCGGCAAGGGTCCGGTGCGCACGGGCGTCACCGCCATTCTGCCGCGCGGCAAGAATTTCAAGGACCCGGTCTTTGCCGGCTTTTACTCGCAGAACGGCAATGGCGAGATGACGGGCATCCACTGGGTCAAGGAATCCGGCTTTCTGGAAGGGCCGGTAATGATCACCAACACGCACAGCGTGGGCACGGTGCGCGATTCCGTGATCGATTGGGAAATGAAGCATGGCGCCACCCAATATCCCTGGTCGCTGCCGGTGGTGGCGGAGACCTATGACGGCTTTCTGAACGACATCAATGGTTTTCATGTCACCCACAACGACACCTGGCATGCGATCGACACGGCGGCATCGGGCCGGGTGGCCGAAGGCAATGTCGGCGGCGGCACGGGCATGGCGTGTTTCGGATTCAAGGGCGGCACCGGCACCGCGTCGCGGATGCTGACCGCATCGCAAGGCGGCTATGTGATCGGCGTGCTGGTGCAATGCAACACCGGTTCGGCGCATGATCTGCGCATCGCCGGCGTGCCGGTGGGCCAGGCCTTGCACCAGGATCGCCGCGCCGAACTGCCCTATGGCGCGGACCATGTCGATACCGGCTCGATCATCATCGTCATCGCCACCAACGCGCCCTTGACCGCGGCGCAGCTGGACCGGCTGTGCCGTCGCGCCACCTTGGGGCTGGGCCGGGTGGGCGGCACCTCGGGCGACGGTTCGGGCGATATCTTCGTGTCTTTCTCCACCGCCAATCCCGGCGCCGACAGCGCGCCCCGTCCATTCCAGCAAGGCGCGGCGGCATCGCCTATGCCTCCGCCGGTTGCCCAGATCGGCATGCTGCCCAACTGGGCCATGAGCCCCTTGTTCGACGCCACGGTGCAGGCGACGGAAGAAGCGATCGTCAACGCCATGGTGGGCGCCCAGACCATGACCGGCATCAACGGCAACACCATCAAGGCCTTGCCGCATGAAGACTTGCAACGTCTGATGGGCGAGCAGCACAGCGCCACGGCTTGGTAGATACCCCCATCTGTCTTCCTCAGGTAAACCTTCGGAAGACATCTTCCCCCACCAGCGGCTTCGCCGCGCGGGGGAAGAAAGCCAGAGTCAAGACGCGGGTGGTGAGTTCTGATAAACTTCGTGCGGGGAGAGCGTTATGAAAATGCTGGTTTCGGGATTGGCGTTTTTGGGTTTGATGGCGGCGCCCGCTTTGGCGCAGACCGCCGATCCGCAGCCGACATGCACCATGTGCGAAGGCGTTTATGTCCCGGCGGAAGAGATTGCGGCCTACACGAAAAAAGCGGTGGCGGAGCACCGGATCGACCAGCAGGTGCGCGATATCGATATCGGCAAGGCGCATATCGCGCTGGGGGTGGAGCATCGCGGCAAGCTGGACAAAGCAGGCGCACAGACAGTGGCCGAGCATGATCTGGTCAGCGAGGTCTATCACATCATCGATGGCACGGCGACGTTGAAGCTGGGGCCGCGGCTGGTGAACAAGAAACGCCGGCCCGCCGATGAGGAAACGGTGCGTCTTTATAACGGCCCTGGCAACAATGCCGACGATATCGAAGGCGGTGTGAGTTACAATTTGAAGGCGGGTGATGTCGTGTTCATTCCGGCGGGCACCGGCCATCAGTTCACGCATATCGACGATCACATCGACTACATCATGGTCAGGATCGATCCGGACAAAGTCTCACCGCTGAAGGACGAGGCGGCGTCGAAAGTCACGCTGGGGCGATGAGTGGTTCGCGTTAGTGCCACGCAGGTCGGATTTTTAAGCAGATTTCAACGCGAACGGGGAGGGTACCTTGAAGTACATGCTCACATGGACGGAACGTCCGCAGGGTTCGCCTATCGAGTACGAGAATGCGCAGAAGCGGATATTGGAAGTCTTCACGCAGTGGAAGCCACCCGGCAATTTCAAGATCGAGATGTTCGTGATACGCGTGGGTGACTGGGGCGGGTACATGTTGCTGGAGTGCGATGATCCGTCGGCGGTTCACAAATTCTGCTCGATGCTTCCTGCTTTTGTGTTCGAGGCGCGGCCCGTGATTCCAATCGATGATGCTGTGCGGGTCGAACTCGAAGCAATTGCCTTTCGTGACGGCCTCGAACGCAAATGATGCCACGTAACGTGCTTGCAATCGTCCTTGCCGCGCTGGTCGTTTCCGGCGCGGCAGAGGCGCAGTCGCCCAAGGCCCTTCAGGCAAGCTTCGCCTCGCTGCATCCCGTCGCCACCTTGCATCTGGGCAAGGCGGCGGATTGGGTCCAGCCCATCGATAATGCGGTGTGGGTGGGGAGCCGCGAGCCCTTCGCGGTCCATCGCATCGATCCGGTTTCCAATCGCGTGACGGCGCGCGTGGTTTTGCCGGGCACACCCTGCGCGGGGTTGGCGCAGGGTTTCGGCAGCCTGTGGGTGCCGCTTTGCGCCAAACCCAATGCATTGGCGCGGGTGGATCTGAAGACCGGCACGCTTGCGGCGATACTGCCGGTGGGACCGGCGGCGGCGGAAGGCGGCATCGCGGCGGCCGGCGACAGCGTATGGATGGTCACCGACGCCAAGGGTGTTCTATCCCGCATCGATCCCGCCACGGGGCGCGTGCGCCAGACCATCGCCATCGCGCCCGGATCGTTCAATCCGATTGCCGGCGATGGCGTGGTGTGGGTGAGCGGCCATGACACCGGCGTGGTGACGGCGGTGGACGCAGGTTCCGGCAAGGTGCTGGCCGTTGTGCCGGTGGGCAAAGGCCCGCGCTTCATGACCGTCGGCGCGGGCGCGGTCTGGGTTCTGCTGCAGGGCACGGGAGAGATCGTCCGCGTGGATGCGCGCGACTATAAAGTGACGGCGCGGATCGCGGCGGGACTGGCGGGGCCGGGCGGCGACATCAAGTTCGGCGCGGGCCGCGTGTGGGCGACCGTGATGGGCGTGCCGCTTACCATGATCGACGCCAAGACGGGCCGCATCGCGCGGCAATGGACGGGGCCGGGCGGGGACTCTCTGGACTTCGCGTTCGATTCGGTCTGGCTCACGGATTTCAAGGCGGGGACCTTGGCGCGTTATCCGGCGGCAATGTTGAAGGACCGCTGACGGTCATTCGAGGGGGAACAGATGCGTTTCATGCTTGCGATCATGATTGCCGTGCTGGGCATTTCGGCGGCGGCCCAGGCTCAGGAATTTTCGGCGCGGCCCGATCTGACGCGGCCGCAGGATTATTCCTTCCGCCACACCTCCAGCGCCGATCCCAGCGGGGCCAATGTGGACTCGCTGAAGGTCGCGCCGGGCGAGACCGTGACATTGTTCGACCAGGACGGGCCGGGCAGCATCGCTCATATCTGGTTCACTTTCGGCGATCGCGAGACCTATCACCTCAAGCGCATCGTGATGCGGATCTATTGGGACGGCGAGGCGACGCCATCGGTGGAAACGCCGGTGGGCGATTTCTTCGGGTTGGGGCTGGGCGATTACGTCAACTGGCAATCCGAAGTCTTGTCGGTGGGCAGCGTGCGCAGCATGAACAGTTTCTTCGCCATGCCTTTCGCGCGCCATGCCCGCATCACCATGACCAATGAAGGGCGCGAGCCGATGGGCGATCTGTATTACAACATCGACTGGCGCCATTACGCCCACGCGCTGCCCAAGGACACCTATTACTTCCATGCGCAATATCGCCAGTCGCAGCCCACTCACGGCTGGACCAATGACTGGCTGAAGGATGGCGATCCCTTGGTGAACACCAAGCCCAATTTGGACGGGGCGGACAATTACGTCTTTGCCGACATCAAGGGGCGGGGGCATTTCGTGGGCATCACCATGTCGGTCTTGCAGAACCAGGACGAATGGTGGGGCGAGGGCGACGACATGTTCTTTGTCGATGGCGAAAAAATGCCGTCGCTGAAAGGCACCGGCGCGGAGGATTATGTGCTGGGGGCCCATGATTTCGGCGGCGTGCCGTTTTCCTACGGCCTTTACGGCGCGCCGGTGGTGGGCGAGGAGCGGGCGGGCGGACGCTCCAGCGTCTATCGCTTCCATCTGGAAACGCCGATCCCGTTCAACACCGCCTTCAAGGCCACCATCGAGCATGGCCACGCCAATCACCGCTCCGACAATTATTCCTCGGTCGCCTATTGGTACCAGGCCGAACCGCACGGCGCATTCCCGGCATTGCCACCGGTAGCGGAACGCCTGCCCGCGATGCAACCGACGGGCGGGCCGGGGAGCAGGCGATAGACCGTCGCGGGCTTAACCATGCCTTTGGCGCCACGTGGACGGCTTCAATGCATGGTTGTAGTTTCACACGCAGGGCGGCCTTCGGGCATTGGGGAGAAAATTATGTATAAATATTTTTCGGCGGCCAGTCTGGCCGCTCTACTGCTGCTGGCCGGCTGCGCGTCCGGCGGTACTATGGTGACCGAGCAACAGGCGGGCCAGTTCCAGAACGGCGTCACCACTCGAGCCCAGGTAATCGCCAAGTTGGGGCAGCCGAACCAGGCGACGCTTTCCAGCGACGGCACACGCATCGACATTTATGTCCATGTGAGCGCCAGCGCCGACGGCGCGACCTTTATTCCGGTTGTCGGCTTGCTGGCGGGTGGCGCAAACAGCAAGACAAATACCGCGATTTTTACCTATGACAAGGATGGTATGTTGAAGACTGCCGCGACTTCGATCGGGCAGTCGCGCGTCAACACTGGATTGTTGAATCAGAAATAGCGCCGCCGGGCGGCATACCGCTCGTCTCACTCGCTCGCGGTCACATAGACCTTGCCCCGGCCCTTCTCCACCGCTGGGCGGGGCGGCGCGTTGTGGCTTGCGCCGTGAAACACCTGCGTCGCTACCGCATTGCCGCCCACCATCGCGACACCGATGCCGCTGAGGTCGTAATGCGGGTCGAGGATATGGGGCCGGTGCTCGGGGCTTTTCATCCAAAGATCGACCGCCTGCCTGGCGAATTCGCGCGCCCCGGCCAGACGCCCGCCCGCCGACGCCGTCATCTGCATCAAATTTTCCGCCACCGACCCGTACAGTCCAAACACGCTGAAGACGATGTCGGCGCTTTCGTAATGGCCCTTGTCGTCCAGATGCGACAGGGGTTTGCCGCTGTTCGCCAATTCACAGGACCGCATTTCAGCGATGCGCGACAGGGTCTCGTCCGGGCGCAGCGCGGGCGCACCCGGCGCCAGCTTTGCCCGCTCCGCGTCGATCCCTTGCGCGATGAGGATTTCCGCCTCTTTCGCAAATTCCTGCTCCGCCCGGCAGGGCGCGGGCAGGTCATGCGAATGCGATGTCTGGGCCGACGCGCCGGTGGAGATCGCCGCGAGGGCGATGGCCAGCAAAATCAGCCTATTCAGGCAATGGGGTCTGAGCGCTCCGGCGCGCATGTCGATCCTGGATAAATAGAGACGCGTTCGAAATCGATTCGAATATCGGCAAAATATGTCGGCCAATGATAGTGAACGGCGTGAAATAGCTTCGTCGCTCAGAACTCACCCGACCCCACCACCCGATGAATCGAGACGACATCGTCGGTCTTGATCTCGAATTTCTTGGCGGGGTTGTACTGCTCCAAGGTGATCTTACTGCCGGTGCGCTTGATCAGGCGCTTGACCACGGCCTTGGGTGTATCGCCGTCATGTTCGGGGCGGATCTGCACCAGCACGAAGGCGCCGATGGTGACGGGCTTGCCCGGATGGATATGCGCCAGCTCGCCGGAATAATAGCGCGGCTCCATGCTGTCGCCCACGATATAGACGGCATAGGCCTTTGGCGCGCCCATCAGGTTCATGGGCCGGGGAATGGTGTCGATGATGTCGCCGTTCCACAGCGACCAGCCATCGGGCCCGCATTCGGCCATGCCCAGCACCGGTACGCGTTCTGCATCGCGCGGATCGCGCCCCGCCGCCTTGGACGTGCGCAAGTTCGCCGACCCGCCCTTGAGCGTAAAGACGCCGCCTTCACCCGTGGTCAACCATTCGACGCTCACATCCAAAGCCTTTGCGATGGGCACCAGGCTTTTGGAAGACGTGTTGCGCCCGCTGGTCAGATGCTGAACCACCTGCTGTGACACCGTCTCGCCGAAGCTGGACGCTTTGCGCGCCAGGGCCGCCTGGGTGAGGCCCGCCCGCTCCATTGTTTCCTGCAACCGTTTAGACAAGGTACTCATACACGCACCTCTACAATTGTATGCATCTTACAACATTGGTTGTGGATATCAAATACAATATTAGTTGTTGAATGGTGACAACAAAAGTTGTACAGACGGTGGCCTGACAGGGGCTGCCACCATGACCTACCGCAGGATCTTTTCCTCCCCACAACGGCCGCAACGGGCGCAGAATTCCTGCAAATCCGCGGCCGCTTCCAGCCGCTGGGCGATCAGCGCGGCGGCCTGGGGCGGCAGATCCGGCGCCCCCGCCAGCTCCTTGCCGTCATGGCGCACCAGGTACCGGCGCATCGGGCCGATCAGTTGTTTTCGGCAGGTTTTGGGGTTGGCGAATTCGGGGCGGGTGGCGATCAGCACGAACAACAATTCGTGCGTCATTCAACTGTCCCGGCCCAGGCGGCAGCGCCCGCACTGGCGGCAATTTTCCTCCAGGAAGGTCACCGCGCCGCGCCGCTCCACGATCAACGGGCCGACGCCGTTGTCGGGAATCTGCGCGCGCAATTCGATGAGCACCGCGCCCAGCCCGAATTTGCGGCACGCCTTGGATCCAAACAACACAGGCAAGATACGCAACAGGGCAAGCAGGATAATCGCCAACGACCCCGTATCCATGCACCACGCTCCTGATGCTGAAATTTACGGCGGCATCTTTGCGCCCGGCGCACGCCACACACAACCGCGACCCGGTATCAATACAACCTTGAAGCGCCCATCGCTGTGGAGCGATTGGCGGCGGATTGATTCAAATTTTTCGCATGCGTCTTTCACGCGTTCGCGCGTGCGGGAAAGCGCGCCATGAACGGCGCCATCACCACAGGGCAAGCAGGGCTTTGTCTGCTGATCGTCTTTTGCATCGCGGCCATCTGGGCGGCGAGCGGGCCACGCAAATAACAAAAAAACAGGAGGAGACAGACAATGCGATTCAATCTGGATGTACCGGTCGAGAAACGCGCGCTGAAGGCACGCGATGCGATACGGCTGGAACTGGAATTCCCGCCCTCGGTCCTGGCGCGCGAGGCGCTGGCCGACTGGCAGGCGCGGTCGGCCGGCGTGCTGGCGTGTCTGAAGCCCGGGCGGGTGCCGGGGCCGGTGCGCCTGACGCTCACTTACGAAGAACGGCCGGGCCGCCGCGATCTCGATCACCTGATCCGCCCGCTGGTCGATCTGTGCGTGCGCCATGCCCTGATCGACAGCGACCATCGCGCCACCTTGCGCGAAGTGCGCGCGGGCTGGGGCGCGGGCCATCGCGGCGTGCGCCTGACGATCGAACCCGCGGCCCGCGATGGGGAGATCTATTCGCTGTGATCATTCCCCTGGTTGAAATCGAAAATGCGGTGGCCGCGCGCTTCGGCCTGACGCGCGAACAGATGCAGCGCCTCACCCGCGCCCGCGCCGTGGCCCGGCCGCGCCAGATCGCCATGTATCTGGCGCGCGAGATCACGGGCCATTCGCTGCCCCGCATCGGGGCGCATTTCGGCCGCGATCACACGACGGTTCTGCATGCGGTGCGGCGGATCACCAAGCTGGCGGCGGCCGATCCCCTGATCGCGGCCCAGGTGCAGGGCTGCCGTGAATTGCTCGCCCGTGCGCGGGAAGGCGAAGCCCCATGACCGTGACATTCAGCGTCAGGAATTTCGAGCGCTTCCAGCATTACAAGGACCGCTCGCCCCCCTGGATCAAGCTCTATAACGAGCTGCTCGACGATTACAGCTTCGGCCTGTTGCCGGATGCCAGCAAGCTGCACCTGGTCGCCATCTGGCTGCTGGCAAGCCGCTCCAACAACCGCATCCCGCACGATTCCAACTGGATCGCCAAACGCATCAGCGCCACCGAGACGGTGGATCTGGAACTGCTGCACCGCGCCGGCTTCATCGAAGTGCATGGCGCGGGCGCGGCGCTAGCAGCGCGCAAGCCGGATGCCGATCCAGAGAGAGAGTCAGAGACAGAGGCAGAAAGAGAGAAAGAAGATTCGTCCGGCCCGCCGGACGCGTCTTTGCCGCCCATCAGGGGCCGCAAAAGCTACCCGGCGGAGTTCGAAGCCTTTTGGCACGACTATCCCACCGATCCGTTGATGTCCAAGACCAAGGCGTTCGAGAAATGGCAGCGGCTCACCCCGCCCGACCGCGCCGCGGCGCATGCGGCGCTGCCGGGCTTTCGCGCCCACTGCGCCCGCGATCTCACCTACCGCCCCGTGCATGCCGAACGGTTTTTGTCGCAGCGCCGCTTCGACGGGTTCGTGGAGGCGGCGAAAGCACCTGACGACACGATACGCGGCCATTGGAACGGGCGGGCCGCCGCCCTGGTCGATGCCATCGGCGCGGCGAAATTCGCCGCCTGGTTCGGCGAAGCGGAGTTGGAGGAGGGGCCGCCCCATATCCTGCGCGTCGCCAAACCCTTCGCCGCCAAATGGATCGGCGAGCATTACGCGGGCGACCTGATGCGGCTCTACGGCGAAACAAAGATCGAGGTGAAGTTATGAATAGATTGCCCCCCTCTGTGCGCCAGCTTGATGATGGCGCTCCGGCTCGCGCCTCCGCGCGCGGCAAGCCCGCTACCGCACATCTCCCCCCGCCAGCGGCTTCGCCGCGCAGGGGGAGAGAGCCGGTGTCCGTTGCGCAAGACGCAGTCGAAACCCCAGCCAAGATCACCCGCTTCCACGCCTGCGACCGCGAGCTGTCGGTGGCGGCGGGCGCGCCAAAGGGTTTTCGCCGCATCGACCGGCTGCAATGGCTGGCCGATCACGGCAGCATCGCCGACCACCAATTGTTCGCAGGAAGGCGGCTGCAGCAGGACTGGCAAATGTCGAAGATCGAGGCCAGCCCCCGCATGGAATTCGGCGGGCGCGGCTCGGGCGGGCACGGCAACATCTCGGACGCGGCGCTGGACGCCGGCAAACGCGTCGCCCGCGCCCTGGGCGTGCTGCCGCGCGAGCTGCGGCAACTGACCGAACTTTTCCTGATGCCCGAAGACCATCCCTTCAGCCTGGAACGGGTGGCGGCCATCGTGAAGGAGGACCGGCGCGCGGCCGCCTACGGCATCCGCATCGCGCTCAGTCTGCTGGCGAGGCACTATGGCTACGCAACTTGAGAGCGGGGAAAAAGACGTGCCCCCGCTTTGCAAATGCGGGCGCGGGCCCTGGCGCAAGGGCCAACGCAACTGCCTGGCCTGCAACCGCGAGGCGAACGGCCGCTATCGAAAAAGCCTGAAAAAGCCCTTAGAATTGGGCCGGGCAGGGGGATGGTCATGAGGCATGTGAATATCGTTTTTGTTACGCTGGCGGCGATGCTGGCGATTGCTGCTGCGCCGGGCGCGGGGGCGCAGGATTCCGCGCCAGTACCACCCGACCAAACCGCGCATGTGGCCGAATTGCTGGACATCTTCAACCAAGGCTGTTTGCACGCCTATCCGGCGGGATCGCTCGCGGCCTATGCCGCCAACCTCAAAGGCGAGAAACTCTCGCGCGAGGAATTCGTGCGCCGCGTCCATATCGAGGAAAAGACCGGCGATGGTTGGGCGGTGACGGGCAAAAGCGGAAACTATGTCATCCTCAGCAGTGAAGGGTATGAGGATGTGGCGCGTCCGGTGGTGGCGGGCATGGGCAACAATGAAACCTGCACGGTGATTGGCACGGGTCCCGCAGGGATGCCATTGCTGGAACCATACCGGGCCTTGAAGGCCCAATACGCCGCTGAAGCGGGCCTCACCCTGAGCAAGGCGACAACCATACCGATGCCTGCCCGGCCGGGTATGGCGCCCGGTTTGATGGACCTGCAGTTCGCGAAGGAGCGTTTCGTCGCCTTTGCCTACGCCATGGTGCAGCGGCCCGGTGAGGATGTGGAATACCGCCTCGACTTCAAGCCCGCGCCTGCGAAGGCGAAGTAATGATTTGTGAGCGCGCCTGATGGCCACGAAGATCAAGGCATTGTTCGAACGGGTGGACCCGGGGCAGTTTGCCGAGAAGGTCGGCATACCGCTCGGCTGGATGGTGATTTCCCACCACCATGTTCCGGACAAGCAGGAGCGGCGGAAGGTTCATGGGCGCTGGTACCGGATCACCAGCCAGGGCATTTCCGTTTTCCGGGTGTTGCGGTTCGCGCCCAATCTTCATTTCGACAAGGGCGGCACGTCCGATCTGGTGATCGATTGGGTGGGCTGGCTGGACCTTCATGGCCGGGCCAGCGATGTCGATGGCCCGCTGGAATTGGAGATCGAGCAGGTCTCGCCCCTGTTGCTCCCCATGATGATCGTCATGCACCCCGACCCCACAAGCCGCCTCGCCGGCTGGATCGCCCTGGTGTCGCTGGCGCTGGGCATTCTCTCGATCCTGCTGGTCTTTAAATAGGGGCAGGGCGTGCGGGATGGGGCTCGCATCTCTTCTAAGTATCTGATTTTTATATTGTTTTCCAGATGACATCTAGCTATAGTACTGCAGCTACCGTCAGTCAGTGTAGAATATGACTATAGTACTGCAGCTACCGTCAGTCAGTGTAGAATATGAACTTAACGCATTGCGTTCAGTCGCCCATTGACAATGCGCGCGAGCGGACTCATATTCTTTCCGTATGAAGATCGTGTTCGCAGACAAGCGGCTCGCCCTCATACGCACCGACCGGGCGCATGAGCTTGGTCTCCCATTTGGGGTGATCAAGGGCGCGCGGGACAAATTGAACTTTCTCGCAGAAGCGCCGGATGAGCAGACGATCAGAAATTGGAAATCACTCAACTATAAAAAGCGCGAGGGAACTGATGACCAACGGCAAATTCGCATCAATGACCAGTACAGAATCATCTTCACAATCGAAAACGACACACCACCAGTGATCACAATTTTAGAGATCGGTGATCCGCACTAGTGGAAGGCATGGCAAACATGGAAGGAAATTACATCGGCGACGTCCCTCATCCGGGATTTTATATTCGGGAAGAACTTGACGCGCGCGAATGGACCCAGCGCGATTTGGCCTACATTCTGGGAACGCCCGAACAGGCTGTGAACATGATCATCTCCGGCAAGCGCGGCATCAGCCCTGAAATGGCCAAGGCGCTTGGAGACGCTTTTGACGTGAACCCGGACCTCTTTATTAATTTGCAGCGGGCTTACGACATGGGGCGGGCGAGAAGTCCAGATCCTGGTGTCGCCCGTAGAGCAAAATTGCAATCGGCCTATCCTGTGCGTGAAATGATTAAACGCGGCTGGTTACAAGACACTGACGCGGCAATGTTGGAAGCGCAGATGGCTCATTTTTTCGAGGTGAAGACACCCGGAGAAATTCCGCACATGGCACACGCCGCTAAGAAGAGTTCTCACTATGACGAAACTCCTCCTACTCAATTGGCGTGGTTGTTCCGAGTCCGCCAAATTGCAAAATCAATGGTAGTTACCCGGTATTCTGAGAAGGCTTTACGCGACGCAATTGCCGTTCTGCGCTCCCTGCTTGTTGATCCGGAAGAGGCAAGAAATGTGCCTCGGATTTTGGCTGAGTGCGGTGTTCGTTTTGTCGTAGTTGAAGGCTTGCCAAATGGAAAAATTGACGGAGTTTGCTTCTGGATCGATAAACAGTCGCCCGTGATTGGCGTGTCAATTCGCTTCGACCGGATAGACAATTTCTGGTTCGTGCTTCGACACGAGATTGAGCACGTTCTGAGAAAAGACGGGCAGCAAAGAGAGATTATCGACGTCGATATTCAGAATGCAGACGACGCGTCTCTGCCGGATGAAGAGCGTGCGGCAAATGACGCCGCAGCCGATTTCTGCGTGCCAACGCAGGAAATCCATTTGTTTATTGCTCGGAAAGCACCGTTTTTTGCAGAGCGGGATGTAATTGGTTTTGCCCGCCGCTTGAACGTGCACCCGGGACTAGTCGTCGGCCAAATCCAAAAGAAAACTGAGAGATGGGACTTGCTCCGGCGGCATTTAGTAAAGGTCCGCTCCTACGTATTGCCCGGATCGGTTGTTGATGGATGGGGCGTTGCTGCCCCGGTGTCTGCATGAGGTGATGGCTATGACAAAGAATGAACAGCTTCAGCGCGCTTGGCATATGTATGAAAAACTGAATGGGCAGATTCCGTCTAGCGCACGAGAAGCGAGCATTTGGGGTGTTCAACAAGGGCTTATTTCACTTCCGGATGTCGATCCTTACGACGTCTTGGCAGACGATATGGCCCGCGCACTTCGCGAGGAATATGCCAAAGACAGAGAAGGGCGGCGATATCGAGTCAATCACGCCGTTCGCGTCACTCGGCGAGGTGTCCAGTACACCATGTGGGCCATCCTGCAGGCCGCTCCCCGTGCGCACATGCAAAAAGCCTTCATTCAGCGTCGTGAACAGGTCGTCGGAGATTTGGTGCAACTAGCTACTGATGTCGAAGTCTATAACGATATGAACAAGGAGATTGAGCCGATCCAACTTGTTCTAGATTTTACACATGACGTTGAAGAACGCAGGGCCGCTTAGCTTTTCCTCTCCTCCCATTGTAATTGTGCAGTGCAGCATTATCTGCCATGATGCCAATTGCTGGGAGATTCCATGCGTTTAAAGGCTTTTCGGGCTTTGGCAAAAATTGCGCCATTGCGCTCGCTGGATGATCTGCAGACGGCCGCTTCGGGGGCATTCGTCTCCACGCGGCTGACGCAGCAACGGATCGATGGCGCAAATCCGGGCGCGCTGGAGATGTTCTCCTATGTTCCCGCCAATCTGCCCCTTCATGCGCCGCTGGTGGTGATGCTGCATGGCTGCGGCCAGACCGCCGCCGGATATGACGGCGGCACGGGCTGGTCTCTGCTGGCCGAGGAATTGAAGTTCGCCGTGCTGGCGCCGCAGCAGGTGGCGGCCAACAATCCGGGCACCTGTTTCGATTGGTTCGATCCCAGCAACAATGCGCGCGATCACGGCGAGGTCGCGTCGATCCGCGCCATGATCGAACAGATGGTGCATGCCCATGGCCTCGATCCCGCGCGCATCTATATCACCGGCCTGTCGGCGGGCGGCGCGATGACGGCGGCGATGCTGGCGGCCTATCCCGAAATGTTTGCCGGCGGCGCGATCATTGCGGGGCTGCCTGCCGGTTCCGCGTCCTCCATTCCCGATGCCTTTCGCGTGATGCGCCACGCGCCCGCGCGCACCGCCCATGAATGGGGCGATCTGGTGCGCGAGGCGTCTCCTACTCCCGTGCGCTATCCCATCGTGTCGATCTGGCAGGGCGATGCCGACACCACCGTCGATGCTTCCAATGGCGAAGCCCTGGCGATGCAATGGACCAATGTGCATGGCATCGCGCCCGCATCGGCCACCATCACCCAGGGCGCCAATTACCGCCATCGCGGCTGGACCGGCGCGGACGGCAAACTGGCGGTCGAACTGATCGAAGTCTCGGGCATGGGCCATGGCGTGCCGGTGGGCGGGCGCGATGCCTATGGCCGCGCCGGTCCGTATTTCCTGGATGCGGGCCTGTCCTCCACCGCCGCCATCGCGCGGTTCTGGGGATTCAAAGTGCCCCTGACCGTGGCGGCCAACGATGCGCGCGACGACAAACCCGCGCCGTCTTTCGCGGGCGTGACGTTTCAAGCGAAAACAGGCAAACGCATGCGCGTGCGCGCGGTGATCATGAAATCGCTCAAGACCGCCGGGCTTCTGAAAGATTAGGTCTCCTAAAAGATTAAGGGCGGGCGCAACGCTCGTGCCGCTGGCGCGTATTCATTGCGCGCGGCACCGCTCCGCGATTGGTGGAGATCGACATGCGGGCATCATGCGAACGCGGCCCCGGCGGATGAGGGCCATCACGATCCTGGGCTATCTGGCGGCCATGGCGTCGATGGCCAGCTTTGTGCCGCAAGCGTGGAAGATCATCCGCAGCTGCAGCCATGAGACCAAGGACATATCGGTGGGCATGTATCTGCTGACGGTTTCGGCGTTCGGGCTCTGGCTCGCCTATGGCGTGTGGTTGGAGCAATGGCCGCTGGTGGTATCCAATGCGGTCTGCTTTATCCTGTCCGGCTTCATCCTGGTGATGACCTTGTCGCCGCAATCCTGGAAAGACAGGGTCTCGGCAACGCTGACCGGGCAAAAGCGATAGGATGACGGTGCGGAGCGGCATGAAGATCGCGACTTATAACGTCAACGGGGGCGCCGATGGCGCGCAAGCTTAAGACCTACATCACGAATCTGGGCTTCTTCGAGCTGGCACTGGCGGCGCCGTCGATGAAGGCGGCGCTGGAGGCGTGGGGCATGGGGCACAATGCGTTCCACCAGGGCTTCGCCAAGGAGACGGACGATCCCAAGATCGTGGCGGCGGCGATGGCAAAGCCGGGCGTGGTCTTGAAGCGGCCCGTCGGCAGCAAAGGTGCTTTCGCCCAGAATGCGGCATTGCCCCAGGACTGGGCGCTGGATGCGGGCGGCGCATTGCCCAAGCCCTCCAAGAAAGTGAAGGCGAAAGCCCAAGAAAAGAAAAAATCCGCGCCGAAATCGAAAGCCAAACCCAAGAAAGACGACAAGGCCGACCGCGCCGCCATCATCTCGTTCGAGAAAGAGAAAGCCCGGCGCGCGCGGGAACGCGAGAAAGAAGATGCGCGGGCAGAGGCGCGGGCCGCAAAGGAACGGCGCGAACGCGAGCGCGATGCGGGTAAAGCGCAGGCGGCACTCGACCGCGCCCAGGCCCGTCACGACGACGCGATGGCCGAGATCGAGGCGGCCCGCGACAAGCTGGATCGCCGCGCCGTCCTCGAAAAAGAGCGCTGGGACGAAGAACGCGACACCCTCAAGGCCGATCTGCGCAAGGCAAAAGGCTGACGGCTACGGCACCGTCGCCGTCACCCGCAGGAATGTCGCTGGGATCGATGTGGCGAACTTGCTTTCATTGACGCGCGTGAACAACGCATCCATGTCGCGTTGTATGTCGGCGCCGCGGCCGGATTTTTCCGCCGCCTCGAACGCGTTCATGGTGGGGCCGTAGAATTTGTGGAACAGCAACACATATTCCTCGGGCGTGCCGTCGAATTCGAAGCGATAGGTGTCGCGCTGGAAGGCGATATTCTCCTTCGGCACGCCCGCAGCGCCAAAGCGTTCGATGGCATTGGCCTCGACGCCCCAGGTCATGGGACTGACGAAACCTTCCGGCGGCGGCGGGGTGTAATTGGCGGCGATCTTCAGGATCTGCGCCACCAAGGTGGGATCGCCGGGAATCCAGTTTCCCATCACCACCCGCCCGCCGGGCTTGGTCACGCGCACCATCTCCTTCGCCACATCGAAGGGGCGGGGCGCGAACATGGCGCCGAAAATGCTGACGGTGAGATCAAAGCTGTTGTCCTCCAGCGCATCGAGACGCGAGGCATCGCCTTCTTCGAAGCTGATGTTGGCGATTCCCATCGCCTTGGCGCGGCGGTTGCCCGCTTCCACCAGATTGCGCGCAATATCCACGCCGCGCACATCGGCACCCAATTGGGCTTCGGGAATGGCGGTGGTGCCGTCGCCGCAGCCCAGATCGAGCACCTTCATGCCCGGCTTCACGCCCAGCTGCGCCACCAGTTTGGCGCCGCTTTCACGCAGGCTGTCGGCGATGCGGGTGAAGTCGCCTTTTTCCCAAAGCGCCTTGTTGGGATTGGGATTCGGATTGCTGTCCATGTTGTGCCCCGGGGCTTGAACGCGCGGGCACTGTGCCAAAAAAAGAATGCGGGCGGTATCGCGGAATCCTTACCCTGGGTCAGCGTCTGGTTCAGGCGTGCGGGCGGTGCTCGGTCGCCTGCATCGACGGGCGGGCGCAAAAGACGTCGAACCAGGCCGACAATCTCAGCCGCCCGATGCGCCAGCCGGTCGCGGGAAAACGGAAATCCAGATAGCCGATGAAGGCGGCCGCCGCGATGTCGCCGATCAATGGCTCGCCGAAAGGCGGCACGTCTTTTTCCAGCGCATCCAGCGCGGCATCGATGGCGGCCTGGAAACGCGCTTCCATCGCGGGCACGCGGTCGGCCTCGGCCTTACGCTGTTCGGCGTAAAGACGCCCCGCCGCCGCCGCCGCGCCATCGGCCAGGCCCTGTCGCAAGAGTGTGTGCCAGCGCGCGGGACCCGCTGCGGGAAACAGGCGCGGCGCATTGGCATCCAGCATCTGGGCGTCCAGATATTCGCAGATCAGCGCGGATTCGAAGATCGCGGTGCCGTCGGACAGTTCGAGCGTCGGCACCTTGGCCAGGGGGTTGAGGGCGCGCAGCCGCGCATCACTCCAGGGATCGACCTTCAAAAGGCCCATGCGATGCGACAGCCCCAATTCATGGGCGGCAATGCGGACCTTGCGGGCGAAAGGCGAGGTGGGGGCATACCAAAGCTTCATGATTCCAGTGTGATGCCGGGGACGGGCGGGCGCAACGGCGTGTTAAGCCGCAGGTGGCATTATCGCCGCCATGGACCGCAGGACGCTCACCCGGATTATGCCGACCGTCGTGGGGATCGGCTTTTGCGTGATCGCGGTGTTCAAGATCATCTTTCTGGTCGATTCCAGTCCCAGGCCCGACGCGGCGAGCGGCCATACCGAGCCCGCATTGTTCGCGGCCGCCCTCTCCACCGATTGGAGCTACATCACCCACACGCAGATTATCGTTCTGGGTGTGGTGACCGGCACGGTGCTGTTGCTGGCGGCGCTGATGGTGGGGTTGCAGTTTCGTGACCGCTTCTTCGGCGACGATGCGGATGCCGACATCGAGGCCCCCAGCAGGCCATCACCGCCCGCACCTGCGCCCAGCGCGCGCAAGGGCAGGGCGTTTGGGCTGAGAAGCGGCGCGCGGCGCTTGTGACAGAAGCGGTGCAAGGGGTGCTAGCGGACGCATTTCATCAATTCCAATCCGAGAGCATCTCTATTTAGCTTCTTTGCCAAATACGCGGCGGCCATCAAAACTGAATCAGCTGCTATTTGTATATGTTCGCTTTTCAGCGCCATCTGAGGATGCGAAGGAACACCCTCTAGATTAAAACTGTCGTGGATGCCTTCATAAACCTCCATCACGTGGGCGTAATTGGCATGAGTATACCCGCAAAAAGTCTTGTAAATTGTCTCGAGCATTTTTTGTACGGCATCATCCTGGCCGCCTTTTAAAACGCGAACGACCGCGCTTCTGATTTTGTCGCGGCTCACCTGATGTGTTTCCCCATCCAAATAACCGTCTATTGTATTTTCAAAAAATGCTTTCAGGAATTGATCTACATGTTTGGAGGGCTGCTCCGGGTAAGACTCAAGAAGAAAATAAATTTCCTCTGTGCAGTCATTTATCGACCTTATCACAGCGCCAAAATCTATGAAAAGACCAGCCCCGCACAGCACATACAATGCGTTCAGGCCGTGTGCTGCTCTAATAAGTTTCAGCGTGGCGACGACCGGTATTGATTGAGTTTTATACTCAAAAACGTGCTTAGATTCGATCCATTCTGGCCGTCCGATTACATCTCTGCGTAACTTTTCGATCAACTGATTGAGACGCTTAATATCCATATCGGTATCTCTCGGACGACGCGCGATTTCGACAAGCTTGATTCCACCAGTATCAGGCAATATCGGGCCGCGCTTTTCATCGAATATACACTTGCCCGCGTCATCTGCGAATTGGCGGAGGGGATTTTGTGACCCACACTTGCCAGAACCTTACGCGGTTGGTCGCTGGTGCGACCCGATGAGCCATCCCATCATCCACGCTCCAACCGCCGCGCCCGCGAATTGTGCGATCAGAAACAGAGGGACGCTGCCCGGTGCGATTCCCGAAAAACTATTGGTGAGGCTTCGCGCCAGGGTTACGGCGGGGTTGGCGAAGGATGTGGAAGCCGTGAACCAGTAGGCCGCCGTAATATAGAGTCCCACGGCGACCGGCACCGTATCGGGGCGGCTGCGCTTCACGCCCAGGATGGTTGCGATCAGGCCGAAAGTGGCGACGAATTCGGAGACGCCCTGGCCCAGGCCACCCCGCGCTTTTTCCGAAATCTGCAGGAGGGGTTCGGCGAACATCAGATGCGCCAGCCAGACCCCCAGCACCGCGCCGATGATCTGCGCCGGGATATAGGCCAGGACTTCTGTGCGCCGCGCTTCGCCCCGGCCCGCAAAGACCAATGTCACGGCGGGATTGAAATGCGCCCCGGAAACCGGACCGAAAATCAGGATCAACACCACCAGCATGGCGCCGGTCGGGATCGTGTTGCCCAGAAGCGCGATGGCCTGATTACCGCCCGCCAGCCGTTCCGCCATGATGCCGGAGCCGACGACCGTGGCGAGCAGCAGGAGCGTGCCGAGCAATTCGGCCAGAGCTCTTCGGCCCAGCCCATAAGCGGTCATGGCGCGGGTTTGCCGATCGCGCGCAGCTGCGTCTGTATCGCCATGCGATCCAGGCCCGACAATTTCAAATTGGCGAAGGCCGAGATGCGATTGTTCAACATCCGGTAGGTGTCCGCGAAGGCGAGCGCGATTTCGGCGTCCGAACCTTGGGCAGCAGCAGGGTCGGGCATCCCCCAATGCGCCGTCATCGGCTGGCCGGGCCAGATCGGGCATACTTCGCCCGCCGCATTGTCGCAGACCGTGATCACGAAATGCAGCGGCGGCGCATCCGGCTTTGCAAATTCGTCCCAGGGCTTGGAGCGCAAATCGCCGATGTCATAGTCCAGCCGCTTCAACAGCGCCAATGCGTGCGGATTGACGCTGCCGTTCGGATGCGAGCCTGCGGAATAGGCCGTGAACCGGTTGGTCCCGACACGGTTCATGATGGCTTCGGCGATGATGGAACGGGCGGAATTGCCGGTGCACAGAAACAGGATGTTGTAATGGCCTTCGCTCACGTCAGTCCCCTAGCAACAAGCGGCGCGGTTGGCGATGGCGGCAAGCGGCGCGCAGATCGAAGCGTCGCCATTGCAGCAATCTTCCATCAGAAAGCCCAGAAGCCCGCTCATGCGGTCATAATCGGCGGCGTAAATGATCGAGCGGCCATCGCGGCGCGAACTGACCAGCCCGGCATTGGCCAGCACGTTCAGGCTGGCGGAGAGTGTGTTCGGCAACACGTCCAGCTTGCGGCCGATCTCCCCCGCCGGCAGGCCTTCGCGGCCCGCGCGCACCAGAAGACGGAAGATCGACAGCCGTCCCTCATGCGCCAGCGCCGAAAGCGCTTCGACCGCCTTTACGATTTTCGCGGACGCCATCAGCAACAGGCCTTTGCGTCCGCGCGGGGCGCACAGCATGCGGCGGCGGGCGCGGCATCAATCTGGGGCACATCATCCACGCCATAGGTGGTGGCTTCGCCGAAGGTGAAGAAGGTTTCCCAGCGCAGGCCGGACGGATCGGCGGTCCAGGATTTGTGCGACTGGGCGTAGCAGCAGCTTGCGGCTTCCTGGTCGCGGGTGGTTTCTCCCGCTGCCTTCAACCGGCCCGCCAGTTCGCGCAGTTCGGCTTCGCTCTCGACCTGGATGCCGACATGATCCAGCCCCGCATCGACGCCGCGCGCCGAGATAGCGAAATTCACTTTGGGATCGTCCAGCATCCATTTCGCATAATCGTCCTTGGTCACGCTTGGGGGCGCGCCGAACAAGGTGGAATAAAAGCCGATCGAGCGGTCCAGATTTTCGACCGCGACATGCATGTGAAGGCGCTTCATGGAGCTCTCCTGTGTTCTATATTTCCAGAATTGTGGAAATGTCAGCGTTTGTCAAGCGGGTCTTGCCAAACCGTGCCGCCGGGTCTTGACTGTGCCCCGGTTCGTGCAAGGAGCTTGTCCATGTTGGCGCGGTTTGCGGTTTTGCTGGCGGTGGGGTTTGCGGCGCTTCCGGCCCTGGCGCAATCGTCCGGCTCCTATGGCGCCATCGCCACCACCAAGTCCCACTATGTGATGCAATACGGCACCGCCAGCGGGCAGGCCGGTGCATCCGCCGCTATCGATGCGGCGATTGCCGATTGCGAGATGCGGGCAGGCATGCGGGGCGTTTGCGAAAAACATATCGCGTTCAAGGATCGCTGCGCCGCCGTGGCCACGGGCGACGATCATACCGGCGCGGCGGAACATGCGGTCTCGCGCGCGGCCGCCGAACGCATGGCCGTCACGATGTGTCAGGCCGGCAGCGCGCGGACCTGCACGGTCGTCAAATCCTTTTGCACCGGGTGACGCCATTGCGGTGCAAGGTGTCATGACGACGCTTCCCGACCGGCCGAATACCGCGCTTCTGATCGTCGATGTGCAGACGGGCGTGGTGGCGGGCAATCATGATCGCGATGCGGTGGTCGCCAATATCGCCCGGCTGGCGGACACGGCGCGGGGCGCGGGCGTGCCGGTGATCTGGGTGCGTCACAACAGTCCCGAATTCGTGCCGGGCAGCGAGGCCTGGCGCATCGTGGCGGAACTGGATCCGCGCCCGGGCGAGACCATCATCGACAAACGCTACGGTGATGCGTTCGAGGATACCGGGCTGGAAGCGGCGCTGGCTCAGGCGCGGGTCGGGCGGCTGATCGTGGCGGGGGCGCAGAGCGATGCCTGCATCCGCTCCACCATCCATGGCGCGTTCGCGCGCGGCTATGACGTCACGCTGATTTCCGACGCCCACACCACCGAAGACCTGACGGCATGGGGCGCGCCGCCGCCGGGCCAAGTGATCGCGCACACCAATCTCTATTGGTCGCACCAGACCGCGCCGGGCAGAAAAGCCATGGTGACGAAAACCGTGGATGTGGATTTTCCCTGACGCACAAAGAAAAACACCGGAGGATTTTCGCCTCCGGTGTTTTCTCTCACCTTTATAAAGCGGCGATCAGGCAGCCAGGGCGAGTGGCGCCTTTCTGCCGCGACGGCGGAGCATCAGACCCAGGCCGAAAAAGCCCGTCATCAGCATCGCCCAGGTTGCGGGTTCCGGAATCGCGGAGGCCAGCGGTACGTCGAGCCGGCCAGAGGAGAAAGCCGCCGCGCCCGTATTGCCGTTGTTGTTCACCACCGCTGACGTTGCGAAGGCACCATCGGCTGTTGTGCCGATACTGGACAACGCGGTCAGAGTGAAATCAAACCCCGGCGGGAAGGGACCGCCACTGGTCTGAAAGCCCGGTCCCGTATAGGTGAAGACAAGATCGGGGATAGTCGGGTTGTCGGTGAGGCTGCCGCCCAATATCAAACCCGCCGGCAATGTGTTGGAGAGCGTGGTGGTGACATCGGGAAACGCCGAAGCGCTGCCCGCGATGTAACCGGCGAAGTCCACGATCACCAGCTGGTTGCCGGTGGCGAAGCCAAGTTCGGGCGTGACGGTGCCCGCATAGCTGTATTCGAAATTGGAACCCACCGGCGTCACACTGTCTAGGTTGAGCAGGACTGCCGCTTGCGCGGTCCCCGTCATAGCCAGTGCCGCCGCAGCACCAAATATCAGCGATTTCATCGGAACGTCCTCCTTTGGAACAGTGTGATATGGAGTTGAGGCAAGGCCTCGCGAGACAACAGGCCGCACGCGCAATCCGTTCCGCGCGTTCTCCATTAAATCGTCTCAACGCGGCGGAACATCAAACCTGTTGCGCTGCTGCATTCGTGACGCGGTCACGCAATGGAACAGCGACTCCGCGAATCTTTTGGAAAGCGTTTACGACAACTTCGCTTTGCCGTGGCGGGTAACGGGCAGCAGTCCTACGAATTTCGTCAGCATCACGCCTTCAGAAGATTAACGCTGCCATGCATGCGCCGCAGAAGATCGTGGGAATTCCCTGGTTCAGGCCCGACGGCTATGATGCCGCCCGGGCGATGATGACGGACGGCGCGGATCTGCCGGCGCGATATTCCGACTGGCTGCTGCAAGCCGAGACTGTTCTGGAAGAAGCCGAAGCCGCCGGGCATCGCGCGTTGAAGGTGCCGATCGATGCGCGCGAATTTCCCACCTGGTGCCGCGCGCGCAATCTTGCGCCCGATGCAAAGTCGCGGGTGCGCTTCGCCAATTTCATCGCCTTTCGCGAAGCGGGGTTCGATAGTGCCAATCCGGTACGGGTGTTGCGCGGCACCGCAGCGTCGCGGCGTTGATCTTCAGACGATCATGTCCAGCAGCTTGCCGATGCGCGGATTGTCGATCCCCGCTTTGACCAGTGCGGTCTTTTCCAGATGGTTCGCGGAATCGTGCAGCTTCTGCGCCAGCTCGGGTTCGGCAGTGGCTTTCGCCTGACGCCTGAGGTCACCGGAATAGGCGAACATCAGCGGCACACTATCTATGGTCTGCCCCATGGCGCGATTTTAGGCTCTCCCGCTCCGGCTGCCAGCGCGGCGCGCGAACGCGGCTAACAAAGCCTTAAGCCTATGCAACCATAGGCGTTGCCCTGCCTTATTTGGGAACCAAGTCCTTATATATGCGTTTGCACCTGGACGATTGCAGAGAGTTCATTTCACCGACGTTTATATTCGAGGGCGGATCCCCAGGGACCGGCGATGGCTGTTTTTGGCTTCGCCGGCTCCAATGCTCCCGACACGAACGCCGACAGCCACGGAGGAGCAGCGTATGCACACGATTTCATGGACGAAAAAAGCCCCCATTATAATTCTTGGAGGTCTGCTGCTGGCGGGTTGCGCCAGCATGGAAGACGTCAAGCGGGCCCAGTCGACAGCCGATCAAGCCTTGTCTGCGGCGCAATCCGCGGGTCAGCGCGCCGATGGTGCGATGTCGGCGGCCAATGCCGCGGGCAGCAAAGCCGATGCGGCGATGTCGGCCGCGAATGCGGCAGGCGCCAAGGCCGACGAAGCCAACACCAAGGTGGATGCGCTGAACGACAAGGTCGATCGCATGTTCGCCAAGGGCCTCAAGAAGTAATAATCCTTACGGCATGACAGACTCTTTCAGACAGGAAACGCCGCGCGGTTATTGCCGCGCGGCGTTTGTTGTTTTCATCCTGGCATCTTCTTTTCTGACCTCGCCCGCGCGGGCGGAAACATTTGCGCTGGCGGACGGCCAGGCGATGGTGGGCGCGGCCGGCGCGCATGTCACCAGCGCCGAAGATACGTTGCTGGATATCGCGCGCGACAATGATTTGGGCTATGGCCAGATCATGGCGGTCAATGATCGCGATCTGGATCCCTGGCTTCCGGGCGCGGGGCACAATGTCGTCCTGCCCAACCTGTTTCTTCTGCCCGATGGTCCGCGCCAGGGCATCGTGATCGATCTGGCGGCGCAGCGGCTTTATTACTTTCCCAAGGACGGCGCGACGGTTCAGACCTATCCCATCGGCACCGGCGCCGAAGCGGGCATGACCCCGCGCGGCACCACCAAGGTGGTGGGCAAGGTGGTCAACCCGGTCTGGTATGTGCCCAAATCGATCCGCAAGGAGCAGCCCGATCTGCCCGGCCTGGTGCGGCCCGGGCCGGACAATCCCTTGGGCGCATATGCCTTCCGGCTGGGCTGGCCGTCTTATCTCATTCACGGCACCAACAAGCCTTATGGCATCGGGCGCAATGTCAGCCATGGCTGCATTCATCTGTATCCCGAAGACATCGAGACCTTGTTCAAGGAAGTGACCATCGGCACGCCGGTACGTGTGGTCGATGACGAGATGCGTTTCGCCTGGGTCGACGGCACGCTCTATCTGGCGCTGGCGCCGACCCATGCGCAAATCACCGAGATCAGCGAAAATCAAAAAGTGACGCCATCCGTGCCCGAAGATCTGCAGGCGCGCGTGGCCGAGGCGGCGGGCGATCAGGTGGGCCGCATCGACTGGCGCCTGGTGGCCGAGCTTGGCATCAAGCGCCCGGGCATGCCGGTGGCCATCACCAGTGGCGAGCCCATGACGGCCCCGGCGGATGAAGACGCGCCGCCCGTGGCGGAGGCCACGATCAGCGCCGCTAATACGCCGTAAGTGGCCTTGCGGGGCCGCGCCGGTTCGGCAAAAATCACCACTGGGACTGAAAAGCTTTTCATGATCGACCGCCGCAAAGCCTGCCTGGGAATTGCCGCTGCGCTGGCGGTGGGACCGGCGCGCGCGGCCAGCTGGGCGGACGGCGACAATGCCCTGCGCGTCGTGGTGATGAAATCGCGGCGCAAGCTGATACTGATGCGGGCAGGGGTGGCCTTGCGCACATTTCCCATCGCGCTGGGCAACAATCCCAAGGGCACCAAGCGGCAGGCCGGCGACGGGCGCACGCCCGAAGGCCATTATGCCGTCGACGCCTTCAATGAATGGAGCCGCTATCACCGCGCGCTGCACATCTCCTATCCCAATGCGGACGATGTGGCGCGGGCGCGGGCGGCGGGGCAGGAGCCGGGCAGCAATATCGAAATCCACGGCATGCCGGCCGGCTATGAAGATGTCGATCCGCCATTCTTCCCCACCGACTGGACCGATGGCTGCATTGGCGTGAGCAATCGCGCCATCGAGACGATCTGGAAAACGGTCAGTCTGGATACGCCGGTGACGATTCTGGCCTGAACTGGCTGGCCTGAACAGCTTGGCCTGAGCCGATTGACTGAACGGCAAACATCTCGAGAGGAATATCGCATGCAGAAACGCAAACTCGGCAATCTGGAAGTCTCGGCCCTCGGGCTGGGCTGCATGGGGATGAGTTTTGCCTACGGCCCCGCCGGGGACAAACAGCAGATGATCAAGTTGATCCATGGCGCGGTCGAACAAGGCGTGACGTTTTTCGATACCGCCGAAGTCTATGGCCCCCTCGCCAATGAAGAATTGGTGGGCGAGGCGCTGGCCCCCATGCGCGACAAGGTGGTGATCGCCACAAAATTCGGTTTCGCGCCCGCCACGCCGGGCGAAGAGCGGTGGAGCGGATTGAACAGCCGGCCGGAACATATCCGCGCGGCAGTCGAAGGATCGCTGAAGCGGCTGCGCACCGACCGGATCGATCTTCTCTATCAGCACCGCGTCGATCCGAATGTGCCGATCGAAGATGTGGCGGGCGCGGTGAAAGACCTTATCGCGGCGGGCAAGGTCAAGCATTTCGGATTGTCGGAAGCGGGCGTGCAGACCATCCGCCGGGCCCATGCCGTGCAGCCGGTGGCGGCGCTGCAAAGCGAATATTCGCTGTGGTGGCGCGAGCCGGAAGCCGAGATCCTGCCCGCGTTGCAGGAACTGGGCATCGGCTTCGTGCCGTTCAGCCCGCTGGGACGTGGTTTTCTCACCGGCAAGATCACGGCGGACACCAAGCTGGAGAGCGGCGATTTCCGTGCCGCGATTCCCCGTTTTTCGGCGGATGCCCGCGCCGCAAACCAGGCGCTGGTCGATCTGTTGTCGCAAATCGCGATTTCCAAAAGCATCACCCCGGCCAAGATCGCGCTGGCCTGGCTCTTGGCGCAGAAGCCCTGGATCGTGCCCATTCCCGGCACCACCAAGCCGGACCGGCTGAAGGAGAATCTGGGCGCGGTGAAGGTCGACCTCTCGCCCAGCGATCTCCAGCGGATCGAAACGGCCGTGTCCCAGGTGGAAATCCAGGGCGCGCGCTATTCGGAAGCGGCGCAGAAGATGGTCGACCGGTAAGTCGTTAAAAGTTTAGGCATCCCGCCCATCGTCCGGAAAGCGGGATGCTGTTGGATGTGGGGATGGGAAGCGCAATCGCTATCGCCGCGTCCGGCATCATGTCCGCAACCGCCCGCTTCGGCGCGGCGGCGGGCCAGTTGGTGCGCGCCACCACGTCGAACACGCCATCCGACTCCGCCAAGCCGGTGGTGGACATGATCGAAGCGCGCACCGCCTTCACCGCCAATGTCGCCGCGTTCAAGGCGAGCGACCGGATGCTGGGCTCGTTGCTGGATATTCTCGCCTAACCGCTGCCTTAGCGGTTCTTCGCCGGCCCGTTTTCCCGGGCGGCGGAGACGGCATGGGCATCCGCCAGCGCCTTCTGCATCTTGTCCTGGACATCCTTCATCGCGGCGTTGGCATTGTCCGCCAACCGCTTCTGGTCGGCGCCCGCCTGGTCGTGAATCCGCTTCAACTCCAGATTGGAGCTATCGACATAGGCGTTGATGCATTCATTGTAGGTCTTGGCCTCGCGATTGAAGGTTTTCACTTTCGCGTTGTAGATGCTGACCGCCGCCCCATCATTGTTCGACGCCGGCGGCTTGATGCTGGCCAGATCGGGCTGTTTGCATTGGGGATCGGGATAGGGCGCGGCCATCTCCGCGGTCTGGGCCATGGCGCAAGGGGCTGAGGCAAGCGTGCCCGCCAAGATCAGCGCGCCGATGGCTTTTTTCATGATGCGTCCCCTGTTCGCCGGCCTTTATAGCGTGTTTTGCGTGCCGCCTTGCCGGATTCTATATGGGAGTATATACTCGTTATTCCCGAGGAGGCTGCCATGACCCATCCAATCGTATCGCGTGAAGAATGGCTGGAGGCGCGCAAGGCGCTGCTGGTGCAGGAAAAGCAGGAACTGCGCGTGCGCGACGCGGTAACAGCGGCGCGCCAGGCGCTGCCCTGGGTGAAGATCGACAAGGATTATGTCTTCGACACGCCGGGCGGGAAAAAGACGCTGGCGGAATTGTTCGACGGGCGCAGCCAGCTTCTGGTCTATCACTTCATGCTGGGGCCGGACTGGACCGAAGGCTGTCTGCGCTGCTCCTTCATCGCCGATCATATTGGCCAGACCTTGCCGCATCTCAACAATCACGACGTCACCTGGACCGCTGTGTCGCGCGCGCCGCTTTCGCTGATCGACAAATACAAGACACGGATGGGATGGAATTTCCCCTGGGCCTCGTCGAACGCCAGCACCTTCAATTACGATTTCAACGTCTCCTTCACGGAAGAAGAGCGGGCCTCCGGCGCGATCCATTACAATTACGAAGACCGCAAGATGAACCGCGACGAACTCTCAGGCTTCAGCGCATTCTACAAGGACGAGGCGGGGCAGGTGTTCCACACCTATTCGACTTACGCCCGCGGGCTGGAAAGCATGGCCGCGACACTCCTGATGCTGGACCGTGCCCCCAAGGGCCGCAACGAAACCGCGTCGCTGAGTTTCGTGAAGCGGCGGGATGAGTATCCGGTGGCGTGATGGGCAAGCTAGCTTAAATTTTCGGCTTTAGCCGCGCAGGGTTTCTGCCCTTCAGCACGTATTTCCGATTTGACGCACGTGGTTTTCCACCTCGCACTTCAAAGACAGACTTCCCTAGAAGGCTTTCTAGGGCTTCTTTTGCAACGCGCCAGTCCGCCTCAAGAAGTAGGGCGGCCTCAGTTACATTAATTGCTTTCTTCTCTGCCACATAATTGATGAGCATCCGCTCATCGTCGGATAATTCCGAATATGTTTTTTCGTCTACTAGATCTGATACGTTCGCATTCAGGAACGCCTTGCGATGCTCGACGTTGTTGCGCAGCGTTACCTTGACCTGCAACACATCGACCTGCTTTTGAGAAAATTCCGGAGGTGGCAAATTGGCTTGCAGCATTACGTGCCTCATTCTGCGCGTACCTTCAAAAGCGCATTTTACGTAATCGAAGTAGTATAAGCCCCACATAACATTTGGATTTCGGGGGTTGTGCGCTTCGTAGACGGTGGCCGCTGTTGTTGGCGGTAAGAATGTACCGGGGCTTTCAACAGTCATCCGGTCTTCAAATAGTTTAACGAAGATATTCATATGTTTGAGGTTGTAAGATCTGTGGACTAGGGCATTCACGACCGCCTCAAGCCATACCTCCTTTGGATATTCCGGCATCGTTTGAAATCTGCCGTCAGACGCTAAGCGTGTAAAACTTCGCATCTGCGCATCGATTAGTCTTTCGGCCTCGAGGACTTGTTTGGCGAGCGGGCCTTCAATGCGTCGATCAAAAACGGTATTCAAATTGGTTCCGAATTTTTCCTCGGCGCCGTCGTACCGCAGTAGGCGAATGAACGCGCCAGGCGCGACAGAAGTCGGGTCTTTAGCAAAAAGAACTGCGCATGCAAGGTTGGACTTGAAGGCGCTTCCTTCGCGCTTTCCGAACTTGCCGAGCAACATCACGTCTTCGAGGGTGTATCGATCCCCCAGATTTCGCTTCCTGAGGAATTGCTCGCGATAATAGCGCAAAACATCCATATCAAAGTCGTCCGGAAACTTCAGAGGTACGGTTTCCGACTCACAATCGAGTTCGCCTTTATTGAGTCTTATTTCTCGCTTTTCCGTTTCCGTCAGACGGCGCTTTTGGTCGCCTTCGCGAACAAAAGCTTCCCCGGCAGTGGTTTCAACCAGTTTTTCCGATCGATAGTGGACTCGAATTACAACTACGAAGTCATCTGCGCCGCTATGGTTTTTGATGGGCACACGCTTGAATTCGCACCGCGCATCTGGGCAACGCCTTTGTGCGGTCTCGAGTGCATTTAGCTCATCGCTGGAGAGGGCGGTGCATCCTGAAATCGCGCCGTCTCTTTCAACGCCAACTAAAATTAGTCCCCCATGGGGTTGGGTATTCCCCCACATGGAAAAGTATTCTGCTAGGTCGTTGGGCTTTATTGAGCAGCGTTTCCGCTCAAGTCTGTTATCTTCCTTGAACAGCGCTATTATTTCTTCGTTGCAGCTTTTGAATATGTCGTCCGCGGTCCACAACTGAGGAAGCTGAGGGACTGGAGGGTTGAATTCAAAGGAAAGCTGCTTGTCACTCATAGTCTTTTTCTAACTCTGCATGAGTCTGCATTTTTGCAGAGTTGTAGAAAAATCCCCTTTCTAATCAATACATTAGCGTTCTAGGAGTTTAGGCGGTTATTTCAGAGGGAACTATACTCTTTCGCCCGCTATCTTGGCGCAATACTCCATCAACGCGTCCTGCAAATCTTCGCGCCGCGCGCTGGCGCTGACAGCCTTCTTCTTTTGATGGAAGAAATATTCGCCTGAGACTTTCGCGGCGGGATCGTCGCTGACGGCCAGCCAGGCCTGGGTTTCCGTACCTTTGGCGAGGTCGTCGGGCGCGCCGGGGCCGCCCATTTTGGTGGCGACCCAGCCGGGCTCCATCGCATTGGACAACACGTCCGGCCAGCGCCGCGCCACGGCGAAGGCCAGCCAGCAATCCTGCAGCTTGCTGTCGGAATAGGCCTGCATCCCGTTCCAGCGCCGCTTGCTCCATTGCAGGTCGCCGACATCGGCAACGCCGCTGCGGTGCAGGCCGGAGCTGAGGTAAATGAGACGCTTGGGCTTTTCGATCAACGCGGTCAGCAGATAGGGCGCCAAGGTGTTGACGGCGAAAAGCTCGGAGAGGCCGTCTTCGGTCTCTTCCCGCTTCGGCTCCCGATAACCGATGGCGACATTGTGGATCACCGCGTCATGGCCGCCGATGCGGGTCACCTGGGCCGCAACATCGCGGATCGCGGCGATGGTGGAAACATCGCCGATCACGACATTGCTGTCGCGTTTCAGCCGCCGCTTGAGATCGTCGGCGCGCTTGGCGCTGCGGACATGGAAGGTGACGTCATGGCCGCGTTCCAGCAGCCATTGCCCCGCCATTAAGCCCAGCCCGTCCGCCGATCCCGAAATGAAAATGCGCGCCATGGATCATCTAACCATGCACGCCGCGTCAGCGAAAGCTCAGCGCGGCCGGCGGACCGCGCGCAGTTTGCCGGAATTGCCGCCGCCGCAATAGAAGCGATCGCGGCTGGCTTCCAGGCCCGAGATGCCGACGCCTTGCGGCATGTCCAGCTGTTCCAGCACCTCGCCGGTCTTGGGATCGACGCGGCGGATTTCGCTTTCGTCGCTTTCCCAAGTGGCGTGCCACAACTCGCCGTCGCTCCAGGTGACGCCGGTGACGAAGCGGTTGGATTCGATGGTGCGCAGGATATTGCCGGTGTCGGGATCGATCTGGTGGATCTTGCGTGTCCGAAATTGCCCCACCCACAAGGTGCCTTCGGCCCAGGTGAGGCCGGCATCGCCGCCGCCGCCCGGCGCGGGAATGCTGGACAAAACCTTGCCGGTCTTGGGATCGATCTTTTGAATCCGGGCTTCGGCGATCTGGAACAGATGCTTGCCGTCAAAGGCGGTGCCGGCATCGGCCGCGACCGGGATGGTGCGCCCGGTCTTGCCGCTTTTGGGATCCAGCGCGTTGATCCTGTCGCCCGAAGCGAACCAGACATTGTCGCCATCATACGTGACGCCATGCACGGCATCGATGCCGGGAAAGGGGCCATATTCGTCCGTGATTTCGGCAGCGGATTTTTTCATGCGCACATCCTAGCTGCCCGGCAGCGACACCGGGAGTAACAAGTTCGTCGGGAATCCGGGCAAAGGCGGGGTCATCCAGCGCCGGGCGCGGCCTTTGCCGAACGGGTGCACCTTGCCCGCCTCCGCCAGCGCGTCCAGCACCCGCTGCACCGTGCGCTGGCTCGCGCCCAAGGCCAGCGCCAGGGCCGTGCTGGACCAGGATTCGCCATCGGCAAGGAAAGCCAGCACCGCGCCATGCGCTTCCTCGGCGGGCGGGGCCAGCACCACGACCTGCTTTGCGCCGCGCGGGGTCAGGGCAAAGCCGTCCGCGGTGGCATTGATATCGGCGAGGGACCGCAAGCTGGCGCGCAGCCGCCCGATCTCGACCCGAAGACGGGCGCGGTGCGATTCATCGGCGTGCTTTGCGCGGAAGGCGCGCGCGATCAAAGCGCCGCGCGATGCATCGCCGGGCCAGGATTCGGCCAGGGCGCGCGCCAGCGCGAACAGCACCGGGCGCTTTGCCAAAGACACGATCTTGCCACCGCCCCGCACCGCATTGCGGCAGGCATCGATCACCAAGGCCTTGGATGCCAGCAACGCTTCGACTTCTTCCAGCAGAAGCAGCTGCGTCTTGCCGCCCGCGATCTTGCGCGCGGCGGGCGTGTTCAAGGCGCGGGCCATGATATCGATCTCGGCCATCAGCGCGGGAATGCGGGCCAGGATCGCGGCGCGGCGGGCGCGGGCCAATGCCTCGCGTGCGGGTTTGGTGTGGAGGCGGCGCATCGCGATACCCGCCACGACCATTTCATGCGCGGCACGTAAGGCCGGTGGAAACGATGCCGGATCGAGCCCGGCCATTTTTCGTTCGGCCTCGTCCAGCCGCCCGATCAGCAGCAGATGCCGCGCCGCCAGATAGCGGGCATGCGCTGCGTTCGCGCCGTCGCCATGCGCTTGCAATGTGGCGCGCGCGGCTTCCAATGCCTTGGCGGGCCAGGTGAGATCGCGCGAGACCAGCGCGATCTCCGCTTCCGCCACCACGCAGCGGGCGCGGGCGACGGCTTCCTTGCTGCCGAAGGCGCGCGCGGCCCGTTTGAGCAACGATTTGGCGCGCGCGAAATCGCCCAGCTGCGCCATCGCGATACCGCGCAGCGCCAAGGCGGGCGGATCGTTACGCAGCGCGATCCGGTTCAGCGCGCCCAGCGGATCGCCGGCCGCCAGGGCCCGCGCCGCCGCATTGATCAGCGAGTCCATGCAAATCCAATCATGTGAATCTCATCACGCGATACCGGATCGGGAACTATCGCATGGCGGCAATCGGGTTCCAAATCGCGGAGCGGAATCCCGCCACACTTGTCACTCTCACCCCGCGCGGGACCGGCTCTAGCCTCTTCATCAGGCAATAGGAAAACAGGAGACCCATATGGGCCATCAAATTGTTTCGCACGAAGACTGGTCAAAGGCGCGGCAGGAACTTCTCGTCGCGGAAAAAGAACTGATGCACCAGCGCGACGCCATGGCGGCGAAGCGCCGTCGCATGCCCTGGATGGCTGTCGGGAAGGATTATGTATTCGAGGGGCCGCAAGGCAAACTCAGTCTGCTCGACCTGTTCCAGGGCAGAAAGCAGTTGATCGTCTATCGCGCCTTCTTCGAGCCGGGCGTGCATGGCTGGCCCGAGCATGCCTGCCGCGGTTGCTCGCTGGGCGCCGATCAGGTCGGCAATCTGGCGCATCTGAATGCGCGCGACACCACGCTTCTCTATGCCTCGCGCGCGCCGCAGGCGGACATTGCACGCCTGAAGGCGCGGATGGACTGGAAGATGCCCTGGGTCACGCTCACCGACAGCTTCGATGCGGATTTCGACGTCGGTGAATGGCATGGCCACAACGTCTTTATCCGCGAAGGCGATCAGGTGTTCCGCACCTATCTCATCAATAGCCGCGGCGACGAGGCGATGGGGACGGTGTGGAGCTATCTCGACATCACGCCGTTCGGTCGCCAGGAGGAATGGGAAGATTCGCCCAAGGGCACGCCCCAGACCCCGCCCTACAAATGGTGGAACTGGCACGACAATTACGGCGCCGAAACCGCGCCCGACAAGAAATGGATCGAAGTATCCGACGCGGGCGAAGCCGCTTTTCGCAAGCGCGCCGAAGAGGAGGCAAAGCGATGAGCATCACGAGATCCGATCTGGGCACGCCCGTCACAGGTGCCTCCGGCTTGCTGTGCCTGGCCGCCACGCCGGTCTTCGCGGCGATGGCATGGGCGACGCGCGGCGGCGACATGCCCGACATGCCAGGAATGGACATGCCAGGAATGGCATCGTCGCCGCTGAACGGCATGGCCCTGATGTATCTGTTGATGGCCGTCTTTCATGCGGCGCCCTGGCTGACCTTGATCGCCAGCCGGCGCGGCGCACCCCGTTACATCCAACTGAAGGAGAGTGAAGCATGACCACGCACAAGACCGGAACGCGCGAAGAATGGATGAAGGCGCGGCTCGACTTGCTGAAGGCCGAAAAGGCGCTGACGCACCAGAGCGACGCGGTGGCGCAGCAGCGCCAGGCGTTGCCCTGGGTACGGATCGACAAGGACTATCGTTTCGACACCGATGCGGGCGGCGCCGGTTTAAAGGATCTGTTCGGCGGGCGCTCGCAGCTGATCGTCTATCACTTCATGTTTGGGCCCGACTACAAGGCGGGCTGCCCGTCCTGCTCGTCGATTGCGGACGGCTTCAACGGCATCTTCGTGCATCTGGAAAATCACGATGTGGCGTTCTGGGCGGTGTCGCGCGCGCCGCTGGCCAAGCTGGACGCCTACAAGAAGCGGTTGGGTTGGACCTTCCCCTGGGCGTCATCCTATGGCGGCGACTTCAATTTCGATTTCAACGTGTCGCTGACCGAGGAACAGCAGCGCGCCGGCAATGTCGAATATAATTACCGGCGCAGCGGCCATCCCATCCAGCAGGCGACAGCGCCCGAACTGGTCCGGCAATTCGCGGCGGCCTGCGGTACCGATGCGCCAACCTATACCCGCGACCGGCCGGGCATGAGCGCCTTCGCGATCCAGGATGGCGCGCTCTATCACACCTATTCCACCTATGCGCGGGGCGTGGATGCGGTGTGGGGCATGTATCCCTGGCTCGACCGCGCGCCCCTGGGCCGCAACGAAGGCGCGCCCTGGTGGAAACGCCATGACGAGTATTGAGGCGCGACCCGAAGGGGCAAAACGGTCCTGTGGACCGTTTTGAGCGGCGAAAGCACCGAGCACGAGCGAGGGGCATGGCGGCGGAGTAACGCAAAAGAAAAAGGCCCGGATCGCTCCGGGCCTTTTTCGATAGGCGCTTTCTCAGTTGCCCGAGGTTTGCGGCGCAGCGGTTTGAACCGTCGCCACCGGCTGTGCGACCGGGTTCAGGCTGAGCACCACCGTGGGGGTGTATTCATTGTCGGCGCCGTTGGCCGAATCCACGATCGAGGAAATGCCTGCGGTCAGAAGCAAATCGGCGGCGACATTGCCGGCGACCATGCTGCTGAGGCCGGACTTGTTGAGATATTCGGCTTGCGCATAGCCCGGCTTGTCGCACTTGATGTTGATGTCGTATTTGCGCCGCTTGACGATGATGTTGCCCGGCGTCTCGACCTTTCCGATCGTCTCGCCGTGACGGGTAAGCGTGCAGGTCGCGCCGCTCGGATTGCTCATGATGGCAATGTTCTGCGACGAACCTTCACCGACGAGAGAAGCGCAGGCCGAAGCCGACGCGCAAACGGCCACCAGGGCAGCGCAACGCGCCGCCGATTTCAACGATTTCATTGGATATGTCCCCAACCATGTTCATGAGGCATCACAGTCGGGAAAATACGCATCCCGGCGGCAACAGTGCCGCGCCCCCGGCCGCAAACTATGGAACAATTTTCTCAAAAGAAAGATGTATTGCAATCTGCGCGGGCAAAAGCACTCGTGCTGGTTAACCGGTACAAATAGGTTACGCATGGGGAAGCGAACACACATTTACAGCGTCACCATTCGCCCTTCGCCACACCCGGCGGGCGTATCGGCCAGCTCGAATGCATCGGTCAGTGCGTGGCCAGGGCCGCTTTGCGCGTCTGCAGGAAGCGGCGGATGGCGGGGTCGATCTCAAGGCCGATGGCACGGTCATAGGCGCCCAGCGCCGCGTCATGCGCGCCAGTCTTCGCCAGAAGATGCGCCCGGGCCGACCAATAGGGCTGGTACTGCGACAGCGGCCCGGCATCGATGGCGTCTAGCGCGGCCAGGCCTTGCAGCGGGCCCCGCGTCTCCGCGATGGCGATGGCGCGATTGATGGCGATCACGGGCGATGCCGTCATGTCCCACAGCGCATCATAAAGCGTGACGATGGCGGCCCAGTCGGCGGCGCCTTTCAAACAGCGCACGGCATGGGCGGACTGCACCGCCGCCTCCAGCTGGAAGCGGCCGATGGCGTTCATCGTGGCGGCGCGGCGCAAAAGCTGTTCGGCTTCGGTCATCATCGCGCCGTCCCATATGCGTGTGTCCTGCTCGGATAACGGCACAAATTCACCCAAGGCATCGCGGCGCGCGGCGCGGCGGGCCTGCGAATGCAGCATCAACGCCAGCAAACCCAGCGCCTCGGCCTCGTCCGGGAGCAGCATCGCCACCAGCCGCCCCAGCCAGATCGCTTCGCCGGCCATCTCGCGCGCCGACGCATCGGTGCCCGCGGCATCGGACCAGCCTTCGGCATAGGCGGCATAGATCGCATCCAGCACAAAGGGCAGGCGCTCGGCCAGGTCTTCATGCTCCGGCACGCGAAAGGGAATGCCGCTTTCGCGAATGCGGGTCTTGGCGCGCACCAGTCTCTGGCTCATCGCGGCGGGCGAGACCAGGAAGGCCGAAGCGATGGCGGCGGCGTCGAAGCCCAGCACGGTTTGCAGCATCAGGGGCGCGCGCACGCCTTCATCGATGGCCGGATGGGCGCAGGCGAACAGCAGCTTCAGCCGTTCGTCCGGAATTTCACCGTGCGATGCCGTGGTCAGTTCCTCCGTCATCATGGTCAGATGCGGCAAGGCCTGGCTGCCGCGTTTCGCCGCCCGGTAGGCATCGATCGCCTTTCGCTTGGCGGCGGCCATCAGCCAGCCTTCGGGATTGTCCGGCACGCCGTGCGTGGGCCAATGGACGAGCGCGGCGGCAAAGGCTTCGGCCAGCGCGTCTTCCGCCGCCGCCACATCGCGGGTGCGGGCGGCGAGGAAGGCGATCAGCTTGCCATAGCTTCGGCGCGCCACACTTTCCGCGGTCGCGTTGATATCCTCGCCGCCTTGCGCCACGCGTTAGCCGGGCATCGGCCAGATCGGCCGCACTTCGACATGGCCATGACCGGCGGTGGGGCAGCGCGCCGCCCATTTCATCGCCGCGTCCAGGTCGGGTACGTCGATCAGGTAATAGCCCGCCAGTTCCTCGCGCGTTTCGGCATAGGGCCCGTTCAGCACCTTGGACTTGCCGCCTTCCAAGGTGATGGTGGTGGCTTCGGCGGCGGTCTTCAGGCGGCGCGAATCCACGAAGGCTTTTTCTTTTTGCAGCGCCTGGGTGAAGGCGTAATAGGCGCCCCCCATTGCCTCCATCTCGGCCGGCTTCATCGCGGCGAGGGGTTTGGGGTCGGAAAACAGCACCAGCATATATTCCATGATCGTCTCCTTCGGTTGGTCTGACGTTCGGTCTGGCCGCACATGGCCGACCCCATGACGCGCGGGACGGGGCGATTTCGACTGTGAGCGGCGTCCCACAGGGTGAAATCGTCCGGGGGGACGATTTCAAGCCGGGAACGCCCGGAGCGCAAGCGGAGGGCAGGACGAAATTGTCCAATGAATTTGGCCGGGCCTTCCGCTTATACTGGACCGGTCCGGGGCGAACCCGGCGGAGCGTTGCGTTACGTCGGCATTGAACGGGCCTTTTTCAGGAGCCATCCGGTTTCCATGAACAAGACGCGCGACCGGCTTACGGGCGCCACGATTGCAGTTCTGCTGCAGATGGGGTTCGTCGCCATATTCATCTATTCGCTGCCGCTGATGTTGCCCGCGAAAAAGCTTTCGCGTGAGATCACCTTCTTTCTCCCGCGCCTGCGGGAAGTGGCCAGGCCCGCTCCCGGTTCGCTGAGGGGCAGGCCTTCCACATTGCCATCCTCGAGGACGCAGCCTCTGACCGTGCCGCCGATTATTCTGCCGCCGGTCGCGCCGCCGCCGGCAACCGATCTTCAGACATTCGGCAATGCGCTGTTCGGCTGCGCCCCGGAAAGCCGGAACAATCTGACGCCGGAACAGCGGGCCCATTGCAGCGCGTTCGCCGCGATACCGCGCGACAAAGACGCTATGGCCGAACCGCGGTCGCTGGTGAAAGACCTTCCCCGGCGGCAGGCCGAACTGACGGCCCGCAACACCCCGGCGCGAGTGCCTTGCATCAGCTTCCGGTCGCAAGCGCTGGCGGCCGGTCACCAGGATACGGGCGGCGTGGTCGATCCGCTGTGCATGCTGAATGGCTGGATCAACGGCTTCGGCGGCTTGCCGCCGTGAATAGGCAGCCCGATTATCGCGCGCGTGCGACGATGCGGCCTGCGGGCGTCGCCATCAGCCCGCCCATGCCGAGTTGAATAAGACCCAATTCCAGCAGGCGCGCCTTGTGGTTCGGGTCGATCTGGCGGCTGGGTGTGAAATTGCGCGCAGTCAGGTTGCGCAGCGCCGTCCATTCCGGCAGTGACAGTTCAAGCGCCGAGGGAATGCGCATGTGGCTCCTATAGGGCCAGATGTGCCCGGCCGGGCAAAACGCTAGGCCCATTCGTCCCAGGGCGATAGCCTTATTAAATCTCGCGGGCCTCGATCATGATAACGCCCGCCATTCGCGGGATTTTGGCGGATGGCGTCCAGACCGCGGTGACCTGCATCGGGATGTCCCGGCCAAATCGGTTGACCGAAATCACATCGCCACGCCCAGGCGGTGGCGCAGCGATGATGTCGCTGAGCCAGCCATTGTAAAAGTCATTCGCGAAACGTGCGTTTACTCTATAGGCCATTTCCATCATTCGCGGTTGCCCGGCAAGCATGCTGCCGGAGTTTGTTACGCAATGTCGCCGAACCAAGGCATACTGAACGATCATAAACTGGGGCCGATGCCCCGACAGGAACGATCATGGCGCGTGTGACCAACTACCTTGTTCAGTCTTTCGTTGCCGGACGGGGCGCAGCGCTGAAGGCCGACAAGCCGATTGTCTGCAAATCCGCCGACGAAGCCCGGCGCAAGGCCGAACGCATGGCTTCGACAAAGCTGGGCGTTGTGGCCTATTCGACCACCGGCGACGCCGAACTGGGCGACTATGACGACGAGCCGGTCACTTTCTTCAAGATCGGCCGGTTGCCGGCGCAGTTTGAAGAGTAATTCGCTACTTGCGTTTTCCCGCTGCCTTGCCGGCATTGGAATTGCCGCCGAACGGCGATGCAGGGGCGATGTCCTTGGCTTTTATCTTGTCCTGCTTCGGCTTCTTCTTCTCACGATTGCCTTTGCCCATTTCAGACACTCCAGGTTGACCGGCACATTGCCGGGTTGATGCCGTTAGGCGGCAACAAGGGTTTTTGTCGTAAGTGCCGGTTGACGCCGCGGTTGCAGGGGCGTGTGATCTGCACGGCCGATGTGATGTTCCAGCGCCGTGAAAATTGCCCTGTCCACGGATTCGTCGAATTTGCGGGCAAACAGAGCGGGGCTTGCGATCAGCATCGGCGCATCGGCGATGGTGAATGTGCGGGGGCGCCGCTTGATAAGGCCATCGGGTACCCAGTCGATGGCATGCAGATCGCCATTGTGGATCGTCCCGTGCGCCCCAGTGTTCATCATGACGGTCTGGAAGAAGCCTTCGTCCGCGATGAAGGTGTTTTTGTAGAACGTCTTGTAGCGTTCCGCGCGAGGGTCGTGGGTGACGAACTGGCAGAAGCGGCGGCTGACCACCATCCACTGGTTTCCGATATAGGGCGTGGCGCCTTGCAGGAAGGGGCGGTCGGCATCGGTCTGGACAATTCCGTCCTCCGATTCAACGGCGTACCGGCGAACGCGCGCCATGGTATCGGGGCGTTCGGTCTGCTGGTTCAGAACCTTGATGAATTCCGTGCCGCGATTTTCGGCCAGGAAGTGCCGGATCTCGCTTTGGCTTTTCAGGGGGAAATCCTGGCCGCTGAGATTGATGAAATATTCCCAGTCCGGACTCATCTTCAGGAGTTCCGCCATGCCACGCAACGCGGCATCGACCAGACTGTATCCGCCCCAAACGGCCTTTTCGCCCTTCAGAATGGCGGCATTCGGATACGCAGAGAGAAAGTCGCGGATGCCTGCGTCCAGTTGCGGGCCGGAATTCTTGTCGACATGGATGAGATACAGATTCTTGGGATCATGAATCGCGCGGAAAAGCCGCTTGAATTGTTCCGGATAGCGATGAACCAGCAAGAAATAGGCGATCATGAAGCGGTCTTTCCGGCGATGACGAAGCACCGGGCCGATGAAGCAGGCGCGCGCCTTCGTCTTCGCGTCAAAAACGCGAATGCGCAGGCCGCACGCCCATCGCAGCGCCGGTTATTCGATGATCTTTTTAAGAAACTGCCGTCTGTAAAAAACCTGACGAGTGCTGGTCTTTACGGCTCCCTTTACATAGGGAGTCGCATGCCGGAATGCAAACGCCGCCGAAAGCGGTTTATCCGGTTGATTTCGCGGTTCAGAACCACATGTCCGCAACGCAGCGGCCGTCCAGCACCGGGTCACTGGTCCAGTTCAGGCCGTCGAAATGCTTCACCGGAATCGCGCCCACCGTCTCCGGCTCCGCCAGCCTGAGATTGACCGCGATGCGGCGGCGGCCGTCGGCGCGGGGTTCGACCGCGCGCCAATAGGCGATGCAGCCGCAATCGGGACAGAAATGAAATCCGATTTCGCGGTCGCCCCAGACATAGGCGTGGGTTGGGCCCGTGACCTTTATCCGCTCGCCTTCATAGTCATAGGCCCACAGCACGCCATAGCGGCGGCAGACCGTGCAGCTGCAAGCCGTCGTTGTGTCGGGAACGCCGTCGAATTGCCAGTGAACCGCGCCGCAATGGCAAGAGCCTTCCAGCATCTTCTCCTCCGTCCTATTTGTCGTGCTTCTCCAAGGTCGCCGTCTTGGTCAGCGCCGGGCCGATATAGAAGTCCACCTGTTTGACCATGGCGCGATAGAAATCCATCGGTTTGCCGAACGCGTCGGCCACATCTTCGGGCTTGCCCGTCGCATATTCGGCAAGAGTAAAGGTCTTGGCTTTCGCGTCGGGGAAGAGGGCGATGAGCTTTTCCTTGTGCGCCGCCGTCATGGTGAGGATCACATCGGAATGGCGCACATCGTTGGCGGTGATCTGGGCGGCGCGGTGAGTGGAGACGTCGATGCCGCGCTCCGACAGGATCGCGGCGGCATTGGCCTCGGGTGTCACCGCATACGGATCCTGATCGACGGCGCGGGAGATCACGGCGATGGGAAGATGACCCTGCGCGATCCGCACATTGGCCAGCGCCTCGGCGGTGACGCTGCGCCCGGTATTGCCGGTATCGACAAAGGCCAGCTTCACCGGCTCGGCGGCGCGCGCGGCGAATGCCAAGGGAACGCAGAGGAGTGGGATGCAGAGGAGTGCGGTGACGGCGATCTTCATAAAGTATTCTTGCTGTTGAGGTCTATATGCTCGGTATGAGTGGATCGGGTGAGCGTGGGCGCATAGGATAGCGGCAAATGGGGGGCGCGGCACCAATGAAGATTTCGAAAATTGCATTTTCTGCAGTGTTCTTGAGTGCCGCTGTATTCCCCGTTGAACTCAGGGCTCAAGAAAAGTCAGCGTTTGAAGTATTCAAGACCTTCTGCATCGACACTGACCTCGATAAGACAGCGATCAATGCAAAGGCGGTTTCGCTCGGAGCATCGCCCGTCAACACATCAGAAAGCGGGTTGGCAGACGTCCTGGCTAATACGGCAGGTATTCAAGAAAGCAAGGCGGCGTGGGTAAGTAAGTTGGGGGACCGCCAATTCGTGGTATATTTTACGTCGGCGGATCTCCCGCCCCCAGCTCAGGACGCTCGGCATAGAGACATCTGCCATGTGGTTTTTCGCGGTGATGATGCGCGCGTCATCGATGATTTTGACCATTGGATCGGCCTTTCAGACAGCGAAGCCATCAGGCAGCCCGTGTTACGCGAAAAGAGTTTTGAATTCGAAATGGTCGACGGTAAGCACGTGCCGTTGCCGAAGACCTGGCGCGTAGACCCAGCCTATTCCAAGAGAGTGACGTGGACGGCGGAAGTATCGCAATGGCGCGCTCTCAGCTTGAGCTTGGAGCGCACGAAACCTTTTTAGCCAGGAGGGCCGGTAGCCCAGCCCTCCTGTTCATGGCCGCCAGCGCAGGGCTTCGACCAGCAGCTTGAGCGCGGGCGATTGCTGGCGGCGGCCGGGATAATAAAGATGATAGCCGGGGAAGGGCGGGCACCAGTCCCCCAGCACCTGTTTCAACCGGCCCTTGGCGATTTCGCTTTCCACGATATGCGACGGCAGTGATGCCAGGCCCAACCCCGCCGTGGCAGCCTTCACAATCAAACCGGAGGTGTTGAGCACCAGCTGGCCTTCGACGCGGACGTTCAATTTGCGCGCACCTTTCTCGAACTCCCAAGCATAAAGCCCGCCCCGCGTGGGCAGGCGCAGGTTGATGCAAATGTGATCGGCCAGGTCACGGGGCGATTTGGGAATGCCGTGCCGCGTGAAATAGGAAGGCGCACCCACAACCGCCATGCGCATGGGCGGACCGATGGGCACGGCGATCATGTCCTTGGCGATCTGTTCGCCCAGCCGCACGCCCGCATCGAAACGATCCTTCACGATGTCGGTGAGCCCGTAATCGACGTTCAATTCCACTTCAATGTCGGGATAGCGGGGCAGCAGCTTGATCAGCGCAGGCAACAATACTTTTTCCGCCGCGTGCTCGCCGGTGGTGATGCGCACGGTACCTGCTGGCTTTTCACGCAAGGCGGTGAGGGCCGAAAGCCGCGCATCGATATCGTCGAAGGCGGGGCGCAGGGTTTCCATCAACCGCTCACCCGCTTCGGTGGCCGCCACACTGCGCGTGGTGCGGGTGAGAAGTCGCAGGCCCAGCCGCGCTTCCAGCCGTTTGACGGTGTGGCTGAGTGCCGATTGCGAAGTTCCCAGCCGCGCGGCGGCGCGTGTGAAGCTGCTTTCCTCCGCCACCGCCGCAAAAGCCAGCAGATCGGCCAGTTCGTCTCGCCGCATTGATGAATATCCGACATAAGTCCATGCCGATTTTAGCGCCTTATCGCTGGACGGGCGAGGGCTTATTTTGCCCTCATACCCAACCAAACGAGATTTTCCCCATGAGCACCAATCCCGTTGCCGACTATGACGCCATCACTGAGGCCGTAAGCGCCTATATCGAAGGCGGCCGCACTGGCAGCGGCGCCACCACCAAGAAGGCTTTCCACGACCAGGCGAATATCTTCGGTTATCTGGGCGGCAATCTGCTGGGCCCCGACCCGCAGAAGCTTTACGACGCGCGGGACAAGGTGGGCCCGGCGCCGGATCTGGAAGCTCGCTTCACCCGCGTCGATGTCACCGGCACCGCCGCCAATGTGCGGTTGGACATCAGCCGCGGAGGCAAGCCGGTCTATACCGATTATCTCAACATGGCGAAGCTGGACGGCGCCTGGACCATCGTGAGCAAGGTTTTTCACATGCACGGGTAAGGCGGGATCGCGTTCGCCGCGAGACCAGCACTTCTTTCATCATCTAAAGGATCGATGTCATGCAGACACGCAAATTGGGAAATCTCACCGTCTCCGCCATCGGGTTCGGTTGCATGGGGCTGAGCTTCGGCTATGGCGCGGCGGTGGAAAAATCCGACGGCATCAAGCTGATCCGCGCCGCTGCCGACAAAGGCGTCACCTTTTTCGACACGGCGGAAGTCTATGGCCCCTTCACCAATGAAGAACTGGTGGGCGAGGCGCTGAAGCCGATCCGCAAGAATGTGGTGATCGCCACCAAATTCGGTTTCGACACCACCAGCGATCCGCGCGCCCGCACCGGCCTACCCAGGCTCGACAGCCGCCCGGAACATATCCGCGCGGTGGTCGAAGCCTCGCTGAAGCGGCTGCAGACCGATGTGATCGATCTTCTCTATCAGCACCGCGTCGATCTGGAGGTGCCGATCGAGGATGTAGCCGGCACGGTGAAAGACCTGATCGCGCAAGGCAAGGTGAAGGCGTTCGGCCTTTCGGAAGCGGGCGCCAAGACCATCCGCCGCGCCCATGCGGTGCAGCCGGTGGCGGCGCTGCAAAGTGAATATTCATTGTGGTGGCGCGAGCCGGAGCAGGAGATCATGCCGGCCCTGGAAGAACTGGGCATCGGCTTTGTGCCGTTCAGTCCGCTGGGCAAAGGCTTTCTCACCGGCAAGATCGACGCCAGCACGAGTTTCGACAAGACCGATTTCCGCAACAGTGTCCCCCGCTTTGCGCCCGAAGCGCGGGCCGCCAACCAGGCGGTGGTCGATCTGTTGGCGCAGATGGCAGCGAAGAAAGGCGCCACACCGGCGCAGATCGCGTTGGCCTGGATTCTGGCGCAGAAGCCTTGGATCGTGCCGATCCCCGGCACCACCAAGCTGCATCGGCTGGAAGAAAATCTGGGCGGCGCGGATGTCACCTTGACCAGGGATGATCTGGATCTCCTCGACAAGGCGGTATCGGGCATTGCCTTTACCGGTGCGCGTTATCCCGAAGCCTTGCAGCAGATGGTGGGGCGCTAGGAATACGATGCGAAACCTTGTTCCACTATTGATCGTTGCAGTCGCCAGCGCGGCAGCAATCGGGGCCGCAGCGCCAGCTGAAGAGTCTGATCGCCGGTTCGTGCAGCTCGCGGAAATCAAAGTCGATCCGGAACAAATCGCTAGCTATCGGACGGCGCTCCGGCAAGAGATTGAAACCTCGAAGCGCCTCGAACCGGGTGTGCTCGCTCTGTTGGCGGTCGCGCGCAAAGACGACCCTTCCCGCGTTACGATCTTGGAGGTCTATGCCAGCCCGGAGGCCTATGACGCTCATCGTAAGAGCGCTTCCTTCAAGTCTTATAAGGCCGCCACCGCGCGCATGGTCAAATCGCTAACGCTCATACCCAGCTCGCCGATGGTGCTGGGAGACGTAGAGCAGAAAATGGGCAAACAATGACAAGCTGGGCGCCGTTCCGGCCGACCGAGCAGGAATACTAAACCCAGCCCTGCGTTTGCGGCGGCTTGTTTTCACGCATCGCGCTATCTACTGTTTGAAAAAACAGGGGAAACGCGATGCGGCTTTTCAATGCGGTTCTGGGCAGCCTTCTGCTGACATCGTCGTTGGCCTGCGCGCAGGAATGGGCGCATTTCTCGCCGCCGCCGATGAAGGACGAAAAGCCGGTCGAGGCTGCGAACGGCATGGCGGTCAGCGCCCAGCATTACGCCAGCGATGTCGGGGCGCAGATATTGAAGGAAGGCGGCAACGCCGTCGATGCGGCGGTCGCCATCGGCTATGCGTTGGCGGTGGTCTATCCGTCGGCGGGCAATATCGGCGGCGGCGGGCTTGCCACCATTCATCTGGCCAACGGCAAGGACACTTTCATCAATTTCCGCGAAAAGGCGCCGATGGCCGCCAGCGCGAACATGTATCTGGACGCCAAGGGCAATGTGATCCCGATGGAGAGCCTGTACGGCTACAAGGCCGTCGCGGTGCCGGGCACCGTGATGGGCCTGCAAAAGATGCTGGACGAATACGGCACCATGAAGCGCGATCGGGTGATGGCGCCCGCGATCAAGCTGGCGGAGCAGGGCTTCATCTTGACGCCGGGCGATCTGGCCTTCTTCCAGGCCAACGAGGATTATTTCCACAAAGAGGCCAATGTCGGCGCGATCTTTCTCAAGAACGGCAAGCCTTATGCGGCGGGCGACAGGTTGGTGCAGAAGGACCTGGCCGCGACCTTGAAGCAGATTTCGGCCAAGGGGTCGGATGTTTTTTACAAGGGCGACATTGCCGAACGCGTGGTCGCGGCGTCGAAGGCGCGGGGCGGGCTTCTCACCATGCAGGATTTCGCGTCGTTCACCGCCGAAGAAACCCCGGCTATCGCCTGCAACTATCGCGGCTATCGCATCATTTCCGCGCCGCCGCCGTCATCGGGCGGGCCGATCATCTGTGAGATTGCCAACATCCTGTCCGCCTATCCGATGGACAAGATGTCCCATCATTCGGCCAAAAGCATTCATTACATGGCCGAAGCCATGCGCCATGCCTATGTCGACCGCAATTTCGGCCTGGGCGATCCGGCCTTTGTGAAGAATCCGCTGGACAAGATCCTGTCGGCCAAACATGCCGCCGACATCCGCGCCAAGATCGATCCCGTCAAGGCGACGCCGTCGAGCGAAGTGAAGCCGGGCACCGCGCCGCATCAGGACGCGCAGACCACGCATTTCTCCGTGGTCGACAAGGACGGCAACGCGGTCTCGATCACCTACACGATCAACGGCATCGCGTCCGGCTTTGGCGCGCAGGTGATCGCGGGCAATACCGGTTTCTTCCTCAACAACGAGATGGACGATTTCACCTCGAAAGTGGGGTCGCCCAATCTCTATGGCCTGATCCAGGGCGCGTCCAATTCGATCCAGCCGGGCAAGCGCCCGCTCTCGTCGATGAGCCCGACCGTCGTGACCAAGGACGGCAAGCTGTTCATGGTGACGGGAAGCCCGGGCGGCTCCTTCATCATCACCACCGTTCTGGAATCGATCCTGAATGTGGTGGATCACAAGATGAATGTGAAAGCGGCGGTGGACATGCCGCGCCTGCATCATCAATGGCTGCCCGATGTGATCACCACCGAACCGGGCGCGATCAAGCCGGATGTGAAGAAGGAACTGGAAGCGGCCGGTTACAAGATCACCGAAGAAGACAATGTCCTGTTCGGCTTCGACGAAGCGATCATGGTCGGCACCAAGGATGGCAAGCGCATTGTCTATGGCGCCAACGACCGCCGCGCCACGGCGGGGTCTGCTGTCGGGTATTAGACATTGGTGATATCGTGAAGCTGATCGATGACGCAGGGAAGGCGCAAACGGCAGCCTTATGTTGTGGACCTATTTAAACCTGCTTGAATCCGTTCGGCGGCCAAGACGCGCCTTAGACTGGGTCGCATACCTGGTGCCTATTGCAGTGATGTGTGGCATCGCCGGTGGTGGCGGTGTGATAGCGGTAGCCTTTGCGATGCAGCATTTCGGAAATGGGGTTCTTCCCAAAATCCTGGCGGGAGCCCCGACCTTACTCGTAGCTTGGGTGGCGATGCTTGTTCTTAATGTGCAGCTTTTCCGGCTTTCCGATTGGATCTACGACCAGATCGGACCGCGCTCTTAAGTCACGCTGTAGCCGCACCAGAATTTAGGGAAGCTAGCCGCCTTTCGCCGCGTGCGCCTTTTCGTAATAGTCGGCGAGGCTGGCAAGCTGCGCGGCGCAATCGCCTTTGAAGCTCGATCCATGCATCACCGCCAGCCGCGCGGGCGACAGCGCCGCCAGCATGCGCAGGGTTGGCGCGGTCTGGGGTGTGAGCGCGCTGGCATGGGCCTGTTCTTCCGCGAAAATCGCCGCGTCCAGGATGCTGTCTTCGGTGATCGCGGCGCCGTTGCCGAAATGGGTGAAGAGGTCGCCGCAGAACAGGGTCCTGGTCACTTCTTCATAGATCACGCCGGCTTCCCAGCCATGGGGCACATGCGGCGTGTCGAGATAGCGGATGCGGCGTCCGCCGATATCCAGCACTTCGCCATTGGCGAGCGCGCGGGGCGGGCGGTCGGCCAGATCGTTGAGCGAGACCATGCAGGCGACTTGGCCATGCACCACCTGCGCCTTGGACGCGGCGGCCAGCCATTGGTTCATCGCGCCGCACTCATCGCTTTCGACATGGCCGAAGCTGATCCAGCGCAGCCGGTCGATGGGCATGATGCGCGCCACCGCCGCCGACACCAGCGGGAACATGGCGCGGGGGCCGCAATGAAACAGTAGGGGTTCGTCGGCCTCGATCAGGAACTGGTTGAAGGTGAATCCGACGGGCGGCGCGATCTCGGCGACATAGGTCGAGAGGCGATGGATGCCCGGCGCGATTTCGGCGATGTCGGTCTGCATGAGGCCCCCTATGCGCACATCCCGGATGTGCGGCGCGATAGTGTGGCCGCGATGACGCTGTGCCGCCAGCGATATTTGCGGCGGCTGACGCGCTAGACCGTCCCCACGGAGTTCACGTCCGTGCCGGGCACCATGCGCTGCAGGACTTTATCCTTGCGGATCATGCCGTGGTAAAACAGCGCCGCGCTGAGATGGCCGATGGCGAGCGCCAGAAGCAGGAAGGCCAGGATGATATGGCTGGGCGCGATCATGCCCGCGGCCGCTTTCTTCGCATCGGCGGACAATGACGCCAGGAAGAAAATCTTCGGCCAGGGAATGGCATTGAACAGCAGCAGGGGGCGCGGCGGGATCGACGCCAGGGCCCAACCGGCCAGCGGCACCAGGATCATCAGCGCATACAGCGTGTAATGCGTGCCGCGTGCAAACTTGCGCTTGGCGGGGCTGAAATCGGCGGGAAGCGTGGGAATGGGGTTCATCAGCCGCCACACCAGGCGCAGCACGCTGAGCACCAGAACGGTGATGCCAAGCGATTCATGCAGATTGACCACACCCGCCCGCGCGGGGTTCTCGCGTTCCAGAAAATTCACGAAATAAATTCCAAGTCCCACATTCAGCAGAATAAGGGCGGCGATGGTCCAATGGAATCCCATCGCGACGGTGCCGTAACGGACATAGCTGTTTTTTGCGGTCATGGGATGATGTCTCCGCGCGGGGCGGAAAAATCATAATCCCTGGCGGCGGTGTCGGGACAGCCATGCCGTCCCTGTTCCCGCGTAAATTCTGTGTAAAGGCGCTGTGACAGGCCGGCGGGCCGCAAAGCCCGCCAGCATGTCGCGCGTGCGTTACTTGATGCCGTTATTTAATATGGACGTGCGCGTTGGGCGTGCCGCCCAGCTGCAGCCACGGATCGCCATCGGCGCCTTTTTTGTCAGGCAATCCAGTGGATGCCGTGGTGGCACCCGGAAGCGCGATGCGCCAGGTGACGCGGCTATCCGCTTCGGTCTTGCCGAAACGGCTATAGCTGGCAGTGCCCATCGGCACGGCGGGAAGTTTTCCCGATGCGCGCGCTTCCTGCATCGCGGCCTGGACCGCTTTCGCGTCCTTGCCTTCGGCGCGCAGCTTGGCCGCCATGTCGTTCTGGGTCTTCATCACTTTCTCATAGCAATTGACGGCAAAGCCTTCGCCGCCCGCGCTGGGATTGCAGATGATATTGTTGGTGCCCTGGCGCAGCACCACCGGCATGCCCTTGGCGTCATAGCTGACGACGGTGGCGCCGGCGCGCAGCATTTCGGGCAACGGCGATACGGCCTGGGTGATCTGGGCGGCTTTGTCCTGCGCCCATGCGACGCCAGTGAAGGCGGTGGTCAATAGTGCGGCTATGATGATGCTTCTCATCTTTTTCTCCCTGAATGTTGAATGAAATGACGGCGGGCGACGCTCCCGGCCCGCGCGGCGGCAGTTAAACAGATTCCGTGACGGTTTCCCCGTATGCGGTATGAAATAAATCCGCATACGCGCTGTAACCTTGCAGCCCTGTGGCGCGAACGCGCGCGCCCGTTACCGTGCGGGCAATCGCGCGGCGATCCAGGCCTTGATGTCGGCCATCACCTGGTCCCGGATGATGTCGTTCAGCAGGTCGTGATAGGCGTCCTGATAAAACTTCAACGTCTTGTCTTTCGAGCCGGCCTGGTCGTGGAAGAACTGGCTGCCTTCGGGGCGCGTCGCCTTGTCGGCGGTGCCATGCAGGATCAGCACCGGCAAGGTGATCTTGCCGAATTCCGCCTTCAGCCGCTCATCGGCATGGACCAGCGCCGCCACCGTCTGGCTGGGCTGGCTTTCGTCCTTGATCAGCGGATCGGCGTTCATCGCCGCCACCACATTGGGATCGCGCGAGAAATCTTCGTTCTTCAAGGTCAGGACATGGGCATGGGGCGCGATATGGGCCAGACCTTTGAGCACCGACAGCGCGAAATCGGGCGCGGGCACCTGGAAGGCGAAGCTTTCGCAGATCAGGCCCGCCAGTTCGCTCTGATAGTCGAGCGTATAGATGCAGGAGATGACGCCGCCCGCGCTATGGCCCAAAAGGAATACCGGCAGGCCGGGCTGGCGCGACTTGGCCAGCCGGATCAGTTCAGCCAGATCGTCTTCATATTCGCCGACCCGGTCGACATAGGAGCGTTCGCCTTCCGACTTGCCTCGTCCGCGCAGATCGATGGCATAGACCGCATAACCATCGGCGGCGAGTTGCTCGGCCACCCAGAGATAATAGCCGCTGTGCGAATTGAAGCCGGGGCAGATCGCCACCACGGCGCGGGGCGCGCCCGCCGGCTGCCAGGAGCGGACGAACAGCTTCAGCCCGCTGTAATTCTCGATGGTCTCTTCTTTCGCCGCCATGTCCCGCACCCGTGTTTCGCGGGCGCAGTTAAGCGGAGATATGAGACGGTGTCTTGTCTATTTCCGCCGGTCTATTCCTGCCGGGCCTGCTGCGGCGTCAGCGGTCGTCGTTGCTGCGGTCCCGCCCATTGCCGCGTCCGTTGCCACGCTCTTGATCGGGGGGCGGCGTGTTGGGCTTGGCCTGCTCGGGCGGTTGCTCGCGCGGGGGGCGGGCTTGCTCGCGTTGTGGCGCTTCGCGCGAGGGTGCCTGTTCGCGTGCCGGCGGCGGGGAGGCCTCGCGCTGCACGGGTGCCGCGCGCTCGGGTGCACGATCCGGCATCCGCTGCGGCTGTTCCCTCTGCATCTGCTCGCGTGGTTGTTCGCGTTGCGGCTGCTCTCGGGGTGCTTGCGGGCGTTGCTCCATAGCGGCCGGCGGCGGCTGATCAGGCAGAGCGCGGGGCGGCCTGTCGGCGCCCGGGCCGCGATTGCCGCGATCTTCCGTAGGCGGATTATTGGACGGCGGCGGTCGCACCGCTGCGGGCGGCATGGGCGGCGTCCGTTCGGCCTGCGGCGGCGCCGTCGGAGGCGTTGCCGCCGGAGGCATGGAAGCGGGAGCTTGAGGACGCTCCGCGCCGCGCCCGTTATTGTCACGGCTGGCATTGTCGCGCGCATTATTGTCGCGCGCATTGTTGTCGCGATTGCGCGAGCCGCGTTCGTCATTGCCCGGTTGTGGAGGCGAGGCGGCCGGTTGCTGCGCCGTGGGCGGTTGGGCTGCGGGCTGTTGCGCGGCCGGTTGTTGAGTCGAGGGCGGATTGCGGCCCTCGCGATTATTGTCCCGCCCTTGTGTGTTGCCGCTCTGCGGTGCGGTTGGTTGCGTCGCATTGGGCGCGGGCGCGGCGCCCGGCTGTTGCTGGCCGCGCGTGCGGACCTGAAGCTCCTGCGCATTGGCTTGGCTGAACAGATGGCGCGGTGCATTGCGATTGTCGCGATCATTGCCGGTGTTGCCCGGCGCACCGCCCGCGTTGGTGCGGGCATTGGCGTTCAGGGTCGGCACGGCGCGCGTGGACAAGGTGCGGATCTGTTCCGGCGTGGGCGCTGGGGCGCTGTTGATCCGGCCATCGCCATGCGGCCGTTCCTGGCGTGCACGGTTCTGAATCTGCTCGCCCTGATTCACCGGCGTCACCCAGCGCGTGTTGCGCAAGACCGTATTGGCGGCCACCGGTTGCGGCGCGCGCCCGCCTCTATTGACGACCGTGGTGTCCACGCTGCGATTGATGATGGTGTTGTTGACCACCGTGTAATTGGTGATGTTGCGCGAGCTGCGCACGATGTTGATGGTCTGCGTGCGCGGCAAGGCATAGCGGCGATAGCCGGGATCGGACAGCCGCTCGCCCGGCACAAAGGTCCAAAGCCGGCCGAAGCGCTGCTGGTCGAAGGATGAACCGTACCAGCGCGAATAGCCGTAATAGCCGCCGATATCGTTCCAGTCGCCGAAGCGGATGTTTATGCTGATGCCCGATGGGCGCAGGAAATAATCATCCGGCGGCATCGGCATCCAGCCCACATCGGGGCCCGAACTGCGCCACACCACCCAGGCCGGCGACCAGACATAGCCGGGCAGCCACAGCCAGCCATCGTCGGGATCATAGACCCAGCGGCCATAATGATAGGCGATGTCGCCCCATTCGCCTTCGTCGGAAATCCAGGTCCAGCCATATTCGCGGGTCGAGGCCCAGCGTCCTGCCCAATAGGGGCGCCAGTCGCGATCACGATCCTGCGACATGGGACGCCACACCTCGCCCCAGCGGTCGCTGTAAAGCCAGTCGCCATAGCTGGACAGGGTGCCGTGGAAACTATCGAAGCCGATGCTGGCGGAGAATTGCGCTTGGACGGGCGTAACGCTCATCGCCAGCAGCGGCGCACCGGCCAGGATTGAGGCAAGCAAAAGGCGGCCACGGAAATGGCGCATGATATCCTCGCGATGACAGCAGAAACGCTCCAGCCGTGGTAATGCGCGTGGAGGCGCGCGAGTTCCCTTTTTGGCACGTCACATTGCGCCAATGTTGCAATGCCGATGCGGTTTCCCGCCTGCAGAGATTGTTGTGGGGGAGATCGGGCGGAAATCCCCGTTCTTTGCCGCCACCGCGCCGCAGCAAAAAGATAACTGATAAAGCTTCATGCGAATGGGTCTTGATCTCCTGCGGATCGGACATAGGTCTTTTTGGAAACTGAGAGGACCATCGACATGTTCGAAGAACGCGAGCGCGGTTACGAAGCCAAATGGGCGCATGATGCCGAAGCCCTTTTTCGGATCATGGCGCGGCGCGACAACAAGCTGGGCGAATGGGCCGCGGCGCGGATGAACATGCACGATGCGCGGATCGACGATTATGTCACCGCGGTGGTCGAGGCGGGCGTATTGGGCAAGGGGCCCGATGCCGCCTTGGCCAAGGTGGAAGCCGACTTCGCCGCGGCGGGCATCGTGGTTTCGCCCGCCGAACTTCAGGCCAAGGTGGCGGAATTGCGCGCCGAAGCGGTGGCGCATTTCAGCGCGCCGGGCTGACGCGCGGCTGCTACTGATTCAGCAGCGAACGGTAGAGATGCGAGGCGATGCGGTAGACCACCGGATTGGCCGGCGTGCCGTTCGCTGTCTGAAGCGCGCCGGTGGTCCCTGAATTCGCGTCGGGCACCGCGACCAGATCCTGCAGATTGGCGAAAGGCGCGTTGGGATTATACGCCAGGATGAAACCCGAACCGCTCAGTTGCGCGGGTGCCGGAATCTGAGGCGCGGGTGCGCTGCTTCCCGCCGCAGACGATGCGGCCTGGGATAGCGATGCGGCCGCCGGGGATCCCGATGCGGCGATGGCCATTGCGTCCGGCATGGCGCAAAAATGACAGCGCGGGGCTTGCCAAGCCGCCAATGCAGGCCGTCGCATTTGCCGAAAAATTTATGATGTTTGAAGCGAGTTTCAGGTCAGCAGCACGATATTCCATTCGAAAGCCAGCACATTCGGCTCGCTGGTCTTGGCTCGCTTGCAGATCGCGTCTTCCGGATTTCTGTGGCGGGACGCCAGGGTGGATAAAAGCAAATCATGTGCGTTCAGTTCCTCGCCGGGGAAATAGGTCTGCGCGATCAGCCGGTAATCGCCATTGATGACATCGAAATGAATATGCGGCGTGCGCATCGTGCCGGACGGCTCGGGATAGGCGCCGGGCTTGACGGTGCGCAGGCGATAGCGACCTTGCGCATCCACGCCGAAAGAGGTCACGCCCAGAAAATTGGGATCGATGGGCGCGGTGTTGGTGTCCACCGGATTGACATAACGCCCCGCCGCGTTGGCCTGCCAGATCAGCATCTGCGCCTGGGGGAGGGGGCGGCCCTTGGTGTCGGTGACCTTGCCGGTCAGTTCGACGATCTGTCCTTTGGCGCGGCCGTTCTTGCCCGGATAATGCGTAATGTCCTGGTCATGCACCGGCGGAATGCGCACGGGAAAGAACGGCCCCAGGGTTTCCTGACCGGTGGGCATCAGGCCCTTGGGCGTCATGGTCTCGGCCAGCGCGCGGCCCGAAGCACCGACAGCTTGTGCAGCGACGGCGCCGATCATGATATCGCGGCGTGAGATTCGCATTGGAGACCCCCATCCCGAATGAAACCGCGCAGACCCTATGCCTGCGCCCGCGGGCCTGCAAGATCGCGGCGCATAGCCGGGCCGCAGTCTTCGAAAATCGCCGGGGCCATGATAATCTGCGCGCAAACAGGGGAGGCTTCCATGGATCAGCCGAACGGACGCAAGAAAATTCCCGCCGAAGCGATCGAATTATACACCCGCTATATTCACGGCGAAGTCAGCCGCCGCGCCTTTCTCAATGGCGTGAAGCGTTTTGCCATCGCCGGGCTGACCGCCACGGCGATTGTCGATGCCCTGATGCCGAATTATGCGCTGGGACAGCAGGTCTCCAAGACCGACGAACGGATCAAGGCCAGCTACGAGACGGTGCCCTCGCCGAATGGCAATGGCTATATCCGGGGCTATTTCGTGCGGCCCTTCAGCGCCGACACCCGCGATGCCATACCGGCCAAGCTGCCGGGCATCATCGTCATCCATGAGAACCGGGGACTGAATCCGCATACCGAAGATGTCGCGCGGCGCTTTGCGCTGGAGAATTTCATGGCCTTCGCGCCCGATGCGCTGTCATCCGTGGGCGGTTATCCGGGCGACGACTACAAGGGCGGCCAGTTGTTCGGCAAGATCGATCCCGCCAAACGGACCCAGGATTTCATCGCCGCCGCGCAATGGCTGAAATCGCGCCCCGACTGCAGCGGCAAGATCGGCGCGACCGGGTTTTGTTTCGGCGGCAGCCTGGCCAACAACCTGTCGGTTTTGCTGGGCGCGGATCTGGGCGCGGCGGCGCCTTTCTATGGCGGCGCGCCCAAGCCGGAGGATGTGGCCAAGATCAAGGCGGCCATCCTCGTCCATCATGGCGCGCTCGACAAGTCGCTGGCGGAAGCCTATCCCGCCCAGGAAGCGGAGCTGAAAAAGAACAAGATCCGCTATGAAGGCCATGTCTATCCGGGCGCGGTGCATGGTTTCTTCAACGACGCCACGCCGGAGCGCTACAACAAGGCGGCCGCCCAGCAGGCCTGGACTCGCACCATCGAATGGTTCAACCAATATGTGCGCGCGGCATGATGTTCGGGATTGCCATGCCAAAAGCAGCAAGGATCGGCGTGCTTGTCGGGGCGGGCGTCCTGTTCGGCAGCTTCACCACCACCACCGATTATTCTTCCGCCGCCGTCCCGGGGTTCGATCCCGTCCGCTGGGCGCAGTCGATCTGCAGCAGCCGCGGCGCCGTGGATTTGCTCAAAGAGCATCTGCGGCTGGCAAGCCTGATCGCCACGCCGGCCAGCGCGCAGACCCAGACGCTCGCACTCTATGACGATCTGAGCGGGCCACGAATGGCGGTGACCACTTCGTCCGGCACGGCCCGGCGTTATTTCAACCAGGGCCTGATGCTGAATTACGGGTTCAATCATGCCGGGGCCGTCCGGTCGTTTCGTGAGGCGCAACGGCTCGACCCCAAATGCGCCTTGTGCTGGTGGGGCGAGGCGCTCGCACTCGGCCCCAACATCAACGCGCCGATGGAAGATCGCGACCGGAACATGGCGCTCCGGGCGCTGGCGCGCGCCCAGGCTTTGCGCGGCCAGGCTTCGCCGCTCGAGCAGGGGCTGATCGATGCCGTCGCAAAACGGTATTCCCGCGATCCCAAGAGCGACCGGGCGGCACTCGATGCCGCCTATGCCGATGCGATGATCGCTCTGGCGCATCGTTTTGCGGATCAGGATGATGTGGCGGTCCTTGCCGCCGAAGCGATCATGGACACCACGGCCTGGAATTACTGGCAGGCCGACAAGCGCACGCCGGTCGGAAGATCGGGGGAAGCCGTCCGTCTGGTCGAGACGGTGCTGGCGCGCAACATCCGTCATCCGCAGGCCAACCATCTTTATATTCATCTGATGGAGGCCGCCCAGCCGCGCCGCGCCGAGGCCGCCGCCGATCGCCTTGCCCCGCTCGCGCCCCATGCGGGTCATCTCGTCCACATGCCGGCGCATATCTATCAACTGGTCGGCCGCCATGCCGACTCGATCCGCACGAATGTGGCCGCCGCGCGCGCCGATGAGGAATTCATCAAAGCGACCAACGATCACAGCCTGGTGCGGTATGGCTATTATCCGCACAATATCCATTTCATCGTCACCTCGGCGCAGATGGTGGGCGACATGAAGACCGCCATCGCCGAGGCAGGGCGGCTTCGCACCATCCTGGATCCCGCAACCTCGGCGCGGATCGGATGGGTTCAGGCGATCGACGCGGCGCCGTTCCTGGCGATGGCGCAATTCGCCGCGCCCGAAGCGATCCTGGCCATGCCGGAACCGGATGCCCGGCTGCCTTATGCGGCGGCGATGCGCCATTACGCGCGGGCCGTCGCTTTCGCTCAGCGCAAGGACGGTGCCGGCGTCACCAACGAGATCGCGGCGATGGAAGCCTTGCGGCATTCCCCGGCCATTGCCGATCTGGTTTCCCAAGGCGTGCCCGTTTCCAACCTTATTGGATTGGCACACGCGGTCGCGCAGGGGCGTCTTGCTTTCGCGCGCGAGCGATATGACGAGGCCGCCGCTCATTATCGCGCCGCGATCGTTATCGAGGGCAAGATACCCTACCAGGAGCCTTCCTACTGGTATTATCCGGTCAGCCAGTCTTTGGGTGCGGCTTTGTTGCGCGCGGGCAAACCGGAAGAGGCAAGCCAGGCATTCCAGGCCGCGCTGGTCCAGACGCCGTCCAACGGCTGGGCGCTTTATGGCCTGGCGCAAAGCGAGCAGGCGCGGGGCGCGAGCCTTGAAGCGGCGGCGGCCCGCAAGGCGCTCGATCGCGTCTGGCTGGGCGACCGGGCATGGCTCAACCTCTCGCGCCTCTGACTACCGAAGCGCCAGGATGCGCATGACCGATTTGCCGCCCACATCGGCCAGCGGAAAATAGAGACGGTGTGTGACGACATCCACGGCGACCGAATGGGCGCCTTTGCCGACGAAGATGTCGCCCAGGGCAATCGGGGCGGCGGGCGCGGAAATGTCGAATGTCGAAAGATTTCCCGATTCCGACGCGACATAAAGCCGGTGGCTTGCCGGATCGATCGCCAGAACATCGGGATCATGGCCCAGCGGCAAATGACCGAGTTCTTTGCCGGTGCTCAACGCCACGGTCACCAGAACATCGTTTTCATCGCAGGCGACATAGCCGATGGCGGCGCCCGGCGCGATTGCCAGGCCGTGCGGATGTTCGCAGCCCGTCAGAGGATGGCTTGCGATGCGCGTGTTGCCAACGGAATCGAACACCGCCAGTGCATTTTTGGACTGGATGGGCGCGTAAAGCCGGGCCGTGACCGGATCAAACTGGACATTCCCGACTTCGCCGCCCGCCGCGATACGCGCGATCAATTTGTTCTGCGCGGCATCGATCACAGAGACCGCCGATCCCATCTCGTCGGAAACAAAGATGCGATTGTCCTTGGGGTCATAGGCAATACCGTCGGGAAATACACCGGCCGGAACGCGGGCGATCTCGCGCAAGGTCTCGGTGTCGACGATGGCGACCGCGCCATGACCGGAAGAAAGTCCAAGCATACCGAGGCCCTGTGCCACCGATGGACCGATACCGCCGCCCGGCACGCTGGAAAAGACGCGGTGCAACGACGGCACCACCAGAACGCCGGTGGTCTTGGGAAACCCGGCCAGTTCCTTGACCGGCTTGTTCAGCGCGGTGTCGAAGACCAGCAGCTTACCCGCGCCCATCAGCGATACGTAAAGGCGATGCGTGACCGGATCGAGACTCTGATAGTCGATGCGGTTCGCGGCCGGACCCAGCGGAACATCCGCCACCAGCGAGAACATCCGGCCGAACGATTGCGGTTCTTGGGTTGACGGGGCCGCGCCGGCGCCGCCCGCGCCGAGGGCGAGCAGGACCGCAACGGACGAAATTATCCTGACCGTCAGCATGGCCGGGCCGCCAGTTCGTCGGCGAGCGCCGCGATGTTTTTGTCCATGGCCGCTTTGGCTTCGGGATATTGATCGTTCCAGGACGGGCTCTTCCAAGCGCGTGCCTGCTCCAGACCAGGCGCGCGCGCGGCTTCGTCGAAGGCAATCGTGATGTCGGCTTGCGCCGGGTCTGTCTTGGAAAAACGGCGCAAAGGATCGGCGAAGGGATCTATGTTTTCGTCGCGCAGATGCGCCGCCAGGCGGGGCGAGATATCGTTTGCCGGAATTTCTGGCGGCGCGACGCCCCGCGACTGAACTTGGACGGACAGCCCGCGCGCCTTGGCGATGCGCCGGAGTTGCTCGCGAGCGATGGCGCTTTTCACCACGCCCAGCGGGCAGACGAACAGGACACGGGTCACGGCACAGGGTTTCCCCGCCGCTTCGGCCACCGGGACGAATAAGAGGGCGGCGGTGGCCGTGGCGGCGATTTGGAGAACATCGCGGCGGCTCCGGTTGGATGCCATATTCAAGTCTCCCGGCTGTAACGGTCGAGCAAGCTGGCGGCATTGTCCCAGCGGATCGCGGCCATGAAGGCATCGACATAACCGGCGGCGCCGGCGCCGTAATCCATGTGATAGGCATGCTCGTACATGTCGAGCGCCAGGATCGGCCGTCCGCCGGCAACATTGGTGGTGTGATCCGACGCCCACTGATTGACCAACCGCTTATCGCGCGGCGAATAGGTCAGGAGCACCCAGCCCGACCCGCCGCCTTCGGCACGCCCCAGAGCGGTGAATTCCGCGCGCCAGCGATCCATGCTGCCGAAATCGCGCCCGATAGCGTCGGCCAGATTGCCCGAGGGAGCGCCGCTTGCGCCCAGGCTGTCGAAATAAAGTTCGTGCAGGATCATGGAATTCATCGCGATCAATTCCTCGCGCTTCAAGCCATTGACGGTGAAGACCGGCGCCTTGGCGTAATCGATGCCCGCAAGTTCCGTCCCGATGGCGTTCAGCCGCTTCACCGCGCCGGCATAATTGTTGTCGTGATGGCTGACGATGATTTTCTCCGACAGGCCTTTGATGCTTTTGGGATCGAAGGGCAGCGGCTTGATGGCATAGGTGGCGGCTTTGCCGGCCGCTGGCGTCTGCGCGTTGGCGGATCGGGCCATGCTGGTGGCGGATGCGGCGATAGCGGCGAGGCTGGCGGCTTTGACGAAGTGGCGGCGGGTGGATGTCATGTGAATTCTCCTGTTGCGGCAGTTCGGTTAGCGGATGAACAAAAAATACAAAGCGCCAAGCGCGGTGCTGCCGGCCAAGACCGGAAGCATTCCCATCTTGAAGCGGAAAATCGCGACAAAGGCCGCCAGCGAAATGGCGAGCGCGGCCCAATCGATGCTTGCGAGGACAGGAACGGACAATGTCAGTCCGGCGATCTGCCGGATGCCGGTCTGTGCAAACAGGGTGTGCAATCCGAACCAGAGGGCCAGATTGAGAATGACGCCCACCACCGCCGCCGTGATCGCGGTCAAGGCGGCGTCGAGCGATTTGTTGGCGATCAGGGATTCCACGTAAGGCCCGCCCAGAAAGATCCAGAGGAAAGACGGAACGAAGGTCATCCACATGGCCAGCAATCCGCCAATCGTTCCGGCCGCCAAAGGATCGAGCATGCCGGGTTGGCGGAACGCGGCCATGAAGCCCACGAACTGGACGACGCTGATGAGGGGCCCGGGCGTGGTTTCGGCAAAACCCAGTCCGACCAGCATCTCGCCGGGCTTCAGCCAGTGATAATATTCCACGGCCTGCTGCGCCATATAAGCCAGAACGGCGTAAGCGCCCCCGAACGTCACCACCGCCATCTTGGCGTTGAATGCCGCCACGGCCGTGAAGACATTGCGGCTGCCGAGCGTCGCCAGAAGAAAGCCAAGCGGTGACAGCCAGATAATGAGTCCCACGAAAATAATCGTTGCGAACCGGATCGCCGATGGTCTCACATGCGCAGGAATTTCCCGGGCAAAGGCGGCATCGATCAGGGCGGGAGGGCCTTCTGCCTTTGACGCGCTCCCGTGCCCGGCATCGCCTTGGAACCAGGACAGATGCAACGCCTGTCCCGCCAGGCCGATCAATGCCGCGCCGAGGATCACCAAGGGAAACGGCAGCGCGAATAGTGCCAGGGCCGCGAATGCCGCCGCGGCGATGGCCAGTTGCGCGCGAGTCTTGAGCGCCCTGCTGCCGACCCGGATGACGGCCTGCACCACCAACGCCAGGACGGCCGCCTTCAATCCGAAAAACAGACCCTGCACCCAACCGATGGTGCCGAACCTGGCATAGACCAGGCTGAGGACGCCAAGCGAGATCAAGCCGGGCAGGACAAACAACGTGCCCGCCAAAATGCCGCCGCGCGTCTTGTGCAGTAGCCAGCCGATATAAACCGCCAGTTGGTGCGCTTCGGGGCCCGGCAGCAGCATGCAGTAATTCAAGGCGTGCAGAAACCGGGCTTCGCCGATCCAGCGTTTCTCGTCCACCAGAATACGGTGCATGACGGCAATCTGGCCCGCCGGTCCGCCGAAGCTCAGCGCCGCGACGCGCGCCCAGGTCCAGAAAGCTTCGCGCAGGGAGGGAAGCCCCGCGTCGCGTTCTGCTGGGGAGTGCGCAGCGGCTTCGCTCGCGGCGGACAAGAAACCTCCTATCATTGCCGCCCAGCCCACCGACCGGCATGGGAGACTCTTGATACCAGCGTTTCTTACTGTCAATATGATGATACGAGTATATCATGGTACCGAAAACCCCGCGTTCCGCCATTGAAGCGCCCAGCCCGGGGTGGCTGCTCCTGATTCATCAACTGCCCGCCAAACCCGCCTATCTGCGGGTGAAAATCTGGCGCCGGTTGCAGAGCTTGGGAGTCGTGAGCCTCAAAAATTCGGTTTTCGTGCTCCCGGCGACCGAGAAGGCGCGTGAGGATTTTCAACGGCTTGTGAAAGAGATCGAGCGGCATGGGGGAGACGGGCTCCTTTGCCAGGCGGAACTTATCTCCGGCATGCGCAACGATCAGGTCCGGGGGCTCTTCAATGCGGCGCGCGACGTTGATTATGACGCACTCGCGAAAGATCTACGGCACTTCTCCCAGACGCTTCGAAAGGCAAAAAAGCGCAAACCCGACCTAGGTTCCGCGCTGATTAAATTCCGCCAACGTTTCACCGATGTGACCCAGATCGACTATTTCGGCGCGGCGGGGCGTGCCCGCGTGGAGGGATTGTTGGCGGTATTGGAACACAGTCCTATCGCCAAGCCCAAATCCCTTAAGCAGGCCGTCATCGATCCCAAGCGGCTCACCGGAAAGACCTGGGTAACGCGCCAGGATATCCATGTGGACCGCATCGCCTGCGCCTGGCTCATCATGCGTTTCGTCGATCCGCACGGCACGCTCAAATTCGTGTCCGGCAACGATTATGAACCGCTGCCCGGCGAACTCCGCTACGACATGCGCGATGGGGAATTCACGCATGAGGGAGACGACTGCTCGTTCGAAACCATCCTGAAGCGAACTGGAATATCAAACCCGGCACTCCGCGCCATCGGCGAGGTTATTCACGACATCGACCTGAAGGATGGAAAATTCGGCCGCCCGGAAACGGCAGGCATCGCGCATGTGATTGCCGGCGTCTGCCGCACCCATGCCGAAGACGAAGCCCGGGTGGCGCGCGGCAAGGAATTGCTCGACGATACCTATGAGCAGTTTCGGCGTGGACGCAGAGCCTGAAAGATGGGGAAGATCATGGTGGCGGGCTTCTGGAGGGGGGTGCGCCAATTGAACGGCGCCCGCGACTGGCTGTACCTTCCAGGTCAAGCAAGATCGGACAAGACCAGACAAGCTGGCTGACCCTTGGGGAGAATGCGTGTCTCATTCGGACGTATTACCAAGCGAATTAAAAGGCGCCTGTGTCTGGAAGGGCGCCGAAATGGGCCGCAATCCCCGCTGGATCAAGCAGTTCCCTGCTTTCGTGCTGGAACAGATCGATGCCGCAGCCGGCAAGGCCGGCGGCCTGGATTGGCGCAAGATCAATCGGGACAATTTTCCGCTGCCGGGCGCCATGGCCTTCTTCGATGACATTCGCGAAGAGCTGGAGAACGGAAGCGGCATGGTGAAGCTGCGCGGGCTGGATGTGAGCCGCTACAGCGAAGAGCAACTGCGCCGCATCTGGTACGCCATCGGCTGCCATCTCGGCACGCCCATGTATCAGAATCGTTCCGGGGAAATGATGCGCGACATCAGGGACGAGGGCATGGGCGTCGGCGCCCGGCTCTATGGCGAGACCGTCGACGCGTCCGGCAAGCAATTCCTGTCATCGGGCGCGCGCACCTTGTCGTCGGGGCAGCTGCGCTTTCACACCGACCGCTGCGATGTGGTGGGCCTGCTCTGCGTGCGTCAGGCCTTAGAGGGCGGTGTCAGCAAGCTGGCCAGCAGCGCCACGGTCTATAACGAAATTCGAACGCGCCGCCCGGACCTGCATGCACTTCTGTGCGGGCCGATACCGCGCAGCCGCTTTGGCGAGGAAGCGGGCGGCGAGCATGTGGCCTACGATCTGCCGGTCTTTGGCGTGCGCGAGGGCAAGCCCACCAGCCATTTCTCGCTCACCTATATCGAGAATGCCCAGATGCTGCCCCATGTGCGCAAGCTGACCGATGCCGAGCACGAGGCCATTCAGATGCTGATGGATGTGGCGCAGGAAGAATGTTTCGAGATGCGCTTCGAGCCGGGAGACATTCAACTGCTGAACAACCATGTGGTGTATCATGGCCGCACGGCGTTCAAGGATGACGAAAGCCAGGGCCAGGATCGCATGCTGATGCGGCTATGGCTCTCGGTGCCGAATTCGCGCGCTTTGCCGGACGATCATGCCGTTCTGTGGGGCGATGTCGGGGCGGGCAAGCCGCATGGCGGCATCGCACAGCCCGCCACCGTGGTGGCCCCATGAAGCGCGTTTGCGGCGTGTTTCTGCTTTCCGTGTTGCTATGCGCTTCGGCGAGCCGCGCCATGGCCGCGCCGGATTATGGAAATTGCAAAGTGTCCGGCCAGCGGGGCTCGGTCAAACTGGTGACATTGGTTCCCGGCGCGCTGTCCGTGCGGCCCAACCTGCCTGCGCCGGGATGGTGGAACGGCGACTCGCCCGACACCATCAAGGATGGGTTTGAATATTGCATGGCCGCCAACATGGCGTACCGCGCGGGCCTGGATCGCGTGATCGTGGTGAGCCGCTCCTTTGCGCAGATCCTCACGGGTCAGGCAAAAGGATTCGACATCGCCTTGAGCCAGATCACGATCACCGACGGGCGCAAGCAGGTCGTGGATTTCACCGATCCCTATTACGGCTCCGACCAGGGCGTGCTGGTCAAGGCGGGCACCAAAATCGACAAGGACACGATCAAGACGATGCGCCTTGCCGTGGAGCAGGGCACCACCACGCTGCAATTTGTGACGGACCATATCAAACCGACCCGGACCCCGAGCGTCTTTCCCCAGACCGCCGGGATGTTCGCGGCGCTGACGGCCGGCCAGGTCGATGCCGTGCTCTTTGATACGCCGACCGTTCTGGCGCGCGCCAAACAGTCTCATGGCGCGCTGCGGGTGGCGGGGCGCTATGACATGGGCGAGAAATGGGGCGGCCTCGTCAACAAGGGATCGCCCAATATGGCGGCGTTCAACAAGCTGATCGGCGATTTCAAGAAGGACGGCACCTTGCAGAGGTTGACGGACAGCTATCTGACGCCCGGCCTGGGCATGGATCCCGCCAAATTGCCGGTTTTCACGCCGTGACGGAGCCGCCGCGCCGGTTGAACATCGGCGGCATGCCAGCCGCACCCACCGCGCTGCTTCTCGCCGCGTTCGTGCTGGCGCTCCTGGTCGAAACTGCCAGCCTCTACACCTTGGGCGTCCTGCGGGCCGCGCTGCTCCAGAACGGCTTCGCGGGATGGTTCGTCTCCGCCGCGATTGTGATCCTGGTCCTGGTGTCGGCGCTGATCGCCTTGCCGCTGGTCCGGGCCTTCATCCAGTGGAAGAACGCCCGCCGCGCCATTGCGCAGAACGATATCGTCGCGGCGCGCGTGACGGGGTCCGGCGCCCGCAACCAGAGCTGGATCACAATCGGCTATAGCTTCGCCTTGTTTCTGGCGGTGCTGATCTGTCAGTTCCTGTTGGCGAATGATCAGGCGGTCGCGAAGACTTTCTTCCTTGTGCCCTTGATGATCGAAACCTCACCGATGGTGCTCAAGGCATTCCGGATCAATATCGAGATCTTCACCGTCACCGAAATCCTGGTTCTGATCTGGGGTCTGGTGGTGGCGTTGGCGATGCTGGCGCCCGGTGCGGCGGGAAAGCCGTTGCGCATCATCGCGGCGGCCTATGTCGATGTCTTTCGCGCCGTCCCGGCCGTGCTGGTGATCTATATCGTGGGGTTTGGGATTCCACTGACCGGTGTGCCGGTCCTCAAGGATTTGTCGTTGACGGCATTCGTGGTCGCCGCGCTGACCCTCACGGTCGGCGCCTATGTGGCGGAGATTTATCGCGCCGGTATTCAGAGCATACACTGGACCCAGACCGCGGCGGCCCGCTCGCTTGGCCTATCCTATATGCAGACGCTGCGCTTTGTGATCGTGCCGCAAGGCGTGCGCCAGATCGTCCCGCCATTGCTGAATGCCTTCATCGCGCTGCAAAAGGACACGGCCCTGGTCAGCGTTGTCGGCGTGCTGGATGGCTTCAATCAGTCCATGCTGATCGCCACCAACCATTACAATCTCTCGGCGGTGACGACCGTGGCGGTTCTGTTTATCGCCATAACGATTCCGCAATCGCGCTTCGTGGAACGCATGATGCAGCGGGATCGCGCCCTGCGGCAGGGCGGCGCGTAGCATGGCATTTATCGAAATCCGTGAAATCTCCAAATCCTTTGGCGATCTGCCGGTTCTTCATCGTCTCTCTTTGTCGGCCCAGGAGCATGAGGTTGTATCGCTGATCGGGTCGTCGGGGTCCGGAAAATCGACCTTGCTGCGGTGTATCAACGGACTTGAGACGATCGATGCCGGCGAGATCCGCATCAACGGTGACCGCATCACGGGGCCGGGCGTGGACGTCAACGCGCTGCGCCGGGACATCGGTATTGTGTTTCAGGGCTATAATCTGTTCCCGCATATGACTGTCCTCGAAAACGTGACCCTGGCACCCATCCAGGTTCTGAAGCTGCCGAAGGACGCGGCGGTGGAGCGCGCCATGGCGTTGCTTGCGCGCTTTGGCTTGGCCGACAGAGCAAGGGAATATCCCGACCGCATGTCGGGCGGCCAGCAGCAGCGCGTGGCCATTGTTCGCGCCCTGGCGATGGATCCGATGATCCTTTTGCTGGATGAGATCACGTCCGCGCTGGATCCGGAATTGGTGTCCGAGGTTTTGAACATCGTGCGAAGCCTGGCGAAGGAAGGCATGACCATGCTGCTGGCGACGCACGAAATGGGTTTTGCCCGCGAAGTCTCCAGCAAGGTTTGCTTTCTGTGCGACGGCGCCATCCATGAAGAGGGACCGCCGGAGCAGATCTTCGGCGATCCCGCGCGCGAGCGCACCCGCGCCTTTGTGCGCAACATCCGCGACGCCGGGCGCATTTGACGGGTTGGCGGCGCGAAAAAAAAAGCCCGGATCGGTTTTCCGACCCGGGCCTTTTCGTCACTTACATAAAGACGGCTAGGCGAGGTTCTTGAGCGCCGCCGCCATGCTGTCCAGGCCCGCCTTCAAGGTGACGCGCGGGGTGGCGACATTCATGCGCACGAAATTGGCGCCGACCCTGCCGAAGCCCGAACCGGATTCCAGGAAGACATAGGCGTTCTTGGCCAGCCAATGGCTGACGACGTCGCCCTGGGTGGTCATCACCGGCTGCTGGGTCAGAGGATTGATCGGCAGCGGCTTTTTGGCATTGGCTTCGTCGGCGGTCTTTTGCGCGCCGATCTTGGCGGCGATCCCGCTCACATCCAGCCACATCAGATAAGTGCCTTCCGGCTTGGCGCCGGTCTTGATCAGCGGCAGGTTTTTGGTGACGTACTGGTGCGCGTAATCCAGATTGCCGTCGACATAATCGACGCACTGGTTGAGCCAACCTTCGCCGCCCGCATAGGCCGCCTGTTCCGCGATGATCGCCGGATTGGAGATCGAAGGCAGGGACATGGCATTGGTGGCCTTGAACAGCGCCGGGTTGGACGAGAAGAACCAGGCGCATTTCATCGCCGCCAAGGAGAAGCTCTTGGAGCCCGACTTGAAGGTGATCGAATTGTCCGCGATCTCCTTATCCAGCGTGGCGAAGGGCACATATTTCTGGCCCTTGGAGACGAAGTCGCAATGGATCTCGTCCGACAGCACGATGATGTTGTGCTTCTTGCAAAGCTGGCCGTAACGAACCAGTTCGTCGCGCGTCCAGACCCGGCCGCCCGGATTGTGCGGATTGCACAGAATGCTGACTTTCACATCGGGTGTCATGCGGCGCTCGAAATCGGCCCAATCGATTTCATAGCGGCCATTGACCAGCTTCATCGGGCTTTCCTCGGCCACCGTCTTGGTGATGCCGATGGCGGCATAGAAGCCGACATAGGACGGCGTCACCATCAACACCTTGCTGCCCTTGGGCGCGAAGGCCTGCAGCGCGCTGATGATGCCGGGAATGACGCCGGCGGAAATGCCCACCAGCTTGGGATCGACATTGATGCCGTAGCGGCGCTTGTTCCAGTCGATGATGCCTTTGACGAAGGGCGTGTTGCCGGCGGTGCCCATGAACAGGTCGCCATCGATCATGTTGTAGCCCCAGTTGGGGAAGGCGACGCGCTTCTGCAGCGCTTCGGTGATCGCGGGCGCGCAGCGGAAATCCATGTCGGCGACGCCCATGCCCGCCACGATCTTGCTCATCTTCTCATCGCGCACCGGCATGTCCCAATGCACGCTGTCGGTGCCGATGCGATTGAGCGGCGTGTCGAAATCGAATTTGCCATTGGCCATCTTGCCGTCGGCAGCGACGGCCGTGGTGCTGGCGGCGATGTTGGCGGCCAGCGGCGCCATCGCGAATACGCCCGCGCGCGTCAGAAACGAGCGGCGGTTCTGTCCGGTATTGTGATCCTGTTCCATGCAACTCTCTCCCCGTTGGTGCCAGGCAAAAGACGCGAGTGTCGTGGACCTGGCGCGATTCCAGTGCCCGGGGAGCCTAGCACCGCCGCAAGCGCCGGACATGCACGAAAGCACGTGCAAAGCTGGACAAAAGTGAAGCCACGAGTTCCGCTGGCGGCGGCTACATTCTGCGTTGCGATGCAAAATAATCGCGCCGCCGACCTATCGCGCGCGCAAAAGGCCGGGCTAGCCTTGCCACGGATTGTTGGGGAAATGGCGATGGCGGCAAGGGTTTTTGGTTCGTGCTGAGGCGGCGTGAATTCCTGAAAGGAACGGCCGCAACCGGCATAACGGCGGCAATAATTCGGCCGGTAGCGGCCGCCCCGCAAGCCGCAGGTGTCGCCCAAACGGTCCTGGGGCCGCTCGATGCATCGAAGCTGGGTTACACCTTGCCTCACGAACATATCGCCGACGGGCCGTATTTTTTGAACAAATGGCCGAAGGGGGACAGAGCGGCGTTTGCTGCCGAAGCCGTCGAAAAACTCAAGCAGGTGCGGGCAGCGGGCGTCAGCACCATCGTCGACCTGACCACCTATGATGTCGGCCGCGACATCCGGTTTCTGGAAGAGGTTTCGCGGAAATCCGGTCTTCACATGATCGCATGCACCGGCCAGCGGTTTTTTCCGCCGCAATATCCGGGTGTATCCATGCCGTCTCGAACAGTTGACGGTCTTGCCGAATTCTTCGTCAAGGAAATCGAGCAGGGCATCGACGGCACCGGCATCAAGGCCGGTGTGATCAAGATCGGCGTCATCGCCGGCCACCCCACCGAGCTTGAAGAGACCGGCCTGCGGGCTGCGGTGCGCGCCAGCAAGGCAACCGGCCTGCCGATACGTATCCATACCGATGCCGCCAAACGCGCCGGGGAAAGCGATGCCGTGATCCTCGAAGACGCGGGCATGGATCCTGCGCGCGTGTCTTTCGATCACAGCGATGGCAATGGCGATATGGATTACTTTTTAGGTCTGGTGAAGCGTGGCTATTCGCTGGGCATGGACCATGTTCATCGTGGGGTCGCCCCGAACGCCCAGCCGTCATTTGAAAGACGTGCGGAATGCATCAAACAACTGGTCGATGCCGGGTTTGCCGGTAAAATCTTTCTCTCGCAGGATGTGGAGTTCGGCGGCGCGATGCTCGCGGAGGACGCGAAGGATTTCCGAAGCAAGCTCGATCCCCCGGATGGACTGTTGTTCACCACCCGCACGCTCATTCCTTATCTCAAGCGGATCGGCGTTTCGGATCGCGACATCCGCACCATGACGGTAGAAAATCCGCGATCCTTTTTCGCGGTGCCCTAGGGCCGCTACGCGTTAAACCTGCCGCGCATCACTTCCGCCACATAGCTGCCGACGCGCATATTGGGGCCTTGCCGTTCGCCATTCCCGCTGTGACGTAAAGCTGGCTGGGACGGTTGACGAAAGGGTCCTGGGGGATCAGCACGCGTTCGTCAGGGTCTCACTGGAAATCGGCCATCTCGTACAGCGGCCGGATTTCGATCTCGCTCGGCCCCGGCATGGGATTGGGGCAGCGCTTCCCCCAGGCGACGGCCTCGTCCATGTCCTTGACGTCCCAGAGCCAGAAGCCGGCGACCAACTCGCTTGTCTGGGCAAAGGGTCCGTCGATGACCGTGCGGCCGGGACCATCGAATGCGATACGCTTGCCCTGCGAGGAGGGTTTGAGGCCGTCGCCGGCCCGCATGATGCCGGCTTTGGTAAGCTCGTCGTTAAATCGGCCCATCGCTTCCATCATCTTGGCCGTCTCGGCCGTGGCGAAAAAGCCCTTTTCGCTGTCTTTGGTCGCTTTCACGAGCACGATCACACGCATCGTCAATCTCCCTGTCTGAGCCATCGGCCTGGTATCGGAACGACGAACGGGATTGCCGGAACCCGACAGGGTCCCGCAATTTTTTTGTGGCCGCGCTGAACTAGGCGGTAACGCTGCCGCGCATCACTTCCGCCACATAGCCGCCGACGCGCACATTGCTGGCCTTGCCGTTCGCCATTCCCGCTGTGACGTAAAGCTGGCTGGGGCGATTGACGAAGCGGCCCTGGCGGATCAGCACGCGTTCGTCCGGCTTGCGGATACCGTTCTGGATCAGGAAGGCGGCGGCGCAGCCCACCGCGCTGCCGGTGGCGGGATCTTCGCTGGAGGCGCCCATCATGCGGCTTTCGATTTCGCTTTCGCCGGTCACGACATAATAGGCGCTGCCGCCACCGAAATTGGCCTTCCAGTCGGCCGGGAATTGGTGGCCGAGGGTGAGTTTGGCGAGCGTTGAGACGCTTTTCAGCGGCACGATTAGAAAGTTCGATCCGGTCGAGACCATCTGCGGCGCATAGCGGCTGTCGATCTCGTCCACGGAAAAGCCCATCGCGTCGGCCAGTATTTTGGGATCGGGCTTGGCGCCGAACACCGGCTCCTTCTGCGTCATCTCCACGAACAGCCCGTCGGTGCGCTTTTCCAACGCGACGGTGATCGGCCCGACTTTTTCTTCCAGCACCAGCTTGGTCTTGCCGGGCCGGGTCTGCGCCATGATGAAGGCGGTGCCCAGGGTGGGGTGGCCCGCGAAAGGCAGCTCATTGTTCTGGCTGAAGATGCGCACCTTGGCGTCGCCGCCATTTTCGGCGCGCTGGATGAAGGTGGTCTCGGAATGATTGAGCTCGCGGGCGATGTTCTGCATCAGCGCGTCGCTCATACCGTCGGCGGCGGAGAATACCGCCAGCGGATTTCCTTCCAGCGGCGTGTGGGTGAAGACGTCGACCTGGATGAAGTCATAGCCTTTGTGCGCCGCCGGTTGCGCCCCTGCCGGCAGGCTTGCGGCCATTGCGACGCCCGCCATGCCGACCAACATTTCTCTGCGCTTCATGAACATCCCCCAGTTGTTGTTGCGCGAGTGTCAGGTCAATCGCGCGGCGGTGCAACCGGCGCATGACGATACCGCAGTGCGGAAGACGCAAGTGCAGCAATGCCATTGTCGCGCTGGGCGGCCCTGATGGGTTCCGCTATGGTCGCGCCATAATCAAGCTGGGAGCTGTCATGGATTTTCTGAATAAATATTCCACGCAATTGCTTGGCATCACGCGCATCGTCATCGGCCTTTTGTTTCTGGAACATGGCACGGCCAAGGTGTTGAGTTTTCCGATGGCGGCGGACGCGGCGCCGCGCGTCTTCAACGCGATGGCATTTCCCGCAGGGCCGGCGGGCCTGATCGAACTGATCGCGGGCGTCTTGATCGTGGTGGGCTTTTTCAGCCGCTGGGCTGCTTTCATCGCGTCGGGTGAAATGGCATTCGCCTATTTCATCGCCCATTTCGCGCGCAGCCCCTATCCGTTGCTCAATGGCGGCGGCGAAGCGATCTGCTTCTGCTTTATTTTCCTTTATCTCGCCGCGGCCGGTCCTGGCGCGTTCGCGATCAACAAGAAATAGAGATCTGTTCGATTTCGGAAATGGCGCGCGGGCATGTTCCGCGCGCCATTTTTCTTTTCACCGCTTCCCATAGGCCGTGAAGACATAGTCCTTGGCCTTCACGATGGTGTGGCAGGCCGCGCCGCATTTGATGCCGGTTCCCAAGGGCTTGAACGTATCGGTCGCCGCCGTGTAGTCGAACTCGGCATAGGCCCATCCGCCGCTGTCCGCGTATTTCGCGGCGTCCTTCAACATGAAATCGACATCATGCAGGCTGGCCGGCACTGTGGTGGGCGAGGGCGCCTCGGCGCTCTGCTTCGCGTTCCAATGAATCTTCGCCATCTTCGCCCCGTCGGGGAATTTGCGTCCATTGCCCGGAATGCCTGCCGCATAGGCGTCGATCATGGCAGGATTGCCCAGGATCACTTCGATCAGGCTGCCCGACTGGCTGACACTGATGGTTTGCCAGCTTTCGAAGCCTTTGAACTCGGAAAAGGCAAGCCCGTTGGGCACCGAAAGCGTGTATTTGTCCTGCGCGGCAAGAGCGATGCCGCCCAGGATCGCGAACGACACGACGCCCATCGCCGCGACGCATAGAGTCTTGGTGGAAATGCGCAACATGATGACCCTCCCCATAAAGGCCGGGAAAAATTCCGGCGCTGGTTAAAAAAACGGAGATTTTCGACCGAGTACGCAGTGCACGGGGAAGAAGATCAGGTTTGCGCGGTTATGGATATCAAACCGAAGTATGTCCGGGCCGGCCACGCAGGCCGATTGTGACAGCGCCAATTGTGACAGTCGGCAGCGCACGATTTTAAGTGACGCTTATATGACGTGGTGCTATGCACCGCGCCCTTTCTCTGAGGTCGTGCTGATGTCCACCCTGATCCCGCCGCGCGCGTTGCGTCCCGGCACGGTCGTCACCGTGCAAATGAAGGGGCTGTTCAAGCTGGCGCATCACTTCGCGCTGGTCAGCGATAAGGCAGGCCCCGACGGCATGCCGATGGTGATTGCCAATTCCGGCGAGACGCGCGGCCCCGGCGAGCAGGGCTGGAGCGATTTCGTGAAGGGGCGGGAGTATCGCGCCTATTATCCCAGCAGCTTGCCGTCCGCGACGGTTCTCACCAACGCCTATTCCATGTTCGGCACGCGCTATGACTTCCTGCATTGGAATTGCGAGCATTTCGCCAACGCCTGTCACGGCCGCCCGGCGCAGAGCCATCAGGTGCGCGGCGGGCTGATGCTGGCGGCGCTGATGGGCGGGCTGATGCTGGCGGCGGCGCGCGCCTAGCGATCCGGCGCAGCGGCAGCGGGCGGGCCACGGGCTTAGGTTTGTTCCCGGCGTGATGGTTGCGCCATCAGCGCGGCCAGTTGCCTTTGCAGGTCGCGGCCGCTGAGGGCAGCCATTTCATACTGGCTGAAACCTTCCTTGCGCAATTCGGCGCGGATGGTGCCGATGGTGGTGTGCTGCCCCGACATTGCCAGTGCCATGGCCCGCACGATTACATTTTCCATGAGCCCCGATACGCAAGAAAAGCAGCCCGGCGATTGCAGGGCACGGCGGCGGCGGCGTCAAAATACAAATCCGTATAGCGCAGAGATGTGCGAAGCGGGGTGGGGCGGCGGGCGGATTCACATAGCCGCCGCCCAATATCCGCCCGCACGGAGTCGCCTCACGGTTAGCGTGGGCGCCGTCATCGCTATGTTCAACCCAATATCACGGAGCGCGGTACGCCCGGCCGCCTCAAAGATTTTGCGCTTGAGATCAGGCGGTTAGTGACGTGGGATGGCCGATTTCCTGTGGCACACTTCGTTACGTTGCGCGCCTTGAACCGGGCATCCCGTGGGTTCAATCTTTCCTCTGCGTCGCGGACGGCCGCTTATAAATACGTGCCGCCAGCGTGCTGATATTTTTTGCCTGGAGGCTCCCATGCCGGTCGAAGTCCGCTCCGCATCCGAGAGATTCGCCGAATCCGATGCCTATGTGCGTGAGATGATGCGCGAGACGCGGGCCATGCCGGCGCCGCGATCCTTGGCGGTGGGCCGGCGGTCGTTCCTCAAGCTTGCCGGAGCGGGCGGCGCCGGGCTGGTGCTGACATTCCAACTGCCGCGCGAAGCTTTCGCCGCCACCGAGACGCCGCAACTTGCCACCGAGGCCAGCAAGGATCAAAGCATCAACGCCTTCATCCGCATCGCGCCGGACAACAAGATCACGATCTATTCCAAGGCGCCGGAAATCGGCCAGGGCATCAAGACCGCGTTCGGCCTGATCATCGCCGAGGAGCTGGACGCCGACTGGAACCATGTCGCGGTCGAGCAGGCCGACTTCAATCCGAAAGTCTATGGCTATCAGGGTTGCGGCGGTTCGACCTCGATCCCGCGTGCCTGGGACCAACTGCGCCAGGCGGGCGCGGGCGCCAAGGTCATGCTGATCGCCGCCGCCGCCAAGAAATGGAATGTGCCGCCGTCGGAGATCGCCGCGAAGGATTCCATGCTGTCCCACGCCGCCAGCGGACGCACGGCCACTTATGGGTCGCTGGCCAACGCAGCGGCCAAGATGCCGGTGCCGGACGCCGCGTCGCTGAAACTGAAGACGCGCGCGGAATACAAGCTGCTGGGCCGGCGCCATCGCGGCGTCGACGATCCCAAGATCGTCACCGGCAAGCCTTTGTTCGGCAGCGATGTGCAATTGCCCGGCATGGTCTATGCGAATTTCACAAAATGCCCGGCGGTGGGCGGCAAGGTCCGCGCCTTCAATGTCGCCGAGATCAAGGCGCTGCCCGGCGTGATCGATGCATTCGTGGTCACCGGCACCGGCAAGCCCATCGAAGTGATGCCCGGTATCGCCATCATCGCCAAGAACACCTGGGCCTCGTTCCAGGCCAAGGCGAAATTGAAAGTCGATTGGGACGAAAGCGAAGCCTCCAAGGATTCCACCACGGAATTCTCGGTCCGGGCGCAGCAGATCGCGGACGCGTTTCCCGCCAAGGCGGACGACGAAGTCGGCAATGTCGATCGCGCATTCAAGGATGCCGCCAAGACGGTGGACGCCTATTACGAATATGGCTTTGCGTCACACGCCACCATGGAGCCGATGAACACCACGGCGCATTGGCATGACGGGATGATGGAAATCTGGTCGCCGACGCAGCAGCCCAATCGCGGCTTGCCGATGGTGACGGCGCTGGTGGGCGTGCCAGAGGACAAGGTGGTGATCCACCAAACCCGCGCGGGCGGCGGCTTCGGCCGGCGGCTGATGAACGATTACATGGTGGAAGCAGCCGCCATCGCCATGAAGGTCAAGGGACCGGTGAAGGTGCAATGGACGCGCGAAGACGATTTCGCGCATGATTTCTTCCGCCCCGCTGGGTACCACCAATTCAAGGGCGCCATCGACAAGGCCGGCAAGCTGGATGCGTGGCAGGAACATTTCATCACCTTCACCGCCGACGGCAAGAAAGAAGTGTCGGGCGGCGGGCTGACGGAGAATCTGAAATTCTCCACCATCGCGCCGAACCTGCGCCGCGCCACCACGATGATGCCGCTGATGATCCCCACGGGACCGTGGCGCGCGCCGGGCGACAATGCGCAGGTCTTCGCGCAGCAGGGCTTCCTGCATGAACTATCGACAGCGGCGGGGCGCGATCATGTCGCGTTCCTGATCGATGCAGTGAACCGCAGCGTGCCGGATCTGAAACCCAAGGACGAGAAAGTCAATTTCAGTCCGGCCCGGGCCAGCGCCGTGATCAAGCTCTGCGCCGAAAAGGCGGGTTGGGGCAGGAAGCTGCCCAAGGGGCGCGGGCTGGGCCTGGCCTGGTGCTATTCCCATGCGGGGCATGTGGCGCAGGCGGTCGAACTCAGCGTCGACGATCACAAGCGCATCAAGATCCATCACATCGTGGCTGTTGCCGATATCGGGCCGGTGATCGACATGGCGGGCGCCGAAGCCCAGGCGCAAGGTGCGTCGATCGACGGCTTCTCCACCGCGATGGGCCTCAACATCACCATCGAAAAGGGCCGCATCCAGCAGAAGAATTTCAACGACTATCCGATGCTGCGGATTGCGTTTGCGCCCCATCAGGTGGAAGCGCATTTCATCCAGTCGGATTTCCCGCCCACCGGCATGGGCGAACCGGCACTCCCCGCGATGGCGCCCGCCACCGCCAACGCGATCTTCGCCGCCACCGGCGAACGTGTGCGGATCATGCCGTTCCGGAAGTTGGGGTATCAGGTGTAAGTCGCGACCGCGAAGCGGGCAAAACGATCCGTCGCTAGCGTCAGCGTAGCGCGACGATCGTTTTGAGCGGCTTACGCCCCCAGCCCAAGCGAGGGGTAGTGCGGTGGTGACAAGCGAATTTCAACAGAGAGACACGCGATGATCGAACGCTCGAAAAGAATGGCATTCCCTCTGTTGGCCTTGGCGCTCGCCGCGCCGGTTCTGTCCACGGTGGCGATGGCGCAGGCGACCGCCGTTCATCGCGTGCCGATTCAGGAACAGCCTTATCCGGCCGGTCATCAATCCCTCACGGTCAAGACCACGGTCGATAAAGGCGGCACGGTTCTGCCGCACACCCATCCGGGGGTGGAGATGTCCTATCTGCTGGAAGGCCAGGGCACCCTGAAGATCGCGGGTCAGCCCGACCGTGTGGTTTCGGCCGGCGACAGTTTCAGCATTCCGGCGGTGGCGGTCCACAGCCTGACCAACACGGGGCCGGGCGCCATCACCATGGTGACCACTTACGTCGTGGAAAAGGACAAGCCGCTGGCAACGCCCGTCCCTTGAACGGCGCAAAATAACCAGGCCGCATAAGGGAAAATTGATATCTTGCTATGCAAGGTATCATGTGAGACACTGTTCCGGCATTGTTATTGAAAGCCGGACTTATGCGCAGATATTTGGGTTGGATCGCCATTGCCGGATTTGCCGCTGCCGTGATCCTTCTGGGCGGCGCCTGGCTTTTGAGCGGCGGGGGCGGACCGAGCGACATCGCGCGGCGTTTTTCGGAATGGAATCTGCCGCGATGCGGTGCGCCTTCGGGCCGATCCGCAAGCCGCGAAATCGCATGGGATGGCGCCGACAGGGTCGGCATCGCAATTCCGGCGACGTTGCGTTACCGGCCTGGGACTGGAGACACTGTGAAAATTGTCGGCGATGCGTCGCTTGTTTCGCATGTCCGTGTCGAGGATAGCGAAATCAAGCTCGATTGCCGGCCCGATCGCATGACCACGGAAAGCCTGGACATCACGATGCCGGGCGGCCGCAGCTTTCGCTCATTTTCCCTGGCCAGTGTCACCAGCTTGATCCTGAACGATATCGATCAGTCCGAACTCCACTTCAACCTGGCTGGATCGAGCACGGTTGTGGCGGCGGGCCGGGTGGAAAGCCTTCATATCAATGGTGCCGGCATGAGCGATGCGAAGCTGGGCGCGCTGGCGGTGCGGGATGCCCATTTGAATCTGGCGGGGGCAAGCACCGCCGAAGTGGCGGCGACAGACAGTCTCGCCATCAATGCCGTGGGGTCCGTCACAGTCGTTTTGCGCGCCGAGCCGAAGAGCATTCGAACCAACATCGTCGGCTCCGGGCGGATCATTCACAAATCCTCGTAGCGCGGATTGCCGACGCGGTTTCGGCTCTGTGTCTGGACGACGCTTGCGGCGATCTCACGCCAGGCCGCGCCTGAGCGCGGTTTGCCAGGCATTGCGGAATTGCACGGTCAGTTTCGCGGTGCGCGTCACCACATCGAAACCATGATAGGCGCCCGGCACGACCAGAAGCTCGGTCCTGACGCCCGAAAGCGCCAGCCGCTTTGCGTATTCGATGTCTTCCGCGAAGAACAGGTCGATGGAACCGACACCGATGAAGGTGGGCGGCAGACCGGCAAGATTTTCGGTCCGGGCCGGAACGGCGCCCGCTGGCACCGATGCCGAGCCTGCCGGAACGCCCAGCAGCGATGACCAGCCGAAGCGGTTGGCCGTTTCGGTCCAGTTGAAATGGCCGATATGGGGCGGCATGCGATGAGTGCTGCCGGTGCGATCGTCCAGCATGGGATAGATCAGGCACTGATAGGCGATCTTGTATTTCGCCCGGTCTCGCGCCGCGATTGCCAGCATGGCGGCATGACCGCCGCCGGCGCTGTCGCCCATGACGGCGATGCGGTTGCGATCAATGCCGAGCCTGCCGGCATTTTCATGCACCCAGGCCAGCACGGCGTAATTCTGTTCCCGCGCGATGGGGAAAACCGCTTCCGGCGCCAAGGTATAGTCCACCGAAACCACAAGGCTTTGCGTCGCTTCTGCAATGTCCTGCGCCATCTGCAGATTGGTGTCGGCCCGCCCCACGACAAAACCGCCGCCATGAATATAGATGGTTGCGGGGCGGTTCTTGCCGCCGGGTTTGGGATTGACGATCAGGACCGGCACATCCTTTTGCCCGGCAGGGCCCGGTATAGTTGCTTTGCGCGGTTGAAGCTCCGGCGCATTGGAGACCGAGCTGTTGGCATCGCCCGCGCGCAACGATGCCAGATTGCGGGCGTTCGGGTCTTCGACGCTCTGCGGGAATTTCTTCAGCGCCGCTGCCAGCTCGGGATCGACATAGGACCAGGGATCGGGTGCCGCGATAGCGTCGGTGGCCATTGCCGCGCTCAGCAGCAACGGCGTCATCGCAACATTCCCGACGAAACCGCGTCTGGTGATTGTGCTTGTGCTCATATCGCTTTGCCCCGGCTGCCGTCAGCGCCGACACTATCTTAAAATGTTCCCTGCTTCGCGCGCTGCCTAATTGCGCGCCATATGCGGGGTCTTAAATTGCTGCGTTGCAAAACAAATGGCGGTCACAGGCGTATTCCAAGCAGCGCGGACTCTTACTAAGCTCAGGGACAACGGCCCGGCGAATGCAAAGGGGGACTGTGCATGGTTGCCAGGAAATTTGCAGAGCTTACACGTCACGCGATCTTGCCCATCTTTCTGGTCGCGCTTGTGGGTTTGTCGCTGGCGATGCGGGGCACGCCTTTCGCCAAGAGTTTTCCGCTCTATCACACCGTCGCTCTGTATATCGGCCTGCTGGTGTTCGAGCGCGTCTTCACCTACAGCCGCCGGGTTTCCCAGCGCCACATGATCTGGCGCGATCTGATATCGACCGCCGTCGAGACCTTCGTCGCGGCGGGCGTGATGGCGGCGGTGGTGTTGCCGGTGCTGCATTATTTTCCCGACACATTCCTGGGCCGCCGGTTCCTGTTCGGGCTGTCCGATCAGCTGGGCCCGCTCTGGCTGCAGGTGCTGACCGTGCTTCTGCTGATCAGCTTCTTTTCCTATTGGGTGCATCGCTGGCAGCACACATCCGATTTCTGGTGGAAGCTGCACGGCTATCACCATGGCGTGACCAGCTTGCAGATTTCCAATGTGCTGGTGTCCAATCCGCTGGAATGGGCGATGCGCAATATCCTGGGCAGCCTGTTCCTCAGTCTGGTCGGTTTCAATCCCATCGCCATCGTCATCGCCAACGGCCTCAATATCTATGGTGATTTTTCCCATTGCGGCGGCGACCTCAAAGGCGGCTGGCTGAACTATGTCTTCAACACGCCCGAAGTGCATCGCTGGCATCATTCCACCGAATTCCCGGACGATCCGAAATTCCGCTATGGCTGCAATTACGGCGTCGGCGTGAGTTTCTGGGATCAGTTGTTCGGCACTTTCTATCTGCCCAAAGATGAGAAGGGCCAGGTGCTGGCGCCCGCCCGGCTGGGGCATCCCGAGGGGTATGCTGACGAGCCCAATTACCTGAAAATATTGATCGGGCTGCGGGCGTTCCCCGCGCTGGAGCGCTTCTTCGAGCGCAAGAAAGACGGTCTGTCGTCGGTTCCTGCCGAGTGAATGAGGGGCTTCATGCTGAATACCATCACGTCGTTCCTGCGCGAGAAATATCCCTACCTTCTGGGCTTCTGCGCCATCGAGGCCGGAATTTATCTGCTGGACGGGCCGGGTGGTGAATTCACCACTGGTTTCCTGGGCCTGTTCGCGATCTGGATTTTCTATGTCTTGACCAGCGGCGACAACGGCACGCCTGCGAAAGACGCGTGACCTGGCATTGCGCGGGCGAGAGGGTTGTCATGCATCGAATTTTTTTGAGCGCCGTGTTGGCCATGGCCGCGTGGTCCGTGGCCGCGCAGGCTGAGACGTCTGCGGGCCCGGCGGCGGACGCGAAACAACAGGCGTCGCAACTCCTGCGGGATTGGGTGACCGCGGAGAATGAGCATGACGCCGCCGCGCTGGATCGCATTCTCGACGATCAGTTCATTTCCACCTACGGGGCAGGCAAGCCGACACGGAAGGCGGCCTTTATCGCGAGCCTGACCAAGGGAAAAGCCGACCCCAGGCAATCGCAAAGCCTGACCGACGAAACCGTGCTGGTCGATGGTGACACGGCGATCCTGATCGGCACCGATACTTTCCACCGCACCGACCATGCCGAGCCGGACGGGCTGGCGCTGCGCTACACGATCACCTGCGTGCGCAAGAATGGGCGCTGGACCGTATTGGCCGAGCACATCGTCAAAATGCCGAAATAGCGCCACTCACGTCAGGAAGGCTGCCCGGCTTTCCTGACAGCCTCGATAAGGTCGCGCAGATATTCGAGCGAATGAAAGCGCGAAGGCGTAGCCCAGCTGTCTCCAAGCCATATCTGTTTCAGTTTATTGGTACGGTTATTGAATATCGTGTAGCCGGGAACGCCTTCTCGGAGCGAAAGCTTGAGCAGCTTGCTCAAAGATTTATTTGCGGCGGTTCCAACCCGGACATCCGTTATTTCGTCCCATTTCCAATCGCGCTTGTCCCCCAAACTTTCCAGCGAAAGACCCTGCGCCGAAATCACAAGCTGGTCGGGCCTGAACAGGCGATAGCCGTGTACGTAAAGCAGCTTCGCGGTCAGCCACAAACAAAGAGCGCCGCCCACCGTTCCAACGGCGATGAGGCCCGGCGACCATTTTTCTGCTCCGGTGACGGAAGCCGCCGCCATCCAGAGCAGCAGATCGGTGCAGGGCACCATGAGGAGAAGGACAACCGCAAGAGACATGCCGCTCTTCGTCCGGCTGGTCGCAAACGAAACCGGCAATTGCGCCAAAAGCGCGTTCGTGGGCCCCGTCGGCCGAGGCGGTGCGATTCTGGCTCCGACCGCCTTGTAGATTAGGAACGCCAGCGCGGCCAACATTGCCAATGCGTTCACGGCCAGGGGCAAAAAAGCAGACCATCCTTGGGTGCCGGCCGCCCGCGGCTCGCCATCGGAACAACTGTCAAGAAAAGCGGAGCAGGCCTTTCCCCCCGCCGAATGGCAATCCTGTATCGCGGCGGAGCGCGCTTCAGCGATATTCCAGCTGCTGGCCGTTACCAGGACGTTGTCCTTCCCGCTTCCGGCAACCGCGATGCAGGTGCGTGCGGCCTGCTGGACGATCTCGCAGCCCGGCACGTTGTCTTCCTTGCAGCTTTTTAGTGCCGCCGCATCGGCGCCGGTTCGTGCATTCCCCCACCCGAGCGCATGCCGGCCGGTGCTCGAAATCGCAAGGCTGATATAACTGTCGTCCTGGCCGTCCGAGCAGCCGGCGAGGGTCACCTTGCAGGCCATGCCGCCGGCTTTGCGGCAGTCTGTCAGGGCGCGATCACCTGAGCTTTCGCCGGGGTTTTCCTGCTCGCGCCACAGCCGGATATTCTGAGGCGAACTCTCAGCCAGAGAGAGGCAAGTGCGCTGCCCAATATCCACGATCCGGCATTGCGTGCCGCCATTGGCGCGGCAATATTTCAGTGCAGTGTTCTGAGCTTGATCCGTTGACCGGGACCAACCGATTCCCGATTCGTTTTTGCCGCCGAGCGCCAGGACGACAAAGCCTTCGGCAGCTACCGGGCTTGTCAGACGCGCGGGGCGATCACAGCGGAAATCGAAATTGCCGGCGTGGCCGGATACCAATTTGCAATGTGTGACGGCGTCAGGCGCGGCGTTCGCCGGGCAGGCCAGCGCGGCGGCCAAAAACGCTGCACACAGAAAGAGATATTTGCCGCGCATGCCGAGGTCCAATTGATCCCGGTCATCTTCGCGGCCAATCCTTTCCCAATGGTTGCAGTTCGCCAACCCTTGCGGGTGTTGGCGGCGGCATATCGGGATATCCCGCTTATCGGCAATGGATCAAATTGGCGATGCAAACCGCCTGAATGAACTATTTTATCTGCGGCACATGCAGCGACACCAACAGCGCCTGCAGCTTCGGGTTGATCAAGGCATAGCCCTTGTCGTTGAAATGCTCGCCGTCCAGGAACAGATCGCCCTGCGCCTTGCCATTGGCACCGAGCACTGGCGCATCCATGTCGAAATATTTGAAGCCGGAATCCTTTTTGGCTTGTTCCTTGGCCAGGTCGTTGAAACGGTCGATGGCTTTGGGCTCTGCAGGGTTCGCGAAGGCGGAATTGGGTGCATGCTTCATGCTGAGGAACACAAACGGCACCTTGGGAAAGTCCGACCGCACCTGGGAATAGACTTTCATCGCCTTTGCAAAGGCCTCATCGCCGCTCTGGCCGCCCGTGACGTCATTGTCGCAATAGAACAGTACGGCGGAGGGATGATATTTGCCGATCACGTCCTTGTAGAAATACTGCACATCGCCGATCACACTGCCGCCGAAGCCCCGGTTGATCAGGCTGAAGCCGGGAAAGGATTCCGCGGTCTTCCATTTCATGATGGTGGAGCTGCCGACGAACAAGGCCGGATTTCTCGGCAGCGCGTTCTTGGCATCGAATTCCTTGAACAGCTCGATGTCCTTGCGGTAGCGCTCCGGGTCCGGCGACACATAGGGGCGCGGATAGGCGGCCTGGCCTTCGCGGTACAGCGCCATCACCTCGGCGTAATTTTCCGGATGGTTGGTATAGTCCAGCCAGTGCGTGCGCCAGAATGCGCCGCTGGTCTTGTAGAAGGCGGCGCTTTTTTCCGCTTGTGTGCCCGCGCCGCTTTTCGCCTGCATCAAAGCATCATGGAAGGCCTGGCGGTCGCTGGCGTCGTCGGCCATGGTCACACCGGCGCTGGCCAGCAGCAAAAACGGCGCAAGCGCCATACCCGCAAATTTACGCATCATTATTCTCCTGTTCGAATGAGATAGGGGGCGCCCGTATGGGCAGACTTAGCTGTAGAAAACCTGGGTGATATAAAGCCGCTTCTGGCCGAATACGGCATAGATGTGCAGGTGATGCAGCACGTCCATCCCCAGCACCATGTCGGGGATGCGGGCCTCCGCAGAACCGGCGCGGCTGCCAAGGGCTATCTCGGTCGTGCCCTGAAGCTTGTTGGCCGCGATCAGCACACTGGTGTTGGCCGCGGTCACCCCGCCCACCGCTGCGAGAGCGATCTTGGGGAAGGTATGGCGGTAGACGGGCAGGCCCATCACGTCTCCGGTATTGGCTTCCGGCATGGTGTCCGGCGCGCCGGGTTTCAGGCCCAAGGTCAGTTCGGCGATGTCGCGGCGCATCACCGTGTGTTCGGAGCTTGTGTCGATCACCGCGATGACGGTGTGCCCTTCGATGAACACCGGCACCTTGATCTTGCCATCCTCGACGATCATGGGCGCCACGGCGACGCCGCCATTCGCCCAATAGGCCACCTGCGCCGGATCGGTGCATCGGGTGGGCGTAAGCCAGGTCATCTGCATGGTGCCGAAATCGATCTCGACATCATACTGCCTGAAGAAATCGTTGGTCAGGAGCCCGTCATACGGCGCTTCCTTGGCGATCTCGCCGTCCTTGGCGATCATGAACATCAAATTCTTGCCCGTGGCATCGCCGATGGTAAACGAACCAAGGCGGACGCGGGCGCCGAACGTGTCGTGGCTTGTGCCGCTGCCCGCCTGACGCACGGTCGCCTGCACCGAAGTGGATCCGAAATTCAGATCGCCGCTGAAGCGGGGCGTGTCGATGCTTTCGGTTGCCCGCACCGCTTCCGGCAGGCCCAGTTGGGTCACCGCGGCTTGCGAGATCCTGGTGGGCTTGGTGCCGATGTCGAGCAGGAATTGCTTGGGCTTGCCGTTGATGGCCACTGGCACCGTCACCAGGTTGGTGCCGTGCAGTTGTTTGAGGTCGACCTTGTCGGCCACGTCCGGAAGCGTGCAGGTGGCGGCCGCCGCCGCGGCATGAGAGCCCAAAAGGGCCACGAATGCGGCAAGTATGGGCTTGTACATGACATCCCCCGATTTGCTTTGGCCCCGATTTGCTTTGGCCCCGATGTGTTCTGGACGGCCGGCCGGCGCGCAATCGTATCACGGCGCTGCTTTGGCGGTCCATCGCCGGCGCTCTGCCGCTCTGTTGCAACCGCGAACGCCGGCCTGCCAATGGCGCGCGCATGGCTGCCGTGATTAGCTTGGCCCCGGCAATGACATCGGGGGATTTCATGGACCGCAGACAGGTGATGCAGATCGGGGCGGGGTCGCTCGCTGTCCTGGCGGGGGCCGCCGAACGCGTCGCCGCCGCAACGGCCACAGTGGCGGGCCGAACGCCCGAAGATGTGGCGCGCGACGAGGATTACTGGACCGAGATCCGCAACGCCTACACCATCGACCGCAACGTCATCAATTTCAACAATGGCTATGCCAGCCCCGCGCCCATCCCGGTGCAGGACGCGATGCGCCGTTATCTGACTTATTCGGACATGGGTCCGATCCAGACCATGGTCAATGTTCTGTATCCGCAGATCGAGCGGGTGCGCGAAAATCTGGCGGCGGTGGCGGGCTGCGATCCCGAAGAGATGGCGATCGTGCGCAACGCCAGCGAAGCGAACCAGATCGTGCAGATGGGCATCGACCTCAAAGCGGGCGACGAAGTCCTGACCACCGATCAGGATTATCCGCGCATGCTGACAACCTTCCGCCAGCGCGAGCGGCGTGACGGCATCAAGCTGGTCACGGTCTCATTCCCGGTACCGGTGATGAGCAGCGACGATCTTTACAACCGTATCGCCAACGCAGTGACGCCCAAGACCAAATTGATCTTGATCTGCCACATCACCAACCGTACCGGCGTGATCTTTCCCGTGCGCCGCATCTGCGACATGGCCCATGCCAAGGGGATTCCGGTGATGGTCGATGGCGCACATGCCTTCAACCATTTTCCCTTCAAGCTGTCGGACCTGAACTGCGACTATTATGGCGTCTCGCTGCACAAATGGACCTGCGCGCCCATCGGCACCGGGTTTCTGTATGTGCGGAAGTCCCGCATCGCCCAGACCTGGTCCCTGATGGCGTCGAGCGAAAAGCAGGTGAACGACATCCGCAAGTTCGAGGAGATCGGCACCCATCCGGCCGCCAATCCCAATGCGATCAGCGAAGCTTTGGTCTTCAACGAGAATATCGGCATCGCCCGCAAGGCGGCGCGGCTGCGCTATCTGCGCGACCGCTGGGCGCACCGCTTGAGAGATAACGCCAAAGTCCAGATCCTGCACAGCGAAAGCCCGGAACTGTCCTGCGGCATCGGCTTCATCGGCTTCAAAGGCTTCGATGCGGGCAGGATGTATGAGACGCTCTACACCAAATACAACATCGTCACCGCCCGGGTGGAAATGCCGGGCCAGTATGACGGCCTGCGCGTGACGCCGCATGTCTACAGCACGCTCAGAGACGTCGATACATTCGCCGCAACGGTGGAAAAAGTGTTGTCCGCAGGCTGAACGGCCCGGGCAGAGCCGTTCATCACCGCTTGAAGTGCACCGTTGGAAATTCGGGCGCTGCATCGCTATGCGGCGGCACGGCGCGATAGTCGGACGGGGCGAACAGTTCGTGGGGCGCGGCCGCTTCTTTTGGCTGCGGACTTCCCTGCGAGATGCGAGGACCGACAATGGCCAGGGCCGCTGCGGCCACGACAGCGAAAGCAATGTGTTTCATCGGAAAGCTCCTTCGTCCGACCGCGAGGCCGGGATGGCCGCGCGGTCTCGAAGATTTATGGCCTTCCGGATTTCGGCAGTAGCTGGTAATATCGAAAGCTATCCTCTCATTGGTGGAAGGCAAATGGACCGGCTTGAGGCCATGACGATCCTGCTTGCGGCGGTGGACACGGGAAGCCTTTCCGCCGCCAGCCGCCAGCTGGGGATTCCGCTGGCCACTGTCAGCCGGCGGGTGTCCGAGCTCGAAGATCATCTGGGGATCCGCCTCTTGCTGCGCGGTCATCGCAAGATCGAATTGACCGATGCCGGGCGCGGCTATGTCGCCGCCTGCCGCCGGATTGCGGAAGACATCGCCGAAGCCGACCGCATCGCCGCCGGCGAATATCGCGCGCCCCAGGGCGAATTGATCATCAGCGTGCCGTTCATCATGGGGCGAACATTCATGATGCCGGTGGTGGTGGAATTTCTCGAGACCTATCCCGACATCCGCGTCGATGTGCAGATGACCGACCGCGTCGTCAATCTGACCCAGGAACATGTCGATCTGGCGCTGCGGGTAGGCGAGTTGCCGGACAGCAGCATGATCGCCACCCGCGTCGGGTTGATCCGGCAGATGGTCTGCGCCAGCCCCGCCTATCTGAAACGCCGCGGTATTCCAAAAAAGCCCGCAGACTTGCTGGCGCATGACTGCATCGCCAACAAATATTTCGCCTTTGGCGAAGAATGGCCGTTCCGCATCGGCGGCAAGTTGCAGACGATGGCGGTTCCGGCGCGGCTGTCCGTCAATTCGTCAGACGCGGCGCTGGTCGCGGCCGCTGCCGGTGCGGGCATCGCCCGGATCCTGTCCTATCACATCGCGGATCTGCTGAAATCGCGGGCGCTGGTCGGCCTGCTGGAAGCATATGAGCCGCCGCCGACGCCGATCTGGCTGATCTATCCCAGCCAGCGCCAGGAGCCCCTCAAATTGCGGGCCTTCCTGGATTTCGCGGTGCCAAGGCTGAGAAAACGGCTGGGTTATAAAAGTCCGTGATCGCGGGATACGGGCGTTGCAACCATATCCGCGAGAATTCCCAGGATCCGGCCTGTGGTTATGCCCCGTCTTGAACGGAAACACGCGCCGGTACAATCTGCGTACCGCGTAAACCCGTTCCCCACGGGCTTGCCAGCGCCGCATCATTCTGGTGCGCGCAACCCAAAGAGGACAGACCATGAAATTCGCTATCGCGGCTTCGCTTCTGGCGTTGGCGTCTACGCAGGCTTATGCGCAGGTGAATGCGGGCAACCAGGCTCCCGAAGCGAGCGTGCCGTTCAAGCTGACGCAGATCACCACGTTCAATTTGCCCTGGCGCATGGCGTTCCTGCCCGACGGGCGCATGCTGGTCACCGAAAAGGTCGGCCCGGTCTGGCTGGTCACGCAGCAGGGCGCGAAATTTCCCATCGCCAACGTGCCTGCCGTTACCTATGGCGGGCAGGGCGGCATGCTGGGCGTGTTTCTCTCGCCGCATTATGCGACGGATCATAATGTCTATCTGACGTATTCGGAGCCGGGCGAATATGGCTCGGGCCTGGCGCTGGCGCGAGCCAAGCTGTCGCTGACCGACAAGAGCGCGAGCCTGGACGGATTGCAGGTGATCTGGCGCGACCTTCCCACCGGCAAGGGCGGCCAGTTCGGGGCGCAGGTCGCGTTCTCGCCGGACGGGCAGTATCTGTATCTGACGGTGGGCGAGCGTCAGCGCATGACGCCCGCACAGGATCCCAACACCGAGCTGGGCAAGATTCTGCGTCTGACGCTGGACGGCAAACCCGCGCCGGGAAATCCGATGGCGGGCAAGACAGGCGCATCGACACGTCCCCTGATCGATCCGCCGCGCGACACCGAAGCGGCCAAGACCGCACCGCTGGTCAGCACGTATACAATGAAGGGGCCGAATCTGGCGCCCGCCGAAACCTGGAGCAGCGGGCATCGCACGCCTTACGGTCTGGCCTTCGCGCCCGATGGCCGCTTGTGGGAAGTCGAGCATGGTCCGCGCGGCGGCGACGAGTTGAATTTGATCGAGCCGGGCAAGAATTACGGCTGGCCGCTGGTGTCGTATGCCGTCAATTATAACGGCGTGCCAATTGCGAGCCCAGACTCGCGCAGCGACCTCACCAAGCCGGTGATCTATTGGACGCCGATCATCGCGCCCGGAAACCTGATCTTCTACAGGGGCGCGATGTTCCCGCAATGGAATGGCTCGGCGCTGATGGGCGGCATGGACAGCAAGGCGCTGTTCCGCATCACTGTCGACGGCAAGGGCGGCGCGAAACCGGCGGAACGCTGGGATGTCGGCCATCGCATCCGTGATGTGGAAATCGGCCCGGACGGCGCGCTGTGGATGCTGGAAGACGACAAGGCCGGCGGCATGTTCAAGGTGACGCCGAAATAGAGTCATTCCGAATGGCAGGAGATTCATAGCGGCGCAGACCAGAGCCAAGGAGGAGGCAGTTCATGACGATGATGAACAGGCGGGTTTTCTCTTCGGCCATGATTGCGGCCGCGTCTCTGGCCTCCAGCGGCAGCATTGCCGCAACGCCGGTCAAGGCGCGCAATGTCGTGCTGGTGCATGGCCTGTTCGCCGACGGCTCTTGCTGGAGCGACGTGATCGCGCGGCTGCAGGCGGCGGGGCTGAACGCCACCGCTGTGCAAAATCCCCTGACGACATTGCCCGAAGCGGTGGCCGAGGCCGCGCGGGTGCTTGCGCGGCAGGACGGGCCAACGGTTCTGGTCGGTCATTCCTTTTCCGGGATGATCGTCACCGAAGCGGGGATGGATCCGAAAGTTTCGGCCCTGGTCTATGTGGCGGCGCGGGCCCCGGATGCGGGTGAGGACTATGCGGCGCTGGCCGCGAAATATCCCACGCCGCCCGCCACCGCCGGGATCGTCTTCGATGGTGACGAGGGACGGCTGAGCGAAGCGGCTTTCCTGCGCGATTTCGCGGGCGATCTGCCGGCGGCGAAAGCCAAGGTGCTGTATGCGGTGCAGCAGCCTTTTCACAAGGCGTTGCTGACGGGCAAGACCACCCAGGCGGCCTGGCGCAGCAAGCCCAGCTTCTATGCCGTCTCTACCGAAGACCGCACCATCAATCCGGACCTGGAACGCTTCATGGCCAAGCGCATGGGCGCCAAGACCATCGAAGTGAAGTCCAGTCATCTTTCGCTGATTTCGCATCCCGGGGAAATCGCCGGGCTGATCCTGGAAGCGGCCGGACAGACTGCCTGAGTCGATTTGGAAAAGGAAAAGAGATTGAATGCCTTCCTATGTCGCATTGCTGCGCGCCGTGAATGTCGGTGGAACAGGTAAGTTGCCGATGTCGGAGTTGAAGGCGATGTGCGCCGCCGAAAAGTTCGAAGGGGTTCAGACTTATATCGCCAGCGGCAATGTCGTTTTCTCAGCCAGCCGATCCGAAGCGCAGATAAAGGCGGCGCTGGAAAAACGCCTGAAAGCCTATATGGGCAAGCCGGTCGGTGTCATCGTGCGCACCGCGCGAGAAGTGACAGCCGTCCTCCAAGCCAATCCATTTCCCGATGCTCCTCCCAATTGGACATATGTTATTTTTCTGGATGCCCCTCCGCCTGCCGGCACGCTCGACGGAATAAGCACCAGCAAGACGAAGAGGTTCGCCTGGGTAAGCGGGAAATCTATGTGGCCTACGGGGCCGGCATGGGCCGCTCGAAGCTCAAAATTCCCGCCGGGGCGAATGGCACGGCCCGGAACATCAATACTGTCGCGAAACTGGTTGAACTTGCAGCCTCTGCATGACGCGACAATAATCGAACCGTGAAATCCCAAGACCGGGTTCGGATTTTCTGCTGGCATTGCCAAGACAATTCGACAAGGGGCACGCATGAGATCGCGGGTCATATTGACGGGCGCGTTGCTTCTGATGGCGGTGCCGATGGCCCATGCGGCTGACGCGGCGTAGAAGCCACCATCCACCAGTTCGCGGACGCCTTTAACAAGGGCGACATGAAGACAGCGAAAGCCATGCACGCCGCCGCCCTGGTCATCACCGACGAGGTCTGACGAATAGGGCGCGCCGCTGTTTCGGCAATGCCCGGACACGGTGTCGGAATGTCAGATCAGTTCAACGATGGCCGCAGCGACTGCCGCCCAGAACAGGATCAGAAAGAAGATAATCGCCCACACGGCAGAATTCGGTCTGCCCAACCCCTTCGGGTTGGCAATAATCCGTTCCATGACACGCCCCCAACGCCCGGATCTAAGCCCAGCTTCTGCGGACAAAGTTAGCAGGTTGGAAGGCGGGCGCAATATGGGGTACACGGATTGCGCCCGGGAAAATTGCCCGATGCTGCGAAGCAGCACGATGAGGCGAGCCGGCCGTGCTGCCGGAAGTTGCAAGGCCGACGACCGCCGGCCCATTTGCTGCTAACCTCGCCAAGACAATCCAGCCGGGGGCAACCATGAAATCGCTGATCGGATTGACGGGTGCCCTGTTGCTGATGGCGCCGCCGCTCGCTCATGCGGGGGACGCGGGTGTGGAAGCCACGATCCACCAGTTCGCCGATGCCTTCAACAAGGGCGACATGAAGACGGCCAAGGCCATGCACGCAGCCGCCCCGGTCATCACCGACGAGGTCGCGCCCTATATTTGGAGCGGCGCCAATGCATTCGACACATGGGGCGCGGATCTGGGCAAGGCCGAGGCCGCCGAAGGCAAGAGTGGCGGCAAGGTGACCATCGGCGCACCGACGCGGGAGAACGTTTCGGGCGATCACGCCTATGTCGTCGCGCCCACCACTTACACCTTCAAGCAGAAGGGCAAGACCATGCGCGAGACGGCGCAGATCACCATCGCGCTGGCCAAAGAGGCGTCGGGTTGGAAGATCGCAAGCTGGACCTGGACGGGTCCCGAGGCGAAGCCGGTTCCCTGATTGCCGCGCGGCCAATCGCGTAACGCCGCGGGGCTACTTTGGCTGCATTGAAAATTCTCAATTGCCGCAGGCGAAATTGCCTAATCCAGCCCGGCACGAAATACCGGGTCGATACGTTTTGGAACCGACGGGGCATTCCACGGAGCCAAAACATGATCCATGCAAAGAAACTTCTGGTCGCCACGGCGCTTGCCGCCAGTGTCGGGATGTCGCTTGCCGCGCCGGCGTCGGCCTATGTCACCTGCAACCGCGCAGGCGATTGTTGGCATACCGACGAGCGCATCCATTTTCCCGGCGTGACCTTCTCCTTCCATGACGACAATTGGCGGGATCAGCATCGCAACGACCGGCATTATTCCTGGCACGATTCCGACAACGACCATGACTGGCATCATGGCTATTGGGATCATGGCAAATGGCACGGGATGTGATGCATGTCCGGTGTGGACGGGCCGGCTGAGGCCGGCGCAATTCCTGACACCGAAGGGCCTCCCAAGCCGCCGATCTTGACCATCGATGGCGGCTGGGAGCCTTGGTATGCCTGGCATCCGGTGCGACTTTATATGTCGGGGCGGCTGGCCTGGTTCTGCCGGATTCACCGGCGCGCCATCCACCGCTGCGGCATGGCGATGTGGGATTATACCGACCAGCCCGAAATGCACGCCAATCCGGATCCCTCATAATCACCCGATACTTTGGAACAATGCGGCCTCTGGCCCGTTGCTTCCACGCAAGCAAAAGGAGCATTGCCATGGCAGTTATCATCAACAAGGACGAAGGCGGTGGCGGCGGCGGTTCGACCGTGCTGGCCTTCATTCTGGGCGCCGTCGTGCTGGTCGTGGCCGTAGTCGGTTTTCTGATGTGGGACAATTACAAAAGCGGCGGCGCGCCCAAGGCAATTATCGTCACCGGACAGAACAAGTAACGCCGGCAATTATTCTCATCCATAACGGGAGACGCGCATGGGCGATCAAATCATCATAACCGAAGACAAACCGGAAAAGCCTGACGTGGTCGTCGTTGTGCCGGAGAATGAACCGAAGACGGTAAAAAAGACCGTTACAGAAAAGACGACGACCATCGAGCAGAAAGACGAATAGTATCCGACTCCCGGGGGCGGTATTTCCGCATTGCCGCCCCATGGCGATGACGGGATCAATCTGAAATACTCCCGTCTGCGATGCGGGGATTGTCCTCGTGCACTGCAGGCGGGAACTCACCATGACCATGAGCGAGAAAATCCGGGAAGGCTTCGACGTCTTCACCCATGACGGCGAGCACCAGTTCGGTGCCGTACGCCAGGTGCGGGCCCACGAGATCGTGATCTATGTGGAGAATGCGGGCGATTTCACCGTGCCGATGAGTGCGGTCAAGGACGCGCATTCCGAAAAGGTCATCCTGGATTCCGGTAAGCTCGACGCCAAATTGAAAGACGCGATCCGCCGCGCCCATACCGGCGAAGATCCGCGCATCGCGTAGGCATCTATTTCGCCAGCGATGGATCGAGCTTGATGGCCGTCGCGATATCGCGCTCGCCTTCCTTTTTCAAGCCGAGCTTATTTTTGGCGTCGCCGCGATAGAGGAAGGCGGAGGAAAGGTCCGGTTTCTGCGCAATCAGCTTATCGTAGTCTGCGATCGCCGCTTTGTAATCTCCCACCTGAAGATGGGCGAAGCCGCGCCCGTTCAGCACCTCGGCGTCATCCGGTTTCAGCGCCAGCGCCTTGCTATAGTCAGTGATTGCAAGTTTGTATTCTTGTGTTCGAAGACGCACATGTGCACGGTCCGAGATGGCATCAAAGTCATTCGGCCTTAGCGCGAGCGCCTTATCGAAGTCCGCGATTGCGGCGGCATATTGGTGCAGATTGGCTTTGGCCGCTCCACGTTGTCCGTATGCGATGGCATCATCGGGCGCCAGCGCGATCGCCTTGTCGAGATCCGCGACTGCCAGGTCCGGTTTGTTCACGATCTGCGCCCATCCGCGACCGTAATAGGCGCCGCGGGCTTCAGGTCCATCCGGGGCCAGCGCGATCACCTTTTCGAAATCCGCGATGGCCGGCGCTTTCTGACCTAGGCTAAGATAGATAGTGCCGCGATCCACATAGGATCTGACATTGTCCGGCTCCAAGGCGATGGCTCGTCCATAATCGGCAATCGCCGGATCGTGCTGACCCAGAGATTCATGCGCTTGGGCGCGAAGGACATAATCCGCAGCATTATCTTTTTCCAGTTTGATGGCCTGGTCGAAATCCTCGATGGCGCGCGCATATTGGCCCAGCCTCGAATAAGAAGTACCGCGTGTTGAATAGGAATAGAAATCGTCCGGCTTTACCGCAATCGCCTTGTCGAAATCGGCGATGGCGAGCTCGTAATGACCTTCGTTGAAGTGCGAGAAGCCGCTGTTATAGAAGGACTGTGCGGTGCTGGTGGCTGCATCGACACCTTTGCCGCTCCGTTCTGCGAAGGAGATGGTTTCGACGAAGCTTTCGGCAATATTTTTGAGTGCGGCAGCCGTCTGGGTCCGGACGGTTCCTGTGCAGATGGGTTGGTCGATCTTGCTGGTGAAATCGCGATGGACGCTCATCGTATCGCCGGCCAGCGACCAGTGCGCGACAAACAGAAGATTTGGCGTCTCGATCCGCGTCTCGTTGGGCAGCCCCATGAACTGGTATCCCGGAGGTGCCGTCAGGGAGAAATCTTCGCTTTGCTGGGCGCTGAAGCACACGGTGGGCTCGCCTGGCTTCATGTTACCGGGATCGAATGGGCCCATCACATTGTCACCGGCTAATCCGAATAATCGAAGTCCGCTTGGAATTAGGAAGCCGTTCTTGCCAGACAGGGCGTCGGCCCATCCCGATGACCTGAAAGTGCCTGCGATTGTATAATCCGGCGACAGGCCGGTCGGCGAATTCGGCGCGAAGCTCCCGCTGGCATTGCTATAACCCAATGCCGTCAGCAGCTTTGCCGCCGCCGTTGGCCCCAAGGCCTGAATTCCCAGGCCTATCTGCTGCAGGGTGATGGCATAAGGGCCGCTGGCGGTGGTCGTGCTGGTGCCCGACATCACGCCATTCTTGTCCAGTGTCGCAACGGTCTTGATCGTTGTCTTGGCCATACCGGGTGGCAACACCGGCATCCGGCCCAGTCCGGTCGACGCGGCAGTGGCAGCGACCATCGGCTTACCATATTCCTGCATCGGCAGGATGCCGAACGGCGCCATCGCCGCACTGCTGTCCAGATATAGATTGAACTGAGGCACAAACGTGATGACGTGATTGAGAGTCGTGAAGGTTGGGATATCCGTCATCGCATAATTGGCGTCGCCGTTGATCAGGATGCTCTGGGCCTCGATGCTTTTCGCTTTCAACAAAGCCTGTAGAAGAATGTCGTGATCCTTGCAGTCACCATAGCCGTTGGTGAGGATCGCATCCACGTCATGCGGTGTGAAGGAACCCGTGCCCAGCTCGATGGCGACGTAGCGGATATGTCTATTGACCCATTCATACAGTTTCTGGGTCTGGGCTCTGGGATCGCTCGCACCGGTGGTGATTTCATCGGCCAAGGCGCGGATTTTTGGCGTCACGACCCGCTTAGGCTCAGTCAAGGCGGCATAGGCCTGACCCAGTCGCGCGTAGTCCTTAAAGCTGGAGGCGAAGAAGCGGGGGATATGATCCAGCGGTGAAAATGTTGGAGCCTGTTCCGTGACCGGCTTGGGAGCCGAATAATGCCAGCTATATGTCACGTCGGCGCCGTTTTCCCGCCGGCCGGTTTGCACATCATGGCTTTCCACGTAAAGCGGAAAGTTCTTCGGCGCCGTGATGGTTTGACGCACTTCGTCATAGGCCGTGGTTCGTGGGAATATTTCACCGTAGACGAACTGGTTATCGAAATTGGGCCGCTTGGTCGTGAGCTTGATCGTGTAGACGGCTGTATCCCCCGCTGCGAATTGCGGAAAGACGATCAGCTTGGCGCGTAAACCGGTAATCATTCCGGCACTCTGCCCGGGCAACGGCTGATCATAAATCGCGGTGGCATCGACCGGCAGGGTCTTGCCATCGGGCTTGAGGGTATGTGCTTCCACGACCGCGATTTCCTGTGCCGCCGAGTCATAAGGAATGTTGGTCTGGCCAATCTGCAGCGCCCCGGCATCGTTGCCGGCACGTATTTCCATATGCGTGGTCAATACGCTGCTGGCGTCGGCGGCAACCTGCACATCGGTTGTCAGCAAGTGTATGGTAAGAGATGACTTTGCCGCGTCCTGTGCGGCGGCGCTTGTACCAAGGCAAGCGACCAAGGGGACGCATATCCCGAATGTCCGACGAATTTGCATAGTCCCCACCCAATGCAACGGCCGGTTGTAGCCGCGCCGCCTTTCCGAGCATAGAGCCTACCGCCCAGAAAAGGCGCGTGCACGCCCTAATTCATGTCATTGGTTACTTCATCTCGACCAACTCAATGGCCTCATGGCTGGGGCCCTCGATCATCACCGCGCGGGTGTCGCCGATCTTGTAGACCGGCTTCAGGAACGTGACATTCTCGGCCTTCAGCTTGGCGATCCAGGCGTCGAGATCGGAGACGCCCAAGCCCACGCTGTCCATCAGGTGACCGCGCGTCGGCACCAGCGGCTTGTCGGTCTGGTCCATGTACCAGCTCATCGAAACATCGCTGAATGTCACGCCTGCGGTGGGATAACGGTACATGCCGTTCTTGGTCAGCGACGGCCAGGTGACTTCGCCGCGCGGCACATGGCAATTGGCTTCGGTATAGACGGGCGCACCCGCACGCGTGGATACCGGCGCGTTGAGATGCTTCTGGTACCAGAGCTGGGCGCAGAAGGGTTCGTCCTGCCACATATGCACGTGATTGAAGCGTTCCGGATCGCTCTGGCCCGCTTCCTCGATCAAGGCGCCGTCGGGACCCATCAGATAGGCGAAGCCGGGGCCGCCAGTGGGTTTGACGCCCTTGGCGATATTCTCGGCCATCTGCGCCTGGGTTTCGCCAAGGCCATAGATGCCGCCCGCGCCCGGGAATGTATCGCTGCTGATCACCACCGAGCCGTCGCCAAGGCCGGTCCAGAGCGGCGCGAATTTATAGCCCTGGGCCTGAAGCTGCTCCACTTTCGCGCGCTGGTCGGGTGGGTTCCAGCCGAAATGCCAATAGGCGGTGAGCAGTGGATTGGATTGCGGCGGCGCGGAGACTTTGTTGAACAGCACCAGCGCATTGGTGGGCGACTGGATCGCGGGATAGCCCGCCCATGTGGTGCGCTTGGTCGACGGAAACGCTTTCACGTAAAAGGCGACCGCCGCTTCCGGATCGACACTGTTCAGCATCAGATGGTGGAAGGTCGGCGGGGGGAGCGGTGCGGCCGTAGACGGCGCTTGCGCCAGCGCGGCACCGTTGCATCCGAGCAGCGTGATGGCGCCAGCCGCCGCGATCTTGCGCATTCTCATGGCATGTCCCCCTTGATTATCGGGCAGGCATCGCGCGCGCCCGCCTTCTTATAAGACGAATGGCACCGTTCGATCCCCATAAATTCTCGTGTGGCGGCGCTTGGCATTGGGGCATGGGCGGCCCAAGCTGGCGATATCTGAGGAGAAGCAATGCGAAAGAAGGCCCTTCTCGCGACGCTCGCCGCCGTGATCGGGTTGGCGACCGCAAGCGCGGCGGCCCCGTCGGGCGATCATTGGATCGTGCCCGGCGTGCGGATCGGCGCGGCAGTGCTGGAGCAGGCGGACCAGGGCGCGTTGGTTCGCGATCTTGGCGAGCCGGACCAGACCGTACAGCGCGGCGACCGCGCCTGGTACCGCTTTGGCCCACAGACGGATGGCGCGCCGCCGGACGAACTGGTGGTCGAATTCGATCTTGCAAAGGACGCGCCGCTGGAAATCTCGACGGCCTCGCCGCTTTACCGCATGCGGAACGGATTGGGCGTGGGCAGCGCCGCAGCAACGGTCCGCGCCGTGCAGGGTGCGCCCCTCTGCGAGGGCGGCAATGCGGATGGGGAGGGCGTGATCGTCTATGACACGATCTGGTTTCGGATATCGCAAGGCAATGTGAGCCGGGTGTCCATCCGCAAGCAGTTGAGCGCCGCCGATTTCCAGGTCGGGCCGATTCATTGCTGACCGGTCACGCGTGTGCGGCGCAAGAAATCGTCAGGCCGCGTGCGATTCCCGCGGATCGGAAGCGGCGCTCTCCTTCGCCTGCGCCAACCTCAGACGCAGGGTTGCGGTGGTGCCCGCATCTTCCACGCTCTCGAATGCCAGGCTGCCTCCGAATCCGGCGGCAAGTGCATAGCATATCGACAAGCCCAGGCCGGTACCCTGATTGTTTCGGATATAGGCGTGGGTCGCCTGGGTGAATGGCTGGCCCAGTTTCTGCAAAAGTTCCTCGGACATTCCACAGCCGCGATCGCGAACGCGCAATTCGATCATGTCCGTGTCGGAAAGTTTCTGGATCGCGATATCGACATGGCCGCCGGCGAATGAGAATTTGAGGGCATTGCTGAGCAGGTTGATGACAATTTGCTTGAGGGCCTGGCGGTCGGCGAAGGCTGCGATCCGTTCGTCGGCATTGTCGAAATCGATGATGACGGCTTTTTTTTCGGCGTCGCCGGACACAAGCATCATGGCTTCGCGGATCACGGGTCCGATCGTCACGGCGCCGACTTCATACTCCTGCTTTTTGGCGTCGAGCTTCGACATGAGCAATATGTCGTTGACCACATTCAGCAGATGCCGTCCGCTGGCCAGGATGTCTTCTGCATATTCGCCATATTTGCGGTGCCCCAATGGACCGAACAATTGATGCGTGAGCATTTCGGAAAAGCCGATGATCGCATTCAAGGGCGTGCGAAGTTCGTGGCTCATGCTGGCAATGAACAGGGACTTGGCCTGGGCCGCCTGTTCGGCAACCAGTGTCCGTTCGGTCAGGGCGGCGGTTTCCACGCGGCGAATCCGCACCAGTATCCAGGCCCAGCCTCCCGCGACCGCCGCGATCAGCAGGAGGGAAATGATGGCCAGCGCCTTTAGCAGCGGAAGCCGCTCGCCGATAATATCCTGGGAGGCAATTCTTCGCGTCCATTGCAGCCCCAGATTGACGGGCACGCCGGGAAAGCTCGGAAGCTTGATGCCGGCGGGTCCGGCGGGCGCGATGCGCGCATCGACAAGGTTGAAGCTGCTTCTGAAGCTGGAAAGAAGTTCGGAATCGAAACTCAGCAGATATATCAGCGACGCAAAGGGCTTTGCCCCTTTGGGACCGCCCTCATGTCCCGTGGCTCTGATCGGCGTGATGGCGAGGAAAACCGGGTGGTTGCGCAGCATGATGAATCCGCTGCGCGACCATTGACCGTCTGCGGGTTTCTCGGCGACCGCGCTTTGCGTGAGCGTGGTGAAAAACTCTAGTTCCTGCGGCGTCAAGCTGTTCAGGCCCGACCGGGGCGAGAGATACATATATTGAACGGCGCCGGTCTCTGTCAGGACCATCGAACCGGTAATGCCGGCCAGGGCTTGCTGATCGGTGCCCACATTCACATCGGCCCATTTGGGGTCCAAAGGTTTCTTGGCGCGTGCAAACAATTCGTCCCAATACGCAAAGTCGCCATTGATCTTGACCATTGGCGCGGTGTTGAAAACAATTGCGGCCCTGGCGATGCGCTGTTCGGCCTCGAGCTGGACCGCATCGGCCTGATGCGCCGACGACTGCAGGATCGAATAGCAAATGTAAAAGGAGGCGCCGAGAATTGCGGCCACCGGTACGGTGAACGCCAAAATGGCCGAGCTGCCGGTAAAGGCGCTTTTGCCTCCGGGCAAGACCTTGCCGAACCACCCTGTCCGCGCGTTCATGTGCCCAATTTACAGGCAAGATTTTAACGCCCCGTATCCACGCGAAAGTGCCATTTTCCGGCATTTTCGGCCGGAACTTGCGCGCGGGCGGGGCCTGTTGGACAGTCCGGCGATGGCACGCCTATCGGTCGGTCCGCTTTTCCTAGGTCCAGGCGGCAAGCTGCTGCATTTCTGGCGGGCGGCAATATTTTATGTGGCGGCGAACTGGGTTCTTTCTCCGCTGCTGGAGCGGCCCTCGAATATCATCGCAGGGCTCCTGCATATCCCGCCCGGCCTGACCGCGGGCAACATCGCGTTTTCGGAACTGGGCACGCTTCTGATCGCGCTGATCTGCACGGGCGTCTTTGCGTTCTACGAGCATCGCCGGATCGACAGCTACGGCATGGCGCTGGACCGGGCTTTCAGGCTGCCCACTTTGGAGGGCGCGATAGGCGGTATCGCGATGGCCGGGGCGGTCGCGCTGGGCATGATCGCGCTGGGCGGGATGCAGGTGCGGGGATTTGCGGGCGGCGGCGATACCGTCTGGCTGTTTGCACTGCAATGGCTGGCGGCAAATATCTGCATCGGCATCGCGGAGGAGATGTTCTATCGCGGCTATCTGCTGCAAGCGCTGTGGCGAAGCCTCGGCTTCTGGCCCGCCGCCATCCTGGTCGCCTTGCCCTTCGCCGCCGATCATTATTTCTACAAGACCGGCGAGAATATCTGGGACGTGATCACGCTGATCTCGCTCAGCCTGCTGCTAAGTTATTCCGTCCTGCGCACGGGCAGCCTGTGGTTCGCCATCGGCTTCCACATCGCGTTCGATTACATGCAGCTCTTTGTGATTGGAACGCCGAACGGGGCCGCTTTTCCCGTCGGACGGCTTCTGGATGTGCGGTTCGACGGCCCCTGGTGGCTGACCGGGGGTGTTCTGGGCACCGAGGCGAGCTTTCTGATGTATCCGGCCATCACACTGTTGTGGCTTTTCGTCTGGCGGCGCTATCGCGGCGCGGAAACACTGCGTCCGGGCGGGGTTTAGGCCGCGATATCCCGCCGCGCCGGACCAGCACCGGCCCAATCGTTAAGACCCCGTTGGCATTTCGGCTCCTACAATTTCCATGCACGGGGTGATTTGAACAATTCATGCCGGCTCGCCGGTGGCGGGTTTTGACTATGCCCGCCCAGGCGGGGTTAGCGGATTTCGACATGTTATCGGGCTGGGCATACAAAATTTCGAACGTCCGCCTGAGCTCCTGGATCATCGTTCTGTTTACCGGCGCGGTGGTCCTTCCCTGGTTCGTGTTCGCCGGCGTGATCCTGGCGGGACGGGACCAGCGCCTGAACGATGCCAAGCAGAGTCTCAGCATCCTGGCCGTCGCCTATGGCGAAGGGGCGGCTCTTCGCGATGCCGGCAAACCGGAACTGGACGAACTGCGCCGCGCATCCGCGCGCTCCGGCATCCATCTCAGCATTCGCCCGCTCGACAACCGGAGCGATCCGGCAACCGGCACGCGCGCGGGGACAAAAGCCGATCATTCCAACGGCGCGGTCAGCGCCCAGGCCTTTTTCCCTTCGGCGGGGATCGTAGCGGTGGCATCCCGGGACGATGTTTCGATACTGGCGCGCTGGCGGCGGACGGCGACAATCGAAGCGCTCGGGCTGGCGCTGCGCAGCGTCATCGCCATGGGCGTGGGCCTGTTTCTGTTCCTGCAGCTTCGCGGGCGAGAGACAATGCTTTCGGACCTCGCGGCGGCCAGGATGGCGGCGGAGGGCTCAAACAAGGCCAAGGCCAATTTCCTCGCCAACATGAGTCACGAATTGCGCACGCCCCTCAACGCAATCCTGGGCTTTTCGGAAATCATCAAGAACGCATCATTCGGACCCATCGCCCAGAATTACCAGGACTATGCGGGGGACATTCACAGCAGCGGGGCTCATCTGCTCAGCCTGATCAATGAAGTCCTGGATCTGTCGAAACTGGAGGCCGGGCAGTTCGAACTTTCGGAGCGGCATGTCGATCTGACTGTACTGGCCGAGAGCAGCATGCGCTTTGTCGAACCGCAGGCGCAAAAGGCGCAGATCGACCTGTCTCATTCCATCGCGGCAGACTTGTCTTTCATTCGCGCGGACGAACGCAGGATGCGCCAGGTCTTGATCAACATCCTGGCCAACGCCGTGAAATTCACGCCGGCGGGCGGCCGTGTCGGGCTGGCGATGCGCCGGACGGACAGGGGCCTGCTGATCGAGGTCAGCGATACCGGAATTGGCATTCCTGTCGACAAGATCGATGTCGCCATGGAGCCGTTCAGCCAGGTGGACTCCGATACCAACCGCAACTACCCCGGAACCGGGCTGGGATTGCCATTGGCGAAGCGGCTGGTGGAGCTGCATGGCGGAACATTGTCGCTTGCGAGCGAGCTGAATTTGGGCACCGTCGTTTCCATCATCCTGCCGCCGGACCGGGTGGTGGATGACCCGGAGCTTGCATTTGCAACCAAGGCAGCGGGCTGAACCGGCGTCAGACCGGCGGCGTCGCCGCTCAGTAAGATTCGCCGGCCAGAACCAGCGCGAGGGTCGCTCCGATCACCAAGGCAGCGATGGCAAAGGCCGTGAGCCAGGGCAGGGTATTGCCCAGCTTGGGGCGGGGAATGTCGTAAACTTCGGGGACATGGCGCATATGTTCCACCTCAGGACAGATTCCGTCTGTCCTTCAAGGTGATGCATCGGCCGTGCCGCGCCAGGCTTCGGCCCTGTCTTACGCCTCCGCTTTAAAAGTCCGGCCGAGATCGGCGCCCGTCCCGAAATAGTGCCGGAAGACATAGAGCAGTGGATTCCATTTGGTCGTGTCGATGTGGTTGGTGCCGGGGATGACAATGTCCGCCCGCGCATGCACGCGCAGCACCTTGGCCTCGACGATCTGGAACGTCTCGGGCCGGTCTTCCGGCCAGTGTCCCGCGGGATCGTGCCAGCCGGCGATCTCTGCTTCGAACTGGAGCGGGCATTCGGCGATCCGCGGTGGCCTGACCAGATCCGACGTTTGCGGGGTCAGTCCCGCGGCATCGAATTTTTCCGGCACGAACTCGTAGCCGATCTTCTTTTTGTGCGGCGGAACGGGATCGCGCCCGGTGGCGCGGGCGATTGCCTCGACACGCCGCCAAAGATCGGCCAACGGGAAATTGATCACTACCTGCCGCTCACGTACCGCGTTCTCCCGCCCCTTGCTGGTGGACGTCATTCCCAACACGACGCGGTCGAAAATCGCCCAGGCGGATGACATTGGCGAGATGTTCGTGGTTCCGTCTGAATTGAGGCTGGTGATCAGCGCGACCGGCGTGCCGACATAAAGAATGCTTGGTTTGATTTGGATATGCTCGCTGTTCTTGCGCATTGCAATTCTCCGGTGACGGATGGCAGCATAACGCCTCCGGCCAAGTTGATGCTTCGGCCGAAACCGAGACATGCCGGCGATCAATCCGTCCGTCAAAGAAAAAGGCCCGGATGCGATCCGGGCCTTTTCTTTTGCGCGTTCGGCTTCGGCCGGGTTGTAGACGGCGCTGCCCGGCTATTGCGCGGTTACCTTTTGCGATCTTGCCAGAACGCCGAAAACCAGCGCGACCAGAAGCAGTGCGGGAACGTCCCCGATCATATGGCCCATATGCCCGCCGCCATTGAAAGACTGCACCGCCATGATGCCGGCATGAACGATGCTGGACCAGACCGTAAACCAGATGAGGCTCGCATTGGCTTTCGGATCGCGCGCCGCCCGGATCAGGAAAACGCCCAAGGTCGCGTAGACACCCACGATCATCATGAAATATTCGGATTCGTAGGGCGCGCCCTGATGCCAGGCCCAGCCCGATGGCCAGACAATTGCCAGAGGATAGACCAGCAGGAATATGGCGCCGAACACGACCAGCGCAATTTGCAGAAGCTTTTCTGAATCAGGCATGTGTCCCCCTGTGAGTTGGCGCCGCCCCCCGCGCGAACGACAGGCGGCGCGTGTTCGTCAGGCCAGCTGCGTCTTGTACAGGTTGCCGAGATTGGTCCAGGCGCGTTCGGCTTCGGCCTGGTTGTAGACGGCGCTGCCCGGCACGCACCAGCCATGGTCGGCCTTATAGACATCCACAGTCGCGGTATGCTTGGCGGCGGTGAAGGCGGCTTTCAGGTCTTCCTTCATTTGCGGCATGGTCGCGTCGTCATTCTGGGCGTGGCAGACCAGGAAGGCGGCGTTGGTCTTGGCGATCAGCAGATGCGGGCTATTGGCTTCCTTGGTCACCAATCCGTTGCCGCCATGGAAGCTGCCCACCGCCGCGATACGGGTCGGCACGGCGGCGGCGGTGCGGAAGCTGAGCGAGCCGCCCATGCAATAGCCCTGCACGCCGACTTTCTTCGCCTTGTTGGTCTGGGGTTGCGCGTCCAGGAAGCCGAGATAGGCGATAGCGTCCTTATCGACACCGTCATCGGTCATCGCCTGGCGATAGCCGGTGAGGCGGGTGCGGGTGTCGGGATCGGAGAAGTTGGCGGTGCCTGTGATCGCAAGGCCCTTGATCGAGCGATAGAAGGGATTGGGCACCAGCACGGTGTAGCCTTGCGACGCCAGGCGCTTGCCCAGGTCGCGGAAGGCGGGACGCAGGCCCATGATGTCGGGCCAGACCAGCACGGCGGCATGCGTGCCTTCGGCTGGGTGGAACAGCACTGCATCGCAGGTGCCGTCCGGTGTCGTCACCGTCACGTCTTTTTCGACGACATTGGATTGGGCCAGCGCCGGTGAGGTGGCGAGGGCGGTTGCGCCCAGCGCAGCGGCACCGAAAGCGCGGCGGGAAAGGCGCGTGTCCGTCACCAGACCGGGATGGATGAATTCATCGCACATGGGAGTCCTCCAGCGAATATGTTGGTTTTGTTGCAGCGCCGCGAAGATATGCGCGGGGAAATGAGAGCCGGTAGCAGAGAAGGGTTGCCCCAACCTGTCAAGCTGCTTCACCCCACCGTTTCGGCGCTCGCTGCCACCGCATCGGCGGGTGGCACGATCCGTTCAGGGACGGATTTGTGCAGGAAATACATCAGGGTTGCCGACACCAGCAAAACCGCGATCACGATATAGCCCAGCCAGTTGAAATGGCGCAGCGTGCCGTCCGCCTGCTCGACAATCACCGCGCCCGCGATGGAGGCCGAGAAGGCGCCCGCGAATTGCTGCAGCGAGGCGTTGATGGCGTTGAAGGAGCCGCGCTTGCTGGGCTCGGGCACGGCTGAGATCAAGGCCTGGGATGGAATGATGCGGGAGAAGATGCCGATGAACAGCAGCACATTGACCACGATCACGCCCCAGAGCGGCGTGTGGCCCAGATTGGTCCAGATCACCACCATCACGATGGAGAGCAGGGTGCCGGTGACGAACGTGTTGAACTTGCCGAAGCTGTCGCTGATACGGCCGACCACGGGCCCCACGAAAATCGTGAACAGGCCGGTGACCAGATAGATGGTGGGCAAATGGCTGAACGCGATGCCGATATTGTTGACCATATAGGCGGTGCCGAACGGCATCAGCATATAGCCGCCGGTGGGCAGCAGCATGACCAACAGGAAGGGCAGGCGGTAACGCTTCTCGGTCACGGTGTGGATGAGATGCGCGAAGGGGCTGCGCTCCTGCCGGAGCGTCAGATGGCCCACCACGGGCTTCATGCCCAGCATGATCAGAAGCCCCGCCGGAACGATCAGCGCCACGATCGCCAGGAACGGTGCGTGCCAGTCGAAATGGTTGGCGAAATAAAGCGCGGCGGGCAGGCCCAGCACCTGGCTGGCGGCGAAGGCGGTCTGGATGAAGCCCATCACGCGGCCCCGCATTTCCAGCGGGAATAAGTCAGTGGCGATGGCAAGCACCACCGAGCCGATCACGCCGCCGAACAATCCGGTGACGATGCGGGCCAGAAGCAGCAAGTGATAGCTGGTCGCCAACCCGCACATGACGGTGCCCAAGGTGAAGCCGGCATAGAAAAAAAGCAGCAGGCGTTTGCGATCGAAACGGTCGGCGAAGCCCGCTGCCAGCAGGCCTGAAATCCCCGCGCTGAAGGCGTAGGACGAAACCGCGAGAGCGAATTGCTGCGGCGTAATGTGCAACGCGGGCATCACCATCGCGCCCAGCGGTGAGATGATCATGAAGTCGATGATGATGGTGAATTGCAGGAAGGCCAGAACCGCGATCACGAAAATCTGGTAGCGCGAAAAACTGGGTCTGGTGGATTTTGCCGTCGCGGCCATGATCGTTTCCGAACCTTAAAACCTTGGGCGGGTTCCAGTACCTGTTTGAGCGGCATCGGGCAAGCGCGGTGCGCGCATGGCGGCGTTGCCGCTACATGCCTTTGCGCAGGGTTTTTCCGGGCGCGTGCAAGGCGCCGGAGGCGGCGGCCTTGAGCAGGCGCCGAAAACTGGGACACTCCAGATGATTGGGAGCGGGGCAGGTGGCGACATGGCGCAACTGGTCGCGCGTGAAAACCAACTCCCGGATCAGGCGGTCCAGTTCGTCCGCCCGGGCGTTCATTTTCCGGCGGTCGAGGCGCGGGCGGCCATCGGGCCCCAGCATGCGTGCGATGTCGTCCAGCGAAAAACCGGCGGCCCGTCCCAATGCAATCAGATTGAGCCGTTGCAGCACGGCTGGATCGAACAGGCGGCGCAATCCCCGCCGTCCGATGGATTGGATCAGGCCTTTTTCTTCATAAAAACGCAGCGCCGAGGCGGGAATGCCGGCCCGTGCCGCCACGTCTGCAATATCCAGGTCTTTCACGCTTGACCTCAAGTGAACTTTAAGTTGCAGGATAATGCCGGCGCATCGCGTGCGCAAGCCGATGGAGACAAGGATGACCGCCGAGATGGCACAGGACGAGCAGGCCCTGCTGTGGAACGGTACCGCTGGGAAAAGCTGGATCGCGGCCGAGGCTTCGGTCGATGTGATGTACAGGCCGTTCGAGGATCTGCTGGTTGCGGCGACGCCGCCGGGGAGGCGCGTGCTGGATATCGGCTGCGGCACCGGCAGCACCACGCGGGCGGTGGCGCGCGCGGCGGGCGAATGCGTCGGCGTCGATATTTCCGCGCCCATGATCGCTGCCGCTGCGGCGCGGGCGGCGCGCGAAGGCGTGAATGCGCGCTTCATCTGCGCCGATGCGGAGGTCCATGATTTTGCGCCCGCCAGCTTCGACCTGGTGATGTCGCGCTTTGGGGTGATGTTCTTTGCCGACCCGTCACGCGCCTTTGCCAATCTGCGCCGGGCGACGCGGGCAGGCGGGCGATTGCACGCCTTTGTCTGGCGCGAGGCGGCTGAGAATGATTTTATGACCCGGGCGGAGCGGGCCGCCGCGCATCTTTTGCCGCCCCGTCCCGAACGCGCGCCCGATGCGCCGGGGCCCTTCGCCTTTGCCCGTCCGGAGCGGGTGCGCGGCATTCTGCAGGACGGCGGCTGGAGCGGCATCGATATCGCGAAGCTTGATATCGAATGCGCCTTTCCCGAGCGCGAGCTGCTGCATTATCTGACCTGGATGGGCCCGGTCGGCCGCATCCTGCAGCAAGCTGATGCGCCGGTCCGCACCAAGGTGATGGACACCGTGCGCGCCGCCTTCGATCCCTTCGTTCATGGCGACGAGGTTCGCTTCACCGCCGCCTGCTGGAGCGTGGATGCCCATGCGTGACACGCTGCTGGGTGCGATCGTGATCGGCATGGGTGCGACGGCGTTCATGGATCTGGTGGCGTGGACGCGCAAACAGGTCTTCGGCACGCCATCGGCGGACTATGCGCTGGTCGGGCGCTGGATCGCCTATATGCCGCGCGGGCGTTTCCTCCATCGGCCGATTGCGGCCTCGCCGTGCCTGCACGGCGAACGCGCGGTCGGATGGAGCACGCATTATCTCATTGGCATCGCGTTCGCATTCCTGCTGCTGACGATTTTCGGCGCAGGGCAACCGGCGGTCCTGCCCGCATTGATCACGGGCATTGGCAGCGTGGCGGCGCCGTTCCTGTTGATGCAGCCGGGCATGGGTCTGGGCATCGCCGCCTGCCGCGCACCCAAACCGAACGCGGCGCGGCTCCGCAGCCTGGCCGCGCATCTGACCTTTGGAATTGGCCTTTATCTGGCGGGTTGGGCCGCCAATCGCCTGGGTTTTATAAATTAGCATTGACTAATGTATTAGCGGATGCTAATGTGACGGCATGATGCAAACAGCCGCCATCGACGCCGTGATGCGCACCCTGGCCGATCCCACCCGGCGAGCGGTGTTCGAGCGGGTGGTGAATTCGCACGAGATCTCCGTGGCCGAGCTGACGCGCGGCAGCGGCGTGACACAGGGCGCGATCTCCCAGCATCTGAAATCGCTGAAGCAGGCGGGCCTGGTCGCGGAACGGCCCGAAGGCCGCAATGTCTTTTATCGCGCGCAGCCCAAGGGGCTGGCGCCGCTGGTCGATTGGATGAGCCATTACGGCGTCTTCTGGAGTGACCGGTTCGACAATCTCAGAACCTTGCTAAAGGAGATCGATCCATGAATGCCGATGCGAAGACGCACGAGATCGTGGTCGATGAAGTCTTTCCGCATGCGCCGGAAACGATCTGGAAGGCGCTGACCACCGGCGCGCTGATCGAACGCTGGATCACGATGCCGCTGACGGGCTTCGAAGCGGTGGCGGGCAATGAATTCACGTTCAAGACCAACCCCGCCGGAGCCTGGGACGGCCTGATTCACTGCCGGGTTCTGGAAGCGGTGCCGAACGAGCGGCTGGTTTATTCCTGGAAAGGCGGTGCTGCCGGCAATGTGGGATATGGCGCGCCCCTCGATACCATCGTCACCTGGACATTGATCCCCTCCAAAAGCGGCACGCGATTGCGCCTGACCCATTCCGGCTTTGTCTTGCCGCGCAACGAAGGCGCGTATCGCAACATGGGCGAAGGCTGGAAGCGGATCGTGAAGAGCATCGACACAGTCGCCGCCGGTTTGCGCTGACTTCACCGAAGCGAAGCGGGAGACGGGAAATGAAGACATTGGTGAAATTCGCCGTTCTGGGCGCGATGCTGGCCGCCGCAATCCCGGCACGGGCCGAGCCGTCTGCGCTGACGGCGCTGGATTACGTCCAGATCGAACAGCTCTATTCGCACTACGCCCATTATCTCGACACGGCCGATGGCGCAAAGTTTGCCGCATTGTTCACGCCAGATGGCGTCTTCATCACCAACAAGCCGGACTTCGGCAACATCACGGGCCGCAAGGCGCTAGCCGACTTCGCTACCAAGGCTGGCGCGCCGCCGCCCATCGTGCGGGCAGGCCATTCCACCACCACGGTGATGATCGATCCGGCGCCGGGCGGCGCTGTCGGCTCGGCTTATCTGATGGCCGGCACGGGCGCGGACCAGGGCTATGTCTATAACGACACCTTCGTAAAGACAGTCGATGGCTGGCGGTTCAAGATCCGCGAAGTGCATCAGAACACGCCGGAAAAGAAATAACGTCGGTTGGGTCTCATTCGATCTCGATGATACGGCCCCCTTTTCACCGCGCTCGAAAGCGGGTATGGGTTGGTATCAACACATCGGAGATACCGCATGGACGATCTGGTCCTGACCACTTTCGATTGGGTTCCCGAAGGCCCCCGTGGTTTTGTGCGCGACATACGGTTGAGATGGGCGTGCGAGGAAGCCGGGCTTGCCTATTCCGTGCGAACAGTTCCCTTCAAGGACCGGGGGGCCGAGCATTTGGCGCACCAACCTTTTTGCCAGGTACCGTTCCTGAGCGATGGCGGAATCGAATTATTCGAAAGCGGCGCGGGGTTGCTGCATCTCGCCCGAAAAAGCGAAAAACTGATGCCGCGCGATCCGGCCGGAGAAGCCCAAACGCTGCAATGGACGATCGCGGCGCTCAACTCGATCGAGATGGTTTCCGTTCCCTGGTGGTTCCTGGAAGTGACCGGCGCGAAGGAAAATCATCTCACCGGCTGGTTGCAAAGCCGCCTCGACCATATGGAGAGAGTCCTGAAGGAGCGGGAATGGCTGGCCGCCGACCGCTTCACCGTCGCAGATCTGCTGATGGCCGATGTCCTGCGCGTGGCAAAGGTTCGTGCTTTCGGTGATCGTCCCGCGACGGAGTCCTATGTGACGCGCATCACGGAGCGCCCCTCATTCAAGAAGGCCTGTGCCGACCAGATGGCGCATTTCGCGGCGGCGGATCGGGCCGCCTAGGCCGACATCACCTTGTTGAGGGCGTTGAAGAAGCCTTCCATGTCGGCTTTCGAGCCGATGGTGATGCGCGAGACCGTGGGCCAGGCCGGAAAGACCCGGGCGATTTCCACGCCCTGCGCCGCGAACGCCGCCTTCATCTGCTTGGAGGTCTTGGTCTTCCAATCCACCATCTGCATATTGGCCTGGCTGGGACCGATCAGCCTGAGGCCCCGCTTGGTGAGAAAATCCACCGTCATGGCGCGGGTTTCGTCCAGCTCCTTGCGGCGCGCGGCGATGAGATTGGCCGCGGTCAGGCTGGCATTGGCGCAGGCCACCGACGGGATCGGCAGATCCGTGGCCAGCGCGCCTTCGTCAAACAGGCCCATCTTCTTGACGATGTCCGGACGCGCCATGAAATAGCCCACCCGCATTCCGGCCATGCCGAAGATCTTGGAGAAGGTGCGCATGATCAGCACATCCTTGCCCGCGCGCGCCAGATGCGTGGCGGTGTTGTTCGGATAACCGCTGGTGAAGTGAATATAGGCTTCGTCGATCACCACCATCGAACCGGCAGGCTTATTGTTCACCAGCCATTCGATATCGGCCATGGGCGTGACGGTGCCGGTGGGATTGTTGGGCGAGCAGACGTAATAGAGACCGGCCTTGGGATCGGCCGCCAGCATCGCTTTCACATCGTGGCTGTAATCGGCTTTCAGGGGCACGGTCTTGATCGGCGCGCCCAGCCATTTGGCGGCGGTGCCCGCAGTCTCATACGTCACATCGGCCTGCACCAGGCTTTTGGTGGGCGAGCAATAGGCCAGCACCGAACGGGCCAAGGCTTCGTTCGAACCCGGCCACACCATGATGTGGTCTTCGGGAATATTCTCGACCTTGGAGATGGTCTTGATCAACTGGCCCTGTTCGTCGTTGGGCGAATAGCGATTGCATTGCGAAAGTATTCCAGCGGCCGCCGCGATACCGGGCGCCATCGGGCCGGCCCAGCATTCGTTGAGACCGATGCGGACCTTGGGGGCGGCAGACGCCGTCGCCGCCAGCACGCGCTCCGGGTTGAAGGCGAGCGCCGTGGCGCCGCCGAACAGGGCCGCCGCGCGCATCATCTGACGGCGCGAATAGCCGCGGGAAAGCAGATCGTCTTCGAATGCGCGGTTGATCATCGAGAATTTCCCCGTGAATTGCGCCTGAGCGCGTTCAAGCCAAGAGACTGTGCAGGAGGCTATAGCGGCGCAGGGAGCCGTTCAAGGATGGCGCCTAATAGGCGATCTCCGGCGCACGGCCGCCGATCAAATCGGCCATCAACCGCCCGGATCCCGCCGCCATGGTCCAGCCCAAAGTGCCGTGGCCGGTGTTGAACCAGAGATTGGCGATCTTGCTTTTGCCGATGATGGGCGGGCCGTCCGGCGTCATGGGGCGAAGGCCGGTCCAGAAGCTGGCCTTGCTCACATCGCCCGCATGGGGAAACAGATCGGTGACCACATGGTTCAGGGTCTGGCGGCGCGGCTCGCGCAGTTTGAGATTGTATCCCGCCAGCTCGGCGGTGCCGCCCACCCGCACGCGATTGCCCAGCCTTGTGACGGCGACCTTGAAGGTCTCGTCCATTACGGTGGATTGCGGCGCGCCGCTTTCGTCTTCGATGGGCAAGGTGAGCGAATAGCCCTTGACCGGATAGACCGGCAAACGAAGGCCCAGTTGCCGGGCCAGCAGCGGCGAATAGCTCCCCAACGCGATGACGAATGCATCGCCACCGACCCGTGTCGCGCCCGCAGGGCCGGTGAGCCGCACCGAGGTGATGCCCAATGGTCCCTGTTCCAGCGCCGTGACGGTGTGGCCGAACAGGAATTGCACGCCACGCTGCTGCGCCAGCGCGGACAATGCCTTGGTGAACATGAAACAGTCGCCGGTCTCGTCGCCGGTGAGGCGCAGGCCGCCCACGATCTTTTCCGGCACATGCGCCAATGCGGGCTCGGCGGCGATGCATCCGGCCCGGTCCAGCAATTCATAGCCCACATCGAAGCGCTTCAGCACCGCGATATCGGCGGCGGTGCCGTCGAGTTGTTTCTGGGTGCGGAAAAGCTGCAACGTGCCGCGCATCCGCTGGTCGTACTGGATGCCGGTATCGGCGCGCAGCTGTTCCAGGCATGCGCGGCTATATTGTGCGAGCGTGAGCATGCGCGACTTGTTTCTTTCGTAGCGCGCCGCGGTGCAGTTGCGCAGCAAGGCCAGGCCCCACAGCGCCATGGCGATATCCAGATTGGGCCGTATCACCAGCGGCCGATGATGCATGAACAGCCATTTGATGGCTTTCAATGGAAGTCCGGGCGCGGCCCAGGGCGCCGAATAGCCGGGCGATATTTCCCCGGCATTGGCGAAGCTGGTTTCCAAACCGGCGCCTGCCTGCCGGTCGATCACCGTCACTTGATGACCGGTGGATGCCAGATAATAAGCGGTCGAAACGCCGATCACGCCGCTGCCCAGAATAACGATTTTCACGTGTGCCCCGCGTCCTGCCGTTGTGCCGTCAGGCTAGCACAAAGCGGAAGCGTTGCGCAGTTTTGCTCAGCTTTCCGCGCCGATAGTGGTATGCAGAAAATTGGACTGTGCCGGAAAAGTCGCAATGAGTTTGGCCAGCGCGACGGCGATGGTGATGGAAGATTGCGGCTTCTCCCGGTCATAGGCGAGGTTGGTCTGGTCGGTGAGAATTTTCGGCAGTCTGGCGACCAGGAATCGTTGCCTGGGATATTCGCGGGCAAGATTCTCGAACAGATTTTCCTGCGCGGCCTTTGCGGCGGCATAATGGGAGAAGTCTTTCGGGGCATCGGCGACATAGACCGACGAAATCAACACCGCCATTCCGCCTTCCGGCGCCGCCTTCAGGAAAGCCGACACCAATCCGAATGTGGGCGCCAGGGATTGCGCGACGAAACGGGTGAAGCCATCGGCGCCCAGATCGGTGAATTTTTTCGCTTCGATGGGCGGGGACGCATTGCAGATGCAGACTTCGACTGGGCCCAGATCGATGGACGCCTTGCGCAGGATCTCTTCGGCGGTATCTGCCTCGCCGATATCGCCCGGATAGGTGCGGAAGGCGTGGCCGTCCAGTTCGCGCGTCATCCGCGCCGCATCGCGGGCCGAGGTGCGGAAATTGGCGCCGACTTTGCCGCCTTGCAGGGCGATGGTCTTGGCCAGGGCTTCGCCGAAGCCGCGCGTGCCGCCTGAGATCACGAAGGTCCGGCCGCCGAACAGCTCCAGCTCCAGCGGGTGGCGGCGGATTTGTGCCAGCGCGGCATTGACCGGAAGTGGACGGACAAAGGCGCCGATCTGAAACGCCGATTTTTCCGAGATGGTTCCGGAGGTCATGATGCGGTTGAAGCGGTCGTCGAACTGGATTTCGCCAATACGGCTGGAGTTGCCGGGAAAAGATTCGGCGTCTTCATCGAAACTCGCGGTCAGTTCCGAAAACAATGCCTGGCGTCCCGGCACCTGCATGCCGACATAATAACTGGCCCATAGCAGGAACCGGATCTGGGCCTGCGGCATTTGACCGGGGCGAAAGCCCAGCAGCGCCAGAAGATTTGCGACGGCGCGGGGATCGGTATCGAAATCGGGCGTGCTGCCGGCCAGGCTCGCATAGGCCGCATCGCTGGGGACGGCCGTCAGGGGAGCGTCGAGCGGGATGAAAGCGGACGGGGGTGCCGATGGCGCGGGCGCCGCCTCGGCGGTGAACTCGACGGCCAGCGCGATGCTGACATGTGTGGTGGTGCCGCTGGTGATCTTGATTTTGACGTCCGGCCCCTTTTCGGAAACCGAAATCGCGTAAGGCATGTCGTAGAGCAGGGGGCGCTCGAACCGCACTCTGAGCTGGCGCAACGTGAAATCGCGGTCGGCCGACCATCGTGCCAGCGCGGCCAGCACGCCGCAGACGCCATAAACGATGGGGCGCCCGAACTGGGTGCGAAGGGCATAGTCCGCGTTGAGATGCAAGGGATTGCGGTCATGCGACGCCGCCGCGAACGCATCGCGTATCTGCGTATCGAAGATCAGGTTGGAACTCACGCGGTGCCGCCGTTTCTACCTGAGCGCCGGATACACGTTCCGGATCAGCGCGTTGCGCAATTGCGTGCGCAGGTCGGTTTTCGCATCCGGTTCGGTGTTGGACGGGGGGCGGCTGGGATCGGTGTCGGGCGCCCCGATATCCGTGGTGTTGACCACCATAATACTGGCGGCGTGCCGGTCGGGATCGACGATCATCGTGGTCGAAAACCCGCCTTCGTCGCCATTATAATAAACGTAATTGTGGCCATCGACTTTCAACAGGAAGAAGCTGAGTCCCATCGTCGGCACTTCGCCGCCCGGCCCGACGGTGGCGGTGGTGGGAAGAAGGCCCGTCCAGGCTTCCTGAAGCGAACCGCGTTTGAGCACGATGTCGTATACGGCGTTTTTTGGGTCGCCGATCAGGAAGCGCAGATATTTTCGCAAGTCCGACATCGGGCCTTTCAACCCGCTATTGGCCACCGTGATGCCGCTGTCGAAATTGAAAAGCTGCGGCGTCAAGCTCGGGCCGGCCCGCACGTAACTGGCGGACAGATGGGACTCCAGATAATAAGGCGCGATATCGAAATAGCTTTGCGTCATGCCCAGCGGCATCAGGATATTCTTGGCGATATAGGTTTCGTAATCGTCGCCGCTCAGCCGCGCGATGATCTCACCCAGAAAGATATAGCCGAGATTGGAATAGCCCCAGCGCGAACCGGGTGCGAAGGCGATGTTGGTGAAGGGCAGCATGGCGTCGATTTGCGACCAGCGGGTGGGTTCGAACGGCGCCCATCCGCAATTGGGCGTGCTGTCGCAACCCCATGGCCAGGACGGATTGCGAAAGCCCGCGCTATGCGACAGCAACTGGCGGATGGTGATGGCGTCGATCGGGCCGAAGGCATCATGCACCTGGCGAAGTTCGGGAAGGTATTTTACCGCCGGATCGTCCAGCGACAGCTTGCCCCGGTCGCGCAATTGCAGGATGGCGATGGCGGTCATGGTCTTGGTGAGCGAGGAAAAACTATAAGCGGTCTCGGCACCCGTTTTTTGATGCGTGTCGGCCCGTGCCTCGCCGAAATAGAATTCGGACGGCCGGTCCGCACCATGCTCGAAACCAAAGCCGCCGCCCACGATGCCGTGCCGGGTCATGGTCTGGTCGAAGATCTTGTGAAAATCGTCCAGCGGTGCGGCGGTGGCGGGCGCAGCGAATCCCAGGAGCGTTATCAGCGCGGCATGGAAGGCGCGGGAAATCCTCATGACGATCTCCTGTCTACGCCAATCCGGTTTTCACCGACCGCCTGAATACACATTCTTGATCAACACCTCGCGCAGCTGCATGCGCAGGTCGGTCTTGGGATCGGGTTCGGTGTTGGATTGGGCGTGTGACGAGTCCGCGGGCGGGGCGCCGGTGTCCGTGGTGTTGGACATCACGATGCTGCCGCTATGGCTGTCGGGGGCGATCATCATTTCAGCGGTGAAGCCGGCCTGGTCGCCGTCATGGAAGACATATTTGTGTCCATCCACATTCAGAACGAAGAAACCCAACCCCATGCTGGGCGCCTGTCCGCCGAGGCTGCTCGTATAGGCCGTGCCGGGCTCGTTGGGATTGGCGGTGGAAACCGTTCCCGTCCAGGCTTCCTCCAGCGAGCTGCGCTTGAGCACCATGTCATAGAGGGGGTTCTTCGCATCGCCGATCAAAAAGCGCAGATATTTGCGCAGGTCGGAAAGCGGCGCCTTCAGCCCGCTGTTGGAAACGGTGATGCCGCTGTCGAAATTATAGGGCTGTTTCGACAGCTTGGTGCCTTCGCGCAGATAGGAATCCGCGACATGGCTTTCCAGGTAATAGGGCGCGACATCGAAATAGCTTTGCGTCATGGCGAGCGGCATCAGGATATTCTTGGTGATATAGGCTTCATAATCGTCGCCGGTCAGCCGCTCGATGATCTGGCCCAGAAAGACATAGCCGACATTGGAATAGCTCCAGCGCGAACCCGGCTTGAAGGCGATGTTGGTGAAGGGCAGCATGGCGTTGATCTGGGCCCAATGGGTGGGCTCGAACGGCACCCAGGAACAGTCGGGCGCGCTGTCGCATTCCCAGGGCCAGGTGGGATTACGGAAGCCCGCGCTGTGCGACAGCAGCATGCGGATGGTGATGGCGTCGATGGGGCCGAAGGCATCATGCGCCTGGCGCAGTTCGGGAATGTATTTCACCGCCGGATCGTCCAGCGACAATTTTCCGTGATCGCGCAATTGCAGAATGGCGATGGCGGTCATGGTCTTGGTGATCGAGGCCCAGTTATAGGCGGTGTCGGCGTCGGTCTTCTGGTGCAGCTCGCCCCGCGCATCGCCATAGAAATATTCGGTGGCTTTGGCCCCGGCATGCTCGAAGCCGAAGGCGCCGCCGACAATGCCGTGACGGGAGAGGGTGGCGTCGAATGTCTTGTGGAAATCGTCCAGCGGCGCGGCGGATGCGGGCGCGGCGAATGCAATGAGGGCGGCCAGCCCAAGCCCAACAGCGCGTGAAATTTTCATGACGACCCCCCTGTTGCCGGGACGGTACGGCGGGCGGGCGGCGCTGCCAAGGGCGGGGGGAACAGGGCCCCCCGAACAAAAATCTTTCCCGGCCTGTCGGATCGGGGTTTGCTGCCCCGTCCTTGGGACGCAACAACATAGGAGACGGTTATGGCCGACACGTTCCCCGCAATGCCTCCGGTCAAGGGCGGCCTGACGCCCTATATGACGATGGACAGCGCGATCAAGGCGGTGGAGTTCTATAAAAAGGCCTTCGCGGCCGAAGTGGCGATGGTGCAGCCGCCCGACGACAAGGGCCGCACCATGCACGCCCACTTATATATCAATGGCAGCTCGCTGATGCTGAGCGACGCCTATCCGGACCAGGGGCATCCCTGGAAGGAGCCGGCGGGTTTCAACCTCACCCTGACGGTGGGTGACACCGACCAGTGGTTCGACCGCGCCATCGCCGCCGGCTGCACCGCGATCATGCCGCCGCAGGACATGTTCTGGGGCGACCGTTACGGCCAGTTGCGCGATCCGTTCGGCGTGCTGTGGGCGATCAACGGTCCGGTGAAGAAGTAAGAAACGCGTTGAGAGGCGGTGGTGATGCCGCCGCCTCTTATGCCCGTGCGGCACGACGCGTTTCGATGATCTGCCATGCGAGCAACACCGGCACTGCCACCACCAGATCGCGGGCGCGGCGCAGCAGCGAGACGGCGATGCCGATTTCCGGCGTCAGCCCGAACACGGGCGCCAGCACGGCATAACCTGCTTCCTGCACGCCGACGGATGCGGGAATGAAAACCGTGGCGCTGCGCAATCCCTCCACCAATGCCTGGATCGCGATGGCGGTCCACAGTCCCGTGTGCAGGCCCATTGCCTTCAGCACCACCCACAGCCACAAGCCGCTTGCGATCCAGCCCGCAAGCTGCAGCAGGATCGACAAAGCCATCCGCGCATGGCGGCGATAGATGGCGTGGATGGTGTCGCGGAAAATCTGCATTGAGCCGCGCTGGGTGGGAAACAGGCGCTCGCTCATGCGACCCGCCCAGTGGCTGCCGCCCAATTGAAAGATCGCGAAGCCGATGGCGCCAAAGGACAGGAATAAGGCCCCGCCCAGCATGGCGCCGATATAGGGCGACAGGATCTGGCTGGATTGCAGCAATGAGAGACTGGCCACCACGCCGAGCAATACATAAAGACCTTGGGCGAAAGTTTCGGCAGTGAGATCGGCGATCACGGCGGCGGAGGCTTGCGATGCACCCATCCCGGCCAGCACGAAGGCGCGCGCGGCAAAGGCGACGCCGCCCAATTGGGTGATGGGCAGCACATCGGCGCTGGAATCGCGCAACTGCCGCGACGCCGCGATCGTCCAGAGCGGCATGGGCGAGGGCAGGAGCGGCCAGATCCCCAGCGACAAGACGAATTCCGCCGCAAGTCCCGCCAGCACAATCAGGGCAAAACCGCCGATCCCGGCCCGCGCGAAAGAGGCCATCACCACCGGCAGGTCGAATTGCGACAGGACCGCCCAAAGCACGGCGAAGCCCAGAAGCAGCGGCAGAAGAAGGCGAATTCCCCGTTTCATGGAACGACCATACCGGGGAACCGGCGGGACCTGAGAATTTTTCCGCGCTTGTGTCGGAACCGGTCCTGGTCCTTCGTCCTTGAGGCAGACAGGTGGATATTCGCCGCAACCGGAGATGAAGGAGTGCCGTCATGAGGAAAGTGATCGTATCGACATTCATGAGCCTGGACGGGGTGATGCAGGCGCCGGGCGGGCCCACCGAAGACCCCACCAAGGGTTTCGCCCTGGGTGGCTGGTCGGCCAATTACTGGGACGAGGGCATGAACGCCACCATGGGTGGGCTGATGTCGCAGCCTTTCGATCTTCTGCTGGGCCGCAAGACCTATGAGATCTTTGCCGCGCACTGGCCGTTTGCGGGCGACAATCCCATCACCGACAAATTTAACAAGGCGACAAAGCATGTCGCGACCCGAAGCTTGAACAAATTCGACTGGGTCAACACCAAGCGCATCGAAGGCGATGTCGTGGCGGGCGTGAAGGCGTTGAAGGCCGGGAGCGGTCCCGACCTGCAGGTGCATGGCAGCGCCAATTTTCTGCAGAGTCTGATCGGCGCAGGCCTGGTGGACGAGCACAGCATCTGGATATTCCCGGTGGTGCTGGGTCACGGCAAGCGCTTGTTCGAGGATGGCGCGCCGGCGCACGCCATGGAATTGGCCGAGAGCAAGATTTCGGGCACCGGCGTGATGATGAATATCTACCGGCCCAAGGGCGCGGTGAAGGTTGGCAGCTTTGCGCTGGCGGAGCCGAGCGCGGCCGAAGTTGCGCGGCAGGCGAAGATGAAACAGGAGGGATGAAGATGGAAACACAAACACAGACGGGTTGGATGACGGCCCTGTTGCTGATCGGACGGTTGATCTTTGCCGGGGTGTTCCTGATGGCGGTCAGTTTCAAATTCATGGGCATGTCGTCCACGGCGAGTTATATCGCGGCGGCGGGATTTCCTATGCCGCTGGTCCTGGCCTGGTGCGCGGCGATTCTGGAAGCGGCACTGGTGATCTGTTTTCTCAGCGGGGCCTATTTCCGCGAAGCGTGTCTGGCCGCTGCGGCCTATGTGATCTTTCTGGGTTTTGCTTTTCATGGACCGTCGCACTGGGCCAAGAACCAGGACGAGTTCGGCTTCTTCGTGGATCACTTCTCGTTCATGGCGGGTCTGTTCTTCGCCGCCGTGCACGGCCCCGGTTCGGTGCTCGCGCTCAAGGCCGGCTTCCTGAAACGATAACGGCGTCCGGCGATATGACGCTTGCGTGAATGTGGAATCCGTTCTTGTCGTTCGTCGAAATGGCCCTGCCGTTCATGGGCCCCGATAGCGGCTGGTGGAAAGCATTGCGATGCCGGTCGAACATGTCGCGACAGGCGCAAGTGGCGATGCATAAAGTCCCAAACACGAAACGGGTGCATTCCGTTGCCCGTTTTCCTGAAGGGAGATCCGCCATGTTTGCCCCCCGTTTCACCACCGCCGCCCTTTTGCTGGCAGCCAGTGTGATGCTGGCTCCGTCCGCGCAGGCTCAGACGCAGCGCATCACGGTCGATAGCCGCAACCTCGATCTTGCCAGCGAGGCGGGCCGCGCTGTGATGGCACAGCGCGTCACCCATGCCGTGAACAGGATCTGCGGTTCGCCGCATGACCGTTTGACGTCCGAACAGCATAATTTTGCGGCCTGTTCCCAGGCGGCCCGGGCCGATGCCGCGCCCCAGATCGAAGCTCTGGTCGCGGCGGCGGAAAATGCCCGCAAGATGGCGGGCGGATCGGCGATGCCAGTGCGATAAAGATTGCCCCGATAGATCGTGTCGGAATTTATCCGCGCGCGCCACGGCCGGCCATGGCGCGCGCGTTTGCCAGATAGGTGCGCCCGACGCGCAGCCAGCGCCCGTCCTTGAGCTGCGCTTCCCAGGATCCGGAGCCATTGTGCCGAAAGCCGGTTATGCGGTCGCGCCGCGCCAGGATGGAGCGGTGCAGGCGCACGAACTCCGCCGGATCGAGCTGGCGCTCCAGTGCGGTGATGGTCTGGTGCAGCAGATAGGAGCGCGGACCGACATGCAGGCGCATGTAATCGCGCTCCGCTTCGATCAGTTCGATGTCTTGCGCCGCGATGCGCACGATGCCGGCGCGATGCGGCACCCAGAATTCCCCCGTCCAGGGCGATGACACCGTTACGGCGGGCGTGGCGGCCTGCGTGCGGATGCGCCCGATGGCGCGCGCCAGCCGTTCGGCTTCCACAGGTTTGAGCAGATAATCCACGGCAGCGACATCGAAGGCCGCCACGGCAAAGGCATCGAAGGCGGTGACGAAGATCACCGCGGGCCGCGAGGATCGCGCCGCCAGCGTGCGGGCGACCGACATGCCGTCCATGCCGGGCATCTGGATATCCAGCAGCAGCAGGTCCGGCGTCAGGCTTTCGATCAACCGAAGCGCGCCTGCGCCGTCCATTGCCGTGCCGATCAGGGCAATGTCCGGGATGCGGGCGCAAAGGATTTGCAGCCGCTCCACCGCCAAGGGCTCGTCATCGACGATGAGGGTGCGAAGCGGTTCAGCCATCGCGCAGCCAGGGCAGGATCAGCTCGACGCGAAAGCCGCCGCCATGGCGCGGTCCGTGGCTGGCATGCGCCGCGCCGTCGAAGCGTGTGTGCAGCCTTTCGCGCACATTGCCGAGCCCGACGCCATTGCCGCGGGCGGGGACGGCATCACCGTCGGCGTCGTCCTCGACGATCAGATGCATCGTGTCGCCGGAGGCCCTTGCCCGGATCGTGACGGTGACCGGCCGGCTGCTGCGCGCCACGCCATGCTTGATCGCATTCTCGACCACCGGCTGCAGGATCATGCCGGGCACACGCGCGTCCTCCAATTCCTCGGGCACATCGACCACCACCGACAGGCGCTCGGGAAAGCGGATCTTCTCGATGTCGAGATAAAGGCGCTGCATGTCGATTTCATCGCACAGCGGCACGTCAGCGGCCGGATCGCTGGTGAGGCTGGTGCGGAAGAAGGTCGCGAGATTGGCGATCATCTGCTCGGCTTCCTCGGTGCGCTGGCGCAGCACCAGCGCCGAAAGCGAGTTGAGGGTGTTGAACAGGAAGTGCGGATTGATCTGATAGCGCAGCGCACGCAGCTGGGCGGCCTGGGCCTGCGAGCGATAGATGGCGGCGCTGCGCTCGGCATGACCCGTCTTGGCGGCATAGGACAGCGCCACATAGAGCACGCCCCAAGCGGCGATGAAGAAATACCAGCTGACGGCCGAGTCGCCGATCAGATCCCAGGCGGTGAGATGCTTGCTGTGCATCTGGGAGGTTTCCTGCATCAGCATCGCCCTGGGGGCCACCAGATAGAAGGCGGCGTAATTGACGGCGGCATAAGCGACCGCGGCGGGAATCGAAACCAGAAAGGCGGTGGTCACCAGGAAGCGCATCGAGCGGCCTTCCAGGCGGCGCAGGATGATGTACATGATGAAGGTGAGGACGATCCCGATCAGCATCACGCCGCCCCGTTTGGGAAGCTGTTCGAGATTATTGCCTTCGCCGTTGATGAACTGGCGGGCGGTGTTGAGCACGAAATAGAAAGCCCAGAAGCCGAAGATCGACCACAACGCCACGCGCCGGTCGGCCCGCGGTGATGCGAGCGATGCTCCGATGGCTGTTGCTGGCTTGGGGCCGGTCATCGGCCGAAAATAGCGCATCCGGCGGCGCGGCGGGTCAAGAGCGGCCCGCGCCGGTCGAAGCCCCATGGCCTTTCGTCGAAGGGCGGGGATCCACTGCTCCAAAGTCAGAAATCCCGGGCTTTCCGCCGCCGCTTCTGTATCTTCGGAACTCGCAACTAAGGGGCATGCCCATGGCAAGCCGCGCGTACCTGTTCCGGATTCTGCTTGCCGTCCTGCCGGTCTGGCCCCTGTCCGCGGCGCTTGCCCAGTCAACGGCCGGCCAGACACAGATTGGCAGGCCGCCGGTTGGCGAGCGGCACCTGACCGCGATGGTGGCCAGCGCGCCGCTGCGCGATGCGGGGCATAGTGCGTCGGTGCGCGTGACGGTGTGGTATCCGGCGGCGCCTTTGTCTTCAGGAAAAAAGGGCGCCAGGGAAACGCGCATCGATCTGGGCCCGGCGGGTAAGCCGTTCTTTATCGAAGGCGCCAGCGCCATGGATGCGGCGTTTGTAGACAGGAATCTGCGGCCGGTCATTCTGCTCTCGCATGGCTTTGGCGGCACGGCGCGGATGATGGCCTGGTTCGGGTTGGCGATAGCGCAGCAAGGCTATGTGGTGATCGCCGTCGATCATCCCGGCAACAATGGCCAGGACAAGATGACGGCGCCCGGCGCCATCCTGTTCTGGGACCGGGTAGCGGATTTGGCGGCGGCGCTGAAAGCCGCCAAGGCCGATCCCGCGATTGGGCCGCATGTAGACGACACCAATGTGGGCGTGGCCGGTTTTTCGCTGGGTGGATTCACGTCGCTGGTCGCGGCGGGCGCGCGGGTCGACATGACACGCTTTTTCAATTTCTGCGCCGCCAGTCCCCAGGACGGCGTCTGCATGCCGCAAAAGGAATTCGCGCTGACAATGACGGATGCGAAAGCCGTTCTGGCTTCACCGGAATATTCGGTCGAGGCGTCGCGGGCGAGCGAGGATCATCACATCCCCGCGATCCGCGGTGTCTTCGTCATGGGGCCTGCCGCGATCCAGGCTTTGAGGCGGGAAAGCCTTGCGAGGTTGGCCATGCCGGTGGCGATCATCCTTGGCGATGCCGATCCGGTGGCGCCGCCCAAGACCAATGGGCTTGTGGCGGCCAAGGCGATCCCGCGCACGCAGGTCAAGCTTCTGGCCGGCGTGGGGCATTACGATTTCCTGGGCACCTGCACCGAAGCGGGCAAGGCCGCGACGCCGCTTTGTACCGCCACGGTGCCGCAGGATCAGACCCACAAGACCGCAACCGACATGGCGCTGGCGTTTTTCGGTAAGACGTTGGGCAGGCCATAGCCCGCAAAAAGAAAACGGCCCCGGCGGGGATGACCGGGGCCGTCTTCATGCACTTACATCAGCAATTACTGGCTTTCAGGATTACCAGCTGCGATAGCCGTGAGAATAGGCGTCGTAGCGGTTGTCGAACCGGCGGCCTTGGTAATAGTCCCGGTTATAACCGCGGTCATAACCCCGGTTGTAGCCATTGTCGCGATAGCCCCAGCTGCGGTCGCGATAGTGCCAGTCGTCGCGATCGCGATTATTCTGCGATGCCAGGATGGCGGCCAGGGCGACGAAGCCGATACCCGCGGCGATAGCGGCGCCATTGTCATTGCCGTGGCGATAATCGCGCACCGGGATCGGGCGATTGACCGGCGCCGCGTTGGCGGCGGTGGCGACGGTGGCGCCCAACAACGACAGCGCCAAAACAGAACTGATCAAACGTTTCATGACTTGCTCCTTTTTTCGTCCTTTGGATGCATCCGCATCCGGGGGGATGCCGATGCATCCTTGGCAAGGAGAATGGGACCGGACGGCTGTATGCAATCTGGGACCGGCGTTCATCCGGCATTCACCCGCAAGGCCTTTTTAAGGCAGGAGCGGCGCGTTTTCGGCCTTGAGGGCGGGTTTCTTTTGGGGCGAAGCGTGTGGCTGCGGGCGCAAAAGCATGTAGGCTGAACGGACCATTTCGAAGGAGCGCTCGCAATGCTGAAAAAACCTCTGGTGATTCTGACGGTAGCCAGCCTGATGGCGAGCGCTTCGGCGCAGACCGTGCTGGCGCAATCCAATTACGGCGCACGCGGCTATTCGGGGCCGTCTTCCTATGACGGCGGCTATACCGATGGCTATCGCCGGGGTTGGGAGGATTTTCGCATGAAGCGGGAATATAACGACCGCGCCCCGCCGGGCGGCGGTGCCCCGCAATATCTGCCGAGCCAGGATTATTCCCGCTCCAACGGCGATCCGCGCATGGGTGATCCCGGTCAGCGCTGGCAGCAGCAATACAAGCGTCAATACACCTATCAGGACGACAGCTATTACCGGGAGTGCCGCACCAAGGTCGATCCCGGCGGCATCATTGCGGGCGCGCTGATCGGCGGACTGCTTGGCAATGCGCTGGGCAAGGGCGGCGGACGCGGCGGCGCGACCATCGCGGGTGTGGTGGTGGGCGGAGCGCTGGGTGGGGCGCTGACCAAGAACATGGACTGCGAGGACCGCAGTTACGCCTACAACACCTATTATGACGGCTTCAATGCGGGGCGCACCGGCGTGCCGTATCAGTGGCGCAATCCCAAAAGCGGCAATTACGGCGAATTCCGCGTCAACGATTACTATAACGACCAGGTGGGATTCCGCTGCGCCAATTTCGCCCAGGAAATTTACATCCGAGGCCGCCCCCAAACCGCGACCGGGCGCGCCTGTCAGCAGCCTGACGGTACCTGGGCCATCGTCGGCTGATCCATGCAAAGGAGTTTTGACATGAAGACATTATTGATTCTGAGCATCGCTCTTGTTTTGGCGACGCCGGCATTGGCGCAGGACGCGGCGCTGGTGTTCACGGCGCTGGACGCCAACAAGGACGGCAAAGTCACCCAGGCCGAAGCGCAGAAGAATCCAGCGGTAATGCAGATGTTCACGCAGGCCGACAAGAACAAGGACGGCAGCCTGTCCAAGGAAGAGTTCCAGGCGGCATTCGGGAAGTAGAAAAGAAGTGGGCCACCCGCTCATCAACGGGTGGCCCGACCTTCGCACGTCGGTAGTTTTTTGAAACGCCGCTTGGGGGGAGGTCAGCGGGCGTTCTTGACGTCCTCGGGTTTTACCTTGTCCTTGTAGCTGTTGCCGAAATGGCCGGCTCGGATGTAGTTCACGACGTCCGCGATCTGCTGGTCGCTGAGCGCGTTGCCGAAAGCGGGCATGGATTTGAAGCCATGCGTCACCACGGATATCGGATAGCCCGGCTCGGCCAGCTTGGGATTCTTCGCCAGCGCCGGATATTGGCCCGCGCCGATAGCGCCACGCCCATCGGGCATGTGGCAATCCTGGCAGATGCCTTTGTAGAGCGCTTCGCCGCCCTGTTGCGGCAGGAGATTGCGGTTGGATTGCGCATGAGCGCTGCCCACAAGGGTGGAGACAAGCGCGATCATGATAAGTGCGGTTGTGGTTTTCATGACTCTGCTCCTCAGGCCGCTATGACGCGCTTGTGCAGGCGGGTGATGGCATCGAGCGCGGAGAGCACCGAGCCTTCCTGCCACGCCATCAGATGCGAGCAATGCTCGCCCGCCAGCACGATGCGGTTATCGACCGCGCACATATTTTCGTAATTCTTTTCGCGCAGCGCGTCGTTCCACAGGCCCGAGCAGCCGAGCGTCCAAGGCACGCGGTGCCAAGCGACGGCGATACCGTTCATGAACTCGGCGCGATATTGCGGATGGATCTTGGAGCCCTGTTCCAGCGCCGCTTCGATCTGTTCCTGAGCTGACAGCGCCTCGAAATTATAGACACGCATGCCGCTGCGATAGATGTAAGCGCCAAGCAGCACCGCCGGTCCCTTTTCGAAAAAGCCGTGCGAAGGATAGCTGATGTTGAAGATGGGTTGGTCGGTATAGGTGTTGCCGCCATAGATATTGTCGTCTTCTTCCCAGAAGCGGCGTTTGAACTGCAGGCCTACCTTCACCGCCGGAAGATAAGGCAGGCTGTCGATGGCGGTGCGCATTTTGGGCCCCACATTCATGGGGATCTGGCTGAGAACCGAGACCGGAATGGTGTTGACGCACCAGTCGGCCTTTTCGGTCTTGGGCGCGCCGCCGGTCTTGCTGTTGATGTAAGTAACGGTGACGCCGGTTTCGTCCTGATGGATGTCGGTGACCTTGCAGTCATACTGGATCACGCCATCCAGCAATTTGCCGAAGGCTTTGCCGATCTCGCCCATACCGCCCTTGGGCTGGAAGAGCTGGCCCTGGAAATCCCATTGCTTGGGGAAATAAAGAGCATTCCAGAGCGATGAAGTGAGCAGCTCCTTGCGCGGCATGATGTCGGAGGGTACCGGGCCGGCCTGCAGCCCACCGCCCGGCGGGATGTCGTAGCCGCGGAAGTCGCTGGAGATCTCGCCCTTCTTGTATTCGTAATTCTTGTCCAGCCCGCCCCAGCTTTTGAGCATCTGGAGCACGCCGTCCTTCTCGTCCTTGTCGAGCTGATCGTCCAGCTTGTTCTGGCTGGTCGCCTTGGCGAGAAGCTCGGAGATGTGACCTTCATAATCGGCGGCGACTTCACGGAAGCGCTTGGGCTTGCCGCCGAACGCGTTGGCGGAATGCACCAGCGCGGCGTTGTTGTACATCACGAAGCTTTCCAGCGGCACGTTCAGCATCTTGCAGTAATGCAGGATGCCCTGATGGTGATACGGCAAGCGCCAGGGGCCGGGATTGAAATACTGGCCCGGCGCGAAATCCGCTTTCTGCGTCGTGCCGCCGATATCGGTGTAGCTGTCACCGGCGTGCAGCGACCAGTTGCGGCCGCCGGGGCGGTTGTTGAATTCCAGGATCTTCACTTTGTATCCGGCCTTGCGCATCTCATGTGCGGCGACCATGCCGGCGATGCCGGCACCCAGGATCACAACGGATGCGCCCTTGGCGTTGCCTTGCAAGGTGATGGGGCCGGTGAAGTCGGAATTGGCGGCGTAGCCCATGGAGAGCATGGCGTCGTACATCGCCGCAGTGCCGCCCGCGAGACCGATGGCGGTGAGGAGAGAGCGGCGTGTCCACTTCTCGTTCGCGAAATCCTTCATGAATGTCTCCCTCGGCATATACGGGCATATACCCGTAAAATGAGGGTATATGCGCAGATCCCTGTCCACAAGCCGCGCGGCCCGGATTTACGCAAACTTTACAAGGCGAAAACCGGAACCTTCGGTGCGCGATGGTTTAGCAGGCATGCGTTCGCAGATGGGGTGCGGAATCCGGACTGCGTGAGGTGAAAACGGTCCGGATTCCGTACCGGTGGCGAAGTGCGATCATGATAAAGTGGCGCATGACATCTCATGGCCAATTCTGCGCCATCGCCCGGGCGCATGAAGTTCTGGGCGGACGCTGGACGATCCTGATCGTGCGCGAGCTCTTGTGCGGCAGCCGGCGCTTCAACGATATCAGGCGGGCACTGCCGCGCATTTCACGCACCGTGCTTTCCGAACGGCTGCAGTCGCTGATCCATGCCGGCGCGGTGATGCGCGGGGAGGAGGGACCGGAATATGTTCTCACCGAAGCAGGGTGGGAATTGTCAGAGGTGATCAAGGCGCTGGCTGTCTGGGGCCAGCGGCGTTTGCCGCGCGACGCAAGCACAGAAGACCTGGATATCGAACCGGTGCTGGTGGACATGGAGCGGCGCGTGCGGTTCGACCGGTTGCCGTCCCATCCGGTGATGGTGCGGTTCGATCTGACCAAGGCCAAGCCGCGCTTTCTGTTACTGCGCAAGACCGAAGCGGTGCTGTGTGTGCGCAATGAGGGTTTCCCGGAACCGGTGCGGGTCGTTGGCCCGCTGTCGGCGCTGACCGCGTGGTGGCGGGGCGATGTCAGTTTTGCCGGGGCGCAGAACCAGGGGCTCGGGATCGAGGGGACGCGGGAATATCGGCGCGCGTTTCCCGAGTGGTTCGAGCGCTATGCGTTTGCCCAGATCCTGTCCGCGCCGCGCGCGCCGGAACCGCGCCGCGCTCTGCCCCGTCAAAGCCCGCGCACCAATGGATTAAAGGCGAGAGCCCGTCCGGCGTGACGCGATAGCGGCGCTTCTTCCCCTCATTTCCGGCCGCAACCAGGCGGGCGGCCTCCATTTTCTTCAGATGCTGAACCACGGCGATGCGGCCAACGGGCAAGGTCTTGGCCAGTTCGCCCGCCGTCATGGGTGTTTTCGCCAGCCGCTGGAAGATGATGGTGCGTAAGGGGTGACCGAACAGCGCGAACAGCCGCAGGACCTCACGAAATTCCGCCGCATGGGCATGGGATCTGGCCATGCTCAACTGTCAGGCCAGAGTGACACATTTGGCAAGCCCCGATTTGCGGGACTAGGCTGGGGCGGGTTCGATGCGGAGCGGGCAATGATCAATGGCGGGCATGTGGTGATCTATTCCAAGGACGCGGAGGCCGACAAAGTCTTCTTCCGCGATGTGCTGAAATTTCCCTTTGTCGATGCCAACCGGGGCTGGCTGATCTTCAAGCTGCCGCCGTCCGAAGTGGCGGTGCATCCGTCGGACGAAAATGACAGTCACGAATTCTTCCTGATGACCGACGATCTGGATCTGGAAATGACGGCGCTGAAAAAGGCAGGCGTGGCGTGCGAGGAGGCGACACAGCAGGCCTGGGGCAGGCTCACACGCCTGAAACTTCCGGGCGGCGGTATGCTGGGGCTCTATCAACCCCGGCACGCGCGGCCTTAACAAATTCACCCCCATCTGTCCGGCACGCGGGCAAGCCCGCTACCGGACATCTTCCCCCGCTAATGGCTTTGCCGTGCGGGGGAAGAAAGCCTTGGTCAGGTGCGGACGACGCTAAAAATGTGGGTGCGCTATTTGCTGGTGAAGATCTGCACCGTCACCTGGCGCCCGTTCATGGGGCGGCAGCTGAGCGAAATGCTTTCCAGGTTGCGGCGGTCGCCGGGAATATCCAGCTTGTAATACTGGCCTTCGCGCAGGTAGTCGCCGCGATTGACGTCCAGCGGCTGGGGACGTCCGTTGCGGAAGATCGCCGTCACATTCGAGCAGCGCGCATCGGCGCCCATGGGTTTGAGCGCTAGGGCATCGATGTTACGGCCGCGCCAGCCTGCGAAGCTGGTCTCGCGGTCGCCGCGGCCCCGAAATTCCTCGCTGCTCAGATACTGCCAGTCGTTGACCATGTTGCTGCCCCAGTTGAAGGTGCGCGCCCACGTCCGGTCGAAATCGGGATTGCGGCGCCAGTCGTCGCGGTAGCGCCCGACATCGGCGACCACGCGGATGCTGGCATCGCCCCGGCGCTCGGCGGAGCATTGGAATGACAGGCTGCGCAGATTGCGGCGTTCGCCCGGCAGGTCGATGGTGCGGGTGTCGCCGCGCCGCAGCGGGCCACGGAAAATCTCGCGATCCCGGCCATTGCCGAATTCGGCGCGGACGGAGCGGCAGAAAATGTCGCTGCCTTCGGCCTTGAATTGCAACTGCTCCACCGGGCCGCCCAGGCGCACCGACTGCATTTCGCGGTCGCCCCTGGAGCGTACATCGATATGCCCCACTTCATTCCACTCGGCCATGGCAGGCAACGCGGTGCCCGCAACAAGAAGCGCAACCAGCGCCGGTAACGTCGCTTTCATCAAACTCTCCAATCGTTGCGCCTTGCGGCGCATGGTGCCCGGGTGAAGAACGCGTGAGGGTGTGCCGGTGTTCCGTGGGACGTTGCTTTTTTGCAATGTTTTCCGGTCGCCGCTAGTCTGGCCGCCAATCACGCGCGGGGTGCTCGCGCTTTGGCTTTTCCGGGGAAATCGAGAATGCGGACCATGATGTGTGCGGCGCTGGCGGCCATGGCAGTGGCGGCAATCGGCGCCCGGGCGGCTGATGCCACACCCAAAGCCTATGTCATCGGCGAAGTGAATGTCACCGATGCCGAAGCCTACAAGACCTATGCCGCGAAGACCTCGCCCATCGTGGCGAAATTCGGCGGCATCTATATCGCGCGTGGCGGACGCAGTGTGCCGGTCGAAGGGGCCCCGCCCGCAGGCCGCATCATATTGATCCAGTTTCCCAGCCTTGCCGCCGCGCAAGCGTTTGAAGGCTCGGCGGAATATCTCAAAGTGGCGCCGATCCGCCAGCGCGCCTCGACCGGCCGCTTCTTCATCGTCGAGGGCGCGGCGCCTTGAAGCAATGCGCGGTCTGTCCCGCATTTTCGGGCTTCGCGCTATGTAAAGGTTTGTCGCCTGCGGTAGCGGCGCGCGGTCATCCCCGCTAAGCTGGACATACGCCGAATTCGTCCGTCGCATTGTTCCCGCCAAGATGCATCAGGGAGGCATGTCGTGACATTCATCTGGCCGCCCGCCTTCTGGCTGATGCTGGTTCTGCCGGTTCTGGCGTTCGTCTATTGGCGCAATGCCGGGCGGCGCAGCAAATTGCTGACGCTTTATCCCACCTTGTTGCGCGCGTCGCAGGCGACGGGCTGGAAAGGCAAGCTGCGCCGTCACGCACCGCCGCTGTTGCTGCTGCTGTCGCTGGCATTGCTGATCGTGGCGTTTGCGCGGCCCGCCGCCGTCATCACCCTGGCCAGCCAGCGCGGCACATTGATACTGGCGATGGACGTGTCGGGCAGCATGCGCGCCGACGACGTCAATCCCACCCGCATCACGGCGGCGCAGCGCGCGGCCCAATCCTTCGTCAAGGAACGGCCCCACGCAGTGAAGATCGGCCTGGTGGCGTTTTCCGGCGGCGCTTTCCTGGTGCAGGCGCCCACCGACAACAATGCGGATCTCAACGCCGCGATCGAGCAGCTTCGGCCCGAGCGCATGACCGCCATCGGTTCGGCGGTGTTGACCTCGATGCAGACGCTTTTCCCCGATCAGCATTTCGACACCATGCTGCCCGGTTTCGGCGGCGACCAATTCTATCTGGGCACGCCGATCGAAAACTCCAGGAAGCCAAAGCCGCCCAAGCCGAAATCACCCACGCCCGTGGCGCCCGGCAGTTACAAATCCGCCGCCATCATCCTGATGACCGACGGCAAGAGCACGCTTGGCCCCGATCCGGTGGAAGCGGCGCGCATCGCATCCAATTACGGCGTGCGGGTCTTCACCATCGGCTTCGGCACCGCCAACGGCCAGATCAAGCTGTGGGGCGACCGGGTGATGAAGGTGCAGCTGGACGAAGAGACCTTGAAGAGCATGGCCAAGATCACCGGGGCGCAATATTTCCACGCCAAGACCGAAGCCGAGCTGGCCAAGATCTACACCCAGCTCAACACCAAGCTGCAGGCCGAGACCAGTTTGGAGGAAATCTCCTTCATGTTCGTGGCGGCGGCGACGGCCTTTGCCTTTCTGTCGGTGGCGCTGTCGCTGATGTGGCATGGGCGCGTGGTTTAAATTTTCTCGGAGGCGATGACGATGACCAAGGATGTTCGGGTCGATCCGCATGAATTCACCAAGGCCTATCAGGCCTATGCCGAAAAGGTGAAGTCCGCCGCCGAGGCGCTTGCCACGCATGGCGTGGACTCCCGGCAATTCCAGGAAGCCGATGCCAGAGCCGAACAGGCGCAGGAAGCCCTTCGCGGCAAATAGGCGGCGGAGGCGCGATAAGAATCCGCTTGTCGCCTTCGCGCCCCGAGGCCAGAGTTGCCCCGCTATTGTCATGGGGCGGGGTCATGGACGGGAAAATTATCGGCGCCGTTGTGGGCGTCTTTCTGCTGAGCATTGCGCCGGCGACAGCGCAGGACGTCCCCAAAAGCTTCGCTGATAACGTGAAGCAGGTGATGAACCGGCCCGCCTATCGCCATGGGCGGTTCGGGCTGGAAGTGTGGTCGCTGGATCAGGGCAAGGCGGTGTTCGGGGTCGATAGCGACAAGCTGTTCACCCCGGGCTCCACCACCAAGCTGTTCACCGAAGGCGCGGCGCTGCATCTGCTGGGCGCGGATTACCGCTTCCATACACCGCTCTATCGCACCGGCGCTGTCGATGCCAAGGGCGTGCTGCATGGCGATCTGGTGCTGGTGGGGACGGGCGATCCCAATCTGTCCAACCGCATCCAGCCGGATGGAAAGCTCGCCTTCTTTGACGAAGACCATACCTATGGCGGCGCGGATTCGCGGCTGGTGGCGGGCGATCCCGCCATGGTGCTGCGCCAGTTTGCGACCAAGGTGAAAGCGGCGGGGATCAAAAGCGTGACGGGGCGGGTGCTGGTGGATATCAGCCTGTTCGAGGAAGGTGCGCGCGATCTGGGCACCGGGGAGACGATCTCGCCCATCATCGTCAACGACAATGCCATCGACGTCACCTACAAACCGGGCGCGAAGGCGGGCGATCTAGCGGCGATCACGGTTGCGCCCGCGGTGCCCTATATCCATTTCGTCAACAAGATCGTCACCGGCGACAAGACCGATGTCGATGCCGTCACGATGGAGCGCAAGGATGGCAGCCAGACCGTCACCCTGACGGGCACGGTGGACATCAAGAGCGGGCCGGTCATTCTCGGTTATGCGCTGTCCAAACCGTCGCGGTTCGCGGGGACTCTGCTGACCATGGCTCTGAAAGATGAAGGCGTAGCTGTGAAGGGCAAGCCCGGTGTGGTGACGGCGGCGGCAACTGATTTCACCATCGGCGCCGACAAGGTGCGGGGCTTTTATCGCGACGATATGAAAGTGGGCGAGCATGTCTCCCCGCCGCTGTCGGAAGATGCACGCATTACCTTGAAGGTGAGCCAGAATCTGCACGCCTCGACCATGCCGTATGTGCTGGGCGCGGTACTGGGCAAGACCGGCGAAAAAGCCGATCACAAAGGCTTCGCGCTGATGCATGACTGGCTGGCGGGCACGGGGCTCGACATGTCGGGTGGATCGCAGGGCGACGGCGCGGGCGGCGCGGTGGCGGCCTTCTACACGCCGGATTTCGTCGTGCGTTACCTGGACCATATGGCGAACGGACCGGGCGCGGCGCAATTCCATGACAGCCTGCCGGTGCTGGGCAAGGACGGCACTCTGGTGGACATTCAGCCGGGGTCGCCGGGGGCCGGGCATGTTTTTGCCAAGACCGGCACCTATAGCGACGACGATCTGTTGAATGGCGGGCACACCATCCTGACCGGCAAGGGGCTGGCGGGCTACACCACCACGGCGGATGGGCGCAAATACGCCTTTGCCTTTTATATCAACAATGTCGAACTGCCCGACGATGCCAGCGTGTCGAAAATGGCGGGGCAGGCGCTGGGCGAAATGGCGTCGGCGTTGTATGCACTGCCGCTCGGCAATCCCTGAGGTTTCGATGTTCCAGCAATTGATGCGTGTGTTTCAGGCGCCCGCCCCGCAGCGCCAGCCCGATGTGAAATTGTCGGTGGCCGTGCTGCTGGTGGAAGCAGCGCGCCAGGATGATCAATTCGAGCCCGAGGAGCGGTCGGTGATCGCGACGATGCTGACGCAGAAATTCGACATGACGGCGGAAGAATGCGCGGCGCTGTTGACGGCGGCGGTGGCGCGGTCTGAACAGATGGTGCAGATCCAGGGCCATACCAGCGAGCTTCTCGATGTGATGACGGAGCAGGAACGCATTGGCGTGATCGAGATGTTGTGGGAAGTGGCCTATGCCGATGGCGTGCTGGATCCCGAAGAGGATCTGCTGATCCGCAAGGTTGCGGGCCTGATTGCCGTCACCGACCGCGAGCGCGTGCTGGCCCGCAACCGCGTGATGGCGCGGCTGGGCATAACCATCCTTTAACGCGGTCGGAAGGCCGGCCCTTGCCGGGAAATGGAACCAGTTGGCGGGCTGGCCGGTTGTAGATGGCCGGTTATCCGCAAGGTTCCCATGTCCGATCCTGCTTTCACCATGTTTGTCGAGGATTGCCGGACCGAGCGGGCATCGCTGATCGGATTGATCGAGGCGTTCCAGGGCAAGCGGATGAATCCCGGTGCGCCGCTGGAGATTCCAGGCGCTTTGGCGGCTGCCACCGAGGCGGTGGTGCAGTCCTTCCAGCAGACGTTGCAAACGCTGAACAAATTCATCGATGCTTACGACGCCGATGCGAAGGGCGGTGCAGGGTGAGAATTGCGCTCGACCTCGCCTGGACCATTGTCAGCCTGATCCGGTATGGCAGCCTGGCGGTTGTGCTTTTGGGCGTGGCGGTGTTCGGCTGGAATTTCGTCGGCATCAATGGGCGGGCGGCGCAGACCGAGAGCGCCGACATTCCCGTGGAATCCTGGCGCGGCCCCGGCGCCATGGCCGGCGTCAAGCTGGTGGGGCTGGGCTTTGCGATCCTGGCGGCATCGTTCCTGCTCGCCGCCTTGCTGCCGCCGCGCCTGTAAGCGCCTATTTCGACAGGTCCCCGAACATCACCGTCAGATAAGTGATCGATGGCGCGATGTCGGCGATGGGTGTGCGCTCGTTGAGGCCGTGGCTGAAATTCTCCGACTCTTTGGTGAAGATGGGGCTGGCGCCGTAACTGTCGACCTTCTGGGCGCGGAACCACATGCTGTCGCTGGCGCCCGCCGCCATCACGGGAATCACCGGCACACCGGGATAGGCGGCGGCCATCGCCTTTTGCACCGCCGCCGTGAAATCGGCGCGTACAGGGGAGGCGGCGGTGGCGACCGAGCCCGAGGTCACGTCGGTGATGGTGAGGCGGGACTGCGCCGCGACTTTCTTCAACTCTGCCATGATCTCGGGGCGGCTATGGCCGGGGAAGATGCGGCAATTGATGTTGGCTTCGGCGCGCTGGGGCAGGGCGTTCAGGGCATGGCCGCCGCTCAGCATGGTGGCGACGCAGGTGGTGCCGATCTTGCCCACCATGGCGGGATTGGCGGCCAGGGTCTCGATGGCGGATTTGTCCGCTGGATTGGCGGCGAAGGCGCGCATGGCGGCCGCGGTCTTGGGATCGCCCTGATATTTCGCCGCTGCCGTGAAATAGGCGCGTGTGAGATCGTTCAGTTCCGGCTTGAAACGGTAATCGCCGACCCGCACCAGGGCCGCCGCCAGCTCGTTGATGGCGTTCGACTTGCGCGGTTCGGAAGAATGGCCGCCCGGATTGGCGACGCTGAGCTTGAAGTCGGCATAGGTCTTCTCGGCGCCGTCCCAGGTGAGATATTCCGGCTGGCCGCTTTTTTCATTCAGCACGCCGCCGCCGCCATCCATGTTCAGCACCAGTTCGGCATTGGCGAGCTTTTTGGCGATGATGGCGCCGGTCTTCATGTCAGTTTCCTCGTCGCCGGAAAATTCGATGACGATATCGCGGCGAGGCTTGAAGCCCTGGCGGCGCATTTCGGAGAGAGCGGCAATCGCAAGCGTGCCGTTCAGCTTCATGTCGGTGGCGCCACGCCCGAACAGATAGCCATTCTCTACAATGGGCGTGAAGGGATCGCGGGTCCAGTCGGCGGGCTTGGCTTCAACCACGTCCATATGGCCGCTGATCACCAGCGGCTTGAGTTTGGAATCGCTGCCGGGCCAGCGGGCGATGAGGTATGCGGTGGTGCCTTCGGGCGTGATGGTGATGTCGGCGGGCTTGAAGCCGCCCGCCACCAGCGCGTCGCGATAAAGGATGGCGACCTTGGGCGTCTGGTCGCCGGGCCCGGCGACAGAGCGCATGGCGATGGCTTTCTTGGCAAGATCGAGCGCCTCGGCTTCGGCCCTGGGGTGTGACGCGGGCGCGGCGATTGTTGTTCCTTGGGCGCTCGCCACCAGTACAATTGCCGTCGCCAGGAGTGCTGCCGTGATGCGCATGTGAATTTCCTGCAGACCGATTGCGGGCGCAGCATCCCCTTCAAACGACGTTTAGACAAGAGATTGTCGGACGGACGTGCCCTTCTCGATAGGATGCGGACGGTGCACGGTTGCGCTATAACGCCGTTGGTAGGGTTTGGGGAACACTGCATGCGCACCGTCGTCCAGGTTCTGGCCTTGGCGTGTTTTGTTGCATTTGCGTTTGACGCCAATCCATCGTTTGGGTTGCCAAAAGACCGGATGGGTGCAACCGTCTTTTCCCGCCCACCCCAGCTTCCGAATGGGGGCAGGCCGCGCGTAAAGATGCCCACCCCCGCCATTGCAAACTGGAAGACGCTCAAGATCTCGCTGGAGCGAACCATGTGCTATGGACCTTGTCCCTACTACACAGTGGAGATCACGGGCGACGGTACCGTGCGTTATACGGGGTTGGATCATGTTGCCGTCACGGGGCGGCACCGGGCGCAGATGTCACGGGACGACGTCCGTGCGCTCTACCAGGCATTCGTGAAGGCGGATTTTTTCTGGACCTTTAACGAATATATCACGCCGGTCACGGATTCTGCGACTTACACCGTCACGATCTCATATGACGGGCATTCCAAGAAGCTCGTCGATTATGTCGGCAGAGACATTGGTATGCCCAAACAGATTACGGCGCTGGAAGATGCCATTGACGCCGTGGCTCAGACGGAAAAATGGGTCGATGGGAATAACGATACATTTACATCTCTGATTGCGGAGCATTGGGACTTTCACGCCAAAGATGACGAGCATCTCACATTGATCGAAACTGCTGCGAAACGCGGCGACACGGCCTTCGTAAGGAAACTGCTGGCGGCTGGTCTGAGCGCAAAATCGGAGCATGGCTGCATGGGCATGTCCTATGCGGCATCGAAGAACAATATGGAGCTGGTCGATGCGCTGATCGCGGCGGGTGCACCTTTGCAGTGGAAAATTGTGCAGAAATCCTATCCGCACGATTGCAATGTGGTGCTATGGGCGACTCAGGGACAATCCGATGCGCTGCCGATGGTGCGCAGGCTGCTTAGACAGCACCCCGATCTGAACCAGCGCGACGAAAGAGGTGAGACCGCTTTGATGAGCGCAGCACAGTTTTCGTCCGCTCCCGTGGTCCGGCTTTTGCTTCAGCACGGCGCCAATCCCTGGATTGTCGACAAGGAGGGTAAAATGGCGGTGGATTATGTGCGCGATCCAAACCCGGAGAAAAATGAGATCGTTCGGGTTATGCGAAGATGGATGGCCACACACAAGCGGCCAAGTTAATGTTCCCGGCAACAAGGGGTGAACTCGATGTATAAAAGGCTAAAGGGCCCGGTTTGTGTTGCGATCTTGCTGGCTGCTGGTCCCGCATTCGCCGCCGACTATCTGCCGCCCAAGGGCGATGCCTGGGCGACGCATACACCGCAGCAGGAAAAGCTCGATCCTGCCAAGATCAAGGCGGCGATCGATTTCGCGGTGTCGGCGGAGCTGACCTATCCGCCCGAATTAGCCAAGGAAGCGGACATCCGCGACCTGCGCATTTCGGTGCCGTTGAAATATGGGCACGAAGCGTTCAACACGCCCATCGGGCCGCTCAAACCGCATGCGCCTGCCAACGGTATCATCATCCGCCATGGCTATATCGTGGCGGAGTGGGGAAAGACCCGCGACGTCGACATGACCTTTTCCGTGACAAAGACTTTCCTGTCGTCGGTGGCGGGCGTTGCTTTCGACAAGGGCATGATCAAGAACGTCAACGACCGGGTGATCGATTATGTGAAGCCGTCGCCGGATTTCATGCTGCCGCACAACCAGCCCATCAGCTGGGACAATATGCTGCGCCAGGATTCGGGATGGATCGGCACCATGTGGGGCAAGCCCTGGTGGGCGGACCGGCCGGGCGCCGATCCCTGGAGCGAGCTGGCGAAAGGCCCGCCGCCGGTCGGCACGGAATGGAAATACAATGACGTACGGGTGAACGCGCTGGCGCTGGCGCTGACGCATCTGTGGAAGCGGCCCTTGCCCGAGGTGCTGAAAGAGTATGTCGCCGATCCCATCGGCATGTCGGACGCATGGCATTGGGAAGGCTATGACAACAGCTATACCGACATCGACGGCAAGCGCACCAAAGTGGTGTCGGGCGGCGGGCATTGGGGCGGCGGCATGTTCCTGTCGGCGCGCGATCAGGCGCGGTTGGGATTGCTGGGCCTGAACAAGGGCAAATGGGGCGACAAGCAAGTGCTGTCGGACAAGTGGGTGGCGATGGCGCGCACACCCACCGGGCCCAATCCCGGTTACGGTTATTGCAACTGGTATCTCAACACCGGGAAGAAGATGTATCCCGACGCGCCGGAGGATAGCGTGTCGTTCATCGGCGACGGGGCGAACATCGTCTTTATCGATTACCAGCACGACATTGTCGCGGTGGTGCGCTGGATCGATGGCGGCAAGATGAAGGATTTCGTGAAGTTGTTGGAGGCGTCAATAGGCTAGCGCTTCGGTGATTTCTTACTCATATGCACGACGATGCCGTCGGAGATCACCTCTTCGCGATCGACGCGATAGCCCAGTCTGATATAGAGGCTAATGTTGTCGGCGAAGCGCTGGTTTGTGTAGAGCCGAACTTCACCCAGCTTGGATGAACTGGCCAGTTGTTCGGCGTGCGCGATCAGCATCCGACCATAGCCGCACCCCTGACAAGAGGGTTCTACCGCAACATTCTCGATCAACAGATGATCGGCATGGACAATCGTCTCGATTAGGGCGGTCAACCTTCCGCCGATCATGAGCAGGTCGAATCGATGATGGTGCACGGCCTGTTCGTAATCGGCAGTCATGGGTCTGGGTTCGCGCCCGATCAGTGCGATCCATTTGGCATATGCTGCTCGTGTCAGATCGCGGATCGCGGTGGCATCGTCCGGCGTTGCTAGGCGTAGCGCCATATCTTGCATCGAATTGTCTACCACGCCGACCGCATCGCGCTGCCGCGCGCGCTGCTGAAGCGGTGGCACACGGCAGGTATTGGGTCGCGGCTGCATTGTCCGGTCAGGAAGGCGTGGGCATAGCTGCCCGGTGAAGTGTAAATCGCGAAGCCCGCGAGCAGGGCCACCAGAATGAACAGGCCCGCCATCTGCCATCTGGGAATCATGCCGCGCCGTCCTGTGTCGCCGGGAGACTATCGTGCGGGGTGGGACCTGGAAATATCATGCGGCGGGCTTTCCAAACCGTAATTATGGATTTTGGCGCGCCGCTTCTACCCTTGGCGCTGCGATGGGGTGGGAGCTGGGCATGCGTCTTGGGACGATCATCCGGTTGGGTGTGATGGCGATACTTGGCATTGCCGCGACGGCGACCGGTGCGTCGGCCTATATCATCTGCAATCACGAAGGCGATTGCTGGCACAGCGACCGCCGTGAGAGCGCGCCGGGCCAGAATTTCGAATATCATTCCGACGACTGGTATTTCCACCAGGAATGGGGAACGCATCGCCGCTTCCGCGAATATCACGAAGGCCGCGGCTATTGGCACAATGGCGTGTGGGTGCAGTTGTGACGCGCCGTTAAAGTTTGGCGCAGTCGGCGGTGGGGGCTTCTTCGGGTTTGCCTTCGCGGCGGGCGCGGTCGCCTTCGCCGCGCCACATGCGCATCACGATCTCGCATTCCCGCTGGGTGTGGAAGGCGCGGCTGAAACCGGTCTTTTCCTTGGGCTGGTTCACCGTGAGGATCCAGTCGCGCGGGTAAAGCCAGGTATAGAGAAAGCTGGAGGCGAGCCAGATAAACAGGACGCCCGCCACGACAAAGAAGCCCAGCCGGAACCACCAGGTTCCGGGTTCTCTCTGTTTCAGCGGGGCGTCCTGTTTTCCGTTTGTCATATGCTGCGATCAGCCGATGGCGTAAGCGCAGAGTTTGTTGCCGTCGAGATCGCGGAAATACGAGAAGTAGAAATTGGGGCCGCGTTCGCCCGGCGCGCCTTCGTCGGCGCCGCCCAGCGACAGCGCGCGGGCATGGAAGGCATCGACCTGGGCGCGGTTTTCGAAGTTCAGCGCCACCATGGAGCCGTTGCCGGTCGTGGCGGGCTTCTTGTCATAGGGGCCCAGCACGCCGAAAAACAGATTGCCGTCCTTGCCATAGACCCGGCCGCCTGACGGATGTTCGAACGCGGAGGTGACGCCTTCCGGATTGAACAGCGCGTCGTAGAATTTCTTCGCCTCTTCCAGCTTGTTGGAACCGACGGTGGCGTAACCGAGCTTGACCATGATTTTCTCCCTGAGGCCGCGCACGGAACGGCGCGGCGCGGCGAACCGATTAGCGCATCGCAGGGGGAAAATATAGGCCGGTGGCGGGCACGGGACCTTTATCGGCCCCGTGCCCGGCCCGACTAGATCAGCGCGCCGCCGCCATCGGCCAACAGAATATGTCCGGTGCCGTAAGTCTGACGCATCAGGTAGATATAAGCCTGCGCGATCTCATCGCTTTCGCCCGCGTGTCCGACCAGCAATGCTTCGTCCATCTGGCGATAGAGCGCGTCGCGGTCCGCGACATTCATGCTGTCCCATAGCGGCGTTTTCACCACGCCAGGCGATACGGCATTGACGCGGATGGGTGCGAACTCCACCGCCAGGGCGCGGGTCAGTCCTTCCATCGCGCCGCAGATCGATGATGCCACCGACCAGCCGGCATGCGGGCGCTGACCGGCAAGGCCGGATGTGAAGGTGATCGACCCGCCGGAACGGATGTGCGGACTGCCATATTTCGCCGCCATGAAGGCGCCCCAGTACCGCACCTTCCAGAATCTCTGTGCCTGGGCGATGTCGGTATCCGCGAGATTGCCGAGCCTCAGATTCTCGCCCGCCGTAAAGACCACGTGATCGAAGGCGCCCAGCGTTTCGAACAGGGCACGGATTTGTGCTTCATCGGCGAGGTCGAGCGCATGGCCGGTCGTGCCAGCGGGCAAGGCGGCGAGCGCCTTGTCGAGGCTGGTCTGGCGGCTGGAAGCGATGACGATCTGCGCGCCTTCCTTCGCCGCCGCCTGGGCCGTCGCCAGGCCGATTCCTGAGCTGCCGCCCAGAAGAATAATGCGTTTGCCGTTGAGGGTCATGGATGTCTCCGCTTGATTGCGGGGCGACTATCGCGCCGGCGGGGGGTTGCATCCAGCGCATCTTTGTCCATTCTATGATGACAGGAGTTCATCATGGCTTTGGACGGCAGGCTGCTGAGCGGCGTCACGGTGATGGCGGCGGTGGTGGAGACGGGCAATTTCGCCCGCGCGGGCGATGCGCTGGGCCTGACGCCATCGGCCATCAGCCGGGCGGTGGCGCGGCTGGAAACGCGGCTGGGCGTGCGCCTGTTCGACCGCACGCCGCGCGTGGTGCGTTTGACGGATGAGGGACGGCGCTTTCATGCCGAAATTGCGCCGCTGCTGGACGGGTTGGGCGATGCCGCCGAAAATCTGGCGGGCGGCACAGCGGTGCGGGGGCGGTTGCGGGTGAATGTCGATCCCTGGTTCGCGCGGCTGGTGCTGGCGCCGCGCCTGGAAGCCTTCATGGCGCGGCATCCGCAATTGTCCCTGGACCTGGTGGTGCGCGACACCTTGGGCGATCTGACGGGGCAGGGTTTCGACGCGGCGGTGCGATTCGGCGCGCCCGAGTCGTCAGGACTGATCGCGGAGAAATTGCTGGAGACGCAGATCATCGCTATCGCGGCACCGTCCTATCTGGCGGCGCATGGATGTCCGCGCCACCCCTCCGATCTGGCGCGGCATCGCTGCCTGATGTTTCGCGATCCGGCTACCGGTCTTCCTTTTCCCTGGGAATTTCAGCGCGGCCGCGAAATTGTGGTGGCGAATGTGGATGACCGGCTGGTGATGAATGATCTGGCGACCAAGCTGGCCGCCTGCATTGCCGGTTATGGCGTGGCGCAGAGCGTCGCGTTCGGGCTGGAGCCGTATCTGAAGAGCGGCGCGCTGAAGCAGATTCTGTCCGACTGGGCGGACGAACGCTACCCGCTTTATGGCTACCACGCCTCGCGGCGCCACACGCCCGCCAAGGTGCGCGCCTTTCTGGACTTCGTGAAGGACAGCATTCCCGGCGGACGCAGGAAGCGGTGATCTATCGCCGCGAGAGCCAGATCAGCGCGCCGCCGCCGATCATCGTCGCCAGGCCGATATAGGTCCACATCGGTTGTAGATACATCAGCGGGCTGTGCGGATAGGCCAGGACACCGGTGCCTTCGCTGACCCAGTGCAGACCCAATAGGGCGATCAGGATACCGCCGATCAGAAGTGCAAGCTTCATCTTCATCCCCCCGGAGTGCGACCGTTGCGGCGGCAGGACTATAGCAGACAAACGGGCGGGGCGCAGGGCCGGCCGGCGCGTACAGACGGGTTAATTGGTCCAGGCGTGAAGATCTTCGATGCGCTGCTGGTAGGCGCGGACGAGGCAGGCGGCGCTGGTGCAGGCATCGCGCCGGCTCAGCCACAGGCTTTGTTCTTCATTGACGGCGTCGGGCGCGGTGGCCTTGGCGCGGGCGCGGCGAAGCAGGGCTTCCTCGGCGATGTCGAGCCTGGCCAGATCGTCGCTGCCGCAGATCAGGAGCTTGACCTTCGATTTGGCGGTGGCGCAGTCGAAGCTGGGTTTGGGTGGGGCGGGATCGGCGGCGAAAGCGGGCGCGGCAAGCGCAATGCCGAGGATGGCGACGGCGATACGAAACATCTGATATCTCCCCCGAATTCCGGGCGATCATAGCGCAAAACAATCCATCGGACGCCGGTCAATCGCCAATCCGGTTGAAAATTTCCTCGTCGCGGACGGGCTTGCCGCCATGGATGAAATGGCCCGTGAAGGTGAGGCGGCCGCCTTCGCGCCGGTAGGTCATGCGTTCGCCTTTCTGCGCGCCCCGGCCTTTCAGGGTGATGGTGTTGGCTTCGCAGCGTGACGCGACGAACAGCATGGGCGCGTCGGCGCCTTCCTGTGCATGACCAAGGCTGGCGTCGAAATGGCGGATGCGCAGGGCGACGGTGTTTGCTTCCGGCAAGATGGTCATCGCCTCGATCAGGCCGCCGCCCGACGTAAACCAGGAACTGCCGATCAGGCGGCCATCGGAGGCGGCAGTCCAGCGTTCCTCGCCTTTTGTTTGCGCACCGCTTTCCCGCCACACACCGGTCAGCCAGGAAAGGCCGGTGAGCGTGCAGGGGGCGGCCTGGGCGGGAAGTGCGAGGCCGGCGGTCAGAAATAATCCGTATACGGCTTGTTTCATGGCGATGCCGCGCGCGATGGATTGGCGTGCATCTTGTCCCAGTCGCGTGCGCCCGCCGCATTCATGTCCTTCAGCAAAGTGTTGGCCACGCTGCGGCACGCTTCGGCGAAAGCTTGATCGTGCATCTCCGGATGATCTTTGGGCGCCAGCGCGATCTCTTCCATGCCGGTCTGGATTTGTTCGGGGGTGAGGCCGTCCTGACTGAGACGGCCCAGGTAAAAGGCGAACACCAGGATCGATGCGTCCCGCACCTTTGCGTCGGACGAACGGGTCAAGTCGGAGGACGACCCCATGCATTCCATGTCGTGGGTGGCCGTGTTCGAGACCGCCGCGTTTCGGGGCGCGGCTACGGGCGGCGTCGCGCACGAGGCCAGGAAAACGGCGGTAAGCGCCAAGGCGCCGCCGGTTTGGATGCGTTTTCTTTCAAAATGGCGCGGCATGGTCATCTCCCCGGCGTATCCGTGGAAAGGAGCCTACCAGCACTCCGCGGTTTCATCATCGGGCTTGACGGGGCGGCGTATTAAGGATATATGATATCCGTAATAGGAAATCACGGAGAGATTCATGTCCGAACGCCTCGACTATTCCAAACTGGCCCCCGAACTGACCAAGGCCTATTATGCCTTCAGCATGGCGATCAAAGCCAGCAGCCTGGGCCAACCCATCCTCGACCTGATCAATCTGCGCGCCTCGCAGATCAATGGCTGCGCCTTCTGCGTCGACATGCATTCCAAGGAAGCCAAGATCCATGGCGAGCGCGAACTGCGGCTTTATCACATTGCGATCTGGCGGGAATCCAACCTGTTCGATGCGCGCGAGCGAGCGGCTCTGGAGTGGACCGAAGCCTTGACCCAGTTGCCGCCGCATGGCGTGCCGGACGCGGTCTATGACAGCGTGCGGGTGGTTTTCAGCGAAAAGGAAATGGTCGAACTGAGCTTTGCGGTGATGGCCATCAATGGCTGGAATCGCCTTAGTATCGGTTTTAAGGCCGAGCCCGGATCGCGTGATGCGCTATACGGACTGACCAAGGCGGGGCTGAGCTAGGGGACCGGATGCAGCTGAAGAACCAGGTCGAATGGGCGCTGCATTGCTGTGCCATCCTGGCGGGGCTGGGGCAGGACCGCCATCTGGCGACCCGCGATCTGGCCGAGCTGCATGGCGTGCCCAAGGAATATCTGTCCAAGGCGTTGCAGGCTCTGTCGCAGGCCGGGATCGTGGAAGGCACGTTGGGGCCCTCCGGCGGTTACCGGCTGGCGCGGGCGGCTGGGGCGATTAGCTTCCTGGATATCGTGGAAGCCGTGGAAGGCCGCCAATCCAGTTTTGTCTGCACCGAAATCCGTAAGAACAATCCCTGTCGTCCGTCCCAAATGTGTGACGACAGGCCTTGTGCCATCGCGCGGGCGATGTGGGCGGCGGACGAGGCCTGGCGCAAGAGTTTGCGCGGTGTGACGCTCGCCGACTTGGCTCGGACCCTGGAGAAAGACATTCCACCCGCTTTGTGGAAGAAGACAAGGCAGTGGGTCGCGGAACGGACGTGACGGCAGTCTGCGGATCACTAGACCGATGCCACGCGTCGCCATTGGTCCTTTTCGAGCGGTTGAAATAGGATCACAACAGCAACCGCCCGCACTGAGGCAGATCGAGGTCCGGGATGCCAAATGCAACGCATGGTAACGACACTATGCCGGACGGCGCGGCGGCCCGGGCGCGGCTTGAAAGCTCTGCGGGCCATAAGCGGGCGGGATCATGAGCAATCTCGCCCATACCATCGTAAATAGCGCCGAATGGCGATTGTTCGTTGCCCTCGCGATCGGTCTTTTGATCGGTGTCGAGCGTGAGCGCCACAAGCAGAACGGGCTGGATGGCGCCCCGGAGGGCTTGCGCAGTTTTGCGCTGGTTTCCCTTTTGGGCGGACTGGCATTCCAGACCGGGTCCACCATCATGCTGGTGCTGGCGGGACTCTTCACGATTCTGGTGGTTCTGGCAGGTCTTTGGACCGGCGCGCGCGGCAACCACAGCATCACAACCGAAGTCGCGCTGGTTATCGCCCTGGTCCTCGGCATGCTGGCGCAATCCCGACCGGGCCTGGCGATTTCGGCGAGCGTGGTGGTGGTGACGGTGATCGCCAGCCGCGCGCCGTTGCATCGGTTCGTTCGCGAATATCTCACCACGCAGGATCTGCGGGATGGGTTGGTCTTCTCCGTCGCGGCTATGGTCGTGCTTCCGCTGCTGCCCGATCGTGCCGTCGATCCTTTCGGGCTGGTCAATCCTTTTGCGCTTTGGCGACTAGCGGTGGTGCTGATGGGATTGAGCGCGCTCGGCTATTGGGCCATGCGGGCATTGGGTCCGCAGTACGGCCTTCCGCTGTCCGGATTGGCGGGTGGATTCGTATCGAGCACCGCCACGATTGCAGCCATGGGCGCGCGCTCCAAGGCCGAACCTGGCCTTGTTGTGCCCTGTGCAGCGGGCGGCGTGGCTTCGATTCTGGGAAGCCTGCTATTTTTGACCGCCTTGGTCGGGGCGGCCGATCCGGACATTCTACGTCCTCTGGTAAAACCATTTGGTACGGCGGCGGTCGCGATCCTGATCTACGCGCTGATCCTTGCGTGGCGCGCGCGCATGGTGGCGACAGTCCCAACCGGAGCATCCCGTGCGTTCGAGTTGCGCACGATTCTGATATTTGCCGGATTGGTAGGCTCCTTTTCGCTCATCTCCTGGGCCTTGATAAACTGGCTGGGCGATGCGGCGATCCTGGCCAGTGTCATTGCAACGGCATTGATCGACGCACATGCCGCCGCCGTTTCGGTCGCGACCCTGGTAGCATCGGGCAAGCTTGATGCCGCGTCGGGCGCGTTCGCGATATTGACGGGGTTCTCCGCGAATATGCTCGCCAAAGTGCCTGCCGCATTCGCGCTTGGCTCCCGGGCCTTTGCCCGGCGCGTGAGCGGCGGATTGCTTATCCTGGTAGCCGGACTTTGGGCTGGATTTGGATGGAGCCTGTTGTGATCTTGCGAACGTGGCGCGGCGAGGCGATACATTACCTGTTCATATCGAGGGCGTGATGGGCAAGGGCCGGGTCGAAGCGTTCAGCGATGGCGTCATCGCCATCATCATCACCATCATGGTGCTGGAATTCAAAGTCCCGGAAGAAGCGTCGCTGCCGGCGTTGCTGCATCTGGCGCCGCATGTGGCGATCTATGCGATGAGCTTCGTCTATATCGGCATCTACTGGAACAATCATCATCACATGTTCCATGTCGTGCGGAGCGTGAATGGCGGCATATTGTGGGCCAATCTGCATCTGCTGTTCTGGTTGTCGCTGGTGCCGTTCGTGTCGGACTGGATGGGCGAGCATTATCTCGCCGCCTTGCCGGTGGCGCTGTATGGCCTGGTGCTGTTCATGAATGGCGTGGCGTATGGAATCCTGGCCTGGCTGCTGGTGCGGCATGAGGGACCGGATTCGCTGCTGGCAAAGGCCTTTCGCAACGACCGCAAGATGGTCGGATCGGTGGTGGCCTATGCGGTGGCGATCGCGGCGGCCTGGTTCCTGCCGGTGCTGTCGCTGGCGCTGTATGCGGGGGTGGCGCTGTCGTGGCTGGTGCCCGACCGGCGGATCGAAAAAGCTCTGAATATGGGCTGAAACACGGGGCTTACGATTCGGTAACCGCGACATGGCTAGGCTGGACCGTCTTCAAACTCTGTGCGGCCATGGTCTCGCTCTTTGCGTTCGTTTCGAAATTTCGGCGCCGTGCGGCAGTGACGTCGGTCGTGGAAATTCTGCCGCCGATCGGTTCAGTTTCGGATACCCGCGCCGAGCCGGAATGGGACTTGAACGCCAGTGTGGAAGAGCGCGCCGACGCGTTCGTTTCGCTGTTTCTCAATAGCGCGCCCAAGGATTTGCGCGATCCCCGCATGGGCCAATTCCGCCAGCAGTAACCGTTAATTTCGGCGCTCTTTCATGCCGGCCCCCGGCTTTAACCACGGCCCGAGAAAAGCATCGCGTCCGGCATGCGCGCGCCTATGCTCGTTGCACCACGGGGGCTGTTCACGCGGGCAGGGTTTCAACGATGCGGACATTGCACATTCTCCAGGCAGGACCGTCGAACTTCGAAGTGCGCGACGACCATGGCGGATTGATGGGCGTGGCCGCCGACGAGGCCCGGGCCGTTACCAGCGCCATGTTCTCCGCCGATCTGATGGGCCAGCAAGGCCATCCGGTGCGTGTGGTTGCCGATCATGATGGCCGCCGCGAAGAAATTTACGCGGTCCGCAGGGCCTAGGCGTCATTTCTCGAACTTGAAGCGCGCGCCGCCGAAGGCGAAGCGCAGTCCGCGGCCGACGGATACCAGGGCCGAAGTCGGATGGTCCTCGCCTGCCATCAGGGCATATTCCACTTTGTAGCCATCCGCGCCCGGCAGTTTGGCGAGGCGCGCCGCGAGATCGCGCGTGCCGGTGATCATGCCGCTCCACTGCTCACGCATTTTCCAGTAGGGCGCGATCTCGGCCTGTTTGTCCGGGGGCAATGAATCCAGGAAGGCCTTGGGCGGGATCGTGCTGTCCGGTTCGTCTCCGCCGGCGGTGATCAGGATGCGGGGCGCGGCTTTGCCCGCTGTGACGGCGGCAGCGAATTTCGCTTCGTCCTTCAGCACGGCATCGCCGTCCCACCACAGGCTGGGGCTGGAAGCGATGAAGCTGCGGAAGGCGGTGGGCTCGGTGAACAGCGCATGCACCACGGTGAGACCGCCCAGGGAATGTCCGTAGAGCGCCTGATTTGCGGCATCGATCGGAACCAGGGCGGCGATTTTCGGCTTGATTTCCGCTTCGATGATTTTGAGGAAGTCATCCACGCCGCCGCTATTGGATGCTTCGAACCAGGCGGGTGCGCGATGGGATGGCTGGATAGGCAAGGTGAGATCGTGATTTCGCAATCGGTTATAGGCGCTGCTGATCGCGCCCATCCCGATGGGCGTGGCGTCGTCCGGCTTGCGGCGCGCATATTTCTCGACCACTGCCTTGTCGTTGAAGGCGAGGTGATCGATGCCGACAATGACTGCGGCATTTTCCTGCAGCAACATCGAGCCGGTTGCAGCGGTGGAAAAATAAGCTTCGCCATCCAGCACGTAATAGACCGGATAACCTTTGGCCGGCGGTGGGATGAAGGGGATGCTGACGAACAGGGTGTAAGGCTCCCCATTTATCGCGGAGGTGAACTTGATCTGCCGCGTGTTGGGGATGGAGACTTCTGCGGGCCATATTTGATTGTCATCGCCCGCGAGAGCGGGTGTTGCAATCAGCATGCCGAGGGAGAGTGTAAAAACGCGGAGGGCGGGCTTTTGCATCACTCTGTCCATTAGTTGGATGTGGCGGTGTAGTGGAGTGGCCCCGCATCAATGGTGCGGCAGGCTTTCTTCGTGATCCGCGTTTTGGCAATGACGATCCTGGCGTCGCCGAATGTCACTGGCGTGGAATCGCCGCAGCGGAAAGTGCCGCGCACGGTGACGGCGTTGCGGTTGATGTAGCGCACCACGAGACTCTCATGGTCCTGATCGTCGACAATCCGCAGCGTGCTTTTGTCGGGGCGCTCGGCTTTCAGGTAGCCCCGCAGTACCATGGCGAAATTGTTGCGCACGATGCGGTAGACAACATTGCCGTCCGAGTCATAGCCGAAGGCATTGACGGTCAGACCGCTGGCCGTGCGTTCCAATGTCAGAGCCGGGCAGGATCCGACCTGGATGGGCGTGAAGGGACCGTTGCCCTGTGCCGTGATGGTGTGCGGGCCGAATACCATCAGGAACGAATTTTGTGCCGGCCCGCAGGCGGTCTGTGGCATCGGCTCGCCGGCCGCGATCAGAGGGCCGGTCCAGTGCGGGTTGAGCGGCGCGAACATGTTCAGGACGAGGAAGGCAATCGTGGCGGCCGTCCAGATCGCGGTCAGGCTGACGGTGGTCCATTTCCATGACGCCTCCGATGATGCCAATTCAAAGAAGGTCGCCGCACTGAAGATGGACGCGATAGTCAGCAAGGTGAGGGAGCGCCAGGGTGACCACAGCCCGTGCCAGACCAGCGCCATAAAGAGAAAACAGCAGACGGCAATTTTTGCTGGGCGGATTATGACGTCGCGGCTTTCTGCAAGATTTCGCGGCATGCCTTTCCCCGACTCTATGCATACATCGTATGCATAAGTGGGAAGCACCTGCAATGGCCTGGACGCGTTCGGTCTTGACCGCGCGGTACGGGATGGTGCATACATTGTATGCTAATGACGGATTCGAATTCCCTTGGCCAGTTCGAGCAGGTCGTCCTCGCGGCCATCCTGTCGCTTGGCAAGAACGCTTACGGCGTGACGGTCCATTCCAAGGTCGCCGAACTGAGCGCGCCTAAATCCGTCACGCGGGGCGCGGTCTATGCCACGCTCGACCGCATGGAAGACAAGGAACTCATTTCCTCCTGGCTTTCGGAGCCGAGCAAGGAGCGCGGCGGCCGCGCCCGGCGTTATTACCGGCTGGAAAAATCGGGCGAACGGGCGCTGCGCGAATCCGCGATGGCCGCAAAACGCCTCTATGACACGCTTGCCCGCAGCTGGAAGGGTTTGGCATGGAAGACGCAGCGGTAGAGCGCGATCCGGAAAAGTGTGTCGCGGTTTTCCGGGAGATCGCGCGACAATATAACCGGGCCCCGCCGGCCTTTCTGGAGTGGGCGGTCGAACGCCTGCTGCCCGCGCCCGCGCGCGAAAACGTGATCGGCGATCTACGGGAAATCTATCGCGGTCCGTACCAGTATCTACGCGAGGCCATGCTGACCGTGCCGCGCATTGCCGCCGGCCATGTCTGGCGCAATCTCAATCTTCCAGTGCTTGGCCTCAATGGCGCGCTGATCTGGCTTTGCCTGGCCGGACTGCGGGCGAATGGCCACAGCCCCAACCGCATGACCATCGCGCTTGCCATCGCGGGCGGCGTGACTGCGCTGGTCCTGAGCGAAATCTACGGCGATTTCAACCGCCCGACGGCGCAACGCGCCATCAAGGGTGCGATCTGGACCGTGGTGCTGGTGATCGTGCTGTGTGTGTGGAATTTCGGGCTGCGGTATCAGCGGATCGGAGGTCAGGATTATCTTCTGGAGTTCGGGATGCTGCAAAGCCTGCCCTTCGTGCTTCCGGTGCTGGGGCTGTTGCGCACCTGCCTGCTTCTGCAGAGCGACCGGCAGCAGGAGCGCCTGGGAGGGCTTCCGGCCTTGGAAGATGAGCATCGCGCTTTCACGGCCGCGGTGTGGCGGACCAACCGGATGGAAGCTGCCGCACTGATCGTCGGAGCATATCTGTTGCCGCACATGGCCGGTTCCGGCCTATGGCTGCCCGCTGTGTTCCTGGCGACCGCTGCTTATCTGATGGCGCAGACCTTGGTGCGACGGCAGTCGGAAACGGGGTTGCGCGGACAGTATCGGCGGCAATTGATGATGCGGCGGCAGCTCCGTCATTTTCTCACCTGGCTATGGGCCGCGCCGTTCCTGATGGCGGCCTGCCGCTGGCTGATATGGCCCGGCTATGAACAGGGGCGCGCTATCCTGGTCGCGTTTGGGACTTCTGCCATCGTATCGATCTGTTTTCTGGTGCGCGCTGCTGACAGCGAATGCGCCGGGTTGCTGCGGGAGCGCATGACGCGGCTGGAGCGCGCGGGCTGAAGGAGCGGCGGCGTGTGTTGGCAGGCGTTTGCGTTTCTGCTCCCAACACCTCTAAGCTGGTATGGGCGAAGGTGCGGGATGTATGGATCAGCTGAGCAGAATATTGATTTATGCGATCCCGGTGATCATCGCGATCACTTTGCATGAGGCGGCGCACGGGTATGTGGCGCGTCATTTTGGCGACGATACCGCCGAGAAGGCGGGGCGGGTCACTCTCAATCCCCTGAAGCATATCGACCTGTTCGGCACCATCCTGTTGCCAGCGTTTCTGCTTTTCACAAAGGCGGGGTTCCTGTTCGGCTGGGCCAAGCCGGTGCCGGTGAATTTTTCCGCGCTGCGCAATCCCAAGCGCGACATGATCTGGGTCGCGGCCGCCGGGCCGGCGATGAATATCCTTTTGGCGCTGCTGTCGGTGGTTGGGCTGGCGGTGCTGCTGTTCGCCGGACGCGGCGCGCCGCAATGGGTGCCCGCGATCCTGTGGAGTTCGGTCCAGATCAACCTGGTGCTGGCGGTGTTGAACCTTTGGCCGATCCCGCCGCTCGATGGCAGCAAGATCGCGGTGGGATTGCTGCCGCCCGTGCTGGCGGTGCCGCTGTGGCGGGCCTCGCGCTATGGCATGATCTTCCTGGTGGCGATCTTCATCGCGGCGCCTCTTCTGGGGATCGATGTGTTCGGATGGATGATCGGCCGCCCCGTGGCTTTCATCGAAAAGGGCATATTGGCGCTGCTGCGCTTGCAGTGACGCGGGATTGATTTCGGCAAAAGACTTTATTTCAGTAGAAGACTTTATTTTAGTAGAAGGCGGGCGCTCTTTCCGCATTGCGGATTGGAAAGCGGGACCGTTTCGCCATTCGCTGTCGCCGTGACCCGGCGGGTCGCCTTGTCCAGCGCATAATCCGCCGTCACCTCGCCTGCGGTTTCGCGCCAGGTGAAGGCGGCATCAGTGATGGTCAGCTTCGCCGTCACCTCCGTCTTCTGGAACGGGTTCTTGTCGGTGACGGTCGCCTTGTCGGTGTCGATCAGCAGCAGCATGCCGCCGTCGTCGCAGGAGAGGTTGAGAATCTCCGCCTGGGCCGGTGAAGCGGCGGCGAGAAGGACGAGAAGGGCGAGCGGTTTGCGCATGGCGCCAGACTAGCGCGGGTGCGGGGATAAGAAAACGCGGCGGCTGCGCTCATCACACGCAGCCGCCGCGCCAGTTACCGCTGTGCAGCAAGGTCGGGGGAGACTCTACAGCGGCAAAACCAGACCCATGGCGCTCCACAGACCGACGACCAGCCCGCAAATCACCAGAAGAAGCGACGTCATAAAAAGGATCGGATCCATCGCCAGCAATCGCTGACAGATCCGCTCCTTGAAACTGTTCTGCGGTTCCTCACCCGGCGGCGGGGGTGGCGGCAAGGCACGGCGGACGGGCTTCTTCCGGGGCGGGAAGAAGTCCTTGTCCGGCGCGAAGAATGAGATGGCAGGTGCAAACGACATTGTCGGCCTTCCTTGGTCCGCCCTGGGTGATGGCGGATGCGACAAACATAAGTCCTGGCGCGGAAAAGCGGTGTCAGGTGATCGAAAGCGGATTGTAAAAGTTTTGAAAAGCTGCGGTGCAACGTGAATTCTCTCATGGCCACTTGACATGCAACCAAATAGTTGCATATAATCCGGCATGGATGACGATGCAGTTTTCAAGGCGCTGGCGGACAGATCGCGGCGGCTGCTGCTGGATCGGCTTTACCGGAACAACGGCCAAAGCCTGGGCGATCTGTGTGCGGGATTGGACATGTCGCGACAGGCGGTGGCCAAGCATCTGGGCATTCTGGAAGCGGCCAATCTGGTCGCCGTGCAATGGGCCGGACGCGAGAAGCTGCATTTCATCAATCCGGTTCCGATCAATCAGATCTCGGAACGCTGGATTGGCAAGTTCGAGCTGCCGCGGATGCGGGTGCTGTCGGACCTGAAAGAAACGCTGGAGAAGAAGCCGCGCAAGTAAACCAAGGGGGTCGGGGGATCTCGCAAGGAGACAATCATGGCTAGCAGTTTTGTGTATGTGACTTTCATCCGCACCACGCCGGACCAGCTATGGACTGCGCTGACGGAGCGGGAATTCGTGGAGAAATACTGGTTCGGGGCCCATCTGGTCTCGGACTGGAAGACCGGTTCGGCGTGGAAGATCATCATGAAGGATGGGCGCGTGGCGGATACGGGCGAGCTTCTGGAAGTCGATCCGCCCCGTCGCATGGTGATCAAATGGCGCAACGAGTTCATGCCGGAGCTGAAGGCGGAAGGTTATTCGCGCTGCGTGATGGAAATCGAGGAAATGGGCGAGGCCTGCAAGCTCACCATCAGTCATTCGATCGAGAAGGATCATTCCAAATTCGTCGAAGCGGTATCGGGTGGATGGCCGCGCATTCTCTCGAATTTGAAGTCGCTTCTGGAGACGGGCCGGGTGACGCTGCCGGACAGTCCTTAGAGCAACGGCGCGACGAGCGCCTGTACCGCGTCCCAGTTTTCGGCCGTGTGATGGGCGCCCGCATCGCGGAGGCGGACGTCATGGCCGGGGGCCAGATGCGCGGCGGCATGAAGGCCGATGGCGGTCATGCCGGCGGCGCGGGCGGCGCGGATGCCACCCGGGCTATCTTCGATCACGATGCAGTCGGCGGGCCGTATGTTCAAGCTGTCGGCGGCGAGCAGGAAGATGTCGGGCGCGGGCTTGCCGTTCTTCACCAGGTCGGCGCTGTAGACATGGGCGCCGAAATCGCCTGTCAGATCCAGCGCATCAAGGCACAGGGCTAGGCGATCCGCGGAGCTGGAGGAGGCGATGGCGCGCGGCACATGCGCATGGCGGCGGATGAAAGCGCGGGCGCCGGAAACTTCGGTGAGTTCGCTCTTGAAGCGGCGGTGGATGTTCGCCTTGAGATCGTCGCCGAAATCGTCCGGCAGGGCGTCGGCGAGGCCGCGTTCCGCGAGAAGTGCCTTGGTGCGGGCCACGACTTCGGGCCAGCGCATGCCGAGATAGGTGGTGATGGATTGCTCGGTGGTCATGGCAAGCCCCAGGCGGGAGACGCCCTCCGCCATGGCCGCGTTCACCAGCACTTCACTGTCGGCAATCACGCCGTCGAAATCGAAGATGAGCGCGCGGGGCATGGAACGGTCGGGACGCCTATTTCAGGCGCCAGGTGAAGTCGGGCTTGCGGTCGCCATGGGCCAGCATCAGCAGGGATGTTTCCAGGCTGCCGCGGGTGGCGAAGGTGCAGACATCGTCCTTGGCCTTGATGCCGAAGGGTGTGGTGACGCGCGCATCCTTTTTGCAATCGGGGCGGAATTCCTCGGCACCGCTTTTGGTCTTGCGCACCAGGCCGTAATAGCGCGGATCGGTGGACTTGACCGTCTCGCAACCGGCGGGCCGGTCGCAATGGGTGAGCGAGACCGCTTCGTAGACCATCATGTCTTCGGGAATGCCGCGCAGGTCGAAGAAACGCAGGTCAAAACCTTCGCCGTGCCCGTCACCTTTGTCGGTACCGATCATGCGATAGGTGCCGGCCTTGCCAAGGGCGAATGAGAAATGTTGTTCGCCCTGCTTGCCGCCGGTTTCGGTGATGGCGCCGGCGCGAAAGGGCGTTACCGGATCGGCCTTGCCGTAGAGCGAGCCATCAGCCTGCCAGCAACCGCCTAGCATCATCGAGACGGCGAGAGCGAAAATGCGCCTGTCTTTGGGCACGCCTTTGATCATGTTGGGCATCCGGGTTCCGGTGGGCGGGGACAATGCGGGGCGAGGCGTGGCTTCATCAGACGCCAGAAGGCCGTGACGGGCGCGGCGACCATCACAATCAGCGCCGGATGCTTGAGGGATGGGGCGGCGGCGAATGACCATATGGCAAGGCCGCCCAGGAACCCCGCAGCGCCTAATACCAGCCACGCGATCCTGCGAGCCCTGCCCATATCCATGTCCCACCATAGCACGAAAGCGGCATCCGGCAGCGGACGGGATGACGTGCCGCCGGCACGATAAGGTCTTGATTGGCCGGGCCTTTGGACGGCGTGTCTTTCTCTATACTTATATGATAGCGTCCGCGCATGGGACCATCTGACAGAAATGACCCGCAAAGCCGCGCCCAGGCCGTGTTTACGGCCTCGGAACAGCGCGACAAATCGGTGCGTGCGGAAATCGAAAAAGAGCGCGCCGCGACCGACGCCAAAACGGCCCGGTTGAAGGCCTTGCGCCTGGCCAAGGAAGCGGAGGCGGCTGCGTTCGAGGCGGCCAATCCGAAGCCCAAGCCTGCGCCAAAAGCGGCCAAGAAGACCGTCAAGAAGAAAACCGTCAAAGCCTAAGCGTACCCAGCGACGTTGGCTGACCGTCAGCGCGACGGCGGAACCGTGTCTGGGGGATTGGCGGGCGGGCCGGGCTGCGGATTGTTCGGCGTGCCCTGCCGGGGCGCGGCTGGCGCGGCGCGGCGCGGGTGATCGGCGTCGGGATTGCGGATGACATTGCCCAGAGCCTGGAAGGGAATGGCGACGGGTGGACCCGGCGGGGTTTCATTGCGGTCCCGCGGCGCGGACTGTGCCATCGCGCCGGTGACGGCCAAGCCCAGGAGAAAAATGACGAGCGGAAGTTTCATTTGCTTGCTCCGCAAGTAACCAAAACGCGCCAGCTGCGGCATTGTTGCAGCTAATTCGAGGTAACCAATTTTTTTGCAAGCCGCCGACCGCAATTTGGGCTAAAATAACGGCGCGCTGCAAATTTTGCCTAAGCGCCAGCAACATTTCATTCGTCATCGCATGAACCTTGAGCCCCGCAAGCCAGAAGAGCCGGTCGCGCCTTTGCTGATAGCAATGCGCGAGCCGCCCGGTCGGCTGGGCGATATCGTGCGGCGGTTGAAACAAGCGCCTTCCATCCCGCCGCGCATGGATTCCTTGATGGCATCGCCGGGCGAAGCGCGCGCAAAATAGCGTCGCAAATATTTCTTTCGTTTGGGCTGTGGATAGAGCGGTTCCTTCGAAACCCGAGCGCGCCGAATCGATTATCACGCAGCAACCCAAACGCGTGTGTCGATATGTGCCTGCGTCAGAGCCGTGAGCCGAAATCCGAAACCGGCGAGAACGGGATCGACGAAGACCCGATCCGTTATCTGCGCGAGCCTCCCGGGGCGCTGGGAGACATCGTGCGGCGGATGAAGGGACGTGCATCGGCGCAGCGTGCCACGCGGATGCAGGCCCGTGAGGATTCCGGGCGCGGCGCGAGGTAACGTCACGCTTTCCGTGCCCGTCAATTTTTGCCGCGGCTCTTAACCAAAATCTGTATTTCTCACCTGCCGGTGGTCTGATCCTCCTATCCAAATCGGCAACACTCTCGTAATGATTCCGGCGAGGGGCGCGGAGTAATCCGCCGGGCTGCGTATCAGCCGCGACTGTGACGCCCCGCATCTGGGCTGGGGTTTTTTACAAATGAAAATTCAACTGATCGCGGCTGTTGCCGTGATGGGGCTTGGCATGGCCGGCTGCGCCACCCGCGAGGACGTAGTGCCGGTGCCTTACAAGGTGCATGGCGGCGCTCAGATCGGTGCCGGGGTGCATGTCACGGTTACCGTGAACGACGCCCGTACCACCGACCGCACCAAGATTGCCAACAAGACCAATGGCTATGGCATGGAAATGGCCGCGATCCGCGCCGACAGGGGCGTTGCGGACATCGTCAAGGATGCCTTCGAGGCAGAATTGAAGAGCCGGGGCTTTGCAATCGGCACGGGTGGATCAAATGCGACCGTGGCGATCAACAATTTTTATGGAACCTTCCAGTCGCATCTTTTTTCCGGCGATGCGCTCGGCGACGTGAAATTCCATGTCTCGGTGATGTCGCCCGCGGGTGCGAGCGCCTATGACCGGGAAGTGGATGTGATCGGCAAACTGGAAGGCATTCAGCTTGCTAGTGGTTCCAACGCGGCGACGGCCTTGTCCGACGGCATGAGCAAGGCGCTCGATACGCTATTTGCGGATCCGGCCTTTGTCGCGGCACTGGAAAATCATGGCGCCGAACAGGCGAGCAGCAGCAAGGCAGGGAGTTAGAAATGAGATTTGCGGGAATTATCGGCGCCATGGGGCTGGCGGCATTGCTGGGCGGCTGTGCCGTTCACAGCAGTGAAGCCGTGAAAACGCTGCCGTCGGACATGATCAAGCAGGCGCGGATCTATACGATCACGGTCAAAAGCGTTCCGGACAATGTCTCGAGCGGATTCAAGCCGGAGCTGGAGTCGATGCTGCGGCTGGGCATGGACGATTGCGCCCAGGGGCAAAGCTGGCTGAACCTGGAAGTCACCGTCATCCAGCTCAAGAAGAGCGATGCGGGCAAGGCGTTTCTGGTCGGCGATTCCAATGTCGTCAAAGGGCAGGCGCGCCTGGTCGATCCCACCAGCGGCGCGGTCGTGGGCGATTACGATATCGGCTATTCGGTGGGCGGCGGCGGATTGGCTGCCGCACTGGCCATGAGCCAGGCGGAATCGTCCATGGCCAGGGGCTTTGCCAAACAGGTATGCGATACGGCGTTTCCCGGTCACCCGCGTTTCCGGCGATTGGGTTAAGGCGCGCCGATGAATACCGGCAAGAGTTGGCAGCGCAAATGCCTGCTGGGCCTGGCGCTGGCGCTATCATGCGCCGCAGGGGCAGGGGCGCAGGAGGCGGTCGCGCCCGCCGGCAGCTTCATAAGCGATCCGGCCATGAAATTGTCCTTGGATGCGCTGCCTGAGGGCCGCGATGCGGAAACCACCAGCGCCGTCATAGCCTATCTGGTTGTCGCCAAAGCGTGGTGGCTGGATACGCGCTGTCACATTTCGGCGCCCGCCGATGTCGAAACCCTGAAGAACAATGTGGCGGGCCTCACGGGCGGAATGCGGATGTTTCTTCAAAAGAAGTTCGCCATCTCCGAAACGAAGGCTGGGGAATATGTCGAGAAGTTTCAGATGTACCAGCTGGAAAGCCTGAGTGTCGCCAAATTCTATGATTGCGGGCCCCAGGCCAGCCGCGCATTCTCGCTGGGCCAGCTTGTGCTGCAGCAGCAGATGAACAAGCCGAAATAGCGTCAGGCGGTATTGTGGTGCCGGCTGCGATCAGGCCGCTTCCGCGGGAAGGGCGCCGAAGGTGCGGGAGCGGGCGTGGAAAGCGGCCAGGGCTTCGCCCAAATCTTCGGCGGTGAAGCCGGGCCAGTGCTTTTGCGTGAAGTAGAGTTCGGCATAGGCGCATTCCCAGAGCAGGAAATCCGACAGGCGCTGTTCGCCGCTGGTGCGGATCAGCAGATCGACATTGCCGGCATCGCCCGAAAGCTGGCGGGTGAGGTCTTCTTCGCGGGCGTCTGGCGTGTTGGCGAGAGCCCGGGCTGCGGCGAGAATGGCTTCGCGGGCGGAATAGTCGATGGCGACGCGCAAATGCAGGGCATCGCCGAACTGGGTGGCGGCTTCGCTGCGTTCGATCTCGGCAATGAGTTCGGACGACAGGCGGTCGCGGCGGCCGATGATTGAAAGGCGCACGCCGTCGCGCACCAGGTCTTCGGTTTCGGTATCGAGATACTCACTGAAAAGACGCATCAACGCGTTCACTTCGGCTTGCGGCCGTTGCCAGTTGGCCGTGGAGAAGGCGTAGACGGTAAGCGTGGCGATGCCCTGGTCCGGCGCGGCACGCACGATCTGGCGCAAAGTGTCGATGCCGGCGCGGTGCCCGGCATGGCGCGGCAATCCTTGCGCGCGGGCCCAGCGTCCATTGCCGTCCATGATGATGGCGACGTGGGAGGCACTTTGTTTGCTGTCAAAAGTACTTTGCATTGCAGAGTCTCCTGTCAAAAAAAGAGCGGTCGGAATTTGTCAGCCGGGGAGGATGCGCAGGCGGGCATTGCTGAAATCCTCGCCTGCGGTTTTTGCGGCGTCCCGCACCAGCTGTTCCAGCAAGGCGAGATAGTCGAGGAAGCGGCGACGGCCATTGCGGGTCAGCGCGCAGATGGTTTGCGGGCGGTTGCCTTCGAAGGATTTTGTGATCTCCACCAGGCCGGCTTCCTGCAGCACCTGGAGATGGCGGCTGAGATTGCCGTCGGTGAGGCCGCAAAGCTGTTTCAGGTCGGAGAAGGCCAGGCCTTTGGGATGGGCGACCAGCGAAGAAAGCAAACCCAGCCGCGCCTTTTCATGCATGACGCGATCCAGGCCTTCGAAGGCGTAGGGCGCGTCGTCAGTCTTCGTCATCGGACTCTCCGGTGGAAAAATAAAGAATCGCGGCCATCAGCATCTGGCCCGCGAAGAAAGGCGCACCCATCAACCATGGCGAGAGATCGTGATGGCGTTCGGCCAGCATCAGGCTGGCGAAGGCGGAGACAAAATAGAAGCCAGCGACCAGCATCATGTTGCGGGGCAAGGTGCGCACCGAAGCGAAGATGCCCAGGCTGACGAATAATTGCCAAAGGCCCGGCATCATCCACAAAACCTGGGGCTCGAACCGCAGCAGGAAGATCGGAATGAAGAGACAAGCGGCGGCGGCGGGCAGGAATTGTTCGATGGCCTGGGCGATCATGGTGTCGGCCAGGCTGGAATGATGGCGGCGCGAGCGGCCCTGCATCTCGATCCGCACCACGGCGGCGGAGAGAAGGCCCGCGCCTATCCAGCTTCCGACGAAGAGGGCGGGCTTGGTGTCGGGATGGACCAGGAAAAAGCTTTGCGCGGCGGCGGTGGCGATGCCGAGGATGCCGGTGATGGCGATGGCGACGGGACCGTAGCCGCGAAACGATGTGCCCGCCGCGATCTGGGTGCGGATTTCCCCGATGTCGGAAAGCGCCTTGTTGATGTCACGCATGGCATGGACCCGTGAACTTTGTAATGCAAAGTAACGGGCGAGGCGCAGGTTGGCAAGCCGTTTGCTTGCGCGGTGGTTAACGGTCTGCGACAGGAGAAGCGTGATCGCGGAGCGCGGAACTTTTGAGCTGGTACAAGAAACATTTCCGAGAGACCTGGGCGGCGACCAGCGTGCTGGACGATTTCGTGCAGGTGTTCATGGCCTATGGCGGGCCGCCGCCGATGATGCTGATCGAGGACCCGCATGGGCCGCTGGAGTCCACGCTTTGGGTGTGGCTGCCGGAGGCGCATCTGAGCGATGCGTTTCCCGGATTTGCCCCGGCGAATGAAGGCAGTTTGCCCAAGGCGGCGATCCTGCTGGCGGGCAATCGGGCGCGGTTCGAGGCGGGTTTTGCGACGGCGGTTCGGCCGACGCGCATATGAGAGTTCATGTTGGCTTTGTTGCGGGCGCGCTGTATGAGGGGCCCATGAAAACGACCCCGAAAAGTCCTGCCAAGATGACCGATGCGGAGCGCGCCGCCATGAAGGCGCAGCATCCCCAGCCCTTCGGCACCAAGGCGCAGCAGAACAAGGGCAAGCGGGTACAGCCTGCTTTTCAGAAGCGGAACAACCAGAAGGGGCGCTGACGCCCGGATCAATTCTGTTCCATTGCGCGGAGGCTGGCGTCCAGCCTGTCCGGGCTGCCCCGCGGAAATTCGCGGCAATAGATATCCATTGCATCCGTCAGATCGGAGAGGCGCCGCTCCACGGCATCGAGCGGGGTCGAGGCGTTGCCATCCTGTATCGGTGGGCCGGCGGATTGAAGCACGACTTCATAATCCTGTCCTGCATATTTGCGGTTGATCTGCGCGAACAAAGGCGAGGCGCGATGCCAGGCAAGCGCGATGCGTTCGCCCAGCGCTGGATCGATGCGTGTGCGGCAGCGCTTTGTCGAATGCAGGGTGGTTGTTAGCCAATAGTCCCCGGTCGCGTAGCGGATGAGAGTTATCCTGTTTCCAAACGGTTCCTGTGTGGGCGGGCTGCCCGGGGCCATAAGAGCGATTGCGTAACTGTCCCGTCTTTCCAGCACAGTTTCCCCGCCCGTATCCGGCGGAGATGCACAGGCTGAAAGAGTGAGCAGTATCAGCGGCGCCAGAAGGCGATGGCGATTCATGCCGGTGGATCCTTTTGCCGACAGTTTCACAGAATTTTCGAACCTAAAACAAGTTTGACGCGGGGAGCGCACGAAATGTGCCACCTGCGCCAACAACAAATCGGCGACCGTGGCCATCACAGCGCCAGCTTTAAACGCATGGCCGCACGCGTTTGCCGTGCCCATGGTTTCGATCTGAAGACGTTTTGACCCCTCCGGCCTACGCAACCTCGAGAGGTTGCTACGGCCACCTCCCCTCCATGCGCTACGCGCAGAGGGGAGGCGGGTCGCGACCAAGTTTCAAGAAATAGAGAACAGAGTCCGCTGCCCGCGACCGCGCTCCCCCTTCGCGGTTGCATGGGCGCGACGGGGCCCCGTCGGCGAAAGCCGGCGGGGCCTTTTTGCTATGCGGAGTTTGTCGATGCGAGGATCGTTTCAACTTCGCGCACCAGGTGCTCAAGGCATTCGATTCTGGCCGCCGGTGTGCTGCCGGGATCTTCCAGTATCCGTTCGGCGATGCGGGCCGCTTCGCTCAATTGTGCATAGCCATAAATGGCGGCGCTACTGCCCATGCTGTGCGCGGTGCGATGAATCTCCCGCAGCTCGTCATCGCCAAAGGGGCGTGTCGCGGCGATCGCGGCGGCGTTGGCGACTTCGGTCCGGCGCAACGCCAGGCGGCGCAGATAGGCTGGGCGGAGCGGTGCCAGCCGGTCGTCGCTTTCTTCAGGTTTTTCAGACGCCGTCATGGTTTGCAAACCGTTAAAGCGGGAACCCGGGAACCTTGAGCGTGCCTGTCTCATACACCCTCACTTAATGAAAAGCATCGATATTCAAAGCGTAGCAAGGCCGTTGTGGGGGCGAGCCTGTCGAGGTCGAACGCATGCCCGCCGCAATCAAGATTCTCTCGGTCGAAGATGATGACGACGATGCCGATCTTCTGGCCTTCGCACTGGAGCAGACTTCCGACCGTTGCTATGAACTACGCCGCGCCCGCTCCCTGGCGCAGATGCATCAGATTCTGAGTTTTTTCAGACCCGACATCATTCTGCTGGATCTCAATCTACCGGATTCACGCGGCCTCGACACGGTACGCAGCGCCGTCCTCGCGTCGCATGACGCCCCCATCCTGGTTCTGACCGGCAGCATGGATGAAGAGACCGGCGTCCGTGCGGTAGAAGCGGGCGCCCAGGATTTCCTGCCCAAGCCGGAAATGATGACGCCGATCCTCAAGCGCTCCATCGATTTCGCCATTCAGCGCAAAAGCATCGTGCGCGCCACCGAATTGCGCGCCGCCACCGATGCCTTGACCGGGCTGTCCAACCGGGCCGCCTTCAGCCGCGTCCTGGATGCCGCCACCGCGCACGCCGATCGCTATGCCGCGGGGTTTGCGCTGGCTTTCATCGATCTGGATGGCTTCAAGGCGATCAACGATGCCCATGGTCACGCGGCGGGTGATGAAGTGCTGATGGCGGTGGCATCGCGCGGCAAGGCCGTGGCGCGCGCATCCGATCATCTCTGCCGTCTGGGCGGAGACGAATTCGTCATTCTGCTCGACGGCGTGGCGGCGCAAGATCATGCGCGGCAAGCCGCGGCGCGCTATGCGGAGGCCATCGAAAAACCCATCACCTTGACCAATGGCGTACAGGTGCAAGTGGGCGCCAGTCTGGGACTTGCGCTGTGCCCCGCCGACGGCATGACCGCGTCCGAACTGGTGCAGGCGGCCGACCAGCGCATGTATGCCAGCAAGGCCGAACGCAAGGCGCGCGATCGCCGGGCGGGGACATGAATCGAACGGCGCAATCGCTGAATAGGCTGTGCGCCGCGCTGGTGACGATCGGCGCCGCGCTGGCGCTGGCGGGTTGGGTGTTTCATATCTCCGTGCTGACGCGGCTTAGCCCGTCTTTCATTCCAACCCAATTCAACAGCGCGCTCTGTTTTCTGTTTTACGGGGTGGGTCTTTGGGGATTGAACGGCGGGCGTCTGCGGCTTGCGCGCGGGTCGGGCGGCGCGATGCTGGCGATCGGCCTTCTCAGCCTGTTCGAGCATGCGACGGGCATCTCTCTCGGCATCGATACGCTGGCGGGGTTCTACATCACCGGCCCCGGCATCGCCCATCCGGGCCGCATGGCGACACCGACCACCATCGCCCTTGCCTGCCTGGGCGCCGCATTGATCCTGTTCGCGCGCGGCGAGCTGACGGAACGGCGCAGCGCTGTTCTGGCCGCATTGGGCAGCATCGTGGCGGCGCTGGGGTTGAGCGGCTTTCTTGCTTTTGCCGCGCAGCTTCAGAGCACCGCGGGCTGGGTCGGCTTCACCCAGATCGGATTTCCCAGCGCCGCGCTGTGTCTGTTGGCCGGCACCAATGTGCTGCTCAATCTGCGCTCACGCTTCAAGGCCAGCGCGACTTGGCTGCCGATCCCGCTGGGCGTGGGGCTTCTGGCGCTGCTGGTGACTTTGACGAATGCTCTGTCCGCCGATCAGGACGCAGCCTTTTCAAATCGCATCGTGATCACCGCACAGACTTTCGCGCAGGAATCCCAGCTGGAAATGAGCGAGATGTTCGCCGCGCTGGATCGCATGGCGCATCGCTGGAACGTGGCAGGCGGCACACCGCAAGCAGTGTGGGATGCCGACGCCGCGAACTATCTTGCCGGATATCCGGGTCTGGGTTCGATCATCTGGGCCGAGCCGGACGGACATATCGGGCGTATCGCGCGCGCGCGCCGTCCCAGCGCCAATGCGCGAAATATCGGCGACCAGGCATTGGCCGATGTGCGCCGCTTGGAAGCGGCCCACAGCGCGGCCCGCTCTCGCCAGCCGCAGGTCACCGGCGCGCTAACATTGCGCAATGGTGGCGAAGGATTTTCCTATATCAGCCCGCTCGTCAGCAAAGGTGTCGATGACGGCTTTCAGGTCGCCACTATCGGTGTGAAAAGGTTTTTCGGCAATGTTCTGAAGCGCACCGATACGGCGCAGTTCGGCATAGCGGTGCTGGAAGACGGAAAACCGATCTATGCCAGCACGCCGGCGGCGGCGGCCGGATCGCGCTGGACCCGCGACGCCGCGCTGACGATGCAGAATAATCGCTGGCGTGTTGCGGTGACGCCGACCGAGGCCTTCCTGGTGACCGGCCGATCCAATCTTCCCGGCATTTTCTTTGCGGCGGGATGCGTCTTCATTCTTCTGACCACCGCGAGTTTCTTCTTCGCGCTGCGCTCGCGGCACAATGCGACGGTGCTGCAGATGCGCGAGCAGGAACTGGAGCGCAGCGAGGAGCGCTATGAGTTGGCGGTGCGCGGCTCCGGCGTCGGGCTCTGGGACCGCAATGTCGTGACCGGCGAGTTGTATCTGTCGCCCCGCGTCCTTCAGATCTTGGGCTTCCCGCCGGACTTTGTGGCGGACCGCAACGAGTTGCTGGGCCGCGTCCATCCCCATGACATTGGAATCGTGGGGCCGGAACTTTTCCGCGCCGTGATGGAGAAGCGCCCCTACGATATCGAAGGCCGGATCCGGCGGCTGGACGACACTTATATATGGGTGCGCCTGCGCGGGGTGCCTGTGTTCGACGATGGGGGAACTTTGGTGCGCGTCGCCGGTTCCCTGGACGACGTCACCGCCCTGAAACAGGCCGAAGCGGCGGTCAAAGCCTCGGAAGAATCCTTTCGCGCCACCATGGAAGGCGCGTCGGTCGGCATGGCACTGATTTCACCGGACGCAAAACTGATCAAGGCCAACAAGGCGCTCTCGGCACTGATTGGCTATAGCGAAGCCGAGCTGCTGGCCATCGATCCGCGCGAACTGTTCCCTGAGGCTTTCGACGAGGATCGCCGCCAGATCGCTCGCCTTCTATCAGGTCAGACCCAGCATTATGTGATGGAGCAGAAATTCCGTACCAAGACCGGCAAGGAGGTCTGGGCGCTCACCAATGCCAGCCTGGCGCGCAATGCCGATGGCAGGCCGCGGCATGTGGTCAAGCAATTGCTCGATATTTCCGAGCGCAAGGAAATGGACCGCATGAAAAGCGAGTTCATTTCAGTGGTAAGCCACGAACTGCGCACACCGCTCACCGCCATCCGCGGTTCGTTGGGGTTGATGGCCAGTGCCATGCGCGACAGCCTGCCGCCAAAGGCCTTGCATCTGGTGGAGATCGGTCATCGCAATGCCGAACGGCTGATCACACTGGTCAACGATATTCTCGACATGGAAAAGCTGGCTGCTAATCGCATGCCGTTCGAGCTGAAGCTGGAGGATCTGGCGGTGCTGGCGGCGCAGGCGGTCGAATCCACCGCCGCTTATGCAGAGAAATACAAGGTCACTTATCTGCTGGAAAATCGCGGCGCCGACCTTCCGGTGCAGGTGGACAAGGACCGGCTGGCGCAGGTCTTCGCGAATCTTTTGTCCAATGCCGCAAAATTCTCCCCCGAGGGCGGGCGGGTCCGCATGGTGATCCGCAGCCGGACCGGCCGCGCCCGTTTTGAAGTGATCGATTGTGGACCCGGGATCGCGGAGGAATTCCGCCCTCGCATCTTCGGCCGTTTCGCCCAGGCCGACAGTTCCATCACCCGGGCCAAGGGCGGCACGGGGCTGGGCCTGCACATCACCCGCGAGCTGGTGGAGAAGATGGGTGGCACAATCGGCTTTGAATCCGCGACGGGGCAGGGGACCACCTTCTGGGTGGAATTCCCCATCGTGGAGGCGTTGCGCGACATCGCCCCATCCGCCGCGGCCCCGCATATTCCCCGCGTGCTGCATGTCGAAGACGATGTCGATCTCACCAGTATTCTGGCGGCGGGGTTGAAAGGCCGGGTCGAACTGATCGCCGCCCGTACCGTCAAGGAAGCCGAGATTCTGCTGCGGTCGCATGACTTTGCCGCCGTCATTCTGGATGTGGGCATGCCGGATGGATCGGGCCTGTCGCTGATCGAAGGGCTGGGCCATGCCATCAATCCGCCGCCAGTCATCATTCTGTCGGCGCGGGAAGTCGATCCGGCGCTTACCCGGGGCGCCGTCGCCGTGCTGGTGAAATCGAAAATTGCCGAAAGTGAAATCGCCCAGACCGTGCTGGACGTGCTGGCCGGCGCGCCGCCTGCTGCAAACAGGGCCGCATCATGAACCAGCTGCGCCACGTGCTTTGCGTCGACGACGAGGAAGACATCCAGGAAGTGGTGAAGCTCTGCCTGGAGATGGACGGCGGCCTGACCATCGACACCTGCGCCGGGGGTGCGGAGGCATTGGTATATCTTGCGCATACGACGCCCGACCTGATTCTGCTGGACGTGATGATGCCCGGCATGGACGGGCCCGCCACTTTTGCGGCGATGAAAGCCGAGGGCATGGACGTGCCGGTGATCTTCATGACGGCCCGCGTGCGCGGCGCGGAAGTTTCGCAGTATCTGGAGATGGGCGCGGCCGGGGTGATTCCCAAACCCTTTGATCCGATCACTTTGGCGAGCGAGGTGCGGCGGCTCTGGTCCGAATCTCTGGCCAAGGCGGCGGGCGGAGCTTAAGACTGTGACAATGGAGATCGCAGCGTGAGTACCGTCGGCCAGGCCTTCGACAGCGCTCTTGAGGGATTGCGCGCGCGTTACCTGGCGAAGCTGGACGAAGTCACGGCGGAGCTGAACAAGCTGATCGCCTTTTGCGACATGGATGCCATGACGCCAGAGATTGCCGGCGCGGCCATTGTCCTCACACACAAGTTGACCGGCAGCGGCCAGACATTGGGCTTTCCCGATGTCAGCCGCGATTCCGCCGTGCTGGAAAGCGTGCTCTCTGCATCGCCGGTCCAGCCTGTCATTGTTTCAAAAGCGGCGAAGCAATTGCTGGCCACCTGCCGCAATTATATCCAGTCCGGTGCGCCGCCGCCGGTCGCCGCGCCCAACGTGCCGCCGCCGGTGGTGGAAGAATCACCCGAATTGCCGCCGCTGGCGGGCCCCAGCCTGATCGCCATCCATGACGATCCGGCGGTGGCGCGATTGCTGGAGGATGTCTTCGCCAGCCATGCCCATATCGTGACCTATACGTCCGTGGCCGAGGCGGTCGCGCCAATATATCCCGCCGGTCTGATGATCATCGACCTGGACAGTGCAGGCAGTCAGCCCAACATGCTGGGCGAATTGCGCAACAAACCAGGTTTGGCCGAGCTGCCGATCCTGGCGCTGACCGGTCAGCGCAAATCCGCCGCCGTCGCCCGCGCCATTCTCGGCACCCAGCTCGAAGCCTTGCTCAAGCCGGTCACGCCCATCGAGCTGGATGCGCGCGCCAACGCCGCGCTGATGCGCCGCCGTCTGTCAGTGTTGATCGGCGATGACGACCGCCTTGTGCGCGAACTGCTCAAGGCGCGCTTCGAGACCCAGGGCTACCAGATCCATCTGGCGCATGACGGCGAAGACGTGGTGACCCTGGCGCGCGCCCATCTGCCCAGCATCATCGTGCTGGATCGCGAGATGCCCAAGATCGAAGGCCTCAAAGTGCTGGGCATGCTGAAGGCCGATCCCATCACCCAGCATATTCCCGTGATCATGCTGACATCGAAGGGCCAGGCGACCGAGATCAGTGAAGGCCGCAAGGCCGGCGCCGCCGACTATATCGTCAAGCCTTTCGCCCCCGACCAGGTTCTGGCCCGCGCCAGCCAGATATTGGGTTTGCCCGGCTGACGCGCCGCTTATTTTTCTGTGATAGTACGTCTTGGTCGTGACCTTCCTCCCTTGCGCGCGCGCAGCGCGCTGGCAGGGGAGGTGCCGTAGCAGGCTCTAGAGCCTGCGAAGGCGGAGGGGTAAAGAGTTGCCATGGCTCGGATATTCATTTTTCTCTACGGCGTCGCTGCGTATCTCTTTTTCGCGGTCACATTTCTGTATGCCGCGGCGTTTGTCTCCAACGTCGCCGTGCCCACCACCATTGACACCGGCATCGCCTCGCCGCCCTTGACGGCGGCAATCATCGATCTGGCGCTGATGGCATTGTTCGCGATCCAGCACAGCGTGATGGCGCGCCAGGGTTTCAAGGCATGGTGGACGCGCATCGTGCCGCCCGCCATCGAGCGCAGCACCTATGTCGTGGCGTCGAGTGCGGTGCTGGCCTTGCTGCTCTGGCAGTGGCGGCCGATCTCCGTCGTGGTCTGGTGGGTGCAGAATCCCGGCTTCGTGGTTCTGCTGCTGGGGCTGCAGATGGCCGGCTGGCTGATCGTGGGCCTGTCCACCTTTCTCATCAGTCATTTCGAGCTGTTTGGGCTGGCGCAGGTGGCGCGCAATCTTTTTCACCGCGAACCGCAGCCCGCGAAATTCCGCACACCGTTATTCTATCGCCTGGTGCGCCATCCGCTTTATCTGGGTTTCGCCATTGCCTTCTGGGCAACGCCGATCATGTCGGTTGGGCATCTGCTGTTTGCCGTGGTGACCACGGCCTATATATTTGTCGGCATTGCCCTGGAGGAGCGCGACCTGACGCAATTCTTTGGCGACGAATATCGCCGCTACAAGGCGCGGGTGCCAATGATCCTGCCCTGGAGGCGGCCGCTTTAAAGATTTTCCATAACCTCCCGCGGCTCTGTAACCGATTCCGAAGCGTCCCGAACTGACGGTGCATAGTCATCGGGAGAATTTCGTGATCAGGACCATTGCCGCGTTCTTTCTTGCTTTTGGGCTTCTCGGCTCCGCTCATGCCAATCCGGCTTATGACCTGGGCCCCGCCATCGGCAGCAAGGTGCCGCCCATCGGCATGCCACAGGACGAAGCCGGCAAGCCGCGCACCCTGGAATCGCTGGCGGGCAGGAACGGCACGGTGCTGTTCTTCTTCCGCTCCGCCTCCTGGTGTCCCTATTGCCAGCTTCAGCTGATGGACCTGAACGGGGGTGTCGGCGAACTGGAAAAGCGCGGCTATCGCCTGGCGGGCATCTCGTACGAGCCGCCATCGGTGGACGCGGAATTCATCGGCAAGCGCGGCCTCAAATATCCCCTGTTGAGCGATCCGAAATCCGAGATCATCGATCGCTACAAGCTGCGTGATCCGCAATACAAAAAGGGCAGCCGCGCCTATGGCGTGCCGCAGCCGGTGATCTTCGTTCTGGACCGGGACGGCGTGGTGAAGGCGAAGCTTTATGAAGACACCTATACAAAGCGTCCGCCCATCGGGCTTGTGCTGGACACCATCGACCGGCTGAACAAATGACACGATCTGGCTTCGCAGGATGCGAAGGCTGGCATGCAGGCGCGGCAAGGCTGGTAATCGGGAGGAATTTGCTCATTTCATAGGCTCCAGAGGTTTGATACCGTTCGCTCCATTCGACAGCCCATCTTGTTTGCGGAAATCATTTTCGTAACTTTCCGGTGCGGCTCGCGAACTGACTGGAAACGCCCGTGATCCCACAGGAAGCGCAATACCGGGATTGGATGCTGGCCGCCCTTGCGGGCGACGCCGCCGCGTACCGGATGTTGCTGCAAGGGCTGACGCGGCATTTACGGGGGTATTACGCAAGGCGGCTGGGGCCAGCCGCGGCCGAGGATGCTGTGCAGGAAAGTTTGATCGCCATTCACGCCAAGCGCGCCACCTATGATCCGGCGCGGCCTTTCACGGCATGGGTCTATGGCATCGCGCGCTACAAGCTGGTCGATGAGTTCCGCCGCCACAAGCGCAACGCGACCGTGCCGCTGGACGAGGCCGGCGCATTGTTCGGCGCCGACGAGGCCGAAGCCGCCAGCGCCAGGCGCGATGTCGAAAAGCTTCTGGCCAAATTGCCCGCCGCCAAACGCGCGTTGGTGCGCGCGGTCAAGCTGGACGGCCATTCCATCGCAGACGAAGCGGCCCGCACCGGCATGTCGGAGACTTCGGTGAAAGTCACGGTGCACCGCGCGCTGAAATCGCTGGGCGACGAAGTGGGGGGCCGCAATGCAGACCGATGATCTGATCGCGCATCTGAGCGGCGGGCTGGAACCGGTCAGCGGCACGGAAGTGGCCCGCATCCTGGCGACCGGCCTGATTATGGGCATGCTGGGCTCGGCGCTGTTGATGGCGCTCACCATCGGTATTCGCCCCGATATCGTCGATGCCATGGGCGGCGGCGCCTTCTGGCTGAAATTCCTCTACACCTTGGTGATCGCGGCGCTGGGCCTGAAGCTGGTGGAGCGGGTGGGCCGCCCCGGCACCGACGCCACCGTGCCCGCGCTTTTGATCGCCATTCCGGTCCTGGTGCTGATGGCGATGATGGCGATGCAGATGATGCCCGCCGATGACGCCACGCGGCACACATTATTGATGGGCCATTCCGCCGATGTCTGCTCGGTCCTGATCGCGGCTCTGGCCTTGCCCTTGTTCGGCGGATTGTTCTGGTCGTTGCGCAAGCTGGCGCCGACCCGTCTGACCCAGGCGGGCGCGGCGGCGGGGCTTTTGGCGGGCAGCGCGGCGGCAACCATCTATGCTTTTCATTGCACCGAAAGCACCGCGACCTTCATCGCCATCTGGTATACGGCGGGCATCGCGCTGACGACATTGATGGGCGCGGCGCTGGGCCGGGTCCTGCTGCGCTGGTAGATCGAACACAAAAGGGAATTGCCATGACCGCCACAGTCAAAGAGATGATGGACGCAGCCAATGCGGTGGTACCCCGAATCACCACGGCGGAGGCGCAGGCATTGGTGGCCGCGGGCCATGCGGTGATTGTTGACGTGCGCGACAGCGCCGAACTCGCCCAAACCGGCAAGGCCATGGGCGCATTGCATATTCCCCGCGGCTCGCTGGAGTTCCGCGCCGATGCCTCCACCAGCTATCACGACCCCCGGCTCGACCCGCGCAAGACCGTGATCCTGTATTGTGCCGCCGGTTCCCGCGCCGCGCTGGCCGGCAAAGTCTTGCAGGACATGGGCTATTTGGATGTCCGCAATCTCGGCGGCTTCAAGGACTGGACCGATGCGGGCGGCGAAATCGAGGGTCCGGTCTAGGTTCCGTCTTTATACCAATCCGTATAGGAACTAGACTGACGCTCTTCGCATTGTCCTGTTTTGGGGGGCCCATGCGTATCGTTCTTTTAATTCTGCTGACGGCATTGGTCACGGCGCTTCCGCTCTGGCCGTTCAACAATCATTGGAGCTACGGCCCCGCCATCGCCGCGGCGTTTCTGCTGACCGTGAATCTGATCGTGGTGGCGTGCGATTTCTTCAGCCACCGAGGCGGCCGCGATAATTTCTGAATCCGCTTAATGCGTACTGGCGTGCGCGTGAATGCGCGCCGGATCGACCAGCCCCTGGGGCGTCGGCCACAATCCCACATCCACCACCTTGCCGCCCACCGCGGCGACATCGTCTTCCAGCGCGTAATAGGCCTTGCTGTAAAGATAGAAGGGAATGCGCGGATAAAGGTGATGCATCAGATGATAGGAGTGGCCGAGAAACGCATATTCCATCACTGGGCGCAGGGGCCTCGGGAACAACAGGATCGCGGCGCCGGCGTAACGGTCCTGCGTGGTGTGGGGATGGTGCACCGGCCAGTCGAACATCAAGGGGCACAGGCACACCCCGAAATAGGCGGGCAGAATCCACAGCATGATCAGCGCGTTGCCGAAGCCCAGATAATAGGCGCCTGCGATGATGGGAATGTAGGAGGCGACATAGACCATCTCCCACACAAAGGCGCGCATGATGCGCGGATTGCGGGCGATCTTCCACAGATGCCAGATATACATGGGCTGGATCGCCAGACAGCGCAGGATGACGCGCAGATACGAGCTGTCCTTCACCCAGTAATCGGGATCTTCGACCGGATCGTTGGTGTGCTGGTGATGATGCAGATGCAGCGCGCGAAAACCGGGATAGGGCGCCAAGAGCACAAAGCCGCTGATATGCCCGATCAGATGATTGACCCACTGCCAGCGCGAATGGCGGCCCGCGATATTGTCGTGCGTCGCTTCATGCAAGGTGGCGAAGATGGCGTAGATCAGCACGGATTCGAGGGGCACCGACACCCAATAAGATAAGTGTCCCGCCAGAACCGCCCACGCCACCGCGCCGGTCGCCGCCAACACGCCGAAGAACCAGGCGACGCTGCCCCAGGCGAAATGACCCGACAGCGACTGCGCCACCACGCGGCCCTTGGCTTCAAAGGCGCGCTGGGCTTCGCGCGTGACATTGATATCGCGCGCCAGCCGCGCGCTGGGTCCGCTGTCCCGGCCGATATCGACAAACTGCTCGTCGAAAAGCGCCGTCTCGCCCGCCGGCTTCCCTTTCAGGAGCGCAGACTTGCCGCCTTCGATGACCTGTATGCGCGGGGCCATTCGGCCAACTCCCAGCCAACCTGTTGAAATACATGGTTAACATTTTATTACCGGCACGGGCAAGGCGGGCGTACGAAGCGGTACGGGCAGGGCGCAAAGCCCGCAAACCGGGCGTTTCCACCAGCCCCGGTGCCGCCCAGCGCGCAATGCCCCAGACCTGGTGGCTGGACTCGTCCGCCCAATTGTTCTTGTTTTGTTCTTTATCGTTAACACCGCCGGGCAAGGCGCCAACGCATGGGACAACCGAGATATCGCGATCTATCGCTAGGCATTGGCACGTCATTAGGGGCAGTACTGCTCAACAAATCGCGCACCAAATTTGCAACCGCGTCCCAGTGTTCGCTAAACGGCAAGACCTTAGGAATGCTGGCATCCATTCTTTGTTTTAGATGGGAAGGTGGTAACAGCGATGGATCCACGACGAGAATTCATATAAGAAATAGCATGTTACTTTTTGTGAGGCGATGAATGCGACCTTATCTTTCCGCCAACCGGAAAAAGGGAAAAGTAAAGATATTGAATGGAGATGCATGCGACTTCTTTGAATCTTTAGAGCCGAATTCCGTCGACTTGATTGTTACCTCTCCGCCCTACTTCATGGGAAAGGAATATGATCGATCTTCATCTCCTGAGGACTTTATTGAGGAGCACAGGAAAATCTTTCCTCTTGCGGTGCGAGCTCTAAAGAAAGGGGGGTCGTTGTGTTGGCAAGTTGGAAATCACGTCAGAAAAGGAAAGTTGATACCGCTAGACGCGCTTGTATATGCGGCTTCAATTGCTACGCCAAAATTGATTTTGCGAAATCGTATAGTTTGGAGCTTCGGTCACGGCGTTCATTGTGTGAATCGTTTCAGCGGACGACATGAAACGATCATGTGGTTCACTAAGGGGGACCAATATCACTTCAATCTTGACTCGGTTCGAGTTCCTCAGCGGTATCCGGGGAAGCGTCACTACAAGGGGCCCAAAAAGGGCGAATTTAGTGGCAATCCGCTCGGCAAAAATCCAGGTGATGTTTGGGACATTCCAAATGTAAAGGCGAAGCATAAAGAGAAGACTGAGCACCCGTGCCAATTTCCCGTGGCACTTGTGCAGAGGCTTATCCGATCACTTTGCCCAGCAAATGGCGTTGTTGCGGACCCTTATTTAGGCTCTGGGTCATCGGCCATCGCATCCTTGCTTGAACAACGAGAATTTGTAGGATGTGAAATCGAATCTCGATATCTTCGGATCGCAAGGGGGCGGGTCGAAGATTTCTTTTCTGGGCAATTATGTGTTCGCCCAGATGTGCCCACTCGAGTGCCAATTCCGGGTGAAGCCGTTTCCCTGCGTCCGAGTCACTTTGCAACTCTCACGGAGTTACGGCAATGACGTTCGCAGAAGCGATGCCAGAGAAGCGCCTATTTGTTTCTTTGATTACGCGGGATATTTCCCTTGGTGATGCAATTCTTGATTTGGTCGATAACTCGGTCAATGCCGCGATGCATGGGGTAGAAAATCCTCTCAATTCCGCAAAGGCATTCCATACTTTTCTCACTGACCCAAAAACCAAACCGACAGCCGAAATTCGTATCGAAATAACGGAACGCGCAATCAGCGTTATTGACGATGCGGGCGGCATAGATTTCGAGACGGCGCGAACTAGTATTTTCCACTTTGGACATCCTGAATCGGACGAGCCTACTCGTGATCGGCTAAGCGTCTTCGGCATTGGAATGAAGCGCGCGATCTTCAAGCTAGGAAATGCCATTGATATTCATTCTGACCATGCTGACGGAGGCTTCTCGATGAAGCTGGATGCAGCTGAGTGGGAGGCGTTGCCGCAAGCAAAATGGGGCTTCGATATTAGCAAACGACCTAAAGCAACAAAAAATTGCGGCACGGTTGTGAAAGTTTCTGAGCTGCATGATGACGTTAAGCGGCGTGTCGCCGACAAAACTTTTATTCCCCTACTTCGGGAAAAAGTTTCAAAAACGTATGCCCTGTTTATTGGTCGATTAGTTCAAATATTTGTAAATAACGAACGCGTTGATGGAGTGACCTCCGACATAGGGCAGAATGTATCGCACGAGGCGTTTAAGCTAGGTAACGTTCAATATAGCATTACTGTCGGAATTGCCTCGCCCTCCGCTGGAAAGACTTTTACCGCAGAGTCCTCTGGCTGGTTTGTTTTCTGTAACGGTCGCGCACTAACTTATGCAGACAAATCGGCTCAGACTGGCTGGGGTGGCGAAATCCTTCCTGCTTTTCAACCCAAACATCGGCCATTTCTGGGGTTTGTTTTTTTCTATAGCGCTGACCCAGAAGAGTTGCCTTGGACGACAACGAAAGACTCCATAAATCAAGAAAGTTTGGTCTGGCAAGATGCTCGCCGCAATATGGGGAGGATTGCGAGGCCCGTAATATCGTTACTTGATAACCGTTATACTGATGAGGGCACTGAGTTGGATAGCGGTGATCTCAACAGGCTAGCCGGCGGCAAACAGTCTCCACTGACGGTAAGTGTCGCGCGTGCATCACAATTTAAGCCTCCCCGACAATCTCGAGCAGCTCTTACAAAAGTGCAATTCGATATTGAGACGAAAGACCTTGTCAAAATTAGAAAGCACTTGGGAAAACCTTCCGCGTCCGCTTCTTCAGTCGGCCGAATGGCGTTCGATTATTATGTGAGAAACGAAGTAGGCTCCAAATGAGCCGGTCGACCGCGCGCTATATCCAATATGATCTTCGACCAGTAAAGCAGACTGAGCGACGAATTATGATGGACATATTGAGAATTGCGCGAGATTCGGGCACGGAAATGTCGAAGTATGAATATATCGGGATGGGCGGTATAAAATTTTACGACTTTGAGATGTTTCATCGTTATCTCGGCGTGAAGTCGATGATTAGCTTGGAGCAGGATAAGGAAGTCGTTCCAAGGTGCCGCTTCAATAGCCCGTTTGGATTTATCGCAATTCGAAATCAAACAGCAGGTGACTTCATCGACGGCGCTAAATTTTCTAAGCCCACTATCATTTGGTTGGATTATGATTGGGGGCTTAGCAAAGAGGTTACTTCCGATGTTTTTGCTCTCGGAAGCAAGCTCCCAGCTGGAAGTTTCGTGTTCGTTACCGTTTCCGGCGAATTACCAGGCGCTGTCAAGCAGTTACGGGTTGATGACCGCGTTGCACATTTTCGTGACGAGCTCGGCGTTCTTTCTATGGATTGCAGTAAGGCTGATGTAGAGGTGGAGAATTATCCGCTGTATGTCGAGCGTGTAATAGGTGGTTCATTAAGTTCAGCCTTTTCGGCGCGCCAAGAGGGAAAATTCTCTCCTCTCATGCGAGTTGTATATCGGGACACGATTTGGATGGCGACTGTCGGGGGCTGTTTCTGCTCCGATGCGGACGGAGATGCCATGCGTAAGAAGCTAGAGAGCGAATTTCCGTTTCTTTATAAGGGCGGGGAAATTCCGTATAGGTTAAGTGACCTGAACTTCACTCCAAAAGAGCGAGCATTGCTCGATAAGGTGGTTACCTCGGAGAAGGACGATGAAGGTACGGAACAACTAAAGAAATTGGGCTTAAACAAAGCATCCGTTGCTGCTTACAAAGAAGTTGTACGGTTTCTTCCAAGATACGTAGAAACATTCATGTAGATGGAACACGGTCCCGCCGCGGACGTTTCCATCCCATGCCCAAGGTTCACGAACATTGGACCGTCCTGCCGCATGGCCGGGTGACAGTTGTCGATGACGGCATCCTCACCGTGACCGGCGCGATTCATATGCCGCTGGTGGATCTTGAGCGGCGGATGACGGTGGTGCGGCTGGCGGGCGGCGGCAGTGTGATTACCAGCGCCATCGCGCTGGACGAAGCCGCGATGAAGCAGATCGAAGACTTCGGAAGCCCGCGCTTTCTCATCGTGCCGGGCGACGCCCACCGCCTCGATGCCAAGGCCTACAAACAGCGCTATCCGGCCCTGACCGTGATCGCGCCGGAAGGGGCGCGCATCCGCGTGGCGGAGGCGGTGCCGGTGGATGCGACCTCGGCCGATTTCGGCGACCCCGCCGTCACCATGCAGACCGTGGCGGGAACGGGCGGGCATGAAGCGGCCCTGCTGGTGCGCCGCGCGTCGGGTACCACGCTGATCCTCAACGACCTGATCGGCAATCTTCGCCGCAAGGGCGGCGTCGAAGGCTGGATCCTGCATGTGCTGGGCTTCGGCAGCGACGCGCCGGTCATTCCCACCGTCACCAAGATGATGATGATCAAGGCCAAGGACGAATTGCGCGGGCAATTGCTGGAATGGGCGGCGATTCCGGACCTGAAGCGCATCCTGGTCTCGCATGGCGATCCCATCGAATCCGATCCGGCGGGCGTGCTGCGCGCACTGGCCGGAACGCTGTCGGCCTGACGCCCGTTCAACCGGCCGCGCCGCTCTTCAAATCCTCCAGCTTCCGCTTCTGTTGTCCCGCGCCATCGAAATTCGCGGGGTCCAGCCACGACTCGTACGCGCGGGCGAGGGCGGGCCACTGTTTGTCGATCATGGCGTACCAGGCGGTGTCGCGGTTCTCGCCCTTGACGACCATGTGCTGGCGGAAGATGCCTTCAAAGGCAAAACCGAAACGCTCCGCCGCGCGCTTGGAAGGCGCGTTGCGGTCGTTGCACTTCCATTCATAGCGGCGATAGCCCAGATCCTCGAAGACATGGCGGGCGAACAGCCATTGCGCTTCGGTCGCGCCGCGCGTGCGCGCCATCTCCGGTCCCCAATAGACATGCCCGATCTCGATCACGCCATTGGCCGGATCGATCCGCAGGAATGTCTGACGCCCCACCACCTTGCCCGTGGCTTGGTCGATGACGGCGAAATAGAGCGGGTCGTCGCTTGCCGCCGCCTTGTCCAGCCAAGGCTGGAACTCAGCGCGGCTCTGGGGCGGGGTTTCTGGCAGCCAGGCAAAGCGCCCGCCCGCATCCGCCACGCTCGACGCATTATATAAGTCGTCGCCATGCCGGGCCGGGTCCAACGGTTCCAACCGTACATAGCGCCCCGCCAAAACCTTGCGCGCGGGCCGCGGTCGCGGCTGCCAGTTTTTCAGATCGTCCTGCATGCCTATGTTCGTCCCTGAATCAATGAAGGCGTCATTCCATCGTTGCCGCGCGCGCATCGCAAGGGCATGCCGGATTGGTCGGACGCAACTTTCTGCTAGATTATCTCTATCCAAACGGAGGTTCGTTGCGATGACTCGGTTGTTCTTGGTTCTTCCATTGCTGCTTCTCGCCTCCGTGTCCGCGCGCGCCCAGGATGTCAACGCGGAGCTTGCGCACTGCCTCACTTTGAGCGGGGCGGTGGAGCGATTGTCCTGTTACGACCGCGTTGCGCAGGGCGCGGTGCGCGCGGCGCCGACATTCGCGGCACCGGCGATTGCACCGCGACAGGCACAGCCCGCGCCGCCGCGCGTGTTCGGGCAGGAGCAATTGCCCAAATCTTCGGCAGAACAGGATGAGCGTTTAACCGCTGATATTACTGCGTTTCAGACCGATGCGCGCGGCCGCTTCACCGTCACGTTGAATAATGGCCAGGTGTGGCAACAGATGGCGGGCGACAGCGGCATCGCGCAACGCGGTCCAAAAAGCTCCCGCACCGTCAGCATTTCACGCGGTTCCCTCGGCAGTTACGACCTTCGGTTTAGTGATCGCAACATAACGTTTAAAGTCAGACGCTTGCGTTGAGAAAACTGTTTTGAATTTTAAACGCGTCTTAATGAAAGTGACAAAAAGGCGACGCTCAGCAATTTCATTTCAAAACGCTAGACAAATGCTGGAACTCCCCGCGCATGGTTGTAATTTACACCCAAACGGTACTCGACGGAGCTCATCCAGAGAGGCGATCCCCGCCGAGACCATATTAGGTCTCATGCGCCCGGCGTAACACCCGGGCCTGCGCAAAGGGGGTTACATGTCTTATTCCATTCGGTCGAATGGCGGTATTTCCGCACGCTTGGTTCGTCGCCGCGCACTGTTCGCCGGCGTTGCTCTTGGTGGTTTGATCGCCGCCGCGCCTGCACTCGCACAAAACAATGTCAGTCCTTCGGAAACCGTCGTGGTCACCGGATCGCGTATTCCGGTTCTCAATGCCACCAGCGCCAGCCCGATCTCGACCGTCAGCGCGTCGCAGATTCAATTGACCAGCGCCTTCAATGCCGAAGATGTGCTGAGCAAGATTGTCGGGCCGGACACCACCGGCGGCATCAGCAACGCGTCCAACAATGGCGCCAATGGTCTGTCGCAAGTCGGTTTGCGCAACTTAGGCCCCACGCGCACCTTGGTGCTCATTGATGGCCAGCGTCTGGTTCCGATCTTCAATGCCTCCATTGCCGTGCCGGATTTGAACTCCATCCCGATTTCCATGATCGACCGGGTCGAAGTGCTGCGCGATGGCGCGTCTTCGATCTATGGCGCGGACGCGATCGGCGGCGTCATCAACTTCATCACCAAAAAGGATTTCGAGGGTCTGCAGATCGACGTTAACGGGGGCGCGAGCGAACATGGCGGCGGCGATCTTTACAGCGTCACCGGTACGATGGGGTTCAACTTCGACAAGGGCAACATCACCATCTCGCTGCTGAACGAGCATCAGAGCCCGGTGGACATGAAGGATCGCGACTGGTCGATCGATCCCCATCTCGGCCAAGCAGGTGTGGAAGGCGGCTCCACCTTCCGCAGCCAGCTGAACATCCTTCAGGATTTGAATTCGCATACGGTGTGGAATGGCGCCGAGACGACTTACAACAATCCCGCGCTTGGCGGCATTCCCTGCTTGACCTATCTGCCAACTCAGGGCCGCGTGAAGTTGAATGCGGGCTGTCCGTCGGTGGTGCCGAATGCGACATTGACCAGCGGCATCGGCCGCACCCAGGCAGCCTGGAATGCGCATTACGACATCACTTCGGACATCACCTTCGTCACCAGCGGCTTCTTTACCCGTCGCGATTCCGAACAGCGTCTGCGTCCCGAACCTTTGCTGGGCGACCAGATCGCAGCGACGAATCCGATCTCGGGCGATAGGGTGTTTGGCGGTTTCTTCGTGCCGACCAGCTTCCCGGGCTATAATGATCCCAACGGCACGGCTTCGCCGGTGGACTGCCCCAACATCTCGGGCGCGAATGTCGTGGGTGCAGGTGCCCCGCAATGTATCGACGCCAACCTGACGCCGAACAATTTCGGGCCGCGCACCTATAAGCAGGTGTCCACCACCTACCGCCTTCGCGCCGGCTTCGAAGGCCATGTCTTTGGCGACTTCAATTGGGAAGCGGGCTATGTCCAGCAGCGCAATGACAGCCAGTTGCGGGTCCTGAATTCCGGCAACTTCCTGCATCTGGCCCAGGCCACGGCGCAACTGCCCTGCCTCGACGTACCGGGCGGTTGCACGACCACACCGACGGCTGGGTTTGGATACAGCACGCCAGCGGCGCCGTTCAATTTCTTCGGCGGTGCCAACACGCTGACCCCGGCTCAGACCAAATATCTGACCACGACCCTGACCGAGACGCAGTTCAATTACGAAAACTATGTCTATGCCGACATCAACGGTCCGCTATTCGATTTGCCGGCGGGTCCGTTGCAGGCGTCGGTGGGCTTCGAACGCCGCTTCGAACACGCCAACGACGCGCCCGACGCGCTGGTGCAGGAAGGCTATGGCGCCGGTCCGTCTGCGCCGACCGACGGTGGCTATGGCGTCACCTCCTTCTACGGCGAAATGCGCATTCCGGTCTTGAAGGATCTTCCCTTTGTGGAGTTCCTTACCCTGACCCCCAGCGGCCGTTACGACCATTATTCCACCTTCGGCGACGCCTTGACGTGGAAAGTGGGCGGCGAGTGGCAGGTGATTGACGATATCCGCGTGCGGGGCTCCTATGCCACCGGTCTGCGGGCACCGTCGACCGCCGAATTGTTCGGCGGTAATGCCATCAGCTACATCTCGGTGGACGGCGATCCCTGCGACACCCGCGTCGGGGTCAATGGCAATACCAATGCCGGCCTGGGCTCTCTGGCGCCCGGATCGGCCTGCTTCACGCAGCTGTCCGCGCGTGGCCTGACACCGGCACAGATTGCCACCTACCAGTCGCCGCAGAATAACCTTGTGGCCGACCAGCGTGGCTTGATCATCGGCGGCAATCCGCAGCTGAAGCCGGAATCCTCGCGTTCCTGGAATCTGGGCGCGGTGATAACCCCGACCTTCCTGCCGGGCTTCACGTTCAATGGCGATTATTATGAGATCAAGATCACCAACAGTATTCTGGATGGTGGTATCGCCAATAATGCCGGACCCGACATTGTGGTGCTGGGCTGCTATGTGGACCAGAATCCAAACTATTGCAGCCAGATCACTCGCAGTGCCGGCGGCATATTCCAGATCGGCAGCTTGAACACCAACCTTGGCGTCAACCAGGTCCGCGGTATGGATCTCGAGGCGACCTACAACACGGATGTGGCGGGTCTGGATCTTCCGATACCTGGCTCGTTCATGTTCGACGTTCAGGCCGAGCGGGAGTTCTTGAACACCACCCAGAATCCGGACTTCTCGACCAACGAATTCGTGGGCTTCTTCAATTACGGCAATGATTCAATCCAGCCAACCTGGCGTTCCAATGCCACGATCGACTACCGCCTGGAAGATCTGGGCCTGCATTACGGTCTGCGCTACATCAACGGGACGAAGAATCTCTCTGGTGGAACCAACACGTACGGCAACAGAATTCCGGAAATTTTCTACAGTGATATCGCGGTGTCCTATGACCTGCCGGAGATCGGGCCGTCCAAATCCACCCGCCTGGTCGTCGGCATCAACAATCTCTTCGACAAGAGCCCGCCATTCCTGAACGGCGACAGCATCGGCAAGAGCAACACCATTGCCGGGCCGTATGACGTGACCGGACGGTTCTTCTTCGCCCGCGTCTCGACCAAGTTCTGAGTGCGGGAATAAAGTGCGGGGGTGAGACAGGCGGGCGATGCCCGCCTGTTTCATTTTACCTGCCCGGCAACCCGGGGAGCTGGCGCGAAAAGCGAGGTTTTTTCGTCTTCTTTGGGCGCGCAAGTTTCCGATAAGAAAACTGGTCCACACTCTGTCGGAAGACGGCGTGGTGGCAGACGGCGTTCTGGGCGCCACCATCTTGCACGAAGCGACCAGCATGCCGCTCACCCTGGCCGTCCCCGACCGCGCGGCAGAGCGCTGGTTTTCGCTGATCCCGGTCTAGAGCGCACGATACATTCATTTCTCCGCACTCGCGAACACCACCAGATTTCCGTCCGGGTCGCGCATGCGCATGATGTAGAAGTCCTTGGCTTCCTCGATCTCGCCCACCTTCAATCCCGCATCGGCCAGACGCTTACACTCGGGCGCCATAGGCAGCACGCCGAGGGTCAACGTGCTATGGCCTGCATTGTTCTGGCTCTCGAACAGCTGCACTTCGGCGCTGTCGGTGAAATGCCATTCCGCCAACCCGTCCATCGGGCGGCGGTCGGGGGCGCGGCCGAACAGCTTGGCGTACCAGGCGATGCTGACCTCCAGGTTCGAGCAGCTGACATGCGCGAAGATCGTTTCGATGGCCATGGGCGGTCCTCCTGCAGAAACAACGCCCGAACCTAGTCCCGGTGCCGTTGCATTACGGCGGCGTATTGAACGCGATGTAAGCTTGGCGCGCGACAGGACGGGCGCCGGGTCGCATTAAAGGAATGCCAATCCGGCGGAGATCCGATGCGAAAATTGTCAGCCCTGATGTGTATGTCGTTCCTGGTCCTTGTGCCCGGCCCGCTCTTCGCCGCCGACAAGCCCGATCCCAACATTGATCCGGTGCTGCCCGATCCCCAGCCCAACAATGCATACTTCCCGCCC
>JAZJZY010000002.1:0-49266 GCA_040389405.1 Pseudomonadota bacterium | reverse complement strand
CCCGGCACCGCCACCGCAGGGACCGCCGATCCCGGCCCGGCACTGAGCCACGTGCTGGTGTCGGCCGCGATGCTGGCGGGGCATGGGCCGGACTGCACCGCGCTCAGCCCCTGTGGGGTGGATTCGCCGCCGCTGGAGCGCTTGCCGACACCGCATTGAGAGCAAGAGCAATCTGCTGCAAGCTTCCCGGCGAATCCGAAGGCGGGGGCCGCATCATGTCCGGACGCAAAGCCATTTTTCTCGGCATGGTGCTGTTGCTGTTTCCGTCCGCCGCATTCGCGCAGCCGTCACAGATGGACCGCGACCTGCTCGAAGTGACGGTCCCGCAGCTTCAGCAATTCTACGCCGCGCGCAAATACACCGTCACCCAGGTCACGCAATGGTATCTGGACCGCATCGCCCGCTATGACGGCGTCTATCGCGCCGTCGAAACCGTGATGGCGAAGGACGCACTGGCAAACGCCGCGCGTGAAGACGCGGATCGCGCGGGCGGCCACGGCCCGCTTTGGGGCGTGCCGGTGGTGGTGAAGGCCAACACCAGCATCGAAGGCCAGGTGACCACCGACGGCTGGGCGGGCTTCACATTGCCGGGCAAGGAATTGATCGCGCCGCGCGATGCCCAGGTGGTGGCGAAGTTGAAAGCGGCGGGGGCCATCATCCTCGGCCACACCAACATGCCCGACTTCGCCAATTCCGACGGCAGCCGCTCCAGCTCGTTCGGGCGCACCGGCAATGCCTATGACGTGCGCTTTTCGCCGGGCGGATCGTCCAGCGGCACGGTGACGTCGGTGACCGCCAACATGGCGATGCTGGGCACGGGCACCGACACCGCAAACTCCATCCGCATGCCCGCCGCAACCAGTGCGGTGGTGGGCGTGTTTCCCACGCGCGGACTGGTGAGCATCGCGGGCATCGCGCCGCTGGACTGGATGCTGGACAATACCGGCCCCATCGCCCGCACCGTGACGGATGCCGCGATCACGCTGTCGGTGATGCAGGGCGCCGACCCGCTCGATCCCGTCACCGCCGCCGCGCCCGCCGATGCGCAGCGCGGGCCGTTTCTGCCGTTCCTCAAGCCCGGGTCGCTGAAAGGCAAGCGTTTCGGCGTGCCCGTCTTCATGATGAAAGGGACATCGACGCCGTTCCATGGCACGCCCGCCGACGTGCCCGAATGGGCGGCACGCAAGCGCATCGCCGACCGTTTCCTGCCGCTGGAAGAAGCGACCTACGCCGCATTCAAGAAAAACCTGGACGAGCTGCGCGCGGCGGGCGCCACCATCGTGCTCGATGACAGCATCTTGCCGGACGATTTCGTGACGGCGGTCAGCCGCATCGGCACCTATCCTTATGCGCGCGACGGGATGCAGCGGTTCCTGAAGGATTTCGGGCCAACACAGTATCGCTCCATCGAGGACTATATGCGGACGGTGGGCCAGCCCATCGGCGCCAATGTGATCGGCGAAGGCGCGGGCAGCTCGCATATGGGCGGGGTCACGCTCTATCAACGCCAGCTGGATGGCGACCCGCAGGCTGAAGCGAATGTGTTTGGCCCGCGCCGCAAGGCCATGGCGATGTATCTGGAAACGATGGACCGGCTGAAACTGGATGCCTATATCTATCCACCGATCCAGATGCCGCCGCCGGACGAAACCATGCCGCAGAATGGCGAAGTCAGCGACGGCCCGCATTCCGATACGGGATGGGTCAACATGCTGGGCGTGCCGGCCGTGGTGGTGTCGGGCGGCTTCTATCCCGGCGGCTTGCCCGTGGGGCTGGAGTTTTCCGGCCGGCCCTGGCGCGATGGCGACCTGCTGGGCATTGCCTACGGCTTCGAACAGGCCACACACCATCGTCATCCGCCCGTGCTGGTGGAGCAGGGGCTGTTGCCGAAGGCGCCGTAACTACGTCCGCTTCCCAAATCCCATTCGCCGGAATAATCCGTCACCGCGAATGAACTGGTGCCACAGCGCGGCGGTGATGTGCAGGATCACCAGCGCCGCCAGCAGCAGATTCATGATCGCGTGCACCTTGAAGGTGGGATAGATGCCGAAATGCTCCGGCAAGGGCGCGCCGGTGTGGTTGAACACCGTGTCGCTCACGCCGGAGAGCTTGGCCGTGGCGATGCCGCTGATCGCGATCACGATCACCACCACATAGAAGGCGTAATGATTGAACCGCCTCAGCTGGTTCAGCAGGGGGCTGCCGGTCTCGGCGGGTGCGGGTTTGGCCGTGGAAAGGCGCACGCCCAGGCGGATCAGGATCAAGGTCAGGATCAGCACGCCGCCGATCATGTGCCCCATCAGAAGTTGAACTTTTCCGGGGTCGCTGTTGGGCATCTTGCTGACCACGAAGAAGCCCCCGATCAACATGCCGATGATCATCAGCGCGATCAGCCAGTGCAAACCCACCAGTAGTGGATGGTAGCGTGTCACCTGTTTCATCATGGCCCCCGTTCAGCGGCGCCAGCATGCCCGCCACCTTCGCATCTGTCCATCATACGGACTTTGCTGCGTTGCGGGCGCGTGGCATCGTCGGACCATGGACTACAAGCTTGCCCTGGTGCCGGGACGTGGCTGCGGCGAATGCACCGTCTGCTGCACGGCGATGGCGATCGACAAGCCGGAGATTCAAAAGGATGCCGGCGTCACCTGCCGCCATTGCACGGCGAAAGGCTGCGCGATCTACGAGACGCGCCCCTCACTGTGCCGCGACTATCATTGCGGCTGGCGCCAGCTTTCGATTCTGGATGAAAGCTGGCGGCCCGATCGCTCCGGTGTGTTCGTGGAACTGGAGCCGCATGACGGCCAGACGGCGATCAGCCTGGTGCTGCTGGGCAATCCGCTCAGGACCGTGCGCCAGTCCTGGTTTATCGATTTCGTCGCCACGGGCGTGCGCGGAAATCTTCCGTTGATGCTGGGTATTCCCGGGCCGCCCGGCCGGCAGGGCGCATCATTGGAATTGAACACGGACGCAATGGCAGAAGCCGCCCGCACATCGCGCGCCGCGGTGAAGGCGGTGCTGGAAGCGGAATTGAAGTTGCTCCAGTCCTTCGATTTTCCGCCACGCAGCTTTCGCAATCATGGCAACAATGTGAATGCCCAGCGGTGATGCGCGCAAAGTTCCGTGCCATTGCGGGACCGCAAAGTTCCTGCGCCATGCGTACAAAAGACGGATCGTGGAAAACCAAGGATTCACGATCATTTTCCATACCCCCAACCGGCCTTTTTCTTGCCACGCCCCCCTTAACCCCGCCTTAGCCTGATCGTCCGTTAATGGCTGTGTCAGCCAATTTTGCATGGGGCGAATTTTCGGCTGACTGACGCGTCAGGCCTGCCGTCCATGTCGAGTAGCGAACGTCAGACCCGGTATGGAGTCGCCGACTTCCTGCCCATTACGGCGGTCGTGGCGGTCGGCATCGCTGCTGCCCTCTCTGCCTTCATTCTGGCGCGCGGTTATTATCTGGCCGCCGACCGCGACGCGTTCGGGCGCAACGCCGCCGACTATGGCGCGGCCTTCAAGACCGGCATCGAGCGGCACGTCAATTCGCTGGCGGCGATCCGCGCCTTCGTCTCGTCCTCGCATGACGTGAACCGATGGGAATTTTCCAACTTCGCACATCAGATCCTGCCGCAGAATTCTGGTTTCAAGGCCGTACTTTGGCTGCCGCATGTCGCTGGGGCCCAGCGCAAGACATTCGAAGCGGCGCTGCAAAATGACGGACTTTACGGCCTGCGCCTGCGCGAGCTGGCGGCGGGCGGCTCGCTTGTGACGGCCACCGACCGCGACCGTTATATCCCCGTCGCCTATGTCGAGCCGTTCGAATCCAGCGGCGGTCTGATCGGCGTGGATCTGGCAAACGACCCGATCTATGCGCCCCTGTTCCAGCACGCCAAGGACAGCGGCAAGGTGGTGGCTTCGGCGCCCTTGCCGCATGCGTTGATCGACGGCGCGCGTCCACCGCTGATGCTGGTGGTGTTTCCGCTGGGCCGGGGCGCCGCTTTGCAGATTGAGCCGATGCGCAAAAGCGGCGTCCAAAAGCCTGGCGCGCCGCCCGAACTGGAAGGCTATGCGCTGGGCGTGTTGCAGCTGGACCGCGTGGTGGAAATTGTCCTGGGCCGTCACGCCCCTGTCGATGCCGCCATCGCGTATCGCAGCGGAACCTCGATGAAGGTGTATCCCACCGGAGCCGCCGGCGAACCGTCCGCGCCGGTGACGGATCTGACACGCTGGTTCGGCGATTCCGAGTTTCACCAGGTCCAGCCTTTTGCCGTGGCGGGCACGCCTTTCTATCTGGCGGTGCGCTCCAGCCGGACGGGCGATGTTCTCACCCGTGTCTATGTGCCGGCGGGCGCGGCTTTGCTGGTCCTGACGCTGACGGCGCTGCTGACCCAGAGCATGTTCGCTACCACCATGCGCAAGCGCCAGGTCGAGCGCGCCGTGATCGCCCGCACCGCCGAACTATCCAGGATCAACCGGGCGCTGGGCGCGGAAATCGGCCAGCGGCGCGAGGCCGAAGCCGCGTTGCGCGTCGCCAAGGACAAGGCCGAAGCGGCCAACCGCGCCAAATCTGCGTTCCTCTCCACCATGAGCCATGAGCTGCGCACACCGCTGAACGCGGTGATCGGTTTTTCCAGCATGCTGATCGACCAGCCGGATACTTCCCGCGAAAAGACGCATGACTATCTGAGCGAGATCAATGGCAGCGGCGCGCGTCTGCTCGACCTGATCAACGACATTCTGGAAATCACCCAGATGGACACCGAAACGCGCAAGAGCGAGGAACTGGTCTATCTGCCGGACATCGCCGACGCGGTGATCGAGAAGATACAGCCGCATGCGGCCATGGCGGGTGTGGCGCTTCGCAATCTGGTCTCCAACGGTGCGCCCACGGTGCGTGGCGACAGCAGGCGGCTGCAGAAAGCGCTGATGAATCTGGTTTCCAACGCCGTCAAATTCACGCCGAAGGGCGGCGAGGCGGTTCTGTCGGCCGGCATGACCGCCGAAGGTCTGACCATCGAAGTCCGTGACAATGGCATGGGGATGCTGCCGGGCGAGGCGGCCAAAGTGATCGATCTGTTCTCGCAGGCCGACAATTCGCTGTCGCGCCGCCATGACGGGGTTGGCCTGGGCCTGACCTATGTGCGGCGCGTGGCGGACCATCACGATGCACATCTGCATATTTCCAGCGTGCCAGGCGAAGGCACAAGTATTCGCATGATCATTCCGCCCAGCCGGATTATCCAGGCCCGGGAGGTCGCGTGAGATCATTGCCCACCATTGGTCGCATCGGCGTGAGTTTCGCCCTGGGCCTGCTGATCCTTGGTGGCTGCGCCAAAAAAGCCGAGCCGGTGCCCGAACCGGTCGTGGCGGCTGCGCCGGAACCGCCGCCGCCGCCGCCACCGCCGCCCGCACCCAAGCCCGATCCCGACTTGGTCACGGAGAAAAATGCCGTCATCGCGGCGCAGCGGACGTTGCTGCAGCTGGGCTACAAGGCCGGCAAGCCCGACGGCGCCGTGGGCCCCGCCACGCAGCGCGCCATCCAGGCATTCCAGAAAGATCATGGTCTTGCCGAGGAAGGCCGTCTTACCACATCTCTGACCGCGCGGCTCAAAACGGCGCTGGCTGCCGCCACGGCGAAGGCCGCCATCATCGCCCTGCGCCAGGGTGACATGCTGATCTATAACGACGGCGAAGTGGAATTCGCCGGCGCCGGGCGTGAAGTGCAATGGGAGCAGAGCGATCCGCGCGAACTGGTGGCCATCCGTCCCGATATGGGCGACTGGCCCGCGGCGGCCAAAGCCGGGCTCGATTGGGCGTTGACCCATGCACTGGAAGTGCCCGCGACGGCAAAGCCCGTGAAATGGTCCAGCACCGGCGTCGCCCACCATTTCGAGATCCGCACCTTTGCCGCGCTGACGCCGCGCGAAGCCGGGCTGGTGGGCGGCTCGCCGCAATCCTGCCGCCGGTATGAATTGCGCACCGACGATCCGCAGCTGCGCTATCCCGGCATCGCCTGCCAGGACACCAATGGCGGCTGGTACATTCCCCACAGCACGGTCCGCTTCGCGCGCCCGGCCAGCGGGCTGGAAAGCCGGCCCGCGCTCCGCAAGCCGTTATAGCTCTGCTCTAAAGATCGCGCTCACCCCGCGAGCGGCGCTGCGACTGGCGCAGCAACGCCAGTTCGGTCGCGTCTTCGGCGCGGTTGATGATCCAGCGCACGAAACCGTCATCGCCCAGAACCGGTGTGTTGGTGATCGCCCAATAGCGCATCTCAAAACCGCCCAGCGCAGGCTGCACGTCATAGCGGATGATCGGCATAATGTCGGGCTGGCGCGTCTTCAGCACGGTCAGCAGCGACTGGCGCACGGTGGCGACCCCCGATGCGTTGGAATCATAGGGATTGTCGGGGAAGGCGTCGAACAGATTGCGCCCCACCACATTCTTGGCGACGGACAGCGTGGCGCGCTTATGTTCGGCGTTCTGCGCCAGGATATTGAAGGCGGTATCCAGCACCAGACACATGCCCGGCATCAGGTCGAAGATCAGCTTGTAGTCGAGCGTTTCCGGCTTGGTGCCGTGCCGCCAATCTTCGGTCATCGAAACTCCAGGCGTTTTCGGCTGGTGCTCAGGACAAACGACGCGCACGTTCGGCGGAATGCCGCGCCGGTCAAGATAGGCGATTTTGCCAACATCGAAAATAGAAGTCCCGAAAATAGACGATGACACGGAACCGTGGTTGCAGTGCCGCAAAGCCGGGGCGTAGTCTTGGAAGAGGGGTATCATGAGCAAACTGGACCGCCGCGATCTCATCGGGGGCGCATTGTTATTGGCGCCGGCTGCGGCCCACGCCGCGGCTGCAGCGGATGGCGCGGCCCGCGGCCCGGATTATTGGCGCGCCATCGCGGCTCAGTACGACGTCACACGCGAAATCGTACAATTCGAGAACGGCATGTGGGGCATGATGCCCAGGCCCGTGATGGAGGCCTATCGCCGCAAGACCGAGATCGTGAACCGGCGCAATTCCTTTTACGCCCGCCGCGATTTCGATGCCGAACTCGAACGGGTGCGCGCCAGGGCCGCCCGCGATCTGGGCGTGGCGGTGGAGGAGGTTGCCTTCACCCGCGGCGCCACCGAAGCCTTGATGACATTGATCAACGGCTATAACCGCCTCAGGCCCGGCGATGCGGTGTTGTATGCCGATCTGGATTACGACAGCACCCAGTCCGCATTCGAATGGTTGAAGACGCATCGCGGTGTCGATGTGGTGACCATCGCGCTGCCAGAGCCCGCCACACATCAGAACCTGATCGATGCCTATGAAGCGGCGCTGAAGGCCAACCCGAAAGTTCGTCTGATGCTGCTCACCCATGTCAGCCATCGCACGGGCCTGGTCCTGCCGGTTGCCGAGATCGTGGCGATGGCGCGGGCTCGCAATGTCGATGTGATCGTGGATTCCGCCCATGCCTGGGGCCAGCTCGATTTCAAGCTCGGCGATCTCAAGGCGGATTTCATCGCACTGACCTGCCAGAAATGGATCGGCGCGCCGGTGGGTACCGGATTGATGTTCGTGCGGCGCGGCCGCATCGGCGATATCGACACCGCGATCGGCAATGGCGGGTTTGCTGAAGGCGATATCCGTCGCAAGATCCACACCGGCACCTCCAACTTTGCGGCTTTCCTGGCGCTGGAAGATGCGCTGGATTTTCATGAGAAGATCGGGGCCAAGCCCAAGGAAGCGCGGCTGCGCACCTTGCGCGACAGATGGGCGGAGGAATTGCGGGGCCGCATCGACATCCTCACCCCGTCCGATCCGCGCCTGACATCGGGCATCGCGTCTTTCCGGTTGCGCGGACACACCAGTCACGCCCAGAACATCGCCGATGCGGATGCGCTGCTGAAGCGGTTCAATATCTTCACGGTGGAACGATCGGGCGTCGCCAGCGGCTCGTGCATCCGCGTCACCTGCGCCGTCTTCACCAGCGAAGCGGACGTCGACCGGCTGATCGCGGCGCTCCGGACCATGGCGGCCTGACAGGCCCTAGGCCGGGCGGGTCGAAATTCTACAAGCCCTGGTATCTGGACTTTTCTCGCAATTTGTTCTCTGTTTGTTCTGAAACGATTCCGGATCCCAGGGAGGCACGCATGTACACCGTCCGCACCATTCCGCCTGACACTCTCACCGACGCGCGGGGCCTTACCCTGAGCGAGGCCTTCACCCGCATCATGGCGCTGATGGACCGGCACTATGCCTTCGCGCGCACCTGCCGGGTGATGCATCTGATGATGACGGGCGTGGAGGAGGGCGAGCCGGAATTCCTTTCCGAATTCACCACCGACGAAACCGCCCGCAATGCAATCATGGCGCAGGTCTGTGCCCATGGCTTTGGCCGTTTCCGCGTCATCACGGACGAGCAATACCGGCGCGAACTTCTGCACCGCGCGGCATGAGATTTATTGCAGCCGCGACGGGCTCAACCAGCGCACGCAGAGAAGCAGGAACAGGGCGAACCCAGCCGATACGAGCCACAATGAATTGCCACTGACCGCCACCGCGCCGGTCCCCGCCCAGGCGATCGAGATGATGGCCTCCGCCAAAGTGGCGATGCGTGAGGATGTATGGCGGCGGCGGAACTGGCTGCGTTTGGCCTGGGCGCGGAACCAGAGCTGAATGGCGATAGAGGATAGCGCGGCGGCGGCGATGCCTCCAACGGCCGCCAGCGCCTGGGTGCGTGAGATGAACAGCAGCGTGACGATGAAAGGAAGAAACACGATCCCCACACATTGCATCACCGCTTCGGCCTTGGCGCGCAAAAGCCGCGTGGGCGTCACGGGAGCGGATTGCACCAGGTCGGGCGCGTCCTCGCCCGATATTGTCAGCCAAGCCAACCCGCCCGCCAATTGGCCCGATGTCATGATCAGCACCGGCACCAGCACGATGGCGCCGCCGGCGCTCCCGTAATTGTGCCAGAGCAGCAGCGCGGGCGGCGACAGATACAGAAGCTGCATCAGCGATTGGGAAATCAGCCAGGGATCGCGCAGGATCAGCAGCAACTCTTTGCGCCGCAAGGTTGCGGCCGGCGGCAGCACGCGGAAGCGTCCACCTTCGGGCCGTGCCTGGCGTGTAATCTGCGCCACGCTGGTTGCCGAGATGACATAACCGGCGAAGCGCGGCGCGTAGCGCGCGGTGACCGCGAGGAAGAGAAGAATGCTGACAGCCAGCACCCAGAGCAGGGCCATGTGATTGCCCAGCGCGGCTGCGGCCGGCCACCAGAAGGAACTATCCAGCCCGGGCGCATGCGATAACACAGCCTCGGACTGCAGCACCGAAAGCCGCGCCAGCGCGCCGCTGGAAAACATCGCCGCGGATTGCAGGCCGATGACGAAGACACCGCCCACGATAGCGGCGGTGATCTGCGCGGCCAGCCGGGTGCGCCGGGGCCCGATCCATTGGAACAGCTTGATGGTGATCGCCACCGCAAGCGAGGTGGTGACCAGCGACACCGCGATCAGCACGCCATACGCGCCCAACCAGCGCCAGCCGTCGCGCCAGATCAGCACATTGATGAAGGGACCCATCAACAGAACCGACAACATCGCGGCGGACAGGGCCATGGCGCCGATGCGCACCGCGAACAGCCGCTCCGCCTTTACCGGCGCGCTCAGGATCAACTCCAGATCCGTGCGCGAATAGAAAGTGCGGGTGACGCTTTCCATCGCCTGGGACAGCATCGCCGAGCCCGACAAAAGAATGCTGGCGGTAACCCCGACCAGGGTGGGCAGGTCGGCCTGCATCTGCCGGCTCACGAACTGACGCACCAGAAAATAGGCGATCACATGCAATGCGACGGCGAACGCGGCCAGCCAGATCCAGGCGCGGCGCTCGCGGTCCGGCCGCCCCGCCGTCATCATTGACAACGCGTCGCGCCAGGCCAAGCGCCCTTCATGATGGGCAAACCAGGTGAGGGAGCGGATCGCGTTCATTCCGCGGCGCGGTCCTGGTCCACCAGAGACAGGAACATATCTTCCAGCGTCGCACTCTGTTGACCGGTTCGCGCACGCAGCTCCGACAAGGTGCCTTCGGCGATCAGGCGACCTTGCGCGATCACGCCGATCCGGTCTGCCATGCGCTCGGCGATCTCCAGAATATGCGTGGTCATCAGCACGGTGCTGCCGCTGCGAACTTTTTCCTGCAGCACATCTTTCACCAGGCGCGCCGCGCCCGCATCCAGACCCGTCAAAGGTTCGTCCAGAATGATCAGACGCGGTTCGTGCACCAGCGCGCCCGCCAGCGCCACTTTCTGCCGCATGCCGCGCGAAAAGCCTTCGCAGCGTTCGCGGGCGTGCGGCTCCAGACCCAGCCAGCGCAGAAGCTCGCGCGAACGGGCGGCGGCGATCTCGCTCGGCACGCTCCACAGCCCCGCAACGAATTCCAGATATTCCGGCGGTGTCAGCTTGTCATAGATCATCGGTTCGTCGGACAGCCAGCCGGTGATCTGTTTGGCCGCGACGGGATCGGCCAGGGCGTCGATGCCGAAGATGCTGATCGTGCCGGAATCCGGTTTCAGCAGGCCGCTCACCATCCGCAGCGTGGTGGTCTTGCCCGCGCCATTGGGACCCAGCAGCAGATAGAATTCGCCCGCCCGCACCTCCAGGTCCAGGCCATCGACAGCCGGGCGTCCGAAGCTTTTGTGCAAACCCTTGATGGAAAGAGCCGCCGGCGAATGGGATGGGGGTGATGACATGGCGGACGAGAATCCCTCAAAAGCCGGGCGATATTAAGGTGGGATCGTTTCCAAGGCTTAAATCCACCCCTGTTCGACGCGCCGATAATGACGTTAGATCGGGGACAAAGAGGGGGAACCGTCCATGAAATTGTTCGCACCGCTGTGCGCTCTGTCGCTTTTGCCTGTTTTGAGCGTGGCGGCCTGGGGTGCGGAGCCCGACGACCTCATCCTGCCGCCCGGCTTTCATGCCAGTGTGGTGGCGGAGAATTTGGGTGAATATACCCGCCACATGGCGTTCCGCGACGCCAGCCACATGTATGTCTCGACAGAGCCGCAGACCAAGGACGCCGCCAATCAGGGCGTCATCGCGCTGCATCTGGACGCCAAACATCATGCCGACACGCAGGCGCATTTCAGCACTATCCATAACGGCACTGCCATCGCGGTCTATAAGGGCGCGCTCTACACGTCTTCGCCGACCACGCTGTATCGCATCAAGCTGTCGGGCAAGGAATTGGTCCCCAGCGCCAAACCCGAAATCATGATCGACGGCATTCCCGGACGCGCCGCCATCGCTTTCGACGGCACGGGCAATCTCTTTGTCGCGATTGGCGGCGGCGGCAATGTCTGCGCTCCGAACGGCACCCCGCGCACCTCCAAATCGGTCGGGCCCATGCCGTGTCCCCTGCTCGAGACAAGGAGCGGGGTGTGGCGCTTCGATGCCGCCAAGACGGGCCAGACTTGGGCTGAGGGCGAGCATACCGCCACCGGCATCCGCGACACCAATGCGCTGGCCTGGTCGAAGAATGCGGGCGCGCTCTATGCCGTGAATTACGGGCGCGACGCGGCGGAAAAGGCCTATCCCGAATTCATCAGCATTGCCGACGGCGCGCACATTTCCGACGAGATGTTCAAAGTGGTGAAAGGCACGGACATGGGTTGGCCCTACACCTATTACGACAGCGCCAAGAACATCCGCCTCGCCCAACCCGAATATGGCGGCGACGGCAAGACAGTGGTGACGGATGCCAAGTATGCCGTACCGGTCGCGGCCTTTCCCGCCCATGTCGCGCCGATGGACATCGCGATCTATGACGCGGCGCAGTTTCCCGCCGCCTATCGCGGTGGCGCCTTTGTCGCTTTCCATGGTGCGGGCGGCGGCGATCCGGCCGGCCATGATGATGGTTATAACGTGATGTTCGTGCCCATCGACAAGGCGGGCAAGGCAGGCGCGCCGCAGGTCTTCGCCGATGGTTTCGCGGGACCGACGCGCGAGGACAAGAATGGCAAGCGTGCCCGCTATCGCCCGGTGGGCGTCACAGTCGGTCCCGATGGCGCGTTGTATGTGGCGGAATCGCAGAAGGGCCGCATCTGGCGCATCGCCTATACGGGCAAGTAGCGCCTAGCGCGACAATTCGCAGATCCAGTTGGCATCCCAGGTCTTGCCGCCATCGGGCGAGAAGGATTGCACCATCACGGCGGATTTGGGTCCTTTGTCGGTCCAGACATAGCGCACCAGCATGATGCGGCCGCCGCGTTCTTCCTGGTGATAGAAGGTGCCGGCGTTGCCGGTGAAGCTGCCGGTCAGTGCCGAGGGCGCGATCTCACCCTTGTTGAGATCCACGCCATAGATGCTCCATTGCTTGGAGGCCGGATTGTACATCCGCAAGGTCTGGCCCTTGTAGTGCAGATGGTTCTTGGAATCGGTGACGTCGAACTCTTCCAAATTGGCATTGGTGCCCAGCAATTTCTTGTGGTTGGAGATGCCGTAATAATCCACCCAAACCCCCTGGCCCGGTTCACTGGCGGTGACGCCGGTTTTCGGGTCGATGCGCCGGTGCAGATGCGCCTTCCAATCGCCGATCACGAAATCGAAACCATGGCCTCCGTCGCCCACGGTTGGTGCGGTGCCGGCATTTTGCATGGGCGCCGCGGCAAAAGCCGCGCCGGCCTGCAAACACAGTGCAACCGTCAATCCAAGACGCAATTTCCGCATGACGCCCTCCGGTGCAGAACGCCGGCAGGCTAATCCGGTAACGGGAAACGGGAAAGGGGGCCGCTCAGCCCTTCAGCATGGGCGTGCCTTCATGGGCGACCAGAAGGTCGTGCATGTCGTCGGCATGCTCTTCTTCCTTGCGCAGGATTTCCTGCAGCATGGATTTGGTGCCCGGATCGTCATTGCCGAAATAACGGACCAGCTCGCGGTAATGATCGACCGCGATGCGTTCGGCGATCAGATTTTCGCGGATCATGTCGACCAGATTGGCGCCTTCGACATATTGCGAGGCCGAACGGCTGGCGAGGCCTTCGGGATTGAAATTGGGCGTGCCGCCCAGCTGGCTGATGCGTTCGGCCACCAGCATCATGTGATCCTGTTCTTCGCGTGCATGTTCGGCGAATTCGGCCTTGACGCTTTCGCTGGAAATACCGGAGGCGATGATGGAATGAAGCGTGTAACGCAGCACGCAGACCAGTTCGGTCGCCAGCACCGATTGCAGGATCTCGACGGTTTTTTTGGCGTCGCCGATATAGTTGGTCCCCAGCGCGCCGTCATCCAGATGTTCGCGCGCCCGCGCCCGCAATGTCTTTACATCCGTGAGAAAGGGCTTGCTGTTGCCGTTCGCGATCTCTTTGCCTTGCGCCTGCTGTGCCATGAAGTCCTCCGGGGTCGCCCGTATAACGCGCAGAACTTCGGTTGGCTCCGCAAAGCCGGTGGTCCGGCAGCATAAAAGACGCGTATAATCCGCCGCCGGCAGGAGATATGCGATGCGAAAATTACTGGCTATTCTGTTGCTTGCGGGCACCGTCACACCCGCTTTGGCGGCACTCAAGGTGGGCGACAGCGCGCCCGATTTTACTGCCCCCGCCACCCTGGGCGGCAAGGAATTTACTTTCCATTTGAAAGACGCTCTCAAGAAAGGACCGGTGGTGGTCTATTTCTATCCCGCCGCCTTCACCAAGGGCTGCACCATCGAAGCGCATGATTTTGCGCAAGCGATGCCCGATTACCGGGCGGCGGGCGCCAGCGTGATCGGCGTCAGCCATGACGACATCGCCACCTTGAACAAATTCTCGGTCAGCGAATGCCAGAGCAAGTTTCCCGTCGCCGCCGACCGCGACCGCAGCATCATGAAAGGCTATGACGCAGCGCTGGGCTTCTTCACGCCCTATGCGGACCGCACTTCTTATGTGGTGACACAGGATGGCAAGATTGCCTTCGTCTATAGCAGCTTGAACCCCGACCAGCATGTCGCGGGCACTTTAAAAGCGGTGCGGGCGCTGAAGACAAACTGATGTCGTGCAAAAGAAAATGCCCCGATCCGTTTCCAGATCGAGGCATTTTCCATTCTCGAAACTTGGTCATGCCCATTCTCCCCCGCGCATGCACAGCATGCTGGTGGGGGAAATACCCGTAGCACGCTCTCGAGCGTGCGAAGGGAGAGGGGTTATTTATCGTTCTTATGCCGTGAATCGTCGTGACGCCAGGCGCGATACTGATCGGCATGCTTGGCGCGGAATTCCTGCGCGTCGGCGCGGCTTTCCCAGGCGTGGAATTGTCCATCGGTGCCGGTATAGCCGTCCGCATAAGCGACGGTGACCTGGCTTGCTTCCAGCGCGACGGCGGCGCCGGCCATGGACAGGCCAGCGACGACAATGCCCGCCACGATTGAGAACTTGCGCATATTCAACTGCTCCGATCCTGTGGATTCGTTTAACAGGCTCATGCACCAGCATGAGTCGGGCTGGTCTATAGTATGTTTTTGATGCCTCGTATTTAGGCAAAAGCATTACTTTTCGGCCATCCACCCATGCGTTTTCGGATGACGGCGCGTCAGTTACGCGTTTGCGAGGCTTTCCGTGGTCGCGCGACGGCGCGCATAGAGCCCGAACAGCAGGATCCCCAGATAGCAGATGGCCGGTATGACCAGGGCGCCTTTCAGGCCCATCGCATCGGCTGCCGCGCCCGTAAGGATCGGCACGATGGCACCTCCCACGATGGCGACGCAGATCACGCCCGAGCCGTCGGCGGTGCGCGGGCCGAGCCCCTCGGACGCCAGGGCGAAGATGGTGGGAAACATGATCGAGTTGAACAGCCCGATCGCCAGCAGGGACCAGCCCGACAGGGCGCCCATGGTGTTGGCCGACACCAGCAGCAACAGCACGACCATCGCGGCATTGAAGGCCAGCACTTTACCGGGTGAGGTATATTTCAAGACATAGGCGCCGATGAAGCGGCCGACCAGCGCGCCGCCCCAATAGAAAGGCACATGCTTGCCCGCCGATTCAGCGGCCAGGCCCAGCACATTGGTCTGCATCAGGTAATTGACGATGATCGAACCGATGGAAACCTCGGCCCCGACATAGAGAAAAATGCACGCCACACCGAGAGCGAAGCGCGCGCGTTTCAGAAGATTGAACGCCTTCCAGATGTCGGCATGATCCGAAATTGTTTCGGCGAGACGGTTTCGCCGCGACCAGACCAGCGCTGCCAGCACCGCCAGCGCGCCCGCCAGCCCCAGATATGTGCGGATCACCATCTGGGTTTCCTCGCGGCGGAAGGCGTCGAGCGCCGGGCCCATCAAGGTCGTGGGATCGACCTTTGCCAGCGAACCCAGGATCAGGATCGATCCGACATAGGGAAATACCGTGGTGCCCAGCGAGTTGAAGGCCTGAGCGAAAGTGAGGCGGCTGTGCGCTGTCTGGGGCGTGCCGAGGAGCGAAATCAGGGGGTTGGTCACCACTTGGATCACGGTGATGCCCGACGCCAGCACGAACAGCGCCAGAAGGAACATCGCGAACATGGCGGACAGCGAAGCGGGAATGAACAACAGGCAACCCGTCATCATCGCCAGAAGGCCGATCACCGCCGCGCGCATATAACCCACCCGCTTGACGATGGCGGCTGCGGGAATCGAAATGATGAAATAGGCGGCGAAGAACGCGAACTGCACCGTCATCACTTCGGCATAGGAGAGGGTGAACAATTCCTTCAGCTTGGGGATCAGCACGTCGTTCAGGCTGGTGATGCCGCCGAAAATGAAGAACAGGGCGAAGACGAAGAGGCGCAGGTCGGGAATGTCCTGCCCCGGCGCGGTGCCTTCGGTGGTCTGCACAGTCTGCATGATCGGTTCCGTTCTTATTTATGAGCCCGCAAACTGCACCGCCGTGCCCGCCACGATATACCAGGTCACGAACAATCCGCAGAGATAGGCGCCGGGCCAGGGGCTGGCGGTGCGCCGCGCCGTGAACACCAGGATCAAAGCCACCACCGCCATCAGTGGCAGGAACTGGATGGAGATGATGGCGTTCAGCGATTGCTCCGGCACCAGCAGGGCGCCGTCCATGAACAAAGGTCCATATTGCGCGATCAGAAACAGCAGGAAGCCGCCCGCCAGTGCCGCCATTGCGCCACTATACTGTCGCGCTGGACTGTCACCCCGGATCGCAAACCCCGCCAGTGCGCGCGACATCACCGCAAAGCATAGCGTGAAGGGGATCAGATAGAACAGAAACCAGCGGAACTGGTGCGGGCTGAGCAGCTTCAGCGCCACCACCCAGAAACGGAAATCCGTCTTGAACAGGAAATCCGCCAGCAGCAACGACAGATAGCCGGTCGCCACCGTCAGGAGCGCGATGGCAAGCGCACCGCGGCTGCGCGGATTGAAGCGCGGCTTCGGGCCTTTGAGAATGCGGCCCAGAATTATGGAGATCACCGCATTGAGCGCCGCCCACACCAGAATCTGGTTGGTGATGGACTGCGGAAACAGGTGCGAGGGCGGCATCAGGGTCTGGCCGAGCCCCATAAAGGGATAAAAGGTCACCACCGGAATCAGCGCAGCGGCGGCGAGCAGGATCCACCAGCGCGTATCGCGCCTCTCGTGCACGGGATCCTGGGGCAGGGCCAGCCAGGCAAACATCGGCAGGCGCAGATAAAGCTCGAACGCGCCCAGCATCAAAAACACAAAGCCGATAAAGGCGGCAAGCGTGCCGATCTCTTTCCATATCCAGATGGAATCGCCGCGTCCCGGCGCGCCGCCCTGCAAGGTCTTGCCGAACCATTCCACCGCATCGCCGATCACGGCGCGCGAGATGTGATCGCCGGGATGGGTGGTGACGGGTGTATAGAGTTGTCGCGCCGTGCCCGCCGCGATGTCGCCATGCAGATGGCCCGGCGCTATCGCATCGGTTGTACCGAACAGGGTCTTCAGTTTCTCGCTGTCGCCGACATCCCATGCGCGAGGCACGGCCCACATCAATTTGGCGAATTCGTCATAGCGGCTGAACACCACCGCGACATTGCGGGGAAAACCCGGTGTGCCCGCGCGCGTACCCAGCACGCCGGTCCCCGATCCTTCCAGCACCATCGCCTTGTAACCGTCGGGCATGGCTTCGGCGGCTTTCAGCACCGTCCAGCCGCCCATCGAATGGCCTTCCAGGCCGATATTGTTCGCGTCCACCACATCCAGGTTGCGCAGATATTTCAATCCATCCGGTCCGCCGAAGCCGTTGGCGCCCACCGTGCCGCCGCTGTAACCGTGCCCGGTCTGATCCAGCGCCAGCACCACATAGCCGGCGCGGGCGAGCGTGATGGCGAAGCCGTCCTGGGTTTCGCGCGAATTGATATAGCCATGCACCGCCAGAATGCCGGGCGCGGGATGATCGGGTGTGGCGGTGAGCGGAATATAGAGCAGCGCGCTCATGGGCACGCCGCCCGTTCCGGTGAAGCGCACATCTTCCACGCGCACGCCGCCGGCCGTCTGAATTTTATGCGCCAGGAAACTGCCGGCGAATATCAGCGCCCAGCCCAGCAGGAAAAGTTTCCAGCCCTTGCTCATTGCGTCCCCACAGCACAGCCCCGCCTCCACCGTGCGTGCGCAAGCACGCTGACGGGGGAGGTGGCCGTAGCACCGATCAGGTGCGTAGGCCGGAGGGGGCCCTCAACGCAATGATAAACGTCTGGTCTTCCTGTGCAAATGGCACATCGCTGTATCCATACGGATATATCGCTCCGCGCATGCGGGTGGTGCGTGATTGTGTTAGCTTTTCCGTACCGCGCCGGACATTGCAGGAGACCGCATGATCACCCTCAAGATCAATGGCGAGCAGCACAGCCTGGACATCGAAAATGAGATGCCGTTGCTCTGGGCCATCCGCAACGAGATCGGCCTTACCGGCACCAAATATGGCTGCGGCATTGCGCAATGCGGCGCCTGCACGGTGCTGGTGGATGGCAAAGCGGTCCGCTCCTGCACATTGCCGGTTTCGGGCGCGCAAGGTCACGAGATCACCACCATCGAAGGCCTTGCCGAGGGTGGCACCCTCAACAAAGTGCAAGCGGCCTGGATCAAGGAAGATGTGCCGCAATGCGGCTATTGCCAATCCGGTCAGATCATGTCGGCCACCGCGCTTCTGAAGCGCACGCCCAATCCCGACGATTCCGATATCGATGCGGCGATGGCCGGCAACATCTGCCGCTGCGGCACCTATGTGCGCATCCGGCGCGCCATCAAGCGCGCCGCGGGAAAGGCGTGACGCCATGACCAAAACAATCACCCGCCGCCGCTTCGTCATCAGCGCCGCCACCGCGTCGGGCGGTTTGCTGGTGGGCCTCGCCATTCCCGCTCATGCCGCGGAATTCGCCAAGCAGAGCTGGGCGCCCGACATCGCCGATCCGCGCGAGGTCAATGCCTGGGTGGTAATCGAGCCGGACGAGACCGTGATCCTGCGCTGCCCGATGGCCGAGATGGGGCAGGGGACAGGCTCTGGCCTGCCGATGCTGCTGGCCGAGGAATTGGAGTGCGACTGGAGCAAGGTGAAAGTCGAATTCGCTTCAGTCAATCGCAACATCCGAGAGAACACCGTCTATGGCGACCAGATGACGGCGGGCAGCCGCGGCATCCGCACCACTTGGCCCTATGTGCAGCAGGCGGGTGCTTCGGCCAGGGTGCGTCTTATCCAGGCGGCGGCCAGCAAATGGAGTGTGCCCGCGTCGGAATGCAGCGCCAGCATGGGCAAGGTGATGCACAAGGCGAGCAACCGTTCGCTCACATTTGGCGCGCTGGTGGTGGATGCGGCCAAAGTGAAGCTGGCCGCCGAACCCGCGATCAAGCCGCCGGAACAATTCAAACTGGTGGGCACGCGCCAGCCGCGTCTGGATTCCGCCACCAAATCCGATGGCAGCGCCAAATTCGGCGTCGACACGCGCCAGCCCGGACAGCTCTATGCCTCGATCATCAGTTGTCCCGTGTTCGGCGGAAAGCTGAAATCGGTGGACGACAGCGCCGTGAAAAACCGGCGCGGCGTCAAACAAGTGATCAAGCTGGACGATGCCGTGGCGGTGGTGGCCGACAATTACTGGCGCGCCAATGAAGCCCTGAAATTGCTGAAGCCGGTGTGGGACGGAGGCGCAGCGGCGCATACCGACAGCGCCCAATTCGCACAGGAATATCGCGATGCGCTGGACGGCCCGATGGTGGCTGCCAGGAATGACGGCGACGCCAAGAACGTGATCGCCAAATCCGCGCATGTGATCACGGCGGAATATGAAACCCCGCTCCTGGCGCATGCCACCATGGAGCCCTGCAATGCGACGGTGCATCTGCAGAAGGAACGTCTCGACATCTGGATGGGATCGCAGTCGGCATTGTCGAACGCGCAGATGGCGGCGGAGCTGACGGGATTGAAGCCGGAGCAGGTCTATTTCCACCAGATGTATCTGGGCGGCGGCTTCGGCCGGCGCACCTTCGGCGACGAATTGCGTCACGCCATCCGCGTCGCCAAGGCAGGCAACATCAACGTGCCGCTCCAGCTTCTATGGTCTCGCGAGCAGGACATGCGGGCCGACCGCTATCGCCCGCAATCGGCCATCCGCATGAAAGGTGCGCTGTCGCCGGACGGCAAGCTGGAAGCGATCTTCATTCAAAGCGTGTGCGGTTCAATCGCACGCTCCACCGGGCGTCCGGTGCCGGACGGCATCGACGGCACTGCGCTGGAAGGCATCGGGCCGTCGGTGCCCTATAACAAGATCGCCAACTGGTACACGGGCCAGATGTTGAAGAACACGCATGTGCCGGTCGCCTATTGGCGCGCGGTGGGCGGCTCGCAGAACTGCTTCTACATGGAAAGCTTCATCGATGAGCTGGCGCATGCGGCGGGCCGCGATCCGCTGGAATTCCGCCGCAGCCTCACCGACCGGGTGGATTCGCTGGCGGTGCTGGACAAGCTGGAAAAGATCAGCGGCTGGGGCAAACCCATGGCACCAGGGCGCGGGCGCGGCATCTCGCTGGTCGAGAACCATGCCGCGGTGGGTGGCCAGGTGGCGGAAGTGACGATAGAGGCTAATGGCGCGGTCAAGGTGGACCGGGTCTTCGCCGCCACCGACGCCTATCATGTGGTCAATCCCAATCTGGTGGATGCCCAGATCGAAGGCGGCGTGATCTTCGGCATGACGGCGATGCTGTATGGCGAAGTCACCATCAAGAACGGCGCCGCGACACAGGGCAATTTCAACGATTACCGCATGGTGCGCATTCCCGATGCACCGGAAATGGTGACCGCGCTGGCGCTCACCGGCGGCAGGGACGAACAGGGCAAACCCAAATGGGGCGGGGTGGGCGAGTGTTCGACCGCGCCCATCGCTGCCGCCATCGCCAACGCCATTTTCGCCGCGTCGGGCAAACGCATCCGCTCGCTGCCGCTGAAGAATTTAAATCTGAAGGAGATAGCGAGCCTTTAGTTGGCCCCCTCCGCCCTGCGCTGGCTCGAGAGCCAGCTACGGGCACCTCCCCCACCAGCATGCTGGCGCATGCGCGGGGGAGGAGGGCCGGGGCAGGCTTCTTAGGAATTCACCGTTTCGCGCTCCATCGCCAGTTCGGCGCTCAGGCTTTCGCCATCGCGGAAGATGGAGGCCATCGCCAGCATCCGGCCGCCTTGGCGGTAACGCAGCACACAGTCCTTGGCCGCGATATCGCCTTCGATCTCCAGCGCGTCCCATTTTTCGGCGTGACCGACATAATTGACGGGCACGTCATAATGCTGGCTCCAGAAGAAAGGCACGGCGTCGAATGCCGTGCGCTGTCCCAGCAAGGTGAGGGCAGCCGCCTGGCCCTGACGTTGGGCCAGCACCCAATGCTCCACGCGGATGGCGTCGCCGCTATGCGGATCGGGCCAGCGCGCGATGTCGCCCGCCGCCAGGATCGCGGGATCGCTGGTTTCCAGGAATGCGTTGACGCGCACGCCGCGATCCAGCGCCAGGCCAGCCTTTTCGGCAAGTTCGATCCGGGGGCGAACGCCGATGCCCGCGACCACGAGATCGGCCGTCAGCGTGCCGCCGCTTTTGAGCCGCACACTCGATGCCGCGATGGCGTCGACGCTGTCTTCCAGATGAAAAATCACGCCATGTTCTTCATGCAGCGCGCGAATGAAAGCGCCCATTTCGGGGCCCAGGATGCGCGCCATCGGAATTTTCTCCGGCGCCACGACATGCACTTCAAGACCGCGCGTCCTCAGCGAAGCTGCCACTTCCAGGCCGATGAAGCTGGCGCCGATCACCACCGCACGCTTGGCTGTTCCGGCTTGTGCGATGATGCTCCGGCAATCGGCCAGGGTTCGCAACGTGTGCACATGGGGAAGATCCGCGCCTGGAATAGTCAGGCGTACCGGCTCCGCGCCCGTGGCCAGCAGCAGCCGGTCATAGGCAATTGTGCTTCCATCGCCCATGGTCAAGCGATGCGCGCCCCGGTCGATCGCCGTGACCTGCGCCCCCAGCTTCAGTTCGATGCCCTGGTCGGCATAGAAATTGTCAGGACGCAGCGGCATCCATTCTTCCGGCGCGGTGCCTGCCAGATAATCCTTGGACAGATTGGGCCGGTCGATGGGCGCGGCATCTTCGTTGCTCAGCATCACAAGGCTTTGCTGAAAACCTTCGCGCCGCAATCGCTCGGCCGCGGCGAATCCGGCCGCGCCGCCGCCCACGATCACGATTCGGTCCGGGCTGCTGCCGCCGGGCTTGCGCCGCACGGGCGCCGCGCGCTTCTTGCCCACGAACACTTTACCGTCGCGCTGTTCGACCTCCCAGCAGGCAATCGGATCGATGGCGGGCGCACGCAAGGCCTCGCCCGTGCGAAGATCGAAACAGGCGTGATGCCAGGGACAGCGCACTGTCCCGTTCTGCGCCAACCCTTCCGCCAGCGGTCCGTGATAATGCGTGCATTGCGCGCCGACCGCGAAAATCTCCGCGCCTTGCCGCACCAGTAAAACCTGCTCGCCGCCGGCATGGCCCAGCAGCTTGGCGCCGTCAGCCGGCATCGCTACGCCTGCGGTCAGGTCGGGGCCGTTGAGTTCGCTCTGATCGTCCGCCATCCCGCGCTCCTCGCCATGCAAGCCAGCCGATCCTATCGCTGCCTTGCCAGGAATCCCAAGGACGGATTACCGGCGCCGGTCACGATTGTGACATTTGCGACCGCAAGAGACCCGGTGCCCGAAAAGACGCGGTGATGATCGATTCCGGCACATGACAGGCAGACCATATGAGGCATGTCATCATTCGCGCCAGAATTCCATCTTTGGCATTGTTGCCTTCACGGTGGAATGCTCGCACCATGTCCCCGGGTGTTCGGGACATGACTTAGCGTGGAAAAAGAAACGACCGGTCTTGATCCATTGTCGCCGGATCGCGGGGGAAATTTTCTGCGCCGGCCCGGCTCGCGCAAATGGATCTGGGCGGCGGGTGCGGCGGTGCTTTTGGGCGCGGTCTATCTGCTGGCCGGTTATCTTCTCGCGCCCCGCCTGATCCGTTCGCAGGCCATAGGATGGGTGCAGACCAACCTCGGCAAGTCGCTAGCGCTGGGCGAGATCAAGTTCGATCCGCTTCGCTTCACCTTGGATGTCAGCGACATCGCCATTCCGGATTCCCGCGAACCCCTGGTGGCGGTCGGCCATCTGCGGATCGGCTTTTCGATTCTCTCGATCTTTCAGTCGGCCTATCGCTTCACCGATGTGCGCATCGACCGGCCCTTCGTGCGGGCGATCGTGCGGCCCGATGGCGCGCTGAACTTGATTGAGCTGGTGCCCAAGACCAAATCCGAGGGACCGAGCCCGGCGGTGCGGATCGACACGTTTACGGTCGATCAGGGCCGGATCGCCTATGCCGATCACAGCCGCGAGCTGCGCCCGGAAAAAACTTTGGCGCCGATCACCTTCACCCTCAATAATTTCCAGACCGACAGGGCCGAAGGCGGCGCGTTCACCCTCAAAGGCAAAAGCGAGCGGAGCGAAAGCTTCGATTGGACAGGCAAGCTTTCGATTGCGCCCATCGCCTCACAGGGACGCCTTGTCATCGCCGGACTGCAAAGTGACACGATCCAGAAATTTCTCAGCGAGCTGTTGCCTGTGGTGCTGACGGGCGGCCAGGTCGGCTTCACCGCGGATTATAATTTCGCCTATGACGCACGCGGCATGCGCCTGGGTTTATCAGTGCCGACCCTGGCGCTGTCGGACCTGGGCCTTAATGGCAAGAAAAATCTGTTTCGCGGTTCGGTGAAACTCGACCGGCTTCAGGCCAGCATCGGCCCGGTTGTGGTGACGGGCGGCCGCGTCCTGTCGGCCACCGCGACGATGCCGCGCCTGGACATGCAGGGCTTGCGTGTCGCGCCGATGGTCGGCGGTCCGGATCGCGCAATCAAGCTGGCGGCACTGTCGCTGAAGGATGCGAAACTCGATCTGAATACGCGGCAGATTACGCTGGGCAGCCTTGCGCTGGACGGCGCCAATCTTCCCGTGCGCCGGGAACGCAATGGCCAGATCGACCTGATGGCGCTGATGCCGGAAAAAACGGCCGATACCGCTCCAGCCGCCGCACCACCCTGGAATATCCGGCTGGAGAATTTCGCGCTCACCGCTGCCACCCTGCGCTTCGAGGACCGGGCGGTGACGCCCGTGGCTCGCTTCAACCTCACGCCGATCAATGTCTCCGCCACGGGTGCGGGCAGCGATCTGTCTCAGCCGGTCAATCTGCGGTTCGACGCCCGGATCGATAAAGGCGCGACGGTAAGCGGCGAGGGCGCGGTGACGCCGGGCAACGGCGCGGCGGATCTGAAGGTCGCGCTCACCGGCCTCCCGCTACGGGCGTTTGTTTCTTACATGCCGCATTTCCCCGATCTGGCGCTGCAATCGGGCGTGCTGGGTGTCAGCGGCACCTTGCATTATCAGAGCGACGACATGTCCGCGCTGCGCTTCCAGGGTGATGCGTCGGTGGGCAATTTCAGCGTGATGCAGACCTCGACCAAGAATCCGCTGGTGTCGTGGCAGTCCTTTGCGCTCAAGGGTATCGATTACCGCTCCGACCGTTTGGAAATCGGCAGCGGACGCCTGAGCGGTCCCTTGGGCCGGGTGGCGGTGCTTCCCGACCGCACTTTCAATTTCGTGCAGTTCATGCCGGCATCGCCTGCCGCCGGTGCGAACGATGTGCCGCCGCCCGCCGCCGCAATCAAGATAGCGGCGCCTAAACCTGCACCGGCGATGAAAATCCGCATGAGGCGGCTGGATGTCGATCGCGGCACGATGAGCTTCGCGGATTATTCGATGCAGCCCAATTTCGAAGCCCGGATCGATGCGCTGCAGGGCGCGATCACCAACATCACCAATCAGCCGGGCCAGGTCGCCGCCATCGATTTTACCGGGCAGGTGATCGACCAATTCTCGCCCGTCACCATCAAGGGTTCGATGGACCCGTTCGGCTATGACCGGCAGACCGAGTTGCATCTGGCATTCCGCAATATCGAACTGCCGGTGTTCAATCCTTATTCCGGCCGCTATGCCGGCTACGCCATCGCCAAGGGCAAGCTCACCACCGAACTCAGCTACAAGATCGACAATCGCGCCCTCAAGGCGGACCATCATGTGATTATCGATCAGCTGGAATGGGGGGCTGCGACCGAAAGCAAGGAAGCCGTGCCATTGCCGATCCGGCTGGCGACGGCGCTTTTGAAAGATAAGAATGGCGTGATCGATCTCAGCCTGCCGGTGGTCGGTTCGCTGGACGATCCCAAATTCCGCATCTGGCCGCTGGTCTGGCAGGTCATCGGCAACATATTGGAAAAGGCGATTGCCGCGCCGTTCCAGCTGATCGGTTCTTTGTTTGCGGGGGCAGAGAAGGCCCAGTTCGTCGATTTCGCGCCCGGTATGGGCACATTGCCGCCCGGCGCGGCGGAATCACTGGGCGCGTTCGCCAAGGCGCTGGCCGAACGGCCCGCGCTCAATCTCGACATTCCCGCCGGCCCGGCCATCGCCATGGACGCGACCGGGATTGCGGATACCGAGATCGAAGCGCAAGCGATGGCCAAGGAAATCAAGCGCGGCAACCCGGCGAATTTCGCCAGCCTGGACCGCGACGAGCAGCATGATCGGCTGGAAGATGTCTACCGCGCCAAGTTGGGCAAGCGGCCGGACTATCCGGAATTCCCGCCTGAGGCGCTAAAGGCCGGCGCCGCAGCCACGCCGCCGCTGGATGAAAGCGATCAGCGCACCGCGCTGGAAAGCGAATGGCTGCGCGCCCAGCTTCGCACCGCCTATGCTCCGGCCGCTCCGCAACTGGCGGCACTGGGGTTGGCCCGCGCCACGGCGGTTCGCGATGCCTTGCTGGCGGACAAAGCCGTCGATCCGGGGCGGGTCTTCATGGCCACCGCCCTGACGGCAGCGCCGATGGACGGCCGGTCCCGGTTGGAATTGAAACTCAAGTAATAAGCTGCCCCATTGCTTGGGGCGACGCAGCGGCGGATATAGTCGTCGCACAGAGCCGGGGAATGGGACGATGGCAGCCAACGCGGAACATGAACGTTTTCTCACCTTGTTTCAGCGCATGGTCGATCACACCGATGCCTGGATCGCCAAGACGCCGGCGGACAAGCTCGACTGGGTGCCGATCCAGACCAGCGCCATGCGTTTCGGCGATCGGGTCAGCCGCGTCACCATCAAGGGACTGATCGCACATATCGTGGTTGGCGAGGATCACTGGGCCCATTCCTTGCCGGAGGTGGCGGACGGCGCGGTGATGCCGATCCCGCAATATTCCGCTTTGCAGGATGAATTTGCGGCAGGTGATTTTCAGGAGATCGCCCATCGCACCCAGAAGACAATCGCCGCCGCCTTTGCCGGGCTGTCGCAGGCGCAGCTCGACAAGCATGTGGTCTGGGTAGGCCGGACCTGGACGGTGATGGGATTTCTCTGGGGCGCCTATGCCCACCGCGCCTTCCATATCGGCAATATCGACATCTATCTGCGCCAGGCCGATGTGGTGGCGCCGGAATTTTTCGAGTTCAATCCGCCGACCATGGCGTGACGCCGCTATAAGATTTCAGCAGCCGCCGAAATGTTCGGTGAGCATGTCGCCCACCATGTCGGGCGCTTCACGGGTGGGGAAATGCCCCACGTCCGGCATCAACACATATTCGAACGGGCCGTCGAATTTGTCCGCGATCCGCTGCGTGGCCTCTGGCCGGATGATGCCGTCCTCTGCGCCCTGGAAAACCAGCGCCGGCAGGGACAGGCTGCGCGTTTCCCTCATCATGTCTTCCAGCCAGATGCTGTCGGCATCGGGTGACGCCTCGCCCCAGCGCGTGCGATAGGCGTGGAGCGTAACGTCCACCCAGTCGGGATTCTCGAACGAGCGCGCCACCTGATCGAACGTCTCTTCGTCAAACCATCCAGGGGGCGACCAGTTCTTCCACATGGCATGTGCGAAACCCTTGCGGTCCTTGCGGACCCGGTTGGCGCCGCGTCCCCCGGCATGAAACCAGCGCGACCACCATTCGGGCCGCGCATGCCGCGCGGCGGGAACTGGCGACCCGCCCAGCTGCGTTGGCGTGGATAGCATGGCGATGCCATCAACCCGGTCGGGCCACCCCACTGCCAGCGCCTCGGCGATGTTGGAGCCCCAATCATGCCCCGCCACGGAAAATGTCTCGATTCCCAATCCGTCCATCAGCGCGACGGCATCCATCGCCAGCACGCCGCTATTGGCCGTGCGCATTTCCGTCTCGGATAGAAAGCGCGTCTCCCCGAAGCCGCGCAGGTTCGGGATCACGGTGCGCAGCCCGCCAACGTTGAGCTTTTCGGCAACCGCGTCCCAGGTCGAGGAATCGTCGGGCCATCCATGCAACAGCAGGACGGCCTTGCCATGCCGGGGTCCGGTGTCGCGATAGGAAATGGAAAGTCTGTCGGTTTGAAGGTCCGGCAAGGGGCAACTCCCGTTTTTCCCCCAACGGTGAAACACGCAACGGGCGTTTCGGTTCACGGCTTTGTGCAAAAATTGACGTTTATTGTTCACGTGGCTGTACCGGGTCCGGCAATCCGCGTATCGTAGCCGGGGGTTCATGATGTTCCGGAATCGGGCTGCTTTCGCGTTTGGTCTGGCCGCGATGGCCTGTGTCCTAGCGCCCAATGTCCGCGCCCAGGACAGCGATCATCCCCTGCTGCACGAAATCGCCGCCGAGGTTGTTCCCGATGCCCTGCATGCCACCATCGGCAAGCTGGTCAGCTTCGGCACCCGTCACAGCCTTTCGGGCAATAGTTCAAAGACCCGCGGCATCGGCGCGGCGCAAGCCTGGATCAAGGACAGTTTTGCCCAGATCAGCGGTGCCTGTAACGGCTGTCTCCAGATCGATACGCCGTCGGAGAATTTCACCGGCAGCCGGGTGCCGGTCTCCACTGCTTTCATGGATGTGCTGGCGATCCAGCGCGGCACCACCGATCCGGACCGGGTGATCATCATCGCGGCCCATCTGGACAGCCGCAACAGCGACGCAATGGACGCGGTGCATGACGCGCCCGGTGCCGACGATGACGGCTCCGGCGTGGCGGCGGTGATGGAAGCCGCCCGTATCCTGTCGAAGCGCAAATTTCCCGCCACCTTGGTCTATGCCGTGCTGACCGGGGAAGAGCAGGGGCTTTATGGCGGCACCGTGCTGGCCCACTACGCGCGCGATCATCACTGGAATGTCGAAGTCGATCTCAACAATGACATTATCGGCAACAGCCGGGGCGGCGATGGCACGGTGGCCGCCGATCATGTGCGGGTCTTCTCCGAAGGCACGCGCGACCTGGAGACCGAGGCTGAAGCGCGTGGCATCCGCTACAATGGCGGCGAAATCGACAGCCCGTCGCGCAACATCGCCCGCTTCATGGCGGTGCTGGGCGAGAATTATCTGACCGGCTTCGATGTCCGGATGATCTATCGCACCGACCGCTATGGCCGGGGCGGCGACCAGGTGCCTCTGTTGGCGGCGGGCTTTCCCGCCGTGCGTGTCACCGAAGCGGCGGAAAATTACACCCGCGAGCACCAGAATGTGCGCAGCGAGAACGGCATCGATTACGGCGATGTGCTGGATGGCGTGGACTTCTTTTATCTGGCGCAGGTGACGCGGCTGAACATCATCACCATGGCGGCCCTTGCGATGGCGCCCGCCCCGCCACAGGTGGGCATCACCGGCGCCGTCACCTACGATACGACCTTGAACTGGCTGCCGGTGCCGGGCGCAACTGCCTACCGCGCCTGGTGGCGCGACAGCCTGGATCCCAACTGGACCCATGGCCGCATGGCGGGCGACGCCACATCGATCAAGCTGGAACATGTCAATATCGACAATTGGCTATTCGGGGTCTCGTCGCTTTCGGCGGACGGTTATGAAAGCCCCGTGGCCTTCCCAGGCACCTCCGGTCCGGCGGGCGCCAACATCGCGATGCCGAAATAGCGGTTCCGGTCGGGGCTTCGCTTAACGGCCGGCGCGGCGATAAAGCGCCAGGGACGCCGCCAGGCTCAGCAGCACGGCGCCGCAAATGCGATCGAGCCAGAGTGCGCCGGAGCGCTTGAGAAGGCGTATCGCCCTGGACCCAAGCAGGGCGTATCCAAACATCACGAAAAAATCGACCGCCGCGAAAACAATGGCCAGGGCAACATATTGCGGGACCATCGGCGCGTCGGGCGTGATGAATTGCGGTAGAAAAGCGGAAACGAAAAGATAACCCTTGGGATTGGTTACCGCGACAAGCAGGCTTCGCGAAAACAGCGCTCGGGCGGTGTCTGCGTCGCCGGCAAGCTGTTCCGGAGCATGCAGCTTTCCCTTGGAGTACAGCAGCATGATTCCGAGAAATGCGAGATAAAGCACACCGATCCATTTGACGACTTCGAACCAGAATTGGGATGCCGCGAGCAGAGCGCCCAGCCCCATGGCGGCCGCACCGACCAGAATAAAATCGGACATGATCGCCCCGGCCATGCCGAAACACGCGCGCCGGACACCATGGCGCGAACCATTTGTCATTGCGAGCAGAACTGTCGGCCCGGGAACGGCAATCGGGATGAACGCCACAATGGCGAACGTGACAAGCGTAATTGTGCTCAAGGCGGACCCCTTTCGGTTTCGCGTCAGTCAAGGCCACGGCCGGAAGAATGGCAGGCGCACGCGTCGTGCGCGAGTGCCTATTCGCTTTTCCAGGCGCCCAGTTCGTTTCCATTCGGATCGCGAAACTGGAAACGGCGGCCGCCCGGGAATCCGAAGATCGGCTTGGTGATGGTGCCACCCGCCTTTTCCACCGCTGCCAGAGCCGCTTCCAGATCGTCCACCGCGATCACAGCCAAAGGCGCGCGCGGAGCATCGGACTTGTCGCCTTGCAGGCCGATATCGATGTCTCCGGTCACGGTGCAGGAATAGCTGGGACCATAATCCGTCAGGGCCCAGCCGAACGCCTGCGTGTAGAAGCTTTTCGCCGCGCCGATATCGCCGGCCGGTAATTCGATGAAGTTGATCCGCGCCATGATTCCATCTCCTGCTTGGCCGGCATTATAGCCGCAGATGCCTTGTTCCTGTCATCATCCTGTAGCTTGATGCCGGCGTGTCGTGGGGAGGGTATTTCCCAAGACGAAACAGCTGCTTGAGGATCGTCCGCCTTGATGAAATCCACGCTCCGTTCCCTGATCGAGTGGGTCGCAAATCTCTTGCCTTGGATACCCGACTGGGTATTCGCGATCGCGGCCTTTGTCGGCATCATTTTTGCCGGGCTTGCCTTGCAGAGCCTGATCAACCGCATTCTCAAACGCCAGCCCGCCGACTGGCGTCCCTTCGTGAAGCATGCCTGGACGCGCACGCGTGGCCTGGTGCGCTTCATGCTGGTCCTGTTCGCGCTGTCGGTGATCCTGCCGCTGCTGCATCCGCCGCACGATCTGCGCGACGAAATCCGCCGCGTCTTCCTGGCGCTGGCCGTGATCCAGCTGGGCTGGATCATCGGGGTGATCGTGAACATCGCGATGGACCGCTACACCTTCGGCCTCAAGATCGATGTCGCCGACAATCTGCATGCGCGCCGGGCGGCGACCCAGATGCGCATCGTGCGCCAGGCCGTGAATGTCATGATCGGCACGCTCACGGTGGGCTTTGCCCTGATGAGCTTCGATTCGGTGCGCCAGTTCGGCATCTCGCTGTTCGCGTCGGCGGGCGTGGCGGGCATCGTGGCGGGCCTGGCGGCGCGGCCTTTGCTGGAGAATCTGATCGCGGGCCTGCAGCTCGCCTTCACCCAGCCGCTCAGGTTGGGCGATGCGGTGGTGATCAACAATGAATTTGGCACGGTCGAGGAAATCGGCAATGTCTATATCGTGATCAAGCTGTGGGACCTGCGCCGCCAGATCGTGCCGCTCTCCTATCTTTTCACCAATCCCTTCGTGAACTGGACGCGGTCTTCGTCATCCATTGTCGGCTCGGTGATGTTTTTCTTCGACTACACGATAGACATCGATGTGCTGCGGGCGGAAGCGGAAAGGGTGGTCAAGGCGTCGGACCTTTGGGACGGCGAAGTGCTGAAGGTGCAAGTGGTGGACGCCACCGAAATCAGCATGAAGGTGCGCGTTCTGCTCAGCGCGCCCAATGCCTCGATTTCGTCCGATCTGGGTGCGCTTTTGCGGGAAAAGCTGATCGCCTTCGTGCGCGACAATCATCCGACATCGCTGCCCCGCACCCGCCAGGAGCCGATCCTGCTCGCCAAGGAAAACCCTCAGGCGTGACCGGTGATCAGCCACAACAGGATGATGATTGGGATCGGCACGCCCAGAAGCCACAGACAACCAGATCGCATCGTGTTCTTCCCCGCTGAATCCCTCCGGTAACGTCCCCGTGCCCACGCCGTTGCATAAATAAGGCGTGCTGTCGGAACGGGACCTTGTGCGGGGCGTTTCTCCACCGACGCCAAATAACGGCCCCGGGGGACGATCATGACTGATACCGCCATCCTTACCGAAACCGGCACAACCATCGTTGCGGAAGAAGCCGGCCGTTTCCAATGGGGCGTCGTCGTCGCGGGCGCTATCGCCGCCACGGCCACCAGCTTTTTCCTGCTGACCCTGGGCTCGGGCGTGGGCCTGGCGCTGGCATCTCCGGCGCACGTGAAAAGCGCCGGTACGTTTCTGACATTGGGCGCGATCTATTTTCTCGCGGCCCAGGCTTTCGGATTCGCGGTGGGCGGCTATCTGGTCGGCCGGCTGATCGGGCCCGAGGTCGAGAACACGGCGGAAGAGGAATTTCGCGCCGCCGCGCACGGCTTTGTCATGTGGGCCTTGGCGGTTGTCGCCGGCCTTTTGCTGCTGGGTTTTGCCTCCACCATGACGGGATCGGCGGTGGCGGGCGCCATGGCGATGCCCGGCGCTTCCGACAATTCTTCCAACTATTGGGTGGATACCATGTTCCGCCCCGCACCCAACACCGCGCAGGCCGAGGCCGACAAAGCGGAAGCGGAGCGGATCGTGGCCATGAACGGGCCGACCATCAGCGACGCGGACAAGCTGCGGCTGGCGCGTCTGGTGTCGGAGAATGCAGGCCTCTCCATGGCCGCCGCCTTGCAGCGGGTCGCTGACAGCGAAGCCCAGATGAAGCGAGCGGCGGACGATGCGCGCAAGGCTGCCAGCATCGCGGCACTATGGACGGCTTTCGCGCTTCTGTTCGGCTCCATCGTGGCGGTTGCGGCAGCGATCTCGGCGCGCTGGATGGACGATCGCATCACCTTCGGAATGGCGCGTCGCCGCTGAGAAACGCTCGCAGGGAACTTCCATCCGCGCAATCCATTATCTGTCCGATATTGAAACGGGGACTCGCATGAGCACACTTCTGATCATTATTCTTCTGGTTCTTCTTCTGGGTGGCGGCGGCTTCGGCTATAGCCGCTATGGCATGGGCGGCGCCGGTGGCGCTATCGGCCTGGTGCTGGTGATCATTTTGGTTCTCTATCTGCTGGGCATGCTCGGCGGCGTTCGCTAGTCAGAAAAAGCGCTACCAGGAACGCGATGCCGGCGAAACAGTCGGCGGCATCGCGCAATCCTCGACATATTTCGCCGACCAGTCGCCGCCGCCCAGCATCGGCTCGCCATTCGGGCCGTAAGCCTGATTCCAGGCATAGGACATGCGGATGGCCCGTCCGCCGGCCCAGGCCACAATACCCTTGTCCGTGATCTGCACCCCTTTGACGGGGTCGGCCAATCCATGGCCCGCGGTCTGGATCGCGGCCTCGAATATCTCCATGCGCTGGTATTTGGGCGCCTTCATGCGGATCCCCTGTGGCACGGGCCCGATTGTGCCTGTATTTCGCGGGGTCCGGTCAATACAATCCGCCCGGCCGCCATACCGAATCCACAAACACTGACTAAGCGACAAGTTGGTTCAAAGGCTTGCCCAGACGGTTTTGCATCTTGCCGGTTTCCGCTTTGCTCAAAAGATCGGTCCTGGTCCTGCTTCTGGCGGGCATCGGCACGGCGCGCGCCGCCGATCCGCAGCCTTATAAAGTCACCATCCAAGCCGCCGGCTCGGGCGAGATGGATGCGGTGCTACGCTCAAGCTCCCAGCTCGCCAGCCTGCAGGACAAGGTGCCGGTGCCGCCCTTCGCGCTGGTGCAGCGGGCCCAATCCGATGTCGCCCGCTTCCAGACCGCTCTGGACAGTTTCGGCTATTACCTCAACGGCGTGACCATCAAGATCGCCGGGCATGAACTGTCCGACCCGGAGCTGCCTACATTTCTGGACGATGCGCCCGCCAATCCACCCATAGCGGTCGATGTCGCCATCGAAAAGGGGCCGCTCTTTCATATCGGCACCATCGCCTTCGACGGCACAGTGCCCCCGGCCGTTCGCGATGCCGCGCGGATCAAAAGCGGCGATCCCGCCATCGCCAATGCCGTGCTGGACGCGCAGGCGCAGTTGCTGGCGGCGCTGCAGGAAGACGGCTACGCGCTGGCGACGGTGGAAGCGCCCATCGCCTTTGCCGACAATGAGCAGCACCTGGTCAATCTCACCTACCGCGTGATCACCGGTCCGCGCGTCGAGATCGGGCGCATCGTCTTTTCCGGTCTGAAAGACGTGCACGAGGATTTCGTGCGCAAGGTGCTGACGGTAAAGCCGGGTGACCGTTATCGTCCCAGCCGTATTGAAGAGGCGCGCCAGGCGGTGGCGGGGCTGGGCGTTTTTTCCGGCGTCACCGTGCATGCGGCGACCAAGCTGGATGCCGATGGCCGCATTGCTCTCACCTTCGATGTGCAGGAGCGGCCCCAGCATCTCGTCACCCTGAACGGCTCTTATTCCACCGACCTGGGCATCAGCCTGGGCGCGACATGGTCGCATCGCAACCTGTTCGGCAATGCCGAGCAACTTAATCTGAGCGCGGCGGGCACGGGACTGGGCACTTCTACGTCGGGCCTGGGCTATAATCTGGGGGCGCAATTCATCAAGCCGCAATTCTGGCGCCCCGATCAGGTGCTGGAGTTCGACATATTGGGCGTGCGCCAACAGCTTGATGCCTATGACCAGACCGCCGAAACCGCGGCCGTGTATCTGCGCCGCAAATTCTCACCGCTCTGGAGCGGCAGTGTGGGCGCGATGCTGCAATATGACCAGGTGGCACAGGAGAACACCAACCGGCTCTATCAGTTGATCGCGCTGCCGCTGACGATAAATTACAATTCCACCGGCCTGTCCGATCTGCTGCGCGATCCGGTGAGCGGCGCGCGTGCCTCCGTGGCGGTGACGCCGACGCAATCCTTCGGCGCCAACAATCTCACCTTCCTGGTGCTGCAAGCGTCGGGCTCGGCCTATTTCGATCTGGGCGAGCCGGGACGTTCGGTGCTGGCGCTGCGGGCGCTGGCGGGCAGCATCATGGGCGGATCGAATCTGGAATTGCCGCCGGATCAGCGGCTCTATGCGGGCGGCAGCGCCACCGTGCGCGGTTTCGCCTATCAATCCATCGGCCCGCAATTTCCCGACAACAAGCCGGTGGGCGCCAAGTCGGTCGATGCCGCCACTATCGAATTCCGCCAGCGCATCCTGGAAGATTATGGGGTGGCGGCTTTCGTCGATGCGGGCCAGGCCAGCGCGGGGGGAACGCCCTTCAGCGGCGCGGTGCGCGTGGGCGCGGGCATCGGTGCGCGATACTATACGCCCTTGGGTGCGGTACGTGCCGATATCGCGGTGCCCCTGAACCGGATCCGGGGCGGCGATGCGTTTGAACTCTATATCGGATTGGGACAGGCCTTTTGAGCGAGGACCGGCAAAAATTGTTGCTGCGCACCCTGCGCTGGACCGGCGGCACCGTCGCCGGCCTTGCGCTCATGCTCGCACTGTTGCTGTGGACGCCACCCGGCCATCGCCTGATCGAATGGATCGCCGCCAAGGCCACGGACGGCCAAGTGATCGTCGAAGGGCTGGAAGGCGCGCTGCCGGCAAGCGCCACCGCGCGTACGGTGGAACTGCGCGACGCGGGCGGCACCTGGCTGCGCATCACCGATGCCGAGGTCGAATGGTCGCCGCTGACGATTCTGGGCAACCATTATGAAGTGAAGCGGGTCGCCGCCGCGAAAGTGGAGTTTTTGCGCCGTCCGTTACCGTCCAAGCCCAGCGAGGGGCCGTCGCCCCGCATCGATGTCTATGCCTTGTCCTTGCCGCATATCGATATCGCGCCGGCGCTATTGGGTCATCCCGCCATGCTCGCGGCGAAGGGCTCGCTGAATTTCACCACCATCCATGAATTCGGCGTCGATGTCGCCATCACCCGGCCGGGCGGCAACGATCATTATATTCTCAAGGGCCATGTCACGGCCGATGTGATCGGCGGCAATGCCGCCATCGCGGAGAGCCCGGACGGATTGCTGGGCACGATCGTGGGCATGCCGGGGCTGGGTGCCATCACGTTGTCCGCGCAGGCATCAGGCGACCGCGCCGCCAACGCTGTCGCGTTCGTGCTGACGGCGGGCGCGCTGGCGGCCAACGGCAGCGGTACGATTTCGCTGGCGGCGGGACGCGCGGATCTGGATTTCTCGGCTACATCGCCTGTCATGCAGCTTGATGCCTCCACCGGCTGGGCCAGCCTGGTGGCGGAAGGGCATGTGCATGGCGCCTTCGCTACGCCGCAAGTCGATGCCAAGTTGCGCCTGGCGCAATTGCAAGCCGCCGGCTTCACCATCGCGGCGGTGGATGCGACAGCGCAGGGGCAGGGCGGTGGTGTAGATCTCACGGCCACAGCCAGCGGCACGCGCCTGCCGGAAAGCAAATATGCCGGCATCTTCGCGGCCCAGCCATTCGCGGTGGTGGCGCATGCGGACCTCAACGATGCTGCGCGGCCGGTGACGTTCCGGCTTCGCCATCCCTTGCTCACGCTCGATGGCACGGCGAAGACAGCAGGCGCGCAAAGCGCGACGGTCAATCTGTCGGTGCCGTCGCTTCAGCCTTTCGCGGCACTGGCGGGTACCGACCTCAAGGGCAGCGCCAAGTTGAAGGTCGCCGCCTCACGCAGCGGGCGGCAGATCACGCTCGATCTGGATGGCGGCATCGCGGCGGATGGCGCCTCAGTGGTGGCGCGGATGCTGGGCCGTGACGCCACGCTCAAATTCCACACCCTGGTATCCGGCGGCGATGTGATGGACTCGCGATTGCGTCTGCGCGGGGCGGGATTCGACACCAATGTCGAAGGCGGCCTCCGTGCGGGACGGATGGAGTATCGGATCAGCGCCGCGCTCAGCGATCTGTCGCGCCTGACCCCTGTGCTGATCGGCACGGCGCAGTTCCGGGGCACGGTGGCGGGCATTCCCGCCCAGGCGCTGGTCGATCTGTCCGGCGATGCCGACATGGCCAGCCGGGGCTTTGCCCGCCAGCGCATCACGTTGCGCGCCCGCGCCACCGGCCTGCCCAATCCCAAAAACGCGCGGGTCACCGCCGACGGCAAGCTGGACGGCGCCGATCTAGCGCTGGCGGCGGACTGGACCGCAAAGGGCACAGGTCACGACGCCAAGCTGTCGCTGGATTGGAAATCTTTGACCAGCCAGGCGGCGATCACTTTGCCGCAAAAGGGCCCGCTTGCCGGACATGTCGCACTGGATGCGAAAGACCTGAATGACCTAGCGACATTCACCGGTCTGGCGATGCGCGGAAATCTGCACGCGACCGGCGATCTGAGTGGCGCGAATGGCAAACAAAGCGTGGCGCTGCATTTGGATGCAGCCGCGCTCAAGCTGGAAGGCAACGCGCTGGAGAGCGCGACAATCGACGGCACGGTTGGCGATGCCTTCGGTGCGCCGCGCATCGATGCGAAGTTCAATGCCAGGGGCCTTGCCGCCAGCGGCATCACCGGTTCTGCAATGGGCGCGGTCGATGGCCCGCTCGACAAGCTGGCCGTGTCGCTGACCGGTGATCTTAAAGACATGCAGGGCGAACCGGCGCATGTCGTTACCGCGGCGCTGGCTAACGCGTCCAAGTCACAAGTGCAATTGAATCAACTGGCAATCGGCTGGCGGGGCGAAAGCATCGCCTTGGCCCAACCTGCGCATTTCGACTTGGCCGGCGGCGTCGCAGTGGATCGCCTGGTGCTGAAGGCGGCGGGCGGCGGGATCATTGTCGAAGGCCGCGTGCTGCCCAAGCTGGCGCTCACCGCCTCGGCGGAGAATATCCAGCTCACATCGTTCCGCTCCTTCGCGCCGCAATGGGGGGTCGAAGGAACGCTGTCGGCCAGCGCCCATCTCACCGGCACCATCGCTGCGCCCTCCGGCGTCGCGAGTTTGAATGGCAGGGAATTGCGGGTGGCGGGCTATTCACGCCGCCTGGCGCCTGCCGCGCTGGAAGCACGTGCGGAGCTGAATGGTGGCGCGGCGCAGGTGAACGTGAAATTGTCCGCGGGGGAGAGCGTTGCGCTGACGGTGCAAGGCAGTGTGCCTTTGGCGCCCGATCATGCGCTGGATCTGCATGCGGCGGGCAGCGCCGATCTATCCCTGCTCAATCCGTTGCTGACAGCGGCCGGACGTCAGGTGAAGGGCCGTATCACCCTGGATGGTACGGTGGCAGGCGTGATCGCCGCGCCGCGCTTGTCGGGTACTGCCTCGCTCAAGGGCGCGGAATTTCAGGACTATACGCAAGGTGTGCATGTCCATGACATCGCCGCCGACCTGAAGGCCGATAATGGCGTGATTCAAGTCACGAAGCTGGAAGGAAAGGCCGGACCGGGCAGCATTGGCGGCGGCGGCACCATCGACACGGTCACGGCAGGCTGGCCGGTGGATCTCACCATCAGCATGCGCAATGCCCGTCCCATCGTCAGCGACATGATGACGGCATCGCTGACCGGCGATCTGAAACTGAAAGGCGAAGCGCGGCGCGCGGTCGTCCTATCAGGCACGCTGAACGTGCCGCATGCCGAGATCAACCTGCCGGATTCCTTCCCGCCAGAAGTCCGTACACTGAATATCCGGCGCCGAGGCGAGAAACCGCCGCCGCCGCCGCCCGCCACCACGGCGGTCTCCCTGAATCTGACTGTCGCCACCACCGGGCCGGTGATCGTGCGCGGTCATGGCATCGATGCCGATCTGGGCGGACAACTTACGCTGAGCGGCAGCACCGGTGCGCCCCAGGTGGGCGGCGGTTTCCAGATGCAGCGCGGCACCTTGACGGTGGCGGGGCAGGTGCTGGATTTCACCACCGGCAAGGTGAGCTTCGATGGCAGCGGCGTGCGCAGCCGCCTCGACCCCACGTTGAATTTCGTGGCGGAGACGAGTTCGGGCGGCGTCACCGCAACCTTGACGGTGAGCGGTTATGCGTCCGCGCCGAAAATCACTCTGTCGAGTTCGCCGCAACTGCCCCAGGATGAAATATTGGCGCGTCTGCTGTTCCAGCAAAGTTCCAAGCAATTGACCCCGTTGCAATTGGCCCAGATCGCCCAGGCGCTGGCCTCGCTCAGCGGCATCAGCAACGGCTTCGATCCGGTGGCGTCGATCCGGGGCGGTTTGGGTCTGGACCGGTTGGCTGTGAGCGGCGGCTCCGGCGTCACCACCGGGACCACAGTGGAAGCGGGCAAATATGTCTCCCGCAACATCTATGTCGGCGCCAAGCAGGGGTTGTCCGGCGGCACCCAGGCCCAGGTGCAGATCGACATCACGCGTAATTTAAAGGCGGAAGCCACCATCAGCGCGGGCGCGAGTGCCGCCGCCACCCAGGGCGCGGCAGCCCAGGATACGGGCGGCACGCTTGGCCTGTCCTATCAGTTCGAATATTGATGGGCCGGTTCATGCGATCGCGCTATCTCCTCGTTGCCCTGGGACTGATTTTCATCATCGGGCTGGCGCTGGACGCCTTCTGGCTCGAACCCTCGTCGCTGCGCCTTGCGCGTTACGACGTGGCGGTGGATGCACCCTTCCTCAAAGGCATGACCATCGCCGTGATCAGCGACCTGCATGCGGGATCGCCCTATATCGACGAGGCCAAGATCGACCGGGTGGTGGCGATGACCAATGCGGCTCATCCCGACATCATCCTGCTCACCGGCGATTACGTGACCCATGTGACGTTCGGCCATCACATGGCGGTGGAAAAGATTCTCACGCATCTGAAGCAGTTGCGCGCGCCGATGGGTGTCTATTCCGTGCTGGGCAATCACGATCATTATGAAGGCGGGCCCCGCATTGCGGCGCTGTTCCGCGCCGCCGGTATTCCCGATCTGGAAAATATGGCGCTGCCGCTGCGGGGACCACATGGCGATTTCTACTTGGTGGGGATCGGCGATTATCACAGCGGTCAGTCGCATCCACCCCGGGTCTTCCGGCATTTGCCGGCTGACGCGCGCGCCCTGTGCTTCACCCATTCGCCGGATTCGCTGCCGATCCTGCCCAGGAATTGCGCGCTTACCCTGGCCGGCCATACCCATGGCGGTCAGATCTGGCTGCCCGTGCTGGGACGTCCCGCGGTGAGTTTTGCCTCGATGTATGGCCAGCGCTATGCGATCGGCACGGTGCGCGAGGATGGCAAGACCATGTTCGTCTCGCCCGGCATCGGCACCAGCCTGTTTCCGGCACGGTTCGGCGTACCGCCGGAAATTTCTTTCCTGACGATACGCTGAACTCTACTTTTTCAGTCTGAACTTAGCTGCGCTCGATCTTCTGGGTCACTTCGTCGAGCAGCGCTGCGATCTTGTGCATCAACTCGTCATTGTCGGAACGCGCCACCTTTTCCGCCAGCGCCGCATGCAGATTGCGCATCGCGCGGCGCACCGGGGCGCGGTCGCCCTTCTGCGCCGACTTCAGCTCGGTGATGCGGGCGAGGAGGGCGGCGACTTCGTCCTTCTTCTCCGCAAGATGCGCGGTGCCTTCCAACGTGGCGGCATAGACCTTGCGCGTGCCGGCTGCATCGCTTTCCACGATCAGCCCCATGTCCTGCAACATGGTGAGAGTGGGATAGATTACGCCGGGACTGGGCGCATATTCGCCGCCGGTGCGTTCCTCGATTTCGCGGATCAGGTCGTAGCCGTGGCGCGGTTGTTCGGCGATCAGTGAGAGCAGCACCAGACGCAGCTCTTCGGAATCGTAGAGGCCCCGGCGCCGGCCGCCTTCGCCGCCGCCACCCATGCCCCGGCCGAAATGGTGCCCGAAGCCGCCAAAGCCACCCCGGAATCGGCCCCGGCCTGGTCCACAATTCCTATAAGTATTTGATTCTTCATGATTTCTTGAATGCCACATGCTGTTTTCTCCTATTCTGTAGCATAGTCTAGATATATCTAGAACATTCTGGAACAAGGGGTGCAAGAGAAAAAGTTCGCCCCTCTCTATGCAACTTTCCGGATTGCCGGTTTGCTGAGGGTGTCCGCGCCCAAGGAAACTCCAATGTCCCGCACGCTTTGCTCCGCCGTTCTGCTAGCAGTTCTGGCGACGCCCGCATTCGCCGCGCCAGAGGTCAACAAGGTGATCGACAATGATCGCGTCACGGTGTGGGACGTGAAGCTGGCGGCGAATGAAAGCGCACCACCCAAACCGACGGAATTCGACACTATCACAGTGTTTCTCGGAAATTTTATCGTCCGCACCCGGCGCGCCGATAGCAATAAAGTGGCAGCACGATATTTCGGCAATGCTGTGTTCACGCCCAAGGGTGTGAGTTCGACGGATACGTCTGTCCTATCTCCCGCGCATGAAATGGTGATCGAATTAAAGGGCGGCAGAGGCACGCCCAATCCGGGACCGAATGGGATACCGAACGCCTTCCCGCGCGACGGTTCCGAAGTCATGTTCGAGAATGACCGGGTGGTGGTATCGCGCTTCAGCTGGACGCCGGGCGTGGCGGTGCCGATGCATCATCACGACAAGGATACCGTGATGGCGTTTCGTTATGACGGCCCGATCCGCTCCACCGGCACCGACGGCAAGAGCGAGATCCTGGATTTCCGCAAAGACCAGATCACCTTCAGCAAGGCGGGCCGCAATCATACCGAGCTGCTGGCGGGCGAACACCAAAGCGCGGTGATGACGGAATTGAAATGACGGCGTTCTAGCGGCCCGCGATCCGGGACAGTTGCGCGCGCAAGGTCTTTGCGCGATGCGCCGCTTCGGTGTCGCCCAGCGTTGCCGCACGGTCGTACCACTGCAAGGCGCTCTGCGGATTGCGGGCAACGCCTTCGCCGCGGTCAAACAGAACCGCCAGATTCATCGCGCTGTCGACATAGCCGTTCGTCGCCGCTTTGGTGAACCAGTCGATCGCGGTCGCGGCGTTCTTTTCCACGCCATCGCCGTTCAGATATGCGAGGCCAAGATTGTGCATCGCCCTCACGTTGCCCTGTTCAGCGGCGGCGGCATACCATTTGGATGCGCGCGCCGGATCGGGCGCCATTCCCTTGGCGTAAAGCGAGCCCAGGATGAATTGCGCGGTCGCATCGCCCTGCGTTGCCGCGGCCTGGACCCAGCGCATGCCCGCGCCTGCATCGGCCTCCACGCCATCGCCGCGCAGATAGGCCAGCGCGGCTTCGACCTTGGCATGGGCATCGCCGCGCTCGGCCCGCGTATCGAGATCGGAACCGGCAGGCGTTGCGCCGGTCGCGTCGATCACAACCACATGAGAGCTTTGTTCATAGATATTCGGCGTTGCCACGGGGGTGTGTGCCGCAATCGCGATCGCCGCTTGTGGTGCCGCCTTGATCGGTGCAGGCGTGTTGCGGGCATTGGAAATGACCAGCAGCAAGCCCAGCGCCGCCGCCGTGCCGGCGAGCCCGGCCGAAAACATCATCCAGGGCGGAACGTCCTGGAGGAGTTTCGGTTTTTCCGGCGCCGTTTGAGCGGGGGCCACATTTTCCAGAATGGTCTGCAATTTTTCGCGGGCGTGAAATGCCGGCTGAGGCGCATGAAATTCCAGCGGCGGCACCACCAGCGGTTCGGGGTTTGCCGGGATGCTGGGAGCGGACTCGACTACAATGATGGTCTCGCGTTCGGGCGTCTTGCTGACTTCCACGATCGGGGGCAATTCCGCTAGAGAAGCGCTGATCGGTCCCGACAGGCGCTCTCCGATCATCGCCTGTGCGTGCGATTGCTCCAGGCTTGCGCCTTCGGTCTTGTTTTCCAGCAACGCCAATGCCCGCTCGAACACGCGAAGGCGCCGCTCGATCCAGCTCTCGTTCGTGATTGCCGGTACAGAGTCTTCGGGCAGATCCTCTGCGCCGGAAATTTCGTCCTGGAGGTTTTCGGATGCCGACGGCTCCAGCAGCGCCGTCATCAGCGCCGCCTTGGTGGGAAAATATTGGCGCATCCTGTTGCGGCTGAGGCCGGTCTCGCGGCAAAGCGCAGCGACGGAGAACCGGTCCGGATCTTTCAAGATCAGAGCGCGCGCCGTCTCAAGCAAGTCCGCTTGAATGTTGCACTCGTCCATGATGGAGCCGTCATCCTTACGCGTTGGGATTTTTATATCCTGTAAATCTTAATGATTGCCTATGAGCCAGGCTGGTGGCTGTACCGTTCCGTACGCCATCCTTTTGTTTTTTTGGAATAATTGCATGAAAGCGTCGGGCGGAATGTCATTGTGAGCCCAGCGGCCGGGTTCACGAAAGATTAAGTGCGTCGATCCGGACCTGCGCTTCGGCAAGAGCAAAAACCTCCGCCGGATAGAGATCGGTTATTGATACCGCCTGTTTGCGTCCATCGACAGTGAGCAGCCGTCCGTCGGCGCAGCCGAAGCTGGCGAACCAGCGGCCGTCGCGCCGTTGCATGGTCGAGATCACGAAAATGCCGTAACGCGCTTGATGCGCCGCCAATATCTCCCTGTCGCTGCTGAAGGACTTGGCCGGTACTTTGCGGGGCGCGGCTTTAACTTTCGGCGTGGCGCGTTTCAACGCAGGCAAGCGGAACTGGAGCGCCAGATCGAGGCGGCTCCTGCGGATCCGTTTGCCGGATTCTTCGAACCGGGCGGCCGGCTCAATATGGAACGAAAATCCCTTCACGCGCTCAGCTCTTCGTGATGACGAAGAGCTAAACGCAACCTGCGTGCCAGGAATTTATGTCAGAGTTCCCGAGGGGTAGCGCGGTTTGTCCCGGACCGGTCCAGCCGGGATGGCAACCGGAATATCAGGGGCGCCCGTCGGTTTCCAGGAAGTGGGCCCGCGCCGCCGCCGACCTGTCGCCCGCATTGGCCGCGACGCGATACCAACGCAGCGCCTCGCGCGGATTCTGTTCCACGCCCAGACCCTGTTCGTACAATACGGCGAGATCGAAAGCGGAATCGACATAACCCTGCGAGGCCGCGCGCGCGAACCAAGTCGCCGCCGCCGCTGGATTCTTGGGGGCGCCATTGCCCTGGACATAGGCAATGGCGAGATTGTGCATCGCTTTGATATTGCCCGCCGCGGCGCTGCGCGTAAACCAGGACACGGCTTGTTTGGGATCGCGCCCGACGCCCGTTCCGGCCAGGCTGAGACTGCCGATCAGGTATTGCGCATTGGCATCGCCTTGCTCCGCCGCCGTCTGTGCCCAATGCGCCGCCGCCGAGGCGTCGCGCGCAACGCCGGGGCTGCCCAGATAAGCGAAAGCCAGAGCGGATTGTGCTTTCACGTCGCCATCCTCGGCCCGCGATTGCAATGTGATGATGGAATCAGGAGCAGCATCGCGCGCCGGGTTGTTGCCGCGCGCAGCCTGCAACAACGGGATGCCCATCGTCATGGCCATGACAAAGGCCACGCCCATGGCGATAGCTGTGCGGCGTGGCGGCAGGCGCGTCGCGCTGGCATAGCGGCGCGCCATGCGGCGGACCGGTCCGAAATAATCCTGTCGTGGTCTGGCCTGGATTTTCGGCTCTTCCAATGGTTGCGTCGCGACGGTTGTCTGCACATGTTCGATCTTCTCGAAACGTGCGTTCAGAGCCGCGAGATTCTGTTCGATCTCGCGAAAACGCTTCTCGAGCACTGCTTCCATTGCAGGCGGCTTGACCAGCGCGGCGAAAAGCGCGGCGCGATTTTCGAAGACGCGATCAAAATCATCCTCAGTGACACCGGCCTCGGCGCAGAGCCGGGCGATGGTGAATTTGGTGTCGCCGCGTCCCAGCAGGGTCCGTCCCGCGGACATCAGGCGCATCCTTGCCCTGTCTGTCTCGGCGGGCTTGCTCATCCGTCGGCTCCTATCGCCGGCGGTATGTGACGCGCCGGGCCGGTCAGTTTGCGGGGCATTTGGTTAAAAATACCCGGCATTCCCGGATTCCCCGGGGCGCCGGCACCCTCTCCAAAGCCTAATTTAAGGAAGGCAAACCAGCGGCACTGGAACTTTTTAGTTTTCTTCTATAGAATCAATTGCTTGCAGTCTGTTTATTCCTTGGTAATGGGGAGTTAACTCTATTGGCCGACAATCCGGCCATAAGTTTACGGGGCAAAAGCATGATCCGGGCCGCTCTTTCAGATGAGAGTCCGCCGCTCGCCGAGCAGGCGGATGGCGGCATGCTCGTTGCGGACGAAGCGTCCGCCGAAAGTCTGCGTTCGCTGCACGAAAAAATCGAGAACGCCTTCGCTGTGGCCGATGCGCCGCCCGTCTTCGCGCCGAAATCGCCCTTCGATGCCGGAACCCAGCGCCAGGCCGCAGTGTTCGGCAATCTGGATTCGCGCATCGCGCGTCTGGAAGATGGTGCGGAGATCGCGCATCTGCGTGAAACCATCCGCGAAGTTTGCAACGTCATATCCGGCCTGGCGATGGAAGCGGAACGCGGCGCCGGCGAACGGGACGAAAAGATCGCGTCATTGGCGGACGCCCTACAAGCCCAGTTGCGCGCGGATCGCGAGCGTCTGGATGCCGTGGAAATGCGGATCGTCAACAGCGAAGTCGCCAACGCCCGCGGCTTCGAGGAAAATCGCGCTGCCTTGCGTCATCTGGAAGAGCGCATGCAGACCGCCGACGGCCATAACGAAGATCTCGCCTATAATATGCGCATGCTGCGCGGCGAAGTGACGAATCTCGGTCAGGCCGCCATCGCCTTGCGCAAACTGGAAGAGCGGGTTGAAGCGGGTGACATGCGTCACGACGAATTGCTGCGCCGGACCGGCGGCATGCACGAAGACCTATCGCGATGCGCCGATGGCTTGAAAGAAGATCTGAATGCCGCCGGCGAAACAGCCGCCGCGGCTGTGCGTCAACTGGAAGACCGACTGAAGGCCGCGGACGGTCGTCATGAAGATATGACGCGCGACATGAACCGCCTGAAAGGTGACGTCTTGAGCGAAGCTGCGCTTGCGCTGCGCGAGCATCGCACCCAGATGGAGCAGGCCCAGAAAGCGATCGCGGAATTGAAGGATCGCAACGCCCGCTCTGTCGATCGGATCGAAGCGTTGACCGACACTTTAGGCGCCGTCAGCCGCAAGCTCGACGGCGGCACCGATCGTCTGGCGATGCTGTATGGCGATATCGGCAATCTGGGGCGCAAGCTGGAAGGCGAAGTGGCAGGTGCGCAATTGCTCGCCGAGCGCCTGGGTACGGTGGAGAAATGGATCACCCGCTCTCAGGATCGCGAGCGGGCCCAGGCCGAGCTTCATGCACGTCTGGCCAACAGCCTGCTCACGCCCAGCCCGGACTGATCGTTCGCCCGGATCGTTTCGGACAAGGTTCCTACAAGAGGAAAATGCAGAGCGCGGCAACGGCGATATAGAAGATCGCGGCCCCGGTCAGCCACAATCCCGGCGCAAAACGCGGGGAGCGCCCGATGCCATGTTCTTCGTCATTGCCCGTTCGTCGGTCGTGCCGCCGGGCAAGAGGTGTCATGAAGATCTGGTCGCGATAGGTGAGGGACATCCGAACTCCACGTCCCAGATTGCTTCCGGGACCCTGATTCAATGCGAATCTCCGGATTTGGTTCACGGGAAACGGCGAGTATGGCCCTGGGAACGGTAAAAACGAACATTTGCGGGGAACTTGGTGAAAATATCCGCGATAGACGGGCAGGGACCGGATCGGGTTCATTCCATTTCTGAATCCGCGGCATATATATGTCCGGTCGAGAATGACCGTTTCCCGGGAGCGCCTATGGCCAACCGATACTCTGACGACGAATTGACCAAGCGGGTGACGTCGCCGGGCTGGCGCCATGCGTCCAAGGACGACGTGCCTGTCACCGGAACCCTGGAAGAGGCGTTGAAAAGCGGTCACGCCCGCCACGCCAAAGGCCATGGGCCGGGCCGGATCGAAGAATTGGAGACGGCGATCGAGCTGGACATGATCCAGATCGAAAAGCTGTGGCGATATCTCGGCCTGCCGGTCTGACACAGCCGATGACAGGATCCTCCGATCCGGACTCACCCTCCGGCGCGCGACCAGAAAAGACATCGCAATTGCTCCGCCAGTTCGCGGAACATCTGGGCACCGAGCGCGTCAGCCTGCAGGATATCGTCGCCAGCCTGGGCGATCGCGGCTTGGGCGTGCTGATGGCAATTTTCGCCGTGCCGAATATTTTCCCCGCGCCTATTCCCTTCGGCAATGTCGTTTTCGGCATTCCGGTGATCATCCTGGCAGTGCATCTGATGCTGGGCTGGCCGCGTCTGAAGCTGCCGCGCGCTATCGCCGGGCACAGCGTCGGCGCCGGAATGCTGAAGTCCTTCGCACCTCGGCTGGCCGGCATGTTGGCGCGCATCGAGCCGTTGCTGAAGCCGCGGCTGCCCGCGGTGAGCACGCCCGCTGCGGAACGCGTCATCGGACTGATCTGCGTGGTTTTGTCGATCCTCTCGGCGCTGCCGATCCCGTTCGGCCATATGGTGCCGGCCCTGGCCCTTGTGGTGATCGGGCTGGGCCTGATCGAGCATGACGGCGTGGCGATTTTACTGGGAGCGGCGCTGGGCCTTGCCGGCGTTCTGGTATTCGGCCTGGTTGTCTTTGGCCTGGCGAGTGGCCTGGGTCACCTGATCTGACGCTTCGTCAGTTCGGACAGCAATCTTCGTCACCGGCAGAGCGCACATCGGCCTTCAAACTGGGCGGTGATTCGGAGGGCGGCGAAGCTTTTTGGCGGGAACCGCCGCAATATGGCTTTCCGTGGTGCCGCGTTGGTGTGGCAAACCTGCCAGTTCTGCCTGGAAAATTGTCAAAACGGATAGGCCGGCTTTCGTCAGATCATAGTGAAATTCACCGAAACTGCCGTTTAGTCGGCTCTCACAGAGCCTAAATGATCAGTCGAGCAGGTATTTTAGGTTATAATATAGCTCTTTAGGCGTATATAATTACTACGAAAATATAGTTTCGCGCGGAGGAATGGCTCCTTAGCTTGCCTGAAGGCATATGATCCGGTGCTCGAGCGCTACGGGTTTTTCGCCAGCAACCCGGGCTCCCAAAGCACGGTTTTCGCCATATCGGCACGGGGGTCCAAGCCGCTTTCGTCAGACGCCAGATCCAAAAAAACGCAACCGGTGCGCACAAGCGCATCACATCGCCAAAACAGGCAATTTAGGGGAAGCCATTTAATGCGCACATCGTTGAAATCCAAACATTCGCTGCTGCTGGGAACGTCGCTCGCCGCCTTGGCGCTGACGCTGACCTCCGCGCTGGCACAGAACAACGCCAATGCCGAGAACGAGACCGTGATCGTGACCGGCACGCGCGTGCAGGGCATGACGGCCGCCGACAGCGCCGCGCCCATCACCGTGCTGGGCTCCGACTCGTTGACCCGCGGTTCGGGCTCGGGTGACCTTCGCGCCGCTCTCGGCCAGACGGTTCCGTCCTTCGTGGCTGATTCATTCGGCGGCGATACGGCCAACCTGACGCTTTCCGCCGCCCTTCGCGGTCTGTCGCCTAACGACACACTGGTCCTAATAAACGGCAAGCGCCGTCACGGCACCGGCAACCTGAATGTCGGCGGCGGTTCGTCCGGCGGCGGCGCGGCAGCGGATATCTCGCTGATCCCCACCGCGGCGATCGACCATGTCGAAGTGCTGCTGGATGGCGCCGCGGCGCAATACGGCACGGACGCCATCGCCGGCGTCGTGAACTTCATCCTCAAGAAGAAGTCCTCCGGCGGCCAGCTGCAGGTTTCCGGCGGCCAGAACTACAATGCGCGTGGCGACACGTATGACGTGTCCTTCAACATCGGCCTGCCGCTGTTCGACAAGGGCTATGTCAACCTGACGGTCGACAAGAAGTTCCATGCCTTCACCCATAATGGCGGCAACGACACCCGCCTCTTCGGTCCCACGGGCGCCGAAGCGCCGGAAGGTCTTATCGGCGTGGGCGCCACGGCCGGCAACAATACCTTTACCCCGAACGCCAATGGCGTCGTTCCCTGCACCGGCGGCGTCTGCGTGCCGTTGGCCAATCGCCGTGCGATGCCGGAGTATGGCCGCGCCAACCTCATCAACAGCGACCCGGAATATCAGCTGTTCAGTTCCTTCGCGAACTGGGGTTATGACTTCAGCGACAATGTCCAGCTTTATGGCTTCGGCAGCTGGGCGCATCGCTTTGCCAAGGGTATGGAAAATGTCCGCATGCCGTCGCAGCTCATCGCGACGCCGGGCTCCAACCAGCCTTGCTCTGCCACCAACCGTCAGGGCTACAACACGGCATTGGCCACGGGCGGCGTGACCCCGGCTTGCGCTGTCGGCGTCGGCGGCGGCCTTACCCCGCTCGGCAACAATGGCCTGAATGCGCAGGGCATCGTGATCTCGTCGGGCCAGGCGGGTCCCTTCTACACGCCGGGCGAACTGGTTCTCTATCCGAACGGCTTCTCGCCTCAGGAAGTGCTGCGCGAAGACGACTATCAGTACAATATGGGCATGAAGTTCAACGTCGCGGGCTGGGATTTCGATGCCAATGTCGGTTACGGCAAGGACATCGACAATATCTATACCTGGCGTTCGGCGAACCGTTCTTTGTTCATCGACACCCACACCACCCCGACCGATTTCTATGACGGTACCTTCACCGCCAGCGAATTTGTCGGCACGCTCGATGCGACCCATCCCTTCAATGTCGGTATGGCCTCGCCTCTGACCGTGGCGGTCGGTGTCGAAGCGCGCGAGAATTTCTACAGCATCGACCAGGGCGATGCAGCCTCGCGCTACAAGGAAGGCGGCCAGTCCTATCCGGGCTTCCAGCCGACCGACGCCGGCAAACACAGCCGCAAGAATTACGGCGTGTATCTCGACTTCGCGCTGGCGCCGATTGAGGCCCTTCAACTCGACGTTGCCGGCCGCGCCGAACATTACTCCGACTTCGGCGACGCCCAGATCGGCAAGATCACGGCCCGTTACGACTTCAACCCGCAAATCGCCATCCGCGGCACGATCTCGACCGGTTTCCGCGCCCCGAATTTGGGTGAAGAGTTCTACTCGGCCACCCAGGTGTCGCCCGTCACGGCGACCGTGCAGCTGCCTGCCAACTCGGCGGCCGCCAAAGTCCTGGGCCTGCCGGACCTGAAGCCGGAAATCTCGACCCAGTACAGCGTGGGTATCGTCTCCCATCCGTTCGAAGACCTCAGCGTCACCCTGGACGCCTACAGCGTCACCCTGGGCGACCGCATCGTTCGTTCGGGCCAGGTGAGCGGCGCCGGTGGCGCGATCAATGTGCCGCTGGTCCTCTCGTCGATTGCTGCACATGGCAACATCCTGGATCCGACCGCTTCGATTGTCGGTGTCTCGGTGTTCTTGAACGGCGTCGACACGTTGACCCAAGGCGTCGACCTCACGGTCAACTATCCCACCGACTTCGGCGATTATGGTCTGGTCGACTGGACCTTGGCGGGCAACTACAACTCCACTGCCTTGTCCTCTGTGCTGCC
>JAZJZY010000001.1:0-1024 GCA_040389405.1 Pseudomonadota bacterium | reverse complement strand
CCCGTTTTCGACCCGTTGCAGAGATTGGAGCAGAGCCTATTCGAGCAGTGGACGGAAACACTGGTCTAATTTCCGCGGATTCTACCCGGCGGGGGCGACACTTCTGTCAGCCGGGCAGGGATATTTTCGGGCCAACCCGCGGCGCAGCGCCTCCCTGACTTGCACCTGCGAACGCTCGGCCGCCGGGATGGCATTCAGGGCTCCAAACAACTCATCCTGGCTGAGTGTGGCCCGGCCCTTAACACAATAAGCGCCGTGACCTCCGGCCCTTTCAGCGCGCAACCGTTCCGCCTTCAGTTGCTGCATCGACGTGCTGACCTCCCCCATCAGATGCTTGACGTCACCAGAGAAGAACGCCTTCAGCTTGTTGCGCTTGGCGGCCTCGGCCTTGGCGAGAAAGGTCGCGACGTCGGTCGCCACGGCCGGTGCGGGGATAGCCGCAACCAGCGTTGCGGCAATGATCAGTCCTTTCATCTTGATTTCTCCTGCTTGAAAGGGAATGGATTTCAGGACGCTGGCACGGAGGCTGCCGCCGCGAGGCCCGCCGGAGCGCTGGACGCACGCAGGTTCAACCTGCCGACCATTTTCGCGAAGCGGAGGCGCACCAGCCAGAAGAGCATGACTGCGAACGGCGCGAACGCCAGGACGAACAGGATCGGCGAGCCGCGCACGGCCTTAGGCATGACGTCCTGCTGGCCGAGAAAGAAGGAGCCGGTGGCGATGAAGAAGGCGAAACACATCCGCCACAGGTGACGCGAAAGGCGCTGAACCGGCGTCAGCTTCTTGCGCAGGATCGCCTTGAGATCGCCCAAGCCTGCTAGCAGGCAAATCCCGGCAAGGGCGAACAGCGGGCCGGGGCCCGCAGGTGTCGTGGCGCCGGTGAGACCACCCCACGCCATTACCGCGGCAGTGCCGAACGCAAATGCGCAGGCGATGATCTCGAATTTGCCGGTCGTTCCGTCCCGCCGGCGTGCGGTCATCCACGAGGTGGCGACGAAGTAACCAACCATAACCCCGCCCACTG